>NZ_CP084028.1:4308020-4546962 GCF_020181595.1 [Mycobacterium] vasticus | reverse complement strand
CTGGACAAGGCCCTACATCCGACCGTCGGCCCCGCAGGCGCCACACCCGGCACCCCAACCACACCCGGCACCGTCGGCCCCGCAGGCGCCACACCCGGCACCCCAACCACACCCGGCACCGTCGGCCCCGCAGGCGCCACACCCGGCACCCCAACCACACCCGGCACCGTCGGCCCCGCAGGCGCCACACCCGGCACCGTCGGCCCCGCAGGCGCCACACCCGGCACCCCAACCACACCCGGCACCGTCGGCCCCGCAGGCGCCACACCCGGCACCCCAACCACACCCGGCGCCACACCCGGCACCCCAACCACACCCGGCACCGTCGGCCCCGCAGGCACCACACCCGGCACCCCAACCGGCACCAGCAGCGGCCCAACAGACACAGGTAACCGCAGCGGCGCTGTCCTCACCGGCACGCCTGTGGCCAGCGACGGCGTCGCAAACACCACAGGAGCGCCAAGCAGCACCATGACCACCGAAACGCCTAGCGCCAACGGCAGCGCCGAGGCCAGCCCCGCACTCGGTAGCGGTGGCCATGGAGGCGGTGGCGGCAGTCACATGGGCGGCGGAACCGCCGGGGGAGTCGACCCGGCGCTCTCCAACAGCGGAGGCGGAGCCGGCGTTCCGGCTAGCGAACCTGCTGCTAGCGGCGTCCCCACCGGCGGACCGCCCTCCGGCGGTACCGGCATGGGCATGCCTGGTGGCGGCTCCATGCCAGGCCTCGGCGGCGGAGGCGGAATGCCGCCCGGCATGCCCAGCGGCGGCGGTGGCGGAGGCGGCATGCCGCCAGGCTTGCCAGGTGGCCTCCCAAGTGGGGGGTCTGGCCAACCGATTACCACTGGTTTTCCCGGCGGTCCGCCTGGGCCTGGTGGCATGCCGCCGCCACCACCGTTGCCTCCAGGCGCAGCGGGTTCCTCGGGGTTCCCGCAGGGTCCCCCGGTGCCACCATCACCCTCATCGACACCGATGGCCGGCGGCCTGCTTGGCAACTTGAGTAGCTTGGCGGGCTCAGGCCAGGAGGCTGCCCCCCTGGCACCGGGCGTTGGCTCAACGCCAGCTCCGACGGCTCCTCCAATGGCGGCCGGACCGGCCCCGATGCCGTCCGCCCCGATCAGCGCTGGCCCGGCCACGCCGTCGGGTCCCCTGCCCGGCTATGGGGCGGATCTGCGCCCGGCGGGAGCTGTTGCGCCAGCAGCGCCCGCTGCCCCAGCTGGCCCCACGGCCCCAACTTCGCCTCCAACGGGTGGTGCCACCAACCCGACCTCGGGTGGTACCGCGGTGACCTCGTCCGCCGATCGTTCCGCACCGGGCAAACCGACCGCCGGTACTGGTGGTCCCTCAGCTGCGGCGATGGCTGGCGGTGCGGCGGCCGGGGGCACGGCCGGCGCCGGCGTCGGTACGGCCGCCAAACGCCTTGCCGAGCAACAGGATCTGCAGCGCAAAGTTGACGCCGTCGCCCGCCAGGAACCGAGCCTGGCATGGGCCGCCGGCCTGCGGGACGACGAGACGACCATCGTGTTGGTCACCGATGTGGCCAGCGGCTGGATTCCCCCCACCGTCAAGCTCCCACCTGGTGTCAGCCTGCTCAACCCCGCGCAGCGCCGCCGCGACACCAGCGTGGTCGATCTCCTCGGTGCGGTGGTCGCGGCGGCGGCCCACCAGCCAAACAGCTACATCACCGAGGCCGATCCGCAGGACTCGGTTCCCGGAACCGGGGAACGAGCCCGCCACGGGCAGCGCGTTGACGAACTGGGCCCAACTCTGATTGACACCGTCGGGGCCAATTCGCGCCTGCCGCGCATCGTGCAGACGGTCGCGCAGGCGGTGGCCCGCAGATACGGTGCCGCCGACAACGAAATCGAGCTGTTCCAGCAAGTGCTCACCGACACCCGAGCGCGAGTACTGTCGGCCTATCCCGCGCACGCCCCCAAGGATGTCGCGGACTGGATGCTGTTGGCCGCCATTGATGCCCTGATCCAGGGCAGCGAGGAGTTGGCCCGCTACCACCTGGCGTGGTATCTGGCGACAGCAGTGGTAAGGCACGGAGGTGGCAAGCCATGACAGGCGACATCAAGGTCAATCCCCAGGACTACGTCAATATCCTCCTGGGGCTACCCCCTGCACCTCTCCCACCGGGCCCTGTCCACGGGCCTGGAAGCTCCCCTGTCGACGCTACGGCGGCGGCCTTTGGCGCCGCGACCAACGCCGACCTCACCGCGACCAACACGCAGATGGCCGAGGACCACGCCGACCGCACCGGCCACGCAGCGTCCGCAGTCGAGAAGTTCACCAAACATGAGGCCGACGCGGCGTCGCAGTTCCAGAAGGTCGCGGGCAAGGGCGACGCCACCATGGCCGACGCCATGGCCGGAAAGGCCCCTCAGGACGCCATGGGCGGCGCGATGCAAGGCATTACCGGTGCGCTGCAAGGTGTCACCGGTGCGCTCAGCGGCGTGCTCGGCTCGGTGGGCAAGGTGCCGCAGGGCTTGATGCAGGCCGGCCAGGGTGCACTGTCGCCGCTGATGTCGCTGGCCAAGGGCGGACTCGGCGGCGCCACACTGGCCTCGAACGTCCACCCGGACCTTAGTGGATCGGGGGGCAGCTCCGGCTCCGCGGGAAGCGGTGGCGGGCTCGGCATGGGCACCACGCCGGCCAGCAATCTCGGCCCGCCACCAGTCCCAGGCACCTCGACACCGACAACGCCAGCCAGCGCCATGGTCAAAGGCGGAGTGGCCGGCGCCCCGGGTGGCGCGCCCGGACCGGGTGGCGGCGGTGGCGGGATGATGCCGATGATGCCCGGCGGGGCGGGCGGTGGCGGCAAGGGCGGCAAAGACGGACCGACCGAGTCGAAGCGGATTGCGGCCCCCGGCATGCCCAACGGTCAACCGGTCAAGGGCCGGACCACCGCCGCTCCGAACGTGCCGGTGACGAAGTCCGCCACCAAAGACGCGAGCCATCCCGGCATCACGCCACTGAAACGCATTGTGGACAAGAAGGATCCGTCGAAGTAGGCCCCTGGAGCAGGCCCCTTCCGGTTAGTCTTCGCCACCCTGTCGCCGGTGCCGCGGATGCATCCGGTACTCAATGGAACGCTTGGGACGCCACGGCCAACGCTTGCCTATATGGAATGTGGCAAAATAAAGGGCCGCGAAAATTCCAGCCGTCATGATCGACAACATGGTGAATTGATTCAGCTGACCACGCGCAACGGGGTAGTTCCAGCTTGCGTCCCAATAGCCGACGTAGAGCGGAACGTACACAACTACGATCGTCGCCGGGATGCCGAATAAATGGACATGATTATTGTGTGCGACAAAATCGGCATAGATAACGATCAGGCAGACGAGACAGACCACGGTTAGCATCCACCAGCTTTGAGCAGCTGGAGAAAATCCGGTGTAGGAGTCCGGTATCCGATCGCGGTCCGGGCCGGAGTCGTCTTCCACTGACTCCGCCTGGCGATGACGCCATTGTGCTGCATATATCCGTCCTCGAACCTTGAGGAATGGGGTATAAGCGAAAGCCATGGAAGCGAACAGGATTCCGCATGCCACGGCTGCTTCTATGCCATACTTCCAGTCGGGTAACATGCCGACAAACATAAAACTTGAAAAGGCGCATCCTGCGCCCCAGAATCTACCGCGATTGCGTCGTATTTTCTCGCGGTCATCTGACTCCAGCGCGGTGGCTATTATGATACAGACGATGCCGCCGACCAGCGCTATCAGCTCTTGTGCATTAACGGCGTCTGCGGTCGGATTCATAATGTGAACGTTAATTTACTATCCATATTTTCGTCAATTTCTTATGACGTCGATGGCGGCTTGCGTGGCGAGCTCACCAGCGATCGAGCCAGCAACCCCGAAGGCAAGCGCGCCGACGAATACCCCTACTGGCCCGAGTGGAGCACCAGCGACGGCGCCGAATTCAGCACCTGCGATTCCAGTTTGCCACCCGACCAAGTTTGTGGCGGCGACATCCACGAACGGCTTGTGGTCGACCACGATGTCGTAGATCGCGGCCCCGGCCCCAAGACGTTTGCCTGCGATGCCCATGCCATTCGCCAGCTTCCGGACCGCGGCGATGTCTTCTGCGCTGTAGGCCGCCCCGGGCAGGTTGTGTCTGCCGGTGGGAACCGTGTCTGCGAAACCGTTTAGCGCCCTCTCGCCAGCACCAGTGGACGTCCCCAGCGAATCGGCCCCGTCGCGCAGGATGTGTCCGGCTCGCCCCCTGGCAATGTCTCCGACCAACTGCGTCGCGCCAGGGCGCGACATCCCGGCGCCTCTGACGAGGTCTTCAATCGCCTGTTGAGTGACCCTGACCCGGGCTTCCTGCTCGGCGGTGTCGAGGAGCCAAGTCGCCTGGTCAGGTGTGAAGGTTCGGCCGTCCAACGTCCCACCCTCCAAACCCTTTTGGATCTCCCGTCGCGCCTGCGCCCGGGTCCGTGCGTCGCCGCCGAGGGTGCCGTCCATCGGCAGCGGCCCGATGAAGTTGGCCATCCGGAAGTCATCGAGGCGCTCACCGGCCAGACGGCGCGCATCCGGATCGGCCGCTGGGTCGGTGACGGTGGCGTAATCACGCAGGCGCGCAGCGGCTTCGGCCTTCTCCGGCGTCATCTCGCCGGGCTCGTCCACCAGTTCCTGGTCGTGGTCGCGTTGGGTGGTGCCGTAGGTCTCCGCTGCGCGGTCGGTCTGCTGGTCCGGAGTCGGCTGGCCGTCGCCGTCGTAGCCGTGCAGTGCCACCGGGTCGTAGCCGTCGGACAGCAATTTGGCCGTGGCGGCTTGAAGTGTCGCCGCGTAGTCGTCGCGGATCTTTTCGATCTGATGCAGAATCCCGCCGGTGTCGTCGGCCGCCAGCTGCACCAGGTCCGAAACGGCGTCGTCGTCCTCAGCGTCGAGGTAGCTGCCAATGTGGTCATCGATCGTCTGCAGCTGCGTCTCCAGTGCGGCGATCTTCTCGGACGCCGAGCTCTGGGCCTCGGCCAGTGCGGCGGCGATATTCTCCAGATCGGTGCCGATCGCGGTGAGCTGGGTCAGCTGCAGGTGCAGGGTTTGGGTGGCGCGCTGAACTTCGAGTGAGTCATTGATCGGGTGCTCGCCGTTCTCCCGGCTCCACGCTTCCCGGAAGCGTTTCTGGGCCTCGGCGAACGCGTCGCTGGATCCGGCGGTACAGGCGCCGGCGTTGTGGAAGGCCTGCGCCAGTTCGTCGACGACGCCCGGATCACCGCTTTGCAGGGTGTTGTTGACCTGCCACGGATCACCGCCAGCGGCTTCGATCAGCCACGGCGGATTCAGGTATCGGAGTTGCACCGCACCGCACGCAGTCGAGTCGCCGCGGCCTGGTCCATGCCGATGAATGCCCGCTGGGCGTGGTGAGCCTTGTCCCGGACATCGGCCAGCGTCCGGTGGTGGTCATTGAGGGTGGTGACGTGCTCGGCGTGGCTGTTCGAGATCGCCTGGTGGAAGACATCGGCCGCGCCGAAGCTTCCGAAGATGCCTGCCGTCACGGTGCGCTGATCCAGCTCCTTGGCACCTGCTTGGGCGTGTGCGGACGCGGTGTGGGCATGGGACGCCCCGGTCTTGAGCATCGCCGGATCGACGAACATCCCGACCTCCTCCGGATCGCTTTCGGCGAGCCTGACAGGAAGGGTTGTTAACGTCAATTCACCCGGTCAGGGTCGGGGTGAGGGCCGCGTCGATGATCTTGGCGTCACGGGTTGCGATCGTGAGGTTGCGTCGCAGTGCCTGGGCGACGATGACCCGGTCGAACGGGTCACGGTGTTCCCAGGGAAGTCGGCCGGCAATGATCGCGTCGGCGGAGTCGATCGCCAGTTCCGAACAGTTCATGTCGGTGATGACGTCGGTCCAGGTCGACAACAATGCCCCTCCGTCGAGGCGCCCCAACCGGGTCTTGGTCGCGATCTCCCAGGCCGATGCGGCCGTCACCCACAGGCCGGTCCCGGGGTCGGACAAGATCTCGAGCGTCTCGGGAGCCAGGTTCGAGGGTTTACTGACCAGCCACAGCAGTACGTGGGTATCGAGCAGGACATTCACCCCTGGGAACCTTCCCACGCCTCGAGTTCTGCTGCCGGCAGTGCGGCGTCGAAGTCATCGGGTACGGCGACGCTTGGCAGCTGGCCAAACCTGCGCGGGACGGCCGTGACCGGCACCAGCTGCGCAACCGGCTTGCCGTGGCTGGTGATGGTGAACGAAGCGCCGGACTTGACGTCGTTCAAGAGCCGATTGAGCTGGTTTTTGGCGTCTGTGCTGCTGATCGTCTCCATGGAGGCCATGGTAGAGAGATTCCCCCAATTCGCGCTAGCGCAACTAGCGCGATTTGGTCAGGTCCGTTGACTTCCGCGGGACATCCCTGCCATGATCGCCCTCAGCTCACTCTTGTGATTTATTCGTGTGATTTTTAGCTTGCGGGTGAAGGGGCCAGGGATGCTGACCAGAGCCATAGCGCCGATCGCCATCGCCGGTGCGGTCGCCGGCAGCGTCCTCGCCGCCCCGACCGTCCACGCCTCGCACATAGACTTCGACCTGCTTGCCGACACCGCGATCTTCGTCGGCCCGACCATCTTGTCGACGCCGTCGGCGACGTTCGCCGAGACCGCCGCCGATCTGTACTTGCGCCCCTTGGGTTTCGACGTCGGCGCAGACCCGACCGCGTGCGTGGTCGGTTCCGCCGGGTGCGACGGCTCGTTGCTGCTGCTGTCCACCCCGGCGCTGGTCCAGCAGGGCCACAGCAGTTTCGTCGGGGCGGCCGAGATTGTGCGCGAGGTACACGCCCAACTCGCCGCCAACCCGGACGCCTACGACGCCGACCACCCGCTGTGGGTGTTCGGCTGGTCGCAGGGTGCGACGGCCGGTTCGATCGCGATGGCCCAACTCGCCTACGAGGGCATCAATCCGAACCTTCTGCACTTCGTGTTCATCGGCAATCCCGTTGGTGCGGACACTTTTTCGCCTGCTGAGGGCGGGACCTCGTCCCCCGACTTCTTCGACACCGCTCTGCTTAACGGCGTCCAGACCCCGAACAACTCGTTCGCGGTAACCGACTACACGATCCCCGGCGACCCGGTCACCGACCCCACCTCCACCTCTGAGCTCGGCCTGTTCTACGAGCACATGATGTATCTGGGACTCACGCCCGCACAGGTGGCCAACCAGGTGGACAGCACCGACGGCATGATCACCAACGTCGACATCTCCGGGGACTTCGACCAGTTCGACGCCTGGGTCAACGCGTGGAGCCACGGCCTGATCGACAGCAGCTGGTGGGACGGCCTGTTCTATTCCGCGGTGGCCTTCGTCTACAGCGCCTTCGGCAACATCGAAGGCTTCTTCGGCGACTGGCTGGGTGTCGACTGGGGCGGGGTGGAGCAGACCCTGGACTACTGGTTCCCGGCCGACGCCTGACGGCGATAATGGCCGGATGGTCGACCGCAACGCCGCTATCCCCGTCATTGCGCTGACCGGTTATCTCGGTGCGGGCAAGACCACCCTGCTCAACCATGTCCTGCGGGCGCCCGGTGCGCGAATCGGGGTGGTTATCAACGACTTCGGTGAACTCAACGTCGACGCCGGCCTGGTCACCGGCCAGGTCGACGAGCCGGTGTCCATCGCCGGCGGATGCATCTGCTGTCTGCCCGACGAGGGCGGGTTGGATGAGGCACTGCAGAAGCTCGTCGACCCGAAGCTCGCGCTGGACGCGATCATCGTCGAAGCCAGCGGGGTGGCCGAGCCCGTGACGATATCGCGCATGATTCGGTTCAGCGGGGTGGAGCGGATCCGGCACGGCGGTGTCGTCGACGTCGTCGACGCCGCGGAGCACTTCTCCACCGTCGACACCGGGACCGCTCCCCCACCGCGGTACGGGGCGGCGTCGCTGGTGGTGGTCAACAAGTTGGACCGGATCGCCGAGGACGCCCGTGACGACACCCTGCGCCGGGTGGAATCGCGTGTGCGCGAACTGAATCCCGACGCCTATGTGGTGGGAGCGGTGGCCGGACGCATCGATCCCCGGCTGCTCTATGACGTCGATGGCGGCGGCGAGCACGGACAGATGTCCTTTCGAGAGCTGCTCCTCGCCGAGCCCGATCACGACGAGCATGTGCACGCGACGTCGGTGACCGCCGTCGGCGACGGAGCCGTGGACCCGGGCCCGCTCATCGACCTGCTCGAAAACCCGCCTCATGGCGTGTACCGGATGAAGGGCACCGTCGCGATCGGCAAGCGCCACTACCTCTTTAACGTTGTCGGCACGTCAGTGCATGTGGCCACTGCGCCTGCGGGCACAGGCGGCAGCCACCTGGTCGCGATCGGTACGCACCTGGACGCCGACGACGTCCTCGCCCGGCTGGAAGAGGCGCTGCGCCCGGCCCCGGAGAAGGTGGCCGCCGCCGGGATGCGCCGCTTGCAGCGGCTGCGGCACTACAGCATCTAAGCCGTCGCGCAACACCAGCCCTACACTCATGGAATGGGCTGGGAAATCAGGCAACGCGAGTTGAGTAAAACCGCGCCCACCACGAAGCTGGGCCCACCGCTTGGGCGTCGGCACGTCGTAAACGGCCCGGCGCTGGCCGAGGCTTTCCGAAGAGCTCCGGGTATCGACTACGCGCGGCTTCGCGACGACCTCGACAGCGCGGCCGGAACCGATACCGGTCGAGCGTGACTGCGCATGAATGCAGATTTACCCAGCGAGCGCCGGCCCACGGTCACCCCTGGCCGCCGTAGCGGGCTTCGAAGTCGGCCACCGCTTCTTCGCGCAGGGCGGTGAACACCATGTTGAGTCGATCCGCCAGTTCACCGTGGGTGTAATCGGTGACCACGCAGGGGTGCAGGGTCAGCTCCAGGAGCCGTCCGTCCGCATTCGCCACGGCCCGCACATCACCCAGATCGACACTGTACGTGGTGTTTTCGGCTTCCGCGACGAGCGCTTCCCACTTCTCCGCAGCCTCACGCAAGTCCCGCAGTACGGATTCAACGAGGTCCCTGTCGCTGAGTTCCGTGCGACTGTCCGGCCCCGACATTCACTTAGTATGTCGAGCCCGTGTGAGTAGCGTCAATTCATTGTCGGGTCGCTACTTCTGCGGGTCCCACTGGCTGGGCTGTGGAGTGCTCAGCGCACGAAACCAGCTGTAGTGGTAGTTGGCCGAGACCCCATCCCCTGCCGCGATGCCTTCGGTCGCGGCCAGCAGCATGCAGTTGAGCACCAGAGCGGCGTCGGCGTCGGGATACTGCGCGAGCAGCTGATAGCGCACCGTGTCCAGATGCACTCGCAGTAAGTCGATTTCAGCGTCGGCCACACCGGTGCCGGTCGCGCCGGCCTTCACCAGAGTGTTGGCCATCCGAGGCAGCCCGTCGCGCCAATGGGTGGCTTCACTGAGCTGCCAGCCGAGGTCGTCGACAGCGTCGAGTTCACGGGGCTGTACCGAGGCTTCGGTCACGCCGAAGTCGCTGGCCCAGCCCAGCCGATCGCCGGGGTGGTAAATGGCCGACGCCGTTGCGTCGCCCAGCATGGCGGCCGCCGTCCCGGTTCGCTGCTCGGGACCGAGCAGGTGCACTTCGGCCGGCAACTCGATCCCCGACGGAATCCACCCGTGGGCCAGGTCGGTGACCAGCACGGTCTTGCCGTCTGCGAAGCTGCCGACGGCCCAGCTCAGGCCGGGCTCCTGCCGCGCGACGAACGCCAGCAGGCGCTGCAGGCGCTGGTCATCAGATTCGGCCACGGCCGGCGGGGCCGGGGGTGGCGTGGCTGGTACGACGGGCGGTTCGGGCTCGGCCGGAATGAGGACCGTCGGCTCGGAAGACTCCGGCATGACCGGGGCTGGATCCGGCGGCGGGGCCACCACCGGCTCCGGCGGCGGGGCCACCGCCGGGGCCTCGACGAAGGGCAGCTCGACGACCGGTACCACCTCGACCGGGAGGACACCCGCAGCCGGCGGCTCCACAACCGGCTCGACGACCGGCTCCTCCACCACCGGCTCCACGATGACGGGCTCCACAACGACAGGCGGCAGAACGATGGGCGGCACAACGACCGGCGGCACCGGCACAGGCTCCGCCACCGCCGGCGGCACAACGACGGGCTCCACAACGACCGGTTCCGCAACCTCCGGCTCCACAACCTCCGGAACCGGAGCGGGCTCGGGCTCGGGAACCGGCTCGACCACGACCGGCTCCGGCATCCGATGCCGGGCCGCGGGTCTCGGGGCCTCCCGGGGCGGATCGACCGGGCGAGGCAGCTCCACCGCGACGGGTTCCGGTTCCACCGGGGCCGGGATCTGCTCGGTCACCGCCGCCGGGGGCGGGGCCGAGTTCAGGCTGGCGTACGGCGGACGAAACTCCAGGGCCTCGTTGTGCAGATAGCGCACCGTCGACTCCACCCGAAGCACGGCGAACGCCCTGGCCACGTTGATCACTCGGGACTCGGCGGTCTGCCGCGCCTGACCCGCCAGCCCCGATCGACCGATCGCATGCAGCTTTTCGTTCGCCGAATCTGCAATGCGCCGCAGATCGGCGTCCAGGTACTCGGCCAGCTGAGCCGTCGCCGGCGTCACCGTCGCCAACTCTGCGGGCCACAGTCCGCCGAGCACCCAGGCACTGCAGTCGACCGGAGCGCTGAACGCCGGGATCGTCAACGACTCCCGGGCCGCGCTCCGGAGGCGCTGGCGCGCCGACCGTCGACCGAATAGTGCCACCGCGCAAGCGTACCGTTGGCTATCCCCAACCCTTGTGTGTCGTGAATTGTCAGCCCCACAGCAGGTCGGTAGCGTGCATTTCATGGCCGACGTCGGGTCCCCGGGGACGGGATGTGAAGCAACGCTGAGCGAAGTGCTCGCGCTGCTGGAACGCGCCCGAAACCTGTTCGGTGACACGGTGATCGACGCACCCGAGGGCATTGCGCCGAGGGCCGATGCCGCCGGGCAGTGGGTGACTTAACGCCCGGTGTGCGGGTCGCCGTGCAGTCGGTGTTCCACCAGACGCTCGGTGGCCACCCGAAGATCGTCATTGGTGGGCACCGCAGCTGAGGGCGCGTGCCCGGTGGTGACCATGTCGGCCCGGATCTCCAACGCCGCCTTGAGGAACGACACCTCGGCCGTCAGCACGATCGCCTCGGCCAGTCGAGAGACGTCGGCCTCCATAGCCGTCTCGCTCAGCGCCACACTGTGCAGATAACCGCCGCGGCAGGACCGGAACAGCACGTCGCCGCTGGGATGCGCGGTGTCATATGCCGGATTCGGCTCAGTCATCAGCGCCCATCGGTGAGGTTCCGGAATGACCTGGCCGCGTCGTCTTCGTGCTTGTTCCACGTTGACACTGCGCCGTGCAGGTTGCCGGCCACGTCCGAATGCTCGCCTGCCTGGCTGTCATAGCAGGCCTTGCGGGCGTCGAGCATCGAGTCCGCGGCCTGACGCAGGTCACCGTAGATCGGCCCGAGCGAGCTCAGCATTGTCCGGATGCCCTCGTGGGAGGCCGACACGGTAGCCAGGTAGTCGGACGTCTCTTGGTGGTTTCCGGCCGCCTTGGTCAGCACGGCGTTGTTGACGTGGATCTCCTGTGGCATGTTTACCTCCCTGGCTAGTCGACGATGACGGTTGAGACGGCGATTTTCAAGCCCACCGGTAGCCGGCGGTGTGTGTCGGGACGGGTTCGGGGACCGGTGCCGGCCCACCGGCGCGGATCGGCGGATGCTGCCAGCCCAGGAATCCGGGCCCCCGCAGGTTGCCGGCCAGGTGGAGCTGCCCGTCGAGCAGTGCCCGGCCATCGCCCACGGCGAGCGCATGGCGGTCGGTGAACACCCCGATGTCACCGGGCTGAAGTTGCGCCTGGTCCACGGGGGCGGTCACCGGTGTGCCCGGCGGCGGGATGGCGATCCCCTGCCGACGGAACGCCTCCGCCACCGGCGTGCCGTCCGCGGCGGCCTGCATGGCTGCGGCCAGCTGCGGATCGACGACGTTGGTGGTCTGCCCGTCCGGCAACCGCACGGTCACCGGCCCGTCGTCGGCCGGAGGCTCCGGTACGCTTCCGCCGGCGGCATCAGTGTCGGCGGCGGTGTCCGTGTCAGCCTTGTCCTCCGGCCCAGCGTCTTCGGCCTCGGTGTCGCTCGGGTACTCCTCATCACCGATGTCGTCGAACGGGTCCGAACCCAGTCCGGCCAGCGGCAAACCGGGCGACATCCCCGCCGGCATTCCGCCGAAGCCCGGCGATTCGCCGCCGAAGCTCGGGGGCATCGACGGCATCTCGGGCTGGTAGTGCGCTGCGGCCGCAGAGCCGGGTTCGGGCTCCAGTTCGTCGTCGAAGTAGGCATCGTCCAGGTCGGGGTCGAGCCAGGGACCCTCCTCGTCGGGACCTGCCTTTGCCGGGACATCGGGCATCAACACCGGTTCGGTGGCACCCTGCGGGGGCTGCGCGGCCGGTGATGCCTCGTCGCGGCCGGTGTTGTCGGTGTACAGCGCCGTGAGCGCGGTCGCCAGCTCCTGCTTGGCGGTGTCGTCCTCGTCGGCTGCGGCGACCACCCGGATGATCTCGCCCAGTTTGCCGATCAGGTAACGCTGGAACTCGCGGGACCCGGCTGCGGTGCTCAGATCCCACGCCCGCGCCGCGCCGACGATCTCGGCCTCCAGATTGTCGAGGCGGCGGCGGCCCTCCACTGTGTTCTGGCCGGCGTGACGCACCGCCTCGAGGATGTGCCGGTCGAATTCCGCTGTTGCCGAGAGCTGTTGGCGCAGTGCCGCTTCAGCTTCCTTCATGGCCTGTGCTGCGGCGCCCTGCTGCTCGGTAGCCGCCTCGCCGACGATTCGCGGATACGCCGTGCGCAGCTGATCCAGTACCCGGTCATAACCCACCGACGGCAGCGGCATGGTCAAGGCGGCCTGTGCCGCACGCGTCGCCTCACCCGCGTGCCCGGACGTCTCGATCCGGGAAATCACGTCCAACACGTCGTCGCGAGTCGTCACGCTGACCGCTCCATGGCCGGTGACACTACGCACGGCACGCGACGTCGACAATTCACCCGACCGGGGGCTGTGGACTTCTCAGAACACCGGGCGCCGAATCGCGACATACCCGCCCAGCGGGCTGATCTGGACCGTCGCACCGGCGTGCGGGGCTTCGACCACCAGATTGTTCCCGATCGCCATCTGGACGTGGCCGGTGCTGGGGAACACCAGGTCACCGGGCCGAATCTCGGAGCGCGCCACCGGAATTCCTTCGTAGATCTGGGTGTAGGTGGTGCGCGACAGCGGTACACCGGCCTGGCGGTACGCCCACTGGGTCAGGCCCGAACAGTCGAATCGGTCCGGACCGGTGGCACCCCAGACATAAGGTCTGCCGATCCGGGACAGTGCGGCGCGCACCGCCGCCCCGGCGCGAGTGTTGGTCAACCGCAATCGATTCGGATTCACGCGGCGCCGCGCACCCCGATACCGCAGGCGCGCCAACCCGGCCCGGTGCACCTGGGCACGCCGGTGTGCCGAGAGCACGTGGGCCCGCTGGGCTCGCAGTCGTGCGGCGCTACGCCGCATGGCCTCCCGCTGCGCCAGCGGGGAGTCAGCGGCCGGCGCCTCGGCACGCGCCTCGGCCAGGACACCGGCCGTCTGCTGCCGGGCGCGGGCATGGTCGGCGACCGCGGCCGCCAGCACAGCCGTTGCGGCCGCGTCGGTGCGCGCATTGGCCAGCAGCCGCGCCCGCTGGGCACCTACCGCCTGCCGATAGCGTTCGTGCGCCGGGCCGGTGTAGGCGTTCGAAGTCCGCATCAGCAGATCGGCATAGCGATCGAGTCCGGCATCCAACGTCGCCGGCTGCGCCGCCGCCCCGAAGAGCCGGTGAGCCCGCGTCAGTAGTTCCAGCTCACTGTTCACCCCTTACCCCCTCCCTGGGCGTGTCGGCGAACGCGCGCACCCGGGCCAGCGCTCCCGGTGGGATCACGCCGGTGTTGCGGATGTCCCACATCTCCTCGACGGTGATACCGAGCAACCCGGCAATCACCGGTTCCGGCAGCTCCGACCGTGTGCACGCCTGGTCGAACCGGCTGGCCAGGCTGGCGGGCATCCGGGCCAACAGGTCGGCGCGGGTGACTTCCAGCGCCTGCAGGTGCGCCATGAGCCGGTCCGCGTGACCGGCGCCGGCGTTGACGGCCACCCGCCAGGAACTGGCCGCCAACATCTCCGCCTTCACGCACTGCGCGATCACGGAAAGAATATACGTCTCGTATTCGTCTGATGCTTCCGACGGCAGTCTGGCGATCACCGAACGCAGTGCGTCGAGCTGCGCTTCGGCGTATCCCTCCAGCACTTCGGTGTCGCTGTGGCGGTCGACGACGACGGCTCCGGCGGGCCTCGCCGGCGCCGAACGCGATCCCGTCACCGACATCAACTGGGCTAGTTCGGCGTCGGGATCTTCGGCGAGCAACAGCCGAGAATAGGTGCCCGGCGGCAGGCCGAGCCCATTTTCAACCTTCTGAACTGTACTTTTGTGAGCCTTGCGGGCGCCGCGCTCCAAGTAGCTCAAACCCATGATGCTGACGCCGGTGGCGGCGGCCAGCTCTGCCAGCGACCAGTCCCGCGCCTCCCGCAGGGCCCGGATGGCCGCGCCCGCCGCCTCGCGGCTCATCGTTGCGCCCAGGCCATATTCGGATAGTACACAGCCTGGCTCTTCACTAGTTACATATATGTTTTTATCACTTTCTCTTGCGTTCCGCGTATCTGTTCGTATACGTTTTCATCTACGTTATTCGTTCCAAACTACGAGTCCGCACTACGAGGAGGTCGTTCTGATGGCACCCCCCTGCTCCGCGAATCCCGAACTGTGGTTCGGCTACCCCGACGCCGACGGCGCTGACGGCGCCGCCAAGGCCCGCGCCTATGAGCAGTCCTCGACCGAAGCGCGGCTGCAGTGCCTGCGGCGCTGCCCGCTGGCCCAGCAACGCCGGTGCGCCGCGCTGGCCGTGGAGCGCGGCGAGGAGTACGGCGTGTGGGCCGGGGTGAAGCTGCCCGGCGGGCAGTACCGCAAGCGGGCCGAACTCGCCCAGGCCCACGCGGTGCTGCAGAAGATCGCCGACGGTGAGATCAACACCCGCGAGCTCCCCGAGAACCAGGCGCTGCTGGCCAACCACGAACGTCACCGTCTTACGGCGCCCGCGGCCGTGTTTCACCTGCCGTCCAGGCCGGTCGGTCGACCGTCGGCAGCCTGAGCGGTAGGGTCGCCGCAACGGCTTGACGCACGGCGCGGAGGTGGGCGGTTGAGCAACCTGGAATCGACTGCGGGTGAATTCGACTGCGCGGCAGGGCCATCGGATGGTATCGAGGTCTTGGAGTCGCGCGAGGTGCCGCTGGGCGGGCCCCGGGCCATCCTGGTTCGCCGCACCCTGCCGCAGCGGGAGCGGACGCTGATCGGCGCCTGGTGCTTCGTCGACCACTACGGCCCGCACGACATCGCGACCGCCGGGGGCATGGACGTGCCGCCGCACCCGCACACCGGTCTGCAGACCGCGACCTGGCTGTTCAGCGGGCGCGTCGAGCACCGCGACAGCGGCGGCGTGCACGCGATGGTGCGCCCCGGCGAGCTGAACCTGATGACCGCGGGCGCCGGAATCTGCCACTCCGAGGTCTCCGTCGACGCGGAAGCGGAGCCGATCCTGCACGGCGTGCAACTGTGGGTGGCCCTGCCGGACTCCGCGCGCGACACCGAGCGCGCCTTTGACCACTACGCACCCGATCCGGTGTCGCTGCCCGGTGCCACCGCGCTGGTGTTTCTCGGCGAGCTGGCCGGACACCGCTCCCCCGTCGAGACCTTCACTCCCCTGCTCGGCGCGCAACTCGACCTGGCACCGCGCACCGAGCTGGTGCTCGACGTGGACCCCGGTTTCGAGCACGGCGTGTTGTGCGACATCGGGCCGGTGGAGCTCGGCGGCGTGGCGATAGATTCCGGAGCGCTCGGCTATCAGGGCACGGGGCACCGTCGGCTGGCGCTGCGCAACCCTGGGGACTCCCCCGCCCGAATGCTGCTGCTGGGCGGGACCCCGTTCGGCTCCGAGCTGGTGATGTGGTGGAACTTCATCGGCCGCAGCCACGAGGAGATCGTCGCCTACCGACAGCTGTGGGAGGACGGCGACGAACGCTTCGGCGCGGTGGACGGCTACCGGGGCCGGCTCGACCGGCTGCCCGCGCCGCCGATGCCGCCGTTGCGTCTGCGGCCGCGGAGCTGAAGCCGCGTCCCCAGGCTGCGTTGACTTCATTGACTTGACCTAGTTGACCCAGGATGATGTTGGTATGACGCGGCTGGCCAAGGTGCTTGATGACGAACTCGCTGCGCAGGGTGTGGATGCCGCAGACCTCAACTCCGGCGATGTCGAGTACGCAGAGGCTGCGATTCGCGGCCTCGTCAGCCGACTCAAAGCACGTCGGTCCTGGGAAGCCCACTTGGGCACGCTGCTGAGCCATCGGCAGACTCTGGACCTGACCGGGTGGAGCAAGCAGGCGTTGAGCCAGGCCGTCCGCAATCACCGGGTATTGCGGCTAGAAGGTAGCGGCGGCCACGGGTACCTACTGGCAGGCTTCGACGACCAGGTACCCGCGCGTCCAGTTCCGGGACTCAAGGAAGCCCTTCTGCCGTGGGCAGCCGTTGACCCGCGTGGATGGGCCGCCGCATCATGGTTGGTTTCGCCACAACCCGAGCTCGGCGGCAGAACTCCGCTGGAATCCCTACCGGCCGCGGGGGCGCGAGAACGTGTCGCGGCCGCGGCACGGCAGGCCGCGGCACGACTGGCCGCGTGAGTCCACCACGGGGAGCTGTCCACCTGGCGTCACCTCCGCCGCCGACGCACCTCGCCACGTTTCCCGCGTATGTCTGCCCCGCCGGCACCGAGGTCTTCCGGTCTCATCGCCATGGCCGCGAGCCTCGCTGGTTTCCCAGTAGTGGGGAAGGCCGCTTCGATCTGGCCGCCGCCGACGGCACCTGCTATGCCGCCGAGAACGCAGGTATCGCCCTGTTGGAGACCTGGGGCGGGATACGGATCGTCCCCGACTACCTGGTAGCCGAACGCGATGTCTCAAAGCTCTTGGTAACGAACACCGTTCGGATAGCTGACCTGACATCGAACGGCGCCATCGGGTTCGGTGTGACATCCGAGATCTTCACGACCATCGACTATCCTGCGACCCAACGTTGGGCGACAGCCCTGCACCAGGCCGGATTCGACGGGGTCCGCTACTGGGCTCGGCACGACCTCGCCCATACCGCGGCGTGTCTGGCTGTCTTCGGCCCGACCGGCGCGGCAACGGATGGCTGCCCGCTCGATACCGCCCAGACCGACTACCTACCTGATCGCCCGGATCTGTTGAGCACCTTCGAATCCGAGACAGGAATCGCCATTCTTCCGGTACCGCCGATCTGATGACCGGCACCTGAACGCTACGGCGTGAGAAGCACCTTCACGACGTCCCCCGATCGGGCAGCCACCGCCCGATACGCCTCGGCCGCGTCGTCCAGGGCCATCTCGGTGGTGAAGATACCGTCCGCCTTCAGCCGCCCGGAGGCCAGCAGCGGCACCAGCTGCGGCCAGGTCTGCTGCACCGGCGCGGTGGTCATCCGCAGCGTGACGCTGCGGACCAGCGCCGCCAGCGCCGGGAACGGGAAGGGCTGCAGGTCGTGCACGCCGACCACCGACACCGTTCCCCCGGCGCGCACCGCAGTCAGGGCGTCGGTCATGGTGGTGTCGGAGCCGACCGCGTCGATCACCGCGTCCACACCGCGCCCACCGGTCAGCTCCATCGCCGCGGCCGTGGTCGACGGCTCCGCCGGAGTCATCCCCATGCCCGCCGCCCGCTCCCGGCGCTGCGCCACCGGGTCGATGCCGAGAACCGTTGCCGCACCGAGGAACAGTGCACTGATCCCGGCGCACAGGCCGACCGCGCCCAGTCCGATCACCGCGACCGTGCCGCCGACCGGAATGTCGGCCCGCTGTGCGGCCGCCCACCCGGTGGCGAGGTTGTCGGTGAGCAGCAGGGCCTGCTCGACGCTGATGCCCTCGGGGATCTTCGCCAGCTGAAAGTCGGCGCCCGGCACCGCAAGCAGCTCCGACTGCGCGCCGCCGAGTGCGCCGGAGCCGAAGATCAGCGGTCCCGAATGACACCGGATCGGGTCCAGCGTGCCGCAGCCGGCGCAGTGCCCGCAGCCCGCCACCGAGGACACCATCACCCGGTCGCCGGCACGCACCGAGCTCACCTGGGACCCCACCTCGACCACGGTGCCGATCGCCTCATGGCCCAGCGGCACCGCGTCGACCAGAGGGTAATCGCCTTCGTAGAAGTGCAGATCCGACCCGCAGATCGCGGCCGCGGTCACCGCCACCACGGCGCCGTCCGCCCCGGGCAGCTCCGCGTCGGGCCGGGTGTCCACCCGGATCGAACCGGGGGCATCGATTACGACACTGCGCATTTGATCAACTCCCTGCTAACGCCTGAACTTTGCCGAGCACGTCGGGGTAGCGCATCAGGTGCGCACCGCCGTTGATGTCGAAGGCCGAACCGGTGATCCAGGAGGCCCGCTGCGAGGTCAGGAATTCCACGGCCTGGGCGATGTCGTCCGGCACACCCTCGCGCCCGAGCGGGGTGTTCTCGATGTACTCGTCGGTCAAGCCGGGAACCATCGCCAGACCGGCGACCAGGGGAGTGTCGACCAGGCCGGGGGAGACCGCGTTCACCCGGATGCCGCGGGCGCCCAATTCCAGGGCTGCCACCTGAATCAGCATCAGCACACCGGCTTTGGCGCTGCAGTAGGCGGCCATCGTGGTACCGGGCTGGCGGCCGTTGAGTGACGAGATCGCGACCACACTGCCGCCGTCTTCGATGTTGCGTGCCGCATGCTTGATCACCAGCATGGTGCCGGTGAGGCAGACGTCGATGGTGGTCTGCCAGCCGGACAACTCGATATCGGCGATCGGCCCGATGATCGACAGGCCCGCGCAACTGACCACGCTGCGCACCGGGCCGACTTCGCGTGCGGCCGCGAAAGCCGCTGCGACACTTGCCTCATCGGTCACATCGGCGGCGATCGCGCTGGCCCCCTCACCGAGTTCGGCGGCGCGGGCGTGGGCGGCCTCGGCATTGATGTCGGCGATCACCACGTGGTCGCCGCGCTGCGCCAGCGCATGCGCGCTGGCCAGTCCGATTCCCGAGGCGCCGCCGACGATCAGGGCGACAGATCGGTCGGTCATGGGGTGGCTCCCGTCGTCGTCGAATAGCTGCGTTCCCGGCCGGGGCGAACCCACACAGTGTCGGCGCCGACGTCGGTGCCCTGCGCCACGAGGGTGCGCTTGAGGATCTTGTTGGTGGCCGTCATGGGCAGCTGCGCGGTGAGCCGGACATAGCGCGGCCACGCCTTGGGGGAGAGGTCCTCCTGAGCGGCGAGGAAGTCGACGAAGCCGGTCGGGGACAACTGCGCGCCGTCGCGCAGTACCAGTGCGGCCATCACCTGGTCGCCGACCTGGTCGTCCGGCACCGCATACACTGCGACATGGCTGATGTCGTTGTGGCGCATCAGTATTCGCTCAATGGGTGCGGCCGCCAGGTTCTCGCCGTCCACCCGCATCCAGTCGGCGGTGCGCCCGGCCAGATAGATCCAGCCGTCGGCGTCGGCGTAGCCGAGGTCGCCCGACCAATACATGCCGTGACGCAGCCGCTCGGCGGTGGCGGACTCATTGTTGTAGTAACCGGAGAAGAAGCCCGCGCCGGTGGTGTTGACCAGCTCACCGATCGCCTCGTCCGCATTGGCCAGCGCACCGTGCTCGTCGAAGCGGGCCCTCGGGCACTCACCGAGCGGGTCACTGCGGTACACCGCGACGCCGGGCAGGCCGCGCCCCACCGATCCGGGCGGGGTGCCGTCCTCGCGGGTGATGATGACGGCGTTCTCGGTGGAACCGAACGCGTCGACGACCTGGGCGCCGAAACGCCGGGCGAACTCGGCGATATCCCGGTCGGAGCCCTCATTGCCGAACGCCACCCGCAGCGTGTTGTCCGCATCGTCGGACTGCTCCGGGTGGGCCAGCACATAGGCCAACGGCTTGCCCACGTAGTTCATGTATGTGGCTCCGTAACAACGGATGTCGGAGAGGAACCGGGACGCGGAGAACTTGGCCAGCGCCATCGCCGCACCGGAGGCCACCGCGGGTGCGAACCCGGCCACGATCGCATTGGAGTGGAACAGCGGCATCGACAGGTAGGCGACGTCGTCGGGTCCCAGGCCGAAGCGTTCGGTGAGATTCTGGCCGGCGACCAGCACCATGAAGTGGTTGACCAGCACCGCCTTGGGGTCACCGCTGGTGCCCGAGGTGAAGATCATCACGAACGGATCCATCGCCGTCGCACGGCGGTGCGGGGTCAGCTCGCCGGCGTCGGCACAGGCCTGCGCCCAGGCTGGGTCGTCGACGTCGATGACGGTGATCCCGGCCAGGTCCAGGCCGGCCAGCAGCTCGCGGTGCTCGGCGTCGACCAGCAGGATCTGCGCGTCGGCGGTGCGCAGGTCACCGACGAGCGCCGAGCCGCGCCGGGTGCTGTTGACCCCGCACAGCACGTAGCCACCCAGTGCGGCGCCGGCCAAGGCGGTCAGCATCGCCGGGGTGTTGCCCAGCAGGGCACCGACGTGCACCGGGCGGGCGGTGTCGGCCCTGGCCAGCAGTGCCGCCGCGTGCCGCGAGGCGCGGTCGACGTACTCGCGCCACGTCCAGCGCAGCTGCTCGCCGTCGGCGACGCGGTGCAGCACCGCCGGACCGTCCTGCTCGGCGCGCTGCGCGAGCAATTCCTGCATCGTCTCTGCCACCACTACCTCCTAGCCCGTGACGGTAGCGGTCGTCGGACCGAGATGGCGGGCCAAAAAGACGATCTGGTGGTCGATCACGTGGTCGAACCATTCGCGGCCGGGAAAGACGTCGAAGTGATCACACGGGTAGTGCCGCACTTCGGCGCGCGCGGCGAATGCCGCCTTGGCAGCGGAGTGCGGGGGAGCGCAGCGGTCGGAGTCGGCGATCTGCACCAGCATCGGACAGGCGATGGCGGCGGCGTGGCGCCCCGGGCGGTAGCCGCCCAGCTGGACGCCGACCTGCGCGTCGATCTCGTTGCGCCAGGTGGGACCCGCCATCGCGGTGTAGGCCTCGTAGTAGCCGTCGGGGGTCAGGGTGGCCAGCTCGCCGGGGCGGCCCACCAACGCGATGGTGGCCGGCGGCCCGCCGGTGCGCTGCGACAGCGCGCTGCGCCAGCCCGTCACCGTCGAACGCAGCATGGTCGACGGCCGGTGCTGCGGCAGTGCGGCGACGGCGGCGGCCGGGCCGCTGACGATCGGGGTCAGCGAGATGGCGGCGGCCACGCCGGGCAGCGTGGCGGCCAGCTCGAAGACGTGGCCGCCGGCCAGCGACACGCCCCACAGCACGACGCGGGTCGGGTCGACGCCGGGCTGCTGGGCCGCGGTTGTGCAGGCCGCGCGGAAGTCGGCGATCTGTTCCTTCATCGAAATCCGTTGCCGGGGCTGCCCTTCCGATGCCCCGAAGTAGCGGTAGTCGAAGGCGAACGCGGCGAATCCGGCCGCGCTCAACGCTTCGGCGAACGGGATCAGTCCGGAGTCGACGGTGCCGCCCAGGCCGTGCCCGAGCACCACCACCGGCGAGCCGTTCTCGCCGAGCTGCTTGGCGGCCGGGAAGAACTGGCCGACGCACGTCGCCCCGCCACTGTCGAATCGGATCGTCGTGCTCACGCGGTTGCTCCGATCTGCGTCGCGGCGACCCCGGCCCACACCGGCCCGCCGAGCCGAGCCGCCCGCTTCGCCCCGCCCGGGATCTCGCGGGTGCGCATGTCGTGCTCGTAGAGGAAGTAGTCGACCTGCTGGGTGTGCCGCGGGGTGTCCATCATGTGGCCGGTGTACTTGCGCATGTCGGCGGTGATCACCCGGCGCATCTCGGCCACCGACGGCAGCCGGTAGCGGCCGGCGGCGTAGGCACCGACCAGGCGGGCCTGGGACTCCACAAACGGGAACAGGGTGGGGGTGGATTGGGCGAATCCGGCGAACACCAGGTCGTCGATACCGGGATAGAACATCCTCTTGTACAGGTCCATCCGGTTGTCCGGCGCGCTGATGAACGACTCGTCGAAGAACGGGAAGGTGATGTTGTAGCCGGTGGCGTAGATGATGATGTCGAACTGGCCGCTGGTGCCGTCGGTGAAGTGCACGGTGTCGCCGTCGAGCCGGCTGATGTTCGGCTTCGGGACGACGTCGCCGGACCCCAGCCGGAACGGCAGCTCCATCGACTGGGTGGGGTGCGCCTCGAAGAATTTGTGGTTGGGCGTCGGCAGGCCGAGATCCTCGGGCCGGCCGGACATGATCGGCTGGGCCCACTGGGCGACCTTGCGCTGCCAGGACAACGGCACATAGGGACTGGTCCGGTAGTACTTGTCGGCGGGCTTGCCGGCCACATACTTCGGCACGATCCAGGCTCCGGAACGCGTCGACAGGGTCAGTTCGTTCTCGAGGGTCCTCGATGACAGTTCGACGGCGATGTCGGCGGCGCTGTTGCCCAGGCCCACGACCAGGATGCGCTTGCCGGAGAACTGCAGCGGCGTCTTCGGGTCGATGTAGTGGTGCGCGTGCAGGGTCTCACCGCTGAACTCACCGGGGAATTCCGGGTAACGCGGGTCCCAGTGGTGGCCGTTGGCGACGACCAGCAGGTCGAACCGCTCGCGATTGCCGCCGGTGAGTTCCAGTTCCCAACCGCCGCCGGGCAGCCGCTGCGCGTGGGTGACCTCGGTGCCGAACTCGATGTTGCGCTTGAGCGCGAACGCCTCGGCGTAGGACTCCAGGTACTCCTTGACCAGGGTGTGGTGCAGGAAGTCGGGGTAGTCGGCGGGCATCGGGAAGTCCCGGAACGACAGCTGGTGCTTGGAGGTGTCGATGTGCAGGGACCGGTAGGCGCTGGAGTGCCCGTTGGGGTTGCCGAACGCCCAGTTGCCGCCGATCCGGTCGGAGGATTCGAAGCAGGTGTAGTCGACGGCGTAGTCGGACAGCATCTTGCCGGCGGTCAGGCCGCTGATGCCGGCACCGATGATCGCGGTGCGGGGTGTGTGCATGGGAACCTCCGGAATCGGGGGTAGACACGTTTGCAGAAGTGTCTACAGGGCGCGATTCGTCATAGTACACAGATCTTCAAACCTGTCTACTCCCTTGCTACGCTTCTGCCGCAGGAGGTGAGCCGTGGACGCAAAGACGCCGGCGGGGGCGACGCCGTCGACCACCGACCGGCTCCTGGATGCGACGGAACAACTGTTGGCCGAGAAGGGTATTCGGGCCACGACCATGACCGACGTCGCCGAGCGCGCCGGGGTTTCGCGCGCCTGGCTGTACCGGAAGTTCCCCGACAAACCCGCGCTCGTCGGCGCCGGGATCATCCGGCTGATCGAGGCCAGCTGGGCCAAATCGCGTGCCGAGCTCTCCACCCTGGAAAGCTTCGAGGACCGGCTGGTGGCCGGCGTGCACATCGGGCGCCGCGCCTACGACGACCCCGGCACGCTGCTGCTGCGGTTGCGCACCTCCGAACCCGACGAGTTCGCCGCCTGCGTCGGGGCCGGGGTCCACGAATTGGTGCCCGACCTCGCGGGGTTCTGGTATCCGTTCGTGGCCGCCGCCGCCGCTGAGGGCGACATCCACCCCGACACCGACCTGCCCGAGGCCAGCGAGTGGTTGGCACGGGTGATGATCAGCCTGGGCAGCGTCCCGGGCAACCACATCGACCCCGACGACCCGGCGGCGGTACGGCGCCATCTGCGGCGCTACGTGCTGCCGGGGCTGCGCCAGGCCCCGGTGGGGGAGTAGGCCCCCCAGAAAAGGCCTCCACAGAAAAGGCCCCGACCATAGGGCCGGGGCCATCCCGTCGAAATTTTGTGGGCGAAGGGGGACTTGAACCCCCACGTCCCGAAGGACACTGGCACCTGAAGCCAGCGCGTCTGCCATTCCGCCACTCGCCCGAGCGACCGGGGGAGCGTATCACGACCGCGCGGGGCCCCTTCCCAGCGGTTGGAGCACCGCCGCCCACCGTGGTGGTGGCCACGAACCGCTCGCCGTGACCCCATCGTGACCTGGTCTTATCCGATTCTCCGCCGATTTAGGGTGCCGCCGCGGCTTACCGGGTCGATACCATGTGCAGGGCGGATGCAGTCGGGCGACACGCCGCGTCGGCGCTCGCCCACCCAACAGACGTGATGACGGCGAGTAAGGCGGACAGCGGATGGACAGCCGACATGGGCTGGTTCAGCGCATCGAGCGCAAGCTCGAATCCGCCGTGGAGGATGCGATGGCCAAGGTCTTCGGAGGGGAAGTGGTCCCCGAGGACGTTGAGGCTGCCCTGCGCCGGGAAGCCGCCGCCGGAGTGCGCGCATTGGCCGGCAATCAACTTTTGGCACCCAACGAATACGTCATTACCCTCGGTGTGGACGACTACGACAATGTGGGCGCCGACCAGGATCTGACGTCGAAGGCCTTCGCCCGGCACTTGGCCGGACACATCGGCGAACAGGGGTGGCAAACGTATGGTGATGTGGTTGTCCGGTTCGAGCAGTCGCCGAGTCTGCGTACCGGTCAGGTCCGCACCCGAGGCGCTGTCAATCCGGATGCCCGCCCCAGCCAGCCGGTCGATGAACCCCGCCCGCCCCTATCCGAGCATGCGTCTGTCGCAGAATCAGGAGTGTCACCGATGACCGATAACCCGAGCTACCGCGGCGCCCACGGTCAGGACCGTCCGGGCGACGACTACTACGACCCGCGCTACGGCCGGCCGGCCGACGAAGGCCGCGGCGGGCACTACGCCCCCGAGCCCGACCCCTACCAGCAGGCCCCGGGTGGTCCTGGCGGCTACGCCCCGCCGCGCCAGGGCGGCTACGAGCAGGGCGGCTACGAGCAGGGCTACCCGGGCGGCCACGGCGGCCAGGGCGGCTACGGCGCACCCCAGGGCCCGCCTCAGGGCGCACCCTCCGGCTATGACCAGCGCCCCTCCTACCCGGACCAGGGCGGCTACGGCTCTCAGGCAGCTCCCCAGGCGCCCCAGGGCTACCCGCAGCCGCAGCAGGGGTACCCCGGCAGTCAGCCCGGCTACGGCAACGACTACTCCTACCCCGAGGAGCAGCGGCAGTCCTACCCCGACCAGGGCGCGCCGTCCTACGGTCGGCAGGACTACTCCCAGCCCGCAGGCCAGCCCGGCTATGACTACGGCCAGCAGGCCCCTGCCGCCGCTCCCGGCTACGACTACGGCCAGGACTACGGCCAACAGGCCCCCAGCGGCTACGGCGAACCCCAGGGTGGCGGCTACGGCCAGGACTACGGGCAGCCCGCCCCCGGCGGGTACGGCGAGCCGCAGGGCGGCTACGGCGACCAAGGCGGTTACGGGCAGCGCGCCTACTCGGCTCCGGCGTCGGTCACCCTGCAGCTCGACGACGGCAGCGGCCGCACCTACCAGCTGCACGAAGGCGCCAACGTGGTCGGCCGCGGCCAGGACGCCCAGTTCCGGCTGCCCGACACCGGGGTCTCGCGCCGGCACCTGGAGATTCGTTGGGACGGCCGGGTGGCACTGCTGTCCGATCTGAACTCCACCAACGGCACCACGGTGAACAACGCCCCGGTGCAGGAGTGGCAGCTGGCCGACGGCGACGTGATCCGCCTGGGTCACTCCGAGATCATCGTCCGGGTCCACTAGCTTCCGGCGCACGTCACGCGGCCCGGATAAGCCGGAAGAAGGCCCAGAGCATGCGGGGGCCCTCCCGCTTTTCCCTACGGTCAGCCGCGTCCAAGTATCGTGACTTTGCCGAAGTGCTCCGCGTGAGCACCACATGGTCGGCGCGAAGACGGAGAGGACGCCGGATGCAGGGACTCGTGCTGCAGCTGACGCGCGCCGGTTTTTTGACGTTGCTGTGGCTGTTCATCTGGTCGGTGCTGCGCATCCTGCGCACCGACATCTACGCCCCGACCGGCGCGGTGATGGTTCGCCGTGGCCTGTCGATCCGCGGTGTTCTGCTGCCGTCGCGCGAGCAGCGCAGCACCGCGCGCCACCTGGTGGTCACCGAGGGGCCGCTGACCGGGGCCCGGATCGCGCTGAGCGACCAGCCCGTTCTGGTCGGGCGCGCCGACGACTCCACCCTGGTGCTCACCGACGACTACGCCTCCACCCGGCACGCGCGACTGTCCCAACGGGGAACGGAATGGTATGTCGAAGACCTCGGATCGACCAACGGCACCTACCTTGACAGGGTGAAGGTGACTACTGCCGTACGGGTTCCCGTCGGAACGCCGATTCGAATCGGCAAGACCGCGATCGAGCTCCGCCGGTGAGCCTGGTCCTGCGCTACGCCGCCCGCAGCGACCGCGGACTGGTGCGCTCCAACAATGAGGACTCCGTCTACGCCGGGGCCCGGCTGCTGGCACTGGCCGACGGCATGGGCGGGCACGCCGCCGGTGAAGTGGCGTCGCAACTGGTGATCGCCGCGCTCGCCCACCTCGATGACGACGAGCCCGGCGGCGACCTACTGGCCAAGCTGGAATCGGCTGTGCAAGAGGGTAACTCAGCTATCGCCGCCTACGTCGAGGACCATCCGGAACTCGAGGGCATGGGCACCACGCTGACCACCATCCTGTTCGCCGCTCCGCGGCTCGGGCTGGCCCACATCGGCGACTCGCGCGGTTACCTGCTGCGCGACGGCGAGCTCACCCAGATCACCAAGGACGACACCTTCGTTCAGACCCTGGTCGACGAGGGCCGGATCACCCTGGAAGAGGCCCACAGCCATCCCCAGCGCTCGCTGATCATGCGGGCACTGACCGGCCACGAGGTGGAGCCGACGCTGATCATGCGTGAGGCGCAGGCCGGGGACCGCTACCTGCTGTGCTCCGACGGATTGAGCGACCCGGTGAGCACCGAGACCATCCACGAGGCGCTGGAGATCCCCGACGTCAACGACAGCGCGCTGCGGCTGATCGAGTTGGCGCTGCGCGGCGGCGGCCCCGACAACGTGACGGTGGTGGTGGCCGACGTCGTCGACGTCGACTACGGCCAGACCCAGCCGATCCTGGCCGGCGCGGTCTCCGAAAACGCCGACGAGCACGTCGTCTCCCTCAACACGGCCGCCGGCCGCGCCTCGGCGATCTCACCGCGCAAAGCCGTCGCCAAGCGAGTGCTGCCGCAGATCGAGACCCCGGACCGGCCGCCCCGGTCACGGCGGCGGATGGTCACGGTGGCGGCGCTGCTGGTGGCGTTGCTGGTCGCCGGGCTGCTGATCGGGCGGGTGATCATCCGCACCAACTACTACGTGACGGCCTACGGCGGCACCGTGGCGATCATGCGCGGCGTGCAGGGGGCGGTCCTGGGCATGCCGCTGCAGGAGCCCTACCTGCTGGGGTGTCTGGACAGCCGCGGGGCGCTGGTGCAGATCAGCTTCAGCCAGTCCGGCGACAAACTGGGCTGCCGGCTGATGACCCTGCAGGACCTGCGCCCACCCGCCCGCCAACAGGTCAGCAACGGCCTGCCCGCCGGGACCCTCGACGACGCGATCACCCAACTGCGCAACCTGGCCCGCGACTCACTGCTGCCGCCGTGCCCGGCCAAGTCGGCCACGCCGAAGACCGGCGGCGCCACCGCGCCCACACCGCACCTGCCCACGCTGACGAACCTGCCGCCGGCCCCGCCAGAACCGGGGACCGACTGCCGGGCGGCCTCATGACCACAGAACCGCAGCCACCGGTGTCGCTGATACCGGTGCTGCCGGATCGGCGCAACGCCGAACTGCTGCTGCTGTGCTTCGCGACCATGATCGTCGCCGTGGCGATCATGATCGTCGAGGCCGGTCACGAGCAGGGCCTGCGCTGGGACCTGGTCGGTTACGGAACCGCGTTTCTGGTGCTGTTCACCTTCGCCCACCTGGTGATCCGGCGCTCGGCCCGCTACGCCGACCCGCTGCTGCTGCCGGTGGTCGCGCTGCTCAACGGACTCGGGCTGGTGATGATCCACCGCATCGACCTCGGGGTAGACGGCGCCGACTCGCGCCCGAGTGCGGGCGCCCAGATGCTGTGGACGCTGGTCGGCGTGCTGGTGTTCGCCGCGGTCCTGGAACTGCTCAAAGACCACCGCCAGCTCGCCGGCAGCGGCTACCTGTGCGGTCTGGTGGGCCTGGTATTGCTGGTGATCCCCGGTCTGCTGCCCGCGTCGATGTCCGAACAGCAGGGCGCCAAGATCTGGATTCGCCTGCCGGGCTTCTCGATTCAGCCCGCCGAGTTCTCCAAGATTCTGTTGCTGATCTTCTTCGCCGCGGTGCTGGTGGCCAAGCGTGGCGTGTTCACCAGCGCCGGCAAGCACGTGCTCGGCATGAACCTGCCCCGCCCGCGAGACCTGGTCCCGCTGCTGGCGGCCTGGGTCATCGCGGTGGCGGTGATGGCCTTCGAGAAGGACCTCGGCACCTCGCTGCTGCTCTACACGTCGTTTCTGGTGGTGGTGTACCTGGCCACGCGCCGGTTCAGCTGGATGGTGATCGGCATGCTGCTGTTCGCCGCCGGCAGCACCGCGGCGTACTTCATGTTCAGCCACGTCCGGGTGCGGGTGCAGACCTGGCTGGACCCGTTCGCCGACCCCGAGGGCATCGGCTACCAGATGGTGCAGTCGCTGTTCAGCTTCGCCACCGGCGGCATCTTCGGCACCGGCCTGGGCAACGGACAGCCCGGCTACGTGCCCGCGGTGTCGACGGACTTCATCATCGCCGCGTTCGGCGAGGAGCTGGGCCTGGTCGGTCTGGCCGGGGTGCTGATCCTGTACACGATCGTGATCGTGCGCGGCATGCGCACCGCGATCGCCGTGCGCGACAGCTTCGGCAAGCTGCTGGCCGCCGGTCTGGCCGCCACCCTGGGCATCCAGTTGTTCATCGTGGTCGGCGGCGTCACGAAACTGATCCCGCTGACCGGGCTGACCACCCCGTGGCTGTCCTACGGCGGGTCCTCACTGCTGGCCAACTACGTGCTGCTGGCGATCGTGCTGCGCGTCTCGCACGCCGCCCGGCGGCCGCTGAGCACCCAGCCGCAGCAACGCGCCACCTCGATCGGCGATGCCGGCACGGCGGTGATCGAGCGCATATGAATACCTCCCTGCGCCGCGTCGCGATGACGCTGATGGCGTTGACCGTGCTGCTGTTGGGCAACGCCACCCTGACCCAGGTGTTCGCCGCCGACGGCCTGCGCGCCGACCCGCGCAACCAGCGCGTGCTGCTCGACGAATACTCACGCCAGCGCGGACAGATCACCGCCGCGGGCCAACTGCTGGCCTACTCGGTGGCCACCGACGACCGGATCAAATACCAGCGCATCTACGCCGACCCGGCCGTCTACGCGCCGATCACCGGGTTCTACTCGCTGCGCTACTCCAGCAGCGGCCTGGAGCGCGCCGAGGACAGCGTGCTCAACGGCTCCGACTCGCGGCTGTTCGGGCTGCGGCTGGCCGACTTCTTCACCGGCCGCAGCCCCCGCGGCGGCAACGTGGAGACCACCATCCGCCCCCGGGTACAGCAGGCCGGCTGGGAGGCCATGCGCGACGGCTGCTCCGGCGGCTGCCGCGGTGCGGTGGTGGCCCTGGAACCGTCCACCGGCAAGGTCCTGGCCATGGTGTCGGCGCCGTCCTATGACCCAAACGAGTTGTCCTCCCACGATTCCGCCGCGCAGGGCAAGGCCTGGCAGCAGCTGCGGGACAACCCGGAATCGCCGTTGACCAACCGCGCCCTCAACGAGACCTACCCGCCCGGCTCGACGTTCAAGGTGATCACCACCGCGGCAGCGTTGCAGGCCGGCATCAGCGAGAACGAGACCCTGACCAACGCCGCGCGCATCGGGCTGCCCGACTCCAGCGTCACGCTGGAGAACTACGGCGGCAACACCTGCGACGGCCACGAGGCGACCGTTCCGCTCAAGGTCGCCTTCGCCCGGTCCTGCAACACCGCCTTCGTCCAGCTGGGTATCCGCACCGGGGCCGACGCGCTGCGCTCCACCGCCGCCGGCTTCGGTCTGGACCTGCCCCCCGAGCCGATCCCGCTGCAGGCGGCCGAGTCGACGATCGGCCCGATCCGCGACGCCGCGGCACTGGGCATGACCAGCATCGGCCAGAAGGACGTCGCGGTCACACCGCTGAAGAACGCCGTCATCGCGGCGACCATCGCCAACGGCGGCCTGACCATGGCGCCCTACCTGGTCGACGGGCTGGAGGGACCGGATCTGGCCGGGATCGCGACCACCCAGCCGCGCGAACAGCGCCGTGCGGTGTCCTCGCAGGTCGCGACTAAGCTGACTGAACTGATGATCGACGCCGAAAGAGTGACCCAGCAGGAGGGGGCCATCCCGGGCGTACAGATCGCGTCGAAGACCGGTACCGCCGAACACGGTCCCGATCCGCGGCACACGCCGCCGCACGCGTGGTACATCGCCTTCGCCCCGGCCAGCGCCCCCAAGGTGGCCGTTGCCGTCCTGGTCGAAGACGGCGGCGACCGCCTGTCGGCGACCGGCGGCGCCCTGGCGGCCCCGATCGGCCGGGCCGTCATCGAAGCGGCACTACAGGGGCGATCATGAGTCCGCAGGTCGGGGCGGCGCTCGCCGGGCGGTACCGCTTGCAGCGGTTGATCGCCACCGGCGGCATGGGCCAGGTGTGGGAGGCCGTCGACAACCGGCTGGGCCGCCGCGTCGCGGTCAAGGTGCTCAAGCCCGAGTTCTCCTCCGACCCCGAGTTCATCGAGCGGTTCCGCGCCGAGGCACGCAACACCGCCATGCTCAACCACCCGGGCATCGCCAGCGTGCACGACTACGGCGAGACCGAGCTCGACGGCGAGGGCCGCACCGCGTTCCTGGTGATGGAGCTGGTCAACGGTGAGCCGTTGAACTCGGTCCTCAAACGCACCGGGCGGCTGTCGCTGCGGCACGCCCTGGACATGCTGGAGCAGACCGGCCGCGCCCTGCAGGTGGCACACAGCACCGGGCTGGTGCACCGCGACGTCAAACCGGGCAACATCATGATCACCCCCACCGGTCAGGTGAAGATCACCGACTTCGGTATCGCCAAGGCCGTCGACGCCGCCCCGGTCACCCAGACCGGCATGGTGATGGGCACCGCCCAGTACATCGCCCCGGAGCAGGCCCTGGGCCAGGACGCCACCGCCGCCAGCGACGTGTACTCGCTGGGCGTGGTGGGCTATGAGGTTCTTTCCGGGCGCCGCCCGTTCACCGGTGACGGGGCGCTGACCGTGGCGATGAAGCACATCAAGGAGCCCCCGCCGCCGTTGCCGGCGGAGTTGCCGCCCAACGTGCGTGAGCTCATCGAGATCACCCTGGCCAAGAACCCGGGCTCGCGGTATCGCAGCGGCGGCCCGTTCGCCGACGCAGTCGCCGCGGTGCGCTCCGGCCGCCGTCCGACCCGGCCCGGCCAGGCACTTCCGGCCGGGCGAGCCGCACCGTCGTCGATCCCGTCGGGTCAGGTGACCCGCGCGGTGGCACCGGTGTCGGCACGGCAGACCGCGGCGCGGCGCGCCCGGCCGGCCACCGGCAGCCACCGCCCGCCGGAGCCGCGGCGCACCTTCACCGCCGGTCAGCGTGCACTGCTGTGGGCGGCCGGGGTGCTGGGCACGCTGGCGATCATCATCGCGGTGATGCTGGTGGCGTTCAACAAGAACCAGCCCGGGACCTCGGGCACGGAACAGACCGTCACCGAGAAGGTGTCTCCGCCGAGCTCCGAGTCGCACCCGGACAGCACCCCGGCGCACCCCACCGGCTGGACCCGGACCGGGACGTCACCGTGACCACCCCGCAGCGCCTCTCCGACCGCTACGAGCTCGGCGAGATCATCGGCTTCGGCGGCATGTCGGAGGTGCATCGGGCCGTCGACACCCGGTTGCACCGCGAGGTGGCCGTCAAGGTGCTGCGCGCCGACCTGGCCCGCGATCCCAGTTTCTACCTGAGGTTCCGGCGGGAGGCGCAGAACGCGGCCGCGCTCAACCACCCGGCGATCGTCGCGGTCTATGACACCGGCGAGGCCGAGACCGCGGCCGGTCCGCTGCCCTACATCGTGATGGAGCTCGTCGAGGGCGAGACGCTGCGCGACATCGTGCACAACGACGGCCCGATGTCACCCACCCGCGCCATCGAGGTGATCGCCGACGCGTGTCAGGCGCTGAACTTCAGCCACCAGCACGGCATCGTGCACCGCGACGTCAAGCCGGCCAACATCATGATCGACCAGAACAACGCGGTGAAGGTGATGGACTTCGGCATCGCCCGCGCCGTCGCCGACGCCGGCAACAGCGTCACCCAGACCGCGGCGGTGATCGGCACCGCCCAGTACCTGTCGCCGGAGCAGGCCCGCGGCGACACCGTCGACGCCCGCTCCGATGTGTACTCACTGGGTTGCGTGCTCTACGAAATCCTCACCGGTGACCCACCTTTCGTGGGTGACTCCCCGGTGGCGGTGGCCTATCAGCACGTCCGCGAAGACCCGGTGCCGCCGTCGCAGCGCCGCCCGGACCTGCCCGCCGATCTGGACGCCGTGGTGCTCAAGGCGCTGACGAAGAACCCGGACAACCGCTATCAGACCGCCGCGGAGATGCGTGCAGATCTGGTGCGGGTGCACAACGGGGAGCGGCCGGAGGCGCCCCGGGTGCTCACCGAGGCCGACCGCGTCAGCCTGATGGCGCGCGACGGCAGCGGTACGCAGACCGATCCGCTGCCCCGCCAGCAACTGGACTTCACCCCGGAACGCCCGGGTTCGGTGGGCCGGTGGCTGATCGCCGCGATCGTGCTGGCCGTGCTGACCGTGATGGTGACGGTGTCGATCAACAATTTCGGTGGCCGCACCCACCAGATTCAGATTCCCGACGTGCACGGGCGTGCGTCGTTCGACGCGATCGCCGAACTGCAGAACAAGGGTTTCAAGACCCGCACCGAGCAGCGCGCCGACTCCGACGTCCCGCCGGACCACGTGATCAGCACCGAACCGCCCGCCGGTTCCCCGGCGAACAAGGGCGACAAGATCACCGTCAACGTGTCCTACGGGCCCGAGCAGCGTCAGCTGCCCGACGTCGCGGCCCTGAGCTACGCCGACGCGGTCAAGAAACTGACCGCCGCCGGGTTCGGCAAGTTCAAGCAGGTCGACGCGCCGTCGAGTCCCGAGCTGAAGGACAAGGTGGTCGGCACCAATCCGCCGGCCAACCAGACCACCGCGATCACCAACGAGATCGTGATCACGATCGGCACCGGCCCGGCCACCAAGCAGGTGCCCGACGTCACCGGTCAGACGTTTGAGCTCGCGAGTAAGAACCTGACCGTCTACGGCTTCACCAAGATCACCGAGGTGACGGCCGACAGCCCGCGACCGGCCGGCGAGGTGATCGCCACCAGCCCGCCGTCCGGGGAGACCGCGCCGGTCGACGGAGTGATCGAGCTGCGGGTGTCACGGGGCAACCAGTTCGTGATGCCGGATCTGAGCGGAATGTTCTGGGCCGACGCCGAGCCGGCGCTGCGGGCACTGGGCTGGACCGGGGTGCTGGTCAAGGGCGCCGACGTCGACGCCGGCGGCTCCGGGCACAACCGGGTGCTCTATCAGACCCCGGCGGCCGGCCAGGGCGTCAACACCGACGGCAACATCACCCTGCGCTTCGGTCAGTGAGTCGGGGCCGCTTCCCGGGCGGACTGCACGGTGGCCGCGATCTCCTCTTCGAGCCGGCGCACCAGCCGCTCCATCTCTTCTGGGTCGCGCCCAAGGCCGCAGTAGCCCAACCAGTTGGCCAGCATCCGGTGGCCGCCCTCGGTGAGGATGGACTCCGGGTGGAACTGCACCCCGTGGATCGGCAGCTCGGTGTGCTGCACGCCCATGATCACCCCGCCGCGGGTGCGCGCGGTGACCTGCAGCTCGGCGGGCATGGTCTCGGGAAGGATCGTCAGCGAGTGGTACCGGGTGGCGGTGAACGGATCCGGCAGGCCCTTGAGCACCCCGGCGTCGGTGTGGAAGACGGTGCTGGTCTTGCCGTGCAGCAGCTCCGGCGCCCGGCCCACGGTGCCGCCGAATGCGACGCCGATGGCCTGGTGGCCCAGGCACACGCCCAGCACCGGGATCCGCGCGGCCGCGCACGCGCCGACCAGTGCGATCGACGCGCCGGCGCGTTCCGGGGTTCCGGGCCCCGGGCTCAGCAGCACCCCGTCGAAGTCCGCCACGGCCGCGGCCGGGTCGGCCAGCCGCTCGTCGTCGTTGCGCCAGACATCCGCCTTGACACCCAACTGGCCCAGGTACTGCACCAGGTTGAACACAAAGCTGTCGTAGTTGTCGACGACCAGGATCCGCACGTCTGACAGGCTACCGCCGACGGTCAGTAGTCGACCGGGCCGGCCGGGACGGCGTAGCGCATCTTGGCCGGGCCCGGCGTCTCGGTGACCTGCAGATCGGTGCCGGCCTGCTCGCTGTAGCCCAGGCCGAACCGGATCACGTACTGCTTGTACAGCGTGACCAGCGGAGCGGCGGCCAGCGCGGCCTGCATGGCCTCCGGGTCGCCGATCGCGGTGACGATATACGGCGGGCTGTAGGTGCGCCCGCCCAGCAGCAGGGTGTTGCCCACACAGCGCGGCGCCGACGACGCGGTGATCCGCTGGTCCTGCATCTGGACGGCTTCGGCGCCGGCGCTCCACACCGCGTTGAGCACCGCCGAGATGTCCTGCTGGTGTACCACCAGGTCATCGGGGGAGGCGTCCCGCGGGAACCGGCCGTTGGCGTCGCGTTGGGCGTCGGTCAGCGTCACCACCAGGCCGGGCCCGTGCATGGCCGCCAGGCCGGCCGCGTCGGCGAGCTGATCGGTGCGCTGGCGCATCGCCTGCAGCGCCCTGCCGGCGCCGCGGCCGTGCACCGCGTCGACGGCGGCTGCCAGGGTGTCGCGCCTGGTGGTGAGGTCCTCCACGCTGGCCTGGGTGGAGCGGACCAGGTCGACCAGGCGGGGCGCGTCCCCGCGGCGGATCTCCCGGCCGCCGGACGCCGTGTGGGTGGCGGCCAGCAGCAGGCCGGCCAGCAGACACACCAGCGGGACGCCGAACCGCCAGGGGGAGCGGCGGGGCCGGTCCTGCTCCATCGACTCTCCAATTCCCGTGCGCGCACCCGGCTGGGTTAATCTCGTATCCGACCCATCCTCGCAGCTTCACTGCCGCACTGTCCCGAGGTACCGATGCCCAAATCGAAGGTTCGCAAGAAGACCAGCTTCACCCCGTCGTCGGTGAGCCGTACCCCGGTCAAGGTCAAGGGTGGGCCGTCGAGCACCTGGTTCATCGCACTGTTCCTGGGCCTGATGCTCTTCGGGCTGATGTGGTTGATGGTGTACCAGCTGGCAGCCACCGGCCTGGACACCCCCGCGGCGCTGACGTGGATGAGTGAGCTGGGTCCGTGGAACTACGCCATCGCGTTTGCCTTCATGATCAGTGGCCTGTTGCTCACCATGCGCTGGCGCTGAGCCGTCACGGGCCCGGATTTCGGTTATGTCGCTCTGTCGACGATGCCAGCTGACGAACCAAGCGATTGCTCAATCACATCGATGTGATTCATCCCCATTGTGGACAACGCCTGTAGATAACCCCGAAGTCGCAGGTCGAATTGCCTGAGAACTCGTCCGCGCAACTGCAGTGGTCGCCGCCCACAGGTGGCATCATCGGTTGCGCGATCGGCGGCGCCGTGTTAGCTGTGGCCGCTGTGACGCTCGCCACAGATGGGGCCAGCACGCTGGTGGCAGGCATCGCCGGGGTCGGCCTGCTGGTGTTTGCCAGCTTCTCCTGGCGAGCCCGGCCGAAGCTCTCCCTGACACCCGACGGCCTGGCCGTGCGGGGCTGGTGGCGGACCCGGCTGCTGACCCGGGACGCGCTGGCGCGGGTCCGGGTCACCGACTTCCAACGCATCGGCCGCACCCATCGGCTGCTGGAGATCGAGACCACCGACGACGCCCTGGTGATCCTGTCGCGATGGGATCTGGGCACCGATCCACGCGAGGTGTTCGACGCGTTGGCAGCGGCCGGCTACACCGGCCGCTGAGCGCAACGGGTTCTAGGAGATCGTGATCGACTCGATCACGACCGGCTCGGTCGGCCGGTCGCCGCGGTCGGTGGAGGTGGTCGCGATGGCGTCGACGACGCGCTGCGAGTCCGGGTCCACGACCTCACCGAAGATGGTGTGCTTGCGGTTCAGGTGCGGAGTCGCACCGACGGTGACGAAGAACTGCGAACCGTTGGTGCCGGGGCCGGCGTTGGCCATCGCCAACAGGTAGGGCTTGTCGAACACCAGCTCGGGGTGGAACTCGTCCTCGAACTTGTAGCCGGGCCCGCCGCGGCCGGTGCCGGTCGGGTCACCGCCCTGGATCATGAAGCCGCTGATCACCCGGTGGAACACCGCGCCGTCGTAGAACGGGCCCGACGAGCCGCCGGAGGCGTTGGCGGTCGAATAGTCCTTGGTGCCCTGCGCCAGGCCGACGAAGTTGCCGACTGTCTTGGGAGCGTGGTTGCCGAACAGCGCGATCTTGATGTCGCCGCGGTTGGTGTGCAGGGTTGCGGTTGCGGTGGCGATTGGGCTGGTGGTCATGGGATGACAGTGTGCCAAACACGTCGCGGTGGGCTGCGTCACGGGTAGCGTTGCAGCCATGCCGCTGGCCACCGATGCAGCTCTGACCAACCGGGAACGCCTGACCCGAGGGCTGGCGTACTCCGCGGCCGGGCCGGTGGATGTGGCGCGCGGCGCGGCCGGTCTCGGTGGGGCAGCGGTGTATCGGGGCGCAACCGAGGTGTATCGGGGCGCAGCCCAGTTGCGCCGCCGCTATCTGGAGAGCCGGCTGGCGCACCAGCTGGCCGAAGCCGCCTCCGGGACCCTGGCCGCCGCCGAGGAGGTGCTCGCCGGTCTGCCCGAGCTGCTCGACGAACCGCCGTCACGCCGCCGCCTGCACCGGGGTTGGGTCATCGCGGGTGCCGTTGTCGCAGCGGTGGCGGTGGGTGGAGTCGCCGCGGTGCTGATCCGCCGGTCGAGTCAATCCGAGGAGCCCTCGCCGCGCCCACCGAGCGTGGACGCGCAGCCCAAGATTTAAGGGCCTTGTAGGGGTGAGGCGCCGTCATAGACGGCCGAACGAACTTGTGGAGCCTAGGAGATTCGAACTCCTGACATCTGCCTTGCAAAGGCAGCGCTCTACCAACTGAGCTAAGGCCCCTGGTGGGACTCGTGGGCCTAGGAGGACTCGAACCTCCGACCTCTTCGTTATCAGCGAAGCGCTCTAACCGCCTGAGCTATAGGCCCTTAGTCATCTACGACCGAGCGAGATTACCGCACCGGCCGCCCCCCGACCAAAATGCACCCAAAACGCGCTGGGGCGGCCGCCCGGTCAGTCCAGGTCCGCCAGCGTCACCTCGACACCGCCGACGACGTCGGTGCTCAGGTTGTAGATCACCACCCCCAGGGTTGCCATCGCGGTCAGCACCACGATGTCCACCAGACCGATCAGGGCGGCCGCACCGAAGATCGAGCTGCCCGAAACCAGCTCTGCGGCACTGTTATTCGTCAGCAGATCACCGACGTTGCTGTTCAATTTGCTCCACACGCCCATCGCGCCCAGCATCACGTAGAGCACGGCGACGGCGATCATCCAGACGAAGAACAGCGCCGTCGAGAGCAACAGCGAGACCTTCAGCGCGCTCCACGGATCGATCCGGCGGATCTGCATGGTGGCTCGCACCGGCCCGCGTGGTCCGGCCGTCACCTGCGGCCGCCGGACCGGAGCCCGCCGCTTGGCCGACTCGGACAGATCCGGCAGCTCGCTGCCGTAGGCGTCCTCCGCAGCCGGCTTCGGCGCGGGTGCCGGCGGCGGAGACGGCGCCGCCGCTGGTGCGGTGACCGGGGCGGGCGGCGCGGCCGGGGCGGTGGCGGGCTTGGCCGACGCCGGGGCGGCCGGCTGCCCAGCCGGGGCGCTCGGTGCGTCGCCGCCGGAGACGAAGCGGCGAAGCCGCTCGTCGACCCCTGGGGAGTGGCCCGGCTGATTCGGCGCCGCTGGGCGGGCCTGGCCGGCACGCTGCCAGGGGGGCGCCGCGCCCGGCGTCTCCCTCTTGGCCGGACCATTGCCCGGGTGCCCCGGCTCCTTCGGTGCGCTCACCCACGGCTCCTTACCTGTGTGTCCGGACCGGTCTCGGGCCGAACTCAGCTACCCGAGTCCTCGTCGGCCGCCTCTTCGTCGGCATTACGGGCAATGGCTATCAGTGTGTCGCCCTCGCCCAAGTTCATCAACCGAACGCCCTTGGTCTGCCGGCCGGCCTTGCGGACCTGCCGTGCCGCGGTGCGGATCACCCCGCCACCGGAGGTGATCGCGTACAGCTCGCTGTCGTCGTCGACGATCAGCGCCCCGACCAGCCGGCCCCGACGCGAATCGTACTGAATCGTCAGGATTCCCTTGCCGCCGCGACCCTGCGCGGTGTACTCCTCGATCGCCGTCCGCTTGGCGTAACCGCCTGCCGTGGCGACCAGCAGGTAGGTGTCCTCGCGAACCACGTTGAGCGACAACAGCCGGTCGTCGGCGTTGAAGCGCATGCCCTGGACCCCGGAGGTGGCACGCCCCATGGGCCGCAGCGCCTCGTCGGTCGCCGAGAACCGGATGGATTGGCCGTTGGCCGACACCAACAACAGGTCTTCCTCCGACGAGCACAGCACCGCGCCCACCAACTCGTCGCCGTCACGCAGGTTGATCGCGACGATGCCGCCGGAGCGGTTGGAGTCGAAATCGGTCAGCTTGGACTTCTTGACCAGACCGTTGCGGGTGGCCAGCACCAGATACGGCGCGTCCTCGTAGCTCTTGATCTGGATGACCTGGGCGATGCGCTCCTCCGGCTGGAAGGCCAGCAGATTGGCGACGTGCTGGCCGCGCGCGGTGCGCAGTGCCTCCGGCAGGTCGTAGGCCTTGGCCCGATACACCCGGCCCTGGGTGGTGAAGAACAGGATCCAGTCGTGAGTGGAGCACACGAAGAAATGCGCCACGATGTCGTCCTGCTTGAGGCCGGCGCCCTGCACGCCCTTGCCGCCGCGCTTCTGGCTGCGGTAGAGGTCGGTCTTGGTGCGTTTGGCGTAGCCGGTCTCGGTGATGGTCACCACGACGTCTTCGCGGGCGATCAGATCCTCATCGGCGACATCGCCGTCGGCGGCGATGATCCGGGTGCGCCGATCGTCGCCGTACTTCTCGACGATCTCGGCGAGCTCGTCCTTGACGATCCCGCGTTGGCGCTCCGGTTTGGCCAGGATGTCTTCCAGATCGGCGATCTCGGCTTCGATCTTGGCCAGGTCGTCGATGATCTTCTGGCGTTCCAGGGCAGCCAGTCGGCGCAGCTGCATGTCCAGGATCGCCTGTGCCTGAATGTCATCGATGTCGAGCAGCTCGATCAGGCCCGCCCGGGCGACATCGACGGTCTCCGAGGCCCGGATCAGCGCGATGACCTCGTCGAGGGCATCGAGCGCCTTGACCAGACCGCGCAGGATGTGGGCGCGCTCGTTGGCCTTGCGCAGCCGATAGGTGGTGCGCCGCACGATCACGTCGAGCTGGTGGGCGACGTAGTAGCGGATCATCTGATCCAGCCGCAGGGTGCGCGGCACACCGTCGACGATCGAGAGCATGTTGGCGCCGAAGCTGGTCTGCAGCTGGGTGTGCTTGTAGAGGTTGTTCAGCACCACCTTGGCCACCGCGTCGCGCTTGACCTCCACGACGATCCGCAGGCCCACACGGTCGCTGCTCTGGTCCTCGATGTTGGCTATTCCCACCAACTTTCCGTCGCGCACCTGCTCGGCGATCGACGTGATGAAGTTGTCGTGGTTCACCTGGTAGGGCAGCTCGGTGATGACCAGCAGGGCCCGGCCGCGCGAGTCCTCCTCGATCTCGACCACGCCGCGCATCCGGATCGAGCCACGCCCGGTCCGGTAGGCGTCACCTATGCCCTGCGAGCCGACGATCAGCCCGGAGGTGGGGAAGTCGGGGCCCTTGACCCGCTCCATCACCGCTTCCAGGGTGGCCTCTTCGTCGGCCTCGTGGTTGTCCAGGCACCAGAACACCGCCTCGGAGAGCTCACGCAGGTTGTGCGGCGGGATGTTGGTCGCCATACCGACCGCGATACCGCCCGAGCCGTTGGCCAGCAGGTTGGGGAACCGGCTCGGCAGCACCGTCGGCTCTTGCACCCGGCCGTCGTAGTTCGGGATGAAATCGACTGTCTCCTCGTCGATTTCGCGCAGCATCTCCATGGCCAACGGGGTGAGCCGCGCTTCGGTGTTATGGCTGACGAAGCCGTTGGTGATGAAGGCGTGGTCCTCGGTGTCCACCCGCAGGCTGTAGACCGGCTGGGTGCCCGCCTCGGTGACCGACTCGACTTCGGCGTAATAAAACCGGCCGTCGGTGAGGTCTGTGGCGATTGCGCGCACGTCCGGGTCGGCGATGCGACGCAGGATCTCCTCGCTCCCGGTCCGCCAGCGCTGGATGCGATCGACGTTATGGCGGTTCAGCCACTGCCTGTCCGCGGAGCTGCTTCCACATTCGGCCCGGATGAACGCGCCCAGGCCCGGAACGTGGTCGCTGTCCATGCCGGCGCACGGCGGCAGTTCCGACAGGATGCCGACCAGCTTGTGCTGCTTGGCGCCGCCGAAGCCGACCTGGCTCGCGAACAGCTCGCCCTGGGTGCGGTTGGTGATGACGACCTTGTGCTCCCCGGTTGCGTGCCGGTAGCGCTTCGACACCACGCCGAACTCCAGGAGCATCTGCTGAACGTCGCGGGCCAAGCGCTCGCTGCGGGTGGAATACGACACCTGAATTGAGTTGCGGGGCAAGGCTGAGCAGGATCCGTCACCCTCGAACAACGCCTGAAGGAAAGCCCGCTTCACGGCTACCGGAGACTGCCAGATCCATTCCGGAATGGACTTCTGCGCGGACCGCTGACCCATCAGCTCGGCCAGCCGTGATCGCTTCAGTTCAGAAAGGTTCTGGATGTCGAGTTCATGCAGGAGTGATCCCGAATTGATGACGCGCTGCGATACGTAGCGTGCGCCGCCGACCACCGCGTCGTAGGCGGCGACAACCATGTTGAAGTAGTCGACGTCGAGATTGTTGAAACCTGCACGGTTCTGCGAGACAAAACCTTCGCTGACGAACGCTCCCGCCAGCAGTGCTTCCATCGTCGGGAGCCAATCCGCCGGACCGAACTCGGTCGACGGCGTGCGCTGCAACACGACGTGGTCATGCGGCCGGATTTCTTCGATCAGCTTCCACAGCAGTGTCGGCACGCCAGCGACATCCACCAAGCAGAGCAATGGGTGGTTCGCCGTACCGGCGACTTCGTAGCCCTCGGCGGTCCGCACGGTATAGGTCTGATGCTCGCCCGAGTGGAAGAGCCGGTCGGCGACAACGGGGTTGCCGTGCCGGTCCAGAACCTTCAGCTCAACGACGCTGTCGGAATTGGGTCGTGCGCTTGCGACAACGTCGCCTATCCGCACTGACTCACCAAATGGCAACCGCACCAACGCATCACCGGTGACGCAGTACCTCATGGCCGCAGCGGGGTCGTTGCCCGGCGAGCCGAAGTTGCCCTGACCGTCGACCAGCGGGTAGCGCAGCGACCACGGCTGGGCCATCCGGACCAGGGTGTCGTAGATCGAGGCGTCGCCGTGCGGGTGGTAGTTGCCCATGGTCTCGGCCACCGAGCGCGCGGATTTCGCGTGGCTGCGGTCCGGCCGGAAACCGGAGTCGTACATCGCGTAGAGCACCCGGCGGTGCACCGGCTTGAGGCCGTCACGCACCTCGGGCAGTGCGCGGCCGACGATGACGCTCATCGCGTAGTCGATGTAGCTGCGCTGCATCTCCTGCTGGATGTCGACCGGTTCGATCCGGTCTACCGGGTCGTCTCCGGGCGGCAACGTGGTGTCTGTCATCTATTCCTCGTTCAGTCAGCAGGCAAGCGGGTCAGCGGGCGCTAAACGGCGCGGTACATCCCTAAACATCCAGGAAGCGAACGTCTTTGGCGTTGCGTGTGATGAAGCTGCGGCGCGCCTCGACGTCCTCTCCCATCAGGATCGAGAACAGCTCGTCGGCCGCGGCGGCGTCGTCCAGGGTGATCTGGCGCAGTACTCGCACCGTCGGATCCATGGTGGTCTCCCACAGTTCCTTGGCGTCCATCTCACCGAGACCCTTGTAACGCTGGATGCCGTCGTCCATGTTGATCTTCTTGCCGGCCGCCTTGCCCGCTTCGAGCAGACCGTCGCGCTCACGGTCGGAGTAGGCGAATTCGGCCGCAGTTCCGCGCTGCCACTTGAGTTTGTACAGCGGCGGCTGCGCCAGGAAGACATGGCCGTGTTCGACCAGCGGCCGCATGAAACGGAACAACAGGGTCAGCAGCAACGTGGAGATGTGCTGACCGTCGACGTCGGCGTCGGCCATCAACACGATCTTGTGGTAGCGCAGCTTGGCCAGATCGAACTCGTCGTGGATACCGGTGCCCAGGGCGGTGATGATCGCCTGGACCTCGTTGTTCTTCAGGACCCGGTCGATGCGGGCCTTCTCCACGTTGATGATCTTTCCGCGCAGCGGCAGGATGGCCTGGAACATCGAGTCGCGGCCGCTCTTGGCCGAGCCACCGGCCGAATCACCCTCCACCACATACAGTTCGCATTTGCTCGGGTCATTCGAGCGGCAGTCGGCCAGCTTGCCGGGCAACCCACCGAGGTCGGTAGCGCTCTTGCGCCGCACCAGCTCTCGCGCCTTGCGCGCTGCCATTCGGGCCTGTGCCGACGAAACGGCTTTGTTGATGATGGTTTTGGCCTCGGCCGGGTTCGCCTCGAACCAGTGGCCGAGCTGTTCGTTGCAGACCTTCTGCACGAACGACTTGACCTCGGTGTTGCCCAGCTTGGTCTTGGTCTGGCCCTCGAACTGCGGCTGGGACACCTTCACCGAGATGACCGCGGCCAGGCCCTCGCGGATGTCGTCACCGGTGAGGTTGGGGTCCTTGTCCTTGAGTAGCTTCTTGTCCTTGGCGTACTTGTTGACGACGCTGGTCAACGCGGACCGGAAGCCCTCTTCGTGAGTGCCGCCCTCGTGGGTGTTGATCGTGTTGGCAAAGGTGTGCACCGACTCCGAATAGCCGTTGTTCCACTGCATGGCGATCTCGACTTCGTGTCCGGTTCCCTTGCCGTCGAAGTCGACCACGCTCTGATGGATCGGGGTCTTGCTGCGGTTGATGTGCGCGACGAAGTCGCGCAGACCGCCGGGGTAGTGGAACGTGCGGTGCTTGACCTTGTGCGGCCCTTGGGCTTCGGCGGCCTGCTGCTCGGCGGTCTTCGGCGCGTCGGCGGTGTCGCTGACCACCTCGTCGACGACCTCTTCGACCCGAACCCGCTCGTCGGTCAGGTCGATGGTCAGGCCCTTGTTGAGGAAGGCCATCTCCTGCAGGCGCCGCGCGACGGTCTCGAAGTCATAAGTGGTGGTCTCGAAGATGTCCGGGTCCGCCCAGAACCGGATGGTGGTGCCGGACTTCTTCGTCTTGTCGCCCTGGCGCAGGGTTCCCGGCACGGACTTGTCGTAGGTCTGGAACCATTCGTGCCCGTCACGGAGGATGTCGGCTTCCAGCCGGCTCGACAGGGCGTTGACGACGGAGACTCCGACACCGTGCAGTCCACCGGAGACCGTGTAGGCACCCTCTTCGAACTTTCCGCCGGCGTGCAGCACGGTCATCACGACATCGACGGTGGGGACACCGGTGGCGTGCATCGCCACCGGAATGCCACGGCCGTCGTCGGTGACCTCGACGCCACCGTCTTCGAGGATGCGCACCGCGACCTTGGTGGCGAAGCCGGCCATCGCCTCGTCCACGGCGTTGTCGACGACTTCCCAGATCAGGTGATGCAGGCCGCGTTCACCGGTGGAGCCGATGTACATACCGGGTCTTTTGCGGACGGCTTCGAGGCCTTCGAGAACTTTGATCGAATCGGCACCATATTGGTTTTGGGCAGCCACGGTCGGGAAGCTCTCCTCAGGGTCACAAGCCAGCATTCGTCACACCACAGGAGTGGGTGCGCGGGATACCGCAACAGTCTACCGTGACGGCCCGACGGCGGGCATTTTCTCCGGGTGTTTCCACCCATCTGATTGCGTCGTGGCGCGGATATCGCGGTCAACGGTGTGTCCGATCGCTCGACGACGGGATTTTTCAGCTCGTAGCGCCGCTCAGCGGTGGGGTGGCCGGACCTATCCGTAGGTATCGCGCGGACCGCGGCCCGACACATGCCGCGGTCCCTTGCGCCAGGACGGCGCGCTGGGACCGGTGATCTTGAGGCTGGTCACCACCCCGTCGCCGACGGCCGCGGCGATCTTCGCCAGCAGCTGCGCCTGCACCAGCCGCAGCTGGGTGGCCCAGGCGGTGGACTCCGCCGACACGCTGAGCACCCCTTCGGCCAACCTCGTCGGGACGGCGTGTGAGGCGATGTCCTCACCCACCACCGAACTCCACCGGCCCAGCACCGTTCCCTCGGCCACCTGTGCCGACCAGCCGCGCGACTGCGCCAGGTCGTGGGTGGCCGCACCGAGGGTCTGGGGGTCACGGCCGTCCGGACCCGGACCGGACCAACGGCGGCGGCCCCCACCGGCCCCCGGCGCGCGGCGCCGCAGTGGTGCCCGGCGGCCCTGCCCGACGTCCTTGCCCTGGCTGCGTGCCGCCTCCCGGGCTTCGGCCAGCGTCCGGCGGACCAGATCCATCCCGGCCAGGCCGGCCAGATGTGCCGGAGGCTGCGGGTCTTCGGGCTCGGTCACGTCGGCTCACCGGAGAGTTTTGAGACCCTGCCGTGGTCGTCTTCGGCGACGGTGATGCCGACTTGGCGGGCCGACCACTGGCCGGGTATGTCGTCGGGGACGGCGGCGGTGATCAGCACCTGCTCGGCGGAGGCGGCGACGTCGGCCAGCGCGCGGCGCCGCGCCGCGTCCAATTCGGCGAACACGTCATCGAGCAGCAACACCGGCTCGGGGCCCTCGCTGCGCAGCAGTTCGTAGGACGCCAACCGCAGCGACAGCGCCATCGACCACGATTCCCCGTGGCTGGCAAAGCCTTTCACGGGTTTCTCGGCAAGACACAGTTCGAGTTCGTCGCGGTGCGGGCCGACCAGGCAGACGCCTCTCTCCAACTCCGCCCGGCGGCGGCTCGCCAACTCCGCCAGCAGCGCATCCTGTAGCTCGGCCGGGGTCTCGCCGACCTGACCGTCGCTGACCTGCAGTTTGGGTCGGTAGGCGATGCCCGCCGCCCGCGGGCCCGGGGCCAGCAGTTGGTAGGCCTTCTCCACTTCCGGCGCAAGCTGATTCACCAACTCGATGCGGGCCGCCATCAATTCCGATCCGTGTGCGGCCAGTTGGGCATCCCAGACATCGAGGGTGTCGAGGACCGAGCGGTCGCCGCGGTACAGCGCCCCGGACGCGCTCTTGAGCAGTGCGGTGCGCTGGCGCAGGACCTTGTCATAGTCGGCACGTACCGCGGCGATCCGCGGCCGGCGCACACTGGCCAGCTCATCGAGGTATCGGCGTCGCTCGCCGGGGTCGCCGCGCACCAGCGCGAGGTCTTCGGGTGCGAACAGCACCGCCCGCAGCACACCGATCACTTCGCGGGCGTGACGAACCGGGGAGCGGTTCAACCGGACCTTGTTGGCGCGTCCGGCGACAATCTCCAGATCGACTGCCAACTCGCGGCCTTCGTTGACCACGATCGTCGACACCACCGCCCGGGACGCCCCCGAACGGATCAGCGGTGCGTCGGTCGCCACTCGATGTGAGCCGAGCGTGGATGAATACCACAGTGCCTCAACAAGATTGGTCTTGCCGTACCCGTTGGGCCCCACCAGGACCGTGGCACCCGGCTCGAGTTCGAGGTCGATCTCGGCCCAGGATCGGAAGTCGCGCAGGCCCAGGTGACGGACGTACACGCGAAACCCACCCCTCCCGTCGTCGCAGTCGCGCCGATCAGCCGGGCAGGCGAACCGGCATCAACAGGTACACGTAATCCGAGGCTACCGCCGGGAACGGGCCGCTTCCGGTCGGCTGCGCGTCGTCGGCGCCGGCCGGCCGCAACACAGCAGGCTTCTTCGGGTCGGTGAAACCCATCGACACTCGCTCACTGTGCAGCGAACCCAGGCCGTCGGTCAGATAAGTCGGGTTGAACGCGATGGTCAACGGCTCGCCGACGAAGTCGACCGGCAGGTCCTCTTCAGCCCGGCCGACGTCTTCGGCACCGGCCGAGAGCCGCAGAGTCCCTTCGGACAGTTCCAACCGAACCTGCGCACCGCGGTCGGCCACCAGGGCCACGCGCTTGATCGCCTCGGTCAGCTCGGCCACCCCGATCGTGGCCACCGCAAGGTGCTCACTGGGCAGCAGTTGGCGGAACTTCGGGAACTCCGCGTCCAGCAGTCGGGTGGTGCTGCGCTTGCCGGCGCTGGTGATACCCAGCAGGCCCTCACTGCCCACCTCGGAGCCCGCACCGAGCGCAAGATGCACTTCGGTGCCGTCGGTGCTGGCCTTGGCCGCCTCGGCCAGGGTCTTGGCCGGAACCAACACCGCGGCCTCGGTACCGGGAGCCGCCGACCAGGTGAGTTCCCGAACCGCCAATCGGAAGCGGTCGGTAGCAGCCAAAACCACTGTGTTGCCGGAGATCTCCACCCGAATTCCGGTCAGCATCGGCAGAGTGTCGTCGCGGCCTGCGGCCACCGCCACCTGGCCGATGGCCTCGGCGAAGACATCAGCGGAAAGTGCGCCGGTCTCGTCGGGCAGCGTCGGCAGGGTCGGGTAGTCCTCGACGGTCATGGTCGGCAGCGAGAACCGTGCGTTGCCACACGTCAACGACACCCGGGTGGCCTCCACCTGAACCTCGACCGGCTTGGCCGGCAGCGCCCTGGTGATGTCGGAGAGCAGCCGACCGGATACCAAAACACTTCCCGGAGAAGAGATCTCCGCCGCGAGCTGTACCTCTGAGGAGACTTCGTAGTCGAAGCCCGACACCTTCAGGCCGTCATCCGAGCCGGTGAGCAGCACACCTGCCAGCAGCGGAACCGTCGGCCGGGCCGGTAGGGATTTGGCTACCCACGCCACCGCGTCAGCGAAGTCGTCCCGGTCCAGCCGGAACCTCAAGTCGGTAAGGCCCGCGTTCATGGTCGCCGCGTCCATAGTGTCCCTTCGTCAGGAAAACGCCCTACGCCAGGCGTAAGAGCGGTAGGTCACAACCGTAGAGCCTCGACGCCCGTCTTGAAAGTTAATCCCAGACACCGACGGCAGAGCACCTGGGCGGCTTCGTCCGGTTGTGAACAGGGAGATCCGTGCTGAATCCCCAACGTCCTGTTTTGAAAGAGAATCGATGAAGAGATTTCAGTATTAGTAATAAGTCCTGTGGAATCTGGGGACAGCGTGGCATCTGCCCTGCTGAACGGGGTCGCGACGTTGGGGAGGGCCGGTGAGTGACACGCGGAGCCGGCCGCGGACGTCTGTGTATGACGACGGCGTGTGTGTATCGCGGGTGGTTGGTGTCCGGATCCTCGACAGGTTGTCCGCAGCGGCATCCACAGGTGTGGACAGTGACTGGTGATAACAGAGTGTCGAAAGTTTTTTGCGAAGAAAGTTGACACCCACCCGGTTGATGCGGCGGTCAGCGCTTGGCTCGTTGCCGGATCCGGGTGGTGAGCTCTTTGACCTGATCGAAGACCTCGCGGCGTTCGGCCATCTCGTTGCGGATCTTGCGTTCGGCGTACATCACGGTGGTGTGGTCGCGGCCGAAGGCCTGGCCGATCTTGGGCAGTGAGAGATCGGTCAGCTCACGGCACAGATACATCGCGATCTGACGGGACTGGGCCAACGGCCGTGTCTTGCCGGGACCGCGCAGTTCTTCAACGGTGATGTCGAAGTACTCGGCGATGACGGCCATGATGATCGCGGCACTGATCTGGATGGTGCTGGCGTCGGCGATGAGGTCACGCAGCACGATCTCGGCCAGGGCCCGGTCGATCGGGGTCTTGTTCAGTGAGGCGAAGGCCGTGACGCGGATCAGCGCGCCTTCGAGTTCGCGGATGTTGCGCTCGATGCTGGTGGCGATCAACTCCAGCACGTCGCCGGGAACATCGAGTCGCTCCATCTGTGCCTTCTTGCGCAGAATTGCGATCCGGGTCTCCAGATCAGGTGGCTGAACGTCGGTGATCAGGCCCCACTCGAACCGGGTTCGAAGCCGATCCTCCAGTGTCGCAAGCTGTTTGGGCGCCCGGTCGGAGGTGATGACGATCTGCTTGTTGGCATTGTGCAAGGTGTTGAAGGTGTGGAAGAACTCTTCCTGGATACCTTCTTTGCCCTCGATGAACTGGATGTCGTCGACCAGCAGTACGTCGATGTCGCGGTAGCTGCGTTTGAAGGCGACCTTGCGGTCGTCGCGCAGGGAGTTGATGAAGTCGTTGGTGAACTCTTCGGTGGAGACGTACTTGACGCGCATCCCGGGGAAGAGTCGCTGGGTGTAGTTGCCGGCCGCGTGCAGCAGGTGGGTCTTTCCTAGGCCGGACTCACCCCAGATGAACAGGGGGTTGTAGGCACGGGCGGGTGCTTCGGCGATGGCCAGGGAGGCGGCGTGGGCGAACCGGTTCGAGGTACCGATGACGAACGTGTCGAAGGTGTAGCGCCGGTTGAGGCTGGCACCGTCGGCGGTGGTCGAGTCGTCACTGGGCCGCTCGGTGAAGTGATTGGGCCAGTCGTAGGCGACATCGGTGGTGTCGTCCTCGTCGTCGAGGTCATCATCGGCCGCGGTGGGCGTGCTGTCGGCCGGGGCGGCCTGGTTCTCGGACTCGGACGGAGCGATGCGGACGCCCAACTCGATCTGGTGACCGAGCCGGCGACTGAGCGCATCGGTGATCTGAGGACGCAGGTGGCGTTCGATCTCGTTCTGGACGAAGCTGCTCGGCACCGCGAGCAGTGCGAATCCCTCGACGATGGCCAACGGGTGAACCAGGTTCAGCCAGGCCTTCTGCTGCGGTGTCAGAGCAGGTGTCGGGGGGTCCGCTTCCGGGGATTCACCGTTGAGTTCGGCGACGACCTCGTCCCATAGGCTGAGAAACGCCGTTCCGGGGTCATCGGTCAATGCTCCATCCCCCTGATTCGATGCCGTGACTGGAATGGATATCCTGCTTGAGCATCGTAGGGCATGCTATCCACACAGTTATCCACAGATGTGGATGAGATGCGCGTTCTCCGTCGGGGCCCGCCGGCCCGGTTACTCGGCAACGGCCACCCCAGACGTTCTTCTGATATCTGAGGCGCCGGCCCCTTGGTCCGCTTCACTCCGTGGACGCTCACCGATCCAGTGATGAAACGGTGTTGGCAAGGAAGCTAACAGGTTTCTGGGCGGGGGACTACACGTTTTGGGCAGATGACTGGCCGGAAAGCGCCGGGCCTGTGAACAGCCGAGACGGGTGAGACCAGTGTTAACAGTGCGATTGGTTCGGCTGCCTCCGAGACGGTTGCCCGGCCGGCGTTTGACCCGGCGAAGTTGCATCAGTACCCTCGAACAGTCGCCCGAACGCTGGCGATACGGCAGCGACCGGCCCCAAGCCGGAGACCGCGCCGGTTACGAGCAAGACGCAGAAGTTCACCGAGCTTACCCAGTGCGTCGCGTGCGGCAGGCACAACGGGCATCCGGTGTGTCGGGCAGACGCGACGCGAGATGCAATAAGGAGAGTGTGCCGTGGCCAAGGGCAAGCGGACCTTCCAGCCCAACAACCGTCGTCGGGCCCGGGTGCATGGCTTCCGGCTACGGATGCGGACTCGCGCCGGTCGTGCGATCGTCACCGCCCGGCGCAGCAAGGGCCGTCGCTCGCTGACCGCCTGAGCACGGCGGCACGGCTGTGCTTCCGGCGCAATACCGGATGAGACGCTCGGCCGACTTCGGTGTGACGGTCAAGCGCGGCCGACGGGCGGTACAGCCCGATATCGTGGTCTACGGTCGGCGTCCGGAACCTTCGACGGCTGTCGAGTCTCAATCATCGCCCCCGACAGTGGGTTTGATCATCGCCAAGTCGGTGGGTTCGGCGGTGGATCGTCACCGGGTGGCCCGGCGGCTGCGGCACGTGGCACGCGACGTGATCGGTGAGTTGGCGCCGGCTGAACAGCTGGTGATCCGCGCCCTGCCGGGCAGCAACGGTGCCACCTCGGAGACACTGCGGGCACAGTTGCGTGACGGGCTGTCCTCGATCCGGCGAACCCGAGACGCGGCACGCTGATGAACAGAATCACCGCAGCCCCCGTTCAGGCGCTGATCTTCGTCATCCAGCTCTACCGGCACATGGTGTCGCCGCTGCGACTGCCGAGTTGTCGTTTCATGCCGACCTGCAGCCAGTACGCGGTGGACGCGCTGAGTGAGTACGGGCTGATTCATGGGGGCTGGCTGGCTCTGGTGCGGCTGGCAAAGTGTGGACCGTGGCACCGAGGTGGCTGGGATCCGATACCCGAGCCGCAAGCGAGGGAGAGTGAGTCCATTGACCTTTGATCCATGGAGTCTGGACTGGGTCTATTACCCGGTTTCGGGCATTATGTGGTTGTGGTACAAGGCTTTTGGCCTTTTGCTCGGCCCCGCGAACTTCTTCACATGGGCGCTTTCGGTGGTGTTCCTGGTGTTCACCCTGCGGGCCATCCTCTACAAGCCGTTCGTCAAGCAGATCCGCACCACCCGGCAGATGCAGGAACTGCAGCCACAGATCAAGGCGCTGCAGAAGAAGTACGGCAAAGACCGCCAGCGTATGGCGCTGGAGATGCAGAAGTTGCAGCGTGAGCACGGGTTCAATCCGATCCTGGGCTGCCTGCCGATGCTGGCTCAGGTGCCGGTGTTCTTGGGCCTGTTCCACGTACTGCGCTCGTTCAACCGCACCACGACCGGGATCGGACAGCTGGGCCTGACCCCGGAGCAGAACCGGGAACTGGGCAACTACTTCTTCAGCGCCACCGATGTCGGCCACTTCCTCGACGCGAACCTGTTCGGCGCACCGCTGGGCGCAACCATGATCCAGCAGGGCACCAGCCTGACGGCATTCACTGAGTTCAACCGGCTCTCGGTGATCGCCGTCGGGGTGCCGATCATGATCGCGGCGGGTATCGCGACCTACTTCAACAGCCGGGCGTCGGTGGCGCGGCAGAGTCCGGAAGCCGCCGCCAACCCGCAGACCGCGATGATGAACAAGCTGGCGCTGTACGTGTTCCCGCTCGGCGTCGTCGTCGGTGGACCGTTCCTGCCACTGGCCATCATCCTGTACTGGTTCTCCAACAACATCTGGACGTTCGCCCAGCAGCACTACGTCTTCGGGTTGATCGCCAAGGAGGACGAGGCCAAGAAGGACGAGGCGCTGCGCCGCCGCGCGGCCAACGCACCGGCCCCCGGTGCCAAGCCCAAGCGATCCGGTCGCGCCGCGGTCAGTGAGGCCCCGGGCGACAGCGATGCGCTTAAGGCGGACACCACCGACGCCGAAGCCGACGGGGACACGACTGCCGAGGCAGAGGTGACCCGGGCCGAGCCCGTCAAGCGCAACCCGGCCCGGCCGGCGGCCCGCGGCGGCCGTCCCGGGGCAGGTTCCAAACCCAGGAAACGTAAGCGGTGACAGACCGCCACAAGCCAGCCGGCGCGTGAGCAGCCGGACACGGAGGGAGACGACATGACCGACACGACCGATTCAGAGACCACCGAGCGCGACGCGGTGGACGCCCAAGAGGCCCCCGAGGTGCCGGGGGAGGCCCCCACCGAGACGGGCGAGCCGGCCGCGGCGCCGGGGGTGGACCTGGAGGACCGACTGGTTGCCGAGGGCGAGATCGCCGGCGACTACCTCGAGGAGTTGCTCGACCTGTTGGACTTCGACGGCGACATCGACCTCGACGTCGAGGGCCGGCGCGCGATCGTGAGCATCGACGGCGGCAGCGACCTGACCAAGCTGGTGGGCCGCAAGGGCGAGGTGCTCGACGCGCTGCAGGAGCTGACCCGCCTGGCGGTGCATCAGAAGACCGGTGAGCGCAGCCGCCTGATGCTCGACATCGCGGGCTGGCGTAAGCGCCGCCGCGACGATCTGACCGCGCTGGGCGACGAGGTGGCCCGCCGGGTGCTGGACAGTGGTGCTGACGAGGAACTGTCTCCGATGAGCCCGTTCGAACGTAAGATCGTCCACGATGCGGTGGCGGCCGTCGCGGGTGTGCACAGCGAGAGTCAGGGCGTCGAGCCGGCCCGACGAGTCGTGGTTCGGCGGGACTGACGGACTCGGCAGCCGAAATTACACGTGAGTAATTTCGGCCCGCGCTCCGTCCCCGGGAAGCCGGAGGAACGTTTCACGTGAAACATGTCGCGGACGCAGCGGGGCCTGAACCACCGCGCAGTGCCGGCGACGTCTTCGGCGAACGGCTCCCGATCGCCCGCCGCTATGCGCAACTTCTGGTTGGGCAGGGCGTCGAGCGCGGTCTCATTGGGCCGCGGGAAGTCGACCGGATCTGGGACCGCCACCTGCTTAACTGCGCGGCCGTCGCGGAGGTCCTCGAAGCGAATGAGCGGGTTGCCGATATCGGCAGCGGCGCCGGGCTGCCGGGGATACCGTTAGCCATCGCTCGGCCGGACCTGCGCGTGACACTCGTGGAACCGCTGCTGCGCCGCAGCGATTTCCTCCGCGAGGCGGTCGACGAACTAGGACTCGGTGACGTGACAGTGGTGCGTGGTCGTGCCGAGGATCAGGCTGTGCGCGACGTCGTGATGGGCCAGGACGCGGTGGTCTCGAGGGCGGTCGCCGGGCTGGACAAGATCTGCCGATGGAGCATGCCGCTGCTTCGCACCGGGGGGCGAATGATCGCCATGAAGGGCGAACGGGCAGAGGCGGAGATCGAGGAGCATCGCCGCGCGATGATCGCGCTAGGTGCAGACGACGTAAGGGTGGTGAGATGTGGCGTGAACTATTTAACCCCGCCCGCGACCGTGGTGATGGCGCTGCGAGGGGAGCCCAAGGCGGCGCGCCCACGGCGCCGGACCGCAGCAAGCCCAGCACGGGGAAGCTCGACGCGACGGCCCACCAGGAGACCAGAATGAGTAACCCAGGCGGCTCTGTTTCACGTGAAACAACGCAAGGCTCCGTTTCACGTGAAACATCGACCGACCTCGACACCCCGATCGGCGCCGCGGCGGAACGCGCGATGCAGGTGCTGCACACCCGCAATCGCCTGCCCCGGCCGCAGCGCCGCCGGATCTTCACGGTGGCCAACCAGAAGGGCGGCGTCGGCAAGACCACCACGGCGGTCAACCTCGCCTCGGCGCTCGCGGTGCAGGGCATCAAGACGCTCGTGATCGACCTCGACCCGCAGGGCAACGCCAGCACGGCGCTCGGCATCACCGATCGCCAATCCGGCACACCGTCCTCCTACGAGGTGTTGATCGGCGAGGTGCCGGTGCAGGCCGCTCTGCGGCAGAGCCCGCACAACGAACGGCTGTTCTGCATCCCGGCGACCATCGACCTGGCCGGCGCCGAGATCGAGTTGGTGAGCATGGTGGCGCGGGAGAACCGGCTGCGGACCGCGCTGAGTGAGCTGGACGGCTTCGGCTTCGACTACGTCTTCATCGACTGCCCGCCCTCGCTCGGCCTGCTGACGGTGAACGCGTTGGTCGCGGCGCCGGAGGTGTTGATCCCCATCCAGTGCGAGTACTACGCGTTGGAGGGCGTGTCCCAACTGGTCCGCAACATCGAGATGGTCAAGGCGCATCTCAACCCGCAGTTGGAGGTGACGACCGTCTTGCTGACGATGTATGACGGCCGCACCAAACTCGCCGACCAGGTCGCCGACGAGGTTCGAGGGTACTTCGGTGACCGGGTGTTGCGGACGGTGATCCCGCGCAGCGTCAAGGTCTCGGAGGCGCCCGGCTACGGCATGACCATCATCGACTACGACCCCGGTTCACGCGGGGCCATGAGCTATCTGGACGCCAGCCGCGAGCTCGTCGAGCGCGATGCGGCAGACACAGGGGAGGGGCGGCGCAGGTGACCGGACCATCGCGGAAGAAGGGCGGCCTGGGCCGCGGCTTGGCGTCGCTCATCCCGACCGGGCCCGCCGACGAGACCTCGGGAGACCGCGGGCCGCTGGGGCCGCGGTTGGGTGACGCCGCCGCCGACGTGGTCATGGGGGCGCGGCCCGGCGCCTCCCCGGCGCCTGCGGTCGAAGCCGGCGCGGTTTACCGCGAGATCCGACCGAGTGACATCGAGCCGAACCCCCGTCAGCCGCGAACGGTCTTCGACGACGAGGCGCTGGCCGAACTGGTGCACTCCATCCGGGAGTTCGGGCTCATGCAGCCGATCGTCGTCCGGGAGGTAGCTGGTGCCACGGCTGGGGCACCGCGGTATCAGTTGGTGATGGGGGAGCGCCGCTGGCGCGCCTCCCAGCAGGCCGGCCTGGACACCATCCCGGCCATCGTGCGGGAGACCGAGGATGACAACCTGCTGCGCGACGCGCTGCTGGAGAACATCCACCGGGTGCAGCTGAACCCGTTGGAAGAGGCGGCCGCCTACCAACAGTTGCTCGAAGAGTTCGGGGTCACCCACGAGGAGTTGGCCACCCGGATCGGGCGATCTCGGCCGTTGGTGACCAACATGATCCGCCTGCTGCGGTTGCCGATCGCGGTCCAGCGCAGGGTCGCGGCGGGCGTCTTGTCGGCCGGCCACGCCCGGGCCCTGCTGTCGCTGGAGGCCGGTCCGGAGGCCCAGGAGGCACTGGCGGCGCGGATCGTCGCCGAGGGACTGTCGGTACGGGCCACCGAGGAAGCGGTCACTCTGGCCAACCGCAACGGCCCCCCGCCGCCCGCCGCGCCCCGGCGCAAACCGATCCAGATGCCGGGTCTGCAAGACCTCGCGGAGAAGTTATCGACGGCGTTCGACACCCGCGTGACGGTCAGCGTGGGCAAGCGGAAGGGCAAGATCGTCGTCGAGTTCGGGTCCGTCGACGATTTGCAGCGGATCGTCGCGCTGATGGACTCGACGAACGACTGAAACCGCCAACCGGCGCCGAACAACCCGAACAGCCCCGACCAACCGACGTCCTACCCCACACGGCAATTACGTCACTGTGACGGTATGGCCCTCCGGCGGTGCCCGATCGAGTGAAACATGTTGACCAACAACAGATTTCGTCTGAGAGCAGGACGGCGGCACTCGCGGTCACCGATGGTGGCATCCGGTGGCGTATTCCTCCTATCCTTAAGGAGCTGTCAGCGGTGGCAGCACGGTTTGAGACCGGGAGTTGAGTGGCTGTCCGAATCGCACCCCTGAGGCTCGAGGGTTTCGAGCAACTTCCCAAGCACGCCCGCCGCTGTGTCTTCTGGGAGGTCGATCCGGCCACCCTCGGCAACGACGAACACCTCTCCGATCCAGAGTTCGAGAAAGAAGCCTGGCTCTCGATGGTGATGCTGGAGTGGGGGTGCTGCGGTCAGGTCGCCACCCCGTCGCCGGCCACCCGCGCGGTCGGCGACCCGGACTGCCTGGGCTACGTGCTCTACGCCCCGCCGCGGACGGTGCCGCGGGCTGACCGGTTCCCGACGGCGCCGGTCTCGGCCGATGCGGTCCTGCTGATGTCGATGGGTGTCGATCCCGCCGCGATGGCCGACGGATTGCCGCGGGAGCTGATCGGCCACGCCGTCAACGAACTTATGCGCCGCGGCGTCCGCGCACTGGAGGCGTTCGGCCGCACGCCGGAGGTGGGGGAGTTACTGGACCCGCTGGCGATCCCGCCCGATGTCGCGCCGGTGCTGGAGGCAGTCGGCGACTGCTCGGTCGAACACTGCGTCATCGCGACCGAATTCCTCCTCGACGCCGGCTTCACGATCGTGGCACCGCACCGGTACTTCCCGCGGCTCCGGCTGGAACTGGACAAGGGACTGGGCTGGAAGGCCGAGGTGGAGGCTGCGCTGGAGCGGCTGCTGGAGAGCTCCCGGATGGCCCAGCCGATCGGGGCGGGGGCCCCGACGTCTGGCTGACCAGCCGCGCTAACCGCCGGTGAGCCGGCCGGCCTGTTCGACCGACAGCTCGTGGGCCAACAGCTCGGCGAAGGTGAAAGTGCCGGTGGGCCGGTCGTTCTTGCCGAGCAGGTAGAGCCGCTTCACAGCGGCCAGCATGCCTTCGGCGATCGCGTCGCGGGTGGCGGGGGAGACCAGCAGACCGCGATCGCGCGGACTGGTGATGTAGCCGACGTCGACCGCGACGGTGGGCATCCGAGTCAGACGCAGCAGGTCCCAGGTCCGGCCGTGAGCGCGACAGTCCTGTAAACCGGTGCGCGCCACAATCTCTCGCTGAATGAAGTCGGCGAGGCTGCGGCCGATGGTCGACACCGAGCCGTGCGAGTTGCCGAAGTGAAACGACGCCACCCCGCTGGCCGCCGGGCTGGTGTGGGCCGCGCAACGCAGGCTGATCATCAGGTCGGCGCCCACCGCATTGGCGGTCGCGGCGCGCTCCGCATCCGTCGGCCCGCGGCCATGCGGCCGGGACAGGAACGTCTCCATACCGATCGCCGTCATGCGGCCTTCGAGCCGACTTGCCAAGTCCCACAGCATGTCTGCCTCGCTGATCGGACCTGAGGGGGTCTGGGTGATCAGGCCGTGGTCGCTGCCGCCGCGGCCGGGATCGATGACGATCCGCTTGCCGGACAGCCGGGGCCCCGAGCGCCGCACCAACTCCTCCTCGCGGATCGCGTGCGGTGAACCGCCGCTGACCCGGGAAGCGAGAAAGTTCAAGGAGCGCAACGTTTCCGGACCGCAGATGCCGTCGGCGCACAGCCCGTACTCGCGCTGGTAGGACATCAGTGCATTGTGGGTCTGGATACCGAAATAGCCGTCGACCATGCCGGTGTAGAAGCCCAGATCCTGCAGGCGGGCCTGCAGCGTGGCGATGTCGTCGCCGTACATCGGCGCACCGAACTGGTGATTGAGGATCCGGGCGCCCAGCCGGTAGGACGCCTCCTTGAGCGCACGGAAGGTGGCCTCGCCGATCACGCCGTCGACGAGCAGGCCGCGCTGCTGCTGAAACGCGCGCACCGCCTGGAGCAGCTCGTCGTCGAAGACATCCAGCGCCACGTGCTTGCCGGTGCTCAGATCCGCGTCGGGGCTGTTCAGCAGGCCCAGTGCGGCCAGTGCGGCCCGGATCTCGACCACCGCGCCGCTGCGGTCGCCACGGCGCAGTACGTCGTGCGCGCCGCGATGCCGACCCGGCATGACCTGGCCCTCCCTGGTCGTCGCTGTGGCCGTTGTGGCAGCCGTGATTTAGCCGACGGTTGACGGCAGATTCGCCAGCATTGTCTCAGATGCGGCCCGATTTTCGGTAAACGACGAGGTGGTCAGTCGGCGTCGGCGAGCTCGCGCAGCAGCGCCGCCTTACCCTTGGCGCCGACGATCCGCTTCACCGGCTGACCGTCCTTGAACAGGATCAGGGTGGGGATCGAGACCACGTTGAAATCACGGGCGGTCGCCGGATTGGCGTCCACGTCGAGCTTGGCGACGGTCAGCTCGGCGGCCTGCTCGGCAGCGATCTCCTCCAGGACCGGGGCGACCATCTTGCAGGGGCCGCACCAGGTTGCCCAGAAATCCACCAGCACCGGCTTGCTGCTGGCCAGCACGTCGGCGGCGAAGGTGGCGTCGGAGACGGTCACGGTGTGGTGGTTGTCGGTCACTTCTTTGCTCCCATCAGGGTTGCGGTGTCGTCCTGCGATTCGGCTGCTTCGGCCAGCCAGCGTTCGGCGTCGATCGCGGCCGCACAGCCGGTCCCGGCGGCGGTGATCGCCTGCCGATACGTGCGGTCCACCAGGTCACCGGCGGCGAACACCCCCTCCAGCGAGGTGCGCGAACTCGGATGCGTGACCTGCACATAGCCGTCGGCGTCGAGCTCGACGGCACCGCGCACCAACTCCGAGCGGGGATCGTGGCCGATCGCGACGAACACGCCCGTCACCGCCAGGGTGCTCTCGGCGCCCGTCACGGTGTCACGCACCCGCAGGCCGGTCACGGTGCTCTCACCCTCGACCGCCACCGGGGTGGCGTTGGTGAGGAAGCGGATCTTCTCGTTGTCCTGCGCGCGCTTGAGCATGATCTTGGAGGCGCGGAACTCCTCGCGGCGGTGCACGAGCGTCACACTGCGGGCGAACCGGGTCAGGAAGGTGGCTTCCTCCATCGCCGAGTCACCGCCGCCGATCACGGCGATGTCCTGGTCGCGGAAGAAGAATCCGTCGCAGGTGGCACACGAGCTGACTCCCCGGCCCAGCAACTCCTGCTCGCCGGGGATGTTCAGGTAGCGCGCTGCGGCGCCCATGGCCAGCACGACCGCGCGGGCGTGGTGGGTCTGGCCGTCGGCGGTGGTCACGGATTTGACCGGACCCTCCAGTGACACCGACTCCACGTCCTCCATCTGCAGGTCGGCGCCGAAGCGCAGCGCCTGCTCGCGCATCTCGTCCATCAGCTCCGGCCCCATGATGCCGTTGCGGAAGCCGGGGAAGTTCTCCACCTCGGTGGTGGTCATCAACGCCCCACCGAACGAGGTTCCCTCGAACACCAGCGGAGCCAGCTGGGCCCGCGCGGCGTAGATCGCGGCGGTGTAGCCGGCCGGACCGGAACCGATGATGATCACGTCGTGGACCGACGGCGTCTCAGGCTGCGAGGACATCCAGGGCCTTTCCTTTTCGGATCTGGTTTCAGGGGCTAGCAACGTCAGCGTAGGGGCAGGATGTTCCCGCGGCCGCTAAGGGCTGCGCACGGTGGTATCGGCCAGCAGACCGGTATCGGCGGAACTGCAGGTGGGCGACACCGCGACGGCGACATAGCTGCCGGTCTGCTCGCCGGCCAGCACCAGCACCACCCCGGGATGCCCACGAATCTCCACCTCGCGGGCGCCCAGCACCCGGGTCGAAGCCGGGTAGCCGAGGCCGGCCAGGCAGCCGATCCGGCGGGCCGGGTCGGCCAGTGCGCCGTACTCGGGGCTGCGGTCCAGCAGCGCGAGGATCTCCGGCCCGGTCAGCGGCAGCTTCGCGGTGGGCTCAGCCGACACGGTGATCGCATCCAGGGTGCGCGGGCCGCTGACGGCCTCCCCGGGGGAACGGATCAGCGCCGCCGTGCCGACCGCGACGGCCAGCAGTGCGGCGCCACCGCCGACACCGGCGGCGATCCGGTTGAACCGGGGCAGCGGCCGGCTGGAATGCGCCGGGTGGCCCCGGCCTTCTCGATCACCTGCATCCATGGCAGTGCAAGGGTATCCGGCCCAGCAGGATCGCCAGCCGGGCCCGGCCCCGCGAACACCGGCTCTTGACGGTGCCCGGCGCCACCCCGAGCGCGGCGGCGGCCTCGGCGATCGAGTAGCCCGCCATGTCGACGGCCACCACCGCGGCCCGCTGTCCGGCAGGCAGCCGGCGCAGCGCCGCACGGACCTGCAGGGCGGTATCGACCTCGGCGGTGCGGTCGGCGACCCAGGACATCTCGTCATGCAGCTCTACCTGGTGAAACCTGTTGCGCCGCAGCCGGTCCAGACAGGCATTCACCACGATTCGATGCAGCCAGCTGCCGACCGCGGCGTTATGGCGAAACGACCCCGCACCGCGGTGCGCCGAGAGCATCGCGTCCTGCAGGGCGTCTTCGGCGTCGTCGCGGCACCCGGTGGTGCGCCGGGCCAGCCGGCGCAGCCGATGCTCGTGGCGGCGGTAGAGCTCACCGAAAGCGGTGTGGTCGCCGGCTACGTGCGCGGCCAGAAGTTCGGTGTCGCTGCGGTCGGGGAGCCCCATGCGCGGACAGTAGCCAGCCCACGGGTCAGCGGCACTTCACCTGTCCACAGGTGATCTCGCGACAACTCAGGAGGCCGCCTGCACGGTGATCTCCGAGATCTGGGTGCGACTCTCACCGTTGGTGCTGCCCATGGTGGAGATCCACACCAGCAGGGTGCTGGTTGGCTCCGAGGAGTCCGCCGAGATCTTGTTGGGCCCGGGCTGCAACGCCTTGGCCGGCGCCAGCACCGTGGTCTCCTCCAGCCGGGTCGGGTGCGGCGTCGGCGACGAGCGCAGCTCCACCTTGGTCCCGGTGCTGGGCACGTCGAGGCTGACGCTGCTGATCACCGTGGGCTTGGGCAGCGTCAGCAACAGTCCGACACCGCTCTTGAACCCGGGGAACGGCACCGCATCGGAGTAGGTGTCGGTCGACCAGGCGGTGGCCGGATTGCCGTCGATCGCCAGCCGGGCATCCTGGGGCCGGTCGGCCTCGCCGCCGGGGGAGAAGACCGTGGCCACCGTCGGCCGCACCGTGCCCGGCGCCTCAGCACCCGGCAGTGCCGACGTCGAGGGGCTGCTCAGGCCGAGCTCCGTCTTGTCCAGCCCGTTGACGTCGCCGAAGATCCGGTTGAGCACCGAGGCCAGCACCAGCAGTGCGATCAGGATGACCGCCCCTCCGATGCCGATACCGATCAGCACGCGCCGCCGACGTTCCGCCTGCTCCTCGGCGTCCGGTGGTGCCGGCACCGCCGGACGTGCCGGCGGCCGGGTTTCGCCGACCGTGCTCAGCACCTCGGTCTGCTCGTGCGCCGCGGTGGCCTGCTGCAGCAGGTTCGACAGTGTCGCGGCGCCGCGGATCCCGCCGTCCCGTTGGATCGCGTGGGCGGCCGCCGAGGAGATCGGGAACGGGATGTCGGAGTTGATCGAGTCGGGGGTGACCGGGTTGCCGGCGTCGTCGACGTCGGCCGGGGGCAGTCCGCAGTCGGCGCCGGACTCCGGCAGGGGCCACCGGTTGACCAGCAGTGCGTACAGGGCGGCACCGATTCCGCGGATGTCGTCCTCGGGTTTGGCCTCGGGCATCGTCGCCGGGAAGGCCAGGGTGACGTCGCCGTCGATGCTGACCCGGACCCGGGCCGGGTGGTCGAGCGACAGGGCGGCGCCCGCCTTGTGGGCGGCCTCGGCGGCGGTGGCCAGCGACTTCATCGCACGAGCGGCACCGATCGGTGAGGGGGCGGTGCCGGCGACCTCCTGCAGGGAGGCGCCACGCACCCATTCGGACACGATGAGCCCGCCCGCGCCGATCCGTACGACGTCGAGCACCCGGGCGATCCCGGGCAGGTCGATCTGGCTGAGCCGCTGGGTGCGGGTCAGGACTTCGGTGAGCTCTTCCTCGGACATCGACTGGTCGATGTCGATGAACGTCAGCGCCACCTGGCGTTCCAGGGAGGTGTCCTGCGCCTGCCAGAACTGCAGCGCCGGCGTGGCGCCGTGCCGCACCAGCAACCGGTAGCGGCCACCGGCGATGGACAGGCCGGGCGTCAGATGGGCACTGGCCGGCTGCGTGCCGTCAGCGGCCTGAGCTACCGATTGCGTTGTGGTGCCAGCTCCCGTGCCCTTCGAAGAGGTGTCGGCCACGTCCGCGCCTTTCGGTGTCCGGCCACCGGCGATGTCGGCCGGGGGCGTATGCCAGCTGGGAGCGTCGAACTCCTCCCCGCCCGATGTGGGCAAACGATTCTGCTCAGCGTACGGGACGATTCGGCCGTGAGCAGGCCGGTTGAACGTGCCGATCTCCGGGGCGAGCCGGCGGCGCACCGCCGCCAGTGCCGAGACGGCCTCGGGAACCTGGGCACGCACCATGACCGTCGCGATGATCGGCAGCATCACCAGCCCCAGCACCAGCAGCCGAAGCATCGACCCGGCCGCGCCGTGATCGGTCAGCCCGCTCAGGCCCCGGTCGAGGATCACCGCGACCAGCCCGGCCAGCAGCGACGCCGTCAGTGTGACCAGGACGGTGCGCAGCACCTCCGGGCCCAGCAGTGCCCGGCGAACGCGCACCGCCCCCAGGCCGGCGGGCGGCAGCAGCTGCCGGCGCAACAGGAAGTGCCCGACGATCGCGCCGGCCAGAAATCCCAGCCCGTTGGCCAGGCCCAGGTAGCCGGCCACCAGGTCCGGGTTGTCGGTCAGGTGCGGGGCGGCCAGCGAGGCGACGATCTTGACCGCGGTGATCACCACGATCATCACGATCGGGATCCACGGCTGCTCGCGGGCGTAGAAGACCCGCAGCTGCAGCAGCACCATGGCGTAGGGCAGCAGCGTGAACGCCGACAGGGCGACCGCGCTGCCCAGGTACCCGGCGTCGACGTCGCCGAAGTTGCCGTAGGCGAACAACGCGCTGCCGATCGCCGGACCGCCGACGGTCATCAACGCCACGATCGGGATCAGCGTGATCATCATGAGCCGGGTGGCCAGGGACAGATCGGCGAGCACCGCGGAGTCGTCGCCGGCGGCGGCGTTGCGGCTCAGCCGAGGCATCACCACCGTCAGCACCGTCACGCCGATCATCCCGAACGGCAGTTGCAGCAGCAGCCAGGCGTAGTAGTAGATCGCCGGCCCGGACGCCGCCGAGGTGGCCGCGATCTGGTTGGTCACCACCAGCCCGATCTGGCTGATCAGCACGTAGAGCACCATCGCGGCGGCCATCGTGCCGAACCGCTTGAGCCGGTCGTCGATACCCCACAGTGGACGCAGGCTGATCCGCTCACGCCGGATCGCCGCCAGCAGGACCACGGTCTGGGCGATCACCCCGGCCGTGGTGCCCAGGCCGAGCACCAGCAGCTTGGCGTTGCCCATCCGCACCGGGTCGACGGAGAGTTCCCCGGGCATCAGCAGGTACACCACCAGGGTGGCGATCGCGACGACGTTGTTGACCACCGGCGCCCACGCCGGCGCCCCGAAGATGTTGCGGTTGTTCAGGATCGCCATGAACACCGAGGACAGCCCGTAGCAGATCACCTGCGGCAGCAGCAGGTAGGCGAACGCGATCGTCAGCGGCTCGTTGACCTGAGGGTCACCGCCCAGCATCAACCGGACCAGCAGGGGCGCCGCGGCCACCGAGATCATCGTGGTCGCCAGCAACAGCGCGGTGGCCAGCGTGACCAGCCGCCGCACGAACGCGGTGCCGCCGTCGGGGTCGTCGCGTTCGGCACGCGCCAGCACCGGCACGAAGATCGCCGTGAAGGTCGCCTCCAGCACCAGTGCCGCGATCTGATTGGGCAGTTGGTTGGCCACCGAGAAGGCGCTCGACAGCGCCGCTCCCAGGATCGCCGCCAACATCACGATGCGGACGAACCCGGTGATCCGGCTGACCAGGGTGGCCAGCGCCATCCCCCAGGACCGCGACACCACCGCGGCGTCGGTCAGCTCCGCGCGTACCGGCCGCGGATTCGGCGCGCTCACGTGGCGCGGTCCGGGTCGGGTGGGCGGGGGCGATCCAAGTCGGCGCGGTCGGGCTGGCCGCGGAACCGGTGCCACAGCCGGCGCCCGGTCAGCGCGATCAGCACCGCGGTGGCCGTCATGGTGATCAGGAACAGCACCATGCCGTAGGCGTTCGAATGCACCGACAGCCGCACCGATTCGCCCAGCGACAGACCGTCCGGGGTCTGCAGCGCCACATCGACGACGAAGTGCTGGTTGACCCGCACCTCCACCGGTACCCGCAGCGGCAGATAACCCGGGGGCAGCTCCAGCTCGCCGACGTCCGCCACCGTCATGCCCGGTGGCGCATCGACGCGCAGCCGCACCCGGACCGGCACCGCCAGGTCGTTGCGCAGCGCAAGCGGCAGCGGGCTGTGTTCGGTGGCCAGGGTGTAGGTGCCCGCAGGGTTGACGATGGTGACCGCGCCGATCAGGTCGCCGACGGCGTGGCCGACGATCCCCAGGCGCTCTGTGGCCACCTGGTTGCGCACGTCGGTCGGTTCGGACTGGCTCAGCGCCCGCAGCATGTCCTCGGCCAGCGGCGCGGTGTAGGCCTCACCGGTCATACCGGTGCGGGTGTCGGTGGTCAGCGCGGCGGTCAGCCGCCACAGCCGGTCGACGTCCCCGGCGACAGCACTGACGATCTCCGGCCCGAAACCGCCCACCGGCTGTCCGGCGGGCAACGGGTGCTCCGGCGTGGCGGTGACGGCGGCGGCCTCCTCGATCACCGCGGCCAGCGGCTTCGGCACGGCCAGACCCGACCGCAGCGCGGTGGCCAGGGTGGTCAGCACGGCCCGGGCGTCGTCGGCCCGGGGCTTCCAGTAGGCGGGCGGCATCAGGATCTCGTCGCGCGGGGCGCCGGGGGTATCGGGGGACTCCAGCGCCCGCCACAGCATCGAACCGAGGGCGTCTTGACGACGGGCCAGGGCCGAGTCGTGCTGCAGCCGGATGGCCAGGGAGCCGTCGAGGTAGGTGGGCGCCACCGGATCGGTGCCCAGTCCGGCCAGGGCCGCACCGACCGCAGGGTCGTAGGGAGCGGCCACCAGCTGGGGCGAGAGTCGCCGGGGCGTGAGGTCGGCGGTCGCGGCGACGCCGCTGCCCGAATCGTGCGCCGCGCAGTCGCCGCCGGTGATCACCACCGCGTCACCCTGGGCGCCGATCATCTCCGCGGCACCGGCGGTCAGCCGCCCGTCGCTCAGCAGCACCGCGCCCCGGGTGGAGCTGACCCGCAGGATCCGGTCGACGACCTCGGCCGGCCGGCTCACCGCGATCGCGTCCAGTCCCGGGTCGCCCACCCGGGCCAGGGTGTCCAGGTCGGCCTGCGCGTAAGGGGTGGCGGCCACACAGCTGTCGCGTGCCACCCTGCGCAGCCGCTCCAACCAGGCGGTGGCGGCCGCCTGACCGGTGCCCGGGTGCGAGGTCAGGCTGTCCGGGGAGTCGGCGACCACATAACCGCCGGTCATCGCGTTGACCGTGACCAACAGGTCGGGGTCGACCGCCAGGCACAGCGCCCGGTTGACGGCCCCGCCGCCCTCCACCGCGGCGCTGCCGGCGAACTCGGCGGCGGACAGCAGCGCGTCCAGTCGCCCGCCCGGCGCCAGGGAGGCCGCCAGGTCGTCGTCGATCAGCCGGACCGGCACCGTGCCGCCGGCCGCGCCGGGCATCAGCCGGGGACGATCTGCCAGCGGCCACAACATGGTGATCCCGACCGGATGGGAGGTGTCCGGGGGCACGGCGCCGGCCGGTGGATCGGACTCGGCGCCGGTCCGCGGCAGGCCGGTGACCGGCAGCAGGAAGCGGGCGTCGTCCAGGCGGGCCGGCTCGCCGTAGTCGGGGGTGCCGTTGACGTTGACCAGCAGCGGATAGATGCCCGGCCGGTCGATGCTCAGGGCCGGCTGGCTCGCTGACCGCAGCGGGGCCGACAGGCTGAAACGGGTCTCCTGGCCGCGCTGCAGCTCGGCGGAGACGGTGGTGAACGCGCCCACCGGCCGGTACTGGTCGTTGGTACCGGTCAGGTTGGTGCGCAGTCCGGCTGACGACGCGACGGCTCCGGCCTGTTCCAGCCGCACCATGACGTCGCGCACCGGCCGGTCGCCGACGTTGCGGACCGTGCCGGCGACGGTGACGACCGGGGCGCTGGAGGTGGTGACCACTTCCGGGGTGACACGGTCCACCCGGATCTGGACGAACGGTACTGCGTCGGGTTCGCCGGCACCGGCGAGTGGGGCGGAAGCGGCGCCGAGCACCACCAGCAGGGCGGCGATCACCGCCGTGAGGGCCGTGGGGGAGCCGGACGCAACACCCCCACCGCGTCGTCGGGTACGGATCACGGCTCCAGCCCGGGACCGTTCTTCCGGTCCGGGCTGTGCTCGCCGTCTCGGGAGCGGCGGGTGCGGGAGTGGGTCTGCGGCCGCCGCCACGGGGCGCTCACCGGCAGCGGCGGTAGTGCCGCCGGGCCGTCGGCCTGCAACCGGTCGATCAGTTCGTCGGCGACCACCGCCAGCTTCCGTTCGTCGGCGTAGGCCAGCCGGGACGGCAGTTCCCGGATCGGCACCCACGCCACCTCGGTGACCTCCACGTCGTCGTCGCACAGTTCTCCGCTGGAGAACCGCATCAGGTAGTGGTGCACGGTCTTGTGCACCCGGCGGCCGTCGGTGACGAACCAGTAGTCGATGCTGCCCAGGGCGGCCAGCACGTCGCCCTGGACACCGGTCTCCTCGGCGACCTCGCGGATCGCGGTCTGCTCGGCGGTCTCACCGACTTCGATGTGGCCCTTGGGCAGCGACCAGAGCATTCTGCCCCGCCGGTCGATGCGCCCGATCAGCGCGGCGACCTGCTCCTCACGCGGGCCGTCGATTCCGTCGACCACCAGGCCGCCGGCGGAGGTCTCATGCACGGTGCGCAATCGGTCCGGGCCGTGCCGCGTCGTGCGGTGCCGGCGCTGGGTCGATCGGGGGGTTGCAGGAGTGTCGGTCGAGGGGGCCGCCTCGGTGTGGGCGGCTTTCGGGCCCGAAGCGCGCCGACCGCGGCGCCGCCTGCGGCGACGCCCCGGATTGGCTTCTTCACCGTCGGACGACACCCATGCGATAGTAGCTGGCACGCGCAGGCCGACCTGCGTCCCTCGCCGGTCTGGCCGTCGCTGCGCCTGCGACCGCTATTAGGCTCATCGACCGTGCCAGAAGCCCACTCCGATGCCGAGCTGCTGACCGCGGCGGCGGTCGCGCTGAACCGGCACGCCGAGGTGCTGCGGGACCTCGGCGCGATGTTCGACGGCGCGGGCCATCAGCTGTACCTGGTCGGTGGGTCGGTTCGCGACGCACTGCTGGGGCGGCCGAGCCCGGACCTGGACTTCACCACCGACGCCCACCCCGACGCCGTGCAACGCATTCTTCGGGGCCGGGCCACCGCATTGTGGGACACCGGCATCGATTTCGGCACCATCGGCGCCGAGGTCGCCGGCCAGCGGGTGGAGATCACCACTTTCCGCGCCGATCAATACGACCGGGTCTCACGTAATCCGTTGGTGCAGTTCGGAGATTCGCTGGAGGCCGACCTGGTGCGCCGCGACTTCACCGCCAACGCCATGGCCGTCCGGATCACCCCGGACGGGCCGGGGGAGTTCCTCGACCCGATGGGTGGCCTCGCGGCGCTGCGGGCCGGCGTGCTCGACACCCCGACCGCACCCCAGGACTCCTTCGGCGACGATCCGCTGCGGATGCTGCGGGCCGCCCGATTCGTCGCGCAGCTCGGCTTCACCGTCGCGCCGCGGGTACGCGCGGCGATCGAGGACATGGCGGGCGAACTGGGCCGGATCACCGCCGAGCGGGTGGCCGCCGAACTGGACAAGACGCTGCTGGGTGCCGACCCGGTCGCCGGTATCGACCTGATGGTGTCCACCGGAATGGGTGAGGTGGTGCTGCCCGAGGTCGGCGGCATGCGAATGGCGATCGACGAGCATCACCAGCACAAGGACGTCTACCAGCACTCGCTGACGGTGCTGCGGCAGGCGATCGATCTCGAATCCGACGGCCCCGACCTGGTACTGCGGTGGGCGGCGCTGTTGCACGACATCGGGAAGCCGGCCACCCGCCGCCACGAAGCCGACGGCGGGGTGAGCTTTCATCACCACGAGGTGGTGGGCGCCAAGATGACCCGCAAGCGGATGCGGGCGCTGCGTTATTCCAAACAGATGGTCGACGACGTCTCGCAGCTGGTCTACCTGCACCTGAGGTTCCACGGCTACGGCGACGGCAAGTGGACGGACTCGGCGGTGCGCCGCTATGTCACCGACGCCGGGCCGCTGCTTCCCCGGCTGCACAAGCTGGTCCGCGCCGACTGCACCACCCGCAACAAGCGGCGGGCGGCGCGGCTGCAGGCCAGCTACGACCAGCTCGAGGAGCGGATCGCGGTGCTGGCCGCGCAGGAGGATCTGCAGCGGGTGCGGCCGGACCTGGACGGCAACGAGATCATGGCGCTGCTGGGCATCCCGGCGGGCCCGCAGGTGGGCCGGGCGTGGGGCTACCTCAAGGAGCTGCGGCTGGAGCGCGGTCCGCTGACCCGCGAGGAGGCGACCGCGGAGCTGCTGGCCTGGTGGCATAACCAGGGGAACCGCTAGCCGCACGAGCGCGTCTGAACCGGGTATGGACTACTGCCTGGGCGACGGTGATGGCGGCGCGACGATGTGGACTCGGGTTCCGGACCTCGACCTCGACGGGGACGGGGTCCCCGACGCGATCGGCCTCGACTTCGACGGTGACGGTCTGCGCGACGACGCGTTGGTGGACCTCGACGGGGACGGCATCGCCGACCATCTGGTGCTCGACTTCGGGTCCGGGGACCGGTACTTCACCGACGATGGCACCGGGACCTGGGGCCACGGTGCCGCGGCGGGGGCGCCGGGCCGGACGGGGGAGCTGCGGTGGCTGGACCTCGACGGTGCCGAGCACACCGGCGGCCCGCTGATCGACTTCGGCGGCGACGGGCGGGCGGAGGATCTGCTGGTGGACTTCGACGGTGACGGACGGGCCGATCGGGTGTTGATCAGTGACGGCGCGGGAGGCTACGGCTCGGCGTACGTCGACACCGACGGTGACGGCCGGTGGGACGTGCATCTCACAGATTCCGACGGTGACGGTGTCGCCGACGGGGCGACGACGGTGTGAGAGGGCTAGGCGCTCATCGACCGGCGCCGTCCCTATGCGGCCGGGTCTCTCTTCGCGCTGGCGCGCTCATCGCCCCCGGCCGGGTGGCCCCGCGAAGGCTTGGGCGATCTCCAGCCAGCGCTGCGCATCGGCGCCGTGGGCGACCAGATCCAACTCGCCCAGCGCGCGGCGCTGCGTGACCAGGAAGCAGAAGTCTTCGGCCGACCCGACCACCCGCTGCTCGGCGTTCACCGGGCCCCACGCCCACACTCCGCCGCCCGGCGCGTGTAGTTCCACGTGAAACGGTTCGGTCGGCGGCGTCAGGTTGTTGACCGAGAAGGCGTAGTCGCGGGTCCGCACCCCCAGGTGCGCGATCGAGCGCAGCCGATCGGTGGCAGGCCGGCGCACCGCGAGGGCGTCGGCGACATCCAGGCCGTGCGCCCAGGTCTCCATCAACCGGGCGGTGGCCATCGACGCCGCGCTCATCGGCGGGCCGAACCACGGCAGCTTGCGTCCGTCGGCGACACCGCGCAGCTCGGCGTGCAGCCGGGCCCGGGTCGAGCGCCAGTCCGCCAGCAGCTCGGCCGGCGGCACCTGCGCGAGTTCATCGGCTGCGGCGTCGACGAATCCGGCCGGGTCCTTCATCGCTTCGGCGAGTGCGTCCGCAAACCCCGCCTCGTCGGTGATGGCGGTCAGCGACACCCGGTCGGTCCACAGCAGGTGCCCGATCTGGTGGGCGATGGTCCAGCCCGCCGCCGGCGTCAGCGTGCCCCACTGGCTGTCGGCCAGCGGCGCCACCAACGCATCGAGGGCGTCGCTTTCGGCGCTGAGATCGGCGACGATCGATTCGGTTTCGGCCATCCGCCTACCCTAGGCCCCGACCGCTTCGCGGCGGCGCCCGATCATGGCGTGCCCGGCCAGTCCGGCCAGGTAGAGCAGCGAGCCGGCCACGATCAGCGCCGGCGCCTGGCCATCGGGCGGGATCACCGCCGCGGCCGCGGCCACGGCGATGATGAACGACACCCAGAACAGGGAGTCCTGCACGGTGAAGACGTGCCCGCGTAGCGCGTCGTCGACGTCGATCTGCATTGCGGTGTCGGCGCACAGTTTCACCACCTGCCCGGCCACCCCGAGCAGGAATCCGCACAGCACCAGCACCGGCAGGTACAGCCCGATGCCGGCCAGCTGGATCGCCGCGGCCGCGACCAGTGCCCCGTTGGTGGTCGCATAACTGCCCCAGCGATGCACCGCCGGCGGGGTAAGCACGGTGGCCAGAAACGACCCGGCACCCGCGGAGGCGACGAACAATGCGGTCGTTCCCAGGCCGGAAACCGTGTGCTCGCCGACGTGGCGGACCAACACCAGCACCAGCAAGGTGTTGATACCGAACGCCATTCGGTGCGCGGCCAGCCCGGCCAGGGTGGCGGCCACCGTCGGCCGGGCCCGCACCGTGCGGATGCCGTGCAGCCAGCCCGTCGTCACCGCGTAGAGCACCGAACCGTGAATGGCGCGCTTGGTGTCGTCGGGCCCGAGCACGTGCGCCCCGAAGAGCAGGGAGAGCACCAGCGCGATCGTGACCGGGATCGCCACCGCGGCGATGATCGACGCCGCCCCACGGTCGTCGGCGCCCACCAGCCAGCGCGGGATCAGCATGAAGTTGGCGCCGACGAACGCGGCCACCGCGCCGGTCGCTATCGCCAGCGCGTTCATCGTGACGACGTCGTCGCGCGGCACCACATGGGGCAGCGCCGCGGACAGCCCCGACGCGGTGAACCGGGTGAATCCGTTGGCGATCAGCGCAATGCACAACACCGGCAGGTCGCCGGCTCCGGTCACCAGCAGCGCCGCGACGGCGATCACCAAGACCAGCCGCGCGAGGTTGGCCGCCACCAGCACCGAGCGACGATCCCAGCGGTCCAGCAGTGCCCCGGCGAACGGCCCCAGTACCGAATACGGCAGGAACAGCACGGAGAACGCGCCGGCGATCGCCCACGGCGAGGCGGCCCGGTCCGGGTTGAACAGCAGCGCACCGGCCAGGCCGGCCTGAAAGAGCCCGTCGCCGAATTGGCTTGCGGCACGCAGCTCCAGCAGGCGCCAAAAGTCCGGCAGGCTGCGCGCTGCGCGCCACAGGTGTGCGGGTGCACGGGTGTCCACCACAAGACCTACTTCCCGACGAGGGCGGTTGTCGCGGTGGCACCGGCCCCAGACCAGAGTACAAATCTTCGACGCCTCTTGGCGTTTGGCACAGCTCTCCCACGATCGTCGGGTGGGGGTGCCATTATGGGAGGGTGGCGCAACCCGAAGACCCCGAGGACTACGTCGCGCCCGCCGCGCATCGGGTAAGGGCCGGCACGCTGCTGCTGGCCAACACAGACCTGCTCGAGCCCACCTTTCGGCGCACGGTGATCTACGTTGTCGAGCACAACGACGGCGGCACCCTGGGCGTGGTGCTCAACCGGCCCAGCGAAACCGCGGTGTACAACGTTCTGCCGCAGTGGTCCGAGCTGGCCGCCAAACCCAAGACCATGTTCGTGGGCGGGCCGGTGAAACGCGACGCGGCCCTGTGCGTCGGCCTGCTCAAGGTCGGCGTCGAGCCCACCGGCATTCCGGGGCTGCGCCACATCGACGGCCGGTTGGTGATGGTCGACCTCGACGCGGAACCCGACACCATCGCCCCGTACGTCGAGGGGGTACGGATCTTCGCCGGTTACGCCGGCTGGACCATCGGCCAGCTTGAGGGCGAGATCGAGCGGGACGACTGGGTCGTGTTGTCGGCGCTGCCGTCGGATGTGATGGCGCCGCCGCGGGTGGACCTGTGGGGCCGGGCGCTGCGGCGTCAGCCCTGGCCGACGGCGCTGCTGGCCACCCACCCGATCGACATCAGCCGCAACTGAATCAGCTGCAGCCGCAACCGCTGCCGCACCCCGACGCAGGCTCCGGCTCCGGCTCGCCCGCGCACCCGCAGCCCGAACCACAGCCCGCCTCCTCGACGGGCGCACTGGCGGCGCACCCGCACCCGGCACCGCAGCCGCCGGCCGAGACCAGCTCGGACTGCCGGGCGGCGAAGCGGGCGCCCTGCCAGGCCCCGGCCGCCAGGATGGCCATTGCGGCGGTGATCGAGATGATCAGCGCCAGCAACGCCACCGCGGGCGGGCCGGCCAGCACCAGCGCGCCACCCACCGCCAGGATCACGCCGACCGCGATCTGGGCCGGGGCGACCGCCCGCAGCACCAGTTGTTCGGGGTCGCCGGTCAGCGGCCGCATCAGCGTCCGCACTCCGAACATCAGCGACACCGCGGCCGCAACCAGGCACAACACACCCATGATCTGCATGGGCTCAAGGATACGAGGCGGCCGATCAGGGCAGCGGCTGGGCTCCGGGCAAGCTCACCCGGAACCCGTTGATGATCCCGTCGGTGGCCGGCGCGGCACCGATCGCGCGCCCGGCCCCGGTGGTCACGGTCAGCGAGACCAGATAGGTCGAGCCGGCCGCCGGCACGATCACGTGACGACGGGAGGTGTTCAGCGTCATGTCGGCGTCGCGGTAGGTGCCCTCGATCACCGACGACGGGAATCCGCAGAAGTCGTCCAGGGAGGCGTTGGTGGTCTGCCAGGCCATCTGCTGCTGACTGTCCACGTAGCCGTGGCTGATCGCCTCCTTCGGGTCGAACTGTCCCACCAGGCGGTAGACCACGAGTTGGGCGTTGGGGGCGTACAGCGATCCGCTGTGCCGGTCGGCGAGGACGGCGAACGCATCCGGAACGTTGGGGTCGGGAACATGTGTCCAGCCCGTCGGCATCGGCAGGGTGATGTTGAACGCGGAGAAGCCGGTGGCCTGCTGCGGCTCCAGCTGGACCTTGTGGGCGGCGAAGTAGTCGCGCAGGGTGCCGGTGGCCGCCGGCAGGACCGCGTTCGGCGCAGCCTGCGCGGGCGCGGGTGCCTGCATGGGTGCCTGCACGGGGGCACCGGCCGTCACGGCGGACGTCACCGGCATAGCGGCCGGTGCTGCGGGTGCGGTGATCGGGCCGTACGGGTTCGATGGCACCGGCTGGGGGTCGGCGGCGGCGCTCGGGCCGCAGATCCCCGCTGCCGCGACGGCGGTGCAGCCGACCAGAAGCCGCAAGCGGCGGGTGGTGTTAGTCATCTTGCAGGGGTCCTTCCACGGGCGGGCCGGGCGACGCTGCCCCGGCCTTGAATCGACGGTAACCAGCAGGTGACACGCCCGCCAGCGCCGCAACCGACCTGGAACGAAGCCCACATCGGCCTGCAACGCAACCGAGACCAAGCTGTGCCGAGAGCGCCCTTTACCCTGTTGAGGTGAACGAAGCTCCGACCACCGCCGTACCCGCCGACCCCAGCGACCAGGCACCTGCGCACCGCTACACGGCGGCCCTGGCCGGGCAGATCGAAGGCAGCTGGCAGGACCACTGGGAGAGCGCCGGCACCTTCCACGTCGCCAACCCGGTCGGCTCGCTGGCACCGGCGGACGGATCGGCGATTCCCGCCGACAAGATGTTCGTCCAGGACATGTTCCCGTATCCGTCCGGCGACGGCCTGCACGTCGGACACCCGCTGGGCTACATCGCCACCGACGTCTACGCCCGCTACTTCCGGATGACCGGGCACAACGTGCTGCACGCACTGGGGTTCGACGCGTTCGGGCTGCCCGCCGAGCAGTACGCGGTGCAGACCGGCACCCACCCGCGGATCCGCACCGAGGCCAACATCGAGAACTTCCGTCGCCAGCTGCGGCGTCTCGGGCTCGGCCACGACAACCGCCGCAGCTTCTCCAGCACCGACGTGGACTTCTACACCTGGACGCAGTGGATCTTCCTGCAGATCTACAACGCCTGGTTCGACGCAAGCGCCAACAAGGCCCGCCCGATCTCCGAGCTGATCTCCGAATTCGATTCGGGCGCGCGCACACTCGACGACGGTCGGGACTGGTCGAAGTTGTCGCCCGCCGAGAAGGCCGATGTCGTCGACGCCCACCGACTGGTGTACCGCTCGGACTCCATGGTCAATTGGTGCCCGGGCCTGGGCACGGTGCTGGCCAATGAAGAGGTGACCTCCGACGGGCGCAGCGAACGCGGCAACTTCCCGGTGTTCCGGAAGCGCCTGCGGCAGTGGATGATGCGCATCACCGCCTACTCCGACCGGCTGCTCGACGATCTTGAGGTGCTGGACTGGCCGGAGAAGGTCAAGACCATGCAGCGCAACTGGATCGGGCGTTCCACCGGTGCGGCGGCGCTGTTCGGCGCGCAGACCATGGACGGCGCCACCGACAGCACGGTGGACATCGAGGTGTTCACCACCCGCCCGGACACCCTGTTCGGCGCCAGCTATCTGGTGCTGGCTCCCGAACACGATCTGGTGGACCGGCTGACCGCGCCGGCCTGGCCGGACGGAACCGACCCGCGCTGGACGTTCGGTGCGGCCACCCCGGCGGAGGCGGTGGCGGCCTACCGCAAGACGATCGCGGCGAAGTCGGACCTGGAGCGCCAGGAGAACAAGACCAAAACCGGTGTGTTCCTTGGTGGTTACGCCACCAACCCGGCCAACGGCCAGCAGGTCCCGATCTTCATCGCCGACTACGTGCTGGCCGGCTACGGCACCGGCGCCATCATGGCCGTGCCGGGCCATGACCAGCGGGACTGGGAGTTCGCCACCGAGTTCGGCCTGCCGGTGGTGGAAGTCATTGCCGGCGGCGACATCTCACAGGCCGCTTACGCCGGCGACGGCACCCTGGTCAACTCCGGCCCGCTGGATTCAATGTCGGTCGCCGACGCGAAGAAGGCGATGACGCAGCGCCTCCAGGCCCAGGGCCGCGGCTGGGCGCGCGTCGAATACAAGTTGCGGGACTGGCTTTTCGCCCGCCAGCGCTACTGGGGCGAGCCCTTCCCCATCGTCTACGACAGTGCCGGCCGCGCGCACGCCTTGGATGCGACCGCACTGCCGGTGGAGCTGCCCGACGTCGGCGACTACTCACCGGTGCTGTTCGACCCCGACGACGCTGGCAGCGAACCCTCGCCGCCACTGGCCAAGGCCACCGACTGGGTGCATGTCGAGTTGGATCTCGGCGACGGGCTGCAGTCCTACACCCGCGACACCAACACGATGCCGCAGTGGGCCGGAAGTTCCTGGTACGAGCTGCGTTACACCGACCCGCTGAACAAAGAGCAGTTCTGCGCCCCGGAGAACGAGGCCTACTGGATGGGCCCCCGCCCGGCCGAGCACGGTGCGGATGACCCGGGTGGTGTGGACCTCTACGTCGGCGGCGTGGAGCACGCGGTGCTGCACCTGCTGTATTGCCGCTTCTGGCACAAGGTATTACACGACCTGGGCCATGTCAGCTCGCGCGAGCCGTACCGCCGCCTGGTCAACCAGGGCTACATCCAGGCGTCGGCCTACACCGACGCCCGCGGATCGTATGTACCGGCCGCCGACGTGGTCGAACGCGACGGGAAGTTCTACCTGCCCGGACTCGACGGCGAGATCGAGGTGTTCGCCGAATACGGGAAAATGGGTAAGAGCCTGAAGAATTCGGTGTCACCCGACGAGATCTGCGAAAGCTACGGCGCCGACACCCTGCGGGTCTACGAGATGTCCATGGGCCCACTGGAGATGTCGCGGCCGTGGGCCACCAAGGACGTGGTCGGTGCGCACCGGTTCCTGCAGCGGGTATGGCGGCTGGTGGTCGACGAAGAGACCGGCGCGACCCGGGTGCTCGACACCGAGCCGGACACCGAGACCCTGCGCCTGCTGCACCGCACCATCGTCGGGGTATCGGAAGACTATGCGGCACTGCGGAACAACACCGCCGCCGCCAAGCTGATCGAGTACACCAACCACCTGACCAAGGAACTGCGCGACGGGGTTCCGCGGTCGGCGGCCGAACCGTTGGCGTTGATGCTGGCGCCGCTGGCACCGCACCTGGCCGAAGAGCTGTGGCGCCGGCTGGGTCACGACACCTCACTGGCGCACGGCCCGTTCCCGGTCGCCGACCCCGCGTATCTGGTCACCGACACCGTCGACTACCCGGTGCAGGTCAACGGCAAGAAGCGCGGCCTGGTGACGGTGGCCACCGACGCGGACGACGACGTCATCAAGGCCGCGGCGCTGGCCGACGAGAAGGTGCAGGCCTTCCTGTCCGGAGCACCGGTGAAGAAGGTCATCGTGGTGCCCGGTCGCCTGGTCAACCTGGTGATATGAAACTGACCCCGGCGCCGGACCTGCTGGCACCACTGCGGTTGTGGTGGCAGTACTGGCCGCAGCTGGCGGCGTGCTACCTCACCGGGCTGGTGGCCCGCCGGGTGGTGATCGCCGCGGCCGCCTGGGCCGGGCACAGCAATCCGTTGTGGGCGGCACTGATCATGCCCGGAGCCGGTCTGGCGCAACTGGGTTCGTACGTGGCGATGTTCCTGGTGCTGCGGCGAGGAATTCCGGCGCTGGCGTCGCTGCCGCGACGGCCGCTGGCCAGCGTGGACATGTTCACCAGCGTGATCGTGCCGTTCTTCGCGATCTACCTCGGCTGGCAGATGTTCAAGGAGGACTGGCTGGCCTATCAGCGCGCGGCGCTGAACTATCGGGTGACCGACGCCATGAGCGGGATCAACACCGAGCTGCTGCCGATCTCGCGAGTCACCTGGATCGTGGTGGGTGCGGCTCTGGCGGCCCGATTCCTGCTGGCGCACTTCAGCAGTCGACTGCCGGCCGTGCTCACCGCGGTGCGGGTCTACATCGACGCACTGTGGGTGTTCCTGGTGCTGACCTTCTCGCTGGCGGCCGGGATCACGTTCCTGATCAAGCCGGGGGAGTGGTTCAGCCACCGCCGATTGGCGGTGTGGTTCGAAGACGTTCGCGCTGAGGCGTTCTCGCATTTTCAGCCGTTGCAAGCGCTGTGGCACGCATTGATGTGGCTGCTGCGGACGGCTTTCGGCGGGGCGGCGGTTCCGCTGATCTGGCTGGCCGCGGCGGGGATCGTCTACGGGGTGTCGACGAAGACGGATTGGCCGGGCCTGCTGCGCCGCACCACGGCGGACGGGCTGACCCACCATTGGCAGGATGCGCCGGAACCGGTGCGCGCCAGGGCATCGGAGTATGTGCGGTCCAAGACCGGGCGGTTCGGGCCGATCGTCGATGCGGCCAAGCTGATCGTGCACGGCGGCCCGATCGGGCTGTCGGCCTACGTGCTGGCATACGTGGTGTTGGCGTGGCTGGATATGCGGGGCAGCTACTACCGCAGCCAGTTGACCGACGGCTATCTGTACCGGGGCATGGCGGCCCTGCTGGGGCCGCACGGCCATGAGTTCTGGTCGGCGTTCGGCGGGACCCTGAGCCTGATCTCGCAGCTGATCGTTCAGCCGTTGCGGATCGCCCTGGTCGCGGCGATGTTCGGCTACTGCGTGCGCCGGGCGAATCTGACCGCCACTATCGGCGAAACCACAGTGTCACAGCAGGATTCGCAGCATGATCGCACCGTTGGTGTCGACCAGGTCTACGGCGGTGGGTACGGCGTCGGAGGGCAGCAGGAAGCTCAGCTGCAGCGGCCCGGGCCGGCTACAGCGTTCGACGGCACCGGCGACCAGTGGCGCCCGGCCCTGGGCCAGCGCGGACGACCAGCGCCGCCGCCCGTCGGTGATGACGGCGGTGCACTCGGCCGCTGAGGGTGGGCCGGTTCGTTCGACCGTGACGACCGTCATCGCCGTCTGCGGCGGCAGCGAGCCGGCTACCACGCCGGGCACCGCGTTGAGGTGACGGATCCCGCCGAGCCGCCAGGTCTGGCCGTCGGCGGTCACGCTCTGGCCCTTGGCGGCGACCAGCCGCGGGGTGGTCCCGGCGTGATAGGCCGACCAGTCCGGATAGATGTCGGTCAGGATCAGGACACCTGCCGCCAGCGCCGCGACGGCGAGGCCGATCACATTGCGCTGCCAGAGCGCGAGCGTGCGGACGCTCATCCGGTCAGCTCCGGGGCGGTCAATGCCACAGTGGCGGTACGGGATTCGAGATGGCCGCGCAGGTTGATCACCAGTCGATCATCGAGCCGTTCGTCCAGGCCCGGCCAGACCACCAGCGCCAGCGGGTCGGCGCCGGGCGGATCGAACAGCGCCGGCGGCACGTCGAACACCCAGGTGCCGTGCTGGCTGATCCCCGGATCGACCCGCTGACTCAGGGTGTAGGCGACGAACCGGTCCGACGGCCGGTAGGTGTTGGGGCCGACCCGCAGTGCGACGCTGGGCAACACCGACTGCCGTGTCGCCGAGACCGTCGCGCTGACCACCACCCAGCGGCCCGCCGCGGCGACCGCCGGCCCCGACGACAGGCGAGTGGCGCCGAAGACCTGCGAGGTGAGCTGTACGTCGTCGACGGTGACCGCCAGGGCCCGGCCGGCGGCCTCGGTGCCGAAGCCACCGTGGACGTCGAACGGCCCGTAGACGTCCAGGCTGTCCGGAAGGTGGTGCCACAGTAGGGCGGCGGCCACCAGGATCGGCGCCGCGATCATCGCGGACCTACCGCGGCCCGAGCGCGTCAATGGGGCACTCATCGGAACGTCACCGGCAGGGTGATCTCGGCGTAGTCGCCGGGGTTGTCGATCCAATTGCGGCCGTAGGTGACCAGCAGTTCGGTGAATCTCTTGCCGGTGACCCGCAGCGTCACTTCGGAATCCGGATGAATCTCGCCCTCGGGCACCCGCCACACGAACACCAGTTGCTCGCTCAGTCCCGGGCCCAGCGTGGTGGCGGGGGAGCCGTCGTGAATCCGGAACACACCGACCGAGGTGTTCTGATCGGGGTCGCGCAGTGTCATCTCACCGAGCAGCCGGCCCGGGATCGTGCCGTCGTTGCGGACGTCTGCCACCACCCCCAGGAACTTGCGGCCCGGCTGGGCGCGCGCCACGACCCGGCGCCCGGCCCGCAACTCGTCGACCACACTGGCGCGCATCACCGTCAGGGTGAACTCGCCGTCGCTGTGCGGTTCGTCGGCGGCGAACACCGTCGGACCGGCATTGACGGTGTCCAGGCCACCGAAGAGCCCTGCCACAGCCAGGATCAGCCCGGCCGCGACCGCCCGCAGCTGCTTCAGTTTCAGCCGGCCGAACTCACCGCGCAGCCATCCGGTGAACGATCCGGTCGGGTTCGATTCCATGAGTGCAGAGTGCGGATCAGATTCGCACGCCGGAAGTCTGACTGATGATCCGCTCGGCCATGGTGGCCGCGGCGGGTCCGCCGTTTCCGTACTGGCAGACCTTGACGCCGAAGATCACGTTCGACTCCACACCGGCGATGTTCGCGCAGCCGTAGCCCAGCGGCTCGTCGTTGACCAACTGGTCGGCCACCCACGTCGCGGAGGTCAGGCTGATGTTCTGCATCCGGAACCGCATCTGCGAGTCGTTGTCGTCCTTGTCGACGACGATCGTGCCGTTGCACTTGGCCATGACGCCTCTGTTGAACGCCTTCTCGAAGGTCTGCGCCGCGGTGTCGGCGTCGGAGTAGGTCGCCACGCGTTGCTGCACGATGAAGTCCGGCTTCTCGGCGGTGTCCCGGTCGACCCGGAACCGGTAGCCGGTGTAGTCCCGGCCGAAGGTCTCCACATCCGGGCCCATCAGCAGGGTGCACGCCGAATCCTTGCCCAAGTCATCGGATTTGAAGGGCTTGCGTTTGGTGGTGTTCCATTCGAACGTCACCCCGACGATGTCGCCCAGCTCGGCTCCGGACAGGATCAACGACTCGACCTTGCCCGCCGGCACCAGGTCACCCGCGGAGTCGGCCACAGCGGTGGGAATACCACTGGAGACCAGTGCGATCAGGCACCCGATGCTCGCCGCAAACGGACCACCTCGACGTGTCATTGCTGCCCCTCGTGTCATGGTTGCGGAATCCATTTCGCGATCCGGTCGCCGATCGCTGTCGCGGCGGGCGTGCCGTTCCCGAACTGGCATACCGTGACGGCCGATTCGACGTTGCTCTTGGTCCGAGCCTCGTGGGCACAGGTCCAATCGTTGGGCTTGCCGTCCGACAACTGGGTCAGGGTCCACCGTGCGGAGTCGGTGTTGACCGCGGTCACGTTGAACCGCCACGTGATGCGGTCGTCCTCACCCTGACGGTGGACGACGGCGTCGTTGCAGCCGGCCAGGGCGGTCTTGTCGAAGGTCTTGCCGAAGTTCGCGGTCGCGGTGGCGGGGTCGGCGAACGCGGCTACCTCCTGGGCGACGAAATGCTGTGAGCTGTCCTCGCCGTCACGCACACTGACCCGCCGGAACGCGGTGTACTCGTTGGCGTAGCTGTCGGAGTTCGAGCCGAACAGCACCGCGCACCCGGACTTCTCACCCAGGCCACCGGCCGGTTTGGCCGGGCGGTTGAACTGCTGCTCGAAGCCGAGCTTCGCTCCGACCAGGTCGTTGAGCTCCTCGATGGGCACCAGCAGTGCGCCCAGCTTGCCCGGCGTCACCAGCTGCGGCGGCGCCGCCTGATGCGAAGCGGTCGTCGACGTGGTGGGCGGGGTGGTGTCGCCGGGCGCTGCCGGACCCTGCACCTCGCTGGGCGCTTCGACAGCCGTGGGCATCGCCACGGCGGCGTCGTCGCGGGACGGGTCGTCGGAGGTGCAGGCGGCCAGCGTCAGGGTGGCCAGGCCCGCGCAGCAGGCTGCGATCACACGATTGGTCATGGCAGCTTGATCAGCATCTTGTTGGCCAGCTGGAGCCCCTGCTTGACCAGGCCGATGTTGGTGCGGCACGCCGACACCTCGACGACGATGTTGTCCTGGGAGCTCATGGCATGTGAGCACGCGCCGTTGTCGGCGACGTTGTTGACCAGGTAGATGTCCTCGGTAGTGGAGACCACGTTGTTGACTGTTCGAGTCTGGCTCGCCCCGGTGACGTCCCCGGTCACCTTCTTGTGGGTGCAGTCGGTCCACTTCTGGATGGTGTTGGCGACCATGTTGGCCGCGGCGTGCTCGCTGTCGTAGCTCGACACCACCGAGATCACCGAGTAGCTGTTCTTCGGTCCGAAGCCGGTGAGCTCCTGGTAGTTCAGTCCGGTGAAGCCGCTGCCGCTGTAGGTGCTGTCCAGCCCGGCGTAGACCGCGGTGGCGCACTGCGGGTCGGAAGTGCCCGACGCGCCGCCGACCGGGTGGGTCTGGGTCTGGTACACCGACAGGTCCAGCGGCGGGTCCGACGGCCACTTGACGATGGGCCCGGCCTCGGCGGAGGTGAGCTGCAGGGCGGCCAGATCGACGGTGGCCACAGGGCTGTCATCGCCCCCGGGAGCGCCGGGGGTGGCGGCGGCAGGGCCGGGCAGTACGACCAGCGTGGCGGCGGCGCCGGCTGCGATCGCGCGCGCCAGATGACCGAATCGGCGCCGGTCGGAGGGGTCCCGTTGCATGACACGTCCTTAGGGTTGGGGCGTTGTGTTCCTCGATCGAACCACATGGTCGCATTCGATCGGACCGGCCGACTGCAACCGTCGGGATAGCATGCGGTCAGCCCCGGCCGCCGGCCGGGGATCTGCAGAGCACGGCAAAACGGAATGGGTTGGGATGCGTATTCAGGTAGCCGCAGTGGTGGCAGTGTCGGCCGCGGCGTTGGTCGGTGTCGCAAGCGCGCAGGCGGCCCCGAAGCAGGCCGATCTGGCCGACGCGCTGGTCTCGGCCGGCGACGTCAGCGATCGGGTCGACATCCCGATGCAGGTGGTCAGCGCCGAATCCGGCACCCACCCCATGAACACGCCGTCCGTCACGCCGGCCAACTGCACGGTTGTGTATTCGCCGGGGTCGGCGGCCGGCTACGACGGTTCGGGCTACACCGACCTCGTCGTGCAGTCCCTGCGTCCCACCAACGGCGAGGCGACTCCCAGCGTGGTCCAGGCCGTGGCCGAGTTCTCGGACGCCAAGGCCGCCCAGACCTATCTCAACGATCAGGCCGCGACCTGGAAGAGCTGCAAGGGCACGCCGTTCACCGCCGAGCACACCAACGGCATGACCTCGGATCTGAAGGCCGGGGGAGTCACCGCCGGCGGCCTGGAGCTGTTCGCGAACCTGTACACCAACCCCATGAAGGGCAGCGCCGGTTGCGAGCGGGTGCTGCAGGTCAAGAACAACTACGTCGTCGACGTCCTGCTCTGCGACGACGCCAACCCGGGCGGCAAGGGGCGCAGCCTGCGTTCGCAGATCGTCCGCAACCTCGCCTGAGCCGAACCCCCAACCTCCACGACGAAAGGCCCGCTTCCTCATGCGTGACTCACACACCGCCGGCGTCTTCGCCGCCGCCGTAGTCGCGGCCGGTCTGGTGCTGGCGGCTCCGGCCGCCGCCGTCCCGGTCGACGCCGACAACCTCGCGGCACTGCAGCCCGCCCCGGCCGCGCTCGACGATATGTTCGCCGGGCCGGGCCTGCGGAATCCGTCGCTGACCGTCACCGACCGTTCGACGTCGCTGCAGAAGTACGTGTCCACCGAGAAGGCATGTGTGGGTGCGGTCTATCCCGGGACCACGACGGCATACCAGGGAAGTTCCTACCGGGGGATCGACACGCAGACGCTGACCAGCGACGTCACCGGTCCGGTGCGGGTGCGGGTGACGACGACGATCGCCGCGTTCCCCACCGAGGAGGCGGCTTCGGCGTTCGTCGGGGACACCGCGCAGGCCTGGCAGAACTGCTCCGGTGAGCAGGTCAACCTCACCTTGGCCGGCCAGCCCGACGAGCAGTGGTACGTGCAGACACCGAGCGAGGCCGGCGACGCGTTCGCGGTCCGGACCAACCGGGTCTCCGACCACTCGACCTGCTCGCATGTGATCACCAGCAAGGCCGCCGCGAGCGTCGAGGTGCTGGCCTGCACCACCGGGATCATGTCCGATCAGGCGGTCCGGGTCGCCGACCAGGTTCGGGCCGGCATCACCGGCTGACCGTGGTCGCATCAGGTCAACCTAGGGGTGTGACAACGGTTTAGGGAGCCATGATGGGGGCGGATGCCGGATCATTCGGCGAGACGCTGACGGAGCTTGGTCTGCTCGACGGGCTGGTGGGCAGCGCCCGTGAGGAGCGGACCGAGTTGGTGGCCTGGCTCTTGGAACAGGGTTTCGGCTTGGAGCAGATCCGTGCCGAGGTCGCGCCGATGCTGATGCCGGCGCACCGCGAGCTCGGTGACGACGGCAAGTACGTGTCCGAACGTGAGGTCAGCGTCACCCACGGGATCGATCTGGCTCTTTTGCAGGGCATCGAACGCGCGCTGGGGCTACCCCGATTGGGCGACCCCGACGCAGCCCGGCTGCTGCGGGCCGACGCCGATGCCGCCGTGCGGTTGCGGCAACTCATCGACGCCGGACTGGATCCCGGTCAGGTGCTGTTGATGATCCGCAGACTGTCCGACGGCATCTCCCGTGCGGTTCCGGCGTTCCGGTACAGCACGATATCGACGATCATGCGGCCGGGCCTTACCGAGTTGGAGGTCGCGCAGGCTCACGAGGCGATCGTGCGGACCATTATCCCCTTGTTAGGGGAGGTGATTCGCGACATCTTGTTCGTGCAGCTGCGCCGGGTTCTGGAAGGTGAGGAGGTCAACGCCAGCGAGCGGGCGGCCGGGGTGGCCCTGCCCGGGGCACGACAGCTTGCGGTGGCTTTCGCCGACATGGTCGGGTTCACTCGGCTGGGTGAGGCGGTGCCGCCGGAGGAGTTGGTGGGACTGGTTGAGCGCCTTGCCGAACTGGCGCGCGAAGTGGTCAACCCCCCGGTACGACTGGTCAAGACAGTCGGCGATGCGGTGATGCTGGTGTCGTCCGATGCCGCGAAATTACTTGATACGACTCTGCAGCTGCTCGACAACGCCGCGCAGGACGAAGCCCTCCCGCAGCTGCGGGCCGGTATCGCGTCGGGGTGGGCGGTGAGCCGTGCCCGGGATTGGTTCGGCAGTCCGGTGAACGTCGCCAGCCGGGTCACCAGCGTCGCCGAGCCGGGCGAGGTCATGGCGGAAGGTGCTGCTCGCGACGCCATCGGTGACGTACCGGGTTACAGCTGGTCAGCCGTCGGTGCCCGTGCGCTCAAGGGTGTCGAGGGCGAGACCCTGCTCTTTCGGGTGCAACGGCAGAAAACGCCTTAGCTCAGCGCGGCCGGACCACGACCTCGTGCAGGTGCGCCTGCGCCGGGGTGGCCACCGCGGCGGCCACCACCTCGGCGACGGTCTCGGGGCGCAGGAAACGTGCCGGGTCGTACTGCCCGCCTTCGTAGGCGACCAGGTCGTGCTGCATGTCGGTGTCGACGCGGCCGGGGTAGACGGTGGTGACCCGCAGTGCCGGCTCGTCGTTGCGCAGGGAGTCCGCGAACGCCCGCAACGCGAACTTGCTGGCCGAGTACGACGCCATTCCCGACGAAACCCGTTGTCCGGCACCGGAGTTGATGAAAACGACCTGTCCGTGGGCTTGGCGCAGCGCGGGCAGTAGAGCCAGCGTGAGCGCCACCGCGCCGAACACGTTGACCTCGAAGGTGGCGCGCCACTCTTCGATGTAGGACTCGCCGACGGGGCCGGGCACCATCACGCCGGCGTTGTGCACCAGCACGTCGAGTTCGTCGACCAGCTCGACGGCGGACTCGATTTCGCCGGGGTCGGTCAGATCCAGTGGCCAGGTGGTGGCGCCCAGGGTTTCGGCGAGGGCGTCCAGTCGCGCTGAGGGACGGCCGGCCAGCAGCAGGGTGTGGGTGGGTGCCAGCGCGGTCGCTATCGCCGAACCGATTCCGCCGCCGGCACCGGTGATCAGAGCACTCGGCATCAATTACAGTCCAGCGCGCAGCCGTCGGCCGCCGCGGCTGGGATCCCGTCACAGGCCGCCAGGCGCTCCAGCGGTTCCAGCGCCCGCGCCAGCGTCTCCAGGTCCTCCTGGCTGAGTTTGCTCAGCATCATCGCCAGCGCGGAGTGCCGGTTGGCCAGCGACTCGCGGTGACTGGCCAGGCCCTCCGGGGTGATATCGACCAGCACGGCCCGCAGATCGGAGGGATCCCGGCTGCGCTTGACCAGACCGATCTTCTCCAGCCGGCGGATCGCCACGGTGGTGGTGGGGGTGCGCACCCGCTCGTGGGCGGCCAGTTCGGTCATCCGGATAGGCCCGCGGTCCAACAGCGTGATCAGGATCGACAACTGTGCCAGGGTCAGCTCGCTGGTGGTCGCGCCGCCGCTGAGGTCACCGCGCCGCAGAATCGAGAACAGCCTGCCCAGCGAGCGGTGCAAGCTTTCGGCGATAGCCGGCACCTGTGGCGTTTCGGCTTTGCTCCCGGTCATAGTTCGCCAGTCTAACCGGTGGTCATGACGAGGGGTGATAAGTCGCTCACAACACCTGGGAAAGGAAGCGCTGCAGGCGTTCGGTCTCGGCGCTCTCGAAGATCTGATCCGGTGGGCCGCTCTCCACGACTTTGCCGCGATCCATGAAAACGACGGTGTCCGACGCCGATCGGGCAAACCCCATCTCGTGGGTGACGACCACCATCGTCATGCCGTCGGCGCCCAGTTCGGCGATCAGGGCCAGAATCCCTTTGACCAACTCGGGGTCCAGCGCCGACGTCGCCTCGTCGAACAGCATCACCTGAGGCTGCATGGCCAGCGCCCGGGCGATCGCCACGCGCTGTTGCTGCCCCCCGGACAGCGCCGACGGCCGCGACGCCGCCTTGTTCCTCAGCCCGACCCGGTCCAGCAGGCCCAGCGCGAGCTCGGTCGCGGCGTCCTGCGACAGCCCGCGCAGCTTGCGCGGCGCCAGAGTGATGTTGTCCAGCACGCTGCGATGGCCGAACAGGTTGAAGTGCTGGAACACCATTCCGATCCGCTGCCGCAGCGCATCGGGATCGTCGCCCAGCACCGACCGGCCACCCAGCAGCACGTCGCCGCCGTCGGGTTCGTGCAGCCGGTTCAGGGTGCGCAGCATGGTCGACTTGCCCGAGCCGGACGGCCCGATCACCGCGGCGGTGCTGCCCGCCGGCACGTCCAGGTCCACCCCGCGCAGCACCTCGTTCCTGCCGAAGGACAGTCGAATCCCTTGGGCCGCCAGCGAGACCGGCTCACGCGAGCCGGCGGGGATGTCCGGGGTCATGTCATCTCCTGGCCGACGATCACCGGATCGAGGTCGGCGGGATCCTCGGCGTCGGCGGGCCGCCCCCGGCGCAGCCGGTGGTCGACGACGTTCACCAGGTGCGTCAACGGGATGGTCAGCGCCAGGTAGAGCACCCCGGCGGCCACCAGCGGCGAGAGGCTGCCGGTCTGGGCGTTGATGTCACGGCCCACCTGGAACAGCTCCCGCTGGCCGGCGACCAGCCCCAGGAAGTACAGCAGGGCGGAGGCTTTCAGCAGTGCGATGAACTGGTTGACCAGCGCCGGCAGCACCCGTCGGATGCCCTGCGGTATCACCACCAGGCGCATCGTGGCGGGGTAGCCGAAACCCAGTGCGCGGGCGGCCTCTTGCTGCCCGGCCTCCACGCTCTGGATACCCGAGCGCAAGATCTCCCCGATGTAGGCCGCAGCGGTCAGGCCCAGCGCGGCGATCCCCAACGGGTAGGGATTGTTGTGCGTCAGCCCGCTCACCAATGGGCCGACCGCCAGCCCGATCAGCAGGATGATCAGCACCTCGGGCAGGCCGCGGAAGATGTCGGTGTAGATCCGGGCCGGCCAGCGCAGCCAGCGGGTGCGCGAGATCCCGGCCACGGCAAGGCCCAATCCGGCCACCAGGCCGATGATCCCGCCACTCAAAGTGAGCAGCAGCGTGTTAGGCAGGCCGGTTTTGATCAGGTCCGGCAGGGCCGCCCGGTACAGCTCCCAGTCGAAGAAGGAGTCGCGCAGTTGCGCCAGAGTCGATTTGGGTGCGTACGGCTCGCCGGCGACCTTGTGATTGCGCTGGGCTATCGCGGCGAAATCCGGCAGGTGCGGGGTGGCCGCGGACTTGGAGCCCGGCTGCCACTCCGGCGGCAACGGTCGCGGCACCCAGTCTGCGTAGAGCTGCGGCCAGGTGCCGTCGGCGATCACGGCGTCCAGGCCGGAGTTCAGCGCCGAGATCAGCGCCCGGTTCTCTTTGGCCACCGCGTACGCTTCGAAGCCGGCCGGGCTGAAGGTGGCGCCGACGACGCTCGCCGGGTCGCCCGGGCGCATCAGGTTCAGCGCCGTCAGCGATGGCGCCACCCAGGCGTCGACCTGGCGGCTTTTGAGGCTGGCGTACAACGTGATCGGGTCCGGGAAACGCACCGGCTCCAGCTCGAGGGTGTCGACCACGTAGGCGTCCTCGACGGTGCCCTGCACCACCGCGATGCGCTGGCCGGCGGCCAGGCCGTCGTATCCGGTGATCGGCGACCCGGTGGGGACCACCAGCGCCATGTAGCCGAAGTTGTAGCCGTTGGTGAAGCCGACGGTGCGCCGCCGGGCGTCGGTGGCGTTGATCGACGCCGAACCCACGTCGAAGCGCCCCGACTCCACCTGGGCGAGCAGCCCGAAGAAGTCGGTGCCCACGAAATACACCCGCAGGCCCAGCTTTTTGGCGATGGCCCGCAGCAGTTCGTTGTCGAAACCGGTGTAGCGGCCCTTGGCGTTGATGCAGTTCGACGGCGGACTCTCGGTCAGCGTGCCCACCGTCAGCACCCCGGGAGTGCTCAGACCCAGCTTGGTGATGTCGATCGAATCCAGCGGTTCCACACCGGCGGTGGTGTATTTGTCCTCGCGGGGGCGTTTGGCGTTGGCCAGTTTCGGGGGCAGTGCCACGGCGGCCTGCTCACCGGCGGGGTAGCACTGGTCGGGTACGGCCGCCGCCGGTGGCGCCACCGCGATGCCGCCGATGATCAGGCAGGTGGCGATGCACGCCGAGATCCGCCTGACCAGTAGCGCTGCCCGGCGTGCGGGTGCCTTCACTGCTGGTCGCGCCATCGGCACAGCGCTTCGGCGGCGGTCAGGTCGTAGTCGGGTCCGCTGCAGCCGATGGTCAGCAGCCGCACCCCGAGGCGCGTCAGCTCCTGCGCCTCGGCGATCAGCTCGTCGACCGTTCCGCGGGTCTGGTCACCGCCCAGGGCGGCCGAGTGTTCGATCGTGGCGGGGTCACGTCCGACCGCGGCGCAGTGCTCGGCCAGAACCGCCGCCTTGTGCGGGTAGGCCTCGGCGTCGGCGAAGCTGTGCCACAGGTCGGCGTGCTCGGCGACCAGCCGCAGCGTCTTGCGTTCTCCGCCGCCCCCGATCATCATCGGCATCCGGCGCCTCGGCTGCGGATTGAGTTGGGCCAGCCGGGATTTGATCCGCGGCAACGCCTCCGCCAGGTCGTCCAGGCGGCTGCCCGCGGTGCCGAACTCGTATCCGTATTCGCGATAGTCGCGGTGCTTCCAGCCCGAGCCGATGCCGAGGATCAGCCGGCCTCCGCCGATGTGATCGACGGTGCGGGCCATGTCGGCGAGCAGCTCCGGGTTGCGGTAGGAGTTGCATGAGACCAGTGCGCCGATCTCGATGCGGGAGGTCTGCTCGGCCCAGGCGCCCAGCATGGTCCAGCACTCGAAGTGCGGCCCGTCGCGGTCGCCGTAGAGCGGGAAGAAGTGGTCCCAGTTGAACGCGATGTCGACGCCCAGGTCCTCGCAGCGCCGGACGGCGTCGCGGATCGCGTGATATTGCGCGGCGTGCTGGGGCTGTAGCTGTACTCCGATTCTGGGACGGCTCACGTCGTCACGGTAACGCCGCGTGCAGCAGTTCGGCCAGAGCACGCGGCTGATCGCCCTGCACCGAATGCCCGGAACCTGCCACGACGTGGACGGTCAGTCCCGGGCAGCGCCGGGTGTACTCGGCGATGTCGTCGTCGGTCACGAACCCCGAATCGCCGCCACGGATCAGGGTGGTCGGGGCGGTGATCGCGTCGACGTCGGTCCACAACTCGGTGAAGTCGCCGACGCTGCGGATGGTGTCGTACCGCCAGGTCCAGCGGCCGTCGGGCAGCTGCCGGGTGTTGTGAATCAGGCCGCGGCGCAGTGATTCCGGATCACGATGCGGCGCCGCGAGCTGCGTCGCGGCCAGCATCGCGTCGAAGTCGGGGAATGTCCGATCGCCCTGGGCCAGGGCGACGGTTCCGCGATCGGCGGCGCTCATCTGCGAATGCCGCTGCAGCGCTGAGGGAGTCACGTCCACGATCGCCAGCCGGCGAACCAGCTCCGGCGTGGTGGCGGCCAACCGGATCGCGGTCAGCCCGCCCAGCGACATGCCGACCATCAGCTCGGCAGCCGGTGCCAGCTCGCGCAGCACCGGTTCGAGTGCGGCGGCGTTGCGCTGCGGCGAGTAGTCGCCGTCGTCGCGCCACGCCGAGCGGCCGTGCCCGGGCAGGTCCACCGCCAGCGCGGGCACGCCGAGCCCGAGCGCGACGGTGTCCCAGGTGTGGGCGTTCTGCGCCCCGCCGTGCAGGAACACCACGCGCGGCGGCGCGGTCCCCCAGCGCAGTGCACTGATGTCACCGGCCGTGACGCGCTCGACGGCGGGCAGTGGGCCGGTCACGCCGGCCTGTTCGGCGTTGCCGGACAGCAGCGCGAACTCCGACATGCCGGGTCGCTCTAGCCGACGATGAACTCTTCGAGTTGCGTGCGGGCGACGTCGTCGGCCAGCTGCTTGGGCGGGCTCTTCATCAGGTACGCCGATGCGGGCAGGATCGGGCCGCCGATACCGCGGTCCTTGGCGATCTTGGCGGCGCGCACCGCGTCGATGATGATGCCGGCGGAGTTGGGCGAGTCCCACACCTCGAGCTTGTACTCCAGGTTCAGCGGGGCGTCGCCGAAGGCGCGGCCCTCCAGGCGCACGTAGGCCCACTTGCGGTCATCGAGCCAGGCGACGTGGTCGCTCGGGCCGATGTGCACGTTCTTGTCCTCGACCTTGCCGGCCAGCGAGCCGGTCAGGTTGGAGGTGACGGCCTGGGTCTTGGAGACCTTCTTGGACTCCAGGCGCTCGCGCTCGAGCATGTTCTTGAAGTCCATGTTGCCGCCGACGTTGAGCTGGTAGGTGCGGTCCAGCGTGACACCGCGGTCCTCGAACAGCTTGGCCATCACCCGGTGGGTGATGGTGGCGCCGACCTGGCTCTTGATGTCGTCGCCGACGATCGGCACACCGGCGTCCTCGAACTTCTTGGCCCATACCGGGTCGGAGGCGATGAACACCGGCAGCGCGTTGACGAACGCCACGCCCGCGTCGATGGCGCACTGGGCGTAGAACTTGTCGGCCTCTTCCGAGCCCACCGGCAGGTAGGACACCAGGACGTCGACCTTGGCCTCACGCAGGGCGGCGACCACGTCGACGGCCTCGGTGTCGGAGACCTCGATGGTCTCGGCGTAGTACTTGCCGATGCCGTCCAGGGTCGGGCCGCGCTGCACGATCACGTTGGTCGGCGGCACGTCGGCGATCTTGATGGTGTTGTTCTCCGAGGCGAAGATGGCCTCGGAAAGGTCGAAGCCGACCTTCTTGGCGTCCACGTCGAACGCGGCGACGAACTTGACGTCGCGGACGTGGTACGGGCCGAAGCGCACGTGCATCAGGCCGGGCACCGTCGAACTGTCGTCGGCGCCCTGGTAGTACTGGACGCCCTGGACCAGCGAGGACGCGCAGTTGCCGACGCCGACGATGGCGACTCGCACATCCGTCGTTTGCTCAGTCATTTTCGACGATCTCCTTTTTTGCTTTCACTGCTGATGTGCTGTGTTGTGCTGCCCCGCGGCCCGTTCGGCCGCGATCAGTTCGTTGAGCCACTTGACCTCCCGCTCACTGGACTCCAGTCCGAGCTGGTGCAGTCCGCGGCTGTAGCGGTCCACCGAGTTGCTGGCCCGCGTCACCGCGTTGCGCAGGCCTTCCCGGCGTTCCTCCACCTGGCGGCGACGGCCTTCGAGGATCCGCATCCGCGCCTCGGCGGGGGTGCGGTTGAAGAACGCCAGGTGCACCCCGAAGCCGTCGTCGGTGTAGTTCTGCGGGCCGGTGTCGGCCACCAGTTCGTTGAAGCGCTGACGGCCGGCGTCGGTCATCCGGTAGACCCGGCGGGCCCGGCGCACCGGGGTCCCCGTCGGGGCGGCGTCCTCGACGATCATCCCGGCCGTCTGCATCCGCCGCAGGGCGGGATACAGCGAGCCGTAGGAGAACGCCCGGAACGCACCCAGCAGACCGGTCAACCGCTTGCGCAGTTCGTAGCCGTGCATCGGTGACTCGAGCAGCAAGCCGAGGATGGCAAGCTCAAGCACTCGAGGCACCTCCTATGATGTTCGGTTACGACTGGTCGACGGTTCGCGCCATAGTATCGCGCCGATATAACAAGACCTAACTGGCTAGTGTTCATCCACTGTTGACCTGGATGTTCAGGACGGGTAGTTGACCCGCTTGATGCTGCCGTCACCGGCCAGTGCGATGTAGCCGCTGCCGAAGTCGCTGGAGACATAGACGCTCAGCGTGAGCGTGCCCGGCGCGGTCGGATCCGTCGATCCTTCGATGATCAGGTAGGTGGACTTGACCTCCGAGGCCTTGATTCCCAGGGTTTCGGGCGCTCCGCGCAGCACCCCGACGGTGGCCTTCATGTCGAACTTGCTCAGGTCCACCGCGGGGCCGTGGCTGCTGCTGGACGAGCTGGTCGGGTCGTCCCATCCGCCGCGGTAGTAGTAGCTGAGCTGGCGGCGCGGCTCGCCCGGGTCAGGTCGATCCATCGTCGCGTAGTCGGGGTAGATCACCAGCCGGTAGCCCATGGTGTCGCCGAACTTCGCACGGGCCTGCTCGAACAGTCCGCTGAGCCCGCCCAGCGAGTGCAGCTGCCGCGGTGGGGTGAGCACCACCGGGGTGACACCGTCGGGCTTGGCGCCGGGGTCGGAGGTGAAGCTCAGCGGGGAACTCGTATTGCCGTAGACCCCCCAGCCGATGCCGATGCCCACCAGGATCGCCGCCCCGAGCGCGCCCAGCGCCAGGCCGCGGCCGCCGAGTCTGACGGGCCTGGTCAGGGCCGGCAGTTTCACCGGAGCGGCGGCGTTCTGCAGGTCGGTGACCAGCGCGTGCAGTTCGCCGAGGGTCACCGCCCGGGTGGCCGCGCTGATCCGCTCGCGATGTTCCGCGCTGGACACCTGACCCTCGGCCAGAGCGTTGTCGAGGATGCGGCAGGTGTCGTCGCGGTCACTGTCCTTGGCGCGGGTCGCGCTGGTCTGCCGTGTTGCCACGGCCACGATGGTAGAAGTTCGCGACGGGTGACGACGGGCGAATCCGCCCGCGGGTGCGCCAAGGGGGCGTTCATCGCGTCGGTCGGTGGCGACCCGACGTACTCTGGTCACCGTGCGATTGCAGCGACAGGTGGTGGACTACGCGCTTAGGCGCCGTTCCCTGCTGGCCGAGGTCTACTCCGGGCGTACCGGGGTGTCGGAGGTGTGCGACGCCAATCCGTATCTGCTGCGGGCGGCGAAGTACCACGGCAAGACCAGCGCGGTGGTCTGTCCGATCTGCCGCAAGGAGCCATTGACCCTGGTGTCGTGGGTGTACGGCGACAACCTGGGGCCGGTCTCGGGTTCGGCGCGCTCGGCCGAGGAGCTGGTGCTGCTGGCCACGCGTTACCCGGAGTTCTCGGTGCACGTGGTCGAGGTGTGCCGCACCTGCAGCTGGAATCACCTGGTGAAGTCGTATGTGTTGGGCATCGCGCAGCCGCCCAAGGGGTCTCGGGGCCGCCGCCCGGCACGCAGTGGAGCCCGCACCGCCAGTGAGTAGACACAGCGACGACCCGCCGGAAGGTGCTCCGGTCGGGCCCGACGATCGGCACACCACGATCATCCCGGCGGTCGACGACAACGTCACCGTCGACCTGCGCGACCCGATCGACGCGGTTCGCGCCGCGCTCGACGGCTCCGCCCCGGAACGTGAGCCGGCGCTCAGCGGACGCATCCCGCGTCGCGAGCCGCCGGCGAAGGACCCGCAGACGCCGAAGCAAGAGCGCGAGCGCCCCGCCGCCCCGCACCCACCGGACCGGCTGCGCGGGCCGCGGATCAACTGGAAGTGGATTCGCCGGGGCTGCTACGCCGCCGCGGTGTTCATGCTGCTGCTGCCGGTGATCACCTTCGCGATGGCCTACTCGATCACCGACGTGCCCTCACCCGGTGACATCCGGACCAACCAGGTGTCGACGATCGTCGCCAAGGACGGCACGGAGCTCGCGAAAATCGTTCCGCCGGAAGGTAATCGGGTTGACATCAACATCAACCAGGTGCCGGTGTACGTCCGCAACGCGGTGCTGGCCGCCGAGGATCGCGACTTCTACTCCAACCCGGGGTTCTCGGTCTCCGGCTTCGCCCGGGCGATCAAGAACAACATCTTCGGCGGTGACACCCAGGGCGGTTCGACGATCACCCAGCAGTACGTCAAGAACGCCTTGGTCGGTGACGCGCGGGCCGGCTTGGGCGGGCTGGTCCGCAAGGCCAAGGAACTGGTGATCGCCACCAAGATGTCCAGTGAGTGGCCCAAAGACGATGTGCTGCAGGCCTATCTGAACATCATCTATTTCGGCCGCGGCTCGTACGGGATCGCCGCGGCGTCGCGGGCCTACTTCGACAAGCCCGTGGAGCAGCTGGATGTGGCCGAGGGGGCACTGCTGGCGGCGCTGATTCAGCGGCCGTCCACCCTGGACCCCGCCGTCGACCCCGAGGGCGCGGTGGAGCGGTGGAACTGGGTGCTCGACGGCATGGTGGAGACCGGCACACTATCGGCCGAAGAACGTGCCGGACAAGACTTTCCGATCACGGTCTCGCCGGATCTGGCCAAGTCGCAGAACGTCACCACCGGTCCCAACGGGCTGATCCAGCGCCAGGTCACCAAGGAACTGCTGGAGTTGTTCAACATCGACGAGGAGACGCTGAACACCCAGGGTCTTCAGATCACCACCACCATCGACCCCGAGGCGCAGGACGCCGCCGAGGATGCGGTGGACACCTATCTCAAGGACCAGATCCCCAACATGCGCACCGCGGTGGTCTCGATCGACCCTCGCTCCGGTGCGGTACGCGCCTACTACGGAGGCGCGGATGCCAACGGCTTCGACTTCGCCCAGGCGGGGCTGCAGACCGGCTCGTCGTTCAAGGTGTTCGCGCTGGTGGCCGCGCTGGAGCAGGGCATCGGGCTGGGGTATCAGATCGACAGTTCGCCGCTGACCGTCGAGAACGGCCGGATCAAGATCACCAACGCCGAGGGTGAGAGCTGCGGGACCTGCAACATCGCCGAGGCGCTCAAGCGCTCGTTGAACACCGCCTACTACCGGCTGATGCTCAAGCTCAAGAACGGTGCGCAGGACGTCGCCGACGCGGCACATGCGGCCGGCGTCGCCAAGAGTTTCCCCGGTGTGCCGCATACCCTTTCGCAGGACGGCGGGCCGCCCGAGGGCGGTGTGGTTCTGGGGCAGTACCAGACTCGGGTGATCGACATGGCGTCGGCGTACGCCACCCTGGCCGACTCGGGGGTGTTCCACCCGCCGCACTTCGTACAGAAGGTGGTCAACGCCCACGGCGAGGTGCTGTTCGACGCCGACACCGCCGAGGATGCCGGCGAGCAGCGCATCCCCAAGGCGGTCGCCGACAACGTCACCGCGGCCATGGTGCCCATCGCGGGCTGGTCACGCGGGCACAATCTGGCCGGCGGGCGGCCGTCGGCGAGCAAGACCGGCACGACCCAGCTCGGCGACACCGGAGCCAACCGGGACGGGTGGATGGTCGGATACACGCCGTCGCTGTCGACCGCGGTCTGGGTCGGCACCACCGGGGGCGACGAGCCGCTGGTGAACCAGTGGGGCGGCCCGGTGTACGGGGCGAGCATCCCCGCCGACATCTGGAAGGCCACCATGGACGGCGCCCTGGCGGGCACCACCAATGAGAGCTTCCCGACGCCGACCGAGATCGGCGGCTACGCGGGTGTGCCGTACGTGGCGCCACCGCCGCAGATGGATAACAATCCGGTGCCGGCGCCGCCGCAGGAGACCGTCATCCAGCCGACCATCGAGATCGCCCCCGGCATCACGATTCCGATCGGCCCACCCACCACGGTGCCGGTCGTCCCGCCTGCTCCGCAGCAACAGCCGCCGCCGCCACCGCCGGCGGCATCGCCGCCGCCGCCACCGGCCGGTCCCGAGCCGCCTCCGCCGGGAGCTGAGCAGCAACCCCCGATCCCGTAGCGGGCGTTCACTTCTGGCCAGTTATCTGAAGGGTTTCCGCGCCAGTGGACAAGCGCCCACGTAATCTGTTCGTCATGCGACTGCAGCGACGCGTGGGAATTACCCGCCGATCGTGACCGCCAAGGGCCCGAGAGCGCCGGGAGCCGAAAGCGCTGAGGCAGAACGCCCCGAGACACCGGTCGACGAGCAGCCGGGAGAGGCAGCGGCCGAGAAGACCGAACCGGCCGAGGACGCGCCCGAGCCCGAAGAACCGGATCTGCACGATCCCATCGACGAGGTGAAGGCCGCCCTGGCGCGGCCCCGGCCCGACGACGCAAAACCGGCCACCCCGGACGAACCTCCGGCCCAGGACGCTGTCGAAAAACCGTCACGCCGGGTGAACTGGGTGTGGGTGCGCCGCGTCGCCTACGCGGCGATCGCGCTGATGCTGGTGGCCCCGGTGATCACCTTCGGCATGGCCTATAACACGGTCGCTGTCCCCGAACCCGGCGACATCCACACCACCCAGGTGTCCACGATTCTGGCGGCCGACGGGACCGAGCTTGCGAAAATCGTTCCGCCGGACGGTAACCGGGTCGACGTCACCATCGACCAGGTGCCGGTCCACGTGCGTGACGCGGTGCTGGCCGCCGAGGATCGCGACTTCTACACCAACTCCGGCTATTCGTCCTCGGGGTTCTTCCGGGCGATCAAGAACAATCTGCTCGGCGGTGACACCCAGGGCGGTTCGACGATCACCCAGCAGTACGTCAAGAACGCTCTGGTCGGTGACGCCCGGGCCGGTCTGGGCGGTCTGATCCGCAAGGCCAAAGAGTTGGTGATCGCCACCAAGATGTCCGCGGAGTGGCCCAAGGACGAGGTGTTGCAGGCCTACCTCAACATCATCTATTTCGGCCGCACCACCTACGGGATCGCCGCGGCGGCCCGGGCCTACTACGACAAGCGGGTCGAGGATCTGACCCTCTCCGAGGGCGCTCTGCTGGCCGCGATCATCCAGCGGCCGTCCACCCTGGATCCGGCGATCAACCGGGATCTAGCCGTCGACCGGTGGAACTGGGTGCTCGACGGCATGGTGGAGACCGGCGCGTTGTCGCTGAGCGAGCGCGCCAAGCAGTTCTTCCCCACGACCGTGCCGCCGGATCAGGCGCGCAATGCCGACCAGACCTCCGGGCCGAACGGGCTGATTCAGCGCCAGGTCACCGACGAGCTGCTCGACATGTTCGGAATGGACGAGCAGACGCTGAACTTTCAGGGCATGCGGGTCACCACCACCATCGACATGAAGGCGCAGCGCGCCGTCGAGAAGGCGGTGAACAACGTGATGGACGGGCAGAAACCGGACATGCGCACCGCGGTGGTCTCGATCGACCCGCGCAACGGCGCGGTGAAGGCCTACTACGGCGGCAAGGAGGCCGCCGGCTTCGACTTCGCCCAGGCCGGTCTGCAGACCGGCTCCTCGTTCAAGGTGTTCGCCCTGGTGGCCGCGCTCAAGCAGGGCATGGGGCTGGGCACCCAGATCGACAGCAGCCCGCTGACGGTCGGCAAGACCAAGATCAGCAACGTCGGTGGAGCCAGTTGCGGCACCTGCAACATCGCCGAGGCGCTCAAGCGCTCGCTCAACACGGCCTACTACCGGCTGATGCTCAAGCTCAAGCACGGCGCAAAGGACGTCGCCGACGCCGCGCATGAGGCCGGCGTCGCCGAGCGCTTCCCGGGCGTGCCGCACACCCTGTCGCAGGACGGACTGGGCGGGCCCCCGGAGAACGGCGTCGTGCTCGGGCAGTACCAGACCCGGGTGCTCGACATGGCGTCGGCGTACGCCACGCTGGCCGACTCGGGGATCTACCACCGGCCGCATTTCATCCAGAAGGTCGTCGGCTCCGACGGCCGGGTGCTCTACGACATCGCAGCCGCCAAGGACTCCGGCGAGCAACGCATCCCGAAAGCGGTGGCGGACAACGTCACCGACGCCATGAAGGCGATCCCGAGCTATTCGGGTGGGCATGACCTGGCCGGCCGGCCGTCGGCAGCCAAGACCGGCACGACCCAGCTGGGCGACACCGGGGCCAACCGGGACGCCTGGATGGTGGGCTACACCCCGACCCTGTCCACGGCGGTGTGGGTGGGCACCACCACCGGCGACCAACCGCTGACCAACAAGTGGGGCGGGCCGGTGTACGGCGCGGGGCTGCCCGCCGACATCTGGAAAGCCAGCATGGACGGCGCGCTGTGGGGCGATCCTGCGGTGCAGTTCCCCAAGCCCGCCGAGATCGGCGGCTTCGCCGGGGTGCCGGCCTCGGCGCCTGTACCGGTGCAGAACGACTGGTCTCCGGCGCCGCAACAGAACTGGAATGAGCCGGAACCCCCTCCGCCCCTGCCTCCGCTGCCGGAGCCGTTCGCGCCGCCGCCGTTGCCGCCTCCGCCTCCTCCGCCACCACCGCCGCCGCCACCTCCTCCTCCACCACCACCACCTCCTCCTCCTCCACCTCCTCCACCTCCTCCGCCGCCGCCGGAGCCGCCGCCGCCGCCTCCGCCGGAAGCCGTGCCGTGACCGAGGAGGTCGCCGAACAGCTGGTCCGTTCGCCACGCCGGATGGCCACGGACCTGCGCACCGCCGACGATCGAGACCTGCCGAGCCGCAACGACGCGCTCACCCATGCGCTGTCGGGCACCATCGGCGGGCCGGTGGGTCGACATGCGCTGATCGGGCGGACCCGGTTCATGACCCCGCTGCGGGTGATGTTCCTGATCGCCGTGCTGTTTCTGGCCCTGGGCTGGACCAGTAAGGCGGCCTGCCTGCAGAGCGCCGGCACCGGTGGCCCCGACCAGCGGGTGGCCAACTGGGACAACGAGCGGGCCTACTTCGAGCTGTGCTACTCCGACGTCGTCCCGCTCTACACCGCCGAGCTGCTCGACCAGGGCAAGTTCCCCTACCGGTCCAGCTGGGTCGAGAAGGACGGCAAGGGCCAGGAGCTGACCCGCTACGACGGTGCGCCCGCGGTGCGCTACATGGAGTATCCGGTGGTCACCGGGCTCTACCAGTACGCCGCGATGGCGCTGGCCAAGACCTACACCGCGATCGCCAAGGTGCTGGCCATCCCGGCGCTGCTCGGGGTGGCCGAGGTGGTGGTGTTCTTCGACATCGTGGCGCTGGGCCTGGCGCTGGCCTGGCTGGCGACGGTGTGGGCGACGTCCGGGCTGGCCGGACGACGGATCTGGGATGCCGCCCTGGTGGCGGCCTCGCCGCTGGTGATCTTCCAGATCTTCACCAACTTCGACGCGCTGGCCGTCGCGTTGGCCACCTGCGGGCTGCTGGCCTGGGCACGACGGCGGCCGACGGCCGCGGGGGTGCTGCTCGGGGTGGGCGCGGCGGCCAAGCTCTACCCGGTGCTGCTGCTGTTCCCGTTGCTGGTGCTGGGACTGCGCACGGGGAAGCTGGCCGAGGTCAGGCGCACCGTGTCGACGGCGGCGCTTACCTGGGTGGCGGTCAATCTGCCGGTGATGCTCTACGCGCCGCGCGGGTGGAGTGAGTTCTTCCGGCTCAACTCCCGCCGCGGCGACGACATGGACTCGCTGTACAACGTGGTGAGATCACTGACCGGCTGGCGCGGGTTCGATGGTGATCTGGGGTTGTGGGAGCCGCCGGTGGTGCTCAACAGCGTCGTCGCGGTGCTGTTCGGGTTGTGCTGCGCCGGCATCGGCTACATCGCGCTGACCGCGCCGCGGCGGCCGCGGCTGGCGCAGCTGGCGTTCCTGCTGATCGCCGCGTTCCTGCTGACCAACAAGGTGTGGAGTCCGCAGTTCTCGCTGTGGCTGGTGCCGTTGGCGGTGCTGGCGCTGCCGCACCGCCGGCTGCTGTTGGCCTGGATGACCGTCGACGCGCTGGTGTGGGTGCCGCGGATGTACTACCTCTACAGCGTGCCGGACCGCAGCCTGCCCGAGCAGTGGTTCACCACCACGGTGCTGCTGCGTGACGTGGCGGTGCTCGGATTGTGTGTGCTGGTGATCCGCCAGATCTACCGGCCTCAGTACGACTTGGTGCGGGCCCGCGGGTGGGCCGACGATCCCGCCGGCGGGGTGTTCGACGGCGCGCCGGACGACCCGCCGTCGTGGCTGCCGGCCCGGCTGCGCCCCTCGTCGGCGAGGACGCCCGTCCCGGTCGATTTCGTTCCGCAGCCCAGCCTCCGGTAGCCTGACCGGGTTGCCGACGCAGGCGACCCTCCTGCCGTGGACACATCCACGGCCGCACTACGACCATAGGAGGTGATGAGGTTCCCATGCGTCCATACGAAATCATGGTCATCCTTGACCCCACTCTCGACGAGCGCACTGTCGCCCCGTCCCTGGAGACGTTCCTGAACGTCGTCCGCAAAGACGGTGGCACGGTGGACAAGGTCGACATCTGGGGCAAGCGCCGCCTGGCCTACGAGATCGCCAAGCATGCCGAGGGCATCTACGCGGTCATCGATGTCAAGGCGGCCCCGGCCACGGTGTCCGAGCTCGACCGTCAACTCGGTCTGAACGAGTCGGTGTTGCGCACCAAGGTGATGCGCACCGACAAGTCGTAGCCGGTTGTCGGCCAGTTGTCGCAGCCGTTGCGTAGGCTCAGCTCCACAAGCAGCGTCGACAGCAGATCTTAGGAGGGCCTCGTGGCCATTGGTGACACCACCATCACCGTCGTCGGAAACCTGACCGCGGATCCCGATCTGCGGTTTACCCCCTCGGGGGCGGCGGTCGCCAACTTTACTGTGGCGTCCACTCCGCGGGTCTATGACCGGCAGAGCGGTGAGTGGAAGGACGGCGACGCGCTGTTCCTGCGGTGCAACATCTGGCGCGAGGCTGCCGAGAACGTGGCCGAGAGCCTCACCCGCGGCTCGCGGGTGATCGTCACCGGCCGGCTGCGGCAGCGGTCCTTCGAAACTCGCGAGGGGGAGAAGCGCACCGTCGTCGAGGTCGAGGTCGACGAGATCGGTCCGTCGCTGAAGTACGCGACAGCCAAGGTCAACAAGGCCAGCCGCGGCGGCGGTGGCGGGGGCTTCGGCGGCGGTGCGCCGTCGTCGGCCGCTCCCTCCGGTGGCGCCCCCGCGGAGGACCCGTGGGGCAGTGCTCCGGCGTCCGGCTCCTTCGGTGGCGCCGACGACGAACCGCCCTTCTGAACTAACGAACCACAGCACGAAAGAGACAGGTAGATGGCCAAATCCAACAAGCGGCGTCCGGCTCCCGAGAAGCCGATCAAGACTCGCAAGTGCGCGTTCTGCTCCAACAAGAAGCAGGTGATCGACTACAAGGACACCTCGCTGCTGCGCACCTACATCAGTGAGCGGGGCAAGATCCGTGCCCGCCGGGTGACCGGCAACTGCGTTCAGCACCAGCGCGACGTCGCGCTCGCGGTGAAGAACGCCCGCGAGGTCGCGTTGCTGCCCTTCACCTCGTCGGCGCGCTAGCCGATCGCATAAGTCAGAGAAAGTACGAAACGATGAAGCTGATTTTGACCGCTGAGGTGGACCACCTCGGTGCGGCCGGAGACTCTGTCGAGGTCAAGGACGGATATGGCCGCAACTACCTGCTCCCGCGGGGGCTGGCGATTCTCGCCTCGCGCGGCGCGCAGAAGCAGGCCGACGACATCCGCCGGGCCCGCGAGACCAAGCAGGTGCGCGACCTGGACCACGCCAAGGAGCTCAAGGAAGCTCTGCAGGCGCTGGGTACCGTCACGCTGCCGGTGAAGACCGCCGGCGACTCGGGCAAGCTGTTCGGCTCGGTGACCGCCGCTGATGTGGTGGCCGCCATCAAGAAGGCCGGCGGGCCGAACCTGGACCGGCGGATCGTGCGGTTGCCCAAGGCGCACATCAAGTCCGTCGGTAGCCACCCGGTGTCGGTGCACCTGCACCACGACGTGAACGTCGACGTCACGCTCGACGTCACCGCGGCGAACTAAGCACGCAAGTCAGCAGCCCCGGTGGTCCCTGTTCGGGACCGCCGGGGCTTTGCTGTGCCGAATTTGAGTTAACTTCAATTAACTCCGGCAAACATTTGGCCGGTGTGGTATCGAGGGGTCTGTTCACCTGACGGTGGAACGACGTCTACCCCCCGGCAAGACAACACGCCCAAGGTGTCTACCCGAGCCGACACGCCGGAGAGATTGTGCTCCACAGCCCCAAGTGCCCTGTGTGGTGCGCTTACCTGCAGTGATAACCGGAAGCAGGGCGTTGCTCCACAGGTCTTCCCCACCGTCCCAAACAAGTGGAGGGCCGGTGTACACACGTCATCCACACCTTTGTGAACAAGTCCGCTTGTTGCCTCTGCCAGCAACGCCTAGCGTCAACCCGGCACGACGCGGCGAGGTTTGTCAGAGCCCGCGGATATGGTCGGGCATATGCGTCGAATAGACGTTCGATCGTGCGGCGAAGGAGGCGAGCGGATGGCGGTTGTCGACGACCGTGGGCAGTCTGAGCTCGAGGAACCGCCCCGTGAGGACGTTGGCCGTCAGCCACCCCAGGATGTCGCCGCCGAACAGTCGGTGCTCGGTGGGATGTTGCTGTCCAAGGACGCCATCGCCGACGTGCTGGAGCGGCTGCGCCCCAGCGACTTCTACCGCCCGGTGCACCAGAACATCTACGACGCGATCCTGGACCTCTACGGCCGCGGTGAGCCCGCTGACGCGGTCACGGTGGCCGCTGAGTTGGACCGCCGGGGTCTGCTGCGCCGGGTGGGCGGCGCCCCCTACCTGCACACCCTGATCTCCACGGTGCCGACGGCGGCCAACGCCGGCTACTACGCCGGGATCGTCTCGGAGAAGGCGATCCTGCGCCGGCTGGTGGAGGCCGGCACCCGGGTGGTGCAGTACGGCTACGCCGGCGCGGAGGGTGCCGATGTGGCCGAGGTCGTCGACCGCGCCCAGGCCGAGATCTATGAGGTCGCCGACCGCCGGATGTCTGAGGACTTCGTCCCCTTGGAAGACCTGCTGCAGCCCACGATGGACGAGATTGACGCGATCGCCTCGCACGGCGGGATCGCGCGCGGTGTGCCGACCGGATTCACCGACCTGGATGAGGTGACCAACGGGCTGCACCCGGGGCAGATGGTGATCATCGCGGCCCGGCCGGGTATGGGCAAGGCACTCGCGCTGAACACGCCGCTGCCTACTCCGTTCGGCTGGACCACGATGGGTGATGTCGCGGTCGGGGATCAGTTGCTGGACGCCGACGGACAGCCCACGCGGGTACTGGCCGCCACCGACATCCTGTTGGGCCGGCCCTGCTACGAAGTCGAGTTCTCCGACGGCACCGTGATCGTCGCCGATGCCGAGCACCTGTGGCCGACGGATGCCGGAGTGCGGACCACAGCGCAGCTGCGCTGCGGTCTGGACCGGATCGCCCCGGCCGGGTCGCCGGCGGAGTCGGCCGGCGGGCGTACCGCGTTGCTGTCACCGGCACTGAGCCTGGTATCGGTGCGGCGGGTGCCCAGCGTCGCGGTGCGCTGCGTGCAGGTGGACAACCCGGCGCGGCTTTACCTGGCCGGCCGCGGCATGGTGCCCACCCACAACTCCACGCTGGCCCTGGACTTCATGCGGTCCTGCTCGATCAAGAACCGGCTGCCCAGCGTCATCTTCTCGCTGGAAATGGGCAAGTCCGAGATCGTGATGCGGCTGCTGTCGGCCGAGGCGAAGATCAAGCTGGGCGACATGCGCTCGGGCCGGATGACCGACGACGACTGGACCCGGCTGGCCCGGCGGATGAGTGAGATCAGCGAGGCGCCGCTCTACATCGACGACTCACCGAACCTGACCATGATGGAGATCCGCGCGAAGGCTCGCCGGCTCAAGCAGAAGGCCGACCTGCGGCTGGTGGTGGTCGACTACCTGCAGCTGATGTCCTCGGGCAAGAAGGTCGAGTCCCGCCAGATCGAGGTCTCGGAGTTTTCCCGGCACCTCAAGCTGCTGGCCAAGGAGCTGGAGCTTCCGGTGATCGCGCTCAGCCAGCTCAACCGTGGGCCCGAGCAGCGCACGGACAAGAAGCCGATGCTGTCGGATCTGCGTGAGTCTGGTTGCCTGACCGCGTCGACGCGAATCCTGCGGGCCGACAACGGCTCCGAGGTCACCCTGGGTGAGCTGATGCGCACCGGGGAGCGTCCACTGGTGTGGTCGCTGGACGAGCGGATGCGGATGGTGGCCCGGCCGATGACCAACGTGTTCCCCAGCGGGCACCGTGAGGTGTTCAAGCTGCGGATGGCCTCAGGCCGCGAGGTCGAGGCCACCGCCAATCACCCGTTCCTCACCCTGGACGGCTGGGTTGCGTTGGGCGACTTGAACGTCGGAGACCGGCTGGCGGTGCCGCGGAGGGTCCCCGAGCCGGTGGAGACTACGCGGATGGAAGACAACGAAGTCATTCTGCTGGCGCACATGATCGGCGACGGGTCGTGCGTGAAGAACCAGCCGATCCGCTACGCGTCGATCGACGAGGCAAACCTGACCTCGGTGACGGCGGCGGCCATGCACTTCGGTGTGATGGCGGTCCGCGACGAGTATCCGGCCGCCCGGGTGACCACACTGCGCTTGCCGGCGCCGTACCACCTGACGCACGGCAAGCGGAATCCGATTGCCGCGTGGCTGGACGGATTGGGCATGTTCGGGAAGCGGAGTTACGAGAAGTTCGTGCCGCAAGAGATTTTCGCGCTGCCGAACGATCAGGTGGCGCTGTTCCTGCGGCACCTGTGGGCCACCGATGGATCGGTGTCCTGGGACGCCAAGCGGTCGGTCGGCCGCATTTACTACGCATCGACCAGCCGGCAGCTCATCGACGATGTAGCCGGACTGCTGTCACGGGTGGGTGTGTTCAGCCGGATCAAGCGGGTACCCAAGGCTGGCTACCGCGACTGCTGGCACCTGGTCATCTACGGCGCCGAGCATCAGGTCAGGTTCCTGCAGATTGTGGGGGCGCAGGGCGCTAAGGCTGTGGGCGCCAAGGAGATTCTTACGCACCTGCAAGGCGTGGCACGCAACCCGAACCTGGACACGGTGCCCAAGGAGGTGTGGGCGCAGGTCCGCCGGGCGCTGGCAGATCAGGAGATGACCCAACGCGAATTCGCCACGGCCATGAACACCAAGTTCTGCGGTTCGACCATGTGGAAGCACGCCCCGAGCCGGGCCCGGCTGCACCGCGCCGCCGCGGTGCTCGTAGACCATGAGATCCACGCGATCGCGACCAGCGACGTGTTCTGGGACAGTATCGTCGAGATCACCAGTATCGGCGAGCACGACGTGTTCGACGGAACCGTGGACGGCACGCATAACTTTGTGGCACAAGGGATTTCAGTCCATAACAGTTTGGAACAGGATGCCGACATGGTGATCCTGTTGCACCGCCCCGATGCCTTCGAGCGTGACGACCCGCGAGGTGGCGAGGCGGATCTGATCCTGGCCAAGCACCGTAACGGGCCGACGAAGACGGTGACGGTGGCGCATCAGCTGCACTTGTCGCGGTTTACGAACATGGCGCACTAGGGAGACAACAGCCGTTGTTGATGAGCTGGTCCTGGCCTGAGCGCGGTCGCTGGGAAGGCGCCCAGCCCTGCGTGATCACCTATGGTGCTATTGCACGGCAACTCACATGTCGCAGGTAGCGCAGATTCCGGTCAGCGATAGCTCCCAACACGGCGACGACTACGCCTGACCCAAACTCGGCCGGTAATCAGCCGCCTCAGACTCGGCAGCAAGCAAGGCACCCAGCTCACCCTGCTGCTGGGCGACAAACACACCGATCACCTGCCGGCATACCTCCGGCACGCTCACCCCACGTATATCCGCAATACGTTTCAGCCCGAACAGCATTGACGTGGACACATGAAACTGAACGGCGAACTGACCGCATGAACCATCCTCAGGCGGCAACCCCGGACCCACCACCACAGGTTCATCAACCCCGTACTGGCCCACCTCAGCACCTCGAGCCCGCTCGACAACCCGACCACGATCGCCGCCACCAACGCCGTCGGCCGGATCGCGGAACTCCTCATGACTGAACAAACCCATTCCGCCTACGCTAGACCCCGCAGAATTTCACGCAGCCTCACGCGAAGCGCCGGCTCCAATTACGCGAGCCCTCAAGACTTGACCGCGGGCGGCAGATGCGGCCAGAGGCATGGCGTGATCTCATCATGTACCGCCCCGGGGGTGGTGCACATCATTACGCGCGAAGTAGGTGGCGAGCGCTGAACCCGCACAACGGGCGCCCACCACGACAACTTCAAATGACTCCATCGATAGCCTCCGCGGCGACTCGCCCGGGTGAACTTGCTTTTGGTAAGGCTAGCGGGATGATTCCCCTGGGTTTTCCACGTGCAAGATACGCCTCGTCAGCTCACCTGCATGGGTCGTGGGTGGCGTACCCGAGTTCGCCGGCCACCGACAGCATCGTCGCGTCATGCGAGACGATCGTCGCGTCCAGTCCGCTGCGGATCACCGACGCCAAGTGGATCGCATTGAGGGTCTTGATGTGCGGGCCGATGGCCTCGGCCTGCGCGAGCAGGGCGTCGCTGATCGGAAGTTGGCCGATGTAATCAAGCACGGCGTCACGGCGCTGTACGGGTAGGGCTTCGCGGCGCAGGAGGCAGCACTACGGCCGGGGGCGGGGCAGCCACGGGTGCGGGGGTTGAGGAGTGCTCCGCGACGGGAGTACCCGTCGTCATCGAGGAACTGCCCGCTCAGTCTGTCAGGTGCGTGTCGAAGCAGCGCTCGGGGGCGCTGGTCGGGAACGTTCCGGGAGGGCCGGGCAGGTAGGCCACCGGCCAACACTGCCAGCCCGGTGAGTGTGGATGGGCGACACCGATGCGGATGCGTTGGACGAACTCGCCGGCCTCGGCGGCGTTGAGCCGGACCTGCGCGTTGATCTGGTCGACGACCTGCTCAGCGGGCAGGCCGTCGGCGAGGATCACGTCGAGGATCTTCCAGTGGTGGCTTCTCATTGTGAAGCTCCTTTTCTCACAGAGCGCCACGCCTGCAGGAGCTCGATCCTGCCACCGACCGCCCAACGGTTGTGGCAATAGTAAACGCGATTGTTGGAGGGTCCGTCGGGCCGGCCGACCCATCCGCAATTGCATAGTTGACTCTATAACATAATCGACTCTATTTTTAACACCATGACCGAGCCCCACAGCCGATACGCCTCGCTGTCCCGCCACGAGCTGGCGATTCTGATACCCGAACTGCTGCTCATCGGCCACATGATCGACCGCTCCGGGATGGCCTATTGCATCCAGCACTTCGGCCGGGAGGAGATGCTGCAGATCGCCATCGAAGAGTGGTCCGGTGCCAGCCCGGCCTACACCCAGCGGATGCAGCGCGCCCTCGGCTTCGAAGGTGATGATGTGCCAACGATTTTCAAGGGAATGCAGTTCGACATCGGGTCGCCGCCACAGTTCATGGACTTCCGCTACACCGTCTATGACCGCTGGCACGGCGAGTTCGAAACCGCCAGCTGCGGCGCGCTGCTCGACGTGGAGCCGATGGGCGAGGATTACGTCTTCGGCATGTGTCACACCATTGAAGACCCGACGTTCGACGCCACCGCGGTGGCCACCAACGTCCATGCACAGTGCCGCCCGGTGCACCGCCCACCCCGCGTTCCGTCCGAGCGGGTCCCGCACTGTTGCTGGACGGTCCGCATCGATCCCTCCTACCCAGCGGTCGAGCCCATCCCCGCGCTGCGTCTGGTGCGCGAAACGCGTGCTGCCGGATGGGAACTCGCAGCGATTGATCCCGCCGAGGAGGGCGCGGCCGACTATTCGGGGCCGCTGTTGTCCGACATCGACTTCGGCGCGTTCTCGCACTCGGCGCTGGTGCGGTTGGCTGATGAGGTGTGCCTGCAGATGCACCTGCTGTACCTGTCTTTTGCGATCGCGGTGCGGGCCCGAGCCGGATCGGATACCGACCTGGCGACGTCGGTGTGTACCAGTCAGCTGACAGGTCTGGCCGGCCTGGCGGCCGCCCGACTGCATCGCGCGTTCTCGTTGCCGCCCGGCGTCGACGGGGCGCTACAGGTGCTCCGGATGCATCCGCTGTTCAATCCGCTCGGCTATGTCGATGCCGAACTGACCGACAGCGGCCTGGTCGTGCACCGGTCGCCCGCGCATGACGATGGCTCGTGGATCTCGCTGTGTTCACCGGATTCCACCCGGCCGCTGGAGGCGATCGCCACCGCCGTGGATCGTCGCCTGCGGGTGAATGTCACTGGTACCAGCACGGATTGGACGCTGGAACTGGCGAAGTCCGACACCGCAGCGGTAGACTTGCCCGAGGTGTCGGTGATCAACTTCAGCGGCGGTTCGACATTCCAATTCCGGACCAGGAGATCACTCCCGCTCACCGTGGTGTGAGCCGATCGGACCCGGCCGACGTCAGGCGACGGCAGCTCCCAGGATGAGCTCGACTGAGTCTCCGAGCTGTCTGATCACCAGGTCGTAGGGGACGAAACGGGCCGCCATGAGTGCGCCCGAGAAGGTCAGGAGCAGAGTCGATTTCACCGCCCTCGACCAGCCAGGCCCGAGGGCGATGCTGATTCGCTTGGCGACCTCCTCGGCGATCTCCTCCCGGATGGGGCCAACTGCCGGGTCCTCGGCCATGACGGCGGCCGCGAAAGCGTTGAGCAGTTCCGGTTCGTCAGCGGCTACCAATGCCATGTCGCGGATCATGGCGTTGAGACGTGTCTTGGGTGTGTCGTCGGATTGGATCTGTGACGGCACTGCGCGCAGAAGGCCGAGGTAGATCGCCGCGACGAGTGCGCTCTTGGACGGAAAGTACTTGTAGGCGCTGGCGGCCGAGACGCCGGCTCGGGCGGCCACGGCACGCATGGTCAGGTCGGCGTAGTCGGTCTGGCGTAGCTCGTCCAGCCCGGCGTCGAGAACTCTTTGGATGGTTCGCGGGGGGCGGCGGTCCGGCCGGCGACCTACCGTTGTGGGTTGCGCATCGTGCGCCGACACCATTGGTGAGCTGGCCATTCACCGAGCATAGGAAGTGGGCGCAACCTCGACAACGCAGCCCGCCGAAGACGTCGCCGCGGATGCGGGCAGTTGGCCGGTTGATCTGCTGTCCAGCAGGTCGATCGTCGAGAACATCTGTCGTCGCAGATCGTCGAAGCCGGCGCGTCGCTGAACCAGGGCCAGCACGTTGGCTGTCCATACATCGGCCAGGATGTCGGCGACGTGGCGGTGGGCCATGGTGTCGGCCTCCCCGCCACGCATGAACCCGACGAACATGTCGCTGGTCTGACGGCGAACCGTCTGAGCTTGTTCGGACGCCCGGAAGAAGGACAACGCGTAGGCACGCGTCAGCGCTTCGGTGATGTGGCCGGCACGCTCCATCGCGGAAATCAGACCGGCCACCGCCATCCGTAGTCGCGTGAACCCTCCGGACGTCCGATCCAGACGGCTCTGCCAGTGCTGGTCAAACCATGCGAGTTCGTCTGTGAGCGCGGTGACCAGAAGGTGGGTCGTCGACGGATAATGCCGGCGCAGCGATCTGATTGAGAGACCGGCGGTGGCGGCGATCTCACGCATCTGCACACCGGTGTACCCGCCGTCGGACGCGGCGCCGATGGCCGCGTCGAAAATGCGCCGACGGCGATCTTGTTGGCTCACCGTGGGGTCGTCGACCTGCGGGATGTGAGCAGGAGTCGTCCCGGTATCCAGATCGCCTGGACTGGTCAGCATCGTGCCTCCTCCACTCGGAGTGTCCGGAGTCCAGTAACTCATAATTAATGGACAGGTGTCCAGCGGACCGAGTGGCCTCCGTTGAGGAGGCGCAGGTGTTCCCGTCCTGGGTAGCGGTCCGTCATGCCGCCCATCCGCCAAAGGTGGACGACTGTCTATATCATCGAGGGGCTTCGGCCTGAGCCGATGACGACGTAGGGTCGGTGGCCATGGCAATTCTGACGTGGCTTGGGGTGCCAGGCGACGAGCAAGCGTGGACCGCACTGGGATTCACGGTCAACGAAGGCTCGGTCCAAATCGGTCGGGTGCGCTGCGAGCTCACTCGCGACCGTTCTTGGGGTTTCGACGAAATCTATGGCGAGGTAACAACTCTCGGGGTGCCGACTGCGGTGTTGCCGGCGATGACCGGAGCTGCGCACCACCCATGTGCGGTGACACACGTCGACCACGTCGTATACACGGTGCGCGACTTGGATACGGCAGTTACCGCTCTGACCGCAGCATTGGGCACTGCGCCACGACGGCGCTTTCATCCGCGCGGCCCGAAAGGTCCCGAAATGGCGTTCTACCGCGCCGGTGAGGCATTCATCGAAGTGGTGGCCACCGGAACGGAGCCCTCGTTGATCGGGTTGGCATTGTGGTCGGCTGACCTGGATGCCACCGTCACCGCGATCCGTGCGGCAGGTGGTCCGATCGGTGATCCGAAGCCCGCCGTCCAAGGCGGTCGCATCGCCACCGTATGGCACGGCCACCTCGACTGGGGTCTGGCCATTATGGGGCGGTAATTGGCCTCAAGGCCCGGTGGACCATCAGACCACTAGATGGCCGAATCTTCTTGCCGCGACGGTGATTCCAGCGCTGCTGCGACCTCCTTGTCGGTATGCCTAAATGGGCGTTCGGGCGACAGGGGGTTGACGTCGGTGTTGGCGTCATGTTGGCTACCCAAGTACGTATTATCAGAATCGCATTCTGAATAATAGGAATTGTGATGAAGGGATTGTGATGACGCGAGTCGAGGACGCGTTGGAGGTCCATGCTGCCGTTTCAGAGGTGGACGGGGAATCGCACCGGAAGACCAGGGGGCCGGTCGGCCTGGGAACTGCGCCTAGCCGCGCGGCTCGTGCGGCCATGATGGCGACGACCGCGATGGCCGGTGCGTTGACCGTTGTGGTCGCCGGCCCGCAGCCGAGCGCTCATCTGACGAATTCGGTGCTGTTGGCGTCAGCGGAGAGTCCGTTGCAGCCGGTGGTCGATCAGATCCTATCCGAGATGCAGGCGGCGATGGCAAAGGATTCGGCGCTGCCGTATGCGACGTCGGACAACAATGCTCAGTTGCCGACGTTCATGCAGAACCTGGAGTTCGAACTGCTCGAGATCTTGTTGCAGCAGGCCAGCGGCACCAACCAGGGGATCACCTACACAACGCCCGAAGCAGTGGCCGGCGATGCGACGGATCCCCGCGCCTACCCGGGGTTCTTCAACGCAGACACCATCTACAGCGTGCCGATACACCTTGACCCCGATGCGACCTATCAGATCACCGGCACCGTCGGACAGGGCACCGGTGACCTGGTCTTCACCGCGAACGCATCCGGGTTCGGTTCAGCTGTGCCCGGCCCGAGCCTGGAGCTCGATCATGGCCTGGTGGTCAATCCCGACGGCAGTTTCACCATCGACATCGGCCCCACCAAGCCCAGCGGCGCGGTGAACTTCATCGATGACACCGGCTTCAGCGGGGAACTCACGATCCGAGACAAGATGGCAAACGTCAACCTGAGCCCGACCAGCCTGAGCATGACGTGCATATCCGACTGCCCCGCGCCCAACCCGGGTATCACCGACACCGGGCTCTCCAGCACCGAGATCAGCACGACGCTGCAGACCCTGGTTGCGGCCACCACGCCGTTCAACGAATTCAACATCACGCAGGAAGCCGATCTGGCCGGAATCAACCTGCCCAAAAACACCATGGCCCCCTTCGGAAACGAAGATGTCGGGGGTGGCTTCCCGGGCCAATTCACCGCGATGGGCAATTTCAACCTGCAGCCCGACCAGGCGTTGATCATCAAGGTGCCCACGCAGGACGCCGGCTACAGCAGTATCCAACTCAACAACGTGTTCGGCGCTACGCTGCCGGGCACCCTGGCACAGACCACCCTCAACAACACTCAGACGTTCCACGATCCCGATGGCTACACCTACTACGTGGTCAGCGCGACGAACCCGGGTGTGGCCAACTGGCTCGATAACGGAGGCCTGAGCAGCGGTTCGATAATCGACCGGCTCGAAAACATGGCTCCGGGTGTGAACCCCGACGGGGTAACTCTGTCGACACAGGTCGTGCCCGTGACCGACGTGAGTAAGTACCTGCCGGCTGACACCCCCACGGTCAGCCCGGAGCAATTCGCCGCCGACATGATTCAGCGCATGCTGGGGCTGGACTCCATGTTGGATTCGTCTCGAACCTCCAACTGGGTGACACAGCAACTGTGGCTGCAGGATATCCAGTCCGCGATGGGCGCTGACAACTTCGAGAAGGTGTTCGGTTCGGAGCCGTCCACCCCGATGTGGCTGCGATTGACCCCGGCTCTGAGCCCGGACCTGCTCACCGTGCTCAAGGATGTCCTGACAGATCCCTCGGCGGCCATGTCTGCGATCCGGGAGAACCTGGCGCTGGCGGAGAAGGACATCGCCCTGCCGATTCAGTTGGCGGAAGAGCTTTTTCAGAAGGATCCCAGCTCGTTGCTCAGCGTGGTCAACGAGGCGCTGTTCGACCCCAACACCAGCATCACCGCCGGCATTCTCAACGCCCGCGACGACCTGGCGAATGCGGTCATGGCAGCTGTGAAGGACGGGTTCCCGACCGAAGCGGGCCCGATTGCAACGTGGGAGTGGGGGCACATGTCGGAACTCACGGACTTCTTCACCTCTTGATACCGGTCTGGGGACCGGCTCGCGGCGGGCCGGTCACACCTTGCCTGCCGGCCATTGCCCGCCCTGAGCGGCGGTGAGCGTCGCGGCAGCCTGCAGCAGGGCTGCGGCGTAGCGATCGAGGTTCTCGGTGGGTACGGTCTCGCGCATCACGTGCAGTGTCACCAAGTACCGCGGTTGCTGGTCGGGGCCGAACACCGGTGCAATGAGGTAGCCGACCGAGCGGTTACGGGGTTGGCCGAGTTCGGCGTCGGTGTAGATCTTGGCCCCGATGGCTGAATTCAGCAGCAGTCGGCGCAGCGCGTCGGCCGGAGCGTGATCATCGACCTGACTGAGCAGATCGCGAATCTGACTGACCACCGTTTGGACGTCTTGAGTGAGGCTGTAGACGGCGTAGCCGCGGTGGCGGATCTCCGCCACGATCGTGCGCAGTTCGAGTATTTGCTTGCGCGACAGTGGTTCTGGGGCGGTGGTAAGCCATTCATCGATGCTGTCTGGGTCACGCCATGCGATCGCAACGCTGCCGTACGGGGGGTACAGCGGCATGCGGTGCCCGATTGGTGTTTCGAACTCCTGAACCGTGCCGACGGTCAGGATGACCTCGGTGTCGTCAGCGCTTATCCGGGCGAGACTGGCCGCGCAGGTCGTCGTCGCTGAGAGGCGATTGAGTTCATCGTCCGCGGCGCCAAGCAGCGGGTAGCGACTGCGCAGTCCGGCAAGAAGTCCGAACAGGCCCGATCCGAGTTGGTAAGCGCGATTCGGTAGCCGCTCAACGTAGCCGGCTTGATCCAGCGTGGCCAGGATCGCCGCAGTCGTGGAGATGTTGAGTTTCAGGGCCCGGGCGACCTCCGATAGCGACAGCCCCACGTCGGTGGCCTCGGCCAGGGTTTCCAGAACAGCCAGAACCCGCGCGGTCGGTGGGGACGGGGTGTTCTTCGGCGGGCGCACAGCCGGAGTCTAGTTACGAATATTCGCAAGTTCCAAAGGGGTGCGCCAGACGGAGCGGGCCGACTGGTCGATGTCCTGGCCGTCGACGGTGGGCGTGCGCTACCCTCATTACGTACTCGCGTAAAGACATAACGAATAATCAGAAAGGCTTGGAACATGACAGATCAGATCGTCCGCAACACCGAGGTAGGCAACCTGGAGGCCTGGCGCCTGCAGCGCTGGGACTTCGATGACTTCCACCGCAGCGAACTGCCACGTCGACTGCGTGACGGCGTGAGTGACCAGATCGCCTGGGACGTGGCCGCTGCACCGCCGTTCACGATCAAGCTGCCCGACGGACGTGCCTACACCTATATCTGCGAAGGGGGCAGCGTGCGGGTCGAGCCGGGAGTGTCGGCTGACGCCGTCGTCGTTCTGGAGATTCAAGAGCGCGCCTGGCAGGACTACGTTCACGAGTTCCGCAACCTGTCCTCGTTGGTGCTGGCCGGCTCCATCCGATTCGAGCGTGGTGGCGTGCCGGAGTGGGACGCCTGGGCACCTGCGATCCGGTGCATGTACTCGGGAAAGCCGATCTACAACCCGTCGATGAGCTTTGCCGACCGTGCCGGCCAACCGCTTGACCTTCGCGGGTCATTCACCCTCGACGACGACCATGAGGAGTTGTCGCACTTCCTGCACACCACGGGATACCTGGTGGTCCGTGGCGCCATGGCGCACCGCCTCACCGAACTCTCCGACGAAATCGACCACCTGCTCGCCACCGCGAAGGAGGGAAACATCTTCTCGTGGTGGGTGGACAACGAGCAGACTGGAACCCGCTTCCCCTACCGGTTGCTCTACATGTCAGAGCACTCGACGCTGATCCGTTCGCTGATGGACGATGACCCCACCGTCGCTGCCCTGGTTGCGCTGGCAAAACGCGACTTGGTGCCGTTGCACGACCGCGGCCAGGGCGCGATGACCGTGTACAAACCGTTCGGTCGGGGCGCCAAGCTCGGTGCCAGCATGGCCGCCAACCTCGGGTGGCACCGCGACTGCGACCTGGGCGGCTGCCCGGTCATGTGCCCGTCGATCAACATCGGCATCCACCTCGATCCGGCCGGGCCCACCGGCTCGCAACTGTGGGCTCTGGCCGGCTCTCATGACAAGGTCACCCACAACCCCCGCGAGATCCGGCTCGACGACGCCAACGTCATCCCGATGGACACCCAACCCGGCGACGTCACCATCCACTACTCGTGCATCATGCACGCCGGACCACCACCGGTGGGCGCGGGAACCCGCCGCACCTTCTACCTGCCGTTCTACGGACCCGACACCCTGCGGCTGCTCGGTCGATTTGAAGCGTTCGAGCAGGTCATCCCGGGCTATGGCACCGGCAACCTGCCCGACTTCTACGACGAAGCGGCGAAGGCGCGAGCCTAACCGCGGCGGCAGACCCAATTGGGGGTCGCGGTCGCCGGGCTGAGCACCACCGCGAATAGCGGCTAGCGGCGGGACGATGGCCCCGACCGTGTCACCTCGGTAACCTCGACAAGTGCTTGCTTCAACTGCCGGCGATGCTCCCAGGCCGATCGTTCTCGATGTGGAGGGCTCCGGTGTCCAACCGCCGGTCACCCCGCGGGTGCGTCGGTTGTTCTGGCTGCTGGAGCGGGTCGCGCCCGCAATCGGGTCGCGGTGGGCTCTTGAATTGTGGTGCACTCCACCGGTAATCGAGTCAAGCCTGCGTATGCCCCCCGGCGTGAAGCCCGGCGAGCCGCTGGAAGCGCACTGGAACGGGCACCGAATCGTCGGCGAGGCCTGGGGGCAGGGGCCGCTGGTCTATCTGGTGCACGGCTGGGGTGGACGCCGCCCGCACCTGGGGATGTTCATCAAGCCGCTCGTCGAATCCGGCCACCGGGTTATCGCCTTCGACCTGCCCAGCCACAACGAGTCCGAGCCGGGTGCATTGGCCCCCGGTCGCACCACCGCCATCGAGTGCGCCGAGGCGGTGGCGGCCATGATCGCGACGCACGGGCCGGCGCGCGCGGTCGTCGCCCACTCGCTGGGGTGCAATGCGACCGCATTCGCGGCGTCGTGGGGCGCGACGGTCGAGCGGTTGGTGTTTCTCGCGCCGATGGGTGAGTTTCCGATCTACCTGGATCTCTTTGCCGCGCGCCACAACTTCGGCCGACGGATACGCGCAGGCTTGCATCGGCGTCTGGAACGCCGGATCGGCATGCCCCTGGAGGAGACCAACATGGTCCGGATCGCCGAGCGCACCGACTATCCGCCGCTGCTGCTCATCCACGACCCCGATGACCCCGACACTCCCTACGTGACGAGCGAGAAGGTCGTCGCGTCATGGCCGGGCGCGCGCTTGATGACGACGGCGGGACTCGGCCGGCTGGCACACTTCCGGATCTTGCGGCATCGCCCCGCGATTCGGGCGGGCGTCGACTTCATCGGGCCCGCAACGCCTTAGCTGCCGTAAAGATGCAGTGCTCGGCCGGTCACGGTGGCCACGTCGCCGCTGAGCCCCGCGATGGGCGGGCCGCCGCGCTGGTGGATCACGTTGGCGAGCACGATCACGTAGGTGTCCGACCCCGGGTCGATCCACAGCGTCACCCCGGTGAACCCGGTGTGCCCGAAGCTGCCGATCGGAAAGATCATGCCGCGCGGCCGGGAGTGCGGGGTGTCGATGTCCCAGCCGAAGCCGCGCAGATCCTGTCCGCCGATCGCCGGATAGTTCGCAGCCAGCAGCGGATCGATCCTGTTGGGAGTGCTTGCATTCGCTTCTTGCGCAGCGGCGTTCGCGGCCACCAGTTGTGCCGGGTCGTGCCCGGGTTGCTGGGGTGTCGTCATCAATTCCAGGGTCGACTGCCGCAGTGGGAACGGGCTCGGGCGCCCGGCAAGTCGATCGAGCAGGGCCTGGGCGTACCGGCCGATGTCGGCGGCGGTCGAGAACACTCCGGCACTGCCGGCCACCCCGCCCATCCTGCGGGCCGTCGGATCCTGCACCGTGCCGCGCAGCAGCTGATCGAAATCGGGGTTGATCTCGGGGGTGTCTTCGTCACGCGCTGTCGGCGCGATGCGGGCCAACAGATCAGTGCTCCAGCTGCCCACCGGGCACTCGCCGCCCCGGGCCGCGCCGGCGTCGAACGTGATCGCCGTACCGCGGAGCTGGTGTGGGCCACAGGCTTTGGCGGCGGGCAGGTAGCGGGTGTCGGCCATGCCCAGCGGGGCAAAGACGTTGTCCTGCACGTAGTTGTCCAGCGGTTGGCCGGTCAACGTCTCGACCAGGGTGCCGAGGATGATGAAACCGATGTCTGAGTAATGGAATATGTCGCCGGGGCCGAACTCCAGCGGTGCGGTCAGTGCCCGATGAACACCGTCGGCCTTGTCGGCCTCGGTCAGGCCCCACGGACCCTGGTGGCTCAGATCGCCCCCGATGCCCGACGTGTGGGTGAGCAGCATGCGCAGCGTCACCTGGGCGCGTCGGGGGTCGTTGGTCTCGTTGAACTCCGGCAGGTAGGTCTGAACGGGTTCGTCGATCCGGACCCGGCCCTGCTCAAACAGCTGCAGGACGGCGACGGTCGTCGCCAGGCACTTCGTCAACGACGCGATGTCGAAGATGGTGTCCTCGGTCATCGGCTCGGCCGGCGCGGGTGAGCCGTCGAGCGCGGGTTCGTCGGCGAGTCTGCGCACGCCGAAGGCCTGGCTGAAGGCGATGGTGCCGGCGTGCCCGATCCGGACCACCGCGCCCGGCAGCCGGGGTACCGCGATCGCGTCGTTCATCAATTGGGAGACCGGTGCGATCAGCTCTTCACGAGGTGCGTAGGGCGCATCGGGACGAGGGATGACAGGCACCGTGGTGGACGGGGTTTCCAGGGGCGGCGGCGGGGACTCCGGGTGGCCACACGACGGGACCGCCACCAGCATCAGCGCGACGCCTCCCACGGCGCAGGCCCGGGTGATCCGTGATCCCGACACCGCCACAGCAACGAAGGTAACGCTCAGACCTCTGCAGGTGTTCGCCGGCTGAGCTTTGCGGCGCGGCGCAGGGTCCGTACGTACCAGGACCACGGTGTGCGGGCGGTAGGAATCCCCAGTTGCCCGGCGGCCTTGTCGAGGGCGTCCTCGATGAGTGCGTCGTGCAACGGACGCCAGATCAACGGCCAGGTCAACACCAGCCATCCGGTGGTCTTCGCGATCAGGCTGTGGCGCAGCTCGTAGCCGCCGGGTACCGCCCGGGTGGCCCACTCGTGATAGCCGTGCAGGCCGGTCGGCGCGGTGAACGTGCAGCGCAGCAGGTTGGCCGGCTGGTACTCCGCGATGTCGTAGCGGATCAGGCCGTGTCCGCCCCGCGCTCCCGGCCCGAGCGGCCGGTCGAAGCGGACCGCCGGCCACTTCTCATGCGGCCACAGGCGATCGTTGCCGCCGGCGATGCTGTCGATCAGCTCACCCACCTGGTCGAGGCTTTGCACGGCGAATACCCGGTGGTGCACATTGCGAACCTGCATGGCCATCTCCCTTGTTCTAGAGAACAATCACTAGTTGAATTCCTAGAGAGTACTCTCTACTTCATGCCGATGCCAGGGAAGTTCACCGCTGACGACTTCGTCACCGCAGCCATCCGGCTGGTCCTGGCCGGAGGTTCCGGCGCGGCCACCGCCACCGCGGTCGCGCACGCCGTCGGTGCCCCCAGCGGATCGGTGTACCACCGGTTTCCCAAGCGCAGCGACCTGCGGGCCGCGGCGTGGCTGACGCCGGTGCGCCGCTTCCACGAGGACTTCCTGCCGGTGCTCGCCGCCGACGGCGACCCGGTCGCCGCCGGGATCGAGGCAGCCCGGCAGGTGCTGCTGTGGAGCGCGAAGAACCGGGACGCCGCAGCACTACTGGCCCGTTACAGCCGCTCGGATTTCGTGGGCGCCGACTGTTCTCCCGAGGTGCTGGCCGAGGCCGACGCCCTCGACCGGGACACCGCCGACGCGCTGGCCGCGTTCCTGGCGCGGTTCCCGGCCGCCGACCGGGACCGGGTGCTGCTGGCTGTCATCGACGCGCCACTGGCCCTGGTGCGCCGCAGCCTGGCTGCCAAGGGCCCGAACACGCGCACCGCGGAGCTGGCCGCCGACGTTGCCCGCCGGCTGTTGGCTCAGCCCACCGACCGCGGCCCCCAGGCGGGTTTGCCGTCGCGACCCGCCGCTCGCGCCAAGCGGTGATTGACACCCCGAAGCAGACGAAGCTGCAACAGCGACTCGACCCAGAACGTCCAGTGAGCAGACGACGTCCACGTCGAGTGGAACAGCTTCTTGGTGGCCGCCAACGCATCTGGAGACCGCTCGGCGAGTTGCGCCGCCAGATCCTGGGCGGCGGCAACGGGATCGTCGGCAACCGAGGTCACCAGCCCGTAGCCGAGCGCGTCGGTACCCGAGAACACCTCGGCCGTCATCGTCAGGCGTTTGGCCACATCCATGGGCAGCAGCTCGCGCAACGTGACGGCCCCGGTCATGTCGGGGATCAGGCCCCACTTGGCCTCCATGATCGACAGCTTGCAGTCCGGCGTCGTGATCCGGAAGTCGGCGGCCAACGCCACCTGCAGGCCTCCGCCGTAGCAATGGCCGTGCAGCGCGGCGATCACCGGAACCGGCAGTTCGCGCCAGGCCCAGCAGGCCTGCTGAAACAGGTTGGTCTTCTGCCAGGGCAACTTGCCGAAGTTGCGCACGCCGGCCAGCCCGGACAGCTTCGCCCCGGCGAAGTCCAGCCCGGTGCAGAATGCCCGGCCCTCGCCGCGCAGGATCACCACGCGGATCGAACGGTCACGGGCCAGCTGCTCGGGGACCGATGCCAGTGCTTGAAGCATCGGCAGGTCAAGGCTGTTCATCTTGTCCGGTCGGTCCAGTGTCACGTGGGCGATGCCGTCGACGACCTCAACTCGGATGCGTTCCTGTGCCATCGCGACAGAATAGGGCGGGACGCCACGCGCGCTGCGCAATGGGATGGGTGGTCTGGGCGCAGCACCTTGGTGCTTCCCGATCTGCGAGACGACGGGTTCTCCTACCTGGACGTCCTTTCCGCCGGCGCCACGTCAGCGCCGGGGCCCTTCACCGACGCCTTCGCGCGGTTCGCGGGGCGCACCGGCTTCCCGCCCCGCACGAACCCGGCCGCCGAGATCGACGCCGCGAGTAAGGCGTCCTCGCCCTTGACGAACGGGTGGAACCCGACGCCTGTACCGCCGCGGCCCTTGACCGGAATATCGGCGACTTCGGTGACCTTCCAGCTCTTCTCGGAGATCGACAGGATGGCCTCACCGTTGCCGCACGTAACAGGGAGGGCCGCGATCACCTCGTCGCCGTCGGCCGCCAGCTTTACCCCGGCGACGCCGTTGCCGGCAACGCCCTGCGGATTCACCGCGGCCGGATCGATGCGCAGAATCCTCCCGCGCCGGGTCACCAGAGCCAGGTGGTGTCCTTCGGGCAGCACCCCGGAGCACAGCAGCCCGGTGATGTCCGGTGCCACTGGGATATCGCGGGTCTTGTACGGCAGACCACCACCGGTGGTGAACTTGATCCGGCCATCGGTCCATACCGCCCAACCCAGTCCGGAGGTGAGCAGCTCGCCGTGGCTGTCGGAGAACACCCCCCGGTCATCGAGTCGCCAAGAAGTGTTGACCTTGCGCTCGCGGGGCCCGGCGTCGTCGCCGCCCGTCGTCACCGGCGTCGCTTCGAAGTCCAGTACGGTGCGACGGTCGAACTCGTGGCCTTTGAACAGCTTTGCAGTCTCCACCAGTTCCTTGTCGATCACCACCCGCCGCGCATCGGGATTGGACACCAGTTCGGTCAGCTCGGCGAACTCGGCATCCAGCTTCTCCGCCTCCGCCCGCAGTTCGATCACGTCGAGCTTGGTCAACCGTCGAAGTTGAAGTCCCAGAACGTAGTTGGCCTGCTCCTCATCGATCTTGAAGCGCTCCTGCAGGCCGCGCCGGGCGTCATCGACGGTGTCCGAACCCCGGATCACCGCCACCGCGGCGTCGATGTCCAGGTGGATGGTCATCAGGCCGGTCACCAGATGGCGACGTGCGGTGACCTTTTCCAGTCGGTACTGGCTACGGTGCAGCACCACCGAATCACGCAGCTGCAGGAACGCCGAGATCAGTTCGCGCACCGACCACCAGCGCGGCACCCGGTTCTCGTCGAGGGCAACCAGGCTGGCGGCGAAAGTCGACTCCAACGGGGTCAGGGCCAGCAGTTGGTCGCGGATCTGCTCAGCACTGTGGCCGCGTTTGGCGGTGACGACGATCCGCAGTCCGTTGCGCCGATCCGTCAGGTCGGACATGTCGGCCACACCGGCAAGCTCACCGGACTCCACCAGGGCCCGGATGCGTTCTTGGACAGTCGAACTGGCGACACCGGGCGGCAGCTCGGTGACGACGACATTCTTCCCGTCGACGGACACGGTGCCGCGCACCGTGAATGCCCCCTTGCCGGTGGTGATGTACTCCCGTAGCCCGCCTGCGCCGACCACCGTCGAGCCGCATCCCCAGTCGGGGCCGGGAATGAGTTTCACCAACCTGTCGTCGGTCATGTTCGGCCGGGCCAGTAGGGCCCGGCAGGCGGCCATGATCTCGCGGGGGTTGTGGGCGGGAACCTTGGTGGCCCACCCTTCGGCGATGCCGACGGCGCCATTGCACAGCAGCACGGGCCACTGGGCCGGCAGCATGGTCGGCTCGGTCCACTCGCCGTCGAACGTCGCCGTCATGGGCACCGCGTGATCGTCGAGTTCGGCGGTCAGCGCCGCACCCGGCGCGGACAATCGCATCTCGGTGTAGCGGTCGGCGGCGGGGATGTCTCCCTGGATGCGGGGGAATGCACCCTGTCCGTCAATGACTTTCACGCGTTGAAACTCGGCGGCCAGCAGTGCCGCGGCCCCGTACATCGAAGCACCGCCGTGCGGATGCAGGTTGCCGGTGACGGCCGAACAGACCTTGGAGGACTTCTGCGGCTTGTTGCCGGGCAGCAGCTTCGAGTCGTGCATCTGGTAGAGCAGCCGACGCTGGCCGGGCTTGAGTCCGTCGTAGGCAGACGGGATGGCGCGGTCGCTGACGCTGTAGAGCGCGAAGGTCAGCTGGTAGTGGTTCCAGTATTCGTCGGCGCTCTGGTCGAGGACCAGGTCGGGATTCTGTTCCGGAACGTCCAGGGTGGCGGTCACGTTCGTCTCCTAGTCCAGGTCCAGCGCAGCGGTGTCGACGCGGGCGGCGACGTCGGCCATCCAGGTGCGCCGGCCCTCGGGCGGCCCGCCGAACAAGGTGTGATGCAGGTTGTGCTCGTTGTCATCGAGATGCACTCGAATCACGGTGCGCCGCTGCGGATCCAGTACGGTGTTCCAGAAGTCGTCGGCGTCCATTTCGCCGAGGCCCTTGTTGCGCTGGACCTCCACTTTGCGTTTGGAGGTGGCGCGCAGCTGGGCCACCGCGGTGTCACGCTCGGATTCGTCCTGACAATAGATCCGACTGTTGCCGTCCTTGACGACGAACAGCGGCGGCAGTGTCACGTACACCATTCCGGCTTCCACGAGCGGGCGGTAGAAGTCCAGGAACATCGAGATCAGGCTGGAGTTGATGTTGCCGCCGTCGGGGTCGGCGTCGGAGGCGAACAGGATCCGGTCGTAGCGGCACTGCTCGGGGTCGCAGTGGTCGCGCACCCCGCAGCCCAGAATGCGTTCGATCGAGTCGAACTCGTCTTTGGCCCGCGCCTTGCTCACGGCGAAGCCATAGACGTTGGGCGGCTTGCCCTTCAACGGGAAGGCGGCCTGAAATGTTGCGTCGCGCGCCGCTTTGATGGTGCCCAGCGCCGAATCGCCTTCACAGAGAAACAGCTCGGCACCCGAGCCCCGGCCCGATTCCCGGCTGGGCAGCAACTTCGGCGGCAAGGACAGATTCGTGCCCAGCCCTTTGGCTTTCGATGCCGCGCGGGACCGGACTTTGGCGCTCTCGGCGCTGCGCCGGGCTCGGGCGGACTCCAGTGCCAGTTTCGTCCAGAGCGTCACCGCATCGCTGTTGGCGGGGTTGGCCGCCCAGATGGTGACGCTGCGGGCCACATCCGGAACCATCGCCAGGTTCAGTGACCGTGATGACACCGCGGTCTTGGCCTGGGAGTCCCACCCCACATCGGGTGCGCGGGTGTCCACGGCCAACGCGGTGACCGCGGCGAAATCCTGTGGTTCCGGGCCCTCCTCGCCCTTGGCTAAGCCCAGATCACGGGTCCGGGAGGCGCGATCGGCCAAGGCTTCGGAGAATCCCCGCACCGCGGCGGTCAGATGCGACCCCCCGCCGGGGGTGCGCACCGTGTTGCAGAAGGCGGCTACGGTGGCCGGTTCGGCCGGACCGGCGGTCAACGACCAGCGGAACGGGGTCGGGCCGCGCCCGGTGGTGTATTCACCGCGGCCCTCGACGACGGCGCGCACCTCGGGCGTCGGAGTGCCGGCGGAGGTGCACATCAGGTCCAGCAGGGAATCGGTGCCCCAGGGGCCACCGAACGGCTCGAGCAACGCCGGCGGGACATCGTCGCCGGGCCAGCCTTCGTCGACGACGATCAGGTGCACCCCCGGTGACATCCGCGCTGCGGCGTGCGCGCGCAACAGGACCTCACCGATATCCACGGTGGAGTCGGGCACCACGGACGGGTCGAACAAGATGCGCACCGTGGTGCCGTGCGCGTCGGGTTTGCGGTTGGCCGAGCCGCGCAGCTTCTGCGCATCGGCGCGGGTGAACTCCGCATCCGGATCGAAGTCCTTGCCGTCGAACGCACCGGGATACCCGCCGCCGAAACTCTGCAGGTAGGTCTTTCCGGCCCGGCGCACTGTCACGTCGGTCCGTGCGGAGATGAACACCGCCGCGGCGGCGCCGATCCCGTTGAGGCCGGCCCCGACGGCCGAGGCATCGGCGTGCGCGGAGAACTTGCCGCCGGCCCGTGCGGTGCCGAGTGTCTTGACGATGCCGTTCTTCCCGGTGACCGGGTCGGAGTCGACAGGCAGGCCACGGCCGTCGTCGGCGACACTCACCGACCCGTCGGCATGCAGGGTGATCGTGACGGTGGACCCGCCGTGGTCGGGGTCGGCAACCTCCTCGATCGCGTTGTCCACCAGCTCACGCAAAGCCGTGTTGAGCACGTCCAGGCCCAGGTTCACCGCCGGCCGCAGGCGGGTGTGTTGGATGTCGTCGAGTTCGGTGATGTCTGCGGCGTTGTAGCTCACTGCTGTCCTTTCCTGCCGGAGGAATGGTAAGCGGCAGGTCCGACACTTGCGCGCCCCCGCGCGGTGTCTGTGGCGAGGCTCTCGTCACCTTGACAACCTACAACCAAATAGTTGTACATTTATGTGATGGCCGTGCTCGACGAGGACAGGGTGGACGCCCTGTTCCACGCGCTCGCCGACCGGACCCGCCGGGACATCATGCGCCGGGTGCTGGCCGGGGAGCACTCGGTCTCCGCGCTCGCGCTGAAGTACGAGATGAGCTTCGCCGCGGTGCAGAAACACGTCGCGGTGCTGGAGAAGTCCGGCCTGCTGACCAAGCGACGCAGTGGTCGCGAGCAGTTGGCCAGCGGCGACGTTGCGGCGGTGCGTTCGGTGGCATCAATGCTCACCGAGTTGGAACAGGTGTGGCGCGGCCGTATCGCACGCATCGACGAACTCATTTCATCCGACCCGCAGGAGGACTGACCATGCCCGTGACGGACGTCCAGCACGACATCGACAATCTGACCCTGATCATCACCGCCGACTTCGCTGCGCCGGTGGAGCGAATCTGGCAGATCTACGCCGACCCGCGTCAGCTGGAGAAGGTGTGGGGGCCGCCGACGCATCCCGCGACCGTGGTCGATCACGAGCTCGTTCCCGGAAGCCGTACGACCTACTTCATGACCGGTCCCGACGGCGAGAAATATCCCGGCCACTGGCAGATCACGGCCGTCGACAAACCGAGGAGCTTCTGCTTCGACGACGGCTTCGCCGATTCGGACTTCAACCCGGTTCCCGGGATGCCGGTGTCTCGAAACGTCTACCGCTTCACCGAGTACAACGGTGGCACCCGTGCAACCTACGAGAGCACCTTCGCGTCCGCCGAGGACCTCAACAAGGTGTTGGAGATGGGCGTGATCGAGGGCACCTCCGCGGCACTGAGCCAGATCGACGCCTTGATCGCCTCCTGAATCGCCTGCCGCACAAAGACAGAGGCCCGACGGACCACCAGCGCAATCGCCGGCATCGCGGTGCCTACCAGTTCAGCGCGGCCATCTCGCGTTTGGTGTCGCACACCGCGCGAACCGCGGCGTCGATATCGACCGCGGTCACGGTCTTGAGGTCGTCGATCGTCACCTGGTGACCCGCCCGCTTGCTGGCCGCCACCCTAGTGTCACGGGCCAGTTCGGCCTCCTCGATCACGTTTCGGGCGAACCTGCCGTTGTGCATGACGTTGATGCCGTGGTCTCCGCGCGGACTGCTGTACCCGCGGATGGTGGTCACCATCTCCAGGAATCGTTGACGGGCCTCGGGATTGAGCTCGGTGGCCCGGCTGGAGCCGTAGCGTTCGCCGATCTCTACGATCTCCTCCGGTGAGTAGGACTCGAAGCGGATCTTGCGGTTGAACCGGCTGGCCAGACCGGGGTTGACGGTCAAGAACTCGTCAACCTGGTCCTCGTATCCGGCAGCCAGGAAGCAGAAGTCGAAGCGGTGCTTCTCCAGTGCGATCAGCAGCTGGTTGACGGCCTCCATGCCGATCATGTCCGGCGTCCCGTCCTGATGACGCTCCACCAGGGAGTAGAACTCATCCATGAAAAGGATTCCGCCCAAAGCCTTTTCAATCAACTCGTTGGTCTTCGGCCCGGACGATCCGATGTGTTCGCCGCAGAAGTCGGAGCGGCGCACCTCGGTGATCTCGGGGTTGCGCACGATCCCCATCCCGGCGTAGATCTTGCCCAGTGCCTCGGCGGTGGTGGTCTTACCGGTGCCCGGCGGTCCGACCAGCAGCATGTGGTTGGTCTGGCCCTCCACCGGCAGGCCGTGCTCCAGGCGCATCGCCCGAATCTCGAGTTGGTCCTCCAATGCCTTGACCGCACGCTTGACCTCGGCCAGTCCGACCTGCTTCTCCAACTCGGCGCGGCCCTGCGCCAGCAGCTCCGCCCGGCGGTCGGTGGCGTTGTGCTCGTCGAGCTCGGCGCGGCTCTTCGCCGACTCGGCATCCCAACGATCGCTGCGGCTGTCGATGATCTGTTCCTCGGTGATCACCAGGCGCAGTTTGGGTTCGGCGAGTGCGGCTTTGGCCGCCTCGGTCAGCACACCGTTGATCGCGGCCTTGGACAGCCAGACCTGCGCCGGCTCCTCTTCGCCGAGCTGGCGGTGCACCATGCCGCGGATGTAGGCCAGATCCGCTGCCAGCAAAGGGATCTCGTTCGGCGCGATCGACGCGGTGAGCACTCCCGGGGGAAACCGATCCGAGCCGTGGATGTGCCCGGCGATGTCGACGCGGTCCAGCCAGTCCAGCGCAACTCTGCCCTGCCCCAGATGCGCTGCGGCATAGGCGGCCAGCGCGCAGACCGACGCGGTGACCGCAGGCATGATGATCGCCCGGTCGGGCAGCTCTTCGGCGGCGACGGTCAGCAGGTCGGGCCAGCGCTGGGTGAGGAACATCAGGTAGGCGCGGGCCAGTTGGTGCCACTGGTGGTTGACCCAACTGTCCAGCAGCCCGCGATCGGACAACAGCGCGTCGGCGCGCGCGTACTCGCCGGCCACGGTCAGCGCCGAGGCCAGGGCCAGCCCCACGTGCGAAGCGTCGGTCACGGTGATCGACAGATACGGCCCCAACGGAATCTGGGCGGCCAGATGCCGGCCCAGCCGGGTGGTCTCCTTGTGCAGCCAGTCGCCGTTGTTGTACAGCCGGGTGAGTGTCTCCAGGGAGGTGTCGCCGCACGCGATGCGGCCCAGCCACGCGTCGGCCATGGACGGATCGGCCTCGGTGGCCGCGGCGAACTCCGCCAACGCATCAGGCGAGCCGTACCGCGCGTCCATACTCACCATGGCCCGGTCGAAGTGCCGCCGGGCTGCCAGCAAGTCACTCAATGTCTGTCGTCCCCTGTCGCATATACGAGGTCATGGTGAGGTCATCGCGACGACATCGGCGCCAGCGCCTCCGGACTGCAGTACCGGTTCTCCGCCCGGAACAGTTCCACCGTAGCCAGCCACGAATTGTCGCCGACGACAACCCGTACCGCGGTCCGATCGATCTGCTCGATGCTCACCTCGACCGCGTCCGGTGGCGGCGGCGGGCTGCCGGGCGGCGCCACGGTGATCACGGTGGCCGGACGCGGAGACGGCGCGATCGGCCCGTCAACCACACTCACCGTGGTGCGCGGGGTCGGTCGCGACTCATCGACCACCGCGATGTCGGGCATCCGGACGCTGGCCCAGCGCGCCCGGTCACGGGTGTGTACGCAGACCCGCTCGCCGGACCCGGCGGCACGGATGATGAACCGTTTGGCGATCAGGTCTTCGGCGGCGATGAACACCCGGCTCAGCTCACCGGAGTCGGTCAGCGGCATCATCAACCGGTCACCGTTGGCCAGCTTGCCGATCAGCACGCCCGACGGGCCGATCTCGATCGGCAGCTCGGCCGGCAGCGGACCGGACCGCAGCCCGCGCAGCCGTGGCCGCGGCACGCACATGTTCGCCTCCAGCGCGGCGGCCTGCTCGCCGTTGAGCCGGCGCAGCACCGTGGCCGGCGGAGTGGGGGCCGGTTGCGGGGTCTGCAGCGCGACGGTGGCGCTGCACGTCCCGTCGGGATACACCGTGATGTTCTGCGTCACCTCGTCCACCGGCAGCGTCCAGGCCTGGGCCAGCAGCGCGGCACTGATCTCGCGGGGCGGGTAGGCATAGGTGGTCACCCAGCCGCGGTCGGTGCGCACCGTCTTCCAGCGAACGGCGTCGTCGGTCAGTGACGCGCCCCCGCCGATCCGCCGGTCCAGCTCCACCAGGTCGCTGGCCGTCGCCACCCGGGTGCGCAGGCCGACGCACCGCAACGACCCGGCGATCTGCTGGGCCACGGCCACGGCGGTGGCACCCAGCGTCGTGCGCCAGCGCAGCGCCGCGGTGTTGTCCAGGACGCGCAACCGCAGCAGCAACCAGGTCTCCCGCTGACCGGCATAGGGCGGCGTGCCGATCTCGGTGTCGTAGACCCGCGGGTAGTCGCCCGCGGTCGCCCGGCGTGCCCCGATACTTACGACGCTCAACGACTCCAGCACCAGGCCCAGGGGGTGCCGCAGCATCGGCAGCAGGGCGCTGACGTCGACGACGTTGTCGGTCTCCACGTTGACCGAGCCGGTGGCGATGGTGGCGGCATGGGATCTGCCCAGCAGGTGTACCGCCACCACGGCCACGCCGTCCTGGATGCGGACCCCACCGCCGGAACGGTTGTTGGCTACGGTGATCGGCTCGGCCCATGCAGCCTTCGTGTCGCGCCGCAACCGCAGCAGCGCCCACGACCAGGCCGGCTGGCCCCACCACGGCACCAGCACCAACAGCACCGCCGGCACCACGGCCGCTGCGACGCCGATCCACCCGCCCAGCGCCCAGCCCGCCAGCCCGCATAATGCGATCACCAGGGCGCACACCAGCCGCCGGTTGCTCGAGGCGCTGAAACCGGTGAGCCGGACCCGGTCCCGACTCACTTGATGGCCCTTCGGATCCGTGCGGTGACGACGGCGACCAGGACCGCGGCGGCCAGCGCTCCGAGGAATCCGAGGGCGACGGTCCGGGCCCGATGGTCCGGTGGTGGCGGCGGGGGTGCCGGGGTCAGCACGCGGTGCTCCGACCCGGGTGTGAGCGGCTCACCCGGGGGCACGTTGAACGTCAGCGCGGCCACCGGATCGACCAGGCCGTAGCCGACCCGGTTGTCCACCCCGGCGGGTGGATTGTGCGCGGTCTGCACGATCCGGTTGATCACCTGGTGCGCGGTGAGCTGCGGGTATTTCGCCCGTACCAGCGCGGCGACCCCGCTGACGTAGGCGGCGGAGAAGCTGGTGCCCCAGAACGGCATGTTCTTCTCCCCGACCCTGATCGGCGGGTAGGCGTTGACCGGTCCACCGCCTTGCGGGGACAGGCCCATCACGTGGGTGGCGGGGGCGGCCACTCCGACCCACGGGCCGGACATGCTCTTGTCGATCGGCGCCCCGGTGGCGTCGACCCCGCCGACCGACAGGACATAGTCGGAGAACCATGACGGGCTTGAGATCACCTTGACCTGGTTCCAGTCCCGCGGATCGTTCGGGTTGAGCGGATTGAACATCGGGTTGTCGGCGCAGCCCGCCTCGCCGACGTTGCCGGCCGCGGTGACGATGACGGCGTCTTTGACCGTCGCGGCGTACCACAACGCCGCACCCAGCGCCCGCTGATCCAGCCCGGACGCGGCCGAGACGCAGGAGGTCACCGAAATGTTGATCACCTTGGCGCCGAGGTTGGCCGCGTGCACGACGGCCCGGGCCAGCGTCGCCAGAGTGCCGGCCTTGACGTGCTCGTCGTCGTAGCCGCCGAACTGCGGGTGCACCGGCTCGAACGCGCGGGAGGACTGCCGGATCGAGATGATCGTCGCGTGCGGGGCGACACCCACCACGCCGTCGGGGGCGCCCGGTGCGGGCGGCGGGACGGCCGGGTCGTCCTCGGTCTGGGGATCGGCCGGCCCCGACGAGGGAGCCACCGCACCGTCTTCGGGCGGGGGAGGCGGCGGGGGTGGCGGCGCCGCGGTCTGGGTGATGGTCACCGGAACCGGGATGGGCGGCGGGGCGGGCGGGCCGGGAATGTCGGCCGGTGGCAGCGCTTCGCCGATACTCGGCGGGGGCCCGGCCGGCGGCGGGAACGCGGGGACCTCGGGCATCGGCCGCGGCATCGGCAGCACGCCGAGTGGGGCGGCGGCGATGATCGACGCGGCGATGGTGCCGTGCGCGTCGCAGTCCTGCAGGCCGCCCATGCCCTCGGAGCCGCCCATGATGTAGTCGCCGCCGGCGATCGCGGGCAGCCGTGGGTTCGGGCTGACGCCGGTGTCGATCACCGCGACCGGCACACCGTGGCCGGTGGAGTATTGCCATGCCGTGGCAATCCCGAGCGTGTCGAATCCGGGTGCCAGCTGGGCCAGGTCGGGGTTGCTGACGGTGATCGGGACGCTGCAGGAATTCGAGCGCCGCATCGGCTGGTCCGGTCCGGGTGTGTCGTCGGCCGGGGCCAGTGCGGGATCGACCACCGGCGGGTCGATCGCCAGCGCCATCGGGGAACCGTCGGACAGACTCACCAGCAGCATCACGCCGGCGATCGCGGCAGCGCGGGTCCTCAGCCGACTCAGTTGCGGACCCACACGAACAGTCCTCCCAGCCAGGCGCCGAGCACCCCCACCACGATGAATGCCAGCACTTCGAGCCATTCGACGGCCAGCCGAATCCAGGGGACGAACTTGGTCTCGGGCACCAGCAGGCCGGCGGCCACCCCCAATGCGGCGAAGACCGCGATGGCGGCCGACGGCCACAGGAACCCCCCGGCGGTGTCACCCGGATTGGCCAGCGCGTACTTGACGATGCCGGTGAGCACGGCCGCACACGCCCCGCCGACCAGGGCGATGGCCTGGACGCGGCCGGCGAACCCGCGGCCCTGGGTGATGAACAGGCCCGCGACCAGACCGCACAGCACCACCGCACCGCGCTGGCGGGCAGATCCCGGCGCCAGCACCATCCACACCGCGATCGGCAGTGTCGCGGCGATGGCCACACACATCCCGACCTGCACCGCGTTGATCAAACGTGCCGAGGCCGCGATCGCGGTGCCGCGCGCCGAGATGTCGACGAGGTCGTCCTCGTCGTCCTCGTCCTCCGGGGTGACCGGGGAGACCGTGTCGATCGGCATGTTGGCGCGCCGGGCGAACAGGTCGCGTCCGGTGATCGAGCCGAAGTACGGTGGCCGCACCCGCGCCACCCACAGCGCGATCGTCGGCGACATGCGCAGCAGCATCAGCAGACCCAGCAGCGTGCAGATGCCGATCACCTGCGGGGACACCGGATGCCACATTCGTGCCGCCGCCACCGCGCCGCCGATCCCGGCCGAGGTGACGATGGCGGTGGCCACAGCGGTCTGCGAACGCAGCAGGACGCTCAGAGCGATCGCACCCAGCGCCAGGACCGTCACCCCGATCAGCAGGTGCGGCGCCCCCAGCGGTCCGGGTGCCGCGCACAGTGCCGAACAGGACAGCGCGATCACGGCCAGCCAGCCGAACCCGCTGAACAGGTCGTCGCGAGCGGGCCAGTTCTGCCGGATCACGCCTGCGCCGAGCGTCAGCAGAGCGCCCAGGCCGACCAGGACGGCAGCCGGCGGCCAACTGTCACTGAAGGTGCGGGCGCGCACTCCCAGCGCCGAGACCACCAGCACCGCCATGGCCAGCAGGCCGACCGCGGTGTGCGCTGCCGTCAACGCGGTGACCGGGGCGAACATCCGGTCGACCTTGACGTTGAGCAGCCGGGAGACCGTCTGCTCGTCGGCCTTGTGACCGCACTCGGGGCACTGGACCTCGGGCCGGGTTCCCAGCCGGCGGGCCGTGGCCGCCAGTGCACTCGACAGCGACTCGTACTGGGGCTCGAAGGAGTCGCCGCCCACCACCGGGACCAGGACCAGGGTGTCGCCGTCCTGCACGCCGAGGTCATCGAGGCTGCGGGTGATGTCCAATCGCACGCCGTTGACCTTGTGCAATTCGTAGCTTCCCGGCGGAAGTGCCACACCGTCGAAACCGTGGTGTTTCAAATCCTCGTCGAGTAGTTCGACCATTCCCTCGAAGAATTCCTCCACCGGAATACCGGCCGGGAAGACCTGGGATACCAGGTGTTTGTCGTAGGCGAGGCTCACCGCACAGCGCGCTGGAAATGCGACTTTCGCCGGTGTCGGAGAGGTCACCGTTCTTACCTTTCGGTGTCGGGCACGAACTTGTCGGCCAGACCGGCGGTTATTTCGAACAGTCGCAGCCGGGTCTTCTTCTTCACCTCATTGTGAACGTCGATGATTCCGCCCTTGGCCAGATGCGCGTCGTAGGGCATCACTTCCACCGTGGCACCGGTTTTGCTGAACCGTTCGGTCAGGTACGCCACCGCGGCGCTGTCCTCGACCGGCCCGGAGTGGTTGAGAATCACCGTGGCCCGCGACACCAGCTCGTGGTAGCCCTGCGCGGCGAGGTAGTCCACCGCCCGCAATACCGGCCGTGACCGATCCGCGGTGATTCCCGAGACGAAGACCAGCGTGTCGGTGTTCTCCAGTACCGGTTTCATGACGGGGTGTTCGAGGTCGGCAGCGGTGTCGACGATGATCACGTTGTGGGTCCGACGCAGGCGTGACAACACGCCGCTGAACATGGCCGGGACGAGCGGGCGGAGCTGGTCGGACGTGCGGTTGCCGGCCAGTACGTCCAGGCCGACGGCATTTTGCCCGAGGTGTTCGCGGATGTCGGAATATCCCTGAACATCGGTGTCGCTCAGAACGGCCGAGTAGTCGCCCGGGGGATGCTCGTCGATACGGTCCGAGAGCGTTCCGAAGCCCGGAACAGCGTCAATCGCGATCACATTCTCCGGCCGGCATTCCCGGAACACGCTGCCGACCGCGGCGGCCATCGTTGTGACGCCGGTACCGCCCTTTCCGGACACCAGCGTGATCACGTACTGCCGACGAATGTGCCGGCGAATTCGATTACGCAGATCGCGGTAATGCCGCTCGCGCGGTGACTCGCCGGGATTAATGACTTTTGCCGACACCGAATACACCAGTTTGCGCCAGCCGGAACCGGGGGGAATCTTGCGGGGTGTTGCCAGATCGGAAATACGCATGGAATCCGATACGGAATCCCGGTAGCGGTGGCCCGTCATCGGATCCCGCCGCCCGGATGCGCCTTCGTCAGGCATATTCTGGCTATTCCATGGGCTTGTCACGTGCGTGATGTTAACACGGTTGCAGATACCTCGTTTACACAGTTTCTGCTGGCCAGCGGTAATGCACGGTAATGGTGATCATGTGAATTCACTGTCACACAACCCGTCGGTGTGAATGCCAGTCCGCCCCGGCCGGGAGCCGGCTGATGAGCCGCAGGATCGCATTGGCGACGTCGGTTCGGGTGCCGGGGGAGACGATCTGATAGCGCCGGCCGCCGTTGTCGATGTTCTCCACGCACACCCGGCCGGCCGGGGTGTCCGAGATCATTACTGCGGTGTCGCCGATGGCCATCCGGGCCAGATCTTCGGGTCCCGCTCCGGGTTGCAGCGCGACGATGTTGGCCTGGCCGGACACCTCGGGGTCGGCGGCCGCCATGATGGTCTGCTGCTGGTCGATGTCGAGTCGCTGGTCGGCCAGATACTTGCGCAGGCCCTCACGGTCCCGGACCCGCTCGAGCAGCTCTTTGGTGTCCAGGGTGACCGGTCGCAGGGGGGCGGAGTCGGTGACTCCGCAGAGCCGCTCGATCTGGCCGACCAGGAGGTCACCGGCCGAGGCCTGGTCACCGGCGGTGCCGACGGGATACAGCCGCACCTCCTGATCGTGGCGTTCGAGCACCACCCACCAGGAGGCGAATCGGCTGATCGAGACCCGGGTCATGTGCTGGGGGTCGCCGTAGGGCTGGCCTGGGAAGTTCAGCGTCACCAGCAGTGCGACGTCCCGGCGCATGATCACCGTCAGCCACTCGCGGATCATCGGGTCGACCTCGCCCAGCCCGTCGAGTGCGCCGATCTCGGTCAGCTCCTCGGCGATCGGATGGCGCAGGGCCTGCTCGGCGGTGTCCAGCCGGGGCAGCAGTGGCCGCAGGCCCAGTTCCGGGCAGAGCTGCTCGATGCCGGTCACGGACTGCAGCACCCACAGCCCGTCGAGCGTCGTTGTCAGCACGTGGTTCCCTCGGTCAAGATGCGCGGCGGTCTAATGCACGAGGTGGGGCACCCGCACTGATCGTGCGGGCACCCCACCTCGGGAAGATCAGAAAAGGCTGCTGATCGTCTGGTCGGTCGACATGGCGCCTTCGAGCACCGAGCCGATGGTGGAACCGTGCTGGCTGATGGTCTCGATAAGGCCCTGCAGGCCCTGCAGCATCTGCGCCTGGGCTTCGAAGAACCCGGTGGCGCCGTGGCCACCGAAGTACTCGGTCAGCGCCTGGGTGAGCTGGTGAGAGTCGGCGTGGATCTGGTCCAGGGTGCCGGCACTGCTGACGACGCTGTGGGCGTGATCGCCGACAGCGGCGGGGTTATAAGTGATGCCATCCATGGGATCGTGTCCTTTCGGTCTGGGGGATTGGGGGTTAAGCGGACTGTCCGCCGAAGAGCGAGTGGAAGGCGTGCTCCGAGTGGGATTCGTGGGATTCCATCAGGGCAGCGGCCTGGTTGAGGCCCTCGGTCAGGCGGTGGCCGCCGGTGAGGACCTTCTGGATGTCTTCGTGGATCTGGGCGGCCGTGGCGAACGACGCCTTGGAGCCTCCGCCGTCCCAGGTCGAGGCACCCAGGATGTTCTCGTGGTCGTGCAGGTACTGGTTGGCGATCGCCTGGGCGTGTTCGATGTGCTGGCTCAACTTCGAGGCAGTGTTCCGCATGAGCTCCGGCGTGACGACAATGGATGCCATCGGTTTCCTCCTTGGTGGTAGAGCAACCCCCCCGGGGTTCGGCGGGATGTATCTGGCGGTAGTGTATGGGCTCCTTTCGGATGTGTCGATTCACCCTAATTTTCAGTAAATAGGCAGGTCACACCCGGTTGTCGACGACCTGCACGGTATTCGCCCGCTCATTGGGCCGACTACCTTGGCCTTTTCCACCCGCGCCGGCGCCGTGCGCCATGGGCATGCCGCCCATGCCGCCCGCGCTGGCGGTGGTCACCCGTTGGGACTCAACGGACCCCAGCGCGCCGCTGGGCCGCAGCCCCGTCGGGCGGCCGCCGCCGGATTCGAATGCGCTCACCGGCCGGGTGAACGCCGAAACCGGCGCGCCGGCCCCACCGCCGCCGAACCCACCGGGTGCGGCCGTCGCATTGGTCAGCATGGCCGCCGCCGGTACGCCACCGGTGCCTGCCGGATTCAGGGCGCCGCCGAGCATGCTCGGGTTCATGAACATGCCCATCATCGACTGCATCGGGCCCATCATCTGCTGAGGCATCTGCATGAGTTGCTGGGGCGCCTGCATCATCGCCGAGCCGATCTGTTGAACCGGGCCCAGCATCGAACTCATCTGATTGCCCATACCCTCCGCGGCGCCGGCACCCTGACTGGCGGCGTTGGTGGCCCCCGCCGTGCCCGCATGGGCGGCGCGCATGGCACCGCCGGCCGCGGTCTGCGCCGAAGCTTCGCCGACGGCGCTGGCCGCTGCCGCCGGGGCGGCCGGTGAGGCGCCCATCCCGGCTATCGGCGCGGGAACGGTCAGGCTGGAGGTGAGCACGTTGAGCGTCGCCCCATAGGAGGCTCCCACCGCGGAGTTGTTGGGCCAGAACAAGCCGAAGTACTCGAACTCCAGCGAAGCGATCCGCGGCGACAGCGCGCCGAGCACCGACGGGTTGATCCCGTAGTCGGTGGCGGTCTCGATCCGGTTCTCGTCGCACTCCTGGAAGGTGCGCATCGTTCCGTAGGCCAACTGGTAGGCCTCCACCGCAGCCGCCACGATCGGTGCCTTCATATCCACCCAGCCGGCCAGCCCGTGCAGGGCGACGTTGAGCATGGTGGCGTTGAGAACCGAACTCCCCGAGCCGGCGCCGATCCACCCGAGCGAGGTCAGCGCGGTGTTGACCGCCGAGGCGATCCCGGACGCGTGGTGGGCGACACCCACCGCGGTCCAGGCCGCGCCGTTGGTCAGCATGGTCGGAAGGCCCGCGCCACTCTTGATCAACATGTCGTTGACCTCGGGTGTGCGAGCAGCCCACCCCGGGTCGGCCATGGCGGCTAGCCGCTGATGGCGGCGGTGGCTGCCCGCAGCGCCTCGGTGGCGCTGTAGACGCCCGCCGCCGTCGCCTGCGTGCCGGCGAACAGCCCGCGCTGCGCCGAGTGCTCGGCGACGATGCCGAGGTATTCGGTGCCGGCGGCGAGCAGGGCCGCGTGGAATGCGATCGAGTCGAGGTCATTGCCCATCGGCAGCACGCCGAGCAACCCGGGGCTGGCCGAGGAGGCTGCGGCCACCGTCTCCGCGCTGATGGCGGACTCCGCGCCGGCTGATGCCAGGACTGCTTCCGGTTCTACAGAGAGCATTCTTCCTCCCGATGCCTCATCTATGGATGTGCCGACGCTGGCAGCTTCGCGGACGATCCTAAACCCGAATGGGCATTCACGTCACTTCACCGAATAATTACCGGTCAATCCTGCTCGAAATCCCGCATCATCGACGTCGGCACACCCACCAACACGCCCTCTACCTGGGAATCGTCGACCAGCAGGCCGCGGCCGGCGGGCAGCTCCTGGGCCCGCACCATCCGGTTGACCTTGTTCTGCGGGTCGTTATCCATGAACAGGAACGGCGACTTGGCGGTGCGCTGTGTCTTCACCCAGGGGTCCATCTCCAGCTGGGCGAAGTTAGACGAGTTGCGGGTGGTGAACACGTGCAAGCCGATCTGGCGGCCGCGCTCCATCAGCTTCCACAGCGCCGCGCCCACCGGTGGCTTGGCGGGATGGATCTGCGCGGGGCGCAGGTCCTGAACGTCGTCGATCAATACGAAATGGCGCGGACCCTCCCAGGGCTTGAGTGCGCGCAGCTCCTCCTGGCTCAGGCCCTTGGCGGGCAGTCGCGGGACCAGGACCTGCTGGGCCAGCGCGGTCAGCACCTCGTCTATCTCGTCCTGGTCGTAGGCGTAGGCGTTGACGTAGCCGGGACCCTGCAGGTCACGCAGCGGCCCGGTCTTGGGGTCGATGATGGTGATCTGGGCTTCGTCCCGGCCGAACCGTGCCATCACGGATTCGCCGATGGCGGCCAGGGTGGCGCTCTTACCGCACAGCGCGCGTCCCAGGATCATCATCCCCGGGTGCTCGGACAGGATCTGCGGCACTGGCAGCAGATCGTGCTGCTCGCCGATCGCGAACGCGATCGACGGCACGGATTGGGCCGGCGGGCGTTCGGCGAGGTCGTAGGCGATGACGTCGGTCAGCGCGACCGCGGACGGCAGTCGCTTGAGTGTGGCGTGCTTGGTCACCCCGGCGACTTCGGCGACTCGGGCACCGAGATCGCGCGTTCCGATTCGGGTGCCGTCGGCGGCGGCCAGTTCCGGCATACCGATGAGCATTTCGTGCAGGGATTCGGTCAGGCCGAAACCGGGCCGGTTCACCGTGCGCTTCGCGGCGTCGCGGGCGTCGACCGAGGCGGTGCCCATCTCGTTCTCACCCGGGTTCTGCAGACGCAGCTGGATGCGGACGTCGGAGTTCTGCAGCAGCGTCTGGCGCTGGCCGTGAATCCAGCCCGACGCACTGGTCATCAGGTGAACGCCGTACTCCGGCCCGACACCGCTGAGCGCGATGATCCGATCTCCCAGCATGGTGTCGGTGTTGTAGAGGTCGGAGAAGTCATCGATGACCAGGAAGACGTCGCCGTAGGGATCGCCTGGATCGGTGCCGCCCAGCGTGTCGGTGCCGGAGCCGAAGCGCCGCTCCCGGAATTCATTGATGTCGATCTTGTCCCGCCGGAAGGTGTCTTGGCGGGCGCTGACCAGTGCGGCCATGGTCGCCACGGTGCGCTCGACGCCCTCACGGTCGGCCGGCGAGACGATGTCGGCCACGTGCGGCAGGTTCTCGGCGTAGCCCAGCGTGGCACCGCCGACGCAGAAGAACGTCAGCCGGGCCGGGGAGTACATCAGCGCCGCCGAGCACATCAGCGTCATCAGCGTCGTCGTCTTGCCCCGGCTCTTGGCCCCGACGACCATGATGTTGCTGCGCAGCACGTCGACGCAGTGCACCAACTGCTGGGCGTCCTCGGGGATGTCCTTGACGGCCAGCGGCCACACCAGCCCCGAGTTGCGCCCGTAGTCGACGTCCCACGGCTTGCCCCGGTACAGCGCGACCAGCGCGTCGACCGGCTCGGAGATCTCCAGCGGTGCCAGCCACGGCAGGTGCGGCGCCTGGCGGTCCGCGGCGATCAGCGACTCGCGCAGGACGTCGACGATCTTCTTCTTCTTGAAGCCGTCGTCGTGCAGGAGGAACTCGTCGGGCTCGGTGTCGGTGGCCGACATGTCCTGCAGCGCCTGGGCATCGGCGTCGTCCAGCGGCTGGTACTGCCAGGTGTAGAGCCGGGGTTTGGTCAGCGTCATGTCCAGGGTCTTGCCGGTGGACACCTTGCGTTTGGGCACCACGAACGGCGCGGACAGGTAGAAGCAGCGGAACGGGTCCAGGTCACGCGGACCGACCTTGAGCAGCCCGAAACCGTTCTCCTTCGACGGCAGGTGGTAGGCGGCGTCGGAGCCGATGACCTCCCGGCTGTCGTCGCCGGATTCGGCGCGCAGCGCGACGCGGAAGGCGATGTTGGACTTGACCTTCTGCAGCGACGACAGGTCCAGGCGCTGACCGCCGAGCATGAAGAAGACGTTGGCGCCGCGGCCCTCCTGACCGATGTGGATGATCAACTCGATCCACTTGCCGTGGTTGGCGAACAGCTCCAGGTACTCGTCGATCACCACCAGCAGGATCGGAACCGGCTCCAGATCGCGGCCGGCCAGCCGGATCTCCTCGTAGTCGTTGGCATCGCGCGCGCCGACGGAGTTGAACAGCCGGTAGCGCCGAGCGATCTCACCGTCGATCGCGCGCCGCATCCGTTCGGCGAGGTGACGGTCGTCCTTGCCGAGGTTGGACAGCGCCGCCGACACGTGAGGTATGCCGAGGATGTCTTGGGCTGCGGACTCGAACTTCATGTCGACGAAGATCACGTTGAAGGTCTCCGGCGAGTGGGTCAGCGCGATCCCGTAGACCAGCGACAGGAAGAACTCCGACTTGCCCGAGCCGCTGGTGCCGACCACCACCGAGTGAAAGCCGAAGCCGCCGAAGTCTTTTGCACGCAGGACCACGTTCTGCAGCTCGCCGTTGGGCTTGGCGCCCACCGGGATCTCGGCCCACCGCTCGTCGCCGCGACTGCGTCGCTCGGCCCACAGCCGGTCCACGTTCAGCTCGCGGGCGTCGTCGATTCCCAACGCGCGCAACAGTTCCAGGGCGCCGCTGCCGGCGTCGGCGACATCGACACTGGCCGTGGGCGACCAGCGCGCCATGGCCCGCGCATAGCGGTAGGCCCGCGGCACCGACAGTTGATCGGCGTGGGCGAAGAACTTGCCGCCGACGCGCAGCATGGGCCGCTGCGCCGGGACGGCCCGTCCGTCCCTGCGGTGGGTGGGGGCGGGTTCGTCGGCGTGGTTGGTGCGGGCCGGCTGGTCGATGACCTCGAAGACCTCGTCGCGCGCGAAACCCACGCCCGCGCCGAGCCGAGACGCCACCCGCAGCACCGTGATGCCGTCCTTGCCGACGCGGCCGACGACGCTCTCCCACGCCTCGGGACTGCCGGTGTTGTCGTCGACGATCACCCAGTGCGGCCCGAGCTCGTTGCCGTCGGAGCCGGTCTCCAGCGCCGATCCCATGGTGGTGGGACTCGGTGCCGACGGCGGCCGCCACGCACCGCGCTTGCCCTTCATGTGCAGGTCCGCACCGAGCGTCGACTCCAACTCGGTGGGGCTGGTGAACACCAGCCGGCGCCACCCGCAGGCGTCGAACAGTTCGTCGTGCTGGTTGTGCGGCAGCCACACCATCCAGGACCACAGCTCAGGGTGGCGGGTCACCACCATCAGCTTGAGATCGAGCGGATTGTGGAAGACCGCCAGCCCGGCCAGCACCGAGCGCAGCAGGGAGCGAACCTGGTCGAGGTCCTCGCCGACGAAGCTGAAGCCCGGACGGGAACGCAGGTTGACCACCTTGGCGATGTCGCGGATCTTGCGCTGCTCGAGGATGAAGTCCCGCAGCGCCTGGCCGGTGACCGGCTCCAGCTCCTCGTCGATGGGGATCTCCGGCCACTGCACCGACAGCACCGAATCCGGGGCGTGCTGCACACCGACACCTACCCGGGCGTCCAGGAAATCCGGGTCCGAGCGGCGGCGCTCCCACATCTGCGGCCCACCGATGACCGCGCCCAGCGCCTGCGGATTGGAGTGCACCTGATCCTGGGCCTGGCGCTGGGCGCAGACCGCCTTCTGGATCTCGTCGCGCTCACCGTCGAGGGAACGCAGGTAGCTGCGCCGGTTCTTCTCCTGCTCGCCCCAGCTGATCTTGCGGGCGCGGCCGAAGCGGCCGGAGAACATCAGCATGCCCAGCCCGGCCATGCCCATCATCGGGAACATGCCCGACCCCAGGCTGCGTACCCCGGAGACGTAGAGCATGACGATGGTGCCGATCAGTGCGACCAGCAGCGCCGGCAGGCCGATCATCACCCACAGGTTGCGGGGCTCGCGTTCAGGCAGGGCGTCGGGCGCCCGCGGCGCGACGCGCACCGGCTTGGGCTCGGGAACCTGAAGGCGTACGGGAACAAACGCGCGCTTGGACATCGGTCAGTGCCCTCCTGGAATGCCCTGTTGGCTTTGGGGCACCACCGGCTGCACCGCGCCGGCGGACGTCACCGTGTCGCGGGCCAGCAGCGCGGCGCGGCGGGACAGTTCCGGGCCGGCAGCGAACGTCCGCAGCAGCGGCCACGGTGCCTGTTGCGCCGAGCCGGGGTCCAGGCCGAGGCCCTGCAGGGTTTCGGTCTCGGCGGCGATCCCGTACCGGACGCCGCTGGGTGACACCCAGAACAGGGTCTCGCGGGAGTCGGAGTCGAGCAGCTCACTGGTCGAGGTGACGAAGTTGGTGGCCCCGGGCTGCACCAGCACCTGGTTGGCCACCACCGAGGTGGGGCCGCGGTCGTCGCGCACCAGTTTGACTATCCGGTTGTCCACGGCCGGTGACACCGGCAGGCCGCGGCCGTTGTAGAGGGTGATCCGGGCTTGCCGGTCACCGGAGGCCTTCTCCCACCCCACGCACGTCGTCGGGTCGGCGGCGGTGTCGACGAACTTGAGCCGGCTGTTCGGGTAGTACTCGACCGGCAGCGTGCCCACTTCCGGGATATTGACCAGCTTGTCCGGGCTGACCACCAGGGGAGCGACCGAACCGAACGAGTTCGCGCTGCGGATCAGGTCGGCGACGAAGCTGGTGATCTTCTGGACCCCGTCGGGCACCAGCACATAGAACTGGGAGCCGCCGCCGGCGGTCCGGGTCTCCAGCACCGCTCCCACCGCCGATCCGGGCACCCACTGCGACGGCGCTCCGGCCAGTGGAATCACCGGCACCCGCAGCGGTTCGGTGCTGGGCAGGGCGTCGTAGAGCGCGCGGGACATCTCCACCGGGGCGGTGGTTCCCGGGTCGATGCCCAGGCTCCGTGTGATCGCCCGATCGGCCGGGTCCACCTGGGAGCGCTTGCCTCCCCAGATCACGTAGGTGGCGCCCTGGAAGCGGGTCAGCACGGCGGCGCCGGCAGCCAGCGGCGCGGCGCGGCCGGCGCCGGTCAGCGGCCCCGCGATCGCGGTCACCAGGGGCGGCTCGGCCCGGCGCGGGGACCCCGCGGTGTCGCAGACGGCCCACGCCGAGGGCGCGGCGGTGTCGGCGACCAGCGCCGCCGGGGCACCGGGGATGCCGATCATCGGGCCGGTGGGGTATTTGGCGATCTCGGCGGGCTTGACCCAGGTGGGGGCCTCCGAGTGGCCCACGGCCAGCCGGGCCGAGGTGATGTTCAGCGCGGGATAGAGGCGCCCGTCGATGCGCGCGTAGATGGCTCCGGAGTCGCGGTCGCCGACGATCGCCGACGTCCGAACGATTCCGGCCGGGCGCAGCACATTCAGCAGCAGCATCCAGCCCATGCCGATGAAGATCAGCACCACCGACAGCACGATCGCGGCGGTCTGCTTGCGGTCGTCGTGCTTCATCCGCACCGAGAACTTGGTGGTGGCAGCGCGCAGCCGGCGGTTGTAGAACAGGTGACCCGAGTTTTGGTCCCGGTTCGACAGACTCAGCGGCATGCTCTGCTACTCCTTAGACCCCGCGGTCACGTGCACCGCGACGACGATACTGGCCTCAGCCTGCGGGAACCAGTCGCTGCCGGAGACCCGATCGCGTCGAAGGGCGTAGCTTTTGCGCTATGGCCGATGCCGACCGGACTCCGGCGGCGTGGATGCAAGCGTTGTCCGACACAGTGGGAGCGGGATACGCAAGGGGTCAGCAAGAGCAGATGATCCGAATTCTACAATCAACCCAGGCGGGCCAATGTAGCGCGGATCAGGCAGCGAGGAGCCTCTTTGCGCTCGGCTTGGACGGCTTGGGCGTGGCCGGGGCAGTGCCTCTCGCAGAGGCTCCGCCAATCGCCATTGTCGCTGCTGCGGGGGCGCTGGCAGACGGCGTCCTGAATGCTGGAGATCTTCTCCGCTGCCTGACGGGGTCTCCGTGAGCCGTATCAGCAACTAATGTTCGAGCTGGATATCTATCGGATACTGGGTGATGAATGTTCCGCGATCTATTCCAGGTGGTACTGCCGCTGCTGGTAGCGGCAGGAGTGTTACCCGGACTGGATGAGAACCCCGGTCGGGTAAGAGCTTTCGGGATTGCGCTTCTATGTTTCGGGTTCCTGGCGACGCTGATTCTCGTTAGCGAGCTGTCGTCAGCGGACCCGAGGCCGCTCTGGGCTGCGCTGCGCGCGGCGTCCTGCCTGCTCGGCGGCGGCTATCTGCTGGTCCGTGCGCACATGTCTCGTCGCGAGTCGCAGGGATGAACGGTTGTGGTGGACCTGAGGTTCCGGCTTGGCGAGGGTGCTGTTGACCGAATGGGATACCTCTGTAGCCATGGTCGACCAGAGCGCAGGTTTCGCGGATGCGGCGCGGGCGGCCAGAGCAACGCCGATACGCACTGGCTCAGCGTGCTGTTGCTGTTCCTCTTGCTGACTAGCTGCGGGCTGAAGAGGCAATCGATGGACATCGACTACAACGATCAACGACTCAACGAGGGCTTGGCAAACCTCGTGGATCAACGTAAGTCGGGCAGACTGAGTGACTTCACCTCATGGCCGTGGGATGAGGTGCATCTGTTTCACGAGTACACCGAGCGGGAGTTCATCGAGAGAACGGTAGGCGCACCGGTGATCAAGTCGAACTTCTTTCAATCCAAAGCCAGCCTGTTGGTCTTCGAGAACCATGGAAAGCCGGTCAAGACCATCGGTATCCCCGCCGACTACCTGCGTGGGCAGGACCATCGCGTGAGTTGGCCCGCCGATGTGATGCTGCAACCATGGGGTGCGGGGTTTCTGCAGCTGACGTTGCAGTCGGCCGGAGGGTAGACGTCCGACGACTATCGTCCGTGTGCGCCGGTGCAGGTGATCGAGGCCGCGCTGTCGGCGGTCGGTTGACGTCGGTCGAGCCGCCCGGCTAACTTGGTGGCGCCGCGGATCAACCGAGGTCATCACAGACAGGAGCCGACTCATGTCGCCAACAGACCTGGGCGTCATCACATCCATTGCGTGCGTCGTGATGCTCACCTTGGCCCTTTTCCTGTCGACCAGCTCCTAGCCGAATCGCACCCTCACGGGTGCAGGTTCCACTGCCCGCAGTCGTGGGCCATGACGTCGTTGACGTCGACTTCGATTCCGCCGACCACCGGACCCGGGCTAGATGCGGTGCTCACGATGCGCTGGAAGAGCACGGCCGCGGGGTCGCGCTTCCCCTTTGACCACGACCGGGTCTGCCATGCCCATCGGTGACCCGGCGTGCTGGAGCTGCCGATCACAGCGTCGGCGGCAGCCCACTGGCACACGTCAACGCCACCGTAGACGCCGGTGCGTTGCACGCCCAGAACCGAATTGATTCCCCGAAACCATTGCAGCGCAACATTGTTCCAGGTCTCGCGGTTGATGTCGTCGTCGACGCTGAAGAAGATCGGTGCGTTGCGTGCGCCACCGGCCGCGGTGTGCAGCTGCCAGGCGGTGTGCGCGTCGCTGACGCCGCCGGCGAACCCGCGGGTGAAGTCCGACGGGGCCGTCCCGCCCGGCTTGCCGAACTGGTAATTGCTGACGATCACCAGGCCCGCCGCGGTCAGCGACTCGGCGTAGGGCCGGGTGATCGGCTTGGCGCCGAAGCTGGACCCGGGCCGCGACGTCGACACGTAGTTGATCACCCCGGAGTAGCCGGCGGCGCGGATGTCCTGGGCCGGGATCTGGCGCATGGCGTAGTCGATCAGCATGTGTCCGGTGCCCGAGGCGACGGGCGCACCGGCCCCCGCCGCTGCCCCGCCCAGGCCGGCCATCGCCGTCGCGGCCGAGGCGTATCGCAGCACGTCACGCCGGGAAAGGTGGTTCCGGGAGGGGGAGGTTCGTGGCGAATCGGACACGCCCCGATGTTAACAATGTGACTGTTGTTAATTGGGTTGCCCGCGCCGCGGATCGGCGGTCTCGTTTCCGTAAACATGGTCGTTTTGTCCGGCGATGAAGTCGGCGACAGCTACGCTGCGACGGTGTCGACGCCGGTGAGCAGCACATCGCCGACGGCTCCGCGCGGGGCCGGGTTGGTGATCACCTGCTGGTGCGTCCTGGTGGTCTGGCTCGTAGCGACTGTGGTCAATGCCGTGAGCACCGGATCGTCGAGAGCCGCTGACACCGAGGCGATCTGGGGTGCGGCGCTGCTGGTGTTCGTGGTCCTTCACACGTTCACTCTTTATCGACCCGCCGGTGTCATCGCCTACTTCGCGATCGCGGTGACGGTGGGCTTCGGCCTCGAGGCGTGCAGTATCGCCACCGGCTTCCCGTTCGGCTTCTACACCCATCACATGCCGGGGCCCCGCGCCCTCGGCGTGCCGTTCCCGGTGGTGGCGGCCTGGGTGATGATCGCCTGGGTCGCCTGGATTCTGGCCAGGGTGATCGTGGGCGAGTGCCGGAGCCGGCGCATGGCGGTGCTGGGGACACCGGTGGTCGCCGCCCTGATCGCCGGCGGCTACGACCTGGTGGCCGATCCGTTCGGGGCCTACGTGCGGCAGATGTTCTCCTACCGGTCACCGAGCGGGGTGCTGGGCGTGCCGTTGAGCAACTACGTCGGCTGGCTGTTCACGGGATGGGTGCTGTTTCAGGCGTTCGCGTTGATCGAGCGGCGGTGGCGGCGCGAACCCACCGCATCCACCCGATCCGCGCTGTTGATGCCGGCCCTCGTCTGGTTCGGCCTGGGCCTGCAGGTGAACCTCGGGCTGCTGCTGGTCGACGACGACGCCACCACGACCATCGGGGGCGCGACCGTCGCGCTCAAAGACATCTACGAGACCTGCGCCGAGATGACCTGGTTCATGATGGGCCTGGTGGTGGTCATCGCCGTGGTGCGGCTGTTCTCGACGGAGACGCCGGAGGGTCAGTGACCGGTGGCGGGCGCCTGCCACAGCCCCACGATCGCGTCGACCAGGCCGTGACCGGCACCCGGCCAGTTCGGGCGCGGGCCGGCGCCGCCTTCGGCGAACCCACGTTCGAGCTCCGCGCAGGTGTACATCAACATGGTCCGCATCATGATGTTCCGTTCGGCGCGAACGTGTTTGGGAAGGTCCGGCACGCCCCGGCCGATGCCTTCCACGACGTGACGCAGGGAACGCGACTCCAGGGCGTTCTCGGTGACGACCCGGCGATAGGTGGGGTCGGTCATCACCTGGGCGGCGAAGCGCGCGTACCAGGTCGGCCCCGGCAGCGACGCCAGATGGTCGGTCAGCGGCTGAACCAGCGAGTTCACCCAGTCGCGCAGCTCGGCGGAATCACCGGTGGCGGCCACCCGGGCGGCGCGCAACTCCTCGATGTGCCCGGCGTGGCTGTCGTCGATGGCGCGCACCAGGTCCTTCTTGGTGCCGAAGTGGTACGCCACCGCCGCATTGTTGCCCTGACCAGCGGCGTCGACGATCTGACGATGGGTCACCGCCTCCACGCCGTGCTCGGCGATCAGCCGCTCGGCCGCGGCCAGCAGCGCCTCGCGGGTGCCGTCGGCCCTGGTGGAACGCGGGCTGCGCGTCGAGGGCGGCATGGCGCCCAGTCAACCGCGCACCCTTGACCTAAGTCAAACGTTTTACTTAAATGGGTCACACTGCCGGCTCCCCGGTGGTCGCCCCGAGGAGGTCCATGTCCGCCAGTGAGGTCGCAGTCGGCGCCGCCGACTTCACCGGACCGCTGCGCGATACCGGTAGCCCACTGGAAGCCGCGACGCTGAACGCGCTCGACCGGCTGCAACACGTGTTGACGCCACAACCCACCGGCGCCGACCGATTCCGGGCCGACAACGAGGCCGGCCGCTTCGGGAGGATCTTCGGCGGCCAACTCGTCGCCCAGGCGATGGCAGCGGCGGCGGCCACCGTCACCGGGCCCAGCCCCCATTCGATCCACGCCGCGTTCCTACGTGCCGGCGATTGCGACGCGCCCCTGGACATCATCGTCGACCGCACTCGTGACGGACGGTCCATGTCGATCCGCCACGTCGAGGTGCGCCAAACCGGACGCACCCTGCTGACCGCGACGGTGTCCTTCGACACCAACCCCGAGACCGCCGACGCCACCACCGAATTCAACGACACACCGCAGGCCCATCCACTACTGCAGCACTGGGTACAGCAGGCCCCGCCCCGATTGGCGCAGCGCGGCAGCACCTGGATCGTCACGCCGCCTCCGCTGGAGATGCGGATCGCCGAAGCCCCGGTCTTTCTGGGGGGTAGCCAGGCACCGGGGGAGCGCACTCACTGGATGCGGCTGCCGCGCGATAACGATGGCGGGCCGGTCGCCGACGCCGTGCTACTCGCCTACGCCACCGATTACCTGTTGGTGGACATGGCACTTCGGTCCCACCCGCAGCGTGTCGGCTACGGCACGCACACCGGTCTGACCCTCGACCACGCCGTCTGGCTGCACCGCCCGGTGCAATTCGATCGGTGGCACGCCTACACCCAGCAGACCGTCGCCGTCGGCGGTCACCGAGCCCTGGTCCGGGGCAGCATCGTCGACTCGACGGGCCGCCACGTGGCCAGTACCGCCCAAGAAGTCCTCATCCGTCCGACCGACGGAGCACCCGCACGAAAGGCCGAAAACCAGTGACCAGCACCATCATCCCCGTCTACAACCCGTCGACCGAGGAACAGATCGCCGAAGTGCCCGACGCGGATCAGGCGGCCGTTGACGCGGCGGTGGCGCGGGCCCGGGAGAGTTTCGAATCGGGAGTGTGGCGCAAACTGCCCGCGGCCCGGCGCGCCGAGATCATGTTCCGCGCCGCCGAGATCATCAAGGAACGCACCCCCGAACTCGCCGAGATCGAATCCCGCGACAACGGCATGACCGCCATGGGCGCCAGTCAGATCATCAAGGTCTCCCAGGAGATGCTGACCTACTACGCCGGATGGGTCGGCAAGATCCACGGCGAGTCGAGCAACCTGGTCTCCGACGGCCTGCTCGGGCACTTCGAGGAGTACCACACCTTCACCCAGCTCGAGCCGGTCGGCGTCGTCGGGCTGATCATCCCTTGGAACGGACCGTTTTTCGTCGCCATGCTCAAGGTGGCCCCGGCGTTGGCGGCCGGTTGCAGCGCGGTTCTCAAGCCCGCCGAGGAAACTCCGCTGACCGCGCTGAAACTGGAGGAGATCTTCCGTGAGGCCGGCCTGCCCGACGGAGTCCTCAACGTCGTCACCGGCTATGGCGAGACCACCGGCGCGGCCCTGACGGCGCACCCGGACGTCGACAAGATCTCGTTCACCGGCTCGACCGAGGTCGGTCGGCTGATCGTCAAGGCCGCGGCCGGAAACCTCAAGCGCCTCACGCTGGAACTCGGCGGCAAGTCGCCGTTGATCATGTTCGACGACGCCAACCTCGACAAGGCGATCATGATGGCCGGCATGGGCCTGCTGGCCGGCTCGGGCCAGAACTGCTCGTGCACCTCACGGATCTATGTCCAGCGCGGAATCTACGACCAGGTGGTCGAGGGCCTGGCCAACTTCGCCCAGATGCTGCCGATGGGCGGCAGCGACGACCCGAACTCGGTGCTGGGCCCGCTGATCAGTGACAAGCAGCGGCAACGGGTGGCGGGCATCGTCGACGACGGAGTGGCCGCCGGTGCGCAGGTGATCACCGGCGGCAAGCCGATGGACCGCCGCGGCTACTTCTACGAGGCGACGATCATCACCAACACCACGCCCGACATGCGGCTGATCCGCGAGGAGATCTTCGGCCCGGTCGGATCGGTGATCCCCTTCGACGAGGAGGACGAGGCGATCGCCGCGGCCAACAACACCGAATACGGTCTGGCCGGCGCCATCTGGACCGAGAACCTCAGCCGCGCCCACCGGGTCGCCAATGCGCTTCGCGGAGGCCAGATCTGGGTGAACTCCGCGCTGGCCGCCGACCCCTCCATGCCGATCTGCGGGCACAAGCAGTCCGGTTGGGGCGGCGAGCGCGGCCGCAAGGGCCTGGAGGCCTACTTCAACACCAAGTCGGTCTACATCAGCCTCTGATGGTGTTGCACAGGGACGCATCAGGGTTGGACGGCCGGGTGGCGGTCATCACCGGCGGTGGCGCGGGCATCGGACGCGGTATCGCGGAGACCTTCGCGGAATTCGGTGCCCGCGTGGTGATCTGGGAACGCGACCCGCAGACCGCCCAGGAGGCCGCAGCCGCAACCGGCGGGCTGGCCTGCCCGATCGACGTCCGCGACCCCGAGCAGGTCGATGCCGCGCTGGCCGAGACCATAACGGCGGTGGGGCTGCCGACGGTTCTGGTCAACAACGCCGGCGGGACGTTCGCCTCGGCGCTGCTCGACACCACTCCGAAGGGGTGGGACACCCTGATCCGGTCCAACCTCACCCAGGTCCTGCTGTGCACCCAGCGCATCGCCCAGGCCCTGGTGCGACACGGCACGGGCGGCAGCGTCATCAACGTCAGCAGCATCGAGGGCACCCGCGCCGCACCGGGTTTCGCCGCCTATGCGGCGGCCAAGGCGGGCGTCATCAACTACACCAAGACCGCCGCGCTGGAGTTGGCCCCGCACGGCATCCGGGTCAACTGCCTGGCGCCCGACCTCACCCTGACCGAAGGCATCGAGCGCGTCGGCTCACCCGAGATGCTGGCAGGCGCCGGCCACATGATCCCGATGGGCCGCCCCGGACACGTCGACGAGATGGCCGGGGCCGCGGTGTTTCTCGCCAGTGACATGAGTTCGTATGTCACCGGGCAGACGCTGCACGTCGACGGCGGCACCCACGCCGCCGGCGGGTGGTACCACCATCCCGACAGCGGCGACTACCTACTCGGGCCGCCGCGAAAGGAATAGACATGCGATTCGCGTTCACCTACCCGATCATCACCCACCCCTGCGACCCGGAAATGGTGACACCGCAGGCGGTCGCCGCCGTCGCACGAGCCGCCGAGGCCGCCGGGTTCGGTGCCATGGGCTTCACCGATCACCCGGCACCCACCCAACGCTGGCTCGACGCCGGGGGTCACGACAGCCTGGACCCTTTCGTGGCAATGGGATTCGCCGCCGCGCACACCCGCACCCTGCGGTTCATCCCGAACGTCGTCGTGCTGCCCTACCGCAATCCCTTTGTGGTCGCCAAAGCCGGCGCGACACTGGACCTGCTCTCCGGTGGACGCTTCACCCTGGCCGTCGGCGTCGGCTACCTCAAGGGTGAATTCGCCGCTTTGGGAGTGGATTTCGACGAACGCACCGGGCTGGTCGAGGAGAGCCTGGAGGTCATCCGCGCGATCTGGACCGGCGACGACGTCTCGTTCGAAGGCAGCAATTTCCGCGCCCGGGGGATCACCGCCCATCCACGCCCGGTCAGCCGGCCGCATCCGCCGATCTGGATCGGCGGCAACACCGGTAGGGCCCGCAGGCGGGTCGCCGCCCACGGTGACGGTTGGGCGCCGTTCGCGGCTCCGGCGGCCCTGGCTGGAACGGCGCGCACCGCCGCCATGGACACGGTCGAAGAGTTGGCCGCCGGTGTCGAGGACCTGAGGCGGCGCTGCGACGAAGCGGGCCGGGACTTCTCGGGCATCGACGTCTGTTTCTCCAACCTGGCCGGTGGCCGCGTCGGGTACGACGACTTCGAGCCGGGCGCCTACCTGGACGGCCTGGGCCGGCTGGACGATGCCGGCGTGACCTGGACGCAGGTCGCCCTGCCCGGCGACAGCCTGGCGCACGCCATCGAGGCCATCGAGGAGTTCGGCGAATCGGTGATCGGCAAGCAGTAGAGCTCTTAGTCTTTGCCGATGACGGTTTCCCGGCGCGACATCCTGCGCTATGGCGCACTGGCGGTTCCCGCGCTCGCGGTCCCCGGCGTCTTCGGAGCCACCGCCGGTGCGCCGCCTGCTGGGGCAGAAGGACTGCGGCTCATCGACTTCGCCCACCGACTGGTGCAACCCGAAGCGATCCGCGCGGCGGGCTTCGACGGGGCATTGGTCTATGTCTCCGAACTGCGCCCGGGCGCCACCTTCGACTTCAAGCCCGTCACCCGCGACTACACCGAGAAGATGCGCGACGCTGGCCTGCATGTGGTCAGCTGCTACCAGTACGGCAAACCCGGCTGGGTCAACTCACCGTCGGACTTCACCCGTGGCTACGACGGCGGGGTGGCCGACGCGCGCACCGCGCTGCGGCTGCACAAGGCGGCCGGGGGACCGGACACCGCGCCGATCTTCTTCAGCGTCGACGAGGACATCGACTCATCGGCGTGGAAGAGCCTGGCGTCGGCGTGGTTTCGTGGCGTCAACTCCGTGCTCGGTGTGCCGCGCACCGGAATCTACGGCGGCGCGCGCCAGCTCGGCTGGGCGATCGGCGACGGTGTGGTGGGCCACTCGACCAGCGCGGGACACCGCTGGGCCTGGCAGACCAGGGCGTGGTCGGGCGGTCAGCGGGAGCCGGCCGCCGTGCTGTTTCAGCGCGAGATCGTCACCGCCACCGACCCGGGCTTCATGATCGGCGACGTCCACGTCGACGTAGATGATGTTCTGGCAGCCGATTTCGGCCAGTGGGATCTGGAGCGATAAATGCAAACTCATTCGGCCCCGATCGAATCTCCCGCAGACCTGACCCCGCAATGGCTGACCAGCGTGCTCGGCGGGCCGACCGTGATCGGGTTCCGGGCCGAGCAGATCGGCACCGGACAGATGAGCGAGTGCTATCGGCTGACTCTGGATTATGGGCAGGAAACCGCCGGACCGCCGTCGCTGGTGCTCAAGGTCGCCGCCAGTGAACCGACCAGCCGCCAAACCGGTTTGGCGCTCGGGCTTTACCAGCGTGAGGTCGGCTTCTACACCGACATCGCCCCGCGGCTGTCCGGCCCGATCTCGCACTGCTATCACGCCGCGATCGACACCGACACCGGCATCTTCGACCTGCTGCTCGCCGATGCCGCACCCGCCCAGCCGGGTGACGACATCGCCGGCGCCACCGTCGATCAGGCGCTGCTGGCGGTCTCCGAGCTGGGCCGGATGCACTCCTCGCTACAAGCCGATGGTGACCTGGCCGGCGTGGCGTGGCTCAATCGGGAATCCCCGATGAACCAGGCACTGATCGCGACGCTGTACGCAGGATTTTCAGACCGCTACGCGGCGCGGATCACCGACGAGCAGCGCACGGTCTGTGACCGGCTGGTCAACAGCTTCGACGCTTACCTGGCCGGCGAACAGCAGCAGCCGCACGGGCTGGTGCACGGCGACTACCGGCTGGACAACATGCTGCTCGGCGAACCCGGAACGGCGCGTGCCCTGACGGTGGTGGATTGGCAGACGGTGACGTGGGCGCCGGCGTTCGTCGACCTCGCCTACTTCCTGGGTTGCGCGCTGCCGGTCGAGGTCCGCCGGGCGAACGGCGACGCACTGATCGAGGCCTACCTGGCCGGCCGCGGACCCAACGCCGGCGTCACCGCGGCGGACGTGCGCGACGCGCTGCGACGGCAAAGCTTCTTCGGGGTGATGATGGCCATCGTGTCGTCCATGCTGGTCGGCCAGACCGAGCGCGGCGACGACATGTTCATGACCATGCTCGCCCGGCACTGCGCCCAGGTGTTGGACACCGATGCGTTGGCGATCCTGCCCGCCCCGGCCGTGCCCGAACCGCTGGTGCCGGCCGAGTCCGACGAATACCCGCACCCACCGGCGCCCGAGTCGCTGTGGAACGAGAGCTGGTACCTCGACTTCGTCGACGAGGACGGGCAGATCGGCGGCTGGATCCGGTTGGGGTTGTACCCCAATGAGAATCACGCCTGGGTGAACGCCCTGGTGTGCGGTCCCGGCATGCCCACCTTGGCGCTCAACGACTTCCGTGCCGAGCTGCCGGCCGACCCGTTCGCGCTGCGTACCACCGACATCACCCTGACCCAGCAGGTCGTCGAACCGCTGCGCCGCTACCGGGTGACGGTGAGCGGCGACGGGCAGGCCTACGACGATCCGGCGGGACTGCTGCGCAACGAGACCGGCCGTCCGGCGCGGTTGAGCATGGATCTGGAGTGGACGACTGACGGGCGGCCCTACCAGTACCGGATCACGCCACGCTTCGAAATCCCCTGCACGGTAACCGGTTCGGTCACGGTGAACGACACCACCTACCAGATCTCGGCGGTGCCCGGCCAGCGCGACCATTCCTGGGGGGTGCGGGACTGGTGGGCCATGGACTGGGTGTGGAACGCCCTGCACCTGCATGACGGCACCCACCTGCATGGCGTCGATGTCCGGATCCCCGGCATGCCGCCGGTGGGAATCGGCTATGTCCAGGACGACGCCGGCTTGACCGAACTGCAGTCGATATCGGCCGAGGAGGTCTTCGGCGCCGATGACCTGCCGGTGTCCACGACGCTGCGCCTGGTGCCCACCGGCCTGGTCGCTACCGCGGAGATCATCGCCCACGCACCGGTGCGACTGGAGTCGGTCGACGGCCGGATCAGCCAGTTCCCGCGCGCATGGGCCCGGATCACCATGGCCGACGGGCGCACCGGGGTGGGCTGGCTGGAGTGGAATCGCAACCGCTGACCAGTGCTGCGACCATGTAGGCATGACCGCAACGCTCGTCGCCAAGGATGTGGCCGGCGGCTTCGCCCACCGCACCCTGTTCGAGGGGCTGGACCTGACCGTGGCGCCGGGCGACGTGGTCGGCGTGGTCGGCGCCAACGGCGCTGGTAAGAGCACGCTGCTGCGGATCCTGTCCGGGGATCTGGCGCCGCTGACCGGATCGGTCAACGCCGCGCCGGCCGATGCGTTCATAGGCTGGCTGCCCCAGGAGCATGAACGGGTGGCGGGCGAGACCGTGGCCGCCTACATCGCCCGGCGGACCGGGTGCGCCCAGGCGGCGCTGGCGATGGACGCCGCCGCGGCCGCCCTGGCCGATCCGGAGGCCGCCCCCGCCGGCAGCGATCCAGCGGAGGACTACTCGCGGGCGCTGGATCACTGGCTGGCCACCGGTGCCGCCGATCTCGACGAGCGACTGCCCGCGGTGCTGGCCGATCTGGGCCTGCACGGCGAGGCCGTGCAACCGGAGTCCACGCTGATGACCGGGCTGTCGGGCGGACAGGCGGCGCGGCTGGGCCTGGCGGCGCTGATGCTGTCCCGGTTCGACATCGCGCTGCTCGACGAGCCGACCAACGACCTGGACCTGGACGGGCTGGACCGGCTCGAGCAGTTCGTGCACGATCTGCGCGGCGGTGTGGTGCTCGTCAGCCATGACCGGGAGTTCTTGGCCCGCAGCGTCACTCGCGTGCTGGAGCTCGATCTGGCACAGAACACCACCACCGTCTACGGCGGCGGCTACGAGAGTTACCTGGAGGAACGCGAGATCAACCGTCGGCACCGTCGCGAACAGTACGACGAGTTCGCCGAGAGGAAGGCCGACCTGGTCGCCCGCGCTCGCGTCCAGCGGGAGTGGTCGAGCCAGGGCGTTCGCAACGCCATTCGCAAAGCCCCCGACAACGACAAGATCCGGCGCCGCGCCGCCACCGAGTCCAGCGAGAAGCAGGCGCAGAAGGTCCGGCAGATGGAGAGCCGGATCGCGCGGCTCGAAGAGGTGGCCGAGCCCCGCAAGGAATGGACGCTGCAGTTCACCATCGGTGCCGCGCCCCGATCGAGCTCGGTGGTCGCCACCCTCGACAATGCGGTTGTGCGGCAAGGGGAATTCACCCTCGGCCCGGTCAGTCTGCAGGTCGACGCGGGTGAACGAATCGGGATCGTCGGCCCCAACGGCGCCGGGAAATCCACCCTGCTGCGGGTGCTGCTGGGCCGCCGGGAGCCCGATGCGGGCCGGGCGAGCCTGGGCGCCAACGTTGCGATCGGTGAGATCGACCAGGCGCGAGCCGATTTCACCGGGGATGCGCGTCTGGTGGACCGCTTCGAGCAGCGGGTGCCGGACTGGTCGACCGCCGACGTGCGAACGCTACTGGCGAAGTTCGGCCTGACGGCCGACCACGTGGAGCGCACCGTGGATGAGCTCTCACCCGGGGAGCGGACCCGCGCCGGGCTGGCGCTGCTGCAGGCCCGCGGGACCAACGTGCTGGTGCTCGACGAGCCCACCAACCACCTCGATCTGCCCGCCATCGAGCAGCTGGAGCAGGCGCTGGAGAGCTACGACGGCGCGCTGCTGCTGGTGACCCACGACCGCCGGATGCTGCAGAACGTCCGGTTGGACCGCTCCTGGCGCGTCGAGGACGGGCGCGTCACCGAGGTGTAGGGTCGGCGGCAGCTGCTTATCGGTCTAGCCGATCGAGGTATTCGCGGCGCAGATCCGCGTCGAAATGGCCGGGTGGTTCGTTCCGGGTCGCGAGCCTTTTGATCCGCTGCATCAAGGGTTCCGGTGTAACTTCCTCCAACAGTCCGAACGGCGACAACCATTTCGGGACGGTGACTTCGCGCCCCGGCCGGCGTGCGCTCTCGGCGATGACGGTTCCGATCTCCTTGGGCTGTCGCGTTGGCAGCAGGTCGAGGGTGACTCCCGCGGTCAGTTCGGTGTGGACCGCGGTGGGCATGACCGTGGTGATGGTGACGTTGGTGTGCGCGATCTCGGCGCGGACGGCCCGTGACAAGGCGGCCACCGCGTACTTCGTTGCGCAGTACACCGACATTCCGGGAGTGGTCACCTTGGCCGCCATCGACGCGACGTTCACGATGTGGCCGCGATCCCGTTCGAGCATGCCGGGCAGGAACTCGTGCATGCCGTTGATGACGCCGGTCAGGTTGACCGCCACCTCTCGGTGATAGGCCGCGAGCTTCTGCTCGGCGAAGGGCCCCATGTGCTGGATGCCCGCGTTGTTGACCAGCATCGCCACCGGTCCGCTTTCAGATGCCGCGCGGTGAAACGACGCCACACTGGCCGGGTCGGTCACATCCAGATGCATGGCTTTCACGCCGATTTCAGTCGCCGTGCGCGCCGCCTCGTCGGCGTCCACGTCACCGATCCACACCTTTGCGCCCCGCCTTGCGAGCGCCACCGCGGTGGCCCGTCCGATGCCGCGTGCGCCCCCGGTGACGCACGCGACGGCACCGGCGAGGTCGATCATCGACGAGGACTCTCGTCGGCGAACTCCCGCAGTGCGAAGTAGGCGATGAGCCGAATCTCGCCGCTGTGCATGGTGAGCAGGGCGCGACCGAGGTACAGGCCGGGCAGAAGCTCCACCACTTCATCGCGGGTCCGTTTGATCGGGAACGTGCGGAAAGTCGGGTTCCGGTACTCCTGCGGGCTGTAGTCCAGTGCGCGCACCTGGTTGTGCGGCGCGATGGCTGCGGTGTCGATGCGGTGGTTGAACGCGAAGCCCACCATCTCGGATCCGACTCGGCGTAATCCGCGGTAGCCGGGGGCGATGACGGGCATCGCGAACTTGGCCAGCGGCGAGAGCCGGTTGAATCCGGTACCGGCGTCGAATGTCTTTCCGCGCCAAGTCGGGTCGATCTTCAACAGCGGGTTGGCGAGGTACGCCTCGGGGATGCCGAAGAGGTTGCCGACGATCAGGCCTTCCATGGCGCCGTGCGGCCCGTCGGGTGCCTGCCCTCGCTCGAACAGTGCGGCGAGTTGGTCGCGGCGACCGGCGGCTCCGAGTTGCTGTAGGTAGTCCCAGCCCTGGTTACGGGCGAGGGCCGGGGATGTGCGGGCCAACTCCTGAAGGTCGTCGAGCACCGAGGTACGAGCCCTGTTCGATGTGTCGTTGGCACTGTCTGTATTTCTGCCTGCGGTCGCCATGCGTCCTCCTCATCGACAATCTGGTACGAAACCGTCCCTAATATCTGGTACGGGATCGTGTCAGAATGTCCGGATGGTGTCAACGCCTAGTCCGGGCCCGCCGTATGAACCGCATGAACCCCGCGGTTCCGCTGGGCTCGACGCCGGCCAACGCGCCTACGGCGGTCAATCAGCGGAGACTCGTCGCCGGCTCAGACGGGAGCGTCTGCTGGACGCCGCGATGGACGCCATGGCGGCCAACGAGTGGCGCAGCGCAACCGTCGACAAGGTCTGCGCCGCAGCGAATCTGAACAAACGGTACTTCTACGAGAGCTTCATCGATCTCGACGCTCTGTCCGCCGCGGTGGTCGACGACATCGCGGAAGACGTTCGCGCCGCAACGGTCGGAGCAGCGGCAGCCGCAGCGCAGCAGCCTTTGGAGGTGCAGGCGGCCGCCGGCGTTGCCGCGGCGGTACGCGCCCTGGTCGACGACCCGCGCCGTGCGCGAGTGTTGCTCGGCGGTGTCGCGGCTTCACCCGAGCTGCACCGCCACCGAACCGAGGTCATGCATCGCCTCACCGACGTACTGATCGACCACGGACGCAGCGTGCATGGTGTTGAGTTGGAGACTGATCCACTGGCCAGTGTGGCGCCGGCGTTCATCGTCGGCGGCACCGCGGAGGCCATTTTGAGTTTCGTGTCCGGCGATGTCGGCCTATCCCTCGACGAATTCATCGCTCAACTCGGCAGCCTCTGGTTCATCACCGGGAACGGAGCTGCGCAGGTGGCTCGGGCACGGCAGCAGCAATCGTCGCTGGACAAGACCGACCTCCATAACTAAATTCACTTTAATTTTCCGATGGGACCAACTGATGCGATTCGGACTGTCCACGCCCGTGGTCATCCAGGTTCCCGGCACCGCCTCGGCCTGGGAGGCGGACGCGGGCATCGACGACGTCGCGCGGATCGGCACGGCAGCCGACCAGCTGGGGTTCGGTTACCTCACCTGCTCCGAACACGTGGCGGTGCCCGCCGCAGCCGCCGCAACCCGGGGCGCAACCTACTGGGACCCGTTGGCCACCCTGGCATTTCTCGCCGCGCGAACCACCCGGATCAGATTGCTGACGTCGGTTCTGGTGCTGGGCTACCACCATCCCCTGGAGATCGCCAAGCGGTACGGGACACTCGATCGGCTCAGTGCCGGCCGGGTGATCCTGGGCGTGGGAGTCGGGTCGCTGCGCGAGGAGTTCGACCTGCTCGGCGCCGAATGGGACGACCGCGGCGCCCGCGCCGACGACGCGATCAGGGCACTTCGGGCATCGCTGTCGCAGACCAGGCCGGTCTACGACGGTCCGCACTACCGCTACGACGACATGGTGGTCGAGCCGTGTGCCGTGCAGTCCCGGATGCCGATCTGGGTGGGCGGCCGAACCATGCGCTCACTGCGGCGTGCCGTCACCCTGGGGGACGGGTGGACGCCGTTCGGGCTGACCGCGGACGAGATCACGAAAATGCTTGCTGCCGTGGATACCCGGAAGGCTTCGTGGTAGCGCTGGCAACACCGCCACTGGACCCGATCGGTGGGCCCGCTCACGTCTTGGACTGCGTCGCCAGGTTGGCCGACGCCGGGGCGACCGATCTGAACTGCGTGATCGCCGCGCGGTCGGCGGAGCACTACTGCGACCAGCTGGCGGCACTTGCCGAGCTGACAGGGGGGATTCGATGACACCCGCACTGGCTGGAAAGACCGCCCTGATCACCGGTGCCGGCGCCGGAATCGGTGCTGGCGTAGCCCGACGCTACGCCGAGGAGGGCGCACACGTGGTGGTCGCCGAACTCGACGAGGATGCCGGCCGCCGGGTGGCGCAGGATATCGGCGGGCTGTTCGTCCCCGTCGACGTGAGCGATCGCGTGAGCGTTGAAGCAGCTGTCGCCGAGGCGATTTCGACCTACGGGTCGATCGACATCCTGGTGAACAACGCCTGGGGCGGCAGTACCACCAGCCGAGTCGAGACCAAGACCGACGAACAACTGCAGCGAGCGTTCGCCATGGGCTACCTGGGCCCGTTCTGGGCGATGCGCGCCGCGTACGCCGACATGAAGACCCGGGGCTGGGGCCGGGTTATCAACATGTGCAGCCTCAACGGTGTCAACGCCCACGTGGGGACCTTGGAGTACAACTCGGTCAAGGAGGCGCTGCGGACGCTGACCAGAACGGCAGCACGCGAATGGGCGCCCACCGGCGTCACCGTCAACGCGATATGCCCCGCCGCCCGCAGCCAACAGTTCGAGAAGGCGGTGCGCGAGCATCCGGAGATAGCAGCCCTGGCCGGTGCCATGAACCCGATGGGACGAATGGGGGACGCCTACGACGACATCGCTCCGGTCGCGGTGTTTCTGGCCAGTGACGGGTCTCGATACCTCACCGGGAACACCCTTTTCGTCGACGGGGGGAGCCACATCAACGGGGTCGCCTGGGCGCCGAACCTCGACGAGGACTGAGTCCCGTCAGCGGCCCGGCCACCGGGTGATCGCACCGGGCAGGTCGTGGCGCGGCCGCAGCCCGAACTGCGGCTTGCGGCGTTCCAGAAACGCCGTGACGCCCTCGGCGAAGTCGGCCGATGCGACCAGCTCCTGCAACACCCGAGAGTCCAGTTCGTGCGCGGCCCAAGGATTGTCGGCCCCCGCCATGGCCCACAACATCTGTTTGGCCGCCGCCACCGCAACCGGTGAGCCGTTCTCGACGATCTCGCCGGCGATCCGATAGGCCGCGTCCAGCACGCCCCCGTCGGCGATCACCTCGGAGACCAGGCCGGCCGCATGCGCCTCCGCGGCATCGAAGACCCGGCCGGTGACCACCCACTCCATGGCCTTGGACATGCCGACCACCCGAGGCAAAAACCAGCTCGACGCTGCTTCGGGCACCAGGCTGCGGCGAACGAACACGAACCCGAAACGGGCGGTGTCCGAAGCGATCCGGATGTCCATGGGCAGCGTCATAGTCGCGCCGATCCCGACCGCCGGACCGTTGATCGCGGCGATCACCGGTTTGAGCATCGCGGCGAACCGCAACGCGACCACACCGCCGGTGTCGCGTGGCACGCCGTCGTCGAACAACAGATCCGCATCGGGTGCCTGGCTGAACTCGGCGGCCTGCGGGTCCAGATCGGCGCCGGCGCAGAACGCGCGACCACTGCCGGTGACCACCACCGCGCGAACCTCGTCGTCGCCTTCGGCGAGGTCGCACGCCGCGACGAGCTCACCGGCCATCACGTGGGTGAAGGCGTTGAGCTTGTCGGGACGCTGCAGGGTGATGGTGGCGACGGCGTCGGCGACGGAGTAGTCGATCTGGGTGAACGCGGGCTGATCGGGGGCCATGACCGGACGCTACACTCGCGCAAACAGCTAGCGTGCCCGTGCCCCGTCACCGCAGGGAGAGATATGGATCTGGGCTGGTCGCAGGCCGACCGTACATTCCAAGACGAGGTCCGGGCGTTCCTCGCCGAGAAACTGACGCCGGAGCTGCGCCGCGCCGGGCAGCTGATGACCAGTGTGTACGCCGACCACGAGGCCAGCATGGCCTGGCAGGCGATTCTGCATGAGCGCGGTTGGGCGGCTCCGGGCTGGCCGGTCGAGCACGGCGGCTGCGACTGGAGCCTCACCCAGCACTACATCTTCAGTCGCGAGACCATGCTGGCCGGCGCTCCGTCGTTGTCCCCGATGGGAATTCGGATGGTTGCGCACGCGATCGTCCGCTTCGGCACCCAGGCGCAGAAGGACTACTTCCTGCCCCGCATCCTCACCGGTGAGGTGTTCTTCTGCCAGGGCTATTCCGAACCCGAAGCGGGCTCGGACCTGGCGGCACTGTCGATGGCGGCCACCGTCGACGGCGACGATCTGGTCTGCACCGGCAGCAAGATCTGGACTACCCATGCCGCCGAGGCGAATTGGATCTTCGCGCTGGTGCGCACTTCGCGGTCGGGCAAGAAGCAGCAGGGCATCACGTTCGTGCTGATCGAGATGGACTCACCGGGTATCGAGATCCGGCCGCTGGTGATGACCTCCGGTGAACAGATCCAGAATCAGGTGTTCTTCGACGACGTGCGGGTGCCCCGATCCAACGTCATCGGCGAGATCGACGACGGCTGGACCGTCGCGAAGTACCTGCTCGAGTTCGAACGCGGCGGCGGCGCGGTGGCGCCGGGCCTGCAGGTGATGGCCGAAGAGATCGCCACCGCGGCCGCCGGGCAGCCCGGTCCGGGAGGTGGGTCGCTGGCCGACGACGGTGCGTTCATGCGCAAGCTGGCCGATGCGCGCATTCGTGCCGAGGTGCTGGAGATCCTGGAGTACCGGGTGCTCACCGCGGTGGCCGAGGGTCGCAACCCAGGAGCGGCGTCGTCGATGCTGAAGATCCTCGGAACCGAGCTCAGCCAGGAGCTCACCGAACTGGCGCTGGAGGCGGCCGGGCCGCGCGGGCGGATCTATCAGCCGCACGTCACCGCGCCCGGTGGACCGATCGCCGAGTATCTACCACCGGTGGACGACTACGCCTCCGGCGAGCCGTGGCAGGCTGTCGCCCCGCTGCGCTACTTCAACGACCGGGCCGGCTCGATCTACGCGGGCAGCAACGAGATTCAGCGGAACATTCTCGCCAAAGCGACATTGGGGCTCTAGATGGACTTCAACCTCAGCGACGAGCAGCAACTGCTGCGTGACGGGATCACCCGGTTTCTCGGCTCACGCTACAACCTCGAGGCCAGCCGAGCGGCCGCCAAGACCGGCGCCGGTTGGCAGCCGGAGATCTGGCGGGCCCTGGCCTCCGAATTGGGTATCCTGGGCGCCACCCTGCCCGAAGGGGTCGGCGGGATCGGCGGCGGCGCAACCGAACTCATGGTAATCGCCGAGGCGCTGGGCTACGCCCTGGTGATCGAACCCTACGTCGACGCGGTGGTGGTCGCAGGTGGGCTGCTGCATCGCGCCGGCGGCCCGACCGCGAACGGTGTGCTGGAGCAGTTGATCGCCGGGACTGCCGTCGCGGCGCTGGCCGCCACCGAAGCTGACTCCGGTGAACGCTGGCAGGACGCGACGACGCTGGCGCGCCCGGACGGTGACGGCTGGGTGCTGTCGGGCGGAAAGATCATGGTGCCCGGCGCACCACTGGCCACGCATCTGCTCATCACCGCGCGCATCGAGGGCAGCGACGGGCTCTCGCTGTTCCTCGTCGACAGTGACGCGCCCGGCATCGCGACCCACCCGTACCGCACCATCGACGACCGAAGCGCGGCCGACGTCGCCTTCGACGGGGTACGTCTTGCGGGCACCGCACTGCTCGGCGAACCGGGCGGAGCCTGGCCGTCGGTGGCCCGGGCCCGCGACGAGGGTGCGGCGGCGATCTGCGCCGAGGCGGTCGGCTGCATGCGAAAGGTATTGGCCGACACCGTCGAATACTGCAAGCAACGCCAGCAGTTCGGCCAGCCGATCGGCAGCTTCCAAGTACTGCAGCACCGGATGGTGGACATGTACATGGAGGTGGAGCAGTCCGTGGCCGCGGTGTACCTCGCGGTACTCAACCTCGACGCCGAGGAGGCCACCCGCGCCCGTGCGGTGTCGGCGGCCAAGGCCACCATCGGCCGGGCGGCCCGGATGGTCGGCCAGCAGTCGGTCCAGTTGCACGGTGGCATGGGGATGACCGAAGAACTGGCGATCGGCCACTACTTCAAGCGGCTCACCGCGATTCAGTACGAGTTCGGTACGACCGACTACCACCTTGCCCGCTACGCGGAGCTGACAAGACCGTAGCGGGGGCCGGCTACTTCTGTAAGTGGTGCGGGCAGTAGGCGTGGGCCGCGACCGCCGCGAACTGCGCGGCGCCATCCAAGGTCAGCCCGGGGTTGTCCGCCGTGAGTTGTTTGACGACCTGCAATCCCGTCTCACCGTTGTTGGCCATGCTGCACACGGCATGGCCGGCCGTAATGGCCTGGTCGTTGCCGGCGAAGGTTAGTCCCGCGGCTCTCAAGCCGGCCAGGAAGATGGCGTCGGCGTTGCCGCCGTCGTCTCCGATAGCAGGCTCCGCGTACGCCGGCGCGGCACCCCCGATGAGGGCGGCGACGCCCAGTACTGCCAACACGCCTCGAATGCCGTTCATCGTCTACACCTCCGTGACCAGACGGGCGATCTCGATGTAGAGGGGGATTCCGACGGTGACGTTGTAGGCGAACGTCAGACCCAGCGAGGCCGCCAGCGGCAGGCTGGGGCTGGCCTCGGGAATCGCCAGTCGCTGGATGGCGGGCACCGCGATGTACGACGCCGCACCGCACAACACGGCGAACAGGACGTAGGTGCCCGGCTCGAAGTGGACTCCGGTGAGCGCGGAATAACCGTGGGCGACCAAGATCCCGATCGTGGCGAAGAGGTTGGGAGCCAACAAGCCGTAGAGGATGAAGCCGCGGCCGGCGGTCTGCAGATCCTTGAGCTTGCGGGCCGCGGTCAGGCCCATCTCGAGCAGGAACAGGCACAGTGCGCCCTGGAAGGCCGTGACGAAGACCGGGTCGTCGACTCCGGTGACCTTGCTGCCCTGCAGGCCGCTGATGAAGCCGATCGCGATACCGCCGAGCAGCAGGCAGATTCCCGGGTTGAGGAAGACCTCCCGCACCAGCTCCGGGCTCAGCAGGCGACCCTTCGCGGCGCCGGACTCGGTAGCGGGCTCGCGGGCCGCGCCGATCTGCAGCCCACCGGTGGGGTCACCGGGGGTCGCCGCGCCCGGCGCAGTCGCACTCCCGGCGGCCACAGCGGCGTAGTCGGGCTCGCCGGGCACGTTGCCGGCGGCGTCCATGCCGCGGTGCCGCAACCGGGCGACCAGGAACAGCGCCACCAGGCAGCCGGGAATCTCCATGATGGCCAGCATCACCGGCATATAGGCGTCGAAGGCCATGTCGATGGCGGCCAGCACACCCAGGCAGGTGGCGAAAGTCCCCGCGGAGTCCGAGCCGTAGTAGCCGGCGACCGTCGCCCGGTCTACCTCACGGAGCTTGGTCAGATGTTTCAGCAGATAGTAGGCCAGGATGCCGATTCCGAAGTTCAACACGAACCCGGTGATCATGAACCCGAGGATGCCGCCGAGTTCGGAGAACTCGATGGTCGCGAGCTCCTCGCCGCCGCGCCAGCCGATGGCCAGCAGCAGATACATCGTCAGGCCCTGGTAGACCGCGTTGGGAAAGTCGAACGGAACCTTCAGCAGCGCGAGCAGGAACCCGAAGTAGAAGAACAACAGCAATGGCTTGAACAGGTTGTGCGTGAAGTTCTGCCAGAACTCGAGGAGCATCGTTCTCTCTTTCGTCTCAGATGCCAGGCGACGCTGGTGGGCGTCAGTTGAGTGGAGTGGTGGCGGCGTTCTCGGCGCCGGTGCGCTTCTTGCCGCCCTTGAGGTGCACGGCGTGCACGCCGGGTTTGCGGGACAGTTCTTCGAGCAGGTCGTCCAGGCCGGCCTGGTCGACGTTCCAGTGCTGCACGGCCTCGGGCTGGCTCTGCAGTTTGGCGATCACGGCGTCGAGCTTGACCGGGGTCTTGGCCTTGCCGCCCTGGATCCGGATGCGCCCGGTGCCGCCGGCGGCGACAGCGCGGGGGTTGACTCCGCCCAGGGCGCCGCCGGCCATACTTCCCAGGGCCGCCTGGTTGAGCAGGCCCGCGGCCATCCCCGACGCGGGCGCGGCGGCCAGGCTCGCGGCGGGCATCCCGGTGGCCGCCAACCGGATCGCCGGGCTGGCCGAAGCCCAACTCGGCGGAACGGACAGGTTCCCCACCAGGTTCGCTTCTGCCATGCCGGCCGTCACCGCCGAGGACAGGCCGGCGGCGGTTCCGGCACGAAGCCCGGCGCTGAGACCGGTGAGCGGCAGGCCTTCGAAGAGTCGGCCTATCGGAGTTCCGAACTTCAGAAAGTTCTGGATCGGGAAGTTGGTCAGCAGCGAGATGTCGTTGAACGGCGTGGTCAGCCCCGCCGGACCCTTCAGGGCCGAGAACACCGACGCGAAGTTGGCCGGAGCACTCGGATTGCCGGTCAGCTGGATGAGGAGGTTGTTGACGAAGTTGTTGTACTGGGTCGCCAGGTTGCCCAGGAAATCCATGATCGAGTTGCTGCCCGCGCTGGCTGCCGCCGAGCCCGCGGTGGCCGCCGACGTGGCTGCGGCGGTCTCGGTGGTGGTCTGCGGAGGCTCGGTGAACGCGGTGATCTTGGTGGCCGCGGCAGCCGATGCGGCGTAGGTCTGCATGGCGGCGGCGTCCTGCGCCCACATCTCCAGGTACTGGGCCTCGTTGGCCGCGATGGCGGCGAGATTCTGGCCGAGGTAGTTCGTGGCGTACAGCATCTGGTTCTGGGTGCGGTTGGCCGTAACGACTTCCGGCGGAACGGTTGCCGCATGGGCGGCTTCGTAGGCGGTGGCCGCGGCCTGCGCCTGGGTGGCCGCCTGAGCCGCGGTGGCCGCGGTCATCGACATCCAGCTGACGTAGGGCTGGGCGGCGGCCGTCATGGCCGCGGCGGACGGGCCGGTCCACGATTCACCGCCGAGCGAGGCGAGCACCGCGTCGTATTCGGCTGCGGCGGTACTCAATTCGCCGGCGAGACGCCCCCACGCCGTGGCGGCGGCGGTCAGCGACCCGGATCCGGGGCCGGCGTACATGTTGGTCGAGATGATCTCCGGCGGTATCAGCGAGAAGTACATTTCGACACCCTTATCTGGTCGAGTGCGACTGGGTCAGGTGGGCGGGGCCACGGTTGGTCATCGTCGGCTCACTCATCGGGTGCCGGTATCACGATGATGGTGGCAGCGGCCGGATCGGCCTCACCGGGCGGGATCGGGCCGAAGGCGTCGGCGCCGCCGCTGTTTCGCAGGGATCGCGTCGCCGCGCCCATGGTCTGGGTTGCGGTACCGCCCATTCCGCGGCCGAGCAGGCTGGACAGCGCCATCTGTCCGAACATGGCGTCCTGGCCCGCGACCGCGGCCAGCGGGGCGGCTTCGACGGTCGCCGGCAGCGTGGAGGCCATGCTGACCAGTCTGGTCGCGGGAGCCGCGGTCGTCCAGGATGGCGGCACCGACAGTTTCCCGACCGCCGCGGCGTTGCCCAGCGACCCCGTGGCGCTGCTCAGGCTGGCGGTGGGAAATGCGGTCGGCGCCAGCGGCGCGAGCGGCAGCAGCGCTCCGGTGATGGCTTTGGGGCCGGCGAGGTAGGCCTGCGCGGCCATCCCGTTCATGATCCAGGAGTACAGCTGCCCGAACGCCAGCCAATAGCCACCGGGGATTGTCGTCCAGCCGAGCGGGGTCGTGTACCCGGTCAGTGTGCTGAAGATCAGGTTCCAGTTGTCCAGGAATGAACCCGATGTTGTCGCCGCCGCGGTCCCCACGGGGTTGGAGGCCAACGACTGCAGCGCCTGGGGCATGGCGTTCAGCAACTGGGAGACCTGCTGCGCGATGTTCGATGCCGAGTTTCCGGTTGCCTGCGCTGATGCCGCCGCCTGATTGGCCGCACCGGTGGGGTTGGTGGTCTCCGGCGGCTGGCTGAACGGCGTGAGCTGGGTCGCGACTGCCGATGCGCCCGCGTAGCCGTACATCGCGCCGGCGTCTTGGGCCCACATCTCCGCGTAGTGGATCTCGGTGGCCGCGATGGCAGCGGTGTTCTGCCCGAGGAGGTTCGTCGCGACCAGTGTTGCCAGCAACGCCCGGTTCGCCGCGACCACCGGCGGCGGAACCGTTGCGGCGAAGGCGGCCTCATAGGCCGCCGCTGCGGCGCGGGCCTGACCGGCGGAGAGCTCGGCCTGTGCCGCGGTCGTGGCCATCCAGCTCACATACGGTTCGGCGGCGGCCGTCATGGTCGACGATGACGGGCCGGACCACTCCCCGGCCAGGGTCGAGACGGTGGAATCGTAGGCTGCTGCCGCGGAACTCAGTTCGGCCGCGAGCGCATCCCATGCGGAGGCGGCGGCCAGCAGCGGCGCTGAACCAGCGCCCGAATACATGCGACCGGAATTGATTTCCGGCGACAATGCAGCGAAATCCATCTCGGGTAACTCCTTACACCACGCGCCTCGGCTGCCGACGCTTGAACCCTGCTACGGCAGCCCCAAATCCCGGACCGCAGTTGTCTATTCAGGGTGCTGATGTAACCGGCATCCGACATTGTTCATTTAGTAGTGGACCAGTTGCCGGTTGAAATCTGTTGTGAGGCAGCTGGGATGGTGCTTCTGGTGTCGATCCCCTGCTCGCAGAGGCATTTTGACGACAATTATTCGGTTAAATGAAAATCAAGAGAGGTCGCAGGCGGCCGGGGCTCACCGTCTGTAACATTGGCCGGGCTTTATGCGCCGACCAGCGCCGAATTTCTTCGGGTGGAATTCCCTCCGTATTCGGCGCCTCAGTCGACTGATAGTACGCAGGGACAGCTGGAAAGTAGCTGTACGTGAGCTGGATCTTCCCTGTAGCTGCGCTGCTGATGAACTGTCAATCTCGGCGTTGTACGCGCGGCAGCACAGTACTTGTTGATCCGCAAAGAAAATCGCTGACGAGCGCCATTCGCTGCGGTGGAGTACCGCTGAAGATCTCGTAACCCTTGTTGGAACACAAGACTCTGCGCTAACCTCCCGTTGTGCAGCTTCCGTCGGCTGAACTCACCGCAGCAGAACTCGACCTGCGCGCGCAGGTCCGTGCCTTCCTGGCAGAGCGGCTGCCCGCCGGAACCTTCGAGCCGGGCCTGGGCATGGGCGCTCCGGTGGACCCGGCGTTCTCCGCGGCGCTCGCCGAGCGGGGTTGGGTCGGCATGGCCGTGCCGGCGGTCTACGGCGGGCCCGGAGCCACCGCCGTAGACCGCTTCGTGGTGGTCGAGGAGCTGCTGCGCTGGGGCGCCCCGATCGGGCAGCACTGGGTGGCCGACCGTCAGATCGCCCCGGTGCTGCTGCGTTACGGCACCGATTATCAGAAGCAGTGGCTGCTCCCGCGGATCTGCCGCGGCGAGGTGTGCTTCTGCATCGGTATGAGCGAACCGGACGCCGGCAGCGACCTCGCGGCGGTGCGCACCCGGGGCGTACGCACCGAGGGCGGCTGGCGGGTCTCGGGAACCAAGGTATGGACCACCAACGCGATGTCCGCCGACTACATGATTGCGCTGTGCCGCACCGGCAAGTTCTCCCAGGGTGCCCGGCACCAGGGGCTCAGCCGCTTCCTGATCGACATGCGCAGCCCCGGCGTCACCGTCGAACCGATTCCCTACCTGGACGGCAGCACCGGCCACTTCGCCCAGGTGGTCTTCGACGACGTGATGGTCTCCGACGACCTGGTGATCGGCGAGATCGGCCAGGGCTGGGCCCAGAACACCAGTGAGCTGGCATTCGAACGCAGCGGCCCGGATCGGTGGATCTCGACGTTCCTGCTCGTCCAGGAGTTCATCCGCGAGCACCCGCAGTTGGCGGCCGGTGTCGCCGGTCGCCGGGTGATCGGTGAGCAGGCCGCCCAGTACTGGGTGCTGCGGCGGCTCTCGCTGGCGGTGGCCCGGGCCATCGACGCCGGCGAGACCCCCGCTGCCGAAGCCGCCCTGATCAAAGAGATGGGCACCCGATTCGAACAGGACGTGGTGACCGCACTTCAGGACCTGCTGGACCGGGAGCTGGTCTGTGACCTCGATCCGGCGCACCGGCCTTCGTTGTTCGAACGGCTGCTGCGCCGCGCGGTGCTGGACGCACCGTCGTTCACCATCCGCGGCGGAACCACCGAGGTGCTGCGTTCGGTTGCCGCCAAGGGGCTCACATGAGCAACGACGAACTGCGCAGCGCCGCAGACCGGCTGTTCGCCGAGCACAGCGGATGGCAGACGGTTGCCGAGGCCGAAGCCACCGGGTGGTCCGCGCCGCTGTGGGAGGCGTTGCGCCAGACCGGGTTCCTCGACGTCGAAGTTCCCGAAGAACTCGGCGGATCGGGCGGCAGCGTGGCGGACGCGGCCCAGCTGCTGCACGCCGCCGGCGCCCACGCGGCACCGGTACCGCTCGCCGAGGCCGGACTGGTCGGGGGCTGGCTGCTGGCCGCCGCCGGCCTGACCCTTCCCGAGGGTGTCCGCACCGTGCTGCCGCCGGGATCGCTGCGGCTCGACGGCGACCGGCTGTTCGGCACGGTGCACGGCGTGCCGTGGGGTCATCGGGCGCAGCACCTGATCGCCCTCGTCGACGGCGTCGTGGTGCTGGCCCCCGGGCCGGTCGCCGGCGGGCCGAGCTGCGATCGCGGGGTCAACCTCGCCGACGAGCCCCGTGACACCCTGCGGTTCGACGGAGTGGCGGTGACCGCCCGCGCCGACGCGCCGGTCACCGAGCAGGCGCTGCGCGAGCGGACCGCACTGGGCCGGGCGGTGCTGATCGGCGGCGCGCTGAGCGCGGTGGCCGCGATGACGTTGCGCTACACCTCCGAACGCGAGCAGTTCGGGCGCCCGATCGGCCGGTTCCAGTCCGTGCAGGCCCATCTGGTCACCATCCACCAACAGGCCACCGTGGTGGCGGCCGCGGTTGACGCGGCGGTCGCCGCCGTACAGGCGGGCACCGCAGGTTTCGAAATCGCCTGCGCCAAGGTGCTCGCCGACCGGGGTGCGCAACTCGCGGCACGCGCCGCACATCAGGCGCACGGCGCCATCGGAATGACGAAGGAGTACCCGTTGCACCTCCTCACCCGGCGACTGTGGGCCTGGCGCACCGAAGGCGGTGGTCATCACCGGTGGGCCGACCTGCTCGGCCAGACCCTGGTGGACGCGGGCCCCGATGCGCTCTACCCCGCCATTCAATCCGGCTCCGCGGTGGTGACGGCGGTGCCGCGATGAACCGGCTGCAGCGGCCCGACGGGGTCAGCCTGGCCTACCGGGTGCACAACCCGCAGGCCACCGGAGTGCCGGTACTGCTCACCCACGGCTTCGGCGCCACCGCCGCCATGTGGGACGCCAATGTTGCTGCGCTGTCGGCGGATCGGCCGGTGATCGTCTGGGACCTACGCGGACACGGCAACAGCGATGCCCCGGCGGACATGGCGCACTACAGCGAGCGCCTCAGCGTCGAGGACATGGCCGCCGTCCTGGACGCGGCCGGCGCGCAGCGGGCGGTGATCGGCGGAATGTCGTTGGGCGGCTACCTTTCTCTGGCATTCCATCTCGCCCACCCGCAGCGGGTGGCGGGGCTGCTGCTGGTCGACACCGGGCCGGGCTACCGCAACGACGAAGCCCGCGCCGGGTGGAACGACTGGGTGGAGCGTCAGGCCACGAAACTCGAACGCGGTGAAGCTCTTTCGGGCATCACCGCCGAAACCGGACAGGCGGTCCACGCCCACCCTGAGGGGCTGCCGCGGGCCGCCCGCGGCATCATGGCCCAACACGACGCCCGGGTCATCGAATCACTGGCCGGCATCACGGTGCCGGCCCTGGTGGTGGTGGGAGCCCGCGACACCAAGTTCCTGGCCCCGGCCGACTACCTGCAGCGCCGCATCCCCGATGCCGCAAAGGTCGTCATCGACGACGCCGGCCACGCCGCCAACATGGATCAGCCCGAGGTGTTCAACACCGCCGTCGGCGAATTTCTGGACCGGCTGTGACCACGCCGGATCTCGCTGTCGAGCTCACCGGGCAGGTCGCTGTCGTCGAGATCCGACGGCCGCCGAACAACTTCTTCGACGCCACCCTGATCCGCGATCTGGCCGATGCCTACGAGCGGCTCGACAACACCGTCGAGGACTGCCGGGTGATCGTGCTGTGCGCCCACGGCAAGAACTTCTGCGCCGGTGCGGATCTGTCCGGCAACACCGGGGACGGCTCCTCGGCCGGCGAGCTCTACCGACAGGCGGTGCGACTGTTCCGGGCCCGCACACCCGTCGTCGCGGCGGTCGCCGGCGCCGCGATCGGCGGCGGACTCGGGCTGGCGCTCAGCGCGGACTTCCGGATCGGCGCGCCGTCGTCGAGATTCGCCGCCAACTTCAGCCGGCTCGGTTTCCACCCGGGCTTCGGGATCACCGAGACCCTGCCGCGGGTGGTCGGTCAGCAGCGGGCACTGGAATGGATGCTGACCGGTGAGCGGTTCGGCGGCGAGGTGGCCTACCGGGCCGGGCTGCTCGACGAACTGGCCGCCGACGGCGACGTGCGCCCGGCCGTGATGCGGTTCGCCCAGCGCATCGCGGCCTCGGCCCCGCAGGCGATCACCAGCATCCGCGCCACCATGCGTGCCGGGTTGGCCGATGCCGTCGCGGCGGCCACCGACCACGAACTTGCCGAACAGACCCGGCTGCAGCACACCGCGGACTTCGTTGAGGGCGTCGCCGCCTCAGCCCAGCGACGCACCCCGCGGTTCACCGGGCGCTGAATCATGGCTGTGCCGGTACCCAACCCACCACCGCGCAAGCAGGAACGCGGCACCGCCGCGCAGCGCAAGATGATCGAGGCCGCCCAGTCCCTGATCGCCGAAGGCGGCTTCGGCCACGCCACCATGGCCCGCATCGGGGAGCGTGCCGGCTACAGCCGCGGCCTGGCCGACTACCACTTCGGGTCCAAGTCGGAGATCGTCGAGAAGATCATCGACGAGATCGCCCGCGGTTGGGATGACCGCATCGGATCCGCCGAACCGCGCCGCGGCATGCCCGCGCTGGCGCACGCCATCGACGTCGCGATGGCCGGACTGGAGGACGATCCGACACCGGCGCGGGTCCTGCAGGTGCTCGCCAGCCAGGCACCCGGGCTCGAACCGGCCATCCGGGAACTGCTGGCCCGCCACGACGAGTCCTACCGGCGAAGGTTGCGGCGCTGGATCGTCGAAGCACAGCAGGACGGAACCGCGCGCACCGACATCGATCCGGTCGCTGCGTCGGCGGTGATCGAGGGGATGTTGCGCGGCGTCGGCTACCAGTGGATGCTCAATCCGGAATCGTTGCGGCCCACCGCGATGGTGCCGACGTTGCGCGATGCGGTGCTGGGTCTGCTTGCCCGCCCGGCCGGACTGTGGGGCGCAGCGCCCGAGGCCTGATGTAAGACTGGCCGCAACCGAAAGAGGAGACCCAGCCATGAGCGACACCGACTTGTTGGACGCTGTTGTTACGACCGGAACCGCGATGGAGCAGGCCGTCGCGATCTTCATGCTGCACCCGGAGACCATGGCCGAAAGCATCGCCGCCGGCTATGCCAACCCGCTGTCGGGGTATGTCGCCGGCCGCGGCGGAGTGCTCGGCGAGGCCACCGGCGCGACCGTTGCGTCGGTGTTCGCGGTGTTCGAGCCGACTGCGCTGGGCGCGATGTGGGACGAAGGTGTTGCGGTGCGCGGTGCTGCCGGTGCGGCGCAGCTGTATTGGGAGCAGACCGCGGGGTTCGGGCGCAAGTACGTGACCGGCGCCGACGGGCTGGACCGGATCGCTGCACTGGGCGAGAAGATCATCGCCGCAACGCCGTCCGCCGGGCTGCCGCTGTTCGCCGGCTGGAGTGCGATGCCGCTGGCCGATGACCCCGCAGGCCGGGCGTTGCAGGTGATGTTCGTGCTGCGGGAACTGCGCGCCGCGGTGCACTTCAACGCGTTGTGTATCTCCGGTGTCACCCCGATCGAGGCACACATGCTAAACAAGGGGCCGCAGTACGCCGCGATGTTCGGTTGGCCCGAACCGTACGCCGACGGCGCCGGCAAACAGGATCAGTATGCCGCGATCGAAGCGGCGACCAACCGGCGGATGACCGACTTGTTCACCACCGCACTTGATTCCGCTGAGGCAACCGAACTCGCCCGGTTGAGCACAGCCGCTCTGGCGGTACTGCAGGCCAACCTTCCGGGCTGACCGGGGGTCAGCGGAAGCGGACGCCCAGCGTCGCCAGCCCGAAGATCTTCTTGTCGGCCGACTTCGCGCCGACCAGGATCACTCCGGTGCGGGTCTCGGGGTCCAGGGACTTGATCTTGCCGCTGAACTCGATGTCGGCGCCTTCCTTGGCCGACACGATCGCCGGGGCTGAGAGGCGCACCGCGAAGCGGGTGACCGCCCCTGGGTCGCCGGTCCAGGTTGAGGCGAAACCGGCGCCCAGGCCCATGGTGAGCATGCCGTGCGCGATCACGTCGGGCAGCCCGGCCAGCTTGGCGATGTCCTCGTCCCAGTGGATCGGGTTGGCGTCGCCGGCCACCCCGGCGTAGTTGACCAGGTCGCCCCGCGACAGCCGGGTGTGGCGTACCGGCAGCTCGTCGCCGACCTTCACCTCGTCGAACGACGGTGTCGCCGGGGTGCGGGTCAGGCCCCCGGTGGACAGCGGGCCAGCCGGACCGGGCCGGATCGTCTTGACGTAGTTGGCGTTTGACTGCCCGATGTCGAGGATGTTGACGTCGTGCATCATCGCGCGGTGCACCGCGGTCTTGACGTCCGGGCCGATGTCCTCGGCGGTGACGCCGACGACGGTGGTGTGCAGGGTGTGCACCACTTCGCCCGCGGTGTCGGTGAAGGTGTTGGTGACGGTGATCAGGTCACGCCCGGCGATCCGGCGAACCGATGTCAGCTCCACATCGATCGTGAGCTCGTCGCCGGCGACGATCGGGCGGTGCTGCTCGAAGACCTCTTCGGTCTGCATGTAGGTGTCGTAGCCGACGACCACCGATTCGAACATCTCGCGATTGCAGCTCATCCCGGGAGTCGAGGTGAACGTCAGCGGCGCCACCAACTCCGGATAGCCCATCTCCGCCGCAGCGGCGACGTCCCAGTGCGCGGGGTGGTAGTCCTGTACGGCGCGGGCGTACTCACGTACCTTCTCCCGGCCGACCAGGTACGTGCCGTCCATCTGGTAGTAGTGGCCGACCCGGGCTTCCATTGCCGATGCTTCTGGTGCGGTCATGAATTGACTCAACCGTTCTGTCGGCGGGTTTGCTGGTGGCCGACCAGAGAACCCTAGCGCGCCTAGCGGGCGGCGGGCTCCGCAGCCAAGGCGGCACTGAGCCGGCGCGTCGCCGCATACAGCTGCGTCCCCAACCGGGTGACGGTCGCCCCGGTCATCGGGGCGGCGCTGGGAACCAGGCTCAGCATCAGGGCGACCCGCGATTCCGGGTCCAGGATCGGGGAGTCGATGTGGCTCACCTCGTAGCTGCGGTCCGGGGCTAGGCTGACCGGGAACCACTCCTCGGTGTGGATCAGTTCGTCGGTCAGCGCCTGCGCCAGTTGGCTCAACCGGGTGGAGCGAACCTCGGCGCTGCGCACGATCAGCGCGAGTTCCTGCAGCCGCAGATCAGGCAGGATATGCAGGCCGACCGCGTAGCCGCGTTGCGTCACGGCCGCCAGCGCCTGGCGGTAGCGATCGCGCACCTCGGGGGGAAGGGCGGCCAGCCAGTCCTCGCGTACCTGCGGCCCGGACCAGGCGGCGATCGACGCCCCATACGGCGGGCGGTGCGGGAACTGGGTGCCGATCGGCATCGGGTGACCGCCGCCGTGGCGGCTGCGGACCTGATCGACGACGGTGGAGTAGTCCTCGCTGACCGAGAAGGCGATGCAGTGCGCGCCCGTGGCGGCGGACAATTCGGCCATCTCCGAGCGGGCCAGCACCAGGGCCGGATAGTGGCCGGCCGCTTCCCTGCCGAGCCGGACCAGGGCAGGACCCAGGTGGTAGGTCTTGCGAACCGGGTCGCGCAGCAGCCAGCCGGCCCGCAGCAGTTCGGACAGCATCGAGTGGCAGCTGGCCTTGTGGACGCTCAGATGGCGTGACACCTCGGCCAAGGTCATGCCGTCGTCAGCCACACCCGCCAGGTGCTCGAACAGATTCACCACTCGCTCGGTCTGCGGGGAAGGACGGGCGGCCATGGCAGAACCATAGTCGTGTGGTCGCATAGTGCGACCTATTGCGGTGGTATACGCGACCATGTGACGATGCCCACAATGACTGACCTTCGAGGAAGAACAGCCGTCGTCACCGGGGGCGCCGGTGGTATCGGCCAGGCACTGGGCCGGCGTTTCGGTCGGGCGGGCATGAACGTGGTGCTCGCCGACGTCCTCGCCGAACCGCTGCAGGAGGCGACCCGAGCCCTCGCCGACGAGGGGATCGAGGCGGCCGGAGTGGTCACCGACGTCACCGACTACGCCTCGGTTGAGGCACTGGCCGACGCCGCTCGCGATCGATTCGGTGGGGTGCACGTGGTGTGCAACAACGCCGGCACCGGCGCGGTCTCCGAGGGCTACCTGTGGGAACACGACCTGGCCGACTGGCGGTGGGGAATCGACGTCAACGTGCTGGGCGTCATCCACGGCATCAAAGCGTTCGTGCCGATCCTGCTCGAGGCGGGCGAGGGACACGTGATCAACACCTGCTCGGGCAACGGTGGATTCGCCCCGATCGCCCGGGGCGCCATGGGCGGCCCGGCCACCGCCGTCTACCCGATGACCAAGGCCGCGGTGCTCTGCCTCACCGAAAGCCTCTACACCCATCTGGAGATGACCGGCACACAGGTGCGGGCGCACGTGCTGTTCCCGGGCGGCTTCCTCAACACCGGGATCTGGGAGTCGTGGCGGCATCGGCCGGACCGCTACGCCGCGACCCAGCAACGCCGCACCCCGGAGACGACCCTGGCAGGCGTGGTGGACCGCTTCGAAGCCGCCGGCGCGCACGTCGAGTTCACCTCGCTCGACACGGTCGCCGACCTGGTGATGGACGGAATTGCGGCCGACCGGTTCTGGATGATGGGGCCCCCCACCCCCGCCGATCAGGTCGTCAGCAAGAAGGCGGCGTCGATCCTGGCGCGCGGTGAGCCCGACTATCTGGTCGACGTGCTGGTCCAGCACGCCGAGAGCACCTCGGACGAAGGAGGAAAGCCTTGAGCACCAGCGCAGTTCGCTACGGTCCGCGGCCACCGCAGGAGCGGGTCGACCATGAGATCGATGCCACCAAGGCGCCGATCGCCACCGAGGCGGTCACGATCACCTACCTGACCGACCCGGAGATCGTCGCGGCCGTCCTGCCCCGGCCGCTGGAACCGGCCGCCGAACCGCTGGTGCGCGTCCAGCTGCAGCGGGTCCGCATCGACGGCATGCCCACGTTCACCTCCGCGGTGTTCTCGGTGACCGCCCGGCACGGTGACATCGCCGGCGACTATCCGCTGTTCATGCCGCAATCCACCGAACAATCGGTCACCGGCGGGCGCGAAACCTTCGGTGAGCCCAAGAAGATCGCACGCATCGAGGTGGAGCGCGACGGTGATCGCGTCAGAGCCGGCGTGGACCGGCTGGGCCACCAGCTCGTCACCGTCACCGGCCGGGTGACCGGCCCGGCGGAGCTGCCGCCCGACCAGATCAACACCGAGTTCTACTTCAAGTTCCTGCGTGCCCCCGACGGCAACGGCATCACCGACCCGCACCTGGTCTACGGCGAATACCACCGGCACTACGAGGTGTTGGAGAACATCGACGGCACGTGCGAGTTGGGGGAGTCTCCGCTGGATCCGGTGGCCGACATCGTGATCCGCGAAATCCGTTCGATCAGCTGGTGCCGCCGACGCACCGTCCAGGTGGGGCGGATCGCCGAGCGGGTGCCCGCCGAATGGCTGCTGCCGTATGTGCACCAGCGCTACGACGATGTCGCCCTGCTCGCCGCCCCCCGGCCCGAGTCGGCGCGGGCCTAGGCCCATGGACCGTTACACCATCATCTCGGCGGACTGCCACGCCGGCGCCGACCTGCTGGACTACCGCGAATACCTGGATCCGGGCTTCCGGGACGAATTCGACGGTTGGGCGAAGACTTACGTCAACCCCTTCGGCGACCTCACCGAACCCGATGCCGAACGCAGCTGGAACAGTGAGCGGCGCAACGCCGATCTGGACGCCGAAGGTGTTGCCGGCGAGATCATCTACCCCAATACCGTGCCGCCGTTCTTCCCCAGCGGCAGCCTGGCCGCCCCGCCCCCGGAGAACGCCCGCGAGGTCGAGCTGCGCTGGGCCGGGCTGCGGGCGCACAACCGCTGGCTGGCCGACTTCTGTTCGCGCGCACCGGAGCGGCGCGCCGGGGTGGGCCAGATCCTGCTCGAAGACCTCGACGAAGCCGTCGCCGAAGTCGCCCGGATCGCCGAACTCGGATTGCGCGGCGGGGTGCTGCTGCCCGGGGTCGCCCCCGGCGCCGCGATCCCGCAGCTCTACGCCGAGCATTGGGCGCCGCTGTGGGCGGCCTGCGACGAGGCGGGTGTGGTGCTCAACCACCACGGCGGCACCGCCGGACCGACCCCGACCGACGGATGGGGCAGCTCGTTCGCGGTATGGGTCTACGAGACCCACTGGTATGCACACCGGGCGCTGTGGCACCTGATCTTCTCCGGCGCACTCGATCGCCATCCGGACCTCACCGTGGTCTTCACCGAGCAGGGCGCCGGGTGGATTCCGGCGACGCTGGACTCGCTCGACGTCGCGGCGGCCCGCTACGGGCGGCCCGGTTCGGCGATCTCCCGCTTCGCCGGACCCACCGCCGGCTCGCTGAGTCTGCAGCCCAGCCAGTACTGGGCCCGGCAGTGCTACGTCGGCGCCAGCTTCATGCGGCCCGTCGAGTGCGCCGAACGGCACGCTATCGGCGTCGAGAAGATCATGTGGGGAAGCGACTACCCGCACTACGAGGGCACCGGTCGCTACACCCGAGAAGCGTTGCGGCACACCTTCGCCGGTGTCCCTCCCGCCGAGGTGGCGGCCATGCTCGGTGGGAACGCGGCCGCCGTCTACGGCTTCGACCTGGCGGCGCTGGCGCCGTTGACTGAACGGATCGGTCCGACCGTGGCCGAGGTGGCCGAACCACTGGTGGACCTACCCGCCGATGCGAGCAGCACTGTTTTCGAACCCGACCCCATCCGTACCTGGTAGGCGAAAGGAAGCCCTATGGACCCGTACACGATCATCTCCGCCGACACCCACGCCGAACTGCCGACCGAGCGGTACCGCGAATACGTCGACCCCGAATACCTCGACGACTTCGAGGTCTACCTGGCCGAGAAGACCGCCGCGGCGCAGGCCGGCGGGTTCATCGACGAGGAGTTCGCCCAGGAGTGGTTCGACGAGCACGGTGAGGGCATCGCCGGCGGTTGGGATGTAGCGCTGCGGGATCGGGAACTCGACGGTGACGGGGTGGTCGGCGAGGTCATCTTCCCCGACGCCGATGCGGTGACCGGGGTCGCCGGGGCCCCGTTCGGGGCCGGCCTGGGCCAGTCCGGTGACCTCGACCCGGGACGCGCCATGGCTGGGGCGCGGGCCCACAACCGCTGGCTGGCCGAACTGTGCAGCCACAGCCCGGAGCGGCGCGCCGGGGTGGCGGTGGTGCCGATCCTGGCCGACGTCGACGCCGCGGTCGCCGAGATCACCCGCGCGGCGGAATCCGGTCTGCGGGGCGGGATCCTGATCCCGGCGCGCTGGGTCGGCTACCCGCCATACCACGACCGCCGCTACGACAAGGTCTGGGCCGCTTGCCAAGACCTGCAGATGCCGGTGCACACCCACTCCGGACCGGCCCCGCAGGAGGAGTACGGCGGGCACCTGGGCATCTACGTCACCGAGGTGCGCTGGTGGGGTGCCCGGCCGTTGTGGTTCGCATTGTGGTCGGGGGTGTTCGAGCGTTTCCCCGGCCTGCGCTGGGGGGTCACCGAGTGCGGCGCCTTCTGGGCCAACGATCTGCTCTGGCTGATGGACACCCGGTTCCTGCGAGAGCACTCGGCCAAGAAGATGAGCCATCACATGGAAGGCGACCTGACGATGCCGCCGTCGGCCTACTTCGACCGGAACTGCTTCATCGGGGCCACCACCACCGAGCGTCGGGAGCTGGCCAGACGCTACGAGATCGGTGTCTCCAACATGTTGTGGGGCAACGATTTCCCGCACCCGGAAGGGACCTGGCCGCACACCCTCGACTGGCTGCGGCGGTCCTTCTGGGATATTCCGGTCGACGAGACCCGACAGATGCTCGGCCTGGCGGCAGCTGAGCTGTACAACTTCGATCTCGCGGCGCTGGCCCCGCTGGCCGCGCGCATCGGCCCGACGCCCGCGGACCTCGGCCAGGACGACGCGGTCAGCATCCCGAAGTGGGAGGCGGCGCGGGAGATCGGCCGGCACTGGCTCACCGACGCCGAGCCGATCCCCGACCTGGTGCAGAACTGAGGGAACCACGATGGATCGCTACGTCGTCATCTCGACCGACACCCACGCCGGGGCCGATCTCCACGACTACAAGCGGTATCTGCCGGCGCGGTTGCACGACGAATTCGATTCCTGGGCAAAGACATATCAGAGCCCGTTCGACGACCTGATCATCGCGACCGCCAGCCGGAACTGGGATCACGACCTGCGGATCACCGACATGGACGCCGACGGGGTTGCCGCCGAGGTGTTGTTGCCCAACACCGTTCCACCGTTCTTCCCGACCACCCCCAACATCACGATCAGCCTGCCCCGCACCCGCGACGATTTCGAAAAACGTTGGGCCGGAGTGCAGGCCCACAACCGGTGGCAGGTCGACTTCTGCGCGCTGGCCCCGACCCGGCGTCGCGGTCTGATTCAGATCTTCCCCAACGACATCGAGTTGGCGTGCCAGGAGATTCGCTGGGGTGCCGCGCAGGACTGCTTCGGCGGGGTGCTCGTCCCGGCCGTGTCGCCGGGTGATCCGCAGGTGGCCCCGCTGTTTCACACCCGCTACGAACCGATCTGGGCATTGTGTGCGGAACTGGACCTGACGGTGGTGCAGCACGCCGGGGCCGGCAGCCCCGAGATGCCAATGGACCAGCCGGCCTCCAACCCGGTGCTCATCACCGAGATGGCGACGTGGGCCCAGCGCACCCTGAGTCACCTGATTCTCGCCGGAGTCTTCGAGCGGTACCCGACACTGCGGTTCGTGCCGACCGAGCAGGGCACCATGTGGGTGCAACAACAGCTGATGATGCTCGATGTCATGGTGCCGATGATGAAAACCGAGGCGCACAACCGCACCTACGGGATGTTCGGTGGGTCCTCCGTCGACGAGATGACCCTGCTGCCCAGCGAATACGCCCGGCGAAATGTCTACCTGGCCAGCGAGCTGACCCCCTACGAGTCGTCGATGATCGACTACCTGGGGGCCGACCACATCATGTGGGGCAGCGACTATCCGCACGAGGAGGGCTTCGCACCGCACTCCAAACTGGCGATCCGCTGGGCGCTGCATGACCGGTCCGAGGACGAGTGCCGCAAGATCCTCGGCGGCAACGCGGCCCGGCTGTACCGGTTCGACCTGGATGCGCTGGCGCCCGTCGCCGCCAAGATCGGGCCGACCGTCGACGAAGTCGCCACACCGCTGGGCGACACCGGATATGTGTCCCCAGGCGGCTTCGGCTACCGGCCGTTCGAAGGCGGGCTGGCGCTCAAGCGGATGGCGCCGGCCCGCGGGTAGCGGTCGCGCCTTTGGATCGCCGCCTTTTGGATCGCCGCCTTTTAGATCATTGCCCGCAGCGGTCCCTGCGGCTCGATGCCCAACGAACTCAGCGCCGAGGCGTGGAACGTGGTCCCGGGCACGTGGATCGCATGGTTGAGCCCGGCGTGCGCATCGCGCCAATACCGTTGCAGCGGTTTGTCCATCCGCAGTGCATTACCACCGGAGCGGGCGAAGATCTCGTCGACGGCGCCCACCGCGCGCCACACCGCACGAATCTGGGTGCGGCGCCCCGCGGCGCGGTCGGCGAAGCTGACCTCCTTGCCGGCGGCGACCATGTCGTAGATCCGGTCGGCGTTGGCCAGCAGCTCCTGGCGGGCGGCGTTGATGTCGGCGGCCGCCTCCCCGATCGCGTACATCACGTAGGGGTCGTCTTTGATCGCGGTCCCGGTGGCGCTGACCCGTTCCCGCTGATAGTCCAGATGGGCGGCCAGCGCGCCTTCGGCGATACCGATGACCGCCGAGGAGATGCCGAGCGGGAACATCGTCGACCACGGCATCAGATACAGCGGATCGGTCATGCCGGCCTCGCGCTGGGCGCTGCCGTCCATCACCTTCATGCCGTCCATCGTGCGGTAGCTCGGGACGAACGCATCCTTGACGATCACGTCCTTGGACCCGGTTCCGCGCAGCCCCACCACATCCCAGGAGTCGTCGACGATCTCGTAGTCCGAGCGCGGCAGGATCATGTGCAGGATGGCCGGCGGCATGACCGGAACGCCGTCGGCGTCGCCGACGATCGCACCGAGAATGATCCAGTCGCAGTGGTCGGTACCGGAGCTGAACCCCCACCGGCCGTTGAAGATATAGCCGCCCTCGACCGGCTTGGCCACACCCTGCGGCGCGTACGGCGAGGCCATCCAGGTGTTGACGTCGGTGCCCCAGATCTCGTCGCCCACCCGCGGATCGGCGTAGGCCAGCTGGTAGGGATGCACCCCGACCACCCCGTTGACCCATCCCGCCGACGGGTCCAGCGCCGCGGTGGCCATCACGGTTTCGGCCCACTCGCGCGGATGCGCCTGGAAGCCGCCGTGTTTGGCCGACTGCAGCAACCGGATCGAGCCCGCCTCCTTCATCGCCTTGACGGTCTCATCGGTCAGCCGGCCGATCCGCTCGGCTTCGCCGGCCTGCTCCCGCAACTGGTCGGCGATGCCCAGCAGTCGGTCGATTACCCGTTCACCCATGTTGTCGCCCTAACGTCGTGGATGCGAAAAAGCGGTGGTCTGCTGCAGGTGATGATGACACGGCCGGCGCACGGCGTCCGCCGAAAAGACAACCGCGACAATCATGCGTGCCCCGGCGAATCGAACGTCAGAACCGTCGGGCCCATACTGCGGAACGGCTCGAACCGTTCCAGGCTGCGGTAACCGCACAACTTCCACCATCCCCGCCCGCCCGGTAGTGGAATCGTGTGCACCCGGCGTACGCCGGGCACGGTGTCGGGCAGATCGCGGGCCTGCTCGGCCGAGAGGCTGAACGGCATCGGCGGCAGCGTGTAGTCCTTGGACAACTTCACACCCCCCAGCGTCTGCCGGCTGTAGCGCTGCGGGATCGAGTCGAAGATGAACTGACCGCCGGGAAATCGTGTTGCGCACTCGGCGATCAGGTTCAGTGCGTCATGCGGGGCGAGGTACATCAGCAGGCCCTCTGCGGTGATCAGGATCGGGCGATCATCGCCGACGTGAGTCATCCAGCCGCGGTCGAGGGCGGATGTCGCGAGGTTGACCAGCCGGTCGTCTGGGGGAAGGAGACGTTCCCGCGAGGCCATCACCGGATCTAAATCGACTGAGTACCAATGCCCGTCGGTTGCTTCGAGCTCAGGGTGCAGTCGCCAGAAGCTGGTCTGGAACCCCTCGGCCAGGGCGACGACCACGGCCTTGGGATGGTGCCGAAGAAAATGTCGGGTGTACTGGTCGAAGGCGATCGCCCGCAGCACGTGATACTGCGCCGGCTTGCCGAACACCTTGTAGTCGAATCCGATCGAGTCGAACAGGTGCTCGGCCCACGGGTCGGTGAGAAGCCGGTCCGGACGCCGGGATTCGAGCGCGCGGCTGCGCAACGTCCACAACGCCGTCGCCGACACGCCCTCCAACAGGCTGCCGTCGACCATGCCGGCCTCCTTCTCGTTCGGGCAACGCTCAGATCTTGAGATAGCCCTTTTCCGCAGGTATCTGGGCGGCGGTGATCAACGATGATTCCTGGCCGGCCAGCCAGACCACGATGTCAGAGACCTGATCGGGGGCGATGAGCGAGTCGGTGGGCAGCGCCCCCGGCGAGAAACTGTGGATGTAGCCGGGGTGGTCGCGCAGCATCTCGTAGATCGACGTGTCGTTGCCCATCGGGGTGTCGGTGCCGTAGGGGTGCACCGAATTGACCCGAATCCCGAACTCGCCGAGCTCCACGGCCAGCGAGTTGGTCAGGCCGACAACGCCGAACTTGGTGGCGCAGTAGTGGCCGCAGCCGGGCACCGCCTTGATTCCCGCCGCCGAGCTCACGGCGATGATCGACCCGCCGTGGCCGGCGGCGATCATCGGCGGGACAACGGCTTTGACCGTGTTCCACAGTCCGGTCAGATTGATGTCCAGGGTGTCCTGCCACTGCTCGGCGGAGATCTCCCACAGCCGGCCCCAGTTCAGGACCGCGGCGTTGGCGACGACGATGTCGAGGCGACCGAACTGTTCGATCGCGTCGGCGACGATGCGCTGCTGGCCGGCCAGGTCACGCACGTCGATCTCCCCGACCAGGATCTTGCGGCCCTCGCCCTCGACCAGTCGCACGGTCTCGGCGAGATCCTCCGACGTTGCGGGCGGATAGCCGTTGTGCTCGGTCACCGGCGCGCAGGCGTCGATGGCGACGATGTCGGCCCCGGCCCGGGCCAACCGGACGCAGTGCGAGCGGCCCTGCCCGCGGGCGGCCCCGGTCACATAGGCGACTTTGCCGGTCAGCGAGGAATCGGTCATGCAGGAATCTCCTTTACCTGTTGGGTGTCGCGGCTCGCTCCGCCCAGACCGGCGATGATGTGGTCGCAGACGAAACGACGCACCGAGCGGGGACTGTCCAGGTTGACCCGGATCGGCGGCAGCAACTCGAAGCTGAACAACACACGCATGATCCATTCACTGGCAAGGCCGGTGTCGACCTCGGCGGCCACCTCGCCACGCTGCTTGGCCGCACGGACCAGCGGCATCCACAGCTCGCCGGAACGACGGATCAGCTCTTCGTTGCCGTGTTCCAACAGCAGGATCAGCACACTTTGATTGATGCCGCGTGGTGTGCTCGCCGATCTGCGGCGATGCGCCGAGATCAGTACCGCCGCAGCGGCCGCCTGCTCGGCCAGGGTGTCGTGCTCGCTGATCTCGGCGGCCAGGGTCGCGATGAATCCCGCGGACAGGTGATCGAGGGCCGCGGTGATGGCGGCGTCGCGAGTCCCCAGGATGTTGTGCACCGTCCCGCGTGACACGCCGGCGGTTTCGGCCACCGCGGTCAGGCTGAAGCGCCGCGGCCCTAGTTGACGCAGGGTCTCGGCGGCCGCCGCCAGCAACGGCGTTGACGGTATTCGCGGTTCTTGGTCGCCAGGCACTTGCACACTTTAACGAAATATGTACAAATTGATCAATACCAACTTTCGGTGCGCTCGGTACCGCGAACCCAAGGAGCTGTTGCGTGTACGACCTCACGATCACTGGCGGGACTGTCGTCGACGGCACCGGAGCCGACCGCTACCTGGCCGACGTCGGTGTCGCCGACGGGCGCATCGTGGCGGTCCGCCGCCGCACCGGAGTCGATGATCCGGGTTTGACCGGCGCGGCAGCCGAAACGATCGACGCCACCGGACGTGTTGTCGCACCGGGATTCGTCGACATCCACACCCACTACGACGGGCAGGTCAGCTGGGACAGTCTGCTGGAACCGTCCAGCGGACACGGCGTGACGACGGTGGTCACCGGCAACTGCGGGGTCGGGTTCGCCCCGGTGCGGCCGGGCAGCGAGGAGTGGCTGATCAAGCTGATGGAGGGCGTCGAAGACATCCCCGGCACCGCGCTCACCGAGGGCATCACCTGGGGCTGGGAGAGCTACCCGGAGTACCTCGACAAGCTCGAGAGCCAGAACCTGGCTGTCGACGTCGGCAGCCAGGTGGCGCACGGGGCTATTCGCGCCTACGCCATGGGCGAGCGCGGCGCCCGTAACGAGCCTGCGACGAAGGACGACATCGCGGCGATGAGCCGGTTGGTGCAGGAGGCCATTGAGGCTGGGGCGCTGGGATTCTCGACGTCGCGCACCCTGGCCCACCGGGCCATGGACGGTGAACCGGTACCGGGCACGTTCGCCGCCGAAGACGAACTGTTCGGACTGGGCCGGGCCATGGCGGCCGGCGGTCAGGCGGTGTTCGAACTCGCGCCGCAGGGCGCGGCCGGCGAGGACATCGTCGCGCCGAAGAAGGAACTGGAGTGGATGCAGCGCCTCGGTGCGGAGATCGACCGGCCGGTGTCGTTCGCACTGATCCAGGTCGACGCCGACCCGAATCTGTGGCGCGAGCAGCTGGACATCTCCGCCGCCGCCCACCAGGCCGGCAGCGCGCTCTACCCGCAGATCGCCGCCCGGCCGTTCGGCATGCTGCTCGGATTCCCCGGGCATCACGCCTTCACCCACCGGCCGACCTACCGCCGGCTCAAGGCGCAGTGCAGCCGAGAGGAACTGGCGCAGCGGCTCGCCGAACCGGCAGTCAAGTCCGCGATCTTGTCCGAAGACGATCTGCCGGTGGACACCTCGCTGCAGTTCGACGGGATGTTCGCGCTGGTGCAGCACTCGCTGCACCGCATCTATGACCTGGGTGACCCGCCGGACTACGAGCCGACGGCGGAACGCTCGGTGGCGGCGATCGCCGCGGCCCGCGGCGAGGACCCGCTGGCGACGCTGTACGACCTGATGCTGGCGGCCGACGCCGGCGCGATGCTGATGCTGCCGTTCTTCAACTACGCCGACGGCAACCACGACGCGATCCGCGAGATGCTCACCCATCCAGCCGGGGTGCTGGGCTTGTCCGACGGCGGTGCGCACTGCGGAATGATCTGCGACGCCTCCTATCCCACCTACCTGCTCACCCACTGGGCCCGCGACCGGCACCGCGGCGAGCGGCTGCCGCTGGAATACGTGGTGCGCAAACAGTGCCGGGACACCGCGCAGCTGTTCGGCCTCAATGACCGCGGCACCATTGAGGTCGGCAAGAAGGCCGACCTCAACGTGATCGACATGGACGCGCTGACCCTGCACCCGGCTCGGATGGCCTACGACCTGCCGGCCGGTGGCCGTCGTCTGCTGCAGGGCGCCAGCGGGTATGTTGCGACGATCGTCAGTGGCACGGTCACCCGGCGCAACGGGGCCGACACCGGCGCTCGGCCGGGCCGGCTGGTGCGCGGGGCGCGCTGACAGGACTGGAAGGGAATCAACAGTTGTCTCGGATGTATCCCTGCGAGCAGGTCGATCTCGGGTTCGTGGACTGTGCACCGCAGCGGTTCAGCAACAGCGTCGAGCTGGCCATCACACCCGAGCAGGCCTGGGAAGTGCTCGCCGACGCCGGAGCCTGGCCGCGCTGGGCGAGCGTCATCACCAACGTGAGGTGGACCAGTCCCGAACCGCACGGCGTCGGCACCACCCGGATGGTCGACATGCGCGGCGGGATCATCGGCGATGAGGAGTTCCTGGCCTGGGAACCGGTACGGCACATGGCATTTCGGTTCAACGCGAGCTCGACGTCGTCGTTGGCGGTCTTCGTCGAGGACTACCGCATCGAACCCACCGCCGACGGGTGCCGGCTCACCTGGACCCTGGCCAACCGCCTCGCCGGCCCGGCGCGCTGGGCCTCGCCGATCAGCGGCCCACTGATGAACCTGGCGTTTCGCCGGTTCCTGTCCAACCTGCGCCGCTACACCGACCAGCGATTCGCGACAGCCGCGCGCGGTTAGGCGGGCGCGACGTCACAAGTGCGACTCGGTGTCCATCCGTCGGTGTAAGACGCGGATGACATCCACGATGCCCTCTGCGGTGAGCCGATAGAACAGTGTGTGGGACCCCGCCGATTGCTTGCGATAGCCGGGGCGGATCTCGTCGCAGGCCCGGCCGATCAGTGGGTTCGCGGCAACACGTGCCATGGCGTACTCGAGCTCGCGTAGATATTCCTCGGCTTGATCGACGCCCCACTGCTGTTCGGTGTAATTCCAGATCTGCTCCAGATCCACCTGCGCAGCTGGTGAGAGCAGGTAACGGCCCTTCACCGGGTGCGTGCTGCCTCAGTCCGCTTGCGGTCGAGGAACGCGTTGAAGTCGAATGGTGTCGACTCACCACTACGTTCGCCGTCTTCAAGTGCGGTGCGCAGCGCACGCAGTTGGACTTCTCGATCCTCCAGTAGCCGCAAAGCGGAGCGAATGACCTCACTGACCGACCCGTACCGGCCGGCCGCGATCTCCTGATCGATGAAGGCCTGGTAGTGCTCATCGAGTACGAAGGACGTGTTCTTGCCCATGGCGAAAAGATACCAAATCTTGGTATCAAGGTACGGTTCGAACCTGCGTCAGTCGACTTCGGGAGGGGATCGGTACATGAGCACGGCCGCCTGGTCGGTGGAACAGGGCCTGCCGCAGTCCGGGCGGACGGCCGTCGTGACCGGGGCCAACACCGGCGTCGGCCTGGAAGTCGCCCGCGGACTGGCGGGATTGGGTGCGCACGTGGTGCTGGCCTGCCGCAACACCGAGGCGGCCGGTGCCGCCCGGCACGACATCCTGCGGACCGCACCGGACGCCCGAATCGACGTGGTGCACCTCGACGTCAGCGACCTGGCGTCCGTGCGCGCCTGCGCCGATGAGCTGCGCGCCGCCCACCCCGTGATCGACATCCTGGTCAACAACGCCGGCGTCATGCACCAGAGCAGGCAGTTGACCGTCGACGGTTTCGAGGGCGACTTCGGCACGAATTTCCTTGGGCCGTTTGCGCTGACGGGGCTGCTGCTGGATCGGGTGCTCGCCTCGAACGCCGGGCGGATCGTAGCGGTGAGCAGCAAGACTCATCGCAGCGGCCGGATCGCCTTCGACGACCTGCAGCTGGAGGCCGGGTTCACCCAGGCGGTGGCCTACACCCAGTCCAAGCTCGCCCAACTGATGGCGATGTTCGAACTGCAGCGGCGCCTGGAGGCGGTGGGCAGCGCGGCGATCGCGCTGGCGGCTCACCCCGGCGGCAGCCGCACCTCGATCCTGCGTGAGCAGCCCGGGTCGATCCGGTGGGTGTTCAACAGCCGATTCCGTTACCTGACCGGGTGGTTCACCCAGGGGCCCGACAGCGGCGCGCTGCCGATGCTGCGGGCTGCGACCGATCCGGTGGCCACCGGTGGCCAGTTCTACGGGCCGGGCGGGCGATTCGAGCAGATCGGTTCACCGGTGCTGGTGCGCGCCGCCGGACGGGCCCAGGACGTCGACGCGCAGCAACGGTTGTTCAAGATCGCCGAAGACCTGACCGGCGTCAGCTACCCGGTCTAGGGAGTCGTGGCGACGCCGCGCTCGAAGATGCGGGTCAGCGTCGGCACGATGGTGTGCCGGTCCACCAGGCCGTAGGCCGCCTCGCGGCTGGACTTGATCAGCAGGCCGAACAGCGCGATCCGGATCCACTCCGCGCTGATCTCGGGATCGAACGTCCCCTCCCGTTGGCCGCGCAGGATCAGTTCGAGGATCGGTGTCGAGTTCGGCAGTTGTTCGCCGGGTATGTCTCGCAACACCGCGGGGTCGGCGAACAGGAACACGATCCGGTCGCCTTCGGGGACGAGGTTGGTGATCAGGCGGCGCATCGCGTCACGGGCCGGACCGTCATCGATGGACGCGGCGGTGATCGTCTCCTCGATGACGCGGATCGAGTCCAGGGTGGTCTCGTAGATCAGCCGATCTCGATCGGTGAAGTAGCGGTGCACCGTGGAACGTGCCACTTCGGCGGCCGCGGCGATCTCCGGCAGTGTGGCGGTGCGGTCCCTGGCCAGCACCGATGCGGTCGCGTCGAGGATGGCCGCCCGCGTGCGTGATTGCGAACCGGTGAGCTCCGCGACGTCCATGCCGCGATCATAGACCCATATGCGTCCAATTATCGGACATTGACGTCTCATTAATGGACGGTCTAGTCTTCAGCGCGGACAGGCGGACGGCGAACAGTGAGGGGGTGTGGCGATGAACTGGAACTTCCTCGGCACGAACTGGCACTTGTTCGGTGACCTGGCCGCGCTCGCCTTCCTGGCGCTGCTGGTGTCTGCGACCGGCGTGTTCTTCCACATCCGGCGGCTGCGCGGCCGGTCACCGCTGCCGATCAGCGAGGGAGTCGGAGCCCGCAAGGCGGTCTTGACCAAGGTCCGCAAGGGCGAACCGCTTTCGCCGCAGGAGCATGAGTTCGCCGGCCGGGTGATCGCCGATCATCGATCCCCGCTGGCCTTCTGCATTCCGGTGGCGATCTTCTCGCTGGGCTGTTTCTATGTGCTCGGCAGCCTGGAGCAACTGCACGGCCTAACCCCCTCGGAGCGCACGTTCATCGGAGTGATCCCGATGTTCGGCTCGCTGAACGTGACCGCCCAGACGCTGCGGATCGCCAAACTCAAGAGGCGCCTGCCCGTTTCGGTGACGCAGTGAGCTCGCTGCTGGCGCGGGCCTGGCTGCCGCTGGTCGCGGTGGTCGCGCTCGGCCTCGGCGCGACGGGGATGTGGAAAGTGCACCAGATGTCGGCTCCCGGGCCGGTTCTGACGGTCAACCCGCCGCAGGCACCCGAACAGTTCACGCCGAAGACGTTGAGCTACGAGGTATTCGGCTCACCCGGGGCGGGTGTGCTGCTGTCCTACGTCGACCTCAGCGGGTACCCGCACACCGTCGAGCTGGACTCGTTGCCGTGGCGCCATGACGAGACCACGATGCTGACGGTGGTGTCGGGCAGCATCTCGGTGCAGGTGCGCGGCGACTACGTCGGCTGCCGGATCCTGGTCAACGACGTTGTCCGCGACGAGCACACCAACGCCCGCGCCAACGCCGACATCGCCTGCCGGGTCAAGTCCGCATGAGCGTTGATCGCAAGGCGCGCCCGTTGGGCGCCCGGCTGGTGCGGGTGCTGGCCGTACCGATCATGGTCTTCTGGGCGCTGCTGGCGGCGGTGACGAATACCTTTGTGCCGCAGGTGGAAAGGGTCGCCGAGGAGCTCGCCGGGCCGATGGTGCCGACATATGCGCCCTCGCAGGCCGCGATGCTCGCGATCGGCGAGAAGTTCCAGGAGTCCACCTCCACCAGCATGACCATGCTGGTGCTGGAGGCCGACCGCCCGCTGGGTGAGGCGGACCATCGCTACTACGACGCGCTGGTGCGCACGTTGCGGGACGACACCGAGCATGTGCAGTACGTGATGGACACCTGGGGCCGTCCGATCACCGCGGCCGGTGCCCAGAGCCTCGACGGCAAGGCCTCGTATGTGTTGCTGCGCCTGGCCGGTGACATAGGTCAGATGCAAGCCAACGACTCCGTCGCCGCGGTCCGCCATATCGTCGACACCTCCGACCCGCCGCCGGGGCTCAAGGTCTATGTCAGTGGCGCGGCACCATTGGCCGCCGACACCGTCGCGACGGCCAACAAGAGCCTGAACAACATCACGATCGCGACGATCTTCCTGATCATCTTCATGCTGCTGATGGTCTACCGGTCCGTCATCACCATGCTGGTGCCGCTGTTCGGGGTGCTGATCCTGATGCTGGCCGCCAAGGGGGTGATCGCCGCCCTCGGCCACTTCGGCTACATCCAGCTGTCGTCGTTCGCGGTGAACATGGTGGTCTCGCTGACACTGGGCGCGGGCACCGACTACGGCATCTTCCTGATGGGGCGCTATCACGAAGCGCGAAACAACGGCGAAAGCCGCGAGGAGGCGTTCTACACGGCCTATCGCGGTGTGTCCCATGTGATCCTGGGCTCCGGGCTCACCATCGCAGGCGCCGCCTACTGCCTGAGCTTCGCAAGGCTGAACTACTTCAACACAATGGGCCCGGCAGTCGCCATCAGCATGGTGCTCACCGTGGTGGGGGCGCTGACGCTCGGGCCGGCGATCCTCAGTGTGGGCAGCCTGATCGGCCTGTTCGATCCGCGGCTAAAGGCCAAGGCGCGGCTGTACCGGCGGATCGGCACCAGCGTGGTGCGCTGGCCCAAGCCGATCCTGACCGCCACCGCGGCCCTGGTGGCCGCCGGAGCCGTCTTCGTGCCGACCTATCAGGTCAGCTTCGACGACCGCACCTATCAACCGCACGACTCACGGGCCAATCTGGGGTTCGCCGCCGCGGATCGGCACTTCGCCAAGAGCAAGCTGTTCTCCGAGATGCTGATGGTCGAATCCGATCACGACATGCGCAACGCGGCCGACTTCATCTCGCTGGATCGTGTTGCCAAGGCGCTGATCCGGTTGCCCGGGGTGGCGATGGTGCAGAGCATCACCCGGCCGATGGGCCGTGCGCTCGAGCACGCCTCGCTGCCGTATCTGTTCACCGGGCAGGGCAGCGCCAACGGGCAGCAGTTGCCGTTCACCAGGGAGCAGAACGCCAACACCGCCCAGCAGGCCGACATCATGGGCCACACCGTCGAGGTGTTGCAGAGCACCATCGCGCTGACCCAGAAGCTGGCCGATGAGATGCACTCCACGGTGCTCACGATGGAGGACATGCAGGCCGTCACCGATCAGATGAACGAGCAGATCTCGAATCTGGACGACTTCCTGATGCCGTTGCGCAGCTATTTCTATTGGGAGCCGCACTGTTTCGACATCCCGATCTGCTGGGCGTTCCGGTCGACCTGGGACATGATGGACAACGTCGACAAGCTCGCGGAGAGCATCAAGGACGCGGTGGGGTCCCTGGAGGTGGTCGACAGTCTGCTGCCGCAGATGGTGACCCAGCTCAACATCATGGCCGAGGATCAGATCGCCCTGCGCGCCCTGATCGTGAACACCTACGGCCCCACCAGCATTCAGGCGCAGAACACCGATCAGACCTTCAACGACATGATCAACGTCGGCAACGACTTCGACGCCTCCCGCAGTGACGACTTCTTCTACATACCCCGCCCGGCCTTCGACAACGACGACATCAAGATCGGAATGCAGTTGATGATGTCGCCGGACGGCAAGGCGGCCCGGTTCATCGTCACCCACGAGGGCAACGCGATGGGCCCCGAGGGCATCGAGCACGTCGAGCGATTCCCCGACGCGATCAAGATCGCCTTGAAGGAGACCTCGCTGGCCGGTTCCAAGATCTACATCGGCGGCTCGGGCTCGAACAACGCCGACATCGCCGGATACGCACGCTCGGATCTGATGATCGCCGCCATCGCCGCGTTCGTGCTGATCTTCCTGATCATGCTCGTCATCACCCGAAGCCTGGTGGCCGCCTTGGTGATTCCGGGCACCGTGGCGTTCTCCTACGCCGGGGCGTTCGGATTGTCGGTGCTGATCTGGCAGCACCTGATCGGCCTGCACCTGCATTGGCTGATCCTGCCGCTGACCTTCATCATCCTGGTGGCGGTCGGATCGGACTACAACCTGCTGCTGATCGCCCGGCTCAAAGAGGAACTCGGTGCCGGACTCAACACCGGGCTGATCCGGGCGCTGGGCAGCACCGGCGGCGTGGTGACGTCGGCGGGACTGGTGTTCGCCTTCACCATGCTGGCCATGCTCGCCAGCGATCTGCGCACCATCGGCCAGGTGGGCTCCACGGTCTGCATCGGGCTATTGCTGGACACCTTGATCGTGCGGTCGTTCATCGTGCCGTGCCTGGTACGGATCTACGGGCCGTGGTTCTGGTGGCCGACGATCGTGCGCCAGCGTCCGCTGCGCCGGCGCCAGCTGTTGACCGCGCCCGGTCCGCAATGCTAAGCAGGTGCACAGCATCCTGCCGCCGCGACCAGAAGGACCCGTTCAATGACAGTGCAGTCGGTAATCGACGATCTTGCGAAGCGCCCCGGTACCGGTGAGGTCATCCCGGTCATAGATCCGGCCACCGAAGAGCAGATCACCGAGTTCCGCGACGCCGGACCCGAGGCGGTCGACGAGGCCGTCGCCGCCGCCAAGACCGCCTACCAATCCGGGGTGTGGACCGACATCCCAGCCCGCCAGCGCGCCAAGGTGCTGTGGCGCCTCGCCGACCTGATGGATGAGCACGCCAAGGAGTTCGCCGAGCTGGAGTCCCTGGACGCCGGCATGCCGCCGGTCCAGGCCGAGATGATTGTGTCCACCTGCGCGGAATTCTTCCGCTACTACGCCGGCTGGTGCACCAAGATCAACGGCACCAGCTACCAGGTGCAGATGGAGGGCGGGGTCAACAGCACCCACGCCAATTTCCACGCCTACACCCACAAGGAGCCCTACGGTGTGGTCGGCCTGATCTACCCGTGGAACGGACCGCTGTTCAACGCGTGCGCGAAGGTCGCCCCGGCGCTGGCCGCCGGATGCAGCAGCGTCGTCAAGCCGGCCGAGGAGACCCCGCTGTCGGCGGTACTGCTGGAGAAGCTGATCGCGCAAGCCGGGGTTCCCGACGGCGTCACCAACTTCGTGATCGGCTACGGCGCCACCGCCGGTGCGGCGATCACCGCGCACCCCGACGTGGAGAAGGTCGCCTTCACCGGCTCGACCGAGGTCGGCAAGCAGATCATGCGTGACTCGGCGGACAACCTGAAGAAGGTCACCCTGGAACTGGGCGGCAAGTCCCCGGTGCTGATCTACGAAGACGCCGATCTGGACATGGCGATCATGATGGCCTCGATGGGCATCTTCGTGCACTCCGGGCAGGGCTGCGTGTGCGGTTCGCGAGTATTCGTGCAGCGCAGCGTCTACGAGCGCGTGGTGGCCGGCATCGCGATGATCGGCGACAACCTGGTGCTCGGTGGGCCCAAGGACGAGGGCGCCATGATCAGCCCGCTGGTCAGCCAGAAGCAACTCGACCGCGTCCTGGGCTACATCGATCAGGGCAAGACGGACGGTGTGGAGATCGTCAGCGGCGGCTACCGGCTGGACCGCAAGGGCTACTTCGTCAAGCCCACCGTGGTCACCGGTGTCGACCCGGCCACCAGCCGGCTCTACAAGGAGGAGATCTTCGGCCCGGTCGTCACGATCCTGCCGTTCGATGACGACGACGAAGCCATCGCGATGGCCAACGACACCGGCTACGGCCTGGCGGCCACCGCCTGGACCACCAACCTGGCCCGCGCGCACAACCTGGGCAAGCGGCTCAACGCCGGCATGGTGGGGCTCAACTGCCAGTTGACCTTCGACCACAACGTGCCGTTCGGCGGCTACAAGCAGTCCGGTGTCGGCAAGGAGTTCGGCTACGAGGGCATCGACGGCTACCTCAAGACCAAGTCGATCTGGGCGGCGCTGTAGAACTCAGCGCGGCATGCTGGGCCACCAGACCCGGTCGCCGATCAGCGCGAACAGCGCCGGAATCACCAGCGTGCGAACGACGAAGGTGTCCAACAGGATTCCCAAGCCCACGATGATGCCCAGCTGGGTCAGCACGATCAGCGGCAGCACCCCGAGGACGCAGAACACCGCCGCCAACACGACTCCGGCGCTGGTGATCACCCCGCCGGTGGCCGACACCGCCCGCACCATGCCGGCGCGGGTGCCGTGGGCGGGGGTCTCTTCGCGGGCGCGGGTCACCAGAAAGATCGTGTAGTCCACGCCCAGGGCGACCAGGAACAGGAACGCGAACAGCGGTGTGCCGTTGTCCAGAGCGGGGAACCCGAAGGCGTGCAGGCTCACCCAGCCGCCCAGGCCCAGGGCGGCGAGCGCGCTGAGCACGGTGGCGGCCACCAGGATCGGCGGCGCCACAACAGCGCGCAGCAGCACGAACAACACCGCGAGCACCACCAGCAGGATCAGCGGGATCAGCACCCGGCGGTCACGCACCGCGCCGTCACGGATGTCGAGGGCCTGGGCGTCAGCGCCGCCCACCAGTGCATTGGTCGAATCGCGCAGCGCGGCAACGATGGTGAGCGCCTGATCGGTCGACGGCGCCGCGTCGAGCACCACCGACCACTTGGTGAGGCCGGTGGGGGACTGACCTGCCGGGACGGCCGCCACGACACCGGGAACCGCCGCGATGCTCTGCTGGATCTGCGGCGCGTCAGCGGTGGGGCCGACCACGACGGTCGGGCCGGCCGCCCCGCCCGGGAAATGCTGTGCCAGGGCGTCGAATCCGGTCACCGAATCCGCTCGCAGCCGGAACTGCTCGGTCTGCGACAGCCCGATTCCGGTGCCCGCCAGCCCGGTGGCCGAGACCGCCAGCACCGCCAGCGCCGCGGTGCACACCACGGCAGGACGGCGCGAGACCGCGTCAGCGACCCGATGCCAGGCCCCGGTCGTGGCGATCGAGGCGTTACCGATCTGGGGAATGAACGGCCAGAACACCTTTCGTCCGCACAACACCAGCAGCGGGGGCAGCACCAACAGTACGAACACCGCTGCCACCACCAGACCGCAACCCGCGCACAGGCCGAGGCTGCGGGTGCTCGGCGTCACCGCCAGGGTCAGGGTCAGCAGGGCCAGCACCACGGTGGCATTGCTGGCCAGGATCGCCGGGGCGGCCGCGGCCACCGCGCGGCGCAACGCGGCGCGATGTTCGGGCTCGGCTCGCAGTTCCTCGCGGTAGCGCGAGATCAGCAGCAGCGCGTAGTTGGTGCCGGCGCCGAACACCAGGACACTGGTGATCCCGGAGGTGGAGCCGTCGAACGTCACCCCCGCGGCCCGCGCGACGTCGGCGCCCACCACGGTGGCGACCCGATCGGCGAACGCGATCACGAGCAGCGGCGCCAGCCACAGCACCGGGGAACGATAGGTGACGATCAGCAGCAGCGCCACCACCAGCGCGGTCACCACCAGCAGCGTGACGTTGGCGCCGGTGAAGGCGTCGGCGATGTCGGCGCCGAAGGCCGGCCCGCCGGTGATATGGGTGACCAACCGCCCCGGCAGGCCGTCGCGGACCGCCGCGCGCAGCGCCTTGACCGTGTCGGTGAGCTCGAAACCCGACAGTTGAGCGCTCAAGACCACCGGTGCCAGCGCCGCGTGGCCGTCCACGGAGATCAGCATCGGTACCGGCGGGCCGGTGAGCACCTGCGGCAGGTGCGCCATCCGATCGCGGGCTTGGGCAAGCGCGGCCAGGTCGTCCGGCGACAGCGGCAGACCGTCTTTGCGGGTGGCCACCAGCAGGGCGCTCGCCTGATCGCCGTCTCCGAACTCGGAGGCGATGGCGGCGACGCGGGCCGACTCGGAGGTGCCGGGCAGTGCCTCCGGCGAGCGGGTGGCGTCGTCGGCTCCGCTGAGGGCCATCAGCGCGATCGCGATCAGCAGTGGGACCAGGGCTGCCAGCCAGCAACGTGGTCCGGTTGCGGCAGCAGCCAACCGGTCCCACGGCATTTGAAGAGCATGTCACAGCTGGGTCTGGTAAGTACTCTTGAACAGATGACAGAGCAATCGAAGACCGCGATCTCTCGACGACTGTTCGTGCGTGGCGCCGCGTTGTCGGTGCCGGCACTGGGTCTCGCGCTTGCGGCACCGCGGGCGCGTGCGGTACCGCCCGGCTCGCCGGACTGCGGTGACCCAGGCGAGTTGATCGACAACTGCGTCGTGCAACTGCCGGAGGAGTTCACCTCGACCAGCTTCAGCACCACCGCGGTCGTCGGCGGTACGAACTACTCCATCCTGTTCAGCACCTACATCCGGGCGGGGGAGCCGGTGCCCGCGGCCGCCACGGGATACCGGATCAACAGCATCGAGCTGACCGGTACCAAACGCGACGGGGTGCCGTTCTCGATCAAGCCGCACATCGGGGAGAGCGGTCCGCGGGCCCTGGGCGCGCGGTCGGCGTCGTCGCTGGGGTTCGTCGTCGACACGCCCTGGACGGCCGGGCAGCTGGTGCGCAACTTCGCATACACCTACGACGTGGTGTACCTCAACGGCCTCACCGAGATTCAGACGTGTTCGTATGTGACCGTGATGACGCTGGCCGACAACGGCATGGTCCTGGGCGGCGTCGGTTCGGTGACGTTCTCACCGCCGCGGCTCACCGCCTGCTCGGTGTGAGGTCAGGCGGCTGGAATCGGCTGGTCGTCGTCGCGTTGGCCGAACGCGCCGAAGCTGTCGACTAGCTGCTCAGAAGGTGCGGGCGACCAGTCCCAGGCGGCGATCTGGCGCCGTGAGCGCCGGGTGAACAGCGCGCGCATCAGCTCGTAGCCGTCGGCACGCAGCGTGAAGACGGTTTCTCCTGTCCCGCAACGCCATTGCTGCCCCAGCTCGTCGCTGATCAGCAGCGTCGCGGTGTCGCGCAGTCGCCGGCCGGGAAGATTGCCCATCACATCCAGCAGGGGCTGCCAGTGCTCACGATCGGTGCGGTCCAAGCCCAGCGCCTCGTGCAGGTCGGCCTCGTGGCAGATGGCGTCGGCGGCCAGATTGGGGCCGACGAACTTCTGGCCCACCAGGGCGGCCTCCACAACCGGGGCGTCGGCCTCCCATTCGGCCATCAGCTCGGCGACCGGGCGGGTGCGACGTTCGGCGACGTGCCGGGCGGTCCAGGACGCTTCGGGGGCACCGTCGAGCCGGTTCGCTTTCGCGTCGGCGGCACCGCCGGCCAGGTGGGCCAGCAGCTCGTGCACCGTCCAGCCGGGCGTGGCCGGAACGCCGGTGGCGAGCTGGTCATCGGTGAGCCCGGCGGCCAGCGCGGTGATCCGGGCGCGGGCGTTGCGGTAGGTCACGTCAAGCATGAGCCGACAATACCGGCGCTCCCTCCCGATTCTCCCCGCCGAGAGTGAAGGTGGCTGCACGCTCGGCGCCCGAGCGTGCGACTGAGTTCACGCTCGGCGGGGAGGTGGGGGCGGGCCGGCGGTGCACGTTGATCGGCCACCAGAACCACCGGCCCAGCAGCGCGGCGATCGACGGGGTGATCAGGCTGCGCACGATGAACGTGTCGAACAGCAGGCCCAGCCCGATGGTGGTGCCGATCTGCCCGACCGAGCGCAGGTCGCTGGCGATCATCGCGATCATCGTGAACGCGAATACCATTCCGGCTGCCGTCACGACCTTGCCGGTGGCGCCCATGGCGCGGATCAGCCCGGTTTTCAAGCCCGCCCCGATCTCCTCCTTCATCCGGGAGACCACCAGCAGGTTGTAGTCCGAGCCCACCGCCAGCAGCACGATCACGCTCATCGCGATCACCAGCCACTGCAGTTCGACGCCGAACACGTACTGCCACAACAGCACCGACAGCCCGAACGACGACGCCAGCGAGAGCACCACGGTCCCGACGATCACGATCGAGGCGACCAGCGCCCGGGTGATCAGCAGCATCACCACGAAGATCAGGATGATGGCGGCGATCGCCGCGATCAGCAGGTCGTAGTGCGCGCCGGTCGCGATGTCGGCGTAGGTGGCGGCGGTGCCGCCCAGATAGAACCTCGCCTTGGCCAACGGGGTGCCCTTGACGGCCTCCTTGGCCGCCTGCAACTCGGCCCCGACGGTCGCGATGCCCTCGACGGTGGCCGGGTCGGTGTCGTGGGTGATCAGGATGCGCGCCGCCTGGCCGTCCGGCGACATCATCAGCTCCATGCCGCGCTGAAAGTCCGGACTGTCAAAGGCTTCCGGCGGCAGGTAGAACATGTCGTCGTTGCGGGCGTCGTCGAACACCTGGCCCATCACCGCGGCGGTGTCGGTCATCTGCTCCAGTTGGGTGACGACTTGGCTGAAGCTGCTGTGCATGGTCAGCATCAGGTCGCGCATGTTGGTGGTGATGGCCATCATCGGCGGGATCTGAGCGGCGATCTCCGGGGTGATCACATCCACCCGGTCCAGCTGGCCGGCCAGCGCCGCGGTGTTCTCGGCCAGCTTGTCGAAGCCGTCGGTGGCGTCGAACATCGACCGGAACGCGTTGCAGACGCCGATATTGAAACAGTGCGGCTCCCAATAGAAGTAGTTCCGCAGCGGCCGGACCTCGTCGTCGAAGTCGGCGATCCGGTCCCGAACCTCTTCCATGGTGCCCTGCATGTCGTGGGCGGCCTCATCGGTGCCGTGGGTGGCGTCGGACAGCTGCACGGTCAGCCCGTGCAGCCGGTCCATCACCGCGACCATCGAGGTCAGCTGGTCGGCCATGGTCTGGGTGTCGTCCAAGCGGGCTTTGAGGAATTGCAGGTTCTCCCGCATCGTCACGCCCTGCGCGCTGATCTGGAACGGCACCGAGCCGTGCTCCAGCGGCGGGCCCAGCGGCCGGGTGATGGACTGCACCCGCTCGACGCCGGGAACACGGAAGATGTTGCGGGCGATACGATCCAGCACCAGCATGTCGCGGGAGTTGCGCATGTCGTGGTCGGTTTCGACCATCAGCATGTCGGGGTTCATCCGCGCGGAGCTGAAGTGCTTCTCGGCGGCGGCGTAGCCGATGTTGGACGGCACGTCGGCGGGAATGTAGTGCCGGTTGTCGTAGCTGGTCTGGTAACCCGGCAGCACCAGAACACCCACGGCGGCAACGGCGGTGGCGGCGGCCAGGATCGGCAGCGGCCAGCGAACCACCGCGGTGCCCACCCTGCGCCAGCCACCGGCGCTGGTCGCCTGCTTGGGGTCGAGCAGGCCGAACCGGCTGCCGAGCGCGAGCACCGCCGGCGCGAACGTCAGCCCCATCAACAGGATGGTGAACATGCCCAGCGCACACGGCACCGCCAGCGTGTTGAAGTAGTTCAGCCGGGTGAAGTGCAGGCACAGCATGGCCCCGGCGATGGTCAGCCCGGAGCCCAGGATCACGTGGCTGACACTGGACAGCGTTGTGCGTTGGGCGGATCGGGGATCTTCACCTGCGTTGCGGGCCTCGTGATAGCGGCCGATGAGGAAGATCCAGTAGTCGGTTCCGGCCGCGATCGCCAGCGCGGTCAGGATGCTGACCACGAAGGTGGAGATCGCGAAGACGTGGAAGTCGGCCAGCACCGCGATCAGCCCGCGGGCCATGCTCATCTCGGTGACCACCACCAGCAGGCCGATCAAGGTGGTGGCGATCGAGCGGTACACCACCAGCAGCATCACCGCGATGACGGCCAGGGTGATCCCGGTCATCTTCACCATGGAGGCGTCGCCGGCCTCGTTGGTGTCGGCGACCAGGGCCGCCTGACCGGTCACGTACGACCGCAGGCCGGCCGGCGGATCGGAGTGCTCCACGATCTCGCGCACCGCGTCGACCGATTCCACGCCCTGGGCCGAGCCCTGGTTTCCCGCCAGATGGACCTGCACGTAGGCGGCCCGGCCGTCCTCGCTCTGCGATCCCGCCGAGGTGACCCGGTCGCCCCAGAAGTCCTGCACGTGTTCGACGTGGGCGGTGTTGGCCTGCAGGCTTGCCACCAGCCGGTCGTAGTAGCGGTGCGCGTCCTCGCCCAGCTCGCCTGAGCCGTCCGGGCCCTCCAGCACGATCATCAACACGCTGTCGGAGCTGAACTCGCCGAACTTCTCGCCGATGTGCTTCATCGCCATCACCGACGGCGCATCCTGCGGCGACAGCGAGACGGCGTTGTGGGCGCCGACGATCTCCAGCTGCGGCACCAGCAGATTGGTGGCCGCGGTGGCGGCGAGCCAGAACAGGATGATCGGGATGGACAGCGCCCGGATCACCCGCGGATAGCGGGACTCGGTGGCCGGGCCCCCAGCATGATGGCCGCTCATGCCGCTTTCACCACGCAGAACGTCGCGGCCGCGTGGCCGTCGGCGTGCTGCTGGTCGCGCAGCTCACCGTTGACGGTGATCCGGCAGCCCAGCTCGGAGCTGTCACCCTGGGCCATCACGTTGGCGAACACGCTGGGCCCGGTGGTGGTCATGGTCAGTGACCAGGGCAGCGAGGCGAACGTCGCCTCCTGGGACTGGGCCCGCTCGTCGACGTAGCTGACCATGCCCGAGGTGCCTTCGGGGCCGTAGACCTCGTAGGTGACGTACTTGGGCACGGTCGAGACGATCTGGCCGCCGCCGTTGCCCGAGGCCGCCGCGCCCTGGGCGCCGAAGACACCGTGGAACCGGTAGATGACCAGGGCGCCGACCGCGACGACCGGGACGATCACCAGCACGATCCACAGCCGTTCCAGCGGCCCCCGCAGCTTTCGCATTGCGCTCATGACCGCTGACCTTACGGTCATAAGGAAACGCTTGTAAAGTTAGATTGTGCCAGCTCACACTCGTCGCCACGGTGTTGCGCAGCACGCAGATACAGTCAACTAACAGCCGTTAGGATGTCGGTGTGCCCCGTACCCCTCGTCAGCGCAATCTGCGCGGCCATGGCGGGCTGCTGCGCGACGAGATCCTCGCGGCGGCCACCCGCGTCATCGACGCCGCCGACAGCGAGGGTGAGGTGTCGCTGCGCAGCATCGCCCGGGAGGCCGGCATCGCCGCACCGTCGGTCTACGGCCACTTCGAGGACCGGGACCGGGTGCTCGAAGCCGTAGCGGAGGCCAGCTGGCTTCAGGTGTCCGAAGAGATCGCCGACCGGGTCCAGTCGGCCACCGACCCTCGCGAGCGGCTGCTGATCGGCTGCCGGGTGTATGTGTCGTTCGCCCAGCGCCACCCGTTGCGCTATGCGCTGATGACCCAGGACGGTCAGGCGCCGCCGGCCGCCCGTCAGGCCCTCGACACCGTCACCCGTGCGCTGCTGGCCTGCAGCGGCAAGACGTCAGGGTCGGAGCGGATCGCCGCGGCGCTCTCGGTGGCGCTGCACGGCGTGGCGATGCTGCACCGCACCGACACACCCAACCTGTGGCTCAGCGATTTCAGCACCGACGAAGTGATCCAGACGCTGGTCGACGCCGCGACGCTACTTCTGGACCGGCCGGTAACATCCAGCTGATTTTCATTGAACACTCAGCTTTATTGCCCATAGGGTTCAGGAGTGGACTCTCGTACTGCACTCCGACTCTGTGCCACCTCCGGCGTCACCCTGGTGGGCGCCGGCCTGCTGGCCGCCACTCCAGCCGTACCGGCCGGGGCATCGCCGCAGATCCGCGCCGTCGCGCTGGCCGCGGGCGAAGACGTGGGCCTGGTCGTCGGTGGCACCGGCACACCGATTCCGTCGCAGGACTACATCGACGGCGCCAATGCCTACATCCAGCGGATCCTCCCCGGTGCGGTCCCTCAGGGTGTTTTCACCCCCGAGGGCGGATCGCCGATCTACACCGGCGTCAAGAGCCTGCCGTTCGACCAGTCGTTCGCCCAGGGCACCACGATCCTGACCAGCGACATCGAGAATCAGGTCGCCGCGGGCAACACCGTCGCGGTCTTCGGCGAATCGCAGAGCTCCACGATCTCCGGGATGGTCATGCCGAACCTGGAGAAGGACGGGGTGGCCGCCGACGCGGTCAAGTTCGTCCTCGTCGGTGACCCCAGCAACCCCGACGGCGGCCTGCTGGAGCGCTTCGCCGGGCTGAGCCTGCCGAGTCTGGGCATCACGTTCAGCGGCGCCACCCCGCCGGACACCAGTTATGACACCACCATCTACACCCAGGAATACGACGGCTTCGCCGACTTCCCGAAGTACACCCTGAACTTCCTGGCCGACCTCAACGCGTTCCTCGGGATCGAGTACGTCCACCCGACCTACCGGGACCTGACCCCCGACCAGATCAACAACGCGATCCTGCTGCCCACCACCGCCGGCTACGACGGCAACACCACCTACTACATGGTCCCGATGGCCTCCGACCAGGTGTTGCCGCTGCTACGGCCCTTCGAGGGCATCCCGGGGATCGGCCATGCCCTGGTCGATCTGCTCAACCCGGCCCTGACGCAGATCGTCAACCTGGGCTACGACAACCCCGACAACAACGGCTGGGATGTTGGGCAGGCCAACGTGCCCACCACCTTCGGGCTGTTCCCGTCGACCGCGCAGCTGACCACCGCGATGAACAACATGGGTCCTGCCCTGCAGCAGGGCTTCACCGCCTTCCTCAACGACCTGGAGCACCCCGCGGCGACCGCCTCGACGTCCGCACTCGGTGATCTGGCCGCGGGCTCGGCACCGTCGTTCACCGACATCATCAATGCGCTGACTTCGGTCTTCTCGCAGGCGTATTCGACGTTGCTGCCGACTGCCGACATCATCACCGGGCTGTCGGTCAACGTGCCGGCCTATGCCGCCACCCTGTTCGCCGACAACATCGCGTCGAACCCGCTGGACGCCTTCGGGTTGCCGCTGGCGGCGGAAACCGGTCTGATGACGCTGGGGTTGGGCATCGAGTACATGGTGTTGCAGGAGACCGTGTCATCGATCAGCAGCACCCTGCAGGGGCTGTTCTGATTTAGCCGGCGGGAGCGGGAGCGGGGGCCGGCTTCGGTTGCGGCACAAAGCCCTTCAGCACATCCGGCAGGTTCACCGACTGCTGCGGCACCGGTGCGCAGGTGGGCGGGCATTCGGTCAGGTGCCAGGTCTGGCACCGATCGGTGCGAAACGCCGTGTCGCCCGGCTCGATCAGCACCACCTGCGGCTGCTTGGTCATGGCGCTGTCGACGGTCTTGCCGCCGCTGATCCGCCGCCAGTAGCAGGCGTTGCCGTCCCGCGGCCCGTCGGAGCGGTAGGTGCCGGGCACGATGTCCTTCCCGACCGTGAACGTGCCGTCGGCATCGATCACCTGCTTGGGCGCGGGCGGGGGAGCCGGGGCCGGATCAGCCCCGGCGGTCCCGGCGCCGGCGAACCAGGCCGTCAGCGCGACAGCCACCGCCCCGGCCTGCTTCATCGGTCTCATACCTGACGAAGGTACCTGCTACGCCTTGACGCCCACCGTGATCAGGTCGGACACGATCAGCGTCCACGCCGGGCGCGCCACCCGATGCTGGTCGGCGACGGTGAACCCGGCATCGGTGAACAACGCGCGCATCTCGCTGGGGGTGGGCTGCTTCGCCGGGTTCCACCGCAGGCCCGAGAACTGCCGCAGCGGATCGGGCAGTCGCGGGCTCATCGCGGTCACCGCCGCCATGCCGCCCGGCGCCAGCACCCGATAGAACTCCCGCACCGCCGCCGGCTGGTTGAAGAAGTGAAACGCCGAGCTGGTGACCAGGGCGTCGAGCGCACCGTCGGCGAACGGCAGCTGCTCGGCCGGCCCGGTCAGCCACTGCACCCGTGACGAACGCTCCCTTGCCTGGGCGAGCATGCCCTCGGACATGTCCACGCCGTAAACCGTCTCGGGCGCCAGCTCGCGCTCGATGCGGTCGGCCAGGATGCCGGTGCCGCACGCGATGTCGGCGACCCGGGCCGGCGCATGGGCGCGCAGCGCGGCGATCAGCTCGTCCTGGGCCGGCTTATAGACCAGCTGTTGCAGGTACGCAGCGTCGTAGGCCGGAGCCGCGAAGCTCCAGAACCGGGTGACGGTGTCGTTGAAGGGCCGGCGGGGTGTCTGAGGTGCCACAGCTGCAGAACCTACCGGTGGGTCGATGAGAAGGTGTAACCCATGACCGTCTGCTACCGGCACCCCGATCGGGTCACCGCGCTGCGCTGCACCCGCTGCGATCGCCACATCTGCGGTGACTGCATGCGAAGCGCGGCCGTCGGCCAGCACTGCGTGGACTGCGCGCAGGCCGGAGCCGCCCAGCTGCGCCGCACCACCCGGCCCCGGGTTCGCGGGGTTCGGGCGGCCTCGGGTGCGCCGGTGGTCAGCTACGGGCTGATCGCGTTGTGCGTGCTGGCCTTCGTCGCGCAGGTGTCCTCCCGTGACCTGGACTCCGAGCTGGTGCTCTGGACGCCGGCGGTGGCCCACGGCCAGCTCTACCGCCTGCTGACCTCGGCGTTCCTGCACTACGGCGCGATGCACCTGCTGCTCAACATGTGGGCGCTCTACGTGGTGGGACCGCAACTGGAGGGTCTGCTCGGCCGGGCGCGGTTCGGCGCGATGTATCTGCTCAGCGCACTGGGTGGTTCGGTGGCCGTCTACCTGCTGGCACCAGTCACCTCAGCGACCGCCGGTGCCTCGGGGGCCATCTTCGGCCTGTTCGGCGCCACCTTGGTCATCGGCCGCCGGCTGCGGATGGACATCGGCTGGGTGGCCGCGATCATCGTCATCAACCTGGTCTTCACCTTCACCATTCCGAACATCAGTTGGCAGGGTCACGTCGGTGGACTGATCACCGGGGTGGTGGTCGCCTTCGCCTACGTCTATCCGCCGCAGCGGGACCGGACCCGGGTGCAGGTGGCGGCCAGCGTGCTGCTGCTGGCCCTGTTCGTCGCGCTGATCTGGTGGCGCACTGCCGAATTGGTGTCGTGACGCCGAGCGTGTCATCCCCGTAGTAAGGGTGGGTCACCCCTAAGATTTCGGTGGTCCACCAGGGAGAGGATCGACCAATCGGCGCCAACGGCGGCCAGGATCGCACATATCCGTCGGCCGGGAACCGGACACGCCGGGCCACCTCGATGCGTACCCCGGCTAAGCCTCGCTGGGTTGCGCCGGCTCCGCGTGCCGCCCGGTTGGGCACCGCGCGTGCCGCGGACCGGACCCGCCGGGGCGGACGCAAACCCGGCATTCACGCCCTCGACGGCCTGCGGGCCATCGCCGTCGCGCTGGTGCTGGCCGATCACGGCGGCATCCCGGGAATGTCGGGCGGGTTCATCGGGGTGGACCTGTTCTTCGTGCTGAGCGGATTCCTGATCACCTCGCTGTTGCTCGACGAACTGAGCCGCACCGGCCGGATCGACCTGGGCGGGTTCTGGATCCGGCGCGGGCGACGCCTGCTGCCCGCTTTGGTGCTGATGGTGCTCACGGTGGCGATCGCCCACCAGCTGCTGCCCTCGGATGCGGTGGTGGGCCTGCGCGAAGACGCCATCGCCGCGTTCTTCTGGGTGGCCAACTGGCACTTCGTCGCCCAGCACACCGACTACTTCACCGAGGCGGGCACGCCGTCGCCGCTGCAGCACACCTGGTCACTCGGCGTGGAGGAGCAGTACTACTTCATCTGGCCGCTGCTGCTGATCGCGATCGCCGTGACGCTGGCCGCCCGGGCTCGGCGCCGCGACGGGCGGGCCACCGTGGGCGGCGTGCGGTTGACCGTCTTCCTGCTGGCCAGCGCCGGTGCGGCGGCTTCTGCGGCAGCCGCGGAGATGCTGGCATCTGACGCGACCCGCGACCGGGTCTACTTCGGCACCGACACCCGGGCGCAGGCGTTGCTGATCGGGGCCGCCGCCGCGGCGCTGCTGGTGGGGGACTGGCCGGCGCTGACGGCGGGCTTCTCGGTGGTCCGCAGCCGGCGGGGCCGCCTGGTCGCCGGCGCGCTGGCCATCGCAGGCCTGGCCGTGCTCGGGGTGGCCGCCCACCGCAGCACCGGCTCGGCCGCGGAGTTCGGTGGCGGGCTGCTGACCGTCGTCGCGGTTGCGGCGATCACGGTGATCGCACCGGTCGCGCTGCACCAGAGCGGGCTGCCGGCCCGGGCGCTGGCATGGCGGCCGCTGGTGTGGCTGGGCACCATCTCCTACGGCGTCTACCTGTGGCACTGGCCGGTGTTCCTGGTGCTCAACGGCGAACGCACCGGGTGGTCGGGCTGGGCGCTGTTCGGCGCGCGGTGCGCGGCCACCCTGGTGCTGGCCGCGGTGTCCTGGTGGGTCATCGAGGAGCCGATCCGGCACTGGCGGCCGGCGCAGGTATCGATGCTGCCGCTCGGTGCGGCAATCAGCGGCACCGCGATCGCGGTCACCGTGCTGGTGGTGCCGGTCGTCGAGCGGCCGTCGGCCGTCAACGGACTCTCGGCGGACGTGGCGGCCGCCGCGGCGGTATCCCCAATCGAGTCGCCGAACCCGCCGTCGACGTCGCGGCGGCCCGCCCCGCGGCCGGTGCACCACGACCCCGACCGGCCGCGCACGGTCTCGGTGTTCGGCGACTCGATCGGGTGGACGGTGATGCACTACCTGCCGGCCACCCCCGGATACGACTTCATCGACCACACCGTGGTGGGCTGCAGCATCGTGCGCGCCGGGCCCTACCGCTGGGCGGGCAGAGTCATCGATCAGGGCAAGGACTGCGACGGCTGGCCGGCCCGCTGGGCACGCCAGGTCGCCGCCGACCAGCCTGATGTGGTGCTGCTGTTCGTCGGACGCTGGGAGACCGTGGACCGGGTCAACGAGGGCCAGTGGACCCACATCGGTGATCCGACGTTCGACAGCTATCTCACCGCGGAACTGCGCAGTGCGCTGGACGTGCTGGAAGCGGCCGGCAGCCGGGTGGTGGTGACGACGGTGCCCTACAGCCGCTTCGGTGAGCGGCCCGACGGCAGCCTGTGGCCCGAAGACGATCCGGTCCGGGTGGACCGCTGGAACGCGCTGCTGCGCCGAGAGGTGCACGGCCGCGACGCCGTCACGGTGATGGACCTGAACAAGAAGCTCGGGCCGGCCGGCAGCTACACCGCCAAGGTGGACGGCATCAAGGTCCGCAGCGACGGCATCCACCTCACGCCCGAAGGGGTGAAGTGGCTGCTGCCCTGGCTGGAGGAATCGATCAGCTGATCTGGGTCGTAGACCACGGTCGTCTCGCATTGCGTGCAACATCACACCAGCTCAGGGCGACTAAATTAAATTAGTTTTGCTAACATAGTTTTTGTTGGCGCAGCGTCGCACCCTCGAAAAAATACTTCAGCGATATCCCCTTAGAGGTCCCGATTATGTCTATCGATTCATCCACCGCAGCCCAGGAGCAGAAGGCCCGTCGCGTCGCCGAGCTGGCCGCCTCCGATCCCCAGTTCGCCGCAGCCCAACCCGACCCGGCCGTCGTCGCCGCGGTCGAAGCGCAGACGAAGCTGGCACCGATCGTGCGAGCCGTCCTGGACGGCTATGCCGACCGGCCCGCGCTCGGTCAGCGCGCAGTCGAGTTCGTCGCCGACCCGGCGTCCGGGCGCACCGTCGCGCAATTGCAGCCCCGCTTCGACACCGTCAGCTACGGCGAGTTGGCGCAGCGGGTCCGCGCTGTGAGCGCGGCCCTGGCCGCCGCCGCCGTCCGGCCCGGTGACCGCGTCGCGGTGCTGGGCTTCACCAGCGTCGACTACACCGTCATCGACGTCGCGCTGGGTCAGATCGGTGGCGTCTCGGTGCCGCTGCAGACCTCGGCGGCAGTCGGCACCCTGGCTCCGATCGTGGCCGAGACCGAGCCGCGGGTGATCGCCGCCAGCGTGGGCTCACTGTCGGATGCGGTCGAGTTGGTGCTGGCCGGGCCGGCCCCGACCCGCCTGGTGGTGTTCGACTACCACGAGCAGGTCGACGACCACCGGGACGCGCTCGCGGACGCCCGGGCGCGACTGGCCGGTCTCGAGATCGTGGTCGAGCCGCTGGCCGACCTGCTCGCCCGCGGCCGCAACCTGTCCGCGCCGGCCGAGTCCGCCGCCGACGAGCAGGACGACCCGCTGGCACTGCTCGTCTACACCTCCGGCAGCACCGGAGCGCCCAAGGGTGCGATGTACCCGCAGAGCAACGTGTCGCGGATGTGGGTCCGGTCGACCAAGAACTGGTTCGGGCCGAGCGCCGCCTCGATCACCCTGAACTTCATGCCGATGAGCCACATCATGGGTCGCGGCATCCTTTTCGGCACGCTCGGCAACGGCGGCACCGCCTACTTCAGTGCGCGTAGCGACCTGTCGACCTTCCTCGAAGACCTCGCGCTGGTGCGGCCCACCGAGCTGAACTTGGTGCCCCGGATCTGGGAGATGCTCTACCAGCACTTCCAAAGCGAACTGAACGGATTGAGCGGCGCCGGCGTTGTCGACCCGGCGGCCGCCAAGGCGCAGGTGCTCGCCCAGATGCGCCGCGACCTGCTCGGTGGGCGCTGCATCTTCGCGATGAGCGGGTCCGCGCCGATCTCCGAGGAGCTGCGGACCTGGGTGGAGGAGCTCACCGAACAGCACGTGATGAACGGCTACGGATCGACCGAGGCCGGCATGGTGCTGTTCGACGGCGAGGTGCAGCGGCCGCCGGTGCTCGACTACAAGTTGGCCGACGTGCCCGACCTCGGCTACTTCAGCACCGACCAGCCGCACCCGCGCGGTGAGCTGCTGCTCAAGACCGAGAACCTGTTCCCCGGTTACTACAAGCGCCCAGAGATCACCGCCGAGGTGTTCGACGCCGACGGCTACTACCGCACCGGCGACGTGGTCGCCGAGGTCGCACCCGACCACCTGGTCTACGTCGACCGGCGCAACAACGTACTCAAGCTGGCCCAGGGCGAGTTCGTCACCCTGGCAAAACTGGAGGCGGAGTTCGGCAACAGCCCACTGGTGCGCCAGATCTACGTCTACGGCAATAGTGCGCAGCCCTACCTGGTGGCGGTCGTGGTGCCGACGCCAGAAGCGCAGGCCGCCCTGGGTGATCCCGCCGGCCTCAAGTCGGCCATCGCCGAGTCGCTCCAGCAAGTCGCCAAGGATGCCGACCTGCAGTCCTACGAGGTACCCCGAGACTTCATCGTCGAGGCCGAACCCTTCACCCTGGAGAACGGGCTGCTCACCGGCATCCGCAAGCTGGCCTGGCCAAAACTGAAGGCGCACTACGGTGAACGCCTCGAGCGGCTCTACACCGACCTGGCCGAAGGTCAGGCCAACGAGCTGACCGAGCTACGCCGGAACGGCGCACAGCGGCCCACGGGCGAGACCGTGGCCCGGGCCGCCGCCGCGCTGCTGAGCTCCTCGGCGGCGGATGTGGCGTCCGACTCCCACTTCACCGACCTCGGTGGCGACTCGCTGTCGGCGCTGACCTTCGGCAACCTGCTGCGCGACATCTTCGACGTCGACGTCCCGGTCGGCGTGATCGTCAGTCCGGCAAGCGATCTGGCGTCGATCGCCGACTACATCGATGCCGAGCGGCAGGGCTCGAAACGGCCGTCGTTCGCCTCGGTGCACGGCCGCGACGCGGTCGAGGTGACCGCCGCTCAGCTCACCCTGGACAAGTTCCTCGACAAGGACACCCTGGCTGCGGCGCCGTCCCTGCCCGGACCGTCCGAGCAGGTGCGCACCGTGCTGCTCACCGGTGCCACCGGCTTCCTGGGCCGCTACCTGGCGATGGAGTGGCTGGAACGGCTCGATGCCGCCTACGGCGGCGCCGACGGCACGCTGATCTGTTTGGTGCGGGCCCGCTCCGATGAGGACGCCCGCCGCCGGCTCGACGACGTCTTCGACAGCGGTGACGCGAAACTGCTTGCCCGCTACCAGGAATTGGCGGCCAAGCACCTGCAGGTGCTGGCCGGTGACAAGGGCGAGGAGAACCTCGGCCTGGATGCCGCCACCTGGCAGCGGTTGGCCGAGGACGTCGACGTGATCGTCGACCCGGCCGCGCTGGTCAACCACGTGTTGCCCTACAGCGAGCTGTTCGGCCCGAACGTGGTGGGCACCGCCGAACTGATCCGGGTCGCCCTGACCGGAAAGATCAAGCCGTTCACCTACTTCTCCACCATCGGTGTCGGCGACCAGATTCCGTTGGGCGCCTTCACCGAGGATGCCGACGTGCGGGTGATGAGTTCGGTGCGGGCCATCAACGACGGCTACGCCAACGGCTACGGCAACAGCAAGTGGGGCGGTGAGGTGCTGCTGGCCGAGGCCCACGATCTGTGCGGCCTGCCGGTCGCGGTGTTCCGCTGCGACATGATCTTGGCCGACACCAGCTACGCCGGCCAGCTCAACCTGCCGGACATGTTCACCCGGATGATGTTCAGCCTGGTCGCGTCCGGCGTCGCCCCCGGCTCGTTCTACGAGCTCGACGCCGACGGCAACCGTCAGCGCGCGCACTATGACGGCCTGCCGGTGGAGTTCATCGCCGACGCATCCACCACTCTCGGGGCAGCTGCCGGTGACGGGTTCGCCACTTACCACGTGATGAACCCGCACGACGACGGCCTGGGTATGGACGAGTTCGTCGACTGGCTCATCGAGGCCGGCTACCCGGTCCGGCGGATCGCCGACTACAGCGAGTGGCTGCAGCGGTTCGAGACCACCCTGCGGGCACTGCCGGAGCGGCAGCGCCAGGCGTCACTGCTGCCGCTGCTGCACAACTACCAGAAGCCGCAGCCGCCGATCAGCGGGTCGATCGCTCCGACGGATCGGTTCCGTGCGGCGGTGCAGCAAGCGGAAATCGGTGCTGTGAAAGACATTCCGCACGTGACACCGGCGGTGATCGTCAAGTACATCACCGACCTGGAGCTGCTCGGTCTGCTCTGAGTCGGCCGGGTCTCGAATCAGCCGCTGCGCCAAGGTGTTTCGCGGCATGGTTTGACGACCTCGGATTTCAGTGAGATCATGTCGGTAATGCAACGGCGCCCGCGTGCGTCTCGGCCGGAAGGAGGTGAGGGCGAAGTGAGTCCCAGTGACGGACCTTATCCAAGTTCGATGACCAGTTCGTTCGCCACCGTCCCCGGCGCTCTTGCCGCGGTCTGAACCTCGAGTTCGGCTGCCCGCAAGGGCTTGCGCCGGCCGGTGGAATTCCCCGGCAGGAGAAGAATCATGGCTTTCACCGTTACCACTCGTACTGGACGCACGACTCGTACTGGCCGCGGCGTGATCGCCCGGCTGCGTCACCTGGGCATTGTGGCGATGGGCGCACAGCAGCGCACCGAGCGCTACGTGGCGCACATGCCGACGGCGGTGCTCGGCGCCTGCTAGGCCTGCACGATGATCGGGTCGCCCAAGTGCACCGAGTTGAAGTACCACGCTGCGTCGTCGGGGCTCAGGTTGATGCAGCCGTGGCTGACATTCGCGTAGCCCTGTGAGCCCGTCGACCAGGGCGCCGAATGCACGTAGACCCCACTCCAGGTCACCCGGACGGCGTACTCGCCGTTGAGCAGGTAACCCTCCGGATCGTTGAGCGGAATGCCGATCGTGCGCGAATCGAACTTGATGGTGCGCTCTTTGGTCAGTGCGGTGAACGAACCGATCGGGGTGGGGCGCTTGGGTTTACCCATCGAGGCCGCCATCACCCGCAGCATCTCGCCGTTCACGCTCACGGTGAAGGTGTGGTCGGAGATGTCGGCGACTCCCAGCACGGCGTCACCGGTCTCGAATCCCGTCTTCATGCCGTGGACGTCAACGCTGATCTTGGAGTGCGGTGCCCAGTAGCCGTCCGGAATCCACTGCACCTCATCGGAACTCGGCCATTCGAAGTGACCGGTGCGAGCAGGTGTCGAGGAGATGTGGATGCCGCGTTCGGCTGCTGCCCGGTCACCGACCGGACCGGCGAACGTGACGATCACCGGGTAGGCCACCCCCACCACCGAGCCGGCCGCGGGCTCGATGGCTGCAACGGCCGGGTTGTTGGTGCCTCGGTCAGGTGTGATCTGTGCGGCCTGACCCACCCCGGCCGGCGCCGTCATCACCAGGGCCATCGAGCCGGCCAGCGCCACAATTCCCCTCAACATGCGGTACATGGCGTCCATTGTGCCAAGCCGAACGCCGTTGGCGCAGATTCAGCCGTCCTGCGGCGATGCCAGCAGGTCGCCCCAGGCCGCCTTGGCGCCGGACTCGCCGATGGTGTGGATGGCGAACATCGCCCCGCCGGCCAGCGCTATCACCGCCACGCCCAGGACCAGCCGGACCGGCATCGCAAGGCCGCGTTCGCGTGATCCGGCCAGGTGCAGGCCGGCCAGCAGCGCCGCCGCGACAACCAGGGCCAGCGCCATGTAGACGCCGTAGTCGCCGGCATGCATGTGATCGTCGAGCTGCGGGGATCCGCCAATTTTTCCGGTGTCGACGAGCCATTCCCCGGCGGTGACGGTCAGCGGCGTGACCACCAAGGTGACGCCCGCCAGCACCGCTACCAGCCACACCAGCCGCCGTCGTGCCGCGGGCCACAGTGTGCAGACGATCAGCAGAATGCCCGTGAGCGGCACCAGCGCCACCACCGCGTGCAGCAACAGGATGTGGGCGGGCAATCCGGCGATCGTCGTCATGGCTGTCCTTCCGTCGGCAGACCCAGCCTTCCCTCAACAGGGCTCGGGCACAAGACCTATGTTTACCCAGCTCTGGGCCGGTGTTTATGGTCAGTACCGGCGGTTCCGGTAAGCTTGCCGTGTTTGTGACCTGAGCGCAGGAGGTAACCGATGAGCGGATCGCATCGCCCTGGACGGGGGTGGCTGCTCAACTTGACGGCTGCCGCAGTGGCCACGGTGGCCACAACCGGCCTGGGCCTGATGGCCGCACCGGTGCAGGCGCTGCCGCCGATTCCCGCCCCGCCGCTGGACCCCGCGGCCATGCTCGCGCAGGTCGGTCCGGCGGTGGTCAACATCGACACCCAGATGGACTACCAGAGCGCCGTCGGTGCCGGAACCGGCATCGTGTTGGACCCGGGCGGCATCGTGCTGACCAACAACCATGTCATCGCCGGAGCCACCGGCATCACCGCCGTCTCGGTCGGCACCGGCCAGACCTACGACGTGGACGTGCTGGGCTTCGACCGCAGCCATGACGTCGCGGTGCTGCAGCTGCGCGGCGCATCCGGCCTGCCGGCCGCCAACATCGGCAGTTCCGCCAGGGTTGCAGTCGGCGACCCGGTGGTCGCGATGGGCAACGCCGGTGGCCACGGCGGCCAGCCGAGCGCAGAGCCGGGTCGTGTCATCGCGCTGAACCAGACCGTCTCGGCCGCCGACGAGCTGACCGGCAGCACCGAGACCCTGAACAACATGATCAAGGCCGACACCGCGATCCGCCCCGGCGACTCGGGCGGCCCGATGGTCAACGCCGCCGGCCAGGTGATCGGGATGAACACCGCGGCCAGCGACAACTACAAGTTCGCCCAGCCGGGCGGCGAGGGCTACGCCATCCCGATCGATCAGGCGATGGCCATCGCCGGACAGATCCGGGCCGGCACCCCGTCGAGCACCGTGCACATCGGCGCGACCGCGTTCATGGGCGTCGGAGTGGTCGACGACAACGGCGGCGCCCGCGTCGCGCAGGTGCTGGCCGGCACCCCGGCGGCCTCGTCGGGCATCGCCAAGGACGACATGATCACCTCGGTCAACGGCCGGCCGGTCAACTCGGCCACCGACCTGACCGACGTGCTCGACCAGTGCCACCCCGGTGACACCGTCACCCTGAGCTGGCGCAGCGCTATGGGCGGCGACCACACTGCCAGCGTCACGCTGGTACCCGGCCCGGTCGGCTGAGGCCGCCGGCACGCGTGATCCGCGAGAACTACGACAGCGAGACCAAGCTGTCGTGGGTGCTTGCCGCCCTCGCCGGGACGTTGGCGGCCGCGGCGTTCACCCACTCCGAGGGTTACTTCGTCACGTTCATGACCGGCAACGCCGGCCGCGCCGTGCTGGGCGTGTTCACCGATAATCAGTGGCTGTCGATCTCGGCGCTGGCGCTGCTGCTGTCGTTCCTGGCCGGGGTGGTGACCGCGGCGGTGTGCCATCGCCGGGTGTGGCCGCAGCGGCCGCACGGCGCGCTGGTTTTGACCGCCGCCGCACTGGTGACCGCGACCCTGGTCGACTGGCTGCTCGAAGGCGGACCGGAGCTGCCGCTGCCGCTGCTGCCGATCCTGCTGGTCGCGTTCGGGGTGGGCGCGCTGAACACCACGTTTCTCCGCGACGGCGAGGTGTCGATTCCGCTGAGCTACATCACCGGGACGGTGGTCAAGCTGGGCCAGGGCATCGAACGCCACATCAGCGGCGGTGGCACCGTCCACGACTGGCTCGGCTACTTCCTGCTGTTCACCGGGTACGTGTTCGGTGCGTTCGTCGGCGGTTGCATCAGTCTGTTCGCCGGCGGCACCTGGATGCTGGTCATGGCCTCGGTCGTCTGCGTGCTGGCAACCTTCTACACCTACGGCTACGTCGACCGTCGCGGGTTGTGGAAGTAGCCAGATGCCGCGACCGTGCAGAGCTGTCCGGTATTTGCCCAGGTGGGGGCGGACAACTCTGCACGGTCACGGGTTGGGGGGCCTGATCAGGTCGGGTCGACGGTGGAGCTGAGCACCCGCTGGATGTCCGGCTTCATCGCGACAAGCTGCTCGTTCCAGTACGGCCAGTCGTGCGTTCCGTTGGCCGGGAAGTTGAACACGCCGTTGTTGCCGCCGGCGGCCATGTAGTTCTGCTGGAACGTCTGGTTGGTGCGCAGCGTCATGCTCTCCAGGAACTTGGCGGGCATGTTGTTGCCGCCCAGGTCGTTGGGCGTGCCGTTGCCGCAGTAGACCCAGATGCGGGTCCGGTTGGCGACCAGCCGCGGGATCTGCACCATGGCGTCGTTGCGCTTCCATGCCGGGTCGGACGACGGCCCCCACATGCTGTTCGCGTTGTAGCCGCCGGCGTCGTTCATGGCCAGCCCGATCAGCGTCGGCCACCAGCCTTCGGACGGGTTCAAGAATCCGGAAAGCGCTGCGGCGTAGACGAACTGCTGCGGGTAGTAGGCCGCCAGGATCAGCGCCGAACCGCCCGCCATCGACAGGCCCACCACGGCGTTGCCGTTGGGAGAGACGCTCTTGTTGGCCTGCAGCCACGACGGCAGCTCGCGGGTCAGGAAGGTCTCCCACTTGTAGGTGTAGTTCTGGCCGTTGCCCTGCGACGGCTGGTACCAGTCGGAGTAGAAGCTGGACTGGCCGCCGACCGGCATGATCACCGACAGGCCGGACTGGTAGTACTCCTCGAACGCCGGGGTGTTGATGTCCCAGCCGTTGTAGTCGTCCTGGGCGCGCAGGCCGTCGAGCAGGTAGACCGCGTGCGATCCGCCCGGCTGGAACTGCACCTTGATGTCGCGGCCCATGGACGCCGACGGCACCTGGAGGTACTCCACCGGCAACCCGGGGCGGGAGAACGCCGAGGCGTCGCCCGAACCGCCGGTGACTCCGACGAGGCCGGCAAGCAGTGCGGCCCCCACCGCCGCGACCCCGAGACGGCGCGGTAGCCGACGGGCCGCGTGTCGCAACTTCTCAACGCTCTTCATAGCCTTTTCCCATCCGATGATCGATCCGCTCGCGGCGGCTTGGTGCCTGGTCTTGCCCTGCTGAAGGCAGTCAAACACGGTGGCTGGCTGTGTCCTGTTCGCCGCCACGGGATTTCATATCGCGGTTCGGCAACGATTGAGATTCGGCGTGGACTCGCCCGGGCGCCGGGTAGACATATAGTCGTCGTAGTCGCGAGAACGAGGAGTGCGCCATGCAACCGACAGCAGGGGCCCCGGCAGGGCCGCTGACCGGCGTGCGCGTCATCGAGATCGGCAGCTTCGTGGCGGTGCCGCTGGCGGGGATGACGCTGGCACAACTGGGTGCCGACGTGGTGCGTGTCGATCCGGTCGGCGGGGCCGCGGACTATCGCCGCTGGCCGGTCGCGCAGGCCGGCACCTCGATCTACTGGACCGGGCTGAACAAGGGCAAGCGGTCGTTCGTCGCCGACCTGCGGGCGCCCGACGGGCAGCAGGTGGTCCAGCGCCTGATCGCCGAGGCCGGGGTGGTACTGACCAATATGGCGGGCCGGCAATGGCTTTCCTTCGACACGCTGGCTGGGCTTCGGCCGGATCTGATCCACCTCGAGGTGCTGGGGAAAGCGGACGGCTCGACTGCGGTGGACTACACCGTGAACGCCGCGGTCGGATTCCCCCTGGTCACCGGGCCCGGCGACTACCGGGCGCCGATCAATCATGTGCTGCCGGCGTGGGATATCGCCTGCGGTCTGCACGGTGCGCTGGCGGTGGCCGCCGCGGTGCATCGTCGCGAACACACCGGCCTGGGCGCCCGGATCAGCCTGGCTCTGGAGGATGTCGCGCTGGCCACCGCCGGCACTCTGGGCTTTCTCACCGAGGCGATGGTGAACGGCACCCGGCGTGAGCCCATCGGTAACGCCCTCTACGGCCAGTACGGGCAGAGCTTCACCAGCGGTGATGGGGCGACGTTCATGATCGTCACGCTCACCGACCGGCACTTCCGCGACCTGACCGAGCTGACCGGAACCACGAAAGTCCTTGAGGCACTTGCCTCGGCGCGGGATATCGACTTCTCCGACGAGGGGCAGCGCTACCGCAATCGCGAGCTGCTGACCGGGCTGTTCGGTGGCTGGTTCGCCGAATGCACCGCGGACCAGATCGAAGCCGCCCTGGGGGAGACCTCGCTGCTGTGGGACCGCTACCGCAGCTTCACCGAAGTCGCTGCCGGCGGGCGGGTTCGCGACAGTGCGATGTTCGCGCCGCTGCATCAGCCCGGGGTGGGCGACTACCTGGCCGCCGGCCTGCCCACGCGCATCGACGGGGTACACGCGCCGGCGGTCGCCGCACCGGAGTTGGGCGCCGACACCGTCGCGTTACTGGCCGACCGCCTCGGAATATCACCTGAAGACATCGACAGACTGTGCCAATCCGGCACGGTGGCAACGGATTAACGAAGGAAGCGGGACGGTATATGCGTACATTCGGATCGATCGAAGAACTCGCTGCCTGTCAGGGGGAGCTGATCGGCCAAAGTGACTGGGTCACCATCACCCAGGAGGCGGTCAACCTGTTCGCCGACGCCACCGGGGATCACCAGTGGATTCACGTCGACCCGGAGCGGGCGGCCTCAGGTCCGTTCGGAACCACGATCGCCCACGGCTACCTGACACTGGCCATGCTGCCGCAGCTGATGCACCAGATATACCGCCTCGACGGCGTCAAGCTGGCGATCAACTACGGGCTCAACAAGGTCCGGTTTCCGGCGCCGGTTCCGGTCGGCTCCAAGATCCGCGCGGAGACCTCCGTGGTGGAGGTGGCCGACGCCGGCGGCGGCGCCCACCAGGTGACCCTGTCGACCACGGTGGCCATCGATGGCAGCGCCAAGCCGGCATGTGTCGCCGAGAGCGTGGTGCGCTACCTGCTCTGATCGCCTGCCCGGCCGCCGGGTCGGGAGGCGAAGTGGTGGGCGATGATCGCCGCGATGTGCAGGAACCGCCGCCGGGTGCCCGGCGCCATCTCCTGCACCACGTCGATCACGCCGCCCGGCCGCAGGTGCGGGTCGAACGGGACCTCCACGACGGCCTGACCGTGCTGCAGGAACTGGGCGCTCAGGGCCGCACGGGTGCGCCGGTCGGCGTGACCGTCTGAGTCGTTGAGCACCACCACGGTCCGGTGCAGCAGCCCGCCCTGGCCGCGGTCGGCGAGCCACTCCATGGTCTTGGCCGCTGCGCCGGCTCCGTCCGCCCACGGGGAGGAGACCACGATGAGCGCGTCGAGGTTGCGCAGCGCCTCCTGGGTGACCGGCGAATCCATCGTCGAACCGCAGTCGACGATCGAGATGGCGAAATGCCGATCCAGGCGCAGCGCCGCCTCCCGGTACAGCGCCGCGTCGAGGGTCCGTCGTCCCCCGGCCGCGGGCTCGCCGATCAGCACGTAGAGCCCCGCGGCATTGGCGCCCACCCGGCTGCTGATGTCGGCGAACGACTGCAGGCTCGCATCGGCCGCCAGGTCCCAGTACGAGCTGGTGGCATGCGGATCGATGCGACTGCCCAGGCGCCCGAAGGCGGTGTCGGCGTCGACGGCCACCACGTGATCCGTGCGCCGCAGGGCCGCGAACACCGAACCGACACTGGCCGCCACCGTCGTCTTACCGACGCCGCCCTTGCCCAGCACCCCCACCTTGTAGGTGCCGTGCGGCAGAGAGCGGATGGCCGCCTCGTAGGCGGCCTCCTCCTGTTCGGCCGGCGACGGACCCAGGTTCACCAACCCCAACGTCGCCGAGAGCACGACGCGCCGCCAACCGCGGCGGGGCTGCGGACGCGGCGGTCGAACCGCCGCCGGATTCGGGAACGGTTGGGGTTGGCTGTACATAGGCCTGCCAGCTTAGCCGCGAGGATGACCCGCGGGGCCGCAGCAGGAGATCAGCAGTCGTAATACAGCGCGAACTCGTACGGGTGCGGCCGCAGGTTCACCGGGGCGATCTCGTTCTCACGTTTGTAGCCGATCCAGGTCTCGATCAGGTCGGAGGTGAAAACCCCGCCCTCGGTGAGGTATTCGTGGTCGGCTTCCAGGTTGTCCATCACCTGCGCGAGCGAGGTCGGGGCCTGCGGGATGCCGGCGGCCTCGTCGGGCGGCAGCTCGTAGAGATCCTTGTCGACCGGAGCGGCCGGCTCGATCTTGTGCTTGATGCCGTCGATGCCGGCCATCAGCATGGCGGCGAACGCCAGATACGGGTTGCCGGAGGAGTCCGGGCAGCGGAACTCCATCCGCTTGGCCTTCGGGTTGGTGCCGGTGATCGGGATGCGCACACACGCCGAGCGGTTGCGCTGGCTGTACACCAGGTTGATCGGCGCCTCGAAGTGCGGGACCAGCCGCTTGTAGGAGTTGATCGTCGGGTTGGTGAACGCCAGCAGTGACGGCGCGTGGTGCAGGACGCCGCCGATGTAGTGCCGGGCGGTGTCGGACAGTCCGGCGTAGCCGATGTCGTCGTAGAACAGCGGTTCGCCGTCCTTCCACACCGACTGGTGCACGTGCATGCCCGAGCCGTTGTCGCCGAACAGTGGCTTGGGCATGAAGGTCACGGTCTTGCCGTGCGCCCAGGCGGTGTTCTTGATGATGTACTTGAACAGCATCAGGTCGTCGGCGGCGGCCAGCAGCGTGTTGAACTTGTAGTTGATCTCGGTCTGCCCGCCGGTACCGACCTCGTGGTGGCCGCGCTCAACGGTGAAGCCCGCATCGGTCAGGTTGGTGCTCATGGCGTCACGCAGGTCGACGTACTGGTCGACGGGCGCCACCGGGAAGTAACCGCCCTTGGGGCGCACCTTGTAACCCCGGTTGGGGCTGCCGTCCGCCTCGGTGGCCCTGCCGGTGTTCCACCACCCCGACACCGAATCCACCTCGTAGAACGACCCGTTCATCTGCGAGTCGAACGCCACCGAGTCGAAGATGTAGAACTCGGCCTCGGCGCCGAAGTAGGCGGTGTCGGCGATCCCGGTGCTGGACAGATAGTTCTCCGCCTTGCGCGCGATGTTGCGCGGGTCCCGCGAGTAGGGCTCGCGGGTGAAGGGGTCGTGTACGAAGAAGTTGACGTTCAGCGTCTTTGCTGACCGGAAGGGATCGATGCGCGCGGTGCTGGCATCGGGCAGCAGCAGCATGTCTGATTCGTGGATGGACTGGAAGCCGCGGATCGACGATCCGTCGAATGCCAGACCGTCAGTGAAGACGCTGGCGTCGAAGGCCTCGGCAGGGATCGAGAAGTGCTGCATCACACCAGGCAGATCGCAGAATCGAACGTCGACGTACTCGATCTTCTCGTCCGAGACGAGCTTCAGAATTTCGTCGGTCACAGTGGCCTCCTTCGGGTACGGACAGCCAGACCATAAGCAGTCCACATTTCCCGCGCGTGATCCGGTTATTGCGCTGATGTAACACAAAACTCACCGTTTGAGTGTTTGCCCAGCGGCTGGCGCTGCGGCTGGATCCGGGTATATCGTGACGATGCCTGCCGGTAATTTGCGCCGCAGGAAAGCCGTTCAACGTCGCACGGATGGAAACCACGTCTCGCATCGCAGCATCTGTGGCGATGCGCATAATTGTGCGAAGGGCCAGGTGCTGATGTCGACCACCCCGATCGGGCTCTACAACCCCGCGTTCGAGCATGGCGCGTGCGGAGTGGCCATGGTTGTCGACATGCACGGCCGACGCAGCCGCGACATCGTCGACAAGTCGATCACCGCGCTGCTCAACCTGGAACATCGGGGCGCCGCCGGAGCCGAACCCAACAGCGGCGACGGGGCCGGCATCATGCTTCAGATCCCCGACCAATTCCTGCGTGCGGTCACCGATTTCGACCTGCCGGCCGAAGGTTCCTATGCAACCGGGATGGCGTTCCTGCCGCAGTCGTCCAAAGACGCGGTGACGGCCTGCGTCGCAGTGGAGAAGATCGCCGAGGCCGAAGGGCTCAAGGTGCTCGGCTGGCGCGATGTGCCGACCGACGACTCGTCGCTGGGCGCCTTGGCGCGTGATGCGATGCCGACCTTCCGGCAGCTGTTCCTGGCCGGGGCATCCGGGATGGAGCTGGAGCGCCGGGCCTATGTGGTGCGCAAGCGCGCCGAGCACGAGCTGGGCAGCCGGGGGCCGGGCCAGGACGGTCCCGGGCGGGAAACCGTCTATTTCCCAAGTCTTTCCGGTCGGACCATTGTCTACAAGGGCATGTTGACCACTCCGCAGCTCAAGGACTTCTACCCGGATCTGGCGGACCCGCGGATGCAGAGCGCGCTGGGTATCGTGCATTCCCGGTTCTCGACCAACACCTTTCCGTCGTGGCCGTTGGCGCATCCGTTCCGGCGCATCGCACACAACGGCGAGATCAACACCGTCACCGGCAACGAGAACTGGATGCGGGCCCGCGAAGCGCTGATCCGTACCGACGTCTTCGGCTCGGCGGAGCCCGGAAACGGCGGCAACACCGCCGACAAGCTCTTCCCGATCTGCACGCCGGGTGCCTCCGACACCGCACGATTCGACGAGGTCCTGGAGCTGCTGCATCTGGGCGGTCGCAGTTTGCCGCACGCGGTGCTGATGATGATCCCGGAGGCCTGGGAGCGCCACCAGGCCATGGAGCCCGAGCTGCGAGCGTTCTACGAGTACCACGACTCGCTGATGGAGCCGTGGGACGGGCCGGCCTCGATGACCTTCACCGACGGCACCCTGGTGGGTGCGGTGCTGGACCGCAACGGTCTACGACCGTCACGGATCTGGGTCACCGACGACGGGCTGGTGGTGATGGCCTCCGAGTCCGGGGTACTCGACCTGGACCCGGCCACCGTGGTGCACCGGCAGCGGCTGCAGCCCGGCCGGATGTTCCTGGTCGACACCGAAGCCGGCCGGATCATCTCCGATGACGAGATCAAATCCACCCTGGCGGCGCAGCGGCCGTACCGGCAGTGGATCAACGAAGCCCTGATCCCCATCGAGGAGCTGCCGCCGGGCGAGGCGCCCCGGATGGAGCATCACCGGGTTCTGCTGCGCCAGCACATGTTCGGCTACACCAATGAAGAACTGAACCTGGTGCTCGCGCCGATGGCCCGCACCGGCGCCGAGCCGATCGGCTCGATGGGCACCGACACCCCGGTCGCGGTGCTCTCGGCGCGGCCGCGGATGCTGTTCGACTACTTCCAGCAGATGTTCGCCCAGGTCACCAACCCGCCGCTGGACGCCATCCGCGAAGAGGTGGTCACCAGCCTGCAGGGTGCGCTGGGCCCCGAGGGCGACCTGCTCAACACCGAGGAGCCCACCTGGCGCCAGGTGGTGCTGTCCCAGCCGATCCTGAGCAACTCCGACCTGGCCAAGCTGGTGTCCCTGGATCCGGATCTGCCGATCGGCTCACGCGGGCGACACGGCCTGTCCGCCGCGGTGATCCACTGCCTGTACCCGGTCGCCGAGGGCGGGGCCGGTCTGCGCGCCGCGCTGCGGCAGGTGTGCGCCCAGGCGTCGGCGGCGATCAAGGACGGGGCCGGCTTCATCGTGATCTCCGACCGGGAGTCCGACGAGACGCTGGCCCCCATCCCGTCGCTGCTGGCCACCGCCGCGGTGCACCACCACCTGGTCGCCGAGCGCTCCCGCACCCGGGTCGGTCTGGTGGTCGAGTCCGGTGATGCCCGCGAGGTGCACCACCTGGCGGCACTGCTCGGGTTCGGTGCCGCCGCGGTCAACCCCTACCTGGCGTTCGAGTCGGTGCAGGACATGATCGACCGGGGCCTGATCAAGGGCCTCGACGGTGAGCACGCGATCGCCAACTACGCCAAGGCCGCGGCCAAGGGCGTGCTGAAGGTCATGTCCAAGATGGGCATCTCGACGCGGGCGTCCTACACCGGCGCGCAACTGTTCCAGCCGGTCGGTATCTCCCAGGACGTTCTCGATGAGTACTTCACCGGTCTGTTCTGCCCGATCGGGGGTATCACCCTCGACGAGATCGCCGCCGACGTCGCGGCGCGGCACACGATGGCTTATCTGCCCCGGCCCGAGGAGCGGGCGCACCGCGAACTGCCGGTGGGTGGCGAGTACCAGTGGCGCCGGGAGGGTGAGTACCACCTGTTCAACCCCGAGACCGTGTTCAAGCTGCAGCACTCGACCCGCACCGGCCAATACGCGGTGTTCAAGGAGTACACCGCGCTGGTCGACGACCAGAGTGAGCGTCTCGCCACCCTGCGGGGCCTGCTGAAGTTCAAAGCCGGTGAACGCAAACCGATTCCGATCGAGGAGGTGGAGCCGGCCACCGAGATCGTCAAGCGGTTCGCCACCGGCGCGATGAGTTACGGCTCGATCTCCGCCGAGGCGCACGAGACCCTGGCGATCGCGATGAACCGGATCGGCGGCCGGTCGAACTGCGGTGAGGGCGGTGAGCACGCCGACCGGTACCTGCCGGACGAGAACGGGGACTGGCGGCGCAGCGCGATCAAGCAGGTCGCCTCTGCCCGCTTCGGTGTCACCAGCGACTACCTGGTGAACTGCTCGGACCTGCAGATCAAGATCGCCCAGGGGGCCAAACCCGGTGAGGGCGGCCAGCTTCCGGGTAACAAGGTGTACCCGTGGATCGCCGAGGTTCGGCACGCCACTCCCGGCGTCGGGCTGATCTCGCCGCCGCCGCACCACGACATCTACTCGATCGAGGACCTCAAACAGCTGATCCACGACCTGAAGAACGCCAACCCGCAGGCGCGCATCCACGTCAAGCTGGTCGCCGAGAATGGGGTGGGCACGGTGGCGGCGGGGGTGTCCAAGGCGCACGCCGACGTGGTGCTGATCTCCGGGCACGACGGCGGCACCGGCGCCGCGCCGCTGACCTCGCTCAAGCATGCCGGGGCGCCGTGGGAGCTGGGGCTGGCCGAGACTCAGCAGACGTTGCTGCTCAACGGGCTTCGCGATCGGATCGTGGTGCAGGTGGACGGTCAGCTCAAGACCGGCCGCGACGTGGTGATCGCCGCGCTGCTGGGCGCCGAGGAGTTCGGCTTCGCCACCGCACCGCTGGTGGTGTCGGGTTGCATCATGATGCGGGTCTGCCATCTCGACACCTGCCCGGTCGGGGTGGCCACCCAGAACCCGGAGCTGCGCAAGCGGTTCAACGGACAGCCGGAGTTCGTGGAGAACTTCTTCTGGTTCATCGCCGAAGAGGTACGTGAATACCTTGCCGCACTGGGCTTCCGTACCATCAACGAGGCTGTCGGGCAGGTGGGCGCACTGGACACCACGATGGCCCGCGCGCACTGGAAGGCCCACCGGCTCGACCTCGGCCCGGTGCTGCACGAGCCGGAGTCGGCGTTCATGAACCAGGACCTGTACTGCACCTCCGGTCAGGACCATGGGCTGGAGAAGGCACTGGATCAGCAGTTGATCGCGCAGAGCCGCGAGGCACTGGACTCCGGCACCCCGGTGCGGTTCGACTCCGAGATCTCCAACGTGAACCGGACCGTCGGCACCCTGCTCGGCAACCGGGTCACCACAAACTATGGCGCCCAAGGGCTTCCCGATGACACCATCGACATCACCTTCACCGGGTCGGCGGGCAACAGCTTCGGTGCCTTCCTGCCGCCGGGGATCACCCTGCGGGTCTTCGGTGACGCCAACGACTACGCCGGCAAGGGACTCTCCGGCGGCCGGATCGTGGTCCGCCCGCCGCGCGACGCACCGCAGGGTTATGTCGCCGAGGACAACATCATCGGCGGCAACGTGATCCTGTTCGGCGCCACCGGAGGCCAGGCGTTCCTGCGCGGAATGGTCGGGGAGCGGTTCGCGGTCCGCAACTCCGGCGCGGAGGCGGTGGTGGAGGGCGTCGGCGACCACGGCTGCGAGTACATGACCGGCGGCAAGGTGGTGGTGCTCGGGCCGACCGGGCGCAACTTCGCGGCGGGGATGTCCGGCGGCATGGCCTACGTGTGGGACCCGCACCGCGATCTGCCGCACAGGCTCAACACCGAGATGGTGGATCTGGAGATGTTCGGTGACTTCGACAACGCCGACATCGCCTGGCTGCGTGGCCTGTTGGCCGCGCATGTCGAGGCCACCGATTCCGCGCCCGCCCGGGCGATCCTGTCCGACTGGCCCAACCAGCGCCGTCACTTCGTCCGAGTGATGCCACGCGACTACCGGCGGGTGCTCGCCGCTACCGCCGAGGCGAAGGCGAACGGCACCGACCCGAATGAGGCGATTATGGCGGCAGCTCATGGCTGACCCGAAAGGCTTTCTGACCAACACCCAGCGGATCCTGCCGCTGCGGCGCCCGGTCTCGCAGCGGCTCGGCGACTGGAACGAGGTGTACGAGGAGTTCGCCGAGGACACCGTCCGTCAGCAGGCGGGGCGTTGCATGGACTGCGGTATCCCGTTCTGCCACAACGGGTGCCCGCTGGGGAACCTGATCCCGGAGTGGAACGACCTGGTGCGCACCGGTCGCTGGCGCGAGGCGTTCGACCGGCTGCACGCCACCAACAACTTCCCGGACTTTACCGGGCGGCTGTGCCCCGCACCGTGCGAACCGGCCTGTGTGCTGGGCATCAACCAGCCGCCGGTGACCATCAAGCAGGTCGAGTACGAGATCGTCGAACGCGGGTTCATGCAGGGTTGGGCGGAACCGATCGCGCCGTCGGTGCACACCGGGAAGACGGTCGCCGTGGTGGGCTCCGGGCCGGCCGGACTCGCCGCCGCTCAGCAGCTAACCCGGGCCGGGCATTCGGTGACGGTGTTCGAGCGCGACGACCGCATCGGCGGGCTACTGCGTTACGGCATACCGGAATTCAAGATGGAGAAGCGGATCATCGACCGGCGCCTGGCGCAGATGACCGCCGAGGGCACTGCGTTCGAGACCGGCGTGAACGTCGGCGTCGACATGACCGCCGAGCGGTTGCGCGCCGAGTTCGACGCCGTGGTGCTGGCCGGCGGGGCGACCGCGTGGCGTGACCTGCCGGTGCCGGGCCGTGAACTTCAGGGCATCCACCAGGCGATGGAGTTCCTGCCGTGGGCCAATCGGGTGCAGGCCGGCGACATGAGCGAACCGCCGATCACCGCGCACGGCAAGAAGGTGATCATCATCGGCGGCGGTGACACCGGCGCGGACTGCCTGGGCACCGTGCACCGCCAGGGCGGGACGTGTGTGCACCAGTTCGAGATCATGCCGCGCCCGCCGGAGAACCGGGACGCCTCGACGCCGTGGCCGATGTACCCGCTGGTCATGCGGACCACCTCCGCGCACGAGGAGGGCGGTGACCGGGTGTTCTCGGTGAATACCGAGGAGTTCATCGGGCGTGACGGCCGGGTGACCGGGTTGCGGGCCCACGAGGTGCGCCGGCGAGGTGGTGCCTTCGAGAAGGTGGATGGCACCGACTTCGAACTGGAGGCCGACCTGGTCCTGCTGGCGATGGGGTTCGTCGGTCCGGAGCGGGCGGGGTTGCTCACCGATCTGGGCGTGGAGTTCAACGCCCGCGGCAACGTGACGCGTGATGCCTCGTTCGCGACGGGTGTGCCGGGCGTCTATGTGGCGGGCGACATGGGCCGCGGGCAGTCCCTGATCGTGTGGGCGATCGCCGAGGGGCGTGCCGCGGCGGCCGCGGTGGACCGCTACCTGATGGGGACCACCGCGCTGCCGGCTCCGATCGCGCCGACGACCGTCGCGATCCACTGAGGGACCAAGAAACGCAACCGTCACTTCAGTAACGTCCACATCACAATCCGGCGAGTCGATCCCTGTTAGCCAACGAGCGGGTGTCTAATGGTCGGCACCACGAACAGTGTTAGCCACACGTTGACACCGTCCGTGTTGTTCCGTTCTGGGCCGAGCCGGGGGTCAGCGCCGTGCACATCAACCCGATATACCGCTACCGCATGGGTCGGATGGCCTGGTCGCTGCTGCGACACCCGCTGCGCAGCCGCGAGTTCCCGGCCAAACACGAACGGCTGATCACCGCCGACGAGTTGCTGCGCTACGCCGTTTGAGCCGTCTGAGCCCCGCGGGCCGTCTGGGTGGAGCTCAGCCCAGCAGTCCGGAATCCCGGGCCGCCTCGGCCAGCGGCTCCAGGACGCCCGGGTCATAGGGCGTCGGCAGATACACGATCGCCAGGTCCAGCCCTTCGGCCCCGAATGCCGCCGCGTCATCGATCACCTTGCGGTAGCCCAGATCCGGGTCCAGCCGCAGGTGCGCGGAGAGCCGGATCTGGGTCGGGTCCCGGCCGATGTCGGCGCAGTGGGCGGCCAGCACGTCGCGCTTGCGGGCGAATTCCTCGGGCGTGCCCCCGACGAAGTTCCAGTGCTGGGCGTAGCGCGCGGTGATCTTCAGCGTGCGCTTCTCGCCGCTGCCGCCGATGCAGATCGGCGGGTGCGGACGTTGCGGCCCCTTGGGCTCGTTACGCGCGCCCTTGAGCTGGTAGTAGCGGCCGTCGAAGTCCGTTGTCTCCTGGCTGAGCAGGCCGACCAGCACCTCGCAGGCCTCCTCGAACCGGTCGAAGCGCTCCTTGATGGTGCCCAACTCGATGCCGTAGGCCCCGGACTCCTCCTCGTTCCAGCCTGCGCCGATGCCCAGCTCCAGCCGGCCGCCGGAGATGATGTCCAGTGCGGCAGCCATATTCGCCAGTACCGCGGGGTGGCGGTAGTGGATCCCGGTGACCAGCGTGCCCACCCGCAGCCGGGTGGTGGCCTGGGCCAGCGCGGTCAGCGTCGTCCAGCCCTCCAGGCACGGCCCGGTGGAATCGGTGAAGATCGGATAGAAGTGGTCGAAGGTCCAGCCGGACTCGTAGACATCGATGTCGTCGGCAGCGCGCCAGACAGCGAGCATGTCGGCCCATGCGGTGTTCTGCGGTGAGGTTTTGAAGGCGAAACGCATTCGGTCGAGCGTAGTGCGTTTCCCCGCCCGGCGAACGAAGCTCACCGCCGGGTTAGGCTCACCGTGTGCTACTGACGCTGGGGATCGACACCAAGGTGACCCTGCTTGCCGCGGGCCTGATCTTTCTGTTGGCGCTGTTGTTGGGGGTCTGGAAGTACCAGCAGATCCTCACCTCGGACAAGCACCAGGCCCACATCTATGTCGACATCGCGCATCGGGCGGCGCTGATGTACTCGTTTGCCACCCTGCTGGTCGCGGTCTTCGTCGAACTCAGCGGCTGGCCGACGTGGGTGAACATGACCGCGGCGATGGTGGTGGTGTACTTCTTCGTCACCGCGATCGGCACCTACATGCTGCACGGCGCGTTGCACGACACCACAAACCAATTCGAGAAGCCCGGCTGGTTCCTGCGGGCCGGCATGGTGTTGCTCATCCTCGGAGAGATCGGCGGCTTCGCGGTGCTGCTGGGTGGATTCGGCGTCGCGCAGTTCTGAGTCAGGACGCCTGACCGTAGATGCTGCTCACCCAGATGTGGGTCAGCGTGTCGACCACCTGCTCATGTGGTACCGACGGCTTTTCGGCCATCAGTGCAGCCATCATGGTCCGTTCGTTCATCTGATTCAGTGACGTCGCCAGGTCCAGGGGGTCGATGGTGACCGGGGCCGCGCCGCGTTCACGTTCGGCGGCGATCATCGTGGCGGTCTGCTCGATCCACCTGCCCATGAACCCGTTCCACATCGCTCGGAACTCCGGGCTGGTGGCCAGCGCCTCGGTTCCGGCGCGGGCGATTGCCCGGTGCGAGCTGAACGCGACGAAGAACGCCTTGATCCCGCTGCGCCAGATCCGGCGCGGGTCGGCCGGCAGGCGCTGCACCGCGCCGACGAACTCCGAGTCGGCCGACTCGATCATCGGCTCCAGCAGGGAGAGCAGCACCGCATCCTTGGACTTGAAGTAGAAGTAGAAGGTGGGCCGGGAGATGCCGGCTCCTTTGGCCAGGTCGTCGACCGAGATCTCGGCCAGTGGCCGTTCCGCCAGCAGGCGTTCGGCGGTCGCCAGAATCGCCTGTTCGCGGTCGTCGCCGGATGGGCGTGTCGAACGTCGACTGCGGGTACGCGTCGAACCGGTCCGGGTCACAACGGAGAGTTTACACGGTGTCGAGAAAATCGACACGATGTCGAGAGATTACGGTGGCGGGTTGGCTACGCTGATCGGCTGTGTCCGAACACCTCGACGTCGTGGTGGTGGGCGCGGGGATCTCCGGGATCAGCGCCGCGTGGCACCTGCAGCGGCACTGCCCGTCGAAAAGCTATGCGGTCCTGGAGCGGCGCGCCGATCTGGGCGGTACCTGGGACCTGTTTCGCTACCCGGGGATCCGGTCGGACTCGGACATGTTCACCTTCGCCTTCCGGTTCAAGCCGTGGACGGCCGACACCACCATCGCCGACGGCGCGGCCATCAAGGACTACCTGCGTGAAACGGTCGCCGACCACGGCATCGACGAACACATCCGCTACGACCACCGGCTGCTGGCCGCCGACTGGAGCGACGCCGACGCCGCCTGGAACCTGACCGTGCAGCGTGGCGACGAGACCGTCGAGATCAGCTGCGGCTTTCTGGTCTCCTGCAGCGGTTACTACGACTACGACGACGCCTACGCCCCGCAGTTCCCGGGTGCCGGCGAGTTCACCGGACCGATCGTCCACCCCCAGCACTGGCCCGACGACCTGGACTACACCGGCAAGAAGATCGCGGTGATCGGCTCGGGTGCCACCGCGGTGACCCTGGTTCCGGCGCTGGTGGAGTCCGGGGCGGGCCACGTCACCATGGTGCAGCGCTCCCCGGGCTACATCGGCCTGCTGCGCTCGGTCGATCCGGTGGCGCGCGGGCTCAACCGGCTGTTGCCGACCCGGGCTGCCGCCCAGGCCAACCGGTGGGGCTACATCGTCGGACAGGTCGGCGTCTACCAGGTGAGCCGCCGCTTCCCGAACTTCATGCGCCGGACCCTGATGCGGATGGCACGCCGACGGCTGCCCGAGGGGTTCGATGTGGCCAAGCACTTCGGTCCCGACTATCAACCGTGGGACCAGCGGTTGTGCCTGGCACCCGACGGGGACCTCTTCGCGGCGATCAGCTCGGGCCGGGCCGACGTGGTCACCGACGAGATCGAGGCGTTCACTCCGTCCGGCATTCGGTTGAGCTCCGGCGATCACCTGCCCGCCGATGTGATCATCACCGCGACCGGGCTGAACCTGCGGCTGTTCGGCGGTGCCGAGTTCAGCCGCAACGGCGCGGCAATCAGCCCGCGAGACACGGTGGCCTACCGGGGCATGATGCTCAGCGGCGTGCCGAACCTGGCGTTCACCGTCGGCTACAGCAACGCCTCGTGGACCCTGAAAGCCGACTTGGTGTCGGAATCGGTCTGCCGCGTGCTCAACTTCATGGCCTCTCAGGGGTTCGACATCGTGGTCCCGCGTGAGCCGGACCCACACGTCCAGGATCGGCCGCTGGTGGGGCAACTCTCCGGGTATGTTCTGCGGGCCCTGGAGCATCTGCCACGGGCGGGGTCGCACCGCCCGTGGCGGCTACACGACAACTACCTGCTGGATTCTGCGTTAATCCGGCGGAGCAGGGTCGATGACGGCCACCTGCTGTTCGGCCGTCGCCCGTCGCACGACGAGGACTGATTTCCGACGTCATGGTCGTCTGTGTCATATTCCTCGACGGTGGTCGCCGCAGGAACGGTGGACAGAGCTGGCACGCCGTAGAGGCCCGTTTGGTCTCAAGTTCCCGAGAAGTCAACCCAGGTCTACATACCCATCAGGGCTGATTGACCAGTAAAAGCTAATGAAATGCACGCACACGACGCGTGAATGGTCAGATAAGGTAGACATTCGTTTAGATTGTTTGGTAACTTTTCCGCGAACTTAGTAATAGACGTCGCTGATGACACGCGGCGTTCTCACAGTAGAAAAGGTGGCTTGGATGTCGAAACAGGACAGTGGGCGGGGTGCGTCGGGGGGTCGTCGTCGGCTCGTTGGGGCAGCCACGTCGGTGGGGGCGTTTCTTGCGTTCGGGATGACGCCGTTGGTGGCGACGCCCGCGCAGGCCGACTTCGACTGGCTGGACCCGTTCTCGTGGTTCGGTACCGATCTCGAGGTTCCCGGTGCGGCCGACTTCTCCCTGGGAGACCTGGGCGGCCTGCTGGCCGGTGACCCGGATGCGTGGCTGGCCTTCGACACTGCGCTGTACCAGGCGTACTACAACCCGATGGAGGCGATGGTCACCAACTCGGCCAACGACTGGTGGCTGGACCCGATGAACCAGGCGTTCGCCACCGGTGACTCCTGCGGTGTGCTGTGCAATGGCGCGGACGCCTACGTCAACGACCAGGGTGTCCTGATTACGGCTCAGGACGGTGGCTCCTGGTTCGGCAACGGCGGCGACGGCATCAACGGCTCCGACGGTGGCGCGGCCGGCCTGTTCGGCAACGGCGGTGCCGGCGGCGACGCAGCTGCGGGTTCGACGGTCACGATCGACGGCGTCAGCTACGCGGGTAGCGGTGGCGACGGCGGTGCCGGTGGCGGCTTCATGGGCTTCGGCGGCACCGGCGGTAACGGCGCCAACGCCTTCATCGACAGCACCGGCAACGTGGTGTTGGCGGGGACCGGCGGTAACGGCGGTAACGCGCTGGGGCAGATGGGCATCGGCAACGGTGGCGACGGCGGTACCGGTGGTAACGGCCTGGACGCCACGGCCGGGCAGGCAGCGACCCTGGGCGGCCTGGGCGGCAACGGTGGCAACGCCGGCCCGCACACCGGCAACGGCGGTAACGGTGGCGCCGGCGGCGTCGGTGGTACCGGCCTGAGCGGTGCGGCCGGCAGCTTCGCGGGCAACGGTGACGGCAACGGCGGCACGGGCACCCAGGGTGCCGGTGGCGGTAACGGTGGCGTCGGCGGTAAGGGCGGCGAGGTCTTCGGCAACGGCGGTAACGGTGGTGCCGGCGGTAAGGGCGGCACCGGCGGCACCGGTGGCACCGGCGCCAACGGCATCAATGGCACCTTCGACAACAACGGCACCGGCAACGGCACCGACGGCGGTAACGGCGGCGACGGCGGTAACGGCGGCATCGGCGGTAACGGCGGTGCGGCCGGTACGGCGGACCACGCCGGCAGCGGGGCCAACGGCACCATCGGTGTCGGCGGCAACGGCGGCGACGGCGGCACGGTCGGCCTCGGTGGCAACGGTGGCGACGGCGCTGCCGGTACCGCCGCGCACGCCAACGGCGGCAACGCCGGCGACGGTGGCGATGCGGGCCAGACCGCCGGCCTCGGCGGCGCGGGCGGCACCGGCAGCGCTCCGGGCGCTCAGGGCGCCGACGGTGTGATCACGGCCGTGGTCTCCGGTAACGGTGGTGTCGGTGGTGCCGGCTACAACGCGGCGGCTGACACCGCGGCAGCTGCCGGGACCAGCGGCGGCAACGGTGGCGCCGGCGGTAACGGCGGCAAGTGGGGCAACGGCGGCGACGGCGGCTCCGGCGGCAACGGTGTCGCCGGTACCGCCGGCAGCTTCGCCGGCGGCGGCAGCGGCAACGGCATCTCCGGTGGTAACGGTGGCGACGCCGGCAACGGTGGAAACTCCGGTGAGCTGGCGGACAACGTCGCCGGTAATGCAGGTGCGGCCGGCAACGGCGCCGACGGTGGTATCGGGGCCAACGCCATCACCGCGGGCGGCACCGGCGGCACCGGCGGCAACGGTGGTGACGCCGGTGACGGTGGTGCCGGTGGTAGCGCGGTCAACGGCACCGCGGGCACCGACAGCAACGGTGGTGTCGCCGGCAACGGCGGGTACGGCGGTGATGGCGCCAACGGTGTCGACGGTGCCACGCCGGGTGCGAACGGCACGACCGGCGGAAGCGGCGGTGGCGGTGGCCAAGGCGGCGCCGGTGGCGACGGCGGCGGCACTACCGGTGCCGGCTCCAACGGTGGTGCCGGCGGCCAGGGCGGTGCCGGCGCCAACGGTGGTACCGGTGCCAACGGTGCTAACGGCTCCTTCGACAACCAGGGCAACGGCAACGGCACCAACGGCGGCAACGGCGGCAACGGCGGTGGCGGTGGTACCGGTGGCAACGGCGGTGCAGCCGGTGCCGGCACGGCCCAGGGTGCCGCCGGGCAGACGGGTGTCGGTGGGGACGGCGGTGCGGGCGGCACGGTCGGTGTGGGTGGTGACGGCGGCAACGGCGCGGCCGGCACCGCCGCCCACCCCCATGGCGGTAACGGCGGCAATGGTGGCGACCCGGGCCAGAACGTCGGCGTCGGGGGTAATGGCGGTCAAGGCAGCACGCCGGGTTCGAAGGGCCCCGATGGCACCATCACCCCGACGGTGTCGGGTAACGGCGGGCTCGGTGGCGCGGGTTATAACGCCGCTGCCGACACCAGCGCGGCTGCCGGTACCAGTGGCGGCGACGGTGGTGCCGGCGGTAACGGCGGTAAGTGGGGTGATGGCGGTAACGGGGGTGACGGCGGCAGCGGCGTCAAGGGTGCCGATGGCAGCTTCGTTGGCGGTAACGGCAACGGCACCGCGGGTGGTTCTGGTGGTAATGCCGGCAATGGTGGTAAGGCCGGTGAGTTGGCGGCTAACACCGGTGGTGACGCGGGTGCGGCCGGTAACGGTGCCGACGGTGGTATCGGGGCCAACGCCACCGCGGCGGGTGTCAACGGTGGTAACGGCGGCAACGGTGGTGACGCCGGTGACGGTGGTGCTGGCGGTAGCGCGGTCAACGGCACCGCGGGCACCGACAGCAACGGAGGTATCGCCGGCAACGGCGCACACGGCGGCAACGGCGCGGCCGGCACCGATGGTGTGGGGACCCCGGCGCCCTTTGCCCCGGCGGGCAACGGAAGCCCGGGCGGCAGCGGCGGTACGGGCGGTGACGGTGGCGCCGGTGGTAACGGTGGCGGCACCACCGGTGTCGGCTCCAACGGTGGCAACGGCGCCGCCGGTGGCAACGGCGCCAACGGCGGCCACGGGGGCTACACCAGCCACGCCGACGAGGGGTTCCCGCTGCAGGGCCACAACGAAGGCATCGGTGCCAAGGGCGGCGACGGCGGCCACGGCGGCAATGGCGGTGCGGCCGGGGCCGGCACGGCCCAAGGTGCCGCTGGGCAAGCCGGCAACGGTGCCGACGGCGGCACGGGCGGCAACGGTGGCGCCGGGCCGGACCTGCAGAAGCTGGGTTACATCGACATTGCCGGGAACACCAAGGCCGGTATTCCGGCCGATGTCACCGGCGACGGCGGCAAGGGTGGTGACGGCGGCAGCGGGTTTGTCGCCGGTGACGGCGGCAATGGCGGTACTGGTGGCAGCGACCAGTTCGCTGCCGGCTCCAACGGTGGCCACGGTGGCCACGGTGGCAACGGCGGTGCCGGTGTCGGCACCGGCAGCACCGGCGGCAACGGCGGTGAAGGCGGCAAGGGCGGCGACGGCAGCGACATCCGCTGGGGTTGGAAAGGTGGACAACCTCCGTCGAGCATCAGCAACGGAACCCACAGCTCATCGGGCCCGGTCAACAACGTCTCCGGTGGTGACGGCGGCAACGGCGGCAACGGCGGGGTCGGCGACGCGGCCAACGGCACCGGTGGCGGCGGGGGTACCGGCGGCACCGTGGTCACACCGAACCTGCCGACCGGGCCGGGATCCATCGGCGCCAACTCCGGTGCGATCAACGGCGGCGCCGGCGCCACCCCGGGAACCGGTGGCACGAACGGCGGCACCGGGTCGCACGGCACCAGCCCGTAGGTGGCGGCCCACAACCCTGGAAAGCCCCACACGCTACCGCGCGGGTGGGGCTTTCCCGGTCTCCGGGCCCGACAGCGTCTACATACCGTCGAATTACTCAACGCACCGTTGGCTAACTCGACAGCACGTTGATAACCTGTCGGCATGACTGAACACCTCGACGTTGTGATCGTCGGCGCCGGCATCTCCGGTATCAGCGCGGCCTGGCACCTGCAGAACCGCTGCCCGAACAAGAGCTACGCCATCCTGGAGTGCCGGGACAACCTCGGCGGCACCTGGGACCTGTTCAAGTACCCCGGAATCCGCTCCGACTCCGACATGTTCACCCTGGGCTTCCGGTTCAAGCCGTGGCGCTCGGCCCACTCGATCGCCGACGGGGCGGACATCTGGAACTACATCAACGAGGCCGCCGTCGAAAACGGCATCGACTCCCACATTCGCTACCGGCACCGGGTGGTCTCGGCGGACTGGTCGGATGCCGGCAACCAGTGGACGCTAACCGTCGACCACAACGGCGAGCTGCAACAGATCACCGCCTCGTTCGTGTTCGCCTGCAGCGGTTACTACAATTACGAGCAGGGCTATTCGCCGGAATTCCCCGGCGCGCAGGACTTCGCCGCGGCCGGCGGCATCATCGTGCACCCGCAGCACTGGCCGGAGGATCTGGACTACGCCGGCAAGAAGATCGTGGTGATCGGCAGCGGCGCCACCGCGGTGACGCTCATTCCCGCGCTGGCCAAGTCCGGAGCCGGGCATTTGACCATGCTGCAGCGCTCGCCGACCTACGTCGGTGCGCTGCCCCTGGTGGACCCGATCGCCGTGCAGGCCAACCGGTTCCTGCCGCGCAAGGCCGCGCATTTCGTCAACCGCTGGAAAGCCATCGTCTTCAGCACCTTCCAGTACCAGCTGTCGCAGACCTTCCCCACGTACATGCGCAAGACGCTGATGACGATGGCCAAGCACCGGCTGCCGGAAGGTTATGACGTGGCCAAGCACTTCGGGCCGCGCTACAACCCGTGGGACGAGCGGTTGTGCCTGGCCCCCAACGGTGATCTGTTCAAGACCATCCGCGACGGCAAGGCCGACGTGGTCACCGACACCATCGAGACGTTCACCAGGACCGGAATCCGGCTGGACTCCGGCCAGGAACTGCACGCCGACATCATCATCACCGCGACCGGCTTGAACATGCAGCTATTGGGCGGCGCGACACTGCTGCGTAACGGCGGGCCGATCGACCTGCCCAAGGCCATGACCTACAAGGGGCTGATGTTCTCCGGCGTTCCCAATGCGGCGGTCAGCTTCGGCTACACCAACGCGTCCTGGACGCTCAAGGCCGACCTGGTCTCGGAGTTCGTCTGCCGGGTGCTCAACTACATGGACGAGCACGGCTTCGATCGGGTCGAGCCCGAGCACCCCGGCGGCGAGGTGGAAGAACGGCCGTTCATGGACTTCAGCCCCGGGTACTTCCGCCGGTCGATGGACACCCTGCCGCGATCCGGTTCGCAAGCCCCGTGGCGGCTCAAGCAGAACTATCTGCTGGACCTGCGGCTGATCCGGTACGGCAAGGTCGACGAGAAGTCGCTGCGGTTCAGCAAGCACCGCGCGGTCGTGAGCGCTTAGCGCCTCCACGGCGACCCGCTTCGCCCGGCTCCGCCGCGCTTGCGATCGCCTAACCGCGCTCCGGCCAGTAGTAGGAGTCGGGGTAGGGGCGGGCGCCGAAGATCGCGGTGCCGATCCGCACCTCGGTGGCGCCCTCGGCGATCGCCAGGGGAAAGTCCCCGCTCATCCCCATCGACAGCCGCGGCAGCTCGTGGCCGTGCGCGGCGGCGGTATCGCGCAGCTCACGCAGCCGCCGAAAGCAGCCCCGTACTTTGTCGGGGTCGGTGGTGTTGATGGCCAACGTCATCAATCCGCGCACCCGCATGGTGGGGTAATCGGCCAGCTCGTCGAGGAACGCCGGCAGCCGGTCGGGATCCAGGCCGTACTTGCTGGGCTCGTCGGAGGTCTTGACCTGTACCAGCACGTCGATGGCGCGGCCCTCGGCGCGCAGTTGCCGGTCCAGCGCCGCGGCCAGCTTGGGCCGGTCCAGCGACTGCACCTCGGTGGCCAGCCGCGCCACCACGCCGGCCTTGTTGGTCTGCAGGTGCCCGATCATCACCCAGTCGATCCCGCAGTCGGCCAGGGGCTCGTATTTGTCGCGGATCTCCTGAACCTTGTTCTCCCCGAATCGGTGCAGACCCAGGCCGACCGCCTCCCGGATCACCTCGGGGTCGAACGTCTTGCTGACGGGCAGAATCGTGATCTCGGCCGGATCACGTCCGGCATCGTGGCAGGCCGATTCGACGCGCCCGCGGATGGCGTCCCAGCGGTCCCGCAGGCTGTCAGCTGTCATGGTCTGGTCGCCCGGACTCAGACGACGACGATGCCGTCGTCGTCGCTGTAGGCGATCTCGCCGGGGACGAACCGGATGCCGCCGAGCTCGACGACGACGTCGCGCTCGCCGGCGCCGGTCTTGGTGCTCTTACGCGGGTTGGTGCCCAGCGCCTTGATGCCGATGTCGAGGGTGCGCAGTGTCGCCGCGTCGCGCACCGCGCCGTGCACGATCAGCCCGGCCCAGCCGTTGGCCCGGCCCAGCTCGGCGATCACGTCGCCGACCAACGCGGTGTGCAGCGACCCGGCGCCGTCGATCACCAGCACCCCGCCGTTGCCCGGACTCGACAGCACCGACTTCAGCAGCGCGTTGTCCTGGAAGCAGCGCACGGTGCTGATCGGGCCCGCGAATTCGGTGCGTGCGCCCAGTTGGCGGAACTGCAGGTCGCAGCTGCGCACATCGGCGCCGATGTCGTCGACCAGGTCGGCGGTGGGCCGAAAGTCGATGCTCACAGCCGGGCTCAGCCGCGCAGTGCGTGCAGCAACCGGCGCAGCAGCAGCAGCACCAGCAGGCCGCCGATACCCGCGGCCACCAGCGGGACCACCGACGGCTGGGTCGGCGCCGGTACCGACGGAAGTGCGTTGCCCGCCTTTTCCACCGTCGACTTGGCTTGGGCCGCAGTCTCTTTGGCGCCGGCAGTCAGCGGCCGGGCGCCGTTCGCGATCGCCGGAGCGGGAGTCGTCTTGGCGGGAGCTTTCTTGGCTGGTGCTTTCTTGGCGGGTGCCTTCTTCGCCGGAGCCTTCTTCGCGGCCTTCTTGGCGGGTGCCTTTTTGGCCGGTGCCTTCTTGGCCGGCGGTGTCACCGGCTGGTCGGCGGGCTCGGGGGCGGCGGCGGATTCAGGCGTGGCGGCCGGCTCGGGCGCGGCGGCGGGCTCAGGGGTGGGGGCGGACTCGTGATCAGGTTGGCCCTGCGGGTCAGTCATATCGCCCATCATGCCAGCACCTTCCAATCCGCCGCGATCAGTGCCGCCGCCGGCTCAACCACAGACCGCCGGCGACCAGCGCCACCGCGCCGGCCACGAACGGCCAGATCGGCAGGTCCTCGGTGGCCGGATCGGCATAGCGGCGGGGCAGCGGTGCCGCCTCGGCGTGATCAGACGCCGCCGGTCCGGGTTCGCCGGATCCGGCCACCGTCAGCTGGAACGGCCACGAGCCGGTGACCACGTGCCCGTCGGCCGAGGTCACCCGGTAGTTGACGGTGTAGGTGCCGGCCGGCCCGAGCGGGCGGACACCGACGCTCGCGACCGCACCCTGGACCTGCGTGTCGCCTGACGACCAGAGGTTGCCGTCGGGGCCGACCACGGTCATGGCCGCGAAGCTGGTCTGCAACTGCTCGTTGAAGGTGGCGCTGACCCGCTGCGGCCCGCTGGCCAACTCGGCGCCGCGGGCCGGGTCACTGGACACCAGCACCGCGTGCGCGGCGGCCACCCCGGTAGCGGTGAACAGCATGACCAGCGTGAACAGCCCGGCGCACGCTACCCGCACGGCCCGCGTCACTGCCGCCGCCGCGCCAGGGTGAGCGTGGCGGCCAGTGCGGCGACCAGCAGTGCGGTGCCGCCGAGCAGCCGGGCAGTGTTGTCACCGTGCCCGCCCTGCGGTGCGGCGTCGGCGGAGGTCGCGGGCCCGGCGGAGACGGCCGGCGCCGGATGCTGGGCGTGGTGCTCGGGTGCCGACGCGGGGCCGGCGCCCAGTTGCAGTGCGGGCACCGGGTGCTCGGCCTCGCCGCCGCCCGGCGGCGGCGCCTGGTCCCAGCGCACCACCGTCCCGTCGGCGTAGCGCTGCGCGGCGGGGAAGTCCACGGTGTCGGTGTCGGGCAGGCGCATCGCGATCCGGAACAGACCGAACTGGTCGGGGCCGATGCCGCCGCTGGTGGCCGTCCAGGTGACCGCGTGCACCGCGCCGGTCTTGGCGTCGCGGTCCAGCTTGGCCGTCCAGCCCGGCGTGGTCTCGGTGCGCGCCGACGCCACGTCGGGCAGCGTCACGGTGAGTTCGGTTGTGGCAGAACCGGTCGGCGATTCGTTCGGCACTTCGAAGGTGACCATCGCGATGCCTCCGCGAACCGCTCCCGGGCTGCTGGCGTGCACGTGGGCCCAAGCCGGTGCGACACCGACCGAACCGAGGGCGGCGATCGCGGCGGTGATGGCGGCGGCCCGGGTGGCCGCGTTCATGACGGCAGCCCCAGCCGGGCCATCAGATCGGCGTCGATGCCGTCGAGCTGCTCGCTGATCGAGGCGAATCCGGCTCGGCGGCGGTCGCCGGGCATGGTCTCGATGGCGGTGACGGCGGTGGACAGGTCGCTCAACCGGTCGGTCACCGCCGAGACGAACTGCTTGGTCTCGGCGTCCTTGGGCCTTCGGTCCGCGACCTCACGCAGCGTCCGCTCCGCCCCGAGGATCCGCGATGAGAGCTGGGCCTCGTTCTTGCCGCTCCCGGAGAACTCGCCCATCCGGGCCAGCGGAACGCCGAGCTGGGCGGCCCGCCGCTCGTCGATCAGGCCACGCACCGCCATGGCACCGCGATAGGCCACCGGCACCACGATGGGGGCGAGCATCCGCGACACCGTCAGGGTGCGGCGAATGCGGGCCGGCGACAGCAGCCTGCCGTCGCGGGCCGCCTTGAGCTGGCTCTGCGCCGCTTTGAGCGTGGTTCGGTCGCGATCCCGTTCGGCTTTGAGCTGGGCGCTGAGGGCCCGGGAGTCGGCGCGCTGAGTGGCCTTGAAGCGCTTGGCCTCACCCTTGGCGGCCAGCCGCGCCTCCAGCTTGGCCCGGGCCTTGAGCGCACGCGCCTCAGCACGCCGGGTCGCGCGGCTCTTGCGTTTTCTGAACAGGCCCATGGCGGTCGCCTCCCGGGTGTCTCACTTGCGAACCGATCCCGCCAACCCTAATGGCGGCTTCGGCACCTCAGGCGCTGAGGTGTTCCTTGCGGCGCAGCTCGTCGATCCGCTCCAACACGTCCTTCTGGGACTCGCTCGACAACCCGATGACGTTGGTCGCGATGCGGCGGACACCGGCCTCACGAACCCCGTCCAGCCAGGACAACTCCGAGTCCAACTTGGTGTAGTAGTCGTCATCGGTGAAGAACGCGAGTTTGATCCGGAAGAAGTTGGCGAGAGCGGCCATGGTGGCCATCGACGGGTTGGTCCGGTTGCCCGAGCGCAGCTGCGACAGGTAGGGGGCGGACATGGTGATGCCCTCGGCTTTGAGTGCGGCGATCACCTCCGCGGAGGTGTGCGGCCCGCGTCCGGGCGGATAGACGGTGTCGAAGAGTCGGTTCAGGCGGGCAGCGAAAGTCGCGCTCATCGATAGGACCTCCAGGGGGTCGGCAGGCGGTCGATACACGGTCGGCGGGGGGTTCGCCGTCACGTGGAAAATATTTGCTGATTCATCGTAGCGATAGATGCCGACACAACCAAGGGTGATTCTCCGGTGAATTCGATCTTGATTCAGATTGGTCGGGTGGCGAACTCGTTCACCGCGCGCGGGGTCGATTCGAAGACCGTTTGTGGGCTGTACCACGCACAATTCAGTCCTCGAGGTTAGTCGGCGTTGACCCCGAACAATCAGTCCTCGGCGTTGGACGCCTCTCCGGCGAAGTGAAGTTTGCACCGCCGTACCGTTTCCTGGCCAGATTTGCTACCGGACCGCTCGGCGGGCTTGGCGAACCCCCGAGCCGACCGTCAGCACCAGCAGCGCTCCGGCCGAGGCGATGGCCATCGGGCGCTGCCCGAGCGCCTCGTCGAGCAGCATCCAGATTCCGAACGCGGCGAACAGCACCGCCGCGCAGCGGTGCAGCAGGTGTTCGGGCAGCCGGCGGTGCAACACCACCCCGACCCCGATGGCCACCGCGTCGGCCAGCACCATGCCGAGGGTCGCGCCGAGCCACACGCCCAGCCAGCTGTGGTCGCTGGCCAGCGCGACGGTCGCCAACATCGTCTTGTCGCCCAGCTCGGCGAGAAGCACCGAGGACACCACTGCCAGCAGCGCAAACCGTGGCTCGCGGACGGGCGCGTCCCCGCTGCCGGTGTTGTTGCCCTCACGCCATGTCCACGCCGCGAAGCCGAGGAAGGCGACACCGGCGACCGCGGCGATGGGGCGCGGGGGCAGGGTCAGCCCCAGGAAGTGGCCGACGGTCACCGAGATGCCGTGGACGGCGAACGCCGCTATCCCCACCCCGCTCAGCACCACCCACCACCGGTGCCGCATCGCGTAGGACATCGTGATCAGCTGCGACTTGTCGCCCAGTTCGGCCAGGAAGACCACTCCCAGGCTGATCAGCGCGGCGGCAAGCATGCGGGGCGACCTTTCGACAGCTGCCGAGGCTAGTGACCGTCAGCCTGCGGCGCCACCATTGCGGGGGTGTTCGGGAGCCCGAATCCAATGATCCGAATCGCCTTATGCGGCAAGGAGCATGGCCAGGACCGCGGTGTCGGGGTGGCTCACCGGGTCGACACCGACCCGGCTCACCATCGAGGTGATGGTGCCGTCGGATTCGGCCTCCACCCAGGCTGCCCGGTGTTCCAGGCCCAGGTAGGGCAGGCCGGGCAGCAGCACACATCCCGAGGCCGCGCCCCGGCACTCCGGCAGTGAGGGAATGGTCTCCGACGGCGGATGCAGGATCAGCAGCGCCGACGGTTGGTGCGCCGCAAAGTGTCCCGGCGCGATCGGGGTGTGGCCGGAGATGGTGCCCTCGGCCATCAGCAGGCCTACCGTTCCCGGACCCGGGTTGTCGGGAAGTTCCTCACGAGTACCGAATACCGTTGTGGTGGAAAGCAATCCGGGCGTCGATGCGACCCGGACCGTGATGCCGAGCAGCTGCGCCCATTCCTTGGTGGAATCCGGCCAGCGGCCGAACACCACGAATCCACGTAGCTCACCGTGGGAATGGAAAGGGGCGACCTCGATCGCCCGGCCGGACCCCGTTGTCTCCATCGCGCACCCTCCTTCAGCGGGTGGGTTGCCGAGCAGCATGCGCCCAACCGGCGCGCGGGTGCAAGCAGACACGACGATGCGCCGGGTAACGAATCGGTGAGGAAAACCCGCCGTACAAAACCGAAGCGGGGGGGGGGGGGGGGGGGGGGGGGGCGCGGGGGGCGGGGGGGGGGGGGGGGGGTGGGGGGCGGGGGGGTGG
>NZ_CP084028.1:4257905-4308010 GCF_020181595.1 [Mycobacterium] vasticus | reverse complement strand
GCCCATGGCGCCGCGCCCCGCTCCGGTGTGACTGGGGGCCTAGAAGATCAGCCCGGAGGTCTTCGACGTGGCCGCCGCGAACCGCGACTGCACGTCGGCCCAGTTGACGACGTTCCAGAACGCCTTGACGTAGTCCGCCTTGACGTTCTTGTACTGCAGGTAGAAGGCGTGCTCCCACATGTCGACCTGCAGCAGCGGGATGATGCCCAGCGGCACGTTGGCCTGCTGGTCATATAGCTGGAAGGTCAGCAGCTTGCCGCCCAGGGTGTCGTAGCCGAGCACCGCCCAGCCCGAGCCCTGCAGCCCGTTGGCGGCTGCGGTGAACTGTGCGCGGAACTTGTCGAACGACCCGAACGCGTCGTCGATGGCTGCGGCCAGCTCGCCGGTCGGCTTGTCACCACCGTTGGGGGACAGGTTCTTCCACCAGATCGAGTGGTTGACGTGCCCACCGAGGTGGAACGCCAGGTTCTTCTCGTTCAGGAAGATCGCGGCGTGGTCGTCGTTGGCCCGCGCCTCTTCGAGCTTGGCCACGGCGCCGTTGACGCCGGCCACGTAGGCGGCGTGATGCTTGCTGTGGTGAATTTCGTTGATCTGGCCCGAGATGTGCGGCTCAAGGGCTCCGTAATCCCAGTCCAAGTCGGGCAAGGTGTAGTCGGCCACGGGGTTCCTTTCCTTCGATCAGTCCTGATCCGGTGTCGATCACCGTTGATCATTGTCGACTTGCGTTGACGCGCTTACGGCACCCCACCTCCGGCGCGCGATTGCCGGTGGAGGCACCTCGATCCACATTGCTCCACCGCAGCGAGTACCGCAAGGAGGGCCCTTGCCCAACCGCCGGACTCAGGTCAGGACGAGCGCGAGCAGGACGGTCAGCAGTATCAGGGCGATCGCTCCGGCGCGCAGCGACGCCAGCAGGTAGCCGCGCTTATAGGTCGCCGATCCCGGGTGTGCCGTCATTACCCTGCCCCGACCATCTCGTATGCCCCCCACACTCACCGTGCGCCCACCTCAGTGAGGCGCATCACAACCGATCTGTGACGACGATCATAGCGCCTGAGCGCGCGGGCGGAAAAACTCGACCAGTAATACCCGGTTGGCCTGCGGCGATGCAGCTGCTTAGCGGATCAAGCGATTTCGCCCGGGGCTGTTAGTCGGCGCGTGTCGCTGACGGCGCGTCATCCACAGCTGGTGTATCGGCCGACCGCAAAAAAGCACTTCACCGACGGGTTCACCGCCGGGGTGATATGTGGATAAACCTGTGGAAACTGTGGATAGCCGGGTGGTTGCTGACCGGGGTCTCTGGCCGGCCGGAGGACCTATCCCGCGCCCGTCCTGTTCGCGCCTCGCTACGCTGGTGCCGTGATTCAGGTGTGCTCCCGCTGCGGTATGCGGTGGAACGTGCGCGATCAACAGCGGGAGTGGTGCCCCAACTGCAACGGTTCGCTGTGGGCGCCGTTGACTCCCGCCCAGGAAGCCGAGCTGATGCGGCCCCCGGGGCCGTCTGCTGCTCCGGAGGGGCCGCCGCCCCGCACTGCCTATCGCTGGATCGCGGTGCGCCCCGGCCCCCCGCCGCCGCAGGAGCGCCCGCAGCGCCCGCTCGGGCCCACCCCTCGGTACCCGGTGATGCCACGCTGGACCCTGATGGGCGCACCGAATCCTGCTGTGGCGCAGCGAAAGACATCGGAGAGTGTGGCGCCGTCGCCGCAGCTGCTGGAGAGGGCCATCGGCGGTGCGATCGCCGCGCTGGGTATCGCCGCGGTGGTGCACACGCTGATCTATCTGCTGATGATCATCAACCGCACCCGGCTGCTGCATCCGCTGATCGCCGGCGCCGCGGTGTGGCTGGGGCGGCTGGCCGGCCTGGCCGCGATCGCGGCGGTGATCTGGTGCGCGGTGGTGCTGACCCGTTGGCTGCGGGCGCGCCGGGCGGCGGCGTTCGCCAAACTGCACCTGCCCGAGTCGCGCCCGGACTGGGCGTTGCGCGCCGGGTGCCTGGTGCCGCTGGTCAACCTGGCCTGGGCACCGGTCTACGTGCTGGAGCTGGCCGGCCGCGAGAACCGGCTGGCCGCGCTGCGCAAGCCCATCGTGGTGTGGTGGCTGGTGTGGGCGGCCGCCACCGCCGCGGCGGTGTTCGCCACCGCCACCAGCTGGACCGACGACGCCCAGGGCATCGCCAACAATGTGGTGGCGACGATCCTCGCCTATCTGCTGGGCCTGGCCGCGGTGCTGACCGTGGCCCGGGTGGTCGAGGGCTTCGAGCAGCGGTCGATGGGCCGGCCCACCCACCACTGGGTGGTCGCCGACGACCGGGCCCATGTCCCGGTGGCGCCGCCATCGGGGCTGCCTTCGGGGACGGGAACCGGCGCGCCACCGGCCGCGGCTCTTGAGTCCGACGGGCGGGAACCGGCAGCATAAGGCCATGGCGCGGCCCGGCGATGTGGTGACAGAGCACCCATTCGTCGTCGCGCATCGTGGCGCGTCGGCAGACCTTCCGGAACACACCCTGGCCGCCTACGACCGCGCGCTGGCCGAGGGGGCCGACGGCGTCGAGTGCGATGTGCGGCTGACCAGCGACGGGCACCTGGTCTGTGTGCACGACCGGCGGGTGGACCGGACGTCCAGTGGCGTCGGGGTGGTCAGCGAGATGACGCTGTCGCAGCTGCAGAACCTGGATTACGGCGGCTGGCATCCGAGCGGGATGGCCGGATCGCCGAACTCCGAAAAGAGCGGGGACACCGGGCTTCTCACGCTCGATGCACTGGTGGAACTGGTGCTGGACTGGCATCGGCCGGTGAAGATCTTCATCGAGACCAAGCATCCGGTGCGCTACGGCGCACTGGTCGAGCGCAAGGTGTTGGCACTGCTGGCGCGGTATGGGATCGCCGCACCCGCCTCGGCGAGCCGCTCACGCGCGGTGGTGATGTCGTTCTCGGCGGCTGCGGTATGGCGGATCCGCCGGGCCGCGCCGCTGATGCCGACCGTTCTGCTCGGCTCGGCGGCCCAATACCTCGGCGGCAGCGCGGCGACCACGGTCGGGGCCACCGCGATCGGCCCGTCGATCGAGACGCTGCGGGAGCACCCGGAGCTGGTGGACCATGCCGCTGCCCGCGGCCGGGCGCTGTACTGCTGGACTGTCGACCAGGCGGCGGACGTCGACTTCTGCCGGGATGTCGGCGTGGCCTGGATCGCCACGAATCAGCCCGCCCGAACCAAGGCGAGGCTGCGGGCGGGCTGATTCGGATCGCCGGTTACCCGCCGGCCATCCGGGGTGCGCTGCGGTCCAGAGCCGGCCCGGCGACCTCGCGGGCGATGAAGTTCTCCAGTTCGAACATGTTGTGCCCGGCGCGGTCGGCGACCCGCAACAACCGGGTCATCACCGACACCTCCTCGACCTGCTCGGTCAGGAACCAGCCCATGAACTGCTCGCCGAGGTGATCGCCCTCATCGCGGGCGGCGCTGGTCAGCCGGCTGACCTGTTCGGTGACGGTGTTCTCCTGGTCGAGCATGAGCGCCAGTGCGTCGCGCGGGGCGTCGAACCGGTTGCGGACCCCGCCGGTGCCGGGGATGTCGACGGCGATGCCGCGGTCGAGCAGGTACTGCACCATCATCATCGCGTGGCTGCGTTCCTCGACGGCCTGGCTGTAAAAGAACTTCGCCAATTGTGGTAAATCACTGCCGTCGAAATAAACGGCTACCGCGACGTATTGTTGCGCTGCGGTGAATTCGTGGTAGATCTGCTCTTGAAGCAGTGCGTGGAATTTCGAAGTGTGGTTGTCGTTCTCGCTCATGGTCACGACACTACCCCTGGTCAGACCGGGTGCGCATCCAAGGCGAGGCTTACTCAGGGCAGCGTTGCCTAAGTAAAGATAGGATAGGCTCAAAGGGTTCTCGAGTGAATTAGTCGGAATTCAATTGGCATGCGAGTCGGTGCCTGTCGGCGGCGCCTGGTCGCGGCGCAATGCGTCGAATAGGGCTGCGGCCGCCTCGTGATCCCAGACCACCGCCTCCCCGACGTCGGTGTCGGCGAACTCGCCGATCGGGACCGTCAGCGTCGCGGTGTGCCCGCCCAGGCCCCAGCCCAGCGCGGCCAGGTCCCAGACTCGCGTGGAGGCGTCCACCGTCACCGCGTGTGCGGCGGCGCGCGGCACGGTGTACCAGCGCAGCGGGTTGAGCCAGACCAGCGGGCTGGTGATGCGATCCAGCAGCGCGGCCAGGAACAGTCGCTGGTGGTCCATCCGGTCCAGGTCGGCCCGCGGGGTGGCCCGGCTGCGCACGTAGCCCAGGGCCGCCGGTCCGGCCAGCTTCTGGCACCCCGCCGGCAGGTTCACTCCCGCCAGCGGGTCGTCGATCGGATCGTCGGGGCACAGTCGCACCCCGCCGAGCGCGTCCACCAGCGCGGCGAATCCGTCGAAGCCCACCTCGGCGTAGTGGTCCAGCCGCAGCCCGGTGGCCTGCTCCACGGTCCGGGTCAGCAGCGGTGCCCCGCCGAGGACGAACGCGGCGTTGATCTTGTCCTCGCCGTAGCCGGGGATGGACACATAGGAGTCCCGCGGGAGGGACACCACGGTCGCCGGCGCGGGCGAGCCCAGCTCGGGCAGGTGCACCAGCAGCAGGGTGTCGGTGCGGCTGTTGCCGCCGTCCTCGCCGGTGCTCAGCGCACGCTCCTGGGCGGCGGTCAGGCCGGCGCGACTGTCGGATCCCACCAGCAGCCACGTCGTCCCGCGCTCGGCCGGTGGACGGTCGGGGTAACCGGCGAACACCGCGGCCCGTTGCACGGCGGTGTCGAGCCAGACAGCCGTGCCGAGCAGGCCGGCCGCGCCCAGCAGCGTCACCAGCAGTGCGGCTACCGCGAGGCGGCGCGGCCAGGAACGCCGGGAAGGCGGGGAAGGCCGGGAAGCCGGGGAAGGCCGGGAAGCCGGGGAAGGCGGGATGCGTGGTGGCGGAGGCTGCCGGAGGGCGATCGGCGGTGGCACCGGGGGATAGGGGCGATGCAGCATCGGCGGCGGTTCACGTCGCGGCGGCTGATCCCAACCCGGCTGGTTCCACCTCCTCGGGGGCCCGCCCGGTCCGCGATCGCCGTTCACCTGACCAATCTACGCAGTGCCTGGTTGCCGAACCGCTCTCCCCGGCTTTCAGCGCAGCCAGCCGAGCTTGTCGGCGAACACCGCGTAGCCGACGAACGCGACCGTGTCGATCAGGCCGTGGGCGAGGATCAACGGCCACAGCCTGCCGTTGCGCTGCCAGGCGTAGCCGAACACCAGGCCCATCGCGATGTTGCCCAGGCCGGCGCCGAAGCCCTGATAGAGATGGTAGGAACCGCGCAGCAGTGCTGAGCACGCCAGCGCGACCCGCCGTGAGACCCCCAACTGCGCCAGCCGGGTCAGCAGGTAGCCGACGACGATCGTCTCCTCGGCGAAACCGTTGGCGAACGCGATCACGATGAGCATGGGGGCGCGCCACCAGGTGTCGTTGACCGCCGCGGGGACGACGTCGGCATTGAGGCCCACCGCGCGTGCCAGCAGATACAGGCCCAGCCCGGGCAGGCCGATCAGCGCGGCCAGCCCCAGCCCACCGGCCAGATCGGGGCGTCGGGGCAGGCGGGTCAGCCCGATGCGGTCCGGGCGTAATCCGCTGCGCCACAACAGATACAGTGCCAACCCGCCCCACGCGATCAGCTGGATGGCCCACGCGGCGTTGAGGCCCAGATCGATGACGTCGAAGTGGGAACGGCGCGGGTTCAGCGGTATTCGTTGGGCGGCCAGATCGCGCATCACCGCGTCGGCCAGCTGCAGCACGGCGGTCAGGGCGCTGAGCCCGTAGGTCACCGCCAGCACCACGAGGATCTCCAGGCGCAGGCCGGCCGGCTCGGTCACCTCGACACGGTAACCGCTACCGGGGGCGGGCCTGCAGTCCGTTGAGGAACGGGCAGCCCAGCAGTGCGCGCACCGCCCGGTTCAGGCTCAGCACGTCGGCGACCGGCCGCGGGAAACTCAGCCGGACGTCGTGGTCGGCTTCGGTCTGCTCGACCCGCAACCACATGCCGTACTGGTCGACGGCCAGTGGGCGGACCTGCCCGCGCCGCAACCGAGGCGGCAGCGTGGCGCCCGCCAGCCGTGCGATCAGCTCGGGGTGCGCTGAGTCCAGATGTTGCAGCCAGTGCGCCTCGATCGCGCAGAACGGATCGGGCCGCGCCGACAGCAACTCGTCCACGGCGACCGACTCGGCGCCGGTGGTATCGGCCAGCACCGCCGACTCCGGGGTCAGCCGAAGCAGCGTGTAGGAGCCGTCGGCGTTGTCGGGTTGCGCCGGATTCCGTGGTGATATCACCTGCAGCAGAGCAGGATTGGGATCCACTTCGGCGATCTGGTCCAGCAGTGGGGTGATCTCGGGCGCAGGTACCGACTGCAGCTGTCCGCGGATCCACACCAGTGCCCGCACTCGTTCCCGCAGCCGCAGCGGGGCGTGGTCGGTGAGTTCCAGCATCGCGGGCACCCCCGCAACGGCCGCCTCGGCCACCGGGTCGCCGGCCGGGACCGCGATCACCACCGAGCCGTCCGCCAGCAGGTGGCATACCGGCGCGGTGACCGGTTCGGCTCTGGCTGCCTCGGCTGAGTCGGCGATGGCCAGTAGTGCCTGCCCGCGGATGCAGGCGCTGCGAATGCGCTCCGCGGATGTCGGGACGGTTTGTGCGGTGCTGGTTGGCATCGATCAACCCTTCGCTAAGTGAGGTAAGGCTAACTTAATAAGTGATGGCGCTCGGCGCAACCGTTCCGCGGATTCGACGCCGGCGGCCGATAAGGTTGACCGGTGACCCGCATCAGCTATCTCGGCCCGGCGGGAACCTTCACCGAAGCCGCGTTGCTCGCCCTGACCGGCGCCGGGCTGGTTCCCGGAAGCGAGCATCGACCGGTGCCGGCCGAGAGCACCCCGGCCGCCCTCGACGCGGTACGCGCCGGAACATGCGAATACGCCTGCGTGCCGATCGAGAACTCGATCGAGGGTGGGGTGACACCCACCCTGGACGGGCTCGCGGCCGGGTCGCCGTTGCAGGTGTTCGCCGAGATCACCCTGGATGTGGAGTTCTCCATCGTCGTCGCGGCCGGTCGGACCGCGGCCGACATCCGCACCGTAGCAGCGCATCCGGTGGCCGGAGCCCAGGTGCGACGCTGGCTGGCCGAGCATCTGCCCGGTGCCCAGATCGTGCCGTCGAACTCCAATGCCGCTGCTGCGCAACAGGTCAGCGACGGCTTGGTTGATGCCGGGGTGAGCACAATGCTGGCCGCGCAGCAGCGTGGCCTGGCGCGACTGGCCGACGGCGTCATCGACGAACCCAACGCGCGCACCCGCTTCGTGCTGGTGGGTACGCCCGCCCCGCCGCCGGCGCGAACCGGCATCGACCGGACCTCGGTGGTGCTGCGCCTCGACAACGCGCCGGGGGCGCTGGCCGCCGCACTGATCGAATTCGGGAGCCGCGGAATCGATCTGACGCGCATCGAATCTCGCCCGACCCGCACCGAGCTGGGCACCTATCTGTTCTTCTTGGACTGCGTGGGACACATCGACGACGACGCCGTCGCCGCCGCGTTAGAGGCGTTGCGGGGCAGCTGCGCCGACGTGCGCTACCTGGGTTCCTGGCCCGTCGGCCACGACGGTCGGGCTGGGGCGGCGAGGTGAGCGGGCGCCTGGTTCTGGTGCGGCACGGCCAGTCCTTCGCCAACGTCGACCGTCGGCTCGACACCCGTCCGCCCGGCTCCGAACTGACCCCGCTGGGTCGCGATCAGGCCCGGGCATTCGCATCGGCCGGGGCGCATCGCCCGGTGCTGGTGACGCATTCTGTGGCCATCCGGGCGGCGCAGACCGCCGCCGAGATCAGCGGAGCGCTGGGCGTGACCGCCCGCGCGCTCGATGGCATCCACGAGGTGCAGGCCGGCGCGCTGGAGAACAGCAACGACGACGACGCGATCGCCGAGTTCAACGCGATCTATCAGCGTTGGCACTCCGGTGAGCCCGGACTCGCCCTGCCCGGTGGGGAGTCGGCCGAGCAGGTGCTCGACCGCTACCTGCCGGTCGTCACCGACCTGCGGATGCGCTACCTCGATGACGACGACTGGACCGGCGACATCGTCGTGGTCAGCCACGGCGCGGCGATCCGGCTGGCGGCGGCCACGCTGGCCGGGGTGGACGGCAGTTTCGTGCTGGACAACCACCTGAACAACACCGATGCGGTGGTGCTGGCCCCGATCACCGACGGCAGGTGGAGCTGCGTGCAGTGGGGCTTGCTGACGCCGCCGTTCTATCCCGAACCTGATGCGGACCCGGTCGACGACGCCTTGCGGTCCGACACCGATCCGATGGGCTGAACCCGCTTCGCCACTATGGTGTTCGGCGGGTCAGCCCGGTTTGGATTCGTCGTTTTGTGCGTCAAGTTGCGAGCGGGCGATTTCGATCTCGTCGGCGAGAACCGTGCGTAGGTCCGGGGCATGCTGGTCGACGACCGCCCAGACGACGTCGTCGTCGACGGTCCAGTAGTTGTGGGCGATGCGGTTACGCATGCCTTTGATGAGGCGCCAGGGGATACCCGGGCGGGCCGTGATCCATTCTTCACCGAGCCGTTCGAGGTCGGCCGCCAGCCGGATGATGTTGTACTGGCACGCGCGGGCCACCGCGATATCGGCGATGTACGCCTGACGACCACGCGATGCAAGCTGGATCATCTCGGCCAATGTTGCGTCGATGTAGAGCAGCTGCTCGGCGTTGCGGTCGTCCATCTCAGGCTGCGATCTCCAGCCTGCGTCGATCACGGTTCACCCGTTGCCGCAAAAGGTCATTGGACTCCAGTTCCCCTGTGGTGATGACGTCGACTGGGCAGGCCAGGAGTTCAGCGAGGTCGTCTTCGAGGCCTACGTAGTCGGTGAAGGAAGCGGCGGGAGTCGGCTCGATTAGGAGGTCGAGATCGGACCCGGGACGGTCATCGCCGCGCGCCACGGAACCGAAGACCCAGGCACGGGCAATGGGGTAGCGGGCGAGCAGGCGCGCTACCCCCTCGCGGTGTCGCTCCAGCAGCTCACCGGGTCGCACCGTGTTGACCAGCCGTGGTTCGAGGCGAAAACCTGCCGCGTCTAGGAGGCGTTCGAGCATCGCAACAGAGGGCTGCTGTCTATTGGACTCAACGTTCGCCACGGTTGACTGCGGCACGCCAGCAACTCGCGCGAGATCACGCTGCGACATGTCCCGGCGCTGGCGGGCTTCGCGCACGAGCACAGCGGCGGTCGCGCTCGGTGGTTGGGCGCGAGTTGCCATGGCTCCATGATAGTGGATTCACTATCGGATGTCTCGGGAGCGTGCGACCATCAGCGCTTATCACGGTATGGGCGAAACGGATCAGTCGGATCAGCAGCAGCGCGCCAAGGCTAGGCCGCGCCAGCGACCGCGGACCCGGTGTCCGCGCACCGGCAACCGACCGCCTCGCAGTCCACGGCGAACGCATGCGCCAGCACCTCGCCCGCGCAGCCGTCCTCGGTGCACTCCCCCGCGTGCAGCACGTGGTGGATGAGCGTGCCGTGGCAGTGGTCCAGTCCCGCTCGGCAGGCTCGGCAGTCGTCATCCATGATTCGTTCCTAGCACCGCGCACCGATACCATCGCCTCGACTCGCCGCGCCGCGGTGGCGAGTCTTGAGGCCATGCATCTCGCCGCATTACGCATAACTTTGATCCGATGCGCGTATCTGCGTCATGGAATCATAACTTTTGATAGTTATGAGGCTCGGCTACAGCACCGGGCGCCGGCTGGCCTGCTCACGCCCACGCACGGTCGGTTCCTGTCCCGAAAGTCAAGGTCTAGAAATTCTTGACTTTCGTTGTACCTTGACCCGAACTCAGGCCCAGCCCAGCTCGTGCAGCCGGTCGTCGTCGATCCCGAAGTGGTGGGCGATCTCGTGGATCACGGTGATCCTGACCTCGTCGACGACCTCGTCGTCGGAGTCGCACATCGCAAGCAGCGCGCCCCGGTAGATCGTGATGGTGTCGGGCAGCGCGCCGGCGTAGTTCGAGTCGCGTTCGGTCAGCGCCACGCCTTCGTAGAGGCCGAGCAGATCGGGCTCCTCGTCGTTGCGGTCCTGGACCAGGACGACGACGTTGTCGATGGCGGCGGTCAGCTCGGCCGGGATCAGGTCCAGGGCATCGCCGACGAGTTCGTCGAACCGGCCCGGATCCATCTGCACGCTCACCGTGGCTGGCTACCCGCGGGCAGTTGGCTGAGCCGCTCGGCGGGGATCGACGGCGGTGGGACCGGGGGCTGGCCGTTGATCAGCAGTGGACCGCGGGCACTGTTGATCAACGCCGCCCAGCCGCCGTTGCCCAGCGTGGCGCCCAGGCTGCAGGCCACCTCACGGCTGCCGGCCGACCAGCTCGGCAGCGAGATGGTGGCATAGGTAAGGGTCAGCGTCGTGTCGCGTAGCTGCACCGGGGCCAGGTACTCGTCGGTGAGCCGGGTGCAGGTCTCCTTGATGAAGGCGTCCTGCTCGGGCTCGGGCGGCAGCGCGTCGGGGAAGCGTTCGGCCAGGTTGACCGTGCCGCTGACCTCCTTGGTGTGCGGCGCCGCGCAGTCGACCGGAATGTCGTTGGGCTGATTGGTCGCCGGGTCGATACCCAGGCAGGTGCCCGGCGGCCAGACCTTGGACTGGTCGATGTCTGCGACCTTGCCGGTGAAGCCGAGCTGGTGGCCGCCGACGCCGGGCAGTTGCAGCCCGCACAGCATGCGTCGCTCGCCGTGCTGGCGCCACGCCCGCTCACCGGCCCACAACATGCTGGCGACGAACTTGCTGTGCGGATCGAACTTGGGGCCGAGGTAGCGCCGCACCGCCGACTCGCACTGCTCCTGGGTGATCTGCTCGATGCGGGCGGTCGACGGCGGCGGCGCGTCCGGCCCGTACTCCGCGCCCGGGAACATCTTCATGTCCACCGGACCGGCCACCTCGAACTTGTGCTCGACGTCGCAGCCGACCACGGTCGCCGCGTCCAGGTCGTCATCGGGCCAGTTCAGACAGTCACCGGCCGCAGCGCGGTCGACGGCCTCGTTGCCCTTGCCGATCCCGATCCCCAGCCCCGGCCCGGTGCCTGGCCCGGCGGTCGGTGCGGACGTCAGATGCCCGAGCAGCCCGCCTGGGCCGTCGCCGACGACCGGAACCACGGTGACCAGCCCGGCGATCAGCAGGGCGCCCAGCGCGGTCAGCAGCAGGGTGCGACGGGTGGCGGCCGCCTGCAGGGTACGCAGCCAGGAGATCCTCGACATCGCGTCCATTCTGACAGGGCGGCATCTGTGGGTGACAGACGAAGCGTGGCAATTGATGCGAAAGTGATGCCTCCGAACCCGGGTGGTCCAGGTTGTAGGGTTGCGCCGTGATCGACCTGAACCTGCTGCGCGAAGACCCCGACCGCGTCCGCCGCTCCCAGGTGGGTCGCGGTGAGGACCCTGCCCTGGTGGACGCCCTGCTGGCCGCCGACACCGCGCGGCGCTCCGCGATCGCCACCGCCGACAGCCTGCGCGCCGAACAGAAGGCGGCCAGCCGTTCGGTCGGCGCGGCCTCTCCGGAGGACCGCCCCGCCCTGCTGGCGCGGGCCAAGGAACTGGCCGAGCAGGTCAAGGCCGCCGAGGTCGCCCAGAGCGACGCCGAGGCGGCCATGACCGGCGCGCACATGGCGATCGCCAACGTCGTCATCGACGGGGTGCCGGCCGGTGGGGTCGACGACTTCGCGGTGCTCGACGTGGTCGGCGAACAGCCGGCGATCGACAACCCGCGTGACCACCTGGAGCTCGGCGAGGCGCTGGGGCTGATCGACATGGGCCGCGGCGCCAAGGTGTCGGGGTCGCGGTTCTACTTCCTGACCGGCCGCGGCGCGCTGCTGCAGTTGGGACTTCTGCAGCTGGCGATCCGGGTGGCGGTCGACAACGGTTTCACGCCGATGATCACCCCGTCGCTGGTGCGTCCGGAGATCATGTCCGGCACCGGGTTTTTGGGGGCGCACGCCGACGAGGTGTATCGGCTCGAGGCCGACGATCTCTACCTGGTGGGGACCTCCGAGGTGCCGCTGGCCGGCTATCACTCCGACGAGATCCTGGACCTGTCGAGTGGGCCACTGCGCTACGCCGGGTGGTCGTCGTGTTTCCGGCGTGAGGCCGGCAGCTACGGCAAGGACACCCGGGGCATCATCCGGGTGCACCAGTTCGACAAGGTGGAGGGCTTCGTCTACTGCCGGCCTGCCGAGGCCGAGGCCGAACACCAGCGGCTGCTCGGCTGGCAGCGCGAGATGCTGGCCCGCATCGAGGTGCCCTACCGGGTGATCGACGTCGCCGCCGGCGATCTGGGCTCCTCGGCCGCCCGCAAGTTCGACTGTGAGGCCTGGGTGCCGTCGCAGGAGGCGTACCGGGAGCTGACGTCGACGTCGAACTGCACCACCTTCCAGGCGCGCCGGCTGGCCACCCGCTATCGCGACGAGAACGGCAAGCCGCAGACAGCGGCGACACTGAATGGCACGCTGGCCACCACCCGCTGGCTGGTGGCGATCCTGGAGAACCACCAGCAGCCCGACGGCAGCGTGCGGGTGCCGGCCGCGCTGGTGCCCTACGTCGGGACCGAGGTGTTGGAGCCCATGCGCTAATTAAAGTTTTGGTGCTGCCTGACCAAGGACGTACCAGGCCAGTTCTCGCTCCGGTTCATCAGCAAAGTACGCGAATGTGCCGACGGCCAAGTCCTTTAGCCGTTTTCTTGCAGCTGCATCATTTCGGGAGCTGAATGCCGTCAGGAAGTAGCAATGGTCGGTATCGATGGACTGTTGTTCAGCCCAAGCGAGTAGGCTGATCCTGCGGCTTTCATTGATCTCTCCATCGGTATTTACGGCCTCGACAAACCAAAAGTAGACATCGCCTCCCGACGTAATATCCGCGATAATAGCGTCTGGGAGGAGATTCGACGAAATAATCGCCACGCCCAGGTAATTGAGTAGGTCGGCGTCAGCTGTAAAAATTTTATCGCCAGGTTCGCTGATAGTGACGACAAACGGCTTTTCGAGCCGAATGGGGGCCCAGTCTTCGATTACCCCCTTGAGAATCTGCGAGGCCCTCCCTGCCTCCAAGTGGCGAACGCCCCGATTGCCAGGAAGCGTCACGTGCACGGCATGCGTAGCCTGCTGACCTTGTGCCGCGAACTGTACCTTAAGCTTAGCTGCTGGTGAGAGGTGCTGATCTCGCCAGAGTTCGGCGGCTGTCTCGAACTCAATTGCACTCAGGGAGGGGTTGAAGAGGTCCGCGAAGTGAGCCTCCAAGGCCCAGCGTCCGTTGCCGGAGTTCTTCGGCACCCCCGGCCTTTCACGAAGGGCGCCGCTGTCTCGCCACTTGCGAAATGTCTCATCGCGCAGTGTTTCACGGGAATTGTCTGCGTAGTCCGGGGCGATGGGAACGTCCCAGTCATTTAGTACCTCGACAAGGTATTTATTATTCTTTGCGGCTGCTACTCGCCACGTGATGCGCTCGGCTTCCGAAGCTCGAGTGCGCATTTCGTCAGACATCCACATCACCATCGATGGCCGTGCCCAGAAGGTTGTGTTGTCGTCGTCGGTCGCGACAGCGTCGACGTAGATCATTGCTGCGACGGCTGCACCGGCGAGGGGACTGGACATGACGGTATCGAATGCAGCCCTGGGAAATATGGCTAGCAGTCGCCCTGTAGCTTCGGATGCCGAGATTACGGTTCTCAACGATATCCTTCGGCAGGAAGGTAGGCGCGGGTTACGGCCACTTCGAGAACGTCCGGCGGCAGTTTTTCCCATGATCCAAGGGTGGCCAAGTCTGGTAACGCTAAGGACTCCAGCTCGTACGCGGACACGGCGACTGACCCTGAAATGCAGCGCATAAGTTTGTCAAGGGTTTCGGTGGCGAGGAGCCGTGTCAACAAGCTGCGTGAGATTGCTGGCGAAGGTCGAGACGGGCGAAGGACGTTAACGTGGTTCTCGACCACCACCGCACCGCGTACTCCGCGTAACCATTCCGCAGTTAGCTCCGCGGCGACCAGCCGACGAGCTTGTTCGGGTGAAGTGGTCCGCTGTACCAGCACACACGGCTCGTCAATCAGCATCGTGTTTCGATCAGCGGCTGAGTTAAGCGCCATGTACCGATACGCCGATCGGGCGCTGTCACGATGCAATTGGCCCCCATCAAGGTCTGCGGCCCACACAACATAGTGCCGGTTTGCGGCAGGCCGTGGATACAGATCCGCCTTACGACGGTTCCAAACAAGCGGTCCGGTACTTACTCGCCACCCGGCGTCGGCGAGACTCCAAGGAAGCGACGCAGCCGCCGCGGCGACAGGCGCTAGATCGGAACGACGAGGGAGGACCCATGGCCGGCTGGTTGCCGGGCTGGCAATCGTTGCGACATAGCTGACCTGTGAACCGATACTGTTTACGGTCACGTGTCGGGTTCGTCGGCTCGTGAAGGTCGCTAGGCAAGTCTCCTGAAGTACTGACGTGAACACCCCTGACCTGTCCGCCACGAAATCGACCTCCCGGAGCCGCATCCGGGTGGATAGGACGCGGCGTAGCGGTTCGAAGTAACGGCCAGCTGTAAATGACGTCGGCACCAATGCCGAAAGGACACCACCCTCATCGAGGCAGTCGACCGCGGCGGCCATGAAGATTCCATACAAGTTGGCATGCCCGTAAAGCGATCTTGCGAATCGCTTGCGGTCAGCCGCGTCCAGTCGGACACGCCCGTAGGGAGGATTCATTATGATTGCTGCCGCTGGCGATCGCTCCACCTGTAGGCCGTCCCCGGTATGGGCCAGCGCAGGAAGGGGGCGACGGCGTTTCGCAGGAATTCGTGCCAGCGTGGGAAGCATCTCAGCTGCCATTAGTATGTTGGCCACCCATACCGCAGCTGGATCAGAGTCGGTTCCCTCAAGTAGAGACGGAAGCCCATTCAAGACGAGCTGCGGATCAATCGCCTGGCTGGCGGCGAGGTGTTCACGTAGGGCCGGAAGGAGTAACGCGCCGGCGCCGCAGGCGGGATCGCGTACAAGTCCCGGGAGAAGTGTTGGTCCTCGTTTCATGCCGAGCTCGGACCGCGTCATCGTCCATAGCCGCTTCGCCAATTCGCGTGGGGTGTAGTGCCGTCCGTGCCGAGCCCGCGTACTTGGCGCGAGCGACTCCACATATGCAGCACCGACGTCCTCTGGACTAAAGAGCCCCCATCCGTCGGCCAATGGCCGTGTTTCGGGGAGCGGGAGCGGTGGCGTGATATGTAGTGCTGAGTGAACATCAAGCCATTCGCCATCTAAACCGGCTTGAATAGCTCGTGAGGTCCACCAGCCTGGGATCGCGGCTAGTACTGCGGCAGCGGCGGGTGTCAGCTCTGCGGCGGGATCTGCTGACCCGAGCACCACGCGAGAACCTCGTGCGCCGAGCGGCCGAGCAACGGCCAATTCTTCGGTCTCGGCGAGAATGTCCATGCTGCAACCTTATCGAGCGGGCATGACAATATTCCGTCACGACCCGCGATGGAGATCGGCCTGCTGATGCACGTTTGGCACGTCCGCCAGACCTGCCGCAGACAGCCGACGGGATCGACATGGCTTGGCTCGGTGCTACGTTCGCGTCAGGCGGCGAACAGCCGGCGCGAGCAGTCCAGCAGCATCCGGTGTAGTTCCTCGTTGACGCCCAGCCGGTCGGCGATCATCTGCAGCGAGGTGCCGCTGACCCCGTGCTCGGCGAACAGTTCCTGCGCGGCCTCCAGCAGCCGGTCCCGCGTGAATCTGAATCCGCGCGGCGCCACTGTCTTCGTGACCGCATACCTCCTGCTACCGGACCGACCGCTCACTGGCGTGAGCCACGTCGCACGGCAAAACTGACCGATCGATTGATTCAACTTTACCATTCCTATAACTTAACCTTTCGTCACGTCTACCCGATGGCTCCGAGCAGAAAGGGCGTCGCCGATGCTGAACCCACAGGGGTCTGATCGATGAAAGCGCTGCGGCGCGCATGGATGCCGCTGCTCATCGTCGCGGTGGTGGTACTCGGAACGTTGACTGTGCTGCGGGTGCGCACCTACTTCGGTGGCGAGAACTCCAACCTGATCAGCACCAAGGTCGACGACACCAAGCCCTACAACCCCAAGGTCGTCACCTATGAGGTCTTCGGTGAACCGGGCGCGACCGCCGACATCAGCTACCTCGACCTCGACAGCAGGCCGCAGCGCGTCGACGACGCGGTGCTGCCCTGGTCGGTGACCATGAGCACCACGCTGTCGGCGGTGTCGCCCAACCTCTACGCGCAGGGCAAAGGCTCCACCCTGGGCTGTCGCATCAGCATCGACCACGAGCTCAAAGACGAGCGAACCGCAACCGGCGCCAGCGCCCTGACCTTCTGCTTGGTGAAATCTGCATGATCGCGAAATGGATTCGACGGCTGGCTATTCCGATCATGCTGGGCTGGATCGGGATCATCGTCCTGGCGAACGTGTCCGTTCCCCAGCTGGAGCAGGTGGCTGAGATGGCCGCGGTGCAGATGACGCCGGACGAGGCGCCGTCGATGATCGCGGTCAAACGCCAGGGCGAGGTGTTCCAGGAGTTCAGCTCCAACAGCTCGGTGATGCTGGTGCTTGAGAGCGACGAGCCGCTGGGCGCTGACGCCCACCACTACTACGACGAGATCATCGCCAGACTCAAGACCGACACCACCCACGTGGAGCACATCCAGGACTTCTGGGGTGATCGCCTGACCGCCGCCGGCGCCCAGAGTCCCGACGGCAAAAGCGCCTACGTGCAGATCTACACCGCGGGTAATCAGGGCGAGGCGCTGGCCAACGAATCGGTCAAGGCGGTCCAGCAGGCCGTCGACAGTGTCACCGCGCCGCCCGGCGTCAAGGCCTACGTGACCGGTGGCGCGGCGCTGTCGGCCGACCAGGACAAGGCCGGCACCCGCAGCATGCACATGATCGAGGGCCTCACGTTCGTGGTCATCATCACCATGATGCTGGCGGTCTATCGCTCGATCACCACCGTGCTGCTGGCGCTGTCGATGGTGGTGACCGGGCTGATGTCGGCCCGCGGCATCGTGGCGTTTCTGGGCTATCACGGGCTGATCGGCCTCTCGCCATTCGCGACCAGCCTGCTGGTGACGCTCGCGATCGCGGCGGCCACCGACTATGCGATCTTCCTGATCGGTCGATATCAGGAGGCCCGCGCCGCCGGCGAGGACCGGGAACAGGCGTACTACACCATGTTTCGCAGCACCGCGCATGTGGTGCTCGGCTCGGGCATGACCATTGCGGGCGCCACGCTGTGCCTGCATTTCACCCGGTTGCCCTACTTCCAGTCACTGGGGATTCCGTTGGGGATCGGCATGACGGTCGTAGTCGTCACCTCGCTGACGATGGGCTCCGCCGTCATCTCGGTCGCCGGCAGGTTCGGCTCCCTGTTGGAGCCCAAGCGGGCCAACCGCGGCCGGGGCTGGCGGAAAATCGGTGCGGCCGTGAGTCGTTGGCCTGGACCGATTCTGATCGCCGCCACCTCAGCCGCTCTGGTGGGCATCCTCGCCCTGCCCGGATACCAGCCCGGCTACAACGACCGCGCCTACATGCCCGAAGACCTGCCCGCCAACCAGGGTTTCCTGGCCTCGGACCGGCACTTTCCCTCGGCGCGGATGAACCCGGAAATGCTGATGCTCGAAACCGACCACGACGTGCGCAACTCCGCGGACTTTCTGATCATCGAGCGAATCGCCAAGCGGGTCACCGCGGTTCCCGGCATCTCCCGGGTCATGTCCATCACCCGGCCGCAGGGTATCCCGATGGAGCACTCCACCTTCGGCTACCTGATCGGCATGCAGGCGGTCAGCCAGGACATGACCCGCAAGTTCAACGACGAACGCACGGCGGACATGTTGGCTCAGGCCGAGGATATGCAGGGCAACATCGACACGATGACCAAGATGATCGAGCTCATGGAGCAGATGAACGCCACCATGGGCCGCATGGTGGGCAAGATGCACCTGATGGTCTCCGATATCGAGGAACTGCGCGACGGCATCGCCAACTTCGACGACTTCTTCCGGCCGATGCGCAGCTACTTCTATTGGGAGCCGCACTGTTTCGACATCCCGGTGTGTTATTCACTGCGGTCGATCTTTGACGTCATGGACGGCATCGACACCATGACCGACAACTTCAAGCAGATCGTTCCGGACATGGACGCGATGGCCGCACAGCTGCCGCAGATGCTCCTGCTGATGCCGCCGATGATCCAGATGATGAAGAACGCCAAGGACATGATGCTGGCCACCTACGCCACCCAGAGCGGGCTCGCCAAGCAGGTGCAGGAAGCCCAGGGCGACCCGGCGGCGATGGGGGAGGCCTTCGACCGGGCCCGCAACGACGACTCCTTCTACCTTCCGCCGGAGATCTTCGACAATGCCGAATTCCAGCGCGGCATGAAGATGTTCGTGTCCCCGGACGGGCGCGGGGTGCGTTTCATCGTCACCCACGAGGGCGATCCGCTGAGCGCGGACGGCATCGAGCACATCGACGCGATCAAGCTGGCCGCCAAGGAGGCCATCAAGACCACGCCGTGGGAGGGCTCCAAGATCTACGTCGGTGGCACCGCCGCGATGTTCAAGGACATGCAGGAGGGCTCCAACTACGACCTGATGATCGCCGGGGTCGCAGCACTGTGCCTGATCTTCATCATCATGCTGCTGATCACCCGCGCCGTGGTGGCCGCCCTGGTGATCGTGGGCACCGTGGTGGTGTCGCTCGGCAGTGCCTTCGGACTGTCGGTGTTGGTGTGGCAGCACATCATCGGTCTGCAGGTGCACTGGATGGTGATGGCGATGGCGGTGATCATCCTGTTGGCGGTGGGCGCCGACTACAACCTGCTGCTGGTCTCCCGCTTGCGGGAAGAGATCCACGCCGGGCTGCATACCGGCATGATCCGGGCCATGGGCGGCAGCGGGTCGGTGGTGACGGCCGCTGGTCTGGTGTTCGCGTTCACCATGATGACGATGGCGGTCTCGGAGCTGCGGGTGATCGGCCAGGTGGGCACCACCATAGGCCTGGGCCTGTTGCTGGACACGCTGATCATCCGGTCGTTCATGACGCCGGCGATCGCGACCCTGCTCGGAAAGTGGTTCTGGTGGCCCCAGGTTCCGCGGCTGCGTCCCAAGCCGGTGCCGTGGCCGGAGCCCCGGCGGCGCGACGAGCGTGATCCGCGCGACGAACTCCTCGGTGCGAGCCGTTAGCCCAACGGTTCGATCAGCCGGCGGGCGGTGGTCAGCAGAATCTCGTGCAGCTCTTCGTCGCTGATGTCTTCGAGCTTCGGATCGGCCGCCGCGGTGAAGGTCCCCGACAGCAGTGCCGTGGTGATCACCCGTGCTGTCGCATCCGGTTCGGGACCCTGCAGAATGGCCGCTGCGGTATCGCCGACGGCCATGAAGTCGTCGCGTGCCCGCACGGCGTGCTCCATGGCGCGGTCGTAGAACAAGAAGGTGAGCCTGCGGTAGCGGACCGCGAGTTCGACGACGCCGCTGAGGGTCACGTCGCGACTGCCCTGTTGGGTCGGCATGGCCTCAGCGATCCTGATGATCCGGACGATGTCGTCGAACATCGGCTCCACCAGCGCGACGACGATGTCGTCGCGGGACCGGAACTGGTAGTAGACAGCAGGTTTGCTCACGCCCAGCCGGTCGGCGATCATCTGCATCGATGTGCCGCCGATGCTGTGTTCGATGAACAGTTCCAACGCCGCCTGCAGCACCCGCTCACGTGCGGATCCACGTGGCGCCACCGGCTTAGCCACGACCTGCCTCCCGTCGTCGCGGTCAGCCTATCGTGGCCTGGTCGGCGGCCGTCGCGCCACGACCCTGCTAGGCCGCCTTGGCGTGGCGGTGCTGCCGGACGATCGTGGCGAAGTAGAAGGCGTAGGCGAACGCGCAGCTGGTGAACAGGCTCGACACGAAATACAGCCACGGGCGCCGCAGGCCGCGCCGGTGGCCGTCGGCGATCGTGAACAGCGGCAGCAGCACAACATTGATGATGGTGTAGTCCTGGCTCGCCGAGCTGGCCGCCGGGTTGGTGAACATCAGCCGGATGTACTCCGACCAGCTTCCCGGCCCCCAGATCGGATTGTGGTTGGGGCCGTGCGCGTACTCGTTGACGAAGCGGATGTTGAAGTACCAGCCCAGCCCGATCGAGGCGATGCCGATCGCGTAGTAGACGTACTCGAGTGGTGAAAACATCGGGCCCTGAGCCGGTTTGGCGAAGACGGTCCGATTGGCCGCGACGATCCAGTAGACGACCGCCGCACCCAGCACTGCATGCACGATGAGCGAGATCATTCCCCAGTCTCATCAGAGCGCCGATGTTTTGTCAATATTGTCGTTACGGGTGATCTGGTCGCTGCGGTACCTTTACCGGCATGGCCCGGCCGCCGCAGACCGCTCGCAGCGAGCGCACCCGCGAGGCGCTTCGCCAGGCGGCGCTGGTGCGGTTTCTGGCCCAGGGCGTCGAGGACACCTCCGCCGAGCAGATCGCCGCCGACGCCGGGGTCTCGCTGCGCACCTTCTACCGGCACTTCACCTCCAAGCACGACCTGCTGTTCGCCGACTACGACGCGGGCCTGCAGTGGTTCCGCGCCGCGCTGGCCGCCCGGCCGCAGGGCGAGCCGGTAGTGGAGTCCGTGCAGGCGGCGATCTTCGCGTTTCCCTACGACGTTGAGGCGGTGACCCGGATCGCCGCGTTGCGCGCCGAGGAGCTCGACCCGGAGCGCATCGTGCGCCACATCCGTCAGGTGGAAGCCGATTTCGCCGACGCGGTGGCCGAGCGGCTGCGGGCTACGACGGTGGGCGACCCGTTACGGGTCGCTGTGGCCGCCCGGTGCGTCGGCGCGGCAGTGTTCGCCGCGATGGAGGTCTGGATGCTGGGCGAGGAGCGTTCGCTGGCCGAGTTGGCCCGGATGTGCCGCACCGCGCTGGATTCGCTGCAGAACCTCTAGTTTCGACATTATTGACAAAACTCATCGGCCCGTGTCAGCCTGCCAAAGTCGAGAAGGGTGGGTGTGATGGCCGATTACGACGCGATCGTCATAGGTGCCGGGCACAACGGGCTTGCGGCGGCGCTCATCCTGCAGCGCGGGGGACTTCGCACCCTGTGCTTGGAGTCCGGGCTCTACGCCGGCGGGATGGCGTCGACGGTGGAGTTGTTCGACGGCTACCGGTTCGAGATAGCCGGCTCGGTGCAGTTCCCGACGTCGCGCGCGGTCAGCGCCGAGTTGGGTCTGGACGACTTGGACAGCCTCGACCTCGAGGTGATGTCGGTGGCGATGCGCGGAGTCGGCGATGACCCGCTGATCCAGTACACCGACCCGATGAAGCTGTTCACCCACCTGTCCGAGGTGCACGGGGCCGAGGCCGTCAACGGCATGGCCGGGCTGCTGGCCTGGAGCCAGGCCCCCACCCGGGCGCTGGGCCGCTTCGAGGCCGGCCGTCCGCCCAAGACGCTCGACGAGATGTATGCCTGCGCCACAAACGAGTTCGAGCGTGCCGCAATCGACGACATGTTGTTCGCCTCGGTCACCGACGTGCTGGACCGCTACCTACCCGACCGGGAGAAGCACGGGGCGCTGCGCGGGTCGTTCACCGTGCTGGCCGTCAACACGCTCTACCGCGGTCCGTCCACCCCCGGCAGTGCCGCGGCGCTGGCCTACGGACTGGGGGTTCCCGACGAGAACACCATCCTGATGAAGAAGCTGCGCGGCGGGATCGGCGCGCTGACCGGGCATCTGGCCGACACCTTCACCGGCCTCGGCGGTGAGCTGCGGCTGCGTGCCAAGGTGGCCGAGATCCTGGTGGCCGACGGCCGGGTGACCGGAGTGCGTACCGAAACCGGGGACACCGTCGCAGCGCCGGTGGTGGTGTCGGCCATCGCGCCCGACGCCACCATCGGCGACCTGATCGATCCGCACGCGATACCCGAGGACGTCCGCGCCCGCTACGCCCGCACCGACCACCGGGGCTCCTACCTGCAGATGCATTTCGCGCTGGACGAGGCGCCGCGGTTCAGCGCGCCCTATGAGCTGCTCAACGATCCCGCCCTGCAGGCGTCGCTGGGGATCTTCTGCACCCCCGAGGAGGTGCAACAGCAGTGGGAGGACGCCCGCCGCGGCATCGTGCCCGCCGATCCGACTGTGGTGCTGCAGATCCCGTCATTGCACGATCCCGACCTGGCCCCGGCTGGAAAGCACGCGGCGTCGGCGTTCGCGCTGTGGTTTCCGATCGAGGGCGACGGCAACTACGGCGAGATGAAGGTGGAGATGGGCCAGCGGGTGATCGACAAGATCACCAGGCTGGCACCGAATTTCGAGAACAGCATCACCCGGCACACCACCTTCACTCCGCGACATATGGCCACCATGTTCGGCGCCCCCGGCGGCGACTACTGCCACGGCCTGCTGAACCCGAATGCGATCGGCCCCAACCGCCCCGGCGCCAAAGGCTTTGTCGGGCAACCGCTACCGGTCACCGGACTGTATCTGGGAAGCGCGGGTTGTCACGGCGGGCCGGGGATCACGTTCATCCCCGGCTACAACGCCGCACATCAGGTGCTGGCCGACCGCTAGCTGACCTCGCTGGAGACGTCGACCGAGAGGATCGAGCGGTCCTTGCGGTGGTCGAAGGTGTCGCGGCACTGGCCGTTGAGATCGACGCCGACGTGGCTGTGGAACGTCTGCCCGGGACGAGCCGGTGGCACCACCGTGACGATGGCGTTGACGTCGCCCTTGCGCAGCGTCGGCGAGTGCGAGATGAAATCGGAGTCGGTGCTCCAGCCGTGCGCGGTCATCTCCGCGATGACACGCTGCGGATCAGCGGGCTGGTCGTGCGGGACGCCCGGCATCCAGAACGACATCATCACCACGCCCCGAAACGGCGGTTCGCCCTGGTCATTGCAGGATTCGTAGCGGAACAGCGCCTCGGTGACATCCGCGTGCAGGTCACGGACGACCTCGCGGGCGGCGTCGACGACTTCGGCACGGGCCTGCTCGGGAGTGATGGGGTCGCGCACCTCAGCACACCCGCCCAGCAGCAGAGTGGTAATCGCCGCCGCCGCAGTGGATTTCCAGAAGCTCCACACTCGTTCCGTCCTCTCCATAGGGTTCGTCGTGCATGTTCAGCCGCCGGGTGTGCCGTGGTAGTGGCCGACGGTGCCGTCCCGGGCGGATTCGGGATCGAGGACCGGCGGCAGGAAGGAGTTCCGGCGGTGCGGCGCAAGCATGCCGTCGTGCTCGAGGGCATCGCCGTGCCCGGAGGCCACGTCGGCGATGCTGAACAGCGACTCCGAGCCGTTGTCGAAGTAGTGCGAGTGCGCGTAGACGGGGTTGAGTGAGCGGTCGGGGAGTTCCGCCTTGAACCGCGTCGCGCCGAAGTCGTCCATGGCTGGGTCGTCACCCAAGCCGATTCCGCCGAACGGCGTCCGAATGGTGTTGTGCCCCAGCCAGCCCACCTCGTCGCGGGCGGAATCACCGACGAAGACATGCCCGCCTTCTGGAAGGTGAAAGTCGGCGGCCGAGTGAGCGAGGTCGGTCCCCGGGCTGCCGACCAGGACCACGTCGTCGGCGTGCATGCCGTAGCCGGCCGCGGCGTCGGCCACCGTCGTGGAACCGTAGGAGTGGCCCACCACGGTCAGGTGCGTCGGCGCGCCCTGGTGGGTGGCTGCCAGTGAGTTGACGTCGAGCGCCAGCGCCTGCCCCCCGGTGCGCGCCATGTTCGGTTGGTACAGGCCGGGATCGAAGACCGAGTCGGGTGCGTCGTAACCGACCCACATCACCACCGCGGTGTCCTTGTCCCAGTCGGCGGCGTTGGCCTCGTGGTACAGCCGGGTGCCGTCGGGGTTGGACAGGGTTCCTTGAGCGACACCGGAACCCAATCCCTTCACCAGCACGGTGGTGTTGGCCGCCTTGTCCGGATTGCCCATGGCGATCGCTGCGGCCCCGTCGCCGCTGGCGAATGCCTCGGGCCGGTAGCGCCACAGGAACACATCCGGGTGATCACCTCGCTCGTCCTTCACATCCGCTGAGGTGGACAGGCCGTCCTGGGTGTTGCGGGCGATGTTGTAGCGGTGGATGGCCGTAGCCGACATGCCGTACTTGCCCGGGTCGGCCAGCACGTCGTCGACGGACACACCCCGCGCGTGCGCGACGTCGGTGACGCGATTGAGGTCGTCGGTCATCACCGCGCGGTTGATCTCGTTGGACACGTCGACCGGGATACCCCGCAGGTTGCCCAGATCCTCGGAGTGCTGGGCGATGTAGGTCGCCCGCTGCTGCGGGGTCAGCGAGTTCCACCAGTTCGTGACCGCCTGCGAGTCGGTGCCGGCCGGCGGGATCGGCAGCAGCGGATCGCCCAGCGGGGAGGTCGGCTGGTCGAGGTTCTTGACCAGCCCCGGGTCGTAGCCTTCGGCCCGCAGCCGGGCCTCGGCGGCGCGCAACGCCGTCAGGTAGGCGTCGCGGATGGCCTTGACGCGGCGCAGGGTCTCCTTGGTGTCGTCGATCGCCGCCTGTTGCAGCTCGTGGATGTTGTTGTGGACGTCCCGGCGTTGCTCATCGGTCAGTGTCGGGTCCCGGTCCAACTGGAGCCAGTGCGTCAGGTGTTTGTCGATGTCCTCCAGGACGGTCTCGAGTTCAAAGATGCACGCCGCCGACGCCTTCTGCGCCTCGGCCAGGGCCGCGGCAATGCTTTCCAGGTCGGCGGCGATCTTCGGCAGCTGGGCGGCCTGCACGCCGAGTGAGCCGGTGACCAGCTGCACCTGGGCGGCGTCGTTGATCGGATGGTCGCCGGTCTCGCGGTTCCAGGCGCCCTCAAAGCGCTTGCGGGCCTGCTCGAAGGTGGTGTCGGCGTCGGAGGCGGACTTGCCGGCGTTGTGGAACGCCTGGGCCAGGTTGTCGATCTGGCCCGGACGGCCGTGCTGCAGGGCCGCATTGATCACCCACGGGTCACCGCCGGCCTCGGCGGCCAGCAGGGCAATGCTGATCGACTCTAGGTGCACCGCACGTCGCGCAACGCCTGGGCGTTGCGTTCGTCCATCGCGCCGAACTGCTGCTCGGCGTAGTTCGCATGGTGGGCAACGCCATTGAGGATCCGCTGGTGAGTGTCCAGTGCTGTGGTGTGATGGTCGTGGGCCGCACCGACCACCTCATGCAGGCCGGCGGCCTCCGGGAAATCCCCGAACATCCCCTCCACCGGCGAGGACCCCGCAAGGTGTTGTCCACCGGTCTGGGCGTGCTCGCCGGCGGCACTCGACTCACGAGCGCCGTAACGCAGTCCTGCCCGATCGACGAACATGGTCACACCCTACCGGCCAGCAGCTCGTCGAGCAGTTCACAGAACTTCTCCGGTTCGGCCGGGGTGAAGGCCGGCTGCGGCCACGGGGAGCCCGCGAGATCCAGGGTGACCAGCGTGCTGCGCATCGGCCGCCCGATGTCCAGTGGCAGCCAGCGCCGCAGATCCGAGCTACCCCAGATCCGAAACCGGTGAACCACCCCCAGCGGTTCGGCGCGGTAGCCGACCACCGCAGACAGCGGGATCACCTTGGCCGTACCGGAGGGAAAGTGGTAGCGGCGCAACGTGATCGCCTGGGCGTCCAACACCACCAGGCCGTCGTCGTAGGAGCCGGTCACAGTTTCTCGCAGCGCAACTCGTGGCCCTTGGCGGTCAGGCAGCGGCCGGTCTTGAGGTCCCACTGCCAGCCGTGCTGGTTGCAGGTCAGGGTCTCGCCCTCGATCACCCCGAACTTCGACAGGTCGGCCTTCATGTGTGGGCAGCGACGCTGAATCTGCCAGTCACCCAACTCGATCATCGCCGAGTCGTCGTGGCTCTCACCGAACCAGCCGTCGGCGTAGACGATCCGGTCCTCGGTCAGGCACTTGAAGAACGTGTAGAGGTACTCGTTGTAGCCGCCGACCCGCCAGGCCCGGAACCGGGTGGACAGGAAGATGGTGTTGACCCAGTCCGGTTCGTTGTCGCGCAGCACGGTCCGCACCAGCTCCGGCGGTATTCCGAAGCCGTAGCGGAACTTCTCGCCCGCAACAGGTTCGCGCACTATGCGTTCGGGGAAGTCCAGCACCACTGTCTCGGTGTGCTCGGGACCGTCGAGCACCAGCTCCACCGGATAGCCGATGCCGTCGCAGATCTCGTTGCTCTTGCCCATGATCGGCTCGAACAGCGCGCGCAGCGGCTCCAGCATGGCCGGGCCCGCCGCCGGCGCCCAGGACGCCTTCTCGGCGGCCAGCACCGGGGCCATCCGATCGGCATAGGCGGCGATGTAGTCCGCCTTGCCGGAGGTGAAGATCGCCTCGACGTCGGCCTCGGGGATCGGGTGGGTCAGCGAATCCAATTGCGCGCCGGTGAAACTCGCGGTGGTGCCGGGGATCATCAGCAGCCCGCGGTCGTGGCCGCCCTGGCGCATCTGATCTAGGAACACCATCTCGTCGGGGAAGATGTTGGCCGGGTCGCCATGATCATCGTTGAGGTCACGCAGCTCGGGATCCAAGAAGCACGGCGGGCCGGCCGAGGGCACCACCCAGGTCGCGCCGACATGGTCGATGTACTGGCGGGCCCGGTCCATCTGCCGCTGCCGCTTCTGGGTGCCGAACGCCTCCTTGGCGCGGGCCGGCATGTCGTAGACCATCGGGTACCAGATCGCCCCGGAGTACTGCAGCAGGTGCACGTCGATCGCATCGAACGCACCGAGTACGTCCAGGTCGATCGGCCGGCAGTCGTTCATGTTGAACACGGTCGTCGTGCCGTCGTGCACCACCAGCCCCGAGTCGCCGATCGGGCCGTCGGCCGGGGCGCGCAGCGCGATGATCATCACGTCCAGCTCGCCCTTGGGGCCGCTCACCGTGTGCCGCACCGAGTCTTCTGTCTCGAAGAACCGGTGGAAGCCCAGCTTCTCCAGCTCACCGCGCAGGTCGGGCACCGGGAAGTCCGGCAGCAACACCACCGCGTCCTTGTTGACGTGCTTGCTCAGGTGCCGCGGGTCGAAGTGGTCGTGGTGCAGGTGCGAGATATACAGGTAGTCGCAGTCGCCGAGGGCATCCCAGTCCAGCTCGGAGTTGTCCGGGAACGGGAACCACGACGCGAAGTAGGCGGGGTTCACCCAGGGGTCGCAGAGGATGCTGCCCGCCGGGGTCTCGATCCGGAAGCCGGCGTGCCCGACGCTGGTGACCTGCACTAGTTCCCACTCCCGCCTCGCCTGAAGAGATTCCCTCCGAGCTTAACGGCGGTAGAGCCGGGCGGATCGCCTAGGCTGGACCCCTGTGGAGCTCTGGTACGGAAGTGTCGCGACGGCTGCCCGCACGCTTTGGCGCTTCGAGGGGCTCAAGATCACCGTCGTCGGCGCCGAGAACGTGCCCGCCACCGGCGGTGCGGTGATCGCGATCAACCACACCGGCTACCTCGACTTCACGTTCGCCGGGATGGCCAGTTACCTGGGCAAGCCGCGTCGCCGGGTGCGCTTCCTGGTCAAGCAGGAGACGTTCGACAACAAGTTCACCGGCCCGGTCATGCGCGGCTGCAAGCACATCGCGGTGGACCGCGGGCAGGGCGGCGACGCCTACACCTCCGCCGTGGAGTACCTCAAGGCCGGCGAGTTGGTCGGCGTCTACCCGGAGGCCACCATCAGCCGCAGTTTCGAGCTGCGGGAGTTCAAGAGCGGTGCGGCCCGGATGGCCATCGACGCGCAGGTGCCGATCATTCCGCACATCGTGTGGGGCGCCCAGCGACTCTGGACCAAGGACCACCCCAGGCGGCTGGGCCGCAGCAAGATCCCGATCTCGGTGACCATTGGCGAGCCGATTCCGCCGACGCTGCCGGTCGAGGATCTGCGTGCGCTGCTGCAGACCCGGATGCAGCATCTGCTCGAGCAGACGCAGGACGCCTATCCCGAGCACCCGGCCGGGGAGTTCTGGGTGCCCCACCGGCTCGGCGGGGGCGCGCCGACACCGGCGGAGGCACTCGAGCTCGACGCCGCCGAGGCCGCACGCAAGGCGGAGGCGCGGGCCGCCCGCCGTCACGCCTCGGAGTAGCGCTGGCATGGCCGAACCCTTCTTCCGCATGCTGGAGATCGTGGTGCCGCGGGTGGTGAACGCCAACGGGCCGCACCTGACCATCGAGGGCCTGGAGAACATTCCCGAACACGGCGGCGCGGTGCTGGCGCTGAACCACACCAGCTACCTGGACTGGTACCCCGGCTCCATCGCTGCTTTGCGGCGGGGACGCCGGCTGCGGTTCATGATCAAGGCCGAGATGACCCGGGTGCCGGTGGTCAGCTACGTCATCAGGCACGTCAAGCTGATCCCGGTGGACCGCTCCGCCGGGTCCGGCGCCTACGACGTGGCGGTGCGCAAGCTGCGCGACGGGGAGCTGGTCGGCCTGCACCCGGAGGCCACCATCAGCCGCAGCTTCGAGTTGCGCGAGTTCAAGACCGGTGCGGTGCGGATGGCCGCCGCCGCCGGGGTGCCGATCATTCCCGTCATCGTCTGGGGCATCCACCGGGTGTGGACCAAAGATCATCCGAAGCACCTGTGGCGCAACCACATTCCGGTGCTCGCCAAGATCGGCACGCCGATAACCCCGTCCGGCGACATCGAGGCCACCACCGCCGAGCTGCGCGACACCATGGTCGCCATGCTGGAGCAGGCGCAGCTGCAGTACCCGCACCCGTCCGGCGCGTACTGGGTGCCGCGGCGCCTGGGCGGCAGCGCACCCACGATGGCCGAGGCGCTGCGGATGCGCGAGGCCGAACTGGCCGAACGGGACCGCAAACGGCTGAAGCGGGGCAAGCGCTGATGGGCGGCGTCGCATCGCCGGCGGTGATCGCTAGCGACGTCGACGGCACCCTGCTCGACGACACCGAGACCATCACCGCGCGGACCCGGGCGGCGGTGGCTGCGGCCGTTGATTCCGGCTCCCGGTTCATTTTGGCCACCGGGCGCCCGCCGCGCTGGATTGCCCCGGTGGTCGACGCCCTGGGCTTCGCCCCGATGGCGGTGTGCGCCAACGGGGCGGTGCTCTATGACCCCGACACCGACCGGGTGATCTCGGCGCGCACACTGTCGGCCGACCAGCTGATGAAGCTGGCCGAGGTGGTCGGCCGCGTGATGCCGGGAGCGGGCCTGGCGGTGGAACGGATCGGCGAGCGGGCCCACGACGCGGCGACCCCGCAGTTCGTCAGCTCACCGGGCTACGAACACGCCTGGCTCAACCCGGACAACACCGAGGTGTCGGTGGCCGATCTGCTGTCGGAGCCGGCGATCAAACTGCTGATCCGCAAGGCGGGTGCGGCCAGCGCCGACATGGCCGCGGAGTTGACCGCCCACATCGGCGACGCCGCCGAGCTCACCTATTCCACCAACAACGGCCTGATCGAGGTGGTTCCGGCGGGTATCACCAAGGCCACCGGCATCGAGGAATTGATCACGCCCTGGGGCATCGGCGCCGGCGACGTGGTGGCGTTCGGCGACATGCCCAACGACCTGCCGATGCTGCGGCGGGCCGGGCACGGTGTGGCGATGGGCAATGCTCACCCGCAGGTGCTGGCCGCCGCCGACGAGATCACCGCGCCCAACACCGACGACGGTCTGGCGCGGGTGCTGGAGCGCCTCTTCCTCAACCGAGGTGGCTAGCCCACTCCGAACGGGTCGACTACCCGGGTGAAGCGCTCCAACTGCACCGGCGGGCCCTCCGGCGGGGGCGGCGGCAGCACTTCGGCGTTGCCGTCGACCACCCGGGTGACGGTGGCGGTGGCCCGGTTGTAGTTCAGCGTGCCGTGCTGGAAGTTCTGGCCGGCCCACTCCGGTTCGTTCAGCTCGGCACTGGTGGGCAGTCCCAGCACGCCGCGCTCGTAACCCAGTGACGCCCAGGCGTCGTAGATCGCTCCGGTGACGGGTTGGGCGCCGGTCTCCGGCGACCAGTACACCGCGCCGTGCTCGAAGTTCGCGTACTTGGTGCCGCCCTCGCCGATGGCCTCCATCGTGGTGGGCGCGCCGAGCGGGCTGTCCATGCCGCCCATCTCCATCCAACGGGTGTGGATGGCGCCGCCTTCCATGATCCGAGCGAGGTCCTCGGGCCCGGGCGGGTCGCCGAACCGGGCGGCGATCTCCCGGATCTCGTTGAGCGAGGCGTAGCCCTGGCCGCCGGGGCATTCGGTCTCGTCGACGTCGCGGTGGCCGATGATCGCCGGCAGCGTCAGCTCGGCGCCGCGGGCGAAGGGGGTGAAGGAACCGCCGGCGGACACCAACTGCGCCGTGCCGCGCGGGTCGGTGTGATCAAGCCCCAGCCGCCAGCCCAGCAGCCGGCCGACGGTCTCGAGTTGGATCGCCGGGGGTGGGGCGTCTTCGAAGGTGCCGATCATCGACACCCCCCAGGTGTTGCTGTTGAAGCCGCCGGCGTGGCTGCCCATGATGCCCTTGGTCACGCCGCCGGCCCTGCCCTCGAACACCTGGCCGTACTTGTCCACCAGTGCGTTGTAGCCGATGTCGCACCAGCCCAGAGTCCGGGTGTGATACGCGTAGATGGCCCGGATGATGTCCGCCGAATCCTCCGGCGCGTAGTTGTTGGAGCCGGCGGTGTGATGCACCACCGCGGCGTGCACGGCGCCGCTCTCCACCGGCTTGCCGCACCGGAATGCGGTGCCTGCGCCCCAGTGGCTGCGCGGAATGATGTTGGGCGGCTGCCCCGGGCCCAGCACCGCGCGCGGCAGGGTCCAATGGGCGTCGACCGGGGCTTTGGGCGGGGTGATCAGCACCGCGGAGACGTTTTGGGCGAACGGCTGCGCGGCGGTGGCCGGGACGTAGCCGAGGTCGGGTTTGGTCTGGGACTGTTGGGCCTTTTCGGCCTTCTCCGCCTTCCCGGACTTCGGGGACTTCGGGGACTGGGGGGCCTTGCCTTTGCCGTCTCTGTCCTTGGTGGTGACCGCGATCTGCACCGCGGTGGTCCGTCCGACGAACACCGGCTCGGTCCCATCCGGCCCGGGGGCGGGCGCGTCGACCGCGTCGCCGGCGGCTTGGGGTTCCTGCTTGACCTCGTGCGCGGTGGAGTACCAGGGCCCCCACGACCCGTCGTCCTGTTTGGCGCGAATCCGTGCCGAGGTGCCGCGCAGGTCGGCGCCGGTGAGTGCGACCATGCTGAACGGTTCGTCCTGGGTGATCTCGCGGACGGTGACGCCGGGTTCGAGGTCCAGCGGCTGCTGACTGAGTTTGGTGGCGGCCGCGCTCGGGGTCGCCGGTTCGGGTTTGGGCCCTGATCCGTAGCCCAGCGCCCACGGCAGGATCAGCACGGTCGCGACGGTGGCGGTCAGCTTGATCGTCGGTGGGGGGCGACGGGTTGGCACGTGCTGATGTTACGTATGTGTCAAGAGATGCCAGTGATGCGACACGCAACTAAAGGGACGCAAGGGGTCAACGGCACCGCAGAGTCCCACGCTGCCCGCCTGATGCGGACTGACTCTGCGGTGCCGTTTGGAAACAGGCTCCTCTGGGTTACGGCAGCGGCGGTGCGGGCACGGCCGCGGCGGCCGGCGCCGCACCCTGTGCGGCCTGCGCGATGGACGGGATCACCACACCCTTGAGCAGGTCGATGGCCTGTCCGGCGCCCAGCTGGTTGGCGGCGCTCATCAGGTCGCTGACGAGCCCACCGCTGCCGCTGCTCTCCGGCATACCCAGCGAGGGGTCACCGAGGATCGGGTAGGTGCCGTCCAGGCCCGGGTCCAGTCCCACCGGAGAGGTGAGCGGCAGGTCGCCGGCACCACCCAGCAGTCCGGTGTCCGGGCTGGTCAGACCGGGACTGGTCAGACCGGGGCTGGTCAAGGGGCTGGTCAATCCCGGGTTGGTGAGGCCGGGGCTGGTCAGGCCCGGGTTGGTCAGCGACGGCGTCGTGAGTCCGGGCGTGGTCAGGCCCGACGTCGTCGACACCCCGGGCGTACCCAACGGTGGGGTGGACAAAGACGGGTCCGCCAGACCCGGCGTGGTCAGGCCGGGCGAGGTCAGACCGGGCGAGGTCAGACCGGGCGAGGTCAGGCCGGGCGAGGTCAGGCCGGGCGAGGTCAGACCCGGAGAGGTCAGACCCGGAGAGGCCAGGCCGGGGTAGGTGCCCGGGGTGGCCAGCGACGGGTCGCCCAGGCCGGGGTAGGTGCCCGGCGAGGTCAGCGGCATCGAGCTGGAGCCGCCGAAGCCCGGCACCGGCGGCAGGTTCACCCCGAACTGGGACAACCCCTGCGAGAGAGCCGAGATCAGCTCGCCGGGCAGGTCGGCCACCGAAGCGGCGGCGACGAAGTCTTGGTGTTGCGGCGCGCTGTTGCGGGCGGCCAGCTCGGATACGGCGATCACAGCAAACGGACTTGCGACTGCCAGGGCGGCGACTGCGCTCATGGTGGTCGAGAGCCTGCGTCGACGTCGGTTCGGCACGGAAGTCTCCTCAATGTGTTTTGCCGTCGTACCCCGGTTGTCCGGGGCCGTCAGGCGCTTACTGCACTTGCATTGGACTTACAAGGACGACGGTACGCGTGTGACTGGTGTGAATAGAGTGACGAGATTGAATCGTGAGGAAACCGCGATTAAAGCTTTTCCTGACAGGGGCTGGGGGTGAGCCGACCGTGCTGCGGGGCGCCGACGATGCTCCTCGGCGCTGGTCCGATACCCTAGGCGCCGATGACTTCTCGTTTTGACCTCTATGTTGTCGGCTCTGGATTCTTCGGCCTGACCATTGCCGAGCGCGCAGCCACGCAGCTCGGCAAGCGCGTCCTCGTCGTCGAAAAGCGCCCGCACATCGGCGGCAACGCCTACTCCGAGGCCGAGCCGCAGACCGGGATCGAGGTCCACAAGTACGGCGCGCACCTGTTCCATACCTCTAATAAGCGGGTCTGGGACTACGTGCGGCAGTTCACCGACTTCACCGGCTACCAGCACCGGGTCTTCGCCATGCACGACGGCCAGGCCTACCAGTTCCCGATGGGCCTGGGCCTGGTCTCGCAGTTCTTCGGCCGCTACTTCACCCCCGATGAGGCCCGCGCGCTGATCAAGGAGCAGGCGGCCGAGATCGAGACCGCCGAGGCGGCGAACCTGGAAGAGAAGGCCATCAGCCTGATCGGGCGCCCGCTGTATGAGGCGTTCGTCAAGGACTACACCGCCAAGCAGTGGCAGACCGACCCCAAGCAGCTGCCCGCGGCCAACATCGCCCGGCTGCCGGTGCGCTACAACTTCGACAACCGGTACTTCAGCGACACCTACGAGGGGCTGCCGGTCAACGGCTACACCGCGTGGCTGGAGAACATGGCGGCGCACGAGGGCATCGAGGTGCGCCTGGACACCGACTGGTTCGACGTCCGCGACGAGCTGCGCGCGGCGAGCCCGGAGGCTCCGGTTGTGTACACCGGCCCGCTGGACCGCTACTTCGACTACGCCGACGGCCGGCTGGGCTGGCGCACCCTGGACTTCGAGCTGGAGGTCTTGGACGACTGCGGGGATTTTCAAGGCACCCCGGTGATGAACTACAACGACGCCGACGTGCCCTACACCCGCATCCACGAGTTCCGGCACTTCCACCCCGAACGCGAGTACCCGGCCGACAAGACGGTGATCATGCGGGAGTTCTCACGCTTCGCCGACGACTCCGACGAGCCCTACTATCCGATCAACACCGAGTCCGACCGGGAGCTGCTGGCCTCCTACCGGGCCCGCGCCAAGTCCGAGACCGAGTCGGCCAAGGTGCTCTTCGGCGGCCGGCTGGGCACCTACCAATATCTGGACATGCACATGGCGATCGCCAGTGCGCTGAACATGTACGACAACACCCTGGCGCCGCATCTGGCCGACGGGGTGCCGCTGGGAGAGAGTAAGGCATGAACGAGGGTTCCATTGCGGTGAGCCGGCTTTCGCGGATCATCCTGCCGCGCCACGGTGAGCCGCTGGACGTCCGCAAGCTCTACATCGAAGAGTCCGACACCAACAGCCGCCGGGCGCACCCGCTGTCGCGCACCAGCCTGGAGATCGGCGAAGAGTCCGAGGTGTCGTTCGCGACGTACTTCAACGCCTTCCCGGCCTCTTACTGGCGGCGCTGGTCGACACTCGAGTCGGTGGTGCTGCACCTGGAACTGACCGGGACCGGCCGGGTTGACGTCTACCGCTCCAAGGCCACCGGTGCGCGGATCGCGGTGGATGGCAAGTCTTTTGACGGGTCCAAGAAACCCACGGTAGTCGAGTTCGAGGTCGGCCTGCAGCCGTTCGAGGACGGTGGGTGGATCTGGTTCGACATCACCACAGACTCGGCGGTCACGCTGGCGCACGGCGGCTGGTATGCCCCGGTGCAGGCGCCCGGGCGCGCCGACATCGCCGTGGGCATCCCGACCTTCAACCGGCCCGACGACTGCGTCAACGCTCTGAAAGCACTGACCTCCGACGCCGATGTGGACGCGGTGATCAGCGCGGTGATCGTCCCGGACCAGGGCACCCGCAAGGTGTGCGACCACCCGGACTTCGCCGGGGCCGCCGCCGCACTGGGCGACCGGCTCTCGATCCACAACCAGCCCAACCTCGGCGGCTCCGGCGGATACAGCCGGGTGATGTACGAGGCGCTGAAAAACACCGGCTGCGAACAGATCCTGTTCATGGATGACGACATCCGCATCGAGCCCGACTCGATCCTGCGGGCACTCGCCCTGAACCGGTTCGCCAAGACGCCGACGCTGATCGGCGGTCACATGCTGAACCTGCAGGAGCCGTCGCACCTGCACATCATGGGCGAGATCGTCGACCCCGGGGTGTTCATGTGGACCAACGCCCCGCACACCGAGTACGACCACAACTTCGCCACCGACCCGCTGGCCGAGAGCCCGGATCTGCACCGGCGCATCGACGTCGACTTCAACGGCTGGTGGATGTGCATGATCCCGCGCGCGGTCGCCGAGGAGATCGGCCAGCCGATCCCGTCGTTCATCAAGTGGGACGACGCCGAGTACGGGATCCGGGCCGGCGAGCACGGCTACCCGACCGTCACCCTGCCCGGGGCGGCGATCTGGCACATGGCCTGGAGCGACAAGGACGACGCGATCGACTGGCAGGCCTACTTCCACCTGCGCAACCGGTTGATCGTGGCGGCGCTGCACTGGGACGGCAACATCACCGGCCTGATCCGCAGCCACCTCAAGGCCACCCTGAAACACCTTGCCTGCCTTGAGTATTCGACGGTGGCGGTGCAGAACAAGGCGCTGGACGACTTCATGGCCGGCCCGGAGCACATCTTCTCGATCCTGGAGTCGGCGCTGCCGGACATCCACGCGCTGCGCAAGACCTACCCGGACGCCGTGGTGCTGCCGGCCGCCAGCGAGCTGCCGAAACCGTCGCGACGCGGCAGAGCGATGCGCCCGCCGGTGCAACCGCTGACCATCGGCTACCGGCTGGCCCGCGGCATCGCCCACAACCTCAAAGCCACTGCGCCGCAGCATCATCAGCGCCCGCAGCTCAACGTTCCCACCCAGGACGCCCGGTGGTTCCTGCTGTGCACCCAGGACGGCGTCACCGTCACCACCGCCGACGGCCGCGGGGTGGTCTACCGGCAGCGTGACCGGGAGAAGATGTTCTCGCTGCTGCGCGAATCCCTGCGACGTCAATACGAATTGGCTCGCCGTTTCGACGAGCTGCGCCGCACCTACCGCAAGGCGCTGCCGACGCTGTCGAGCAAGCAGCAGTGGGAGACCGTGTTATTGGGCCACGATGACTGAGCCGGTGGTGGGTCCGCCGCACGGCGAGGACGCGGTGCTGGTCGGTGTGCAGTCCGCGCTGACCGGCCGCACCGGCGTGCTGACCACCGCGCGCGCCATGTCGCACTTCGGCGAGCACAGCCTGGGTTGGCTGGGGCTCGCGGCGGCCGGGGCGCTGGCCCAGCCGCAGCGGCGCCGGGCCTGGCTGGCCGCCGGTGCCGGGGCATTCGCCGCGCACGCCGCCGCGGTCGTCATCAAGCGCGTCGTCAAACGGCAGCGGCCGCATCATCCGGCGATCGCGGTCAACGTCGCCACCCCGAGTCGGCTGAGCTTCCCGTCGGCGCACGCCACCTCCACCACGGCCGCGGCGATCCTGCTGGGGCGCGCACTCGGGCTGCCCGGGGGACTGCTGCCGGCACTGCTGGTGCCGCCGATGGCGTTGTCGCGGTTGGTGCTCGGGGTGCATTACCCCAGTGACGTGGCCGCCGGCGTCGCGGTCGGCGCGAGCGTCGCCGCCCTGACGAGCCGAGTGGCCGGACTGGACGGAGCGTCAGATGACTGAGAAGCAGCCCGGCCCGCCGGCGAACCTGGCCGCCGGGATCGTCAAGGCGATGCGGCCCCGCCAGTGGGTGAAGAACGTCCTGGTGCTGGCCGCACCGCTGGCCGCACTCGGCGGTGACGTGCACTTCGACTACGCCGACGTCGGCAAGAAGGTGCTGATCGCGTTCGTGGTGTTCAGCCTGGCGGCGTCGTCGATCTACCTGGTCAACGACGCCCGCGACGTCGAAGCCGACCGGGCGCATCCCACCAAGCGGTTCCGGCCGATCGCCGCCGGGGTGGTGCCGGCGACGCTGGCCTACGTCCTGGCCGCGGTCCTGGCGGCGGTGGCGCTGGGCATCTCCTGGTGGCAGTCCCCGAACCTGGCGCTGGTGATCGGGGTCTACCTCGTCATGCAGCTGGCGTACTGCTTCGGCCTCAAACACCAAGCGGTGCTGGACATCTGCGTCGTCTCCTCGGCGTATCTGCTGCGCGCGATCGCCGGCGGTGTGGCCGCCGACATCTATCTGTCGCAGTGGTTCCTGCTGGTGATGGCGTTCGGGTCACTGTTCATGGTGGCCGGCAAGCGCTACGCCGAGAAGCAGCTGGCCGAACGCACCGGTGCCAAGATCCGCAAGTCGCTGGAGAACTACACCAGCACCTACCTGCGCTTCGTCTGGACGCTGGCGGCCACCGCCGCGGTGGTCTGCTACTCGCTGTACGCGTTCGAGCGCGACAACGGCTCCGGCTCCTGGTACGCGGTCTCGATCATTCCGATTCTCGTCGGGATCCTGCGTTTCGCGGTCGACGTCGACGGCGGCAACGCCGGCGAAGCCGAAGACATCCTTCGCCACGACAAGGTGCTGCAACTGTCCGCGCTGGCCTGGATCGGAACCATCGGTGCGGCCGTCGCCTTCGGCTAGGGCGCACAGCGGAGTACCGGACCGTCGGGTCCGGCCGCTGGGCTGGCCCGCGGTCTCCTACAGCCCGTCGGTGCGGCTGAGCTCGTGGGCCGGCGTGGCGGTGGTGCTGATGATGTTCGGCATCGGCGCGTGGCGACGACGCTGGATCTCCGACGACGGGCTGATCGTGCTGCGCACCGTGCGCAACATGCTGGCCGGCAACGGGCCGGTGTTCAACGCCGGTGAACGGGTGGAGGCCAACACCTCCACCGCCTGGACGTATCTGATGTACGTCGGCAGCTGGCTGGCCGGCCCGATGCGCCTGGAATATGTAGCCCTGGTGTTCGCGCTGGTGCTCAGCCTGGCCGGGGTGGCGCTGCTGATGCTGGGCACGACCCGGCTGTACGCGCCCGGACTGCAGGGCCGCCGTGCGCTGCTGCTGCCGGCCGGCGCGCTGGTCTACATCGCGCTGCCGCCGGCACGGGACTTCGCCACCTCCGGTCTGGAGGCCGGTCTGGTGCTGGCCTATCTGGGCCTGTTGTGGTGGATGCTGGTCTGCTGGGCGCAGGCACTGCGGATGCCCAGGTCGCGGGCTCGCGGGCCCTGGTTCGCCGGGTGTCTGGCGTTTGTGGCCGGCGCCAGCGTGCTGGTCCGGCCCGAGCTGGCGCTGATCGGCGGCGGCGCGCTGGTGATGCAGCTGATCGCGGCGCCGAAGAACTGGCGGGCCCGCACCCTGATCCTGGTGGCCGGCGGTGCGCTGCCGGTGGCCTACCAGATCTTCCGGATGGGCTACTACGCACTGCTGGTGCCGGGTACCGCGCTGGCCAAGGACGCCGCCGGCGACAAGTGGTCGCAGGGCATGATCTACCTGCGCAACTTCAACGGCCCCTACGCCCTGTGGGTGCCGGCGGTGCTGCTGGTGGCATTGGGCGGGGTGCTGTGGGTGGGCGCCGCGGTGCGTCACCGGACCCGCAATCCGGTGCCTCGGGGCGTCGGCGGCTGGGCCCGGCTGGTGCGCAGCCCGGCGGCGGTGGCGCTGTTCTTCGTGTTCAGCGGTTTCCTGCAGGGGGCCTACTGGGTGCGCCAGGGCGGTGACTTCATGCACGGCCGGGTGCTGCTGGCGCCGCTGTTCGCCATGCTGGCGCCGGTGGCCGTCATCCCGGTGCTGTTGCCCGACGGTGTGCGTTACCGACGCGAGGCGGGCGTGCTGCTCAGCGGTGCGGCCGCCGTCATCTGGGTGGCGGTGGCCGGCTGGGCGCTGTGGGCGGCCAACTCGCCCGGCATGGGCTATGACGGCACCCGGGTCACCTACTCCGGGATCGTCGACGAGCGTCGGTTCTATTCGCAGGCGGTCGGTAACGCGCACCCGCTGACCGCCGCGGACTATCTGGGCTATCCGCGGATGCGTGCGGTGCTGACCACCATCGCGGCCACCCCGGACGGCGCGCTGCTGCTGCCGTCGGGCAATTACGACCAGTGGGACGTCGTCCCGGTCATCCTGCCGCCGCCCCCGGGCGTCGGCGTCGCAGAAGACCCGGCGCGGGGCGACAGTGGACCGCACACCGTGTTCTTCACCAACCTGGGCATGCTGGGCATGAACACCGGCCTGAACGTTCGGCTGCTGGACCAGATCGGGTTGGCCAACCCCATCGCGGCGCACACCGGACGACTGGAGCACGGCCGGATCGGCCACGACAAGGACCTGTTCCGCGACTTCGTGGTGGCCGACGGCCCGTGGGTCAAGTGGTACCCGGTCATCCCCGGCTATCTGGACCAGGATTGGATCGCCCAGGCCGAGGCGGCGCTGCGCTGCCCCGACACCGCGGCGGTGTTGGGTTCGGTGCGCGCCCCGATGGGCCCGCGCCGGTTCCTGTCCAACGTGCTGCATTCGGCGAGCTACACCCGCTACCGGATCGAGCGGGTGCCGCGCGACGAACTGATCCGCTGCGGGCTGGCCGTGCCTGAGCCGACCCGCCCGCCCTACACCGGGATGCCGCCCGAGCTTCCCTGACGCCGTGGGAGTCCGCGCGGGGCGAAAATGTGACCGACGTCATGCCCGCGCAAAATGCCTTGTCAGGCCGTCTCCCCGGCCGGCTGGCCCAGCCCGAACGGGTTTGGTGGCGAGCATCTGTGGTTGACTACACCCGCACTGTCGCGTTCGCGCGGGCAGATCGGGCCCGAATCGGGCCACGTTATTTCAAGACTATTGAGGCCGGACACGGCGACGATACGAATGAGGATGCCAAGGATGAAGTTGCTTGACAGGTTGTTGGTTGCTGCCGCCGGCGCGACCGTGCTCGCGGGCCTGGTCGGTTTCGTGGGTGGTACGCCCGAGGCGGAGGCCTTCTCGCGGCCGGGTCTGCCGGTCGAGTACCTGCAGGTGCCGTCCGCGGGTATGGGCCGCGACATCAAGGTGCAGTTCCAGAGCGGCGGCCAGGGTTCGCCCGGTCTGTACCTGCTCGACGGCATGCGCGCCCAGGACGACTTCAACGGCTGGGACATCAACACCCCGGCGTTCGAGTGGTACCTGAACTCGGGCATCTCGGTGATCATGCCGGTCGGTGGCCAGTCCAGCTTCTACAGCGACTGGTACAAGCCGGCTTGCGGCAAGGCGGGCTGCTCCACCTACAAGTGGGAGACCTTCCTGACCAGTGAGCTGCCGGCCTACCTGGCCTCGGAGTACGGCGTGAGCCAGAGCAGCAACGCGGCCGTGGGTCTGTCGATGGCCGGTTCGTCGGCCATGACGCTGGCGATCTACCACCCGAACCAGTTCACCTACGCCGGTTCGCTGTCGGGTTACCTGAACCCGTCCACCGGTAAGGGCTGGATCGGCCTGTCGATGGGCGACGCCGGCGGCTACAAGAAGAACGACATGTGGGGCGAAGACAGCGACCCGGCGTGGCTGCGCAACGACCCGACGGTCAACGTGGACAAGCTGGTCGCCAACAACACCCGCCTGTGGGTCTTCTGCGGCAACGGCAAGGCCAACGAGCTCGGCGGCGACAACATCCCGGCCGTGTTCCTGGAGCAGAACTTCATGATCGGCGCGAACAAGAAGTTCCAGGAGCTCTACACCGCTGCCGGCGGCAGCAACGCGGTCTTCAACTTCCCGGAGTACGGAACGCACTCCTGGGAGTACTGGGGCCAGCAGCTGCAGGCCATGAAGCCGGACCTGCAGGCCCACCTGGGCGCGACCCCGGGTGGCGGCGCCAGCAGCAGCTCGGGCGAGTAGCCACACGCGCAAACGCAACGCCGACGGCGGTGACCTCCGGGTCGCCGCCGTCGGTCGTTTCCGTCCCGGCCCGCTGCCGGCGTGTGGTTGACTACCGGGGGTGAATCGGGGCGCGCAGCAGCGGCAAGTCTCCAAGAAGCAGGTCCCCGGAAATCTCTTCCGACGAACGAGGTGGGCATGAGCGGACTGTCGAAGTTGATGCGGACGCTGTGCGTGGCCGCGCTGACACTGGGACTGTGGGGCGGCGGCGCGATGGTCGCCACCGGCGCGCAGGCTGCGCAGTTCGAGAACCTGATGGTGCCGTCGGCATCGATGGGCCGCGACATCCCGGTGGCGTTCCTCAACCAGGGTCCGCATGCCGTCTACCTGCTCGACGCGTTCGACGCCCACCCCGACCTGAGCAACTGGGTGACTGCGGGCAACGCGATGAGCACGCTGGCCGGCAAGGGCGTCTCGGTGGTGGCTCCCGCCGGTGGGGCCTACAGCATGTACACCAACTGGGAGCGTGACGGCAGCAAGCAGTGGGACACCTTCCTGTCGGCCGAGCTGCCGGACTGGCTGGCGGCCAACCGGGGCCTGGCTCCCGGTGGCCACGCGGTGGTCGGTGCGGCCCAGGGCGGTTACGGCGCGATGGCGCTGGCCACCTTCCACCCGGACCGGTTCGGGTTCGCCGGATCGATGTCGGGCTTCCTCGGGCCGGCCAACACCACCGAGAGCGGTGTGATCAGCGCCGGCCTGGAGAACTTCGGTGGCGTGGACCCCTACGGCATGTGGGGTGCGCCGCAGTTGGGCCGGTGGAAGTGGCACGACCCGACGGTGCACGCGACCCTGCTGGCGCAGAACAACACCCGGGTGTGGGTCTACAACCCGTCGGGCGGCGCCTCCAACCCGGCCGCGATGATCGGCGACCCGGCCGAGGCGACCGGCAGTGGCCGCTACTTCAACATGCAGTACCGCCAGGTGCGTGGGCATAACGGCCACTTCGACTTCTCTCCCGGTGACAACGGGTGGGGCTCGTGGTCGGCGCAGCTGGGCGCGATGTCCGGCGACATTGTCGGCGCGATTCGCTAAAGCTCCATCGACTCTGCGCACACCAGACAAAAGTGCGAGTAGCTCGTCTGGTGAGCGCAGAGTCAATTCCCGGTCAGGTGGTCCCACGCTTGCCGGACCCGGCGGATGACGTCGTCGCCGCGGTGCTCGGCCAGCACCCTGATGTGTGTCCAGCCGAGGCGGGCGATGAACTCCAGGCGTTCGGCGTCTTTGACAAACTGCGGCCGGCTGGTCCGGTGTTGATCACCGTCGTATTCGACGGCGAGCTTGATGTCCTCCCACCCCATGTCCAGGAAGTACCTCCTGCCGTTGGGGCGAAGTAGCGGTATCTGGGTCCGCGGTCGCGGGAATCCGGCCTTGATCAGTGTCAGCCGCAACTTGGTCTCCCTGGGCGACCCGGAGCCTGCATCGATGAGATCAAGCGCCGCTTCGAGTTGGCGCAGCCCGCGGGCGCATTTGTGCCGTGCGGCGAGCTCGGCGACGTCAGCGACCTTGAACCTGGTGGCGCGGGCCAATGCATCGAGTCTGGCGACGGCCTGGCCCAAAGAACCGCGCCGGCCGAGATCGAAGGCGGTCCGCTCCGGGGTCGTCAGCCTCACCGGGCCCCACGATTGGGTCTCCCCGTCCAGGAGCCGGTCGGCGTATGTCTTGACGCCGTCCGGTGCCCGCGCGTTGTGCCAGATCAGCTCGATGACGGCGTCGTCGTCCATGACGGCGCTCATCGAAAATCCCCGGCTGTGCTCGCCGAAATTCCTCACCTGTGAGCAGCCGTCAGTGTAGTTGTTGGCGGGTGCCGGTGGTGGTTCGGCGCAGGGTTTCTGCGGCGGCGTGGTGGTCGCGAAGGCGGTAGGACTCTCCGTCGAGGTTGATGACCACGGAACGGTGCAGCAGGCGGTCGAGCATCGCGGCGGCCACTGTGGTGTCGCCGAGGATCTCGCCCCATGCGCCCACTCCGCGGTTGGTGGTGATCACGATGCTGGTCTTCAAGTAGCGTTGGGAGACAACCTGAAACAACGCCGAAGCGGCTTCGGCGGGCAGCGGAAGATAGCCCAGCTCATCGATCACCAGCAGCGTTGGGCCGGCGAAGAAGCGCATGGTGGTGGCCCAACGGCCCTCGATCGCGGCGCGGTGGCATCGGGCGGCTAGGTCGGCGGCGGTGGTGAAATAGGTTCGGTAGCCGGCATGTGCTGCAGCCCTTGCTAGTCCGACTGACAAATGCGTCTTTCCGGTACCCGGCGGCCCGATGAGCAGGATGTTGGTTGCCGATTCCAGGTAACGACAGGTGCCCAACTCGTCGATGAGTTTGCGGTCGATCCCGGCGGCAGCATCGACATCGAAATCGGCCAGGGTGGCCGGGGTGGGCAGGCAGGCGAACCGCAACCTCCCGGCCAGCCGTCGGGCGGTGGAGGCTTCGACCTCCACGGCCAGCAGCCGCTCCAATGCGACGGTCAGCGAGAGTCCTTCGGCGGTGGCCTGGTCGAGCACCGCCGGCAGCGCCTCAGCGGCCGCGACCAGTTTCAACTCGGCCAGATGTGAACGTAACTGCTGGTAGCGGCTCGCCGCCGACGACGGCGATTCCTCGGTCGTCGCTGTGGTCTTGCCGGTGCGTGTAGTGGGAGTCATTGGATGGTCCTGTTCTGGGCGGCCCGCTCGTAGGCGGACAGATCGATGACAGTGGAATCGGTTGATGGAGTTGATGTCTCAACTGCGGTGGTGGATGTCTTCTTGACTGCAAGCAGTTGCGCGGCAGCGGCTTTGGCGGCCGGACCGGGCGGGATGCGTTCCTTGCGGCGGTGTGGTCGTCCGGTGGCTGCGGTGGCCATCGCCGCTGCGTCCAGGGCGATGACATGACCGCTGTCACGCACCATCACCCCAAGGCCGTCTGCGGCCATCCGATGGCGGGCGATCACGATCCCGCTGATGGTGGCGATGTCGCAGAACTGACCGCCGACCGGATGAGACACCACCACGTTGGCGGCCGCTAGCTCCGGGGGCACTGAGTAGCGGTTACCGCGGTAGGACACCATCGCTTGGCGCGACGCCGTGCGGGCCTCGGCCACGATCACCGGATACGCCTGCGTCGGGACCGGTTGCAGTGGCTCCGTCTCGGCCACCACAGCGACCGAGGAGCGGCCATCGGCGGTGGCCCGCAACCGGGTGTCGCCCCGCAGCCCGGCGAAGCGATCCACGCTGGCCTGCGCAGCCTCGACGGTGACGTCGTCGGCCAGGGTTCGCCACCAGCGTTGCGCAGCGGTGTGATTGACCTTCTCCACCACGCCCTTGCGGTTGCCGCGCCGAGGCGGGCAGATCGCCACCGAGACGCCGTAGTGCTTGGCCACCCCGGCGAACGACGCGGTCACCCGCCCCGAGCCCGGGTCACACACGGTGGCCATCCGATCAAATCGCCACACCCGGGTCAGACCACCCAGGCCGCGGGTGACGCGGTCCAGGCCGGCGACCAGATGCGGCTGATCCTCCGAAGGCGCCAGATAGCCGCGCCACTTCCCGGAATGCGCCAGCGAGCCGACCAACAGGTGCGCGGTCTTGCCCCAGCCCCACGATGCCGGTGGATCGGGCAATTCCAGCCAGTCCCATTGGGTTTCATCACCCGGGGCATGCGGGATCACCGCGTTCGGGCGCTGGGTGGCCGTCCGGCACGCCTGGCAGACCGGGCGTAGATCCCGGGTGCGGATATTGCGGGTCAGGCTCTGATACGACAACCCGAACCCCAGGCCCTCGAGTTCGTCGTAGAGGGTGCGGGCCCACAGGTGCGGGTCCTCGGTCAGCCTCGCGGTGACGTAGTCGACGAACGGATCGAACGGATCCGGGTCGGGCCGGGCACGCACTCCCGGTTGACCGTCACCGGCCAGATACTTGCGGACCGTCTTGCGGTCGAAACCGGTATGGCGGGCGATCGCCGAGATCGTCCAACCACGTTTGCGCAGGGCATGTACTTCCACATCGTCCTCCCATGTGAGCATGAGAAAGCGGGCCTCCTTCGACTGGAGCTGTTGGCGTCAGACACCAGCAGCTTCGAGGGAGGCCCGCCCTTCTCGGCGGAGCCACACGGGTGGGGATTTTCGATGAGCGTCAGTGGGGAATTTCAGTGAGCGCGGTCACGATCAAAGAGGCGCTCACACATCCACTTTCTCCCACGAACACGCCCACCGCAGTGACTCTGGGGTTGGCGCTCGATGGTGGATGCGGTCAGGCGGGTTGCGATATGGACCGCGGTGGCGTCCGAGGCTGCGACCGGACTAAGTCAGAAAAAAGCATCCGGCTGTCGCACCAGACGTAATCGTTGAGCCTTGGAGCAGTGCGGCGGCCGCCGTGCCCGGCGACGACAGATGTGGCCCGTCGGTGAACTTCGGGAACTGCCTGCACATGTTGGGCCGTGGATGTGGCGGCACCCAAAGACGTAACCCCGGCGATATGGCCAGGCCAGTGATCGTTCCGGGGTCTTCGTCTTCCGAGGCTATAGAGCGATCCGAACATGTCAAGCAAGCCGGCGGACTCGCAGGAGATCGCCATCAGCATCGCTACCAGTCTTCGGAAGGCACTCCGAGACCACAATCATCATCCGAGGAGAGGCCAGCGAGACGGATAACGCCGTCGAATGTCCACCCCTTGCGAAAATGCGTAGCTCGTTGCTGTAGCCGCCTCCCGTCCTGGCGCTTTCGCAAGCAATCGACCAGCTTGGCAGCGTCTTGAGGGCGCAGGCCCGCAGCGATGCAGGCAGCGCCGAATACGGCGGGCCGCACCCGGTCTCGAGACCACCGTGAAGTCCTGAGCATCAACTCACTCTTGAAGCCATCACTCTCTAAGGCGTCCAGCCGCTTGCCGGTAGACCGGCTTGCCATGTCTGCGAGGTGGTCGATGACCGCGAGGATGTCAAGGGGCAGCTGTTCGCAAACCATGCTTATCATCACCTCCTGGACGACGGTGGCGGGCTATCAAAGACCGAGCTGCTGGCGCAGCTTATCGAGATCCTCCTGCGCAACGTCGAGGATTTCCGCGGCGGCCGGCGGGCAGTATCTGATCGGCTTGCCATCTTCGACTATGACCAAGTGCGTGTCTCCAGCCAGGATGAAGTGGGCCTTCCTGCCCTTGCGGTGAGCGGCACACGGGCGCTCATGATTCGTTCGGGGCGTTTCTACGCGGATGTGGCGCAGTATTGCTTTGGTGGGCATGCCGACTCCTTTGTGGCACGGTGCGGATATCTGTCACCCGCGTTGGGACAGTTGGGACCTCAAAGTGTCGCGGACGGTGTCGGCGATCTTGTCGATGCGCTCGAAGATGGTGGTGAATTGCTCGCGGGACCAGTCGCCGCGGGTACCGTTGGGCATGCCCACCTCGGCGTTGATTGCCGCGGCCACGCGGCGGATCGCGATGACGGAGTTGTACTGGCGCCGGCCGGGGGTGACCGACATTAGCTGATGGCCACGCGGGGGCAAGCCCAGGTCGGCAAGGATACGGTTGGCCACCGACTTAGTGCGTTGGTTAACTCGGGTCTTAGCTGACTGGCGGGCGCGCTGCGGTGAGACCGGGATCGGTTGCGGTGTCGGGGGTGCCGCGGTTGCCTGCTGCGCCAGCAGACGTTGGCGGAGCTGTTCGCGGTCGACAAGATCACCGAGCCGGACACCGGGGGCGACCTCGCGGTTGAGAATCTCGTCGAGGACCCGGTCGTCGGTGGGGTCGAGGTAGGTCTGCTCGACGAAGTCGGTGAGGATCTCGTTATTCACCAACATCCCGTCGTCGAAGCGCCGGGCGCGTGGGCCACCGTCAGCGTTACCGTCGTCGTCATCGTCAGTGGTGCCGGCGACCCATCCGTGCACCAGGGCTTGGTCGTCGAGGTCGAGTTCGCGGAATTCCGACCAGCGCGCATCGTTATTGAGCCCGACGTGCGAGACGATGTGGCCCTGATTGTCCGGGTGGTCGGGGGCGGCCTCCTGCACCACACGCATCACCCGGCCGACGAACTGGATGTAGGGAGCCAAGCTGCGGAATGGTCGGAAGATCGCCGCGACGCTGAGCCGGGGATGGTCAAATCCTTCACCGAGCATCTGGACTTGGACGACACAGTCGAGCTGACCTTGACGCAACCGCTCAATGACGGCGTCCTGGTCGTCTTCATCCATGTCGGAATGGATTTCGGCGGCCCGGTATCCGCACTCGTTATAGATTGCCGCGACCTGGCGGGCATGGTCAACCGAACACGCGGCAGCGATGATTTGATGCTGGATTCCGGTCTGGGCGCGCATCCGGTCGCATGCCTGGATGCTGGCTTCGACGATGTGGCGGTTGCATTCCGGGCTCAGGGCCACACCGCGGCGAAACCACGCCTCTTCGCGTAGTTGCAGGACTTCGTCGAGGGTGTGACGGCGGGTGTCGTCGCGGTAGTTGAAGTAGATCTCGGCGGGCGCGACGTTGCGGGAGTGGATCTGCTTGATGTAGCCGGTGATCATCGCCCGGGTGAACGGATACCGGTAGACGATCTCGCCGTGCAGCTGCTGCTGATCAGACCGAAACGGGGTGGCGGTCAGACTGACGACCTTGGCGTTGGGGAAGCGCCGAAAGACCTTCTGCCAACTTTCGGCCGCAGCGTGGTGGCCCTCGTCGACCAGGATCATGTCGAAGAAGTCCTCGGGAAACTGAGGCAGCCAGCGATCGGCCTGGCTGGCTAGCTGCTGGATGTTGCAGACCACGAGGTCGCTTTCAATCGCATCGTGGATGTTGGCATTGGGGCCGTCCAAGACTGCCATCCAAGGTCCTGCAGTGAAGTCCGATAGCACCCGGCACTTGGCCCAAAAACACTGCGGGCTGGTGATATCCACGGCGTCGGCCACACCCTTGCGGATGGTCAGGTTCGGAGTGATCACTAGCGTGCGACCACGCGCGATACCGAACGGCAAGGTGGCCATGATGCCGGTCTTGCCGCACCCAACCGGGATCTGCACAATCGCTGGCCCGGCGTTCTCGCTGAAATGTTCACGCACCGCCCGGTGGGCCTCGCGTTGAGGGTCGCGCAGCGCGGTGTTCGCCTCGATGTCGGCGTTGGCGGTGGCGAACACACTGCTGTCCGCGCCGGCGGCGGCAGCCTCCTGGGCGCGGCGGTACTCCAGCCGGAACGGCTCCAGGTCGGCGCGCCGGTAGTAGCGGTAGTCACTGCCAGGCCGCCGCAGTGCGGGCAAAGTCTTGTCACGGTCCCACCGCCGCAATGTCTGGGCGGAGACCCCGAGATAGGCCGCCGCCTCCGCGACGCGCAGAAAACCTTCATCAACCATACTGGCCACTATACAACCTTGTTTAACCTTGCTAAGGTTTTCGACTTCCTGGCGAATAGACAGTCGGCGCCCCCGACCTGGACACACTTGCCCTGATACGAGCCAAATCACGGTCGCCGTCGGATAGTGGCGGTATATTTTCTGGCATGTTGCAATACCCGGATCCGCAAGATGTTGTCGACGATCTCGGCGACAAGTTCCTGCGTGCCTTCGTTGCCGCAGTCGACACCGCGCGTGCTGACCTGACGGCGTTCGAGCAGTTCAAGCCGGAATGGTTCGTCAACTTCTCCAAGCGCTTCGTCGCGAATTTCATCCACGAGCGCATGTGGGACAGCATGACCCGCCAGGTCGCTGACCATCCCGACGTGACCATCGTCGATGAAGAACCGACCCGGCAAATCCATTACGGCACCAACTACGTGGTGCGTTTCAAGCGCCACGCCGCCAATCTGCGGATCGAGACGTTCCCGACCGGCGGAGCGCTGGCGTTCTGGACCAACCAAGCCGCCCTACCCGGCCTCGAACTGGTCACGCTGGCCATGGGCTACATCTGGGAGTCCGACCTCGGGGAAATCGGTGACGCCATCTTGTCCTTCCGGGATGGCAAGAACAAACCGGTGTGGTCAGTCACCCTGAAGGCGCACGGCGGCGAGGAGGCAACCGACATCACGTGGGAACCGATCGATCCGCAGCTCCCACAACTGGACCTCAGCGAGGTTATCGAAGAGCGCGACGAGGGCAGCACGGACCAATCATGAACCAGATCGGCGACGTCATCCTGACCGCCCGACGCGCCGCCGGCCTCACACAGGAAGAACTCGCAGAGCGGCTGGGAATCACCCAGGCTGCACTGTCCCGATACGAGAACAACCTGCGTGAGCCCGACGATGCCGCAGTCGAGCGGATGTCCGAAATCCTTGATTTATCACCAGATTTCCTCACCCACCCCTTTCAACTCAGAGGAGCGATAGCAGCTGACGCCCACATGCGCCGCCAGAAGACAACAAAGGTGACGGAGTGGAAGTCGGCCGAATCGAAGTTGAATCTCTACCGGATGCGGTCGGCATTTCTGACCCGCCGCATCCCGTTGAATCCGACCAACCACATGCCCACGTTCGATCCGGACGAGACAACGCCGGCCGACGCCGCCCGCATGGTCCGAGCTCAATGGCGAATGCCGATCGGTCCAGTGCGCAATCTGACACGGTGGATCGAGTCCGCTGGTGTCATCGTCATCGAGGAGCGTTTGGGAACCCGGCGCATTGACGGACTGTCCCAGTGGGCCAGTGAGTATCCCGTCGTCCTCCTCAACGCAGATCTGCCCGCCGACAGGAAGCGATGGACGCTCGCCCACGAGGTGGGCCACCTGGTCCTGCATTCGAACTACATCGACCCCGATGTCGAAAGACAGGCCAACGAATTCGCCGCTGAACTACTCATGCCCAGCCACATCATCGAGCCCGATCTGCACAACCTCACACCGTCTCGACTCCTGGCATTGAAGAAGATGTGGGGCGTATCAATGCAGGCCATCTTTGAGCATGCGCACCACCTGGGGAAGGCCAGCGCTGCCGACCGCACCAAGTTCTACCGCACCATGAACGCCCGAGGATGGCGTAGGCACGAGCCCGGTACCGATGTCATCGCCGATGAACAACCCGAGTTGGCACAAACGATCGGACAGACCCTGATGATCCGCGGCGGCCTCAGCCGAGACGAAGTCGCTCGCTTGACCGGATGTCGCAGCGCCGGGAATGAAAGCCCGTTCCTGCCACCCGAAACACATCTAAGGGTGGTCTAGGCGCCAGGGCACCGGACTGACCTAACAGCCAACGTGGTCCGGACGCCAACACGAATAACCATAATTCTGCACAGAGTGCAACCGCGGCTCGCAACGGGCCGCGATCGATGCAGCGCAAAGGAGCAAGAGTGTCGGCGACACTGGACACGGGCAGCATGAAAGTGACGCGGTGGGTCATCCACGAGATCCCTAAAGTGATCCGCGATCGCGCCGATGTCAGGCCGAAACTCAGCGAAATCGTGTCGCCCTACGACACCGAAGTCGCGCGCTTCTTCGAGCGCAAGATCAGCGAAAGCCTTACCAAGTCCAAACACGAGATCCAGTCCGCCGACGATGAACGCCCCGTCCCCATCCTGATAGCCGGCAAGCTGATCGATCCTGACGATGCGCTTCTTGACGCGTCGACATCTCTGGCAGGGGAATTAGTTGCGTCCAAGGGCGTGGTGTACGGGCTGGTAGGCCTGGTGGGCGTGTCATAGCCCGATAGGGGGCGGTCATCGCGTGATTC
>NZ_CP084028.1:4220951-4257805 GCF_020181595.1 [Mycobacterium] vasticus | reverse complement strand
GCTCCAGTCGAAGGAGGCCCGCCCTTCTCGGCGGAGCCACACGGGTGGGGATTTTCGATGAGCGTCAGTGGGGAATTTCAGTGAGCGCGGTCATCCACCCAGTCGGCGCCGTGCAGTGCCGATGCCGCCACCCCGGCGACCACACCCTGTCGATGCGACCACAACCAGGCGGCGACTATTCGCTGCCGCAGGGTGGGGTGCATCCGCTTGTCCAGGTAGACGTCGGGCAGCAGCGCGCGGTGATCACGGCCGAGCTCGTACCAGCTGAGCGCACCGGCGGTCAGTGCCTCCGAGCCGACGAACGGCCAGCTGTCCGATCCCCGCATGCCGGGATCGTGCCAGCGACGCGGCTACCGCACACTTCACCCGATGGGGTTAACCCGTCGATCTGTACCGTGATAGGCGATATGGCCAACAAGAAGACCCCGAAATCGCCGCGCAAGTCCCCCCGCAAATCGCCGAGTAAAGCGACGCGCGACCGTCGTCGCCTGCTGGCGTGGGTGGCCGCCGGCGCGATGGCGCTGGTGGTGGCCCTGGTGGCGGTGGCGGTGGTGATCTGGATCCGCCAGCCGGCCACCCCGCCGGTCGCCGAGCCGCCGACGGGCGGCGTGCCGCCCACCAGCCCGACCGCGCCGCACACCAAGAAGCCGCGACCGGCCTCGCAGGACGCCAGCTGCCCGGACGTGCAGTTGGTGTCGGTGCCGGGCACCTGGGAGACGTCGCCGACCGACGATCCGCTCAACCCCACCCAGTTCCCGATCGCGCTGCTGCTCACGGTCACCCGTCCGATCGCCGAACAGTTCGACGCGGCCCGGGTGCAGACCTACACGGTCGCCTACACCGCGCAGTTCCACAATCCGCTCTCGGCCGACAAGCAGATGAACTACGACGACAGTCGCGCCGAGGGCAAGCGCGCCACCGTCAAGGCGATGACCGAGATGAACGAGCGCTGCCCGCTGACCAGCTACGTGCTGGTCGGCTTCTCCCAGGGCGCGGTGATCGCCGGCGACGTGGCCAGTGACATCGGCAACTGGCGCGGCCCGGTCGAGGAGGACCTGGTGCTGGGCGTGACGCTGATCGCCGACGGCCGCCGCCAGGACGGGGTGGGTGTCGACGTGCCGCCCAGCCCGCCGGGGCAGGGCGCCGAGGTGACGTTGCATGAGCTGCCGATCCTGTCCGGGATGGGGCTGACGATGACGGGTGCGCGGGAGGGTGGTTTCGGTGACCTCGACAAGCGCACCAACGAGATCTGCGCGCGCGGGGACCTGATCTGCGCCGCCCCGCGAGAGGCGTTCAGCATCGGGAAACTGCCCGCCACGTTGGAGACGCTGGCCGGTGGCGCGGCCCAGCCGGTGCACGCGCTGTACGGCACCACCGACGTCTGGGACCAGAACGGGCTGTCCGCCACCCAGTGGACGCTGAACTGGGCGCGTGACCTCGTCGACAACGCGCCGCGCCCGCCGCACAGCTAACGCGCCTATAACAAAGCGGAGACAGTGGTCACACGCGGTACCGTTTGATTTGGCATGGGCCGCACCGGCCTCTAACATTAAGAACAATTTAAGAGCTGGCGACCGGTTGGTCGAGGGGCAGCAACGCGCGCAGGGTTAGTCGCGGGGTATCCGAACCCCGCTAACATCTTCGACGTGGCCAGGTGCGCCCGGCAGCTGATGAAACGTTTGTTCGCGACAGGAGTTTTGCATGGTCCCGGCAGCCCAGGCCGCATACCGTAACCCGTTCGTCAAGGACGGCAAGATCCGGTTCCCCGACAATGCGAACCTGGTGCGCACGGTCGAGCGGTGGTCGGCGCTGCGCGGTGACAAGGTGGCCTACCGGTTCCTGGACTTCTCCACCGAGCGCGACGGCGTTGCCCGCGACATCTCCTGGGCGGAGTTCGGTGCCCGCAACCGCGCCGTCGGCGCCCGGCTACAACAGGTCACCGAGCCGGGCGACCGGGTGGCGATCCTGTGCGGCCAGAACCTGGACTACCTGGTGTCGTTCTTCGGCACGCTGTACTCCGGCCGGATCGCGGTGCCGCTGTTCGACCCGGGCGAGCCCGGCCACGTCGGCCGCCTGCACGCCGTGCTGGACGACTGCACCCCGTCGGCGGTGCTGACCACCAGCGACTCCGCCGAGGGGGTGCGCAAGTTCCTGCGCAGCCGCCCGGCCAACGCCCGCCCCCGCGTCATCGCCGTCGACGCGGTGCCCGAAGAGGTCGGCGCCACCTGGGTGCTGCCCGAGGCCGACATGGAAGCGGTCAGCTACCTGCAGTACACCTCGGGCTCCACCCGCACGCCCACCGGCGTGAAGATCACCCAGCTGAGCCTGCCCACCAACGTCGTGCAGCTGCTGGAGCGGCTGCAGGGCCGCGAGGGCGACCGCGCCGTCACCTGGCTGCCGTTCTTCCACGACATGGGCCTGGTCACCATCACGCTGTCGAGCGTGATGGGCCAGCAGATGACGTTCATGACGCCCGCCGCCTTCGTGCGCCGGCCCTACCGGTGGATCCGGGAGATGGCCCGCAAGGAGGGCGAGACCGGCGAGTGCTACACCGTGTCGCCGAACTTCGCCTTCGAGCATGCCGCCACCCGCGGCCTGCCCAAGGAGGGCGACCCGCCGCTGGATCTGTCCAACGTCAAGGCGATCATGAACGGCAGCGAGCCGGTCTCGGCGGCGTCGGTGCGCAAGTTCATGGACGCGTTCGGCCCGTACGGCCTGCGTGACCGCGTCATCAAGCCGTCCTACGGACTGGCCGAGGCCACCCTGTTCGTCTCGATGATCGCGATGGACGAGTCGCCCAAGATCGTCTACGTCGACCGCGAGGAGCTCAACAACTCCAACCGGTTCGTCGAGGTCCCCTCCGACGCCCCGAATGCGGTCAGCCAGGCCTCGGCCGGCAAGGTCAGCGTCGATCAGTGGGCGGTGATCGTCGACTACGAGACCGGCGCCGAGCTGCCCGACGGCCAGATCGGCGAGATCTGGTTGCAGGGCAACAACATGGGCGTCGGCTACTGGAACCGCGACGAGGAGACCGTCGACACCTTCCAGAATGTGCTGAAGACCCGCACGAGCCCGTCTCGTGCCGAGGGCTCCAAGGAGGACGGCTTCTGGGTCCGCACCGGTGACTACGGCACCTACTTCCAGGGCGACCTCTACATCACCGGCCGGGTGAAGGACCTGGTGATCGTCGACGGCCGTAACCACTACCCGCAGGACCTGGAGTACTCGGCGCAGGAGGCCAGCCGGGCCCTGCGCGCCGGCTACGTCGCGGCGTTCTCGGTGCCGGCCAACCAGCTGCCGGCCGAGGTGTTCGACAACCCGCACACCGGACTGAAGTACGACGCCGACGACTCCTCCGAGCAGCTGGTGATCGTCGCCGAGCGGGCCGTGGGAGCCCACAAGCTGGACTACCAGCCGATCGCCGACGACATCCGGGCCGCGATCGCGGTGCGCCACGGTGTGACCGTGCGCGACGTGCTGCTGGTGTCGGCGGGCGCTGTGCCGCGCACCTCCAGCGGCAAGATCGGCCGGCGCGCCTGCCGGGCCGCCTACCTGGACGGCAGCCTGCGCGGCGGCACCACCGGCCCGAACGCCTACCCCGACCAGGAGTGAATCTTTAGATGAGCGAGGCACCGCAGATGAGCGACGGCGACGACGCAGCAATGCGCGGCACCAGCCGCACCGACCTGACCGTCGCCGACATGCGGGCCTGGCTTCGCAACTGGGTGGCCAATGCGACCTCGCAGGCGCCGGAGAAGATCAACGAGACCGCCCCGCTGATCGAGCTGGGGCTGTCCTCGCGGGACGCGGTCGCGATGGCCTCGGACATCGAGGACTTCGCCGGGGTGACGCTGTCGGCGACGGTGGCCTTCCGCCACCCCACCATCGAGGCGCTGGCCACGGTGATCGTCGAGGGCGAGCCGGTAGTCGAGTTCGACGCCGACGCGCAGGACTGGTCCCGCGACGCTGACGTCGCCGACATCGCGGTGATAGGCCTGGCCACCCGCTTCCCGGGCGACATGAACACCCCCGACGAGACCTGGGCCAAGCTGCTGGCCGGGTTCGACGCGATCACCGACCTGCCGCAGGGCCGCTGGTCGGAGTTCCTGGAGGAGCCGCGGATCGCCGAGCGGGTCGCCAAGGCGCGCACCCGCGGCGGATATCTGAGTGACATCAAGGGTTTTGACGCCGAGTTCTTCGCGCTGTCGAAGATGGAAGCCGACAACATCGACCCGCAGCAGCGGATGGCGTTGGAGCTGACCTGGGAAGCGTTGGAGCACGCGCGAATTCCGGCGTCGTCGCTGCGCGGCGAAGCGGTCGCGGTGTACATGGGCTCGTCGAACGCCGACTACCAGAACCTGGCGCTGTCGGACCCGAGCATCACCCACCCGTACGCGATCACCGGTAATGCGAGTTCGATCATCGCCAACCGGATCAGCTACTTCTACGACTTCCGCGGACCGTCGGTGACGGTGGACACCGCGTGTTCGTCGTCGTTGGTCGCCGCGCACTCCGGTGTGCAGGCGCTGCGCAGCGGCGAGGCCGACGTGGCGGTGGTGGGCGGCGTGAACGCGCTGATCACCCCGCTGGTGACGGTCGGTTTCGACGAGGTCGGCGGGGTGCTGTCGCCGGATGGCCGGATCAAGTCGTTCTCCGCCGACGCCGACGGCTACTCCCGTGCCGAGGGCGGCGGCGTACTGATTTTGAAGCGGGTCGACGACGCCCGCCGCGACGGCGACCAGATCCTGGCGGTCATCGCCGGCTCCGCGGTCAACCACGATGGCCGCTCCAACGGCCTGCTGGCGCCCAACCCGGACGCCCAGGCCGCCGTGCTGCGCAAGGCCTACAAGAACGCCGGCATCGACCCGCGCACCGTCGACTACATCGAGGCGCACGGCACCGGCACCATCCTGGGTGACCCGATCGAGGCCGAGGCGCTGGGCCGGGTGGTGGGCCGTGGCCGCGCCGCCGACAAGCCTGCCTTGTTGGGTGCGGTGAAATCCAATGTGGGACACCTGGAGTCGGCGGCCGGGGCGGCCAGCCTGACCAAGATCGTGCTGGCTCTGCAGCACGACAAGATCCCGCCGTCGATCAACTACACCGGCCCCAACCCCTACATCGACTTCGCCGGCACCCATCTGCAGGTCGCCTCCACCGCTTCGGACTGGCCGCGGTACGGCGGGTATGCCGTCGCGGGTGTGTCGGGCTTCGGTTTCGGCGGGGCGAACGCGCACCTGGTGGTGCGGGAGGTGCTGCCGCGGGATGTGATCGTTCGGGAGCCGGATGTTGTTGCTTCGGAGGATGTTTCGCCTTCCGAGGAGATCATCGAGCACGAGGCGCCGCGGTTCGACGAGTACGGCGAGTTCATCACACCCGAGGGTTCTGTTGATGAGCCTGAGTACGAACTTCCTGGCCTGACCGACGAGGCTTTGCGCCTGCGCGACGAGGCTCAGGCTGAGCTCGACGCTGAAGAGCCCGTCAAACCTCTTATCCCACTGGCGATCTCGGCATTCCTGACGTCGCGCAAGAAGACCGCCGCCGCCGCGCTGGCCGACTGGATCGACAGCGAAGAGGGCCGCGCCACCTCGCTGACGTCGATCGGCCGGGCGCTGTCCCGGCGCAACCACGGCCGCTCGCGCGCGGTGGTGCTGGCTCACGACCACGATGAGGCGATCGCCGGTCTGCGCGCCGTCGCCGAGGGCAAGCAGAAGCCGAACGTCTACTCCGCCGACGGCCCGGTGACCAACGGGCCGATCTGGGTGATGGCCGGATTCGGTGCGCAGCACCGCAAGATGGGCAAGAACCTCTACCTGCGTGACAAGGTCTTCGCCGAGTGGATAGAGAAGGTCGACGCGCTGATCCAGGACGAGCGCGGCTACTCGGTGCTGGAGCTGATCCTCGACGACTCGCACGAATACGGCATCGAGACCTCCAACGTCGTCATCTTCGCCATCCAGATCGCCCTCGGCGAGGTGCTCAAGCACCACGGCGCCAAACCCACCGCCGTCATCGGCCAGTCGCTGGGCGAGCCCGCGTCGGCCTACTTCTCCGGCGGGCTGTCGCTGGCCGACGCCACCCGGGTGATCGCGTCCCGCGCGCACCTGATGGGTGAGGGCGAGGCGATGCTGTTCGGCGAGTACATCCGCTTTATGGCGCTCGTGGAGTATTCCGCCGACGAGCTCAAGGAGGTCTTCGCCGACTTCCCCGGTCTGGAGGTGTGCGTCTACGCCGCCCCGACCCAGACCGTGATCGGCGGCCCGCCCGAGCAGATCGACGCGATCGTCGCCCGCGCCGAGGCCGAGGGGCGCTTCGCCCGCAAGCTGCAGACCAAGGGCGCCGGGCACACCTCGCAGATGGATCCGCTGCTGGGCGAGTTCTCCGCCGAGCTGGCCGGCATCGAGCCCAAGACGCCGCAGATCGCGATCTTCTCCACCGTGCACGAGGGCAACTACATCAAGCCCGGTGGAGAGCCGATCCACGACGTGGACTACTGGAAGAAGGGGATGCGGCACAGCGTCTACTTCACCCACGGGGTCCGCAACGCCGTCGACAACGGCTACACCACCTTCCTGGAGCTGGCCCCGAATCCGGTGGCGCTCATGCAGGTTGGACTGACCACGGCCAGCGCCGGGCTGCATGACGCCCAGCTGATCGCCACCCTGGCCCGCAAGACCGACGACGTCGACGCCATGACCATGGCGATCGCCCAGCTGTATGTCTTCGGCCACGACGTCGACTTCCGCACGCTGTTCCCGCGGGACGTCGAAGGCCCGGTCAGCCCGGCGGAGTTCGCCAACATTCCGCCGACGCCGTTCCGGCGCAAGCCGCACTGGCTCGACGCGCACTTCTCCGGCGACGCCACCGGTGTCATGCCCGGCTCGCACGTGGCGACCCCGGACGGCCGGCACGTCTTCGAGTACGCCGCTCGGGGTTCTGATGTCGACCTGGCTGCTCTGGTGAAAGCGGCTGCGGCCGTGGTACTTCCGGATGCCACCGTCGCGGCCTCCGAGCAGCGGGCGGTGCCGGCCGAGGGTTCGAGGCTGGTGACCATCCTGACCCGGCACCCCGGCGGCGCGTCGGTGCAGATTCACTCGCGTATCGGGGAGTCCTTCACGCTGGTCTACGACGCCCTGGTCGCTCGGGGTGGCTCCGCCGGCGTCGCGCTGCCGATGGCGGTGGGCGCTGGTACCGCGGTGGCCGCGGATTCCGTTGCGGCACCTGTTGAAACCGAGGATCCGGACGCCGAGATTCTGCACGACAACCTGACCGCGGGCGCGGGCCTGGCGGCGGGCTTCGCGAAGTGGTCACCGGAGTCCGGCGAGACCATCGCCGACAGGTTGGGCACGATCGTCGGCAGTGCGATGGGCTACGAGCCCGAGGACCTGCCGTGGGAGGTGCCGCTGATCGAGCTGGGTCTGGATTCGCTGATGGCCGTGCGGATCAAGAACCGGGTCGAGTACGACTTCGACATGCCGCCGATCCAGCTGACCGCGGTGCGTGATGCGAACCTCTACAACGTGGCGGACATGATCCGCTACGCGGTCGAGCACCGCGACGAGGTCGAGGCGCTGCACGAGCACCAGAAGACCCAGACGGCCGATGAGATCGCCGCGGAGCAGGCCGCCATGATCGCGGCGGCCAAGTCGGCGGAGTCCGCGCCTGTCGCGGAGCCCATTGCGGAACCTGTTGCGGCACCGCCGGCCTCGGACATCCCGATCCCGCCCCCGCCCACCAACCCGGCCGGCCCGGCTGCCGTGAGTACCAAGACCGCTGCCGCGGCGGCCGCCAAGGTGCTCACCCAGGAAGCCGTCACCGAGGCGCTCGGCGCCGACGTGCCGCCGCGTGACGCCGCCGAGCGGGTCACGTTCGCCACCTGGGCGATCGTCACCGGCAAGTCGCCTGGGGGCATCTTCAACGAGTTGCCCGCGTTGGATGACGCCACCGCCGAGAAGATGGCCGTGCGGCTGTCCGAGCGGGCCGAGGGCATCATCACCGTCGATGACGTCAAGGCCGCCGGCACCATCGAGGCCCTGGCCACCGTCGTCCGCGACCAGCTCGAAGACGGTGTGGTGGACGGCTTCGTCCGCACCCTGCGGGCACCCAAAGAGGGTTCGAATGCGGTGCCGTTGTTCGTGTTCCATCCGGCCGGTGGCTCGACGGTGGTCTACGAACCGCTGATGAAGCGCCTGCCCGCCGACACTCCGATCTACGGCATCGAGCGGGTGGAGGGCTCCATCGAGGAGCGCGCCGCCGAGTACGTGCCTAAACTGCTTGAGCTGCATGATGGTCCGTTCCTGCTGGCGGGCTGGTCGTTGGGCGGGGCGCTGGCGTACGCGTGTGCGATCGGGCTGAAGCAGGCCGGCGCCGACGTGCGCTACGTCGGCCTGATCGACCTGGTGCTGCCGGGCGAGCCGATCGACCAGAGCAAGGAAGGCATGCGGGCCCGCTGGGATCGCTACGCCCGGTTCGCCGAGCGCACCTTCAACGTCGAGGTGCCCGAGATCCCCTACGAGGAACTGGAGAAGCTCGACGACGAGGGCCAGGTGCGCTTCGTCCTGGAGGTCGTCTCGCAGAGCGGCGTGCAGATCCCCGGCGGCATCATCGAGCACCAGCGCACGTCGTACCTGGACAACCGCGCCTTGGACACCATCGAGATCCAGCCCTACGACGGTCACGTCGCGCTCTACATGGCCGACCGCTATCACGATGACGCGATCGTGTTCGAGCCCGCCTACGCCACCCGTAAGCCCGACGGCGGCTGGGGCGAGTACGTCAAGGACCTGGAGATCGTGCCCATCGGGGGCGAGCACATCCAGGCCATCGATGAGCCGTACATTGCCAAGGTGGGCGCACACATGAGCGAGGCCATCAACCGGATCCAGGGAGAGCAGTGAGTAACAAGACCACCGCCGAACTGTTGGCAGAGCTGCGCGAAAAGCTGGAACTGGCCAAGGAACCCGGCGGTGAGGCGGCTGTGGCCAAGCGGGCCAAGAAGGGCATCCCGAGTGCCCGTGAGCGCATCCATGCGCTGTTGGACCCGGGTACCTTCCTGGAGATCGGCGCGCTGGCCAAGACCCCCGGCGACCCGAACGCGCTCTACGGCGACGGTGTGGTCACCGGCCACGGCCGGATCAACGGCCGGCCGGTCGGGGTGTTCAGCCACGACCAGACGGTGTTCCAGGGCTCGGTCGGTGAGATGTTCGGCCGCAAGGTGGCCAAGTTGATGGAGTGGGTGGCCATGGTCGGCTGCCCGATCATCGGTATCAATGACTCCGCCGGCGCCCGCATCCAGGACGCGGTGACGTCGCTGGCCTGGTACGCCGAACTGGGCCGTCGCCACGAGATGCTGCGCGGCCTGGTTCCTGAGATCTCCATCATCCTCGGCAAATGTGCTGGGGGAGCGGTCTATTCACCTATCCAGACCGACCTTCTGGTGGCGGTGCGCGACCAGGGCTACATGTTCATCACCGGGCCCGACGTGATCAAGGACGTCACCGGTGAGGACGTGACGTTCGACGAGCTCGGCGGCGCGGATGTGCAGGCGCAGCGCGGCAACATCCACAAGGTGGTCGCCGACGAGGCCGAGGCGTTCCAGTACGCCCGCGACTACCTCTCGTTCCTGCCCGCCAACCACTTTGACGACGCCCCGGTGGTCAACCCGGGGCTGGAGCCGGAGATCACCCCGCACGACCTGGAGCTGGACTCGATCGTGCCGGACGCGGACAACACCGCCTACGACATGCACGAGATCCTGCTGCGGATCTTCGACGACGGTGACATCTTCGAGATCTCCGAGCAGCGCGGCCAGGCGATGATCACCGCGTTCGCCCGGGTCGACGGGCACTCGGTGGGGGTGATCGCCAACCAGCCGATGTTCATGTCGGGCGCGGTGGACACCGAGGCCTCCGACAAGGCGGCCAGCTTCATCCGGTTCTGCGACTCCTTCAACCTCCCACTGGTTTTCGTCGTCGACACCCCCGGCGCCATGCCCGGTGTGACCGAGGAGAAGAACGGGATCATCAAGCGTGGTGGCCGCTTCTTCAACGCGATCGTCGAGGCCGACGTGCCGAAGGTGACCGTGATCATCCGCAAGGCCTACGGCGGTGGGTATGCGGTGATGGGCTCCAAGCAGCTGTCGGCTGATTTGAACTTCGCGTGGCCGACGGCCCGGATCGCGGTGATCGGCGCCGACGGTGCCGCCCAGTTGCTGATGAAGCGGTTCCCGGACCCGACCACGCCGGAGGCGCAGAAGGTCAAGAAGGACTTCATCGACGGCTACAACGAGAACCTCGCGATCCCGTGGACCGCTGCCGAGCGGGGCTACATCGACGCGGTGATCCAGCCGCACGAGACCCGGTTGCTGCTGCGTAAGTCGCTGCGCCTGCTGCGCGACAAGCAGAACGCCCCCAAGGTGCAGCGCAAGCACGGCCTGCTGCCCATTTAGGGGCTCTCTTCCTTCTGCCTTCCTCCTGCCTTCCTTCTGCGCGAGCGTGCACAAATGTTCGGCGCGACCTGGGCGTTTACCGGACATTTCTGCACGCTCGCGGCCGAGGGGGCCGAGGGGGGGAGTCACGCGCGGGTAAGTGTTGCGTAACGCTTCGGCAACACCGGTAGCTTCTGCATCTCAGCAATTATTCTGTCTCAGAGGTGATTTCGCGGTCCGGGGACAATGCAGGGGGCAACAGTGCGCCGCAGTGACGAGGCTGCATGACCCTGCTGCTGGAGGAGCGGCGTACCGCAGCACCCGCGCCGAAACGAAACCCGATGCTGCGCAAAGCAATCCTGGCATCGGCCGTCGGCAATGCCACCGAGTGGTATGACTACGGCGTCTACGCCGTGGTCGCCACGTACCTGACCCAGGCGTTCTTCCCGGAGTCGTTCGGCAGCCTGGGCACCATGCTCGGCTTCGCCGTGTCGTTCGTGTTGCGCCCGCTGGGCGGCATGGTGTGGGGTCCGATCGGCGACCGGTTCGGCCGCAAATCAGTGCTGACGGCAACGATCCTGCTGATCGCGGTGGCCACCACGCTGATCGGCGTGCTGCCCACCTTCGCCAGTGTGGGTTGGTGGGCGCCGGGCCTGCTGATCGCGCTGCGGGTGGTGCAGGGCTTCTCCACCGGCGGAGAATACGGCGGCGCGGCAACGTTTCTCGCTGAACATGCACCCGATGACAAACGTGGCCGCTACGGCAGCTTCCTGGAGTTCGGTGCGCTTGCCGGCTTCATGTTCGGCAGCGCGGTGGTGCTGGGCCTGGAGTCGGTGCTGACGTCCGAGCAGATGACGGAGTGGGGCTGGCGGGTGCCGTTCCTGATCGCCCTCCCGCTGGGCGTGGTCGGCCTGGCGCTGCGCAGCCAGATGGAGGAGACGCCGGTCTTCGAGGAGTGCGCCGCGGTCGAGGCGATCACCGGCTCGGCGTGGGATCGACTGGTGGACCTGTTCACCCACTACGCCCGCCCGATCACGGTCATGTTCGTGATGGTGTCGGCGTTGGGGTTCATCGACTACACACTGACCACCTATCAGCCGACCTATCTGCACGCCACCGCCGGCCTCGGGGAGCGCAGCCGCACCACCGTCATGTTGGTCGGCGAGCTGGTGATGATGGCCTGCATTCCGCTGGCCGGGGCGTGGTCGGACCGGGTCGGCCGCAAGCCGATGTGGCGAATGTCGTTGCTGGGCATGATCGTTCTGGCGATTCCGATGTACTGGCTGATGGGCCGAGGCCTGGTGTGCGCACTGGTCGCGTTCGGGGTGCTCAGCGTGCTGCTGGCAGCCCCGCTGGCGACGGTGCCGGCGATCTTCCCGGCGATGTTCCCCACCCAGGTGCGCTACGCGGGCTTTGCCATCGCCGACAATGCCGGCATAGCTCTGTTCGGCGGCACCGCACCGATGTTCGTCGACACCGTGATCGTGCACACCGGTTGGGCGCTGTTCCCGGCGGCCTGCCTGATCGCCGCCGCGGCTGTCGGGCTGGTGGCGCTGCGGTTCGCACCGGAGACCAATGGCTGCTCGCTGCGGGGCACCGACATCCCCGGGGTCGAGAGCGACCTGGCGCGCGAGCTTCGCGAGCTGACCGCGGGCCGGCCCGGCTTCCCCGACGGAACGTGGGCGGTGGACCGCTATGTGCGGCCGTGGGTGCGCGGCGACGACGGGTGGGTGCGGGTCCCGCAGCTGCCCGGGGTGGTCGGCCCGCGAGTCCGTACCGTGTGCTCCCGTTAGCGTCGACGCGCCGAACTACCCAGGGAGGACACGTCGCTGCGGTGCGCGATCTTGATGACGTACATCGTGCGGGTTCCGTCGTCGAGGCGGTAGATGATGCGGAAATCACCGCGGCGCGCTGCCCAGTGGCCGGCCAACTCGCGCTGTAGGAGTTTCCCCCGGCGCCGCGGAGCCTCGGAGAGGCTGCCGAAGATGAAGGCAACCAGGGGCTCGGCGACACGAGGAGAGCTGAATCGAGCCTCTTTTCTTCCGCCGACCGTGCACAAACGTACGACGCCACCTGGGGAAACGGCGGACAACTCTGCACGCTCGCCGAGGAGGGGCGGGGCGGGAGGGGCGGGTTATCCACAGGGCGGGGACACGGTGACTGGGCGGCCGGGGCGCGAGCGCCGACGATAGGCGCCCATGAACCCCGATCTCCTTGAGCTCTTGGTACACCAGGGCGGCGTCGTCACCTGCGGCCAGGCCCTGAACCATCTGAGCCGACGCGGTCTTCGTGATGCGGTCAAAGACCAACAGCTGCAACAGCTTTGGCACGGAATCTACGGCTCCGGAGAACCCAGCGTCGAATTGCGGTTACGGGGCCTGGATTTGTTGACCGGAACTCGGGTCGCGACCTGTCTGGACACCGCGGCCGCCGCGCACGGCTTCGATGTGCAGGGCCGCCCGCAGCTGCATGTGCTGAATCCCGAAGGCAGACAGCTTCGGCCGGTCGACGGCCTGGTGGTGCACCGCCGCGAGGGCGCACCCTTGGTGGAGGTCGACGGGCGGCTGACCACCGCGCCGGCCTGGACGGCGATCGAAACGGCCCGCAGCCTGTGGCGTCCCCGAGCCTTGGCCACGCTGGACGCGGCCTTGCGCAGTGGCACCTGCACCGACCGAGAGTTGTGGTGGGCTGCGGAGCAACAGGCGGGCCGGCGCGAGATCGTCAAGGTACGTGGCCTGCTGCCGCTGGCCGACTCGCGAGCTGAGTCGGCGATGGAAAGCGAGACGCGGCTGGTGATGGTCGACGGTGGATTGCCCGCCCCGGAGTTGCAGTACGAGATCGTCGACCGCCAAGGCCGCACCTGGCGAGTGGATTTCGCCTGGCCGCAGCATCGGGTCGCGGTCGAGTACGACGGCCTGGAGTGGCACAGCGGTGTGGAGGCGCTGCGCTATGACCGACGCCGGCGGGCGGCGCTGCAAGACATGGGCTGGGTGGTGCTGGCGGTGATCGTCGACGACGTGCGCGACCGGCCCTATGAGCTGCTGCGCCGGATCAGGTCCCAGTTGGCCCGGGCAGCCTGACCCGCGCCCTCCCCCGCGACCGTGCAGAGTTGTCCACCGTCACCTGGGGAAATAGCGGACAACTCTGCACGGTCGCGGAAAAGGGGGGCGCGGGAAAGGGGGCGCCCGAGGCTAAGGGCTGATGCGGATCTTGCCGGGGGACCACCAGCCCGAACGCGTCGCGCTGCCAAGTTCCAGGTCCGCGGGCGTCGCCGGGGTGATCACCTCGAACTGACGCAGCGAGCCCCAGTCACGGCCCCAGTCGTAGTTCAGGTAGGTGGCCATCACGTGCGCGCGCAGCAGCATGTCGGAGATGCCCAGCAGGCCGCCGTTGACGCCGTCCTGCCAGGTGTCGGTGTCCTGCTTCTTGGCGTTGTAGTCCGGGGTGATCCGGAACTGCGGCACCTCGGTGACACCGTTGGCGTGCAACATCGGGTGCTGGCACGGGAAGGCCAGGCCCACCGCCCAGTCCAGCAGCACCGGCGTATCGGAGCCGATGTACTCCTGGATGGTCTTCACCTCGGGCAGCCGCGGCGGGGTGAACGCGATCCAGTCCCGCGGGTTCAGCGACTTGTCCACGGCCACAATGCGAACCGCTGTAGCGTCAGCGGGTATCGCCGACCGTGGATAACGCAGGTTGCGCCACATCCGAGGCCATTCGCCGAACACGTCGTAGGGCACCAGCCGTCCGGCGGCCACCGGCGCACCGTCGGGACCGGGCACGCCGTACTCCAACTGCACGTCCTGGCCGGTGGTGTAGCCCTTGAGCACGCTGTTGCCGGCGATGGTGCCGGCGGCCGTCACGGCCAGCAGCGGATGCCCGGCATCGGCGGCAGGCAGCGAGTACCAGGCCGATGTCAGTCGAGACTCCTGCTGCCCGTCGGTGCTGTAGCTGCCGGCCAACGGAATCCGGGCCGGGTCCAGCCCGTAAGGCAGCGGCACCGTGGAACCGTTCACCCCAGCTGTCTTGAGCTTCTTCGGGGCGTCCCAGTCGTAGTCGGTGCCGGGCTGAGTGATCGGCATCCGCAGTGACTCGGCCACCACCTTCTCCGGTACCCCGCTGGCGGTGAAGCCCACCGGGTCCACGCCGCCGAGCGGCCCGAGGTCCCCGTAGGAACCGGGCAGCGGCGTCAGGGCGCCGTCGTTGGGGTCGGGCTCGACCAGCACGTAGTCGGCCTGGCCGCAGCCGCCGAACAGGCCGCGCGCATTGGCCAGCCCGTTGGAGTAGGTCGGGTATTCGCGGATGATCCCGGCCACCATCGAGGCCACGAACACGCACACCATGAACCCGGCGGCCAGCGGAACGGGGGCGTAGGTCAAAGCCCTGGCCATCCGGCCCTCGCCGGCGTCGCGCCCGGCGAAGTGCAGCCAGAACGCCCACCCGGCCGTGATGGCGAACATTGCGAACAGGATTGTGCTGACGGTGATTCCGCCGATGCGCGGCATGTCGGCGTTGAACGGCACCCCGTAGCTGGAGACGTACCACCAGCCGTTGGTGGTGGCGAAGCACAGCGCCAGTACGAACAGCACCGCTGCCGCGAACGCCATCCGGTTGCGCGACCATTTCACCACTTGTCGGGAGACCAGCACCGTGGTCAGTGCGGCCATCGCCCCGGCCACCGCGGCGAACAGGCCGAAGTGGTGCACCCACTTGGTGGGGGCGAACATCAGGGAGAACATGGTCGCCAGGATCACGCCCATCAACCGCCACACCGGCCCGCTGGCCACCCCGGCAATGCGCTTGCGCCGCAACATGATGAACATCGCGGTGAACAGGCACAGCGCGCAGATCAGGAACCCGAACCGCCGTGAAAGTGAGCCGTCGACGGTCGGCAGGATCAGGTAGTAGTAGCGCAGGTTCTCGGTGTACCAGGCCTGGCTGGGGCCGATGGCGGTACGAATCCGGGTGGCCTCCAACACCGCTCGCACCGTCTGGTCGGCGAACACCACGGTCAGGATCACCACGCCGGCGGCCAGCAGCGGCGCCACCAACGGCCAGGTGCCGTGCAGACGGTGACGGCGCACCAGGATTCGCAGCAGCGGCCGGCCACCGGCCAGCAGGGCGGCCACCGCGATCAGCCCGGTCGGCTGGATGCCCAGGGTGAACGCTGCGCAGATGATCGCCAGCGCCGCCGGGGTGAGCCGGCTGGAGATGATCGCCCGTTCCACCAGCACCCAGGTGATCAGCGCGCCTACCGCGATGATCCCCTCGGGCCGCAGACCGTTGTTGAACGGCATCCAGGCCGCCAACAGCACCATGCCGGCCGCCCACAATGCGGGCTGGCTGGCCGCCACCGCCGGGCCGAACCGGGGCAGCACCTCGCGGCTCAGCAGCAGCCAACACACCAGTCCCGCAACCAGATCCGGCAGCCGGATCCAGATGCTGGCATCGGAGACGTGCGTCATCAGCGCCAGCAGGTTGTAGTACCAGCCGAACGGGTCCTCCGGGCTGCCGAACCAGCGGAAGTAGTTGCTCATGTAGCCGGCGTGGTCGGCGACTCTGGCCATCCCGAGGATGTAGCCGTCGTCGGAGGAGTTCGCCCCGATCACGTACCAGACCACGAAGCCCAGCACCACCGCGACGTCGGCCCAGCTGAAGAACCGCCACCGCGAAGGGATCAGCCGGTGCATCCGGTGGCCGTCGAGGCGGTCCAACCGCCACAGCGCCAGCACCGCGATCACGGTGGCGATGATCGCCAGATAGATCGCGGCCCGTTTCAGCACCGTCGGCTTGGTGGAGAACCGGGTGTCGATGTCGGCGGTCAGCGAAAGGCCTTGCGGCGCAGCACCGGCCAGGTCGGTGAACACCCCGACGATCTGCGGGCGCAGGTTCGGATCCGCCCAGCCGTAGCGCTGGGTGATTCCGCCGATGGTGGCGTAGGTGCCCTCGTGCGACGAGGTGACCTCGATGTCAGAGCAACCGGGGCCTTCCACCTTGGCCCGCGGTGCGGTGGCCAGCACCACATTGCGGTCGGTGACGTCCACCCGCTTCTCGGTGACGGTGATGAACAGCCCGTTGAGCTTGGCGTCCTTACCCTTGGCCGGTGCGGTGGCCAGCAGCGTGCCGCCCTCAGCGGGCAGCTCGCTGACCAGCGCGCACGGCACCTTCACCGACAGCGAGATCGGGGTCTGCGAGATCAACGGCGCGGTGACGCTGTGCAAGTCGCCGTGCTGCGGCCAGTCCAGTGTCGCGGTGGTCTGCACCACCGGCAGCAGCGGCGTTGCCACCGACAGCAGGAAGCCGATCAAGCCTGCGATGGTGGCCACCAGTCGGGTGGTGCGAATGCTCATGGCAGTGCTCGAATCGGTCCGGGCCGGCTCCAGCCGGTAGCGGTGACGGTGCCCTGCTCGATGGCTGCGTCGGGCGCGGTCTTGGCGGGGATCAGGCGGTGATAGGCCTCTATCGCCCCCCAGTCGCGATACCAGTCGCCTCGCAGGTAGGTGGGGACGGTCGTGGTCCACAGCATCGCCTGGGTGATCATGAACGGCCCGCCGTCCTCGGCGGACTGCCACAGGTTCGACGACGCCGCGGTCTGCTTGTGGTCGGGCATGATCCGGTACTCGGGGAGTTCGGCGACGCCCAGGTGTTCGGTGAACGGCCGCTGGCACGGGAAGTTCGCGGCGACGGCGATGTCCATCAGCACGGGGGTCTGCGAGCCCATCAGCTCGGTGATGGTCTGCACCACCGGAACCCGCGGCGGGGTGAACGCGATCCATTGTTCGGTGGACAGGTTCGGGTCGTTGGCGACGATCCGCACCACGTCGGTGCCCGGCGGCGCCCAGGCCAGTGGGAAACGCAGGTTGCGCCAGGAGTTCTGCGGCCCGATGTCGATGGGCTCCATCTCACCCTGGGCCTTCACGACGCCGTCTTCGCCGGTGATTCCCCACTGCAGTTTCAGCGGCTGCCCGTAGTCGAGCTTGCCGTCCTCGCCGTGCGACCAGATCGCCCCGGCGGCGGTGACTACAACAATGGGCGCCCGGTCTTTCGCGGGTTCTGGCAGCCGGTACCAGACCGAGGTGGCGTGCGCGGCGACCTGTTCCTTGTAGGAGCCGAGCACCGGGGTGACGGCCGGGTCCAGGCCGAACGGCAGCGCCACCCGGGAGCCGTTCACCCCGTCCGGGGCGTCGTCGCCGATCTTGCCGCCGGCGGTGCCCGCGGCGTCACTCTGGTTGGCGCTGGGCTTGTTGGGGGAGGCGTCGGCGTTGGGCACGCCGGGTTTGGCGATGACGGCCAGCGAGGTCAGGTCGTCGTCGACGGCGTTGGGGTCGAAGCCGTACGGGTCGGAACCGCCGAGCGGCCCGAGCTCTCCGTAGGTCTGGCCCGGAACAGGTTGCAGCAGACCGGCATTGACGTCGGGTTCGGTCAACACGTCGTCGGCCATGCCGCAGCTGCTCAGGCCGGACAAAAGCGCGTCGGCGTTGGCCCGGGCGGTGGTGTAGGCCGGGTAGCGCCCCGCGGCGGCCTTGGCCATCGAGCCGACCATCAGCAGCACCATCAGGCTGGCGACCACCAGCAGCGGCGTCGACGCCAGGATCCGGTTGCGCCGGTTGGCGGTCACCTCGGTGTGCCCGGTGTAGTCCATCCGGAAGTGCTGCCAGCCGGCCAGCAGGCCGGTGGCGATCGAGGCCGCCAGGAACATCGAGGTCACCGGGCGGCTGGCGATCACCGGTGGGATGTCGAACCATGGCACCCCGTAGCCGCCGACGTAGAACCAGCCGTTGACGCCGGAGGTCGCCACCGCCACCAGGAACAGCAGTGCGGTGACGTAGAGGGTCATGTTGCGTCGGCTGTGCATCCCGACCCGGGCGAACGTGAACGCCGTCAGCGCCGCCAATGCCCCGGCCAGCCCGGCGAATCCGCCGAACTGCACCGCCCACTTGGTCGGGGTGAAGGTCAGAAGCAGCAGGCCCACCGCCGTGGTGCCGATCAGCCGCCAGGCCGGGCCGGATGCCACCCCGCTGATCCGGCCGCGCCGCAGCAGCACCACCAGCATGGCGAACATGCAGAACAGCAGGACCAGCACAGCGAACCGTCGGGTCAGCGAGGCGTCGACGTTCTCCTCGACCGTGAGGAAGTAGTACCGCAGGAACTCCTGGTACCAGGCGATCGTCGGGCCGACGACGTATTTGATCCGGGCCGATTCGGCGACCGCGGCCAGGGTCTGTGACCGGAATGCCACCACGGCCAGCACCGAGGCGGAGGCGGCCAGCACTGCCAGTGGCGCAAGGAGTCCGTCGGTGGCCCGGCGTTTGCGGATCACTGCTTCGATGGCCCGCGAGCCGGTGAGCAGGGGGGCCAGCGCGATCAGGCCGTGCGGGGCCAGCGTGACGGTGAAGACGGCCACCACGATCGCCCACGCGGTCGGTGCCAGCCGGCGGGTGGCGATGGTGCGCTCCACCAGCACCCAGACGCCCAGGGTGCCCAGCGCGATCAGCGGTTCGGGGCGCAGGCCGTTGTTGAACGGCAGCCAGGCCGCGGTGAACATCATCGCCGCGGTGAACACCGCCACCCGGTTGCCCGACAGCCGGCCCAGCCGGGGCAGGATGCGACGGCTGATGATCAGCCAGCAGGCCATCCCGGCGAGCGTGGCGGGCAGCCGCATCCACACGCCGGCGGTGCTGACGGTGCTCAGTTGGCCCAGCAGCGCCGGGTACCAGTCGAAGGGGGCCTCGCTGGCGCCGAAGAACCGGTAGTAGTTGGAGACGTAGCCCGCGTGCGCGACGTTGCGGGCCATCGTCAGGTTGTAGCCGTCGTCGCTGGAGATCGCGCCGATCACGTGCCACAGCGCCAGGGTCCCGATGACGCCCACGTCGGCGAGTCGGGTCACCGCGTGGACCTTGGATTTGGCGCGCCGCCGTCGCGGCCCGTCCAGCACCGCCAGCGCCAGGATGGACGCCAGCACTGCCAGCACACCGAGCGCCATCACCGCGGTCTTGACGGTGGTGGGGTTGGTGATGAACCGGGTGTCGACGTCGATGCGGGCGTTCAGGCCTGGCTGGGGGCCGATCTTCAGTTCGGTGAAGATGCCGCCGATCTGCGGTTTGTTCTCCGGGGGCAGGGTGCCGGCCGCGCCGGGGATCCCGACGAAGTCGGCGCCGACCTCGCCGGCGTTGGCCCACAGGTGCAGTTCGCTGCAGTCGGCGAGCTTGGCCCGGGGGGCCGCGGCGGCCACGTGGTCGCGGTAGGCGGCGGCGACGATGGTCTTGTTGGCCAGCACGAACAGGCCGTGCGCGGTGGCGTCGACGCCACCGGCGGGGACGGTCGAGAGCACCAGGCCGCCCTTTTCGGGCAGGTCGGCCATCGCCGAGCAGGGGATGGTGATGTCCAGGCTCTTCGGTGCGCCGGAGACCAGCGGGGCGGTGACGTCGGTGACGTGGCCTTGCGTGTCGAGGCCCTGCGGCCAGACGATGGCGGCGGTGGTTTTGTTGACCGGTAGCAGCGGGGTGACGCCGCACAGCAGCACGCCGGCGGCGCCTGCCACCACCGCGATCAGCCGGGCGATCCGATAGCGCTGCTGGGGCTGGTCCGGGGATTGATCGTGGTGGGAGGACACGAGCCCTGATGCTATGCGACGGGGTCGGTCTTGCGGGGAACCCGTCCCGGAGCCGGGACATATGTGATTGTTGCCCGCCTATGAGCGACAACCTACGTTATGTCAGGTTGGAGGGGAATTCACGGAAGAAGGGTGAAGCCCTCGGTATGGCGCGGACGGACGACGGTGAAGTGCCGGCGGTCTACGGTCGCGATCTCACTGACGCCCAGCCGTTCTGCTGCGGTCACCACCGAGGCGTCTACGGTGCCCAGCGGTAGGTCTCGGTACCGTGCGACAAGTTCGGCGATCCTCAGCCGATCTCCCGCAGTTACCGGCTCGACGACGAATGCACCGTCGGCCAGGTCGCCGAGGAATCGCACCTCAGGTTCGGCACCCAGCCGGGTGCCCAGGAGATAGACCACCTCGGTGACGACGAGTGTCGGGACGATCAACGGACCCGGATGGGTCTGTAGAAGCTCCAGCGACGACGCGTGGTGAGCATCGTCGGCGTCGACGTAGGCGTAGAGCGGGCCCGCATCGACAATAAGTGCCCCTATGGCTCGACCTCAGCAGCCAGGATCTCCTCGATACGCTCGGAGACATCGCTTCGACCGCTACGGCCGGCGGCCGCCGCGTTCAGGCGCCGATGGCCACCGGGCGCGCCAAGGTAGGCCTCAAGCGCTTCGCGGCTGACCTCCGAGATGGTCAGATTCCGTCGCTCAGCCTCGTGCCGCAGGCGAGCATCCAACGCGTCCGGGATCTTGACCGTCGTTCGCTTCACGTATGCCAGCATACCCTGGGTCCTGATATGCGCAGCCGGTGCCGCCAACGCCAGTGACGTATTGCGTGATTACTGCAATGCAGTGATACTGGCACCATGACGTTCCATGGATACGTAGGGGTGCAGACTCGTGGCGTTCTCGCCTTACCGGCAGAGGTCAGGCGCCGGCTGCACCTGGACGAACCGGGTGCGCAGGTGGAGATCACCGAGCGTGACGACGGTGTGTTGGAACTGCGCCCGTCGCTGCCAATTGCAGCTGATCAACGTTGGTTTTGGACCCAACGCTGGCAGGAGCGTGAACGTGAGGTGGACGACCACGTGACCGCCGGGCGGGTGACTGTGCACGAGGGCGGCGACGCCCTGCTGGGACACCTGGATCGGCTGGATGCCGAGCAGTAGTGAAGTTCGAAACCACGCCGGCATTCGATGCCGACTACCGCCGGCTCAAACAGGAGCATCGAGCGGCCTTCCGTCGAGTGCTCAAGATCAAGTTCATTCCGGCGTGCGACGAACTAGCGGCGAATTCGTCCGCCGTCTGGCCGAAATCGCTTCGGGTCAAGTCAGTACAGGGCGCGCCTGGCGTTCTCGAGATGACCTGGTCGTTCGCCAGCCCTGATGGTCGGGCCACCTTCGAGTTGGTGACGGTTGATGGTGAACTTGGTTGTCGATGGCGCCGGATCGGTGACCACTCCGTGTTCGGTTCGCCCTGACGACAGAGCGAGTCACCTTGGGTGCATCAGCGCCCCGCCCCACCCGCGAGTGTGCACAGATGTCCGGGCTCACCTGGGGAAATGCCGGACACTTGTGCACGCTCGCGGGAAGGGGCGGGAAGGGGCGAAAGAGACGCCCGGGAACTCAGTGCCGCAGCGGCGCGGGGCTCCACAGCCCGGACCGGACCGTCGTCCCCAGATCCAGCTCCGCGACCGTCGCCGACGGGTAGTAGGGCGTCAACTGCTGCAGGGCGCCCCAATCGCGGAACCAGTCGTGGTTGAGATAGCTCGGCACGGTGGTCGCATGCACCAGCAACTCGGTGATCCCCAGCGGGCCGCCGCCGTTGTTGTCCATCACCGGCGAGTTGGCCTCGGCGCCGTAGCGGTCCGGCAGAATCCGCCACTTGGGCACCTCGGTCACCCCGTTGCGGTGGCCGAACGGCCGCTGGCACGGGAACGCCAGGCCCACCAGCCAGTCCAGCAGTACCGGGTCCGACGAGCCCACCACGTCCTGCAGGCTGCGCAACTGCGGCACCCGCGGCGGGGTGACGGCGATCCAGTGCTGCGGGGCCAGGTCGTCGTCGCGGACCACCAGCCGGACTACGGTGGCCTCGGCTGGGATCGACGACATCGGCGTTCGCAGGTTGCGCCAGGCCGGCACCGCCCCGATGTCACCGAAATCGACGGTTCCGCCCGGTTCTTCGGCAGCGGCCCCGGCGTCGGTGGCCCACTGCGCGGTGACCTCGCCACGGTCGAACCGTCCCGCGGCGGCCACCACCAGCAGCGGCCCCGCGTTGGCCCGGTCGGCGGGCAGCCGGTACCAGGCCGAACGCAGCAGCGCCGGCACCTGCATCCCGGGTCGCCAGCTGCCCAGCACCGGAACCCGGGCGGGGTCGAGCTTGTAGGGCAGCCGGGCCCGCGAGCCGTTGATGCCCTCACGCGCCGTCGTACCGCCCTCGGTACCGGCCTCACCACTGGCGATCTGCGCGTCGTCGTCGGCCAGTCGGCCCAGCCCGGGCGGGCCGATCAACTGGTCGGCGGAGACGTCGGAGGGAATCCCGTTGGGGGAGAAGCCCACTGAGAACAACGCACCCAACGCCTCATCCGCCGGCTCGTCCACCGGCGCCAAAAGGCCGGCGTTGGGGTCCTGCTCGACCAGCACGTCATCGGCCAGCCCGCACGTCTTGCCGCTGACGGCGGCCAGGTTGGAGCGCCCGACTGTCCACGCCGGGTACTGGCCGATCATCGACGCGGTCAGTGAGACCACCTCGAACAGGATCAGCACCCAGGAGGCGATCGCCAGCGGATACCCGGACAGCCCCGGCCAGCGCGGCGGCCGGTCCTCGCCGTTGACGAAATGGAACCAGGCCGCGGCCAGCAGCGCGCACACCGTCAGCCCCACGCCCACGGTGGCAAAGGCCAAGTGCCACTTGGGGAATGCATTGGACCACGGCACCCCGAAGTTGGAGACGTACCACCAGCCGTTGACGCTGGCGAACGACAGCGCGGTGATGAACAGCACCAGCGCGGTGAACAGCGTCCGATTGCGCCGGGAGTGCATCGCCGCGGCACCGACCGCGACGGCGGCCAGCGCACCCAGTGACCCGGCGAGCCCGGCGAACACACCGAAGTGGTGCGTCCACTTGGTGGGGGTGAACATCATCGCCATGAACGAGATGATGGTGATCCCGATGATGCGCCGGCTGGGCCCGGCCGCGGTGCCCGGAATCCGGCCCTTGCGCAACGCCATCGCCACGCTCACCGCCAGCGCCACACCGAGCGCCAGCACCGGGAAGCGTCGCGCCACCGAGCCGTCGGGCGTGGCCAGGAACAGCCGCTCGTAGCGGACGTGCTCCTCGAACCAGGCCAGGCTGGGCCCGACCGCGGATTTCAGTGTGCTGGCCTCGATCTCACCGGCCAGGGTCTGGTCCCGGAAGATGACGATCGCGGTGATGCTGATCGCGGCGGCCAGCGGCGCCAGCAGCGGCGCCAGCCCGAACTGCTTCCACCGCCGGTGCAGGATCGTGCGCAGCGGCCCGATCGCCACCAGCAGCGCGCCGATCGAGGCGATGCCCGTCGGCCCGGAGAACAGCGTCATCGCGCCGATGATGCAGGCGATCGCCAGGGGCAGCAGCCGGCTGGTCGCCACCGCTCGTTCCACCGAGCACCAGGTCGCCAGGATGCCCAACGCGATGATCGGCTCTGGGCGCAGCCCGTTGTTCAGCGGCAGCCAGAACGCCAGGAACATGCCGGCCGCGGTCCAGGCCGCCGCGCGGCTCTTCTTCACGGCGTGGCCCAGCCGCGGTATCACCTCGCGGCTGATCAGCCACCAGCAGGCCAGCGCCATGACCAGGGTGGGCAGGCGCATCCAGATGCTGGAGGTGGACACGTGCGACCACACCGCCAGCAGGTCGTAGTACCAGCCGAACGGCGCCTCCGGGGTGCCGAACCAGCGGTAGAAATTGGCCATGTAGCCGGCGTTCTCCGAGACCCGGGCCATGGTGAGGATGTAGCCGTCGTCGGAGGTGTTGGCGCCCACGAAGTGCCACCAGACCAGCACCAGCGTGACCAAGGCGTCCAGTGGCGACATCGACCACCAGCGGGCGGGTAGGAAGCGCCGGTGGCGGCTGCCGTCGGCGGTGTCGAGGATGTGCAGGGCGATCAGCGCGATGATCGTCAGCGCGACCCCGAGGATCATCGCGGCCAGCTTCAGCGGGGTGGGCGCGCTGGAGAACCGGGTGTCGACGGTGGCGGTGAAGTCCAGTCCGGCCGGCGCCGGCCCGGCCAGGTCGGTGTAGACCCCGACGATCTGCGGCCGGAAGTCGTACCCGTTGCGGGTTCCCTTGAGCGCGGAGCCGGGGTGTTCGGCGTGGGGCCCGTATTTGAGGCCGACGAATTCGGCGGTGACCTGGTCGGCGTGTGCGGTGAATGTCAGCTTCTGGCAGTTCGGGCCCAGCACCTGCGTCAGCGGCGCCACCACCACCGGCACGTTGCGCACCACCAGGACCAGGTCGTCGTTGACGCGCTCGATCAGCAGTCCGCGGTCGACGGCCTTGGGCGCCTGTTTGGGCACCGTGGACAGCAGCACGGTGCGGCCCGGGGTGAGGCCGGAGGCGGCCTGGCACGGCACGCTGATGTCGAGGTCGGTGGCGACGTAACCGATCAGCGGCGCCTGCACGCTGGCCATGACGCCGTTCTGCGGCCAGTTCAGCTCCGCGGTGGTCTGCTTGACCGGCAGCAGCGGGGTGAGGATCGCCAGCAGTGCGCCCAGTACGCCGGCGACGACGGCGACGGTCCGGGCGATCCGGTAGTCGGAGCGCGTATCGGTCACGGACCTAGATGCTATCGGTGTGCTCGAGAGTGCCGTGGCAGACGTCAGCGGTCGGGGATCTCGTCCAGCTCTTCGATGGTGCGCTGGATGTCGTCGGTCAGGAGGTACAGGTCGAGATCGGTGTCGTTATCGGGGTTCAGCGGGGCGAATCCGAAGCGCTGCCACCACCGCGAGGCGTCGGCGTCGAGTGCGTTGACGACGACGGCGCGGCAGGCCGCGGTGGTGTTGATCTGGACCGCGACTGCGAGCACGTGGCCAACAGGCTCGGCCGGTGGAACCGCACGCCGGGTCAATCCAGCCAGGTGAACGTGGCGGACCGTTGCAGTGACCTGCGCAGATTCTCGTTGACCTGTGCCGGGCGGGCGAGCGCGGCTTCGAACGCCTCGGCCGCATCGGGGGACAGTTGGATCACCTGACGTTCGGCGATGATTTCTTCGGCGCGCACGGACCTAGACGCTATCGAAGCGCCGGTTGGAGCTCACGGCTCGGTCAGCCAGAGTGCTTCGATGGGGAGCGCGCGTAGCTTCGGGCCGAAGGGCAGCGTCTGTTGTCCGGTGTAGAAAATGTAGCCGGCAACGAAGCGGTCGCCGAGGCGATCGGCCAGATGGCGCAGCCCGGACAGGTCCTCAGACCGCACGGTGGCGCCGGCCTTTGACTTCGATTCCGATCACCCGACCGTCCGGGGTTTCGAGTACGACGTCGACCCCAACCTTGTCTTTGGTTCGGTAATGGAACAGCCGGGCGCGCTGCTCGGCCCAGGTGAGTCGCCTGGCGAGTTCCATGGTGACGAAATTTTCCATCAGTGGCCTCGGCCGCTGTGGGTTTCGGATGGCCGCACTGCTTTGGCGACTCGGCTCGTGGGCGCTACTAATGCTTCGGCTGTAGGGCTGTAGAGGGTGCGGACACGCTCTTCGGAGAAGCTGCTCCGGTTAGCGGTGGTGGGTATCGGAACACGCTTCGTTTCCAGCAGGTTCGCCTCGATCAGCTCCCGGGTTCCCCGGGAACGACTTGACGGTGAGAGGCCGATTCGCTGGGGGAAGACCTTTGTTGACCACCACACAGGCCGATGGGGGTCTTTCGGGTCTAGCTCTGCGAGTACGGCCATCAGCATGCTCAAGGCCGGTGCGGACAGGGTCTGAATTTTCCCGGTGAGCCATAGCTGCGCTGGGATGTGGAAATACAGGTCGCCGCGGCCTTTTGGGAGGGTGTATTCGGCACCGGTTCCGGATTCTTCGAGGAGAGTGATCACGGAGGGTTCCCCCCGCCGCTTCTCCATTTTGATGAGGTCCAGGTTTGCAAGGGTCTCGAACCCGTCCGTGATGCGGCGTGCCCCCAGGTGCGCGGCATCTGGCAGTCCCAGGAGTTCGGCCCACTTGCGGGCGGAGATCCGCGTATCGAACGGGGGGCTTGCGCTGCGCCATATCAACGCGACCAGAAGCTTGAGCGGAACCTCACCGCCACGCCCACGCATGCCTACCAGCCTTGAAAGAGGAGTAGGTCGCTGGCCACCTGTTAGATCCCGCGCGAAAACCGATCGGATCGGTGCGCTTACACGCCGCCCAGACGTCTCATGGATCTCCGCGGCATGCTTGCAGGACAATGCAATACGTGCCGGTAGGTCCACATTTTGCGCCTTAGCAGACATGGAAAGCCTTGATCTAGGAGTATGCACTGGAGATAAATATAGTCCTATATAGTTAACGCATGTAGCACTATGTGGATAGTCTACAGGACATGTACTTGGTCATCTGCTATCACTATGTGACATATCTACAGCGACTGCATATCGGCAGGAGTTAAGGCATATATGCAGCTAGAGTCGATTCTAGAGGACCGCCGCGACGAAATCTTTGGTAACGTCCTCACCATCATCAAGTAGTCAGCTAGTCCGGTACCGGATCTGCTTGATGAACCGGAGTCGCGGAGGTCGCACAACTCCGCTCCGGGCGGGGTGAAGGTCAAGGACGGTTGTGGCCCGTTCTTTTGGTCCCTGACGGGCCAGCGCGCCTGATCTCGCCCGGCCGGGGGAACCGCTCGTCGGGCTGGACGCCTGACGAGCGGTTCTTCGTCTCGCCGGTGTCCCTCTTCTAATGCGAGGTCACCGTATGGCAGCGATGGCGATCAGACACCGTTTGTCTGGTCACGGGTGCCGCAGTTCTCGGTAGCGGGTGGGTGTCAGATCCTCGCTGTGGCTGACGTGGAGCTGGCCGGGGCGCGTGCGTTGTTCGTAGGCGGTGATGACCAGGCCGACTCCGCCGGCCGCGGGCACCAGGACGCCTTGCACGTGCAGAAACCACGCAGCATGGCCCACCGCTTGGCAGGCTGACCAGTCATCTCCATAGATGTCGACGTCTTCCAGCCCCACCGCTTCGCGCGCGTCAGCGGTGGTGAGATCCAGGACAGCCAGGGCGGTGACGTCGATAGTGTGTAGCCGGTAGCTCGCTTCGAGCAGCTTCTCTGGGGTCGTTGATGCCGCCTGTGCAGCGCGTTCCACCTCAACCATGCATGCTTGTGCGGAATCGGCCAGATAGATCGCTGAGAACAGTAAGGGCGGGTTCCATCTGCCGCCGAATCTGCGCGCTCCCTCCCCCGACAAGGGATCACGGTGAGCTGTGGTGTATCGAGCGCACGTTCCCGACCATTGGGTGGTGCCACGCGCGTCGATGCGCTGCACCAGCCCTTCGTCGAGCGCATCGCTCACACGAAGATTCCTTCGGCCATGGCGTCGATGAGGGCTAAGACGCGCTGATACTCACCATCGCGTACCAGGTCGGCGGGCTTGCTGTGCGCGAGTAGTCGGTTCGGCGAGAACATCCACACGTTGGCCTGGTCGCGGGGAAGGACCTCAGTCAGCGCGTCTGCCACGTAGGCCAGTTCGATCAGTCGTTGCTTGTTGAGGCGTTGCGGGACGACCTGACCCGACGTCCAGCGCGCCACCGAGCGCGCTGATGCATCGACGATGTCGCCGACTTCCTCGTAGGTCAATCCCAGGTGTTCGATCGCACTCGACACCGTCGAGGCGAGCGCGTTAGCTCCCATAATGTCTGCCTGTCTTCCTTTTGTCAGCCATTATGTCATGTATTCTGACACGAAGTGATGCTGGTCCGTGGACAGCTGGCCGTCAAGTGCGGATGGCGAGGACGAACGGGCCGATCTTTTCCACCGTGAAACCATCGAACAGCGCGGAGTCCAACTCCACGGTGTAGCGCCGCACGTTGGGCTGGTTGGGGTAGACGTCGCGGGCCAGCCGCAGCGTGTAGGTGTCCCCGGAGCCGTGGCGCATCAGGAACACCGTCGGCGCCGGCCACGGCAGGGCGTCGAGTGCGCGGGTGAACTGCGCGGACGTCTCCAGCTTGGACCAGGACTCGATGGCCGCGGCGCGCGCCGAGAACTGGGCCAGCGGGTTGGCGTAGTGCGGCGTCAGGCCCTGAAAGCCCCAGTAGGGGTAGTAGGACAGGAAGCTGTAGTCGGCGGTGAGCACCACGGTCTGGTTGCGGGGCTTGCCGGTGGCCGCCGCGACTGCTGCATCAATGGCCTCGTAGTACTTGGCCGCACTCGGCGCCCGCCGGTCGCCGCGGTCGCCGTGCCCGTCGGTGTCGGTGTAGGCGACGGTGATGTCGGGTCGCAGCTGCTCGGGGATGTCCTGGCTGAACGCCACCGCGCCGATCAGGCCCACCGCGGTGGCAGTCGGGTACACGATCCGGTGCCAGCCCTGGGCGGCCTGGCCCAGCGCTTGGGCGCCCTCGATGAAGCCGAACACCCCCGCGGTGGCCAGCAGCACCGTCAGCGTCGGCTGCAGCCGGAAACTGAGCAGTGTGGTCTGGGCCAGGGTGGCCAGCATGGACAGCAGCGACCACAGATAGATCGCCCCGACGCCGGTGGCCAGCGCGGCCGCCCGGGTGGAGGTCCGGGCCCGCACCACCAGCCACGCCGTGCCCAGCAGGCACAACGCCCCGAGCAGGGTGAACTGCAGCATCGGGAAGCTCAGTTCGGCCCCGGCACCGGGCAGGTAGTGGAGGGCGCCGCGGGTCTCGCCCAGCGGGCGGTGCAGCGCCTGGAGCAGATACGGCGTCCAGGTGATCGATGCGATCACCGCGGCGATCACCCCGCTGACCAGCAGCCGCAGCAGCGGGGCGGCGCGCCGCTGGATGGCCGCGTGCAGCAGCGCCATCAGCGTCACTGTGAACGCACCGTAGGCCACCAACAGGGTATAGAAGGTGGCGGCGAAGCCCAGGAAGACGCCGGTGCCTACGACCGCGGCGAACCCTCCGCCGCCCCGTTGGTCTGCGCCCAGGCCCGACCAGGCCAGTACCAGCACCGGCGGCAGCAGCACGGTGATGATCGCCGCATACGGCTCCGGTGAGCTGTGGGCCAGCGTCACCGCCGCGCCGGCCAGGGTGACAGCCAGCGCGTACTCGAAGCGGATCATCTTGTTCCACAGCACCAGCGCGACCGCCGCCGCCACCGCCATCGAGGTGATGGCCCACGGCTTGTACATCTCCCAGGCCGGCAGCCCGGTCAACGCCGCCGCACGCCCACCCAACCAGAACCAGCCGGGCGGGTAGTAGGGCGGCAGCCCCAGGTAGGTCATGTCGTGCAGCTGCGGGCTGTCGGCCAGGCGGGTGAGGTATTCGGTGCGGAACTGCTGATCCACCGAGATGCCGAACAGGTAGAGCTTGGTGGCGCCCAGCGGCATCGCCAGAGCCACCACGCTGAAGGCGGTGGTGAACACGATCGCGGCCAGCCAGGCCAGTGCTTGCCGGCCGCGCCGCCACAGGGCCGCGGCCACGATCAGCCCGGCTACGCAGCCCACCTGCCCGACGGTGGTCAGCGCATGCAGTTGGTTCGACGACGGGTACGCCGGCCACTGCACCCGGGCGATGGCCACCAGGGCGACGACGGCGACGGCGACGGCGATGACGCCCGCGAGCACCATCTGGCCGACTGTGGTCAGCGCGTTGCGCATCATCGTCACAGAGGTTACCGGCCGGGCTGATGCCCGGGGTTGACGGTGTCGATGTTGATGTTGCCGGTCAGGAGGCGTCGGCGATCAGCGCCCGTAGCTTGTGCACGGGGATGGTTTTGTCGTCATCGACGGTGGCGCTCAGGGCCGTTTCAAGGGTGCGCCGGATCATCTGGCCGGTGGTGATGTGCTCGGTCGCTGCGCGGTCACGAAGCGCACCGAGCAGTGAGATCGGCAATCGCACCGTGAATGCATCCATCGGCTCGGTGCCGCTGGACACATTCGGGGGCGAGACCGCCGGCTCGGAGGCCTCGATCTCGGCGGAGAGGTTCGTGGTGTCGTAGTGGCGGGCCAGATCGGCGAGGTTGTCGGTCATGTTCGTGCCTTTCTTTGGAAGCTGGCCTTTTCGGCGCGGTCCATATCGCGGGCGGTGACCACGAGGTCGCGGCCGTCGGACGCGTCGGCCAGAACCACCAGCAGGTACCGACCGGTGTAGGTGGTACCGAACACGAGCCGGGTACCGTCGCGGCCGGGCCGAAATACCCGTGGGTCGCTGTTGAGCACCTGATGCACTTCGTCGGGAGTCACGCGGTGCCTGGCGATGTGCGCTTCATTCTCGTCGTTCCAGGTCAACTCATGCCACATGTACCGCCTCCGCAAACTTAGCGTACACGGTTCGTGTACATTTGCACAGCGGCTACGGCCGGGTCTGGTAGAACTCGGCGACGTCGAGCAGCGGTTCGGTTCCAGGTTTGATGTGGCGACTGATCCGTTCGCTCAGTTCGGCGAGGCTCGGCGTACTGGTGTGAATCAGCTCGCCGGCGTCGTCGCTGCCCGTCGTATCAGTGATGAAGCAATGATTCCAGATCAGATCGGCAGCCGGCGGAAGATCGCCCGCGGGACGTGCCGCAGCACCATCATCACGTAGCGGAACGCCCCGGGCGCCCAGACGATCTCCTTGCCCTTACCGGCGGCGGCCACCGCCAGCTCGGCGACGTCCTCCTTGTTGACGGTCAGCGGCGCTTCCTTGACGTGCTCGGAGAACCGGGTGCGCACCTGGCCGGGCCGGATCACCAGCACCCGCACCCCGTCTTCGCGCAGCGCCTCGCCCAGGCCGAGGTAGAACCCGTCGAGTCCGGCTTTGGTGGAGCCGTAGACGAAGTTGGTGCGCCGCACCCGCTCGCCGGCCACCGAGCTCATCGCGATGATCTGCCCGAAGCCCTGGGCGCCCATCTTGTTGGCCAGCAGCACGCCCACCGACACCGCGGCGGTGTAGTTGATTCCGGCGACCTGCACGGCCTTGGCCTGGTTGTGCCAGAGCTCTTCGGCGTCGGCGTCCATCCCGAAGGCAACGATGGCCACGTCGATGTCGCCGTCGGCGAAGGCGGCGTCGATCACCGCCGGATGCGACGCGGTGTTCAGGGCGTCGAAGTCGATGACGTCCACCGACTTGGCGCCGGCGGCCTGCATCGCCGCCGCGGCCTTGTCGCGGCCGGGGTCACCCGGCAGGCAGGCCAGCACCACCCGGGCCGAGGCGTTGCGCAGGTAGCGCGCGCAGATCGCCAGGCCGATCTCGGACGTGCCGCCCAGCACCAGAACGGACTGGGGATTACCGGTTGCGTCGAACACCATCTAGAGCAGCTCCAAACGTCGGGCCATATCGGAGGCGAAAATCCCGTCGGGATCGACCTTGCGCCGCACTGCGATCCATTCGTCGATACGCGGGTACATGGCGTGGAAGTTCTCCGCGGTGGTGCGGGAGTCCTTTGCGGTGTAGAGCCGGCCGCCGAACTCCAGCACCCGGCGGTCCAGGTCGTTAAGCAGTTCGTTGACACCGGGTTTCATCGGGAAGTCCAGGCACACGTTCCAGCCGGGCATCGGGAAGCTCAGCGGCGCTTGGTTTCCCGCCCCGAACAGCTTGAACACGTTCAGCGCCGAGTAGTGACCGCTGGCCTGGATGTCGATGATGATGCTCTTGAACTCCTCGACCGCCTCGGTGGGCACCAGGAACTGGTACTGCGCGAAGCCGGCCGGGCCGTAGCCGCGGTTCCACTCACCCAGCAGGTCCAGCGGGTGATAGAACTGGGTCAGGTTCTGCACCTTGCCGCGGTAGTGGCCGCCGCGACGGTAGTACAGCTCACCGATGGCGCTCAGGCTCAGTTTGTTCATCAGGCCGTTGGGGAAGACGTCGGGAACCGTCATCAATTGCGGCGCATCGAATTTCAGTGGATCGCGCGCCAGCTTCTTGGGCAGCTCGTCGCGCAGCGCCAGCCGGCCGCGGGTGATGGTGGCCCGACCCAGCTTCGGCGGGGCACTGATCGCGTCGAACCACGCCGAAGAATAGGTGTAATCAGCCTCGCTGCCGTCGCTGTGGAAGGCGATGGTCTCATCGAGGGTGGTGGTGTTGTCGCCGTCGTTGATGAAGTAGGCGGTCTCGGTCGGCGTCATCGCGATGGTCGCACGCAGGATGATCCCGGTCAGGCCGTTGCCCCCGACGGTGGCCCAGAACAATTCGGACCCCTCGCCCTCGGGCTGCAGGTGGCGCACCGAGCCGTCGGCGGTCAGCAGCTCCATCGAGAGCACATGGTTGCCGAAGCTGCCCTCGCTGTGGTGGTTCTTGCCGTGGATGTCGCAGGCGATCGCCCCGCCGATGGTGACTTGGCGGGTGCCCGGCAGTACTGGCACCCACAGGCCGAACGGCAACGCGGCCTTCATCAGCTGGTCCAGGCTCACGCCCCCGTCGAGGTCGACGACACCGTCGGAGATCGAGTGGATCCGGTTGCACGCCGTCATATCGATGACCAGGCCGCCACCGTTCTGGGCGTTGTCGCCGTAGGAGCGGCCCAGGCCGCGGGCGATCACGCCGCGGGACCCGGCGTCGGCGGCGCGGGCCACCGCTTTGGCGATGACCTCTATATCGGGGGTCGACAGCACCTGCGCAACGCTCGGCGAGGTGCGGCCCCAGCCGGTGAGGCGACGCGCAGTGGTCGGTAGGTCGGTGCTCAACATCGCCCATGAGGGTACCGCCAACGCACCGGTTGCCTGTTCTGCGTGACTATTGGGATTTCGACCGTTACGATCGCGCAATGTCTGAGACTCCTGCCAGCGAATCTGCTCCCACGGCCAAGGTCCCCAAGCCCACCAGCAAGTCTAAGGGCGCGGGGTTTCCGAAATCGTCCGCTCCGTCGCAGGGTTCGTCGCTGCCGACGATCGCCGCTTTGGCGCTGGCCGTGATCGGCATCGTGGTGGGTGTCTTCGGGTGGTTCTACCCGTCGAGCGGTGAGAAGTTCTCGGACGGCCAGCGCGCCGAGGCCAAGGGCAAGGTCTGCGAGGCCCAGGCCGTCGTGCGGCAGGGGACGCAGTTCAACACCAACCTGCAGAACCCGGTTCCGGGTGACCTGGCCGGCGATCTGGCGGTGGGCACCAACGCTCGTCTGTCGCTGTTCGCCGGTGGTGCGTACCTGTACCAGAGTCTGGAGGCCAACCCGGCCGCGCCGGACGATCTGACTACGGCGGCCCGCGACATGGCCAACACGCTGGAGTCGCTGAGCATCAACTACCTGGCCGGACACGCGCCGGACGACGCCGTTCAGCAGCCGCTGCGCGACCAGCTGCGCGGTGAGATCGACGTGCTCGACGGGCTCTGCCAGCAGCAGTAACTCACCAGTTGTCCGGTTCAGCACCGGTTGCGCGTGAGCGCAGCCGGTGCTGAATGGTTTCCGGGGAAATGCACGCAGCGCGGCTATGATTATGATTCCTCGTCATGAGGCTCCTGGTCACCGGCGGCGCCGGGTTCATCGGTACGAATTTCGTGCACAGCACACTTTCCCAGCACCCCGAGGTGGCGGTGACGGTGCTGGACGCGCTGACCTACGCCGGCAGCCGCGAATCGCTGGCCCCTGTCGCCGACGACATCCGGTTGGTGGAGGGTGACATCGCCGACGCGGCGGTGGTCGGGTCCCTGGTCGCCGAATCGGATGCGGTGGTGCACTTCGCCGCCGAAAGCCATGTCGACAACGCGTTGAATGACCCCGAGCCGTTTCTGCACTCCAACGTGGTCGGGACGTTCACGATCCTGGAGGCGGTGCGCCGGCACGGCGTGCGGCTGCACCACGTCTCTACCGACGAGGTCTACGGCGACCTGCCGCTCGACGGCGCACAGCGTTTCACCGAAACCACCCCCTACAACCCGTCGAGCCCGTACTCGTCGACCAAGGCCGCCTCCGACATGCTGGTGCGGGCGTGGACGCGTTCCTACGGTGTGGCGGCGACGATCTCGAACTGTTCGAACAACTACGGCCCCTACCAGCACGTGGAGAAGTTCATTCCCCGCCAGATCACCAATGTGCTGACCGGTCGCCGGCCCAAGCTGTATGGCCGCGGCGTCAACGTGCGCGACTGGATCCACGTCGACGACCACAACGCCGCTGTCTGGCGAATCCTGGCAGACGGCCAGGTCGGGCGCACGTACCTGATCGGTGCCGATTCCGAACGCAGCAATATCACCGTGCTGCAAGACATTTTGCGTCTGATGGGTCGCGACGCCGACGACTTCGAACACGTCACCGACCGCTCGGGCCACGACCTGCGCTACGCCATCGACCCGACTGTGCTGCGCGATGAGCTGGGCTGGCGGCCGCAGCACACCGATTTCGAGTCTGGCCTACGGGCAACCATCGAGTGGTACAAGAACAACGAATCATGGTGGGCGCCATTGAAAGACGCCGTCGAGAGTCGTTACGAAGAGCGAGGGCAGTGAGATGCAGGTCCGTGAACTGTCCGTCCCCGGCGCGTGGGAGCTGACCCCGAAACAGCACGCCGATTCACGCGGCATGTTCTTCGAGTGGTTCACCGATCGTGCGTTCACCGGATTCGCCGGCCACCGCTTCGATCTGCAACAGGCCAACTGCTCGGTGTCGGCCGCCGGAGTGCTGCGCGGGCTGCACTTCGCCCAGCTCCCACCCAGCCAGGCGAAATACGTCACCTGCGTCTCCGGAGCGGTGTGGGACGTCGTGGTCGACATCCGGGTCGGCTCACCGACTTTCGGTCAATGGGATGCGGTGCTGCTGGAGGGGGATAACCGCCGCTCGATATACCTCTCCGAAGGGCTGGGACACGGTTTCCTTGCACTGCAAGATAACTCGACGGTGATGTACCTGTGCTCGTCGGCCTATGACCCGCAGCGCGAGCACACCATCTACGCCGACGACCCGGCGCTGGGCATCGAGTGGCCGCTGCCGGCCGGCGAGCGGCTGCTCGCCGAACGCGATGCCGCCGCACCGACGCTCGCCGAAGTGCGCGATGCGGGCCTGCTGCCCAGTTGGGACGCGACGCGCGCCTTTATCGACGGGCTGCGCTGAATAGGGCGTGATGTCGTATCTAGGGTCGTGGGCCTGCGATGCACAGGACTTCATCGAGGCTAGCGGTGCGTGGGCCGGTGGCCGGATCGAGGTCGGTGTTTTTGACACGGAGGGCCCGGCCTAAGCGTGCGGTGTCGTACATGGCTGGGCCGCGGGCCATGACGTTGGTCAGGACGTAGCGGCCGGTGTCAGCGGCGCGGTGAATCGCCTCTTCGGCTGCGCTGGTGCCGGTGAGTGCGGCCGCGTCGTTGAGGTTGATTCCGACCTGGAAGACCCGGGGGTCGGCGTCGAGCACTGCGGTCAAGCGGGTGAGGTAGTTCTCGGGGGCGAAAAACCGCCAGCCTTGACCCAGGTGCAGCCAGAACCGTCCCTTGATCTGCGCGTGCAGCTGTGCAAGCTGGGCCCCCGGTCCACCACCGGATCTGTCCCGGATGAGGGTGAGAAACCCGTAGCGTTTGCGCAGGTGTGCGCGGTCTTCAGTCGATAGCCCGGTATCGAGCACCAGGAAGCGCCCGATGCGTGAGGAATCGAGGCAGCAGTTGAGGAATGAGTACAGTGTCTGCTCGACGATGTCCCGGTCGGGTCCGGCGATCAAGGTGACGGTGACCGCGCCGTGGCCGGCGTTTGCGGTCAGGGTCTGCACTGGGGCGTCGGGATAGGGTGTGGCCGCGTCGAGCATGGCCGGTACTGCAAAGTCGCGGTTGGCTGCGATCCGTTGACGAGCAGAGTCGGGGAGGTCGGCGCGGGCCAGCAGGCGTCGGCCCAGGGTGAACGCCTCGACATGTCGCCCGATCCAGGACGCACACACCGCCTGCTCATCAATCGCACGCCACGTATAAACCTGTGCGATATCTGCGGGGATGAAGAGATCTTCTTCGGGGAACGGGATGGCGGCAGCGCGCTGGGCAAACAGGTACGCGGATCTGTAGTGCTGTTGGAATCGATACCGAACGGCGATCGCATGCAATGCTTCGGCTCGGGTCGGTCGGAAAATCGAGGCAGCTAGGTAGGCGTCTTCTACATCGGGCCACGGTTCACCGAGCGCCTGCATGGCCGCCGCCAGCCGATACATTGCCCAGTAGATCTCCTCCTCATCGCCGCCCAGCGCGATGCGCCGCGCGTACCACCTGCGGGAGGCGATGAAATCCTCCAACTGGAAGTAGGTCTCGGCGAGGAAGAACACCGCCCGGGGGTCCGTAGGGTCACGCTCGATCTCGGCCAGTAACTGATCGCGTTCCTGCTCAGACTTGTGCCTGAGCAGGTCGCTGTTGGGGAGCTGCTGGTCTTGGTCTTCGCCGTCGAACGGAACGTCGATGGATGGGGCATCTGGTGCAGTGGTCTCGCGGGCGGGCCCGTCAAGGCTTTCCGCGAGCGCGCGCTCGACGATGGCGACCTGGTCGCGGGCGGAGAACAGCTGGTAACCCTGCTCGGCGAGCTCGCATCGCGCCCGCTCGTCGGCGAGCAGTTCCACACAACGATCAACCAGATCGTCGTAGTCGGCGAACGCCACACCGGACTCCAACTCGTGCTCCAAAGCCGGATCATCACCCCGCTCGGAGACCACCGCGCGCTTGTTGGCCAGCAGATAGGACACCCGAGCGATCTCGAAGATCTTGGCATCCCAGTAATGCATGTTCAGCACGATCTTCGAACGCGCAATCCACGCATCACGACTCGCACCGAGGGCACCGGTC
>NZ_CP084028.1:4082929-4220851 GCF_020181595.1 [Mycobacterium] vasticus | reverse complement strand
CGCGCTGCAGGGTTCGTGGAACCTCAATAACTCGGACGACTCGTGGCTGTCCGGTGCTGCGCCCGCTGACCCGTTCAACCTCACGCAGTGGTACCAGGAGAACATCTGGGAGCCGCACTACCAGTGGAACCAGGACTGGATCGCCGGTGACACGTGGCTGGGCAACCTGACGGTTCAGTGGGATGACGCGCTGAATGGCTTCTGGCACGCAATCGGCGGCCAGGGCATGTTGATCGGCAACGGCATCGATGGAGACGCGCTGCATCCCGACGGCGGCGCCGGTGGGCTTTGGTTCGGTGACGGCGGTGACGGTTGGGACAGCACGGTGGCCGGCCAGGCCGGTGGCGCTGGGGGTATGTCCTACGACGGTATCGGTGGTGCCGGCGGCGACGGTGGTGCCGGCGCTGCCGGCGGTGTCGGCGGTCTCTCCCAGTACGGCATAGCCGGTGATGGCGGTGACGGTGGCGCCGCGTCCGTGGCCGGCGGTGCTGGTGGCGCCGGCGGTGCTGGCGGCAATGCGACCAATTTCTTGTTCGGAATCGGCGGCAACGGCGGAGACGGCGGCGTCGGGGCCGTGGGCGTCTCCGGAACCGGCAATGGACCTGGCGGTGCCGGCGGTGCCGGCGGTGCCGGTGGTGCCGGCGGTAACGGTGCGACCTGGATGGGTAACGGCGGCGACGGCGGTACGGGCGGTCGCGGCGGTGATGGCGGAACCGGTGGCCCTCTGGGTGGTATCGGTGGTGAAGGCGCAGCCGGTGGTGCCGGCGGTTCCGGCGGCGCAGCCGGGATCTACGGCGCGGCCGGGGCGGCTGGCGCACCGGGACCGAGCGGCTTGGCGGGAGCCTCCGGCTAACCCCTCCGCACTTGTGCACCAGATTCGGCCGGCCAGTGCGGCCGGCCGAATCTGTCTGTGCGCAGAATTACGTGAGCGCAGCTCAGCGTGCCCGGAAGATCAGCGTCCGCTGCACCACGAAGTTGATCACGGTCGCGGTGCCCTGCGCGGCCACGACACCTGCCGCGCACGCCGACCTCGACTACCTGTTCGACATCCTCGCAGCTCGGGCGTCTTCGGTGGTCCGGGCAGCGCCGGCGCCAAAGGCGACCGGAGCGTCACACCGGCGCCATAACCCCGCTAGCCGTTGTCAGCCGCGAGCGCCCGGACCTGAAAACCCGGCCGCACCTCGGTGATTCGCCGGTAGTCCCGGCCGTGATGTAAGACGCCGGCCCGATGGTACAGCGCGGTCTCGGCGATGAATAATTCGGGCAGCGCAGTTCGATGCCACATCCCGCGGTGGTGTGCCAGGTCCCGCTGAAGGCGGCGGACCCGGCCGAAGATGTCGGTGGGTGCGGCCGTCACCGGGTAGGCGTCATGCAGCGACGCGGACTGGCCGTCGTAGTCGGCCGCTGAGCGCGCCGAGTACAGCCATTCGAGTTCACTCATCTCGCAGATGGCCAGGTCGGTCAGGTCGATGCCGTCCGGCAATGGCGCCCCGGCGACCAGCCGTACGTGCGCGCTTTTGTCGAGCAGCCACAGTGTCATTGCCACGCCTGATCGGACAGCAGTATCGCGGTGTCGACCTGTGTGCCGGCGCGGGCGAGATGCTCGGTGATCCGCCGCCGGCGCTCATTGGCCTCGTCCTGGGCCTCGGCTACCAGCCGGCGCAGCGCGGATTCCACCGTCGACCGCAGTGTCTGGCCTGTCACCGACTGGGCTGTGCGCACCAGATCCTCGTCGAGTTCGATCGTCGTCCGCTTCACCGCCATGCGTACATATTACTGACGGATACGTACATATCAAGCTGACCAGCGCTGGTATCGCCGGCGCCGTAGGTCGTGCTCGCCTGAGCTCAGCGTGCCCGGAAGATCAGCGTCCGCTGCACCACGAAGTTGATGACGGTCGCGGTGCCCTGCGCGGCCACGAACGCCACCGGCAGCGCCCACCGCTGGTAGTCCAGCAGATCCAGAACAAGGTGGTTGATCCCCACCTGCACCCCGAACGTCAACGCGTACAACGCCATCACCGCGACGAAGCGCCCGGTGTGCGCTGAGGATTGGAATGTCCAGCGCCGGTTGATCACATAGGCGGTCAGGGTGCCGGCGACGAAGCTGCACGCCTTGGCCAGGTCGACCTTGACCCCGAAACCGAGATACAGCAGCAAGTACAGCCCGAAGTCCACCACCGCCGACAGCACCCCGGTGACCAGGAAACGCAGCATCTGCGTGGGCAGGTGCTGATGATGCTGCGGCGTCTCGGTCACCCGGGAAGCTTAAGTCCTACCCTGAAAACCATGCCCGCCGTCATCGCTGTCATCGAAGCGATTCCGCTGCGCATCCCGCTCAAACCAGACCTGCCGGGTGCCGCGCTGTGGGGCAAACCGATCGACGCCGTGGACTCACTGCTGGTGAAGGTGACCGCCGACGACGGCACCGTGGGTTGGGGCGAGGCGTTCGGGTTGTACGGCACCGACCTGGCCGCCCGTGCGCTCGACGAACTCGTCGCGCCGCTGTGCCTGGGCCGCGACGTAGGCGACGTCGCCGCGCTCATGGAGCAGGTGCAACGCAAACTGCACGTCTTCGGCCGCGGCGGCGCCATCACCTACGCGCTGTCGGCAGTGGACATCGCGCTGTGGGACATCGCCGGAAAACGCGTCGGGGTCCCGGTCTCGGCGCTGCTCGGCGGCACGACCGGGGCCCACGTCCTGCCCTGCTATGCGAGCCTGGCCTGCTACACCGAGCCGGATCGCATTCGTGCCGCGGTGCGCCGCGTCGTCGACGACGGATTCGGCGCGATCAAGCTGCACGAATCGACGCTGCCCGCCATGCAGGCCGCCCGCGACCAAGCCGGGTCCGGTATCGCGTTGATCGTGGATGCCGGCTGCTCCTGGAGCCTGCCGCAGGCTCAAGCGCTCGCCACCGACCTGCACGCCCTGGGGCTGACGTTTTTGGAGGAGCCGCTGTGGCCGCCGGAGAACTTCGGCGGACTGGCCGAACTACGCCGCAGCACGGGTCTGCCGGTGTCGTCGGGCGAAAACGTAGGCACCCTCATGGAGTTCGAGCGGTTGCTGGCCGCCGGCGCGGTGGACTTCGTGCAGCCCAGCCCAGCGAAGATGGGCGGAATCACCGAGTTGTGCAAGGTGTTTCCGCCGGCGGCGGTCCACAACGTCGCGGTGATGACGCACTCCTTCTATGACGGGCCGGGTCTGCTGGCCGCGATGCACGCCGCCGCCGCACTGGGTGGCGCCGGTGCGATGGTCGAGTGGCGCTGGTTCGACCTGGAAACCTCGATCTACGGCGAAGCCCTGATGCCGGTGAACGGCCGGATCGCGGTGCCGGACGGACCCGGCCTGGGGCTGGATCCCGATCCCAATGTGATCAGTGCGTACCGCTTAGATCTTGATTCCTGACATCGGCAAAGCCACACCCTGCAAACACCGAAGGTTAACTACCCTGTCGGGAATTCAGCGAACAAGGCGGTGGGGTAGGGCCGCGTGACCAGCTGCGTGGCGAGCCGCTGAGCTGGTGGTTCGCTGCCGCAGTAAATTTTTCGACCACCTATGGCGCGCCCCGGCAGCTATCTCCGCGTAGACGGAAGTGTGCCGTCACAGGGGTTTCCGGTACGCCCCAGATAATCGACCAGCCCGCTGTTTCTGATGGGTCAGCAAAGAAATTGCTGGGTACGCATAAGCAGCAGCCCGTTGACTATCAGGGTTACAAAGCCGCTCTCTGTTGACCGAATTTGTGAAAGTTACCCGGCAAACTTCACGTCGAAACCCCACTTGACCGGTGCAATCGCATGCTCGTAATGTGCCGAAAGCAAAGTTCGGATAAGGCATCACGTTCGACTCGTATTTCTGTTAGCTTACGGTTACTTAAGTTTTTTACGTTGTCGTCAACGCGCACCATCGCCTGGAGGAGGGGATCATGTCGTCGAGGTCTATCGCTGGAAAGGGCAGGCGTCGGGCCGGCCGCGTGGTCGGCGCTACGAGTGCGGTCGGGGCTTTCCTCGCATTCGGGATGATGCCGCTGAGCGCGGCACCCGCACGGGCCGACGGGTTCGACGACATGTTCGATGCCCTGTGGAGCCAGATGTCGACGTGGTTCGACTCGTCGTCCATGGAGTCCTCGCTCGTCGACTACAGCGCGCTGTTCGGTGGTGACGTCCCGGGCTCGGCCGCCGACCAGATGGTCGACCCGCTGCAGGGGCTGGATGACTTCGTCGCCAACGCGATCAACACGGTGATCTACCAGCCGCTGCACAGCCTCGGTGAATCGCTGATCAGCGGTGGGTTCACCGTCGACGGTGTCTTCGCCAACGGCGCCAACGCCTACGTCAGCCTCGCCGACGACGGCGATCTGATGTACCACGCCGCCACCGCGGGCGGTTTCCTGTTCGGTGACGGCGGTAGCGGCACGTTCGCCAACGCCGACGGTGACCTGATCGGTGCGGGCGGCGCGGCCCTGACCGACGCCGACGGCAATGTGATCACGCTGGCCGACGTTCAGGACGGCACCTACTCCTTCGCGAACGCCAGCTCGATTGACCTCGACGGTGGTGCCGGTGGCATGCTCGGCGACGGTGGTGCCGGCGGCAGCGGTGCCGGCATCAACATGGCCGGCGGCGACGGTGGTGCCGGTGGCTTCCTGCTGGGCAACGGCGGCGACGGTGGCGCGGGCGCATTCGGCGCCGACGGTGTCGCCGCGGCGGGCTTGGCCGGCCTGACCGGCGGCAACGGCGGTGTCGCCGGCTTCCTGTTCGGCAACGGCGGCAGCGGTGGCGCCGGCGGCGCCGGCGGAAACGGCGCGGCCGGGACCAACGGCAACCGCGGCATGGACGCGTTGAGCTTCCCCGGCGGCGCCGACGGTGCGGCCGGCATCGCCGGCACCAATGGCGGTGCCGGTGTCGACGGCTTGGCCGGCGGTGCCGGCGGCGTCGGCGGTAACGGCGGCGCGGCAGGACTGTTCGGCACGTCCGGCGCCGGTGGTACCGGTGGCGCCGGAGGTAACGGCGGCGTCGGCGGAAACGGTGGCGACGGTGGTGTCGGCGGCAACGGCAACGACAACACGCAGCCCGTGAACGAAGGCATCACCGCACTTGCCGCCGACCCGACCGGCCCCGGCGGCGTCGGTGGTCTGGGCGGCAACGGTGGTAACGCCGGATCCGGTGGTGCCGGTGGCATCGGTGGCGCCGGCGGTAACGGTGGTGCCGGTGGCTTCTTCGGCATTCACACCGCGGGTGCGGCCGGTAACGGCGGCGCCGGCGGTAACGGTGGTGGTTCCGGTCTGGCGGGCAACGGTGGCGACGGCGGCGACGGTGGATCGGGCGGCGGGGCCGCGCCGGCCAGTGGTCCCGGACTGGTCGGCGCCGCCGCGGCTCCGACGGGCCTGGTCGGTGGTGGCAACGGCGGTGCCGGCGGTAACGGCGGCAACCTCGGCGCGGTCGGTCTCGGTGGTAAGGGCGGCGCGGCGGGCCTCGCCACCGGGCTGCTGTTCGGTGGCACGCCGGGCACCGCGGGTGCCGCCGGCAGCGACGGCACTTTGCCGACGACCGTCTCGGGTAACGGCGGTAACGGCGGCGTCGGTGGCACGGGCAACGGCCTCAACCCCGACAGCACCGGCGTGGCCGGCGGCGCCGGCGGCAACGGTGGTGCCGGTGGCGACCACGGCAACGGCGGTAACGGTGGTGTCGGTGGCACCGGCTCGCAGGGCGGCGACGGCTCGAATGGTGTCCTGCAGGAAGATGGCACGCCCGGTGCCGGCGGCGACGGCTTCGCCGGTGGTGCAGGTGGCGCGGGCGGTGTCGGCGGCAACGGTGGCTCGGTGTCGGGCAACGCCGGTAACGGTGGCGCGGGTGGTGTCGGCGGCAAGGGCGGCACCGGCGGTACCGGTGCCGACTCCATCGATCCGTCCATGGCCGGTGGAGCCGGTGGCAACGCCGGCAATGGTGGCGTAGGCGGCGCCGGTGGCAACGGCGGTAACGCGACCAACGGCAACGGCGGTAACGGCGGCGACACCGGCAACGGCGGCGATGCCGGTGTCGGCGGTGTCGGCGGCAAGGGCGCCAACGGTGTACCGATCACGGAATTGGTGCCGACCGACCAGAACGGCAGCGGCGGCTCCGGTGGCGTCGGCGGCAACGGTGGTGACGGCGGCGCGGCCGGCGCCACGGTGGGTGTGGGCGGCACCGGTGGCGGCGACGGCCACAGCGACGGCGCTGACGGCAACCTGGGCCGGATCGGCAACGGCGGCGACGGCGGCGCCGGTGGGCTCGGCGGCGACGCATTCACCGATGACAACGGCAACTTCGTCGGCAACGGCTTGAGCCCGGCGCACGACGACGCGACCGGGGTCGGCGGTTCCGGCGGCAACGGCGGCAGTGGTGGATCCGGCTACGCGGCAGGCACCGGTGGTGCCGGCGGCGGCGGCGGCCAGGGCGTCTATGGCGGCACGGGCGGTAACGGCGGTTTCGGTGGCGGGGTCACCTCGAAGGCCGACGGCGGCAACGGCATCGGCGGCAACGGCGGCGTCGGTGGCGCAGGTGGTGATGGCTCGGGCCACGGCGGCTACGGCGGCCGGGGTGGTGCGGGCGCCAGCGCGATCGGCGATAACACCGCAGGCAACGGCGGTGACGGTGGCGTCGGTGGTAACACCACGGGTGAGGGCAACACCGGTGAGAACGGCACGCTGACCGGTGGCCACGGCGGTAACGGCGGCATCGGCGGTTCCAATCAGGACGGCGTGGCCGGCTCCGGCGGTAACGGCGGCGATGGCGGCACGGGCGCACCCGTCGGCGCCGACCTGACCAACCCGGTGCTGAGCACCGGCGGCTCCGGCGGCACCGGTGGTAGCGGTGGCTCGACCGTCGGCGGCACCGCCGGCGCGGGTGGCGCCGGGGGTAACGGCGGCACCGGCAGCTTCACCGGTGGCCACGGCGGGGCCGGCGGTAGCGGCGGCACGGTCGGCGTGGACGCCGACGGCAAGGTCGGGACCGGCACTGCCGGCAACGGCGGCGACGGCGGCGCCGGCGCCAGCGGCGGCGCCATCAACGGCGGCGACGACACCAACACCGTGACCGGCGGCAACGGCGGCAACGGCGGCAGCGGTGCTGCCGCGACCGGCACGACCGCCGGCCAGGGTGGCGGTGGCGGTGGTGGCGGCGGTGGCGCCATCATCAGCCAGATCGATGGCGGCATCGTCACCAACAGCGCCGCGACCGGCGGTAACGGCGGCGACGGCGGTGCGGGCAGCATCACGGGCGTCGGCGGCCAGGGCGGCACCGGTGGCTACGCCGGTATCCAGGCCGACGGCAAGGGCAGCACCATCGCCGGGGTCAACGTGGACGGTGGTAACGCCACCAACGGCGGCGCGGGCGGTGTCAACGGTCAAGACGGCGCCAACAACACGCTGGTCAACAACGGCGGCGGCACCGTCAACGACGTCACCGTCAAGAGCGGAGCCAACGTCGGCGACCACGTCGGCGGCGGAGCGACGGTGAACGCCGGCGACGGCGGCAGCATCAACAGCAGCTCGGTGACCGGCGGTAACGCCAGCGCGACTGCCGACGGCGGGGCGGCGAGCCTGACCGCCACCGGTGCGGCAAGCGTCATCACCGGCAGCCAAGTAACCGGTGGCAACGCCGGTGCCGGCACCAACGGTGGCAGCGGCGGCGCCGGCGGCACGGCCGACATCACGGCCACAGACGGCGCGTACATCGACGGGACCACCGTCACCGGCGGCGACGGCGGTGCGGGTACCAACTCCGGCACCGGTGGAACGGGTGGCGCGGCCGCCGTTTCGGCGACCGGTGTCGGCAGCTACATCACCGGTAGCGCCACCGGCGGCAAAGGTGGTCTCGGCGACAACGGCACCGGTGGCGACGGCGGCGCCGGCTACCTCGTGGTCGACGCATCCAACGGCTCGGTCGGTGCCGGCGGCGACGCGGTGGCCCAGGGCGGTAACGGCGGCACCGGGACCGACGGCGGTGTCGGCGGCAAGGGCGGCTTCGGTGAGCTGGAATCCGGCGAGGTCGGCTACAGCTCCACCGGCGGCGACTCGTACGGCACTTCGACCGGCGGCGACGGCGGCAACGCCACCGGCGCGGGCAGCCACGGCGGCAACGGCGGAAGCTCGGACATCCAGAGCTCCAAGACCACCAACGGCGGATCTCTCGGTGGCCCCGGCGGCACGGCCAGCGGCACCGCGCAGGGCGGTAACGGCGGCAACGCCACCGCCGATGACGCGGGCAACGGTGGCACCGGTGGCAACGGCGGCAAGGCCAGCATCGCGACCGGCGGTGACGCGGGCAACCTGGCCAACGGGACGTCGACCGGCGGCAACGGCGGCGACGGCCTGGACGGTGGCGCCGGTGGCCTCGGCGGGTCGAGCCGACTCGACGCCTTCGGCAACGACGGCGCCGACCCAGCAACTCCGTCGACCGCTACCGGCGGCACCGCTACCGGCGGCAGCGGCGGCAGCGGCACCGGGACTGGCAACACCGGCGGCAGTGGCGGCGACGGCGACATCGTCAACACCGGTGGCACCCAGTCGGAAGGCGCGACGGCGAGTGGCACCAACGGGGCGAACAACCCGGTCACTCCGTAGCGAAACCGTGATGGCATTTTGACCAAACATCAAGCGTGCGTGGGGAAGTTCTCGTCGAAAATCCCATAATCTCTTATGCGGCTTAGGTTATTTCGCACTCGCGTAGTCGCGTATTGGAGGAGGCTCATGCCGCCGCTCGAGACGATGGATCACGCGCCGTCAAGAACCGTTGTACGCCAACGGCACCCGCACCCGGGCGAGTCGATACCCGATATTGCCTGGCCCACCCTGACGCTGGGTGCGGTGGCCTTGGTGGTCTTCGTTCTTTCCACGGCCGCCGCGATCGGCGGCCACGCGCCGATCTGGCTGACCATCACGGTCAACACCGTGGTGGTCTACGCGATGTTCATGGTGGCCCACGATGCGCTGCACCACTCGCTGTCGTCGGCGAGCTGGGTGAACTCGGTGGTCGGTCGCGCGGCGTGGCTCTTTGTGGGGCCGATGTTTTCGCTGCCGGCGTTCAGCTACGTCCACCTTCAGCACCACCGCAACGCCAACGACGGCGACAACGATCCGGACCTGTTCGCCAGCCACGCGCCGGCCTGGCAGCTGCCGTTCCGCTGGGCGCTGATGGATGCCTTCTATGCGGTCTGGTACTGCCGACAGCTGAAGCGGCGGCTGCAGCGTAGCCGTCGTCGCCCGCTGGCCGAGGTCGCCGAAACGGTGGTGATGTTCTCGTTGAGTGTGGTGGGTCTGGGCGCCGCGATCGTCACCGGGAACCTCTGGACCGTCGTGATCGTGTTGCTGATCCCGCAGCGCATCGGGATGGCGATCCTGGGCTGGTGGTTCGACTGGTTGCCGCACCACGGCTTGGAGCAGACGCAGCAGGAGAATCGCTACCGGGCCACCCGAAACCGGGTCGGCATGGAATGGCTGCTGATGCCGGTCATGCTGTCGCAGACCTATCACCTGGTGCACCACCTGCACCCGTGGTTGCCGTTCTACCGGTATGGGCAGGCCTGGCGAAGCAACGAGGACGCCTACCTCGCCCAGAATCCGGCTCTGTCAACCGTTTTCGGCCGAGAGCTGACACCCCAGGAGTACCGGGAGTGGAAAGCAGGGTAGGTGCGCTAATCCGCCGAACTTCTGGAAAATTCCGAATAAAAATCGGAGACTCTTTGTCTACTTGCCGTTATCCCCTTAGACTCACCATTCACAATTGCCTCATGAACCACACAAGTGCTCGCCATGCCGAGCCGCAAGCCGCGCGGGTAGTCGTTTTGGGTAGGCGGCTGCGCATCGCTGCGATGGTCATCGCCGCAGCGGTGTTCGCTGCCGCGGGTGTGGGTGTCGTCATGGGGGTGGCTGCGGCCGGTGATCCTGGCGTCCGCATGATGGTCAAGCAGATCAAGCTGGACGGCCGGGAAGTCGAGGCGGCCCGGGAGGCTTGGGCGCATCAATATGGTCAAGACTTTTCACGGATGCCCAACCTGCCCGACGTCGCCGCCGCCACCCCGGAGCAGCGCGCCGCGGCCGCCGACTTGCTGGCTCGCACCGAGGCAGCCACCGCCGCGTACGTCGACCCGGCCAAGGCCGAGGCGGCCGGCTACCAGAGCATCCAGGCCGCCCTCGCCGGGGCCGAGAAGGAGCTGCCTCAACTTCCCAACTGGATGCAGAAGATCGACGCGGGTACCATGCCAGCGTGGAGGCCGATGCTGCACGTGGCCGTCCAGCATCGCGACAACACCGTGTTAGACCCGAGCAACCCGCCGGTTTTGATGTACGACTACCAGGGCCATAACACCTGGATGCTGGTCGGCGTCATGTACGTCGCCAACGGTGCATTCCCCGGACCACCGCCCACCCCGGGCGGCCCGATCACCCGCTGGCACTATCACGACAAGGCTCCCGGGTCATTGATGATGCACGTGTTCTTCGCCCCGGACAACGACCTCGCCCACGCCTACGCACTGAACATGGAGAGCATGGAAGGCATGGAAGGCATGGGAAGCATGTGAGCGTGCCGCCAATGGTGACTCAATTCCTGTGGGCGCCAATGAAAGACCGTGCCCGGTGGGTGCTGGTCATCTGTGCGGTGATCGGTGCTATTGCCCACGTGCCGGTGGTCGGCGAACATCTGCGCGAGGCCCCTTATATGGGCGAGGAATTCATCGTCCTGATCATCGCCTGCCTGCTCATCGCGACGGCCTGCGTGGTGTGTGACAGTGCTGCAGTCTATGCACTGGCGGTGTTGACCTGCGGGCTGGCGGTTATCGGCTACATCGCCACCCGGTTGATCGCCTTCCCGGAACTGGCCGACGACGTCGGCAACTGGTTCGAGCCGCTCGGGGTGGTTTCGGTGCTGGCCGAAAGCGCAGCAGTCGCGATAGCCGCAGTCGTGCTTATTCGCCGAGTTCGCCGGCCAGACTTTGCCGGCTTTCCGGGATTCCACCCAGTGTGAAGCCAGGTTCACCCTCGATGGGCGAGGGTGAAGCTGGGTTCACAGTGGGCGGGAGCGCCATCGCCAGGCGGCTTCCATGACGTCAGGATCGTTCAGATCCTGGGCGGCCTCAGCGGCACGGCGCAGATCCGCGACGGTGACTTGAACGCCGTCACTTGATCGTTCGGACTCGAACTTCCCGCGAACTGAATCAGCCATGGCGGTCACCTCCTGTACTGCCGCCACCGGCATTGACTCTGCGCACACCAGGCAAAAGTGCGAGTAGGCAGCCTGGTAGGCGCAGAGTGAACGTCAAGAGGTCACACCCGGTCCGCGTCGTCCCGCGCGCTCGGCGAAAGCATCAAGTGCGGCCAGCACCTCGGGCACGCGCCAGATGCGGTTGCGCGAGTAGGTGGTGGTCTCAAGGATGATCCCGGCTTCGACGAGCGGATCGAGGTTCCGGTAGACGTGCGCCTTGCGGATGCCGAGTTCGGTTTCGACCAGCGCGGCATCCACCACAGGGCGCTTGAGCAGCAGGTCGGCCAGGCGGTACACCACCGTCCCGGGGCGCGTGTTGATCCGATCCGCCCACCCGCTGCGGATGCTCCGCAGATCGGCCAGCAGGTGACGGCCATTGGTCACGGCGCGAAACGACGCTTCGCCGAACCGTTGCACGATCGGCGCGGCGTCTCCGTCGCGGTACGCGGTCAATGCGTCGAAGTACGCGTCGGTGTTCGCCAGCAACCCCGCCGAGACGGGGATAGTGATCGCACGGGTGAGTCCCGTGTGGCGCATCTGTGCCTGCACCAGGGCACGGCCCGTGCGGCCGTTTCCATCGGTGAACGGGTGAATGGACTCGAACTGTGCATGCGCGATGGCGATCTGCGGCAGCGCCGGAACATCCGTGCGGGCGATGTAGGCCAACAGGTCATCGATCGCGGCGCCGACCCGCTCATGGCGCGGTGGCACGAACAACGCTCCAATCGGGCCGTGATCACTCCCGCCGATCCAGACCTGTTCGGTGCGCCATGCTCCGGGAAGGTGACGATCCTGCCCGTGCATCAACGCGGCGTGCATCTGCAGGATGGCATTGGCATCGATGTGATCAGCCAGTCGGACAGCAGCTTTCATCGCCACGGTGTTGGCGACGATGAGGGTCGCGTTGCGCTTCGACGGATCCCCCAGCTCGGCTTCGGCGATGGCGCGGGCACTCGCGGTCAGATTCTCGATGCGGGAACTAGCCGCGGACTCCGAGCGCAACAGCACCGATGCGAACGGTGCGATATCGGTGCCCAGCTCCGCGTCGAACCGGGCGATCTCCTGCGAGGCATCGGCGGCCTCGGCGTGAACGCTGGACGGCAGCACCAGTTCCAGCTCGGCGATGTCCGCCGTGACGGCCGCCCGGTACGCGCCGACCTGCTTTCGGCGAGCAGTGCGGGACTGACCATATTGCTCGGCCGGAGCCCAGGTCAGTGTCTCGTAGTCGACCGCCGTCGAAGGTAACGACACCGAGCCATATTATCAATAAATATAATAAATGGTAATATGGCCACTCTTGGCTACACCCAGTACGCGACCCGCGCCCGGAACTGGCGCAGCACCAAAGCGGCCACCGACCAGCCGAGGACGGTCAGCACCAGCACCACCGCCCAGTGCCGCAGCGGCTGGTGCGCACCCAGCAGCGGTGCCCGCACGATCTCCAGGTAGTGCATCAGCGGATTGAGCTCGACGACGTTCATCCATCGAGTGGCGCCCTGGGCCTTCAACGTCTCGTAGTTCCAGATGATCGGCGTCATCAGAAACAGCAACTGCACCACCGAGAACAGCAGCGGCGCGATGTCGCGGTAACGGGTAGCCAGGATCCCGAAGCACAGCGACACCCACACACAGTTCAAAGCGATCAGCGCCAGCGCCGGGATCACCGAAAGGTCCGCCCACGACCAGGGTTTCGGGAAGATCAGTGCGATCGGCAGATAGATGACGATGTTGTGGGCGAACAGGATCATCTGCCGCCACACCAGCCGGTAGACATGCACCGAAAGCGGCGTCGGCAACTGCTTGATCAGCCCCTCGTTGGCGACGAACACGTCGGCGCCCTCCAAGATGGCCGCGTTCAACAGGTTCCAGACGATCAGCCCGAGCGTCACGTACGGCAGGTGCACCGCCAGATCGAGGTGGAACAGCTTGGAGTACAGCCCACCCATCGCCACAGCGGTGGTGGCGGTGCCGATGGTGATCCAGAACGGGCCCAGCACACTGCGCCGGTAGCGCTGCTTGATGTCCTGCCACCCCAGGTGCAGCCACAGCTCGCGGCGGCCGAAGCCGTCGGCCAGGTCGGCCCGGGCCCGCGCGAACGTCTTGGACTGCGCGGCCACATCGGTGAAACTCATTGCTGCCCCTCGGGTTTGCCGAACTGTTCCCGACGCCCCAGCCGGCGCAGCCGAATCCACTCGGCCAGCCCCGCCGGATCGCGCCGCGACACCAGGAAGAACCAGCCGAACCGCAGCCACTCCTGCGCCAGCAGCTTGCGCATGCCGGGCTGGGCCATCAGGTAGCCGCGGTTGCGGTAGGTGTAATACCGCTTCGCCGCGTTGTCGGGGTATTGGGTGTGCATCCGCCCGCCCAGGATCGGCTTGAATTCCTCAGTGCCACTGGGGTGCAGGTACGCCGCGGTCAAGCAGGTGCCGAACGGCAGGCCGGAACGCACCAGCCGCCGGTGCATCTCCACCTCGTCGCCGCGGATGAACAACCGCAGATCCGGCACGCCGACCGCCTCGCAGGTGGATGCGGCGAACAGCGCCCCGTTGAACAACGACGCGATGCCGGGCAGCAGATCGTCTCCGTCACGGACCAATTCCTCGACCCGCCGCCGCCACACCAGGCCACGCCGCAGCGGGAACGCCAACCGCTCCGGCTCGTCGATGTTGCACACCATCGGTGACACCTCGGCCAGCCCGTAATGGGTCGCGCAGTACAGCAGCCGGTCCAGCACCGCGGAATCGGCGGGCCGTCCGTCGTCGTCGGCCAGCCACAACCAGTCCGCGCCGGCGGCCAGGGCGTGCAGCATGCCCAACGCGAAACCGCCTGCGCCACCGAGGTTCCGGCGTGAACTCAGATAGGTCGTCGGCACCGGTTGGGACGCCACCAACTCGGCAACCGCGGCATCGTCATCGTTGTCGACGACGATCAGGTGATCCGGCACCCGGGACTGGGTCACCACCGCCTTCAGCGACTCGGCCAACTGTTCGACCCGGCGGTGGGTGACGACGACGGCGTAGACGGTCTCGTTCACGCTTGATCCCGCGTCTCGGCCAGCACCTCGCGCACATGCCTGGCGGCGTCGGGGCCCTCGTAGGCGCCGACGACCTCTTCGATCCCACCGGTCATCTTGATGGTGCCGTGGTCGATCCACATCGCGGTCTTGCACAGCCGCGCCAGGAATTCGTTGGAATGGCTTGCGAACACCAGGATTCCGGAGCGCTCCACCAGTTTCTGCAACCGGGTCTGGGCCTTCTTCAAGAACTCGGCGTCCACCGCGCCGATGCCCTCGTCGAGCAGCAGGATCTCCGGGTCGATGCTGGTGACCACACCCATCGCCAGGCGCACCCGCATGCCGGTGGAGTAGGTGCGCAGCGGCATCGCCAGGTAGTCGCCCAGTTCGGTGAATTCGGCGATCTCGTCGACCTTGGCGGCCATCTGCTTGCGGGTCTGCCCGAGGAACAGCCCGCGGATGATGATGTTCTCGAATCCGGAGATCTCCGGGTCCATACCCACCCCGAGGTCGAACACCGGCGCCACCCGGCCCACCACCGTCGCCGACCCGCGCGTCGGCTCGTAGATGCCCGAAAGTAGGCGCAGCAGTGTGGATTTGCCGGCGCCGTTGTGGCCGACCAAGCCCACCCGGTCGCCGAGCTCGAGTGACATGGTGATGTCGCGCAGTGCCTCGACCACGACCACGTTGGAGTTGTTGCGGCCGATCGCCCCGCCGGCCTTGCCCAGGAACGCCTTCTTCAGCGACCGGGACTTGGCGTCGAAGATGGGGAACTCGACCCAGGCGTCGCGGGTCTCGATGTGCGGATCGGTGCCGGCCACGATCAGCTACAGGTACTGACCGGAGTCGTGGGGAAGCCCACCCTGGCCGGCACCGGGCGGCAGTGCGCCGTGACGCATCTGCTCCAGCTGCGCGCGGGCCGCCATCTGCTGAGCGAACAGGGCGGTCTGGATGCCGTGGAACAGCCCCTCCAGCCAGCCGACCAGCTGAGCCTGGGCGATCCGCAACTCGGCGTCGGACGGGGTGGCGTCCTCGCGCAGCGGCAGAGTCAGGCGCTCCAGCTCCTCACGCAGTTCCGGGGCCAGGCCGTCTTCGAGCTCACGGATGCTGGCGGCGTGCACCTCACGCAGCCGGACCCGGCTGGCGTCGTCCAGCGGCGCCGAGCGCACCTCCTCCAGCAGCTGCTTGATCATGGTGCCGATCCGCATCACCTTGGCGGGCTGCTCGATCAAGTCGGTCACCGACTGCTCGCCGCCATCGGAGTCGGAGCCGGAGATGACCTCCACCCCGTCCAGACCGTCCAGGTCATCCTGGTCGTCTGCGCTGCTGTCACTCAATGCCCCGCGCCTCCCTGCCATTGGTAGATAGTGGCCCCGCCGTTGTCGTAGATCTTGGCCCATGACCGCGATTTATCCAGTGAGACTAGTCCGTCGGGCAGGGTGAACCCGCGCACTATCGGGCTGCTGATCAGCACATAGCGGATGTTGAGGTCATGCACGGCGTGCGCCACCCGCGGATCGGTGTCGGCGTCGTCGGCATACGCCCAGAAGATGAACCGCTGCGGGCCGGGGCCCTCCTGCTGCGGATAGTCGTAGTGCGTCCACAGCGGGTGCAGGCCGGCGACGGCGTACATCCAGGAGCTGCCGTCGACGTTGGCGTTGCCGATCACGCTGTCGCGCGCCCCGGGCAGTGCCGCCAGATGCGCGAAGGCCTCCAGGTCGCGGCCGTCGACCATCACCGAGTCGTACTTGTCGCCCAGCAGGAACGCGTGCCGCGGCAGGTAGTGCCAGGCCAGCCCGACCGTCACCGCCACCAGCAGCACCCCGGTCAGCACCGGACGCAGCCGAGCACCCAACGGCCTGGCCGCCAGCCCGGCCAGGAACGTCAGGCCGACCCCGGCCATCGGGATCAGCAGCAGTGTCATCGCCGCCATGATCCGGCGCGGGTCGCTGTAGAACAGGTCGGTGAACATTCCGAGCGTCCGGCCCACCGGCCCGCCGAGCGGCGCCGAGGACTGCACCACTCCCACCACAAGCACCGCCCACAGCGCCAGCGGCCAGTACACCTTCTTATAGAGCAGTACCGCCGCGCCCACCGCGCACAGGCCCACCAGTGTGTACTGAATCGGAAAATCATTGAGGTGGCGGGTGTGCAGCAGCAGCGCGTCGCGCAGGCCGGACTTGCGGCCCTCATGAGTCAGAAACGAATGCCCGGCGATGATCTCGGCCTGCCGTCGCACACTCAACAGCTGCGGCAGCAGCAGCAACCCGGCCAGCACCAGCACCGCAGCCAACGCCAAGGTGTCACGTCGTTTGCCGCGCAACGGGTTCCACAGCGCGCCGTCCTTGGGGCACAGCCACCAGGCCGCCGCCAAGAGCACGGTCACCACACCGGCGGTCAGATGCATCGAAAACGTCCCGAGCAGTGCCAGCACCGCCAACGGAATCCGGTCGCGCATGGTGCGCACGCTGGTCAGCAGCGTGAACGTCGGCACCACCACCCCGTAGCCCACCAGATTGGGCAGCGCCGCGGTGCCGAACTCGACATAGGGCAGCGCGGTGAACGACGCCGACAACGCCGCCGCCGCAGCCGCCGACAAGGCCGTCACCGCCGTGCTGGAAACCCGTTGCAGCAGGCCCCACGTCAACAGCGCGGCGCTGATCGGGAACAGCCATATCGAGGCGGCCACCCCGGCCAGCGTGGCGGCCGAGGTGGGTGCGGCACCGGTCAGCTGGCACAGCACCACCGTCAGCGCGTGAAACGCTGACGGGTAGTACAGCGGGGCGTGGGTCTCGACGTTGCGCAGCTCGCCCATGTGGGTGGGGGAGGCCTGGCCCGTGTCGAGAATGAAGCGCACGGTGTTGGCGTGCCAGACCGCGTCCCAGGTGCTCGGGATCGACTGCCAATGGCCCAGCCCGCGCACCGCCGCCCAGCCGATCAGGACCATGCCGATCAGCGCCCCGGCGGCCACCAGCAGCGTCGGCCCGCCCGACGATCCCGGCGTGGCCACGTGAATACCGGGGCGGCGATCCAGCAGCGACCGCAACCCGCGCGCAAGCCCGGCCACCGAGGCGCCGCCCAGCAGCAGCGTCGCGCCGGCGGTGCCCGCGTTCCAGGGGATTCCCCACGCGCCGAACGGCACGATCGCCAAGCCCACCAGGCCGTAGGTCAGGGCCGGCCCGACCGTCACCGCCAGCGGCCAGGACAGTCGCGCACCGGCTGCCACCAGGGCTCCGGGAACGACAAGGAGCGCCAAGGTGGCAATCAATCCGGGGCCCACAAGCACTGCACTAGTATGTCTGCCTAGGTGAGGCGGCTCAGCGTGGCGGGGGAGCTATCCGTTCTCAGGTACCTGTGTATTTGAAGGTGGCTGCCATGGCGTACGACGTCGCCCGGGTGCGAGGACTGCACCCGACGTTGGGTGACGGCTGGGTGCATTTCGACGCTCCGACCGGCATGTTGATCCCGGATTCGGTGGCGACCACGGTGTCCACCGCCTTCCGCGGATCACTGGCGACGGCGGCTGGTCCGCACCCGGCGGCGCGGCGCAGTGCGGCGGTGCTGGTGGCGGCCCGCCAGGCGGTGGCCGACCTGTTCGGGGCCGATCCCGACGCGGTGGTGCTGGGCCCGGATCGTGCGGTGCTGCTGAGCGCGCTGGCCGATGCCGCGTCGTCGCGGGTCAGCCTGGGCTACGAGACCGTGGTCACCCGGCTCGACGACGAGGCGAACATCGCGCCCTGGGTGCGTTCGGCCAACCGTTACGGCGCCAAGCTGCGCTGGGCCGAGGTGGACATCGAGACCGGGGAGCTGCCGAGCTGGCAGTGGGCGAACCTGATCAACCAGTCGACCCGGCTGGTGGCCCTGACGTCGGCGTCGGGGGTGCTGGGCACCATCACCGACCTGCGGCCGGTCACCAAGTTGATCCACGACGTGGGCGGAGTCGCGGTGGTCGACCATTCCGCGGCCGCGCCGTATCAGCTGATGGACATCAACGACATCGGTGCCGACGTGGTGGCCGTCAACGCCGCCAGTTGGGGCGGCCCGCCGGTGGGTGCGCTGGTGTTCCGCGACCCGGCGTTGATCGACACCTTCGCGTCGGTGTCGCTCGATCCGCTGGCCACCGGCCCGGCCCGCCTGGAGGTGGGGCTGCACCAGTTCGGCCTGCTGGCCGGGGTCGTTGCCAGTGTCGAATACCTGGCGTCGCTGGATGAGTCGGCCCGCGGCAGCCGGCCGGAGCGGCTGGCCATCTCGATGCGCTCGGTCACCGAGTACCTGAACCGGCTGTTCGACTACCTGCTGCACTCACTGCGGTCTTTGCCCCTGGTGATGATGATCGGCCAGCCCGAGGCACGCATCCCGGTGGTCAGCTTCGCGGTGCGTAACGTGCCGGCCGAGCGGGTGGTGCAGCGCCTGGCCGACAATGGCGTGCTGGCGATCGCCAACGCCGGGTCGCGGGTGCTTGAGGCGATCGGGGTGGACGACATCGGGGGAGCGGTCACCATCGGGCTGAGTCACTACTCGACCATGTCCGAGGTCGACCAATTGGTTCGCGCGCTGGCGTCGCTGGGCTGAGGCGGGCTGGTGTGGCTTATGCCGGCCCGAAATCCCTTCTGTCCCAACCGTAACTGAGCGGTTGGGGTGTGATGGTTGCCCGCCTATGAGCGACAAGCTCCGTTATGTCAGGCTGGCCAGCTTCGGGCGGCAGCGTGACTGCTCGGCATAGCATTACCTCGGACGCCTCTACTAAAAATTGTTTACAGTAGATCTGTGACGGCGAACCGGATCGATACGGTCTTGACCTCCCCGGTGCCCGAGCGTGGTCCGCGCATCGTGGAGGCAGTCGAGGACCAATGGTTTGAGAAGAAGAGCGCTCGGGTGCAGGGGCAAGCGCTCGGACAGGCGCTCATTGCGTTTGCCAACGCAGAAGGCGGGACGATCGTCGTCGGTGTTCACGGCCAGACGGTTGAAGGTATGAATCGGCAGGGCTTGAAGCGCATCAACGAGCTGCGGCAGGCGTCGATAGATCACACCGTGCCACCCGTGCGTTTCGGTTGCACGGAGACCGAATGCGTCAACGCGGAAGGTGGGAGCGATGTACTCCTAGTATTTCGTGTAGACCCGGGGGAACGCGTCCATGAGATGAAGAACGGCGACACCTTCCTACGGGTCGGTGATGAGTCACGAAAGCTCAACTTCTCGCAGCGGCAGGAATTGGAGTTCGACAAGGGGCAAGCGCAGTACGACGGGATGGCTGTTGCGGGGGGACACAGCATCTCGGATCTCAACAAGAAGTTGCTTGAGAACTACCGCGAGAAGACCGGGGCCGAGTCGGCCAAGGGGATCTTGCATGCTCGGAGTCTGCTCACGCGGGACGGTGCGCTGACTAATGCCGGTTACCTACTGTTCGGGAAGCACCCGCAGCAGCAATTCCCCGAGGCGTACATCCGGGTTCTGAGGTACATGGCAACGGAGCGGGGTACTGGGGCGCAGCTGAATCTGTACGACGACGGCGACGTCAAGATCGAGGGGCCGATCCCGTACGCAATACAAGATGCCGCCGAGCTCATCGAGCGCTGGGCGCCGAAGCGGCGATCCTTAGATGAAGCCGGACTTTTTACCGGTACGGACATCGTGCCGAAGGACGCGTGGCGGGAGGGTCTAGTGAATGCGGCGATTCACCGGTCGTACAGCCTTGCTGGTGACCACATACGCGTCGAGATCTTCCCAGACCGTATCGAGATCGAGAGTCCAGGCCGGTTCCCAGGACTTATTGATCCGTCGAAACCGTTGGAGATCAGTCGGTTCGCCCGGAATCCGAGAATCGCGCGTGTGTGTGCGGACCTTCGCATTGGACAGGAGTTGGGTGAAGGGATCAAGCGGATCTTCGAAGAGATGCGAAGGGTTGGCTTGACTGATCCTGTTTATCGTCAGGGGACCGGCAGTGTGAAGCTGCGACTGGAGGCAGTTGCCCGACTCAGCGCGGAAGTGGCCAATCGTCTGCCGAGGGGAAGCCAGGCGGTGCTCGACTTGCTTCGCGGCGCCGCTATGCCCATGGGGACTGGTGAGGTCGCGGATGCACTCGGAATCAGCAGGCCGTCGGCCACCAACCGGTTGCAGGCGCTACGCGCTGAGGGGTTGGTGGAGTGGAATGGGAAGTCAAAGAAGGACCCGCGTGCGGCCTGGATGCTCGCGAAGCTGGGTTAGCTTCTGGGTGGATTTAGATTTTCGAGTAATTTTCGAGTGCCGATGTTTTCGCAGGTAGTGGCTCTTTGGCGTTGATTCCGAGCCGACCGAATTTTTCTAGCACTTTTTCAGTACGAATCGGACCGCGAACCCGGGGGCACCTCGGAGTAGTTGGTTCGAAAGCCGCCCGTTGTCGCTCATAGGCGGGCAACGATCACATAGGTCCGGATCCGTGGAGGTGAGACGCCCGCTGGTGCGGCGCGCACAACTAAACGGTCAGCAGTACCTTCCCGGCCACCTCACCGGAGGCCAACAACCGGTGCGCCTCAGCGGCCTGGGCGATCGGCAGGCTGGCTCCGATCACCGGTTTGATCCGGCCGTCGGCGAGCATCGGCCAGACCTTCTCGGCCACGGCCGCGACCACGGCGCCCTTGCCGTGTGGGCCGTCCACCGGCCGGCCGCGCAACGTCGTGCCGATCACCCCGGCGCGCTTGGCGAGCAGCTTGCCGATGTTCAGCTCACCCTTGACCCCGCCCTGCATCCCGATCACCACCAGCCGGCCGTCGTTGGCCAGAGCGTCGATATTGCGGTCGAGGTAGGCGGCGCCCATGATGTCCAGGATCACGTCGGCGCCGCCGGCCTCGCGGACGCGCTCGACGAAATCCTCGTCGTGGTAGTTGACGGTGATCTCCGCGCCCAGTTCACGGCAGAGCTGCAACTTCGTGTCGGAGCCCGCGGTGACGGCCACCCACGCGCCGAGTTGGCGGGCCACCTGAATGGCGTGGCTGCCCACTCCGCTCGCGCCGCCGTGCACCAGAAGTAGTTGGCCCTCGGACAGGCCGGCGGTCTGCACCAGGTTCGACCACACCGTGCACGCCACCTCCGGCAGCGCCGCGGCGTCCACCAGGTCCACGCCGACGGGGATCGGCAGCACCTGCGCGGCGGGCACCGCCACGTATTCGGCGTAGCCGCCGCCGGTCAACAGTGCGCACACCTCTTGTCCGACGCTCCACTGCGTGACCCCGTCACCGACCGCGGCGATCACACCGGACACCTCCAGCCCGATGATCGCGCTGGCTCCCGGCGGCGGTGGATACATTCCGGCCGCCTGCAGCAGATCGGCCCGGTTCACCCCGGCCGCGGCGACCTGGATCAGAACTTCGCCCGGATCCGGCCGGGTGTCGGGAACGTCCCGCCAAGCCAGATGTTCAGGGGACTCAGCGACGATGGCATGCATGCCGAACACGCTACTACCGGCCCGATCCCATAGGTCTGGTCAGGTCTGACCAAGCTCGGTACCCTGATCCCATGAGCTCCGAGAGCGTTAATGTCTATGACGCGAAGACGCGTCTTTCGAGTTTGCTCTCCCAAGTGGAGGGCGGTGCCGAGATCGTGATCAGCAGGAACGGCAGGCCTATCGCGCGCCTGGTTCCCTACCAGCCGGATCGGGTCCCGCGCCGGCCCGGCCTGTGGAAGGGCAGGGTGACCATCGCCGCGGACTTCGACCAATTCGGCGACGCCGACGACCGCGACTGGTACGGGGCATGAGGGGACTCCTCGATACTCATGTCCTGCTCTGGTGGTTGACCGACGACAAGAATCTCGCGGCTGCGCATCGGACCGCAATCGCCGAACCCGACAACGAACTCTTCGTCTCGGCGATCACCGTCGCCGAAGTGGCGATCAAGGCATCACTCGGCAAGCTGCGGGCGCCCGGCGGGCTCGATGAGGCGGTGCGCGCGGCGGGGTTTCGTGAATTGCCGTTCACCGCAGCGCATGCCGAGATATTACGAGAGTTGCCATGGCACCACCGCGACCCGTTCGACCGAATGCTGGTGGCGCAGGCCATCGCTGAGCGTTTGGACCTGCTCACCGCAGACGTACGACTGCACGACTATCCCGTCGGTTGCGTGTGAACCGATCCCACAGCACTGCCTTGCTCGTGTCGTGCACCTGCAATGCGCGCATGCAGTCATCGAGACGATGCGCGTTGTCGCGCAGGTAGGTGGCAGCGGGCAACCCGGCTGACCCGGTAACATCTCCCGCGGTGGCGTGGCAGAGCGGCCTAATGCACTCGCCTTGAAAGCGAGAGACGGCTAAAACCGTCCGGGGGTTCAAATCCCTCCGCCACCGCAATTTTTTTACCCCACCAGGGTCGCGTCCTGATCGCCGATCTGCTTCGACATCAACTGGACTGCCGACCAGTTTCTGTCGATGGAAATCTGCTCGATGACGTGGACGCCGTACTGGCGCAGCGCCGCCAGGAACCAGTCCCAGCGCAGGTCCGTTCCGGGGCGGGTCGGCTCGGGGTAGACGAGCCAACTCGTCCGACGCGCATAGGCGGCTCGATAGGCAGGCTTCAACCACGCCAGATCTACTCGTCGCATCGCGAACGCGATGACTACGTCGGAGTCGTAGGGATTCGCGCGACTGACCGGCAGTTGGCGCAACGCTGAATGCAGCGGTGCATTGATGACCGCGATGCGGCGGCGGTGTCCGAGCTTCAGTCGCTCCTCCAGTTGGGCCAAACCGGGTGCGTCGACGATCTCGAGCTCGTAACTCAGGGCAGTCGTCATTGTTAGGAAATCCAGCCTCTCTCGCGATCGTCGGCCATGCGGAGCATCTCGGCGATCTCGTTGGTGTGTTGTGAGACGTAGTGCTTGTCACCGGTCTTGGTCGTGATGATCGCGCCGATTTCGTGATGGGACAGGATGTGGTCGGTGTGTATGAAGGAGCGCGCCGACTCGATCTCGGACGGGGCGATCAACACCTCGCCACGTTGGTCAGAGACCCCATGCTTGTTGATCAGGTTGAACCTCAGATATTGCACCGCCGCCCCCATCTGTTTGAAAAGTGTTCACTCAGACGACATTCAGCATGGGAGCCGGCGCAAACGATGTCCAATACGTAGATCCACCGGGAGCTATTGGTATGACCAATACTTGCCCGAGGGGCACCGCCGTTCGGCCACCACCGTGTCCAAGGTGCTGTTGAATGCGCGTGCCGCGGCAGTTTGGTAGATGCCGCCACGCTGCAGCAGTTGTACGGTGCGGATCGGCAGCGACGGCTCCAAGACCACGGGGTGCAGGTCGGCCTGCTCGCTGGTGATCGCGTCCGGCAACACGGTCGTCACGACGTTGCGCCGCACCAACTCCAACAGCGCGCTCATCGAGTTCGACTCGATGGCAATATAGTGCGGCGCTTTGTATTCCGCGAAATAGGAGTTCACGTGCAACCGAGTGGCGAAGTCCGAGCTGAGCAGGCCCATCGGCACATCGGCCAGCTCCGCGAGGGCCACCGGGTGCGAAGCAGTCGCCAGCGGATGCCCGGACCCGACCACCAGTCCCAGCGTCTCGGTGAACAGTGTGCGGGCCTCGATACCGGCCGCGTGGTGGCCGGCGAAACCGATGCCCAGATCGAGTCGATCGGCCAGCAGATCGGCCTCGATGTGATCCTGATTGGTCTCCAGGATCGTCAGTCCGATACCTGGATAGTCGGCTCGGAACCGCTGTATCAGGGGGCCGATCAGGTACGCGGTGAACGTGGGCGTCGTCGCCACGCGCAGGCTGCCGCGAGACAGATCCTGCACATCGTGCACGGCACGCTCGGCGGCCTGCAGGTCCCGCAGTGCCAGTCGGACATGGTGGACGTAGGCCGCTCCGGCATCGGTGAGCCGGACGGTGCGACCGGTCCGGTCGAACAGCTCCACCCCGATGGTGTGTTCGAGTTGTTTGATCTGTTGGGAGAGCGTGGGTTGGGAGACGTGCAGCGCCTCGGCCGCCCGAGTGAAATTCTGATGGTCGGCGACTGCCAGCAGATACTTGATGTGCCGCAACTCCATCGATCAACTATAGAAATGATCGGCAGGACTGAGAAGATGGCTACATGTCCAGACTGACCACATTCGAACGACAGGGTCTCGTTTTCGCCGTCCGCGACTCCGGCCCGCAGGACGGCGTCCCGGTCGTGCTGCTGCACGGCTTTCCGCAGACGTCGTCCTCCTGGGTGGACGTGGCCGAACTGCTGAACGATCAGGGGTTCCGGACGCTGACGCCGGATCAGCGCGGCTACACACCCGGCGCGCTGCCGACGCGGCGCCGCGACTACCGGCTGACCGAGCTGGTCGCCGACGCCGTCGCCCTGATCGACGCCGCCGGCGTCGGCCCGGTACACGTTGTCGGCCACGACTGGGGAGCCGCCGTCGCGTGGGGCGTCGCGGCCGAGCGCCCTGACCTGGTCAAGACTCTGAGTGCGGTATCGGTTCCGCATCCGCTGGCCTTCATCCAGTCGATGGCCCGCAGCGGCCAGGCCCTCAAATCCTGGTACATGCTGTTCTTCCAGCTGCCGTGGTTGCCGGAGATGTTGTTGGGCAACGAATCCCGCTTCATCGCCAACCTGCGCGGAACCGGCCAGAGCAAGGCGAATGCCGCCAGGGATTTCGCCGATCTGCAGCGGCTCGGCAGCGCCCGAACCGCGCTGAACTGGTATCGGGGCATGCCGTTGACGCCGCCGGCCATTCTGCGGCGCAAGGTTCCGGTTCCCACCCTGCAGGTGTGGAGCGACGGCGACACCGCCGTCGGCCGTAAGGGCCACGAGCTGTCCCAGCGACTCGTCACCGGTCCGTGGGAGTTGCAGACGCTGGAAGGAATCAGTCACTGGATTCCGGACGAGGCGCCGCAGCGGCTGACCAAGCTGCTCACCGAGCACTTCGAGAAGCACACCGCGTGATACCCAACACGCTGTTCGCAGATGTCTCCGAATTTCAAGTGCCGGTCGATGATTCCTACCCCTACCGGGTGCTGTCGATCCGGGTAAGCGACGGCACCTACCGCGACCACAACTTCGCCCGCAACTACGCCTGGATGCGCAGCGCGCTCGATGACGGCCGGCTGACGTTCGGGATCGTCTACACCTACGTGCGGCCGGCGACCTGGCAGTCCAATGCCGCCACGGTGCAGGCGATGTTCGCCGAGAACGGCGGCCTGCACCCGCGGGTGTCATTGATGCTCGACGTCGAGTCCGGCGGCAATCCGGGCGGCAACCAATCCGATCCGATCAATCGGTTGTACTGGAATCTGGCCGAGTGGTGCGGAAACCGTTCCCGGATAATCGGTTACGGCAACGTCTACGATCTCAACCGGCTGTGGCCCACCAAACCCGACGACATCCGGCTGATCATTGCCGCCTACGGGTCCAACCCGCCGTATCCGGGCAAGGTGGCCCACCAGTACACCGACGGGAACGGTTATGGCGGCGGGCTACCGGAGGGCTGTCCGCCGTTCGGGCGGTGCGACATGAACTCCGCCGACGGGCTGACCCCGCAGCAGTTCGCGTCGGCCTGCGGCATCGGGCCGCGTCCGGCTCAGCCGCCGTCGCCGCTGTAAGCACTCAGCGAGTGGGGGAACGCTTACTAACCGGCCGGTTACCGTGTCACGCTTGGCTCGGCATGTTTACCATCCCTGCATGCCGCGCCTGTCTCGCCGCCGAACCGCAAGTGATCTGCCCGGACTCGATATCGCCGAACAGCGGTCGTGGCAGAACTATCTGCATGCCGCGCTACGGTTCCACACCGCGATGGACCGTTGGCTGACCGATGCACACCAGCTTTCGGTGATCGACTTACGGGTGCTCGACATCCTGGACCGGTCTGATGACGGCGCGGTGCGGATGGGTGATCTGGCCGACGCGCTGGCGGCCAGTCCCCATCACATGACCAAGCGGATCCGCCGGCTCGAAGAGCGGGATCTGGTACGCAGAGAACCGAATTCGGCTGATCGGCGCGGAGTGGTCGCGCGAATCACCGACGAAGGACGGCGGGTGGCCGGGCTGGCCAGCCTGAACTACGCGCAAGGGGGTCAAGACCCACCTCATCGGCTCGCTGTCACGTCGCCAGCTCTCGACCCTGGAGGAGAACTGTCGCCGGATCAACGGGGCGTTGCTCGGCTTCGCGGCCAAGTCGCCGGAGGCCTGAAAAGCGAACGCGCATTCAGACACCGTTCGGCGAGTACGTCATTACCATCGCCGAGCATGGAGCGGCGGATGGCGGCGATGCGACCGGTATGGAGTCTGCCGACGCTCGATGCCGCCGAAAGTGCCGGTGTGCACGAGTTCGTGGATTCGTCGCTGCGCCTGTTCGCCGCGTTGAACGACTGCCTGATCAGCGCACACGGACTCTCGTTGTTCGAGGTTCTGATGCTCGAGATGTTGGGGCGTTCGGTCGACACCTCAGCACGTATGAGTGACCTGGCCACGGCATTCGCGTTGACCCGGAGCCGGGTGACGCAACTGATTGATCGACTGGAAAGGCAAGGCCTGGTCGCCCGGAGTCCGCACCCGACGGACCGGCGAGCCGTGCTCGCCAGCATCACCGGTCACGGCCTTGAGCAGCTCCAGCGCGCTGTGGCGACCTACGCGCAAGCAATCCGCGCGCACTACTTGGACCCGATGTCGCGCCAGCAGGCGATCGCGCTGGGTGATGTCTGCCGCCGGGCTGCCTCGCCGCAGACTTGACAGATTCTCAGGAAACACAGCTCCGGATGACGCCAGAGCGCGAACCCGGCCCCGAAAGCCCGGCTCGGTGCCGCTGAAAAGTGCGGCTCGCCCGCATTGACGTGCTCGAATACGGGTTGTATCGAAAGTTAGCCTGCGTAACCGTGAATGTTTGGTGCGGAGGACTTTAGACCTGTTTATTCATCAGGATCGGCGGGCACGGTCTTGATCAACGTCAACGCAGGTCAAGCTGTGATTACGCGTCCGTCCAACGCGTAACCGGCTGCGCTGAACATGTTTCAGTTACTACCCACAAGTAATTTCCAGTTGAACCAAACCGAAGCCTTCAACAAGTTGCTGGAAATGAACCCGATGCCTCCTACCTGGCGTTTCGCAGGTCCGTGAAATTGCCGGATCCACCGTGCGGACTCACCGTTTACGTATTCAGCGTTCAGTGGTGGCGTTTTTCAGCTCAACCTCAGCTACGTTTCGACGCACTGCCTCACATGACTGAAGGAGTCCCCTTGCACGCCATTCTTCGCCCCTACGCAACGGCCGGCGTCGTCATCGCCGGGACCGGCCTGATCGCCGCCACGCCGGTGTCTGTCCCTTCGCCAAAGCCGATGGCACCCACAGTGATCGACGTCGCGCTCACCGCAGGCGGGGCCCTGTCCGGCCTGGCTGACCCGTGGCAAGACGTGATCAACACCGCGTCCGCCAACGCCACGACGCTGCTCAACAACTACTTCCTGGCGCCCGGGGTGGCCTGGCAGCAGCTGTACGCGAACGTGACGGGCTACGCGCAGCAGTTCCTCGACGACCCGAGCAGCAGCACCTTGGCTGCGATCAACACCCAGATCCAGGAACACCTGCAGGCGGTGCAGACCGGCTACGCGCTGCAAGGTGTCCCGGACACCGTGATCGGACACATAACCAACCACACCCTCGACGGGGTGGGGCTGAGCGGACACGCGTTCCTGTTCAACCAGCTGCCGAGCTTCCTGCCGGCCGACATCGACGCCGACCAGGTGACGCCGATCGTCAACTTCCTCGCATCTCCGTTGAGCGCCATCATCATGGGCTCGTTGGGGCCGGGCATCAGCCCCTGGGTGGCGATGATGAACAGCATCAACGAGGGTGACGGCTTCAACGAGATCCTCGCCAACATGTGGGGCGGTTTCCTCAACGGCGCCACCCTCAACCTCGATTTCGTGCTGCCGATGGTCAACGACGCGGGATTCCTCCCGGTGGGCATGAGCCTGGACCACTTGGAGTTCGCCTTCGGTGGCCTGCTCACTCCCGGATCGGTGTCGATCGGCCCGTACGAGGTGCTGGGTACCGGCGGCGAAGTGGCGGGATCTGTTCCCGCGGTAGGCGGTTCGATCTTCAACGGAATCGGCTTGGAAATGGTCGGTGTCCCACTGCTCAACAAGATCGCGATGGACGGCCAAGGGATCGGCCCGATCGCGGCCTGGGAGGCGTGGGGTCAGATCGTCGGCGCTCTGCTCGGCTCGGGATGGGACGGCAAGGGTGCCGTGGTCGTGACGCCGCCCGCCCTCGGAGCCGAGTTGCCCCTCATCCCGGACGCCCTCGATGACGGCGGCGCGGGAGCGCAGGCAACCGACGCACTGGCGGGTCTCCAGGACTTGCTGAGCGGCGTGTTCGGCTGACTCGTCCACTCAAACCTCTACCACCCCATGGCTTTTAACTTCTTGAAAGGTGTTCCTCAATGAGTCGTCGTCACAGCAGCAGCCGGCGCCGCGGTCAGCAGGAGTCCGGCCGGTCGCGCCGGCAGCGGATGATCGGAGCCGGTGGAGCGGCCGGTGCGTTCCTGGCGTTCGGGATGGCGCCCCTGGCGGCCCCGCCGTCGGCGCAGGCAGATGGACTGGATATCGGGTGGGACTGGTTCGACCCCGCGCCGTCGGCCGCGGAAGCCGGCCTGTTCGACATGAGCACCATCATCGACCAGTGGTTCTACCAGCCGGTGCACTTCGGGGTGGAGGCCTGGATCAACAGCGATTTCGGTGAGCTGGTCAACGGCTGGATCAACGAGAGTTCCGGCATGTACCTGATCGGTGATGGTGTGGCCGGCACGGCCGACAACCCCGACGGCGGCGACGCCGGACTGTGGTTCGGCGACGGCGGCGCCGGCTGGGACAGCAATGATGCGGACCTCGACGGTGGTGACGGCGGTACCGCCGGATGGTTCGGCAACGGTGGTGCCGGCGGCGACGGCTTCGAGGGCAGCGCCGGCGGTGACGGTGGTTCCGGAGGCTCGTACATGGGCATCGGTGGCAGTGGCGGCGCCGGCGGTGACGGAGTCGGCGACGGCGCATCCGGTGGTTCCGGCGGTCTCGGTGGCGACGCCGTCGGCTGGTTCTTCGGCAACGGCGGCAACGGCGGGGTCGGCGGTAAAGGCACCAACGGAGCAAGTGGCACCTTCGCCGACGGTGACACCGGCAAAGGCGGAGACGGCGGCAACGGTGGTTCCGGTGGTTCCGGCGGTAGAAGCGGCTACCTCTTCGGTAATGGCGGCGCCGGCGGCAGCGGTGGTACCGCCGGGAACGCCGGTGCCGCAGCCAACGGCGTCAGTGACGGCGTCGCAGCGCACCTGAACGGCGCGGCCGGTGGTAACGGCGGTACCGCTGGTAACGGCGGTGCGGGCGGAGCGAAGTTCGACGGCTCCTACGGGCAGGCCGGCCAGGGTGGCAACGGCGCCACCGGCGGTGCCGCTTCCGACGGCGGCAACGCCTATAAGGACCTGGAATCCGGCAAATACCTCGGCAACGGCGGTGTCGGTGGCCGCGGCGGCAGCGGTGGGACCGGCGACACGGGCGGTGCCGGTGGTGCTGCCGGCAACGGCGGTGACGGTTTGACCGGCGGCAACGGCGGGGCCGGTGGACGCGGTGGCGCCTCGGCGGGCGACAACGTCGGTGGGGCCGGCACCGACGGCGGCGACGGCGGCTCGGGTGCGGTCAAGGGCGGCAACGGCGGCAACGGCGGTATCGGCGGCAACGCCGTCGACGGCGCGGGCGGCGCGGGCGGCCGCGGCGGTGCCGGTGGTAACGCCGCCACCGACGACAACACCGTCCAAACCACCGGAGGCAACGGCGGCGTCGGCGGTGGCGGCGGATCGACCGCCAGCAGCGTCGGCGGTGCCGGCGGTGACGGTGGTGCGGCCGGCACCGGTACCTACGTCGGCGGCAACGGTGGCGGTGGTGGTGGCGGCGGCGCCGTGACCGCGGGCAACCACGGCGTCGGCGGTGACGGCGGCAATGGCGCCGACGGTGCGCAGAGCAGCGGATGGAAGTCCGGCACCGGCACCATCTTCAGCAGGGGCGGCAACGGCGGCAACGGCGGCGGCGGAGGCGGCGGCACGTCCGGTACCAGTGGTAACGGCGGTGCCGCCGGTGACGGCGCCGACGGCGCCACCGGCGCCAACGTTGCCAGCACCGGCGGGAACGGCGGCAACGGCGGGAACGCTGGCACGGCCCCGGCTGCGCTCACCGGTGGTGGTGGCCACGCCGGGGACGCCGGCAACGGCGGCAACGGCGGCAACGGAACCGCGTCCGGCGGCAACGGCGGTAACGGTGGCTCCGGCACACCCGGCCTGTTGTCCGGTGGTGACGGCGGCAACGGCGGCAACGGTGGTAACAGCGGCGGTGTTTCGGTCGCCGGGAACCCGTTCGGCGTCAGCCACGCGGGCACCGGCGGCACCGGCGGTGTAGGCGGCCTCAGTGCGATCTCCAACAACGGCAGCGGTGAGCCCGGACCGGGCGGTCACGGCGGCAACGGCGGCAACGGCGGCAGCGGTGCCGGTGCGGTCAACGGTGGTAACGCCGGCACCGGCGGCAACGGCGGTGTCGGCCTGAACGGCGGCGACGCGGGTAACGGCGGAGTCGGCGGTGCGGCGACCGGTACCGGCAACGGCGGTAGCGGTGGCAATGCCGGTGTCGGCGGCAACGGTGCGCCTGGGCACAAGGGAATCCCGCACCCGTCCGCCGCCGGCGGCGACGGCTGGGACGGCGGGGTCGGCGGAAACGGTGGCAGCGGTGGTGCCGGCGGCACGGCCGTCTCCGGCAACGGCGGTAACGGTGGCAACGCCGGAAATGGCGGTACCGGCGGTGTCGGTGGCGCCGGCGGCGTCGGCGGTGTCGACTCGGCCGGCAACGGCCTTGACGGCGGTAAGGGCGGTGCCGGCGGGGCCGGCGGTCTCGCGAACGGCACGGCGGGCGCCGGCGGTGTGAGCACCAGTGGCACCAACGGGACCGCCGGCAATGCCGGAACCGATGGCGCCGGCGGCACCGGCGGCGCGGGCGGCAAGGGCGGGGCCGGCACAGCCGGAACGGCTGGAGCCAGCCCGGCCGGCGGGGCCGGCGGCGATGGCACCAACGGCGGGACCGGTGGTCACGGCGGCACCGGTGGCACCGGTGGCACATCCAGGGGAGGTACCAGCGGGGCCGGCGGCACCGGCGGCGCCGGTGGCGTGGGCGGGGCCGGCGGAGCGGGCGGCAACGGCGGCGTCGACTCGGCGGGCAACGGGCTGGCCGGCGGCGACGGTGGCTCCGGTGGCGCCAGCGGCAGTGGTGGCACCGGTGGTATCGCCGGAACCAGCACCAGCGGCACCCAAGGTGCCGCGGGTGCCGGCGGCGCCGGCCCGAACGGCGGCAAGGGCGGTGACGGCGGCAACGGCGGAACGCCGACCGGCGCCGGCACTGGTGGCGCGGCCGGTGATGCGGGCCTAGGCGGCAGTGGTGGCACCGGAGGCACCGGTGGTGCTCCGGACGGTGACCCGGGCGCTGACGGCAACACCGGCGCCAGCGGCAACCCCGGCACGCCCGGCTGACCTCACCTCGTTGATGCGATGAAGGAGCGGAGGCCCCGCCCCTTCATCGCATCAACGGGTAGTGGGGATCTCGGCCGCGATCCGGTCCATCAACGCGGTGTAGCGCTTGGCCTCCGGGTCACTGCCCGGCTTGCCGCTGGAGATCAGCCCGGCGGACAGTCCGCGCGCCGGGTCCGCCCAGATCGCGACGTTGACCAGGCCCATGTGCCCGAACGCGTCAGGCGCGCCCCGGCCGAACGGGCCGAATCGGTTGGAGCCCAGCATGAATCCGGTTCCCCAGCGCAGCGGAACCAGCCCGGTCGCCACATCCGGGCGCAGCCTGCGGCACTGGGCCGTCGCGGCGGCCATGGTCTCCGGTGAGACCACCCGCACGCCGTCGAGTTCGCCTCCGCGTCGCCAGATCTCGGCGAAACGGGACAGCTCGAACGCCGTCGAGACGGTGTTGGACGACGGGATGACGCTGGTCAGATACAGCGGTGTGTTGGTGAACGGGATGATCTGGTGCATGGTCCCGCCGATAGCCTTGCGGAACACCGCGGCTATCGGCCCGGGCAGCGGGCGCCCGGTGGCGTGGCTGGGCGCCACCAGTGGCACATCATCTTGCGCCACACCGAAATTCGTCCACCGGAAGCCCAGCGGCTGCAGGATCTCGGTGGCCAGGATGTCGCGGATGTTGCGGCCGGTGGCCGCCGAGACGATCTCGCGGACCAGTGGCCCCCAGGTCAGCGCGTGATACATGTGCGCCCACCCCGGCGGGTAGATGGCCCGCAGGTTGGCCAACTGCTCACGGGTGTAGGCGCTGTCGTCGACACGCTGCACGTCCGGGCGCGGCCCGGTGGCGAACGGCACCCCGGCGCTGTGCGTGATCACCTGACGGATCGTGGTGCGCGCCTTGCCGTTACGGCCGTAATCGGGAAGGTAATCGGTCACCCGATCGTCCAGCGAGAAATGACCCTGCTCGGCGAGCCGGTGCACCACGGTCGAGCTGATCGCTTTGGCCGCCGAATACGCGCAGAACGGAGTCTCGGTGGTGACGGGGATCTTCTCGGCGTCGGCGGTGTCGGAGGGGGCGTTGCCCCAGGCGTGCCCGATCGCGCGGTTGAGGACCACCCGGCCGTTATGGCGCAGGCACAACTGGATCGCCGGGTGCATGCCGGCCGAATACCAGTGCCGCACCGCCTGCCAGATCCGTTCCACCGCAGCGGGATCGAACTCCGCGGCTTCTTCCGGGCCGACCGTTGTCACCGCGTCCAGATCTTCCGGAAGCCGAATCCGGCCGTCGGGAGTCAAGATCTCCGGAATCATCCTCGTCCCCGCCCGAAATAAAGTTCCTGGGTGGCGACGCACACCAGCTGCCCCGCCCGGTTGTACATCGTGGCGCTCCCCAGGCCGCGCCCGGCGACGCCGCTGGGTGAGACCTGGTCGGACAGCACCCAATCCGACAGATCCACCGGCCGCTGAAACCACAGCGCATGGTCGATCAGCGCGTTGAACGCGCTGGCCTGCGTGGCCCCCCGCATGGCCACCGCCGTCTCGACCATCTTGGTACCGGTCAGGTAGGTCAGCAGGGCGCTGTGCAGCGCGGCGTCAACCGGAACCGCCTCACAGGGCTTCCACCACAAGCGGATTCGCGGTGACGGCTCGCCGAGCTCCAGGGCCGCCCGCGGCGGCGGGTCGATGTAGCGCTGGTCGAACGGGTGCGGCTGAACCCAGTAGCCGCCCAGCTCGTCGGCGTAGGCAGCGAGCTGAGCTTGGACCGGCTGCACCGAATCCGGGTCGGGCACATCGGGCATCGGCAGCTGGTGCTCGGGTGCCTCGACGGCCGTGGTGAACGACGACAGCATCTCCAGCAGGATATGGCCGTCCTGGCGGGCGGTGACCTGCCGCGTCGACAGTGTGCCCCCGTCGCGGGCCACCTCCACCTGCAGATCGACCGTGCGGCTGGCGTCCCCGGCCCGCAGGTAGTAGGCGTGCATGCTGTGCGGCACCCGGTCCGGGGCGGTGCGGCTGGCCGCCATCAGCGCCTGGCCCGCGATGTGCCCGCCGACGATGTGGTGGTGCGGATTGTCCAGCTGGGTGGCTACGAAGTGGTGCTCGTCGGTCTGCTCGACGTCCAGGGTGGCGACCAGGTCGGCCAGGGTAGGTTGCGGGAAAGACGGCTCGCTCACGCGTGCGCCCCGATCTCCATCAGGTACACTCCGGCCCCGATCAGCACCACCCCGCCGGCCATCATCGGCGTGAACGGATCGTCGAACAGGAACCGGGCCAGCACCGCGGTCAGGGCCACCCCGACCCCCGACCAGACGCCGTAGGCCACCCCGACCGGCATGCCGCGCTTGAGCACCAACGCCAGCAGGGCGAACGACACCGCGTAGCCGATCACGATCGGAGCCAGCCACCCCAACCGGGCGAACCCGTCGGAGGCGCGCAGCGACAGCGTCGCCGCCACCTCCGAGCCGATCGCCCCGGCCAGCAAAGCCCAGGTCAGCAGGGTCATTCGCCGGTGAACTCGGGCTTGCGCTTGGCGAACATCGCCGCAATGCCCTCGCCGAGGTCCTTCGACGCCAGGAACGCCGCGTTCCAGGTGGCGACGTAGCGCAGGCTGGCCGACACCGCATCGATGCGCTGCTGATCCAGCACGTCCTTGACGCCCTCGACGGTCAGCGGCGGGTTGGCCGCGATCTCGGCGGCGGTGGCGTGCGCGGCGGCCAGGCAGGCCTCGGCGTCGTCGAAGACGTCGTTGACCAGGCTGATCTTCTCGGCGCGGGCGGCGTCGATGTCGCGGCCGGTCAGCGCCAGCTCACGCAGGTGCCCGTCGGACAGGATCATCGGCAACCGGGCCAGGCTGCCCATGTCGGCGACGATGGCCAGCTTGACCTCACGCACGCTGAACTTGGCATCGGCAGAGGCGTAGCGGATGTCGACCGCCGCGATCAGGTCCACCCCGCCGCCGATGCACCAGCCGTGAATCGCCGCGATGGTGGGGGTGCGGCAGTCGGCGACGGCGTTGGTGGCCTTCTGCATCCGCAGGATCTCGGCGTGGAACTCCGAACGCGGTCGGGCCTGCGCGCCTTCGGCCAGCACCGGGGCCATGGTGCCGCCCATCGCGGCCACGTCCAGCCCGTAGCTGAAATTGCGGCCGGAGCCGGTCAGCACGATCGCGCGCACGTCGCGGTCGGCGTCCAGCGCGGCGAACACCTCCGGCAGCTCCGACCAGAACGCCGGGCCCATCGCGTTGCCCTTGCCGGGCCCGATCAGGGTGACCTGGGCGACGTGGTCTTTGATCTCGATGGTGACGGATTCATAGGTCGCGGTCATAGGTGAAACCGTAGCCTGGGGTCATGGCCCCCGACCTGCGACCCGGCTCCGAAAACCCGCCAACCGACGAACTCGCCGCCGCCGAAGCCGGCCTGGCGGTGTTGGAACAGGTGTTACGCGGCGTCACCGGCGACGACCTGTCCAATCCGACACCGTGCTCGCAGTTCGACGTCGCGCAGCTGACCGACCACCTGATGAACTCCATCACCGTCCTCGGTGGCGCGGCGGGTGCCGAGCTTCCCGAACGTGACACCGCGGACACACCCGCCGGCCAGGTCAGGGCCGCTGCCCGGCCCGCCCTGGACGCCTGGCAGGCCCGCGGCCTGGACGGCACCATCGCGTTCGGCCCCAACGAACTGCCGGCCAAGGCGGCCGTGGGCATTCTGGCGCTGGAGTTCCTGGTGCACGCCTGGGATTACGCGACCGCGACGGGCCGCACCCTGGAGGCACCGGAACCGCTGGCCCAGTACGTGCTGGACCGGACACAGCAGATCCTCACCCCGGCGGGCCGGGCGACAGCCGGGTTCGACCCGCCCGTCGAGGTCGCCGACTCCGCGCCCGCCCTGGACCGGCTGATCGCATTCACCGGACGGTCATAGCCGCGCAACCTGCACTTCAGCCGGGCGTCGTCCCCGCCGCCTAGCCTGGTGGGACATGAACGTAGCCGGTTGGGTATGGGGGCTGACGATCGTCGGCCTGATCGGGTTGGTCGCGTTCGACTACTTCTGCCACGTCCGCAAGGCGCATGTGCCGACCCTGCGCGAAGCCGCGGTCTGGTCGGCGGGCTACATCGGGGTGGCCGTGCTGTTCGGGGTCGGCATGTTCGTGCTCGGCGGCTCGGGCCCCGGGTCGGAGTATTTCGCCGGCTATGTCACCGAGAAGGCACTGTCGGTGGACAACCTGTTCGTGTTCCTGGTCATCATGGCGAGTTTCCGGGTGCCACCGGCCGATCAGCAGAAGGTGCTGCTGTTCGGTATCGCCTTTGCGCTGATCGCCCGCACCGGCTTCATCTTCGCCGGCGCCGCGCTGATCAACACCTTCGCCTGGGTCTTCTACTTCTTCGGGCTGATCCTGCTGCTGACGGCCGCCAACATGCTGCGCTCGGAGGGCGGCGAGCAGACGGACAAGGCCGACAATGCGGTGATCCGGCTGGTGCGCAAGGTCATTCACACCAGCGATGACTACGACGGCGACAAGCTGTTCACCACGGTGCAGGGCCGAAAGGTGATGACGCCGATGCTGCTGGTGATCGCCGCCATCGCCGGCACCGATGTGCTGTTCGCGCTCGACTCGGTCCCGGCGATCTTCGGCCTGACCCGCGACACCTACATCGTGTTCACCGCCACCGCGTTCTCACTGCTGGGTCTGCGGCAGCTGTACTTCCTGATCGACGGCCTGCTGGACCGGCTGGTCTATCTCTCCCACGGCCTGTCGCTGATCCTGGGGTTCATCGGGGTGAAGCTGATCCTGCACGCCCTGCACGAAGACGGTATTCACGTCATCGAGATCGGCACCGGGGCCTCACTGCTGGTGATCATCGGCGTACTGGCGGTCACCGTCGTCGCCTCGCTGCGCAGCAGCCCTTCGGTCAGATCCGCTCCAGATAGAAGTAGAAGTACCGACCCTGATCCAGTACCCCTTTTCCGTTCATGATGCCCATGACGGCGTCGTCGTCGACGCGCTTGAAGTGGTCGTGGGTGGGCTGGCCGTCATAAACCATGGTGGCCACCACCTCGCCGCGGAACTCCTCGGCCCACAGGCTGGCCTCGCCCTTGCCGAGCTTGACGTTGGAGAACTTGTTGCCGTCGTCGTCCAGACAGACCAGCGGCTGAACGTCGGTCACCGAGCGGAAGCTCTTACCGAACCAGCGGGCCTTGGACAGCAGTCCGTTCATCTTGTGGCCGGTGACGAACTCCCCGCCGCGCCAGTCGCCGAGCATGCCGTCGACGGTGGCCGGCGGCAGCGTCGCCCAGAACTCGTCGAGTTCGGCGTCGGCGATGGTGCCGGTGCGCTCCTTGAAGGCAGTGAACGTCGTGCGGGCCAGGTCGTCGTTCATCGGGCTCAGCCGGCCTTGTTGACGGCGCGCTTGAGGCCGAACAGCAGCCCGTGCGCCAGCACCGCGGCGACGCCGGGCAGCCGGTTGTCAGCGCTGATGGTGTAGCTGATCTCGGTGCCGGTCCCCGACGGCCGCAGGGCTACGTCGCCGATGTAGTTGCGGAACGGGATGCCCGAGACGCCCCGGTAGCTCAGCCGCTGGTCCGGTTCGAAGGCGATGATCTCCTCGACCAGCGGCGCCATCCCCGGCACCGCCTGGATGCGCCGGTGCGCGCCGACCCCGTTGGGCTGCGGCGATCCGGGCTGGATGACGGTGATCTTGAGGCCGGGTGCCCAGCTCGACATGCCCTCGTAGTCGGAGAGCACCTCCCAAACCCGGGAAGCGGGTGCCGCGACGGTGGTGGTGGCGGTGGCGTGCATGGCGTTCCTCCTCAGATCCAGGCTTGAGCGAACCGTAACAGCGCGTCGTTCTCCTCCGGCGCGCCGATGGTCACCCGGACCCCGTCGGCGCCGTACGGGCGGACGACGATCCGGGCCTGCGCCGCGGCAGCCACAAAGTCGGCGGTGCGCTGAGCCAGCGGCAGCCAGACGAAGTTGGCCTGCGACACCGGCAGCTCGAAGCCGGCCTTTTCCAGTGCCTCGGCGACCCGGGCGCGTTCGGCGACCACCGCGTCGGTGCGGGCCATCAGCTCGTCGGCGGCGTCCATCGAGGCGATCCCAGCGACCTGCGCCGCGGTGGACACCGTGAACGGCACGTAGACCTTGCCCAGTGCGGTGATGATCTCCGGGTCGCCCACGGCGTAGCCCAGCCGTAGCCCGGCCAGCCCGTATGCCTTGGAAAACGTCCGCAGCACAACCACATTCGGGTATTTTCGCGCCAGCCCCAGGCTGTCGGGCGCCATGCCGTCGCGGATGTACTCCACGTAGGCCTCGTCGATGGCGACCAGGATGTGCGACGGCACCGCGGCCACGAACCGCTCCAGCGCGTCGGGGTGCACGACGGTGGAGGTGGGATTGTTCGGGTTGCACACGAAGATCAGCCGGGTGCGTTCGGTGATGGCGGCCAGCATGGCGTCCAGGTCATAGGTGTGCGCCCGCAGCGGGACCTGTACCGGGACGGCGCCGGCGGTGCGGACCTGCAGCGGGTAGATCTCGAAGCTGCGCCAGCCGAACACCACCTCGTCGCCGGCCCCGGCGCTGATCTGGATGAGCTGCTGACAAAGGCTCACCGACCCGGCGCCCGCGGCCACGTGCCGGGGCTCGAATCCGACGTGCTCGGCCAGTCGGGCCCGCAGTGCGGCGTAACCGTTGTCCGGGTAGCGGTTGATACCCGTGAGGGCTTGTTCGACGGCCTTGAGCACGCTGGGCAGCGGGGCTCCGACGGTCTCGTTGCTGGCCAGTTTGATCGAGCCCGGCACCGTCTTGCCCTCGACGTAGGCCGGCAGTGCGGCGATCTCCGGGCGCAGGCGGGGGGTCACGGACCACAGCATATGTGGGCCTGGACGCCTATCGAACCCGCGGTTTCGGAGCTGGCGCATTGATCCGGTACCCTCAACGAGTTCGAGGAGGCGTGCCAGAGCGGCCGAATGGGACTCACTGCTAATGAGTTGTCCCCTTTACGGGGGACCGGAGGTTCAAATCCTCTCGCCTCCGCCACGGCTGAGCTTGCTCGGCCGATGCAGTACAACTGAAGACACGCGCCCGTAGCTCAACGGATAGAGCATCTGACTACGGATCAGAAGGTTGGGGGTTCGAATCCCTTCGGGCGCACAAAATTTCCTCGCGTCACCGGCGCTTGGCGGCCTGCGGCATGAACCAAGCCTGCTTGGCCTGCCAGGACCGCGCCAGCCCGTAGGCGAAGATGCCCACCGATAGGCAGATGCAGCCCCAGATCGCCGGGCCCAGATAACTGCGGATCCAGATCGAGATGGCCACCAGCACGCATGCCGCCAGCGCGAACACGAACGACGCCAGGTACAGCGCCACGGTCGTGCGGGCCCGCGGATCATGCCGCAGCAGCAGCATCAGTCGGCCTATGTAGCTGCCCAGATACACCGATATGGCGGCGATCGCCAGCTCGTACGCGCTCACCCAGCGGTCGCCCGTCATGCTCGCGAACATGTCCGGCTGGTGGCCGTAGTCGGCCTCGACGAACGCCACCAGCATCACCGCAACACCCAGGCTCAACGGCACCAGCAGGTGCTTGCGCATCAGCGGCCGCACCAGGTCGGGCTGCACCAGCCGGACCAGCATGTGGTTGATGTTCGCGACGATCGCGATGATCATGCACAGGCCGCCGACCAGCTGCTGGACATTCCACACACCCAGGAAGCTGTGCAGCAGCGGGCTGAGCTCATGGCCGGCCCACGGCGAGAGCAGCAGCAGCGCGCAGCCCTCCATCGCGATCGCGAACGTGGCGGCGGACTCCCAGCGCGACCACCAGGTGTCGCGGCGAACCCACAGGCAGTAACAGACCACGGCCAGTGCGGCCGTGATGAATACAGCCGACATGCCCGACTATCGGGCCGTCGCCGGCGAGAACCACGCGCTCTTCGCCCGCCAGGAGCGTGCCGAGCCGTAGGCGAAGACCCCGATCGACAGGCAGACGCAGACCCAGATCACCGGACCGGTGTCGTCGCCGTCGACCCAGGCCGAGGCGATCACCGTCGCCGTGGCGGCCGCCGCGAACCCCATCGACACCAGGTAGAGGTCGATGGTGGTCTTGGCCCGCGGGTCCTGGCGCAGGGTCAGCATCAGCCGGCTGACGTAGGCACTGAGGTAGAGCACCACCGCACTGCCCGTCACCGCGTAGACGATCATCCAGGAATTGGCGGACGGGGCGGAGAAGAAGTCGGGGACGTAGTCCTGGTCGGCGAGCACGAAGGTGGGCACCATGACCGCGACGCCCAGCCAGATCGGCACCATGAGCTGACGCCGCATCAAGACCCTCACCTGTTCGGGGTCAGCCAGGCGCACCAACATGTGGTAGATGTTGCCCGACACCGCCGCGATCAAGCACAGGTGGCCGAGCATCTGCTGCACGTTCCACACCCCGAGCGCTTGGTGCAGCATCACTCCGACGGTGGGCGCGGCCCACGGCGACATCAACAGCAGCGCGCAGCCTTCCATCGCGACGGCGAAGCTGGCGGTGACCTCCCAGCGGGTCCACCACGTGTCGCGGCGAACCCACAGGCTATAGACGATGATCGCCAATGTGGCGATGATGAACCCCGACGTCATCGGGCGCACTCACGCCAACGATTGCGGGGGATTGTTCTCGCTGACCGGAAGCCTGCCGCTGTGGAACCAGGCCGCTTTGGCCTGCCACGAACGTGCCGAGCCGTAGGCGAAGATGGTCACCGACACGCACGCGCAAAACCAGACCAGCGTGCTGGCGTCGTTTTTGGACCAGGTGATGCTCAACTGCGCCATCAAGGCGGCCAGCGCGAATGCCGACGAGGCGGTGTAGAGCTCGACGGTCTCCTTGGCGCGTGGATCGTCGCGCAGCGCCAGCAGCAGTCGCGTAGCGCAGCCGGACAGGTAGATCAGCAGGCCGCACCACAGCACCCAGTAGACGTTGGCCCAGACTCCGCCGCTGGTCGAGAATCCGTCCGGCCGGTAACCCGCGTCGGCGACGACGAACACCACCGCCAATGCCAGCAGCCCGATTCGCACCGGCCACACCACGTGCCGGCGAAACAGCGGCCGAATCCGCTCGTGGTCAGCCAGGCGCAACAGCACGTGGTGGGCGTTGACCGAGATGGCGATCACCAGGAACTGGTGGCCGACCAACTGCTGCAGGTTCCAGATGTGGGCGGCCCGATGCAGTGGCGAGCCGATGGTCTCGGCCGCCCACGGCGACATCAGCACCAATGCGGCGCACTCCAGCGCGATTGCCGTGCTGACACCGATCTCCCAGCGGGACCACCACGTGTCGCGGCGCACCCACAGGCTGTATAGCGCCACCACCACGGTGACGCCTATGAAGGCCGACGTCATGCGTCGACGGTACTTCCCGAATGCCCCGTCAGACCGGTGGTTTGTCCAGATCGGCCTTGAGATCGCCGATGCGCAACGGCCTCGACGAATCCTGCAGGTATTCCGCGACGGCGTCGTGCTCGATCAGCCCGAAACGAACCTGCAGGTCGACCGGGTTCAAGCCGAAATACCGGGCGACTCGAATGAGATTGTCCGCACTGATCAGCCGACCCTCGTGCGCCGCCTTGTAGTAGGCGGACTTGCGATAGCCGAATGCCTCGTAGACCTCGGTGGCACCGAGTGGCCTACCGACCAAGTAGGGCAGTACAACGGTTGGATCCTTGTGACGATCGTCCACAGCAATCAACCTTAGCTCGCCTAGGTAGACAGCACAACATTTTCGTCATAAGTGCGGCGCGAAAATCAACGCAGCCCCTGATGATCCGAGATTATTCCGAATCTCGACGAATCTTTCCCGTTGTGCGGTCAACCCGATATCAAGCCCTGCGCGCGCTCAAACAACCAGACCGCGGCGTCGTGCAGCTGCTCGCCCACTTCCTGCTGCGCCATCCCGGCGGACGCCCGGGCCAGGGTCCCCTCGATCACGATCGCCAGCTTGAAACTGGCCAGCACGGTGTACCAGCCGATGTTCGACAGGTCGCGGGAGCTGCCGGCGGCATAGCACTCCACCAGCTCGCCGGTCGAGGCCAACCCGTCCATGCCGGTCAGGGTGTGGCTGAACACGCTGGAGCCGTCGTCTTGGCGCCAGGTGGCCAGCAGCCAGCCCAGGTCCAGCAGCGGGTCCCCGATGGTCGACATCTCCCAGTCCACGATCGCCGCCAGCTGCGGTCCGCTGCGGGAGAACATCACGTTGGCAGCGTGATAGTCGCCGTGCAGGATGCCCGGCTGCCACGACGACGGGGTGTTGGCCTGCAGCCAGGCGGCGACGTCGTCGATGCCGGGCAGATCCGGGCCGGGGTAGTTCTCGAACTGTCGGTAGGAGTCCAGCTCGGCCAGCCAGCGCGGCACCTGCCGTTCCAGGAACCCGTCCGGCTTGCCGTAGTCGGCCAGCCCCACGGCGACATGGTCGACGGCGCCGAGTTTGGCCAGCGACTCGGCCATCGACAGGCCCATCTCGTGGCGCACCGCGGGATCGCCGGCGTGCAGGGCGGGCAGCCCCTCGCCGGCGTTGAACCCGTCCACCGGCTCCATCAGGTAGAACACCGCGTCACCGAGCACCTCAGGGTCGTCGCAGGTGGCGATCAGCCGCGGGTGCGGTACGTCGGTGCCGGCCAGCGCGGCCAGCACCCGGGTCTCGCGCAGCATCACCGCGTTACTGCGCGGCCGCAGGTGCCGCGGGCCGCGCCGCAGCACGTAGCCGCGGCCCGACCGGGTGAATCGCAGCATGACGTTCTGGGTGCCGCCGGAAAGTTCGGTGACGTCTTCCAGTGGTCCGTCGCCCAAACCTCGGCTCGACATCCACTGCGCTACCGGTTCCAGATCCATGAGTCAGCCCTTGGGAGTGGCCGACTGGGAGATGGTCTGCACCCGGATCGAATCGGCGTCGAACAGGAAGGTGTCCACGCCCCGCACCGCGAAGGCCGGCGCGTCGAGCGTCCACTCCAGCAGCAGGACGTCGTCGTGATGGGTCTGGGAGCCGATGGTGAACTCCGCGCCGGCCAGCGCGTCGGCCAGTTGGCCGAACGCGGCCCGGATTCCGGTCAGGCCCGCCGCCACCCCGGCGGGGGTGATCAGCACCGACTCCTCGGTGTAGTCGGTGAGCAGCGCCTCGACGTCGCGAGCGAGCAGGGCGCGGATGTGGTGGTCGAAGATCTCCTGCGGGGTGCGTGCCATGCGATGACGATATCGGCGCGGACGTTCAAAGCGGGCGCACAGTGTCGATACAGGCCCGGCCCATCGGCGCAGAGATACTGGAATGCGATGACTGGGCCCCGGGGATCGGTGGAACGTGTGGTGATGGCACGCGCCGACGGCAAGCCGATCACCGTGCTGGTGGTCGATGACGAGGCCGTGCTCGCCGAGATGGTGGCGATGGCGCTGCGCTACGAGGGCTGGAGTGCCGCGACCGCCGGCGACGGCGCCTCGGCTATCGCGGCGGCCAAAGCCGAACGCCCCGACGTGGTGGTGCTCGACGTGATGCTGCCCGACATGAGCGGCCTGGACGTGCTGCCGCGACTGCGCGAGACCAACCCGCGGCTGCCGGTACTGTTCCTGACCGCCAAGGACGCGCTGGAGGATCGCATCGCCGGGCTGACCGCGGGCGGCGACGACTACGTCACCAAGCCGTTCAGTATCGAGGAGGTGGTGCTGCGGCTGCGCGCCCTGCTGCGCCGGTCGGGGGTGAGCACCGCCGACAGCGGGGCTCAGATCGTGGTGGGCGACCTGGTTCTCGACGAGGACTCCCACGAGGTGACCCGCGGCGGCGACCCGATCACGTTGACCTCCACCGAATTCGAGCTGCTGCGCTATCTGATGCACAATGCCAAGCGGGTGCTGTCCAAGGCTCAGATCCTGGATCGGGTGTGGGAGTACGACTTCGGCGGAAAGGCCAACATCGTCGAGCTCTACATCTCGTATCTGCGTAAGAAGATCGACAACGGCCGCCCGCCGATGATCCACACTCTGCGCGGTGCCGGATATGTGCTCAAACCGGCTGGGTGACAAGCTGACCGGCGAGCGAAGCTGGTCGCTGCGGGCGCGGCTGCTCGCCGGACAGATCGCGCTGCTGACGGTGGCCTGCCTGGGCATAGGCGCGGTGACGGAGCTGGCGCTGTACCAGTATCTGGTCGGCCAGGTCGACCACCAGCTCTACGACGCCGCGCGCCGCTCGGCGCGGCTGCACGGCCAGCCCCCGCCGCCGATGGGGCACCGTCGCCACCGCCCCCGGCCCGGCCCGGGACCGGATTTCCTCGACGCCCCAGGGCAACCGCCCGGCATGGTCGGCGTGGTGATCGGCGATGCTGGTGACTCGGATGTTGAGGCCGGCCACCTGAGCACCCCCGGCTTCCGCGAGGTCCTGAGTCCCTCGGCCACAACAGAATTGATCGAATCCGGTGACGCCCAGGTTCCGGTCACCCGGCGCCTGGAGGGGGTCGGTCGCTACCGGGTGATCGCGACACCGGCCCACCACAGTGGCGGGACCATCGTCACCGGGCTGCCGCTGGCGGCGGTGGACGCCACCATGGTGCGGGTGCTGCTGATCTTCGGCCTGGTGACCCTGGTCGCGGTGGCCGCCGCGGCGAGCGCCGGCAGTGTGGTGATCCGGCGGGCGCTGACCCCGCTGCGCCGGGTGGCCCAGACCGCGGGTGAGGTGGCGGGCCTGCCGCTGGACCGCGGCGACGCGACGCTGCCGGTGCGGGTCGCCGAAGCCGACACCAATCCCCGTACCGAGGTCGGCCAGCTCGGTGCGGCGGTCAACCGGATGCTCGACCACATCGCGGCCGCGCTGGCGACGCGTCAGGCCAGCGAGATCCGGGTGCGCCAGTTCGTCGCCGACGCCAGCCACGAGTTGCGTACGCCGCTGACCGCGATTCGCGGGTATACCGAGCTGGCGCAACGGGTTCCGGATGACGCCGAGGCGGTGGCGCACGCCCTGGGGCGGGTGCAGTCCGAGGCCGCCCGGATGACCAGTCTGGTCGAAGACCTGCTGCTGCTGGCCCGGTTGGACTCCGGCCGGCCGCTGGAACACCAACCGGTGGATCTGTCGCGGCTGGCGGTCGACGCCGTCAGTGACGCCCACGTCGGCGGTCCCGACCACCGCTGGCAGCTTGACCTGCCCGACGAACCGGTGACGGTTCCCGGCGATGCCGCCCGGCTGCATCAGGTGCTGACCAACCTGCTCACCAATGCCCGCGTCCACACCGGCCCGGGCACCGAGGTGACGGTCCGATTGGGTATCGACGGTGAGGTGGCCGTGCTCAGCGTGACCGACGACGGGCCGGGGATCGCCGAGGAGTTCCAGCCGGAGATCTTCCAGCGTTTCGCCCGCGGCGACACCTCCCGGTCCCGCAAGGGCGGCAGCACCGGATTGGGTCTGGCGATCGCTGCCGCGGTGGTCCGGGCGCACGACGGCACGATCGCGGTGACCAGCGTCCCCGGCCGCACCGAGTTCACCGTCCGGCTGCCGCTGTAGGCCTTTTCTTCCGCCGACCGTGCGTGTTTGCACGGCGACACGCCGGTGGCGGGGGACAACTGCGCACACTCGCGGCGGGGAGATCAGTGGCACGCTGGACGCCATGGAACCCCGGCCCGTCCACGCGGCGATCCAAGCCGCCCACGCCCAACACCTCGCGACGCTGCCCTTCGGGGACACAAGGGATTTCGAGGATGCCGACCGCGGCCTGATCGCCACCCTGGACCCGTGCGTCATCACCGCGGCCGACGGCCGGGTGGTGTGGGACAACGACAGCTACGCCTTCCTGGGCGGTGACTTCTTGGACAGTGACGCCCCGGCCTCGGTGCATCCCAGCCTGTGGCGCCAATGCCAGCTGAACGCCAAGCAGGGCCTCTATGAGGTGGTCGACGGCATCTACCAGGTGCGCGGGCTCGACATCTCCAACATCACCTTCGTCGAGGGCGACACGGGCGTCATCGTCATCGACCCGCTGATCTGCACCGAGGTGGCCGCCGCCGCGCTGGCGCTGTACCGCGAACACCGTGGCGGGGACCGGGCCGTCGTCGCGGTGATCTACACCCACAGCCACGGCGACCATTTCGGCGGCGTACTCGGGGTCACCAGTCAGGCCGATGTCGACGCGGGCCGCGTGCAGGTGCTGGCACCGGAGGGCTTCGTCGAACACGCTGTCGCCGAGAACATCTACGCCGGAACCGCGATGACCCGGCGGGCCAGCTACATGTACGGCACCTTGCTGCCGCGCGGCCCGCACGGCCAGGTCGGCTGCGGACTGGGGCAGAACACGTCCACCGGGGAGATCGCGATGATCACCCCGACCGTCACGATCCGCAGCACCGGCGAAACCCACACCATCGACGGCGTCGAGATCGAATTCCAGATGGCGCCCGGCACCGAGGCGCCCGCCGAGATGCACTTCTACTTTCCGCGCCACCGCGCGCTGTGCATCGCCGAGAACGCCACCCACAACCTGCACAACCTGCTGACCCTGCGCGGCGCGCTGGTGCGTGACCCGCATGAGTGGGCCGGTTATCTGACCGAGGCCATCGAGACCTTCGCCGACCGGGCCGAGGTGGTCTTCGCCTCGCACCACTGGCCCACCTGGGGCAGGGAGCGGATCGTGGAATTCCTTTCGCTGCAACGGGATCTGTACGCCTATCTGCACGACCAGACGTTGCGACTGCTCAACCAGGGCTATACCGGAGCGGAGATCGCCGAAGGATTCCGGCTGCCGCCGGCATTGGAGCAGGCTTGGCACGCCCGCGGCTACTACGGGTCGGTCAGTCACAACGTGAAGGCCGTCTACCAGCGTTACATGGGCTGGTTCGACGGCAACCCGGCCCGGTTGTGGCCGCACCCGCCCGAGGAACTGGCGCCCCGCTATGTCACCGCGATGGGCGGCGTGGGCCGCGTCGTCGAACTGGCCCAAAGTGCGTACGACGACGGTGATTTCCGCTGGGCCGCAACACTACTCGATCACGTGATGTTCACCGACAGTACACATGCGCAAGCGCGCGAGCTGTACGCCGACACTCTCGAACAGTTGGGCTACGGTGCCGAGAACGCCACCTGGCGCAACTTCTTCCTGTCCGGGGCCGCCGAACTGCGCGACGGCAACTTCGGATCCGCCAACAAGATGACGTCGCTGTCCATGCTGACCCAGCTCACCCCCGAGCAGATCTTCACCATGCTGGCGATCAGCGTCAACGGTCCACAGGCCTGGGACCTGCAACTGGCACTGGACTTCTCGTTCGACGACCCGGGTGTCAACTACCGGGTGACACTGCGCAACGGGGTGCTGGTGCAGCGCAAGACCCCGGCGGACACCGCGACCGCGGACGCCACCATCAGGCTGGCCAACTCGGTGCGCCTGCTCGCCGCGGCCGCCGGCGATCTGGACTCGGCGGGCTTGGACGTCGACGGTGACCGGGGCGCCGTGCAGGCACTGCTGGGGGTGTTGGACCGTCCCGACCCGGGCTTCGACATCGTCACGCCCTGACGGCCCCCAACCCCGACCGTGCACAAATGTTCGGCAAACCCGCAGGTGGGCCCTGACGTTTGTGCACGCTCGCGCCAGGGGGAAACCGCAGAGAAGTAAGGTGACCCCCGTGCAGGTGCTGTTGATCCGCCATGCGCTGCCGCTGCGCAGCGAATACGGCCAGGGCTCCGACCCCGAACTGTCCGAGACCGGCCTGGAGCAGGCGCAGCGTCTGCCCGCCGCGCTAAAACGCTTCCCGATCACCCGGCTGGTGAGCAGCCCGCAGCGGCGTGCCGTCCAGACCGCCGGACCGCTGGCCGCCGAGCGTGCCCTGGCTGTCGAGGTCGACGAACGGTTCGCCGAATACGACCGTGAGCTGGCCGGCTACCTGCCCGTCGAGCAGTTGCGCAACGAGCGGCCGCAGGACTGGGATCGGATGGCCCAAGGCCTGCTGCCCGCCGGTGTCGACGAGGAGGCGTTCTGCGCCCGGGTGGCTGCCGCGCTGGCCGACGTGGTGGCCGCCGCCGACGCCGACGAGACGGTCGCGGTGTTCAGCCACGGCGGCGTGATCAACGTGGCGCTGCACCAGCTGCTGGGCACCCGGCGGCTGCTGTCGTTTCCGGTCGACTACGTCTCGGTCACCCGGCTGCTGTACTCACGATCAGGGCAGGGTGCGGTGGCCTCGACCAACGGCACCGAGCACGTCTGGGACCTGTTGCCGCGCAACCAGCAGCGGATGCCCGGAGACGATTAGCGCAAGGCCTTCTTAGCGGCACGCCGCAGCTGGAAGATCCGGGCGGTGCCGGCCAGCGCGGTGATCAACCCGCCGCCGACCGCGGCCAGCAGGATCGCCACCCCCAACGGCAGGCTCCACTGCCAGGCCAGGAACGTCAACGCCACCTGAGCGGTGTTCTGAGTGACGAACACCAGCAGCACGATCAGGACCAGGAACCCGCCGATCAGTGCACTCCACAGCGCGCCGGCGCGGGTCAGCGGCATGGCCGTTGCCGGCGGTGGCGGCGCGGCGGCCTTGTCCTGCGGCGGGTCGACGGGTTCTGAGAGGTCGCTGCTCATGGGGACATCTTGCCGGTTTGCGGGTGGGTTCCGGGCACTTTCTGCGGATCACCGACCCGTCGCTTACGGTGGTGCGGTGAGCGCAGCCCCCTCCGGCTCGTGGCCGGCGATCCTGACTTGGCGGGCACCCGACGCCTCCCGGATGGAATCGGTGCGGGTGCAGCTGTCCGGCAACCGGATCCGGGCCAACGGCCGGCTGGTGGCCGCGGCCACCGAGGAACACCCCGCGTTCGGCGTCTACTACGACCTGCAGACCGACGAATCCGGGGCTACCAAGCGGCTGGGTCTGACCATCACGACGGCCGAACGGGAACGCCAGCTGGTGGTGGCCCGCGACGAAGAGAACATGTGGCTGGTCACCGACGCCCGCGGCCAGACCCGGACCGGCTACGACGGTGCCCTGGACATTGACATGGTCTACAGCCCGTTCTTCAACACGCTGCCGATCCGCCGCGCCCGCCTGCACCAGCGGGCCGCCTCGATCACCCTGCCGACGATCTACCTGATGGTCCCGGAGATGGAGCTGAGCGCGGCGGAAGCGAGCTACTGCAGCGCCGGCCCCGGCGAGGGCATCACGGTGCTCACCCCGGGCACCGACCCGGCCGGCACCACCCTGCGGGTCGACGACGACGGCTTCGTCATCGACTATCCCGGACTGGCAGCGCGGATCTGATCACCCCGCCGGCCCGGCCGGCGGCGGCCAGCTCGCGGCGCCAGTCCTCTTCGCCGATCACGACGGTGACGATCTCGTTGCGCGGGAAGTTGTCGTAGCGCGTCCGGGCGGCATGGCCGGTGTTGACCAGCTCGGCCACCGATCCGTCTGCGGTCAGCGACTCGCGTGCCGCGGCCAGCAGTTCCATCGCGCGATCCAGCGTCGGCACCAGTTGCGGGGCGTTGGCCTCGCACATCGCCCGGACCAGATCCGGTGCGGTCCCGGCCACCCGGGTGCCGTCCCGGAAGGATCCAGCGGCCAGCGCGAACGCCAGCGGCACGTCGGCGGCGGTGACGGCCAGCGCCTCGGCCAGAAGGTGCGGAAGGTGCGAGATCGCCGCGGCGGCCGCGTCGTGTTCCTCGGAGCGGGCCGGCACCGCCACCGATCCGCAGTCCAGGATCAGGTCCAGCACCGCCGCGAACACCGTCGGGTCCACGTGGTCGTCGACGCTGATCACCCAGGGTGCGCCCACGAACAGCTCGGCGTGACCGGCCGGCCAGCCCGAATGCGACGTGCCGGCCATCGGGTGCCCGCCCACGAACTTCTCGGCCAGCCCGGCGGCGGTGACGTCGTCGAGCACGGCGCTCTTGACGCTGGTCACGTCGGTCAGCGGGCAGTTCGGGGCCAGCCGGTGGACATGGTCGAGCAGCGTCGGCAGGGCCGGCACCGGGACGGCCAGCACGATCAGCGCGCCGGTCTCCGCGGCCCGGGGCAGCACGGTGTCCAGGTCGGCGGTGGCGTCGAATCCGTCGTTGATCGCGGCGTTGACCCCGTCGGCGGAGCGGTTGTAGCCGAACGCCACCCGCCCGGCCGCTGCGGCCGCGCGCAGCACCGAACCGCCGATCAGGCCGAGCCCCAGTACACAAACCGGTGTTTTTGCTGCGTGTCCCGCCACCTGTCCAGGTTGGCACACGCTGGTCAACGACGTAAACGGCGACTACCGTTGGCGGCGATGGGAGCACAGGGCGCGTCCGCACAGGGCCGGCCGGCGGAGACGCCGGCCGGTTTTGGGATGGCTGTTGTGCGCGAAGACGGCAAGTGGCGCTGCACGCCCATGCGTGACGAGGCGCTCACCAGTCTGCAGGCCGCCGAGACCGAACTGCGTGAACTGCGCAGTGCGGGAGCGGTTTTCGGGCTGATCAACGTCGACGACGAGTTCTTCCTGATCGTCCGCCCCGGCCCCGCGGGCACCCGGTTGCTTATCTCGGACGCGACGGCCGCACTGGACTATGACATTGCCGACGAGGTGCTCGAGGAGCTGGATTCCGACATCGACGCCGACGAGCTGGAGGACTCCGAGCCTTTCGAGGAGGGCGACCTGGGCCTGCTGTCCGACATCGGTCTGCCCGCCGCGGTGCTCGGCGTGATCCTCGACGAGTCCGACGTTGCCGTCGACGAGCAACTGCACCGGATCGCCGGCGAGATGGGCTTCGACGAGCAGCTCAGTGCGGCACTGCCGCGACGCCATAAGTGATCCCTACCGATGAGGACCTGATCCGCGCTGCGCTTTCCGCTGCCGCCGCGGCCGGGTCCGACGACGTGCCGGTGGGTGCGGTGGTGGTGGGCCCCGACGGCACCGTGCTGGCCCAGGCCGCCAACGCCCGCGAAGCCCTCGGGGACCCGACCGCGCACGCCGAGCTGCTGGCGATCCGGGCCGCGGCTCGCGTGCTCGGCGACGGCTGGCGGCTGACCGGCGCCACCTTGGCCGTCACCCTGGAACCCTGCACCATGTGCGCCGGTGCGCTGGTGGCCGCCCGGGTGTCGCGGCTGGTGTTCGGGGCGTTCGAGCCCAAGACCGGCGCGGTGGGCTCACTGTGGGACGTCGTGCGCGATCGGCGGATCAATCACCGGCCCGAAGTTCGCGGCGGAGTGCTGGCCGATGAGTGCGCCGCGCCCCTGGAGGAGTTCTTCGCCCGGCAGCGATTGGGCTGACGGGCCAGTCGTTGGGTACGCTGTCCCGCGGTGGCGTGTCCGAGCGGCCTAAGGAGCACGCCTCGAAAGCGTGTGACGGGTAACCCCCGTCCGAGGGTTCAAATCCCTCCGCCACCGCCAAGCGAAACCCGTGCCGAGTGTGCGGTTTGGTACGCGACTCACCGGAGTCGGCGTATCAAACCGCACACCCGACGTCAGACTCCGGCCGCCACTTCCTTCTGCACCACCGCAGCGTTGCGCTTGGGCGCGGTCCGCGAATGGGTCGCGTACATGGCCAGGCCGGTAAACGCCAGTCCGCCCACCAGATTGCCCAGCGCGGTGGGAATCTCGTTCCACTCGAGGTAGTCCATGATCGTGAAGTTCCCGCCGAGCATCAGGCCGGAGGGGAACAGGAACATGTTGACCACCGAGTGCTCGAAACCCATTGCGAAGAACAGCATCACCGGCAGCCACATGGCGATCACCTTGCCGGTGACATCGGTGGCCATCATGGCCCCGACCACCCCGGTGGACACCATCCAATTGCACAGCATGCCGCGCACGAACAGCGTCAGCATGCCCTGGAAGCCGTGTGCGGCATAGCCCAGCGTGCGAGCCTCACCGATGTGCCCGATCATCTGACCGACTTCGTTGGGCGCGGTGGAGAACCCGTAGGTGAACACGATCGCCATCAGTACCGCGACGGTGAAGGCACCGGCGAAGTTGCCGACGAACACCAGTCCCCAGTTCCGCAGCACCCCGCCGATGGTGACACCCGGGCGCTTGTCCAGCCAGGCCAGCGGCGCCAGCACGAACACACCCGTCAAAAGGTCGTACCCGAGCAGGTAGAGGATGCAGAACCCGGACGGGAACAGCAGTGCCCCGATGAGCGCCTGACCGGTCTGCACCGTCATGGCCACCGCGAACACCGCCCCCAGGGCCAGCGTCGCGCCGGCCATGAATGCGCGGATCAGGGTGTCGCGGGTGGACATGAAAATCTTGGACTGCCCGGCGTCGATCATCGCGTTGATCAACTCGGGCGGCTTGACGTAGGTCATCGAACTCCTCAGGGACCACGGTTAGTTGGCGCGTGTGACCCTACGGCGGCGCGGCTCGCTGCAAGCAAGCTCGCCAGCTAACTCCTAGCCAGCCCACAGACATTGCCCACCAGTGTATTTGGGCGCTTTTATCTGTGTTTGACCAGCTAAAACGTCACCGGGGACGGTCGACCTCGTAGGTTCCGTCGTCGTCAGCGAACTCCACCAGAACCTGGCGCCGGACGCCGTCGACAGCGACCACACAGGTGAAACTGCGGCCCCGGTGCACCTTCGGGTTGACCCCGTTGTTGCAGCGGACGTCCCCGACGTTCCCGCGTCCGTAGCCGTCGATCGGGTCGGTGAGCACCTGGCGAACCCCGTCCTGGGCGTGGGTTACGTCGAGTTCGACCGGCCCGGACCCGCCGATCAGGCCGCTGAGCATCAGGGTCGCCAGCACCGCAAACACCAGTACGACGCTGACGCCTGCGCCGATCAGCAGCCCCCGATTCGATTGGGGTTGCGGCGCAGCGGATTTCGGGGGAACAGCTGGGGGGACCCTTGGTGGTGGTGGCGGCGGTGGACTCGGGGGAGCAGGGGGGACCGGTGGCCGCCGGAACTCCAGGTACCAGGGCTGGGCCGGTGGTCGAGCGGGCGGGCGCGGCGGCGGAATCGGGCGCCGCGGCCCGGGCTGGGTGCGTCCCCAGTCCTGCCTCGGCTGCATCGGTGGGGTGTTACGCCAGTCCGGCTGATCGGGCGGTTCCGGCCGGCGATTCACGGAAACCGCCCGAAGCAGCCGTCGATATCGCCGTGCAGGCCGGACCGGAACGCCAGGATCCGGGTGAAGCCGGCCGGAACGGTGTGCGCGGCGACGTCGCTGGCGGCCACGCCGTTCATAAGCAGCCCGGTGATGGCCTCATCCAGATCGCCACCGGCCAGCGTCAGGCCTGTACCGGACGGCCCGGAAGGCAACGTCATCGGCTCGGCCATCGCGCGCTGCGCCACCCCGGTCAGGCATGCGGTGCGCAGCGCGGCGGTGGCACCGTCCAGGCCAGCCCCGCGCTCGCGCGCAACGGCCAGCGCATAGCGCGAGGTGACGGCCGACAGCCCGGTGTTGTCGCCCTGCGGCAGCGCCAGTGTCGACTGATCCGACGGCGTGCTCATCGCCCGCAGCCCGGGTAGGTCGACGACGATCGTGTTGGATCCGGGGCAGTACGCCACCGGATCGGGCTTACCCCCGCCGCAGTCACCGGTGACCGACAGCGACGGCGGGGCGGCCGGGACGAAGATCTGACCCAGCTGCGCCATCAGGGTGCCCAGCACCTGTTCGTCGATCAGCAGATCGCTCTGCGGAGTCTCCGAATCGAAAAGGGAGCGTGGCAGATTGCCGCGCCGTTTGCGGATCTCGTCGGAGTCGATGCGCGCGCACATGTCCGCGCCACCGTCGAAGCCGGTCTGAAACGCGCCGACCCGGTCCAGCGCGGTGCCGTGCGCATCGGAGACCGAGACCGGGTTGTCGGACGTCGAGACCGGGTCGCGGATCACGATCAGCCCGGCCAGCACATGGTTGAGCCCGTCGCCGGTGCTCAACGACGCGCGTGACGAACTGCCCGCGGCCACCCACTGCAGGTACACCCCCGCGAAACAGTCGGCCTGCTGTTCGCGCACCAGGGTTTGAGTGAACAGGTTGACCACGCCGGCCATGTTCTGCAGGGCGTGCCCGTACTCATGCGCCAGTGTCCCGTTGATCGCCATGTCGCCGAAGTACTTTCGCGCTGTCGGCATGAACTTGGCCCGGTCCCAGGCCATGGTGTCCACCCGCTTGCAGTACATCGCGTTCGGCAGTCGGTAGAAGTCGCCGCCGCACACCGAGGAGTCGTTCGGGTCGGTGGAGGAATACGAGACCAGCGACGACACCGGTGCGAAACTGCCACTTAAAGACTCCGCGTAGTGCTGGGTCCAGAACGCCTCGATGTCGTCGATCGCCAGCTGCGACAGCCGGTCGATATCTCCGCCGTCGCTGCCGCTCACCCTGGCGGTGACGGCCGGGAGCTCACCACGCGGGCCGCTGGGTCCTTCCGACACCGGCAGTCCGCCGACCCGGCCCGGGTTGTACAGCATCGAGACCGCGTGGCCGGTCACCACGGTGGGGATGTCGTTGGAGCAGCCGGCCAGAGCCAACATGACGCAGGCTGCAACGAAAACCATTCGCGCCATGGGTTACCCGCCGAGGAAAGCGAGAATCCCACGGGTGACGGCGGCGGCGTAGCGGTCCCGGCCCTCAGGGCTCTCCAACAGCGCCGCGTCCTCGGCGTTGCGCATATTGCCCAATTCGACCAGCACGGCCGGATATTCAGCGAGGTTCAGCCCGGCCAGATCCGCACGTCCGAACAACCCGTTCGAACCCAGGTAACTGGATTCGGGAAAACCTCCGGCCGCCAACGAGTCTCGGATATCGCCGGCCAGCCGCACCGCCGGGCCGGACTGGGCGTCGTTGAGCGCCGGGCTGGAGTAGTTGACGTGAAACCCGCGCCCGGAGGGGGGCCCGCCGTCGGCGTGGATGGACACGATCGCGTCCGGATGCGCGGCGTTGGCGGCGGCCGCCCGGGCATCGATGCACGGACCCACCGAGGAGTCGTCGACGCGGGAGAGCTCGGTGTGCACACGCGCGTCTTGCAGTGCGGCGCGGATCCGGTTGGTCACATCCCAGGTCAGGCTGTGCTCGGGGTAGCCGTCGTTCGAGGCGGTCCCACTGGTCTGGCACGGCTTGGTGCCGCCGCGCCCATTGGGCACTTGGCGGTTGATGGATGAGTCGCTGGCACCGCTGTGCCCGGCGTCGAGGAACACCGTCTTACCGGAAGCGTCAGGTTCGGCAGGCGACGGCGGGGCACCCAGTGCTGCCACCGTGAGGCACCCAACCGAGGCAAGGGCGGCAATGTTCCGGCGACGCACTGCAAAAGACTAGCAACCACGGCCTTGCCCGCCGGGGTCTAATAGACCGATGGAGCTCATCTCACTGCTCGATTCGGTCTTCCTGCTGGGCGAAACGCGGGAACATCCCATGCACGTCGGCGGCCTGATGCTGTTCGAGCCGCCCGAGGGTGCCGGGCGTGAGTTCGTCGGCGAGATCTACCACGAGTTGCTGACTGCCGGGGATCTGCAGCCGGCCTTCCGTAAGCGTCCCGCGACCCTGCTCGGCGGGATCGCCAACGTGGGCTGGGCCTTCGACAACGAAGCCGACATCGAGATGGAGTACCACCTGCGGCGTTCGGCGCTGCCGGTGCCGGGCCGGGTGCGCGACCTGTTGGAGCTGACCTCGCTGCTGCACGGCAGCCTGCTCGACCGGCACCGTCCGCTGTGGGAGGCACACCTGGTGGAGGGCCTGGCCGACGGCCGGTTCGCGGTGTACGTCAAGATCCATCACGCCCTGGTCGACGGCGTCTCGCTGCTGCGACTTCTGGGCCGTGCGCTGTCGACTGATCCGCGCGAGGCCGAACTGCGCGCCCCGTGGTCGCTGCCGGCGCGCACACGGCCGCCCACCGAGTCTCCGTCGCCGTTGAGTCAGCTGACCGGAGTGGTGAAAGGCCTTGCGGCGCTAGGTCCGTCGACGATCAAGCTAGTACGCTCGGCGCTGCTGGAGCAGCAGCTGACCCTGCCGTTCGAGGCGCCGCGCACCATGTTCAACGTCAAGATCGGTGGGGCCCGCCGGTGCGCGGCGCAGTCCTGGCCGGTGGAACGCATCGTAGCGATCAAGCGTGCCGCCGGGGTGACCGTCAACGACGTCGTACTCGCCATGTGCTCCGGGGCGCTTCGCGCCTACCTCGACGAGCAGAACGCACTGCCGGACACACCGCTGGTGTCGATGGTCCCGGTGAGCCTGCGCACCGAGGCCGACGCCGACGCCGGCGGCAACATGGTCGGCACCATCTTGTGCAACCTGGCCACCGACCTGGCCGACCCCGCGCAGCGGCTGGCGACCATCAGCGAGTCGATGTGCCGCAACAAGAAGGTGTTCGCCGAGCTGCCGCGCGCTCAGGCGCTGGCCCTGTCGGCGGTCAACATGTCGCCGCTGGCCCTGTCGGCCGTCCCCGGGTTCGTCTCCGCGGCCCGCCCGCCATTCAACATCGTCATCTCCAACGTGCCCGGTCCGGCCGAGCCGATGTACTGGCGCGGTGCCCGCCTGGACGGCAACTATCCGCTGTCGATCGCCCTCGACGGGCAGGCGCTGAACATGACCGTTGTCAGCAATGCCGGCAACCTCGACTTCGGGCTGGTGGGCTGCCGGCGTTCGGTGCCGCACCTGCAGCGGCTACTCGGCCACCTCGACACCTCGCTGGAGGAGTTGGAACGCGCCGTCGGCGTCTAGTGCGGCCGGCGCTGCGACTCCGGGTGGCCGGGGCACCACTGCTCCGGCGGCACCGACGCCTTCACCTCGGCGATGTGGTCACCGCAGCCGTCCCAGGTGGTCTTGCCGCAGATCCGACAGGGCACGGGGTAGCACATCGGAGGTTCCTTTCAACTGTTGCAAACGCGGAAACCAGCCTATCCGGCTGGGTATCGTCGCGGCATGCAGACTGTGCGCACCCCCGAGGACAGGTTCACCGCGCTCCCGGATTTCGGTTACCCGCCGCAGTATTGCGATCTGAGTGACGACGACGGCGGGACGCTGCGGGTGGCCTGGGTACAGGACGGTCCAGACGACGGTGAGCCCATCCTGATGCTGCACGGCGAGCCCTCGTGGTCGTTTCTGTACCGCAAGATGATGCCGATCCTGGGCGAGGCCGGCTACCGGGTGATCTGCCCGGACCTGGTCGGGTTCGGGCGCTCGGACAAGCCGACCCGCGCGGCCGACCACACCTACGCCCGGCACGTGGAGTGGATGCGGGCACTGGCGTTCGACGTCCTCGACCTGCAGGGTGTGACGCTGGTCTGCCAGGACTGGGGTGGCCTGATCGGGCTGCGGATGCTGACCGAGAACCCCGACCGCTTCGCCCGGGTGGTGGTGGCCAACACCGGGCTGCCCACCGGTGATGTCCCGATGCCGAAGGTCTGGTGGCGTTTCCGCGAGACGATCGAGACTGCGCCGACGCTCGAAATCGGCTGGGGCGTGCAGGCCGCGTGCCGCCAGCCGATGAGCGATGCGGTGCGCGCGGGCTACGACGCGCCGTTCCCCGACGACAGCTACTGCGTCGGACCGCGGACCATGCCGTCGCTGATCCCCACCACCCCCGACGACGTCTCCGCGGCGGCCAACCGGGCGGCGTGGGCCGCACTGTGCGCCTCGGAGATCCCGATGCTGGTGGCGTTCAGCGACAATGATCCGTTCACCGGGGCCATGGCGCCGATCTTCCAGCGCGAGATGCGGGGCGCCCGCGGCCGCGCCCACCCGGTGATCCACGACGCCGGCCACTTCCTGCAGGAGGACGCCGGCGAGGAGTTGGCCCGCCACGTGCTGGAGTTCCTGCGCCACTGAGCCGCAGCGGCCATCATGGACACCATGGATCTGCCCGTGGCCCCGCCGGTGGATCCGATGCTCGCCAAGGCCGCGGCCAAGGTTCCGAGCGGGGATTGGTCCTATGAGCCCAAGTGGGACGGCTTTCGCGCCATCGTGTTCCGCGACGGCGACGACGTGCTGCTGCAGTCGCGCACCGGAAAACCGCTGGGCCGCTACTTCCCGGAGCTGCTGGCCGCACTGCGCGCCGAGACCGCCCCGCGCTGCGTGCTCGACGGTGAGGTGGTGGTTGCCGCGCCAGATCGGCGGGCGGACCCGACTGGACTGGGAGTCGCTGAGCCAGCGGATTCATCCCGCGGCGAGCCGGGTCGCGCTGCTGGCCGAGCAGACCCCGGCGCACTTCATCGGATTCGACGCACTGGCCACCGGTTCGGCCGCGCTGCTCGACGAGCCGTTCCGGGTGCGCCGGCAGGCGCTCGCCGAGCTGGTCATCGGCGGCGGCAGTTGCCACGTCACCCGCGCCACCGCCGACCCCGAGCAGGCCACCCGCTGGCTCACCACGTTCGAGGGGGCCGGACTCGACGGCGTCGTCGCCAAGCGCACCGACGGGCCGTATCTGCCCGGCAAACGCGACATGGTCAAGGTCAAACACCAACGTGACGCCGACTGCGTGGTGATGGGCTACCGGATTCACAAGAGCGGCAACGGTATCGGCTCGCTACTGCTGGGCCTGTACACCCCCGACGGTGAGTTGGTGATGGTCGGCGGGTCGTCGGCATTCACCGATGCCGACCGGCTAACCCTGCTGGCCCAGCTGGAACCGCTGCGCCTCGGTGACGTCCGCGAGGGTGAGCCGAGCCGGTGGAACACGGGGCCCGACAAGGCCGACAAACAGTGGGTGCCGATCCGGCCCGAGCGCGTCGCGGAGGTCGCCTATGACCAGATGGAGGGCAGCCGGTTCCGGCACACCGTGAAGCTGCTGCGCTGGCGTCCCGACCGTGATCCGACCAGCTGCACCTTCGACCAGCTCGACATCCCGCTGAACTACGACCTCGCCGACGTGCTGGAGGCATGAGGAGTGGCCGGCCCCGAAGAACTCGACGTCCACGGCGCGGCCGTCCGATTCACCAGCGGCGACAAGGTCTACTTCCCCCGGCTGGGCGCGGCCGGCACCAAACGGGCGCTGGCCGACTACTACCTGGCCGTCACCGATCCGGCCGACGGGCCGCTGCTGCAGGCGCTGCGGGATCGGCCCACCCACCTGCAGCGCTTCCCCGACGGCATCGAAGGCACCGAGGTCTACTCCAAGCGGCTGCCCAAGGGGCACCCGGACGACCTGGAGAGCTGCCGGGTGACGTTCCCGTCCGGGCGCAGCGCCGACGTCCTCAAGGTGGTCCGGCCCGCCGACGTGCTGTGGGCCGTGCAGATGAGCACCGTCACCTTTCACCCCTGGCCGGTGCGCTGCGGCGACACCGACCACCCCGACGAGCTGCGCATCGACCTGGACCCGCAGCCCGGCACCGGCTTCGACGAGGCCCGCGCGGTCGCGTGCGACGTGGTGCGCCCGCTGCTCGACGAGCTCGGCCTGCTCGGCTACGTCAAAACCTCCGGTGGCCGCGGCCTGCACATCTACCTGCGGATCGCCACCGACTGGGACTTCATCGAAGTGCGCCGGGCCGGGATCGCGCTGGCCCGTGAGATCGAACGGCGCGCACCGGACACGGTCACCTCGGCGTGGTGGAAGGAGCAGCGGGGACGGCGGATCTTCGTCGACTTCAACCAGAACGCCCGCGACCGCACCATGGCGTCGGCGTATTCGGTGCGGGCCACCCCGATCGCGACCGTCTCGACACCGCTGACCTGGGAGGAGCTGGCCGGTTCGGTGGGCCCCGACGACTTCACCATCAGCACCGTTCCCGACCTGATCGCCCGTCGCGGTGATCCCTGGCGCACCATCGGCGACCGCAGGCAGTCGCTGCGACCACTGTTGGAGCTGGTGGCCGCCGATGAGGCCCGCGGCCTGGGGGACATGCCCTACCCGCCGAATTATCCGAAGATGCCCGGCGAGCCCAAGCGGGTGCAGCCCAGCCGGGAGAAGTCAGACTGATCGCGCCAGCAGCCCGACGCAGGTGGCGGTCAGCAGCCGAGTCAGGGCTGTGGTGAAGTCCAGATTCCAGTCCGGCGGCACCTGCGACTCCATGGCATAGGCGTCGGTGAGGTCGGGCGAGGGATGCGAGATCTGCCACAGTGGCGCGGCCAGCGAATAGGAGGCCAGCAGCAGGTCCAGCGCCCCCTCTTTGCCCAGTCCGGGCAGGGCCCGCTCGACCGCGTCGGCGATGGCCAGTCCCGCCGCGGTGCTGTCGCGACGCACCTCGATCACCCGGCCGGCGTCCACCTCGTGCTCCAAGTGCAGGTGCAGGTTGGCCAGCATGTCGCAGAACAGCGGATCGGCGGCCAGTCCGGCGGTCAGCGTGGCGGCCACCCGCTCCGGTGACATCGGCCCGGGCTCGCTCAGCGCCGCGCAGACCGTGTCCGACCAGCGCTGCCAGCTCTCCGCGGCCAGCCGCAGCAGCACCTCCTTGTGCGAGCTGAAATAGCGCCGCACCGCCGAGTAGTGCACGCCGGCCCGACCGGCGACTTTGGTCAACGTGACCGATGCCACACCGGCCTCCAGGGCCACCGAGCGAGCCGCTTCCATCAAGGCTTCGGCCCGCTGGCGCTTCTTCTCGTCGCTGCGGGCGCGCTGGAAGGTGGTCGGACGCACAGGTGGAGGATAACGCACATATTGTGCGTTGCGACCGCGGTCGGGAGTGCTGTAGCGTGCGTTTACGCACGTGGAACTTGGGTTAGGGTACCCAAAGGTGCGAGGTGAAGGGGACTCCGATTTTCAAGGTGCTGAGCCGGGTGTGGATACCCGTCGTGATACTGGCAGTGGTCGGCGTCGCCGGCTTCACGGTGACACGCATCCACGGCCTGTTCGGAGCCGAGAAGCGCCCCTCCTACTCCGACGGCCAGTTCGACGAGACCAAGCCGTTCAACCCCAAGCGGATGACGTATGAGATCTTCGGCCCGCCCGGAACCGTCGCCGACATCAGCTACTTCGACGTCAACTCCGAACCGCAGCGCGTGGAGAACGCCACCCTGCCCTGGCAGCTGGAGATCGTCACCACCCTGCCGGCCGTGGTGGGCAGCATCATGGCCCAAGGTGACAGCAACAGCATCGGCTGCCGGATCATCGTGGACGGCGAGGTCAAGTCCGAACGCATCTCCAACGAGGTGAACGCTTACACGTTCTGCCTGCTGAAGGCGGCATGAGTCCGTCCAAACACAAAGTCGCCGGCGGGCCTCCTGAGCGGACGTTCATCGCGCGGACCATTCGCCGGCTGTCGGTACCGATCATCCTGGCGTGGCTCGCGCTGATCGTGGCATTGACCACGCTGCTGCCGACGCTGGAGCAGATCGGCCAGGAGAACGCCGTCTCGGCCAGTCCCACCGACGCACCCGCCATGGTGGCCATGACCCGGATGGGCAAGGTGTTCAAGGAGTCTGACTCCGACAGCACCGCGATGATCGTGCTGGAAGCCGATCACGAACTCGGTGACGCCGAGCACGAGTACTACGCCGAGCTGGTCACCAAGTTCAAGGCCGACACAGCTCACGTACAACACGTCCAGGACTTCTGGGGCGACCCGCTGACCGCGGTCGGCGCTCAAAGTGCCGACGGCAGAGCGACTTACGTGCAGCTGAACCTGGTCGGCAACATCGGCCAGGCCGCGGCCAACGAATCCATCGAATCCGTCCGCCAAACGGTGGACTCGATTCAGAAACCGCCCGGGCTGACCGTCTACGTCACCGGCACCGCCGCGCTGGCCAAGGACATGAACCACGCCGGCGACAAGTCCATGCTGAAGATGATGGCCGTCACCATTGTGGTCATCCTCACCATGCTGCTGGCCGTCTACCGGTCGATCACCACGGTGGTTCTGCTGCTGACCATGGTCTACCTGGAACTGAACGCCGCACGCGGCGTGGTGGCGTTCCTGGGCTACCACCACCTGGTCGGGTTGACGACGTTCGCCGTCAACCTGCTGGTCTCACTGTCGATCGCCGCCGGCACCGACTACGCGATCTTCCTGATCGGCCGCTATCACGAGGCGCGTTCCAACGGAGAAGACCGAGAAACCGCCTACTACACGGCCTTTAACGGCGTCGCGCACGTCATCCTGGGCTCCGGGCTGACCATCGCGGGCGCGCTGTTCTGCCTGCACTTCACCCGGATGCCCTACTTCATCACCCTGGGCATCCCTTGTGCGGCAGGAATGCTCGTCTCGGTCGCCGCGGCGCTGACCCTGGGCCCGGCGATCATCACCGTGGGCAGTAGGTTCGGCCTGTTCGAGCCCAAGCGCAAGATGAGCACCCGCGGCTGGCGCCAGCTGGCGACCGCGATCGTCCGCTGGCCGGGCCCGATTCTGGTTGCCTCACTGATCATTGCGGCCGTCGGACTGCTGGCGCTGCCGGGTTATGCGCCCGCCTACGACGACCGCAAGTACATTCCCACCGACATTCCGGCCAACGAGGGCTTCGCCGCGGCGGACCGGCACTTCTCGCAGTCGCGGATGATGCCGGAGGTGCTGATGATCGAGTCCGATCACGACCTGCGCAATCCGTCGGACTTCCTGGTCATCGACAAGCTGGCCAAAGCGGTGTTCAAGGTCGTCGGGATCTCCCGGGTGCAGGCGATCACCCGCCCGCAGGGAACACCGTTGGAGCACACGTCGATTCCGTTCCAGATCAGCATGCAGAACGCCGGCCAGATGCAGAGCCTGCAGTTCCAGAAGAAGCGCATGGACGACATGCTCACCCAGGCCGAGGCGATGGAACAGACGATCGCCACCATGCGCCAAATGCTCGGCTACATGGGCCAACTGGCCGGCACCACCCACGAGATGGTGGCCGACATGAACGTCCTGCAGGGCCAGATCTACGACATCCGCGACCACATGGCCGACTTCGAGGACTTCTGGCGACCGATCCGCAGCTACTTCTACTGGGAACCGCACTGCTACGACATCCCGATCTGCTTCTCGCTGCGCTCGGCGTTCGACATGGTCGACAGCGTCGACCCGATGACTCAGAGCATGGACAAGATGATCGCGCACATGGGCGACATGGACGCACTCATGCCGCAGATGCTGACCACCTTCCCGCCGATGATCGACACCATGGAGACCATGCGGACCATGATGCTGACCATGCACAGCACGATGTCCGGACTGTTCTCGCAGATGGACGACATGGCCGGCAACGCCACGGCGATGGGCAAGGCGTTCGACGAGTCCAAGAACGACGACTCGTTCTACCTGCCGCCGGAGGTGTTCGAGAACCCGGACTTCAAGCGGGCGATGAACATGTTCATCTCACCGGACGGCAAGGCGGTCCGGATGATGATCTCGCACCGGGGCAATCCCGCTACGGCGGAAGGGATCTCCCATATCGACAAGATCCGGGTCGCGGCGGAGGAGGCGCTCAAGGGAACTCCGCTCGAGGACGCCACCATCTACCTCGGCGGTACCGCCGCGCTGTTCAAGGACATGCACGACGGCTCCCAGTTCGACCTGCTGATCGCCGGAATCTCCTCGCTGTGCCTGATTTTCGTCATCATGCTGCTGATCACCAGGGCGCTGGTGGCCGCGGCGGTGATCGTCGGCACCGTCGCGCTGTCGCTGGGTGCCTCCTTCGGGCTGTCGGTGTTGTTGTGGCAGTACCTGATCGGGATGCAGCTGCACTGGCTGGTGGTGGTGATGTCGGTGATCGTGCTACTGGCGGTGGGGTCGGACTACAACCTGATGTTGGTCGCCCGGCTCAAAGAGGAGATCCACGCCGGGCTCAACACCGGCATCATCCGGGCGATGGGCGGTACCGGCAAAGTGGTGACCGCCGCCGGTCTGGTGTTCGCCCTGACCATGACCTCGATGGCCGTCAGCGACCTGCGCATCATCGGGCAGATCGGCACCACCATCGGCCTGGGGCTGCTGTTCGACACGTTGATCGTGCGGGCGTTCATGACGCCCTCGATCGCCGCGTTGTTGGGCCGCTGGTTCTGGTGGCCGATCAACGTGCTGCCGCACGTCGGCGGCAAAGCCGAGCGGCATCGTGAGGCGGCCGCCGCGGCACGGGCCGCCGCGTCCGAACCGGCGACTCAGGAGTTCGCCCACCGGGGCAGCTGAGGCGCCGGGTCTGCCACATCGCCGCCCGACTGTGAGCGATTCCATGCTCGCAGCAGCTCAGACCAATTGGGTAGCTCGGCTAAAGTTATGTAGCATTGCTGCTCAGTGGGCTGGGTTGGATGTCAGCAGACCGACCCGGGGACATCGAGTGAAAGGGTCCGGTGCAATGGCTAAAGTGGGATTCATGCGTAAGCACCGCACGATTCGCCGAGGGGCTGCGGTTGCCTTCCGAGCAGGAATAGCCGCCGGTATGGCCGCCGCCGTCTTCCCCGCCGTCGCCTCCGCCGACGCCACCGATGACTTCCCGATCCCGCGCCGGGTGATTGCGACCAACTGCACCGCCGAGCAGATGCTGGCGGCCAGTCGCGACCTGTCGCCGGTCTACTACGAGCGCTACATGATCGACATGCACAACAAGCCGGTGGGAGTCCAGCAGGCCGCCATCGACAAGATGCACTGGTTCTTCTCGCTGGACGCCGCGCAGCGCCGGGCCTACTCCGAGGAGCTGGCGACCAACTTCGCCGACCCGCTGACGGTGTCGTGGCCCAACCACGCCAAGATCTTCTTCAACAACAAGGGCGTCGTCGCCAAGTCGACCGAGGCCTGTGCCCAGTACCCGGCCAACGACATGTCGGTGTGGGACTGGGCGCCCAAGCCCTGATCGGCCAGCCGCTATTCGGCGGACTTGGCCTGCCGCTTGCCTGACGGACGCGGCTTCTCGTCCTCGACGGTCTGCGCCTCGACGGTCTCGTCGGCGTCGCCTTCTACGGCCTCTTCGGCTTCGATGTCGTCGGTCTCGGCGTCTTGGCTCTCTTCGGTCTCTTCGATGTCGGCTTCGTCGGTCTCATCAACCTCGTCAGACGCCTTCGCCTTCCGCTTGCCCCTCCAGGGCAGCTTCTTGGGCTGCTTCTCGACCTTGGGCTTGATCGGTTTCGGCGGCGGCGGCGGCATCTCGGCGACGAACGACAGGTAGTACGCGCCCACGCCCAGCAGCGCGATCGCCGCAGCGGCGCCGTAACTGCCGAACTGCCAGATGCCGGCGGTGTCCAGCGACAGCCAGATCTCGGTGAGTGCGGTCAGGACGATCAGTGAGCCCGCCACCACGTGAGCCACGATCGAGCCCGTCAGCAGCGTCAGCGCCAGCTGCGGGGTGCCGTACTCCGGCTTGCGGGCCTGCTTGAGCGCGGCCGCCACCGGCACCGCGAGCAGGCCGACCAGCACCCCGAGGATGATCCGGAAGACCGTGCCCACCACGTGCGGGGTATAACCGGTCAGTTCCCACCAACGCGGCAGCACGAACAAGAAATACAGAATGGCGGCGAGAGTCGAAAGCGACGCGTGCCAAACCGTGGCGACGGTACGACTCACGCCACCTCCCTTGCTGGTCAGTTGATGATTCGGGTGCGACCGGCGCCGCGCGACGGCGGATCGGTCGCACCCGAATCGGGTGCGGAGGATAGGGGATTTGAACCCCTGAGGGCTATTAACCCAACCCGCGTTCCAGGCGAGCGCCATAGGCCACTAGGCGAATCCTCCGTCGGCAATGGTAGCCGAGACCCCGACTGCGGCCGCGCGCTGCTCATCCCAGCGGCCCGCTAGACTCACCAGAGGACCCCGCGCGGCGTCTATCCTGTGAACTCCCCCAGGGCCGGAAGGCAGCAAGGGTCAATGGGCTCTGGCGGGTGCGCGGGGTCCCCTTATGTGTCGGGCCTTCGATGGTGAAAGGCGCACCCGTGACGTTGCAGAACCTCAGCCGTGCCGACTTGGTCGCTCAACACGAGCGCTACCAGCGCGACTACGCCGAGCTCCAGGGCAAGAAGCTGTCGCTGGACCTCACCCGCGGCAAGCCCGCGCCCGAGCAGCTCGACCTGGCCAACGGCCTATTGGGCCTGCCGGGAGCCAGCGACTACCGCGACGACGGCGGCACCGACACCCGCAACTACGGCGGCCTGCACGGCCTGCCGGAGCTGCGCGCGATCTTCGGCGAGCTGCTCGGCATCGCGGTGCCCAACCTGATCGCCGGCAACAACGCCAGCCTGGAGTTCATGCACGACGTCATCGTGTTCTCGATGCTGCACGGCGGCGTGGACTCACCGCGGCCCTGGAAGGACGAGCGCCAGGGCATTAAATTCCTTTGCCCGGTCCCCGGCTACGACCGGCACTTCGCGATCACCGAGACCATGGGCATCGAGATGATCCCGATCCCGATGCGCGAGGACGGCCCGGACGTCGACCTGATCGAGGAACTCGTCGCCGCCGACCCCGCGATCAAGGGCATGTGGACGGTGCCGGTATTCGGCAACCCGACCGGCATCACCTACTCCTGGGAGACGGTGCGCCGGCTGGTGCAGATGAAGACCGCTGCCCCCGACTTCCGGCTGTTCTGGGACAACGCCTATGCGGTGCACACCCTGACGGACGAGTTCCCGCACCAGATCGACGTGCTCGGGCTGGCCGCCGCCGCCGGAAACCCGAACCGGCCGTACGTGTTCGCCTCCACCTCGAAGATCACCTTCGCCGGTGCGGGCGTCAGCTTCTTCGGCGGCTCGCTGGGCAATATCGCCTGGTACCTGCAGTACGCCGGAAAGCGCTCGATCGGCCCGGACAAGGTCAACCAGCTCCGGCACCTGCGCTTCTTCGGCGACGCCGACGGGGTGCGGCTGCACATGCGCCGCCACCAGCGGATCCTGGCACCCAAGTTCGAGCTGGCCGCCCAGATCCTGGCCGAGAAGTTCGGCGACACCAAAATCGCGTCGTGGACCGACCCCAAGGGCGGCTACTTCATCAGCCTGGACGTACTCCCGGGTACCGCGCGCCGCACCGTCGCACTGGCCAAGGACGCCGGGATCGCGGTCACCGAGGCGGGCGCGTCGTTCCCGTACCGCAAGGACCCCGAGGACACCAACATCCGGATCGCGCCGTCGTTCCCCTCGACCGACGACCTGCGCGACGCGGTCGACGGTCTGGCCACCTGCGCGCTGCTGGCAGCCGCCGAATCGATGCTGGCCTGACCCACGCCATGACGCTCAAGGTCGCCGGTTGGATTGCCGCGCTGGTCGCGGTGCTGCTGACGTGGCCGGGCGGCAACTTCCCGGCGTCCGCGGCCCCACCGATTGACCCGACGCCGCTTGCGGCCAGGATTGCCGACCAGGTCGACGGATTCCGCCAGGAGGCCGCCGACGCCGCGCTGGGCAACCCGGTGGTCTACGGCGACGGCCAGTGCTACCCGCTGATCGCGCACTACATCTCCGGGCTGGGCTACCCCTGGCAGAACCACGACCCAAGCGGCAATGCCTTCGACCTCTACCACCATTTCGCCACCAACGGCCTGGCACAGTACTTCGACCAGATCCCGTTCGCCGGCGGCGCCAACGAACCCCACGTCGGCGACATCGTCGTCTACGGCCCGGGCGGGTTCGTCAGCGAGCACGGGCACGCCGCGGTCGTCACGGCTGTCGAGCGCACCGGCACCGCGTTCCGCTACGAGACGGCCGACCAGAACTCCGGCGGCCGGCTGTTCGTGACGGTGAACTGGCGGGACTTCGACCCCGCCTACAACACACTGGGGTATCTGCGGCCGAAGGTGTAGCGCCGCCGGGCGTGCACCGTCGTCGGCCCGAGCAAGTAACCTCCCTTGCGTGGCGCTCTACCGCAAGTACCGGCCGGCAACCTTCGCCGAAGTGGTGGGGCAGGAGCACGTCACCGAACCGCTGTGCACCGCGTTGTCGGCGGGCCGGATCAACCACGCCTACCTGTTCTCCGGTCCGCGAGGCTGCGGCAAGACGTCCTCGGCTCGCATCCTGGCCCGCTCCCTGAACTGCGAGCAGGGGCCCACTCCCACCCCGTGCGGGACCTGCGATTCGTGCGTGGCGCTGGCGCCCAACGGGCCGGGCAGCATCGACGTCGTCGAACTCGACGCCGCCAGCCACGGTGGCGTCGACGACACCCGCGATCTTCGGGACCGGGCGTTCTACGCACCGGCGCAGTCGCGGTACCGGATCTTCATCATCGACGAGGCGCACATGGTGACGCCCGCTGGGTTCAACGCGCTGCTCAAGATCGTCGAGGAGCCGCCGGACCACCTGATCTTCGTGTTCGCCACCACCGAGCCGGAGAAGGTGCTGACCACCATCCGGTCCCGCACCCACCACTATCCGTTCCGGCTGCTGGCACCGCGGACCATGCGCGAGTTGATCGGGCGGATCTGCGAGCAGGAGCACGTGGCCGTCGACGACGCGGTGTACCCGCTGGTGATCCGCGCCGGGGGCGGTTCGCCGCGCGACACCCTGTCGGTGCTCGACCAGTTGCTGGCCGGCTCCGAGCGAGACGCCGACGGCATTAACCACGTGCACTATCAGCGGGCGCTGGGCCTGCTGGGGGCCACCGACGTCGCACTGATCGACGAGGCGGTCGACGCACTGGCGGCCGGGGACGCGGCGTCGGTGTTCGGCGCGGTGGAGGCGGTGGTCGACGCCGGGCACGATCCGCGACGGTTCGCCATCGACCTGCTGGAGCGGTTCCGCGATCTCATTGTGCTGCAAGCGGTTCCGGACGCGGTGGCCAAAGGTGTGGTCGACGCTCCGGAGGACATGCTGGAGCGGATGTATGACCAGGCCGCCCGGATCGGCTCGGCCACCCTGGCCCGCTACGCCGAGGTGGTGCATGCCGGTCTCGGCGAGATGCGTGGCGCGACGGCCCCGCGGCTGCTGCTGGAGGTGGTGTGCGCCCGGCTGCTGCTGCCGTCGGCCGCCGACACCGAAGCCGCGCTGCTGCAACGGGTGGAGCGCATCGAGGGCCGGCTGGACATGTCGATCCCAGGTGGTGCCACGGCGCCGGCTGCGACTGCACCGGCTGCGTCTGGGGGCAAGCAGTTCACCCGTCGTTCCCAGGCGCCCGAGCCCAAGCCCGAGCCTGAGCCCGCACCGGAACCCGAGCCCAAACCCGCGCCGGAACTCGTGGTGGCGCAAGAGCCCGAACCCGAACCACCGACACCGGAGCCGGAACCCGAACCCCCGCCACCCCCGCCGGCACCCCCGCCGGCGCCCGCCGCGCCGGCGCCCGTCGCGGCGGCACCGGGCGAGCCGGACGCCGCGGCCGTGCGGGCGATGTGGTCCACGGTGCGCGACAAGGTGCGCCAGCGCAGCCGTACCACCGAGGTGATGCTGGCCGGGGCGACCGTGCGCACGGTGGACGGCAACACCCTGGTGCTGACCCACGAATCGGCGCCGCTGGCCAAGCGACTCTCCGAACAGCGCAACGCCGACGTCATCACCGAGGCGCTCAAGGATGCGCTCGGGGTGAACTGGCGGGTGCGTTGCGAACCCGGCGGCCCCGCACCGGAAGCCGCGTCGCCCACCGCACCCGCCGTCGACCCGGTCTCGGCTCAGCGGGCCGACGAGGAAGCCATGCTGGCTGAGGCCGCTGTGGACGCCGCCGATGCCGCGCCGCGCCGCGACCCCGAAGAGGTCGCACTGGAACTCCTGCAGAACGAACTCGGCGCCCGCCGCATCGGCGGCGACTGAAGCGCTCGTTTTTCTAGGGGGTCCACCACGGCCGCATCGGCAAGTCGCCGTCGTCACCCCGCTCGTCGACGTTGCCGGCCAGCACATGGTGCAGCTGGCATAGGTTGCGCTCGAAGCCGAGTACCGCCGCCGCCATGTACATGCCCCACACCTTGGCCCGGCCCAGCCCGACCTCGGCGACGGCCTCGTCCCAGTGGTCGACCAGGTTCTGACACCAGGCGCGCAGCGTCTTGGCGTAGTGCAGCCGGAAGTCCTCCTCGTGCAGCACCTCGAAACCGGTCCGCTGGATCTGCGTGACGATGCTCCCCACACCGGTGAGCTCCCCGTCCGGGAAGACGTACCGGTCGCTGAAGGCATCGCCCTTGTATATCGAGTTGTCCGCCGTCGTGATGCAGTGGTTGAGCAGCAGGCCGCCGCTGCGCAGCTTCGACTTGAGAAAGCCGAAGTATGCCGGGTAGTTCTTCACCCCGATGTGCTCGGTCATCCCGATCGACGAGACGGCGTCGAACCCGGTCTCGCGCACATCGCGGTAGTCGCAGTGCCGAACTTCGGCGAATTCGGACAGGCCCTCGTCGGCGATCGCCTGCTGCGCCCAGGCCACCTGCTCTGCCGCCAGGGTGGCACCGACCGCGTGAACCCCACGGCGGGCGGCGTAACGCACCATGCCGCCCCAGCCGCAGCCCACGTCGAGCAGCCGATCGCCCGGCTGCAGTCGCAGCTTTTCGAAGATCAGCCGGTACTTGTTCTCCTGGGCTTCCTCCAGCGTCGCGTCCGCGCTCGGGTAGATCGCGCAGGTGTAGGTCATCGACGGGCCCAGCACCCATTCGTAGAAGGTGTTGGACACGTCGTAGTGGTGGTGGATGGCGTCAGCGTCACGGGCTTTCGAGTGGCGCAATCCAGCCGAGAGGCGACGGCGCCATTTGGCCGGTGCCTCCTCGGCCGGCGGCGCGATCGGCCGCAGATTGCGCAAACCGATCGAGCGGAGGATGTTGATCAGCGTCTGTGGCGACGGCTGTTTGAATTCCAGGTCCGCCAGGGCCTTGAGCATCTCGTAGGGGTTTCCCGGGTGCACGCCGCGCAGTTCCAGGTCGCCGGCGATGTAGGACCGGGCGATCCCCAGCTGACCCAGTGAGGTGGCCAGATAGGTGGTGGCGCGCGGTGTGAGCAGGTCCACGGCCAGCGTGGCGTCGTCAGGGCCGACACTGCTGCCGTCATAGGCGGTGACCTTGACCGGCGGTTGCCCCCCGCCGGAGAGCAGTACCAGAATCTCGGCCAACCCCAGCCTGCCGTTCGTGGGCTTCTGAGAGGCTTCCGTCGGCGATTTGAGCATCATGGTGTTCCCCCTGGGCAAGGTGTGCTTCTACCCGATGCGGATAACCTCCCGGACGCCATGTCAAACACGCGTAACGTGGCACCCCGATGAGTGACACGACCGATACCACCACCTGCGCGATCGTCGGCGGTGGCCCCGCCGGAATGGTGCTCGGCCTGCTGCTGGCCCGCGCCGGCGTCCAGGTGACGCTGCTGGAGAAGCACGCCGACTTCCTGCGGGACTTCCGCGGCGACACCGTGCATCCCACCACGCTGCGGCTGCTCGACGACCTCGGGCTGTGGGACCGGTTTGCGGCGCTGTCTTACAGCGAGATCCACCGGGTCAGTTTGGACGTGGCCGGCCACGACGTCACCGTGGTCGACTTCGGGCGCCTGCGGCGTCAGCCGTACCCGTACATCGCGATGGTGCCGCAGTGGGATCTGCTGAACCTGCTCGCCGAATCCGCCCGGGACGAGCCGACCTTCAACCTGCGGATGAGCACCGAGGTCACCGGCCTGCTGCACGAGAACGGCCGGGTGGTCGGGGTGCGCTACCGGGGGCCCGACGGCGCCGGTGAACTGCGCGCCGGGCTCACGGTGGCCTGCGACGGCCGCTGGTCGATCGCCCGGCAGGAGGCCGGTCTGAGCGCGCGTGAGTTCAACGTGAACTTCGACGTGTGGTGGTTCCGGCTGCCCAACGGCGGCGACTCGCAGCCCACGCTGCTACCGCGCCTCGGCCCGGGCCGGGCCGCGATCATGATCCCGAGGCGAGGCTATTTCCAGGTCGCCTATCTGGGGAGCAAGAGCGATGCGGCGGCATTGCGGGCGCGCGGCATCGACGCCTTCCGCCGCGACGTCCTCGACCTCATCCCGGAGGCGGACGTGTCGGGGCTTCGATCGATGGATGACGTCAAACACCTTGATGTGAAGGTGAATCGGCTGCGCGACTGGCATGTCGACGGCCTGCTGTGCATCGGAGACGCCGCCCACGCCATGTCGCCGGCGGGTGGCGTCGGCATCAACCTCGCGGTGCAGGATGCGGTGGCGGCGGCGACCATCTTGGCCGACCCGTTGCGGCGCGGCCGGGTGACCCGAAAGGATCTGGCCGCCGTGCACCGGCGCCGGGTCGTGCCCACCGTCGTCACCCAGACCGTTCAGCGGGTGCTGCACCTGGGGCTGGATGCGATCCTGCGAGGGGGAAACCTGGACCCGCCGGCGGCATTCGGCGCCCTACTCAGGCGACTGCCCTGGCTGTCGGCCATCCCCGCCTACGTGGTCGGTGTCGGAGTACGCCCCGAGCGGGCACCGGCCTTCGCGCGCCGACCGGATTCAAACGAAACGACCGCCGGCTGACCCAGGGTCAGCCGGCGGCCGTTTCGATTCGGTATCAGCCCGCGGTGCCGTTGGCCCCGGCCGTGCCGTTACCGGCTGCGGTCCCGTTGTCGCCGGTCCCGAGCAGACCGCCGGGCCCGAGCACGCCCAGACCGCCGCTGCCGGCCGTGCCGCCGTCGCCGGCCGCACCGCCCGCACCGGCCGCGCCGCCGCCTGTGCCGCCGTCACCACCGTCGCCGCCGTTGCCGCCGACCGGACTGTCGCCTCCGTCGCCACCGGCTTGGCCGTCAACGCTGACCACACCGAGCCCGCCGTTGCCGCCACTGCCGCTCTGGCCGCCGGCGCCGCCGCGGCCGCCGGCTCCGCCGGAGCCGTCGCCGGACGAGCCGGCCCCTCCGGCGCCGCCGTTACCGCCCTCGCCGCCGTCCCCGGCCGCGCCGCCGTTACCGCCGTCGCCTCCGGCTCCGGTGGTACCGATCCCGAGGACTCCGATGGCGCCTTGCCCGCCGGCGCCGCCCTTGCCGCCGCCACCGCCGAGGCCGCCGGCCCCACCGTTGCCGCCCAGACCGGCCGACGCGGTGCCACCAGCACCGCCGACACCGGCCGCACCGCCGAGGCCGCCGGCGCCGCCGTTGCCGCCGTCACCGTTGATCAGACCCGGCTGGTTGAGCAAGCCCAGGAACCCGAAACCGCCGGCGCCACCCACGCCGCCGTTACCGCCGACGCCGCCGGTTCCGCCGTTGCCGTAGAGCGAGCCGCCGGCCCCACCGATACCACCGTCACCGGCCGCGCCACCGGCACCGCCGGCGAACCCGTCGGCCGGCAGCACACCCGGGCCGCCGATTCCACCTTCACCGCCGTTGCCACCGGCCCCGCCGATCCCGCCGTCGCCGAAGCGGGCGGCGTCGCCGCCGTTTCCACCCAGGCCGGCGTCGCCGCCGGCCCCGCCGGCCGAGCCGATCAGGCCCAGCGCACCGGGCGCCCCGGACAGCCCGGCCCCACCGTCGCCGCCGACGCCGCCAACGCCACCGTTGCCGAAGAACAGACCACGCGCGTCGCCGCCGTTGCCGCCGGCTCCGCCGTCGTTTCCGGCGCCGAGCAGTATGTTCGTCAGGCCCGCGGCGCCGTTGCCGCCGGCGCCGCCGGTCCCGCCGTTGCCCAGGAAGGTTCCGCCGGACCCGCCGTCGCCGCCCGCGCCGCCCGCGCCGCCCAGCAGCGGCAGGCCGCTGGCGCCCGCGCCGCCGTCGCCGCCGTTGCCGAAGCTTCCGGCGTTGCCGCCGACACCGCCGACCCCTTCGGCGGAGGTGCCGCCGTCGCCGCCGTCACCGAACCACAGTCCGCCGTTGCCGCCCGCCGCCTGCTCCAGGGTGCCACCGTCGATGCCGTCGGCGCCGTTGCCGATCAGGGTCTGGCCGGCCATCTGATTGAGGGCGGTGTCGAACATGATGCCCATCGGGCTGGTGATCCAAGCCTGCTGCATGTCGTGCATCGGCGAGTAGAAGAACTGGTCGAACAGCTGGGCGTAGTCGATCGGACCGCCGAACACGCCGCCTTCGGCGGGCAGTGCGAAGGCGGTGGGGGCGAATCCCGTGCCGAGGCTCGCCAGATCCGATTCACCACCGTTGAAGACGCCCGTGCCGAGCAGATCGAATATCGCGTCCAGCTCGCCGTCGGCGTGTGCGGCCGGCGTCACGCCGAACGCCATGAACGCGCCGGCTGCGGCGGTTACCCCGAGCATCGTGCGGGCGCCGCGTTGTCGTTCGCCCCGACGAATTTCAGACATGACAAAATCCCCCCGTCCTCATTTGCACTGATGTGCGACTTTGCTCCCCCTGAACTAAGCCGAACCTAACTTAAGGAGCGCAGGGGGGCGTGTCAAACAGGCCGCTCAGGCTCCGTCAAGTCGCGCCATGCCGTCAGGGACGCCACCACGGCCGCAACGGAAGGCCGGTGTCGCCGCCGTTGCGCGCCAGTACGTGATGAAGCTGAATCACGTTGTGTTCGAACCCCAGTCGCGACCCGGCCATATACAGGCCCCATACCCTGGCGGTGGCCGGGCCGACCTCGGCGACGGCGTCATCCCAGTGCGCCACCAGGTTGGCGCACCAGTCGCGCAGGGTCAGCTCGTAGTGGCTGCGGAGGTTCTCGTTGTGCAGCACCTCCAGCCCGGCGTCCTGAATCTCGCTGATGATGCGGCCCGACCCGGCCAGCTCACCGTCCGGGAACACATAGCGGTCGATGAAGTCGCCCGCGGTGGCGTTGGACTTGTTGTCCGCCCGGGTGATGCAGTGGTTGAGCAGCAGCCCGCCGGTGCGCAGCTTCGACTTGAGGAAGCCGAAGTAGTTCGGGTAGTTGGCGACGCCGATGTGCTCGGTCATCCCGATCGAGGAGACCGCGTCGAACTCGGACTCCCGCACGTCGCGGTAGTCGCAGTGCCGCACCTCGGCCAGCTCGGTCAGACCGTCGTCGGCGATCGCGCGCTGCGCCCACCGGGCCTGCTCGGCGGAGAGCGTCGCCCCGATCGCGCGCACCCCGTGTCGCGCGGCGTAGCGCACCATGCCGCCCCAGCCGCAACCCACATCGAGCAGCCTGTCGCCGGGGCGCAGCCGCAGCTTGTCGAAGACCAGCCGGTACTTGTTGTCCTGGGCCTGCTCCAGCGTCGCCTCCGGATGCGGGTAGACCGCACAGGTGTAGGTCATCGACGGTCCCAGCACCCATTCGTAGAAATCGTTGGACACGTCATAGTGGTGCTCGATGGCATCGGCGTCGCGGGATCTGCTGTGCCGCAGTCCTTCCGCGATGCGTCTCCACCGGGGGAGGGACTCCTGGGGCGGTGGCGCGATCGGCACCAGGTGCTCGATTCCGATCGAACGGACGATGTTGGCCAGCACCCGCGGCGGGGGACGGCGGAAATGCAGCTCGTCGGCGAGCGCCTTGAGCAGCCGATACGGGTCGCCGGGATGCACCCCGTGCAGCCCCAGATCCCCGGCCACGTACGCGCGGGCCATGCCCAGGTCGCCCGGCGCGGTGGCCAGATACGTTGTGCCGCGCGGGGTCAGCAGCTCCAGGCCCAGAGCAGCGTCATCGGGTCCGGTGCTGCTGCCGTCGTAGGCGGTGAAGCGCAGCGGCAGGTGGCCGTCGGTCGCCAGGGTCTCCAGCACCTGGGCCAGGCTCAGCCGGCCGGTGTGGGCCTGCTCCTTGTAGGTGGTCACAGTCGTCGCACCGCCTTGTCGTAGAGGTTCAGCAATCGAGCGTCGGGGTCGTAGGTCTGCTTGACCGCTCGATAGGCGTCGCCGCCGTAGAGCGCATCGAATTCCGCTGTGGTGTAGTACGAATCGGAGTACAGAGATTTGTGTCCGTCGAGTTCGCTGACCTTCGCCTCGATCAGACGGTTGGTGATTCCCTCGGTGGCCCCGGCCGGGACCGAGGACCAGAACCCGACGTTGACGTAGGTGTGGTTGGGCCGGATCGGGTACAGCGGCCAGTCCTCCTCGGCGCGCAGGCGCAGCGGGCACAGCCACACCGGCTCGATCGGCACGTGGGCGAAGAACCAGTCCAAGAACTCCCGGCAGCGCCCCAGCGGTACCTCGATGTCCTGCACAACCCGCTCCCGCGTCGGGCGCCTGTGCCACTTCTCGACCCGGTCGGCGATGGCGAACCGCTGGTCGTAACCGATCAGCTTGGCGTAGACACTGCTGCGCCGGTAGCGCCGAGGCCAGATGCGCCGCACCAACGGGCGCTGCGCCCCGAAGGCCCGCGAGCACCAGAACCAGTCGGTGTCCCAGCGCCACAGATAGTCGTTGATGGTCAGCCGGTCATCCTTGATTCCCCGGGCGTGCTGGATCGAGCGGTAGTAGATCTGCTGACCGGTGTACTCGCTGACGGCGCCCGGGGTCTCGGTCTGAAATCCCGCGCACAGGTAACTCTCGGCGGGGGAGAACACCACACCGTCGAGATAGTCCACCCGATCCCCGTCGAGCCCACCGGTGTCGATGATCCGATCCATCGCCGCCATCAGGTCGCCGAGGTCGTCGAACCTGATATGCCGCAACGCGACGAACGGCTTGACCGCTTCCAGCTCGATCCGCAACCGCGTGGAATAGCCCAGCGTGCCATAGGAATTCGGAAACGCGTGAAACAGATCCTCATGCTGGTGACGTGAGATCGTCAGCAACTCGCCGGCGCCGGTCAGAACATCCATCTCCAGCACGGACTCATGCGGCAGGCCGTTGCGGAACGACGTCGACTCGATCCCCAGGCCGGACACCGCGCCGCCCACCGTGATCGTCTTGAGCTGCGGAACCACCAGCGGCGCCAGGCCGAACGGCAGGGTGGCGGCGACCAGATCCTCGTAGGTACACATGCCGGCGACTTCGGCGGTGCGGGTCTGCGGGTCGACGCCGAGGACATCGGTCAGCCCCGAGGTGTCCAGGCCCGGCGCGTCGCGTTTGGTGCGGGCACGAAACAGGTTGGACGTCGGCTTGGCCAGCCGGACTGATGCGGTGTGCGGGATCGCCCGGTAGCTGGCCAGCAGCCGCCGCACCCCCTGCGAGTGGGATGTCGGGGTTTCGGCCGGCCGAACAGACATCACCATCCAAGTTAGCGGCGGATGCCTGGCCGTGCACCCCGCTACGGAGCCGGCGCCGGGTCAGCCCAGGTACGCGGCGATCCCGCGGGCGACGGCGTCGGCGTAGCGCTGCCGTCCCGCCGGGCTCTCCATCAGGGCGGCGTCGGTCGGGTTCTTCATGTTGCCCAGCTCGACCAGGATCGACGGGTATTCGGCCAGGTTCAGCCCGGCCAGATCCGCGCGTCCCTTCAGGCCGTCGGTACCGATGTAGTTGGCCGGCGGGATACCGGCGGCCTGCAGTTGGCTGCGCATGACCTGGGCGAACCGCACCGCCGGGCCCTCCTGCGCCGGGTTCAGCGCGGGTGCCGAGTAGTTGACGTGGAACCCGCGCCCGCCGGCCGGCCCGCCGTCGGCGTGGATGGACACGATTGCGTCGGGGTGCAGGGTGTTGGCCATGGCGGCGCGGGCGTCCACGCACGGCCCCGGCCCGTTGTCGTCGCCGCGGGACATCGCGGTGCGCACGCCGGCGGAGTTGAGGGCCGCGCGGATACGCAACGTGGTGTCCCAGGCGAAGCTGTGCTCGGGATAGCCGCTGTTGGTGGCGGTGCCGCTGGTCTGGCAGTTCTTCGTGCCGCCCCGGCCGTTGGTGACCTGGCGGCCGATGGCAGCGGGGTCGCTGATTCCGCTGTGCCCGGGGTCGAGGAACACGATCTTGCCGGCCGGAGCCGCTGAGGCTGTCGGGGCCGTCGGGACCAGCGGGGCGCCGGGCAGCGCGGCGGCCACCACCACGCCGGTGGCGATCGCGATGCCGACACGCCAGGAAACAGGTACGCGCACGCCGCCAAGGTAGCCGCGCGCCGACTACGCTGGGAATCTCACACGCACCGGGCCCCCAGCTGGGACCAAGCCGCAACCAACTCGAGACCACCGACCCTAGGGGAATGTCATGCAACCAGGAGGCCCGCCCGACATGTCGGCGCTGCTGGCCCAGGCCCAGAAGATGCAGCAGCAGTTGCTGCAGGCGCAGCAGGAGCTGGCCGTCACCGAGGTCCAGGGCGAAGCCGGCAACGGCCTGGTCAAGGTCACCTCGAACGGCAGCGGTGAGGTGCTCGCCGTGCACATCGACCCCCAGGTCGTCGACCCGTCCGACATCGACACGCTGCAGGACCTGATCGTCGGTGCGCTCGCGGATGCGTCGAAGAAGGCGCAGACGCTGGCCCAGCAGCGGCTCTCCCCGCTGGCGGGCGGGATGGGCGGCGCGCTCGGCATGCCGGGGGCCTAGGTGTTTGAGGGTCCGGTCCAGGACCTGATCGACGAGCTTGGCAAGCTGCCGGGCATCGGCCCCAAGAGCGCCCAGCGCATCGCGTTTCACCTGCTCTCGGTGGAGCCCGTTGAGATCGACCGGCTCAGCGCGGTGCTGGCGAAGGTCCGCGACGGGGTGAAGTTCTGCGAGGTCTGCGGCAACGTCTCGGATGCGCAGCGCTGCCGGATCTGCGGGGACGCGCGTCGCGACCTCGCCCAGATCTGCGTCGTAGAAGAACCCAAGGACGTCGCCGCCATCGAGCGCACCCGCGAGTTCCGGGGCCGCTACCACGTGCTCGGAGGCGCCCTGGATCCGCTGTCCGGGATCGGCCCCGAGCAGCTTCGGGTGCGTGAGCTGCTGAATCGGGTGGGGGAGCGGGTCGACGGCGTGGACGTCAACGAGGTGATCATCGCCACCGACCCCAACACCGAGGGCGAGGCCACCGCCACCTATCTGGTGCGGATGCTGCGCGACATCCCCGGGTTGAGCGTGACCAGATTGGCGTCCGGGCTGCCGATGGGCGGTGACCTGGAGTTCGCCGATGAGCTGACGCTGGGCCGGGCGTTCACCGGCCGCCGTGCCATGGCCTGAGCCTCTTTCCCCCCGAGCGCCCCACTCCCGCCACCCGCCGAGCCCCGCCCCTTCCCCCGCGAAACCGACGTTTTGCAGGGAAAGTGCGAGTAGAGGCCTGCAAAACGTCGGTCTCGGGGAGGTGTCGGTGGCCGCTGACACCATCCCGCCATGGACAGGGTCTTCATCGGCAGCGAAGCGATCGCCGCGGGCCGGCTGAGCCGTCACGAACTGCAGCGGTGGTACCGCCCCCTCTTTCGCGGGATTTACCTGTCCAAGGACACGACGCCCACACTGCGTGATCGGACGACTGCAGCCTGGCTCGCCTCCGGGCGCAACGGGGTGATCGCCGGGGTGGCCGCCTCGGCGCTGCACGGGGCCGAGTGGGTTGACATCGACGTGGACGTCGAACTCATCGCGGACAACACTCGCACGCAAACAGGCCTGATCGTCCGCGACGAAACCCTCGCCGCAGACGAATTCATCCACGTCGGGCGATTGCCGGTCACCACACCCGCCCGCACCGCCTACGACCTGGGGCGCCACCTGCCCCGCGACGGGGCGGTGACCCGGCTGGACGCGCTGGGCCGGGCCACCCCGTTCAGTACCGAGGACGTGCTGCTGATCGCCAAGCACCACAAAGGCGCGCGGCATTCACGACGCCTGCGCGTTGCGCTTCCATTGGTCGACGCCGGCGCCGCCTCACCCAAGGAGAGCTGGTTGCGGCTGCGCCTGATCGACGCCGGCCTGCCGATCCCGACCACCCAGATCCCGGTGATCGAACGGGGGTATTGGCCGTTCGCCTGGCTGGATATGGGCTGGGAGGAATATCGGGTGGCTGTCGAGTACGACGGGGATCAGCACCGAAAAGATCGGCGCCAGTACGTCAAAGACGAACGCCGGCTGCGGCGGCTGGCGGCACTGGGCTGGATCGTCATCAAAGTGATCAACGAGGACGACGGCGACGACGTCGTTCGCCGCGTCACCGACGCCCTGCGATCCCGCGGCTGGCGACCGAACTCCGGCTAAACCGGTTGCAGCACTTCGGTGATCGGCGCCCCCGCGGCGATCTTGCCGCGCGCCGTGCGGACCAACTCCGGGACGCCCGCCCCCACCGCGGCCACCACGACGCCGTCGCGCTCGTAGTACCCGGCGAAGCACCGGCCGTCATCGCGCACCAGGTGCACGGTGTCGCCCGGCATCGGGTGGCCCAGACATTGGATCTTGACGTCGTACTGGTCGCTCCAGAAGTACGCCACGCCCGGCGCGGCAGCTGCCTCGGAGCCCAGCATCGCGGCCACCAACAACTTCGCCTGCTCGGCGACATTGCTCCAGTGCTCCACGCGCACACCGTCCCAGGACGCCACGTCACCGATCGCCCACACATCCGGTGCGCTGGTGCGGCCCGCTGAAGAGCACACGATGCCGTTCGCCACCTCGATGTCGCTGTCGGCCAGCCAGTCGCAGGCCGGGCGCGAACCGATCCCGACCACCACCAGGTCGGCGGGGATCACCGAGCCGTCGGACAGCGTCACCGACTCGACGCGGCGCGTCCCCGCCACCGAGGCCACGCCCACGCCGGTCCGAACGTCGACGCCCTCGGCCTGGTGCAGCCGGGTGACCAACGCCCCGACCTGCTCGCCGAGCACCGAGGCCAGCGGCGTGGCCTGCGGCTCGACCAGCACCACCGACACCCCGGCAGCGCGCAGGGCGGCAGTGACCTCGCAGCCGATGAAACCCGCGCCGACCACCACGGCCCGGCGCGCACCGACGGCCCGCGACCGCAGCGCCACGCAGTCGTCGAACGACCGCAACACGTGAATTCCGTCCAGCTCGCCGAACGACGGAATCCGTTTGGGCACAACGCCGGTGGCGATCACCAGCTGGTCGTAGCCGAGCACCTCCCCGTCGGCCAGCGTCACGGTGTGGGCTGAAACATCGACGGAGCGGGCGCCCACACCGAGCCGCAACCCGATCTGGTTGTCCTCGTAGAACCCGACCGGCTTCAAGGCAACGTCGTCGACCTCGCCGCGCAGCATCTGTTTGGACAGCGGCGGCCGGTCATAGGGCGGGCGGTCCTCCGCGCCGATGATGGTGATCGCGGCGGCGTAGCCGTTGCGCCGGAGTTGCTCGGCGGTGCGGACTGCGGCCAGCCCGCCACCGACGATCACCGTCCCCGTCATGACCGGGCCACCTCCGCCATCTCGAAGTCGGCCTTCGCCGCGCCGCAGTCCGGGCAGCTCCAGTCCTCGGGGATGTCGGCCCAGCGGGTGCCGGGGGCGATGCCGTCCTCCGGCCAGCCCAGCGCCTCGTCGTATTCGAAGCCGCACTGCAGGCACCGGAACAGTTTGTAGTCGTTCATCAGTTCGCTCCCATCGGTTCGAAATCAAACTTCTCGCGTACCGCACAGTCCGGGCAACACCACTCGTCGGGGATCTGGCCCCAGGCTGTGCCGGCGGGGTAACCCTCCCGGGGTGCCCCGACGGCCTCGTCGTAGACGTACCCGCAGCCGGGGCATCCGTAGCTGGCCATCAGGCGGCCACCTGCTCAGTACCGGTCGCGCCGTAGCGGGCCAGGATCTTCGCCCGACGGCGCGGCGAGATGTTGGCCCGGGTGATGTCGCCGCTGTAGTGCTCCAGCACCCGGTGGTCCATCAGCTTGCGCCACACCATCGGAAAGTAGGTCACCCCGATGAGCGCGCCATATCCGGCCGGCAGGTTCGGCGAGTCGTCGAAGCTGCGCAGCGTCTGGTAGCGCCGGGTGGGGTTGGCGTGGTGGTCGCTGTGCCGCTGCAGGTGGTACAGGAACAGGTTCGTCACGATGTGGTCGGAGTTCCAGCTGTGCTGCGGGGTGCAGCGCTCGTAGCGGCCGCTGGCCTGCTTCTGGCGCACCAGCCCGTAGTGCTCGAGGTAGTTCACCGACTCCAGCAGCGACGAGCCGTAGAAGGCGTTGATCAGAACGTAGGGCACCAGTGCCACACCGAACACCGCGATCATCGCGCCCCAGAACACGATCGACATGGCCAGCGCGTTGATCGCGTCGTTGCCCGCCCAGGTCCGCGGGTCCCACGGGCTCTTGCCGGTGCGGCGGATGCGCGCCGCCTCCAGCTCCCACGCCGAGCGGATGCCGCCGGCGGTGCTGCGCGGCAGGAACTCCCAGAACGTCTCACCGAACCGCGACGACGCCGGGTCCTCCGGGGTGGCCACCCGCACGTGGTGGCCGCGGTTGTGCTCGACGTAGAAGTGGCCGTAGCAGACCTGGGCCAGGGTGATCTTGGCCAGCCAGCGCTCCAGCGACTCCCGCTTGTGGCCCAGCTCGTGGGCGGTGTTGATGCCGACCCCGGCCACGGTGGCCGTGGTCATCGCGACGCCGATCTTGCCCAGCCAGCCCAGTGAGCCGTCGAAGCCGAGCCAGCCCAGGTCCGAGGCGGTGAACAGGTAGGCGCCGAAGATGGCGCTGGCGTACTGGAACGGGATGTAGGCGTAGGTGGCGTAGCGGTAGTACTTGTCGTTCTCCAGCGCGTCCATCACCTCATCGGGCGGGTTCTGCCCGTCGGCCCCGATCATGAGGTCCAACGCCGGCAGGATCACGTAGAGCAGGATCGGCCCGATGTAGAGCGGCAGCTGCGCCGCCGTGGGCAGTCCGGCCTTGTTCAGCGCCCACACCAGTGGCAGGACCAGGAACAGCATGGTGGGCACAACCAGGCCCAACAGCCACAGATGCCGCTTCTTGTCCTGCCAGATCTTCGGCCCGCCGGCCACTTCGGTGCTCATCGATTTCTGCCTTTCGCCCGGTCATACCTGTTGATGACCACGACGTTAGGTTTTCCGGCGGGCAAATCGCTCGTCCCGGGCAGCCGGAATTCGCGTTGCTATTCGTCTCCGGGAGACAACGGAGTCAACACCGCCTCGCCGTACCACTGACACAGCAGCAGGGCGATTTCGACGTCGAGGCGGTCCTCGGCGATCGGGCGGCCGCGGCGTTCGATCGCCCGCTGGATGCGGTACTTCATGGTGTTGACGTGCAGATGCAGCAGCTCGCCGGCCGCCTTGAAGCTGGACCCGCTGCGCAGGAACACCCGCAGGGTTTCGCGCAGCCGCTCGTCGTTGTCGGTGGCGCAGGCCAACGGGCCGAGCACTTCGCTGACCCAGGCGCGGGCGGCCGGCAGGTTGTCGCCGCCGACCAGGGCGGCGGCGGACAGTCCCGGATCGCCGGCCACGCTGACCCGGCACGTACCGGAGGCCACCGCGAGGCGGTGTGCCGCCAGCGCCTGCTGGTGTGACCGGCGGAAGCCAGCCAGCCCGGGCAGCGGATCACCGATGGCCACCCACGGTTCGTCGGAGGCGGCCTGCGCGTAGCCGCGGATCTCTTCCACCACCTCGCGAATATCACTGGACGGCAGCGGAATCCACGCCCACCCGGTGGTGTTGTCGGCCGGGATGAACAGCGGAGCCCCGTGAACTCCGATCGAATCCATGACATGTTTGGTGAATCCCTCTGCCGCGGAGAGTTTGTCGCCGCCGGACTCCGGATACCACACCACCAGGGCGACGTGGGTTCGGCGCAGCGGGTAGTGGATCGCAGTCGTCATCGCGTCGACGTCCAGGCTGTCCCCGGACAGGATCTCGCGGACCCGCAACGCGCGCACCGCATTCCGGCTCTCCAGCCAGCGTTCCCGCTCGGCCTGATAGACAGCGACCACCTGCTGCGACATCTCGTCGATGTAGCCGAACATCAGCGTCGACATCTGGCCGAGCACGCTCAGGCTCAGGTCCGGATCGAGGTGGGCGGCGCGTATCTCCTCCAGCACCAGTTGCAGCGCGATCGAGTGGCCCAGTCGGTAGCCGCGCACCAGGGCGTTCACCGGCACCCCGCGCTGCGCCAGCCGGCGGGCGTGTTCGAGTGCCACCGCGGGCGCGGCGATGTCGGCCACCGGGATGTTGTGCCGGATCGCCGAGAAGTAGGTGTCGACGTTGGCCGCGACGGTCTCGTGCAACAGCCCCAGCAGCGCCGGGTCGCCGGTCAGCTCCGGTGACTGGCTGGCCACCAGACCCTCGATCACCCGGGTGGTGTCGGCCAGCCGGTCGTAGAGCCTCTGCGAGACTCCGATCGCGGCGTCGGCGACGGTGCTCGGATCGGTCATAGCCGCAAACGTAGCGTCAGACTCGTCGCGGCGCGGCCAGTCGTTCGGAGCGCAGCAACTCCACCTCGGGCAGCTCCAGCGGCGCCAGTTCGCCGACCGCCTTGGACAACAGCAGGTCGGCCAGCTCCGGGTTGCGGGCCAGGCACGGCCCGTGCAGGTAGGTGGCGACGACGCTGCCCTGCACCGCGCCGTCGAAACCGTCACCGGCCCGGTTGCCGGCGCCCTTGGTGACCTTGCTCAATGGTGTTGCCGCTGAACCCAATACGGTTCCACCGCGGTGGTTCTCGAAGCCGGTCAGCGGCGCTGACAATCCGGCCAGCAGCGGGGTGGCGACCACTTCGCCGATGGTGCGCTCGTCCTGAGGCGAGGTGATCAGATCCAGCAGGCCCACCCCGTCGACGCGCTCCCCGGCCGAGGTCTCATACCAGCGGCCGAGCACCTGGATGGCCGCGCAGATCGCCAGCACCGGTGCGCCGCGCTCGGCGGCGCGCTGCAAACCCGGATACCGGAGCAGATGCCGGGTGGCCAGCCGTTGGGCGTAGTCCTCGGCGCCGCCCAGGGTGTAGAGGTCCAGGGATTCGGGCACCGGGTCGGCCAGGGTGATCTCGACGATCTCGGCGGCGATACCGCGCAGCCGCAGCCGTTGGCGCAGCACCACCGCGTTGCCGCCGTCGCCGTAGGTGCCCATCACGTCGGGCAGCACCAGCCCGATCCGCACGGTCATAAGACGCCCAACCTCCGCTGCAACGCCAGAAACGCCGTGTAGTTGGCGACGACCTCAACCGGTCCGGGCGGGCAGGACGCGATCGCCGCGAGCGTGTCGTGCACCAGGGTGTGCGGTACCCCGGCGTAACCCAGCCGCACCGCCAGATCCGTGCCGCGCTCCCCGGCGGCCACCACCGGAACTCCTTCGAAGTGCTCGAAGCGCACATCCCACAGCCAGGACAGGTCCTCCCCATCGGGCACCTGCCCGTTGACCGAGATCACCACCCCGGCCGCGGTGTGGTCGACCATCGACAGCGCCTCCTGCCAACCGGCCGGGTTCTTGGCCAGCAGCATCCGCACGGTGTGCTCGCCCACCTGCACACTGCGGTAGCGCCCGGCCACCTCGTCGACGGCCGACACCGCGGCCACCGCTTCAAAGGGATCGGCGCCCAACACGACCGCGGCGGCCACGGCCTGGGCGGCGTTGCCACGGTTGACTGCGCCCGGCAGCGACAGGCGCATCGGCAGCACCAGCCCGTCGGGGCCGTAGAGCGCGTCGTCGTCGTACCACCACTGCGGCTCCGGCCGGGCGAAGCCGGCGCCGGTGGAGCGCCAGTGCGCCCCGTCGCGCTCGATCACCTCGCCGCTGCGCGGGCAGCTCACCGAGTCGCCGTGCCACCCGCCGCCGGCGGCCACCCACACCACGTCGGGACTGTCGTAGGCGGCCGAGGTCATCAGCACGTCGTCGCAGTTGGCCACCACCACCGCCTGCGGGTGCCGGGCCAGCCCGCCGCGCAGCGCCTGTTCGACGGCGTTGATCTCACCCACCCGGTCCAGTTGGTCGCGGGACAGGTTCAGCAGCACGAAGACGCTCGGCGACACCGCGTCGGCCACGTGCGGGACGTGCATCTCGTCCACTTCGAGGGCCGCCAGCGCCGCACCCCGGTCGGCGGCCAGTGCGGCCACCAGCCCGGCGTCCATGTTGGCGCCCTCGGCGTTGGTGGCCACCGGCCCCAGGGTGCGCAGCGCGGCGGCGATCATCCGGGTGGTGGTCGACTTGCCGTTGGTGCCGGTGACGACGACGCTGCGCCGCCCGGTTCCCAGCTGACGCAGGATCGAGCGGTCCAGGGTCATCGCGACCAGGCCACCGATCATGGCGCCCGCACCGCGCCCGGTGACGCGTGACGCCCAGCGGGCGCCGGCTCCGGCGGCCAGGGCGAGTCGTCCACGGGCGGTGATCACCCAGGAAGTTTAAGTTGACGACACGGCTGGGCTGCGTGCGGCGTTCGTCGGCGGCGCGTGCCATCCTCGTCACATGAGCGCGACGTGGGGCCGTCCGGCCCGCGACCCCGGCGACGGCTGGGTCGTGGTCGACGTCGAGACGTCCGGATTCCGGCCCGGGCAGGCCCGCGTGCTCAGCGTCGCCGCACTGGCACTCGACGCCGACGGCCAGGTGGAACGCTCGGTGTCGCACCTGGTCAATCCGGGCACTGATCCCGGGCCCACCCACGTGCACGGGCTGACCGCCGAGATGCTGGCCGGGCAGCCGCAGTTCGCCGACGTCATGGACGAGGTCACCGCACTGCTGGCCGGCCGCACCCTGGTGGCGCACAACGTCGCGTTCGACTACACGTTCTTAGCCGCCGAAGCCGAGATGGCCGGCGCGGAGCTTCCCGTCGACTCGGTGATGTGCACCCTGGAGCTGGCCCGGCGCCTCGACCTCGGTCTGGACAACCTGCGGCTGCAGACCCTGGCCGCAAACTGGGGTGTGGTGCAGACCCGCGCGCACGACGCCCTCGACGACGCCCGGGTGCTGGCCGGGGTGCTGGTGCCCGCGCTGCAGCGGGCCCGTGAACGCGACGTGTGGTTGCCGGTGCGGCCGGTGACCCGACGCCGCTGGCCCAACGGGCGGATCACCCACGACGAACTGCGCCCGCTCAAGGCGCTGGCCGCGCGGATGCCGTGCGCCTACCTCAACCCGGGGCGCTACCAGCGCGGCCGCCCGCTGGTGCAGGGCATGCGGGTGGCGCTGTCGGCCGAATGCACCCGCACCCACGAGGAACTCGTCGAACGGATTCTGTACGCCGGCCTGGCCTACAGCGACGTCGTCGACACGAACACCTCGCTGGTGATCTGTAACGACGACCAGGCTGAGCACGGCAAGGGCTACCAGGCGCGGGAACTGGGCGTGCCGACCGTCACCGACACCCTGTTCATGGCGAGCGTCGGCGGGGTGGTGGGCGGCACCGGCATCGAGGCGTTCCTGGACGCCGGGCCGGCCGGCGAGCAGATCTCGCTGTTCTGACTACCCTCAGGTCGGGATGTCGAAGAGCAGGATGGGGTCGGGGCCGAACAGGTACAGGTAGTCGGTGATGCCGTCGGTTGTCGTCACCACTTCGTTGGCGAAGCCGAAGAAATTGACCCAGTCGACGGTCATGCCGTCGGGCACGCTGATCGATTGCGTGCCGAACAGTTCGACGGAGGCGAACGCGGCCAGACGGAAACTCGTGGAGTCCCACGTCGTCCCGTCCGGCAGGCCGGTGCCTTCACTGTCGCTGACCACGTTGGAGTTGGTCACGTAGGCGAACGGGAAGGGTGGGAATTGGCCGTACTGTTGACGAATCCCGGTGTCGTCGAATGCGCCGGTGACGTTGCCGTCGGAGTCGAAGATCTGCCAGTTCGTCGTGCTTTGTGAGCCACTGTAGATGTACGGAATCGACGGGAAAACGACCGAGTCGGTGATCGTGGTGGTGTAGTCCGTGCCGTACTGCGCGCCCACTGGCATCGGCCAACTGAAGAGGTCATTGGGGGTGAACGGTGGATTCGACGGGTCGGCGTTGGCGACCGCGCCAGTGAGCGCCGCACCGCCAAGGGCAGCGCCGAGGAACATGGCTGGCAGGAGTGCGATCTGGCGAATGTTCACAGTGCCCCCGATTTGTCTCGCCGGACGTCTGACCTAAGACGATGCGAATTAGTATTCACTGATATCAAACTGAGTACAACCCCCAGTTGCGGGCGCATGTGCCCGCGGGCTACGCGCGGGCCGCCCGGTTCACCGCCGAGACCACCGCCCGCAGCGACGCGGTGGTGATCGACGGCGCCGTGCCCACGCCCCACACTGTCCGGTCGCCGATCTGCGCCTCCACGTACGCCGCGGCCTGTGCTTCCTCGCCGGCGCTCATCGCGTGCTCGGAGTAGTCCAGCACGTGCACCTGGAACCCGACACGGCTCAGCGCGTCGACGAACGCCGCCAGCGGGCCGTTGCCGGAACCGCTGATCTCGGTCTCGACCCCGTCGACCAAGACCGTGGCCTCGATACGGTCGGTGCCGTCGTCGGTCTCGGCGGCGATCAGCTTCTGGTGCATGCGCTCCAGCGGCCGGATCGGGTTCAGGTACTCCTCGGCGAACGCATCCCACATCTGCTTCGGGGTGACCTCGCCGCCCTCACCGTCGGTGAGCTGCTGGATCACCCGCGAGAACTCGATCTGCAGCCGGCGCGGCAGCGCCAGCCCGTGATCGGTCTTCATCACATAGGCGACGCCGCCCTTGCCGGACTGCGAGTTGACCCGGATCACCGCCTCGTAGGTGCGGCCCACGTCGCGCGGGTCGATCGGCAGATAGGGGACCTGCCAGAGCATGTCGTCGACGTCGGAGTCGGCGGCGTCCGCGTCGAACTTCATCTGATCCAGGCCCTTGTTGATGGCGTCCTGGTGGCTACCGGAGAACGCGGTGTAGACCAGGTCGCCGCCATAGGGGTGCCGTTCGGGCACGTTGAGCTGGTTGCAGTACTCGACGGTGCGACGGATCTCGTCGATGTCGGAGAAGTCGATCTGCGGGTCCACGCCGCGGGAGAACATGTTCAGCCCCAGCGTCACCAGGCAGACGTTGCCGGTGCGTTCGCCGTTGCCGAACAGGCAGCCCTCGATCCGGTCCGCGCCGGCCTGAAAGCCCAGTTCGGCGGCGGCGACCGCGGTCCCGCGGTCGTTGTGCGGGTGCAGGCTCAGGATCACCGAGTCGCGGCGGGCGAGGTTGCGGCTCATCCACTCGATCGAGTCGGCGTAGACGTTCGGGGTGGCCATCTCCACGGTGGCCGGCAGGTTGAAGATGATCGGGTTGTCCGGCGTCGGCTGGATGACATCAGCCACCGCGTCGCAGACCGCCTTGGCGTACTCGAGTTCGGTTCCGGTGTAGGACTCCGGCGAGTACTCGTAGCGCCACCGGGTGCCCGGGTACTTGGCCTGCTCCTCGAGGCACTTGCGCGCCCCGGCCACCGCGATGGCCTGCACCGCAGCCTGATCGGCGCGGAACACCACCCGGCGCTGCAGGATCGAGGTGGAGTTGTAGAAGTGCACGATCACGTTCTTGGCGCCCGCGCAGGCTTCGAAGGTGCGCTCGATCAGCTCGTCGCGGCACTGCGTCAGCACCTGCAGGGTCACGTCGTCGGGCACCGCGCCGCCCTCGATGATGTCGCGGACGAAGTCGAAGTCGGTCTGGCTGGCCGACGGGAACCCGACCTCGATCTCCTTATAGCCCATGGCCACCAGCAGGTCGAACATCCGGCGCTTGCGGGCCGGGCTCATCGGGTCGATCAGGGCCTGGTTGCCGTCGCGCAGGTCGACCGCACACCACAGCGGGGCGCGGTCGATCACGGTGTCCGGCCAGGTGCGGTCGGGCAGCGTCATGGACTGCACTTCGTCGGCGAAGCTGCGGTAACGGTTGATCGGCATGGCCGAGCCGCGCTGGGGATTCCAGACGGGCTGGCCGGGGTTGCGCGGACCGGCCGGCTTGGTGATGCCGCGGCCCGGGCGGAATGCGTCGGGGGAATTACTGGTCACGGTGATTGCTCCGGGGTTCTCAAGATGGACTTCAGACCGGCGCATCGCGAACACCCGCGACGGGAGGCCGGTCTGGATCAGGCCCCGCCGCGGCGTCCGAGAAGGAGCACCCGCTGCACATCGTGCAGTTTACGCCCTCCCGGCGGCTTCCCCTATCCTGGGACGAGCCCACCCAGGGAAGGGACGAAAAGTGGCGCTCGTCGTGCAGAAATACGGCGGATCCTCGGTTGCTGACGCCGAGCGGGTCCGTCGCGTCGCCGAGCGCATCGTCGAGTCCAAGAAGGCCGGTGACGACGTCGTCGTGGTCTGCTCGGCGATGGGCGACACCACCGATGATCTGCTGGACCTGGCTCAACAAGTCTGCTCGAATCCCCCGGCCCGGGAGCTTGACATGCTGCTCACCGCCGGGGAGCGGATCTCGAACGCCCTGGTCGCGATGGCCATCGAGGAACTGGGCTGCCAGGCCCGCTCGTTCACCGGATCGCAGGCAGGGGTGATCACCACCGGCGTGCACGGCAAGGCCAAGATCATCGACGTCACCCCGGGCCGGCTGCAGGATGCGCTCGGTCAGGACCAGGTGGTGCTGGTCGCCGGGTTCCAGGGCGTCAGCCAGGACACCAAGGACGTCACCACGCTGGGCCGCGGCGGCAGCGACACCACCGCGGTGGCGCTGGCCGCGGCGCTGAAGGCCGACGTCTGCGAGATCTACACCGACGTCGACGGCATCTTCAGCGCCGACCCGCGCATCGTGCCCAACGCCCGCAAGCTCGCCACCGTCACCTTCGAGGAGATGCTCGAGCTGGCCGCGTGCGGCGCCAAGGTGCTGATGCTGCGCTGCGTGGAATACGCCCGCCGTTACCACTTGCCCATTCACGTCCGGTCGTCGTACTCGGACAAGCCCGGCACCATCGTTTCCGGATCGATCAAGGACATCCCCATGGAAGACGCCCTCCTGACCGGAGTCGCCCACGACAAGAGCGAAGCCAAGGTGACCGTGGTCGGCATCCCCGACCTGCCCGGTTACGCGGCCAAGATCTTCCGGGCGGTCGCCGACGCCGACATCAACATCGACATGGTGTTGCAGAACGTCTCCAAGGTCGAGGGTGGAAAGACCGACATCACCTTCACCTGCCCGCACGACAGCGGGCCCGCCGCGGTGGCCAAGCTCGAGTCGCTGAGGGGCGAGATCGGATTCACCGAGGTGCTCTACGACGACAAGGTCGGCAAGGTGTCGCTGATCGGCGCCGGGATGCGCAGCCACCCGGGTGTCACGGCCACCTTCTGCGAGACGCTGGCCGACAACGGCGTCAACATCGATTTGATCTCCACCTCGGAGATCCGGATCTCGGTGCTGGTGCACGAAACCGACCTGGACAAGGCGGTGCGCTCCCTGCACGAGGCATTCAACCTCGGCAGCGACGAGGAAGCCACCGTCTACGGCGGGACGGGGCGCTGACATGGTTTCCATCGGCGTAATCGGTGCCACCGGCCAAGTCGGCCAGGTGATGCGCACCCTTCTCGAAGAGCGCAACTTCCCGGCCGACGAGGTGCGGTTCTTCGCCTCGTCGCGTTCGGCCGGGCGCAAATTGCCGTTCCGCGGTGTCGAGATCGAGGTCGAGGACGCCGAGACCGCCGACCCGACTGGCCTGGACATCGCGCTGTTCTCCGCGGGCGCGTCCATGTCGAAGGTGCAGGCGCCGCGGTTCGCCGCCGCCGGGGCCACCGTGATCGACAACTCCTCGGCGTGGCGCAAAGACCCGGACGTTCCGCTGGTGGTCTCGGAGGTCAACTTCGATCGCGATGTGCGGAATGCCAAGTTGCCCAAGGGGATCATCGCCAACCCGAACTGCACCACCATGGCCGCGATGCCGGTGCTCAAGCCGCTGCACGACGAGGCCGGCCTGACCAGGCTGATCGTTTCGACATACCAGGCGGTGTCCGGCAGCGGGCTGGCCGGTGTGCAGGAGCTGGCCGAGCAGGTGCGGGCGGTCTCCGACGGCGCCGAAGGACTGGTGCACTCCGGTTCAGCAGTCGATTTTCCGGCGCCCAACAAGTACGTCGCGCCGATCGCCTTCAACGTGGTGGCGCTGGCCGGTTCACTGGTCGACGACGGCTCCGGCGAGACCGACGAAGACCAGAAGCTGCGGTATGAGAGCCGCAAGATCCTCGGCGTACCAGAGCTTTTGGTGAGTGGCACCTGTGTTCGGGTGCCGGTGTTCACCGGCCACTCGCTGTCGATCAACGCCGAATTCGCCCGGCCCCTCTCGCCGGAGCGCGCCACCGAGTTGCTTTCTGGCGCACCGGGAGTGACCCTGGTCGACGTGCCCACCCCGCTGGCCGCCGCCGGCGCCGACGACTCCCTGGTGGGCCGGATCCGGGTCGACCCCGGGGCCCCGGGCGGGCGCGGCCTCGCGCTGTTCGTCTCCGGGGACAACCTGCGTAAGGGCGCCGCGCTCAACACGATTCAGATCGCCGAGCTGCTGGCTGCGTCTTAGCACCGCCCTCAGGTCGCCGAACGTGCACTCAGCCCGAAGATCTCCGCGATTCTTCGGGCTGATTGCACGCTCGGCGGGGTGGCTGGCCCTGGCGGCGTTGACGGCCCCTCCGTTCGTTGCGTACGCCGAACCGCCCGCGCCCATCCCGCGTCCGGTGCTGTGGCCGCTGGCCGAAGGTCAAGTGGTCCGGATCGGGCCCAGCGCCGGAACCGGAACGCTCACCGGCGATTACGGCATCGGTGCCACCGACCTGTGCGAGTTCATGGAATTCCCCAGCGCGGTCCTGCAGATCTGCGGGGACAGCTTCGCCGGCCAGGGCGTCGGATACGGCGGCTGGTATTCGCCGATCGCGTTGCGGGTCGACTTGGACTCGGTCGACGACTCCGACGGGGTGCGCTACACCGGGGTGCTCGGGGTGGACAAGCCGTTGCTGGCCGACCCGGCACCGGCCGGCTGTACGCAGCTGCCGGCCGGGATCGTCTCGATCAACCGGACCAACTATCTGATGGTCACCACCGCCAAGATGTTGGTGCCCCAGACATCGCGTCTAGTGAAAGCCGATGCGGCACAACCGGGTTGGCAGACAGTTCCGGGGTCGGTACGGGCGGCGTCCTACCAGGACTCCGGCCAATCCCAGATCAGCGGCTACTACGATCCGGTCCCGACGCCGGACTCGGTCACCGGCTGGGTGTACCTGGTCACCAACAACTTCGACCGCAGTTCCCCGGTGACGCTGTACCGGGTCACCCCGGCCAGGTTCACCGACCGGTCGGCCTGGCAGGGCTGGGCGGCCGGAGCGGGTTGGGGACATAAGCCCACACCGCTGTGGAACGACCAGGTCGGCGAGCTCAGCCTGCGCCAGGTCGACGGCAAACCGGTGTTGTCCTACTTCAACGGCACCACCGGCAATATGGAGGTGCGGGTGGCCTACGACCCGACGGGGCTGGGCACCGCGCCGGTGACCACGGTGGTGCAGCACGCCGAATGGCCGGACCCCCCGGAGCCCGTTGAGACTCTGCCGTCGCCGTATGACAACCGGCTGGCCCAGCCCTACGGCGGCTACATCTCGCCCGGATCCACCCTCGACGAACTGCGAGTGTTCGTCAGTCAGTGGAACACCCAGCCGCGGGACCGCGCCCCCTATCGCGTGATCCAGTTCGCGGTCAACCCGTTCAAGCCCTGGTCAGGGGCTTAGTCTCAGTGGCTCGGACAACCCATTCTGAGAGAAACGGTGCCCGAGAGCCAGATCACATTTACCGCCGCAACAGTGTGGTTCAATGAAGGAATCGACATCGTCGCCGGCCTGCGCGGCCTTCCATCGGCACTCGGAGCAATGAAGCTGCCCGAGGTCCCAGCGCCGCGCGAGCACCCCTGCGGGCGGATAGTCGACCTACCCGGCCGGGGCAGCACTTACGTGGTGGACACCGGGCCGGCGAATGGCCCGGCCTTCATGATGTTGCACTCGGTAGCGTGCACCGGGCTGTTGACCTGGTATCCGTCGCTGGAGATGATGCGCGGGTTCGGCCGGGTGGTGATCTTCGATCAGCGCTGGCATGGCTCCGGGATCAGCTCGCCGAGATTCCTGCTGGAGGACTGCGCCGACGACACGGTTGCCCTGGCTGACGCGCTGGGTATCGACACGTTCATCCCGGTGGGGTTCTCGATGGGCTCGTTGATCGCGCAGTTGGCGTGGCGGCGGCACCGCGACCGGGTCGAGGCCCTGGTGCTGTGCGCCGGTGCCGCGACCTTCGCCGAGGCCACGCCCATGCGCTTCGGCACCAGCATCTTCGCTGCTCTGCTGGAGACGTTCAGCCCACAACCCGGGGTGCCGGCGGCGCCGCTTGAGGCCGGCGCCACGATGCCGCACCCCTACCGGTGGGCGATCGACGAGTTCCGGGCGACCAGTCCCGGCGGCATGATGCGCGCGTTGGCCGAGATCGTCCGATTCGATTCGCGCACCTGGCTGACCGAGATCAATGTGCCGACCGCGGTCCTGGTTCCGTCGCGGGACCGCGTCATCTCGCCGAAACACCAGCGCTGGATGGCCGGCCAGATCCTGAATGCCCACGCGGTGACCGTCGAGGGTGGACACTCTTGCTGCACCCTGAAGCATCGGCCATTCGTCGACGGGCTGCGTTCCGCGGTGGAATCGGTGGTCACCCGTGCTTCGCGGTCCGGCCGGGCCGGTCGGCGGAATTTGCCCGCGACCGCAAGCTGACGCGGGGCGCGGATGGCCGACCAGCCTGACCAACATGACAGTGCTGCCTGGTTGGCGCTGCGCGATCCCGCCTACGTAGCGAAGGTGATTCCGCCGCTGCGGGCGGCGGTCAAGGGCTATTTCCGCTCCGAGGTCCACGGCCTGGAGCACATTCCGGACGGCGGCGCGCTGCTGGTATCCAACCACTCCGGCGGAATGGTGCCGATGGACGTTCCGGTGGTGGTGGTTGCGTTCTACGACCACTTCGGTACCGAGCGGCCGTTCTACATCCTGGCGCACGACGGACTGATGCAGCTGGGCAAATCCGTGCTGGGCCCGGCCGGCTTCATGCCGGCCAACCGGGACAACGCCATCGCCGCGCTGCGCTCCGGGGCGACGACCATGGTCTTCCCCGGCGGCGACCACGAAGTGTTTCGACCGACCCGGGAGGCCAACAAGATCGACTTCGCCGGTCGCAAGGGCTACGTCCGTACCGCGTTGGACGCCGGAGTGCCGATCGTGCCGGTGGTCAGTATCGGCGGCCAAGAGCAACTGCTGGTTCTCAGTCGCGGCGATCGGTTGGCCCGGCTGCTGCGACTGGACAAACTGATACGGCTGAACGTCGTCCCGATCATTGTCGGTTTTCCCTTTGGGCTGACGCCCGGTTTCGTGCCGAGCCTGCCGTTGCCGGCCAAGATCGTCACTTCGATACTCGAGCCGATCCGGATCGAAGACGAGTTCGGACCGAATCCCGACATCGACGAGGTGGATCGGGTCGTTCGCGCGCGGATGCAGGACGCCCTGGACGAGTTGGCCAGCCGGCGGCGGTTCCCGATTATCGGTTAGCGGCCGTCACCACCGACGCGCGCCAGCAACTCGCGGCGAACGATCTTGCCGGTGATGTTGCGGGGCAGCTCGTCGAGGATGATGAGCTCACGCGGCACTTTGTAGTTGGCCAGGTTGTCGCGCACGTGCTGCTTGAGTTCGTCGGATGTCGCCTGCGCACCGGGTTTGAGCACCACGAACGCGGCCAGCCGCTGGCCGAACTGCTCGTCGTCCACTCCGAGCGCCGTCGCCTCGGCCACCGCGGGATGGCTTGTCAGGGTTTTCTCCACCTCGATCGGGTAGACGTTCTCGCCGCCGGAGACGATCATCTCGTCGTCGCGGCCGACCACGAACAGTCGGCCGGCTTCATCGAGATAGCCAAGGTCACCCGACGCCATGAACCCGGCGTGGAAGTCCTTGGTCGCACCGGTGGTATAGCCGTCGAACCCGGTGCTGTTGCTGACGAAGATCTGGCCGACCTCCCGAGCGGGCAGCTGCTTGAAATCAGCGTCCAGAATGTGGATTTCGGTGCCCTCGGCCGGCTGGCCGGCGGTGTCGGGGGCGGCACGCAGGTCGGCGGGGGTCGCGGTGGCGATCATGCCCGCTTCGGTGGCGTTGTAGTTGTTGTAGATGACGTCGCCGAACTGGTCCATGAACGCGGTCACCACGTCGGGACGCATCCGAGATCCTGAGGCGACGGCCAGTCGCAGCGAAGCGCAGCTGTAGCGGCCGCGGACCTCGTCGGGCAACTCCATGATGCGGTCGAACATCGCCGGCACCACGCTCAGCCCGGTGGCCCGGTACCGGTCGATCAGCGCCAGGGTGGCCTCCGGATCGAACTTGCGCCGGGTGACGATGGTGCACGACAGCGTCGCCGCCATCACCAGCTGCGACCAGCCCCAGGCGTGGAACATCGGCGCCATCACCACGGTTGTCTCGCCGGCCCGGTACGGGGTGCGCTTGAGCACCGCGCTGAGTTCGCCCACGCCGCCGCCGGATCGCTTGGCACCCTTGGGGGTTCCGGTCGTCCCCGACGTCAGCAGGATCAGCCTGCCGTTATGCGCGCGACGCTGGGGCCGCCGGCCGGAGTGCGCGCTGATCATGCTTTCGACGGTCGGGTGAGCCGGGCCGGGGCTGTCGGTCCACCCGAGGATTCGGGTGATGTCGGGCCGGTCGTCCAGGGCGCGGTCTACTACGGTGGTGAACTCCTCGTCATAGATGACCACCTGGGGAGCTTCGCGGGCCACCACGTCGGCCAACGCCGGCCCGGCGAACGAGGTGTTCAGCAGCACCACGTCCGCCCCGATCCGGTTGGCCGCCACCAGTGCTTCGATGAAGCCGCGGTGGTTGCGACACAGGATCCCCACGACGGTCGGTACCCCGCCCGGCAGCGTCTGCAGCGCGGTGGCGAACGCATCGCAGCGCTGGTCGAGCTGACGCCAGGTCAACGTGCCGAGCTCGTCGACCAACCCCGGGCGGTCCGGGCAACGTCGGGCGGACAACGCGAAACCTGATGTGGAAGACATCTTTTCGCGGCGCATCGCCGCAGCGATTGCCAGATAGCGGTCCGGGCGCAGCGGTGCCAACAGCCCGGCTCGTCGCATGGTGGCAGCCACCTCTCGGATCCGCCCGAGCTTGTCCGTCATCGCCATGCTGCCGATGGTATCGACTGTGCTACGGGCGGAATTGAGAACTGGAAAGGCTACCGGAGCCAGTCAACGACGGTAGGTTTGGCAGCACAGGTATTTGTTGGCATTTCGGCGCGGGTGAACGAGGTGGGCAATGAAGCGACTGCGTGGTATGGACGCCATGTTGCTCTACCTCGAGGCGCCGAACGTCGCCACCCACACCGTCAAGGTCGGGCTTCTCGACGTCTCTCGCTTCCACGGCGAGCTCAGCTTCGAGGTGTTCCGGGAGTTGCTGCGGCGCCGGCTGTACCTGCTCGACCCGTTGCGGTACCAGCTGGTGAATGTCCCGTTGCGGCTGCACCACCCGATGTGGATCGAGAACTCGGAGGTGGACCTCGACTATCACCTCAGGCGTGTCCGGGTGTCCAGCCCGGGCGGGCGCCGGGAACTCGATCAGCTCACCGGTGACATCGCCGGCAAGCTACTGGACCGCCGCCGGCCGCTGTGGGAGATGTATGTCGTGGAGGGAATGGCCGATGGCTCCGTTCCGGTGATCCTGAAGATTCATCATGCGCTCGCCGACGGGGTCGCTTCCGGGAACCTACTGGCCCGGATCATGGGCTTCACCGCGACCGCCGCCGAAGAGCGCGAGCCGCCGCCGCCGGACCCGGTGCCGTCGGCCGCCGAACTGCTGGCCGCAGCCGGACGGGACCATCTCAAGGCGATTCTGCGGCTGCCCCTGCTTCTCGGGCAGACCATCTGGGGGACGTGGCGGCTGCGGCGTGCGGAGAAGCAACGTGAGCCGCACCCGGAGCTGGCCGGCCGGTTCTCCCCGGCACACACGTTCATCAACCACCCGCTGTCGGCGGAGCGCCGCTTCGCCAGCGCTACATTCGCCCTGGCCGACTTCAAGCAGACCGGTAAGCAGCTGGGAATCACCATCAACGATGCGGTGCTGGCGACGGCCGCCGGCGCGCTGCGCGAACTGCTGCTGCACTACGACGGGCGCGCCGACAGCCCACTGATCGTTTCGGTGCCGGCCAGTCTGAACATCACCCCGGGCCGCATCGAAGGCAACGAGGTGGGCGCGCTGAACGTGTCGCTGCCGGTTCAGGTGGACGACGTGCTGGAACGGGTGCGACTGACGGCGCTGGGCGCGGCGATCGCCAAGGAAGACTTCAACCTGATGGGCCCGCGGTTGATCTCGTCCTGGCAGGAGTACATGCCGCCGGCACTGATGCCTATCGTCTTCGGTTGGCTGGCGACCCGCAAAAAGCAATCCAAGCTGCAGAACCTGACGATTTCGAACGTGCCGGGCCCGCGCGAGCGGGGCGAGGTAGGCGGGGCGATGCTGCGCGAGTTCTACTCGGTCGGGCCGCTGCTGACCGGGAGTGCGCTGAACATCACTGTGTGGAGCTACGTGGATCAACTCAACTTCTCGGTGCTCACCGATGACAAGACATTCGGCGACGCGCACGAGGTCACCGATGCGCTGAGCCACGCCTTCGTCGAAATCCGCAGTGCCGCGGGGCTTTCTCCCACGCTGACAGAAGTCGACACCGCGATGGGGGCCGCTCAGGCCATCGCGTAGCCGCGAGTCAGCTCATAGCGCACGCATAGCCAGGACCCAGCGCCGCCGGGTGTTTCGCCCCGCACGATGTCAACCATGAGCGAAACACCCGAAACCACAGTCACCGCACCGAAGGGCGAGCCCAAGCCGTACTGGCTCTACCGGCTCGCCGCCTGGGTCGCGATCGTCGCCGGTGCCGTCTTCATCGTGTCGTCGGTGTTCGTCGCCGGCGTCTGGGCCAGCGGCGGAATGCGCGGCCACTGCCACCACGGGCATCACGGACCCCATCACGGCGCGATGTTCCACCCGGGTCATCACCGCGGGCCGGGCCCGATGATGCGCGGCGGTCCGGACGGCCCGGGCTGGCCGGACGGTCCCGGTCCCGACGAGGTGCCGCCTTCGGTCACCCAGCCCCCGGCACGCACCCCCGGCCGCTGACCCTGCTACGGCCACGGACACCCGGCCGCCGCCCCTCGGAGAAGGGCGGCGGCCGGCGTCGTTGTGAGGCATGATGGGTCGATATGAGCGAGTCACCAGCCCCCACTGCTCCTGCTCCTCCACCACCACCGGCCAAACCGAACCGGCTCTACCAGGCCGCGGCGTGGGTCGTGATCGTCGCCGGCACCGTTTTCGTCGGCGCGGTGATCTTCTGCACCGGTGCGTATCTCAGCGACGGTGGTGGGCACGGAAACCACCACGGGCCATGCATGATGCATGGCGGTCCGTCGCCGATGGCGCCCGATTCCGGTCCGGGCTGGCCGGGCTTCCGGCCTGCCGGACCCGGCAACGGCCCGGGTGGCCCGGGCGGACCGCCCCCGTCCCCGCCGCACCGCTAGGAGGCCCGGATGTCTGAACGCCACACCACCACCGATTCCGGCATTCCGGCACCCAGCGACGGCGAATCGCTGACGGTCGGCCCCGATGGGCCCATCCTGCTGCAGGACCACTACCTGATCGAGCAGATGGCGATGTTCAACCGGGAGCGCACCCCGGAACGTCAGCCGCATGCCAAGGGCGGCGGCGCATTCGGGCACTTCGAGGTCACCGCGGATGTCAGCGCGTACACCAGGGCGGCGGTATTCCAGCCCGGCGTCAAGACCGAGACTCTGACGCGGTTCTCGACCGTCGCGGGTGAGCGGGGCAGTCCGGACACCTGGCGAGACCCTCGCGGCTTCGCGACGAAGTTCTACACGTCCGAGGGCAACTTCGACATGGTGGGGAACAACACCCCGGTCTTCTTCATGCGTGACCCGCTGAAGTTCCAGCACTTCATCCGCTCCCAGAAGCGCCGCGCGGCCAGCAACCTGCGTGACAACAACATGCAGTGGGACTTCTGGAGTCTCACGCCGGAGTCGGCGCACCAGGTCACCTGGTTGATGGGGGATCGGGGCATTCCGAAGAGCTGGCGTCATATGAACGGCTACTCCAGTCATACCTACAGCTGGATCAACGCCGCCGGTGAGATCTTCTGGGTCAAGTACCACTTCATCAGTGACCAGGGCGTCGAGTTCCTCACCCAGCAGGAGGCCGACCGGCTGGCCGGCACCGACGGCGACTACCACCAGCGGGACCTGTACGAGGCGATCGAGCGCGGCGAATTTCCGAGCTGGACGCTCAAGATGCAGATCATGCCGTTCGAGGAGGCGAAGACCTACCGGTACAACCCGTTCGACCTCACCAAAGTGTGGCCGCACGCCGACTACCCGCTGATCGATGTCGGCACGCTGAGGCTGGACCGCAACGTCAGCGACTATCACAGCGAGATCGAGCAGGCCGCGTTCCAGCCCAACAACATGGTGCCCGGGACCGGGTTGAGCCCGGACAAGATGCTGCTGGCGCGCGGATTCTCCTACGCCGACGCACACCGGGCCCGGATCGGGACGAACTACAGCCAACTGCCGGTCAACGCGCCCAAAGTCGACGTGCACAGCTATTCCAAGGACGGCGCCATGCGGTTCCGGCCGGCGAGCGACCCGGTGTACGCGCCGAACTCGATGGGCGGCCCCAAAGCCGACCCTGCCCGCGCCGCCGAAGTCCGCTGGCACACCGACGGGGACATGGTCCGCGCCGCCTACACGCTGCGCGAAGCCGACGACGACTTCGGCCAGGCCGGAACCCTGGTTCGTGACGTCCTCGACGCCGATCAGCGGAAACGTCTGGCCGACAACATCATCGGCCACGTCTCTGCCGGCGTCACCGAGCCGGTGCTGTCCCGGGTGTTCGCCTACTGGCACAGCGTCGACAAGGATCTGGGCCGTGCCGTGGAGGACGGAGTGCGGGCCAATCTTGCCTGACGGGCAGCTTGCCGGCCTGGCATGATCGGACCCATGAGCATCAAAGTCGTCTTCGCCGCCGAATCCACCGCGACCGGCGGCGGCCGGGACGGTCACGTCCGTTCGGCGTCCGGCCGGATCGACATGGACACCCGCCCGCCGCGCGAGTTGGGTGGCACGGGTGACGGCACCAACCCCGAGGAGTTGTTCTCCGCGGGCTACGCCGCCTGCTTCCTCGGCGCGCTGCGACTGGTGGCGCGCCGCTCGGCCGTCATGCTCGACGACGCCACGAACGTGACGGTCGAGGCCGCCCTGGGCAAGGACCTGGCCACCGAGCAGTTCGGCCTGACCGGCACCATCACCGGCCACCTGCCGGGGCTGGCGCAGACCGTGGCCGAAGACCTGATGGCCGAGGCCCACGAGGTGTGCCCGTACTCCAAGGCCACCCGCGGCAATGTCGACTTCGCCGTCGTGGCGAGGGTCTAGCGTGCGGGTTGCGGTGATGCTGATGGCGGGCTGCCTGAGCCTGGCCATGCCGGCGGTCGCTTCAGCACGCCCGTCGGATCCGGGTGTGGTGTCCTACGCGGTGCTGGCGAAGGGATCGGTCGGCAATATCGTCGGCGCCCCGATGGGGTGGGAGGCGGTGTCGGGCGTGCCCGTTCAGGCGTTCGGGGTCGACGACCCGGTCTGCAACAACTGGGCCGACATCGGCCTGCCCGAGGTCTTCAACGATCCCGACCTGGCGTCGTTCAACAGCGCGGTGGCTCAGACCTCGGCCACCGACCAGGGCCATTTCGTCAAGCAGGCGGTGGGTGTATTCGCCACCGAGGCAGCCGCCGGGCGGGCGTTCCACCGGATCACCGACCGGACCGTGGGCTGCTCGGGCCGCACCACCGCCATGCACCTGGAGGACGGCCGCACTCAGGTGTGGACGTTCGACGGCGGGCCTGCTGCGGCAGCCGATGCGGCCTGGGTCAAGCAGGAGGCCGACACCGACCGCCGCTGCTTCAACCAGACCCGACTGCGGTCCAATGTGCTGTTGCAGGCCAAGGTCTGCCAGTCCGGAAACGCCGGTCCAGCGGTGAATGTGCTGGCCGGGGCGATGCAGAACGCCCTGGGCCAGTAATCGCCGGCCCGGTTGTCGGTGGCCTCCGGTAGCGTCGGGCAGATGCGACTGGGTCGCTCCGATCAGGCCTGCCTCGTGGAACTGTCCGCCGCCGAGGCCGCGGACTACCTCACCGAGCGGTGTCTTACTGATGCGCCGCTGGGCCGGGTGGGCCTGGAGATCGAGGCGCACTGCTTCGACCCGGCAGACCCGTATCGGCGCCCAGGGTGGGCCGAGATCAGCCGGCTGCTGCAGTCCCTGCCGGTGCTGCCCGGCGGCAGCGCGGTCACCGTCGAACCCGGCGGAGCTGTGGAGCTGTCCAGCCCGCCGCTGGCCGGTGTGTTGGCCGCCATCGAGGCGATGGCCGCCGATCAGGCGGTACTGCATTCGGCGTTCGCCGCCGAGAGCCTGGGCCTGGTGTGCCTCGGCGCCGACCCGTTGCGGCCCACCCAGCGGATCAACCCCGGTGAGCGTTACGCGGCCATGGAGCGGTTCTTCGCCGCCAGTCATACCGGCACGGCCGGCGCGGCGATGATGACGTCGACGGCGTCGGTCCAGCTCAACCTGGATGCCGGTCCCCGATCGGGCTGGGCGGACCGGGTGCGGCTGGCGCACGCGCTCGGCCCGACCATGGTCGCGATCACCGCGAACTCGCCGATGCTGGGCGGGGCGTTCTCCGGGTGGCGCTCCACCCGGCAACGGGTGTGGAGCCGGCTCGACTCGGCGCGCTGCGGTCCGGTGTTGGGCCTGCACGGCACCGACCCGGCAACCGACTGGGCGCGTTATGCACTGAAGGCACCGGTCATGCTGGTGCACAGCCCGGAGGCCATCCCGGTCACCCGCTACGTGCCGTTCGCGGACTGGGCCGACGGGCGGGTGCTGTTGGGTGGGCGTCGCGCCGATGTCGACGACCTCGACTACCACCTGACCACGCTGTTCCCGCCGGTGCGCCCCCGCGGCTGGCTGGAGATCCGCTACCTCGACAGCGTCGATGACACGCTGTGGCCGGCAGTCGTGTTCACCTTGGCCACGCTGCTCGACGATCCGGTGGCGGCCGACGGCGCCGCCGAAGCCGTCGAATCCGTCACGACGGCCTGGGATATGGCCGCCCGGATCGGTCTGGCCGACCCGCGCCTGCACGCGGCCGCCCGGCGATGCATGGGTCTGGTGGCGGATCGGGCTCCGGCGTCCTTGCGGGACGGGATGTCCCGGCTGGTCGCGATGGTCGAGCGGGGCCGGTGCCCGGCCGACGACGTGTCCGAGGCGGTGGCGGCCACCGGCGTCGCCGAGACGGTGGCCAGGCTGGCGCGGAGGCACTGGTGAGCACCGCGGAGACGCTGGCCCGCGCGTTGACCCGGGCCCGGGACCGCACGCTGGCCCTGGTCGACTTCGACGACACCGAGCTGCACCGCCAGTACGACCCGCTGATGAGCCCGCTGGTGTGGGACCTGGCGCACATCGGTCAGCAGGAGGAGCTGTGGCTGCTGCGGGACGGGAACCCGGCGCGTCCGGGGTTGTTGGCGGCGGATGTCGAGGGCCTCTACGACGCATTCACCCACTCGCGGGCCAGCCGCGTCAGCCTGCCGCTGTTGGCGCCCGATGAGGCCCGGAAGTATTGCGCCACAGTCCGATCCAAGGTATTTGATGCGCTGGAAGGCCTGCCTGATGAGGACGGCTTCGAGTTCGCGCTGGTGCTCAGCCACGAACACCAGCATGACGAGACCATGCTGCAGGCACTCAACCTGCGCACCGGTGCGCCGCTGCTGGGTCCGGGTGCGTCGCTGCCCGCCGGGCGGCCCGGCCTGGCCGGCACCTCGGTCCTGGTGCCGGCCGGAGAGTTCGTGCTGGGGGTTGACGCGACCGGGGATTTCGCCGAGCCGTTCGCGCTGGACAATGAGCGGCCGGCGCACCGCGTCGACGTGCCGGCGTTCCGGATCGGCCGGGTTCCGGTGACCAACCGCGAATGGCGGGAGTTCATCGACGACGGCGGCTACCGGCACCCCACGTGGTGGACCGAGCGCGGCTGGGAGCACGCCGTGGCGGCCGGGCTGACCGCGCCGCAGTTCTGGAATCCTGACCACACGTCGCGAATCCGGTTCGGCCGCAACGAGGATCTGCTCGACGACGAGCCGGTCCAGCACGTCAGTTACTTCGAGGCGCAGGCCTACGCACGCTGGGCGGGCGCGCGGTTGCCCACCGAGATCGAATGGGAGAAGGCCTGTGCCTGGGATCCGGCGACTGGCGTGCGTCGCCGCTACCCTTGGGGCAGTCGCGAACCTACTGCCGAGTTGGCGAATCTCGGTGGTGCAGCGCTGCGTCCGGCGCCGGTGGGGGCCTACCCGGCCGGGGCGTCGGCCTTTCGCGTTGAGCAGATGCTCGGCGACGTCTGGGAGTGGACGAGTTCGCCGCTGCGGCCGTGGCCGGGCTTTGCGCCGATGATCTACCAACGCTATTCGCAGCCCTTCTTCGGCGGCGACTACCGGGTGCTGCGCGGCGGATCGTGGGCGGTCGCGGGCGAGATCCTGCGGCCCAGCTTCCGTAATTGGGACCACCCCTACCGGCGGCAGATATTCGCCGGTGTCCGATTGGCCTGGGACGTCTGATGTGCCGGCACCTGGCCTGGTTGGGCGCGCCGCGGTCTTTGGCCGCGTTGATATTGGAGCCACCAAACGGTCTCTTGGTGCAATCCTATGCGCCACGCCGTCAGCGGCACGGGCTGATCAACGCCGACGGTTGGGGCGCGGGGTTTTTCGATGATTTTGCGGGTGCCCCGCCGCGGCGGTGGCGCAGTGCCGCCCCGTTGTGGGGTGACACCTCGTTCGCGTCGGTGGCGCCGGTGCTGAGCAGTCACTGCGTGGTGGCCGCCGTGCGGTCAGCCACTGTGGGCATGCCGATCGAGGCGTCCGCGACGGCGCCCTTCACCGACGGTGATTGGCTGTTGTCCCACAACGGAGTGGTGAACACCGCGGTCTTGCCCACCTGCGCCGGTGCGGAATCCGTCTGTGACAGCGCAATACTGGCCGCGTCGATCTTCGCCCGCGGGGTGGAATCCTTGGGCGAAGCCATCGCTGAGATCGGTGGCGCCGATCCCTCGGCGCGCCTGAACATATTGGCCGCCAACGGCTCCCGGCTGTTGGCGACGACCTGGGGGGACACCTTGTCGATGCTGCACGGAGCCGACGGAGTGGTGCTGGCCAGCGAACCCTATGACGACGACCCGCGCTGGGTGGACATTCCGGACCGGCACCTGGTGGACGCCCACGGTGGCGAGGTCCGCGTCACCGCGCTGGAAGGGGTCCGATGAGCGTCTCGATAGCCAATCATCTGGCCGCCGACGCCGCGTTGAGCGCGTTGCGCGCCGACGTGCTCCACGGTCTGCGTCGGCATCCGAAGGCGTTGCCCCCGAAATGGTTCTACGACGACGTCGGCAGCGAACTGTTCGATCAGATCACCCGACTGCCCGAGTACTACCCGACCCGCACCGAAGCGGACATCCTGCGCGCCCACTCCGGGGAGGTGGCGTCGCTGTCGGGTGCGGACACCCTGGTCGAGTTGGGCAGCGGTACCTCGGCCAAGACCCGGATGCTGCTGGATGCACTGCGTGACGCCGGAACGCTGCGCCGGTTCATCCCGTTCGATGTCGACGCCTGGGTGTTGGAGACGGCTGGGGCTGCGATCTCCCGCGACTATCCCGGGGTGCAGGTGCAGGCCGTCTGCGGCGACTTCGAACACCACCTGGCCGAAATACCTTGTGAGGGAAGGCGGCTGTTTGTATTCCTGGGCTCGACCATCGGCAACCTGACAACCGCGCCGCGTGCTGAGTTCCTGGCCGCGCTGGCCGGCGTGATGCACGACGGCGATCACCTGTTACTGGGCACCGATCTGGTCAAGGACGCCGGGCGGCTGGTGCGGGCCTACGACGACGCGGCGGGGGTGACGGCGGCATTCAACCGCAACGTGCTCGCGGTGGTGAATCGTGAGCTCGATGCCGACTTCGACCCCGACGCATTCACTCACGTCGCGCGCTGGAACGCCGGCGAGCAGCGCATGGAGATGTGGCTGCGGGCGCGGGGTGATCAGCACGTAGTAATCGGCGAACTGGGCATGACCGTCGACTTCACCGACGGCGAAGAGATGCTGACCGAGGTGTCCTGCAAGTTCCGGCCCGAGCAGGTGGCCGAGGAATTGGCCGCAGCCGGACTGCGGCGTGCGCGGTGGTGGACCGACCCGGCCGGCGACTTCGGGGTGTCACTGGCCGTGAGGTGAGTTCTAAGACCAGATACCTACGCCTTGTGAGCGGTCAGCAAGAAGGCCGGCAGTTTGGTCCGCCCCTCCTCGTCCAGGTCGAACGGCAGTTCCGGTGCGTCCGGTATCGCCGGCATCCGCGCGTGGATGAACGCCGGCCGGACCTCGTCGATCGTCCAGTATCGACCGACCGCGGCCCGAAGTTCTTCTTCGTCAACCGGTTTCGGCCCGTCCTCGCCGTCTGCTGGGAACGCTCCCTTGGCGAACACCAGCACGAAGTAAGTCGCTCCCGGGGCCGCAGCCTTGTGCACCGACCGCAGGTAGCCGTCGCGGCCCTCGATCGGCAATGAGTGGAACAGGGTCGAGTCGACGATCGTGGTGAAGCGGCCCTCGGAACCCGGCGGGTAGTCGTCGAACGAGGTGATGTCGGCCTGATAGAAGCTCGCGGTGCTCAGTCCGCGATCCTGGGCGGCCTGTGTGGCGGCGGCTACGGCCGTGGGGCTCAGGTCCAGGCCGACCACCGTGATTCCGTGCGCAGCCAGGGTCAGCGACAGTTCGGCTACGCCGCAACCGGCGTCGAGCACCTCGCCGCCGACCTTGCCGGCCGCGATCAGCGCCGCCAACTCCGGCTGGGGCTCACCGATATTCCACGGGGGCGGCCCCTCGAAGGCTCCCTGCCCGCGGTAGATGCCGTCCCAATCCATCAGTTCTGAGGCCATGGCCGCCAACATACGCCGGTCGCCCCTCAAGGAGCGGTTCAGTCGGCGGTGGATTCCATCTCACGCATCCGCTTGAGGGAGCTCCGCGAAGCCCACAGAAACAATGTCGGGGAGAGACGTTCGAGGTACCAGAACGCCTTCCACCAAGCCGGCACGACGATGATTGCCTTTCCCCGCGATACGGCACGAAGGGCGCGTTCAGCGAATACCTCCGGAGCCAGTGGCCTGAGTGGCTCCCAGAATTTGAGTTGCTGTTCCTCGGTGAGGCCGTTGGATCGCCCGTACCTGCCGCCGGAGAGGATCGGGGTCCGGATCACTCCGGGGCACAACACCGACACCCGCACACCGTGGCGCTCGGCCTCGAGGCGCAACGCTTTGGACATCCCGACGACGGCGTGTTTGGTGGCGGTGTAGCTGGCGATTCCCGGGCTGGCGACGAGCCCGGCCATCGATGCGGTGTTCACGATGTGGCCGCCGCCCTGCCGGATCATGATCGGATACACCGCCTGGATGCCGTACGCCACACCGCGCAGGTTCACGTCGATGACGTCATTCCAGTCATCGAGGGTGTAGGAGTCGACCTCGCCGCCGGCCCCAATGCCCGCATTGTTGAACAGATAGTCGATCCGCCCGGAGTATCGCAGGGCCTCGGCGACGGCACGCTCGAACGATGGGTAACTGCGCACGTCGAGTTCGGCGGCGTGTGCCTTACCGCCCGTATCGTTGATGCGTTGCGCCAACTCCTGTGCCGGGCCGATCTGCCGATCAGCGATCCAGACCACAGCGCCCTGGTCGGCCAAAGCGGTCGCGAAGGCAGCGCCGATTCCGGACGCGCCGCCGGTGATGAAGGCGACCTTGTCTGCCGCGGTCGATCCCATGAGGCGAGGGTAATCGCCGACTCGGCAGCCCGGGTCGATTACTTGCCGAACAGGCCGCCGCCTCCGCCACCGCCGAACAGACCGCCACCGCCGCCGCCACCGAACAGGCCGCCGCTATGACCCCCGCCGCCGAACAGCCCACCGCCGGGGTTACCCCCGCCGCCGAACAGCCCACCGCCGGGGTTACCCCCGCCGCCGAACAGCCCGCCGCCGGGGTTGCCACCCCCACCGAACAACCCGCCGCCCCCGAACTTGGGCATCGACGGAGCGCTGGGTGCCGGCATCGAGGGCAGTGCGGGCATGGCCGGCGCGGCCGGCATCGACGGTGCCTGCGGTGCCTGGAATGCCGGCATGGACGGCATCGAGGGCCATGCCGGCGCCTTGGGTGCCGGCATCACGGGTGCCTGGGGTGCGGGCATTGCCGGAGGACCGGAATTCGGCAGCTGGATGGGCAGATTCGGCAGTTGGATACCCGGGCTGGGGTTGACGGCCGGCGGGTCAGGCAGCTTCACCACCGGTGGGCTCGGGTTGAACACCGGCAGATCGGGCTTTACCACCGGCGGAGTCGGGTTGACCACCGGCGGAGTCGGGTTGACCACGGGGGGCACTGGCTTGATCACCGGTGGGATCGGCTTGACCACGGGGGGTTTGACCACCGGGGGTGTCGGAACCTCGACCGGGGGAAGGGGTTTGATCACCGGTGGGATCGGCTTGACCACGGGGGGTTTGACCACCGGGGGTGTCGGAACCTCGACCGGGGGAAGGGGTTTGATCACCGGCGGTATCGGCTTGACCACCGGCGGATGGGGCATCGTGGCGGGCGGGGCGGGCTTGGTGGCCGGAATCCTCAGTAAGAACGACAGATCCGGCAGGCTGCCGGTCTGGTGAATCGGGTGCGGACGCAGCGCGGGAAGCAGCGACGGTAACTGCGGGCCGACCACCGGTGCCGGGGCGAGTACCGGTGCGGCAACCGGCACGGCGGCGGGCAGCGAGGCCCGCAGATCCGGTGTCGCCGGGACGTCCAGTGGTGCTGGCGCCGGCAGGTTGAGCCCCGGCGGCATGGCAACCGGCGGGAGGTTCACCGGCGGCAGCGAATCGGTCGGGGTCTGACCCAACAGCGGGTGCGCTTGGGCGTCAGGCTGCCCGGCCGGAACCTGCAGGCTCGGTGCCGAGAACGGAAGGGCAAGGGCCCGGCCGAAATCTGGTCGCAGAGAGATCAGGTTGGGGGTGATGTCCAGGGCCAACGAGACCATCAGCGCCGACGCCGCGGCAAACGCCGTCGAGGCCAGCACCGCACCCGCCACCAGCAACGGGCGCCGAGCCGGCTGGGGCATGGTGAACAAGACCTCGGTGGCCGCGTCGCCCTGCTCGTCAGGAACTGCGCTGTAGGCCAGGTCGTCGGCCCCCGACCCGGGGATGTCGTAATACCCGGGAGTGAACGCGCCGGAGTCGGCCTCCTGGGTGTAGGCCAGGGCCGCCGTCGACGACTGGGCGGCTTCGGTCAGCCGGGCGGTGGCCAGCGCCGCACCGTGGGCCAGCGCCGCCTGGGGGTCACGCGGAGCGCTCACCACATGCGGGACCGACGCCTCCAGCCGCGGCCTGATCGCGGCGGCGGCGTCCACGCCGGTGCAGACCAGAACCAGGTCGCCCGGGCTTGTTTCGTCGGCGCCCAGCCGCGCGGCGACGGCGTCCACCGCAGCGGTGGTGTCGCCGTCGTGCAGCGGCTGGCGGAAGATCCGGGTGACGGAGCCGTCGCCGCAGTCGACCACGGCCAGCGTCGCGTCGGCCATGTCCACCGACAGCAGCCCGATGGTGTCGCAGCTGGTGGCCCGGCCCATCTTGTAGGCCAGGCTCGCCGCCGCCAACGACGGTGAGATGAACGCGATATCGCTCAGGTCACCGAGGCCGCTTGCCGCCAGCCTCGACGCCAGCGCATCGGCGTCGATCGGGTCGGTCACGGTCACCCCGGTCGACACCAGGTGGTGCCCAGCGGTGCCGGCGTCGTCGCGGGCCTGCAAGATGGCCGCGATCGCGGCATCGACGGCCGCGAAATCGGCACCCAGAGAATCGGAGTCGCCCGGCACGTCGACGGTGCGCTCGTCGAGGATGATTCCGTCGCCGTTCGTACCGCCGACCAGCACGGTGTGGATGGTGGCGGGTGCGCTTGACTCAAAAGCCACACCGAGAACGACGTCCATAGCTCCTCCGATTCACGGCGGGCCGGTCGACCGACCGACACCGTTTGTTCACCATTACGAGATGTACCGGTGACACATGCAAATATGCGATCTCCCGCATAAGCGCTGTCTGATGGCTTCACAAGAATGTCTAACCATCCAGTTGCGCGTCCTGCACGGATCGGGTGGGACATGATGGACCTGCAGCAACGCCGCAGGCCGCATCGGTTACGGACAGGAGTCAGACTTGGCCGATTTCGTCGCGTCAATCGACCAGGGAACCACCAGCACCCGTTGCCTCATCTTCGACCACGACGGCACCGAAGTCGGCCGTCATCAGCTGGAACATGAGCAGATTCTCCCGCGGGCCGGCTGGGTGGAGCATGACCCGTTCGAGCTGTGGAACCACACCGCGGCCGTGCTGGTCTCGGCGCTCAACACCGCGAAACTGCAGGCCTCCGATCTGGCCGCGCTGGGCATCGCCAACCAGCGGGAGACCACCGTGGTGTGGAACCGCAAGACCGGCCAGCCGTACCACAACGCGATCGTCTGGCAGGACACCCGCACCGACGCCATCGCCGCCGCCCTCGAGCGCGACGGGCACGGTGAGGTGATCCGGCGCAAGGCGGGCCTGCCGCCGGCCACCTATTTCTCCGGCGGCAAGCTGCAGTGGATCCTCGACAACGTCGACGGGGTGCGCGCCGACGCGGAGCGCGGCGACGCCCTGTTCGGCACCTGCGACAGCTGGGTGCTGTGGAACCTCACCGGCGGCCCGCGCGGCGGCGTGCACCTGACCGACGTCACCAACGCCAGCCGGACCATGCTGATGAACCTGGAGACCCTGGACTGGGACGACGAGCTTTTGGCGCTGTTCTCGATCCCGCGGGTGATGCTGCCGCGCATCACCTCGTCGTCGATGCGCCGCCGGCACGTGGTCACCGCGAGCACCGGGCCGCTGCGCGGTGAGGTGCCCATCGCCGGAATCCTGGGTGATCAGCAGAGCGCGATGGTGGGCCAGGTCTGCCTGTCTGCGGGCGAGGCCAAGAACACCTACGGCACCGGAAACTTCTTGCTGCTCAACACCGGAGAACAGATCGTTCGCTCCGACAACGGGCTGTTGACCACGGTGTGCTACCAGTTCGGTGACGCCAAGCCGGTCTACGCGCTGGAGGGTTCGATCGCGGTCACCGGTTCGGCGGTGCAGTGGTTGCGTGATCAGTTGGGCATCATCAGCGGCGCCACGCAGGTCGAGACGCTGGCCCGCCAGGTCTCCGACAACGGCGGGATGTACTTCGTCCCGGCTTTCTCGGGTTTGTTTGCGCCGTACTGGCGTTCGGATGCCCGCGGCGCGATCGTCGGACTGTCTCGCTTCAACACCAACGCGCATCTGGCCCGGGCCACGCTGGAGGCAATCTGCTATCAGAGTCGTGACGTGGCAGAAGCCATGGAAGCCGATTCCGGTGTGCACCTTGGGGTTTTGAAGGTCGATGGCGGTATCACCGCCAATGATCTGTGCATGCAGATCCAGGCCGACGTACTCGGTGTCGACGTGGTCAAGCCGGTGGTGGCCGAAACCACCGCGCTGGGTGCGGCATACGCGGCCGGGCTGGGCGTCGGGTTCTGGAAGGACCCCGAGGACCTCCGCGCCAACTGGCGGGAACACAAGCGCTGGACGCCGAACTGGTCCGATGACCAGCGCGCCGCAGGTCATGCCGGATGGCGAAAAGCAGTGCAGCGCACCCTGGACTGGGTCGAGCTGCCCTGAATGCGATCGCTGCGGGGCTCCGGGGTGATCGTGCTGATCGTTGCGGCGTTCCTCGGCTGGGCCTGGTGGAATAACCGGCCCCAGCGATCCGAAGGCCCAACTCCAGCCTGGACTCCGACCGCGCCGCTGGACCCGGGTTACGACGCCGCCCGCCGCAAGCTCGACGCGCTGCCGGTCAAGGGATGGGATCGCCTGCAGGACTTCAAGCGGTACCGGTTCGGTGAACGCTGGAGCGACGACGTCGACGTCGAGTTCGGCCACAACGGGTGCAACACCCGCGACGACATCCTGCGTCGAGACCTCACGCAGGTCGAACTGCGCCGAGGAACCTGCCTGGTGCAGCGCGGCGTCCTGCACGACCCGTACTCCGGTGAGACCATCGAATTCGTCCGTGGCCCAGAGACTTCCGAGACGGTGCAGGTTGATCACGTGGTGGCGCTGGCTGACGCCTGGTACAAGGGCGCGCAATCCTGGGACGACGCCCGCCGTCGTGACTTCGCTAACGATCCACGCAACCTGCTGGCCACCGGCGCACAGGCCAACTTCGACAAGGCCTTCCGTGACGCCGCCGGCTGGCTGCCGGCGAACGCCGCGTTCGAATGCGATTTCGTCGCCCGTCAGGTCGAGGTCAAAACCGTTTACGGACTGTGGGTTTCGTCCAACGAGAAGACCGCGATGCGACGGGTGCTACGGAACTGCTGACCGTTACCGGCGATTTCGGCGCGATAATCGCCGCTGAACGGGCGTTATCGCGCCGAAATCGCACTAGTCGGTTTCGCCGAGAATGCCGTAGATCTCCTTGCGGGCACGGTTGACGATGTCGACGACGCGCTGTTGCTGCTCCGGGGTGGCGGCCTGACCGGCTTGGGCCACCGCGCCGAACAGTTGGCCGATCGCGGCGCGCAGACTGACCTGTCCGGGGTCGGCGCCGTCGGCGATCGTCTCCCAGGGCGGGACCTCGATCTCCTGGGCGGCCGTGCGACCGTCCTCGGTCAGATCGAAAAGACGTTTCTTGCCGTCGGTTTCGCTGCCGGTGATCAATCCCTCGTCGACCAGCATCTGCAGGGTCGGGTAGACCGATCCGGGGCTGGGCCGCCACAGCCCCTGGCTGCGCTCGGCGATCTGGTGGATGATCTCGTAGCCGTGCATCGGGCGCTCGTTCAGCAGCGCCAGGATGCCCAGCCGCACGTCACCGCGTCTGCTGCGATTGCCCCGCCGATGGCCGCGGTGGCCGCCCGGGCCGAATCCGAAACCGGGACCGCCGAAGTCGGGGCCGAAACCCGGGCCGAAGCCGGGGCCGAAACCATGCCGGAAGTCGGGACCGGATCCCGGACCGAAGCCGAAGGGGGCGCAGTGTTCGCCGACCGCGTGATCGCGCAACTGCCGGCGGAACTCGCGCCGGGCCTGCCGGCGTGCCGGGCCGAATCCGAAACCGCCGGGATGTCCGGGGTGCTCTGTAAAGGGGGTGTTCATGGGGTACCTCTCGTTCTCGAAAACAGCAACGCACGTCGTTACCGATACGTTGACGATATATCGAGAACTATCGATACGCAATGGGCGGGCCGGGGTTATACGGATCTCTGGTCTGTAGCCGGGCCAGCTCACGTCGGTGCCGCTCGGCGAGTACCGCGGCCAGCACCAGCTCCGGTGGGGCATCCGGCGGAGGCGGCGGCGAGACATGCGCCAGCACCTCGCCGGAGATCCGGTAGGCCATCATCTGGCGGGTGTGCGGGTCGAGCTGCGCCGCGCGGCTCAGGAATTGCCTTGCCACCTCAGCGGATTCGGCGCGCAGGCCAGACAGTTGCAATGCCGATGCCCACCAGGCCAGCCCCGGCGGCATCTGCGGCGGCGGCGCGAGGGCGGGTCCACGCTCGCTGATCACCACCGTGCCGGCGAAGATGTCCCCCAGCCGCTTACCGCGTGGCGACAGCAGGCTGCAGATCACCGCGGGGCTGCCGGTCAGCGTCCAGATCTCCACCACCGCGGCCAGCGCCCGAACCAGGGCCTGGCGGAATCGTTCCGGGCCACCGTCGTCAGAGACCACTCGCAGCCCCATTGCCATCTTTCCCAGCGAACGGCCGCGGGTGGTGGCCTCCATGGCGACCGGATAGCCGACCAGCAGCAGCACCGCGAAGATGATCGCGATCGCGCCGGTGAGGGAGTCATCGAAGTGGCCCAGGGTCATCGCCCACAGCACCATCGTGGCGATGTAGGCCACCCCCACCACCGCGATGTCGATCAGTGCGCTGACCGCGCGCGCCGGCAGCTGTGCGATCGCGATGTCGAGGACGACGGCGTCGCCGGTCACCAGCTCATGGTTGGGCATGGTGCCGACGGTAGTCGCCGCTGTGCCTGATGGCGTCGACCCGCTGCGCCCGACTTCGTCGCGCTGGCGATCGCCGCTGAGCTGATGGCGTCGACCCGCTGCGCCCGACTTCGTCGCGCTGGCGATCGCCGCTACGCTCGGCGACGTGGATGTCGACGCCTTCGTGCTGACCCATCGCCCGGCCTGGAATCGACTGGAGTCACTGGTCAAGAACCGTCGCCGGCTGACCGGTGCCGAGGTCGACGAGCTTGCCGATCTCTACCAGCGGGTCTCCACTCACCTGTCGGTGGTGCGATCGTCGTCCTCGGACCCTGCGCTGATCGGTCGGCTGTCCAGCCTGGTGGCTCGTTCGCGCGCCGCCGTCACCGGGGCGCACGCCCCGCTGGCCTCGGAGTTCGTCCGCTTTGCGACGGTGTCGTTCCCGGTGGTGGCCTACCGGGCGTGGCGATGGTGGCTGGGTACCGCCGTGGTGTTCCTGGCGGTCGCGGCGGTGATCGCCTGTTGGGTGGCCGGCAGTCCCGACGTGCAGGCGGTGATCGGCACGCCCGCCGAGATCGACCGGTTGGTCGACCATGACTTCGAGGCGTACTACAGCGCGCATCCCGCCGGGTCGTTCGCGCTGCAGGTCTGGGTGAACAACGCCTGGGTCGCGGCCCGCGCGATCGCGTCCGCGGTGCTGCTCGGCCTGCCGATCCCGCTGATGCTGCTGTCCAACGCCGTCAACCTCGGGGTGGGGCTCGGTCTGATGTTCGACGCCGGCCGCGGCGCGTTCATGCTCGGACTGCTTGTCCCGCACGGTCTGCTGGAGCTGACGGCGGTGTTCCTGGCCGGTGCGGTGGGCATGCGGCTGGGCTGGATGGTGATCGCGCCGGGCGACCGGCCGCGCGGTCAGGTGCTCGCCGAGCAGGGCCGCGCCGTGGTCGCGGTCGCGGTCGGACTGGTGGTGGTGTTGGCCGTGGCAGGCCTGGTCGAGGCGCTGGTGACCCCGTCGGGGTTGCCGACCTGGTTGCGGATCGGGATCGGGATCATCGCTGAGGCAGGGTTTCTGGCCTACGTGGTGCATTTCGGCCGCCGGGCCGTCGCCGCCGACGAGACCGGTGACATCGACAGCGCCCCCGACGTGGTGCCTACAAGCTAAAGCCGGTCACAGCCGCCCGCCCGCGCCCGCGCACCTTTGCCGAGCGTGCAGAATGATCCACCCCGACCTGGGGAAATGCCGGACAATTCTCCACGCTCGGCGGGGGAGAAGTCACAGCCGCCCGGCGGCCTTCATCGCCAGATAGGCATCGGCCAATGCCGGCGCCAACTCCTCCGGCGGAGCGTCGATCACCTCCACGCCGGCGCGGCGCAACCGGCCCGCGATCGCCTGACGCTGATTATTGGCGCGTTCCGCGGCACCCGCGTCATACACCGCGGCGGCATCGGAGCGACCCTGCGCCAACGCCTGCACCCGCGGATCGGCCACCGCGGCCAGAATCACCTGGTGCTCGGCGGTCAGCTTCGGCAGCAACGGCAGCAGGCCCTCCTCCAGTGCGGAGGCGTTCAGATCGGTCAGTAGCACCACCAGATGATCGCGGCGCGCCCGCCGGGACAGGGTGGCCAGCATCGCCGCGGCGTCGGACTCGATCAGTGCCGGCTGCAGCGGCGCCATCGCCTCCACCAGCTGGGCGAACAGACGGGTCCGCGACGCGCCGAACACGCTAGCCCGGGTCACAGAGTCGTGGGCCAGCAGGTCCACGTGATCGCCGGCGCGGATCGCCAACGCCGCCAACAACAATGCCGCATCCATCGACCAGTCCAGCCGGGGCCAGCCCGCCGGGTCGCGCGACGTCGGGTCGACGCCGATCCGGCCCGCCGCGGTCCGGCCGGTGTCCAGCACGATCACCACCCGCCGGTCGCGTTCGGGCCGCCAGGTACGCACCACCACCTCGGAGCGCCGGGCGGTGGCCCGCCAGTCGATCGAGCGGACGTCGTCGCCGGGCACGTATTCGCGCAGCGAGTCGAACTCACTGCCCTGACCGCGCACCAGCGCCGGCAGGTTCCCGTCGATCTCGCGCAGCCTGGCCAACCGGGCCGGCAGGTGCCGGCGCGACAGGAACGGCGGCAGGACCCGGATCTGACCGGGCACGGTCCGGGATCGTTGCCGCCCGGCCAGGCCCAGCGGCCCGATCGAGCGCACGGTGACCCGGGCGGCCTGCTGATCACCGCGCCGGGTTGGCCGCAGCTCGGTCACCACCCGGTGCTCGCGCTGCGCCGCCAGCTCCAGCGGGTGCTCGCGCGGCACCGCGCACGCACTGGGCGGCCACGCGTCCCGCAGCCGGCCCCGAAACCGGCGGCTGCCGTTGACGATCGACAGGGTGGTCGGCACCGACTGGCCGAGCCGAACGGAGGTGTCCACCGAGCGGTTGATGCGCAACCCGCGCGGATCGGCGGCCAGTGCCACATCGAGCACCACCGCGACCGCCAGCCCGGCCAGCAGCACCGCGAACGCGGTCGCCGGCCACGGTGCCAGCGCCACGGGCAGGGCGCAGATCAGTGCGATCAGCGCGGTGCGTCCGGTCAGGATCACCAGCGCGGCACCGGAACCGACGCCAGGATGCCGTCGAGCACACCGTCGGTGCTGGCGCCCTCCAGCTCGGCCTCCGGGCGCAGCATCACCCGGTGTCGCAGTGTGGAGCGGGCCATCGCCTTGACGTCGTCGGGGGTGACGTAGTTGCGCCCGGACAGCCACGCCCACGACCGCGAGGTGGCCAGCAGCGCGGTCGCCCCGCGCGGTGACACACCCAGTTGCAGTGCGGGGGAGTGCCGGGTGGCCGCCACCACGTCGACGATGTAGCCCAGCACCTGGTCGGCCACCAGCACCTGGCGCACCGCGTCGCGTCCCGCAGCCAGGTCCGCGGCACCGGCCACCGCGCTGACCGTGGAAAGGTCGTGCGGGTCGAAGCCGCGGGCGTGCCGGGCCAGGATGTCGATCTCTGCTTCGCGCGCCGGCAGCGGCACATTCAGTTTCAGCAGGAAACGATCGAGTTGGGCCTCCGGCAACCGGTAAGTGCCCTCGTACTCGATCGGGTTCGCGGTGGCCGCCACGATGAACGGGTCGGGCAGCGGCTTGGCGGAACCGTCCACGCTGACCTGGCGCTCCTCCATCGCTTCCAGCAGCGCCGCTTGGGTTTTCGGCGGTGTGCGGTTGATCTCGTCGGCCAGCAGCAGGTTGGTGAAGACCGGGCCGGGCCGGAAGGCGAACGCCGCGGTGTGCGTGTCATAGACCAGCGAGCCGGTGATGTCGCCCGGCATCAGGTCGGGGGTGAACTGGATGCGTTTGAAGTCCAGGCGCAATGCCGCGCCCAACGTGCGGACCAACAGTGTCTTGGCCACGCCCGGAACACCTTCGAGCAGCACATGGCCGCGACACAATAGGGCGATCATCAGCCCGCTGACCACCGCGTCCTGGCCGACCACCACTTTGGCGACTTCGCTGCGCACCGCCAGCAGGGCTTCGCGCGCTGCGGTGGCCGCCGGATTCTCCTGGGGATTCTGTGTCACGAGGTGGTGACCTGCCTTTCGATGTCGTCGAGTGTGCGGGCAAGAGAGACCAGGGCGTCGTCGGAGTCCGGTGCGGGTCCGAACAGGGTGTGCCACAGCAGGTCCGGGTTTCCACCGATGCGCCCAGTGACCGTTGCGATCAGTGCTCCGGGATCCGGTGCGGGTCCCATTCCCAGTCGGGGGGCGAGCCGATGCAGGGTCGCGGTGCGCAGCGCGAGGGCGGCCCGATCGCGGGCCCGCCGCGAACGATAGAGCCGACCGAGTCCCTCAACGGTCTCAGAGGCGCGCACCACCACCGGCAGTCGCTCGGCGACCAGGGGTCCGATCCGGCGTCCCTTCCACACGGCCGCCAGCGTCAGCGCGACGCACAACTGCCAGAACAGCCAACGCACGCCGTTCGGAATCAGATCGGAAATCTTTGCCGCTGCGTGTTTTCCACCTTCGACGTGTTGCGGCGCGTACCAGATGAGGCGATCCCGTGCGCCCGCAAGGTTCAATGCCAGTGCGGCATTGCCCTCGCGAGCCAGGTCCGCGTTGGTCATGAAGGATTCGCTGCCGACCACCGTGACGGTCTGATCGCCGCGGTGGAAGCGCACCAGCGCACCGGCGTAGCAACTGCGCACCGCCTCACCCTGTTTGCCGACATAGGTTGCGGTGGAACGCAGATCGACTGTCCCGGCGCGTTCCGCCGCGCGCATCCGGCAGTCGGGCTCGGCGGTGAAAGCCCGCATCGGGCCGGCCTGGATCGCCGGCGCAAGCGCGTCGCGCGCCCGGGGGTTGGGTGCGATCAACAGCCGATCGCCGGGCACCTTCGCCAACCGCTCCAACAGTTCTTCGTCGGTGATGCGCATGGTTTCGGCGACCAGCACCAGGGTGTCCGGGCGAGCCTGCCGTTCGACATCGGCGACGGAGCCGGCCACCACCACGTCAACACCGCGGTCGCGCAGCAGTGTCACCAGCGCGTGTGCGCCGTCGGGTCCGGTGGCGTGCGGATCCATCCGGCCGCCCGGCCGGGGGCTGGTCAGATACGTGCCCACGGCGGCCGCCGCGACGATCGCCGCCAGCGCCGCGGCGACCCACAGCCACGTCCGCCGGGTCGCCGTCACCGGAGTTGCCGCCGTTGCGCCGCGCCGCGCACCTGCTCGTCGAGCTCGGCGATCATCCGGTAGCCGTCCGCGGTGGCCGGCAGCTCGCCGTAGTTGACGTCGTTGAATATCTCAGCGGCACCAGATAATTCACTCGCCAGATCGGGAAGGACCGCGCCGGCGTCGCGACTCAGTTCGGTGGCCGTCCGCGCCGGGGCGGCCGCGATCATCGAGGTCTCTTCGAGTTCGCGGGCCACCGCCCGCAGCCGGTGCCGGATGGCCTGCGCCCAATCCCCGGCAGCCGCGCAGCGCAGTGCGGTCGCGCGGTGTTCGGCGGCACTGAGCCGGGCGGTACCGAACACCGGTCGATCCGGGCGGCCGTCACGCAGGGTGCGCCGGGCGATCCGCACGGCGACCAGCACCGCCACTACGAGCAGGATCAACAGCAGGCTGATCGTGAACCAACCGCCGGGCAGTTCGGTTCCTTTGAGCACCAGCCGTCGCACCAAGGTCTCGATGTAGTCGAGGAACTGTTGCTTGGGCGACGGCCGCGGGTAGATCGGTTTGCTCAGTTCGCGTTCCGCGGCCTCGCGAGCGGTTTCGCTGTCGATGTCGACGCCTGCCACGACGCTGCCGTCACCTACGAGTCAGCCACAGGCCGTCCGTCGACCCGGGGTACGGCCCGCCCATCGCGCCGGTTCGCAGCACCAGGTCGAACGCCTCGGCCCGGATGCGGCGGTCGGTGTAGAGCAGCACCGCCACGCCGGCGCTGAACGGCAGCACGATGATCTGGCCGATCGTCGCACCGACCCGGCCGAATACGCTCAGCTGCGCGAGGCCGGACGTGGCGTCGGCGCCGTGGGTGAAGATCATGCCGAAGATGTCGAACGGGAACGCCACCGCGCTGCTGACCACCGAAGCGATCAGCGCGGTCAGGGCCATGATGCCCACCACCCGCCAGAAGCTGTTGCGCACCAAGGCATATGAACGGCGGATCGCCTCGAACACCGGTTGACGTTCCAGCACGATCACCGCCGGCGCGAAGATCAGCGCCGCGTAGCCGAACCCCAGTGCCCCGATCAGCCCCAGCATCAGCGGCAGACCGATCAGCACGGCGGCGCCCGCTCCGGCGGTCGCCCCGGCGGAGACGATCGCCGCGACCACCACCGCCAACAACAACATCGCGGCCACACCGAACAGGGCGGCCACGCCGATCAGTGCCGCGAACCGGGTCCGTACGATCGCCCAGGCCTCGCCGATGGTGATCGGTGACCCGAACACCGCGCGCCCGACGACGGCGGTGAGCATGCCGGTCAGCACGATCGTGCCCAGTGCGGTCACCAGGCCGGCGCCGGTGATCGCGGTCAGCCACGGCACGACATCACCGAATGTCAGCTCCGTCGACGCGTGCGACGGGCCGAGGGCCGACAACAGGCCGACCTGGGCGAACCCGTTGAGGATCTGGGTGGTCACCACCACGATCGCGGTCAGGCCGAGCACCACCTTGGGGTTGGCCCGGATGTAGCCGACCGCCCCGTTGTAGAGCTCGGTCAGGCTCAGCGGGCGCAGCGGGATCACCCCAGGCTTGAGTTCGGGCTGCGGGTAACCGGGGGGCGGGCCGAAATAGCCGGGCGGGGGCCCGTAGTAGCCGGGTGGGGGGCCGTAGCCGGGTGGCGGATAACCCGGGTAGCCCGGGGGCGGCCCGTAGTAACCGGGCGGCGGGGGTCCGTAGCCGGGCGGTGGCGGATTCACCATATGGCCGAGCGTAGCGTTATGTGGCATGGCGGAACTCAAATCGCAGTTGCGGGCCGACCTGACCGCGGCGATGAAGGCACAGGACAAGATGCGCACCGCGACCTTGCGGATGCTGCTGGCCGCGATCCAAACCGAGGAGGTCTCCGGCAAGCAGGCCCGCGAGCTGACGGACGAGGACGTGCTCAAGGTGCTGGCGCGTGAGGCCCGAAAGCGTGCCGAGGCGGCCGCGATCTACACCGAGAACGGCCGCGGTGTGCTCGCCGCCGAGGAGCACGCCGAGGCGCGGATCATCGATGAGTACCTGCCGGCGCCGCTCACCGAGGCGGAACTGGCGGACGTCGTCGACACCGCGATCGCCCAGGTCGCCGAAGACATCGGCGAGCGGCCGCACATGAAGCAGATGGGCCAGGTGATGAAGGCCGCCACCGTGATCGCCGCGGGCAAGGCCGATGGGGCGCGGCTGTCAGCGGCGGTCAGGGAACGCCTGTAATTCTGGGCTGATGGCACGCATCGAGGACTACGCGCTACTCGGTGACCTGCATACTGCGGCGCTGCTGGGTCGCGACGGCAGCATCGACTGGCTGTGCCTGCCCCGGTTCGACTCCCCGGCGTGTTTCGCCGCGCTGCTGCACGACGAATCCGCCGGGTTCTGGCGCATCGCCCCGGCCGGCGGCGGGCCGGCCACCCGGCGCGGCTACCGCGGCGACACCCTGATCGTCGACAGCGAGTGGGACACCCCGGCCGGCACCGTGCGGATCACCGACTTCATGCCGCCGCGCGGTAAGGCCGCCGACGTCGTCCGAATCGTCGAAGGGATTTCCGGGCGGGTGTCGATGCGGATGGATCTGGTGATCCGGTTCGACTACGGCAATGTGGTGCCCTGGATACGCCGCAGTGACTACGGGCTGATCGCGGTCGCCGGCCCGGACACGGTGTGTCTGACCACTCCGCTCGAGATCCGGGGCGAGAACATGACGACGGTCGGTGAGTTCGAGGTGTCCGCCGGCGAAAAGGTGCCCTTCGTTCTCACCCACACGCCGTCGCATCTGCTGCCGGATGCCGTACGTGCCGAAGCGCAGCGCGCGCTGGCGAAGACCGAGTCGTTCTGGCGCAACTGGATCGACCAGTGCAGCTATCGGGGACAGTGGGATGACGCTGTGCGCCGGGCGGTGATCACCCTCAAGGCGCTCACCTACGCCCCAACCGGCGGGATCGTCGCAGCTGCCACCACATCACTTCCGGAATACATTGGGGGCATACGTAATTGGGACTATCGATATTGCTGGCTTCGTGATGCCACCTTCACCCTGCAGGCGCTGATCGGGACCGGTTACGTCGACGAGGCCAAGGCCTGGCGGGAGTGGCTGGTGCGTGCGGTGGCCGGCGACCCGGCCAAACTACAGATCATGTACGGCCTCGACGGTACCCGCCGGCTGCCGGAGCAGACGCTCGATTGGCTGCCAGGGTACGAGGGTTCGGCGCCGGTGCGGATCGGCAACGAGGCGGCAGGACAGTTCCAGCTCGACGTCTGGGGTGAGGTGCTCGACGGGCTGAACCTCGCGCTGGATTCCGGGCTGGAGTGCGAGGACACCGCCTGGGACATTCAGCGTGCGCTGCTGGACTTCCTTGAGGGCCATTGGAACTCCGCCGACGCCGGCCTGTGGGAAGTCCGTGGCCCACAACGGCATTTCGTCCATTCCAAGGTGATGGCCTGGGCGGGAGTGGACCGCGCGGTCCACGCCGTGCAGGTCCACGGCCGCCAAGGGCCGGTCGAGAAGTGGCGGGCGCTGGCCGATGCCATCCACGCCGACGTCTGCGAGCACGGCTTCGACGTCGAGCGGGGCACGTTCACCCAGTCCTACGGGTCGGCCGATCTGGACTCGGCGTTGCTGCTGATTCCGCGGGTGGGTTTCCTGCCGTGGGACGACCCGCGGGTGGTGGGCACGGTCGACGCGGTGCAGCGTGAGCTGTCTTGTGACGGCTTCCTCAAGCGCTACCAGACCGACGAGGGAGCCGTGGACGGCCTGCCCGGCGCCGAGGGCGCGTTTCTGGTGTGCACCTTCTGGCTGGCCGACGCGCTGCACGGGATCGGCCGCCGCGACGAGGCCCGCGAACTGTTCGAGCGGCTGCTGGGCCTGCGCAACGACGTCGGGCTGCTCAGCGAGGAGTACGACACCCTCGCCGGCCGGCAGGTCGGCAATACGCCCCAGGCTTTTTCGATGGTGGGCCTGGTCAACACCGCCCGGGCGTTGAGCGGCGAGTCGACCCGGACCCGGCCTCGGTGAGCCGGGGCGCCGGTCCGGCCAACCCACACGGCTAACATCGCCGGGTGGATCCAGTTTCGCGCGAGGTTCGACGCCTGGCGGCTCCCGACATGGCCACCCGGTGGGCGTGGATACCCGCCCTGCTCGCCGCCGCGCTCGCAGGCGCCGGCGTGGTGTCCGCCGGACCGGCGCCGGCCAGCCCGACGGCCGGCATGGAGGTCGGCGACGACAGCAGCGTCTGTACCGCCGGCTTCGCCGTCCAGGACCGCTTCGGTGACTACTACCTGTTGACCAGCGGGCACTGCGATGCCGGTGACGGTTCGGAGTGGACCGACGCCGCAGCCGCACCGCTGGGCCCGATCTTCGCCAGCGAGAACAACGGCGACGACCGCGACGCGGCCATCATCCGGCTGCGCCCGGGAACTCCCGCGCCCAACGGCGGTGTCGACGGGCGGTATCATATCCGGGATGTGTTGCGGCCCGACCAGATTCAGGTCGGCATGCCGTTCTGCAAGGTGGGTTCGCAGACCGGTGAGACGTGTGGCGTCGTGACCGAGGTCGCGGGCAACGTGGTGGTGACGGATCTGTACAGCATCGAAGGTGACAGCGGCAGCCCGGGATTCGTGACGAACCCGGACGGCTCCGTCAGCGCGGCCGGGATCCTGAAGGGCGGACCCGAAGACGACGACAACATCACCTACTTCGTGATGGTCGAACCGCTGCTGCGCCAATGGCGGCTGCACATCGTGCTGTGAGAACGGCCCGTTCGCGGCGGCTGAAACCCCTACTCCGCTAGGCGGAAATAAGGTTCAACCGTCCCGCTGACTTTGACGACCATCGGATTTCCGCGGCGATCCTTGGCGGTGGGGACGTCCAACCGCACCCACCCCTCGGCCACGTTGTATTCGTGCACATTGGTTTTCTCGACGCCGTTGAAGCGAACACCCACGCCGCGGAGGAGCGCCTCTTCGCTGTAGAAGGCGCTGCGCGGATCGATGGAGAGGTGATTCGGTGGAACGTCGGTGTTCTGATCCTCGGACATGACGGCCTTCGTTGAATGCTGCGTTGAGTAGGACCCCGACCGGATTGACCAGTCAGAGCCCTCTACCTGCGGAAAAGCTGTCGGGGTGACAGGATTTGAACCTGCGACCTCTTCGTCCCGAACCACGCCACCTGGGGTTTTGATGACGTTGGGTTCGTTGGCCGGAGCGAGTTCTGCCAGGTCAGCTGCATTGGGACGGTTGGGGTGCGCAGGCGGTGCGAAAATCTACTGCGGACTGACTGCGGACTGGGGCACCTTGGTGGTCAAGGCCGCCTTCTGATCTACCGAGAGCGGGAACCTTGAAATCAGGGCGTCGGTTTTCAAGGTTGACGCGCTAACCTTGAAATTACAGTTCTGGAATTCAAGCTTGGCGAGTCGAGGTGGAAGCGGTGGACATCGAGGCGCTCCGTGACAGCCCGATCGGACAGCTAGTGCCGATCAGGGGCCATGACCCTCGACTGGGTGAAGAGTACGAATACGTCGCCTACGCGCCGGACCCCCTTCCGCCGAGCCTCGAGCTGGAAGCCGAGACTTATGCAGCGGTCATCGACGCTGCGGCGGCAATGGCACGTGCCGACCAAGCGTCTTCATTGCTGCCGAACCCGAGCCTGCTCGCTCGGCCGGCCACTCGTCGGGAAGCGGTAAGTACCTCCGCGCTGGAGGGCACCTACGCGTTCTTGGCGGATGTTTTCGAAGCAGACTTTCTCGAAGCTGAGGAGCTCACCAGTTCGGTCAGTGAGGTCAGGAACTACGTCACCGCAGCTGAGCGGGCGTACGAACTGGTGGCCGAAGGGCAACCGATATCGGTTCGGATGCTCGAGGACTTGCAGCGCGAACTGTTGCGCGGAACCTCCAGCGATGCCGCACACGCGGGCAGCGTCCGCACCACGCAGGTTTTCATCGGTCTCGGCAATCGGCGTGTCATGTCGGCTCGTTTTGTGCCGCCACCGGCCGATCACCGGCTACTCGACGGCCTACGGCTGTGGCAGGACTGGATTCGTGAGCCCAGTGCGATACCGACTATTATCCGAGTTGCGGTGGCACACTACCAGTTCGAGACGCTTCACCCGTTCCATGATGGCAACGGCAGGCTGGGCCGGCTCGTTATGGCGCTGCAGTTGATGAGTGCTGGTGAACTCCACTTTCCGGTCCTGAACATCTCACCGTGGTTGGAGCAGCATCGTACGGAATATCAGGACGGATTGCTTCGTGTCTCGCAGACCGGTGGATGGGACAGCTGGGTGTGCTTCATTTCCGCGGCCATCCATGCCGAGGCCCTCGAAGTCGTCGACCGAATGGGCAAGCTCCTGGCACTCCGCGAGGAGTTTCAGGCGATTTTGCGCGGAGCCAAAGGGGTGTCGCTCCGGATCGCCGACGACCTGATCGGTTACCCCATGATCACGGCATCGGCCGCGGCAGCGCTCCACGGCGTGTCCTACCAAGCTGCGAACACCGCCATCACCAAGCTGGTGGATAAAGGAATACTCCGGCAAAGGACTTCGGGTCGGTACGACCGAATATTCCAGTGTGACGGTGTCCTCGCGGCTCTAGAATACTGAGCATTCGTCGGCGTGCTGGCGCGGATCGCTGGCATGGAATTGTTGGTCAGACCCTATACAGGATGGCTACCAAGACGATCCAGTCGGTTATCCGCGGCGCCTGAACGCAAAGCTGCAGCAGTTCATGGGCGCTTACCTCGACGGGCTTGCAACGCCAGATCACGACGGATCCGCAACCAAAGATCACGGCTGCGAATGACCCTCGCATTCCTCGCTTCCACTAGTAGTGCGTGGCTCATTTATTTCTGCGGGGCGGTGTCAGCTACTGGGGTCCGCGTTGCTTTGGTGGGCCACCAGCTGGCTTCGCGTAACAGTGTGGCGATGGCGGGCACGGTGAGGGTGCGCACGAGGAAGGTATCGAGCAGCAATCCGAAGCCGATGATGAGGCCGGCTTGGATCATGATGGCGACTGAGCCGACCATGAGGCCGAACATGCTGGCGGCGAATATCAGACCAGCTGAGGTGATGACGGCTCCGGTGTTTGCCACGGTGCGCAGGACGCCGACGCGGATGTTGGTCCCGGATTCTTCGCGGAGCCGTGAGACGAGCAGCATGTTGTAGTCGGCGCCGACGGCGACGAGGATGATGAATGCCAGTAATGGTACGGGCCAAGCGATTTCGTAGCCCAGTCCCCATTGGAATACCACAACGCCGATGCCGAGCGAGGCGAGGTAGTTGAGCACGACGGTGCCTAAGAGGTAGAGCGGCGCCAGGAGTGCGCGCAGCAGTAGGACCAGGATGACGCCGACGATGATTATGGTGGCGACGGCCAGTTGTGCGAAGTCGGCCCATAGGAATCGTTGGATATCGGAGTTGACGGCGGGGAAGCCGGCGACGGATACGGTGGCGTCGGCGAGCGACGTGTTGGGTCGTGCGGTGTTGGCGGTGTCGGTGATGCGGCTGGCGAGCTCCATGGCTTCGACGCTGTAAGGGTCGTGGCTGCTTTCGATCATGAACCGCGCGGTCTTGCCGTCCGGTGAGAGGAATTGCTTGGCAACATCGGTGAATTGCCGGTTCTCGAATGCATTAGCGGGCAAGTAGAAACCGCTCGAGGAGTCGGAGTCCGCCGCTGCGCGTGAGGAATTCTGTAGTTGGGTGGCGATCTGGCTCATACCGGACAGCATTTCGATGTTGCTGTCGGCGAGGGTGCGGACACCGGTCGCGAGTGCTTGAGCGCCGGAGGCCAGCTGTCCGATTCCCTCCTGTAGTCGGCGGAGGTTGGTGGCCAGGTCGTCGGGATCACCCAGGGCTCCGAATGCCTTGTCCAGCGAGGCGACTGCGTTCTGGACGTTGGCGAGGGTGCCACCAACGGTGGCATTGGTCGCGGGATCGTAGCGGTCCCCGAGGTCGGCGATCTGGTCGAAGAATCCGCTGTCGCGCAGGCTGACCAAAATCTTCACCTGGTCACGAATTTGGGCGCACTGCGGGGTGGCGGCACACCACGGTGAGGTGTTGAGCGCGCCCACGAGTGGATCGAGCTGGGTGATCGCGTTCTGCGCCTGGTTGGCCAGCGGTCGCAGTCCTGGGCCGGATTGGATGGCTTGGTCGACGGCGGGGGCGGTGGCGGAAAGTTGTTGCAGCAGCGGGCGGAACTGGTTGACCTGAGTTCCCGCGGATTGAGCTTGGGTGAGGATTCCGGCCAGTGGCGCGAGGGCGGTGCGCACCGTGCCATCGAGTTGGGCGAGGCCGTCGGCGAGCTGGTCGGCGCCGCCTGTGAGTTTGGCGAGGTCGTCTTTGCGTGAGTTGCCCTCGGCGACCGCGCCGGCCATTTTGTCGCCGATCTGGCCGTTCTGCCAGGCCAGTTCTGCTTGGTCGAGGCGCTCCCCGGTGGGGCGGGTGACTCCGGACACCCTGGTGACGCCGGGGATCTGGGAGACGCGAGAGGCCATCTCGTCGAGATCGGCCAGCCCCCTCCCGGTCCGCATGTCGGTCGGGTTCTCTACGACGAGGAACTCGCTGATGACGACGTCCTTGCGGAAGTGGCGGTCCAGAAGTTGGTAGCCCTGGTTGCTGGCCGTGGTGTCTGGTTGTCCCTTGCGGTCGTCGTAGCTGATTTTGATGGTCGCAGCGGCTGCCGATAGGGCGAGCAGGATGGCCAGGCTGACGATCAGCAGTGGCACCGGACGGCGGACCACGGCGACGGCGACGCTGTTCCAGTAGCGGCGGGTGCGATCGGATTTGGGTTCACCGATGCCGCGTTTGGCGGCTAGCGACAGCACGGGTGGCAGCAGGGTGACGGTCGCCAGAAATCCGAACAGCACGGCGATGGCGCACGCGGGGCCCAGGGCGGCGAAGACGCTGAGCCGCGCGAAGACCATGGCCAAGAACGCGAGTGCCACGGTGGCGGCGGACGCCAGGATGACGCGCCCGATGCTGGCGGTGGCGTGGATGATCGCCTGATCGGCGGGTACTTGGGCGCGGCGCTGCTCGTGGTACCGGCTGATCAGAAAAACTGTGTAATCAGTTCCGGCGCCGAGCAGGATCGCCGTCATGAATGCGACGGTGAACTGGGAGACCGGCATGCCCATCTCGCCGAGGGCGGATAGCACGCCGCGCCCAACCGCCAGGCTCAACCCGATTACCAGCAGTGGCAACAGCGCGGTGAACACTGACCGGTAGACGATCAGCAAGATCAGGGCGATCACGCCGGCGGTAGCGATCGAGATCAACAGCAGGTCGTGCTCGGCGGAGGCGATCATGTCGCTGAAGGTCGCCGGTGGTCCCGTCACTTGGACGGTCGTGGTCGATCCGGTGAACACCTCCGCGGCGATGTCGCGCACCGCGTTCAAGGATTCGGCTGCCGTGGGGTCTCCGAGGGTGCCGGTGACACCGACGGGCAGATACCAGGCTTTGCGGTCGGCGCTGACTGCCTGAGCTTCGGTAATCGGATCGGCCAGCAGGTCCTGCACCAGCAGGACGTGGTCGCCCTCGGCCTGCAACCGGCGCACGAGTTCGCCGTAGCGCTGCCGTGCAGTTGGAGTCAAGCCAGTGGGGTCTTCCATGGCGACGAACACCATGGTTTTCGAGCCTTCTTCGCCGAACGCGGCGCTCATGCGGTCAACCGTCTGCAAGGACGGGGCGTCGCGAGGAATGAGGTCCACCGACTGTTGGCGCACCACGGTTTCCAGCTGTGGGAACAGCAGCGCGAGAACCACCGCGGCGCCTAGCCATACCCCGATGACGAGCGCTTTGTGTCGGAGGGTGAACCGGGCCAGGGTCGCCAACCGTTCGCTGTACTCGCGAGTGTCGGCCGGATCGGTGGATCCGTTGGCGCGCCGACCAGGCCGCTTGGCCTGGCTTGGGGCATCTGCACTGCCGTCGGTCACTTGGCCTCCACTGGTAGCGATACTGCCGGTATCGGTACGCTACCGCACGTAGTGCAAGTGGTGACGGCGACCGGTGGGGGCCTCGCTCAAGAGCGTCATGAGTCGACTCCCTACGGGATTGCGGCGGGCCAGTCGGCCGCGAATACCTGCACGGCGTGCAGGGCGCCTCCTACCGCCACCGTCGCCAGTGCCGCACGATCACTGCTGGGGGCGGGAATGACGACAGCCGCTGCCACGTCTCTGAGAACTCGAAGTTTGAGCGTTCTGATCGTCAATCGCTGCCCTCCGCGGAGTCCTATGGTGGCACGCGCCCCCATTGGGGGCGGATGCTACCAAAGTGTTGCGACCTACTGTGGTTTGCCAAGATGGACATGTGCGGACGCGGTCGAAGAGATGGGGCGGGCGTACCGGTGCTGAACGCCGGGCGGAGCGCCGTCAGCGCCTCATTGATGCCGCGACGGAAATCTGGAGTGAAAGCGGTTGGGCAGCAGTCACGATGAGAGGAGTGTGCGCCAAAACCGGCCTGAACGACCGTTACTTCTACGAAGACTTCAAGACCCGCGACGAGTTACTTGTCGCTGCATGGGACGGCGTGCGCAACGAGATGCTCGGTGAGGTTTCTGCGACGCTCGCAGAACGCATCGGGCAGCCGCCGATGGAGACCATCCGCGTGACCATCGCCGCGGTGGTCGACCGGATTGCAGAGGATCCGGGCAGGGCGAAGATTCTACTGGCTCAACACGTGGGCAGTTCCCCGCTTCAGGATCGGCGCGCTGTCGCACTGCAGGAGGCGACACACCTGGTGATCGCAGCCAGTGAGCCACACCTGAGGCCGGAAGCCGATGAAACCGCCCTTCGGATGGACACACTGGTGGCCGTTGGTGGCTTCGTCGAATTGATCACCGCATGGCATGCAGGTTTGCTTGACGTCATCCAGGGGGAGATCGTGGAGCACACGAGTCGGCTTGCCGAGACGCTCGCCGAACGTTATTTGGTCGACGACGCTGGCCTCTAATGTTGTACAGCGGCGTTCATGTGTTCAGTCCGGAATGAAGCAAGCGGAGGCACCTCGACATTCGCGAAGCGCGGCCGGGAGGCGCCAGAAGCTAACTCTGAGGTTTGGCTTTGGTCGTGGCCGACTCGACTGCGTTCTGCAGCAGCACATAGCTGCCGAGGCTGCCCAGGAAACCTGCGCAGTGCTGAACGAGTTCATCGGTGGTGAACTCGAGTTCTCCGTCGAGCCAGCGGCGCAAGACTTCGAATAACCCACCCACACCCAATGTCGAGGCCAAATGGGCAACGCCCACTGCGGAGTCGGCGATGTCAAGGTGAAGTCTGGCCTCACGCAATACGAGGTCGGTGAAACCGGTCATCATGTCGCTGCGTAACTCCCGAAGCAGCGGCTCCGTTGCAGATTCCACGAACAAGATCCGACCCAGTCGAGGATCATTGTTGATCATGCTGACCAGCCCGCGGATCGGCGCGTACGCGAGCACCTCGGGTGGGGCGCCGGCATCGGGGATCGCGTCAACTATCACCTCCTGGAAGGTTGCGTAGAGCTGCTGGTAGACAGCTCGCAAGAGGGCGTCTCTGTCAGGGAAATGCTGATAGAAGTAGCGTGACGTCACGCCGGACTCAGCGCATACGGCAGTCACCGTGGCGGCGGCAACGCCGTGCGTGCCGATCAACTCCATCGCGGCCTCGATGAGACGCGTGCGCCTGTTCCGGTGACGCTCCTCGGCGGACATCCCGCTGTACACCCGCACCGATCGCACAACGCATAGCTTGCCATCTAATTCTGACTAGGCGTAAAGTCAGATCATCAGTGCCCATGACAACAGGAGAACAACATGAGCGACGATTCGTCCACACGGCCCACCACGCGGGTCGTCCCGAAGCCCCGCCGTGTCCGATTCGACATGCCTGCTGAGACCAGTCGGCAGCACTTCGTCGATGGCGACTTGGTGATGAGCCACTTTGTGTCCACCTTGTCGGCCACGTTCCCCGAAGGCGAAGACTTCTTCATCCGGTCAGTCCGCGAGTACCGGGACCACATCAGCGACGCTGACCTGAAGGAGGCGGTCAAGGGATTCATCGCTCAAGAGGCCACCCACCGGCACCAGCATCGGCTGCTCAACGATCGCCTTCAAGCGATGGGCTATCCCACCGAGGGGATCGATCGGCATATCAAGAAGTTGGTTGGCCGACTCGAGAAGCGTTTTTCTCCCAAGATGCGCCTGGCTGTGACGGCAGCCCTCGAGCACTACACGGCGACATTCGCCGAGATCATTCTCACCAGCGACGAAGCTCAAGAACTGATCGGCTACACCGAGGTGCGGCCGATTCTGCTTTGGCACGCACTGGAGGAATGCGAGCACAAGGCCGTCGCTTTCGATGTCTACGAGACGGTCGGTGGAAGCGAACGCACCAGGGTCTGGGGAATGCGGATCGCCAGTCTCCTATTGTTCACCGAGTTGGTCATCCAGACCACCCGCTCTCTGGCCGGCGATCGTGCCGCCTACAACCCGGTGCGGTTGCTGCGCAGCCTTCGAGCCTTCCGTCATAACCCGCTGTTCAGCCGAGCAGCGATTGAGCGCTTCCGTTCCTACACCCACGCCGGGTTCCATCCCGACGACTGGGATAGCGCAGAAATCCTCGAACGTTGGACCAAGGAACTCTTCGACGCCGATGGCGGCCAACAGCTACGGAGTAACGTGTAGGTCGACAAGTACTTTTGTGGTGAAAGCCGCCATATGGAACGACCTCTTCACGAAGAAGTGCGTTGCGCCGTGGCCGCATCGCGCGTTCAGGCATTCCGCTGATGCGGGCGGAAGGGCCATTACCGCCGTCCCGTCAGCGTCCGAAGACGTCCCGGCAAATCTGCACACAAGTTGGCGCCGTGTCAGCGAGCGCGCATGTCTTCTACGAATTGCTGTCCGGAGTTGCGATGCCGTTCGCGTCGGTGATTGGTCCGGTGCCGGCAGCGACGGGTTGGGGCATGAGCACCGCAGTAGTACTTCGCATGGCGGAACGTGCCGATAAGCGTCACGAGGCTGTCCTCGGTGTTGTGAACGGCCTGTTCCTGACGACCGTGTTGGCTCACTTCATACACTGGCCGAAGCGCTGGAGATTTGGTGTGCCAAGCCTGTCCGAGTGCGAAGGACTATGCGGCCCAATCCTGGTGCCTTACAACGGTATTCTTTACATTTCGGGGCTCAGTGCTGTAGCCGGATTGCTGGAGAATGGTCGCCGAGGTGCGGTCCGTGGTGCGATCGTCCCGCTGCTGGGTGTTCCAGTTCTCCTTCGACTGCAGCGGATGGAATTCCGTCGGCTCAGTCTTCAGGCCCGGCGCAATCCTCGGTGGTGGAATCGCCGTCTGCAGATGCAACCGCCCGACCGTTCGACATCGTCAGATCCCGACCAACAGGTGCTAGGGGCAGAGTCATAGCACGGAGTCGACATGGCGAGCCGATCACCCTTCAGTCAACGGAGGGTCGAACTCCGTCAGGGGGCCATCCTTCGAGGCCGTCTTCTAGCGGCACGTGCAAGGACCGCAGCAGCGCTGAGAACAATCTCCAATTCCCGATCGCGGCGACGAGTTCGACGAGGACGGCCGGGTCCCCGTGCAACGCGCGCTGACACTCAGCCCAGGTTTCATCCGAGATGGTGCCGTCACGCAACGTCTCGTCTGTCGCCGCCAGTACCGCCCGCTCGGCTTCGCCGAAGTGGCCGGCGTTCTGCCAGTCGCGCACCCCGAGCAGGTCGCGTTCGGGCACATCGAGCAAGCGGGCAACCCTCCAGTGTTGCGTCCACTCATAGACCGAATCAGTGACCCAGCCGATTCGCATGATGATCAGCTCCCGTAGCCGCGCATCCAGCGCGCCTTTCCACAGCAACGCCTCCAGCATTCCATGCAATGCGACGGCTACAGGGGGCTGATGAAGCGCGATCCTGAAAACAGACAGTTCAGCCATGGCGTCCGGAATCCCGCATTGAGCGGCGCGCTCGCGGGCATCTGTCAGGGCAAGCATGTCAACCCGGCTTTGGCTGCTCACGGTGGATCCTTCCGGTTGGGCGCTAGTTGGCGCTGTCAGGCGATCGGCACAAAGACGTTGTGCAGAGCGGGGACCCGGTCCGGCTCGTTGCCGGCCAGAAGGTCGAGCAGCCCGGGCAGGCCGGCGAAACCGGTGATCTCGCGGTGCAATTCTTCGAAGGGCCAACGCCTAGAGACCAGCAGCTCGATGGCGCTCTGGTAGGCGGGGTAGTCGACCCCCAACGAACCGAAGATGCGTAGTTCCTTGAATACGAGCAGGTCTGGCTCGAAGCCCGGCGCTCCGCCGCCGCCGCGTGTGCCCGCGACCACCACGCGTCCGCCGGGCTGCGCGAGTGCGACGGCGTCCGCGAATGCGGCTGGCGCCTTCGCGGTGACGTCGACGACGACATCTGCGAGCCGGCCGGTCGCCATTTGCAGGGCCTGCGCCGGGTCGTCTTCGGTGACGTCGATGGTCAGGTCCACGCCGAACTGGTGGGCTGCGGCTAGCCGAGTTCGGTCGCGAGGGCCGACCCCGGTCATCGCGACGAATGCCGCTCCGGCCTCCTTGGCGGCTACGGCAGCACAAATCCCGCGGATCCCTGGTCCGAGGACCGCGACGACGTCGCCCGGGCTTGTCTCGGGCAACATGGCAGCCCATTTGATCCCTGCCCCAAGCGGATTGAACAACGTCGCGACGATCGGGTCGAGTCCGTCCGGGACCGGCAACGGCATGGAATCGAACGGCAGATGCAGGTGGGTTGCATAGCCTCCCCACAGGCCGGGCGGGATGTTCACGTCGACGAAGCCGAACATGGTGGCGAGGCCGTTGCTCGAGCACCTGCGATACTCGCCGCGGCCGCACGAGTCGCACTCCCGACACGATCGGAACACCTCGACGGCGACTCGCTGACCCACCGAGACGCCCCAACGCTCGCGCGCGGCGTCACCGATTCCCTCGATGACGCCGATGATCTCGTGTCCGGGGATGAAGGCGAACCCCGTCGGCAGGTGTCCGCTGAACTGCTCGTGGTCGGTTCCGCAGAGCCCGCACGCCTCGATCCGCAGGAGACCGGACTCGTCGTCGATGCGCGGCACCGGAAGATGCCGCCGTTCAAGGGTGCGCGGCTTGGTCAGCACGAGCGCGTCGGCGTTCACGACAGTTCGAATTCGACGTGTCCGTCCGCCTGCCGCACGGCGACTTGGTGTCCGACGCACATGTCTCGTGACATTGCCACCGCCACCTCGGCATCGTCACTGCGCGCCGCGACGCGGCGGCCGTCGGTCATGCGCGCGAAAATCGGCACCCAGGAGGGGCCTTGGTCACGGTCGTGCACGACGGTGTATCCATCTATGGTCGCCTCTCCGGATGCGTCGGCGGGAGAAGCGACCGGGAGGGAGGTGCCGTCGATCGCAGACTGCGCATCGGCCATGTCCGGAGTCTGCCATCCCGTTGGCGGTGGAGTCGCCGACCACAGACCCAGCGAGTGCTTTGTGATGTACCAGCCCAGTCCGGACACGAGCCCGACGGCGTCCGGGTCGCTCCTGCAGCGTCGCACCATCTCGACGATCGAATGGCTGACATAGTTGTTACCCGGCCCTCCGTGGTAGGGCAGTCCGCCGGTCACCGTGAACCCGCGGTCATCCGCCGGGTCGAGATCCAAGGCGTCGATCGCCGCCTCGACCGCGGAAGGAAAGCAAGAGTAGAAATCAAACCATCTAATGTCGTCGATGTGAAGTCCACTGGCCGCCAATACCGCCTTGCCGGCGGCCCTTATTCCGGCGGAACGACCCAGATCAGGCCGCTGAACCGGGAAATACACGTCGTTGCATGTGGCCGACGACCACGGGAAGACCCAACGATCACTGGGCACTCCGAGTTCCTCGGCGACTTCGGCGGCCATGATCACGAAAGCGGCAGCCATATCCACGGCGATGATGCTGTTGAGCAGCTTCGGGTACGGCTCGCACACCATCCGGTTAGCCGGGGAGACCGTGCTGAGCTCGTCTGCGCTACGGGCACGCGGAAACCAGGCCTGCTCGAGATGTCGGGACGCCTCAACCGTGAACGGAGCCATCAAGTCACCCAGCCAGCGGCGCTGTTCGTCGAATGTGCGGCCTGATCGGGCCGCGATCGCGGATTCGAAGATCGGGTACACCTCGTGCGGCCAATGTAACCCGGCGCCCACCTCGGCTTCGCTCAGTCCCGGGCGGGTGTCACCGAGTGACTCGTCCTGTGCTGCGATGGGTTTGGGCTCCAAAAGTGCGCTACCGGATGCGACTTTGCGTGCTGACGCGCCGCTTTCCGCTCCGACGATCAGAGCCGCGTCGCTGACGCCGCGCCAAATGCGGCGGCCGAGGACCTCGACCAGATACTGGGGGGTGTTGCCGCCGACCGGACAACTGATGCGATGATCCGGCGTCAGCCCAGTCGCTTCGGCAATCCTCGACGCGGGGTTGTCGCGTGGGATCATCAAGATTCCGGGCGTCGCCACGGTATCGATGCGATGCCCGATCGCGGCCGAAGCATCATGCAGCGCTCGACGCGCGGCCTCGGCGGCCAAATCGATGGGATCGACGGTGCCTTCACCGCGATGTGTGAGTTCACCGACGCCGACGACAACCGGAGTGCGTGGTGGGATGGCCAACGGTCAGATCACGCTCATCGTCGAGGTCTTCTATGCGACACGACTGCGATATTGTCACATCCGTTTCCATGCGACAACCGCGGGTGTTCGACAGAGCGAGTCCCTTGACAGGGCATACTCGTACCCGTGACGAAGAGATCGTTGCGGCGGGGCGACGCGACTCCTGGGCGAAACCGCGATATGGCGCGCGATCGCCTACTCGACGCCGCCGAAACGTGCCTGCAAGGCAAGGGGCTGTCGGGCACCACGATGGAGGATATCGCCAGGCATGCGGGCGTATCGCGCGCCACGGTCTATCGCTACTTCGCTAGTCGCGAATCCGTCGTATCCGGTGTCATCGTCCGCGCAGCGGAACGCTACCTGCACCGCACCAGCGGACGGATCTTGGCGCACACCGACTTGGGCTCTGCCATATTGGACTTCGTTGCAGTCACGGTGCGCGCGGCACGCCGCGAACCGATAATCGGCATGCTCTTCGCCAGCGACGATGAACTCGCCGGCGTGGGACTGGCCGAGGGAACGTCGGTGGCGCTGTTCGAACTCGTCGCCGAGTTTCTGCGACCCGTGTTCGCCGCACACTGGCATCAACTCGAAGCCGGCGTTTCGGTCGATGACGCCGCCGAATGGATTTTGCGCATCATCCTCAGCTTGCTCGCGGTTCGCGGCCCCCGGCACCGCAGCCCCGAAGGAATCGATGCTTTCTTGCGCCGATTCCTGCTTCCCGCGCTACTGGCCGACACTCACAGTTGCATTGCTGCGACAACTGCGGAGTAGTGTCTCAGCGATGGCATCGGTATCGCTGAACGAAACGAGGCGCTGACCATGGACTTCCCCCAGTTCAACAAGCAAATAGCCGAGGAGCTCCAGCACGCGGGGGGAACCTCGGGAGGGCTCGCCAAGTACTTGGACTTCCGCCACATCGAGTTCTCCGCCGGGAGACTGGTAGTGGAAATGGACGCCCGAGCCGATTTGTTGACTCCTTTCGGCACTCTGCATGGCGGATGCCTGTCAGCGATGGTCGACCACTGCTTGGGCGTGGTGTTCTATCCGGTGATCCCACCTGGGTCATGGGTGGCCACAACCGAATTCAAACTGAACCTCCTACGTCCGGTGTCCAGTGGAGTCTGCGTTGCGGTCGCCGACATCATCGCGCTGGGGAAGCGTAGCGGCGTCGCCAGGATCGACATCACCAATACGGGACGCCCGGTATGCGCCGCACAGGGAACAGTGACCGTCGTCGCCCAGAGCGCCTCGTGATCCGGTCGCGGAACGAGAACGCTGCCCAAGGCGACCATCGAGGACACAGCAAATGACCTCAACGTTCGAGCGCGTCCGCAACGAAGACGGAACCGCCCTTGCAGCCGATGTCTACCGACACGAATCCGCCCGCGCGGTCGTCATACTGCTGCACGGCGGTGGACAGAACCGCCATGCCTGGGCGACTACGGCGCGCCGCTTACACGCGCGCGGGTATACCGTCGTCGCTTACGACGCCCGCGGTCACGGCGACAGCGAGTGGGACCCCGATGGTCGATACGATCTCGACCGACTTGCATCCGACCTGCTGTCGATTCGCCGATATGCCAGCGATGGCCGCCCGCCAGCTGTCGTTGGCGCATCCTTGGGCGGCATGACGGTGTTGGGAACGCATTTGGTGGCGCCTGCCGATCTGTGGGGAGCCGTCGTACTGGTCGACATAACTCCGCGAATGGAGTTTCACGGAGCACGCCGCGTCGTGTCTTTCATGGGCGCCCATCCCGACGGATTCGATACGCTCGACGCGGCCGCGGACGTCATTGCCCAGTACAACCGGCATCGCGCTCGGCCCAAGAACTTGGACGGTCTCCGAAAGGTCTTGCAGCAGCGCGACGACGGTCGGTGGATCTGGCGATGGGATCCGGCGTTCATAGCTTCCAACTTCGAGTTCCTGCAGGGCGACCCAGCAACTGGTGCCAAAGAATTCGGCGCCATAAGCGACCTTCTCATCGAAGGGGCCCGCCGCGTGCGAGCACCAACGCTTCTCATTCGCGGCGTTCACTCCGACGTGACGTCGCAGCAGTCGGTCGAGGAGTTCCTCGAAGTCGTACCGCACGCCGAGGCTGTCGACGTTTCGGGCACGGGCCACATGGTTGCGGGCGACGACAACGACGCCTTCACTTCGGCAGTCGCAGATTTTCTCGACCGCACGCTGAACGACTCGTCGGACTGAGCGTCTTTCAGGGCCTTGCGATGGCCGCGGCCCGGCGACGTCAGGTTGTCAAGGCCTCACGAACCGCTTCCGTGAACGCATTCCTCGGGGGGGTTGCACATCCGCGGGTACGAAGGCCTCGATGCCAAACGAAAATACCGACAACGCCAGACCGAGCAACGGCCAGACCGACGAAGATGAGCTTCCACGTCCACACCTCCAGCGGGGCCCGGAGCACAAGACGCCGACCACGGAACTCGACGCTGCACACCCGGATCCCAACACCCCGCGGCTGTCATATCCGGCCGAAAGGCGAGGAGGTAGTTCCGGGATGAGTTCTATCAACGTCGCAACTGGCCGGGTTTTCAACCGTCGTCAACATCGACAATGAGATCGGCTTGGGGAGACGAAGGCGAAGGCCTTGCTGGGCTCAGTGGCACGCTCTTTACGCGCTCAAAGCTGGCCCGAGGAACCGCTCAATGATCTCACGTTCTGTGCCAGGAACGCTTGCCGGCCAGTGCCACAGCGCAAGCACTGCGCGTACGAACCACTGGGCGGCGGCCTCGTCGTGACGGTCTGAGCCGATCATGCTTGTCGCGATGCCGGTGACGATGGGCGAGGTCTCGATCCATCGCCGGTTCTTCGGATTGGATCACCGAAGCAGTTGTTGGACAATGTGTTCCGTGCGGAGGTGGTGTAGGGCCACGCTGACGGCGACGACGATCCGCTCATGCCCTGTCAAATCGCAGATTGCGTCGTCCACGGCGTTTACGATGCGCGACGACAGCCTCACCACGACCGCTTCGCAAATCGCGGCTTTCCCACCCGCGTGACGGTAGATCGTTGCCGGCGAACAGTGGACCGACGCGGCGAGTTCGTGGATGGAGAAATCATCGAAGCCTCGGCGTCCGATCAAACTCGCGGCCGCCTGGAGAATCCTTTCAGTCGCAGCGGCCGCTCTGGGCTGCTCGAGTAGCCAGTCGTTGCCTGTCACTTCCAAGGCCTTCCGATGTTCGACACCCCTGGTCGGCTTGGGAGAATTCTCGGAATGAGAATTAATAGACTCTCCCAATCGCAGTATTAGCATTTCACAGCTCTATAGTGATAATCCAGACCCGCCGAGGGCAGACGATTTCCTATCAACTGTTGCCGCACCATTGACGCGGTGGATCGCCGTTGGCCAGCCTTGATGCCATGACATACTGCGCAGCGCGCTCAGGCACCAACCGTCCGGCGACCTTAGCCCGGATTTTTCGTGGATTGCTGCCGGTAGGGGCGTGTAGATAGGCGAAAGTGCCTGTCCTGCAAGGGATAATTGGACTTGTCTACGGT
>NZ_CP084028.1:4024050-4082829 GCF_020181595.1 [Mycobacterium] vasticus | reverse complement strand
ACCACACACTGGCCGCCGCCGACCCCATCCCCGCCGACCTCGCCACCGCACTGGCCAAGATCCACTCAAGTGGTGCGCACTAATTTGATAAAAGTCGGGCCGGGATCGGGAAAGCCCATGCCGACTCGGTCGCTACCTAGCTGACGTCCGGTCACGGCATGCAGCACTTCAGGTTCGAAATACCCTTGCATCTGACTGGTAAAGAAGCTGGCCCGGTGGCCGAGCTGTTCGGCTTCCACTGTTGCCTCTACACAGGCGTCGAACGTGTCGAAACGCAGATTGGGTGTCCCACACTTCACGGTGGTTGTGCCCTCCTTCCGGGGTCACCTATCCGTGCAGCACGCCCTCCGAATGCCGTCATATCGGCGGCCGCATTTCTCAGGGTCCTTCGAACATCCTGAATTGAATGCCGAACGTGTCGCACGTAACCAGAAACAGCCCGCCCGCGAACATCCCGCCGGCGGCCAGCAGAACGGAGATAACGATCAGCCCGTCGAGTTCGTCATCGGAGATCCCATCATCAGGACTGGCCCCCAAGATCATCTCCACCAACGCGTTTCGTCTTGCTGACCGCACCAAACCCTGTAGCGACGGATGGCGTACCACGCGCCGTGCCAGCTGACGCGACAGCTGACCTCCCACGAAAACAACGGTGGCCGCGCAGATCAGCAACCAACCCACCGTCGCCTGCATCACTGGAATCACAGGCCAACCCTAGTTGCGTGGGCTGGGATCAGGTAGCCCCATGGCTGACACGAGACACCTTACGAATGCCCGCCATTCCAGGCCGCCATGGCCGTCATCTGATCGATCTCGGCTTGGCGGCTCGTGAGAGCTTGTTGGGCGACCGCGATAGTATTAACATTCTCGCCGCGTGCGACCTCGATTTTCGCCTGCGCGATAGCCCGCCGCCCTAGTGCAACCATGTACTGCAGCCACGCTGCATCGAAGTCCCCGCCGGACAACGAGCGCAACCGGCTGATAGCAGTGGTGTCGCCCCAACTACCCGTGTTGGAGTCGTCGTGCAACGGGGGCTCATACTCAGAGGCGGGGTCCTCACCCTTCCACTGGACCCGCAACACCTTCAACGTGGAAGCTTCGGAGCTCAGATTATTGAATATCTGTTGCGAGAGCACGACCAACTTCGGGTCAGTCGAGAACTCCCCCGCCAGCGTCACCACCTCGATCATCAGTCGATCACCGACAGTCCTCTGTGCCACATAATTTATATCGGTTGCATTAAATCCCGCAGGCGGTCCTGAGATCAGCGGCCTGTTCTCGACGCTTGACGAAATACCCGTCGCCGTTGGCAGGCCCGGGGGCGTGTGACTGCACGAGGACAGGATCGCCACACAGAGGCATGCGACGGCCGCGGGAACAGCCCGGACTAGCGGGCGGCTGTCATTGACGTCGAAGTAAGCGGCACCTTGTTGCCTGCGATCCCGCCCTAGGCGTAGAGACACTTGTCCGAGTCTTTCGCTGTATTGTCTAACCTGGTTAGACGCAGCACGATACCATCAAGGGTAACGCAACCTCGAAAGCTAGGGCCGATAGGAGTATTTGTGGTGCACAGTGCAGTCAGAGCGGCCGCGCTAGGGTTCGTCGGGGCAGGTTTGGCGGCACTGTTTTTCGCCCCTGCCGCGACCGCCGACCCCGCGTCTGATCCTTGCCAGCTCGCGGCGACCTTCCTATGCAAGTTGATGCCCGTCGCACCAGATCTCGACCACGACATCGACCTCACGCAGGGATCGGCAACCATTGGTGGTCACTCTATGCCGCAACTGCCGACACCGAAGCCGGGAGCCCCGGAAATGATTCAACCACCAGACATCTGCATGTACGGATGCGTCTAGCCGCAGGCGATCAAGGTCGTTTGGCTGACATCGTGAACGAACGGCGGCGCGGTCTGCAAATAGTCGAATTCGTCTGCGGGGGCGTGCGCCTATATCGGGTCGAATGCTGATATCAACCAGCGACCGCCAACTTTATCCAGCGTTACCCGTACGCTTGAAGCAGTAGCGCTCGGGGCATCCTTTCCGATATATACCGTCTGGTTTATGAAAGCCAAGACCACGGCATGCGTCGGTGTGGCAGACACTGATGCCGCCGCAGGCACCGTCGCCTCGGATGAGATCTGTCTCTTCTTCGCCCCGGGGATGACGATGTCGTTGATCAGCGACGCGTACGCATCACGGAACTGGCCGGTGAGTAGTTCTCCAGCCGCTCGTAACTGCTCCTCTACCGTATCGGCCTCATAGGAGAGCATCGCGACGGTCGTGTCCTTTGCCACTTGCACGGACTCAACGCGTGCGGCCTCGCTGTTGCGAATCGACGACTCCTGCCATTTGAAGAATCCGGTCGTCACCGTCAATGTCACTATCACCGCCGGCAGGATTCCGAATGCCAGTACGCGCCGCCAGTTTATGCTCCACTTCAGGCTCTTAGACCACTTCCGCGGCGCAGCGCCGGAATCATCAGCCACGACGTCATCGGAATCGGCGAGCGCCTCGTCACCGCTGGCCTCCTCAACCAGGTGGTCGCCCGCGGTGGGCTCATCCATGGCAGCACCCGGCAATGACGCCTCCCCGTCGTCAACGCCGGGAGAACTCTGCTCGCCGTCGGTCGCTTCAAGTGCATCATGCTGCTCGTCAGTATGTATGGGTGTCAAGGCTACTCCCTCCGCGGAGTTGTCGGGTCAGAGTGGCTGTGGGCAACTGGCTCTGCTGTGGTCATGGGACGAACTGCACATTGGAGACCTTTATTTCATCCCCCACCTTCTGGACGGCGATGCGCATCCGCCACGCCCGAGGTTCCGATGTTGACACGCCGGCCATATCAGTGGTGACGTTCACGGCAACTAAAGCCTGCGCTTCGTCTGCCGTCTCGGACTCCAAGCCGGCTCCGGTGATAGTGCCCACAGATTTCGATTGAGCGTGTTTCACCACCTCTAGGAACGGCCCGACCCTCGAGGAAAAGTCATCGTGGAATGTTCCAGTCGCGCCATTGAGAATTCGCTCAACATCGGCGTCGGCCTGTTCCCAGTCGATGGTCGTGAGATTGAGGGCGCCCTGTCTGGCAACCTGGAGGAACACCTCGTGCTGGCGTTCTGTTTGACGTGCCTGATACGCCTGAAGTCCTGACCAACCGGCGAGGCAGCCCACCCCCACGGCGACACCGATACCCAACAGTACCGCCAGTGCCAATGGAGACAGTCGCCGCCGCGCCCTACCCTCGGCTAACGCCTCGATGTCGGTCTCCGATGCCTCTATGACCACTCCATCCTCCGGCCCGGAGACGATGTGATCGGACGGTGCTGCGGCACTTTCCGCCCCGGCGGTAGCGCCGATGTCCTCGATGGTGCTGTCGGCGCCGTCATTCTCACGTCCTGGCATGATCATCCGTTCGGCGGGGGCAGTAGCATCGTCTGCCATGTTTGGTCCTCCCTCACGCTGTGGGTCAGATCTGTCTGGGAATACAGGTTCCCGTCGGGCCCCATGTAGGTGCGCGTCGTCGGATCATAGGCCGCTGCTGCAGTCGGTGGTGGCGTTGCCCACGGATCCGGCATTCCCGGCGGCGCCTCGGGGATGCCTTGGCCGGTCACGGTGGCGTTCGGGTCGCCCTTCCAGTTGAATCCTTCATTGAGCGGCACATACTCTAGGTCGCTGTTGCACATCTTGGCCGTCGGCGCACGTTTGCCCGGTTTCTTCATGCACGGTGTATTGCGTACGCCACGCACATTGAAGTCCGAGTCCTGCGGAATGCGGCAATACAGATCCTCTACCGGGCGGGGCGGAGTGTCGACCATAGATGGCGTCCTGATCTGGCTGGCCGGCAGATACCCGGTAGTGCAGGCGGGCGGCAAGTTCATGTTCAAGTTGAACCATGCCCAGATGCCCCGGTACGGGCTCTTGATGTGCAAGTCGGGCACCGAGGCACCCGCATTCCATGAAGTCGCCTGCGGGACTATCGTCAGTAGCTCCTCCACGGCGGGATAGTAATCCATGAGCAAACGGGTGATGGGGGCCAGGTTGTTCATGGCGACCGGCAGTGAGGGCTGGAGCCGATCAAACAGGCGTGTGCTTTCATCGGCCGCTGAGGATCCTTGCTGCAGCACTCCACGCACGGCAGTATCGTTGGCTTTCAGCTGCTGGGTGATGTCGGCCAGATGTGCCGCCCAAGCCTGCACTGAATCCGAGGTGTCAGTTTGGGTATCCAAGACGGGCTTCGATTTGTCAATCAAAGCGGTAATCGACGCGAGGTTCTTGCGCGCATCAATCGCAAGAGAGTTGGCTCCCTTTACAAATCTTGCCAGGTCAGGTCCCAGTCCGCCAAAGGCAATGTAGCCCTCGTCAATCACCGTCTTGAGTTCGTCGCGCGGTATTGCCTGCAGTCCACTTATTGTTTCATTCAGTAATACGTTGATGTCGGGGGGGACGGAAATATTTTCCCGCGCTATTATATCGCCTTCTCGCAGAGGGTGAGCATCCCCACCTCGTGGCAACAGTGCGACGTATTGCTCGCCGACGGCTGATTGGCTATGGACCTCTGCGTCGACGTCGCTTGGGATTTTGATGTCAGATCTCAATGACAACACCGCCTCGACCCCGTTACCGGTCAGGCGGAGGTCCTTGACGCGACCCACCTCGACGCCGCGGTAGGTGACGTTTCCACTTTTGTACAGTCCACCAGTCTCGGGAAGTTCAAGCTTGACCGTGTAATGCCCGATCCCGAAGAACAGGTTCGGCAGGCCCATATAACCCAGGCTCAAGACCAGCAAGCCGATCACCGCCACAGCGCCGAAGATGGCTAGCTGGATTCTGATTCGTCTCGTCAGAAGCATTAGGGTCAGCTCCCCTGGTTTGCTATGTACGGTATTACGAGCGGATTACCGAGGGTGTACGGATTGCCTGCCGTGAAGGGGCTGGGTTGCATCCCGATTGTCCGACCCCACTGCAGCTCAAGCTCGGTGAGGTCGCCCTCCCACCGGGTTCCGGTGAAGAAGCCGGTGTCGATCCGGCCCAGGGTGAGATCGAAGACGGCGGTCAGATTGGCGTAGTCACCGCGAACCCAGTTCTTAATGCTTTTCTCATTCCACGGGTACACGACGAGCCCCTCAATAGACCCGACCAGGTCTGGACCGGCGTTAGCCAACGATTCTATTACCGGCCCGAGGTCCTTAAGCTCCGTGACAAGATGTTCTTTGGTCTTGTGCAGCACATCAGCCGTCAATCCACTGAATTTCCCGAGCTTGTCGAACGCTTCCACGAGGGCCTCGCGTCGGCTGTTCAGCACAGCCAACGCGTCGGGAATCGTCTTCAGCGCCTTATCAATTACCGGACGCTGGTCGGCAAATTGGCCAACCAGTCGATTGAGACTATCGGTGGCGGCGATGATATCGCCGGTCTGGTCTCGGACATATCCGATGAACTTATCCAGCTGCTGCATCAGACTTCGCAAGTCATCTTCCCGGCCGGCGAATGCCGTGCTGAACGCTTCAGTGATGTCCTCCACATTACCCAACCCACCACCGTTGAGAACCATCCCCAATGCGGCCAATGTCTGTTCGGTGGTCGGATAGCTGCCACTGGCCTGCAGTGGGATCACCGACCCTTCGTGGAGCTTGCCCTCGGCCGGCACAGCGGTCGGTGGGGCGAGTTCAATGTGCAGTGAGCCCAGCAAGCTGGTCTGGCCGACCATGGCGCGGGCGTTGGCAGGCAGGTCGGTATCCCTGTCGAGCGTCATGGTGACCAGGGCATGCCAGCCTTGTCGTTCGATCTTCGTGACGTTTCCCACTGTCACGTCGCGGACACGGACACGGGAATTCTGTTGAATATTCGTTACGTCAGGCAGCTGCACCTGAATCGTAAACGAGCCAGCACCTCCGCCTGCCGTGCCTGGGAGGGGAATCGAGTTCAACCCACGCCAGCCGCAACCGCTCACACCGAAGATGATGGCCATGGCGAGCGCACCCGCGGTTATTCGTCGCGGCATTCTCATCAACGATCTCCTGTCGGAACCATGAGCCCAGGCAACCCGGCAGCAGGATCGGTCGACTGGGGTTCGTCAGGTGGCGGTATCGGAGTGGCCGCCGCCGGAGAAGGAGCTGTGCCAGTGTCCGGCGCGGAAGGCGGAACGTAGTTGGGTTTCAACCAGTCCTCACTGTAGGTGACTTCATTCGGACGTGCCTGCGCGCCAATAATCGGGTTCCCACCGATCGGCAAGAATGTATATGCGCGGTTCTTGATGATCGGCGCCAAATACTGAACACACAATTTCGCCGCCTGCTCCGCGCCAAGGCGTGACGTCGCTTGTATTGCCCCGCACAGGAATGAGATCGGGTTAGCGAAGTTCGTCAGGGCGATCGCACCGGTAATCGACTGCAACGGCGTCTCGAACACATTGACGTAGTTGACGGCCATGGTGGGGAACATGTGCAGCGACTGTTCAAGGTCGTCGTAAATCTCATTAATGGCAGCGTTAACCCCGGCAAGCTTATCGAACGTTACGCCCAGGGTCTCGCGGTTATCGGCAATGAAGCTCGCAACATCGCCTACAACATCGTTCATGTCCGCTACGGCCCGGCCGACCTCACCGTGGTCATCGCTGAGCAGTCCGGTGACAGCGGCGAGATTCTGATTGAGCGTCCGGACGACGTCAGTGCTGTCCTGCAGTGCCGATACCACAATCGATAGGTTCTTGACCGAGGAGAACAGGTCATCGCTGTGGTCGCCCATCGCCGAAAATGCCTGGGACATCTTGATGATCGCATCTCGAATATCCCCGCCGTTTCCGCGCAGGTTGTCCGCGGTGGTTTTCACGAACGCACCCAATGAGCTGACGCCACCGGGCTGGTCCGGCTGTAGCGAAGTGGTCAATTTCTCCAGCTGACGCCGGAAGTCATCCCACTCGACCGGCACGGCAGTACGTTCCTGCGGGATCACCGCCCCATCCTGCATACGTTGCCCGCTGGTATAGACCGGCGTCAGTTGGATGGCCCGTGAGGTGACCAGAGACGGCGACAGAATCACCGCGTTCGCCTCGGCGGGTACCGGATACTTGCTGTCAACCCAGAAGTTCACCTTCACACGTTCGGGTTGTGGCTCGATCTTTTCGACCTGGCCCACTGCCACGCCTAGCAGGCGTACCTCATCACCGGTGAACAGCCCGTTACTGTTGGCAAAGTACGCCGTGATGTGCGTCCGGCTCACCCCGAGGCCCACCACCGCCACCACGACAGCGCCCACAACAATCATCGCCACGAGACTTATGGCCAACACAACTCTGACCCGGATATTAGCCATCATTTTGGCCGCCTGACGCGGGGATCTCGTTGGGCGCGGGGTGATACACCGGCACCCGCGCGGGTGGCGGTGGGACCACTGCGGGTGGGCCCGGCGGCGGACCGCCGGGAGCCGGGGCCGGCAGCGGTTCACGGTAGGGGTAGCAGCCAGTACCCCAACCGCAGGGCTGGTCACCAACGTTTCCGGTGATCGCGTCGGGCAGATTCAGCCGCGGCGGACCGCCTTGCCCAGTCCGCGGATACGGCATCGGCATGGGCGGCGTCCCAGGTTGGCCGACCTGGGGATCCGACAACTGCGACGGCAGCAGCGTATTGGGGTCGAGTCCTAGATCGGAGAATGCCGAATCGATATAGGGCTGCAGAAACTGACCCGGCAATATATTCGCCAAGTACGCCTTGAAGAACGGTCCGGACCCGACCGATTCACCTAGCGACATGGCGTATTTATTGAGCCCTTTCACCGCGGCCTGAAGGCTCTTCTTGTGTTTATCGAGCAGCCCCAGTGCGTCATTGAGCTTGTCCAATGCGGGCTTGAGTGTCTCCCGGTTCTCACCGATCAATCCTTTGAGCTGCTTGCTCAACCCGGAGATGTTGCCCGAGATACGGTCCAGCGCGGCACTTTGACTGCGGAGTTGCGCAAGGAGTGCATTGGTGTCGGCGATAAGGCCGACAAGTTGGTCGCTGCGCTGACTGAACACCCCGGTAACTTTTTTAGCGTTGGCGAGAAGACTTCGCAACTGAGCATCGCGCTTGTCCAGCGTCTCCGCGAAACGGGCCACACCTTGCACTGCCACCTTCAGCTGTGGCGGAGTCTCCGAGAATGTGTCGGCCATAGTGGCCAATGAATCCGACAACTGGGTTGTATTGAGACCACTGATGGCCATGGTGATATCTCCGAGTACGTCCGGCAGCTGGTACGGGGAGGTCGTTCGTTCTTGGGGAACCGCGCCGGTGAGATGGCCGTCGCCACGCGGCGTGACCTCCAGGATCTTGGCCCCCAGCACGGTCTTGGTCTTGATTGCCGCCTCAGTACGATCGCCGAGGCGAACGTTTTTGGCCACACTGAACTTCACCATTACCCGTGGGCCATCTAGGGCCACCCGGGACACCTGTCCAACCCGCATCCCAGATACCTGGACCGCTGCGCCCGGTGTCAGGCCACCGGCCTCGGCGAAGTACGCCGTGTAGTCACGACCCGTCTTAAAAAACGGCAGTCTGTTGTAGTTAAGCACTCCAAGGATTGCAACCGCAGTGACGGCAATTGCTATCATTCCGAGAGTAACTCGATTACGTTCGGCGAATATATTCATTTTTTGTATCCACACCTGCCCGTAACCTGGCTGGCAACCTTAATGTAGACCGGCTGACCACCCTTGCCGTTAAGCTTCAGAACCATGTCGCACATATACATTGCGAAGTAGTCGCCATAAAGACCGAGTCGGCTAAGGGCTAGATAGTCTTCCTCCAGCCGCCCCAGAACCTGGTCCAAGTATTCGTGGTCGGCAACCAGGAGGGCTGAGGTTCGATCTGTCTCCGTCACGAATTTCTGAATCGCCGGACGCCCCTGTCCCAGCAGAGAGACCAGCGAAGCGGCGGTGGCGTCAGTGTAGGCGATCGAGTTGCTGATATCTTCTTTCCGCTCCGCTAGACCACGCACGAGTTGGGATGTCGACTCAATCGCTTTACCGAACTGGCCAGTTTGCCCGCCCAGTGAACCAAGAACTACATTGAGGTTGTCAATCACCTGACCGATGAGTTGATCGCGATCAGCCAAAGTAGTCGTAACCTCCGCTGTTTTGGCGAGGATGGAGCCAATCGTGGCTCCTTGCCCCTGGAAGGCCTGGATCAGCTCACCAGATAGTGCGTTGACCTGCTCCGGGTTCAGAGCCCGAAATAGTGGCCGAAACCCACCGATCAGCACGTCAAGGTCAAGAGCCGGCGCCGTGTTGGCCAACGGAATGGTTTCCCCGGCCGAGAGTTTTGTGAGATCCCCGGCGCCTTCCTCAAGAGCCAGGAACCGCCCGCCGATCAGGTCGTCATAACGGATAACCGCTCGGGTTCCCTTGGTGAGCACCACCGAAGAATCGGTAGTGAAATCGACCAATACTGTTGAGTCTTGTTGCAGCGTGAGATTCTTGACCTTTCCTACCTCGACGCCCGCAATGCGCACGAAGTTGCCCTCGGCTAGACCGGATATCGTTGAAAAAACAGCACGAAACGTCTCCTGTCGTTCGAAACGCAGCTGGCCAAACACGGCGATCAACGCAGCGAGGCCCATCAAGCAAACTAGGACAAAGACGCCCAGTCGCCAGATAGCCCCTCGAAAATTCTCTCTCACTGCGGCCGGTTACCTTTCATGGTGCGGGTGGCTCAAAGTGGCACGGGGGCGTGCAGGGGTGAACCTTGGCGGGGTGTGCGGGTACGAACGGTTCAGATCCCGGCGTCCGGCTCAAATCACGCGATCTTCCAGGGGGTGGTGCCGGCGGCACGCCGGGAAACAGTGGTGTCCCGTCCGGCGCGTACAGCGGCGCTCCGTAGGGCGGGGCTCCGGGATACGGCGGTTCCGGTGGCGGTGCCACGCGGCCATCCTTGTAGCGCATGCTCGGCGATTCAGGTATGCCCCTAGTGACCGGGAAGTAGTTGACCCAACCGGGGAAGCCAATACCGGGGTTGACACGGTAGTCATTACCAGTGCCAAAACCGGTATTCGTGATCAGCTGACGGATCGGATACTGTTTGGTGGGATCAGGCATGGAACCGCAACCCGGCTTGCCATCCGGACCGCCCTTGGCCCCCACAATCGGGAGCTGGTCGGGGTAGGTATACATGTCATTGCCCCACGCCAGGCCAGAGTCAAGAATGCCAGTCCGGCCATTTCCACCCAAACCCCACCGGTTCAGACCCTCTCGGACGTTCCATGCCGAGGATCCGAGCGTACAAGTGATGACCGGGTTGTACTCCAGCAACAGTTCAGTGGTCGGTTCAAGGGTAGTGAGGACCTCGACAATCGCGTCTTTGGCTGGCGCTAGAAGGTTAAGCCCGCTGGTGGAGAATCCGGTGATGCTCAGCAGGAGCGTATCCAGTGCCTGCTGGTTGTCCGTGATCGCCGTGCTCACAGTGCTGGCCGAATCAAGTACGGTGAGAATGTTCTGCGCAGCCGCGCTATATGTGTCGTTGAATCCCTTAAACGCCTGCCAGTCGGCGCGCACGGTGTCCGCGCGCGGATTGACTTCGAGGAGCACCTGGTTAACAGCGGTAATAGCCTCGCCCATCCGCGGCCCCTGCCCGCGGAACCCTTCTGCGAACGCCGCCAAGATGGCGTTGAGTTTATTCGGATCAATCTTGTCGAGCACGCCGACTAGGTTTTCAAAGACCGTGTTCACCTCGCCGGTCACGTTCAACGATTGAATGACGGTACCAGCTTTGAGGTGCTGCGAACTGGGGACAGCAGGAAGTACGAGATCGACGTACTTGGCGCCGAATACGGTTGTCGCACGAATCCTGGCCTCGACATTGGCCGGGATGAACTCCACCTTGTCGGGATCGATCTCGAGGTTCAAGGTCACATAGTCGCGCCCACCAGTGATCCGGGCGACCCGGCCCACCTGAAGTCCACGTAGCTTTACCTTGCTCCCCGGCTCCATCACAAGTCCGGACCGATCCGAGGCAACCACGATACCGACATGCGGAATGAATGTGCCGGAGAAAAGCGCGGCCGTACTGACGATCACACCGATCAGGAACGCGATGAGTATCGCTGTCCACCAGCCTGGGCTGATACGTTTTTCGCGACCAATTGGCATTGTTCTTCTATCCCGACAGGTTGAAGTTGCCGGACTGTCCATACACCGCCAGTGAGATAACCAGCGTCACAAACACGACAGTCACCAAGGAAGCGCGTACGGCTCGTCCTACCGCCTCGCCCACACCGGCCGGACCACCAGCTGCATTGAAACCGTAGTAGGTGTGAATCACCATCACCGTCACCGCCATAGTGATCGCTTGCAGAAAAGACCACAGCAGATCGACCGGATTGAGGAATGTGGAGAAGTAGTGATCGTATACACCTGTCGACTGCCCGTAGACCGCGGTTGTACCGAAACGGGCGGCTACAAACGACATCACGACCGCGATGCAGTACAGCGGGATGACTACCACGACTCCCGCGATTAGACGGGTGGACGCGAGATATGACACTGCACGAACGCCCATCACTTCCAGCGCATCGATCTCTTCGGCAATACGCATCGCACCGAGCTGCGCGGTCGCCCCGGCCCCAAGAGTCGCGGACATACCGATCCCCGTGACCAGCGGACCGATGATACGCACGTTCAGGTAGGCCGACGTAAAGCCTGTCAGCGCCTCAACACCGACGCCGGCCAGCATGTTGTAGCCCTGTACCGCGATCAGCGCCCCGGCGGACAACGTCAAGAATCCGACGATGACGACTGTCCCGCCGATGAGGGCAAGCGCCCCGGTACCCATGCTCATCTGGGCGACGAGTCGCAACATCTCCTTGGGGTAGGCCCGCAGCGCATGACCTACGTCGCGGATGATGCGGAAATAGAAAGCAGTTTGCTCACCAACCCGATTCCACTCAGCTGCCCACTGCTGCGCAGTCCGGGCTAAGCGGGGATATTCCTGCTCAAGGATGACATCGACGCTCACATTGTCGCCTTCACACCGACGGCCGTGGCGATCACATTGATGAGGAATAAGGCCATGAATGTGAACACCACAGTTTCATTCACCGCTGTTCCGACTCCAGCCGGACCACCGGAAACGGAGAGTCCCTTGTAGCACGCGATCAAACCCGCGGCTAACCCGAAGAGCCCAGCCTTTACCAGCGAGATGACGACCTCGGGCAGGCCCGTGAGCAGCGTCATCCCGGCCACGAATGCGCCGGGAGTTACGTGCTGAACGAACACCGAGAAAAGAAAGCCACCGACTACGCCGACGATAGCCACCACAGAGTTCAACAGCAACGCCACAAACATTGCGGCAAGCACTCTCGGAACGACCAGCCTCTGGAGGGGGTTGATGCCCAGCACTCGCATGGCGTCGATCTCCTCACGGATTGTCCGTGCTCCCAGGTCCGCGCACATCGCCGTTGCGGCGGCCCCCGCAACCACCAGGACCGTCACCAGCGGCCCGATCTGAGTCACCGCACCTAATGCAGCACCGGTTCCAGAAAAGTCAGCCGCTCCGAATTCCACCAGCAGAATGTTCAGTACGAACACCGCGAGCACGGTAAACGGAATGGAGAGCATGATGGTCGGCACGATGGAAACACGCGCAATGAACCACGCCTGCAGGAGGAACTCCCGCCACGCAAAGGGCGGCTTGAATATCAAGGCCAAGACTTCGACAGCCATTGCGAAGAAGTCACCCACCGCGCGTACCGGCTTGGTAGCGGATTCAAGCGCGACCATGACGTCCCTTCCGGCCGGACGAGACGACCTTCGACACATTAGCTGACCTATGCGATCTGGCACGGACTCCACATGTGCCCGACCGCTCCCGGTTACTGTAAGGATGAGCGATCGGAGCAACGATGACCGCGAGTCTCACTTTTTCTTAACCCCTGGTCTCAGGTGCGATTGCCCCGGACAACCTGCGGGCCGTCGACCTCACGAAAGTCGCGGGTGTTGCCGATCTGGTAGGTCCCAGGCAACCCCGATACGACTCCCGGGTTGAGGGTTGCTGGTGGCCGGACCCGGTGAACTGGTCCGCATGATCTGTTGCCCAGTCAGGTCCTGATGCGAGATTTGCGTTCACGAATCGCCGACCCCGAGGTACCCTCCAACCGATGCGCCGGCGGTCGCCAGTCCACGTCCACCCCGGATGATCTCGGTGAGGCGCGCGATGTTGGCCGTTGCCACGGTCGCTGTCGACGGGTCAGCCAATGGTGAATGTTCGACCAGGAAAGCGTAATTCAAACCAGCATCGATATAAGGTGCGAGCTTCTCCGCGACGACCTCGGGTGTCCCGGTGAAGTGCCCCACCGAGCGTACGGCCTCGACAGGCACAGCCTCCGCTGCGGCGAAGAATTCATCCCGCGACATTCTTTCGGGCACCATGTTTTTCGCGTATCCCCAGTCGTCGCCAAGGGGGTGCGTATAGCCGAACTGCTTCCACTCAGCACCCCGGACCGCGCCGTAGACAATCGTGTTCCAACGGAGTGTGGCGCTCGATGCAAGTCGCTGGATCTCGTCCTCGTCCTCGGACATCAACGTGAGCACGGACGCGGCGAACACCAGCTCATCGGGATCACGTCCAGCTCGCTCAGCACCCATGCGCACCAACTGGACATCGCGCGCGAACTGCTCAGGGCCCCCGAGGCACATACCCGGAAGATTGGTCAGCAGACCGTCGCCGTACCTGCCGACAAGGTCAAGTGTATCGGGCGAGCCTCCGGTGGCCGCCAGCACTTTCGGCGGCTTACTCCCATATGGCTCAAGTTCGAAGACTCCACCCTTCATCGAGTATTGCTCGCCCTCGTACCACACCGGCTCACCGTGACTGTCAAACATCTTCCGGATGATCGCCAGGCTGTCTTCGAGTTTCTTCGCCGACCCATAGCGCTTATGTCCGTACATCAAGACGTTCTTAGCCTCCGAGGCTCCCAGCGCGAAGAACGCGCGTCCCCTCGCGGCGTGGTCGAGCGTCATGAAGTGCTGAGCGAGTTTTGAGGGTGCATGCCGAACGACATCGATTGCACCTAGGTACAACTCGACTCGCTCCGTTGCGGCGGCGCTGAGCGCCATGACGATGCTGGCATCGAGGAACTTGTGCTGCTTGCCCCATGCGGCGGCTACCGGCAGCTCTGGCCACGCCGAATTGGGATGGTTGGCGGAAATCTGATCGGTGAACGCGACGGCATCAAACCCGATGTCCTCGCAAGTCTTGGTGTACGTCACCGCCTGATCGAGAGGTGGGATGAACTGACCGTACACACCCACTTTTACCATCCGACGACCACCCTTCGCGTTAATTGACTAACCTAGTTATATTGCATGGCTTTCGGAAGTGTCAACGATGGCTTGGTCGCCACCGACTGGGTCCGGCAAGCTTGTGCGGCGCCAGTAGATGAGCCGGCTGCCGGGAGCCTTGGCCTTGACCCCACAGAGCTTTTGACCTCAACAGGCTCGAGCTACCCGACACGCGTCGGCCCGCTGAGCGGGTGTCACCGCCATCGAATCGACGATTGCCAGCACGCGCGCCGAAGTGCCCTTGACGCACCTGCCGGAAAATAATATAACCAGGTGCATTCGTTTCAGCGTGATTCAGCCTGGCGCAACAGGCTTAGCGGTCGTCGCTAACTGGCAAAGGGAGTCAAGGTATGTCAGCCATCCGCAACTCACCGGCCATGGAGCCGGGCTGGGAAGGTTGGGACCGCGTCGCCGACGTCGTGGTGGTAGGCAGTGGCGCCGCCGGATACGCGGCCGCACTGCGGGCGCGGAGCGATGGTGCGGAAGTTGTCATGCTCGAACGTGCCGACCGGCCGGGTGGAACAACTGCGTTGTCAGGGGGCGGATTCTGGATTCCGAACAACTCGGTGATGCGCAGACGCGGTCTGGAAGATCCCCGCGACGCGGCGCTCCGTTACATGGCCCGGCTGGCCTTCCCGCAACGCTATTACCCGGAAGGCCCGACGCTGGGCCTGCCGGCCGGAGATTTCACGTTGCTGGAGGCCTTTTACGAGAACGGCGCCCCAGCCATCGATGCACTCATACAGATGCGCGCGCTGTTCATTGACCCTGATTTCACCTATCCCGACTATCACAGCGATCTGCCCGAGGACGCCGCACCACTTGGTCGAACGTTGGCACCCGTTGCACATCCGGATTCGCAGATTACGGCCGGAGACGAGTCAGGGTTGATCGGCGGCGCCCTCATGGTCGAGAGCATGCACAAGAAGGCCGACGATCTCGGAATCCCGTTGCTGTGCAACCACCGTGTCGTCCATGTGGTCCGGAACGAAGCCGAAGAGGTCGTGGGGGTCGAGACGCAGGCGGGGCGGGGCCGTGGCACCGTTCTCGTCGGCGCCCGCAAGGGAGTTGTCTTTGCCACCGGTGGGTTCTTACACAACCCGGAACTGCGACAGGCTTTCTTGCGTGGGCCCGCATTCGGAGGCGTTGCCGCCGCCAGCAACACCGGCGACTTCGTCGCCATCGGGGCCGAACTGGGTGCACGGCTGGGAAACATGTCTCACGCCTGGTGGGACCAACTTGTCCTTGAGGTTGCACTACGTAGTTCCGGAGTGACGACCGAGGACGTTTGGCTACCGTTCGGCGACAGCATGGTCCAGGTCAACCGCTTCGGACGCCGAGTCGTCAACGAAAAGATGGTCTACAACGAGCGCTCGCAGGTTCACTTCACCTGGGATCCGAGCCGACGGGAATACCCAAACCTGCTGCTGTTCCAGATCTATGACGACAACGTCGCGCAAGACCCGACGCCGTGGGTTTTTCGCGGGCCCGTCCCGATGCCGGACCAGCAGGTCGACTACGTGATCTCAGGAGAAACTCTCGCAGAACTGGCGCACAACATCGACAAACGGCTCGCCTCGCTCGCGCAGCATACTGGCGGGGTGCGGCTGGATCCAGATTTCATCGCCGAGTTGGAGCGCTCACTGGCCCGTTTCAACGAGTTTGCCGACAGCGGCATCGACGAAGACTTTGCCCGCGGTGCGACCGAGATTCAGCGCGCTTGGCAAGGGCCATCCCGGTCGACCTCGACGAACCCCTGTATGGCCCGGTTCCGATCCACTGGGCCTTACCACTGCATCATCCTGGCTGCGGGCGCACTGGATACCAAGGGCGGGCCCGTTATCAACGAGCATGCCGAAGTGTTGACCTCTGCTGGAATTCCGATCCCGGGGCTCTACGGCGCCGGAAACTGTGTCGCCTCGCCGGCCGGTCAGGCGTATTGGGGTGCCGGGGGCACGCTCGGCCCGGCGTTGGCTTTTGGCTACATCGCCGGCGGTCGAGCCGCTGCTGACACCGCACGGGAACCATGACCGGGGCGGCCACGAAAGCGAGAGAGTGATGACGGTGGACAAGCAGACAGGCGAGGCGTTCGTCGCGGTATCGAGCGCCGAACCGGACACGGTGCCAGCCGATTCCGAGTCAGCCACCGCATGGACGGCGTTCTGTCGCGACCTGGAACGTGCCGGCCACGCGGTTCTGGCGCAGCCCGGCACCGATGCGCCGCCGATGCAAGCGGAGACGTTGCGCTACCTGATCAGGGAGTTGCGAGCGGGTTTGGAATGGTTCACGGAGGCAGAACTCTACGATCAGCCGCGCTTCATCCACGTAGACGACAGCGGATCTGGTCCCCCTGGGCCCAACCTGGACAACACGTACCTCTACGCGCACGTGCGGCCGGGACGACGCTACGTCGTGCGGATCGACACGACCACCATCTTCGATCTGATCATCGGCGTCAGTGACGTCGACTACCGTAACTTCGGCGACTATTCGCTCGACGATTTCACCGTCGACGACGACGGGGTTCTCGAAGTCGTTGTCGCACCGTCGCGTGAGGGGGCCAACTGGATCGAATTGCCCACCGCGGCATACCGGCTCGCGATAAGGATCTATTACCGGGATTGGGCCACCGAACGACTCGGCGACGTCACCATCGACCGACTCGACCGCGACGCGAGCGCCCCCGCGGTGCCCGCCGTCGCCGATATGAGCGATGCCTTGGCGAAAACCACAGAGTACGTGCGCACCTGGCCGTTCAAGTACCCAATCTTCCAAACCGTGTACGCCGACGAGATCGAGCCCAACACCATGCGAGGGCCGGTGCCACTGCCGGGCGGGGGCGAGGAGATCAAGTACGGCCTGTCCCGCTATCGATTGGACGATGACGAGGCCCTGTTGATCGAGACGGAGGTCCCGGACGCCCGCTACTGGGGATTTCACGTGTACACGATGCCGTGGTTCTCGGCTATCGACCCCGGACACCGGGTGACGTCGCTGAACTGCGCGCAGGCCCACGTCGACGAGGACGGACGTGTCCGCATCGTCGTGTCCCATCGCGACCCGGGTGTGCAGAACTGGCTGGATACCGGAGGGTTCCCGACGGGCGCGGTGTTCTACCGCTGGATCTGGACAAACGACGCTCCAGTGCCGCGTGCGCGGGTTGTACCGGTATCGGATGTAAGGAATCTAATACCCAGTGGTACACCAGAATTCGGCCCGGCCGAGCGCCGTGAACAGTTAAGCGTCCGCCGGCTGCACCTGCAACGTCGAAACCGTGCCTAACGATTGGAGAAGGGCGGACCGTGGAGAGATTCATCGTGGGCACCGGGAGGTGCGGCTCGACACTTTTGTCGAACATGTTGGCACACAACAGGCTCCTGCTGTCGATGTCGGAGTTCATGTCATGTTTGGATCGTGCGGCAGTGTTCGCCCCGGGGACCTTCGACGGCCCAGCTGCTGCCGACGCCGCGCAGCAGAGCAACCTGTTGAACTACTTCATCATGACTCGCACAGCTCATCTGGGCGACACCACCGGCCATTCCCTGCGCAAGGAAGTCGGTAGCTCCGCGCGCACGACCGAACAGATTCCTGGACTAGCCATATTCCTCAAGAATCTTGCACCCGAGGACCCCAGCCTGTACTCCGATGCCGTGGCCTTCCTCATGGCCCAACCCAACCAGTCGATCGGCGCACATTGGCGAGCGCTCTTCGACTGGCTCGCTGCCAGATTCGGTGCGACCGCGTGGATCGAGAGGTCCGGCGTATCGATCGAGTACGTCGGCACATTGATCGATTGGTATCCCGACGCGCGGATCCTTCATCTTCACCGCGACGGACCAACGAATGCGTTGGGCATCCGAGCTTTCCGGCATTTCGTGCTCTACGCCTCGTTCGCGCTGGATCCTCCAAGCGAGGCCGAGCTGGAATCGGCCTTGTCGTGTGAACCCGGCAGTCCCGAGGATCCGATCATGCGCCGGCTGGGAGCAGACGCACCGACCGTCGAAGACATTGGTCGGTACTGGTCGTGGCAGATCGCCCGGGGTGCATACGACTGGATGCGGATACCGCCCAGACAACGTATGGATGTTCGCTACGAGGATCTGGTGAGCCAACCCGAAGCGACCCTTGCCCGGATTGCGGAGTTCTTCGAACTACCCACCGACGAGGGCTGGATCGCCCGCGCAGCGGCCGAGATCGATCCGGAGGGGGTGCCTGACCGGCTATCGACTCTAGATCCCGAGACACTGTCAAGCTTGACGGCGGCCTGCCTGCCGGGGCAGGTGTTGGTCGGTCGTGCGTTGGATAATCCCTTCGCAGACAGCATGATACGTGCCAGGGATGTGGTAGACCGGCGCCGATCGAATGGAGCGTTCAATTGACGAATGGCGATATATCGGAAGTGATTTTCGCGCCGACTGCCCTGGCCGGCAAAGTCGCGGTGGTGACAGGCGGGGCAACCGGCATCGGCCTGGGAATAGTGCGATCGCTGTCTGCCGCCGGCGCGTCGGTGCTGGCGGTAGGCCGCCGCGGCGATGGTGCTGAGATCATCGCCATAAACTGCCCAGCGGCACAGTACCTTCAGGCGGACCTGGCCGAGGTCTCCGCGCCCCAGACGATCATCGACGAGGCGGTCGAGCGTTTTGGGTCGATCGACATCCTCGTCAACAACGCCGCCCACCTCGAGTACATCCCGATCGCGGACCTCACCGTGGAGAAGATCGATGCGATGACCGCGGTCAATGTCCGCGCGGTACTTCTGTTGACACAAGCGTTCGCCGCGGCTCGGCAAGGCCGTGACGGTCTGGGAAAGATCGTCAACATCGGATCGATCGAGGGCGAGGTCAGTCCGGTCCCCGCGGGCCATGCCGTATACAGCGCTACAAAGACAGCCGTTCGGGGGCTCACCGTGACTCTGGCTCGGGAGCTGGGGCCGACTATCGGTGTGAATGGAATTGCACCGGGAGCGGTCATGCACGCGGATCTGCTCAGGCACGCAAACGATGCGCTTAAGCCTGAGGACTTCAACGCGGTACTCGACGAGATGGCGGCCAACACGAACGTCAACCGGCTCGGCAAGCCTGGGGACATCGGAGCGGTATGCGTCTTTCTGGCGTCAGCAGCCTCGGATTACGTATCGGGGCAAACCATCACCGCCGACGGCGGATTCAGCGTGAGGTGAGCCGTTGATCTGTTCCCGGCTTGCTTCACATTGAACCTCCAGTCGGATCAGGGGTCACACCTCGATCGTCCACGGCGTGAGTTGGGTGGTGTCCAGGATCGTCGCCAACCCGTCAACGATGTGCTCGGGCGTTAGATCCGAATCGGTGATTCCGACGGTCTGCGCGAGAACAATTCGGGCGACATGGCCTGCCGCTACGGCGAGTACCTCTCCGTTGAGCATGCACGACTCGTGGGCGAGGAAAGCCGCGGCAGGTGCGACCAGGTGAGGTGGCATCATCGCTGTCATACTTTCCAGCGCACCTGGCGGTGTCGAGCCCGCTGTATCGGCGAGCATCCGGGTCGCTGCACCCGGTGCGATCGCGTTGACACCGATCCCATGTGGGCCACCTTCAGCCGCAAGATTCTTGGTAAAACCCAGCAGTGCGCCCTTCACCGCGCCGTAACCGGTCCACTGTGGAACTCCCAGCATCGATGCCGACACGGTATTGATGACGCGACCATACTTCTGTTGAACGAGGTAAGGCCAGACCGCGCGGCACAACCGCACACTTCCGAGCCAGTGGACGTCGGCAAGCGAATACAGATCGTCATCGGATAGTTCGAGAAATGGCTTGGGTATCGCGTTTCCAGCATTGTTGATCACGACGTCGACACGTCCAAACGCTTCGATGGCCGTCGAAGTGATCGCCCGCCCACCGTCCGCGGCAGCGACGGAGTCGTAACTGGCAACCGCTGTGCCGCCGGCTTTGGTGATCTCTGCGACTACGTCATCGGCTGGAGCGGAGGATGATCCCGTACCACTGGTTGCCGCACCGACGTCATTGACGACCACCGCCGCGCCCCGCTCTGCAAGAAGCAGAGCATGGGCGCGCCCAATACCACGTCCGGCACCCGTGACGATCGCCACGCGGTCATCGAATCTCAGTTCCGGCATCGCACTCCCATTTCCTCGAACAGTCGATCGCTCAGAACCACTGCGATGTATCGGCTTTGATGCCAACCGATTCGAACTGACGGAGGACGTAGCCAATGTCGTAATAGTCGCGCCACAGTGCAACCTTTCCGTCGACGACCTGGAAGACAGCACAGCAGGGACAGTTCATCGCCGTTCCACGCAATACCCAGTGGTCTACCCGCTCGTGCAGGACTAGGCCATTGTCGACGAGCGCGTTGACGGTGTCATGATGCCCGGCTTCGATCGGCTCGGGGAATCCCATGTTCTGGTGCACCAACAACTCCCCCAACGCCGCACGTGAGTCGATCGACGACAATGGCAACGCAAGGTTCGGCCACGAAAAGTCCTCGGTGACAAGAGACAATGTCCTGTCGTGATCCTGCGACCAGTAAGCATCCAGGAACGCCTCGACGGTCTGAAGCGCGTTCATGTCGGTACCTCTCCTTCGAGTCACGGGATCAGCACGGGTTTGACCACCGACCCGTCGGCCGCCGCTGCCAACGCTTGCTCGATCGCACTGAGCTTGAATGTTGTGCTCATCTTTTCGATCGGCAGCAGGCCCTGTTGCCACATCCGAGCGAGCTGCGGAATTAATACCCGCGGATTGGCCGATCCCATCGTGCATCCGCGCAGCGTCCGGCCGGAGAGCAGCGCCACCGAGTCGATTTCGTAGTGGGTACCGATCGGAGCGGCACCCACCAGCACGGTTGTCCCCGTCGGCTTGGTCGACAGGAACGCATTGTTCAGAGCTGGTTTCGCGCCGCTGGCCTCGATCGCACCGTCGACACCACCTGCAACCAGCTGGTGAATCGTAGCGACCGTGTCGTCACGGCCGGCGTCGATCACATCGGTGGCGCCGAATGCTCGCGCGAGCTCGAACCGGCCGGGGTTCAGATCGACGCCGATAATGCGAGAGCACCCACTGAATCTTGCTGCGGCGACCGCGGCAAGCCCGACCGCGCCCAGTCCAATGATCGCCACCGTCGAGCCCGGCCGCGACGCAAGCACATTGAGAACCGCCCCTGCCCCGGTGGGGATGCCGCAGCCCAGCGTGCCGGCGAGTTCCAGCGGGATCCCGTCGGGGAGTCTGGTTGCGAACCGTTGCTCGGTGAGCAGGTGGGTCGCGAACGAGGACTGCGAATTGAACAGGCCGTGGACGGGAGCACCGTCGTGCGACAGCGTCACCGATCCGTCGGCTCGGGTGCCACGCAGGTTGATCATGGGTGCGTCCGGGCAACTAGCCGGATTACCCGACAGACAGCCCGGGCAGCTGCCGCAGAACCCGAAGGACAATACGACTCGATCCCCCACGCTGACTGCGTCTACCGCGGATCCGATGGCCATCACAGTGCCCGCGCCTTCGTGTCCGAGTACGGCAGGTAGTGGATACGGCCAGGCGCCGTCACGGACGGATAGGTCGGTGTGACAAATGCCGGATCCGGCGATCTCGACGACGATTTCGGTCGGTCGGGGGTCATCGAGGTCCAAGGTTTCGACGGTCATTGGCGCTCCGGTTGCGCGCAGGACGGCGGCAGTGATCCGCATTGTCGTATCAGTCCTTCCCGATCAACAGCGGCAGGGACATCACTCCCCTTACCGGGCTGTAGTAGCTGATAGGCGGACCGTCTGGGTCCAGGCGGTAATCCGGGATGCGGGCGTGCCATTCGCGCATCGCGACGGTGATGATCCGTCGGGCCAGGTGCATCCCGAGACAGCGGTGCGGCCCGACCCCGAAGGCCAGGGTGCGATTCGGGGGCCGGTCCAGCAAGCATTCGTCGGCGCGGTCGTAGACATCGGGGTCGCGGCCCGCCATCCCCCACGACATCAGCACCCGATCACCTGGATGAAGCGTCACACCGTCGCGCTCGACTTCCTGCGTCACCACTCTTGCCGTGGTGAGCACAGGCTGATATCGGATCAGCTCTTCCATCATCTGCGGGATCTGATCCGGCTCGTTGATCACTTGTGCTCGCAGATCCGTACGTTGTGTCAACGTCAGCCAGATCAATCCAAGTGCAGACGTGGTCGTGTCAAGGCTCGCCATCATGGTGACGAAGGCCGCATTCACAACCTCGGCATCGGTGAGCGCCCGGCCTTGATAAGTCGCGCTGAGCAATTTACTCATGACATCTCGGTGCCCCTCATATCCTTCGAACCGCCGTCGGTCCACCTCGCTCTGGAAGAAGTCCAACAGCGGCTTGCACGCCTTGGCCACCTCACCATCGGAGCCATCGGACGTCAGACCCTCTCGGACGTACCAGTTCTTGAACTCCAGGAGTTGGTCCAATGCCGACGGATCGACGCCGAAGTTCACCAGGAAGACGCTAGCGGGTAGCTTCACGGCGAACTCCGAGGCGAAGTCGAACTTGCGCGACCGCACTGCGGCTTCGACCAGCTCCCTGGCCAGCTCCTCGATCTGAGGCAGGAAGTGTTGGGCGACACTCGGACTGAAGGCATCTGCTAAGGCTTTGCGCCAGGCCGTGTGAACCTCACCATCGAGTTCCAGGGGGATGGCCTTTTCGGGCAGGGTGCGGGCGTAAGGGATCAACGGTTCGGCGCTACTGAAGATCTCCGGGTTTCGGGCCACCCACTCAATCTCGGCATAGCGGGTGGGGATCCAGAAGCCCCCAAACTCCTCGGAACGCGCCATCTTTGCGTGGGCGCGCACCTCAGCAAAGGCTCCGATCGGATCCGTCTGCGCCCATGCCGCAAACGTACTGAATGCGCGCACGCGGTCCGCCGGGCTTTCCGGGGCACCAAGGGCGGTGAAATCCGTTGGTAGGGTAGTCACATCGTGTCCTTTCACTGCGCTGGCGTCGGAATCACTTACATTCAAAGTCCTGCCGGAAGATTGATGGTCTGGTATTCCACGTAGCCTTCAAGACCCTCAAGGCCCCATTCCCGCCCAATGCCGGACTGTTTGAAGCCTCCGAACGGCAACCCGATGTCGTAGGTGAAGCCGTTGACCGTAATGGTTCCGGTGCGGATTCTGCGTGCGACCTCAAGTGCCCGGTGGGGATCGGCACTCCACACCGCGCCGGAAAGTCCGTAGCTACTGTCGTTGGCCATTGCCACGGCGGCATCGTCGCCGCCGTCATAGGGGATCACCGAGATCACCGCGGCGAAGATCTCCTCCTGAGCGACCCTCATCTCGTTGTGCACGTCGGCAAGGACGGTGGGCTGCACCCAGAAGCCTTTGTCGCGTCCCGGCACGGTCCCGCCACCCGCGACGACACGTGCGCCTTCGGATCTTCCGATCTCGACGTAGCTCAACACACGATCGCGCTGCTTGGCGTTGATCACCGGACCGACGAACGTCGACTCCTCGAATGGGTCGCCCACCGGCAAGGCGGCGACCATGGCAGCCAACGCGTCGACGACCTCGGGATAGCGCGAACGGGGTACGAGTACCCGCGACAGCGCAATGCACGCCTGCCCGTTGTTCAGGCACGACCCGGCCATGGTGGCCGGCAGGGCGACGTCCAGGGGTGCGTCATCAAGCAGGATGGAGGCCGATTTGCCGCCGAGTTCCAAACTGAGCCTGCCGATTCGGCCGGCCATTCTGGCCATGATCGTGCGGCCGGCCTGCGTGCTGCCGGTGAAGCTGATCTTGTCGACGGCCGGGGCGTCCACCAGATACTGCCCCACCTCGGCGTCGCCGGCGACGATGTTCACCACGCCCGGCGGGAGGCCGACATCCTGCAGCACCTCGGCCAGTACGTAGGTGTCCAGCGGTGTCTCCGGCGAAGGCTTGACCACCGTGGTGCAGCCAGCCATCAGCGCGGCGGGCAACTTGTTCATCAACAGCGACGGCGCGTTCCACGGCACGATCAGACCGGCGACGCCCACCGGTGTGCGCCGCACCAAGCCGGTACCGGCCAGACCCTGCCGACGCTGCTCCCACGCCACCTCGTCGACGTGGTCGGCGTAGAACCGCAACAGCTCGATTCCCTGACTCTGACGAGACAGGGTGATCGGCATCCCGTTCTGCGCCGTACTGAGCCAGGCCAACTCATCGATGCGCTTGTCCAGTCCGTCGGCGATTGCGGTCAGGATTTCCGCGCGCTCGGCAGGTGGGGTGCGCGGCCAAGGCCCCTCGTCGAAGGCCCGTCGGGCCGCGTTGATCGCTGCGGCCATATCCGCGGCGGTCGACCGCGGCACCGAGCCCACAATCTCCTCATTGGCCGGATGGACGACCTCGACACGCTCAGTGGAACTCGGAGGGCGCAACGCACCGTCGATGAAGAAGCCGTCGACGTCGCGCCGATCGAACGTCACAGCAGGTCCTCCACAAGTCCCTCACGTCCGTTGCGGACGGTGCGTAACACGAGATAATCTGACCCCTTGTAGCCCCGATGGTCATAGGGACCGAAGCCGATAACGGTGCCTGGTGCACCCATCGCGGCGGGCAGCATGCGCACCTGCTCCAGGCCGTGGCGCAGCCCTTCGGGGCTGACCGGGCGCGCAAGGGCGATCCCTTCGGCAAGGGCGCGGCCCATGTCGTAGAGGTGAGCCGGGTAGCAGCACACCGGCGGTGATCCGCCGAATCGCTTGGTATACCGGTTCAGAAAGCCCGACCAGACCCGATTGCCCTCATGGGGTAGGTCGACGCCGACCCAGCCCTCCAGAAGATCCGTTGGAGCGGGGAGGTTCAGCATGACCGGGCTGCCGCGTTCCTGATCCAGGCCGCTACAAGTCACCCAAGTCGTGATGGTGCAGCGCGGCACATCCCAGTCGGCGATGATGTCGTGGCAACTGTGCAGGATGGCGTAGAACGTCAGCCCGTAACCCAGGTGCGCCAGCCCGTCAGCACCCGAGGCGCGAATGTTAGCCAACGCCAACGCCATACCTGCATCGTCGACACGTGGCGACACCAGTTGGTCGCTGGCGATGTCCAGGCCCAGACGCTGCGCGTGCTGCCGGAAGTAGGCGTAGTACTCGTCGCCGATCGGGTTGTCTTCACGGACCACCCCGACGCGACGGACTCCGCGCTCTACCAGATGCCTTGCAATCAAGAATGTTTCGTCGGCGAAGGTTCCGTTGGGCAGCTGGAAGGTGTAGTCGCCGTCAAACCCGGTGGTCGCGCAGTAGGACAGGCACGGCACCTTTGCGCGCTCGATGTCATCCCGTAGCGCCCGGGTGGTCTCGGTGATGAACGGCCCGACGGTCGCCAGGACCATCTCGTCCTCGACAAGCTCCCGCCAGGCCCGGCGCACCCCCGCGAAGTCACCCTCGGGTGGTCCCTCGACCTCACGGATCACCAGTTCGACGGGTCGATCGATCAGGCCGGTTTCGTAGGCCTCCTCGAAAGCCAGCGTGAGTCCGCCATACCAGTCCTCCACCGGCGCCCACAGCGCCCAGTCCTGTAGCACGCCAATGCGGAACGGCTCACGATCCCCGGCCAGGGCATACGCCGATCCGGCGCCGGCGACGGCGCTACCGCTGGCGCCGATGTCCTCGCCGCCACGTGTTTCGGGCTCGGTTTCCAGTAGGTCCACCCACTTCAGCCCCAGCGGTTGTTCCACACCGTCGCGGACCGTGCGCAGCACGATGTATTCGCCCTTATAGCCGCGATTATCGTGCGGGCCGAAGCTGATCACTGTGCCCGGGGCGCCGACGCAGGCCGACTTGACCCTGATGCGTTCCAGCCCCGCTTTGAAGCCGGCCGGCGACGGCAGCCGCAGCCCCGCGAGTACCTCGGCGACGACGGCGCCGTGATCGAAACCCAGTGCGGTGTAGGCATGGAATGGTCGCCGCCCGTACCGGGCCTCGAAGCGGTCCAACACGTCCTGGAAGTACTGATTGTCTTCGTGGATCTGGTCCAGGCCTACCCAGCCCTCGAAGGCCTCCCCAAGTGCATCGGCGTCGAAGTCACCGGTGGCGCCGAAAGCTGTCAGGCCGACCCAAGTCATATTCTGGGCCAGCCTCGGGTGCCAATCCCATTCTGCGGTGACCCGGGCCAACTCGCGCTGCACGGGTGCGAGCGCCCCGTAAGCAGACAGCACCAGCACCGCGTCGGTCCCGGCAAGATGCGCAGTCTTCAGAGCCGGCTCGACCGGGGTGTAGGTGTTGAACAACCCGACCTCGTGGTCGACGGTGACCCGCAGACCGCATCGGCGCGCCGCCACCTTGAAGGCGGTGCCGAATTCCTCGCCGATGAGCCCTGTTTCGCGGAACACCGCAACCGACTCACAACCCTCCCGCGCCAGCCAGCCGGCCAGCACGTGTGCCTCGTCGGGATAGTTGCCGTTCTGCAAGGCGTAACAGTACGGGCCTGCCCAGTCCGCCGTGGCGCAGAACGAGATCGTGGGTACCCCGGTGGCGTTCACCTCGTCGCACAGCGCGAGATTGGCCTCGGTGACTACCGGCCCCAGCACCGCGAGGCAATCCTCGTCGTGCACCAATTCGCGCCACGCGCGGATCACCGGGGCGCTGGTGCCGCGCATCGGCCCCTGTACCTCCCGCACCACCAACTCGACATCGCGGTCAATTTCGCCACGCCCGACCGCCTCGTCGAGCGCCAGTCGGATGCCATCGAGAAAGTCCTGGGCAAGCTGGGTACCACCCGCGAATTCCAAACACACGCCGATCTTGTGCGGAGCACGAGACCGTTTGGTAAGCCGTTCCTCGTCGCGGCGATCCGGCGGCGCGTCGGTCATTTGGTGAACCCCAACCGCTCCAATCCGAAACATTCGATCGCGTTTCCGCGCAGCAACTGGTAAGTCTCTTTCTCGTTGAGTCCAGCCTGTTGCACGAGTTTCTCTGCCGTCTGCTTCGAATGCGGGAACGTCGAATCACTGTGCGGATAGTCGGTTTCGAACATTATCTGCCCCATACCGATCACATCGCGACGCAGCATTCCCTCGACGTCATCGAATACACAGCCGTAGAGGTGCCCCGCAATATAGCTGCTCGGCGGCTCAGGCAGCACCTCGCGCAGCCGGTTGCCATAGAAGCGGCTGCGCTCCCACACCGAGTCGAGTCGCTCCATCATGAACGGCATCCACCCGACTTGCCCCTCGGACAGGGCGATCTTCAAACCTGGTCGGCGCGCGAAGACACCGGAGGTCAACCAGTCCACAAACGCGTGCACCGAATTCTCCGCGGTGAGCGCCATACCGGCTTCCAATGGCGCATCCGGAGCTGTCACGGCCAGCTGAGACGAGGAGCCGATATGCATGTTGATCACGGTGCCGGTCTCTTCGCAGGCAGCTAGGAACGGATCCCAGTGCGGTCCATGAATACTGGGCAGTCCCAACGGAACCGGGTTCTCCGAGAATGCCACCGCATAGGAGCCCTTGTCCGCGCAGCGATGCACCTCCGCAGCAGCCAAGTTCGGGTCCCACAACGGAATAAGGGTCAACGGGATCAGCACGCCGGCACCGTCGCCCGCACACCACTCGTCGATCATCCAGTCGTTGTAGGCCCGCACACACAGTAGGGCCAGATCCTTGTCTTCGCGTTCCAGGAATGTCTGGCCGCAGAACCGTGGGAAGCTCGGGAACGACAGCGAACCGTCGGTGTGGTTGGCGGCGAGGGCGTCCAGCCGGGCCTTCTGTTGCCAGCAGCCCAACTCGATATCGTCGTAGTTCACCGAGTGTGCGGATAGTTCATCGAGGTGCCCGACTTGGGCCATACCCCGGGGAATGGGCCAAACCAGGTCGTCGTAGTGCCACAGATCCACCACCGGCGCATCCGCAGATTCCTCGAATTTCAGCACGCCGTCGGCGAAGGTCATCCGACCGTTTTTACGGACCACCCGAGGTCCGTTCTCGCGGTATTTCTGCGGTAGCCGCTCCTGCCACAGCGTCGGTGGCTCGATGACGTGGTCATCGACTGAGATGATTTTCGGGATATCCATACCTGTCTCCTCAGCTTGTCAAACCAGATTCAGACCGCACCGACGCCGAGCTTCCAGCGAAACAGCTTCTCTGCGTTGCCATGAGTGATTGCGGAGATCTCCTCGGCGGGGAGTTCGCCGAGGAATTCCTCTACGAGTTTCTGACTGTCCGGCCAGGTACTGTCGCAGTGCGGGTAATCGCACTCCCACAAAATCTTGTCTACGCCGATGTCGTAGCGGGACTTCAGGCCGATCGGTTCGTCGATCATGCAGCCCCAGATGTTGCGGTGCCAGACCTCGCTTGGCAGTAGGTCGTCCATGTGTTGATGCAGCCGGTGCTTCTTGAATTGGCGATCGGCGCGCTCTAACGCGCTCGCGATCCATCCGATACCGCCCTCGGAGATGGCCAGTTTGATGTTGGGGAACTTGCGTGGCACCGGCGACATGGCGAAGGTGATCATCGCGGCCTGGGCGTTGAGGTTGCCCAGGGCGATCGGGATGATGAAATGCCCGTCGGGCGCCGGGTTGGTCAACGAGCCACTGGATCCGATGTGCATGCACACCACGACCTCGGTCTCCTCGCATGCCCGCCAGATCGGGTCCCAGTAATCGCTGAACAGCGACGGGAGACCCAACGAGACGGTGCCCTCCGGGAATGTAAGGGCACGGGCACCGCGCTCGGCGCAGCGGCGGATCTCGTCAGCCATGGCCGCCGGATCCCAGAGTTGTCCGGCGATCATCGGCACGTACATTTCGGGCGCTGCCGCACACCACTCGTCAAGGATGAAATCGTTGTAGGCCCGCACCAGCAGTGACGCGAACTCCTTATCGGCGATGTTGTTCAGTACACGCCCACCGAAGCCAGTCAGGGTCGGAAAGCACAGCGTGGCTAAAATTCCGTCGCTGCGCATGTCTTTGGCGCGCTGCACGGGGTCGTAGCAGCCCGGGATCATGTCGGTGTAGCGGACAGGCTCGGTGTTCCACTCCTCCTGGGGCTTGCCCGCAACCGCGTTGAGCCCCATCTGCGGGATCCTCTCCCCTTCCCACACCCAGAACTGACGGCCGCCCTCTTCGACGACGTGCGGGATCTGGTCGCCGTACTTGGCGGGCACTCGGTCAGTCCATACGTTCGGCGGTTCGATGATGTGGTCATCGACACTGAACAGCTTGTACTTGGTCTGACTCATGGGGTCGCCTCCTGGCTAGGGCTTGGTGGGAGCACAATCACGCTTTACTAGGTACCTACTTTCGTGTGAGACTGTGATCCATGTCAAGGTCGAGCGACTCGCCGAAAACGCCACTTTCGGCGTCTCGTCGCTCCCTGCCATCAGCCACCAACAACGACGTTGCAATCCACCGCGGGGTCGCCCACGATAGCCGGATGATCTCGTCGCGCGGGGGGCGCAAAGCCAGTGGTGAGCGGTTGGCACAGTCAGTGGTCGATGAACTCACCGAAGAGATCCGTGCGGCGAACTGGCTCGAGGGCACAAACCTCGGATCGGAAGCTGAGTTGCTGCAACGGTTCGGTGTCGGGCGCAATGTGTTACGCGAAGCCACTCGGATGCTCGAGCAGCAGGGTATTGCGACCATGCGTATGGGCCGCAGTGGCGGACTGGTGATCAGCAAGCCGCAGGCGACCACGACCGCCCACGCGCTTGAGATGTTCCTCTCCAGCAGAAACGTGAGCAGCGAGCACGTACTGGAGGCAAAGCGCGAAGTCGAGTTGACCTGCGTACGTCTGGCGGCCCGGCGGATCACACCTGCCGGTGCCGCCCGCCTGCGGACTGCGGTTGCAGCGGAACAGCAGACTCCCAAGGACCAGCTCCGTCAGGTCGGGTCGAACAACGTGCACATCGTCATCGCCGAGATCACCGACAATCCGGCGCTGCTGCTATTCATCGAGGCGTTGACACACCTTTCGGTGAACTATGTGGCCCAACAGCACGCGGAGCATGACGCTGAGCCAACCTTCGCCGCACATGCCCGCATTGCCGAAGCGGTGGCATGTGGTGATGCCGAGTTGGCGGTCCGCGAGATGACCGCCCATCTAGATCAGCTCGATGCCGCGATTCTCGGCACGAAGCCCCCGAGTGCTGGACCACACCGACCCGCAGGGAGATAGGAATGCTCGAGCCGGCTCAGCTTCGTTTCGACGTAAGTGCCGACGTTTCACCGAACGATCAGCAGTGCCATATTCAGGCGACGTTCTTCCCTCCAGAACATGCCGGTGATCATCAGCTCACCGCAGTTGTCGCCGTCCCCGGGGGCACGTACACCCGCGGATATTGGGACCTTCAGGTACCCGGCCGCGAAAGCTACAGCTTCGCCGAATTCTTTGCCCGACAAGGATTCGCCGTGCTAACCCTTGACAACCTCGGAACCGGGGAGTCAACCCGGCCGCATCGGCACGAATATCTGACCGCCGAGTCCGTCGCAGCCGCCAATGCAGCTGTTGCCCGTCAGTTCGTCGATCGCATCCAATCCGGCTCGCTGGTTCCCGGATGCACGTCGGTCAGACTGGTCGGTGTCGGTCATTCGATGGGCGGGCAGCTCACCGCGGTTCAGCAGGCCGTGCATCACAGTTTCGAACGAATCGCCTTGTTAGGGAGCTCATTTCGCGGGTGTTGGAATATGGGAGTGTTGGAGGAGAGCGTCGCCGCGGAGATGCTGTCAAACATGGCCGGGACGAGCTGGGATAGCGGTTACCTGAACGTGCCGCGCGAATTGCTCCGCGATCTGTTCCACGCCCCCGACGTCCCCGACGATGTTCTCGCCGCTGATGAAGCCACCGTGACCGTACTTCCGCGCCAACTCGGAGTCAGCAACCTGGCTCCAGTTGGGCTCCGATCGGTAGTCGAAAAGATCGACGTGCCAATTTTTCTCGCTTTTGGCGAGATTGCCGACACCGCACCGGATCCAGAAGCCGAGATTGATTGCTATCCCTCAAGTCCGGCAGTCACATTGTTCCGGCTTCCGGAGTCCGCACACAACCACAATCACGCCACCAGCCGGCGGGTGCTCTGGCAACGCCTGCTCGAGTGGCTCCGGAAATGGTGATGAATCAGCAGATCATCGTCCTTCACGAGACGTTGCGCTTGACTTCGTGGCCGGCCCCGCCGCCCAGGTTGACGCCGCCTGGGTATCCACCGCCGCCGAAGATATCGTCGAGGGTGTCGTAGTCCTTGTCAGGTCCATGCCGAGGGAGTCGCTCGACGAATTCAATACTCTTGGGTTTCTTGAACGATGCGATCTTCGCCTTGCAGTGTTCGATCAGTGCCTCCTGTGTCAATTCGGTACCTTCGTGCAATGCGACGATAGCCTTAACGTCTTGCAGCAATCGCGGATTCGGAACACCGATGATCGCGGCTTCACGCACCGCCGGATGGGATTCGAGAGCGGCCTCGACTTCAGCGGGAAAGATGTTCTCCGCGCCCGATTTGATCATCCGCGTCATCGTGCCGATGAAGGTCAGGCTACCGTCGGACTCCCAACGGCCCAAGTCGGTCGTGTGCCACCATCCGTGTCGGAAACGGTACGCGTTGGTCTCGCGACGGTTCCAGTAGCCGAGATGGACAATGCCTCCGCGCACACAGATCTCGCCTGTCTCGCCGTCGCGTACCGGAACACCGTTCTCGTCCAACAGTGCCACAGTGAGGCCGGGCGCCGGCCGGCCGGCGTTGCCGACACCATCCGCACCAAATGCGGGGAGCACGTTGAGGCCACTCATCTCGGTTTGCCCGTAGCCGATACCACCGCTGATCCGGGTGGCTGGTACATCATCCAACTCGACCAGTCCCTGCCAGAGTTGGAACGCCGCATTGGCGCGGAAGGCGCTGAGATCACGTGCCTGTTTCCGCTGTAGCACAGCAACCTCGGCAATTGTGGCAGGCATCAAGAATGCCGATGTGCATTTCTGGCTGGCCAAAGCGTCAAGAACTGCGCTCGGATCCGGCCGTCGCAGAATGACATTCGTGCCGCCCATGACGAAGGTCGGCAGGCCGACGATCTGCCAATTGCCGATGTGAAACATCGGTCCGGCATTGAGGAATACCGTTTGAGCGCTCACCGAGTAGGCCCAGGAAGTGGTCAGCGCGGTCGTGATGAGATTGGTGTGCGACAGCATCGACCCGCCCGGCCGACCGTCGATAGCGGCGGTGTAGATCACCAATAGCGCATCGTCGGAAGAGACCTCAGGCAGGTCTGTCGGCGGATTTCCGCCCGTCACCAGCCTTTCGTAGCCGTCCCCACCCGGATCGGCATCGTGACGGATCCACAGCCGTTCGGTCCGTCCCGGTACCTGCGCGATCACATCGCCGATCTCTTCACTCTGCCAGAACACCACGCGCGGATCGAAGTCGTCGACCGCGAATTCGATCTCGGCGGCAGACCAGCGCCAGTTGGCGGGACACACCATTGCGCCGAGTTTCGCTGCTACGCAAAGCAGCTCGTAGACTCGAAACGAATTCTGCCCCAGCCATAAGATCCGGTCGCCCCGGGACACACCGCGTTGTCGCAGCGCCCCGGCAAGGCGATCGACACGCGAGGCCAAGTCGGTCCACGTCAAGCGGATGTCTCCGTCGATCAGCGCGATGCGATCCGGGTATGCCGATGCGTTCTGCGCCAGGATGTGGGCGACAGTCGCCGGACGGCTTGCGGTCATGCCTGCAACTCCAGGTAGGTGCGGTCTTCGACGTGAAGGGTACGGCCGTGAACACCAGTCAGCTGTCGCTCGAATCTGGCTGAGCGCTCAGAACGGGAAGTCACGACGAATTCGTTGCCTTGCGTTTGGATGAGCCACTCATCGTTGTCGATGATCAATCTCGCTGTACCGCTCTCGCCGGCCGGCGCAACCGCATTCGCGGGCCCGATGCGCAATATCGTGGCGGCCCGGAATCCGCACTCGTTCAGTCGTTCGACAGCTTTCGGTTGCGCCAGCAGCGTCACGTCACCCAGAAGGACCTTCAGATCCTCGGAATTCTCCAGCGCCAGAACGGATTCCAGTTCCAATCCGACGATTAGCGAGATGGGAAACCGGCGCAGGAACGACGCCATCCGCGGAGCGTCCCAGCCCCATGCCTCGACGTTGGAATGTACCGCGCCGAGTTTGGTCAACGCCGTCCGGATGGGATCGATCCACGGGCAATGCCATGCATGCGAGCTGATCAGAACATGGTCGCCGGCCTTGACGCCGTAACCGCGGAGGATTTCTTTCCACCAAAGGCTGTCCCGGTCCAGATCAGCTTCACTGACCGGGAAGTCAATGTCTTCCCCGTCGACAGTGAAACGCCCGATCATCGCGGGGTTCGGTCGCGGCAGGCTCCGGGACCGCTCCAACGCCGATGCATAAGTCATGACCAGTTACTCATTTCTTGCTCACTCTGGGAATCTTCACTGCCGAGGAAGCCCGCGCGATGATGGCTTGTTCATCCACCATTTCGAGCACTGGACGGACACCGACGCTTTCTTCGATACAGCTCATCAGTCGTTGACGAAGCTCGGCGAGGCTGGCGGTCCGGCTGGTGTCGTAACCCACCCTGACCCTCAGCTCGTCGAGTTCCTCTGTCGGCCTGATGATCTGGAACAGGGCGGCTCGTGTCTCGTCACACTGTTCGATCACCTCCCACACATCGTGCGGCACGACGGTGCGGCCTCGAACGACAATCCTGTCGCCCTTGCGACCCACCGGCCACATCCGAAGGTGTGTGCGGGAACAGTCGCAGACTGTCCGGTCGAGACGCACAAGGTCGTCGGATCGGAATCGAATCAATGGGGCCAACTCGTCGTCGATGGCGGTGACAACCAGTTCACCGATGCTGCCATCCGGGACCGCAGCACCCGATATCGGGTCGCAGCATTCTACGAACGCGCCATCCTCCCCGACGTGGTATCCGTCGCCTTCAGTGCACTGCCAGGCCGTGCCGATGTCTCCGACGCTGGTCCACATCACCAGCTTTACGTTCCATTCGTCGCGCACCCTCGCCCGCAGTCGACTGCCGATCGGCTCGCCGGCGAAGCCTGCGAACTTCAGCGGTGCCAGGGCTGCACGCATATCGCAGTGTTCGCTGAGTCGCTCCAGCTCCGCCATCAAGGGACCGATCAGCTGCATGTACCGAATGTCGTAACGCTCGATGGCCTGCAGCACACTGCGCCACGATCCGATGAACGTGTCGATCTCAACTGTCGTGACCCCGATAAGGCGCATCGTGTGGTGTGTGAGGCCACGGAATGTCGTGGGCTGATCAAGCGCATAGTCGCCAGGGCGCAAGCCGTGTCCCCACAGGGGACGAGCCAGGCCCATCGCGAGATTTCCGAACGGTTCGTGGTACTCAGCGAAGAAGGTAGGCTCCCCGGTGGTCCCCGAACTCGACGTCACCGCCGATACCCGCTGGCGTGCACCGGTGAACAGTCCGCCGAACGGATCGCCGTGTTCGTCGCGCCACTTCCTGATGACGTCCTTCGAGATGAAGGGTATTTTCTCGGTGAAGTCGGCCAGGGACTTGATCTCGTCCGGACGCACGTTGTGGCGGGCCCACCACCATCGGTACATCGGCGAGTTCTCGTAGGCGAGGCGGACCACCTCGATGACGCGTGCCTGCTGACGCTCGGCGATCTTGTCGCGCGGCATCGTCTCGATTTCGGGCTCGAAAAGTCGATCGTCCATCCGTTGCCTTTTCCGTGAGCTGCCACAGCGCGGGATCCGCCACTGCATCCAGTGAATTTAGTGCTTGAACTGTGTCGAACACCACACTCTGGCAGCCCCTTTGACGAAAACCAGCCTTTCGCTGAGCTACTCGCGCCGAAGGGTGATGCCCTGAGCGTTGAAGAAGAAACCGCCGGGTGTCAGCAATGCCCTGCGCGCTTCGGGAACCTGCCGGGACCCGGCCAAACCTTGCAGCTGATGCACCGCCTCCCGAACGTGGCCCGATCCCTGGGTGGCGCCCTCGGACAATGACCCGCCATGCGGATTCATGGCTATCCGTCCGTTGATACGCACCCGACCGGTGCTCTCATCCCAGTGCTGCCGCAGGAAGGCACCGGCCTCGCCACGCCCACACCACCCGGCGTTTTCGATCCAATTGAGCGCGAGCACCGTGAAGCCGTCGTACGGGAAGTAGACATCGACGTCGTCGATCCAGAACGCGCTCTTCCTTCGCAGCTCGTCGATCACGATGTGCTGTCCGTGATGTTCCAGGCCGACGATCTGATCTTCTTCGTTATGACCCGATTGGCCGAGCACAACGGCGTCGATGAGGACGGCCGGCAGTGCCATATCGCGGGCTCGCTCGGCTGTAGTGATGAGGAAGGCGTCCGCACCATCCACGGCGATGTCCATATCCAGCAACCCGAGCGGCCAGCGAATGATGCGGGCGTCAAGGTAGTCCGGCATGGTCATCGGAGTCCGTATCGCTGCCAGCGGGTTGTCCAAGGCGTTGGCCCGGTCGCTGACGGCCACCAGTCCGAAGTCCTCCTTGGGCACTGAGTACTCGTGTGCATATCGCGATGCCCACGCGGCATAACCCACGGCACCGGCAATGTTCTCCGGTCCTGCCTTCGGTTCCGTGAGACCCGGTGTGGCGATACGCCGAAACGGATCCTTCAGCGATGACGAAGTGTTCCACGGCAGCCGGTAGGCCGCGTGGTAGACGAGCACCACATTAGCCAGCCCACTGAAGACAGCCGATGCCGCCGCAGCGATGTGATTGCCGAACGGGATCGGCGGATTCGCCGACCACGTGACGCGCGGGATTCCCAGCGCCGACTGGAGTTCCGCCGCTGACGGCCAGGATCCACACAATCCGTCGACATCCTCCGCCTTCAGACCTGCTTGCCGCAGAACACCGATGCAGGCATGGGCTGCCAACGCGGTCTGACTGCGCCCGCTGTTACGGGCAATGAAGCCCGTACTGGCCGCGGCGGCGATCGCCACGTTGTCCCTGAGCGGGTTTCGGTTCATCTCGGGGCCGCCTCTTCCACGAGTGTGAAGACCGGGAGGGGGCTACCGTGGCGCGTGCGCCAGGCCAGTGCCACCCGGCGCCCAATGATGATCTGGTCATTGTCTGCGTCGGCCACGGTACTGGTGAATCGCAAGCCGGCCTGCTCGTCCAGTTCGACCGTTACCACCGGGTAAGGAGTTCGGTAGTCAACACCTTCGGCCGGAGGACCCTGGTGCAGGAAGATCGCCAGATGAATCGTGCCGGTGCCGGCCACGGGAGTGGGCACGACAGCACCGGACCAGCAGGCCGGACAGACCGGTTTGTGGGGCTGATGCCAGGTGCCACAACGGCAGCACCGATTGAGCAACAGTTCGCGCCGCAACCGACCCCGGTAATGGCCGGCGTTGTCGTGAGTGATCGGTTCGCCCGGAAAGCGTCGGACCAATTCGTCGTCATCGATGTCAATGGAAGGCCCTTCAGTCACAGGCTTGTTCATTGGCCATCGGAATCTGTTCCAGCCTTAACCGTCACCTGGCTGAGATCCTCATCGGATGGAACCTTGAACAGCTCTTCGAAGGTGCCCCGCAGTACTCGGTCCTTGATTCTCGGATCCACGGTGTCGAAGATCTGGTGCAGTGTCTGCTGGGTGTGCCCGTACGTGCCTTCCAGGTGCGGGTAGTCGTCACCCCACATCACGTTGTAGTAGTTCGTGTCCTCGATGACCTGAACGGCGCTGATGTCGTGCTGAAATGAGGTGTAGACCTGGCTGCGCACGATCTCACTAGGCAGACGGTCCAATCGAGGTCGCACGAACATGCCGTGCTGGCGGTAGGCCTCATCCATCCGGTCGCCGATCGCTGGCACCCAGCCGGCGCCCCCCTCAGCCACCAGGACTTTGAGGTCCGGGCGGCGATCGAGCGCACCACCGGCGACCAGATGCGACACCACCCGCATGCCCGGATACGTGGTCTCCATATAGTTCACCACCGCCCCTCCTGGGCCTCGGTAAACGACGGTGTCGGTACCCGTGCCGATGTGATACGCGAGCACCATGCCATTGGCAACCGCCGCATCCCATAACGGCGTCCACACATCAAGGCCCCAGTCCTTCTCTGCCGGCATGCCGCAGGGCAGGAACACCGATTGGAATCCATTCTCCGCAGCCCACTCCAGTTCGCGCACGGTGTCCGCGATGTCGGCGAGCGGTAAGATCGCCGGCGTAAAGATTCGGTTCTGTCGCCCCATGTAATCGTCACGGGACCATTCGTTCCATCCACGTGCGACTGCCACCGAGAGCTCGGGGTCCTCGATATCGACGCTCCAGAATCCGACCGACGGGAACGCCAGCTGGCACCGGACGCCTTCCTGTTCCAGGTCCTGCAAACGGATGTCGAGGTCCAAGACTCCCGGCGGGCGCATCGCATCGACGAAGTCGTTCAAATGTCGCGTCTTTTGCTTGCCGTCGACGTAGATGACCTCGTACTTCTCGCCGCGCTCGGTGCGGGGCGCCCGGTCAGCCAGGGCCTTGGGCAGACGCGCGGTCCACACATCGTCGGGCTCCATCACGTGCGAATCCCCCGAATGCGCCCAGATCTTGTCCTGAGTTCCAGAAACGCCCTCCAGCTGAGCGGGTGAAACAGTAGCCATCATTCTCGCGTCTCCTCGAATCGACTGTTCGCGCATCCGTACGGCGTCCGGCTGCGATCACCAGATTAGTGTACACTGTACGCAATAACAAGTTGCAGTACTTCCGAACATCGTTTTTCGCTGGACGCCAACGTCATTCACGAAAGGACACCGCGGTGACGAGCTTGGCTGCAACGAACCAACTCGGCCTGGCCGGTTTCGGCGAATTCCTGACTCCCGAGACCGTGTATGCGTTGATGCGCTCGACGTGGACGTGGGACGACCGCGCACCGCGTCGTGATCTGGGTGCTCTGCTAGTGCTGGACCGAATCTCTTAGAATCAGACGATCGCACTGAAGGGACCCGGCCATAACTGACGCCAACTTCGACCCGATCCGGCCGCCCGGACGTCGCGGCAAGGCGCCGTCGATGACCGAGGAAGAGATCGTCGGCGCGGCACTTTCGGTGATCCGGACAGAAGGCGTCAACGCTTTGTCGATGCGCCGGCTCTCGGCCGAATTGGGACGATCCACGATGGCCACCTACCGCTACGTCACCGACAAGCAGGCTCTGCTGGATCTGGTCGCCCGGAAGGTGCTCGCGGAAGTACCTATTCCCCCAGCTGATTCCGGCCCATGGGATGCTCGCCTGCGCGAACTGATCAGCGGTATCGATGATCGCATGCGACACCACACCGGTATTGCCGAGATCCTGCTGGAACGCATGCTCAGCACGGACTACCGCGTTATGGCCGGCGTCATGGATATTCTGCAAAGCGCAGGCTTCTCAGAACGGGATGTACTCCTGGCATACGCGATGATCCACACCTACCTGTTCGGTCGGTACCAGGTTGTGATGCACGCGGGTGAGATCGACGAAAGTCCGTCCGCGGTCCCAGAGAGTATGCGAACCCTCCAGACCGAGCTGCCGAAGCTTCGTGGTCAGGACTTCTTTACCTTCGGTGTAGACACCATCATCCAAGGCTTGCGTGGCCGGCTGGGATCTGAGTGAAGTCCTAATCTTTTGAGAGGGACCGGTTTTCTGGTCCAGTTGTGCCATTACGAGGGGCTCTACCGGAAACCCTCTTGGCAGCTTCAGACGGCGCGCGAGATCCCATCGATGAGATAGTGCGTCATCGATTGGAGCGGTACATCGGGAGCCGCATCGGGTCCGGCTGAGTTGCTGGCAATGTTCATGGCGGTCGGAGCCCCGTCGTACGACGAGACGATGCGGTCGAGCTCCAAGATCTTCGCAGGCTCGCATTCCGTCACGATCGTCGTGATCCGGCAGCGTGTTTCAGCCGAACGCCGGACCGATCTATCGATAGGAATCGAAATCCCGGCCGCTGGCGAGATCGCCGCACTCGACCAGCTGTAGCCCGGATGCATTGCGTAGATACGAACCTGCGCCTTCGTCTCCGGTTAGCCCCACCATCACGGCGGGCCAATGCCGGCGGGCGATGACAACCGGATGGCCGGGACATTCGGCGAAGCAGGCCCGCGCAAGACCGCTATCCGATGCCACCGCACGCTGTACTACCCGCGCGACCACTGCATCGCCCACGTCGGGAGTGTCGACGACGTGCAGTACGGCGTAGTCGGCCGCGATCTGGCCGGCGTACGCCAACCCGGCACGGACCGAGGCGCTCAAACCCTGGTTCCAGTCCGCCACCGTGACGGTGCTTGCGCCGGACGGCACCGCGACCACTGCTGCGCCGAGCAGCACCGCCACTTCGTCGCAGCCGCCCCCGAACAGCGCGTCTACCGCCACGTACAACCAATTGTCCACCAACACTTTGGGTTGACCGTATCGGCGGCCAGCGCCGGCTGCCAGCAACAGGCCGATGATCCGTGTACTCATAGGATCAGTTCGCGCTCATGATGAATGCGGCCATCCAGTTCGGCTAGCCCGGATTTTTCGTGGATTGCTGCCGGTAGGGGCGTGTAGATAGGCGAAAGTGCCTGTCCTGCAAGGGATAATTGGACTTGTCTACGGTTCAACCATTCCTACGGGAAGGCACTTCGCAGGTGAACACTATCGCGGGCCGATCGAGGGTGAAAGTTTCCGCGGACGGCCAGGGTGTCGTGTCGCATGCGGGGATGGGCCTGCTGCGTGAGTTGGCCGACCACACCGGCCTATCGGCGCTGGTCACCGCCGCGTTGGCCGATACCTACCGCGGTCCTTGGCGCCACGCTCCCGGTGATGTCTTCGCTGATCTGGCCGCCGCGGTCGCTGATGGGGCGGACTGCATCGACGGGGTCGGACAACGCTGCGGCGATCGTGAGCATGTCTTTGGTCTGAAAGCCTCAACCACCACGATGTGGCGACTGGTCGATGAACGTATCGATGCCGCACATCTGCCGCGGATCTGGGCGGCGAGGGCCAGCGCGCGGGCCGCGGTGTGGCAGGCCGGCGCCGCGCCTGGCAGCGAGGGCTGGCTGCACATCGACGTCGATGCCACGCTGACCCTGGACCACTCCGACAACAAGGTCGGCGCCGCCTGCACCTGGAAGAAGACGTTCGGCTATCACCCGCTGCTGGCGTTTTTGGACCGCCCCGAGATCTCCGGCGGGGAAGCCCTGGCCGGGATGCTGCGCAACGGCAACGCCGGCTCCAACACCGCCTCTGACCACATCATCTTGCTGGACCGGGCCTTGGCAGCGCTGCCCGCGCGGTGGCGACCTGACCCTGCCCATCCCAGCGAGGCGAGCACACCCCGGGTCCTGATCCGCAGTGACACCGCCGGAGCCACCCACGGCTTCGCTGATGCCTGCCGAGCCGCGGCAGTGGGGTTTTCCTTCGGCTACCCCGTTGATGCGCGGGTGCAAGACGCCGTGGACACCCTCAACCTTGGTGATTGCTGGTACCCGGCGATCGACACCGCTGGTGGCATCCGTGAGGGCGCCTGGGTCGCCGAAGCCACCGACCTGGTCAACCTTGCCTCCTGGCCACCGGGAACCCGGCTGATCCTGCGCAAAGAACGACCCCACCCGGGAGCGCAGTTGCGGTTCACCGACGCCGACGGCATGCGCGTCACCGCGTTCATCACCGACACCGAACCCGGCGCCATCGCCGGCCAAGTCGCCGGTCTGGAGTTGCGGCACCGTCAGCACGCCCGCGTCGAAGACCGCATCCGTGAACTCAAAGCCACCGGGCTACGCAACCTGCCGTGCCACTCTTTTTGGGCCAATGCCGCCTGGCTAGAAGTCGCGCTGGCCGCCGCTGACCTGGTCACCTGGGCCAAACTCATCGGCTTCGGCGACCAACCCGGCCTGGCCCGCGCCGAAATCGCCACATTCCGCTACCGAGTCCTGCACGTCGCAGCCCGCATCACCCGCTCAGCCCGCCAACTGCGACTGCGCATCGACACCACCTGGCGTTGGGCCAGCGCCATCGCCACCGCCTGGCAACGCATCCGCTCAGCCTTCACCTAACCGGCTGACCTCACCAGCCCCATCGACGACGAAAGGCCAACGGCCCCAAAGGACGCCCGCCCAACCCGGCGACACGGGCCGACCGGCCACGCCCACCACGCAAAACCACCACCGGACAACACAATCCAGCACCAGACCCGGCCCACATCAAGTCCTACGAAAAATCGAGGTTAGCGGGGACTACCGATGAGTAGATGGCGCTCGGATAGCGCGGTGCGGCAAATCGGGGCACCGGTGGTGGCGGCTGTCGGAATGAACATTGCTGCGGCCGTACGGGTCCGGCGCCGTGGCTATGCAGGATGGACCGGTGCGGTAAACACCGATTACGATCCACTCGATCCAGCGACCGCGGCGCAGCCATTCGATGCCTATCGCGCGCTGCACGCCGGAGGGCGGGTGCACTACAACCCCAAACGTGCGACCTTCATTCTGAGCCGACACGAAGACATCCGAGCAGCCCTACGCGACACCGACGCCGTCACAAGTAGCCAGGGCGTCACCCGAATGAAGATCTCGGCACCGATCTTGGTGCTCACCGACGGCGATGACCACACCCGGCTTCGCAAACAGGTTCAACCCGGGTTCACCAGGGGAGCTATGAGCGACTGGCAGGGGATGGCAGACCAACTCGCCAAAGAACTCGTCGCCGACGTCGTCGCCAACCCCGGTTGCGACGTTATGGAGCGCCTCGCCGTGCCTTTGCCCATCCGAATGATCGCGCACATAATCGGGATTCCGCCCGAAGATGTCCAGAACTTCCGATCATGGTCCGAAGACGGTGTCGGCGTCATCAATGCCGGCGTGAGCCCCGCCGGGCTGCGGCAGGGGCTCAAGGGGGTTCGGGCGATTGCGGCACTGCGCCGGTACTTCAAGGATCAGTTGGCCTCGGGCAAGCTCAAGGGGTCAGATACCGTACTGGGTCGGCTCGTCGATAACAACGAGGACGGCAAGCTCTCCGACGACGAGCTCTTCTTCATCGCGATGCTCCTGTTATTCGCTGGGAATGAAACCACCACCAACCTCATCGGCGGGATGTTCGACACCCTTGCCCACGCCCCCGATCAGTTCGCCATGATCCGAGACGATCCCGACCTGATCCCCAGCGCTGTCGAGGAACAGCTGCGGTACTCGGCGCCCATCCAAAACCTGTACCGCTACACTCGCACCGACTACAGGGTCGGCGAGGTGACTATCCCGAGCGGGTCGCGGCTCTTGTTGGCATTCGGCGCGGCCAATCGCGACCCTGAGGTCTTCGAGGATCCCGATACCTACCGCGCTGACCGAAATCCGCGCAATCACATCGCATTCGGCTACGGCGTTCACATGTGCATCGGAGCAACCCTCAGTCGCATGGAGGGCCAGGCGGTGCTCCGCGAACTCACTTCCCAAGCCTCGGCCATCGCAGCGGCCGGTTCGGCCACCTGGTCAACCAACAGCTCACTTCGGGGCACCACTTATCTGCCGATTCGGCTGACACCCGCGCGGTGATGAACGAGGACTGTCCGAGAAACCGATGCGTGAATCAACGCGTAATCGGTGACGGTGGATCTCAGCTGGGTGCGCCACGCCAGAGCGTGGGCTTGGCCGCAGTCGACCGCGGTACTCCTCGCAGCGTAGTAACACCGGTAGTCTCGGACGGATGGGTGTGGTGACCGACGGCGATCCGGATGTCTCGGGCCTCGTGGTCCGAGTCCGATTCATGTTTCGACGCTGCCACCGGGCTCTACTGCGGGAAGGCTGATCGGGTGGAGTCGTCGGTCGCCGCCGTACGACACTGAAGCACCCCCCTTTCGCCGAAGCTCATGGGCGTCAGGGACGCTCAAGCACCTATCGCAAGGTGACAGGCGAGCGCATGGCAAGACCCACCCGCAACACATGCCGGATGTCGTGTTCCTCCCGGTTGTCTCGGCCGACAAGTCCCAACCCTGCGCCTCTAAACGTTAGCGACAAATAACATCTTCAGCTATTTGCAGCGGTGACCTTGGCTACTCGTCGCGACAACACTTCCCAAACCCGAGCTCCGCCTCCGGTGTCGTGCCTCAGCGCTGGACGACGCCGCCCTCGACACCGGTGAATCGCCTGCGCAGCTCGGTCTTGAGGAGCTTGCCGGTGGCGTTGCGGGGCAGCTCGGCAAGGAAGTGCACCTCGCGCGGGCACTTGAAATGCGCCAGCCGTTCGCGGCACCAGGCGATCAGTTCGTCGGCGCCGGGTACCTGTTCGGCGGCTGGGTCGGCCACCACCACGGCGACGACGCGCTCACCCCACTTGTCGTCCGGACCGCCGACGACCGCGGCGTCGAGCACACCGGGGTGACGGAACAGCACCTGCTCGACCTCGATGGGGTAGACATTTTCCCCGCCCGAGATGACCATGTCCTTCTTGCGGTCGACGAGCGTGATGTAGCCGTCGACGTCGATCCGGCCGAGATCGCCGGTGTGGAACCAGCCGCCCCGGAAGGCCTCGGCGGTGGTCGCCGGCTTCATCCAGTACCCGACGAACACGTTGGGTCCGCGCACCAGGAGCTCGCCGACGGTGTCGGCCGGGACGTCCCGGTCGTCGGCGTCGACGATTCGGGCATCGACGTGCATGGCGACCCGGCCGATCGACCCGGCCCGCGTGGTGATGTTGGCGGCGTCCAAGACCGAGACCATGGGGGCGGTCTCGGTCATCCCGAATCCCTCGGTGAAGGGGACTCCGCGTTGGTGCATGAAGTCGATGACAGTCAGCGGCATCGGTGCGCCGCCGCCCATGGCCAGACGCAGCGCGGAGAGGTCGTAGGAGTCGAAGTCGGGCACCTGGGTCAGCGCCGACCACATCGCCGGCACCATGAACTGGACGGTGGCCCGGCTCTCGGCCATCGCCTTGAGCGTGCCCACCGGGTCGAACGACGGCAGGATCACGCTGGTCCCGCCGACGTAGAGCAACGGCAACGTATGTACCCCGAGCCCGCCGATGTGGAACATCGGGGCGACTGCGACAGTCACGTCGCTGCCGGTCAGGCCTTGTTCGGCGCCCAGCACGTTGATGGCGTTCCACAGTAGGTTGTCGTGGTTGAGGATGGCGCCCTTCGGGCGGCCGGTGGTGCCCGAGGTGTACATGATGAACGCGGGGTCGCGGCCCTCGACGTCGCTGTCGAGTGGCGCGGGCGCACCGTCGGAGAGCAGGTCGGTGTAGGGGATCTCGCCGTCGGCCGGGGCGCCCCCGGCCCGGAGGGTGTGGCGGACCCGGACCCCAGGCTCGGTCAGCGCGCTGACCGCCGCCGCTGCTAGCGGCGCGTGGAACACGAACACGTCGGCGCCGGAGTCGGCGAGGATGTAGCCGATCTCCGGGCCGGCGAGCCGGACGTTGATCGGGATGGTGATGGCGCCGATCTTCGCGCAGCCGAGGAGGACCTCCAGGAACTCGACCGAGTTCACCAGCAGTATGGCCACCCGGTCCCCCTTACGGACACCGAGACGCAACAGGCTCGAGGCCACCTGGTTGGTGCGCCGATCGAAGTCGGAGTACGTGAAGCTGGTGTCACCTTGGACGAGCGCTGTGCGCTGCCCGTTGAGGAAGGCCCGTTTGGTGACCCACTGACCGATACCGCGATCCATGTTGATTTGCCTCCTCGGCAGTTTTGGTTGACAAATGCTCGTTAAGGCAGGACCCGGCCCCGGCGGGCGACCGATCACCACTGTCCGTCTTGGTAGACGGAAGCGGACAGGAACGGATGAAGGATGCTCAGTACGATCGTGGCAGGTTGAGGCTGTGCTGTGCCACGTAGTTGAGGATCATCTCTCGGCTGATCGGCGCGGTCCGCATCAGCCGTGCCGGGCCCCAGAGAGTGGCCAGCCCGTACTCGGTGGCCAACCCGTTGCCGCCGTGGGTCTGGATCGCCTGGTCGAGGGCGAGGATGCCCGCCTCGGCCGCAGCGTATTTGGCCATGTTCGACGCCTCCGCGGAACCGGGATCGGCGGCGTCGTGCAATGAGGCCGCCCGCTGGGTCATCAGCCGGGCCAGCTCCAGCTGGATTTTAGCGTGCGCAAGCGGGTGGGACAGGCCCTGGTGGGCTCCGATCGGCACGTCCCAGACCTTGCGCTCGCGCGCGTAGGCAGAGGCCTTGTCCAGCGCGTAGCGGCCGATGCCGTTTCCCAGGGCGGCGCCCATGATGCGTTCGGGGTTGAGGCCCATGAATACCTGACGCAAACCGTCGTTTTCCGCGCCGATCAGGTTCTCGGCCGGCACCCGCACGTCGTCGAAGAACAGCGTGAACTGCTTTTCAGGTGTCACCGCCTGCACCGGGATGAGGGTCTTGGTCAGCCCGGGCGCGTCGGTCGGGACCACGAGCAGGCTCAGCCGTCCGCGTCCGCGGTCGTCGGTCGCGGTGCGGGTGACGACCAGGATGGCCTCCGCCTCGTCGACGCCGGAAATGTAGTACTTGGTGCCGTTGAGTATCCAATCCCCGCCGACGCGCTTGGCGTAGGTGGAGATGTTGTGCGAGTTCGAGCCCGCATCCGGCTCGGTGATCGCGAACGCCATGATGACCTCGCCGCTGGCGATGCCCGGCAGCCAGCGTGCCTTGAGTTCGTCGCTGCCGAAAGCCTGGATGATCGTGCCGCAGATGGTGGGGGAGACCACCGTCATCAGCAGCGGGCAGCCGGCCGCGGCCAGTTCCTCACCGACGATCTGCATGTCGTAGATGCCGCCGCCACCGCCGCCGTACTCCTCGGCGATGTTGATCCCGAGGAACCCCTGTTCCCCGACGGCGTGCCAGAGTTCCGAACTCTTTTCCCCGCCGAGCGACTTGGCCACGTAGTAGTCGTGCCCGAAGTCCTTGGCGATCTCGGACACGGCCTTGCGCAGCGCTCGCCGCTCCTCGGTCTCGTGCAGTTCCATACCGCTCTCCTACTTCGATGTCACCGGCCACCGGGGCCGGTGACGGGTCCGATGGTGCTCAATCCTGATCTGCACCGGCGGCCGCTCCGACCACCGCGAGGGCATCGCCGGTGGACACTTGCTGACCCACCTCGACCGAAAGCTCGGCGACGATCCCGTCGATTGGGCTGACGATGGTGTGTTCCATCTTCATCGCCTCCACCACCACCAGCGCCTGCCCGGCCGTCACGACGTCGCCCGCGGCGACGGGCAGCCGGATCACCGAACCCGGCATAGGCGCCGTCAGCGAGCCCGCCGGCTTTAGCGCGCTCGGGTCCAGGAACCGTGGTACCTGCGTAAACGCAGTGGACCCGGCAGGGCTGTCGACATAGGCAATGTCGGCGTCGAGGACGACGTCGTAGCCGCGCCGCACCCCGCCGGTCTCCAGGACCACCCGGTCCGGCCGCTGCACGAGCACGCTGACGTCTTCGACGGGCTTGCCGTCGACTTCGACCTCGACGCCGTCGCGGAGCAGCGCATAGCCCACCCGACGCTCGCGGCCGTCGGCGGTCAGCCATCCGGTGGACTGCAGTTGGGACGGGTTGTTGCGCCACCCGGCAGGCAGCGTCGGCTGGACGGGGGCCGCCGCGCGGCGTCCCGCGACCTGGGCGAGTGTGGCCGCGATGGCGTGCAAGCCCTCCCCGTCGCGGTCGATGAGGGCTGCGCCGAGGTCGGCCACGTCGTGGCGGTCGAGGAACCCGGTGTCGGTGCCGCGTCCGGCGAACTCGTCGTGGCGCAGAACGCGAACCAGCAGATCCCGGTTGGTGGTGAGTCCGTGGATCCGGGCGCCGGCGAGCGCGGCGGACAGCGCGCCGAGCGCCTCGGCGCGGGTGGGCGCCCAGGCGATCACCTTGGCCAGCATGGCGTCATAGTGGTGGCTGACCACCGAGCCGTCGCGCACGCCGGAGTCCACCCGGACCCCGACGTGGTCGGGGATCTGCATCGTGCGCAGCGTTCCGGTCTGCGGCAGGTAGCCCTTCGTGGGGTCCTCGGCGTAGAGCCGGGCCTCGACCGCGTGGCCGGTGATCCGCGGCTTGCTCACCTCGGCAGGCAGTGGCCGACCCATCGCCACCAGCAACTGCAGGCGCACGAGGTCGAGCCCGGTGACGAGTTCGGTGACCGGGTGCTCGACCTGCAGCCGGGTGTTCATCTCCAGGAAGGCGAACGTCCCGTCGTCATCGCCGCCGTTCGCGTCGAGGACGAACTCGACCGTTCCGGCCCCGACGTAACCCACGGCCTGTGCCGCCGCGACCGCCGCCGCGCCCATCCGGGCGCGCAGGTCGTCGTCGACGACGGGCGAGGGCGCCTCCTCGATGACCTTTTGGTGGCGGCGCTGCACCGAGCACTCCCGCTCGAACAGCGAGACAACCGTGCCGTGCATGTCGGCCAACAGCTGGATCTCAACGTGGCGGGGACGCTGCACGTACCGCTCGAGGAACACCGTGCCGTCCGAGAACGCCGACATCGCCTCGCGCGAGGCCGAGGCCACGGCTCCGTCGAGGTCGTCGGCCGACTCGACAACCCGCATGCCGCGCCCGCCGCCACCCGCGCTCGCCTTGACCAGCAGCGGGTAGCCGATCTCGGCGCCGAGCTTGCGCAGCTTGTCGGGGTCCAGGCCGGTCGCGTCGCCGCCCGGGAGAACCGGCACGCCCGCATCGGCCATCATCGCCTTGGCCGTCAGCTTGGAACCCATCGCGTCGATGGCATCCGGCGGCGGGCCGACGAACACGAGCCCGGCGTCGGCGCAGGCCCGCGCGAAGCCGGCGTTCTCCGACATGAAGCCGTAGCCGGGATGCACGGCGTCGGCGCCGGTGAGGAGGGCGGCGGCGATCACCCGGTCACCGTCGAGGTAGGTCTCCGCCGGCGAGGAACCCGGTAGCCGGACGGCCTCGTCGGCATCGTCCACGTGCCAGGCGTCGGCGTCGGCGTCGGAGTACACGGCGACGGTCGCGATGCCGAGTTCGCGACAGGTGCGAAACACGCGTCGGGCGATCTCTCCCCGGTTGGCCACCAGCAGCTTCTTGATCACGGGCATCGCCATCACATCCGGAACACGCCGTAGCCACGCTGGCCACGGATCTCGCTGTTGTGGACCACGGAAAGGCAGAACCCGAGAACGGTACGGGTGTCGCGCGGGTCGATGATCCCGTCGTCGTAGAGCCTGCCGCTGTTGGCCAGCGCCAACGACTCACGCTCGATCTGGCCCTCGACGGCAGCGCGCATCTGGGCGTCGGCCTCCTCGTCGAACGGGAGCCCCCGGTCGGCGGCCGACTCGCGGGCCACGATCGACAGCACGCCCGCGAGCTGGGCCGGGCCCATGACGGCCGAACGCGAGTTGGGCCAGGTGAACAGGAAGCGGGGAGAGTAGGACCGCCCGCACATCCCGTAATTGCCCGCACCGTAGGACGCGCCCATCACGATCGTCAGGTGTGGGACAGCGCTGTTGGAGACGGCGTTGATCATCTTCGCGCCGTCCTTGATGATGCCACCCTGCTCGTACTCCGCGCCGACCATGTAGCCGGTGGTGTTCTGCAGAAACACCAGTGGCGTGTCGATCTGGTTCGCCAGCTGAATAAACTGGGCGGCCTTCTCCGCCTCCTCGCTGAACAGGATTCCGCGCGCGTTGGCAAGGATCCCTACCGGGTATCCGTGGATCGAGGCCCAACCGGTGACCAGCGAGGTGCCGTATAGCGGCTTGAACTCGTCGAAGGCGGACCCGTCCACGATTCGGGCGATGACATCACGTGGGTCGAAGGGAACCTTCGGGTCCACCGAAGCGATCCCGAGGAGTTGGTCGGGGTCTCGCAGCGGGGGGGTCGGTGGCTGTGTCGGGCCGGGCCCGAGCTTGCGCCAGTTCAGTCTGGCCATGATGCGCCGCCCGATCCGGATGGCGTCCTGCTCGTCCTCGGCCATGTAGTCGGCCAGCCCGGAGGTGCGGGCGTGCATGTCGGCGCCGCCGAGCGACTCGTCGTCGGACACTTCGCCGGTCGCCATCTTCACCAGCGGCGGACCACCGAGGAAGACCTTGGACCGGTTGCGGACCATCACCACGTAATCACACATGCCGGGGATGTACGCGCCGCCTGCCGTCGAGTTACCGAATACCAGCGCCAGTGTCGGCAGGCCCTGCGCGCTGTGCTGGGTGAGGTCGTTGAATAGCTGGCCCCCGGGCACGAAGATCTCGGCCTGCGTGGGCAGGTCCGCCCCGCCCGACTCGACGACGTTGATGATGGGCAGCCGGTTCTCGCGGGCGACTGCCATGCCCCGGAACACTTTTCGGAAGGTGTAGGGGTTCGAGGCTCCGCCGCGCACGGTCGGGTCGTGCGCGATGATCATCGACTCGACGCCTTCGACGATGCCGATGCCGACCACAACGCTGCCGCCCACCGGAAACTTCGTGCCCCACGCCGCGAACGGACAGAGTTCCAGGAAGGCCGTGTCGGGGTCGATGAGCAGCTCGACGCGCTCCCGAGCCAGCATCTTGCCGCGGCTACGGTGCCGGGCGACGTACTTCTCGCCGCCGCCACCGTTGGCCAGCGCCAGCTGTTCGGCGAGCGCATGGAGCTGCGCGATGAGTCCCTCGCGATTCTCGAGGTATACCGGCGCGCGGGTGTCGACCCGGTCGGGCAGGACGTCAATCAACTTTCCTCCAGGTGACATCAACGTCGATCTCCTGACACGCTACGTTATCGGTCATTAACATTCGACGACAATGGGGTCGACGTGGCAATCGTGCCGTCCCCGAGTGATCACAGCAGGAGCAACTCACATGAAACAGCCGGATCAGCGGGAAGCGGAGGCGGCCGCAGCCGACCCGTGGATGACGCCCGAGCGCATCTCGTTGCGCAACCTCGCGATGTCGTTCACCCAGAAGGAGATCGTTCCTCACCTGCAAGACTGGGAGGACGCCGGAGAGCTCCCTAGAGAACTCCACCGCCGCGCAGCCGCAGCGGGGTTGCTGGGCGTCGGGTTCGCCGAAGAGATCGGTGGCTCCGGCGGTGACCTGCGCGACCTGGTGCTGCTCACCGAGGCCGTGATGGAGGCCGGCGGCTCGTCGGGCTTACTGGCCAGCCTACTTACGCATCACATCGCAGTGCCCCATATGGCCGCGCAGGGCGATCCCGAGCAGATCCGCAGCTTCGTGGCGCCGACCCTGGCCGGGGAGAAGATCGGCAGCCTTGGCATCACCGAACCCGACACCGGTTCTGACGTCGCCGGCATCCGCACTACCGCACGGCGCGACGGCGACCACTACGTGGTCAACGGTGCAAAGCTGTTCATCACCTCGGGTGTCCGCGCCGATTTCGTGACCACCGCCGTGCGTACCGGCGGCCCGGGCCCGTCGGGGATTTCTCTGCTCGTGGTGGAGCGTGGCGCCACGGGTTTCTCGGTCTCGCGGGCACTGAAGAAGATGGGCTGGCTGTGCTCCGACACCGCCGAACTCGGATTCACCGACGTGCGCGTGCCGGTGGTCAATCTGGTTGGCCCCGAAGGCAGCGGATTCCTGCAGATCATGCAACAGTTCCAGGTCGAACGTGCTTTCATCGCCGTCCAGTGCTACGCCACGGCCCAGCGCTGCCTCGACCTGACGCTGGATTGGGTGAAGAAGCGCGAAACCTTCGGTCGACCGCTATCCACCCGACAGGTGGTGCGGCACAAGATCGTCGATATCGCGACGGCCGTCGACGTCGCCCGTACGTACACCCGTGCCGCTGTGGACCGCATCGTCGCCGGAGACACCGACGTGCGGATGGTCTCGATGGCCAAGAACCAAGCCGTAGAGGCCTGCGCGCTCGCCGTTGACACGGCCGTCCAACTATACGGTGGCATGGGCTACCTACGCGAGACCGAGGTCGAAAGGCACTATCGCGATTCGCGCATCCTGGGTATCGGGGGCGGCACCACCGAAATCATGAAGGAGATCATCGCCAAGCAGATTGGCCTCTGAGTGAAGCCGCCATTCGACAGCAGGAGCGTCGGCTTGGCAGGTCGACGAGACGGACCTTCCACCGTTTCTAAGGTAAGTCAACGGTGTGTCACGACCCCTGCGGCCAATGCAGCCTCCGCCACCGGGAAATTGCATCCGGAGTACCAGCTAGCCAAACTTATCAACCACGTAGCGGCGAGCCAGCGTCTCAGCAAGTCTACTCGTATGTTCGACGATGTCGACCTGACTTACATCGACCAGTAGTCCTGCGTGCCAAGCGCTGATCAGTTCGACGAAGCCGCCGACCGCTACAAACGTGTCCATACGCAGAGCCATTTCGTCTGCGTCAGGCTTCAGATGCGGCTTGCTGGCGGCCATGACGAGCTGGGTTGCTTCCTGCAAGGCCACCGCTCGGCGATCTTGCAATGTTGAACTGCCGACGTGCTGTGTCAGCAGGATCTGTGCTCGCCCGGCATCCTGCGCGATGCGGAGAACAACGATCGAGATTGCGGCGCGAATGGTTTCGATCGGTGGTTGACCGACGCGTTCGGCAAATGTTGCCGAAACCTCGCCGAGCATCTCGTCCCGCACGTTGTCCCACGCTGCTACGAGCAACTCATCGCGCGTCTTGAACTCCTCGTAGAAATATCGGTCGTTCAGCGCGGCTCTGGAGCAGACCCCACGCATTGTCACGGCAGCCCATCCGCTTTCCGTCCAGATCTCCGTCGCCGCGTTCACTAGGCGCCGCCGCCGGTCAGCCCGTCGTTCGGCGCCAGTACGCCCGCCCCACCTTGCTGCCTTTGTCCGCACGAATACATCTTGACAAAGGCAGGAGCGCCGCATCAAACTGGTGGCAGGCGACCACAATTGTGTTCGCCGCCACCAGATGGCTGCAGGCCGGCTTGTCTCACAGGTCAGGCGTCGCCGTAATCTGCAAAGGATTCAGTAGTGATGGATATCTTGAGGTGGGACAGACCGCCTCGCCTGAGCCGCCGCGCCAACGCGGTCGTAACGGGAGCGGGCAGCGGAATTGGCCGTGCCTTCGCGGTGGAGCTCGCCCGTAGAGGTGGACGAGTGGTGTGTGCCGACATCGACCCGGTGCGTGCCAAGGAGACGGTCGGGCTCGTCGTCCAAGCCGGCGGCGAGGGGCTCGACATCGCATGCGATGTCACGGACGAAGAGCAGGTCCGCGAACTCGCCGACAGCGCCGAGAAGTGGTTCGGCGCGGCAGCCAGCCTGGTGATCAACAACGCGGGCATCGGAATCGGTGGCAATGTCATCGGCGCGACGCCCAAGCGGGACTGGGAAGCGACACTTTCAGTCAACTTGTGGGGAGTGATTTACGGCTGCGAGATCTTCGTACCGCGACTTCGTGCGAAGGGCAGCGGGGGAATTATCAACGTCGCATCGGCTGCAAGTTTTGGAGCAGCGCCCCGGATGGGTGCCTATAACGTCAGCAAGGCCGGCGTGCTCTCGCTATCCGAGACTTTGGCGGCCGAGCTGAGTGGTACTGGTGTGGCGGTGACTGTACTGTGCCCGACATTTGTCAAGACCAACATCGTCGATAACCCTGGTATTGAGGAGTCGGCCGCCAAGCTGGCAACGAATTTGATGAAGTGGACCGGCGTGTCGGCGGAATCGGTGGCGCGCAAAACGTTGGACGCGAACGATCGCGGTCAGTTGCACGTCCTACCCCAAGTCGACGCGAAGATTCTCTGGTTATTTAAGCGGGCAGTGCCTGCCACGTATACCCGTGCGCTCGGTTTGGTTGAGCGAATCGCGCGCTAAGTCATTCCAGACAAAGACAAAGGAGACTCCAATGGCATTCAAATACAGCGATATGCTCGAGACGATCAAGAATCGGCAGTGGGCGCTGGCCGACATCGATTGGGATGCGCCGGGCGCCGATAAAATCACTGATGAGCAGCGGCCCGAACTGAAGCAGTTCATGGCTGACGTGGTGTGGATAGAACACGTCGGTGCACGCGCGTTCGCCGCCATGGCGCCGAAAGCGCCGTTCGAGGCTCTAGGTGACATCTACCGGTATTTCCATGCCGAGGAGCAGCGGCACGCCAACGCGGAGCTGGCGCTCATGCAGCGGTGGGGGATGCTCGAGGAAGGGGAAATCCCGGTGCCGAACAAGAATATTCGACTGGTCATCGAGTGGATCGACCGATACGCCGAGGCCCTCCCGCTGACGGTGATCGGAGCGGCGATCCCAGCCTTGGAGACTGCGCTCGACGGAGCATTGCTCAAGTTCCTTCTCGACGAGGTGCAGGATCCGCTCTGCGCCGAGGTCTTCAACAAGGTCAACAACGACGAATCGCGGCACTTGGCAGTGGGATTCCAGGTTCTGAACGACCTCGGCGCCAGCCCCATGCGCATTCATGCGACTCAGACGATGGGGGCGCTCATCGACCCGAGAATCCTTCTCGGCGGCGTCCTCTACGTGCCGTTGCTCACCAGGATGTTGACCAATCTCAACGCCATGGGATTGTCGGAGGAGAAGCTCTACAACGCGGTGATGCGGTACGAGAACGTCGGAGATCGTAGTGAGTTCACGCGCCGCGTTCCGGGCTACCACATCTTGAAGGCTCACATGTCCGCCAGCATCAAGCGTTCTCAGCCATTGCATTTCATTTCGCAGCGGCTGGGTACCGCGATCGACCACTTCCCCACCGAGGTGCTCGGTAAGTCACCGACGTGGACAGAAGAGCTGACCTACGAACCGGTGGCCAGATGAGCGACACCACGACCGTCTTGATCGTCGGTGCGGGTTTCGCCGGCCTGGGAACCGCAATCCGGTTGCTACAACAGGGTATCGACGATTTCGTTGTCCTTGAACGTGCCGACGAGGTGGGTGGTACCTGGCGGGACAACACCTATCCCGGCGCGGCGTGCGACATCCCGTCGCTGCTCTATTCCTACGGGTTCGAGCAAAATCCGGACTGGTCCCGCGCGTATTCGGGCAGCGCCGAGATCCTCGGCTACATCAAGACGATGGTGGACAAGTACTCGCTGTCGCGTTTCATCCGGTTCGGAGTGAACGTCACCGGTCTGGAGTTCGACGAGGAAAGCGCACTGTGGACGGCGCAGACAGCTGACGGCTCGCAGTTCACGGCGCGCACCGCAGTGATGGCCAGTGGGCCGCTGGCGAATGCGAGCCTGCCGGACATCCGCGGACTGGACACCTTCGATGGTCACAAGATCCACAGTGCGCGTTGGGATCACGACTACGACATGAGCGACAAACGTGTCGCCGTGATCGGCACCGGAGCCAGCGCTGTTCAGATCATTCCCGAACTGGTGAAGACTGCGCGGTCGGTCAAGGTCTTCCAACGCACCCCCGGCTGGGTCCTCCCTCGGCCCGACTTCTCCCATCCGCAGTGGGTGCGGACGGCGTTTCGTCGCTTGCCTCGCGTGCAGAACGTCGGACGGCAGGCGTGGTTTTGGGGCCACGAGCTCATGGCCGTCGGCATGGTCTGGGATACCCCGGTCACCACTGGCATCCAGCTACTGGCGAAGGCGAATTTGCGGAGGCAGGTATCGGATACTTGGCTCAGGCGCCAGCTGACGCCGAACTTCCGTGCCGGCTGCAAACGGATGCTGATGAGCAGCGATTACTACCCCGCTCTTCAGCGCGACAACTGCAAGCTCGTCTCATGGCCGATCGCGACCCTGTCGCCGAATGGCATACGGACCGCAGATGGCATCGAACACGAACTGGACTGCATCGTCTTCGCCACCGGCTTCGATGTATGCAAGGCTGGCACACCTTTTCCCATCCGAGGCGCGCATGGTCGTGAGCTCTCCGACGAGTGGTCCCAGGGCGCCTATGCGTACCGGAGCGTCACCGTCGCAGGCTATCCCAATCTTTTCTTCACCTTCGGACCAAATTCAGGGCCCGGCCATAACTCGGCCCTCGTGTACATGGAGGCCGAGATCAACTACATCGTCAAAGCCATCGGCGCGATCATCGCGAATGATCTCAGTACGCTCGAGGTCCGCGAAGATCGGCAAAATAATTACCACGGCGAGGTACAGCAGCGGTTGGGAAGTACGACTTGGAATTCGGGTTGCAAGAGCTGGTACCTCACGAATGACGGATACAACGGCACCATGTACCCCGGTTTCGCCACCCAGTTCAAGCGCGCACTGTCCAAGGTCGACATGGGTGATTATGTAACGACCCCGACAACCGCACGAACTGAGCACCACCCAACCGAACACGCCCAAAACGGCTCGAATGTGGCCAAGGTTGCCCAGGGCCGCAAGGCCAAGGTAGCCCAGGGCCGAAAAAGCGCAGGCGCCCTGCCAACGCGGTCTGACGTCAAAGCCGACATCCTGGACGTGGGCGTCGGGAAGGTACCGCCTAAGCGCGCAGCCTCGAGAGTGAGGAAAGACGCTTGAGTGTCCATGTTGCGGGCGACGAGAATGCCCCCACCTCCGGAGCCCCTACGTACGAGGTCCCCACCCACGAGATATTGGTCATCGGAGCTGGATTCTCCGGGATCGGAGTGGGCATCAAGCTGCTGAAGGAAGGTTTCTCGGACTTCCTCATCGTTGATGAGGCCCAAGGGGTGGGTGGAACCTGGTACTGGAATACCTACCCGGGGATTGCAGTAGACATTCCGTCATATAGTTACCAATTCTCCTTTGAGAAACGCCCGTCGTGGTCCCGTACCTATGCGCCGGGGATCGAACTGAAGAACTACGCGAAGCATTGCGTGAAAAAATATGGCCTCGCGTCGCGCATCCGCTTCGGAGTCACGGTTGTGAGGGCTGAGTTCGACGAAGAATCGACATTGTGGCGTTTGTTTACCTCGACGGACGAGGAACTGACAGCGAGGTTCGTCATCAATGCCTCCGGGGTTCTCACGCGACCAAAATCGCCGGACATACCGGGGGTCGGGGACTTCGGCGGGGTCACGATGCACACGTCGCGCTGGGACCACCAGCAGACCCTCACCGGAAAGAGGGTCGCCGTCATCGGGACGGGCGCCTCGGCGGTGCAACTGATCCCCTCGATAGCCAAGGACGTGGACACACTCACCGTCTTTCAGCGCACCCCGATATGGTGTCTGCCGAAATTCGACTTCGCGGTGCCCCGCCCGCTGAGTGCTCTTCTCCGGCTCGCACCCGGAGCGCAGATCGCCGCGCGGGGAGCCAGCCAGGCCTTTGTCGAACTCACCTTTCCCGTCGCAGCGCACTTCCATACCGCCATACCGCTGGCGTCGGCGATCGAGCGTGCAGCGATCAGCTATATGCGTCGGCAGGTCACCGACCCGGTCGTTCGGGAGAAGCTGACGCCGCGTTACGCGCTGGGCTGCAAGCGACCAAGCTTTCACAACGAATATTTGAAGACGTTCAACCGCGAGAACGTCCTTCTTGAAACCAACCCCATCACCCGGGTGGATGAGACCGCGGTAATTACGGCCGATGGCGTCAGACACGAGATCGACGTGCTCGTCCTGGCAACGGGATTCAAGGTCATGGAATCGGACAGCATGCCCACCTACTCGCTCAGAGGTGTCGCCGGCCGAGACCAGGCACAGTGGTGGGACGAGAACCGACTCCAGGCATATGAGGGAGTCAGCGTGCCAGGATTCCCGAACCATTTCTCAGTGTTTGGCCCGTACGGATACAACGGGTCGTCCTACTTCGCACTCATCGAGGCACAGGCGGGTCACATTCTCCGTTGCCTCCGGCATGCCAGGACGGCCGACTCGAACTACGTCGAGGTACGCGAGGAGGCGAATCAACGCTTCTTCGCGGAGATGCTGGCACGGCGGCATACGCAGGTCTTCTGGCAGGACAGCTGCGCGGGCGCGAACAGCTATTACTTCGACAAGCATGGGGACGTGCCTCTGCGTCCCACGACGACGGTCGAGTCGATCTGGCGCAGTCGACGATTCGACTTGGCCGACTACCGTTTCGAACGGCGACCGGCGAAAAAGGCGGACACTGCCCCACAGAAGGTGGACACCGCCGGATGAGTTCACCTGCCAGGCCGAATCCGAGCATGGCGAGCCACCTGGTCGCGGCAACGGCGCGAGGCGTTCTTCGACCTCTCACGCAAGTGATTCCGGCCAACGACCATGGCTTCGCGGTCATGGACCGCGTGCTACGGGGAACACTCGTGGTGTCGCGGCCAAGGCGCGCAATCAGTGTCGAGAAGGTAGACACGCCCTTCGCCGGTGAACGTGTGCGAGGCGACTGGGTCAAGGCGGCCAACGTGGCCTCGGATGCTCCGCCGATTCTTTATATACACGGCGGCGCATTTTCTATGTGCTCTCCCGAGACCCACCGTGGCCTCATCAGCGAACTGTCCGCGGCCGCCCGCAGGCCGGTATTTGCCGTGCGCTATCGATTGGTCCCGAAATATCCCTTCCCGGCGGCCGCAGATGATGCACTGATCGCCTATCGATGGTTGACAGAGGGAAGCGCGATCACCGCGTCTTCTGGCACGGTGGCGCTCGCCGGCGATTCCGCAGGCGGCCAGCTTGCTGCGGCGACGGCGCTTGGCGCTCGGGAACATCGACTGCCGACGCCGGATGCCATGCTGCTGATGTCGCCGGTGCTGGATTTGACATGCCAACTCGCGATGGACCGTGATCTGCGCAGACGGGACCCCTTTGCGTCCGCCATCTCTGCGTCGAGAACAATTGGTCTGTACGTGGCGGGCGCCGATCCAGCCGACCCGAGGATAAGCGTGCTCGATGCTGATCTCACGGACATGCCACCAACTTTGATTCAGGTCGGCGGACGAGAGATGTTGCTCGACGACTCCAGAGTCTTTGCCAAACGTCTGCAAACTGCAGGGGTCTCCTCGCAGTTGCAAGTTTTCCGCGGCCAGATCCATGTCTTCCAGGCGATGTTTCGCCTACTGCCAGAAGCACGTGAGGCCCTCAGGCTCGGTGGCGAGTTCTTGGCTACTTCGGCCACCGTCCGTTGACAGCGTCCCTGCGCACGCCTTGACCACGAGGCGCCCCAGCACGAAGGTTGTATGAGCTAACGATGAAACCCGTGAAACGTGAACCAACCCAGGACAATCCCCCTGGTAACCCCTCGATCGTCATCATCGGCGCTGGCTTCGCCGGAATTACCCTTGCACTTCGCCTCAAACGCGCAGGGTTCGACAGGGTCCTCATTGTCGAAAAGGGCGATGGTGTCGGGGGAGTCTGGCGGGAGAACACCTACCCAGGGGCGGCCTGTGACGTCCCGTCGCAGTTGTACTCGATCTCCTCGGCGCCGAATCCCAGGTGGGGTCGGCGTTACGCAGAACAAGGCGATATCCTCGCCTACCTTCGCCGCGTCGCCGACGAAAGTGGTTTGCTGTCCCTCCTTCGGACCAAAACCGAAATCGCTAAGGCGGCCTTCGATGAGCGCACGAACACATGGCGTCTGACCACGACTACGAGTCAGGAATTGGAGTGCGATGTCGTCATTTCGGCCGTGGGCCAGCTGTCCCGACCCTCAGTTCCTGATATTCCTGGAATCTCGGGCTTCGCGGGCCCGTCGTTTCATTCCGCGAATTGGGACCACGATCTGAATCTCAGCGGCAAGCGGCTTGCGGTCGTCTGTCAGCGGTCACGTAATTCCCCCAGCTTGAGGGGTTGTCCGTCACGTAATTCCCCCACCCCGTCTGTCACGTAATTCCCCCAGCCTGGGGC
>NZ_CP084028.1:3901764-4023950 GCF_020181595.1 [Mycobacterium] vasticus | reverse complement strand
CCGGCCGGCGGCTGGCCGGAACCGTTGCGCACCAAGGCGTTGGAGGGCCGCGACCCGGCCCGAGAGGTGCAGTCACTGTCGCCGCAGGACGAATCCATGCTCATGCTGTCCGGGCCGACACGACAAGCCACGCTGAACCGGCTGCTGTTTCCCGGCCCCACCAAGGAATTCGAGGCGCATCGCGAACTCTACGGCGACACCTCGCAGCTCTCAGCGAACCAGTTCTTCTACGGGCTGCGCCAAGGCGAGGAGCACCGGGTCCGGCTCGAGCAGGGGGTCGAGCTGCTGATCGGTCTAGAAGCCATCTCCGAGCCCGACGAGCGCGGCATGCGCACCGTGATGTGCATCATCAACGGCCAACTGCGCCCGGTGGAGGTACGCGACCGCAGCATCGCCAGCAAGGTGCCCGTAGCCGAGAAAGCCGACCGCACCCAGGCCGGCCACGTCGCGGCACCGTTCGCCGGAGTCGTCACCATCGGGGTGACCGAAGGCGAGAAGGTCAGTGCCGGTCAGACCATCGCCACCATCGAGGCCATGAAGATGGAAGCCGCCATCACCGCACCATCGCACGGCACCATCGCACGAGTCGCCGTCACCGGCACCGCGCAAGTCGAAGGCGGCGACCTACTGATGGTGCTGAGCTGACCGAGTTCAGCTGAGCCCGTCGGATCCGTCCTGGTCCTCCGGGAGCGCTTCAGGCTCGAGAGACGGTGTCGCCTCCCGGACCGCCCGCGACGCCGCCCGCAGCTGCGGCGTCACCAGCATCACCTGGCCCAGTACGCCGTTGATGAAGCCCGGCGACTCATCGGTGGACAGTTCCTTGGCCAGCTTCACCGCTTCGTCCACGGCGACCGGTTCCGGTACGTCCTCGGCGTGCAGCAGCTCCCAGATCGCCACCCGCAGGATGGCCCGGTCGACGGCCGGCAGTCGCTCCAGCTTCCAGCCCTGCAGGTGGGAGGTGATCAGGTCGTCGATGTGAGCACTGTGGGTGCTGACACCATTGGCCACCGTGACCGTGTAGGGGTGCAGCGCCGCCACGTCGGGCTGCTCGGCGGCCAGCGCCGCCCGCAGCTGTGCACCCTCGGCCGGGGTGAGCCCCCGCGCCTCCGACTCGAATAACAGGTCGACCGCACGCTTACGCGCCTGGTGCCGGCCTTTAACCGGCTTGCCAGCGGGCATGATCAGGAGTTGACCCGTCCCAGGTAGCCGCCGTCGCGGGTGTCGACCTTCAGCTTGTCACCGGTGTTGATGAACAGCGGCACGTTGATCTGGGCGCCGGTCTCCATGGTGGCCGGCTTGGTGCCCGCACTGGAGCGGTCGCCCTGCAGGCCCGGCTCGGTGTGGGTGACCACCAGCTCGACGCTGACCGGCAGCTCCAGGTACAGCGGTGCCCCGTTGTGGAAGGCGATCTGCACCAGCATGCTCTCCAGCAGGTAGTTCGCCGAGTCGCCGACCAGCGCCTCGGGCAGCGGATGCTGCTCGTAGTCCTCGCTGTCCATGAACACGAAGTCGTTGCCGTCGCGGTAGAGGTAGGTGGCGTCGCGGCGGTCGACGGTGGCGGTCTCCACCTTCACACCGGCGTTGTAGGTCTTGTCGACGACCTTGCCCGACACCACGTTCTTGAGCTTGGTGCGCACGAAGGCCGGGCCCTTGCCCGGCTTGACGTGCTGGAACTCGGTGATCTGCCACAGCTGGCCGTCGATCACCAGTACCAGGCCGTTCTTAAAGTCAGCAGTTGAAGCCACGGTCGTTCACGTCTCCTAGAGAATGGTCAGTTCCTTGGGGAACCGAGTCAGCAGGTCCGGGGCCTGCCCGGCAGTATCCGCGACCACGAGCGTGTCCTCGATGCGGACGCCGCCACGATCAGCCAGATAGACGCCGGGTTCCACAGTCACCACAGCACCGGCAAGCAGTGTACCGTCGGCCGCCGCATTGATCCCCGGCGCTTCGTGTATCCGCAACCCCACCCCGTGGCCGAGGCCGTGGCCGAAGGTTTCCCCGTAGCCGGCGTCGGCGATCACCGTGCGCGCCGCGGTGTCGACGTCACGCAACCCCGCGCCGGGCACCAGCGCCATCCGGCCGGCCCGCTGGGCGTCGGCGACCACCTGGTAGATCTCCCGCTGCCAGTCGGCGGCCGCTCCCAGCACGAAGGTGCGGGTCATATCCGAGTGGTAGCCGGCCACGAGCGCACCGAAGTCGATCTTGACGAAGTCGCCGGCCGCCAGCACCGCGTCGGTGGGCCGGTGATGCGGGATCGCCGAGTTCCCACCGGCCGCCACGATGGTCTCGAACGACGCGGCATCGGCGCCGTGGTCGAGCATCAGGGCCTCCAGCTCCCGGCGGACCTCGCGTTCGGTGCGCCCCGGCCGCAGTCCCCCGCGCTCCACCAGGGCGCTCAGCGCGGCGTCGGCGGCCTCGCAGGCACGCCGCAGCAGCATCACCTCACCGGCGTCCTTGACCTCGCGCAGCGCCTCCACCGCACCCGAGGCACGCACCAGCGTCACCTGAGACGTCTCAGCCGCGACCGTGCTCAACGCCTCGAATCCGTCCACGGTGACGACGTGGCCCTCGAACCCCATCTGGCGCGCCCCGGCGGCACGGGAGTCGAAGGCCTGGGCCACCAGGTGCTTCGCCGGCGCCCGCGCGATGGCGATCTGCAGGTCCGGGGCTTGCCGGGCGGCCTGGGTCCGGTAGCGACCGTCGGTGGCCAGCACCGCGGGACGGTCGTCGGCGTAGACCAGCAGGGCGCCCGCGGAGCCGGTGAACCCGGACAGATACCGCACGTTGACCAGGTCTGTGACCAGCATCGCGTCCAGTCCCGTGGCACCGATCGCGACGCCCAGACGCGCTCTACGGGAGCAATGTGTCACGCGGTGTGACGGTACTCGCTACGCTGTGGCCCCATGAGCAAGTGGTTACTTCGCGGTTTGGTGTTCGCAGGCCTGATGGTCGTGGTCCGTCTGATTCAGGGCGTGCTGATCAATACATTCGAGTCGCAGGCCGGTTTGATCAGCCTGGCGCTGGTGGCACTGTTCCTGGTCCCGGTGCTGCTGTGGGGTCTGGCCGACGGCCGGGCCGACGCCCAGGCCAACCCCGATCCGGACCGCCGCGAGGACCTGGCCATGACCTGGCTGGGTGCCGGGCTGGCTGCCGGGCTGATCAGCGGACTGGTGTCCTGGTTCATCGGACTGTTCTACAAGTCGCTCTACGTGAGCACCTTCTTCAACGAGCTGACCAGTTTTGCGGCCTTCACCGCGCTGCTGGTGTTCGTGCCCGGGGTGGCCGCGGTAGCACTGGGACGCCGTGGCGTCGACAAGGGCTACGCCAAGATGCCGGTTCGGCACCACGGCCTGGCCGCCGAAGGCCAGACCGCGCCCACCACGGATGTGTTCGCCAGCGTGGGTGCCCTGCCCACAGCCGCCGAGGCGGCTGCGCAGACGGCCGGCGCGGCCGACACCGATGCAGCACTGGGCGGCGAGGCCGCCGGCTTCACCACCGAAGAGATTCCCGCGGTCACCGACGACACTCCGGAGAAGCCGGCCGACTGAATCAGGCTTCGGCCAGGTAACGCAGCGCCAGCAGGTAGCCCTGCACGCCCAGGCCGACGATCACCCCGGTGGCGATCGGGCTCAGGTAGGAGTGCCGCCGAAAGTCTTCGCGGGCATGCACATTGGAGATATGCAGCTCGATCAGCGGTGCCCGCAGCTCGGCGCACGCATCGCGCAGCGCCACCGAGGTGTGGGTGAGCCCGGCGGCGTTGAGGATCACCGGTTCGGCCGCATCGGCCGCGGCGTGGATCCACTCCAGCAGCTCGGCTTCGCTGTCGCTCTGGCGCACCGATACGTCCACACCCAACTCGGCCGCCGCGCTCTCGATCAGCGCCTGCAGGTCCGCATAACTGCTGTCGCCGTAGATATCCGGCTCACGCCGCCCGAGCCGTTGCAGGTTCGGTCCGTTGATGACGTTGATGCGGTTCACCGTCGCTCCAATCGGAATCGCCGGCCCACCTCGTCGTAGGCGGCGGCCAGCAGCATCGGGTCGGGTCCTTCGAGGCGGCCCGGTTTGGCCAGCCCGTCGAGTACCACGAAGCGCAGCACCCCGGCCCGATTCTTCTTGTCCCCCATCATGTATTCCAGCAGCGCCGGCAGCGCGCCCTCGTAGTAGTTGACCGGAAGGCCCAACGAGGTCAGGATCGAGCGATGCCGGTCGGCGGTCTGGTCGTCGAGCCGTCCGGTGATGCGACCCAGTTCGGCGGCGAACACCAACCCGACCGACACCGCGTCGCCGTGGCGCCACTGGTAGTTCTCCAGCGCCTCGATCGCGTGCGCGAGAGTGTGTCCGTAGTTCAGGATTTCGCGCAGATTGGACTCTTTCTCGTCGGCGGCGACCACCTCGGCCTTGACGGTGATCGCGCGCCGGATCAGTTCGCCGAGCACCTCGCCCTTGGGATCCATAGCGGCTACCGGATCGGCCTCGATCAGGTCCAGGATCACCGGGTCGGCAATGAAGCCGGCTTTGACGATCTCCGGCATGCCCGCGACGATCTCGCGCTGCGGCAACGTCTCCAGGGTGGCCAGGTCGACGACGACGGCGGCCGGCTGATGAAACGCACCGACCAGGTTCTTGCCCGCCTCGGTGTTGATACCGGTCTTGCCGCCGACCGCGGCGTCGACCATCGCCAGCAGGGTGGTCGGTACGTGCACGATCGAGATGCCGCGCAGCCAGGTGGCCGCGGCGAACCCCGCGACGTCGGTGGCGGCGCCGCCGCCGAGACTGACCAGCGCGTCGCGACGGTCCAGCCCGATGCGGCCCAAAACATCCCAGATGAAACCGAGCACCTGGAGCGACTTGCCCTCTTCGGCGTCCGGGATCTCGATGCGGTGTGCCTCGATCCCCTTGCCGGACAAGTAGTCCCGGATGCCCTCCGCAGTGGCTTCCAAGGTGGGCTGGTGCAGGATGGCAACCTTGTTCCGGCCGGCCAGCAGCTCGGCGAGGTCACCGAGCAGGCCGGTGCCGACCACCACCGGATACGGCGGATCGGTGGCCACCGTTACGGTGGTCGGCTCATGGATCTCGGTCACTTGCGTCCTCCGGTCTGTCGCGCGGCCAGGGTGGCCGGGGTGGGCGGGGCGGGCGGTGCATCGGTGGGCACCGCTGTGGGCTGGGGCCCGGTGGCCGGGCCGGGGCGCCCGGCGGCCTCCAGCCGGGTCACGATATAGCGCACCACCGCACCCGGGTTGCGGCGGTTGGTGTTGACCCGGATGGTGGCCACCCGCCGGTACAACGGAACCCGCTGGGTCATCAGCTCGCGGAACTTCTCGGCGCGTCCCGGCCCGGCCAGCAGCGGCCGGGCGGTGCTGCCGCCGGTGCGGCGCACCCCTTCGGCCGCGGTGATCTCCAAGAACACCACCGTGTGGCCGGCCAGTGCTTCGCGCACGCCGGGGCTGGTGACGGCGCCTCCGCCCAGCGACAGCACACCCGAATGTTCGGCCAGGGCCGCCCGGATCACCTCTTCCTCGACGCGGCGGAATTCCGGTTCGCCGTCGGTGGCGAAGATATCGGCGATGGTGCGGCCGGTGCGGGCCTCGATGGCCGCGTCGGTGTCGAGCATCTCAACACCGAGCGCTTTGGCCAGCCGCCGCCCGATCGTGGACTTACCCGCGCCGGGCAAGCCCACCAGAACAGCTCTGGGCGCCACGGCCTACCCCGATACCCGGGCCTGGTCGTCCCCCGGCACACGGTCGGCAACCGAACGCAGGTACGCGTCGATGTTGCGGCGGGTTTCGACCAGTGAGTCGCCGCCGAACTTGGCCAGCGCGGCACGCGCGACCACCAGTGCCACCATGGCCTCGGCCACCACGCCGGCGGCCGGCACGGCGCAGACGTCGGAGCGCTGGTGGATCGCAACGGCTTCCTCGCCGGTCGCCATGTCGACGGTGGCCAGCGCCCGCGGGACGGTGGAGATCGGCTTCATGGCCGCACGCACCCGCAGCGGCTGGCCGTTGGTCATGCCACCCTCCAGGCCGCCGGCCCGGTTCGTGGAGCGCACGATACCGTCGGGGCCCGGGTAGATCTCGTCGTGGGCGGCGCTGCCGCGCCGGCGGGCGGTGGTGAAACCGTCGCCGATCTCGACGCCCTTGATGGCCTGAATGCCCATGATGGCGGCGGCCAGCTGGCTGTCGAGGCGGTCGTCGCCGCTGATGAACGAACCCAGGCCGATCGGCAGGCCGGACACCACCACCTCCACCACCCCGCCCAGGGTGTCGCCGTCGGCTTTGGCCGCCTCGATCTCGGCGATCATGGATTCCTGCGCGGCGGCGTCGAACGCCCGCACCGGGCTGTCGTCGATGGCAGCCAGATCCGCGGGCTGCGGCACCGGACCGTCATAGGGTTCCGACGCCCCGATGGAGATGACGTGCGAGATCACCTGCACGCCCAGCGCCTGGTCCAGGAACGCCCGGGCGATGGTGCCGGCGGTGACCCGGGCGGCGGTCTCACGTGCACTGGCCCGCTCCAGCACCGGGCGGGCGTCGTCGAATCCGTACTTGAGCATGCCGGCGAAGTCGGCGTGGCCGGGCCGCGGACGGGTCAGCGGCGCATTGCGGGCGCCGCCCTCGCTGTCGAGGAGAGCCGGGTCCACCGGGTCGGTGGACATCACCGTCTCCCATTTGGGCCATTCGGTGTTGCCGATCTCGACTGCGATCGGGCCACCCAGGGTGACGCCGTGACGCACCCCGGACAACACGGTGACGGCGTCGGCCTCGAACTTCATCCGGGCGCCGCGCCCGTAGCCCAGGCGGCGGCGGGCGAGCTGGGCCGCGATGTCATCCGAGGTGACGGCGACTCCGGCGACCATGCCCTCGACCATGGCGACCAGCGCACGACCGTGTGATTCCCCGGCGGTTATCCAACGCAACACGTGTCCCATCTTCCCATGCCGGTCTGGCCCATCCGGGCTTGGAGGACGTTACGGTTGCTCACACGCACCATAGGCGTGTGTCGACCACCGGGGATCGCCCCCGGTGAGACTCAGGAGCCGTTCTTGAGGATCAGATAGGTGACCGCGTCACGCCCGTTGCTGGGCGAGGTCACCGCGTTGAGCTGACTGCCCGCATTGCCGACGACGCTGTCCAGGATCCGGTCGAAGTCCTCGGCGGAATTCTGCGGGTCGATCAGCACCAGCGGCGACTCGCCGGGCGCGGCGGAGCCGGCCGGGTCCAGCAGGTATGCGCCGAATGCGTCGGCATTGCCGGAGGTCTGCGCGAACAGATCCAGCCATTGCACCGTGGCGTCGTTACCCTCGGCACTGGACAGCGCAATAGCGGGAACCTGCACGTCAGGCAGGGACGGCGACGCCATGTTGGTGGCCAGCACCGCACCGGCGATCATGACCGCACCAGCGGCGAATCCCCCGATTACTCCTCGCTTCACGGTCACCACCCCCTAATGGTCACATCCGGTCAGCAGAGTTCAATCACTTGATCTTACGCTAATAGCGTCCTGAGCGGCAAGCCAATTCTGGCAAGGTCGGTCACGGCATTAACATGGCGTCCGTCAATACATCCCCAGGCTCAGCGCCACCGCGCTGGCCAGGCACATCGACGGCCCGTGCGGCACTGTCCGCGAGCGCCGCACCGCCAGCACGAACAGTGCCCACAACCCCGTGAGCAGCGGCGCGGCGACCGCCGCCAGCAACCACACGTCGGCACCGAACGCGCCGGTGAGCGCGCCGAGACTGACCGCGAGCTTGACGTCACCGGCACCGAGCCCGTCGGGCGCGATCAGGTGCACCACCAGATAGACCGCCGACAGGCCCGCCGCGCCGGCCAGCGCCGCCGGCCCGCGGTCCACCCAGAACGCGACCGCCGGCACCGCTATGGCTGCCGGCAGGGTCAGCGCATTGGGCAGCCGCCGCCGGCGGATGTCGTAGCCGCTGAGCGCCGTCAGCCAGCCCAGGACCAAGCCCGCCGCCACCGCATGCATGGCGTCATGTTCAGGCCGGGGCGTCGAGCGCGCAAGTCATCTCCGCCCGCGGTGCGGGCCGACCGGTGAACAGCTCGACCTGAGTGAACGCCTGATGCAGCAGCATCTGCAGACCACTGATCACCGTTCCGCCGGCCGCGCTCACCGCCGCCGCCAGGGGCGTCGGCCACGGGTCGTAGAGGGCGTCGAGCAGAACCGGCACCCCCGCCAGCAGCAGGGTATGCCGCGCCGCGACGTCGGCGGGAACGGTGCTGACCATCACCGCCGCGGCGCCGGCCACCTCGGCCAGGCGCACCTGGTCGTCCAGCGCGCAGTGAGCGGCCGGCACCGCGAGCTCGGCCGCCAGGCGCACCAGCCGGGCCGCCTTGTCGGCGTTGCGGGCGACCACGCTGATGTGGCTGACCCCGAGTTCGGCCAGCGCCACCACCGCGGCGGGGGCGGTGCCGCCCGAACCCAGCACGATCGCCCGGGTCCCCGAGACGTCAGCGGCGGACTGCAGTGCGCCGCGCACCCCGTCGACGTCGGTGTTGTCGGCCAGCCATCCGGTTTCGGTGCGCACCAGGGTGTTCGCCGAGCCGATCCGCTCGGCACGGGAAGTGCGTTCATCGGCGAATGCCAGCGCCGCGAACTTGCCGGGCATGGTCACCGAAACGCCCACCCACTGCGGGGAGAATCCGGCTACCAGCGCAGGCAATTCCGCTGCGCTGCACTCGATTCGGTCGTAGGTCCAGCCGTCGAGCCCCAGCGCCCGGTAGGCGGCGAGGTGCAGCTGCGGCGAGCGGGAGTGGGCGATCGGCGAGCCCAGCACGGCCGCCTTGCGGGGCCCGGGATCAGCGGGAACTGTCGAGGACACCGTTGCCCAGCGCCAACTCGATGTTGCTCAGGTGCTCCTGATAGTTGTGGGTGAACAACGTGGTGCCGTCCTTGTCGATCGTCACGAAGTACAGCCAGTCACCGGGTTCGGGGTGCTCGGCGGCGTGCAGGGCCTCGATGCCCGGCGAGCAGATCGGGGTGGCCGGCAGGCCGTCGGAGGCGTAGGTGTTCCACGGGGTCACCTTGGCCCGGTCGGCGTCGGTGGTGGCCACCTCCTGGCGGTCCAGCGGGTAGTTGACCGTCGAGTCGAACTCCAGGCGCTGCGGCTCGCCCAGCCGGTTGTCGATCACCCGGGCCACCTTGGCGAAGTCGTCCGGCAGGGCTTCACGCTGCACCAGCGACGCCACCACCAGCAACTCGTAAGGGGTCATGCCCAGTTGCTGGGCGGTGGCGGGCAGGTTGGACTTGGCGAACTCGGCGGAGCTCTGGCCGATCAGGTTGGCCAGCACCGTCGCAGCCGGGGCGGTCGGGTCGACGTTCCAGGTGCCCGCGGTGATCAGCCCCTCGATGCGCCGGTGGTCCCGGCCCATCTTGGTGACCGGGCCGACGGCCCACTCCGGTACCGACAGTGCCTCCGGGGTCTCGGTCTCGGCGGCGCGCTTGAGATCCGCCGCCTTGAGGCAGGTCCGCTCGCCGTTGAGGTCCAGGCAGCTGGCCTCGGCGATCAGCGAGAACACCCCCTGAGTCACCGAGTTGTTCGCCAGGACGGTGACGTCGTCGAGCTGGCGGCCCTCCGGGATCACCAGCTTGCCCACCCGGTTCTGCGGGTCGACGAGTTGCTCGACGGCGGTGGCGGCCGGAAGTTCGGCCTTCAGCCGGTAGAAGCCGGGCTGGATCGCGGCGATCGCGGGGTTGCTCTGTGCGGCTTGCAGGAACGTGTCGGCGTTCGCGATCACCCCGGCGCCCAGCAGGGTTTCGGCGACCGCGGAAGTGTAGTCGCCCTCATGCACCTCGATCAGCACCTGCTGACCGCCCTCGCCGGTGTAGTCGGCGGGCGGCCCGGCGTTTCGAAAATGCTTGGCGCCCAAGAAGACTCCGGCGAGCACCAGCAACACGGCCAGCGCCGCGCCCAGCACGGTGACCAGCCGGCGGTTTCTGCCCTCCCGACGCTCGCGGGCCCGCTCGGTGCGACTCTTCGTCGACGGTGCGACTGCCACGGGCTTAGCCCTTTCCGTCGGCCGCTGCGGCGCAAGCACCTCGGTGGCCGGCTCCTCGTCGTCGACTTCCCCGTCGAGCAGGTGCTCGTCGGCAAAGTCGTCATCAACGAATCGGTCATCGACGAATGTCTCGTCGACGAAGGGGTCATCGACGAACTGCTCGTCGGCGAACCGATCGTCGACGAAGTTCTCGTCGGTGGAGTGGTCGTCGACGAAGCCCCCGTCGGGCACCATCTCGTCGGGCGACATCTCGTCAGGCATCGTCATTTCCCATCGGCGCTGCCGAGGCCGCTGATTGCGAGGCCCGGCGCTGATCAAGCCAGCTCTGCAGGATCGTCACCGCGGCCGCCTGGTCGATGACGGCCCGTTGATCCTTGGCCCGCACCCCGGCCTCCCGCAAGGAACGCGTCGCTGCCACGGTGCTGAACCGTTCGTCGGCAAGGCGTACCGGTGCCGTCCGGTGACGCTGGGCCAGTGTCCCGGCCAGGTCCTCGGCAACCGTGATCGCGTCCTCGGCTGCCGACCCCGCACGGTCAGCCAGCGTCCGGGGCAACCCGACCACCACCTCGACCACGTCGTATTCGTCGGCCAGGTCGGCCAACCGTCGCAGGTGCGAGCCGGATGCGTTGCGGCGGACGGTCTCCACCGGCGTGGCCAGCAGACCGTCCGGGTCGCTGCACGCCACCCCGATGCGCACTTTGCCCACGTCCACACCCAGCCGTCGTCCGCGGCCGGGATCGCCCGGCCCACCCGGGCGGTCCGGGCTGCGACGCTGCAGTGCACTCACCCCTTAGCACCCCGCTCGACTGCTGAGCGGACCGCCGCCAGTGCGGCATCGATACCGGCCGGATCCTTGCCGGAGCCCTGCGCCAGATCCGCTTTGCCACCACCGCGGCCGGCCACCGCCGCGGCCAGGTCTTTGACCAGTTCGTCGGCCCGCAATCCGAGTTCCTGCGCGGCGGGGTTGGCGGCGACCACGTAGGGAACGCTGTCGTCGCCGTCGGCGATCAGCGCCACCACGGCCGGGTTCTCGCCCAGCTTGCCGCGGATGTCGCCGGCCAGCGAGCGAAGGTCGCCACCGCCGACACCACTCGCCATCCGCTGCGCCACCAGGCGCACGTTACCGATTTGTTCGGCCCCGGTGGCCGCATTTGCCGCCGCGGCGCGCGCGTTTGCCAGCCGGGCCTTCTCGATCTCCTTCTCGGCGGCCTTGAGGCGCTCGACCAGGTTGGCCACCCGGGCGGGCACCTCCTCCGACGGCACCTTCAGCGACGACGCCAGGCCGGCCATCAGTGCGCGCTCCTTGGCCAGGTGCCGGAACGAGTCCAGCCCGACGTAGGCCTCCACCCGGCGCACCCCCGAACCCACCGAGGATTCGCCGAGCAGGGTCACCGGTCCGATCTGCGCGGAGTTGCGCACATGGGTGCCGCCGCACAGCTCCAGCGAGAACGGCCCGCCGATCTCGACCACCCGGACCTTTTCGGGGTACTTCTCGCCGAACATCGCCATGGCGCCGCGGGCCTTGGCCTTCTCGAGTTCCTCGGTGAAGGTGTGCACCTCGAAGGCGGCCTGGACCGCCTCGTTGGCGACCTCCTCGACCTGGGTGCGCTGCTCGTCGGTGAGCGCGCCCTGCCAGTTGAAGTCGAACCGCAGATAGCCCGGCCGGTTCAGTGATCCGGCCTGAACGGCATTGGGCCCCAACACCTGTCGCAGCGCGCCATGCACCATGTGGGTGCCCGAGTGGCCCTGGGTGGCGCCCTTGCGCCAGGCCGCGTCGACCGCGGCGGTGACGGTGTCGCCCTCGACGAACTCGCCGGCGTCGACCTTGACCGTGTGCACGAACAGCGTCTGGGCGATCTTCTGCACATCGGTGACGGTGGCGCTGGCGGTACCGGAGCTGATGGTGCCGGCGTCGGCGATCTGGCCGCCCGCCTCGGCGTAGAGCGGGGTGCGATCCAGCACCAGCTCGATCTGGCCGCCGGCGGCTCCATCGGGGCCGTGCGCCACCACCGGCACCCGCCTGCCGTCGACGAAGATGCCCAGGATGCGGGCTTCGGTGGTGAGCTCGTCGAAGCCGGTGAACTCGGTGGGTCCGGCGTCGATCAGCTCCCGGTAGGCGCTCAGGTCGGCGTGGGCGTGCTTGCGGGCGGCGGCGTCGGCCTTGGCGCGCTGGCGCTGCTCGGCCATCAGTTCGCGGAAGCCTGCCTCGTCGACGGACAGGCCGGCCTCCGAGGCCATCTCCAGGGTCAGCTCGATCGGGAAACCGTAGGTGTCGTGCAGCGTGAACGCGTCACTGCCGGACAGCACGGTGACCCCGGCGGATCTGGTGGCCGCCGCCGCGTCGTCGAACAGCTTGGAGCCCGACGCCAGGGTGCGGTTGAACGCGCCCTCCTCGGCGACCGCGATCCGGTTGATCCGGTCGAAGTCGGTGACCAGCTCCGGGTACGACGGGCCCATCGCGTCACGCACGCAGGCCATCAGGTCGCCGACGATCGGGCCCTCGACACCCAGCAGTTTGGCCGAGCGGATCACCCGGCGCAGCAGCCGGCGCAGCACATAGCCGCGGCCGTCGTTGCCGGGGCTCACACCGTCGCCGATCAGGATGGCCGCGGTGCGGGAGTGGTCGGCAATGATCCGGTAGCGCACGTCGTCGGCGGCGTTGCCGGTGTCATAGCCCCGCGGCGCGCGGGTGGCTACCAGATCGATGACGGGCCGCACCAGGTCGGTCTCGTACACGTTGTGTACGCCTTGGAGCAGGAACGCGACCCGCTCGATGCCCATCCCGGTGTCGATGTTCTGCCGCGGCAGCGGACCGAGGATCTCGAAGTCCTCCTTGGAGGTGCCCTCGCCGCGCTCGTTCTGCATGAACACGAGGTTCCAGATCTCGATGTAGCGGTCCTCGTTGGCGACCGGACCGCCGTCGACACCGAACTCCGGCCCACGGTCGTAGTAGATCTCCGACGACGGGCCGCACGGCCCGGGGATGCCCATCGACCAGTAGTTGTCGGCCATGCCGCGGCGCTGGATGCGCTCGGCGGGCAACCCCGCGATCTCCTGCCACAGTGCGATGGCCTCGTCGTCGTCGAGATAGACGGTGGCCCAGATCCGTTCGGCGTCAAGGCCGTAGCCGCCGTCTTCGACGCTGCCGGTCAGCAGGGTCCAGGCCAGCTCGATCGCACCGCGCTTGAAGTAGTCGCCGAACGAGAAGTTGCCGGCCATCTGGAAGAAGGTGTTGTGCCGGGTGGTGATGCCGACTTCGTCGATGTCGGGTGTGCGGATGCACTTCTGGATGCTGGTGGCCGTGGCGTACGGCGGGGTGCGCTGGCCGAGGAAGAACGGTACGAACTGCACCATGCCGGCGTTGATGAACAACAGGTTGGGGTCATCAAGGATCACCGAAGCGCTGGGCACCTCGGTATGCCCCGCCTTCACGAAGTGATCGAGGAAGCGCTTCCTGATCTCGTGTGTCTGCACTGTGTATCGCTTCCCGCCGTGTCGCAATTTTGAACGGCCCTACAGTACCGGTCTGCCGATGCGGCCGTCGTAGGCAATCACCCCAGCCTACGGACGCCGCCGCCGTCAAAACCCGTTGAAGCTGCGAAACGCGTTGCTAGGCTCACCTGAGTCTTTCGACCCAGGGAACTTGCGATGCCAGGAATGTCCTTCTGCGGCACCAGCGCCGTGATCCTCAGTGCCGGCCTGATCGCGCCGGCTGCCGCACCGGCAGCGCCGGTCCCCACCGTGCTCTCCAGGCCGGACGTCGCGCTGACGGCCCAAGACATCGTCCTCGACCTCGTACGACATGCAGAGGACCTGGCCCCCGCCAACTCGCGAATCCCGTTCTCCCCCGAGTTCCCCGGAGCGGGCATCAGCGATCTGGGCAAGCAGCAGGCGATCGACACCGCCAACCAGATCTTCGGCCAGGTCGGCGGACCCGGCCATGTCGCCGGCCTGTTCTCCGGACCGGACACCGACGCCCAGGACACCGCGGTGCCGTTCGCCGCGCTGCAGGGCCTGGACCCACGGATCCTCAACGGGCTGGTCGAGGTCGACGGCGGGATCTTCGCCAACCAGCCGGTGCTCAGCCTGGGCGGGATCTACTACGACGTGGCCGTGGTGCTGTGGATGCTGGGCCTGGTCAACGCCTTTCAGATTCCGGGTGCCGACGAGTACAACGGGGTGGTCGTCAACGACAACTACACCGAGGCCGTCAACGCGATGTACGCCGCGGCACTGGCCAATCCGGTGGTCGGCGACGACGGCAACATCACCGCCGTGGGCTACACCAGTGAAGCGTCGATGATGATCTGGACGATGCTCAACGTCAAGAACCCCGATCCGATGGCGCTGGTCAACGAGCTGATCGCGTCGTTGCGCAGCGGCGGGTCGCCCGGGCTGGTCCCCAACGCCGGCCTGATTCAGCTCGCGGGCAACCCCGAGGACGGCTGGACGTTGCTGAGCTGGGCCGGCCAGCAGGTCCCGGAGAATCCGGGCGTCCTAGGTGACCTGTTCCTGATCTGGCGCGACCTGGCGCTGCCGCCGCAGATGGCGTTCGGCCACATCCTGGACGCCTTGGCATCCGGTGATTCGGTGGCAGTGGCCGCGGCGTTCTCCGACGGGCTGGCCGGCATCTCCGCGGGCCTGGACGCCGTGCCGGACACGATCACCAACCTGTTCACCGACCTGGCCGCCGGCACCTGGTGAGCTAGCGACGCCGGATGATGGCGCGCAGCTTCGCCAGCCGCCCGCCGATCTCGCGTTCGTTGCCGCGGCCGGTGGGCTGGTAGTAGTCGGTGCCGACCAGATCATCGGGCGGATATTGTTGCGGCACAACACCATCCGGGTGATCGTGTGCGTAGCGGTAGCCGACGGCATTGCCCAGCGCCTGCGCACCGGAGTAGTGGCCGTCGCGCAGGTGCGCCGGGACCGCCCCGGCCTTGCCGGCCCGGATGTCTGCCATCGCCGCACCGAGTGCGGTGGTCACCGCGTTGGACTTCGGCGCGGTGGCCAGGTGCACGCAGGCATGGGCCAGGGTCAGCTGCGCCTCGGGCATGCCGATCAGTGCGACGGTCTGCGCGGCGGCGACCGCGGTCTGCAGTGCGGTCGGGTCGGCCATCCCGATGTCCTCGCTGGCCAGGATCATCAGCCGGCGGGCGATGAAGCGGGGGTCCTCGCCCGCGGTCAGCATCCGGGCCAGGTAGTGCAGGGCGGCATCGACGTCGGAGCCGCGGATCGACTTGATGAACGCGCTGATCACGTCGTAGTGCTGGTCGCCGTCGCGGTCGTAACGCACCGCGGCCTGATCCAGCGACGCTTCGACCGTCTCGACGGTGACCCGCTCACCGGTCTCGGACGCCACCTCCAACGCGGTCAATGCCCGGCGGGCGTCGCCGGCGGCGAGGCGAACCATCAGGTCGACGGCATCCGGCGCCACCTCAACCCGCCCGGCCAGACCGCGTTCGTCGTCGATGGCGCGACGCACCACCGCGGCGATGGCCTCGGGCCCCAGCGGCCGCAGTTGCAGGATCAGCGACCGGCTCAGCAGCGGGGCGACCACCGAGAACGACGGGTTCTCGGTGGTGGCCGCGACCAGCAGCACCACCCGGTTCTCCACCGCGGCCAGCAGCGCGTCCTGCTGGGTCTTGGAGAACCGGTGCACCTCGTCGATGAACAGCACGGTCTGCTCGCCGTAGGCCGCCGCGCGGCGCGCGGTGTCGATCACCGCGCGCACCTCTTTGACCCCGGCGCTCAGCGCTGACAGGGCCTCGAAGCGGCGGCCGGTGGCGCCGGAGATCAGCGAGGCCAGGGTGGTCTTTCCGGTGCCGGGTGGGCCGTAGAGGATCACCGAGGCCGCACCGGAGCCGTCGACCAGCCTTCGCAGCGGGGAGCCCTGTCCCAGCAGGTGATCCTGGCCGACCACCTCGTCGAGCGAGGCCGGGCGCATCCGCACCGCCAGCGGCGTGGATGCGGCTGAACCGGAGGGTTCGGGCGCGGGGGCGCCGGTCAGGTCGAACAGTCCGTCGGACACGCCTTCAGGCATACCATCCCCGTCTGACCGCGGGTGCACTCACCGGTGCACGATCACCCCGCGGATGTTCTTGCCGTCGCGCAGGTCCTGATAGCCCTCATTGACCTGTTCCAAGGTGTAGCGGCGGGTCACCAGCTCGTCGAGCTTGAGCTGGCCGGCATCGTAGAGCCGCAGCAGCCGCACGATGTCGTACTGCGGGTTGGCGCCGCCGAACAGCGTGCCCTTGATGGTCTTGCCGAACAGCGCCAGCATGGTGCCCGACACCTGCACGTCGAGGTCCTCCAGCCGGGCCATCGCCGCAATGACGACGGTGCCGCCCTTGCCGATCGTGTTGATCGCCGCGGTCGTGACAGCCAACCCCAGGTCACCGACGGTGATCAGCGCCTGGTCGGCCATCTGCCCCCAGGTGAGCTCGGCGACCTTCTCCATCGCCTCCTCGGCGGTGGCGAACGCGTGGGTGGCCCCGAGTTTGAGGGCGGTGTCGCGCTTGAACTCCACCGGGTCGACGGCCACCACGTACTTGGCTCCGGCGTGCGCGGCGCCCTGCACCGCGTTGATCCCGACGCCGCCGATGCCGTAGACCACCACGGTGTCGCCGGCCCGGACCCCGCCGTCGTAGTTGGCGGTGGCCCAGCCGGTGGGTACTCCGCAGCCCGCCAGCACCGCGGTCTCCAGCGGCAGCCAGTCGTCGACCTTGACCACCGAGTGCTGCGAGACGGTGGCCCGCTCGGCGAAGGTGCCCAGCATGCAGAAGCCGCCGTAATCGGTTCCGCCGGAATGGAACCGGAAGGTCCCGTCGGGCATGCAGCCCTCCAGGATGGTGGCGCCCATGTCGCACAGGTTCTGCCGGCCGGTCGAGCAGTACCGGCAGCTGCCGCAGCTGGGGATGAAGCAGCACACCACGTGATCACCGGGTTTGACCTTGGTGACGCCGGCGCCGACGTCCTCGATGATCCCGGAGCCCTCGTGTCCGCCGACGATCGGGAACCGGTTGGGCCAGTCGCCGTCGGCGACATGCAGATCCGAGTGGCACAGCCCGGCCGCGGTGAACTTGATCAGCACCTCGCCCGGGCCGGGCCCGTCGAGGTCCAGCTCCATGATCTCGAAAGGCTGGTTGGGCGCATGCGCCACGGCGGCAATTGTTTTCATGGCTTCCATCCAACCGCCTGAGGCGGCTGCGGTGGCCCGAATCAGTCGGATTGAGCCGCCGGTTGCGTCACGAAGTCGATCAGTTCCTCGACCCGGCCGATCAGCTCCGGCTCCAGGTCTGTCCAGTCGCGCACCCGGCCCCGGATGCGCTGCCAGGCGCCGGCGATGTCGGCCTGTGAGGCGTGCGGCCAGCCCAGCGCGGCGCAGATGCCGTGCTTCCACTCCACGTTGCGCGGGATGTCCGGCCACGCCCGTATGCCGAGCCGGGCCGGTTTCACCGCCTGCCAGATGTCGACGTAGGGGTGCCCGACGATCAGGGTGTGCGCGCCACCGGGTCCGCGGCGCACCGTCTCAGCGATCCGGGTCTCCTTGGAGCCGGTCACCAGGTGATCCACCAGCACTCCGAGCCGCCGGCCGGGGCCCGGCTGGAACTCGGCCACGATGGGCGCCAGGTCGTCGATGCCACCGAGGTATTCGACGACGACGCCTTCGATGCGCAGGTCATCACCCCAGACCTGTTCGACGAGTTCGGCGTCGTGGCGTCCTTCGACGTAGATGCGGCTGGCCAGCGCCACCTTCGCCCGGGCACCGGGCACCGCCACCGAGCCCGACGCGGTGCGGGCAGGGCCCTTGGGCCCAGAAGGCAGCGTGCGCGGCTCGGTGAGGATCACCGGTCTGCCGTCGATCAGGTAACCGGGGCCGACCGGGAAGCCGCGGGTGCGGCCGTGGCGGTCTTCGAGGTCCATGCGGCCGTACTCGACCCGGACGACGGCGCCGACGTAGCCGGTCTGGGCGTCCTCGACCACCATGCCCAGTTCCAGTGGGACCTCGGTGGAGCGGATCTTGCGGGCGGCGTGCGGGTTGGCGGAGAGGATGTCGGTCCCATAGCGGTCGGCCACCCGAGGCAGCTTAGGCGGACGATGCCGCCTCGAGCGGGAACCTGGCGACACGTTTGCGGCGAGTCTCGTCGTGAGATTCCCTCTCGCGGGGCCCAACTGTTCAAGAAATCCCCTTAGTTATTAAGAGATCTCTCGCAACATACGTATCAATAACAACACTGTTAACTCAAATATCAATAGTTCACTTTTGTCTCAACAATATCAATAAACACATTTGTATCGTTAGGTGTTCAAAATGTGCAATTTCATCAATTGTCGCGTTATGCTCGTGAACCTCACTAATACACAACTATCACGGAGGTTGTGATATGCACCGGAACACGACATGGCGTGTCGTGCAGCACGGAGGGCGGCACTTCGCGTGGGCCGCATCCGGGCTGGTTACCGGGGGGATTGTGGGGGCACTGCTGGCCTCGGCCGGTATCGCCCACGCGGATACGAACATGATGATGGGCTGGGACGCGGTGGCCCAATGCGAGTCCGGCGGTAACTGGGCCGCCGACACCGGCAACGGTTTCTACGGCGGCCTGCAGTTCAAGCCGTCGACCTGGCACGCATTCGGCGGTGTGGGGTCGCCGGCGAAGGCGTCGCGGGAGGAACAGATCGCCGTCGCCAATCGGGTCCTCGACGAACAGGGACCATATGCCTGGCCGACGTGCGGCCCGGGCCGGGTATTCCCGTCGTCGGTGAAGGGCTGGGTGCCGCCGGCGATGCGCAGCCTGCTCAAGCCGTTCTGGTGAGCACGGCCTGGGTCTGAGTGACCCGGGCGACCGGCTTCCCGCGGTCATCGGTGAGGTCGGTCTGCACGACGATCGTCGTCCGCCCGACGTGCAGCGGGGCGCTGGTCGCGGTGACGGTGCCCTCGCGCACCGCCCGGAAGAAATTCGTCTTCGATTCGATCGTCGAGGTGCCGGCACCCTCGGGCAGGTTGGCGACCGCACACACCGCACCGACGGTGTCGGCGAACGCCATCAACGCTCCCCCGTGCAGGATTCCGGCGGTGGTGCACCGCTGCGGCGCCCACGCCATGCTGGCGCTCACCTGTTGCGGGGTCAGCTCGGTGACCTCGATCTGCAGGGCCGTTGCAAACGGCATGCTGGCGACCACCATTCGGGCGAACTCGGCAGAATCCATGAGTTCCACCCTGACCGACGACAGCGGCGCTGTCCAGGGTCTCTAACGCTGCTGAGGCACCGCGTCGATGCCGGCTTCCTTGCGCTGAGCCGCGGTGATCGGCGCCGGAGCCTCGGTCAGCGGGTCGATACCTCCGCCGGACTTCGGGAACGCGATGACCTCGCGGATCGAATCCACCCCGGCCAGCAGCGCCACCACCCGGTCCCAGCCGAACGCCAACCCGCCGTGCGGCGGCGCGCCAAAGCTGAAGGCGTCCAACAGGAATCCGAACTTCTCCTGGGCCGCTTCCTCATCGATGCCCATCACCTTGAAGACCTGCTCCTGCACGTCACGGCGGTGGATACGGATTGAGCCGCCGCCGATCTCGTTGCCGTTGCACACCACGTCGTAGGCGTCGGCCAGCACCGCACCCGGGTCGGATTCGACATGGGCGGCGTGTTCGGGCTTGGGCGAGGTGAAGGCGTGGTGCACCGCGGTCCAGGCTCCCGAACCGACGGCGACGTCGCCGGCGGCGGTGGCGTCGCCGGCGGGCTCGAACAGCGGCGGGTCCACCACCCAGGTGAACGCCCAGGCCTGGGGGTCGATCAGGTCCAGTCGGCGGGCGATCTCGCCGCGGGCCGCACCCAGCAGCGCCCGAGATCCCTTGGCCGGCCCGGCCGCGAAGAAGATGCAGTCCCCCGGCGCCGCGCCGACATGCGCTGCCAGGCCGGCCCTTTCACCGTCGGTGAGGTTCTTGGCCACCGGCCCGGACAGCTCGCCGTCCGCACCGACCAGCACATAGGCCAGGCCCTTGGCCCCGCGCTGCTTGGCCCACTCCTGCCAGCCGTCCAGGGTCCGCCGCGGCTGCGACGCCCCGCCCGGCATGACGACGGCACCCACATACGGCGCCTGGAACACCCGGAAGGTGGTGTCAGAGAAGAACTCCGCGCACTCCACCAGTTCCAGACCGAACCGCAGATCCGGTTTGTCGGAGCCGTAGCGGCGCATGGCGTCGGCGTAGCTCATCCGCGGCAGCGGGGTCGGCAGGTCGTAGCCGATCAGCGCCCACAGTGCGGTGAGCACCTGCTCGGCAACGGCGATCACGTCCTCGGAGTCGACGAAGCTCATCTCCAGGTCCAGCTGGGTGAACTCCGGCTGGCGGTCGGCGCGGAAGTCCTCGTCGCGATAGCAGCGGGCGATCTGGTAGTAGCGCTCCATGCCGGCCACCATCAGCAACTGCTTGAACAGCTGCGGGCTCTGCGGCAGGGCGTAGAAGGAGCCGGGCTGCAGCCGGGCGGGAACCAGGAAGTCGCGCGCGCCCTCGGGCGTGGAGCGGGTCAGTGTGGGCGTCTCGATCTCGACGAATCCCCGCGCGGCCAGTACCGCGCGGGCGGCGGCGTTGACCTTCGAGCGCAGCCGCAGCGCGGCGCCGGGGCCGTCTTCGCGGCGCAGGTCCAGGTACCGGTGCCGCAGCCGGGCCTCTTCACCGGCCGCCTCGTCGAGCTGGAACGGCAACGGCGCCGCCTCGTTGAGCACGGTCAGAGTCGTCGCGTTGACCTCGATGGCGCCGGTGGGCAGGTCGGCGTTCTCGTTCCCGGTCGGGCGCACCTCGACCACACCGGTGACCGCGACACAGAACTCGGCGCGCAACCGGTGGGCCTGCTCGAGCACCGCGGCATCGCGGAACACCACCTGCGCCACCCCGGAGGCGTCCCGCAGGTCGATGAAGATGACGCCGCCATGGTCGCGTCGGCGTGCCACCCAGCCGGCCAGCGTCACGCTTGCTCCGGCGTCGGTGGCCCGCAATGAGCCTGCGTCGTGGCTGCGCAACACCAAAGGGCCCCTTTGTTCGAAGACGGTCGAGTAACGGTTCGACGGGGGCCAAGTCTAGTGGCCGCTCGCTGCCCTGCCCCGCGCCGGTCGGTGCTCTAAGCTGGCTCACTGTGACCAATGGCACCGATGACCTCGACTTCGACTATGACGACGAGGAATACGAGGAAGAGGAAGCCTCGCCGAAGCAGAACAACAGCCTCAAGTGGGGGCTGGCCGCCGTGGTGGTGCTGGCCGTGGTCGCAATCGTGCTGGTGGCGGTAGTGCTGTTGGGCGGGGACCCGGTCAAGAGCACCGCCGGCGGCGAGTCCACCCGCAATTCCGCGGCCTCGGGCATCGCCAGCGCCGATGACACCGGTCCGGTCGCCATCATCATCACCGATCCCAGCTGCGTCGCCTGGGGATCGATCAGCTCCAACCTGGCCAGCACGCTGTCGCTGCTGGGCCACGGCAAGTGGAACGAGCGCGATCAGTCGATCCCGGCCTCGGCGTGGGACGACCAACAGAAGAAGGAGTACCTGGCCGCCGGTCAGGTGGTGCGCAACGCCGCCGCCCAGACCGTCGGGCTGGTGAAGCTGACCCCGCACCGGGTGATGCGAGAGCTCTACGAGCAGTTCATCGCCTACGCCCGCACCTTCGTCGAGCACATCCCCACCTACACCGCACGCGATGCGGCGCTGGCCGGTACCGCCCACAGCGCGGCGTCGGCACTGGCAGCCATCTGCGCGTCGGCCAACAACGGGTCGGCGGCCGCGCGTGGACCACTGGTCGAGGCGCAGTCCACCCCCACCAAGGTCGCGTCGCCGGGTAACCCCACCAACCCGCAGCGGTATCTGACCAGCGCCAATCCGGTGTGTGCCGACTGGAAGGCCACCTTGGACAAGTTCGGCGCCGACACCGCCGAGTGGGGCGACATCGACCCGAGCATTCCGGCGACCTACTGGAACCCCCAGCAGAAGGCGGTCAACCTGGCGGTCGGCCCGGTGATGATCAGCCTGGCCAACAAGATGCAGCAGTTGGGCCGGCGGAGCAACAACCCGATCCTGCAGGACTTCGCGGAGCTGTCCTCGCAGTATCGGCGGGCGTTCGTGCTGTCGCTGCCCACCTACGATCCTTCGGACAACCACCTGGCCAACGCGGCGACGTTCCTGTCCACCACCGTGCTCGGTGGGTGCGCGTCAGCCGGTACGGCCGGCGGGTAGAACAGGCCCTGACGCAAAGAACCGGCGCAACCCGTAAAGGGTTGCGCCGGTTCTTGTTTGCGGCTAGATCAGGCCCAGCTGGAGCCGACGGAGGCGTCGGTGTTGGCCATGTTGTTGCCCGCGGTCTGCACCTTCTGACCATGAGCATTGGCCTGCTCGTAGATGACGGCGAAGTTGCGGCCCAACTGGGACACGAACTCCTGGCAGGCCACCGAACCCGAACCACCCCAGAAATCACCGGCAGCCAGCACATCGTGCACGATCGCCTGGTGCTCAGCCTCCAACGAGGCAGCCTGGGCGCGAATCAAGGCGCCGTGAGCGTTGACATCACCGAACTGGTAGTTGATCGACATCTTCGTAATCCTCCCTAGCTGCCCAGGATCTGCTGCGAGGCAGCTTCCTGGCTCTCGTAGTGGTTCGCATCGCGAATCAGACCATCGCGCACCCCGTGCAGCATCGTCACGATGTTGCGAAACGCCGTCTGCATCTGACCCATGGTGTCCATCGAGGTCCGCTCGGCCAGACCACCCCAACCCGCACCCGAGATGTTGGTCGAGGACGCCCACATGCGTCGGGCCTCATCTTCAACGGTCTGGGCGTGCACATCGAAACGACCCGCCATCGCACGCATCGCGTCCGGGTCCGTCATAAAACGTGTAGCCATGATTTTCTTCCTCTCGCTTGAAGTGTGTGGTGATGCCGGGCGGCGGCTCGGCTGTCACGTCTGAGTTGGGTGCCCCTTCCGCTATCCGCCCGCCGGCGAACGGGGCATGATCTTCGGGGCCTTGGCGGCGACCGCGCCCATTCCACGGCCGGCCATCGCGCCCATCAGCGCACTGCCGAACGGGCCGCCGGGGATTCCGCCGGTGGCCGACATGGTCTGGATCGGGGCGCTGACGGTGGTGGCCGGCAGTACCGGAGCGGCGCGGACCATGCCGTCGGCGGCCATCGACCAGGCCTGCGGCACCTTCAGCGCGCCCATCGAGGCGGCCTGGCCGAGCTTGGCGGAGATCGCGTTGGTGGCCGAGGAGAAGTGGCCGGCCAGCACGCCGACCGCGCCCTGCAGCTTGTCGTTGACGAAGTCGCCGATCTGGGTCATCAGGGTGCCGGTGCCGCCGGCGCCGGCTGTCTGGCCGGCCAGCGCACCCGTCGCGCCGGTCATGGCGCCCATGCGGGCGAGCTGGGGCAGCATCATCAGCAGACGCGCGCCCATCATGCCCATGGACGACGCCGAGGTCACCGGTGACATCGCCTGGCTGATCTGGGTGGCCGCCAGATTCGGGTCAATTGACGCGATCAAGCCCTTCGCGCCGAGCATGTCGAACAGCCCACCGATGGTGGACGGGTTGTAGCCGGCGGGCGGGGTGGTCGGCGGGTTGACGACCGGACCACCCTCAGCCGATCCCGGCGTCGCCTGCGCCGACGTCGCCTGCGCGGACCCCGGCGGCGGCTGCTGCTGCTGCAGTGACGTGGTGGTGGCCTGCGCCGATCCGGCGTAGGTGTCCATCGCGGCACCGTCCTGGGCCCACATCGCCTCGTACTGGGCCTCGGTCGCCGCGATCGCGGGGGTGTTCTGGCCGAAGAAGTTGGTGGAGATCAGCGCCAGCAGCATCGCCCGGTTGGCAGCGATCACCGGCGGCGGCACCGACGCGGCCCGAGCCCCCTCGAACAGCCCGGCTGCCTGGGTGGCCAGCGCCGCGTTCTGGGCGGCGGTGGCCGACGCCTGCTCCAGCCACGCCACGTACGGAGCGACCGCGGTGGTCGCCGCAGCCGAACCCGCGCCCGTCCAGGTGGACGCGAGGTTGGCCACCACCGAGTGGGTGGAGGTGGCCGAGGTGGACAGGTCGGTGGCCAGCGCGGTCCACGCGGCGGCGGCCACCAGCAGCGGTTCCGAGCCCGGACCGGTGTAGATCAAGCCGGAATTGATCTCCGGCGGAAAGATGGAATAGCTCATCTATATGCCCCGACTCAACCGGCCGACGCGGCGTTGGCGGCCTCGGTGAGGGCGTAGAGGTTCGAGTTGCCACTCAAGGTGGCCACGATCTGCTGGTGAACCGCGGCAGCCTGAGCGCTGACCTGCTGGAACACCTGGCCGTGCGCGGCGAACTGGGCAGCAGTCACCACCGACACCATGTCGGCGGCGGGCGCCGACACACCGACGGTAGGCGCGGCCGCGGCCGAGATACCCGCCGACATCGAGTCACCGATCCCCGACAGGCTGCCGGCAGCCGCAGTCAGAAGCTCAGGCTGAGCGGTTACGAATGGCATCTGATCCTCCTGGAACCCTGAAGCATGTAGTGGTAGAAGTCGGGGGGGTCGTGCGGCAGCAGAGGTCTATGTCAAAAGATTGACGCACGTCACTGTAGCGGAGCGATGTGATAACGGCCTGATAAACGTGTGGCTGCTGATGCTGCCGACAACTCCGGCCGGGCTCCCCGACAGGGGCCGGCGACACCGAGTTGACGCGTTCATCGACCTGACATCCTCTCCAGATAGCTGCGCAAGCCGTGGTGGAGTGTTTTCCACTTGCGGCCGGGAGCAGAACGTAACACCGCCATGACCACGGCGTACAGCGGGGCTGTAAACATTCAGCAAAGGTTTGGATACTCGCCAGACAACCCGGGTTGCGTTGATCCGTCACACGGATTTATCACGGTCAACCAGGGGTTCGAGCCCGTCCGGGTGTGCAAAGCTAATGTGGCCGCGGGCCCGACGGGCTCGCACCGGCGCCCAGGACCTACGGCAACTCAACGGAGCGTGCGATGACCTTCAACGAAGGTATGCAGATCGATACCAGCACCACCTCGTCAGGCGGCGCCGGCCGTGGCATCGCGATCGGCGGCGGGGTCGCCGGCCTGGTGATCATGGTGGTGGCGCTGCTGCTGGGTGCCGACCCGGGCGATGTACTGAGCCAGCAGCCGGTGGATACCGGACAGTACTCGGCGCCGGGCTTCGACCTCAACAAGTGCCGCACGGGTGCGGACGCCAATAAGTACGTGGAGTGCCGGGTGACGGCGACGGGCAATTCGGTGGACGCGGTGTGGTCGGATCTGCTGCGCGGCTACACCCGCCCGCACGTCCAGCTGTTCAGCGGCCAGATCAGCACCGGATGCGGGACGGCCAGCAGTGCCGTGGGGCCGTTCTACTGCCCCACCGACCAGACCGCCTATTTCGACACCGGTTTCTTCCAGGAGTTGGTCGACCGGTTCGGCTCCAGCAGCGGACCGATGGCGCAGGAGTATGTAGTGGCCCACGAGTTCGGCCACCACGTGCAGAACCTGCTCGGTGACCTGGGCCGCGCCCAGCACGGTGCGCAGGGCGCGACGGGCGCCGGGGTGCGCACCGAGCTGCAGGCCGACTGCTACGCCGGGGTGTGGGCGCACTATGCGGCGATCACCAAGCAGGAAGGCACCGGGGTGACGTTCCTGAAGCCGCTGACCGACGACGACATCCGCGACGCGCTGTCGGCGGCGTCATCGGTGGGTGACGACCGTATCCAGCAGTCCATGACCGGGCACGTCAACCCGGAATCGTGGACCCACGGTGCCTCGGCGCAGCGGCAGCACTGGTTCACCGTCGGCTACCAGAGCGGCGACCCGAAGCAGTGCAACACCTTCGCCGCCAGCGACCTGGGCTAACGGCTAGAGCGACAACAACCGGCGCAGCTCGGCCCGTCCGGCCTCGTCCAGCGGTAACAATGGCCGGCGTGGTTCGCCGGCGGGCACCCCGAGCAGCTCCAACCCGGCCTTGACGGTGGTGGCCAACCCGCCCGCCACGATGAACTCCAGCAGCGGCTTCAAGTCGTCGTAGAGCACCTGTGCGGTGTCCAGCTCACCGGTGGTGACGGCGGAATAGAGGTCCAGGCAGGGCTGCGCGCGCAGGTTGGGGGCCGCGGTGCACCAGCCGGCGGCCCCGGCGCGCAGCGCGTCGAGCACCAGCGGGTTGCTGCCGTTGAAGAACGGCAGGCGCCCGTCGGACAGTTTGGCGATCCGCAGCATCCGGGTCAGATCCCCGGTCGACTCCTTGACCATGGTGACGTGCTCGATGTCCTCGAACATGCCGACCAGCAGCTCGGGGCTCATGTCCACCCCGGACGTCGCCGGGTTGTTGTAGGCGACGATGTCGACGTCGACGGCGTCGGAGACGGCGCAATAGTGCGTGGTGATCTCGCGCTCGGAGAGCTTCCAGTAGGACACCGGGGCGACCATCACCGCGTCGGCGCCGGCGCGGGCGGCATAGCGAGCCCGGCGCACGGTGCGCGCGGTGGTCAGGTCGGACACCCCGACCAGCACCGGCAGCCGGCCGGCGACCGCGGCGATCGAGGCGTCGACGCAGGTGTCGAACTCGTCTTCGGTGAGATAGGCGAGTTCGCCGGTGCTGCCCAGCGGGGCGATGGCGTGCACCCCGGCTTCGACGAGCCGGTCGATGACTGTGGTCAGGACCGCGGTGTCGATTCCGCCGTCATTCAAAGGCGTCACCGGGTAGCCGATGACGCCGTACAGCTGTGCTGCCACTTATGACTCCTTGGTTAGTGCGTCGGGGTGGTTCACCAACGCGCGACGGGCGTAGTAGGCGAAGTTGGCCTGGCTGCGGTTGGGCAGCAGGGTCCAGTCGTGGGCTTCGCGGGCCAGCTTCTCCGGGAGTTCCTTGATGGTGCCGGCGGCCATGGCGGCCAGTTGCAGTGCGGCGGCGCGCTCGATCAGCACAGCCAGCGAGCACGCCTCCTCCACGCTGGCGCCGGCCACGATCTGGCCGTGGTGCGCCAGCAGGATGGCCTTCTTGTCGCCGATGGCCGCCGAGATCATCTCGCCCTCCTCGTTGCCGACCGGAACCCCGGGCCACAGCGGCAGGAAGGCGCAGTCGTCGTAGAGCGGCGTGGTGTCCATGTGCGAGACGACCAGCGGGGTCTCCAGCATGGACAGCGCGGCGACATGAAACGGGTGGGTGTGCACGATGCACTGCACATCGGGGCGGGCCCGGTAGATCCAGCTGTGGAATCGGTTGGCGGGGTTGGCCATCCCCGGCACCCCCGAGTCCGCAAGAACACAGAGGTCTTCGTCGACGAGCAACAGGTTGTCCTCGGTGATCTCGTCGAAGCCCAGGCCGAGCCGCTGGGTGTAGTAGGTGCCCGGCGCCTCGGCGCGGGCGGTGATCTGGCCGGCCAGGCCCGAGTCGTGGCCGCGGTCGGACAGGGCCCGGCAGGTCAGCGCCAGTTTCTGACGGGTGGACCACGCGGTTTCGATGAAGTTCTCCGCGAAGTGTTGCTCCGCACGCTGCATCAGGTCGGATTTGGAATCGTCGAAGGTGTCGGCCATGACAACATGGTATTGGTTATGACACCTTGTGTCATCATGGTGTGATGACGGAACTGCTGCGTGCCGTCCGCAAGCAGCGAGGGCTCACCCTTGAAGGCCTTGCCGAGCGGACCGGGCTGACCAAGAGCTATCTGTCCAAGATCGAACGCAGTCGCAGCACGCCGTCCATCGCGGTGGCAATCAAGGTCGCGCAGGCCCTGGACGTCGATGTGGCGCAACTGTTCTCCGAACGCGGCGACGAGGACAAGATCACGGTGGACCGGGCCGCGGACCGCAGCGCCGATCGACAGCGCTACCGGGCGATGGCCGCGAGCATACTGGGAAAGTCGATGTCCCCGTTCGTGGTTCGCCCCACCGAGCGCACCAACCGAGGCGCCCATCCCCTGCATGGCGGTCAGGAATTCATATTCGTGCACACCGGGACCGTGGAACTGGAATACGGCGACGTCACCTGGACCCTGGCGACCGGCGACAGTGCCTACTTCGACGCCTCGATCAGCCACCGCATCCGCGCGGTGGGCTCTGAGCCTGCCGAGGTGGTCGTCGTCGCAGGCGGCGAACCCGGTGGCGCTCAGTGAGCACCGAGTTGCTGTTCTCCTACGGCACCCTGCAGCTGGCCGAGGTGCAGCGCAGTACCTTCGGGCGGCTGCTAGACGGCCGCCCCGACGCGATCGTCGGCTTCGACCTGGATTACGTGACGATCACCGATCCACACGTGGTGGCCGTCAGCGGCAGCGACCGTCATCCGATCCTGCTCCCGTCGACGGCGCCCGACGCCTGCGTCCCCGGCACGGTGTTCGCGATCAGCCCCGCCGAGCTGGCGGCCGCCGACGACTACGAAGTCGACGCCTACCGGCGGATCTCGGTGCCGCTGCGCTCCGGCGCGCGAGCCTGGGTGTACGTGTTCGCCGGCTGATTCACCAGGGGCGGGTCGAGCAGCTCACGCCGCTGCCACCCTGCTGGGACACCACCACCTCGCCGTCGACGGCGATCTCGCAGTGGAACTCGGGGTTGATCCGCAGGCCCCCGCTGGCGGTGACCAGCGCCCACTGCCCGGGGTCGGCCAGCGTGGTGGTGTACACCAGCGGCTGTCCCCCGCTGATCGGGGCGTGCACGGTCTCCAGGTACTCCGTGGCGTTGGCGTTGTAGGCCGCCATGCTCGGCGGGTCGGACTTGATGTAGGAGATGTTGCCGGTCAGGTCGCTGGTGGCGGTGATGGTGTAGGTGACCTCGTGGCCGCCGGTCGGGCTCTTCTTCGGGGTCTCTTTCGCGGTCTCCTCCGGAGTCTCCTTCGCAGTTTCCGGTGCCGATTCCGTCGTGCTCGGCGCCGGGGACTCCGCGGTGGGCTCCGGGTCCGCGAACGATGTGGCGTGGCTGGCCACAACTCCGGCGACCGCCAGCGCCAGCGCCGCCCCGAACCTGACTGTCACGTTTCGCATCGTCGTCATACCGAGCCACGCTACCGGAGGCCGCCGAATGTCGGGTTTTGTCAGGTGGTCTGTGCACGACCGTGCATCAAGGCGACATTCGGCGCACGACCTCACCGACAACGTCGTCGAAAGCGACGTCGACCTGCTCCCCGGTGGCCAGATTCTTGATCCCGACGGTGCCGGCCTCGACGTCGCGGTCACCGGCGACCAGGGCAAGCACCGCCCCGGAACGGTCCGCGGCACGCATCGCGCCCTTCATCCCGCGATCCCCGTAGGCGAGGTCCACCCGCACCCCGGCGGCCCGCAACTGCCCGGCCAGCACCGCCAGCCGCAGCTTGGCGGCCTCACCGAGCGGGACGCCGAACACGTCGCACCGGGTGGTCGCGCCCACCGACTTGCCCTCGGCGGCCAGCGCCAACAGGGTGCGGTCCACCCCGAGCCCGAACCCGATCCCGGACAGGTCCTGCCCGCCCAGCTGGCGCATCAGGCCGTCGTAGCGGCCGCCGCCGCCGATGCCCGACTGCGCACCCAGCCCGTCGTGCACGAACTCGAAGGTGGTCTTGGTGTAGTAGTCCAGCCCGCGCACCATCCGCGGATTGATCGCGTACGGCACGCCCAGGGCGTCCAGATGTGCCAGCACGGTGTCGAAATGCGCCTTGGCCGCATCGGAGAGGTGATCGAGCATCAGCGGCGCGTCGGCGGTCAGCGCCTTGACCTCGGGGCGTTTGTCGTCGAGGACCCGCAGCGGGTTGATCTCGGCGCGGCGTCGCGTCTCCTCGTCGAGGTCCAGGCCGAACAGGAACTGCTGCAACAACTCTCGATACGCCGGCCGGCAGGTGTCGTCACCCAGGGAGGTGATCTCCAGCCGGAAGCCGTCCAGCCCCAGCGAGCGGAAACCGGCGTCGGCCACGGCGATCACCTCGGCGTCCAGCGCCGGGTCGTCGACTCCGATGGCTTCCACACCGACCTGCTGCAGCTGCCGGTACCGGCCGGCCTGCGGGCGCTCATAGCGGAAGAACGGCCCCGAGTAGCAGAGCTTGGCCGGCAGCTGACCCCGGTCCAGGCCGTGCTCGATCACCGCGCGCATCACCCCGGCGGTTCCCTCGGGCCGCAGCGTCACCGAGCGGTCACCGCGGTCGGCGAAGGTGTACATCTCTTTGGAGACCACGTCGGTGGACTCGCCCACCCCGCGGGCGAACAACGCGGTGTCCTCGAAGATCGGCAGCTCGATGTCGCCGTAGCCGGCACGGCGGGCAGCGGCCAACAGGCCGTCGCGCACCGCGACGAAACCGGCCGAGGCCGGCGGCACATAGTCGGGCACCCCTTTGGGTGCGGCAAAGGTACTCACGCACTCAGCCCTTCCAGGAACGGGTTGCTGCGGCGCTCGGCGCCGATGGTGGTCTTCGGACCGTGGCCGGGCAGCACCACGCATCCGTCGTGCAGGACCAGTAGTTTGTCGACGATCGAGTTCATCAGGTCACGGCCGCTGCCGCCGGGCAGGTCGGTGCGGCCGACCGAGTTCTGGAACAGGGTGTCCCCGCTGAACACCACCTCTTTCGCGTCGCCTTCCACCCGGAACACCACCGACCCGCGGGTGTGCCCGGGGGTGTGGTCGACGGTGACGGTGGTGTCGCCCAGGCCGATCTTGTCCCCGTCGCGGTCGAGCTCGATCAGCTGCTTGGGCTCGGCGAACATCAGCTTGCTCAGCACCCCGAACAGCGCCTGGCCGGGCATGGTGGCAAACGACCGCAGCGGGTCGGTGAGCATGTAGCGGTCGGCGGGATGGATGTAGGTGGGGCAGCCATAGGTGTCGGAGACCTTCTGCGCCGACCAGATGTGGTCGATGTGGCCGTGGGTGAGCAGCACCGCCGAGGGCGTGAGCCGGTTCTCGTCGAGGACGCGCCGCAGCTGGGTCATCGCCCGCTGGCCGGGGTCGACGACGATCGCGTCCGCGCCCTGCCGCGGCGCCAGCACGTAGCAGTTACACGCCAGCATTCCCGCGGGGAATCCGGTGACCAACACATCGACCAGTTTCCCATTGCGCGCCCAGGCGGCGGGGACGCGGGCGGCGTGGGTGGGCTCTGGCAGACTTGGGACCCGATTCACCCAGCAAGCCAGGGAGGTAGACCCGCGGTGTCCACGAACTCAGAACGGCGCGCCAACGCCAAGCGCAAGTTGGACCAGCAGATGGAGCAGCGGGCTGCGGCGGCGCGCAAGCAGCGCCTGGTACTGGTGATCGCCGGCGCGGTGGTGGCGGTGGCGCTGATCGTCGGCGTGGTGTTCACGGTGCTGCACGACAGCGGCTCCGGCAACATCAACGCCGGTAAGCCGGACACCTCGCAGAGCTCGGCGGCGGGCGAGGCCCCCAAGAAGCCGGCCGGGATAGCCGGTGAGCTGCCGAAGTTCACCGCATCGTCCACCCTTGGCTCCAACTGCCAGTACCCGACATCGCGGCAGCCGGCGAGCAAGAAGGTCGAGCCGCCCCGCTCCGGGAAGGTGCCCACCGAGCCGGCGGAGGTCAGCGTGTCGATGCTGACCGATCAGGGTCCCATCGGATTGATCCTGAACAACGCCCAATCCCCTTGCACCGTGAACAGTTTCATCAGCCTGGGCAACAAGGACTACTTCAACGACACCCAGTGCCACCGCTTGACCACGTCACCGTCGCTGAGCGTGCTGCAGTGCGGCGACCCGACCGGCGACGGCACCGGCGGCCCCGGCTACCAGTTCGCCAACGAATACCCCACCGACCAGTACGCCGCCGACGACCTGGGCTCCCAGCAGCCGGTGACCTACCCGCGCGGCACGCTGGCGATGGCCAACGCCGGGCCCGGCACCAACGGCAGCCAATTCTTCCTGGTGTACAAGGACTCGATGCTGCCGCCGCAGTACACGGTGTTCGGCACCATCCAGAAGGACGGCCTGGACACCCTGGACAAGATCGCCGAGGCAGGCGTCAAGGGCGGTGGCACCGACGGCGCGCCGGTAACCAAGGTGACGATCAAGTCGGTTCGCTCCGACTAGCGCATGTACCGGTTCATCGCGATCGCTGCCCTCGGCGTCGTCGCCATGTGCGCCGGGGCCGGCGCCATCGCCGATCACCCGGCCTGGTGGTGGCTGGCCGTGCCGGCGGGGTTGATGTTCGCGCTCGGGATCTACGACCTGCTCCAGACCCGGCACTCGGTGCTGCGCAACTATCCGGTGCTGGGTCACCTGCGGTTCCTGATGGAGGATCTGCGCCCGGAACTGCAGCAGTACTTTATCGAGCGAAACTTCGACGGTCGCCCCTACGATCGGTCTCGCCGCACGATCATCTACGAGCGCGCCAAGGGCACCCACTCCGAGCAGGCGTTCGGCACCGAACGTGACATCGACTCGGTCGGCTATGAGCATCTCGCGCAGTCGATCGCACCGGCCCCGGTGCCCGACACCCCGCCTCGGGTGCTGGTGGGCGGTCCGGACTGCAAGCAGCCGTATTCGATGGCGCTGCTGAATGTTTCAGCGATGAGCTTCGGGGCGCTGTCCAGCAACGCGATCCTGGCCCTGAACAAGGGGGCCGCGCTGGGCGGTTTCGCCCACGACACCGGTGAAGGCGGCCTGACCCCGTATCACACCGAGCACGGGGGTGATCTGGTGTGGGAGATCGGCTCGGGGTACTTCGGGGCCCGCTCCGCCGACGGTCGTTTCGACCCCGCGCAGTTCGCCGACAAGGCAGCGCATCCCAACGTCAAATGCGTGTCACTGAAACTGAGTCAGGGCGCCAAACCCGGTCTGGGCGGTGTGCTTCCGGCCGCCAAGGTCAGCGAGGAGATCGCCCGCTACCGCGGTGTTCCCGCACATCGCAAGTGCGTCAGCCCCGCCGCCCACTCGGCCTTCTCCACCCCCCGGGAGTTGGTCCGGTTCATCGCGCAGATGCGTGAACTGGCCGGCGGCAAGCCCACCGGATTCAAACTGTGTGTCGGCACCCGCACCGACGTGCTGGCGATCTGCAAGGCGATGGTCGATGAGGGAACCGCGCCCGACTTCATCATCGTCGACGGCGCCGAAGGCGGAACAGCCGCTGCACCACTGGAATACGAGGACCACGTCGGCATGCCGCTCACCGACGGCCTGATGACCGTACACAACGTGCTGGTCGGAATGGGTCTGCGCGACAAGATCAGACTGGGCGCAAGTGGCAAGGTCGCCGGAGCCACCGACGTCGTCAAACGCCTGATCCAGGGTGCGGACTACACCAATTCGGCGCGGGCGATGATGATGGCGATCGGCTGCATCCAGGCGCAGCGCTGCCACACCAACACCTGCCCCACCGGCGTGGCCACCCAGGATCCGCGGCGAGCCCGCGCCCTCAACGTCGCCGACAAGAGTGTGCGGGTGCAGCGCTATCAGGCCGCCACAGTTCACCAGGCGATGCAGATGATCGCCTCGCTGGGCGCCCACCGGCCCGAGCAGCTCAACCCGCACATGCTGCGCAAGCGGGTCTCACCGTCGATCGTGCGGACCTACGCCGAGATCTACGAATGGCTGCGGCCGGGCCAACTGCTGGCCGAACGTCCCGACTCCTGGGAAGCCGACTGGGCGTTCGCCGACCCGGACAGCTTCACACCGGCCCGCTGAGCTCGCCGGCTCAGGCGGCCGACGTCACCCGGTAGACGTCGTAGACACCCTCGACGTTGCGAACCACATTCAGCAGGTGGCCCAGGTGTTTCGGGTCGCCCATCTCGAAGGTGAACCGGCTGATCGCCACCCGGTCGCGCGACGTGGTGACCGACGCCGACAGGATGTTGACCTTCTCATCGGCGAGCACCTTGGTGACGTCCGAGAGCAGCCGGTGCCGGTCGAGGGCCTCGACCTGGATGGCCACCAGGAACACCGACGACGGCGACGGCGCCCACTTGACCTCGATGATCCGCTCGGCGTGGTCCCGCAGTGAGTCGGCGTTGGTGCAGTCGGTCCGGTGCACGCTCACCCCGCCACCGCGGGTGACGAAGCCCATGATCTTGTCGCCCGGAACCGGGGTGCAGCACTTGGCCAGCTTGGTCAGCACGCCCGTCGCGCCGGGTACCGCGACGCCGACGTCATCGGTGTGGCGTTCGCGGCGCGGGATGGTCAGCGGTGTGGAGCGCTCGGCCAAGTCCTCCTCGGCCTGGTCCACCCCGCCGAGCTGCGCGACCAGCCGCTGCACGGCGTGGTGTGCGGAGATGTGGTTCTCACCGACCGCGGTGTAGAGCGCCGAGACGTCGGTGTAGTGCAGTTCACGGGCGACGGCGGCCATCGACTCACCGTTGACCAGGCGCTGCAGCGGCAGCCCCACCCGGCGCACCTCGCGGGCGATGGCGTCCTTGCCCGACTCCAGTGCCTCCTCGCGGCGTTCCTTGGCGAACCACTGCCGGATTTTGGCTTTGGCCCGCGGCGACACCACGAACTGAGACCAGTCCCGTGACGGCCCGGCGTTCTGGGCCTTGGAGGTGAAAACCTCCACCACTTCCCCGTTTTCGAGCTTGCGCTCCAGCGCCACCAGCCGGCCGTTGACCCGGGCACCGATACAGCGGTGTCCGACCTCGGTGTGCACCGCGTAGGCGAAGTCGACCGGCGTCGAACCGGTGGGCAGGGTGATCACATCGCCCTTGGGGGTGAACACGAAGATCTCTTTGACCGCCAGGTCATAGCGCAGGGATTCGAGGAACTCCCCCGGGTCGGCGGCCTCCCGCTGCCAGTCCAGCAGCTGACGCATCCAGGCCATGTCGTCGATCTCGGTGGGGGTGCCCGACTGCGGAACGCCGTTGCGGCCCTTGGACTCTTTGTAACGCCAGTGCGCGGCGATGCCGTATTCGGCGGTGCGGTGCATCTCGCGGGTGCGGATCTGGATCTCCAGCGGCTTGCCCTCCGGACCGATCACCGTGGTGTGCAGCGACTGGTAGACCCCGTAGCGCGGTTGGGCGATGTAGTCCTTGAACCGGCCGGCCATCGGCTGCCACAGAGAGTGCACCACGCCGACCGCGGCGTAGCAGTCCCGGATCTCATCGCACAGGATCCGCAGCCCCACCAGGTCGTAGATGTCGTCGAAGTCGCGGCCCCGCACGATCATCTTCTGGTAGATCGACCAATAGTGCTTGGGCCGGCCCTCGACGGTCGCGGTGATCTTCGACTTCGCCAGCGTATTGACGATCTCGGCGCGCACCTTGGCCAGGTAGGTGTCCCGCGACGGCGCACGGTCGGCCACCAGCCGAACGATCTCCTCGTACTTCTTCGGGTGCAGGATCGCAAACGACAGATCCTCGAGCTCCCACTTGACGGTGGCCATACCCAGCCGATGCGCCAGCGGCGCAATGACTTCCAGCGTCTCCTGGGCTTTGCGCGTCTGCTTCTCCGGCGCCAGGAATCGGATGGTGCGCATGTTGTGCAGCCGGTCGGCGACCTTGATCACCAGCACCCTTGGGTCACGCGCCATGGCGATGACCATCTTGCGGATGGTCTCGGCCTCAGCCGCGGTGCCCAGCACCACCTTGTCCAGCTTGGTCACCCCGTCGACCAGGTGGGCGACCTCGTCGCCGAACTCGGCGCCCAGCCCCTCCAGGGTGTAGCCGGTGTCCTCGACGGTGTCGTGCAACAGCGCGGCCACCAGCGTGATGGTGTCCATGCCCAGCTCCGCCAGGATGGTGGCGACGGCCACCGGGTGGGTGATGTAGGGGTCGCCGGAGTGCCGCAGCTGGCTGGCGTGCCGCTGTTCGGCGACCTCGTAGGCACGTTGCAGCAGCGCCAGGTTCGCCTTCGGGTAGAACTCCCGGTGCACCGCGACCAGCGGCTCCAGCACCGGGCTGAACGCACCGCGCTGGGCGGTGATCCGGCGGGCGATGCGAGCCCGCACCCGCCGCGAGGCGCTGGTGGGAACCTTCAGCAGATCGGTGCGCTCGGCGGGCGAGTCCTGGGCAACCCCCTCTTCGACGGCCTCGTCGAAGCTCTCCTCAAGACCCACGTCACCCACCTCCGACCACGAGAATATCGGCTAAACGACGCGCAGGCTCTGCACCGGCAGCCCCGCCACCGCGTCGCGCCCGTCCAGCCCGCCCAGCTCGAGCACCACGGCCGCCGCGACCACCTCGGCTCCCGCCCTGCGCAGCAGCCGCAGCGTCGCCGCCAGGGTGCCGCCGGTGGCCAGCACGTCGTCGACGATCACCACCCGGCGACCAGTCAGCGTCAGGCCGTCGGCCGGGATCTCCAGCACGGCGTGGCCGTATTCGAGCTGGTAGGTCTCCGAGAGCACCGGCGGCGGCAGCTTGCCGCCCTTGCGGACCGCCAGCGCGCCCAACCCGAGCCGGTCGGCGACCCCTCCGGCCAGCAGAAATCCGCGTGCGTCGATCCCGGCGACCAGGTCTGCGCCGTCGGCAATGGCGGCCAGCGCGTCGATCACCGCGGTCAGGCCGGCAGCGTCGGCGAACACCGGCGTCAGGTCTTTGAACGCGACGCCGGGAACCGGGAAGTCCGCGACCTCGCGGGTCAGCGCCGCGACCACATCGGCAACGGTGCCGTCAGCCGGGCCGGCCGGCTTCACTGCTGCAGCTCCCAGCGGTCCATGTTCCAGCCCGCCCCCCACCGGGTGGGGTTGGCGACCACACCGTAGGTCTTCTTCGACCATAGCAGGGTGCGCTGCTGGCGGAACAGCGGCAGCGTCGGCATGTCGGCCCACAGCACCGGTCCGCTCTCCTCCAGCAGCCGGACCTGTTCGGCCGGGTCGGCGGTGATCGCCAGCGCGGAGATGATTCCGTCGATCTGGTCGTTGTGATAGCCCGACAGGTTGTTGCCGTTGCCGCTGAACAATTCGTAGGCGTCCATCACCGACGAGCCGGTCGACCCACTGCCCGTAGAGCCGCCGGTGCTGGCCAGCAGCACATCGATCTGGCCCTCCCGCAGTGCCTGCGGCCCGATGGCATCAGATGCCACCTCGTTGACGGTGACACCCGCCGGGGCGCACGAGCTGCTGATCGCGCCCACCACCGCGGCCAGTCGGGTGTTGGGTCCGCGGTACCCGATGCGCACCGTCAGGGGTTTGCCGGACAGCGCCTCACTGGCGGCCTTCGGGTCGGCACGGGCGAACTGGGCGGTCTCGGGCACGTTCTCGGCCTGGTCGAACGCGTCGTCGATGGCGGTGTTGAGCCGCGAATTGACCAGTGGGACACCGGCATCGGCGGCGATCACGTCACGAGGAGTGCACAGCGCCAGCGCGCGGCGCGCGGATGTCTCCGACAGTGGTCCGGTCGGCGCGAAGATCAGCTGCTCGATGCCACCCGATGCGGTGCTGCTGCTCTGGTAGTCGTCCGGGGTGATCAGCGACCCGGCCGAGCCGGTCGCGACGTCGACGACGTCGACCGCCCGCTTGCTGACCCGGTCGGCGACGTCGGCGCTCTGCGGCCAGACGATGACCCGCTTGGTGACCGGTTTGGCGCCCCACCACTTCTCGTTGGCCACCAGCACCACAGCGCCCCCATCGAGCACCGAGTCGATCTTGTAGGGCCCCGACGACGGGAAGTGGCTCAGGTCGGAGGATCGGTCGAGCTGCCAGGTGGTGTTCCAGGCCTCGGCGATCTTGGCCTTGCCCTCATCGGCGGGTCCGGGCGGGGCCAGCAGCACCTCGGTGGTGTTGAGCCCGAGTTTCTCGCCGATGACGTGCGACGGCATCATCGACGTCGCGGTGAACAGGTCGTCGTAGTCCACGATGGCCCGGTCGGGAAAGAACGACACCCGGGCCTTCTTCTCACCGGGCCGGCATTCGATGCGGTCGATGTCGAGATAGCCCGCCCGGCTGGCGGCGTCGAACCCCGGAAAGCGCCCCGACTGCGCCGCCCAGGCCAGCACCAGATCGTCACAGGTGACCGGCTTGTCGTCGGAGTACACCGCGGCGTCGTTGATCTGGTAGTCCAGCACCAGCGGGGCGCGACCCACCACCGAGATGGCCCCGAAGTCGTGATCGGTGAGGATCTGACCGTCCGGTCCGTGATAGCCGAAGCCGGTCAGGGTGCGTGAGAACGCTTGCGGCGCAGCTGATGCCGCACCGGCTACCGACGTGGTGTTGTAGGTGTGCAGGCTGCCGTCGACGCTGTAGTCGATCTGGTCGACGGCGGCACTGGTGCATGCGGACAAAGACCCGGCTGCGGTGACGATCGCCACCACCAGGGCCGCAGCGTGCCGACCGCGGGCCGCCATCACCGGTTACCCGCCGGCGCCCGGCTTGCCGGTCGGACGCTGGGTGCGCCGGCTGGTGGGACGTACCGGCTTGGCACCCGGCGTCGGTGTGGAGGGTGCGGCGACGGTGCTCACGGCCTCGTCATCGCCACCGTCGATGTCGGTGTCGATATCGGTGTCGTCGTCGGCCGTGGCCGGCGCGGCCTTGGAGCCCGACGCCGCCTTGCGCCGCCGCATCACCCGGCGGGTGTGGTTCTGCACCAGCTCGGTGCGCTCCCGCAGCGTGACCAGCAGCGGCGTGGCCAGATAGATCGACGAGTAGGTGCCGACAACCACACCGACCAGCTGCACCAGCGCGAGGTCCTGCAGCGTTCCCACGCCCAGCAGCCACACCGCGACCACCATCAGCGACATGATCGGCAGCGCCGAGATCAGGCTGGTGTTGATCGACCGCATGAAGGTCTGGTTGACCGCCAGGTTGGCCTGCTCGGCGTAGGTCAGCTTGGATTTGTGCTCGAAGCCGTGGGTGTTCTCCTCGACCTTGTCGAACACGATGACGGTGTCGTAGATGGAGAACCCGAGAATGGTGAGCAGGCCGATAACGGTCGCCGGGGTCACCTCGAATCCGACCAGTGAATACACCCCGGCGGTGACGACGACGTCGAAGACCATCGAGACCATCGCCGCGATGGTCATGTACCACTCGTAGCGCACCGTGATGTAGAACGCCGCCAGCAGCAGGAACACCACCAGTGCGATGACTGCCTTCTCGGTGATCTGCCCGCCCCAGGTCTCCGACACCGCGGAGTCGCTGATCGCCTGCTTGCTGGGCTGGCCGTCGGGCCCGTTGGGCGCGAACTTGTCGAACAGCGCGTCCCGCAGCTTTTCGGTCTGATCGTTGGTCAGCGTTTCGGCACGGATCTGCACCGTCGCCGACGTGCCGTTGCCGACCACCACCACCGATTCGGGGCTGCTGCCGATGGTGTCGCGGAAGACCTCTTCGACCTGGCTGACGTTGGTCTCACCGCGCGGGAACGACACTTTGGTGCCGCCGGCGAAGTCGATGCCGAAGGTGAAGCCGCGGACCAGGATGCTGATGATGGCGATCGCGACCATGGCGCCACTGATCGCGTACCACATCCGGCGCTTGCCGATGACCTCGAAGGCGCCGGTTCCGGTGTAGAGCCGCGACAGGAAGCCGTGCTTGGGGGCAGGCGCAGGGGCTTTGGGCCTGCGGGGTTTCTGGGCCGACGCGGCGCTGCTCTCGGTGAGTTCGACCGCCGTCGTCTCGCTCTTGTCACCCTTGGTGCTCGGTTTGGCCATCTGGCTATCCCCGTCCCGTCGACTGGGCGGTCACCCGCGTGCTCGCTTTGGCCCCGGCCCGGCCGCCCGACTTCGCCAGCGCACGCCGTTCGCGCGCGACCTGCTGAACGGCGCCGAGGCCGTTGTATGCCGGCTTGGCCAGTGTCGGGGACTTCGACGCCAGATAGACCAGCGGCCAGGTCACCAGGAACACCACCACGATGTCGAGGATGGTGGTCAGCCCCAACGTGAACGCGAAGCCCTTCACCTGGCCGACCGCCAGGAAGTACAGCACCGCAGCGGCCAGGAACGTCACCGCGTTGCCGGACACGATCGTCTTGCGGGCCCGCCCCCACCCCCGCGGTACCGCCGAGCGGAACGACTTGCCATCCCGGATCTCGTCTTTGATGCGTTCGAAGAACACCACGAACGAGTCCGCGGTGGTGCCGATACCGATGATCAGACCGGCGATACCGGCCAGGTCCAGGGTGTAGTTGATGTAGCGGCCCAACAGCACCAGGATCGCGTAGACCATGGCGCCGGCGACCACCAGTGACAGCGCGGTGAGGACGCCCAGCACCCGGTAGTACAGCAGCGAGTAGACCAGTACCAGTGCCAGGCCGATCGCGCCGGCGATCAGGCCCGCCCGCAGCGACGTCATTCCCAGTGTGGCCGAGACGGTTTCGGCTTCCGACGCCTCGAACGACAACGGCAGCGACCCGTACTTCAAGACGTTGGCCAGCTGACGCGCCTGGTCTTGCGTGAATCCCGGTGAGCCACCGGTGATCTGGGTGTTGCCGCCGGGGATGGCCTCCTGGATCTGCGGCGCGCTGACCACCTGCGAGTCCAGCGTGAATGCCGTCTGGGTACCGATGTGGGCAGCGGTGAACTCCGCCCAGGTGTCGGCGGCAGCGCTCTTGAACTTCACCTGGACGATGTTGGCGCCGCTGCGCTGATCCATACCCGAACTCGCGTCGGCGATCTGGTCACCGCTGATGATCGAGGGGGCCAGCAGGTAGGCCGTCTGATGGTCCTGCGAGCAGGTGACCAGCGGCAGGTCCGGGTCGTCGTTGCCGGCCAGGACGTCTTCGAAGTCGGCCTTGGCGCAGCGGCTGGCCATGCTCTTCATGGCCACGCCCTGCATCAGGATGTTGTCGCTCTGGCGTAACTGCTTCTCCGCGGCGATCCGGGCCGCCAGGCCGATCTCGCGGGGGTGGCCGTGCTGACCAGGCATGCCGGGCAGACCGGGAAGTGCCGGGCTGACCGGTGACTGGCCGGCGGGGTGCTGCCCGGCCGGGTTCTGCGGCTCGCTCGGTGCGGGCGTGGTCGCGGTCTCGGTGCCGCCCTCATCGCCGGGGCTCTCCGAGGTGGTGCCCGGTGTCGGGGTCGGGTCCCGTGGGAAGGGCCGGGGCTGCGCCGGAGCCGTCGCGGGCTGCTGCACGCCGTTGCCACCGAGCGCACCCTCGCCGCCGGCACCGCCCGCGCCGAACCCACCGGGAAGACCGCCCTGATCGGACTGGCCGCCGGTGACCGGTGAGCCGGGCTGACCCGGCACCGCTCCGGGAACACCGGGAACACCGGGCGGCAGGGCGGGACCGCCGGGTCCGCCCGGAAGCCTGGGCGCCATGCCGGCGCTGCGCAGCGCCTCCTCCACCGAGACACCCAGGGTCACCGGACGGATGTAGAGCCGGGCCGTCTGTCCCAGACTGCGAGCCTCATTGCCGTCACTGCCGGGAACGGTGATGACCAGGTTGTTGCCGTCGATGATCACCTCGGACCCGGACACCCCGAGGCCGTTGACCCGCGAGCTGATGATCTGCTGCGCCTGGTTGAGAGCGTCGCGGGTGGGCGCCGAGCCGTCCGGCGTGCGCGCGGTGAGTGTCACGCGGGTGCCGCCCTGCAGGTCGATACCCAGCTTGGGTTCGGCCAGCTTGTCTCCGGTCAGGAATACCAGCAGGTAGACACCGATGAGCATTGCCAGGAAAACCGCCAGACTGCGGGCAGGGTGCACCGGCGCCGAAGGCGATGCCACGTTGTTGATTCTCCTTCGCTCAATGCGCGATGCGGCGCCGATCAGTTCGACTGCATCCGCAAAAGGGTACGTGTCGCGCCCACCGGTGTGACCGTTGGGCGGCGGGTTCGGCGCGTCGAACGGTTACGCGCCCTCGGCGGCCTGTTCGATCGCGGCCTCGGCGGTGAAGTCGTCAGCCTCGATTTTGTCCCGAATCGCCAGCTTCATCCAGGTAGTCACCACACCGGGCGAGATCTCCAGCTCGACGTTGTCGTCGGTGATACCGGTGATCGTGGCCTCCATGCCGGAGGTGGTGTGGACCCGGTCGCCGATCTGCAGGGACTCATGCAGGTCGATGGTGGCTTGCATCGCACGGCGCTGCCGACGCGAGGCGAAGAACATGAACGCGCCCATCACGATGAGCAGCGGCAAGAAGGCAACCATTTGGTTCATGACAGCATTCGATCTTTCAGTTGGGTTCGGATCTGGAGTTCAGCATCGGCCCGCAAAGGAATGCGGTGTGCCGCCGCGATGGCTCCAGTGTGCCATTGTGGGGCACGACCGAATTTCTTGAGGGAAGGTTGACCCATGAGAAACCTTGCACGCGGTCTGGCGGCCGCCGTCGCCCTGGCGGCGGCTCCCCTGGCGGTGGGAGCCATCGCGTTGCCCGCCGTCGGGTCTGCGGAACCGCTGAACTGCCCGGGCGGCCAGTACTGGGAGCCCAGCACCAATTCCTGCATGCCGCTGGGCCAGGGACCGACACCCCTGGACTGCCCCGGCGGTGCGTACTGGGAGCCCAGCACCAACAGCTGCATGCCGCTGGGCCAGGGACCGACACCGCTGAGCTGTCCGCCCGGCGAATGGTGGAACCCCTTCGGCAACGCCTGCCGGCCACTCGGCCAGCTGTAGATCAGGTGCTGCCACTGCCGCAGAGCCGTCACCTGGCCACCGCGATTCCGGGGCCGGGTTCGCTGCGGCTGGCGCAGCGGCGGGCGGCTGCCATACCGCGCGGGGTCTCCAGCACCGTGGCGGTCTACGCCGCACGCGCCGACGGCGGGATCGTCGAGGACGTCGACGGCAACCGGCTGATCGACCTGGGCTCGGGTATCGCGGTCACCACCGTCGGCGCCGCTGCACCCCGCGTGGTGGAGGCGGTGCGCGATCAGGTCGGCGCATTCACCCACACCTGCTTCATGGTCACCCCCTACGAGGGGTATGTGGCGGTGGCCGAGGAGCTCAACCGGCTCACCCCCGGCAGCCACGAGAAGCGCTCAGTGCTGTTGAACTCCGGTGCCGAGGCCCTGGAGAACGCGGTCAAGATCGCCCGGTCCTACACCCACAAGACCGCGGTGGTGGCGTTCGACCACGGCTACCACGGCCGCACCAACCTGACGATGGCGCTGACAGCCAAGTCGATGCCCTACAAGAGCGGGTTCGGGCCGTTCGCGCCGGACATCTACCGCGCCCCGGCTTCCTATCCCTACCGCGACGGTCTGTTCGACAAGGATCTGGCCGCCGACGGAGACCTGGCCGCGGCCCGCACCATCGGCGTCATCGAGAGCCAGATCGGCGCCCACAATCTGGCCGCGCTGGTCATCGAACCGATCCAGGGCGAAGGCGGCTTCATCGTTCCGGCCCCGGGCTTTCTGCCGGCACTGGCGGCCTGGTGCCGCGACAACAACGTGGTGTTCATCGCCGACGAGGTGCAGACCGGCTTCGCCCGCACCGGGGCGATGTTCGCCTGCGAGCACGAGGACGGTCTGGTCCCCGACCTGATCTGCACCGCCAAGGGCATCGGTGGCGGGTTGCCCCTGGCAGCGGTCACCGGACGAGCCGAGATCATGGACGCCCCGCATGTCAGCGGATTGGGCGGGACGTTCGGCGGCAACCCGGTGGCATGCGCCGCCGCACTCGGGGCCCTGGCCACCGTCGAGGCCGACGACCTGGTGGGCCGGGCCCGCCAGATCGAGCGGCTGATGCTGCAGCGGCTGGGCCTGGCGCAGGCCGACGACGACCGGATCGGCGACGTTCGCGGTCGCGGCGCGATGATCGCCGTCGAGCTGGTGCAGCCGGGAACCTGCGAGCCGGATCGGGCACTGACCAAGTCGCTGGCGGCGGCGTGCCACCGGGCCGGCGTGATCGTGTTGACCTGCGGAACCTACGGCAACGTGGTGCGACTGCTGCCGCCGCTGACCATCAGCGACGAGCTGCTCGAAGAAGGTCTGGACGTGCTGATCGGCGAGCTGGGGAAACTCTAGCGGGCTCAGTCGGTCTCGAAGAGCCCCTGTTGCCCCAGCCCGCCCGCCCCGACCGGCGGCACCATGCCCAGATGAGTCCAGGCCGCCGGCGTGGCGACCCGGCCGCGCGGGGTCCGGGCGATCATCCCGGCGCGCACCAGGAACGGCTCGCAGACCTCCTCGACTGTGGTGGCCTCCTCACCCACTGCCACCGCCAGAGTGGACACCCCCACCGGTCCCCCGCCGAAGCTGCGGGTCAGTGCCGAGAGCACCGCCCGGTCCAGTCGGTCCAGGCCGAGTTCGTCGACGTCGTAGACGGCCAGCGCGGCCTTGGCCACGTCGCGGGTGATCACCCCGTCGGCACGCACCTCGGCGTAGTCACGCACCCGGCGCAACAACCGGTTGGCTATCCGCGGCGTGCCGCGAGAGCGCCGCGCCACCTCAGCGGCGGCCTCGGACCCGAGCTCGATGCCGAGGATCCTCGCCGAGCGCGCCAGCACCCGCTCCAACTCCGGCGGCTCATAGAAGTCCATGTGCGCGGTGAACCCGAACCGGTCGCGCAGTGGGCCGGTGAGCGCACCGGACCGGGTGGTCGCACCGACCAGGGTGAACGGCGCCACCTCCAGCGGAATCGATGTCGCCCCAGGGCCTTTGCCGACGACGACGTCGACGCGGAAGTCCTCCATGGCCAGGTACAGCATCTCTTCGGCCGGCCGGGCGATGCGGTGGATCTCATCGATGAACAGCACGTCGTGCTCGACCAGGTTGCTCAGCATCGCCGCCAGGTCACCGGCCCGTTCCAGGGCCGGGCCCGACGTGACCCGCAGCGAGCTGCCGAGCTCACCGGCGATGATCATCGCCAGCGATGTCTTGCCCAGCCCGGGCGGGCCGGACAGCAGGATGTGATCCGGTGTGCCACCACGATTCTTGGCGCCCTCGAGCACCAACTGCAGCTGCTCGCGGACCCGGGGCTGGCCGATGAACTCGGCCAGGCTGCGCGGGCGCAGTCCGGCGTCGACGTCCCCCTCGCCGACGGTCAGCGCCGGGGACATCTCCCGAGCGTCGTCGGGCTCACTCACTTGGTCTTCCCCAGCCGGCTCAGCGCGGTCCGCAGGGCTGCGGGGGTGCTGATCTCCGGATCATCGGCGAGCACCCTGTCGGTGGCCTCCTCAGCCTGCTTGGCGGCAAAGCCAAGCCCCACAAGCGCTTCGATCACCGGTGCTCGCACGCCATGAGCGCTGAACGTGAGGCCGTCGGACGCCGGGGCGGCACCGATCTTGTCGCGCAGCTCCAGCACCAGCCGCTCGGCGCCGCGCTTGCCGATCCCGGGAACCCGGGTCAGCGCGGTGACGTCGGAATCGGCAAGCACCCGCCGCAGCGCGGTGGCGTCGTAGACGGCCAGCGCGGCCAGGGCGATCTTGGGCCCGATGCCCGACACCCCGATCAGGGTCAGGAACAGGTCGCGTGCGTCGCCGTCGGGAAAGCCGTACAGCGTCATCGAATCCTCGCGCACGATCATCGCGGTGATCAGACGGGATTCGGTTCCCCGGCGCAGCGTCGACAACGTCGACGGAGTGGACATCACCTTGTAGCCGACCCCGGCCGCCTCGACCACGGCGTGGTCCAGGGCTATGTCGATGACCTCGCCACGCACCGAGGCGATCATGCCCGGGCCGCCTTGAGTTTGGCGGCATACCGGCGCTTGTGTTCGGCGGCCAGCGCCTCGGCGGCGGCCATCCGGGCGATCATCGGGGCCCGCCAGCAATGGCAGATGGCCAGCGCCAGCGCGTCAGCGGCGTCAGCCGGCGTCGGCTTCGACTGCAGGCCAAGAATTCTGGTGATCATCTCGGTGACCTGAGCCTTGTCGGCGCGACCATTTCCGGTGACCGCGGCCTTCACCTCACTGGGGGTGTGGAAATGCACGTCGATCCCGCGCCGGGCCGCGGCCAGTGCAATCACCCCGCCCGCCTGCGCGGTGCCCATCGCGGTGTTGGCGTTGGCATTGGCGAACACCCGCTCGATCGCCACCACCTGCGGGTGATGGGTGTCCAGCCAGTGCTCGACCTGATCGCTGATCGCCAGCAGCCGTTTGGCCAGCGGCTCGTCAGAGGGCGTGCGCACCACGTCGACGTCCAGCGCGGTGACCTGGCGGCCCTGCCCGCCCTCGACCACCGACAGCCCGCAGCGGGTCAACCCGGGGTCGACACCCATCACCCGCACCGCGCGCTCCCTACCGTTGTGAACATCTGTTCGAACAGTAGCGGGTCGGGCTGACACCGGCACGCACGACACGCGGCCGCTCGCCCGGGCAGTTCCGGACTAGATGACCCTCAGGCCCTCGGGCACGGTTTCGGGATTGCGCCAGAACGCGTCGTTGACGAAGCGGTTGAACAGGTCCGGCGGCAGAATCGTCTCCCGCGAGCGGGCCCCGACCTGCCTGTGCACGGTGTGTAGTCCCGGCGTCCCGGCGCGTTCGTCGAACTCGGTGACGTCGTAGTCGATGTTGTCGAAGGTGTGCTCGAAGGCCGGCTCGCCGATGAAGTCATAGACCGCCCGCATGGTGCGTTCCGGGTCGGTGGTCAGGGTCTCGTACTGCACCACCAGCAGCCGGTCGCGCTGCGCACCGAAGCAGGCCTGCTTGAGCATGTCGTAGGGCGCGCCGACCAGCCCGTCCTGCCCCACCACTCCGTTGGCACGGGTGTAGACGGTGCCGCCCGGGTTGAAGCCGAAGATCGACGACGGGGTGAAGACGTTGCGCTGGACCAGCCTCTCGATGCTGTCGACCACCCACTGCACGTCGCGCACACAGGCGATCACCCTTGCGTCCGGGAACAGTCGCGAAACCGCGGGCATCCAACCGCACCACGCCCGGTTGGTGTCGAAGATGACCTCGGCGGTGTTGTCGGCATAGAAGCTGTCGAACAGCCCGTGCAGGACCCGCTCCCGCTTGGCGTCGTCGATGAACACCGAGAACTCGTTGCGGGCGCTCATCTCACCGAGCAGGGCGCCGAACAGCCCCGCCAACGGGCCCGACATGCCGGCGTGACAGCGCGGATTCTGGCGCAGCAGCGCGGCCAGCAGCGTCGAGCCCGAGCGGGGCAACCCCGAGATGAAATGAACCGCCCGCGCCGGCACTGTCGGCTACTCGGCTTCGAGGGCGGCCAGCACCTCGTCGGACAGGTCGACGTTGGTCCACACGTTCTGCACGTCGTCACTGTCTTCGAGGGCCTCGACCAGCTTGAACACCTTGCGGGCCCCCTCGGCGTCGACCGGGACGCTGACCGACGGCTGAAAGCTCGCCTCGGCCGAATCGTAGTCGATGCCGGCATCGACCAGCGCGGTGCGCACCGCCACCAGGTCCCCCGGTTCGGAGATGACCTCGAAGCTCTCACCCAGGTCGTTGACGTCTTCGGCGCCGGCGTCGAGAACCGCCACCAGCACGTCGTCCTCGGTCAGCCCGTTCTTGTCCAGCGTGACGGTGCCCTTGCGGCTGAACAGGTAGGCGACCGAACCCGGGTCGGCCATCTGGCCACCGTTGCGGGTCATCGCAACGCGCACCTCACTGGCGGCGCGGTTGCGGTTGTCGGTCAGGCACTCGATGAGCACCGCCACACCGTTGGGCCCGTAGCCCTCGTAGGTGATGTTCTGGTAGTCCGCCCCGCCGGCTTCCTCACCGGCGCCGCGCTTGCGGGCCCGCTCGATGTTGTCGTTGGGCACCGAGTTCTTCTTGGCCTTCTGAATGGCGTCGTACAACGTCGGGTTACCAGAGGGGTCGCCACCGCCGACCCGGGCCGCGACCTCGATGTTCTTGATCAACCGGGCGAAGTTCTTGCCCCGGCGGGCGTCGATGACGGCCTTCTTGTGCTTCGTGGTCGCCCACTTGGAATGGCCGCTCATGCACTACCTCACTGTGACTGGAGAAAAGTTCGCCCGTTGAGTCTACGGCCACGACTCAGGGACTTCGGCATGGTGCGCCCTACGTGCGCGCCGCGCTGCTTACTATGAGCTGGGTCACAGCAGGCGCGGAGGTGGCGATGTCCCGAGCACGGAAGCTGCGCAACAACCGGTCGGCCGGTGCGGGGACGACGATCGGGGCGTTCTTGGCGGTCGGGCTGGTGTCGCTGGCCGCACCCCCGGCCGCCCACGCCGACGATCTGGGCATCGGCGACTGGATCGCCGACCTGTTCGGTACCGGCGATGTCGGCCTGGCCACCGACACCGGCACCTCGTTCGTCGAGGCGATTCACACCGGCATCGAGGGTTGGATCAACAGCGACCTGGGCCAGCAGGTGGACGGCGTCATCAACCTGCTCGCCGGGCAGTATCTGATCGGTGACGGTGCCGACGGGACGGCCGCCGACCCCAATGGCGGCGCCGGTGGGCTGTGGTTCGGCGACGGCGGTGACGGTTGGGATGCCACCGGTACCGACCACGCCGGCGGTGACGGCGGCGCGGCGTTGAGCCTGTTCGGCTACGGCGGTGACGGCGGTGACGGCGGCACGGCTATGGCCGGCGGTGACGGCGGAATCGGCGGCTGGCTGTTCGGGATCGGCGGCGACGGCGGCAACGCCGGTGACGGCGACCCCGCCGGCGGACTGCCCGCGCTCGGCGGGGCCGGCGGCATCGGCGGCCTGTACGGCAGCCACGGTGCGGTCGGCGAGGCCGGCACGCTGTCGAGCGGCCCGCCGGTCGGCACCAGCGACGGGCTGTCCAACGCCGGTGGCTGGATCACCGACAGCGATGGCCGGGTCGTCATCCTGCACGGGCTCAACGAGGTGTACAAGATCGCGCCGTATGAGCCGTCAGCCATCGGCTTCGGCGACGACGACGCGAAGTTGCTGGCCGACAGCGGCTTCAACGTGGTTCGGCTGGGTGTGATCTGGGCCGGCGTGGAACCCGAGCCCGGCGTCTTCGACCAGGCCTATCTGGATTCGATCAACCAGACCGTGCAGACGCTGGCCGGCCACGGTATTCGCGTCATCCTCGACATGCACCAGGACGGTTACAGCAGCGTGTTCGGCGGCGAGGGCGCCCCGCTGTGGGCAACGCAGACCGGTGGGCTGCCCAATCCGGCACTGGGCTTCCCGTTCGACTACTTCTTCAACCCGGCGCAGTACTACGCGTGGGATGCGTTGTGGTCCAACGCCGATGCCTCCGACGGGGTCGGTCTGGCGAACCACTACGCGCAGATGTGGGAGTACGTCGCCAACTACTTCAACGGCAATCCGTCGGTGGCCGGCTACGAGATCATGAACGAACCCTGGGGCGGGACCTACGGGTTGGGTTCCCACTTCGGCGCCGGGGTGCTGACCCCGTTCTACAACCAGGTGGACACCGCGATCCGGGCCGTGGACCCGAGCACACCGGTGTACTTCGAACCCGACCTGCTCACCACCAACGGCCTGCCACTCACCCTGGGCACAGTCGACGACCCGAACACCGTGTTGTCGTTCCACGACTATGCCGACAATTTCCTGCCCGGATTCGGCCTCGGCGCCCAGAGCGCGAGCAATGCTGTGGCATACGGGAATTCGCATGACATTCCGGTGCTGCTGACCGAGTTCGGGTCTACCAACGACTACTCAAAGCTCAGTGATGTACTCAAGATCGCCGACCAGAACCGCATCGGCTGGACCGAGTGGGAATACACCGACAAGGGCGACATCACCACCACCGGAGCCGGCCACGGCTGGCTGGTCGGCGACCCCAGCCAGCCCCCCAGCGGCGACAATCTCGACGCCGGCAAGCTCGCCACGCTCGCCGCGCCGTACCCGCAGGCGATTTCGGGCACCCCCAACTCCTGGTCGTTCGACTCGAGTACCGGCACACTGCAGTTCAGCTACTCCACCGAACGCGCCGACGGCACGGGCAGCTTCGACATCGGCTCGAAGACCACCATCTCGACACCGGTGGTCGAGTACCCCCACGGCTACCAGGTCAGCGTCAGCGGCGGGCATGTGGTCTCGCAACCCAACGCGCCGGTGCTGGTGATCGCCTCGGACGCCGGCAGCGTCGGCGTCACGGTGAAGCCTGCGAGCTAGGCGCGCCCGGCCACGATGTCGACGAAGAGCCGGTGGATGCGGCGATCACCGGTCACCTCCGGGTGAAACGAGGTGGCCAGCACCCGGCCCTGACGCACCGCGACCGGGTGGCCGGCGGCCTCGGCCAAAACCTGCACGCCGGGTCCGATCCGTTCCACCCAGGGCGCCCTGATGAACACCGCATGCACCGGCCCGTCCAGTCCGTCGAAGTCCACGTCGCCTTCAAAGGAATCGACCTGACGTCCGAAGGCGTTGCGCCGCACCGTCATATCGATACCAGACAGCGGGATCGCTGCACGGCCCGGCGCCCCGGCATCGACGATCTCGGTGGCCAGCAGGATCATTCCCGCGCAGGATCCGTAGGCCGGCATACCGTCGGCCAGCCGGGCCCGCAGCGGATCGGCCAGCTCCAGCTCGCGCAGCAGGTGGCTGATCGTGGTCGACTCGCCACCCGGGATCAACAACGCGTCGACCGCGTCGAGCTCGGTGCGGCGGCGTACCGGCACCGGTTCGGCGCCGGCAGCGGTCAGCGCGACCAGGTGTTCGCGGACGTCGCCCTGCAGCGCGAGCACCCCGATGCGCGGGCCGCTCACTGGCCGGTCGGTGCGTATCCGGACGGATAGCGGGTCAGGCCTTCCTGCATGACGGCGGCCACCATGTCCCCGGACCGGTTGTAGATCTTGCCCTGCGTCAACGAGCGTCCCGCGCACGCCGACGGCGACGACTGGTCGTAGAGCAGCCATTCGTCGGCCCGGAACGGGCGCATGAACCACATCGCATGATCCAGCGACGCCACCTGCAGGTGGTCGCGCTCGGCCGGATGGACCGACCAGGAGGTGCCCAGCAGCGTCAGGTCGCTCATGTAGGCCAGCGCGCAGATGTGCAGCACCGGGTCGTCGGGCAGCCGGTCGCGATGCCGGAACCAGACCTGCTGCTCGGCGACCTTGCCCGGAATGTGCGGCAGCTGCTGGCGCGGCACCCGGCGCAGATCCCATTCGGCGAAGGCCTTGAAGCCCTCGTCGTCGAAGGCCTTCATCGCCGAGATGTCGGGCAGGTCTTTGGGGTCGGGCGCATCGGGCATCACGTTCTGGTGCTCGATGCCCTGTTGCTCGGCCTGGAAGGAGGCTGACATGTTGAAGATGGTCTCGCCGTGCTGGACGGCGTTGACCCGCCGGGTGCAGAACGATCCACCGTCGCGAACCCGCTCCACCAGAAACACCGTGGGCGCCTTGGCATCTCCGGGTCGCAGGAAGTATCCGTGCAGCGAGTGGACCCGGAACCGCGGATCCACGCTGCGCACCGCCGAGACCAGCGCCTGACCGGCGACGTGCCCGCCGAAGGTGCGCTGGTTGTCCGCCGAGAGCGGGCTGAACACGCTCCCGCGATAGATGTTGACCTCGAGTTGTTCGAGATCGAGGATCTGTTCGATCGCCATGCGGCAGTATTACCAGCCGCGCTCGGCAAGCCGGTGCGGCTGCGCGATGTCCTCGACGTTGATGCCCACCATCGCCTCGCCCAGCCCGCGCGACACCTTGGCCAGCACGTCTGGGTCGTCGTAGAAGGTGGTGGCCTTGACGATGGCGGCGGCACGCGCCGCCGGGTCGCCGGACTTGAAGATCCCGGAGCCCACGAACACGCCTTCGGCGCCGAGCTGCATCATCATCGCGGCGTCGGCCGGGGTGGCGATACCGCCGGCGGTGAACAGCGTCACCGGCAGCTTGCCGGCCCGGGCGACCTCGGCGACCAACTCGTAGGGGGCCTGCAGTTCCTTTGCTGCGACGAACAATTCGTCTTCCGACAGCGAGGTGAGCCGACGGATCTCCCCGCCGATGGAGCGCATGTGAGTGGTGGCGTTGGAGACGTCACCGGTGCCGGCCTCACCCTTGGAGCGGATCATGGCCGCGCCCTCGGTGATCCGGCGCAGCGCCTCACCGAGGTTGGTGGCCCCGCACACGAACGGCACGGTGAAGCGCCACTTGTCGATGTGGTGCGCGTAGTCGGCGGGGGTGAGCACCTCGGACTCGTCGATGTAGTCCACTCCGAGGCTCTGCAGGATCTGCGCCTCGACGAAGTGCCCGATGCGCACCTTGGCCATCACCGGGATGGTGACCGCGGCGATGATGCTCTCGATCATGTCGGGGTCACTCATCCGCGACACCCCGCCCTGGGCCCGGATATCGGCGGGCACCCGCTCCAGGGCCATCACCGCGACGGCACCGGCTGCCTCGGCGATGCGGGCCTGCTCGGGGGTGACCACGTCCATGATGACGCCGCCCTTGAGCATCTCGGCCATGCCGCGCTTGACCCGTGCCGTGCCGGTCTGTCCGCCGGCTGCCGAGCCGTTCTGCGCCGCGCTGTCCACTGAATGCTTCTCCTTGCTGAACGGAATACCGGTCCAGTGTAATGGGCGGTCGCCAGCCGATTTTCCGGCATATTGACTGCAGTGACTGCCCGGCGGAAGGATCATCCCATGGCCGCACCATCGACCGGCGTACCCGAACAGCGGGACTGGCGGGGGGTGTTCGGCTCGTGGCGGCTGCTGGTCAACCCGGGTGAGAACGGCGGATCCGCCTTCGAGCTGATCGTCGGCCTGGCCGCCCCGATCCTGGCGCGCAGCTACCACCAGCTGCGGGCGCATCCCAACGGCCGGCGACTGTTCGCCGAGAAACCGGACCTGTTGGCGGTGCTCGGCGACGACGACTATCTGGCCTCACTGCCGGTCGGGTCGCTGGGACACGCGTACCGCTCATTCCTGCTCACCAACAGGCTAGACGCCGGGGTGTTCGACGTGGACACGGTGATCCGCCCGATCGCCGAGCGCCGCGGCTGGGACGACGACTTCTTCTACATGATGCGACGTGGAACCGCGCTGCACGACATGTTCCACACCCTCGGCGGCTACGGCCCGGACATGGGCGGGGAGTTCGGCAACCTCGGCTTCCACTGCGGTCAGATGGAGCCCTCCGGGGCACTCAAGGCGCTGTCGCTCGGGCTGTTGGGGACCCTCATCCCCGCCTCCCCGCCCCGCAAGTTGCGCTACTTCCGCGAGGCGGTCCGCCGCGGGCAGCGCGCCGACAACCTGATGGCCGCGCCCTATGAGCAGTTGCTGGACAAACCACTCACCGAGGTGCGCGAGTCCTTGGGGGTGGCTCCGACGCAGCGCGCGCATCCGGGCGGGCACCTGTTCATCGATTGGATGCCGCCGGGCATGAAGCCGCCGACCCGCTGGGACTACGACGCCGACGTCGCCTGAGGGACACGTCGCTCACATGGTCAAGACCATGCGGTAGCGCGCTCGGCCCTCCGCCATGGCGGCATAGGCCTGCGCGGCCTGGGCCAGCGGCACCTCCTCGATGCGGGCCCGCACCCCCGACAGCACCGCGAAGGCCATGGTCTCCTCGACGTCGCGGGCGGTCCCCGACGGGTGGCCGGTCACGCTGAGTCCCGGCCCGATCAACTGCACCGGGGAGATCGGCAACGGCTCGGCGCTCACACCGATGATCACCAGCTCGCCACGTGGCGCCAGCCCGCCGAGCGTGTCGGCCATGGCCTGCGAATTGGCGGCGGTGGCCAGCACCACCGATGCGCCGCCGAGGTCACGCAGGGCGGTCGCGACGTCACCGGCGGTCGAGTCGACGTAGTGGTGGGCTCCCAGCGCGCGGGCGTCCTCGGCCTTGCCGGCGCCGCGGGCGATGGCGATGGTCTCGAAACCCATGGCGGCGGCGAACTGCACACCCAGATGCCCCAGTCCGCCGAGGCCCAGCACCGCGACCCGGTCGCCGGGCAGTGCCCGGGTGGAGCGCAGCGCATGAAAGGTGGTCACCCCGGCGCAGCCCATCGGGGCCGCTTCGGCGAAGGACAGCTGATCGGGGATGCGCGCCAGCGCGTTGGCCGGCACGGTGACCGACTCGGCGTAGCCGCCCGGGTAAGCCAAGCTGGGCACCTGCCCGTTGGCGCAGTGGATGAAATCGCCTTTTCGGCAGGGGATGCAATGGTTGCAGTGGCCGCCGAACCAGCCCACCGCGACCCGGTCGCCGACCGCCCACCCCGTCACGCCGGGCCCGAGTTCGGCGATGGTCCCGGCGATCTCGTGTCCGGGGGTCAACGGCCAGCGCAGGCCGGGGAATCCGCCGTTGACGATGCCGTGATCGGTGCCGCACACACCGCAGGCGGCAACGGCGATGCGGACCTGATCGGCCCCGGGGCCGGGGGTGTCGACGTCGACGAGGGCCAGTGCGGCCCCGGCGGATTGGACGTGCACGGCGCGGTGGGATGGCATTGGTGGATCTTATGCCGCCCCCGAGCGGCAACCCAGCGCGCGAGCAGCACCTGCCTTCGGTCAGGAGATCCGGCGAATGCCCGGGGTCACACCGGTCGTGTCGGCCAGCGCCGCGGCCTCGGTCAGCCGCTCACCCAGCTGCAACGGGTACACCGTCTCCCCCGCGGCGGCCAGTTCGGCGATCTCACGCGCATCACACCAGCGGTGACCGTTCAGGTAGCGCTGTTCCAACCCGGTGCGGTCCGCGCCGGACGGCTCGAACCGGCCGGTGCGGTGGACGAAGAAGAACTCCTGGCTGTCGATCCGCTCGCCGTTGAACTCGAAGACGGCGTCGCGGCGCCAGATCGGACCGATCAGCTCCCCCGGTTCGATGCGCAGGCCGGTCTCCTCGGCCAGTTCGCGGGCCGCCGCGTCGGCCAGCGGCTCGTCCGGCTCGACCTGCCCGCCCACGGTGAACCACCAGCGCGGAGCGGGGTTCTCGGCTTCGTCGGGCGACGCCGGATCGCGACCCCGCAGCAGCAGCACCGCCCCGTCCTCATCGAGCAGCACCACCCGCGCCGAGACGCGCGGCATCTACCCGCTCTCCGCAGGCGAGGCGCCCCCGTGCATGACGGCCCGCTCGACGATCTCGAAATACCGTGGCATCGGCGCGGTCCCGCCCAGGTGCAATGCCCGCACCAGCGGGCGCTCCCGCAGTGCCACGGTGTCGCGGACCGCATCGTTGTGGAACCGGCGGGCCAGCAGCACCCGGGCTTCGGCGTCGGCCATCTCGGCGACCAGCGCCACCGGCAGGGAATCAGGGCCGATCATCGCCAGCTGGGCTGACAACGCGTTCTCGGCGACCTCACGATCCTCGCGTTTCGCCCGCTCGGCGGCGTCGGCCAGGCCCGCCAGACGCCGGCCGGCCGCCGCGTCGCCATGGGCCTCGATCGAGACGGCCCGCGCCACCACCGCGCGGCGCGCCAGCGCCGCATCCAGTGCATGCCAGGACAGATCGCAGCGCACGTGCAGCCGGTTGAGCCGGCTGGCGGTCTGATACGCCCAGGCCAACCAGGCGGCCAGCACCGCCACGCCTGTGAGCACCAGCAGGGTCACCACCGTCGGCCACCCCATCAGTCACCCACCGTGACCTTGCCGCCGACGCCCGCGACGGTCTCGTAGACCCGCATGATCTGGTCGGCCACCACCGACCAGTCGTAGCGCCGCACCGCCTCGGAGCCGGCGGCGACATACGACGCCCGCAATGTGTCGTCGTCGAGCACCTCGATCAGTGCGGCTGCCAGTGCCGCGGAGTCGTCGACGGGCACCAGCCGGCCCGCCTGTCCGTCGCGCAGCACCCGGCGGAACGCGTCGAGGTCGCTGGCGACCACCGCGGTACCGGCAGCCATCGCCTCGGCCAGCACGATCCCGAAGCTCTCGCCACCGGTGTTGGGTGCGCAGTAGACGTCGGCGCTGCGCAACGCGGATGCCTTCTCAGCGTCCTTGACCTGCCCGAGAAAACGAAGGCACGAAGCCAACTTCCCTGCATTGCTGCGTAATTCGGCTTCGTCGCCGCGACCGACGATCAACACCTCGACGTCGGGGAACTTCGCGACCAGAGTCGGCAGTGCGGCCACCAACACCGCCATGCCCTTGCGCGGTTCGTCGTAACGGCCCAGAAACAGCACGGTTCGGCCGGGCCGCGGATACCCGGGCAGCAGCTGCGCGGACGCGAAAGAGGCGACGTCGACCCCGTTGGGGATCTCCACCGCGTCGGACCCGAGCGCCTCCATCTGCCAGCGCCGGGCCAGATCCGACACCGCGATCCGGCCGATGATCTTCTCGTGCATCGGTCGCAGCAGCGCCTGCACCATGCTCAGGGTCAACGATTTGGTCGTCGAGGTGTGAAAAGTCGCCACGATCGGGCCCTCAGCCATGTTGAGCGCCAGCATCGACAGACTGGGTGCGTTGGGTTCATGCAGGTGCAGCACATCGAAATCGCCCCGCTTGAGCCACTTTTTGACCTTGCGGTGCGCGGCCGGGCTGAACTGCAGCCGGGCCACCGACCCGTTGTAGGGGATGGCCACGGCCTTGCCCGCCGACACCACGTACTCGGGCAGCTCGACGTGCGGCGATGCCGGTGCCAGCACGCTGATGTCGTGACCGCGGTTGCGCAGCACCTCGGCGAGCTGCAGCACGTGCGCCTGCACGCCGCCGGGCACGTCGAACGAGTAGGGGCAGACCATGCCGATCCGCATCAGCTCTCCTTCAACCGAGCCCGTCGGGACTCGGGGAGATCAGCGACCCACTGCGGCTGCAGCATGTGCCAGTCGGCCGGATGGGCCGCGATCCCGGCCGCGAACGTGTCGGCCAGCGCCTGGGTTATCGCCGCGACGTCACCGCCGGTGCAGTCCAGCGGCGGGCCGATACGCAGCCCCCAGCCATCGCCGTCGAACCAGGTGTGCGTGGGCAGCAGCGCCGCCCCGGTCTGGATCGCCAGTTTGGCGGGGCCGGCGGGCAGCCGAGTCTCCTCGCCGAAGAAGTCGACCGGCACACCGTTGCGGGTCAGGTCCCGGTCGGCCATCAGGCACACCAGCCGGTTCGCGGTGAGCCGCTCGGCCAGCACCTCGAACGGCGGGCGGGGCCCACCCGAGAGCGGCAGCACCTCGAATCCGAGGCCTTCCCGGAAGGCCAGGAAACGCCGGTAGAGCGACTCTGGTTTGAGGCGTTCGGCCACCGTGGTGAACCCGCCGTGGGTCTGGGCCAGCCATACCCCAGCCATGTCCCAGTTGCCGCTGTGCGGCAACGCCAGCACCGCCCCGCGACCGGCCTCCAACGCGGCGTCGACGTTGTCGGCACCGACGACGGTTTCGTTGACCCGGGCGGCCACCGCCGCGTGGTCCATGGCGGGCAGCCGGAACGCCTCACGCCAGTACCGCCCGTAGGAGGCCAGCGACTCGCGCATCAGCTTCGAGGGCACCTGCGCCGGTGTCACTCCCAGCACCCGCGCCAGGTTCTTGCGCAGCTGCTCCGGTCCCCCACCGCGCGCCGCATACAACGCACCGGCATCGAACGCGTTGCGGGCGAAGAACTCCGGCATAGCACGGACCATCATCCAGCCGGCGGCGAAACCGGCGTCGGTGGCCCAGGCGTCGAGCTGGCTCAGGCCGGGAACGCGCAGACCGCTCGGGATGAAGGTCACGATCCCGTGTTCCCCTGCGCGTCGGCAGAAGGCAGCGGCTCCATCGCGCCCGGCGAAGTCCGCACGGTGTGTAGGCGCTGGGCGCAGGTGATCAGGCTTGCCACCGCCAGCAGCCACATCGCCACGTGCAGCGCCCACGGCAGCGGGAAGCCCGGCAGATCAGACAGCCCGGCGCCCACCAGCACGATGATCAGCCGCTCGGGGCGCTCGATGTAGCCGCCGTCGCCGCGCAGGCCGCTGGCCTCGGCGCGCGCCTTGATGTAGGAGATCACCTGCGAGGTGACAAGGCAGATCAACGTCGCAACCACCAGCGGCGGGCAGTGCAGACCGAAGGCCGCCCACCAGGCCAGCCCGCAGAACACCGCACCGTCGCTGATCCGATCGCAGGTGGCGTCCAGCACCGCGCCGAAAGCGCTGCCGCCGCCGGTCTGGCGGGCCATCGCGCCGTCGACCATGTCGAAGTGCACGAAGAACCAGGCGATCAGGGTGCCGGCGAACAGATGCCCGGCGGGAAACAGGGTCAGCGCCGCGAGCACCGCACCGGCGGTTCCGATGATCGTGACCATATCGGCGGTGAGCCCGGCGCGCAGAAACGCCCGCGCCACCGGAGTGGTGAGACCGGCGAAGGTCGCCCGGGACAGGAACGGCAGCCGGCTCATTGCTGTTTCGCCCACTCCTCGGCGAGCAACCGCCGGGTGTCGCGCAGCAGCTGCGGAATCACCTTGGACCCGCCGACGACCGTGATGAAGTTCGCGTCGCCGCCCCAGCGCGGCACCACGTGTACATGCAGGTGCTCGGCGAGCGACCCGCCGGCCGACTCGCCCAGGTTCAGCCCGACGTTGAACCCGTGCGGGTGGGAGACCGACTTGATGACGCGAATCGACTTCTGGATGAACTTCATCAACTCGGTGCCCTCGGCGTCGGTGAGGTCTTCGAACTCCGAGAATCGCCGGTAGGGCACCACCATCAGATGGCCGGGGTTGTACGGGTAGAGGTTCAGTACCGCGTAGACGTGTTCGCCGCGGGCCACCACCAGCCCGTCCTCGTCGGACATGGTGGGGATGTCGGTGAAGGGCCGGCTGGAGCGTGCGGACCCGGTGCGCTGCAGCGGTCCCTCGGCCAGGTAGGTCATCCGGTAGGGGGTCCAGAGCCGCTCGAGGCGATCGGGCTCACCGGCGCCGGTGTCCACGATCGACTGCTCCTCGCCGGCGGTCACGTGCTGCCGCCCGCCTTCACCGTGTCGGCGGTCGGTGCGGTGTTGTCCCGCGCCGCGATCCAGCCGGTGATCGCCGCCACCGCCTCATCTCGGGGCACCCCGTTGATCTGGGTGCGGTCGCCGAATCGGAAGCTCACCGCGCCCGCCTCGACGTCCCGGTCGCCGGCGAGCAGCATGAACGGCACCCGCTGGTTGGTGTGGTTGACGATCTTCTTGGGCATCCGGTCGTCGCTGGCGTCCACCTCGACGCGCACGCCCTGGCTGCGCAGTTGCGCGGCAACGTCTTCCAGGTAGCCCACGTGCTGGTCGGCGACCGGGATGCCGACCACCTGCACCGGCGCCAGCCAGGCCGGGAAGGCGCCGGCGTAGTGCTCGGTGAGCACCCCGAAGAACCGCTCGATCGAACCGAACAGTGCCCGGTGGATGAGCACCGGCCGCTGCCGGGTTCCATCACTGGCGGTGTACTCCAGCTCGAAGCGGTCGGGCATGTTGAAGTCGAGCTGGATGGTCGACATCTGCCAGCTGCGCCCGAGGGCATCCTTGACCTGCACCGAGATCTTCGGCCCGTAGAACGCCGCGCCACCGGGGTCGGGAACCAGGGTCAGCCCGGAGGCTTCGGCGACCTCGCGCAGCGTCTCGGTCGCCTCCTCCCACACCTCGTCGGAGCCGACGTACTTCTCCGGGTCCTTGGTGGACAGCTCCAGGAAGTAGTCGTCCAGGCCGTAGTCGGCCAGCAGGTCGAGCACGAACCGCAGCAGCGACGTCAATTCCTCGCGCATGTTGGCGCGCGTGCAGTAGATGTGCGCGTCGTCCTGGGTCATGCCGCGGACCCGGGTCAGCCCGTGGATCACACCGGAACGCTCGTAGCGGTAGACGCTGCCGAACTCGAAGAGCCGCAATGGAAGTTCTCGGTAGGAGCGCCCCCGCGACCGGAAGATCAGGTGGTGCATGGGGCAGTTCATCGGCTTGAGGTAGTAATCCTGACCGGGCTTGCGCAGGGTGCCGTCTTCGGCGAGCTCCGCGTCGATGTGCATCGCCGGGTACATGCCCTCGCGGTACCACTCCAGGTGGCCGGACGTCTCGTAGAGCTCGGACTTGGTGATGTGCGGGGTGTTGACGAACTGGTAGCCGGCCTCGATGTGCTTGCGCCGCGAGTACTCTTCCAGCTCCCGGCGGATGATGCCGCCCTTGGGGTGGAAAACCGGTAGGCCCGAACCGATCTCGTCGGGGAAGCTGAACAGGTCCAGCTCGACGCCGAGTTTGCGGTGGTCGCGGCGCAGCGCCTCCTCGATCAGCTCGAGGTGGCTGTCCAAGGCCTCCTGCGATTCCCATGCGGTGCCGTAGACGCGCTGCAGGCTTGCGTTGTTCTGATCACCGCGCCAGTAGGCAGCCGAGGAGCGGGTGAGCTTGAACGCCGGGATGAACCGGGTGGTCGGGATATGCGGGCCACGGCACAGGTCGCCCCAGATCCGTTCCCGGGTACGGGGATTCAGGTTGTCGTAGGCGGTGAGCTCATCTCCACCGACTTCCATGATGTCGCTGTCACCGGACTTGTCGTCCACGAGCTCCAGCTTGAACGGCTCACCGGCCAGCTCAGCGCGGGCGGCGTCCTTGGACTCATAGACCCGGCGGGCGAACAGCTGGCCGTCCTTGATGATCGCGCGCATGCGCTTCTCGAGCTTTTCCAGATCCTCCGGGGTGAAGGCCTCCGGCACGTCGAAGTCGTAGTAGAAGCCGTCGGTGATCGGCGGGCCGATGCCGAGCTTGGCAGCCGGGAACAGGTCCTGGACCGCCTGGGCGAGCACGTGGGCACACGAGTGCCGGATGACGCTGCGGCCGTCGTCGGTGTCGGCCGGCACCGGAACCGCCTCGGCGTCGGTGTCGGGAATCCAGCTCAGGTCGCGCAGTTTGCCGCACCCGTCACGCACCACCACGATCGCGTCCGGCGCCCCCCGGCTGGGCAGACCCGCTGCGCGCACCGCGTCGGCGGCAGTGGTGCCGGCAGGAACCCGGATCGGGGCGGGCTGTGCGGGCGCACTCATGGCGTGGTCTCCAAGGGGATGTGAAGTGTCGAAACGTCTGCGGCCATGCTATCGGGGCTGATCCGGCCGGCCGCTCGGGAGTACGCCGACCTCACGGCTGGCCGGGTTTGAGCACCACGAACAAGGCCTCGGCGTCGGTGAGCAGCGTGTCGCCGTCGCACAGCCGGGTCTCGACGAAGATCTTGCGGCCCTCGGTGCGGCTGACCCATGCCTCGATCTGCAGCTCCCGCTCGATCGGGACGATGTTGCGGTAGTTGATGTGCAGGTAGGCGGTGCGCTGATAGGGCCCGCCGGTGAGCAGCCACGACGCGGTTCCCAGCACCGAGTCGAACAGCAACGCGATGGCCCCACCGTGCGCCGCCCCGTTGCGCCCTAGGTGGAAGCGCCGGAATCGGGCCCAGCCACGCAGCCGGTCGGCGGACCCGTCCTGCGAGCGTTCCCGCTCCAGCTTCATCGGCACCGGCAGCAGGTTGCCGCGCATCGGCAGGTCCAGCCGGCGTCCCGACGGCGACGACCATTCGTCGGCGTCGAACGGCGCCAGCAGGTCGCAGACCTGCTGCACTGCGTCGGCAGCCCGGCTGAATACCTCGTCGGGGGCGTTGGCGGCCCGGGCGTGGTCCTGCAGAGCGCGCATGGTCTCCAGGAACCGGCCGTAGTCCGGCCCGCCCTTATCGGTCGGTTCGGGCGGATTGAAACCGCCGCCGGCGTGTGGCACCCCCCTATTTAAGCGTTGCCGCTGCTACCGCCGCGCAGGGTGGTGGCCTCACTGACATGAGTTGACATGACCGACAAGATGCGGCCGCGCCACGGACAGGTCGGGGTCAGCCGTGGCGCGGCCGCAAGCCGGTGGGTCGTGGCGGTGTCAGGTCAGCTGACGGACGTGCACGGCCTGTGCCAGCCGTGCCAGCACGACCGCGGAGACCAGTAGACCGAAGTCACGCAGGGCGACGTCGTAGTAGCCGGACAGCGTGAGCAGGTCGAAGATGATGCCGGCGAGCCACGCCGCCACCACCCAGGCCCCGATGCGTGGCGCGACCGCAACCAGCACACCGGCGACGATCTCGATGACGCCGATCAGGTACATGGCCTGGTCGCCGTTGCCCGGCAGAATGTCGTTGATCCACCCGGCGAGGTACTTGTCCCAGTGACTCGATCCCGTTGCGCCGGGCACGTGCGGCAGCAGATTGAAGAATTTGTCCACGCCGAACAGGATCGGAGCGACCGTGAACAGGGTGCGAAGTAGGAAGAACGCCTCGAACAGCGGATCCTTCAAGCGCTCCGAGACAGCGGGTGAACCCGCCCGATTGGTGGTACTCATGACATCCTCCTCGTTCTAACGACTAATATTTTGTACGTTAGAACGAACCGGCTCTACCGTCAAGAGTTTTGTCTTATAGAAATTTTGGCAGGCCCCTCGGCTACCCCCAGCGCGCCAGTAACTCCGCCGCCCCGGCGCACAGCTCCTCAAGCAAAATCCCCACCGGACGGCTGTCGACGACCATGCCCACGCCCTGGCCGGCGTCGACCGGAGCCACCCGCTGATCCTCGGCGGCGATCCCGGCGGCCAGTTGCGAGGCGGCGTCCGGATCATCGGCCAGGGTGTCTTCCCGGCCCGCCCAGCGCGTCACGAAGTCGTTGTCCAACACCCGCGACGGGAACCGCGCCGGCCAGTCGAGCCGCTGACCGACGTCGAACACCCGGGTGGCGACGGTGTCGGTGCCGGCCGCGGAGATCAGCGCACGCCGGGCGCCGTCGCCGGTCAGCGCCTCGGGGCAGGCCGACAGGCAGGTGCCCAGCCAGGCACCGGCGGCGCCGGCCGCCAATACGGCGGCCAGGCTGCGCGACGAGGCGATCCCACCGGCTGCCAGCACCGGCACGGTCGCGATGTCGAGCACGGCGTCGAGCAGCGGCAGGGTGGCCAGCCGCATCTCCCCATGTCCGCCGCCCTCGGCGCCGCGGGCCACCAACACGTCGACCCCGGCGTCCTGGGCGCGCAGCGCGGTCCGGGCGTCATAGACCTGGGTGACGGCCAGGATTCCGGCACCGTGCGCGCGGTCCACCCAGGACAGGTCGGTGCCGAAACTCACCGACAGCAGGGTCGGCCGGGCCGCCAGTGCGGCGTCGAGCAGATCGGGCTGGTTACGAATCACCCAGTCCACCAGACCGATTCCGAACCGAGACGAGGTTCCCAGGTGCGCCAGTTCGCCTGCCAGGGTGGCTGCGGTGGCGGTGCTGCCCATGCCGATCATGCCCAGCCCGCCGGCAGCGGTGACCGCGGCGGCCAACCGTCCCCCGGCGACGCCACCCATCGGGGCGTTGAGCACCGGCAATCGCAGCCCGGCGCGCGACGACCAGGGTGTGGCCAGCGGCACGGTCAGTGTGAGGCGCTCTTGGCCACGGTCAGCAGGATCACCGAGTCCTCCAGCGACTCCAGCGCGTGCCGGGTGCGCGGCAGCGTGACGATCTCACCGGCGGAGCCCTCCCAGGCGTCGTCACCGGCGGTCAGGCGGACCCGGCCACGCAGCACCTGCAAGGTGGACTCCCCCGGGCTGTCGTGCTCGGCCAGCGCCTGACCGGATTTCAGCGCGACGAGCGTCTGGCGCAGGTGATGCACGGAGCCGCCGTAGACGGTGTGTGCCGCACGCCCACTGTGGTGAGCGGCCGCCTCGGCCAGCTTCTCGTCAGCCAACGCGTTCAGAGAAGTCGATTCCATCGGGATTCCTTTCGGTGGATACCTCAGCGGGACAACAACAGAATGCCCAATGGCACCAGGGCGGCGACCTTGATCACTTCCAGGACGACATAGGCGTAGTGGGCGCGGGAGCGCGGCGCCTCCAGCCCGGACAGCACCTGATCAGCACGGCGACCCAACCGCGGCCGGACCGCCACCACCTGGGCCAACAGCATGATCACCGCGATCGCGAACGTCACCGCGATGGGCGTGGTCGGCCGGGTGGAGACGAACGACGCTGCGATGGCGGCCGCCAGGATGAATTCGGCGGTGTTCAGGGCCCGAAACACCAGCCGGCCGATGCCCAGGCAGATCGGGATGGTCGCGTTGGGCGCACGGAACTTCAGCGGCGCTTCCATGAACGAGATCGCGGTGACCATCCCCAGCCACAGGAATGTCGCCGCGGTGGCAACGGCAGACCCGAGGCTCATCCGACGGCACCGTCTGCCGGATCGGCCTGCGACAGCGACGACGACTTCAGGTGTGCCACACAGAGATCGGGTTGGGCGAACGGGTCGAGGCGATCCACCGTCATCGATGCGTCAATCGATTCAAGGGCACCCTGCATCAGACCGAGGTGGATCGGACAGACCACGTTGGTGGCTTCCTCTGCCAGTTCGAGGAACGGGCAGTGCCGCAACCCGAGCCTCTCCTGCCCGGCGGTGTCGGGTTCGAGGCGCTCGGGTGCGAATCCCAACTCGTCGAGCATGTCCACCAGCTGATCGGTGGTGTCGGCGTCCTCGGGTGCATCGCCGTTGTGGTCCGCCGGCCGCAGTCGCCGCCCCCACTCCCGGCCGGCCGCGAGCGCCTTGCCGCTGGGGTCCTGATCGGCTGCCAGCCCGATGGTGAGGATCTCGGCCAGCAACCGGAAATGGCGGGTACCGCCGCGGTCCATCTGCCGGATCGCCTGGAACATCAGCGCGGGGCGACCACGTCCCTTGTGGTCGGGTTCGGTGTGTTCGACCCGGCCTTCTTCCACCAGGGTGTCGAGGTGGAAACGCACGGTGTTGGGGTGCACCCCCAACTCATCGGCGATCTGCGCGATGCTCAGCGGAGCCTCGGCGGCCTGTAGCAGCCGAAGCACGTCGAGGCGACGTCCTCCGGGCGGCCCAGGCAGCTTCGCGATGTTGCTCACTCCCCCTGGGGAGGGAAGCTGGCGACCAGCGGGGTGTCGATACCGAGCGGGCCGATCTTGGCGGCGCCACCGGGTGAGCCGAGCGCCTCGTCGCGCCCCGGCAGCGGGTCGTTGAAGAACGCCGCGTTGTCGGCCTGGTGGGGCTGCAACTCGTCCGGCAGGTCATCTTCGTAGTAGATGGCCTCGACCGGACAGACCGGCTCGCAGGCGCCGCAGTCCACACACTCGTCCGGGTGGATGTAGAGGGCTCGACCGCCTTCATAGATGCAATCGACCGGACACTCCTCCACGCAGGCCCGGTCCATCACGTCAACGCACGGCTTCCCGATCACATATGCCATGGGCGCAGAGTTTACACAAGAATTTTTGGAGAAACGACATAGGTAGGCCTAAATTTCGGGCGCCTGTCGCGATGCCCCCTCAAGGTCCGCCGAATCGGCAAATCTGCACGGCGCGAGACGATCTCCGGCCGCGACGCATCCGGTCGGCTAGAAACGACTGATGCCCGACGACTCCGTCTACCGCGACTTCCCCAGCCTTCGGCTCGAGCCGGGCGGCAACGGCGTGCTGCACCTGGTGCTCGACGCGCCCGGTCTCAATGCGGTGAGCCCGCAGATGCACCGGGATCTGGCCGACGTATGGCCGGTGATCGACCGCGACGACACCGTGCGCGCGGTGTTGGTTCGCGGCGCGGGGACCGCGTTCTCAGCCGGCGGCAGCTTCGAGCTGATCGAGAAGACCATCAGCGACTACTCCGGGCGAATGCAGGTGCTGCGCGAGGCCCGCGACCTGGTGTTGAACATGGTCAACTTCTCCAAACCGGTCATCTCGGCCGTCAACGGGCCCGCGCCGTGGGCGCCGGTCTGGTCGTGGCGCTGTTGTCCGACATCTCGGTCGCCGGCCGCACCGCCCGGCTGATCGATGGTCACACCAAGATCGGGGTGGCCGCCGGCGACCACGCCGCCATCTGCTGGCCGTTGCTGGTGGGCATGGCCAAGGCCAAGTACTACCTGCTGACCTGCGAGACGCTGCACGGCGAGGAGGCCGAGCGGATCGGCCTGGTGTCCAAGTGCGTCGACGACGACGAGGTGCTCGCCACCGCCGCGCGCATCGCCGACGACCTTGCGCACGGCGCGGCCGATGCGATCCGCTTCACCAAGCACAGCCTCAACTACTGGTACCGCCAGTTCGCGCCGGCCTTCGAGACCGCGCTGGGCCTGGAGTTCCTGGGCTTCACCGGCCCGGACGTGCACGAAGGCCTGGCCGCGGTGCGCGAGAAGCGCAAGCCGCGGTTCACCTAGCCGGTGGCCTGCTCCTTGGCCCAGCGGTAGTCGGCCTTGCCGGACGGCGAACGCTGCACCTTCGCGCAGAACACCACGTCCTTGGGCAGCTTGTAGCGCGCGATGTGGTGGGCCGCCTCGGCGACGATGTCCTCCGTGGCGGCTTGTGCGCCCTCGGCCAGTTGCACCACGGCGACGACCTCGTTGCCCCAGCGTTCGCTGGGCCGGCCGACCACCACCACGTCGTAGACGGCGGGATGCTGGGCGATCGCGGCTTCGACCTCCTCGGCGAAGATCTTCTCTCCGCCGGAGTTGATCGTCACCGAGTCGCGGCCGAGCAGCTCGATACCGCCGTCGGCGTCCCATCGGGCCCGGTCGCCGGGGACCGAATGTCGGATGCCGTCGATCACCGGGAAGGTGCGCGCGGTCTTCTCCGCGTCACCGAGATAGCCCAGCGGCACGATGGCCTGCTGGGCCAGCCAGCCGATTTCGTCGTCGCCGGGGCTGAGCACCCTGGCCATGTCCGCGCTGACCACCACCGCACCGGGGTTCGGGGCGAATCGGCCACTGGCGGCCTGGCTCTTGCTGGATACCTGGCCCATCTGGGCACCGGACTCCGAGGACCCCACGCCGTCGATGATCGTCAGATGCGGCAGTAGGTCTTGCAGGCGTGCCTTGATGCCCGGCGTCAGCGCGGCACCACCGTTGGCCACCACGAAGAACGAGGACAGGTCTTCAACTAGCTTCGGGCCCCCGGCCTGCAGCGCGTCGGCCAGCGGACGGCCGAAGGCGTCACCGACGACCGACAGTGAGATGACCTTCTCCCGGGCGACCATCTCCCAGGTCTCGGCGGCATCGAACCGGTCGGTGTTGGCGCCCATCACGAACGGTCGGCCACCTGTCAGGCTGGTGAACGCGGCCCACTGGGCGGCGCCGTGCATCAGCGGCGCCACCGTCATCGAACCCGGCCCGCCGGCCGCGGCACGTTCCACGATCTCGGCGATGCTGGTGACTGCCTCGGTGGAACCGAACGGCCGGCCGCCCATCGCGTTGATGAAGATGTCGTTCTGACGCCACAGGACCGCCTTGGGCATACCGGTGGTGCCGCCGGTATAGAGCACGTAGAGGTCGTCCGGGGACAGCTCCAGCTCCAGCGGCTCCGGCGAGGTGGCCGCCAGCAGCTCCTCGTAGCGCACCGCACCGGGCAGCGGCTCGTTGCCCGACTCGTCGTCGACGTGGATCAGCACCGGGGTGGGCAACCGGTCGCCGGTCTGGGCCAGTGCGTCGGCCAGCACCGGCGCGTAGCGGGCGTGGTACATGATCGCCTCGGCGTTGGTCAGCAGATAGACCAGCTCGTCGGCGACGTAGCGGTAGTTGACGTTGAACGGGGCGACGCGGGCGTAAAAGGCGCCCAGCATGCCCTCGAGGTATTCGTTGCCGTTGGCCAGGTACAACGCCAAGTGGCTCTGACCGGATTCATGCCCGGCGAGCTCCGAGCGCTCGCGGCGCAGGCCGAGGCCGCGCTCGTGCAGCGCCCGCGCCAGCCGGCGCGACCGATCCTCGACCTGCCGATAGCTGAATCGCCGGTCGCCGAAGACGATGCAGTCGCGATCGGGGACGGCCTGTGCCACCGCCGTGAACACCTGGGCCAGGTTGAACTCCACTGCCGCTCCTCCGATTCGCTCACCAGCAGGTTGGGCATCTGCCCGCGCTACCGTACAAGGTCGCGGCGTCTGTGTCTGCGGGCGGATTCGGTCGGCGTCGTGCATGCTTGGCCGCATGTCGGTGGATGCCCTGCTGTTGTCGATACCGCCCCTGCTGGTCTATCTGCTCGTCGGCGGGGTGATCGGTATCGAAAGCCTTGGAATCCCGTTGCCCGGCGAGGTGGTCCTGGTCGGAGCCGCACTGATGTCGTCGCGGCACGATCTGCCGGTACACCCGGCCGGGGTCGCGGTGGCAGCCATCATCGGCGCGGTGGTGGGCGACTCGATCGGGTACTCCATCGGCCGGCGATTCGGCATGCCGCTGTTCGACCGGGTCGGAGCGCGCTATCCGAATCACTTCGGGCCCGGCCACATCGCGTTTGCTCAAAGCCTGTTCGACCGGTGGGGTGTCATGGCGGTGTTCTTCGGACGGTTCGTCGCCCTGCTGCGCATCCTGGCCGGACCGCTGGCCGGGGCACTGAAGATGGCATACCCGCGGTTCCTGGTGGCCAACGTGACGGGTGCGATCTGCTGGGCGGGGGGCACCACCGCCCTGGTGTACTACGCCGGGATGGCGGCTGAGCACTGGCTGTCGCGCTTCTCCTGGGTAGCGCTGCTGGTCGCGGTGCTCGCCGGTGTCATCGGCACCATGGCGCTGCGCGGGCGCGTCGGCGCCCGGATCGCCGAGTTGGAGGCCCAGCACCGCCCCGAACCGGATCCTGTCAGCGACTAAACAGCCGAATAGGGGTTGTCCCCGCCGCGCCGACGGAGCATGGTGGACACCGAGACCGGCGGCACCGCCGGGGTGTCGCCCCGATCACCCGGAGGCCGACATGTTCGCGCGCGCTACCTCGATACACGCACATCCGTCATTCCTCGATGAGGGGATCACCCACGTCCGCGGCGTGGTGATGCCGACCCTGGCCGACACCGACGGCTGCGCCGGGATGTCCATGCTGGTCGACCGCGACGCCGGGCGCTGCATCATCACCTCGTCCTGGCTGGACGAGGACACCCTGCGTGCCAGCGAGATCAGTGCCCAGCAGCTGTGCGATCGGGCCACCGAGATCTTTCACGCCACCGCCGAGATCAGCCGCTGGGAGATCGCCGCGGTGCACCGCGACCACCGGTCCCGACGTCACGCCGGCGCTCGGGTCACCTGGCTGCGGACCGACCCGGCCCGGTGCGAGCGACTGATCGACACCTACAACCTGGCGCTGATGCCCGAGGTGGAGGACCTCGGCGGGTTCTGCAGCGCCACGCTGATGGTGGACCGGCGCTCCGGCCGGGCGGTGTCGTCGGTCAGCTTCGATGACCGGGCGGCGATGGTGGCCAGCCGGGGCGGCGAGCAGGCGATCTGGGCCAGTGCCGTCAACGACGCTTCCGCCGAAGTGTTGGAGGTCGCCGAATTCGACTTGGCGATAGCGCATTTGAACGTGCCGGAGATGGCCTGAGCGCCGTCAGCCGTATTGGGCGAAGCTGCCGCTGGGGCGCGCTTCGGTATCGGTGACCCCACGCTACTCTTTGGTCGCGGCGCCTTGCCGCCTTTGCTAGGAGGTATCCCCATGCGGTCCTTTGCCGTGGCCGTGGTCGCCATCGGCGCCACCATGTTCGGTTGCCATGCCGTTGCCGTGGCGGCCCCGACGGATTACTGCGCCGAGCTCCACGGTGGCAATGCCGGCCGTACGTGTGAGATCCAGCTCTCCGAGACGGGGTACACCGTCGACATCAGCATGCCGCTGAACTACCCCGACCAGAAGCCGGTCGCCGAGTACATCGCCGCGACCCGCGACGCGTTCCTCAACTCGACCAAGGCCGGTGCGTCCGGCAGCACGCCGTCCAGGTTGAGCATCAAGCCAACGGAATACAGCTCGGCGATTCCCCCGCGCGGCACACAGTCGGTGGTGTTCACGGTGAACCAGAACATCGGCGGGGCGCAGCCATCGACGACGTACAAGGCGTTCAACTGGGACCAGACCTACCGCAAGTCAATCCTGTTCGGGGCTGCAGCGGACGACAAAGACCATGCTCCACTGTGGCAGGTGGACGATCCGCTGAAGACCGTCGCGCCGATCGTCCAGACCGAACTGCAGCAGCAGTTGGCGCCATCGCCGCCGGCTTCGACCACATCCGGCACCACGGCCAGCGCCACAGCACCGGCACCGTTGCCGATCGCCCAAGCCGCGCTGTACGACCCGAACAACTATCAGAATTTCGCAGTGGTCAACGACGGGGTGATCTTCTTCTTCGATCAGGGCGTGTTGTTGCCCGCCTCGGCCGGGGGTTTGCACGTGCTGGTGCCCAGGGCGGCAATCGACCCGATGATCGCGTAGCCAAGCGATCTGAAACAGAAAAGCCACCCCTTGGGTGGCCTTTTTGTGGTCCCGGCTGGGATCGAACCAGCGACCTTCCGCGTGTGAGGCGGACGCTCTCCCCCTGAGCTACGAGACCGGATGAACGAGGTCGAAGACTAGCACGCCCGGATCCCGGAGCCTCAACGCGCAGGCCGAATTCCGATCGACTCGCCGATCTGACGGGCCAAGTTGTGTTGCCTCACATCAGTGGACTAATGTTCTGCTTCGCGACGGGCGACGATCTCGCCCGTGGCACGCGGATGTAGCGCAGTTGGTAGCGCATCACCTTGCCAAGGTGAGGGTCGCGGGTTCGAATCCCGTCATCCGCTCGAGGGTGTCAAGTGGTTTCAACCCCCTTGCGGTGGAGTGGCCGAGTGGTGAGGCAACGGCCTGCAAAGCCGTGCACACGGGTTCGATTCCCGTCTCCACCTCCGTCCCAAGGCTCTAAGCGCGGTTAGCTCAGCGGGAGAGCGCTTCCCTGACACGGAAGAGGTCGCTGGTTCAATCCCAGTACCGCGCACCACGTTTGACCATACTGAAAACCCCTGCCGTCACCGGGTGACGACAGGGGTTTTTCGCGCTCCGTGCCGGCTCGGGCCTTCTTGCCCTTCATCAGGCAATATGAAAATCGCCGGCGCCCAAGATTCGCGCCCGCTCAAGCCGAGACGGGGGTCGAGCCGAGTCGACGGGCGGCCAGGCAGCACAATTGGGAACCAAACGCGCAGCTCCACACTGACGAAAGGCGAGCCTTCCATGAATCGACCGGCCGTGACCCTAGCGGTGTTTGCCATGTTGAGCGCCGCCGTGTCAGCGGGATGTTCCAGCCAAGCCGAGACCGCGCCGGCCGCGACCCCCGGCGTTTCCGGACCCGGCACGGGCACACCGGCGGCGACCGGGCACATCGGCGACACCCTGACTCTGACCCGCGCCGACGACAGCACTATCGCAGTCACCTTGGAGCAGGTCATCAACCCCGCGACCGTCACCTCCGGCAAGCACGATCCCGCCAGCACCTACCTCGCGACCAAGCTAAAGATCACCGACCCGGGAACCGCGGCCATCGACGGCAACGTCAATATCAACGTGACGGTGTTCGGCTCCGACGGCCAGAACTACACGGCGGATCTGAGCAACGTCAGCGAATGCGCGAACTTCGACTCCGGCGGATTCGACCTCGGCCCGGGCGAGTCGGCGACCGGCTGCGTGGTGTTCGCCCTGCCACACGGCGTCAGCCCGACCAAAGTCAAGTACGCACCGTCGTCGGGATTCGCCGAGGACTTCGGGGAATGGACCCTGTCCTGAGCACAAGAGCGTCAATCGGTGGTTGACGGGCCCTCATCGTCAACCTAGAGTTGACGCCATGGTCGATCCGACGCCCCTCACCCCGCCCGTCCGCCTCGACGACCTGATCAACGCCATCACCGGCGTACACGCCGATCCGCTGGAGCAGTTGACCGACGCGGTGCTGGCCGCCGAGCACCTCGCCGAGGTCGCCGATCATCTGATCGGACACTTCGTCGACCAGGCTCGCCGATCCGGGGCGTCCTGGACCGACATCGGCAAGTGCATGGGCGTCACCAAACAGGCCGCCCAGAAGCGATTCGTCCCACGCGCCGAAGCCGCCGGCGCAGACGAGCAGGGCTTCGCCCGCTTCACGCCACGGGCACGCAGTGCGGTGGTGGCAGCCCAGAATGCCGCCCACCGGGCCCGCAACGCCGAGATCACCCCCGACCATCTGGTGTTGGGACTGCTCGATGATCCCGGCGCCCTGGCCACCGCACTGCTCACCGCCCAGAACGTCGACCCCGCAGCCCTCGCCGCCGGCGTCACCCTGCCTCCCGCCGGGACCGAGTCCCCCGCATTGATTCCGTTCAGCGGCCCGGCCCGCAAGGCACTGGAGTTGACCTTCCGTACCGCACTTCGCCTGGGCCACAACTACATCGGCACCGAGCACCTGTTGCTGGCACTGCTGGAGTGCGAGGACGACACCGGGCCGTTGCACCGCGCCGGCGTGGACCGGGACCGGGCCGAGAGCGACCTGGCGCAAGCACTGGAGTCAATCGCCGCGAACTGACCGGCTGCGCAGAGGCTGGTGCACCGCTGCGGCCGATGTGCCATCATTCCCCAAAAGAAATCGGAGAAGTTCATGATGCACCGCTGGATTCTGGCCCTGGTCACTTCCGTCATCACCGTGGCGGCCGCCCTGAGCGCGCCGGCCACCGGATACGCCACGCCGACCACCAACCCGGAGGCTCCGATCGGGCGCCTCGGCGACACGCTGCGCATCCAGTACAAGGACGAGGCCTTCGGCCCGATCGTCGCCGACGTGACCGTGCACGACGTGCTGCCCAGCGAGATCCCGCCGGGCTGGGGCCAGAACGGCTCGCCGCGGTGGCGCAATCAGGGCGGTCCGTGGCGGGCCAACATCACCGTCCACCCCATCTCGGTGCCCAATGCCTACATCATGGCGGCCTCGACCACCTTCAACGGCGTCACTCCGGGCGGAGACGCCTACGTGTCCAAGCACACCGACGACCCCACCACCCTGGACGCGCTGCTGACCAACGCTCCGGCCGGCTCCACCGTCACCGGCGGGGTCTACTGGGATGTCTACCGCGGCCTGGTCACCCACGTCACGATGCTGTCGCGCAACACCGGCCTGCGCCTGGCGCAGTGGAATCTGCCCTAGTCGAGGCCTGCCCCGGGCGCGCTCAGCGCCAGCAGCCGCGAGGTGGCCCGCAGATACTTCTTGCGGTAGCCGCCGGCCAGCATCTCCGCGCTGAAGATTGCGTCCAGTTTGGTCCCCGAGGCCACCACCGGAGTGCCCGCGTCGTAGAGCCGGTCGGTCAGCGCCACCAGTCGCAGCGCGACGTTCTGGTCATCGATCGGGTGCGCCCCGGTCAGGAACACACCGGTGACGCCGTTGATCAGGGTCAGATACCGCGAGGGATGCATGGTCGCCAGGTGCGCGCACAGGGCGTCGAAGTCGTCCAGCGTGGCACCGGGCCGCGCCGCGGCGAGCTGCGCAACCCGCTGGGCCGACGGCGGTTCGGGTGCCGGCGGCAGGTCGCGGTGCCGATAGTCCGGACCGTCGACCCGCACCGAGGTGAAAATGCTTGCCAGCGCACTGATCTCACGCAGGAAGTCCTGGACCGCGAACCGCCCCTCGCCGAGTTGATCGGGCAGGGTGTTGGAGGTGGCCGCAATCGACACCCCACGCGCCACCAGTTCCGACAGCAGCCGTGACACCAAAGTGGTGTTGCCCGGGTCGTCGAGTTCGAATTCGTCGATGCACACCACGGTGTAGCCGCCGAGCAGCTCGATGCACTCGGTGAATCCGAACACCCCGGCCAGCTGAGTCAGCTCCATGAAGGTGGCGAACGCCGTGGCATGCACCGCGCCGTCCTCGGCGCTGTCGGTGATCCGGCGGTAGATCGAGGCCAGCAGGTGGGTCTTTCCGACCCCGAACCCACCGTCGAGGTAGAGACCGACACCGGGCAGCACCTCACGCTTGCCGAGCAGCTTGCGCCGACCGGCCCGCCGGGTCAGTGCCTGCCCGCAGAACGCGGTGCACGACGCCACGGCCGCCGCCTGGGTGGGCTGCGCCGGGTCGGGCCGGTAGCTGTCGAAGCTGGCGCCGGCAAACGTCGGCGGCGGCATGAGCTGTGCGATCAACAGCTCCGGCGAGACCGCGGGATGCCGGTCCACCAGGTGGTCGACGGAAGCTACAGCGGGATTGGGCACGCAGGAACTGTAGCCACATGGTGCAATCGAGGGCATGTCCGACCTGAGTGACGATCTGGGTTTCATGCGGTTGGGCTCCACGGCCCCCGTCGACGACACCGAGCTCGCCGAGCTCTACGCCTACCCCGAAGAGTCCCGCCCCTGGGTGCGGGCCAACTTCATCAGCAGCATCGACGGCGGCGCGACCATGTCGGGCACCTCCGGCGGCTTGGCCGGACCGGGCGACCGCAGCGTGTTCACCCTGCTGCGGACGCTGGCCGACATCATCGTCGTCGGAGCCGGCACAATCCGGGTCGAGAACTACGGCGGCGCCCACCTGGGCGTCGCCGAACGTCAGCGTCGCCGGGACCGCGGCCAGACCGAGGTACCCCGGCTGGCGATCGTCTCCGGTTCCGGGCGCCTGGACCGCGACCTGCGGGTGTTCACCGAAACCGAACTGCCGCCACTGGTGCTCACCAGCGCCTCGGCCGCCGACGACACGGCGCGGCGGCTGGCCGGACGCGCCGAGGTGCTGGCCTGCTCGGGCGCCGACACCACGCGGGTCGACGTGGCCGAGGTACTGAGCGCGCTGGCCCATCGCGGCCAGCATCGGGTGCTCACCGAAGGCGGCCCGAGTCTGCTGGATTCGTTCATCGAAGCCGATCTGCTCGACGAGCTGTGCCTGACCGTGGCGCCGTACCTGGTCGGGGGTCTGGCCCGACGTATCGCCACGGGTGCCGGCGAACAGAGGACCCCGATGCACCGCGCACATCTGCTCAGCGACGAGGCCGGCTACCTCTACAGCCGCTACGTCAAAAGCACGCGCCTATAAGGTGACTGTCATGAGTCGGCACACCGGGTTCGCCACGATCGCGCTCGCGGCCTTCTTGCCGGTGGCGGTGACGTTGGCCGGCTGCGCCCCCGGCCTGGCGGCCGACCCACGCTTTGCCACCAACTCCGGTGCCGGGCCGCAGGGACAGCCCGAATCCACCTCGGACCAGGCCGGGCCGCCGCCGATCGAGGCCCCCAAGAACGACCTGGGCTGGCGTGACTGCACGGCACGGCTGTTCGGTGACGCCGCGGTCCCCGCCACCCCGGGAGTTCGGCTGGACTGTTCGAGCTATGACGCCGACGTCGACCCGCTCGGCGGGGGTTCCTCGGCGATCAGCATCGGCGTGGTGCGGGCCCGATCGGTGCAGACCCCGCCCGACGCCGGGCCGATCGTGTTCACCACCGGCTGGGACATGCCGTCGTCACAGCAGCTCCCGGTCTGGCTGGCCCGGTCCGGCGCGGACGTGCTCAAGAGCCACCCGATCCTCGCCGTGGACCGGCGCGGGACCGGGCTGTCGAGCCCGGTCGACTGCCGCAACCGCGTGCAGCGCGACACGATGTGGAACCAGGCGCAGTTCTCCCCCGGTGACGACCCGGTCGCCAACCTGGGCACCGTCGTGATCGAGGCCACCACCGACTGCACCGACGCCATCTCGCCCGGCGAATCGTCCTACGACAACATCCACGCCGCCACCGACCTGGAACGGCTGCGCAGCATCTTCGACGTTCCGGCACTGGCGCTGATGGGGATCGGCAACGGCGCCCAGATCGCGCTCGCCTACGCCGGCTCCCACCCCGGCAAGGTGGCCCGGCTCGCGCTTGATTCACCGATTGCGCTCGGGGTGGCCGCCGAAGCCGCGGCCGAGCAGCGGATCAAGGGCGAGGAGGCGGCGTTGGAGGCCTTCACCGCCCAGTGCATCGCGATCAACTGCCCGCTGGCGCCCGACCCGAAGGGTGCGATCAACGCGGTCCTGGACTCCGCGCGGTCGGCACGCAGTCCGAGCGGGCCGTCGGCTGCCGCGGTCACCCAGGCCATCGTCACCGCGCTGGGTTACCCCAGCGGAGACCGGGTCAGCAACACCAATGAACTGGGCAAAGCCCTGGCGGCGGCGAATTCCGGCGACGCCAACCTGCTGAACAACCTCATCAACCGCGCCCAAGGCACGGTCGGCACCGACGGCCACTTCGTCAACGTGTGCGCCGACGCCCTCAACCGGCCCACCCCCGACCGGATCCGCGAACTGGTGGTCGCCTGGGGCAAGCTCTACCCGCAGTTCGGCGTGGTCGGCGCACTCGACATGGCGCAGTGCCTGAGCTGGCCGAGCAGCAGCGCCCCGGAGCCGCCGAAGGACCTCAAGATCGACGTGCTGCTGCTCGGGGCGCAGAACGATCCGATCGTCGGCGAGGAGGGCGTGGCGGCCACCGCCGCAGCGGTCATCAACGCCGGGACCACCAGCAAGCGGGTGATGTGGCAGGGCACCGGGCACGGCGCGGCGGTGTACTCCGCGTGCACCCTGACACCGTTGATCGGCTATCTCGACAGCGGCAAACTTCCCGACACCGACGTCTTCTGCCCGGCCTGATATCGCCTCGGTGTACGGTGCGCAGGTGAGCGCAGCCGACTCCATTGCAAACCGGGTGAGCACCGCACTATCGGCCGCCTTCCGGCCGCCCACCAGCGCACCGAGCACCGCGACCGTGCTGCGTTCGGTGCTGTGGCCGGTGGCCATCATGTCGCTGATCCATCGCGCGGTGGTGCTTCCGCTGAACGGCAACATCACCGACGACTTCAAGCCGGTGTACCGGGCGGTGCTGAACTTCCGCCACGGCCTGGACATCTACAACGAGCATTTCGACTACGTCGACCCGCACTACCTGTACTCCCCCGGCGGCACCCTGCTGATGTCGCCGTTCGGGTTCCTGCCCGAGACCCTGTCGCGCTACACCTTCATCGCCGCCAACACCGTCGCGATCGTGCTCGCCGCCTATCTGCTGTTGCGGATGTTCGGATTCGGACTGAGCTCGGTGGCCGCGCCGGCGCTGCTGGCCACCATGTTCCTCACCGAAAGTGTCAGCAGCACACTGGTGTTCACCAACATCAACGGTGTGATCCTGCTGGCCGAGGTGCTGTATCTGTGCTGGCTGCTCGACGCCCGGACCAGCCGGCAGTGGTGGGCCGGGGTGGCGATCGGAGTGACCCTGGTGGTCAAGCCGGTGCTGGCACCGCTGCTGCTGCTGCCACTGCTGAGCCGGCAGTGGCGGCCGTTCGTCGGAGCGATCGCGGTACCGGTGCTGTTCAACCTGGTGGCGTTCCCGCTGGCCAGCGACCCGACCAGCTACTTCACCCAGACGGTGCCCTACATCATGGGCACCCGCGACTACTTCAATTCCTCGATCCTGGGCAACGGGATGTTCTTCGGCCTGCCGCCCGCGCTGATCCTGTTCATGCGGGTGGGCTTCACGCTGCTGGCCGCTGTGAGCCTGTGGCTGCTGTACCGCTACTCGCGCACCCGCGACCCGCGGTTCTGGATGCTGACCTCCTCGGGAGTGCTGCTGACGACGTCGTTCCTGGTGCTGTCGTTGGGCCAGGGCTACTACTCGATCGTGCTGTTCCCGTTCCTGATGACGGTGGTACTGCCGAATTCGGTGCTGCGCAACTGGCCGGCGTGGCTGGGCATCTACGGTTTCATGACCCTGGACAAGTGGTTGATCTTCCGGTGGATGAATGTCGGCCGGCCGTTGGACTACCTCAAGATCACCTACGGCTGGTCGCTGCTGCTGATCGTGATCACCACCGTGCTGTGCTACCGCTACCTGGACGCCAAGGAGCAGGGTCGCCTGGATGACGGCATCGATCCCGCGTGGCTGGCCGCCAAGCCGGCGAAGGCTAACGTGGAGGCATGACCTCTCCCAAGGTGTCGCTCACCGACGACGAGTGGCGCGCGAAGCTGACCCCCGACGAGTTCGCGGTGCTGCGCCGCGCCGGCACCGAGCCGCCGAACACCGGCGAGTACACCGACACCACCACCGAAGGCGCCTACGAGTGTCGGGCCTGCGGCGCCGAATTGTTCCGCAGCACCGAGAAATTCCACTCGCACTGCGGTTGGCCGTCGTTCTTCGACCCGGCGGACTCCGACGCGGTGATCCTGCGCTCCGATGACTCGCTGGGGATGCGCCGCACCGAGGTGCTGTGCGCGTCCTGCCACAGCCACCTGGGGCACGTCTTCGAAGGCGAGGGCTACCCCACCCCGACCGACCAGCGGTACTGCATAAATTCCATCTGCCTGCGGCTGGTGCCGGAGTCCTGAGATCAGTCGATTCGGGTGGCGTGGATCTCCCAGAACGGGGCGTGCGCCAGTTGGCCGTCCATCAGCGGTTCGATGACCGCCAGTCGATCGGCGATCGCCCGGATCCGGGGCGGGGCAGCCGGATTCTCCTGCACCTGCGCGGCGAACCGGGCCGCACTGACATTGACCAGGTAGCTGGTCGGCCCCAGATAGTCGATCCGCCAGCCGCCTGCCGGTAGCCCGGTTCGCAGCTCCTCGGCCGACATCGCCGGCGGCATGAAGAATCCGTTGATGTTGTAGTCGGCGGCCTCGATCATGAACAGCCGGGCCCCCGGCCTGGTAGCCCGATGCAGCGCCCGCAGATAGTACTGCTGAGCCTGGCCGCCGAAGGTGTTGTAGAACGCGGTGTCGACCACGGTGTCGAAGCAGTCGGTGAAGCCGTCGAGGGTCTTGGCATCCCCGACCTGGAAGTCCACCGACACCCCGGCCGCCCGTGCGTTGGCGCGGGCACGGTCGATGGCCGTCTCCGCCACGTCGACACCCGTTGCGGTGCAACCGTTCTGGGCGAAGTGGATCGCGTGGTGTCCCGGGCCGGTGCCGGGGTCGAGCACCGCACCCCGGATCGCACCCAGGGCGACCAGCCGGCGCACCGCCGGTTGCGGTCCGCCGATGTCCCAGGGTGTCGCCGCAGGCAGTCCCTGGGTGGTCAGATCGGTGCGGTAGATCTCCTCGAAGCGTTCGGCGTCCGAGCTTCCCGTCATGGCAGGGAGGCGACCAGCTGCTCGATCTCAACTCGCGGGCCGGTGAAGAACGGGGTCTCCTCGCGGGCGTGCAGGCGGGCCTCGGTGTTGCGCAGGTCGCGCATCAGGTCGACGATGCTGTGCAGTTCGGGCGCCTCGAAGGCGAGCAACCACTCGTAGTCCCCGAGTGCGAACGCGGGCACGGTGTTGGCGCGGACCTCCTTGTACGGCCGGGCGGCCATCCCGTGCTCATGCAGCATCCGGCGGCGGTCCTCTTCGGGCAGGACATACCACTCGTGCGAGCGCACGAAGGGGTACAGGCACAGGTAGGCACCCGCCGGTTCACCGGCGATGAACGCCGGGACGTGACTCTTGTTGAACTCCGCAGGCCGGTGCAGCCCGACGTTGCTCCAGACCGGGCTGCTGGCCCGGCCCAGCGCGGTGCGCCGGAATTCGGAGTAGGCCGCCTGCAGGTCCTCGACCCGCTCGGCATGGGTCCAGATCAGGAAATCCGCGTCGGCACGCATGCCCGCGATGTCATAGACACCGCGGACCACCACGCCGCGCTCCTCCTGCTGTTTGAGGAAGGTAGCGGCCTGGTCGGCCACCTCGGAGCGGCTGATCGCCCCGTCATCGAGCACTCCAGGACGAACCGAGAACACCGAGAACATCACGTAGCGGATGGTGGAATTCAACTTGTCATAATCGAGGTGCGCCATGGCCCATATGCTGCCACGGGTCGTCGTAAAAGGCTCTAGGGCGCCGGGGTGGCACTGATCACGGCCGCCACCGCCCGATCGGCCGCCGCGATGCACGCCGGCACCCCGATACCGTCCAGGAAGTTTCCCGCCACGGCCACCGTCGGAGGCAGTCCGGCCCGCAGCGTGGTGGCCAGCGCCGCATGCCCGGACCGGTATTGCGGCATCGCCGCAGACCAGCGCTGCACCCGCACCTCGACCGGATCCACCACGACCCCGAAGACGGCTTCGATGTCCTGCACCGACCAGGTGACCAGCTGGCCGTCAGAGGCCCGGATGCGGGAGTCGCCGAACCGGCCGAACGACAGCCGCAGCAACTCCACCTTGCCGCCGTGGCCCCGGCTGCCCCATTTGCGCGAGGTCAGGGTCATCGCCTTGGCGTGTAACCGCTCCCCGGTGGCGACCAGCACCCCGGAGTTGTCCGGTAACGCCGCCCCGGCGGGCACCGCCATCGCGACGACCACCGATGACGCATGGTCGATCCGGCTGGCCGCTGCCGCGGCGACGGGCGCGAACCCGGTCGCGACCCGTGCCAGCACATGGGCCGGCACGGCCATCACCACCCGGTCGGCACGATGGACGCCGCCGGCCGAATCGCGTAGCTGCCAGCCGTCGCCGACCGGGTCGATCTGCGTCACCGCCGACTGGATCCAACGCAGTCCGCTGCTGCGCGCCAGGGCGTCGATCAGCACCTGGTAACCACCGTCGATGGCGCCGAACACCGGTGCGCTGCTGGTCGCCGGCAGGGCCCGCCGCACCGCCTCGGTGAGGTTGGGGGCGCCGGCGTCCAGCGCGGTGGCCAGGCCGGGCACCGCCGAGCGCAGCCCGACGGTGGCCGCCGATCCCGCGTACACCCCGCCTATCAACGGATCGACCGAGTGGGCCACCACCTGCTCGCCGAACCGGTCGGCCACCAGCGCACCCAGCGCCGGGTCGCTGCCCGGTTCGAACGCCAGCGGCCGGGCCGGTTCACCGGCGATGCGTTCCAGCGTCTCGGCGTCGACCAGGCCGGCCATCGATCCCGGCGACGACGGAATGCCGCTCAGCGTGCCCGGCGGCAACGGATGCAGCCGCCGGCCGCTGTAGAGCAGTGGCCGTACCCCGGTGGTGCTGCGCTGCCGATCGGCCAGGCCCAGCTCCGCCAACAGAGCGGGCACTTCGGGTCGGCGCGCGATGAACGCCTCGGCACCGACGTCCATCGGGATGCCACCGAGGCTCTCCGTGCGCAGCACCCCGCCGAGCCGCTCAGCCGGCTCGAAGACGGTGATGTCGACGGCGCCACCGAGCGTCGCACGCAGCCGGTGGGCGGCGGCCAAACCGGAGATACCGCCTCCGACAACGCAATACGAAGCTGTCACAACGTATGGACCAACGAGACCAGATCGGTGAGGATGCCGGGGTCGGAGTCTGGCAGCACGCCGTGCCCGAGGTTGAACACGTGCCCGCGGGCTCCGGCGGCGACCGCGGCCCGGCCGTCGTCGACGACTGCGCGGGCGGCCCGCTCGACCACCGGCCAGCCCGCCAGCAGCACGGCCGGGTCGAGGTTGCCCTGCAGTGCGGTGCCGGCGCCGACCCGGGCGGCGGCAGCGGTCAGCGACGTGCGCCAGTCCACCCCGACCACGGTGGCACCGGCTTCTGCCATGGCCCCGAGCAGCTCGGCGGTCTGGACCCCGAAGTGCGTCATCGGCACATCCCGGTCGGCGAGCGTGGCGAACACCCGGGAGCTGTGTGGCAGCACGAAGGCGCGGTAGTCGGCCAGCGACAGGGTTCCGGCCCAGGAGTCGAACAGTTGGATGGCGTCCACGCCGTGGTCGAGTTGCACGGTTAGAAACGCGATGGTCAGGTCGGTGAGCCGGGTCATCAATTCGTGCCAGCTGTGGGGGTCGGCCAGCATCATCGCCTTGGTGCGGGCATGGGTCCGGCTCGGCCCACCCTCGACCAGGTAGGACGCCAGGGTGAACGGCGCCCCTGCGAAGCCGATCAGCGGCACTTCACCGAGAGCCGCCACCAGCAACGACACCGCTTCGGCAACCGCGGTCACCCGCTGGGGCTCCAGCGGCGGGAGCCCGGCGATGTCGGCGGCGGTGCGTACCGGGTCGGCGATCACGGGTCCGACGTCAGGAACGATGTCCAGGTCCACCCCAGCTGCGCGCAGCGGGACCACGATGTCGGAGAACAGGATGGCGGCGTCGACGTCGTGCCGGCGCACCGGCTGCAGGGTGATCTCACAGACCAGCTCGGGATCGAAGCAGGCCGACAGCATGCTGTGCTGTGCGCGCAACGCCCGATATTCCGGGAGGGACCTGCCGGCCTGCCGCATCATCCACACCGGAACACGGCTCGGTGTCCGGCCGGTGGCGGCGTTGAGGTAGGGGGAATCGGGCAGTTCACGACGGGCACTCATCGTGCTCAATGCTGCCATGCCTGCCCGGGCAGGCGGTACGGTGCCGGTTTTGATGCGGCGTTCGATGACCGCGGTCCCGGCCTCCCCTCGCCTCCGCCGTCCCTCCGGGCCAACTCCGGCGAGCCTCGCCGAACCGACGGTGACAGTCGGCGCGCCTGTTCACACCGACAGGCGCCGGGGGTTAGCGTGAGGTCAGGCGACCCGCGGCGCTGCGGTGCGCATCAGCATCTGGGGGTCGGCCGCTGGCTGTCAATGCGACACACAGCGATGAGTTAAAGGAGCGGCATCCGTGACATCAGCCGAGCCTGCCCCCTTTCGTGAAGCGGTGGCGACCATGCACGCGGCGACGGTGCGGTCCGAGATCGAACTGGGCCCGATCCGTCCGCCCCAGCGGCTGGCGCCCTACAGCTACGCACTGGGCGCCGAGGTCAAGCACCCCGAGACCGACCTCATCCCGGAGAACTCCGACGGCGACGCGTTCGGCCGGCTGATCCTGCTCTACGACCCCGACGGCACCGACGCCTGGGATGGCACCATGCGGCTGGTGGCGTTCATCCAGGCCGACCTGGACCACAACGAGGCGATCGATCCACTGTTGCCCGAAGTGGCATGGAGCTGGCTGGTCGAGGCGTTGGGGTCCCGCACCGAGCACGTCACCGCGCTGGGCGGCACCGTCACCGCGACCACCTCGGTGCGCTACGGCGACATCTCCGGCCCGCCCCGCGGGCACCAGCTGGAGCTGCGGGCGTCCTGGACGGCGACCACCCCAGAACTGGGGACGCACGTGCAGGCGTTCTGCGAAGTCCTCGAACACGCCGCGGGCCTGCCACCGGTCGGGATCACCGACCTGAGCTCGCGAACCCGCGTCTGAGATGTCAGAGCAGATCACCGAACCGGCACCCGAGGAGCCCGAGGAGCCCGAGCCGACGCCGCTGCAATGTCCGGCCGACGGGGTACCGGAGGTGTCGGTCACGCCGGCGCAGATCCGCGCCGCCGCCGACCTGCTGGCCGGTGGCCGGGGCCCGTTCGCGGTGGACGCCGAGCGGGCATCTGGGTTCCGCTACTCGAATCGGGCCTACCTGATCCAGATTCGGCGTGCCGGCGCCGGCACCGTACTGATCGACCCGGTCGACGCCGGCGAGGACCCGGCGGCACTGCTGCGCCCGGTCGCCGAGGTGCTCGACGACGACGAATGGATTCTGCACGCCGCCGACCAGGATCTGGCCTGCCTGTCCGACGTCGGCATGTGGCCCAAGGCGCTCTACGACACCGAACTGGCCGGGCGACTGGCCGGTTTCGACCGGGTCAACCTCGCCGCGATGGTGCAGCGCCTGCTGGGGCTGGGTCTGGCCAAGGGCCACGGTGCTGCCGACTGGTCGAAACGCCCGCTTCCCCAAGACTGGCTCAACTACGCCGCACTGGACGTCGAGGTGCTCATCGAACTGCGTCATGCGATTGCCGAGGTGCTGACGAATCAGGGTAAAACCGACTGGGCGGCACAGGAATTCAATCATCTTCGGGTCACCGACATCGCCACGTCGACCCGGCGCGACCGGTGGCGCCGCACGTCGGGAATCCACAAGGTGCGTGACCAGCGCGGCCTGGCAGCGGTGCGCGAGCTCTGGCTGGTACGCGACCAGATCGCCCAGCGCCGCGATATCGCGCCCGGGCGCATCCTGCCCGACTCGGCGATCGTCGCCGCCGCCATGGCCAACCCCACCACGGTGGAGGACCTGATCGCGCTGCCGGTGTTCAGCGGGCCCAAGCAGCGGCGCAGCGCAGCCACCTGGCTGGGGGCGCTGGCCGCCGCCCGTGACAATCCGGATCCGCCGGAGGCCGTCGAGTCCAACACCGGTCCCCCGCCGGCATCGCGCTGGTCACGGCGCAAACCCGAGGCCGCCGCCCGGCTGGAGGCCGCCCGCCTGGCGCTGGGCGAACTGTCCGAACAGGTGACGGTGCCGACCGAGAACCTGCTCACCCCCGACCTGGTGCGCCGCCTGTGCTGGGACTGGAAACCCCCGACCGGCGACGCCGCGGCCGTGATCGAGGCGTTCCTGATCGACGGCGGCGCGCGGGAATGGCAGCGTGAGCTGGCCGTGCCGGTGCTGGCCCAGGCTCTCGGCGGCAGTTGAGTGTCACCTGCTTTTCGCCGGATCATCTACGTCATCAGCTACGAGCTGATCGCTGTTGCACTCACCACCGGGGGCCTTGTCGTTCTCGGATTCGGCGGCGGCAGCTCTGGAGTCGTGGCCGTGGCGGCATCCACGGTCGCGGTGGTGTGGAACTACGTCTGGACCACCCTGTTCGAGATGTGGGAGCGACGCCAGGTTTCGCAAACCCGCACGGTGCTCCGGAGGATGGTGCACGCCGTCGGCTTCGAAGGTGGGCTGGTCGTGCTGTTGTTGCCGATCGTGGCGGCGACACTGCGGGTTTCACTGATGCAGGCGTTCAGCCTCGAGGTCGGCCTGCTGGTGTTCTTCCTCGTCTACACGTTCGTGTTCGCGTGGTTGTTCGACAAGATCTGGCCGCCCATCACCTAACGGGACCGGCGACCTACTCGCGGTGTTCGTCGAGGTGCTCGCTGGCCTCTTCGATGCAGTTGCAGGCGCTCATCGCCGCCACCCAGCCGGTGACCTGACGGGCGACGTCCTGCGCGGTCAGGCCGACCTCGGCCAACAGCTCGCCCCGCGAGGCATGGTCGTAGAAACGTTGCGGCAGAGCGATATCGCGGCACGGGACGTCGATATCGGAGGCCCGCAGCACCGCCGACACCGCCGAGCCGACGCCACCGGCGACCCCGTTGTCCTCGCAGGTGACCACCAATTTGTGGGCGGCGGCCAGCTCGGTGATCACCGCGGGCACCGGCAGCACCCAACGCGGGTCGATCACCGTCACGCCGATCCCCTGGTTGCGCAGCCGCTTGGCGACCGCCAGCGCCATCGGCGCGAACGCACCGACCGCTACCAGCAGCACATCGGCGGGCAACTCGTCGGCCGGTACCGCGAGCACATCCACCCCGCCACGCCGCTCGACGGCGGGAATGTCCTCGCCCACATCGCCTTTGGGGAACCGCAGCGCGGTGGGTCCGTCGTTGACATCCAGCGCCTCGGCCAGTTCCTCGCGCAATCGGGAACCGTCACGGGGCGCGGCCACCCGCATGCCCGGCACGATGCCCAGAATCGACAGGTCCCACATACCGTTGTGGCTGGCGCCGTCGGGCCCGGTGACCCCGGAGCGATCCAGCACCAGCGTGACCGGCAGCCTGTGCAGCGCCACGTCCATCATCACCTGATCGAACGCACGGTTGAGGAACGTCGAGTACACCGCCACCACCGGGTGCAGGCCGCCCATGGCCAGGCCGGCCGCCGAGGTGACCGCATGCTGCTCGGCGATCCCGACGTCGAACATCCGGTCCGGAAAGCGCTGGCCGAATGCCGCAAGCCCGGTGGGACCGGGCATCGCAGCGGTGATCGCGACGACGTCGCGGCGCTTGGCGCCGTACTCGATGAGCGCGTCGGAGAACACCGACGTCCAGCCACGTCCCGAGGTTTCGGTGGCGTAGCCGGTGAGCGGGTCAATCACGCCGCAGGCGTGCATCTGCTCGGCCTCGTCGTTCTCGGCGGGGCCGTAGCCCTTGCCCTTGCGGGTGACCACGTGCACGATCACCGGCCCGCCGAAACCGCGTGCACGCCGCAGCGCGGACTCCACGGCGGCCTCGTCGTGACCGTCGATCGGGCCCAGATACTTCAGGCCCAGGTCGGTGAAGAGCGCCTGCGGTGCCAGCGCGTCCTTGAGGCCCGCCTTGACGCTGTGGATCACCTGGTAGCCCAACTCCCCGACCACCGGCATGCCACGCACCGCAGAGCGGCCCCGCTCCAGCAGCCGCTCGTAGGCGGGCTGCAGCCGCAACGCGGCCAGGTGGTCGGCGAAGCCTCCGATGGTGGGTGCGTAGCTGCGGCCGTTGTCGTTGACCACCACCACCACCGGCCGGCGGCCCGCCGCGATGTTGTTCAGCGCCTCCCAGCACATGCCGCCGGTCAGTGCCCCGTCGCCGACGACGGCGACGACGTGCCGGTTGCGGTGCCCGGTCAGCTCGAAGGCCTTGGCCAGTCCGTCGGCATAGGACAGCGCGGAGCTGGCGTGGCTGGATTCCACCCAGTCGTGATCACTCTCGGCGCGCGAGGGATACCCCGACAGCCCGCCCTTCTTGCGCAGGGTGCCGAAGTCCGGGGCGCGCCCGGTGAGCATCTTGTGCACATAGGCCTGGTGCCCGGTGTCGAAGACGATCGGGTCGTGCGGCGAGTCGAACACCCGGTGCAGCGCCAGCGTCAGCTCCACCACACCCAGATTGGGCCCCAGATGCCCGCCGGTCGCGGCGACCTTGTGGATCAGGAACTCCCGGATCTCGGCTGCCAGATCGGTCAGTTGCTCCTGCGAGAGGTGCTGCAGATCGGCGGGGCCGCGGATCCCTTCAAGCATCCGGCCAGTCTACGCATGACCAGAGGTGCTCACCGTATGGTCGTCATATGCACGCTGAGGAGATCGCCGAGGAATTCCCCGTGGTGACCATCGACTCCGACGCCTTGGACGCGGCCAGGTTGTTGGCCCAACACCGGTTGCCCGGCCTTGTCGTCACGGACTCCGCGGGCAAGCCCTACGCGGTACTGCCGGCCTCCCAGGTAGTGCGCTTCATCGTGCCGGGCTACGTGCAGGACGATCCGTCGCTGGCCGGGGTGCTCAGCGAGACCGCGGCCGATCGGGTCGCCGAGAAACTGCACGGCAAGACGGTGCGCGATGTTTTGCCTGAACACCAGCATGATGTGCCGTCCGCCGGCGCCGCCGACACCCTGATCGAAGTCGCCTCCACCATGGCCAGGATGCGCAGCCCGCTGGTCGCCGTCGTCAAGGACGGTAAGCTGCACGGCGTGATTACCGCGTCGAGTCTGCTGGCCGCAGCGCTGAAGGCCTGACCCCGCGGATGGCCTATTTCGCGGTAGCGGTCTTCCTGATCGCCTACGCGTTCATCGCTGCTGACCGGGTCAACAAGACCCTGGTGGCGCTGACCGGCGCAGCTGCCGTCGTCATCCTGCCCGTGATTTCGTCCAACGACATCTTCTATTCGCACACGACCGGGATCGACTGGGACGTCATCTTCCTGCTGCTGGGCATGATGATCATCGTCAGCGTGCTCCGCCAGACCGGGGTGTTCGAATATATCGCGATCTGGGCTGCCAAGCGCGCCAACGGTTCTCCGCTGCGGATCATGATCCTGCTGGTGTTGGTGACCGCGGTGGCCTCGGCACTGTTGGACAACGTCACCACCGTGCTGTTGATCGCCCCGGTCACCCTGTTGGTCTGCGACCGCCTCGACATCAGCGCCGCACCGTTTCTGATGGCCGAAGTGTTCGCCTCCAACATCGGCGGCGCCGCCACCCTGGTCGGCGATCCGCCCAACATCATCATCGCCAGCCGAGCCGGGTTGACATTCAACGCGTTTCTGATTCACCTGATGCCGATCGTGGCCATCGTGCTGGTCGTGTTCATCGTCATGCTGCGTTGGCTGTTTCCGGGATCGTTCGGCGTCGAGGCCGACCGGGTCGCCGACGTGATGGCACTCGAGGAACGCGAGGCGATCCGCGATCGCGGTCTGCTGATCAAGTGCGGCGTGGTGCTGGCCGCGGTTTTCGTCGGATTTCTGGGTCACGGGGCACTGCACCTGGAACCGTCTGTGGTCGCACTGCTGGGAGCCGGCGTACTGATCGTGATCTCCAAGATGGACCGCGAGGACTACCTGTCGGGCGTCGAGTGGGAGACGTTGCTGTTCTTCGCCGGCCTGTTCGTGATGGTCGGTGCGCTGGTGGACACCGGTGCGATCGGCGCCCTGGCCCGGGCCGCCACCGACATCACCGGTGGCAACGCGGTACTGACCACGCTGGGAATCCTCGGTGTCTCTGCACCGGTGTCCGGGATCATCGACAACATCCCCTATGTCGCCACCATGACTCCGATCGTGGCCGAGCTGAGCACCACACTTCCCAACGACCTGCACCCGGACGCACTGTGGTGGGCGCTGGCGCTCGGGGCCGACTTCGGCGGCAACCTCACCGCGGTGGGTGCCAGCGCCAACGTGGTGATGCTCGGAATCGCCCGTCGCGCAGGAAATCCCATCACGTTCTGGGAGTTCACCCGCAAGGGCATCGTGGTCACCGCGGTCTCGGTCGCGCTGGCAGCGCTGTATCTGTGGTTGCGCTACTTCGTGTTCGGCTGAGCGCCCCGTCAGCGGGTCAGCAGCGCCACGCACTCCACATGGTGGGTAAGCGGGAACGCGTCGAACACCCGGATCTGCTCCACGGCATACCCGCTTCCGCAATACAGGCCGATGTCGCGGGCGAACGAGGCCGCCTCACAACCGATGTGCACAATGCGTGGCACGTCCGCGGCGGCCAGCGCCTCGATCACCTCGCGCCCGGCCCCGGCACGCGGCGGGTCCAGCACGGCGACATCGGCACCGGACTGCGCGTCGGCCAAGACCCGGCGCACCGAGTCGGTGCGCACCGAGATCTGCGGCAGGTCTGCCAGCGCGACCCGGGCGGCACCGGTTGCGGCGCGGGACGTGTCGGCGCTGATCACCTTGCCCGACTCCCCCACCGCCTCGGCCAGCGCCGCGGCGAAGATCCCGGCCCCACCGTAGAGGTCCCATGCGGTCATCCCGGCCTCGGCCTGCGCCCATTGCGCCACCAGGTCGCTGTAGAGCGCGGCCGCCCGCCGATGCGCCTGCCAGAACGAGGTGACCGGGATCTGCCAGCGGCGCCGCCCGACCCACTGGGTGGCGTGATAGTCGCCCTCGATGACCTGCGGTCGATGATCACGCCCGGTGCTCACCACATGCCGGACGCCGTCGTCGTCGGCCACCACGTGCAGGTGGTCGCCTGACCGCCAGGTCTGCTCGGCCAGGCCCTTGATCATCCCGGCCGGCAGCTGCCCGCAACGCAGGTCACAGACCAGCTCATCACTGTGATAGCGGTGGAACCCGGCCCGCCCGTCGGCGCCGACCTCCAACCGGACCCGGCTTCGCCAACCGGTGGCGCCGTCGTCCCCGAGGGATTCTGCCGCGCCCTGCCACTGATGCCCGCCGAGCCGGGCCAGCTGGTTGGCGACCACCTCGCCCTTGAGTCCGCGCGCCACCGCCGGGTCGGCGAACGCCAGGTCGCAGCACCCAGCACCGTCCACCCCGGCGATCGGGCACAGCGAGGGCACCCGGCCGTCCGCGGGATCGAGCACCTCGATGGTCTCGGCGTGCCAGTACGAGCCCCGCTGCGCGGTGATGCGCGCCCGCACCCGCTCGCCGGGCAGCGCGTAACGCACGAAGATCACCCGGCCGTCATGGCGGGCCACGCAACTGCCGCCGTTCGCCGGCGCCTCGGTGACCAGGGTCAGTTCTTGATCGCTCACTCCATGAATCCTCGTCGGGTGTCGCCGGGCGCGTGGTGCGGGGTGAGCACCTTGCGCCGCTCCGAGGAGTTCAGCTGCCAGGGCACCGAGGTCACCATCACCTGTGGCATGAACAGCAGCCGGGTCTTCAGGCGCAGCGCACTCTGGTTGTGCAGCACGTGTTCCCACCAGTGGCCCACTACATACTCGGGGATGTAGACGGTCACCACCGTACGCGGGGACTCCTTGCTGATGCGTTTGACGTAGTCGAGCACCGGGCGGGTGACCTCGCGATAGGGCGAGGCGATCACCTTGAGCGGCACCGTGATGTCACTTTCCTCCCAGTCCCGCACCAGCTTTCGGGTCTCGGCGTCGTCGACGCTGACGGTGATGGCTTCCAGGGCGTCCGGGCGCGTCGCCCGCGCATAGGCCAGCGCGCGCCGGGTCGGCAGGTGCAGCTTGGACACCAGGACCACGGCGTGGTTGCGGCTCGGCAGCACCGCCTCGTCCGCGGCGGCCGCGGTCTGCGCATCCAACTCCTGACTGACCGCGTCATAGTGCCGGCGGATCAGTTTCATCAGGGCGTAGAGCACCGTCATCGCGACGATCGCGATCCACGCCCCGTCCAGGAACTTGGTGAGTACCACCACGATCAGCACCGAACCGGTGGCGATGAAGCCGATGGTGTTGACCACCCTCGACCGAATCATCTTGACCCGGGCTGACCTGTCGGTCTCGCTGCGCAGCAACCTGTTCCAGTGGATGACCATGCCGATCTGGCTCAGCGTGAACGAGACGAACACGCCCACGATGTAGAGCTGGATCAGCGCGGTCACCTCCGCGCCGAACGCCACGATGAAGGTGATGGCCACCACCGCCAGGAACACGATGCCGTTGGAGAAGGCCAGTCGGTCGCCGCGGGTGTGCAACTGGCGCGGCAAGTAGGAGTCCTGGGCCAGGATCGACCCCAGTACCGGAAATCCGTTGAACGCGGTGTTCGCCGCCAACGCCAGGATCAGCGCCGTCACCCCGGCAATGATCCACAGGCCGGGCGGGAACCCACGAAACACCGTCTCGGCCAACTGCGCCAGCAGGGTCTTCTGGTCGTAGTCGGCCGGCGCACCGATCAGCTGCTCATGCGGGCGGGCGGCGATCTTCACCCCGGTCTCGCTGGCCAGCACGATGATGCCCATCATGAGGGTGACCGCAATCACCCCGAGCATCAGCAGGGTGGTGGCGGCGTTGCGCGACTTCGGCTTGCGGAAGGCCGGGACGCCGTTGCTGATCGCCTCCACCCCGGTCAGTGCCGCACAGCCCGACGAGAACGACTTCGCCACCAGGAACACCAGTGCCAGGCCGACGACCTCACCGTGAGCCGAGTGGATCTTGAACGACGCCGACTCGGCGCGCAGCGGGTGGCCCAGCGCGAAGATCTGGAACAACCCCCAGCCGAGCATGGCGAACACACCGATCATGAACGCATACGTAGGGATCGCGAACGCGGTCCCCGACTCGCGGATGCCCCGCAGGTTGGCCGCGGCGACCAGGATGACCGTCCCCACCGCGAAGGCGACCTTGTGTTCGGCGATGTAGGGAATCGCGGAACCGATGTTGGCGATCCCCGCCGAGATCGAAACCGCAACGGTCAGGACGTAGTCCACCATCAACGCACTGGCCACCGTCAGCCCCGCGGTGGCCCCGAGGTTGGTGGTGACCACCTCGTAGTCGCCGCCACCGGAGGGATAGGCGTGCACGTTCTGGCGGTAGCTGGCCACCACCGTCAGGAACACGAACGCCACCGCCAGACCCACCCAGGGCGTCATCCGGTAGGCGGTGATGCCCGCCACCGACAGCACCAGGAAGACCTCTTCGGGTCCGTAGGCCACCGAGGACAGCGCGTCGGAGGCGAACACCGGCAGGGCGATGCGCTTGGGCAACAGCGTGTGGCTGAGCCGGTCGCTGCGGAACGGCCGGCCCAGAAGCAACCGGCGCGCGGCGGTGGAAATCTTCGACACGAGAGCCAAGGGTAAGCCAGTGCGGCGGTGCCGGTAGCGTTCAGCGAATACGAAAGGACCATGCGCGTGCGGGTAGTTGTGATGGGATGCGGCCGGGTGGGCGCCTCGGTCGCCGACGGGCTTTCCCGGATCGGCCACGAGGTCGCCATCATCGATCGTGACAGCGCTGCGTTCAACCGCCTCAGCCCGGAATTCAACGGCGAACGGGTGCTGGGCATGGGATTCGACCGCGACGTGCTGCTGCGGGCCGGCATCGAGGACGCGGGCGCATTCGCCGCGGTGTCCTCGGGTGACAACTCGAACATCATCGCGGCGCGGCTGGCCCGCGAGACGTTCGGTGTGTCGCGGGTGGTCGCCCGTATCTACGACGCCAAGCGCGCCGCGGTCTACGAGCGCCTGGGCATTCCCACCATCGCCACCGTGCCCTGGACCACCGACCGGTTGCTCGACGCGTTGACCCGCGAAAGCGAGACCACCAAGTGGCGCGACCCGACCGGGACGGTGGCGGTGGCCGAGGTCGTCCTGCACGAGGACTGGATCGGCCGCCCCGTCACCGATCTGGAGGCGTCCGTGAACGCCCGGGTGGCGTTTTTGATCCGGTTCGGCACCGGGATCCTGCCCGAGCCCAAAACGGTCATCCAGGCCAGCGATCAGGTCTACATCGTCGCGGTGTCCGGCCGAGTCGCCGAGTCCATCGCGATCGCCGCGCTGCCGCCCAGCGAGGATCTGGACAAATGAAGGTCGCGGTGGCCGGGGCCGGAGCCGTCGGCCGTTCCATCGCCCGTGAGCTGCTCGACAGCGACCATCAGGTGACGTTGATCGAGCGCAATCCCGATCACATCGACGTCGAGGACATCTCGGACGCGCAGTGGCACCTCGGTGACGCCTGCGAGCTGAGCCTGCTGGAGTCGGTGCACCTGGAGTCCTTCGACGTCGTCATCGCCGCCACCGGCGACGACAAGGCCAACGTGGTGCTGTCGCTGTTGGCCAAGACCGAGTTCGCGGTGCCGCGGGTGGTGGCCCGGGTCAACGATCCCCGTAACGAATGGCTGTTCACCGACGCCTGGGGCGTCGACGTGGCGGTGTCCACCCCGCGCATGCTGGCCTCACTGGTCGAGGAGGCCGTCGCAGTCGGTGACCTGGTGCGGCTGATGGAGTTCCGCAAGGGCCAGGCCAATCTGCTGGAGATCACCCTGCCTGACGACACCCCGTGGGGCGGCAAGCCGGTGCGTAAGCTCGCGCTGCCTCGCGACGCCGCGCTGGTGACGATCCTGCGTGGGACGCGGGTGATCGTGCCACAGGACGACGAGCCGCTCGAAGGCGGCGACGAACTGCTGTTCGTCGCGACCGCCGGCGTGGAGGACGAACTGCGCGAGTTGCTGCTACCCGCGCACTGAGCTTTCGCGGTCGGCGCCCGGCGCGGGCTGGGCGTCATCCACGGCCCGCTGCACGTACTTGACCGCCAGGTAGGTCACCAGCGCCGCCACCGCGGTCAGCGGCCAGCCCATCGAGATGCGGGCCACCCCCAGCCAGCCGGTCTGGTCGGCGTTGTAGAGCAACCGCTGCACCACGAAGCGGGCGCCGAACACCAGCACCCACACCAGGGTGGCGATGTCGTAGGCGTAGATCGCCGCGCGCAGCTCCCGCCACGCCAAGCCCTGGCCGCTGGCCCAGCTCCAGATGTAGCCGACCGCGGGACGGCGGACCAGTATCGAACCGGCGAACACCACCGCCCACCCCAGCGACGTCCAGATGCCGAGCAGGAAATACCCCTTGGAGTCACCCATCAGATAGGCGATCAGGGCACAGACGGCCACCCCGAAGAACCCCGACATCGCCGGCTGGGTGGACTCCCGGCGGATCAGCCGCCAGACCAGCACGGCGGCGGCGACGCCCAGCGCCGCGAAAACGGCGGCGCGCACTCCGAAGGCACTGGACACGGGCACGAACACCACCACCGGCAGTGACGAATAGATGAGCCCGGCCACGCCGCCGATCTGATCCAGAAGCCGCTGCGGCCCCTGGGCGTCGAAATCACCTGTCACTGCTGGATTTCGTAATGGGGGTTGTAGATCGCCTTACAGCCGCTGTCGAGCTTGCCGAGTCGGCCGTGCACCCGCAGGGTGCGACCCGAGTCGATTCCGGGGATTCGCCGCTGCCCCAGCCAGACCAGGGTCACCGTGTCGGTACCGTCGAAGAGCTCGGCTCGAACACCGCCCACGCAGCCCTTGGCGTTGGCCTCCACGCTGCGCAACACCCCCACCATGGTGACCTCCTGGCCACGTTGGCAGTCGATCGCGCGCTGCGCACCGGTGTTAGCGGCTTCGTCGGAAAGCTCCTCAACGTCCTGCAGTTCGAGATCTTCCGTCAGCCGCCGAGTCAGCCGACGCAGATACCCTTTCGGCGCAGCCATGCCCTCTCCTCATGTGTGTGCGACCGCTACGGTAGACCTGTTGATTACCTAATGCCACATGCCCTGCCTACCGGGTGGCTGGCAGTTCCCGGAACGATCAAGGGGTGGCAGTGGATCTGCACCGCGTCACGGCTGTCCTGCTGCCGGGGACCGGCTCCGACGACGACTACATCCGCCGGGCGTTCGGGCAGCCGTTGCAGCAGGTGGGCGCCCTCGTGGTCACGCCCGCACCCCGGCCCGAGGGCCTGATCGCCGGTTACCTCGCGGCGCTGGACGATGCGGCAGCCCGGTCGGGGCCGATCATCGCCGGCGGCGTGTCGATCGGAGCGGCGGTGTCCGCCGCGTGGGCACTGCAGCATCCCCGGCAAGTGGTCGCGGTTCTGGCCGCGCTGCCGGCCTGGTCGGGTACACCCGACGGAGCCCCGGCCGCCCAGGCCGCCCGTTTCAGCGCCGAGCAGTTGCGCCGCGACGGGTTGGCGGCCGTGGTCGCCGAGATGCGGGCGTCCAGCCCGGCCTGGCTCGGCGATGAGCTGACCCGCTCCTGGACCGCGCAGTGGCCGCAGCTGCCCGATGCGCTGGAGCAGGCCGCTGCCTATGTGGCGCCGACGCTCACCGAGCTGGGGAAGCTGTCGGTACCGATGGGTGTGGCTGCCGCCGTCAACGACCTCGTTCATCCGCTGCCGGTCGCCGCCGAATGGGCCGACGCCGCTCCGCGGGCCGCGCTGTGCACGGTGACACTGGATGCCATAGGTGCCGATCCGACGGCATTGGGCGCCGCGTGCGTCACGGCGCTGGAGCTCGCTAGCCGCCGTGCCTGAGCGGCGGTCCAGCAGCGCCTCTCCTCCGTCGAGGCGCGCTAACTGGCTGTAGGTCTTGTCAACCCCGTGGTGGGCAGACGGACGGACGACGCCGGGTTGTGGCCCGGCGCGCAGGGGACTCGGCTTGACCTGTGTTGCCCTGAAGGCGGCGATGAGCCCGCGCGCCCACGTTGACCTATGCGACCTCTGACGGGGTCATCTGGCGTCGTTCGGGCTGCGATGGGGCGAAGGGCCGGTGCCAAGTTAGCTTCGGCGTAACCCGGGGGCCCGCCATAACCGCCACGGCATCTGATCGGCCCTTCGTCGCCTCCAGCGTGTCACTGCATGCCGGTAGTTGGGAAGGGCTGAGGGGTTCCTTTCTCTGGGCCGACGCTAAAGGGGGTTTGCTCGCTCAGTTGTCAGCGGTCACGTAATTCCCCCAGCTTGAGGGGTTGTCCGTCACGTAATTCCCCCACCCCGTCTGTCACGTAATTCCCCCAGCCTGGGGCGGTGTGGCAGCCGGTTGTGGGCCTCGTACACAGGTTCGCTCGACTCACGGATCGACTCGTGAGGAAGGGCGCCGATGGCGAGGAGAAGTTTCGACGTGTTCGACCTGATCGAGTTGTTCACCCACTGGCATGCTGGGCGGTCCCAGCGTCAGCTCGCGGCGAGTCTGGGCATCGACCGCAAGACGATCGCCAAGTATCTGGCGCCGGCAATCGCTGAGTCGCTGACTCCCGGCGGGGAGCCGGTCACCGAGCTGGCGTGGGCGGCCCATATCGGCCGGTGGTTTCCCGAGGTCGCCGATCCGGGTCTGCGTGCCACGACCTGGCCGGGGATCGAGGTGCACCGTGACCGGATCCGCGGGTGGCTCAAAGCCGAGGTGAGCGCGGCGACGGTGGCGCAGCGGCTGCGTGATGACCATGGCGTGTCGGCTTCGGAATCGTCAGTGCGGCGGTGGATCTCGGCGAACCTTTCCGAGGAGGCGACACGGGATAAGGTGACCGTGGCACGGGGTCCGGTGCCGGCGGGCAGCGAAGCTCAGATCGACTACGGCCGCCTCGGCATGTGGTTCGACCCGGTCAGCGGTCGACGCGTGGCGGTGTGGGCGTTCGTGATGGTGCTGGCCTACTCGCGGCATATCTTCGTCCAACCGGTCCTCAAGATGCACCAATCCTCCTGGTGTTCCTCGCATGTGGCGGCGTTCGAGTTTTTCGGCGGGGTCCCCGCCAGGCTTGTCCCGGACAACCTGAAGACCGGCGTGGTCCGGCCGGATTTGTATGACCCGAAAATCAACAAGGCCTACGCTGAGTTGGGCGCCCATTACGGCTGCCTGATCGACCCGGCGCGGGCATGCAAGCCGAAGGACAAACCGCGCGTGGAGCGGCCCATGCAGTACGTTCGGGACTCGTTCTGGCGGGGCCGGGAGTTCGACTCGCTGCAGCAGATGCAGGTCGCCGCCGATGTCTGGTGTCGTGAGGTCGCCGGGGTCCGCACGTCGCGGGCACTCGACGGCCAGCAGCCCGGGTTTGTGTTTGCCACTGTCGAACAGCATGCATTGCTGCCGTTGCCTCAGAACGCATTCCAGCTCGCTGTGTGGTCGTCGGGCAAAGTCGCCACCGACTGCCACGTCAAGGTCGGCAAGGCGCTCTACTCGGTGCCGTGGCGGCTGATGGGCCAGCAGGTCCACGCACGCACCTGCGGTGACATCGTGCAGATCGTCCACGGTGGGGACGTCGTGGCCACTCATGTGACCCATCACAGCGGGCGGGCCACCGACTTCGAGCACTACCCGCCGGAGAAGATCGCCTTCACGATGCGCAACCCGACCTGGTGTCGCCGGGTGGCCGCCGAGGTCGGACCGGCGTGCACACAGGTGATCGCCGAGTTCATGGCCGTCAACGCCATCCACCGGCTGCGCAGCGCCCAAGGTGTCCTGGCACTGCGCAAGACCGTCGGCGACGTGCGTCTAGAGGCAGCCTGCGCGCGGGCGATCACCGTCGGCGATCCGAGCTACCGCACCGTCAAGGGCATCCTGGCCGCCGGCACCGAACTCGACGGCCTCACCGAATCTGCCGCACTCCACGCCCCGGCGCATCTGCGAGGGCCTGAAGCGTTCGACACCGGCAAAGGTGAGACCGCGTGAATCCAACATCGAAACAGCCCGTAACCCACCGTAATTCGACCATCATCAGGAGATCACCAGCATGAACATCCTCGACCCCGCGCTACGCAACGCGCTGCGCACCCTCAAACTCACCGGCATGCTCGACACCCTCGACGCCCGGCTGGCCCAGACCCGCGACGGCACCCTGGGGCACCTGGACTTCCTACAAGTGCTCTGCGAAGACGAGATCGCCCGCCGCGAATCAGCAGCACTGACACGGCGCATCCGCCGAGCCCGTTTCGAGGAACAATCGACCTTCGAATCCTTCGACTTCACCGCGAACACCAAACTCCCCGCCGCGATGCTGCGCGACCTGGCCGCACTACGCTGGCTCGACGCCGCCGAATCAGTCATCCTCTACGGACCCGTCGGGGTCGGCAAAACCCATATGGCACAAGCACTTGGGCATGCCGTGGCCCGCCGCGGCGGCGACGTCCGCTTCGCCAAAACCTCCCGGGTGCTCTCCGATCTGGCTGGCGGCCACGCTGATCGCACCTGGGGCCAACGCATCCGCGAATACACCAAACCGCTGGTCCTGATCCTCGATGACTTCGCGATGCGCGAGCACACCGCCATGCACGCCGATGACCTCTACGAACTCATCAGCGACCGCGCCGTCAACGGGAGGCCGCTGATCCTCACATCGAACCGCTCACCCAAGGACTGGTACAACCTGTTCCCCAACCCCGTCGTCGCCGAATCGCTGCTCGACAGGTTGATCAATACCAGCCACCAAATCCTGATGGACGGACCCAGCTACCGACCCCGAAAAAGACCCGGCGCTACCGCGCCAGTAGACAACACCAAGCCGACCCGGTAGACCTACACCCGAGGCCCACCGGTGGCGGAATTACCTGACAGACACCCCGGCGGAATTACGTGACGGTCGACAGTCGTCGGCACCGGCGCTAGTTCGGTGCAGTTCGTCCCGGTGGTCGCCGCAGGCGCTGAGCACTTGGACGTTTTCCAACGGTCAGCCCCATGGGTGCTGCCCAAATTCGACCGTCAGTACGGTGGGCGGCATCACCAACTGCTGCGCAAGTTGCCCATTCTGCGGCTCAGCGAACGTCTGATGATTTGGACGATATTCGAGTTGTTGGCGTTGGCACTCGTCGACGCGAAGCCAGTAGCGCGAGTCTTGGGAGTCATCGCCCTCCGGCACCTAGGTCGCCAGGTGTCGGATGCCCGGCTGCGTTCCCACCTGACGCCGGACTATGCGCCCGGGTGCAAGAGGATTCTGTTCTCCAGCGACTATTACCCCGCGCTCGCACGTCCCAACGTTTCATTGGTCACCGACGATATCCGGGCAGTAGAACCTGGCGGAATCCGCACGGTGAACGGCGACTTCCACGCCGCCGACGTGATCATCTACGGCACTGGCTTCAGTGCCACCGAGTTTCTTTCCCCGATGGAGGTCTACGGCCGCTCGGACCGAAAATTGTCGGACGTGTGGGCGGATGGCGCGCACGCCTACTACGGCCTATCGGTGCCAGAGTTTCCGAATTTCCTCATGATGTACGGGCCCAACACCAACGTGGGATCCGGGTCCATCGTCTACATGCTCGAATCGCAGGCCCGACACATCGTCAGGTTGATGAAGGTTCTCCGTGCCCATCCAGGAAGTGTTATCGAGGTCCGTGCCGATGTGGAGAAGCGCTTCAACGACCGGTTGAGTCGCCGCCTGGACAGATCCGTGTGGACTATGTGCACGAGCTGGTATCGCTCGGCGCGCGGGTCGATCTCTACCAACTGGCCCAGCCCGACCTTCTTGTATCGCCTTCGTGCGCGCAGGCCGAAGCGGCGCGCTTACGTCCTGTCGCGTCCCGCGCCCGCGAACTCGTCGCGCAGGGGGACACCCGAGCCGGCCAACACCCATCTGGCCGACATGCCCTATGCCCCAAGCGGGGCCGATAGCGTCGGCTAGTGGCGGCTCTGTTCAGTGACGGGTATCCGAGGACGGCGGGGAGTCGCCGACATTCGAGCGGCAACTGTGACCGCCGTTGACAGGGTGGTCACCGGTGTAAACGATGGGTGAAATCCTTCCGATAATGCGAGAAACAACATCAAGGGGGCACTCGATGACCAAATCGCCGTCCGGTTCGGCAAGCAAGTCCCGTGACCGGCTGTTGTCGGTACTACTGAATCCCCTCCCGCAGCGCGTCGAGCGCGCTATCCAGGAGTGAGTCGACGATGGCCGGTTCGCGAACTCGCCGCGCCGCCGACAGGTAGCGGATTGAAGCCAGTTATCGGCGATCAGGGATTGCCTCTCGTTGGCCTTCGCCCGGAACTTACCGGCGGCACGCTCGGGGCAGAATGGTGATTTACTCGCCGCGCTATGTGAGGCGCGCGCCGAGGACGGCGAACGCTTCACTGATGCGGACATCATAAATCAAATGATCTTTCTGATGATGGCCGCTCATGACACGTCAACGATCACCACTGCCGCTGTGGCGTACTTCTTGGCGAAGAATCCTGAATGGCAGGATCGACTTCGTGCTGAGTCTGACCGTCTAGGCGACGATCTGCCGGACATTGAGGACCTGGAGGGGCTTACGGCGATGGACTTGGTCATCAAGGAGTCGCTCAGACTAGTTGCACCGGTACCGTTGGTTATGCGTAAGACGGTGACCGACACCGTAATTGATGGCTACTACGTCCCCTCCGGAGTGCTCGTCGCCATCACGCCTGCGGTCAACCACTTTGCGCCCACAGTGTCGACCGAGCCGGACCGGTTTGACCCAACGCGACTCGAGCCGCCACGGCGCGAGGATCAGGCCCACCGCTTCGCCTGGCTTCCGTTCGGAGGAGGCGCGCACAAGCGCATCGGGATGCACTTCGGCACCTTGGAGGTGAAGGCAATACTGCACGAGATGCTGCGGGAATTCACCTGGAGTCTGGATGACGGCTACCGCGTTCGGTGGGACAATACGTCCCTGCCTGTTCCCTGTCGACGGCCTACCTATTACGTTGTGTCGCCGATGATATCTAGGTCATTCCACGAGACTTTTGAGTGCTTAGCCGAGCACATCGCCCTCACAGGGCGCCGGCGGAATCGACGCAGTCCTCCAAGTGGCCTCGGAGATCCTCAACAAACCCCGGCGAACCGTAGTCGGCAAACCTACGCAAACTGCCGGAAAGGATGGTCATGCTAGAACCATCAACAGCCGTCGTCACAGGAGCAGGTCGAGGGATTGGTCTGGAGATCGCGAGACAACTCGCCGCTGCCGGTCACAAGGTTTTGCTCACGGATGTGGATGGCGACGCAGCGGAGCGCGCTGCCACCGAGGTCGGCGGTGGCGCTTGGAGCGCCACGCACGACGTACGAGATCCGTCGGGTCATCGGGAAGTCGCTGCTCAGGCTTTAGCCGCTGGCCCTCTGGCGGTGTGGGTAAACAACGCTGGGATCCTACTCGCGGGTAACAGCTGGAGTCACAGCGATGCCGAGATTGCGTCGATCCTCGATGTCAATGTACGAGGTGTCGTTGCCGGCTCACACGCGGCAGTTGTCGCTATGGGCGCGGGTGGGGGCGCGATCCTCAACATCGCGTCCCTCTCGGCTCTGGCGCCCATCCCTGGATTAGCGATGTACGCAGCAACCAAAGCGGCCGTATTGTCGTTCACCACATCGCTGCAGGGCGACCTTGACCATGCGGGATTGCCAATCCACGCACGGGCGCTATGCCCTGACGTGGTAAGTACGAAAATGGTCACCGACCGAGTTGCCGACCCTGGGGCGGCGCTTCTGTTCGCCGGACCGCGTCCAATGGATGCTGCGGCCGTGGCCCGCGCGGGACTCGAGTTGCTGGAGAGTCGCCAGATATTCCGGGTAGTTCCTAGGTGGCGTGGCGTAGTTGCGCGCACTAGCGATGCTGCGCCGTCGCTTGGATTGAAAGCTTTCGCGTTGATGCGCGGCGTCGGTGAGCGGCGCCAACGCAATCATCGTTGATGGCGGTGTCGAAGACGGAGGGTTTAGCGTGGGGAGGCTCGAGTTGTACCTGGTCAGGTTTTCGGTTCGCAGAGTGGTAAGTGGGGATCAAGCTGGAATCCCAGTTCCTGCAGCCTGTCATTGATTATCAACCAGGTTTGCCGTGTCAACCGAATGACGAGTTCGTCACGAGTGGAGTCGCGATGGTCCAGCCACCATAGGACCGAAGCGTCCATCAGGCCCATGATGGCGGCGACATTGCGGTCTGCCGCCTCTGAGTCCTCGCCGTAGCGAGGAAAGTAACGGGCACCCGCGACGGCGAGTTCGGAGGCGAATGCGCTGCTGCCGGGCGCGGTCTTCTCGGTGCTGCGCCGATAGTGTCGGTTCACCAGGAACCGATAGAGGTTGGGGTGTTCGTCAGCCCACATGACGTGCTGAGTGACCGGCGCGCGTATCACGTCTAGCGGCGATCCCTGGACATCCAGAGTTAGGCGAATCTTCGCAGTGAGTTCGCGGTGGACGTGACGAGCCACGGCAAGATCGAGTTCTTCTTTACTTGCGAAGTGGCGGTAGAAGTGTGTGCGTCCCAAACCGGCCTTGTCTGCGATTTGGCCCGTGAGTGCGTGGGGCCCGTTCTCTTCGATTGCGCTGAGCGCCGCTTCGATGATCTGTTCACGACGTAGTTCACGGCCCGGCAACCTACTGGCCGCGCGGCGTACCGCTGTGGTGTCCACCCAGTGCTGTCGCTCCACGATGTCACCGTAACGCCCCGCGCTCTGGAAAGTTCTGGGTACGTGTTGTACCCGGCGTGCGATTCGTGGTACACCATGTACCCACAGGCGAAGCGAGACCATTGCGGGATCGGTGCGCAAGCAAACACAGTGAGGACTTTGTAATGGCAGCCAACCGCTCTAGCTGGATGGACGACGACCTCGACGCACTGCGGGATTTGGCACGTACGTTCTGTGAGAAGGAGGTCGCGCCGCACAGTGCCCGCTTCATCGAGCAGCACCACGTGGATCGGGACCTGTGGACCCGGGCGGGTGATCTTGGGTTGCTGTGCATGTCAATCCCCGAGCAGTACGGCGGAGGTGGGGGAACGTTCGCTCACGAAGCAGTCTTGATTGAGGAACAGGCCCGCATCGGCGATTCGGCATGGGGCGCGCCGCTTCATAGTGGAATCGTCGCCCACTACCTGCTCGAGTACGGCACCGATGAGCAGAAGGAACGCTTTCTTCCCAGACTGGCAACTGGTGAGATGGTTGGCGCGATTGCGATGACGGAGCCGGGCACTGGCTCCGATCTCCAATCTGTCACGACCAAGGCATCGCGCGTTGGAGACGAATACGTTGTCAACGGTTCCAAAACGTTCATCACCAACGGCGCTCAGGCCGACCTCATCATCGTCGTTGCGAAGACCGACCCCAGTGCCGGAGCGAACGGAATCTCGTTGGTTTTGGTCGAAGGCGATCGACCGGGCTTTCGGCGGGGTCGGGTGTTGGACAAGGTCGGTCAGCGCGGACAGGACACCTCCGAGCTCTATTTCGAAGATGTGCACATTCCGGTTGAGAACCTCCTGGGTACGACTGAAGGCCAGGGGTTCATTCAGTTGATGCAGCAACTTCCCCAAGAGCGATTGATCCTTGCGCTTGGTGCAGTGACAGTACTAGAAACAGCGCTCGAGTTCACTGTGGAATACACCAAAGATCGGCATGCCTTCGGCAAGCCCGTCTTCGCCTTCCAAAACACCAAGTTCAAGCTCGCCGAGGTCGCCACCGACGCCCACATCAGCCGCGTTTTCATCGACGACTGCGTCGCCCGCCATCTGCGCGGTGAACTCGACATCCCCACCGTCGCGATGGCGAAATGGTGGACTACTGAGCGTGCGATGGTCGCCCTTGATGACTGCTTGCAGCTCCACGGCGGCTACGGCTATATGACCGAGTATCCCATCGGCAGGATGTGGGCCGATGCTCGCGTTCAGAAGATCTACGGTGGGACAAACGAGATTATGAAGGAGATCATTGCTCGGTCGCTTTAGATCGAATTCGACCGCTAGATTGGTTACGAGGGGCCGCGATAGCGAGGTGGCGTTCGCTTATCAAGTCGGTGGTGACTGTTCATTAGGCGGTCACTGTTCACTAGGCGGATACCCGGCGAGCTCGCTTCAAACGGGGGCCTTACTCGGCCGGCCTGGGCGCGCCGCGCCCGAGACAGGTTGACCTTGCTGCTGACGCCCTTCAGACGATATGCGCCGGCGGACGACCACCGGAGGCCTGCGTCGTCGACGATCACCCGCGTGGAGTCCCACCAACACTGCGCCTGGCCGCGCCGCCGCGCTCACTCGGCTGGCCAGGTTCACGGGGTTGCCGAACCAGTCGCCCGCGCGCGAGACCGCTGACCCGGACGCCACGCCAATCCTCAAGGAAGGCAGGTCATTTGCTGACGCGCTGTCGATCAGGTCCAGCATCGTCGTCACCAGCGGCGTCGGTCGTGATGAGACCAGCATGACCGCGCCCCGAGGGTTTCACGAATCTCAACCGGTGGGTTGGCAGCCTCGCGCGCAGCAGTCGCGAGTCGATTCGCGAGCCTCTCCAAATCGTCGGGCTGAAGCTTTCAACATGTTCAGCGCGCGAAGCCACGCATCATCTCCGTGGCCTGCCCGATGCCTTCCGTGAGGGCCCGCAATATGGCGACTGTTTCGTCTGGATTCCGGTTTCCGTGCTCAGCTCGCGCAGAGAGACGTACCGTCCCTCATCACCCAGTACGCGGCTTGTAGGAAGAAGGAGAGGGGTTGGGGCCACCAGTCGGCTTTGATCAATCGTGAAGCCCTGGGCATGCAGCCAGGCAATTAGATGAGTCCTTTCCTGGCGGCTGTCGCCCTCAAGACCGTCGTGCAGACATACTGAGCGAGGTCGTCTTCGTGTGTTGCTGACACCCTGGACCTGCTTAGTGCTGCGGCGTACCGGGACGCGGACAGGATGGTTCAGTGTTCACGCCGCGCACCTGGTGACTCGACGCGGGGACGCCGAGCACGGCGTGACCCATCGCAACGAGCAGCGCAGAGGTCTGTTCGGGAGCCAGGCCAGTGCCGCGGTAGTGCAAGATCGATTGAATGGCTCCGATCGCTCCATGAACCATCGCCCGAAGTTCAATCTCATCGACCGCGGGCCGCAATTCTCCGACGAGGTGTACCCACTCTTCTAGATAGAGTCGCTGCTTTCGGCGCAACCGGCTCTGGTGCTGATCCGACAGATTGTGCACTTCGCGGTAATACACCATTGCCAGCTCGCGTTGATCCATTACCAAGGCGACTTGGTCTGACACCAGCAGGGTCAGCGCCTCCGCCTCGTCGCGGGACTGCTCGACGATCGCCGTCGCACGCTTAAGGAGTTTGTCCACCACTCGCTCGAAGAGGGCCGCCAGTAGATCGCTCTTACTGTTGAAATGGCGATAGATGGCCGGCCCGACAACCCCTGATGCAACGCCGATGTCGGCCATGGAGACAGCGTGGTAGCCCCGCTCGGCAATCAACTCGGTGGCAGAGGCGAGAATCCGTTCCCGACGCTCGCCGCCGACCCGGGTACGTCCGGCAACGACCACCTTGTTCACTACTACCTTCCTTCGCTCGCAACCAGGGCTCGCGCAGCACTGCAGCGCCGGGAGCTACACTACGAACGTTAACACCTGCTCACAATCCCAGGTTGAGTTGAAATGTAGACGCCCAGTGGCAGGTGGCTGGCGCCTGCGCGTGTGATCCCCATTCGTGGATGTGCCCGCTCATTGGCCAAGATCGGCAACCGCGTGGGCAGATCGCTGCGCCCTCTTTGGATGTCCAGTTCGGCAAGGAACTGGACAAAGCCATCTCTCCGTCTGCCGGACGCTGTTGGCGTCATCCGATCGTCATCACATCGTTCGGCAACACGGCTTTGGCAAAGGGGCTACGTCAAGCAGCAGGCAGAGGACGGCGACTTGATTGGCGATACGTCGACAGAGTGGCCCGGCTACTCCAAATTCGGGATTTGTCAGGTCGCGCCGACAAGGGATTGCGGTATGTCCACGATGCGGGAGCGCAGGTACTCGCACAAGCCCTTCGCCTGGGCATCCGGCCGGGTCGAGGATGCCACGCCTTCCCCCAGCAGCCCGTGCACCACAACGTTGAGCGCACGCAGGTTGGGCAGCTCGAATCGCTCTATGCGCAGCTGCGCAGCCTCCGGGCCGAGCAGCCCGCGCAGTCGCTCGACGGTTAAGTGCTCGCGCACCCAGGCATAGCCGGCGTCGTCGCGGGCCCAGAGACCAATATTGGCGTTGCCGCCCTTGTCGCCGGACCGCGCGCCCAGAACCGCGCCCAGCGGCGCGCGGCATGTCGGCTCGGTCGGCGGCGCGGCTGCCGCGCTGCCCCGGACCTTCGCGGCCGGCACGCTACCGGTCGGCGGATCGGCGATCCTCCGGCGCTCACCGTTGGGCAGCACCACGACCTGCGTCACGCTCGACCGGGGCACGGTCGCTGGGCGATACACGCCGAACACTGACTCCGACGTGGGTGGCGTGGTGGTGTGGAAGCCGGCATACCCGGCCAGAGCGATCTCCATGATTGCGCTCGAGAACGCCCGGCCGACCTTGCGCGGGTCGGTGTCCTTGACCGTGATCCGCAAGTGCGCGCACGCCTGGTCGTTGGTGGGGGCGTCCGGTGTGTCGAAACGCAGAAACCGGACGTCGACCTCGGCGAAGGATCCCCGGCCGCCGAGGATGTCGAACAGCTGCTGCTGCGCGAACGCGGCTTTCGCCTCCAGGTCCAAGCCGGTGAGCACCATCGTCATGGTGTTCCGGTAGCCCCCGACCTCGTTCAGCGCCACCTTGAGCGTCTCCGGTGGCGGGCTGCCGGTGACACCCGTGATCGCCACCCGGTGCTCGGCCTGCTGGGCCAGCGAGATCGTGTCGAAGTGAGTCACCACGTCGGGCCCCAGATAGGCCGGCTCGGCGATCTCGTAGAGCAGCTGGGCGGTGACCGTACCGACCGACACCAGCCCCCCGGTGTCGGCGTGCTTGGTGATCACCGACGAGCCGTCGGCCGCCACCTCCGCGATCGGGAAGCCCGGGTAGCGACGGTCGGTGATCTCGTCGAGGAAGGCGTAGTTGCCGCCCGTGGCCTGTGGTCCGCATTCGATGACGTGGCCGGCCACGACGGCACCGGCGAGCCGGTCCCAGTCGGTGCGCTCCCACCCGTGCCACCAGGCGGCCGGGCCGACGACCAGCGAGGCGTCTGTCACCCGTCCGGTGACGACGACGTCGGCGCCCGCACCCAGCGCTTCGGCGATACCCCAACCCCCGAGGTAGGCGTTGGCCGAGACCGGCTTGACCTCACCGACCGCAGGGGTGATCGCGGAGAGGTTCCCGCGCAAGTCGTCACCTTCGATGTGGGCGATCCGGACGGTGATACCGAGCCGGTCCGCAAGCTCGCGCAATCTGACGGCCAGCCCGGCCGGGTTGAGCCCACCGGCGTTGGCCACGATCTTGATACCGCGGTCGGAACAGGTGCCCAACACCTGCTCCATCTGGGTCAGGAACGTGCGCGCGTAACCGCCCGCCGGATCCTTCGCCTGGGCCTTCGCCAGGATGAGCATCGTCAGTTCAGCGAGGTAGTCCCCGCACAGCACGTCGATGCTCTGCTCGCCCGTCCCGCCCTCGACCATCTCCCGCGCCGCGGCGATCCGGTCGCCGTAGAAGCCCGAGCAATTTCCGATGCGTACCGGGTCCCTCACGACACACCTCCGTCGAACTGTCCTGCGGTGCGCCCGCCACCGGGAGGTCCGGCGAAGGCCTGCGCGATGGAGAGCCACTGGTCGGCGAGCGGACCGGTGACGTGCAGTGCGGTGTCGTCGCGATGCCTGCGCTGGGTGACGAGCAGGCAGAAGTCGTGCGCAGTGCCGGTGACCCGGTTGGGCACGCCGTCGGGGCCCCAGGTCCACAGCGTGCCCCCCGGTGCGGTGAGCTCGACACGGACGGGTTCCTCGGGCACCTCCAGGCCGTTGGCCATGTAGCTGAACGCCCGCGCTCCCACGCCGATGTGGGCGACGTGGCGCAACCGGGCCGAGGGCACACGGGTCACTCCCAGCGCGTCGGCGATGTCCTGACCGTGCGCCCAGGTCTCCATGATCCGCGCGGTCAGCGAGGAAGCCGCGCTCATAGGGAGGCCGAACCACGGCACCCGCATCGAGGGGTCGATCGCTGCGAAGGCAGCGACGAGGGCGCGGCGCGCGCCGTCGAACCAGGACAGCAGCTCCGCTGTCGGCATCGGCCGGTAGCGCTCGGCGATGGTGTCCGGGGAGATCCGGCCGTCGGCGAGCATGGGCAGCACCTCGGCCGTGAACCCTTCGGGGTCGGTGGCTGAGCGCACCGCGGCGTCGTCGAAGAACGCAAGATGGCTGATCTGATCGCGGACCGCCCAGCCTGCCGCGGGGGTGGGCGCGTCCCACCCGGCTTGCCCCTCGGGCAGCTCGGCGATCAGTGACCACAGCTCGGCCGTTTCCGCCCCGATGTCGGTGATCAAGGACTCCATCGGCACGGCCACGTCTAACGTCCCTTCCAAACCGGTGTGCGCTTCTCGCGGAACGCGGCGGGACCCTCTAGCGCGTCGGCGCTGAGGTACACCGGCTCCCATATCTGGTCGGCGTGGGCGTAGGCCTCCGTCAGGTGGTGCGCTGCGGAGAGGTATACGGTCTTTTTTGCCGCGAGTACGGACAGCGGTGCGTTGGAAGCGATCCGCAGGGCGATCTCCTGAACTCGTACCCGCAGCTCCGCTGCGGGCACGACCTCGTTCACCATGCCTACCTCGCGGGCGCGCTCGGCAGTGATCGGGTCGCCGGTCATCAAAATCTGCAGCGCAATCCGCGGCGGCAGCAGCCACGACAGCGGGACAGCCCATGGCGAGCCGCGGCCTACCTTGACCTCGCTGACCGCGAACCTGGCGTGCTCGGCTGCGATGACGAGGTCGCACTGCTGGGCCAGTAGGAATCCGCCGGCGAAGGCGACGCCGTTCACCGCGGCGATGGTCGGCTTGGCGACCTGGATGTTGCGCCCGAATTGCGGCGCGAAGTCTGGCGGCGGAACCGTGAGCGCCGTCTCCGCCATCTCTTTAAGGTCCCCTCCGGCGCAGAACGCCTTATCGCCTGCCCCGGTCAGCACCAGAACCTTGGCGGAGTCGTCGGCGTTGAAGCGGTGAACGCTGTGGAACAGTCCCTGCCGGACCGCCCCGTTGAGCGCGTTCCGTGCCTCGGGGCGATTGATCGTCAACCAGGCCACCCCGTCGACGACCTCGTAGGTGATCGCTTCCTCGCTCATCAATCCCCGTCCTGATCGGCACCCGCCCTCCCGATGTGAGGGCTCGTTCACTCGCAGTACGTTACCCGGCAGAATGTCGCGAGGACCAGTTGGTGAGCGAACGCGTTGCGTCCGGCGGCGCAACCCGACCGGCGTGGCCAGCTCCGTAAATGTTGGGTTCGCCACCTCGTCGGCCGCATTCGGTTCGAGCGATTGACGAGATCGGATCCCAAGGCCGCAACACGGGGTTGCATTCGTACGTCAAGTCCTCGGCAAGAATGTGGCCCTCTTCGGCCTTTTGGGATTGGCACGCCGGAGGTGCTCCTTGCCACCGTTTCACCCTTGGCTCCCAGAAACAATCGGTGCCAAATGCTGTGAACGCATGCGTCGCCGCGGGGAACCGCTCGTCAGCGTCCGAGGACTTGAAAACCTTCCCATGCTTTCCGGCGGTCGGCGTGGGGGTCGTTGTCCACTCGCGAAGCGCGATCGAAGACGAGGACCGGACGGGCGTCGCTGGTGTAGCGCGGCCAGCCGTCTCCTGGAACTCCGGTGCGTGCGAAAGCATCCCAGCGCCCTTGCATGTCGTCGCTCACGCGTAGGGCCGAGCGGCGATCGGCTCCGGCGCTGAGTAGCCGACCGAGCGGCGTGCGGTAGGCGTCGAACACCGCAAGAAGCTCCGTCGCATGGGTGGCACCCAGCCCGGCCCATTGCAGAGTTCGCGGGGCGAAGTCATAGCGGTACAGATATGTGGGGGCGTGCCGACTGTGGGAATCCGCGAGCTGCCACAGTGTCGATCCGAATGTGAAGTCGGCCCCCAGTCGGATACAGGCATCGGGGGCCGGATATTCGGGATAGGCAGCAGTAATTCGCTCGCGACAGGTGGGTTCCGCTCCCGCTAGTAACGCTTCGATCTTGGCTTCGTTCGTCGGGAGGAGTTTGAGGAAGCGAGTGAACAACCGGCCCTCGTCGGCGTTCGTACCGACGATCAGCGGCACACGGTACGCCTTGCCGTCGCGCATCGCTTGAATGGGCTCGGACGGTAGATAGTCGGTTCCGAATGTGCATCCCACCGGGTAACCGCCAGCAAGGTCCGATGCACTCGTGGTGAGCAAGCGATCGAATGCATTCACCAGTTGAGCCGGACGCGCCGCCAACAGGAGGCGGGCGGGCTCCCGCTCGTCGGCGCAGAGAATGGATGCGAACTTGGCGGCGAACTCCGCGGCCAGCTCCTGGGAGCGGGATAGCGCGCCGGCCGGACTTTGTGAGATAGCCTGTGCGAAAAGCCCTTTAGCCGCTGGCACGGCCAGCAAAGTGGTAACGGCGTGCGCGCCCGCGCTCTCTCCGAAGATCGTCACGTTATCGGGATCGCCGCCGAATGCCGCGATGTTCTCGCGTACCCACCTGAGCGCCGACACGAGGTCACGCAAGTAGAGGTTGTCGTCAATATGGATGTCTGCGGTGGACAGCGACGACAGGTCGACAGCCCCTAGCGCGCCGAGGCGGTAGTTTGTCGATACGTACACGCAACCGCTGCGGGCAAGCGACGCGCCATCATAGATCGGTGTCGCGGAACTGCCCAGGAAGTACGCCCCGCCGTGAATGAAGAACATCACGGGCAGAGGTCGGTCCGAGCCGCCGTCGGGTGCAACGACATTGAGGGTGAGGCAGTCCTCGCTCATGGGCTGGAACTTGCCCGGACCGACGATGGTGTATCGGCGGGGCTGTGGAGCGCAGTAGCGGAATCGGTGGCAGGGTCGGACGCCGTCCCACGCTTCGACCGGCTGGGGAGCCTTGAACCGCAGCGCGCCGACTGGTGGCTTGGCGTAGGGAATGGAACGCCAGCGATTGACGCCGTCCCGCGTGAATCCTTCGATGGCGCCCGAGGTGAGTTCGGTGCGGACTGTCTTCGCTGGCATGTATCGACAATAGCGAATGACTATTCACACCAGCGCCCGGCTCTGCCGTTCAGTCGCCGTGTCGGGCACGGTTTGGCCTGCTACTGATGACTCACTCGACTTCGGTCAGCGGCCTCCACGGCCGTTCGGTGACGTCGTGGCTGATTCTTAAGCACCGGTTACATCTTTTCAGAAGAAGAAGCTACCCATGACCGGCTATCTCCGGGCGTGCGGGGACATCCTCAGCGTTGTGAGCGTCGGTACTCGCTCGGAGAGCGGCCGGTCCATCGCTTGAAGGCGTGTGAGAAGTTAGCAAGATCGCCGTATCCGAGCTCGGTCGCGATCTGGCTTGCCGACATTGATCGGGTGATTAACAGCATCATCGCGCTCTCCCGCAGACACGACTGGCGCAACTCGCGAAAGGTGGTGCCCTCTTCGGCGAGCCGGCGTTTGAGTGTGCTGGTGGATACCGAGAGTTCGTCTGCGACCCGCTGGCAACTTCGCTGTCCGGGATCCTCGTCCAACAACCGTCTCACCTTCTTGGAGAAGGACGTGGCTCCGCTCTGCTCGTCGAGGGTCCGCCTCAGCTCGGCGACGGCGAGTCGATACGCAAGGGGATCGGAGAACCGCAACACATCATCGAGCGCGTTGACGGGAACATGAAGGTAGGACATCGGTGCGTCAAAGAACAGGCGCCCGGCTAGTACCATCTCTGCCGCGAGTTTGTTCAGGGAGACCGGCGCTGACCAACTCAAGTGGAGCGTGACGGTCAGCGCGTCACTGACGAGCATGTCCAGCAGTCGTAACAACGCCGAGCCGGTATATGTGACTGCTAAGCAGTCCAGGGCCCGATCGCCTGTGTGCCCCCAGAGCCCGACGGTGAGACCTTGGTCGTTTGGACGGAATTGTGCATTGATCGCCGTGGTGATCAACGGTAGATAGGTGAGCAGCTCGACGATCTCGGCTACCGAGCCCGCGCTGACCAGCGGGACGCTCAACGGGCCGAAAGATGTCAACTGTGCCTGTCCTGCAAACGAGAAGCCGAGCAGGGTTGCCTGGTCGACGTCGAGATCGGGGTAGACCTCCCGGAACCACCGTAACGGGGCCTGGACATCGTGCTGCATCAGCGTCGCCTCGTCGGTTCCCTCGCGCGCCATGATGGTGCGAAGCCGCGCGACGGCGTCCGGGTCGAGTGCCTGGCTCTCCAGCATTTGCACGAACGCGACCGGAGGCACACCGGCGTTGCTGAACTTCACCGATCGTGCCCCCTGAGCCCAATCCACAAGTTCCTGATCCGCGCAAACATAGCGGAAGCGCTCGGATTGGACAATCCTGTTAACAAGTATTCACATTCAGGGCAACTTAAGAGGAGTCGGTAATGGCCGTTGTCACTTTTGTCTCCCACGACGGCGACAAGCACCAGGTGCCTCTCGATGAAGGCCAGTCACTCATGCAGGTCGCGACCAACAATGCAGTGCCTGGCATCGACGGCGACTGCGGAGGCGAAGCGGCGTGCGGTACCTGCCATGTGATCGTCGATCCGCAGTGGTCCGATCGGGTCGGCCTCTCCGGCGCCGTTGAAGAGGAGATGCTCGCGATGAACCCCGAGCGTCAGCCGACCTCTCGGCTGTCCTGCCAGATGCAGGTCTCTGAGGCGTGGGACGGCTTGATCGTCCATCTGCCCGAGTTCCAACTGTAGCGACGAGAGAGACGGATAAGACGTAATGAAGGTTTCTGAAGCAATCACCGAGAAAGTTCAGGCGACCATCCCGATGGACCTGCAGATTCAAGGCGCACACCTGTATGACAAGACCCGGCGTTTGGTGACCGGAACGAACGGGAAAAGGCTCTTCGCCGAGAGCCCCATCCCACCGGTCGAGGACGTCGAACTCGCCGACATCGATCTCAGCAATCCTTTCCTCTATCGTCAGGGGCGCTGGCAGTCATACTACGAGCGCCTGCGCAACGAAGCTCCGGTCCACTATCAGCCCAACAGTCCGTTCGGTCCGTTCTGGTCCGTCATGCGGCATGCCGACATCGTGGCCGTCGAGAAGAACCATGAGGTCTTCTCCTCCGAGCCCTTCATCATCATCGGGGCCCCGCCTCGTTTCCTTGATGTCGCGATGTTCATCGCGATGGATCCGCCACGCCACGACAGGCAGCGGGCCGCTGTCCAAGGGGTGGTCGCGCCCAAGAACCTGCGTGAGATGGAGGGTCTGATTCGATCACGCGTGCAGGAGGTGCTGGACAACCTGCCCGTGGATCGGCCGTTCGACTGGGTGCAGAATGTCTCGATCGAGTTGACCGCGCGGATGCTTGCAACCCTCCTGGACTTCCCGTACGAGCAGCGTCGCAAACTCGTCGAGTGGTCAGATCTGGCAACCTCGATGGAGCAAGCCAATGGCGGTCCCTCGGACCTTGACGAGACGTTCGCAGGCATGCGCGACATGGCGCGAGGTCTCAGCGAGCACTGGCACGACAAGGCGGCCCGGACAGCTGCCGGAGAGGAACCCGGCTTCGATCTGATCACCATGCTGCAGAGCAACGAGAGCACCAAGGATCTGATCAAACGACCGATGGAGTTCTTGGGCAACCTTGTGCTGCTGATCGTCGGAGGCAACGACACCACCCGGAACTCGATGAGCGGCGGTGTTCTCGCGTTGAACCGGTACCCAGATCAGTTCGAGAAGCTGAAGGCAAACCCCGACCTGATCCCCAACATGGTCTCGGAGGTCATCCGGTGGCAGACACCGTTGGCCTATATGCGCCGGATCGCCAAGGCGGACACTATGCTGAACGGGCAGTTCATTCGCAAGGGCGACAAGGTCGTGATGTGGTACGCGTCGGGCAACCGCGACGAGCGCGTGTTCGATCGACCCGACGACTTGATCATCGACCGGGCCAACGCCCGCAACCACATCTCCTTCGGCTTTGGCATCCACCGCTGTATGGGCAACCGGCTGGCCGAGATGCAGCTGCGGATTCTCTGGGAGGAGCTGCTTCCGCGCTTCGACAACATCGAGGTCGTCGGCGAACCCGAGTACGTGCAGTCCAACTTCGTGAGGGGTATCAGCAAGATGATGGTCCGACTCACCCCGAAATCCGCCACATGACGTTGGAGCGGACGCTCATCGTCGGGGCCAGCCATGCCGGGGCCCAACTCGCGGCCAGTCTGCGCCAGGAAGGGTGGACCGGTGAGATCGTCCTCATCGGCGACGAGGCGGCGCTGCCCTACCAACGCCCTCCGCTGTCGAAGGCATATCTGGCCGGGAAGTGCACAGTCGACGAGCTCGCGATCCGCAACGCCGAGTTCTACACCAAGCAGCGAATCCAACTCCTGGATGCGACGGTGGAGGCGATCGACCGCTCGGCGGGTCAGCTCTCGCTGAACACCGGCGACGCATTGCCCTACGACAAGCTCGCGCTGTGCACTGGCGCCCGCCCTCGTCGGCTCCCTACCCCGGGAGCCGACCTGGCCGGAGTCTTCTACCTACGCACCGCCGCGGACGTCGAGATGATCCGCGAGGCCACCAGCCCCGGGAGTCGGGCTGTGATCGTCGGCGGCGGCTACATCGGACTGGAGACGGCCGCCTCGTTGCGTGCACTGGGTCTGGAGGTCACCGTGATTGAGGCGACCGAGCGCGTCCTCGAACGGGTCACCGCGCCCGAGGTATCGGCGTTCTTCGACCGGATCCACCGGGAGGAGGGCGTCAACATCCGGACGGGCGCGCTGGTCAAGGCATTGTCTGGCGACGGCAGGATCATCCGCGAAGTAATCCTGGCCGGTGGCGAATCGATTCCTGCCGACCTCGTCATTGTCGGCATCGGCGTTGAGCCGAACACCGAGCTCGCCGCTGCCGCGGGCTTGGTCGTCGACAACGGCGTCGTGATCGACGACCAAGCCCAGACCAGCGACTCCGCCATCGTGGCCGCCGGGGACTGCGTCAGCCACGACATGGCTCGTTACGGCCGCCGTATACGTCTGGAGTCCGTGCCCAGTGCGGCCGAGCAGGCCAAAGTCGCGGCGGCGACTTTGTGCGGGAAGTCCAAGAAGATATCAGCGCTGCCTTGGTTTTGGTCAGATCAATACGACCTCAAGCTCCAGATCGCGGGTCTCAACACCGGGTACGACGAGGTGGTCCTCAGCGGCGACCCGACCCGCGACCGCGACTTCACCTGCTTCTACCTGCGTGCCGGCGAGCTCATCGCCGCCGACTGCATCAATCGCCCCCGCGACTTCATGTTCAGCAAGCGGGTCATTACGCAGCAGGTCCCCGTCGAACGGGCCGAACTCATGCTCGCCGGCTCGGTCTGAGGTCATGGCTGCATGGGCGATGGGACGGCGACTGCGATTGCGACGCGTGTCTCGGAGACGAACGTCAGCGAGAACCGCCATCCAACTCCGCTGGCCGCGGGGACTGGCTAGCGGATGCCGCCGGGCACCTCGGCGGTGTTACCGCAGCGCATCAGAAGCTAGTGGAGGTCGCCAACAGGCGTGACGATTTTTGCGGAGGGAGCATCGTCTTGAGTCGATGCTCGCGACTGTTCTGTTCTGACAACGAGATTGGTGGAGATTGACGGTGGCGGTATTCAAGGACGAGGACGAGGTCTATGCCTTCTTGGGTGGGATCTTTCAACGGGGCTTGGAGAAGGAGGGACTGGCGGACAAGCTCGCAAATTCGGGTGTGGTGTTACGGGTGCACTACACCGATCCGGACGCGGTGGTAACGGTGGACATGCCGAAGAAGGTGGTGGAGACCGGAGCGGCCAGTACCGCGGTGCCCAACGTGGAGTTGTTCATGTCGGCGGACACTGGAAACAAGTTCTGGCTGGGCAAGGTGAACCTGACGATGGCGATGGCCAAGGGGACGGTGCGCGCAAAGGGCCCGGTGCCGAAGTTGATCAAGTTGATTCCGCAGGCCAAGAATCTGTTCCCCGAGTACCGGTTGATGCTGCAGAGTCAGGATCGGCAGGACCTCATCGATGCGTGACCGTCGCCTCATCAAGGGTTGTCGGGCGGGCTCTCGATGAGGAGCACGATGCAGGACGTTGCGTTGACGGTGCCCGCGATCGTGGCCCATGCTGCGGCAGTCCATGGCGATCGCGAGGTGTTGACCGCACGCGGACCCCAACAGATCTCTGGGGTGTCGTATCATGAGTTGGGGCAGCGTGCGGCGCGGTTGGCGAATGCGTTGCGCGAGATAGGCATTTGTGGAGACGAGCGTGTCGCGACGCTGCAGTGGAGCAACCAGGAGCACCTGGACTGTTACGCGGCGGTGCCGTCGATGGGTGCGGTGCTACATACGTTGAATCTGCGGCTGCCACCTGAACAGCTGACGTGGATCGCCAATCATGCCGAAGATCAGGTGATCATCGTCGACGGTACGGTGCTGAACCTGTTGGCGGCGGCGTTGCCGTCGATGACCTCGGTGCGCACGGTGCTGGTGACCGGCACGGGTGATCTTACCGCAGTGCAGGGCTGCGGAAAGGACGTCCTTCGCTACGACGATGTGGTGGCAGCCCAGCCGAGCACGTTCGACTGGCCCGACGTCGACGAGCAGTCGGCCGCAGCGATGTGCTACACGAGCGGTACTACCGGGCACCCGAAAGGCGTTGTCTACAGCCACCGTTCGACGTGGTTGCACTCTCAATCGGCGTGCACCTCGAACGCCTTGGGCATCGGTCATGACGACACGGTGTTGGCGATCGTTCCGATGTTCCACGCTAATGCCTGGGGGTTGCCGTATGCGGCGATGATGGCGGGGGCGCAGCTTCTGCTGCCTGACCGTTTCCTGCAGGCGGGGCCATTGGTGGAGATGATCGAGGCGGCCCGGCCCACGATGGCGGGCGCTGTGCCGACGATCTGGACCGATGTCTTGCACTACCTGCGCGACAATCCCGGCCACGACGTGAGTTCGCTGGAGATGGTGGCGTGCGGTGGTTCGGCGGTTCCGAGGTCGTTGATGACTGCCTATGACGAACTGGGCATCCGAATCGTGCAGGCCTGGGGGATGACTGAGACCTCCCCGCTGGCTGCGGTCGCTCTGCCGCGGAACACCGACACCCCGGAGAGGTCCCTTTACCTGCGGGGAACCCAAGGCAGGGTAGTGGCCGGTGTGCAGGCGCGCATCGTTGATGACAGCGGTGCAGAACAACCTTGGGACGGACTGTCGGTGGGGGAGATTCAGATCCGCGGCCCGTGGATCACTCAGTCCTATTACGAGCATGACAGTCCGGCGGTGTCGCCGGACGGTTGGTTATGCACCGGGGATGTCGGGACCATCAGCGCCGATGCGTTCATCACTCTCACCGACCGCGCCAAAGACGTGATCAAGTCTGGAGGAGAGTGGATCTCCTCGGTGGAATTGGAGAACGAGTTGGCCGCTCACCCTGCAGTACGCACCGCCACGGTGATTGGAGTGCCCGACGACAAGTGGCAGGAACGGCCGCTGGCAGTGGTGGTCCTGGCCGCTGACTGCACCGCCACCGCTGCGGAGTTGACTGAGTTCCTGCGTGCACGGGTGGCCAAGTGGTGGCTACCGGAACGGTGGGCGTTCGTCGCCGACGTTCCGTTGACGTCTACTGGCAAGTTCGACAAGAAGAAGCTGCGCCGCCAGCATGCCGACGGTGAGCTCGCCGTCGAGACGCTGGCGTGAACCATCCACTGCTACGGAAGCACCGACGTTGAGGAGAGGACACACATGAAAACACGCGCTGCCGTGCTCTGGGGCTTGGGAGAGAAGTGGGAGGTTGATGAGATCGAGCTGGATCCGCCCGGTGCGGATGAAGTGCTGGTCCGGTTGACCGCCAGCGGGTTGTGCCATTCAGACGAACACCTGGTGACCGGTGATCTGCCGTTTCCGCTGCCCGTCGTCGGTGGTCATGAAGGCGCCGGCACCGTGGTCGAGGTGGGTGCAGGTGTCGAGGACCTGGCCGAGGGCGATTCGGTCATCCTGACGTTCCTGCCGTCTTGCGGGCACTGCTCTTACTGCGCGCGCGGGATGGGAAACCTGTGCGACATGGGTGCGGCGATCATGATGGGACCCCAGATCGACGGCACCTACCGCTTCCATGCCCGCGGCGAGGATGTCGGCCAGATGTGCTTGCTGGGCACGTTCTCGGAATACACCGTGGTGCCGAAGGCCTCCTTGGTCAAGGTTGACCACGGGACACCGTTGGACAAGGCGGCCTTGATCGGTTGCGGTGTCACGACCGGTTACGGCTCGGCGGTACGCACCGGTGACGTGCGCGCCGGGGACACCGTGGTCGTGATCGGCGCCGGCGGCATCGGCATGAATGCGATCCAAGGCGCCCGCATCGCTGGCGCGTTGACCATCGTGGCTGTCGACCCAGTGGAGTTCAAGCGCGAACAAGCTGGCGGTTTCGGCGCGACGCATGCCGTTGCCACCATCGATGAGGCCTGGTCACTGATCAGCGACATCACCCGTGGCAAACTCGCCGACGTCTGCGTCTTGACCACCGACGTCGCCGAAGGGGCCTACACCGCTGAGGCGCTATCACTGGTCGGTAAACGCGGCCGTGTGGTCATTACCGCGATCGGACACCCCGAAGACACGTCGATGTCGGGCTCGCTGCTGGAATTAACGCTGTATGAAAAGCAGATCCGCGGTGCCCTCTACGGCTCGTCCAACGCCGCCCACGACATCCCGCGGCTCGTCGAACTCTACAACTCCGGACAACTCAAACTCGACGAGCTGATCACCCGTGAGTACACCCTCGATGAGATCAATGAGGGCTACGACGACATGCGGTCAGGCCGCAACATCCGAGGACTCATCCGATTCTGACAGAGCACCGAAAGCAGGGAAGCGCAAAACGGCACCAAGCGAGCTCAGTACAACGATGGCGATGCTGCGGGTCAGGGGCTCTCACCGTTGACGCTTTGATGCGGGATAGCGATCGAAAGCAATGTTTCCCATAGTCATAGGCGGTCGAGCTGCGCGGGTGAGATTGGCTGCGGTCGACCAGTTCTGGCACCTACCGCCAGCCGCGACGCCTTGATGGAACGTAGCTTTCGATGAGTCTTAACAGTGCTATTGGACAAGAGAGGAAGCGGCGATGGCGAGGATTGAAATTCCCTATCCCCACAGGAGAGGAGGGCACTGTGGTTCCGGTGCGCTGCGTGACCTTACTGAATGGGCACAACTAGGATGGGGGACAGAAACACTCAGTGAAGGATTGGTCTTCACCCTCGGCGGAGCCTTGGACTTCTCGTACGTCCGCTCTACGCAATTGTTTCCCCAGATCTACCTAGTAGGACGAGGAAGCGACCTGGAAAAAGACTACCTCTCCCGAGTTGGTGCAAACTGCGTAGTGCGATCGACCGATGACGCAGACGTGGGATGGTCATTTGTTACCGACGAAGTCGACAAGGGCCGACCCGTCATGGTCTGGGCTGACATCGGCGAACTTCCTTACCTGCGCGTCCGATTGCACATGAGCCGTCACGACATCGTCATCACCGGATATGATGACGAACAAGGGGTTGCCTATGTGGTCGATAATGACCGCGAGACCACCCAAACGGTGGCTTATGACGACCTGCGCCGGGCGCGGTCCTCGGTAGGGTTCCCTACACCGACCCGGCACACCACATATCACGTCGACTGGCCGGAGCGAGTGCCCGACCTTGGGCCGATTGCCGCCACTGCATTAGCCGCGAGCGCAGCTTTCATGCGCGGCGGTGCCGTAGGTGCGCCGCTACTGCGCATCGAGGCAGCTGAAGTCGAGGCTTCCGGTTTGAAGGGTGTGCAGGAGTTCGCCGATGACGTACGGCATTGGCCAACGGTGTTTGATGACGACGCCCTGACCGCGGCATTGTTCGGGCTCGGGGCGTTCATCGAGAAAGCCGGAACCGGTGGCGGGCTCTTTCGTATGCTGCAAGCACAAGGTTGCCAGAATATCGCCGATCTCCTCGGGGACGCCGCCGCAGCCGAAGCGGCGGCCGCGGCCCGACACGCTTCCCAAGCGTGGTCTGAGCTTGCGGCCGCAGCCACCGATGCCGGCACATCGCTACGGAGTCGTAGTCTCGCTGCGGCCAAAATCGCCGCGACGATCCCGGACTCCGAAACACGCCTCGTCGAAGCGCTCGAAACGGCCAGTCGATCCGTTGGCACTGTCGATACCGGCCTCGAGGCTTATCTGAAAGGCTATCTGTGAGCGACACTTCAAACGAATCGAGTTTCCTGGAGACAACTGGGTTCCTCGATTGGCAGCACGACGATGTACAGCGCTTCACCGAGGACGCGGTCGGTGACGTTCGTGACCCTGTGCAGAAGGCGAGGTTGATCTTCACCGCTGTGCGGGACAGGATTTGGTACGATCCCTATAGCACCGACGACGATCCCGAGCATTATCGGGCGAGCTATGTAGCGACAGCGTCGAGGGCGTATTGCATACCGAAGGCGGTGCTGCTGACCGCGGCAGCTCGTGCGGCGGGCATTCCGGCCCGGCTCGGATTCGCGGACGTGCGCAACCATCTGCAGACCACCACATTGCGTGCCCGGATGGGAGGTACCGACGTGTTCGTCTACCACGGATATAGCGAATTACAACTCAACAACCGCTGGGTGAAGGCCACTCCGGCGTTCAATGCCGAGCTCTGCGCGCGATTCGGTGTACCTCCGATCGACTTCGACGGCCACACCGATGCGCTCCTCCATGCCTACGACGGTGGGGGAAGCCAACACATGGAGTACCTCAACGACCGCGGTTGGTACCACGATCTCCCCTTCACCGACATCGTTACAGAGTTGCATCACCGGTACGGCCCGCTCATGGCTGGCGCTGGAGCCCAGCGTGACGCCTTCTCCCAGGAGTTGTGAGGCGCTGCGGACTGTGTGCCAGTTCATTGTGACGCGATCTGGCCGGCTATGAATACACTGCAGTCCAAGGGATTACGGGCAGGACCAGATAGCCGACAGTGTCCTAATCGGAAGGTGTGTCGCAGCGATGATCTCGGCGGGCTAACGAGTCCTACATACATATCTACCGGCGATCAGCCCAGTCGACGCCGGCGCAATTCTTCAGTCGTGTGGTGAACCACGCGCTACGAGGGTCTATTTAGGAGGGTTTCGTCATCGAAGAGCAAGCGGAAGAAGATTCGGCCATCGCATGGTGGCATAGCTTTCAGGATCGTGCTGTCGCCGCCGACGGCGACTACCTTGATGCGCACCACCCGTGGTGCCTTGGTTGCGGCACAGACAATCCGCACGGTCATCGCCTGCGAGCGCGTCGGCATGGCGACGGGGTGGGTGCCAGGCATATCTTCGACGGCAGACATCGCGGCGCACCCGGTATCGCACATGGCGGCGCAGTCATGACCGTACTCGACGACATGGTGGGCATGTTGCTGTACGTCGTCGGTGAGATGGCCGTCACCCGCAGGTTCGATACCGAGTTCTACGCGCCGGTGTTGCTGGGGGTCCCCTACGAGGTCAGCGCGGAGCTCGTGTCCAAGACCGGCCGGAAACTCGAAGTCCGGACAGAATTGCGCGAGGAGACTACCGGTCAGCTAGTCGCGTCCGCCTCAGGGTTATTCGTCGTCGTCACGATGGCGCACTTCACTAGTTCCATACAGAAGGCGACTTCGACACCCTGCATTGTGCGGTCACCCAGGGAGGGAAGATGCTGAGCACCAGCCTTGGAGGTGGCGCACGGCTGGCCGCGCGCGTTCCACGTCTCTTACCCCGCTCGACGCAAACATCATCAACGCACTCATGTACCTGGTCGCCGAGGATCACCTCCACCAGACGGCGGCCACGGGTCAGCGCCGTCGTATTCGACGGCCCGCGCCCGCGCACAGGAGACCGGTCATGAGCACCTACGGCCTGTCGGTTCTCGGCGCCGATTTGAAGTCACTGGCCCAGACCGCACACGCCGCCGACGCGGCCGGGTTCGACGCCGTATGGGCCTCGGAGTTCTACTCCCGGTCCGGATCGATCTCCATGGCAGCGATGGCCAACTGCACACAGAACTGCCGGATCGGTTCCTCCATTCTCTACGGCGTCGGCCGAAGCCCCCTGGTGCTGGCCACCGAGGCGCGCGACCTCGACGAACTCTCCAACGGACGACTGGTGCTGGGCATCGGCAACGGCACCAAACGGATGATGAGCGACTGGCACGGCGTGCCCGACACCTCCGCACCCGCGCTGCGGATGGAAGAACTCGTGATGCTGCTGCGCCGGATCTGGAACCTGCATGAAGGCCCGATCCATCACGAGGGCCGTTTCTACAGAATGAGTCTCACCCCGACCGGCGACGTGGGACCCTCCAGCCGGGCGATCCCGATCGTCACTGCCGGTGTTCGGCCCCGGATGTGCGAGGCGGCCGGGCGGGTGGCCGACGGCCTGGCCGGACATCCCCTGTTCACGACCACCTACGTCGAGGAGATCGTCCGGCCCGCTATCGCCCGGGGTGCCGCGCACACGGGCCGCGACCCCAATGACGTGGAAATCATTTCCATGGTGATGTGCGCCATTCACGACGACGCCGAGGTTGCGAGGCGCGAACTGGCGCAGCAGATTGCGTTCTACTCCTCGGTCAAATCGTACGAGACGGTACTCGATGTGAACGGCTTCGCCAGCGAAGGCCGAACCATCCGGGAAGCATTCGCCCAGCGCGATTTACCGGCGATGTTCGCGGCGGTGTCGGAGGAGATGATCGACACCATGGGTGTCGCCGGGACGGCAGACGAGGTCCGTGAACAACTGAGCCGCTACGACGGCGTCCTGGACCACATCATGCTGTATTCACCATCGGTTGGCATCGCTCCCGAGCGCGTGCAGCAAAACCTCGACAGCATCATTCGGGAATGCTCGCCCGCCTCGATGTCGCCAGGGCAGTCCGGTCCACGTTCAATCTGATCCACGCATTGCCGCCGAAGTTGACCCGTCCCCGTCCGCGGTCGCATTTAGTGCGTCTGTCGCGCCGACCCCGCCGACGGTTGTGCGGCGTTGTTGAGGATGTTGGCGTCGTCGCTGTCGGGGAGGTCGTGGCGCACCACGCGCACCCGCCCCCGGGGTAGGCATGCCATGTAGCCGTGGCGCTTGCCGTACAACTCCCATGCCGTTTCCTCGGAATCGGGGTCGACGTCGATGCTGTGTCCACGCGAGAACCTCAGGTGTAGCCCTCCATCGTCGCCGGACCAGGCCTGAGTGCACACCGCGCCGGCGAGGTTCAACAACGGGCGTTCGTCAGTCGCGATCTTGAGTGGATCGATGCGTACCGCTTCTGCGGGATACGGGTCGACCGCAGGCAGTGTCGGCAGCAAGGGGCACGAGATGACAATCTCGTTGTAGTCGTCCAGGTCCAGGACCAGGCCGTCGCGCACGGAGACGCGTTGCACGACACAATTTTCGATCCATTGGGTATACATGGCACTCTCCTTCGCCGCGTCATCGAGCCTCGCCCTAAGGGTACTTCAGGTAGCGCTGCGATACTATTAGTATCGTTATGCGGTTTCCGCGGGTCGTGCGCGGCTGGTCACCACGCGCCGAGTGGCCAGGTCGATGCGTTCGCGAGTATCGGCGGCCGACGCTCGGTGGCCACAAAAGGCCACGAGGTTGGCCAGCCACACGTCGGAGACGATCGCGGCGATGTGTAGATCGGCGGGAGTCGGTTCGCCGCCCCTGAGTGTGCGAGCCAGCAGGTTCTGAATCTCGGCGGCGGCGCTGTCTAGTTCTGCGGCTGCCCGGGTTGACGGCGCTCATCGAAAATCCCCGGCTGTGCTCGCCGAAATTCCTCACCTGTGAGCAGCCGTCAGTGTAGTTGTTGGCGGGTGACGGTGG
>NZ_CP084028.1:3831231-3901664 GCF_020181595.1 [Mycobacterium] vasticus | reverse complement strand
GCTTCGAGGGAGGCCCGCCCTTCTCGGCGGAGCCACACGGGTGGGGATTTTCGATGAGCGTCAGTGGGGAATTTCAGTGAGCGCGGTCAGGGTGTCTGCAACGGCGAAGGCTCGTGTCATGGCTGATGTCAGCCAGGGGTCGCGCTGCCAGCGGTCATGTAGGTGTGTGGTGAGACGTTCGAGCCGTTCCAGTGGCGTGCCGTCACCGCTAGCCCAGTCGTCAGCCGAGTTGAGTCGGCGAAACTCGCGCGTCAGCGCCGCCACCAACAAGTTGGTTTTCGCCGGGAAGTGGCGGTAGAGCGTGCCGACGGCGATACCGGCCCGCTCGGCGACCGACCGCATCTGAACCGCCTCATAGCCACCTGACGTGGCCACGAGCAGGGCCGCGTCCAGAATCGCTTCCCGGCGCTGGGTGGATGATTGCGAGGCGGGCGCTTCAGCGGTCCGCGTCTGACCGCCGGCTGAATTTGCTTCCAGCGGTCGGGTTTTGCCATGGCTACGAGAAAGAGCGTGCGTCATAATCGCCCGTCGTCGAGGCCGCCGTGACGTGAGAACTGCTCGAGAAGGCCGCCAAAAGCACTGACGTCGCCGTGCGCAGCGAAGTGATCCTGGCTGACCGCTACAAATACCGCAGTGGCGGTGAAGCGGTTGGCCCCATCGGAATCAGTGCCCGTCGCCATGACGTGCAGAGCCCGTCCTTCGCGGGACCGGATGTGGGCGGTGATCCTGTGGGGTTGATGCAGAGGTACCGGCCGCAGATACTCCACTGTCAGGCTGCGAGTCACCGCTGGTGTGCCGGCGATCCACAATGTGAAGCCCAAGACGTCATCGCACGCCGCCGCAACTGCTCCGCCATGGGCCAGCCCAGGAGCCCCGATGTGGCGCTCGTCGAAAACACGTCGGAGTACACCGCGTCGCCGCTGCGGTGCACCACCAACTGCAGTCCGTGGGGATTGTCCGGGCCGCAACCCATGCACGTTGTCGTGTGCGAAGGTAACCGCTTCGGCAGCGACGCGCTTTCCGGCACAATCACGCTCCAATACTATCGGTTTCGCTTCGATACCGTTAGTACCACACTGCTAGACTGCCAGGACAGCATCGCGTGAAATCGACCGCCGAGGTGAATGAGTGAGCGACAGTCAGCCAGCGCCGGTCCCTGACGATGACGTGGACCCGCGGCGAATCCGGTCTCGAAATCGCCTGCTGGATGCAGCCGCGACCCTTCTGAGCACTGGCGGCGTGGAAGCCGTCACGATCGATGCCGTCACTAAAGCGTCCAAAGTGGCCAGAACCACGCTGTACCGCCATTTCCAAAGTTCGTCGCACCTGCTCGCAGCCACGTTCGAACGCTTGCTTCCCCAGGTGACGACTCCGGTACCGACCAGCGGCCCTCTGCGTGACCAGTTGATCGAATTGCTAAGCCGCCAAGCCGCTCTTTTCAACGACGCGCCACTGCATGTCACGACGCTGGCATGGCTGTCCCTTGGTCCCACCGGCCCGACGAACGAAGCCGATGATCGACACACATCCGGCGCGTTGCGGGCCCGAGTCGTCGACCAGTACCGGCAACCGTTCGACGCCATACTCTCTAGCCCAAAGGCGCAAGCCGAGTTGGAGAACTTCGACCGAGAACTGGCGCTGTGCCAACTGGTCGGCCCACTGGCGTTTGCCCGGATGACCGGGATTCGCGGCATCACTCACGACGACTGCGAGAACCTCGTCGATGGCTTTCTCGCCGCCCATCGTAGGACCGACGACGACGCCAGCAATAAGACAAACGCCGCTACCCCCCAGACGTCGCAACCCCCGCGTCTATCTCTTTAGTCGCCACGAATCTCAAAGCACCCAGCCCGGCTGATCTGCGACCCGCTTTCTCGGTGCTCCAAGTCGTGTCGGCGGTGGCAGCAACGGACCGTTTGCCATCATCAACGGTCGGCGGGTGCGTACATTGCATGGGCATTCGGCTGACGACTAGGCCCGGCAAAAACGACCTGAACCACTTCAGGCTTCTAACCGCCGGTGACCGCATCGGGAAGTAGTCGTCCCCGCCTCGACCACCTATCTTTCGGCGGGACCTCGCATGCACGGGTTGGTACTTCTTGGGAGTCTGGCTGTCTCGGCGCGCGGACGCGTAGACGCATTCCGTCCGTCGAAAAGGGACAGTTCGGGGTCCTTAGTGCAAGAGGTGTGTGGGAAATGGAGGAAGTGGCTGGCAGGGGGTGGCTTGGTGGCAAGCGGGGCGGGGTACTCGGCAGTGGCGGCAGCAGTGGGGAGCACGGGGTAAATGACGCTGAGCGACGCACGAACTTGAGGCGAAGGTGGCTCTGGTCGTGGACCGATCCTCGTGTTTCTCCGTAGCTTGTCGACATGGCTGCTGTATCGAAGTTGGAAGCTCGGCGTCGCGCGTGGGAGGCGCACTGCCGAGCGATTGAGTCACGAGCACAACGGGATCGCGCCAACACAGCTGACGCGACCGCCGTTCGTACGTTGATCGGACGCCTGCAGGATGTGGACGAATGGCAAGCGCGTCGCGTCGCGCAGTCTCGTCAACAGGTGGAGGCAGAGGCGCAGCTCAGGCGCAGCCGCTACTACGCGGATGCCTGTGCGTCGATCAAGGACATGCGAGAGCGCGGCGCGACGTTGGCGGCCGTCGCGGAGCTGGTCGGTGTCGATGTCCGCGAGATACGTGCGCTGCTGCGCAGCAAGGCTGCGAAAACTGTTAAGGCGCAACCTGAACCACCCCGGGTTTGATGCACACCTTCTTTCGAGGGAAGGTAGCGCATCATGGCGAAGAGGTACGACGAGGAGTTCAAGGCCCGGGCGGTGCGGTTGGTCACCGACCACGCCGAGGAGTACGACACCCGGTGGGCCTGCATTGCGGCGGTTGCTAAACGGTTAGGGATCTCGACGGAGACGCTGCGTCGGTGGGTGAACCAAGCCGAGATTGACACTGGGCAGCGCGACGGGGTCTCCGGCGACGTCGCCAAGGAGAATCGAGAGCTCAAGCGCAAGAACCGCGAGCTTGAGGAAACCATTGAAATCCTCAAGGCGGCAACAAGTTTCTTCGTGCGGGAGAGCGACCCGCGACACCGCTGATCTGTGCGTTCATCGCCGAGCATCGCGCTCGGTTCGGGGTCGCTCCGATCTGCCGCGTGCTCACTGAGCACGGCTGCAAGATCGCCCCGAGAACCTTCTACGCCTGGCTGGCCCGGCCCCCGTCGGCACGGGCCCTGTGGGACATGGTTGTCACCGAGGTGCTGGCCGGCTTCTACGAACCCGACGAGCACGGCCGCCGGGCACCTGAGTCGTTGTACGGGGCCACCAAGATGTGGGCTCACCTGCACCGCCAGGGCATCGGGGTGGCCCGCTGCACCGTGGAGCGCCTCATGCGGGTCAACGGCTGGCAGGGGGTGACCCGGCGCAAGAAGGTTCGTACCACGATCGCTGATCCGGCTGCAGCGCGTGCGGCGGATCTGGTCAAACGCCAGTTCCGGGTGCCGGCCCCCAACATGCTGCTGGTGGCGGATTTCACCTATGTCCGGCTGGTCAGCGGGGTGTTTGTCTATACCGCATTCGCCATCGACGCCTACGCGGGGCGGATCGTGGGTTGGACCTGCTCGGCCAGCAAGGAGGACCGCTTCGTGCGTAGAGCAATCCGGCACGCCGCACGGCTCCGGTCTGACCAGGGTAATCCGTTGTTGGGCAATACTATTCATCATAGTGATGCGGGCTCTCAGTATACGTCGGTGCGGTTCGGGGAAACCCTGTCGCTGTCGGGGTTGATCCCGTCAGTTGGAACGGTCGGGGACGCCTTCGATAACGCCTTGGCCGAGACGACCATAGGGCTGTACAAGACCGAAGCCGTGCGGGCGGATTCACCGTTTCGGCGCGGCCCGCTGCGCCGGCTGGTCGACGTCGAATTACTCACCGCCGACTGGGTGCACTGGTACAACACCGACCGGCTCATGCACCGCCTGGGCCGCATCCCACCGATCGAATACGAGGACATCTACTACGCTACAAACACAGCCCAATCCGCGGCTGCACACCAATAACCAGGTGTGCATCGAACCCGGGGCGATTCAACCTGCTGCGCGCGCTGGTGCAGGGCGGGACGCTCGCGCGGACACCGAATGGCCGCGGTGCGTGAGATGCGATGCGCTGATGATGGATCGCGAAGATAGACCACGTCGCGGACGCCGCCGGCTCTACTGCTCAGACACGTGCCGACGCGACTCATCTGCGGCCCGCATGGCTGCCGAGCGCCACGGAACGCCTATCCGCGTTGTCGAGGTGCCGCGAGCTGGCTCCGATACCGATCTCGACACGACTCCTAGGGATTCGCCCGCTTCTGTCCCCATCAGCGCGCTCGACGCCGCAGACATCGCCTCCCGTGACGAACGGGCGCTGTGCGCGTTACTGGTGAGTCTCACAGAGCGCGCACGTCGGAAGGACCTCGAACGGGCCACCCTGACGGCTACGCGTGATCTCGCCAAAGTTGTTTATCCGTACCGCAGCTGAACAGCTCAGCGCCGCCGAGAACGGCGGCGGCGCGCCCGGCTGTCCCGCCGCCGCTGTGCAGGCCCGCATGCAGTCAGAGAGCCATCCGCCCTACCCGAACCGTGCGTTGTCAGCGCGGCGATCTCGGCGGGCAGGTCAGCCACGAAGCGGAGCTCCAGTTCGTCGATTGCGTCTCGTCGCGCCGCTTCGAGAAGCAGAGTCGCATCGTCACGATGGGGGAGAACTCCGTGATCGCGCGCATAGCGATCTGTGACGGTATCGATGAGATCGTCCAACGAGGTGGTGAGAAGAAGCGCATCGTCGCCGGCGTGGCGCTCTGCGAACTCCTCGCGGCGTTCGCTGGACCATGTTGCTGGATAAGAAAGATCTGACAGATACAGCTGCTTGATGGCCGCCTCCAACTGGCCTGACCACCCGTAGTCAGGCCAGTCGTGGATGACCGCCTGGACGATCGCGTCGAATTGCGTGCTCACGAAGACCACTCCTCCCGTTGAGGGACCTGGTCCAGATTGTCAACGGCGGGTGAAATCTGACCCCCTGGCGGCAGGCGAAAGTTGACCCCCTTGGGCCGGTTTGGTGATTAGTCCTCGGTGGTCGTGGTCGCAGGTGTGCGGCCCAGGTCGCGGTCTTTGAGTCGGTAGCTGTCTCCTTTCAAGGTGATGACGTCGGCGTGGTGGACGAGGCGGTCGATCATGGCTGCGGCCACGATGTCGTCGCCGAAGACTTCGCCCCAGCGCCCGAAGGCTTTGTTGCTGGTGACGATGAGGCTGGCGCGTTCGTAGCGGGCTGATACCAGTTGGAAGAACAGGTTGGCGGCCTCGGGTTCGAACGGGATGTAGCCGACCTCGTCGATGACCAGCAGTGGGTAGCGACCCAGTCGGGTCAGTTCGTGCTGGATGCGTCCGGCGTGATGTGCCTCGGCCAGTCGGGCGACCCATTCGGCGGCGGTGGCAAACAGCACTCGGTGGCCGGCCTGGCAGGCCCGTATCGCTAGTCCGATGGCCAGGTGTGTCTTGCCGGTGCCGGGCGGGCCTAGGAACACGACGTTGTCTTTGGCGGCGACGAAATCCAGGGTGCCAAGATGGGCGATGGTGTCGCGTTTGAGTCCGCGAGCGTGGTCGAAGTCGAACTCCTCCAATGATTTACGGGCCGGGAAACGTGCGGCGCGGATGCGGCCCTCGCCGCCATGGGATTCGCGGGCCGATACTTCGCGCTGCAGGCAGGCCACCAGGTATTCCTCGTGGCTCCAGTTCTCGGCTCGGGCCCGCTCGGCTAGGCGGCTGACCGATTCGCGCAGCGTGGGCGCCTTGAGTGCGCGGGTCAGGTAGGCGACCTCGCTGGTCACATCCCGGTGGCCGGTGGCGGTCTTGGCAGTGGCCATCAGGCCACCCCACCATCGAAATCGATCCCGAACACCTTGTCGTAGTCGGTCAAGTCGCGGGCTGCCACTTCTGGCTCCCGCATGGGCCGTGCTGCGTTGAGATGCTTGCGGCGCAACACCTTCGCCGCCTCGACGTGAACAGGGTCGGACAGGGTTTGATGCTTGGCCCAGATGCGTTCGTGATCAGCAACGAGCTGCCCATCGCAAAACGCCCGTACCCGTTCAAGGTCGGCACGCACCAGCACCCGGCGCCCGACCGCGCCCGGATGCACCGAGTAGTCGTTGCCATCGAGGCGCACGTAGTGATCACGCGGCAGCCGCAGCGATGAACACCAGCCGGTGGCCGGGCCCACCGGCGGCAGCGCGAGCATCGCCGCCCGGTCGGCCTCGATGCGATCGGTGGCCGCGCACCCCAGCGCTCGGCGGTGCCGGGTGTTGGCCACAGCCAGCCAGTCGGTCAGCTGGGCGTTGAAATCGGCCGGGCCGGTGAAAGTGCGGCCGGGCAGAAACGAGCGTTCCAGGTAGTCGTGGAAGCGCTCGATGAGGCCCTTGGCTTCGGGGTCTGCGGGCCGGCAGATGATCACCTTGACCGCCAACACCCCGCGAAACGCCTGGCATTCGCCGGTCAGCTCCGCCCGACCGGCGCGCCAGCGCCCGATCGCGCCTTCGCCGTCCCAGACCAGCGTCCGGGGCACCGCGCCCAGCCCGGCGATCAACTGCCACCACCCAGCGAACAGGTCCTGCGCGTGCCGCGTCGGGATCAGCACCGCCATCAGCCAGCGCGAATAGCCACAGATCATGGTCAACACCGGCAGCTGCTTGGGTCTGCGCAACTGACCGAACCCCACCGGCAACTCGATCGGCGGGAACCACAGATCGCACTGGGCGATCTCCCCGGCCACATAGGCGGTGCGCGAGGCCGGATCCGCTGGCAGATACACCGGCCGCAATTCAGCCACCCGCCCTGAGAGCACCCGGATCGAGCGGGTCCAGCCGATCCGCTCAGCGATCACCGTCGCCGGCATCCTCGGATACACCGCCAGCAGCTCGCGGATCCGCGGCTCGACCTCATCAACAATCGAACCCCGCGGCGCCCGTTGATACTTGCGCGGCTCGTCGGCGGCCAACGCCGACTTCACCGTGTTCTTGCTGACCTTCATCACCCGGGCGATGACCTTGATCGGCATCTGCTCAGCCCGGTGCAATCGACGAATCTCTGCCCAATCTTCCACTGACAGCATCCCCTTTGTGATCCCTTCCTGGCTCGACTAGAGCCAGGACACCGGGTCAGGGGGTCAAAATTCAGTTGCCGCACCGGGGTCAGTTTTCACGTGCCGTCGACACAGATTCTGCCCGATGGTGCCGACGCCGCTAGCCCGACAAGCGCGGTCACGACGCCTCGACGTCTAGATCGTCGGCTGAATGACCCTTCGGGACAGTCTGGCGGTGCGCGGGCAGCTCTTGAACAGAGGACGACTGCTCCCGCGGAGCCGAAATGCGCGAGGGACGCGAGGATTGCGAGTGTTGTTTGGCCGACACATCTTTGTAGGGCGGGTAGACGGTCCACAACAGGACATTCCGATGATTTCGAGCGCCATCGTCTTCGATCGCCCAACCCAGACTCCGTAGCGCGGGTGCGTGCCGTCGTAGGACGGCCGTGACATCCCGCCCGTTCCGGGGCCACTCCTTCGGCCTGCGCCAGGTGTCGCCGGTTGGCGTGACTGTCGCCAGCAGGTCGCCTCCGGACTTTGCGACGAGCGGTTCCCGGATGTGCAGCCGTAGCTGTTCGATGAACGGGTCGGCGGACAGGCTGTCTTCGGAGAGTTGATTGGCGCGTGACAGGTAACGCCGGAAGCCATGGGTCGACAGAATCTCGTCAACGGCCGCCAGCGTGCGACTGAAGTCCGCCATCCGTGGCGACACGTCGACCGAAATGGTTTCCAGCCGTTGATGGACGACGGCGGCCAGATCGAGAAGCCCGCCCAAAATCCCTGGTAGAGCCGTGCGCCACTGTTGTCGCATCGTGGCTTCCGGTTGTCGCATGTGGCGATCAATGCGTCGCAGGTCGACAGTCGCCAGTCGCTCCGCGAGGTCGGGCCGCACTGCTCCGACGTCGATGCCGTTGATGATGACGCACCGCCGAAATTTGATGACTGCGAGATCGGAGTCTGTGTACAACGCCCGTTTGACGTTGCCGTCGCCGGTGGCGGCGCGGCACAGAGAATCCGACAACCACGGCGAAATAGTCGACAGGTTGTCCAAGGCAACGACCCACGAACCGGAGGCTGCAGTGACCCACGAGTCGGAGTCACGCGGTGCCTGCCGCAGGGGGACCGGTGACGGGTCGATGAGATCGACCAGCATGCGCGTGGTTGTGCTCTTGGCGCTGCCCTGCTCGGCGAACAGCGCCAAGATCGGGTGGGGGACGTCCGTCTGGACAAGAGCGGCAACGAGGGCAGCAAGGAGGACCGGTCGGTCTTCAAAGTCGACGTTGACGAAATCCCAGAGCTTCTCGACATTCCCGCCCTGAGCCGGCAGCGGCATCGCCCCGGTCAACTTGGTACGCAGAAAGCGCACAGGTGCCCGTTCGGTGAGCGTCCACCGGCCCTGTCGGATACGAATCGTCTGGCCATCGGGCCGTCCGGTGTCGATGTAAATGGTGCCGTCATCGTCAGCGACGCGGAGGTTGAGGCGTTCGGGCGGCTTCGTGGCAGCCAAACCTTCGAGGATCAGGGTGGCGTCAGTCAGCGCCTGGCCGCCGGCGACCGCGCCGGTTTCGGCGAAGTACCGTGCGGCGAGGTCGGCGCGTAGACCGGCCTTGCCGGCGCGGAGCAGCATCACCAAGTGCGGGCGGTCGCGGTCAGCGCCGAACGGCTCGCCCTCTTCTGAGAGCCCGAGCAGGTAGCGTTCCTGTGCCATGCTGACCAAGCGTGCGGCTACCGACTTCTTGTCCGTCTCGGTGTTGTCGCTCATAGGATTTCCTGCATACGGTGCTTATGCAGGCTGCGTTGACGAGCTATTCTCATGTGGAACTTCCGTGTCGGATGATCAGGTGGTTCGAACAAAGACCTCGGCTAGGCCCCGGGGTCTTTTTCGTGGGTGCGGTTCACGCGGCGTCTCCGCCTCCGCGCCGGGTTGCGCTTTCTTGCTCCGAGATCCATCGCAGCACTTCGTCGCGCCGGTAGACGACTCGGCGGCCCAAGGTGAAACTGGCCGGTCCGATGTCGCAGTGGCGCCAGTAGCGGAGAGTTCCAACGGGAACGCCGATGATGTCTGAAACCTGTTTGGCACTCAGTAGATCCATGTAGCTGCTCCTCAATAGTGGGTTCTGTCAACGAATCCAACGGTGGTGGTGGCGCCCTGCATTTGTCCACCAGTACCCTCAACTTCGCCTATAAATTGGCTCCAGTCGAACGATTTCGTCGGCTGTCGGTGGTCGGTGGGAATCTGGCACCCAACGGAGGTGGCTCACATGCAGCGACGAAACCGCCGCGCCGGCGTCGAGGACAGGTGGCGTCGATCGGACGGGACCCCTGCCGCGCGCAATGGCAAAGGGCGCCGATGGTTGGCCCGGTATGTCGATGATCAAGGCGGTGAGAACACCCGTTCGTTCGACCGCAAGGTGGACGCTCAGGCCTTTCTCAACGAGATCACAGCCGCGCAGACGATAGGAACCTATGTCGCGCCAAAAGCCGGGCGCATTACCGTCCGTGAATTGCACGCCAAGTGGCTTGGTACCCAGGGCCATTTGAAGGAGACGACGGTTGCGACACGCGCGTTCGCATGGTCGGGCTACGTCGAAGGCCGGTGGGCCGCGGTCGCAGTAGCCGACGTGCAATCGTCGGATATCAGGGCGTGGGTGCAGCAATTGGCGGCGGGTGGAGCCAAACCGGCCACCATCGAGAATGCGCTTAGCGTCCTGAGACAGATTCTGGAGATGGCCGTCGACGATCGACGGATCCCCCGCAATCCGTGTATGGGAGTGAAGTCGCCGCGACGACAGCACCGAGCACGGGGCTACCTGACGCACCGGCAGGTGGAACTTCTGGCCCGCGAGGTCGGCGAGTACGCCATCGTTGTTCGATTTCTGGCCTACACCGGGCTGCGCTGGGGCGAGATGGCAGCGCTGCGGGTGGAGTCATTCGACATGCTGCGTCGCAGGGTGAATATCCGTGAGGCGGTCGCCGAGGTGAAGGGACGTGTGGTGTGGTCGTCGCCGAAATCCCACGAACGTCGCTCGGTGCCGTTCCCGGCGTTCCTGGCCGAGCCGCTGGCCGTACTCATGATGGGTAAGCGGCGTGAGGACTTGGTGTTCACATCGCCAGGAGGAGCACTGCTGCGAGTGTCGACGTGGCGGCCGCGGGTCTTCAACGTGGCCGTCCAACGTCTCCAGGCAGCAGACCCGGCGTACCCCACCGTGACACCGCACGACCTTCGCCACACGGCGGCGTCGCTGTCGATCAGCGCGGGGGCCAACGTCAAGGCCGTCCAGACGATGCTCGGGCACGCGTCCGCTGTCCTGACCCTGGACACCTATGCCGACTTGTTCCCGGACGATTTGGAGCTGGTTTCGGTTGCACTAGATGCGGCGCGGATGCGGTCTTTGGAATCCACTGCGGACCAGCTGCGGACTGGGAAGTAAGAAGGCCCCGCTCCGGAAACCGGATCAGGGCCTTCTATCTGCGATCACACGAGTCGGGGTGGCGGGATTCGAACCCACGACCTCTTCGTCCCGAACGAAGCACGCTACCAAGCTGCGCCACACCCCGTGTGAAGCCACGACAGCGTATCGCACCGGTGCCGTCGGTCACCAAACGCCCAGTCCACACCGGCCGCGGTGCGGGTCACTAAGGCCGCGAAGGCATGAGACGCCCCACATTTGGGCGTGGGGAGGTGCAAACGCAGCCGGGATTAGGCAGACTGGCTAACAACTGTAGTACGAGGGAGTCAGATCATGACGCTGTTGGGTGGCGCGGTGTATGCCGGGTTCTTCACTCTGGCCGCGCTGTGGCTGGTGGCGACCAATCCTGATACCGCTGAGCAGGACCGCGCCAACCCGGCCATGGCCGAGTCCGGCGCACGCAAGTCTTAGATCAGCTGGCCGACACCGACGGCTGCGTCCAGTCGCGGCTGAGCCGGGCGTCGTCGCCGCCGGTGGGCGCCGCAACCAACGTGAGCAGGGTGGCCTCCGGGCGGCAGGCGAATCGCACCGGCGCAAAAGGTGAGGTCCCGATCCCGGCCGAGACGTGCAGGCGCATGTGGGAACCCCACTGCGACGGCCCCTTGACCCGAGAGCGATCCAGGCCGCAGTTGGTGACCAGCGCGCCGTAGCCCGGCACACACAGCTGCCCGCCGTGGGTGTGGCCGGCCATCACCAGCTGGTAGCCGTCGCCCGCGAAGCGGTCCAGCACCCGCGGTTCCGGGGAGTGGGTCAGCCCCAGCCGCAGATTGGCGCCTGCGTCGGCCGGCCCGGCGATGGTGTCGTAGCGGTCCCGCTCGATGTGCGGGTCATCGACGCCGGCTGCGGCGATGCGCTGACCGGCCACCTCGAACTCGCGCCGGGTGTGGGTCAGATCCAGCCAGCCCCGCTCGGTGAACGCCGCCCGCAGGTCCTGCCACGGCAGCGCGGTGCCATAGACCCGATGCGTCGGCTTGGTCAGGTACTTGGCCGGGTTCTTCAGCCGCGGCCCGAAGTAGTCGTTGCTGCCGAAGACGAAGACGCCCGGCACCGACAACAGGTCGCCGAGCGCCTGCACCACCGCCGGGACGGCCTTGGGGTGCGCCAGGTTGTCGCCGGTGTTGACCACCAGGTCCGGCTCCAGGCGGACCAGATCCCGCAGCCAGGCCTGTTTGCGGCGCTGCCCGGGACGCATGTGGATGTCGCTGATGTGCAGCACCCGCAGCGGCGACGAGCCCGGATCCAGCACCGGCATGGTCGCCTCGCGGACCACGAAGGCGTTGCGCTCGATGATCGCGCCGTAGCCGATGGCCAGTGCGGCCGGACCTAGTGCCGCCGAAGCGGCGATGACGGACCGGGTGAGGGCAGGTGATGCAGCCATAGGGTTCAGAGTACTGTGCCCGCAGGCCGCTGCCCGACGGTTCAGCGAGGCTCGACGAAGGAGAGGCGAAGCTGGAACCGGCGCATGAACCCGTTACGGCGGCGGGGCCGGCGGCGGTAGCAGCGGAATGGTGATCGGCGGAAGCCCCGGGATCTCCACCACCGTCGAACCCACCACCGGCGGCACGCCCTCCGGCGGCGGCGGCGGTGGTGGCGGGATTCCGTTGCTGACGTCGATGGTGATGATCGAGCCGGGAATGGTCTGCCCACTCGGCGAGGTGCCCACCACCGCCCCCGAACGCGCACTGCTGTTGACCCAGTTCGGCTGCTCGGCGACCTGGAATCCGCTCTCCTTGAGCCGCGTGCGGGCCGCGTCGACGTCCATGCCCGCCACCGGTGGCACCCGCGAGTTGGGTCCGCCGTCGACGTAGCGCGGGTCGGTCGGGGGCATGATCACGTCACCGAACTCGGTGGCGATCGGCTTCATTGCCGCGAACCAGGTCCGGGCCGGCTCGTTGCCGCCGTACAGATCGCCGTCGCCGCAGTGCCGCAGCGGGAACGAACACAGGTCCGACGGTGAGCTGGAGTCGTCGAAGATGTAGTTGGCCGCCGCGTAGCGGTTGGTGAAACCCATGAAGCCCGAGGACCGGTGCGCCTCGGTGGTGCCGGTCTTGCCGGACATCGGCAGGTCCCAGCCCACCGAACCCGCCGCGGGCGCCGCGGTGCCGCCGCCCTGGATGTCCTTGCTCAGCGCGTTGGCCAACGTGTTCGCCAGGCCTTCGGGAACCACCCGGTCACACGCCTCGACCGCGACGGGCACCTCGTTGCCGTTGCGGTCGAAGACCTTGTCGATCGGGTTCGGCGGGCACCAGACGCCGCCGGAGGCCAGGGTGGCGGCGACGTTGGACAGCTCCAGAGCGTTGACCTCGATCGGGCCGAGGGTGAACGAACCCAGATTCTGGCGTTTGACGAAGTCGGCCAGGCTCTCGTTGCTGTCCGGGTCGTAGTCACGGGCCGTGCCCGGTTCGGCGTAGGAACGCAGACCCAGCTTGATCGCCATGTCGACGGTGCGGCTCACCCCGACCTGCGAGATCAGCTTGGCGAACGCGGTGTTGGGCGAGGTGGCCAGTGCGGTGGAGACGTTCATCGAGGGCCGGTAGGGCGCGACGTTGACAACGCACCAGGTCTCCTTGGGGCAGCCCTTGGCGCCGCCGCTGCCCATGCCCTTGGTCTGGAAGCGGCCCGGCACCTCCAGTTCGGCGCTGATGCCCATACCCATCTCCAGGGCGGCGGCCACCGTGAACGTCTTGAAGATCGACCCGGCGCCATCGCCGACCAGTGAGAACGGTTGCGGCCGCATGGTTTCGCCGATCTCACCGTTGAGGCCGTAGGTGCGATTGCTGGCCATCGCCAGCACCGGGTGCGCGTCAGCGCCGGGCTTGATGACGCTCATCACGCTGGCGATGCCCTGGACGTTCGGGTTGGCGAAGTTGTCGATCGCCGACTTGATCGGGCCCTGCACGTCGGGGTCCAGCGTCGTGTGGATGACGTAGCCGCCGCGGGCCACCTGTTCCTTGCCGATGCCGGCCCGGGTCAGGTACTCCTGCACGTAGTCGCAGAAGAACGCCCGGTCGCCGGCGGCGATGCAGCCTCTCGGCAGTTCGTTGGGTTGCGGCAGGATGCCCAGCGGCGTCTCCTTGGCGGCCCGCAGCGCGTCGGCTTCGTTCGGAATGTTCTCGATCATGGTGTCCAGCACAAGGTTTCGCCGGGCCAGTGCACCTTCGGGATTGTCATACGGGTTCAGCGTGCTGGTCGACTGGACCATTCCGGCCAGCAGTGCGGACTGCTGCCAGTTCAGGTTCACGGCGTCGACACCGAAGTACGTCTGTGCCGCGTCCTGGATGCCGAACGAGTTGTTGCCGAACGACACCAGGTTCAGATAGCGGGTCAGCAGCTGCGGCTTGGTGAAGGTGCGGTCCAGGGTGAGCGCCATTCGGATCTCACGCAGCTTGCGCGCCGGGGTGGTCTCGATCGCCGCACGCTTTTCGGCATCGGTCTGGGCCAGCACCAAAAGCTGATAATTCTTGATGTACTGCTGCTCGAGAGTGGACCCGCCACGGGTGTCGACGTCGCCCGAGGCATAGCCCGCCAGACCGGTCAGCGTGCCCTTCCAGTCCACCCCGCTGTGTTCGGCGAAGCGCTTGTCCTCGATGGAGACGATCGCCAGCTTCATCGTGTCGGCGATCTTGTCGCTGGGGACCTCGAACCGGCGCTGGGAGTACAGCCACGCGATGGTGTTGCCCTTGGCGTCGACCATGGTCGTCACCGCGGGCACGTCGCCGCTGACCAGCTGGGCCGAACCGTTGGCCACCACGTCGGACGCGCGGTTGGAGATCAGCCCGATGCCACCGGCGATCGGGAACAGAAGTGCCGCGAGCAACACAGCGGCGAGCAGGCAACACCCGGCCAGTTTGAACACAGTAGGGCCGGTCGGGGGACGCTCCGACATGGCTAACACACTAACCCCGGCGCCTGACGCTGCTTGTCCGAAGACCCCGAACCCGCCCCGGATAGCTCCAGATCATGATCGGACTGCACGGTTGTCCCAAAAAAGGGGCCGCCTACCGGTTGCGCAGACGCCACCTGACCACCTAACTTGGACAACAAGTGCGATTCAGGTAACACTGATGACACGATGTGGCGTAGATCGCAGTAGTGGTCGGCGTTGATGTGTTGAACAGGTGGCTGCGGGGGCGGCCGGGATGGAGGATCGTCAGTGTCTGTTGTTACGCAGCCCGCGGTTCACAGCACCACCATGCCGGCGAGCCCAGACGTAAGACCCGTCCTGCGCGGCGTGCAGGACGAGGGTCGCATTGCCTGGGTCTCCAAGGCACTCTGCCGGACCGCAGACCCCGATGAGCTCTTCGTCCGCGGCGCCGCCCAGCGCAAGGCCGCGGTGATCTGTCGGCACTGCCCGGTCGTCCTCGACTGCCTGGCCGACGCCCTGGACAACCGCGTCGAATTCGGCGTGTGGGGCGGCATGACCGAACGGCAGCGCCGCGCACTGCTCAAGCAGCACCCCGAGGTGACCTCCTGGCGGGAGTACTTCGCCGCCCAGCGCAAGCAGCGCGACGCGGGCTGATATCCCGCTGAGACGTTCTTCGCAGTTACTTGGCCGTCAGTTGGTCGGCAATCGCGGTCAGCGCGTCCAGATCTGACACATCGAACGGCAGCGACGGCACCCCGACGATCGCGACCCGCGGGTTGGCCCGGGTGAAGCGCGACAGCAGCCGGATCTCACGCTTGGCGGTGGCACCGCGCTCGGCGTGAATCCGCAGCGCCGCGACGGTGAGGCCGTCGGTTCCGTCCAGGGTCTCGATGGCGTCGATGGCGCGCTCGACGGGCAGCGCGCACAGCATCGGATGGGTGCGGTTGAGAACCAGCCCGGCCAACGGCATGTGCTCACTGGAGAGCCGGTCGACGAAGAACGACGCCTCGCGCAATGCGTCGGGTTCGGCCGCCGAGACCACCACGAACTGGGTGCCGCGGCGCTTGAGCAGCTCGTAGGTGCGGTCCGCCTTCTCCCGGAAGCCGCCGAAGGTGGCGTCCAGTGACTGAACGAAACCCGCTGCGTCGGAAAGCATCTGAGATCCGAGCACGGTCGACAGGGCCTTCATCGCCAGGCCGACGGCGCCGGCCACCAGCTTGCCGATACCGCGGCCCGGCCCCAGCAGCAGCTTCCACAGCCGACTGTCCATGAAGCTGCCGAGCCGCCGCGGCGCGTCCAGGAAGTCCAAGGCGTTACGCGACGGCGGGGTGTCCACCACCACCAGATCCCAACGGTCCTCGGCCAGCAACTGGCCGAGTTTCTCCATCGCCATGTACTCCTGCGTGCCGGACAGCGAGGTGGCGACCGTTTGGTAGAACTGGTTGTTCAGGATCGCCTCCGCCCGCTCCGGGCCGGAGTACTGCGTCACCATCTCGTCGAACGTGCGGCGCATGTCGAGCATCATCGCGTAGAGCTGACCGGGGACCTCCGGGCCCAACGGCACCCGCTGCGGTGTGTTGCCCAGATCGTCGATGCCCAGGGCCTGTGCCAGCCGGCGCGCCGGGTCGATGGTCAGCACCACCACGGTGCGGCCGTACTCGGCGGCGCGCAGCGCCATGGCGGCGGCCGTGGTGGTCTTGCCGACGCCACCGGCTCCGCAGCACACCACCACGCGGTTGGAGGTGTCGGCCAGGATGGCGGCCATGTCCAGTGCCGGCGGGTGGCCGGCCGGATCGGGTGTCATCGAACCCCCTGTCGGGCGAGAATCTCGGAGAGCTCATAGAGGCTGCCCAGGTCGACCCCATCAGCGATCGTCGGCAGGTGCAGGCGCGGCACGTCGAGGCGCTCAAGCTGTTCGGCCGTCTCGGTCCGGGCGCTGACCCGGGTGGCGTGCTGAATGGTCTCGGTCAGCAGGCCGGCGAAATCGTCGTCGTCCAGGGTGATCCCTGCTTTGGCCAGGCCGGCCCGGACCGCGTCGGCGTCGACGACGCCCTCGGCTGCCTTGGCCAGATCGGCGGGGGACAGGTGCGCGGGGATATCGCGGTTGACGATCACACTGCCGATCGGCAGGTCCAGTTCCCGCAGCTCCTCGATGGCCTCCAGCGTCTCCTGCATCGGCAGCGACTCCAGCAGCGTCACCAGGTGGATCGCGGTCTGGTCCGAATGCAGCAGTTTGACCACGCCGTCGGCCTGCGAGTGCACCGGGCCGCCCTTGGCCAGCTGCGACACCGCCTTGGTGACGTCGAGGAAGCGCGCGATCCGGCCGGTCGGCGGTGCGTCGACCACGACCGCGTCGTAGACGTGCTTCTTATTCTTGTCGACCTGGATGACGTGGTATTTGATCTTGCCGGTGAGGATCACGTCACGCAGGCCCGGCGCGATCGTGGTGGCGAATTCGACGGCCCCGACGCGGCGCATCGCCCGCCCGGCGATGCCCAGGTTGTAGAACAGGTCGAGGTACTCCAGGAATGCGGCCTCGATGTCCATCGCCAGCGCGTCGACCTGGCCGCCGTCCTCGGCGGTCGCGACCTTCAGTGGGGCAATGGGCAGCGGCGGCACATCGAAGAGTTGCGCGATGCCCTGACGCTCTTCGACTTCCACCAGCAAGACCCGGCGTCCGCCGGCCGCCAGCGACAAGGCCAGCGCGGCCGCCACCGTCGTTTTGCCGGTGCCGCCCTTGCCGGTCACGAAATGCAGCCTGGCCTTCGTCAAGCGCGAAGGCCAGCCGATGGCGGGCTCGGGTGTGGCAATCACCACTGCATGCTAACCAAGTGCCTGCACGGGCTAGCGATAAGCTCGCCCACATGAGCCAGCGCACGGTATGGGAGTACGTCACCGTCCCCTTGATCACGCACGCCACCAAGCAGATTCTGGACCAGTGGGGCGAGGACGGCTGGGAACTGGTGTCGGTGATGCCGGGGCCGTCCGGCGAACAGCTCATCGCCTTCATGAAACGCCCGAAATGAGCTGGCGGGCCCGGCTGAGTGAGCTGGGGATCGAGTTGCCGCAGACGGCGGCGCCGCTGGCGGCCTATGTGCCGGCGGTCCGCACCGGCAACCTGGTCTACACCTCCGGTCAGCTGCCCATCGCCGACGGCAAGCTGGCCCGTACCGGCAAAGTCGGCGGCGCGGATGTCAGCCCGGAGGACGCCTACGCACTGGCCCGGACCTGCGCGCTCAACGCGCTGGCCGCCGTGGACGCCCTGGTCGGGCTCGACTCGGTGACCCGGGTGGTCAAGGTGGTCGGATTCGTCGCCTCGGCGACGAACTTCAACGGCCAGCCCGCCGTGGTCAACGGCGCCTCCGAGTTGCTGGGCCAGATCTTCGGTGAGGCCGGGGCACATGCCCGCTCGGCGGTCGGGGTCTCCGAGCTGCCGCTGGACGCGCCCGTCGAGGTGGAGTTGATCGTGGAGATCAGGTAGGCGTGTCGCATCCCGCCTACGGGCAGCTGCGGCCGGTCACCGAGACCGCGTCGGTGCTGCTGGCCGACAACCCCGGCCTGATGACGCTGGACGGCACCAACACCTGGGTGCTGCGCGGGGGCCGCAGCGACGAGGTGGTGATCGTCGACCCCGGGCCCGACGACGACGAGCACATCGGCCGGCTCGCCGACATCGGCAAGATCGCATTGGTGCTGATCAGTCACCGGCATTTCGATCACACCGACGGCATCGACAAACTGGCCGAGGCGACCGGTGCGCCGGTGTACTCGGCCGGCAGCGGATTTCAGCGCCGGATGGGCGGCGGCCTGATCGACGGTCAGGTGATCGACGCGGCCGGGCTGCGCATCACGGTGCTGGCCACCCCCGGCCACAGTGCGGACTCGCTGTCGTTCCTACTCGATGACGCCGTGCTGACCGCCGACACGGTGCTGGGCCGCGGCACCACTGTGATCGACACCGAAGACGGCGACCTGGCGCACTACCTGGACTCGCTGCAGCGGCTGCGCGGGCTGGGCGGACGGACCGTGCTGCCCGGGCACGGACCGGAGCTGCCGAACATCGACGCGGTGGCCGCCGGATATCTGGCCCACCGTGAGCAGCGCCTGGACCAGGTGCGCTCGGCGCTGAGCGCGCTGGGCGACGACGCGACGGCCCGGCAGGTGGTCGAACACGTCTACACCGATGTGGCCGAGGAACTGTGGGGCGCCGCGGAGTGGTCGGTGCAGGCCCAGCTGGACTACCTGCGGGGCTGATCTACAACGCCGAGCGTGCAGAGTTGTTCACCAAAACGCCAGGTGGGCGCGGACAATTCTGCACGCTCTCGGGGAGAAAGCTACCGCGCTCGGCGGGCCAGGCGCTCCGAGTCCGAGATCAGCACACTCTTGCCCTCCAGCCGGATCCAGCCGCGGTGGGCGAAGTCGGCCAGCGCCTTGTTCACCGTCTCCCGCGACGCCCCGACGAGCTGAGCGATCTCCTCCTGGGTCAGGTCGTGGGTGACCCGCAGGGCGCCGCCCTCCTGGGTACCGAACCGCTGGGCCAGCTGCAGCAGCTGCTTGGCGACCCGGCCGGGCACGTCGGTGAAGATCAGATCGGCCAGGTTGTTGTTGGTGCGCCGGAGCCGGCGGGCCAACACCCGCAGCAGCTGCTCGGCGATCTCGGGCCGATCGGAGATCCACGACCGCAGTGCGTCGCGGTCCATCGACACGGCCCGCACCTCGGTGATGGTGGTCGCGCTGGAGGTCCGCGGGCCGGGGTCGAAGATCGACAGCTCGCCGAACATGTCCGACGGGCCCATGATCGTCAGCAGGTTCTCCCGGCCGTCCGGTGAGCGTCGGCCGATCTTCACCTTCCCGGTGACGATGATGTACAGCCGGTCGCCGGGCTCGCCTTCGGCGAACACGGTGTGTCCGCGCGGAAAGTCCACGGGCTGAAGCTGCTTGGTCAGCGCTGCGACGGCGCTGGGCTCAACTCCCTGGAAGATTCCGGCCCTGGCCAGGATCTCGTCCACGTTGCCCCTTAGATGTCTAGGTGACGGTCTGAAAAGCGCAAGCGCCAGCCTCTACTCGACTGGCAATGTGAGTCTAGAGCCAGGCGTCAAGTGGCCTGTCAACGCTACACATGATTGGCGCCATGAGTCTCGGGAAACTGCGGATTCGTAGTCTCCACCTGGCTCAACCCGGTTTCGATACGCTCCAGCCCGACGGCTGCCAGCATCAACAGCGTTGGGATGGCGGTGATCAGCAGCCAGGACACAAGGTGACAGTAAACATGGGCAAGGTCTCATTGGGGTCACGAATTAGTACCCTGTCGGAGGTGACAGTGGACAAGGCGTTGCGGGCCACCCGGACGGAGACGAAGACCGGGCTGGTGCGGCGCGCCCGGCGGATGAATCGCACTCTGGCGCAGGCATTTCCGGATGCCCACTGCGAATTGGACTTCACCACACCGCTGGAGCTGGCCGTCGCCACGGTGCTCTCGGCGCAGTGCACCGACGTGCGGGTGAACCTCACGACGCCGGCGCTGTTCGCCCGGTACCCGGCGGCGATCGACTACGCCCAGGCGGATCGCGTCGAGCTGGAGGAGATGATCCGGCCGACCGGCTTCTACCGCAACAAGACGACGTCGTTGATCAAGCTGGGCCAGGCACTCGTCGAGCGGTTCGACGGGGAACTGCCCGACACCATGGACGAGCTGGTGCGCCTGCCCGGCGTCGGCCGCAAGACCGCCAACGTGATCCTGGGCAATGCGTTCGGGGTACCGGGCATCACCGTCGACACCCACTTCGGCCGGCTGGTGCGGCGCTGGGCCTGGACCGTCGAGGAGGACCCGGTCAAGGTCGAGCACGCCGTCGGTGAGCTGATCGAGCGCAAGGAGTGGACGCTGCTGTCGCACCGGGTGATCTTCCACGGCCGCCGGGTCTGCCACGCCCGCAAACCCGCCTGCGGGGTGTGCCTGCTGGCCAAGGACTGCCCGTCGTTCGGGCTGGGGCCCACCGCACCGGCCGAGGCTGCGGCCCTGGTCAAAGGCCCCGAGACCGAGCATCTGCTGGCCCTGGCCGGGCTGTAGGGCGATGAGCAGGCGGACTGGGTGGACCCTCGCGGTATTGGCGGTGGCGGTGGCCCTGGTCGTGGGCCTGCTCGCGCAGTTGCGCCATCACCCGACGGCGTCGCCGGTGCCCGGTGTCGCCGCCGGGCAGGACCTGACAGTGCTTCGTGAACGTGCCGCACTGCCGGCCTGCGCGGCCGACGCACCCGGCGCGGGTCCGGCCGCGCTGCGCCAGGTCAGCGTCGAATGCGCCGCCGACGGCGAGCCCGTGCAGGTGGCCGGCATGTTCGCCGGCCGCCCCGCGGTGATCAACCTGTGGGCGTACTGGTGCGGGCCGTGCCGTGACGAACTGCCCGCCCTGGCCGAGTATCAGCGCCGCGCCGGCCCGGGCGTGACGGTGGTGACCGTCCACCAGGACGACAACGAGGCAGCGGCCCTGGCTCTGCTCGCCGAGCTCGGGGTGCGGCTGCCCACGCTGCAGGACCCCCGGCGACAGATCGCGGCGGCGTTGCGGGTACCCAACGTGATGCCAGCGACCGTGGTGCTGGCCGCCGACGGTAGCGTTGCCCGCATCCTGCCGCAGCCCTTCGCCACCCCCGAGGCGATCGCCACCGCCGTCGAGGAGGCGCTATGACCGCCCCGACCTGGCTGCGGCCGCTGGTCGACAACGCCGCGAAGATGTCCGAGGCGTATGTGCACCGGCTGCCGTTCGACGTGCGCGCGATGATCAAGGCGGCCAACGCCCAGGCCACCCTCACCGGGGCCCGGCGCGACGCCGCGGTGCTGGTGCTGTTCTCCGGTCCGCCGTCGGGCGAGAACCCGGACTCCGCCGACCTGTTGGTGACGGTGCGAGCCTCGACGCTGCGCCATCATGCCGGCCAGGCGGCGTTCCCCGGCGGTGCGGTTGATCCCGGCGATGCGGGGCCGGTGGCCACCGCACTGCGGGAGGCCAACGAGGAGACCGGAATCGACCCGAGCCGGGTGCACCCGCTGGTGTCGCTGGACAAGGTGTTCATCGCGCCGTCGGCCTTCCAGGTGGTGCCGGTGTTGGCCTACTCGCCAGACCCCGGACCGGTGAGCGTGGTGGACCACGCCGAGACCGCCGCGGTGGCCAGGGTCCCGCTGCGGGCATTCATCAATCCGGAGAACCGGTTGATGGTCTACCGTGATGCGCGCAGCCGGCGTTGGGCGATGCCCGCGTTTCGCCTCAACGAGATGTTGGTCTGGGGATTCACCGCCCAGGTGATCTCGGCGATGCTGGACGTCGCGGGCTGGGCACAGCCCTGGGACACCAGCGAGGTGCGCGGGCTGGACGAGGCCATGGCGATGGTTGGAGGAGAAGAGCGGAGATGACCGGAATATGACGTCGTCGCAGTGGCTCGACATCGCCGTGCTGGCGATCGCCTTTGTTGCCGCGGTATCCGGCTGGCGCTCCGGCGCACTCGGCTCGTTGCTGTCCTTCGTCGGCGTCGCGCTGGGCGCCATGGCCGGCGTGCTGCTGGCGCCGCACCTGATCGAGCACCTCGACGGCGCCCGGCTGAAGCTGTTCGCCGCGCTGTTCCTGATCCTGGCCATGGTGGTCATCGGCGAGGTCGCCGGTGTGGTCCTCGGCCGGGCGGTGCGGGGAGCGATCCGCAGTCCCGGTGTGCGCGCAGCAGATTCGATCGTCGGCGTGGTGCTGCAACTGGTGGTGGTACTGGTGGCCTCCTGGCTGCTGGCCACCCCGCTGACCGCCTCCGATCAACCGAACCTGGCCGCCGCTGTCAACGACTCGCAGGTGTTGCGCAAGGTCGACGACTTCGCTCCGCAGTGGCTCAAGAACGTGCCACGGCGTCTGTCGACGGTTCTCGACGGCTCCGGCTTGCCGGCGGTGCTCGAGCCGTTCAACCGCACGCCGATCGCGGCGGTGGACGCTCCAGACCCCGAGCTGGCCGCCAATCCGGTGGTGGAGGCCACCGCGCCGAGTGTGCTGCGGATTCGCGGCGTGGCGCCCAACTGTCAGAAGGTGTTGGAGGGCACCGGATTCGTGATCGCACCCAACCGGGTGATGACGAACGCGCACGTGGTCGCCGGCTCGGACAGCGTCACGGTGGAGAGCGGCGCCAAGTCCTTCGACGCCACCGTGATCTCCTTCGACCCCCATGAGGACATCTCGATCCTGGCCGTTCCGGACCTGCCGTTGCCGCCGTTGGCGTTCGCGTCCAAGTCGGCGCAGCCCGACACCGACGCACTGGTGCTGGGCTACCCCGGCGGCGGGGTGTTCGAGGCGACCCCGGCCCGGATTCGCGACACGATCAACCTCGAGGGGCCCGACATCTACCGCAATACGACCGTCACCCGCCGGGTCTACACGATCAGAGGCACTGTGCAGCAGGGTAATTCCGGCGGCCCCATGATCGACATGAACGGCCGGGTGCTCGGCGTGGTGTTCGGTGCGGCTGTCGACGACTCCGACACCGGCTTCGTGATGACCGCCGAAGAGGTGGCCAACCAGCTGGTCAAGGCCGGCGAATCCCAGCCGGTGTCCACCCAGATCTGCGTCGGCGGTGAATGAGTCAGACCTGCTGGAGGAACTTCATCAGGTGGTCGTTGAACTCGTCGGGGGCTTCCTCGTGGGCGAAATGCCCTACGCTGCTCAGCGATACGTATCGGCCGTGTGGAGCGTAGCGGCGGGTCCGGTCGACCGGATCGGCCAGGACGTAGGGGTCGTCGACGCCGCGGACGTGCAGCAGCGGGATGTTCAGCGTGCGAAGGTCCAAGGCCTTCATGAAACGCCTTCCCTCGGAGCGTAATTGACTGCGCACCGCCCAACGCTGATACTCCAGCGCGGAATGCGCCGCCGACGGAATCCGGATCGCGGTGCGCAGGTGCGCAAGGGTCTCGGAGAAGTCCTGGGTGGCTTGCCAACCCGCTCCGGCCCTGGCACGGACCAGGTGTTCGATCTCAGCGCCGTCGTGGCGGGTCAGGGTGTGCTCCGGCCAGAACGGCACCTGGTAGCGCATCAGCCAGGGCAGCAGTGCCCGACGCTGATCGGCCTGCGTCAGTGCGGATCTGCGCAACGCCGCCGGATGCGGTGAGCTGACCAGCGCGATGGCGCTGACCATGCGTGGGTGCAGCAGCGCCGTCGCCCAGCACACCAGGCCCCCGTCGGCGTGTCCGACCAGGATCGCGCAGGAGTGCCCCAGTGCCCGGACCAGGCCGGCGGTGTCGCCGGCCAGCGTCCAGCCGTCATAGCCCCGTGGTGGCTTGTCGCTGCCGCCGTAGCCGCGCAGATCGACTGCGACAACCCGGAATCCGGTGAGCCCGCGCAATTGGTGACGCCAGGTCCACCAGAACGAGCCGAACCCGTGCAGCAGAATCACCAGCGGCCGCGCCGTCGGCGGGCCGTCGGCACCGAGAAGATCGGCCGGGATCGCCTCGACGACGTGGAAGCGGATGCCGTTGGCGTGGATGTCCCAGTGGCGCCACGGCCCGTCGATCCGGGTGATCGACGGATCCGGTGGCGGCACTACCAGCCCGAGGGGTCGGTCGTCGGCGTCCCCAGCTGTTGCGGACCCGACGATCCAAGACGATCATGGCCGGGGCGCAACGCATCTCGGGTCTCGCGCACCGATTCGATGGTCTGGCGCGGCCCCCGGATCCGCCGGACCCGCAGGAATCCCAGCACGGCCAGCGCGGCCGTCACGGTCAGCATGATCCCGAACACGATCAGGTAGGCGGCCCAGGTCTGCAGCCAGGTGTCGAGCACCGCGGCGACGAAGAAGAAGAAAAAGAAGGTCGAGTAGAACAGCACGACCAGGGCGGCGATGAAGAACACGCTGCCGGTGAGGCCCTTCTTGACGTCCTGGGTGATCTCGGCGCGGGCCAGTTCGACCTCCGCGCGCACCAGCGTCGACAGCTGCGCGGTGGCATCCTTGACCAGCTCGCCCAGCGACGGGTCGGCCGGCAGCGCGTGCGGATCGGACAGCGGGATGGATGTCAGGGTGTTGGGCACCCCGTTGCGGTCCGCCTTGCGTGTGTGCCCGCGATCGGCCTTGCTCACTGGCTGTCCTCCCGTTCGGCGTCGTCGCGGCCTAATGTTGCCATGCGTTTGCCGTCCCGACACGTGAGCCCGGTAAAGCCGTCGGCGGACCGCCGCGCCTGGGATCACCGCTACGCTGTGGTTTCAGAGGTCGAGGGAGGGGGTGCCGCTGTGCAGACCACACACCGCTGGATGCCACGCAGCATGATGACGCTGCTGACGTGGGCGATCTGCGCCACACTGGCCACCCTGGCCGGGCCGGCCGGCCCGGTGGCCGCCGACGACAAGCTGCCGATGGGCGGCGGCGCCGGCATCGTCGTCGACGGTGACACGCTATGCACGCTGACCACCATCGGCCACGACAGGACCGGCGCGCTGATCGGTTTCACCTCCGCGCACTGCGGTGGTCCCGGCGCCGAGGTGGCCGCGGAGGGTGCGGAGGGCAACGGCATCATCGGCCGCATGGTCGCCGGCAACGACGGGATGGACTACGCAGTGATCGAGTTCGACGCCGCCAAGGTGACGCCGGTGTCCAATTTCGGTGGTTTCGTCATCGACGGAATCGGCCCCGACCCGAGCTTCGGCCAGATCGCCTGCAAGCAGGGTCGCACCACCGGCAACTCCTGCGGCCTCACCTGGGGTCCGGGTCAGGATCCCGGCACCATCGTGATGCAGGTCTGCGGCCGGCCGGGTGACTCCGGCGGACCCGTGGTGGTGGACAACCTGCTGGTCGGCATGATCCACGGCGCGTTCAGCGATGCGCTGCCGACGTGCGTGGTCAAGTACATTCCGCTGCACACGCCGGCGGTGGTGGTGTCGATCAACGCCGTCCTGGGCGACCTCGATGCGAAGAACCGGCCGGGCGCCGGATTCGTACCGATCAGCTAATCCGCTGCCCGGATCGCGTCGAACACGCCAGGGTCCACCAGGGTCGAGGTGTCGCCCAGTTCGCGGCCGTCGGCGACGTCGCGCAGCAACCGCCGCATGATCTTGCCGCTGCGGGTCTTGGGCAGCTCCGGCACGATGTGGACGTTGCGGGGCTTGGCGATGGGCGAGATCTCCACCGAGACCCGCTCACGCAGGTCGTCGACGATGCTGACGCCGAGGGTGATGTGCGAGGTGGCGAGCACCACGAACGCGCAGATCCGCTGACCGGTCTGATCGTCGATCGCCCCGACCACGGCGGCCTCGGCCACCGCGTCATGGCCGACCAGAGCGGACTCCACCTCGGCGGTGGAGATGCGGTGCCCGGACACGTTCATCACGTCGTCGATGCGGCCCAGCACCCAGATGTCGCCGTCGGCGTCGTAGCGGGCACCGTCACCGGCGAAGTACCAGCCCTCCTCGGCGAAGCGCGACCAGTAGGTGTCGATGAATCGCTGGTCGTCGCCCCAGATTCCGCGGGCCATCGCCGGCCAGGGCTCATCGATCACCAGGTATCCGGTGACCGGTTCGCTCGTGGCGTCGGCGGGTGCGATGCGGTCGCCGTGGTCGTCGACGATGCGCGCCGAGATCCCGGGCAGCGGGGTCATGGCCGAACCCGGCTTGGCCGCGGCCACCCCGGGCAGCGGGCAGATCATGGTCGCGCCGGTCTCGGTCTGCCACCAGGTGTCGACGATGGGCAGCGTGTCCGCGCCGATCACCCGCCGGTACCAGCGCCAGGCCTCCGGGTTGATCGGCTCGCCGACCGAACCCAACAGCCGCAGGCTGGACAGATCATGCGCGTCGGGGATCTCGCGGCCCCACTTCATGAACGTGCGGATCAGGGTGGGTGCGGTGTAATACAGTGTCACACCGTACTTTTCGATGATCTGGAAGTGCCGGTGCTGGTCCGGGTACTCCGGGGTGCCCTCGTAGATCACCTCGGTGGTGCCGTTGGCCAGCGGCCCGTACACCGCGTAGGTGTGGCCGGTGACCCACCCGACGTCGGCGGTGCACCAGAACACGTCGGTCTCGGGCTTGAGGTCGAAGACGTAGCGGTGCGTGTAGGCCGCCTGCGTGAGGTAGCCGCCGCTGGTGTGCACGATGCCCTTGGGCTTGCCGGTGGTGCCTGATGTGTAGAGCAAGAACAGCGGATGCTCGGCCTCGAACGCCTCGCAGGTGTGCTCGGGTGCGGCCGAGCCGACCACGTCGTGCCACCACACGTCGCGCCCGGGCGTCCACGCCACCTCGCCGCCGGTGCGGCGCACCACCACCACGTGCTGGACCGTTGGGGCGTCGGCTACCGCTTCGTCGACGGCAGGCTTGAGTGCGGCGGGCGCACCGCGGCGGAACTGCCCGTCGGAGGTGATCACGACCTTCGCCTGCGCGTCATCGATGCGGGACCGCAATGCGTGCGCGGAGAATCCGGCGAACACCACGGTGTGCAGCACACCCAGCCGCGCGCAGGCCAGCATCGCTATGACGGCCTCGGGGATCATCGGCAGGTAGATCGCCACCCGGTCACCGGCGGTCAATCCCAGCGCGGTCAGTGCGTTGGCGGCCCGGCTCACCTCGGCGAGCAGCTCGGCGTAGGTGATGGTGCGTGCTTGGCCGTGCTCATGCGCCGGTCCCAGCTTCGCCTCTCCTTCGTCGAGGCTCGCTGAACCGCCGACCGGCTCGCCCTCCCAATGGATCGCCACCCGATCCCCGTTGCCGGCCTCGACATGGCGGTCGACGCAGTTGTAGGCGACGTTGAGCCGGCCGTCGGCGAACCACCGCGCGAACGGCGCCCGCGAGTAGTCCAGCACCTCGGTGAACGGCGTTGCCCAACTGAGCTGATTGGCCTGCTGCGCCCAGAATCCGAGGCGATCGGCCTCGGCCGCCCGGTACAGCTCGGGCCCCGCATTGGCCTGCGCGACGAAGGCAGGGGAGGGCGGATACGACGACGGTGTCGCGGCGTGGGTCTCGGTCACGTATGGAGCCTAATCTTCCCGGCGGTAGTGTCCAGCCCGTGATTTCCGCAGACGATCCACTGGCCCCGCTGCTGCAGTTGCCCGGTGTCGCCGAGGGCAGCGAGAAGGTTCGCGACGAGCTGGCCCGCGCACTGCGTCACAAGACAAATGTTCGCGGCTGGCCGGTCAGCGCAGCGGAGGCGTCGTTGCGGGCGGCGCGGGCGTCGTCGGTGCTCGACGGTGGTCCCACCAATGTGGATGCCTCCGCCGCGGCGAATCCGGTGTTCGCCGGTGCGCTGCGGGTGGCCCAGGCACTCGAGGGCGGGGAGGGCTCGCTGGTCGAGGTCTGGCGCCGTGCCCCGCTGCAGGCGCTGGCCCGGCTGCATGTGCTGGCCGCCGCTGACCTGGTCGACGAAGACCACCTCGGCCGGCCGGAGGGTGGCGAGGCCGTCGGCCGCCGGCTGGAGATGCTCGCCGACCTGGCCGCCGGCGGCACCGAAGTGGCAGCACCGGTGTTTGCCGCGGTGGTGCACGGCGAGCTGCTGACCATGGCGCCGTTCGGCAGTGCCGACGGAGTGGTCGCGCGGGGAGCGGCCCGACTGGTGACTATCGCCAGCGGGCTGGACCGCCGCGGGCTGGGCGTTCCGGAGGTCACCTGGATGCGCAAATCCGGTGAGTACCGCCAGGCGGCGCGCGATTTCGCGGGCGGGACGCCCGAGGGTGTCACCCGATGGCTGCTGGGGTGCTGCGGTGCGATGCACGCCGGCGCGATGGACGCGCTGGGGATTGCTGAGGCCGGCGCCAAGCGCTGAGTCGACAGGTCGATCCGGACAGACGAAGCGGGCGGCGTTCCGAATGAATCGGCTCGCCGCCCGCTAGTGCGGTACACGGTTACCAAGCGTCCAACGTGGGTTGCGTGGGTGGCCTCGGCGCTCCTGCGGTGTTCTTCGGGAGCAACCCCACCCAAGAGGTTGACAAATCCGAATACGTTCCGCAATTACGCAGGCCCGCAACACTTCTGCCATCTTCGCGGCTATGGCTCCGCGTGGGTACCGCTATCCGCACTGGGAAGCGTGGTTCGGGAGATCGATCCTTCTCTTCCGGGTCGACCCTAGCCTTACCGGGCTTCCGTGCTTCCTTTGTACTACGTGATGCAGGCCACAGCAAGGGTGAATCTCAATCGGCGTGCCCGGTGTCATCGGATTGTGACCGCCGAGGTTTGCTGGAGGCTCAGGTGGTGAGCCGGCGCAGCAGCGAATACGTCAGCGCCCCGGCCGCGATCGCGCTGATCCCGACTGCTGCGGTGGTGGCCACCGCCGCGCCGGACGGGGCCGGAATGCGGTCGCGCAGCGACACCGGCCGGGAGAAAGTGAGCACCGGCCACCCGTTGGCGAGCGCCTCCTTGCGCAGCCCGCGGTCCGGATTCACCGCCGAGGGGTGGCCCACCGCCTGCAGCATCGGCAGGTCGGTGATCGAGTCGGAGTAGGCGTAGCAGTGCTCCAGCGGGTAGCCCTCGCGGGCGGCCAACTCCTGGATTGCCTGCACTTTGCCCTCGCCGTAGCAGTAGAACGCGATCTCGCCGGTGTACTTGCCGTCGGCGACGACCATCCGGGTGGCCATGGCGTGAGTGGCGCCCAGGGCGCGGGCGATGGGCGCCACGATCTCCTCACCGGAGGCCGAGACGACCACCACGTCTCGGCCGCAGAGCTTGTGATCGGCGATCAGCTGGGCCGCCTCGGCGAAGACCAGGGGTGTGACGACATCGTGCATCGTCTCGTTGACGATCGCCTTCACCTGCTCGGCGTCCCACCCCTTGCACATGTTCGTCAGATGGGTGCGCATCCGCTCCATCTGGTCGTGGTCGGCACCGGAGAGCAGCATCAGGAATTGGGCGTAGCTCGACTTCAGAACCGTACGACGGTTGATCAGTCCCTGATCCATAAAAGGTTTGCTGAAGGCCAGCGCGCTGGACTTGGCGATCACCGTGTGGTCGAGGTCCAGGAAGGCGGCGGTACGGGTCCGCGTGTCCGGTGGCACCGGCTCCGCCGATGGTCGCGGGGACTGCGGATTCGGGGTGCCCGGGTCGGAAGCCGTCACCGGTACAGCATAGGTCCGCCGCCGCTGTTCGTCCCGGCAGTATCCGGGAAAGTGCACTTCAGGACAGGCGCAACGAACCGAGTCCATTTGGTGAGGACACTTGCGCCAGACCGCCCTCTCGTGTGTATAGTGGCATCACTCGGCTTATGCTGAGGGTGTATCGGCCCGACCCCCCGGGGTTGATGCACGACGACCTCCGCCTCCTCCCCCCCTGGCGGGGGTCGTCCTTTTTTCGGGCTAACTATTCTTCGCTGGAACCGAATTTTTCCAAGTGGAACGTGTTCCAATCCGAGGAATAAACATCTGAATCGGATGATTTATTCTCCTGCGCATACCGCAGGTCTATCCACAGTGGATTTTTTCATCCACAATTGGCCACGTCCGGCTGGCACGGGCCAATGCTCCCCACCACCGTGACGGGGTGAGCAACACCCCCGGACTGTTGGCCCTGATCGCCCAACCCGCCCTGCGCGACGAGGTCGACCGGGTGGCCGCGGCCGCCGGGCTGCGGGTGATCCACCTGGGCACCACTGTGCCCACTCGCACCGCGTGGGCGGCCGCCACCGCGGTAGTGCTCGACGAGGACGGTGCCGCGCGCTGTTCGACCGCCGGGCTGCCGCGCCGCGTGCACGTCCTGATTCTCACCGAGGATCCCACCGGAACGCCCGCGTGGCAGGCCGCCGTCGCGATCGGGGCGCAGCGGGTGCTGACACTGCCCACCGACGGTGACGCACTGGTGGCTGAGCTGGCCGAGGCGGCTGAGGCAACACCGGACGGCACCCACCGCGGCGCGGTCATCGCGGTGATCGGCGCGCGCGGCGGGGCCGGGGCATCGCTGATGGCGACGGCACTTGCGCAGCGCGCTGGAGAGGCCCTGCTGGTCGATCTGGACGCTTGGGGCGGAGGCATCGACCTGTTGGCCGGCACCGAGAACGTCGCCGGTCTGCGCTGGACAGACCTGACCCGTCGCAGTGGGCGGCTGACCTGGCCCGCGCTGCGAGCGGCGTTGCCCCGCCACGGCGACGTCAGCGTGCTCTCCGGCATCCGGCAGCGGGGGCACCAAGTGGCCGCGCCGACCGTGGACGCCGTCTTGGACGCGGGCCGACGCGGCGGAGTCACCGTGGTCTGCGACTTGCCCCGGGCATGGGCCGATCCGGTCGAAACCGCGCTGAGCCTCGCCGATCTCGTGGTGGTGGTCTGCCCGTGCGACGTTCGCGCCTGCGCGGCCGGCGCGGTGATCGCACCGCGACTGCGTTCGGTCACCCCCAACGTCGGCCTGGTGGTCCGCGGGCCGGCCCCGGGCGGGCTGCGTGCCACCGAGGTGGCCCAGATCGTCGGGCTGCCGCTGCTGGCGGCGGTGCGGGCCGAGCCGCAGCTGGCCGAGCGGCTCGAACATGCCGGCCTGCGGCTCGGTCGCCGGTCCGCGCTGGCGCAAGCGGCCACCCGGGTCCTGGAACTGGTCGCCGGCCGAAAGGCTCAGGCGGCATGAGGGACTCGATGATCGACCGGGTCCGGGAACGGCTGGCCGCCGGAAATTCCTCGCAGCTGCGGCCCGAAGCGGTGGCCGCGGCGATCCGGGCCGAATCCGGTGGCGTGCTCGGCGACACCGAGATGCTGTCGAGCCTGCGGGTGCTGCAGACCGAGCTGACCGGCGCCGGACCACTCGAGCCGCTGCTGGGTGCCGCCGGTACCACCGATGTGCTGGTGACCGCGCCCGATGCGGTCTGGGTCGACGACGGCGCAGGACTGCGGCGCACCGAGATCCGATTCGCCGACGAGGCATCCGTGCGCCGGCTGGCCCAGCGCCTGGCGGTGGCTGCCGGACGTCGGCTGGACGACGCGCAACCGTGGGTGGACGGGCAGCTCGATGGCTTCAGCGGCGGGGCCGCGGGCGAATTCAGCGTCCGGCTGCACGCCATACTGCCGCCGGTGGCCGCCGGCGGGACGTGCCTGTCGCTGCGGGTGCTGCGGCCGGCCACCCAGGACATCGCCGCGCTACGTGCGGTCGGCGCCATCGCCCCGGTGGCGGCTGAGTTGCTGGCTGATGTGATCGCCGCCCGGCTGGCATTCCTGGTCTCCGGAGGCACCGGCGCCGGAAAGACCACGCTGCTGGCGGCCATGCTGGGAGCCGTCGACGCGCACGAGCGCCTGGTCTGCGTCGAGGATGCACCGGAACTGCAACCACGCCACCCGCATCTGGTTCGGCTGGTGGCCCGCACGGCCAACGTCGAGGGCGCCGGTGCGGTCGGGCTGCGCGACCTGGTCCGGCAGGCGCTGCGGATGCGACCGGACCGGCTGGTGGTCGGTGAGGTCCGTGGCGCCGAAGTGGTCGACCTGCTGGCCGCGCTGAACACCGGGCACGACGGCGGCGCCGGCACGGTGCATGCCAACAGCCCCGCCGAGGTGCCGGCCCGGCTCGAAGCGCTGGCTGCGCTCGGCGGGCTGGACCGTGCCGGACTGCACAGCCAGCTCGCGGCGGCCGTCCAGGTGCTGCTGCACGTCGGGCGTGATCGCACCGGCCGCCGGCGGCTCACCGAGATCGCGCTGCTACGCCGCGGGGCCGCCGGGCGGGTGCAGGCCGCGTCGGTGTGGCAGCTGGAGCGGGGCTTGAGCGAACACGCCGCGGAGTTCGAAGCGCTGCTTCGGGATCGGATGCCGTCGTGAGCGGCGCGGCGGTCGCGGCGCTTGCGCTGGCGGCAGCGGTCCTGCCGGGTGCCGCGCCGCGCCGCCGGTTGCGGCCGGTCGACCGCTCGGCCGGCGGTGGGCGGGCGGTTCTGGTGACGCTCGCGGGTTGCGGCGCGCTGGCGGCCGCGGTGTGTCTGCCGGGGGGCACCTGCGTGGCCGCTGCGGTGTTGGCCGCCACCGCCGCCGCGCGGTACCGCCGCCGGCTGCGTCAGCGCCGCGCCCGGGCGGAGTCCGACGCCCTGGAGTCCGCGCTCGACATTCTGGTGGCGGAGCTGCGGATCGGCGCACATCCGGTGCGTGCCTTCGCCGTTGCCGCCGCGGAGACAGGCCATGCCGAGGTGGCTGCGGGTCTGCACGGCGTGGTCGCCCGGGCCCGGCTGGGCGCCGACGTGGTGACCGGTCTGCGATGTGCGGCCCGTTCCTCGGCGCTGCCTGCGAATTGGGAGCGGCTCGCCGTCTACTGGGGCCTGGCCGGTGAGCACGGTTTGGCGGTGGCCACCCTGATGCAGGCCGCGCAGCGCGATATCACGGCGCGGCAACGATTTTCGGCGCGCGCCGATGCCGGTATGGCGGGTGCGCGGGCGTCGGCGGCCATCTTGGGCTACCTGCCCGTGCTCGGTGTGGTGCTCGGTCAGTTGGTGGGCGCACGGCCGGTGGCCTTCCTGCTCGGCGGATCGGGTGGGGTACTGGCGGTGGTGGGCGTGAGCCTGGTCTGCGCCGGGTTGTTGTGGGCGGACCGGATCACCGGGGCCGGCCGATGATTCTCGCGGCGGTGCTCCTGGCGGGCGCGGCGCTGGCCGCGGCCGGGCCGTCGGTTGTGCGGGTGCGCGCCGGTATGCCCCGGCCGGTGCGGGTAGCCCGGTCGCCGGTGGTGCCGGGCACCGACGCGCTGGCGCTGGCGGCCGGCCTGGACGTATTTGCGCTCTGCCTGACCGCGGGCATGCCGGTGTCGGCCGCGGCCGCGGCCACCGCCCGATCCGCGCCCCCGCAGTTGGCGGCGGTGTTGCGGCGCGGCGCGGATCTGTTGGCGCTGGGCGCTGATCCTGCTGTGGCATGGTCGCCGCCGAAGTCTGCGACCGGTGCGCTGGAACCCTCGACGACCGCGGTGCTGCGACTGGCCCGCCGGTCCGGGGCCTCGGGGGTGGCGCTGGCCGCCGGACTCGCCGAACTGGCCAATCAGAGCCGCGACGACGCCGGGCATGCCGCCACGGCTGCGGCCGAACGGGCGGGCGTGCTGATCGCCGGCCCGCTCGGGCTGTGCTTCCTGCCGGCGTTCGTGTGCCTGGGCATCGTGCCGGTGGTGGCGGGCCTGGCCGGCGAGGTGCTGCAGTCGGGCCTGCTGTGAGGAGAAGCTTCGCGGACGGACCGCGAGAACCCTGACGGGTGATGCACAAGGAGGACCAGTGAGGACTCAAATATCGCAGGCACGCAACACGTTTCGCTTCCTTCAAATCAGATTGCTGCTACTGGCATCCGATGAGTCCGGGATGTCCACCGTGGAGTACGCCATCGGCACGATCGCGGCGGCCGCCTTCGGCGCGATCCTCTACACGGTGGTCACCGGCGACTCGATCGTCTCGGCGCTCAACCGGGTCATCGGGCGTGCGCTGAACACCAAGGTGTGATGGGCGTTCATCGCCGGTTCGCCGACGACACCGGCGCCAGCACGGTCGAGGCGGCGTTCGCACTGGCGGCGTGTGCGGTGGTGTTGATGCTGTGCCTGGCCGGTCTGACCGCGGTCACCACCCAGGTTCGCTGCATCGACGCTGCTCGAGAGGTGGCCCGCGCCGCGGCCCGCGGAGACACCCCGGCCGGGATCGCGGCGGGCCGGCGCATTGCGCCGCAGGGCGCCGGGCTTGCGGTGCGCTCGGACGCCGGCTTGGTGGTCGTCACCGTCACCTCTCGGCTCGCCCTGCTGCCGGGGCTGGTAATCCGGGCCGAGGCGGTCTCGGCCGCCGAGCCGTCGTGAGGGGTGAGACGGGGGCGGCCAGTGTGGCCGCCGCCGCGATGGTCGCGGTGCTGCTCACCGTCACCGGCGGAGGCTTCCTGCTGGGGTCGGTGGTGATTGCTCGGCACCGGGCGCAGTCGGCCGCCGATCTGGCCGCGCTCGCGGGTGCGGCCGCGATCCCCGCCGGGCCGCAGGCGGCGTGTGCGGCATCGCAGCGGCTGGCCGTCGCGACGACGCATGCCGACGGCTTCGGCTGCGCGGTCAACGGACTCGATGTGGTGGTGACCGTCACCGTGGCACTGCCTGGCCGGCGGCTGGGGCCGGTGCGAGCGACGGCTCGGGCGGGCCCTGCGGATCCGCCGCGCTTGCCATGACCGCTAGTGCGGGAAGTCCTCGCCGGCCACGGATTCCGCGGGTCCGCCGGCTGCCGACGCGGTGGCCTTCTGCAGCAGCTGGTACAGCGCGGTCGACTCCTGGCCGGTGAGGCCGAACATCCGCTGTTCCAGTCCGGCGATGGCGCGGTGGACCTCGGCGAGGCGGCGGCAGCCCGCGTCGGTGATCAGCACGTTGTGGCGGCGCCGGTCCTGGGCCGCGCGGCGACGTTCGATGAGGCCCTGGGACTCGAGGTCGTTGAGCAGTGCCACGATCCCGGTGGCGTCCATTCCGAGCGCTTCGGACATCTGGGACTGGGCGCGCTCACCGAGGTCGCGCAGCACCGTCAACGCGACCACGTGCCGGATCTTCAGGCTGAACGGCCGCAGATCTGCTTCGGCCTCGGCGCGCAGCCGTCGGGCCAGGTAGTCGAGCAGAGGGCTCAGCAGTTCATCCGGAGCGGACGAATCGTTGAATGTTGTGCGATCGTTCACATTCTGCAGCCTACGGGAATATTTCAACTATCGGTATAATTCTGATAGTTTGCCACTTGCAAATCATCTTGAGGGGACGTTCATGAGCAACCTCCGAAGCCTGTCGTTCGCCGCGCTGGCCGCAGCCGCCTTGAGCGTCACCGCGCTGCTCGGCGCGAGTACGGCCGCGGCTGCCCCGAATGCCGTCACTCCCAGTGATTGCGCCGACGTCGAAGTGGTCTTCGCCCGGGGAACCTTCGAAGGCCCCGGCATCGGCAAGGTCGGCAACCCGTTCGTCGACGCCCTGCGTGGCCGGTTGCCCGGCCAGGCCGTCGGCGTCTACGCGGTCAACTATCCCGCGTCGGTGGACTTCGCCCGGGCCGTCGACGGCGTGGCCGACGTCAGCAACCACCTCAACGACATGGCCGCCCGCTGCCCGGCCACCGACATCGTGCTCGGCGGCTACTCGCAGGGCGCCGCGGTGAGCGCCTACGCCACCAGCGACACCGTCCCGGCCGGCTACGTGCTGCCTGCCGGGCTGACCGGACCGTTGGCACCGGCGGTCGCCGACCACGTTGCCGCCGTCGCCCTGTTCGGCAAGCCGTCGGCCAACGTCGTCAGCGTGCTGCAGCGTGGTGCCCCGCCGATCGCCATCGGTCCCGCCTTCGCCGGCAAGACCATCGACCTGTGCGCCGCCGAGGACCCGATCTGCCAGCCCGGCGGCCTCAACCGGGGCGCGCACAGTGCGTACGTGACCAATGGGATGGCCGATCAGGCCGCCGATTTCGCCGCCCGGCAGATCGCCGAGCGTCACAGCGCCTGAGCATCGCCGGCGGACGTCATCGAGCGATCCGCACGTGGGCTGCATCGCAGAAATTGCGTCCGCAGGCCGCCCATCTGCTTCAACAGCGACTGATCTGCCGAACTGAGTTTGTCCGGACCTGGGTTTGAAGTTGCACACCTGCGGAACAGCCGGTAACTTACGGCCCGCATCCGGCTTGGTGCCGGGTCTTTCGAACGGATCGATTTTTCGACCGTTCACCCGCCGCTCCGCGGCATTGTGCGGAGTCGGCCGTTCGGGGGGTCGGCCGACTCCTGCCGCGGGTCAGTTTCGGGCGGCGGCGTCGATTTCGGCGAGCACCAATCGCAGCACCCGCAGCGCGCCTTCTTTGTCGAGCGGATCGTTTCCGTTGCCGCACTTGGGTGACTGCACGCAGGACGGGCAACCGTGCAGGCATTCGCAGGATTGGATCGTCGCCGCAGTGGCCTCCAGCCAGGCCGTCGCCGAACGGAATCCGCGCTCGGCGAACCCGGCCCCGCCCGGATGGCCGTCGTAGACGAACACGCTCGGCAGCCCGTCGAGGGCAGCCGGCCCCAGCGCGGTGGACAGCCCGCCGATATCACCGCGATCGCAGCTGGCCACCAGGGGAAGCAGCCCGATCGCCGCGTGCTCGGCGGCGTGCAGCGCTCCCGGAATCCGCGCCTCGGCGATCCCACACCCGACCAGTGCCTCGGGGGCGACCGTGTAGACCACCGCGATGGTGGGCAGCATCGCCGGTGCGACCTCCAACTCGACGAAGTCCAGCACCTCGCCGGTCGGCAGCCGGCGCAGATAGCCGACGATCTGGTGCGTCACGGTCACCGGCACCAGGCCCAGGCTCACCGAACCGAACCAGGTCCGTTCACCCGGACCCGTCACGTCGATGTCGGTGATCTCCCGGGCGAACGTCGCATAGCCGGGATCCTCGGCGTGCACGAACGCGATCTGGCGCTCGGTGTCCAAAGAATCGACCAGATAGCTCTCGCCCTGATGCAGATACACCGCGCCGGTGTGCACCGTGGCCGGCGCCCGCACGGCGTCGATGCTGCCCAGCAGCCGGCCGGTGTCGGCTTCCAGGATCACCACCTGCCCGCCGGCCGACCCGCGGATGTCCACCGCGGAATGCGGGTCCAGTCCCGGCGCCGGGAAATACTTCTCGGCCCGCCGGCGCAGCATTCCCTCGCCGACCAGGTCGTCGGCGACCTGCAGGGCCCCCAGCTGCTGCACTTCGGTGACCGTCAGCGGAAGTTCGGCGGCCGCGCACAGCAGTTGCGGGCCCAGCACGTAGGGGTTGGCCGGGTCGATCACCACCTGTTCGATCGGCTTGTCCAGCAGCGCGGCGGGATGGTGCACGAGATAGGTGTCCAGCGGGTCGTCGCGGGCGATCAGCACGATCAGTGCCGTCTGGCCGCGGCGGCCCGACCGGCCGGCCTGCTGCCAGAACGAGCTCACCGTGCCGGGAAAGCCCGCGATCACCACCGCGTCGAGCCCGGCGATGTCCACCCCGAGCTCGAGGGCGTTGGTGGTGGCCAGTCCGTACAACTCGCCGTCGGCCAGCGCCCGCTCCAGGGTGCGGCGGTCCTCGGCCAGATAACCCGCTCGGTAGGACGCGACCTTGTCGGCCAGGCCGGGAGCGGTGGACTCCAGCCGGGTGCGGGCCGCCAGCGCGGTGACCTCGGCGCCGCGACGCGACCGGACGAAGGTCAGGGTGCGCGCCCCCTCGGCGATCAGATCGGCCATCACCCGGGCCGCCTCGGCGCCGGCGGCCCGTCGCACCGGGGCCCCGTGCTCCCCGGTCACGTCGGTGCGCAGCGCCGGCTCCCACAGCGCCACCGTCCGCGCGCCGTGCGGCGAGCCGTCCTCGGTGACCTCGGCGACCGGCCGGCCGATCAACGCCGACGCACTGGCACCCGGTGCGGCGGTGGTGGCGCTGGCGAAGATCACCGTCGGCGCAGGCGTCCCGGATGCCGAGTAACGGGCGCACAGCCGCAGCAGCCGGCGCAGCACCATCGCCACGTGTGAGCCGAAAATACCTCGGTAGTAATGGCATTCGTCGACGATCACGAAACGGAGCCCGCGCAGAAACACCGCCCAGCGAGCATGGTTGCGCAGCATCGACAGGTGGATCATGTCCGGGTTGGAGAACACCCAGCGAGACCGTTCCCGAGCGAACCGGCGGATCTCGGCGGGTGTGTCGCCGTCGTAGGCGGTGGGTGCCACCGCGCTCGCCGGGGTGGCCAGGCCCGGCACCGCCGCGCACAGTTCGTGGGCGGCGCGCAGTTGGTCATGGCCGAGCGCCTTGGTCGGTGACAGGTACAGCACCCGGGCACGGGGATCGGCGGCCAGGGCGTTCAGGCTGGGCAGTTGATAGGCCAACGACTTGCCCGACGCCGTGCCGGTGCTGATCACCACGTCGCGCCCGGCGTGGGCGTGCTCGGCGGCGGCCCGCTGGTGCGACCACGGCAGCTCGATCCCGCGGCCGGTGAATGCGCCGATCACCTCGGGCGCGGCCCAGTCCGGCCAGGGGTCCACCGCCCCGACGGATGCGGGCAGGTCAGCGACGTGGCGCAGCGGATGTTCGCCCGGTTCGGTGCCGGCCAGCGCGGCGGTCAGCAATTCACCGCCGAAATTCGCTGCCATCGGTTTCCGTCTCCACATCGCCTGCACAGGACTTCGCCGCAGTATTGCGTACCGCTCGCTCACGGAGTTTGTGCACCGCAGTCTGTCCTCGGCGAGCTGAACATGGTTGACTGATGGGCGGTCGTCGCTGCGGCCGCGGTGCCCGCGAGGGCAGTGCGGCCGGAACAGGCCCGGGGCAGCGAAATGCGGTGCCCCGAAAACGGTGCTGTGCACCGAGCAAGAAGAGTAAGGAAAGATCGACAGATGCCACAGGGAACTGTGAAGTGGTTCAACGCGGAAAAGGGCTTCGGCTTCATCGCACCAGAGGACGGCTCGGCTGACGTGTTTGTCCACTACACGGAGATCCAGGGAAGCGGCTTTCGCACCCTCGAGGAGAACCAGCGGGTGGAGTTCGAGGTCGGGCAGAGCCCCAAAGGCCCCCAGGCCACGGGCGTCCGCGCCGTCTAAGCCACGGAATTTAACGGCACCCCCCGGGCAGCTCCCGCAAGCGGAGCACGGCCGGGGGGTTTCGTTTAGGTCGACCGGCCTAGTGTCGGTGGCGTGAGTCAGCTTTCCTTCTTCTCTGCGGACTCGGTGCCGCCCAGCGTCGCCGACCTAACCGGAGTGCTGGCGGGTCCGGGCCAGATCGTGGTGACCGGAGGCGGTGCGCGGCTGTCGGTCGTCGTCGATGCGCAGTGGCGTGCCGTTGCGCTGGCCGAGCTGATCGCCGCGGCCGGCCTGGAGCCCGAGATCACCCGCACTGAAGAGGACACGCCGTTGGTGCGCACCGCGGTGGATCCGGGGCTTCGGCGACTGGCCGAGCAGTGGACCCGCGGCGCGGTGAAGACGGTGCCGACGACCTGGTTGCCCGGACCGCGTGAATTGCGGGCCTGGACGCTGGCGGCCGGCGCCGTGGACTCCGAGCGCTACCTGCTCGGGCTGGACCCGCATGCCCCGGACACCTTCGCGCCGTTGGCTTCGGCGCTGATGAGGGTGGGTATCGCGCCCACCCTGATCGGTACCCGCGGCAACCATCCCGCACTGCGGATCAGCGGCCGTCGTAGGCTGTCGCGGCTGGTGGAGAACGTCGGGGAATCACCCGACGATCCCGACGCGTTGACCCAGTGGCCGCGTGTCTGGACACCAATGGCGGGCCGCCAGGGGTAACTCTGAGACAATTTCTCCGCTGAATGCCGGTTTGCATCTGCACGGCTGCGAGTGCGAGATTGTCAGTTGTCCACCGGCTGCGTGACCAGCGGGTGCGGACAGAAGTGGAGCGTAAGCGCAGTTGGCTGACCTTGATCGCGATAGCGGCCCCGATAAGAACGTGCGGCGACTCGTCATAGTCGAGTCGCCTACCAAGGCGCGGAAAATCGCCGGTTACCTGGGCCGTAACTACGTCGTGGAGTCGTCCCGCGGACACATCCGGGACCTGCCGCGCAACGCCGCCGACGTGCCGGCGAAGTACAAGACCGAGCCGTGGGCGCGCCTGGGCGTCAACGTCGACGCCGACTTCGAGCCGCTTTATATCGTCAGCCCGGACAAGAAGACCACGGTCACCGAGCTCAAGGGACTGCTCAAGGACGTCGACGAGCTCTATCTGGCCACAGATGGTGACCGGGAGGGCGAGGCGATCGCCTGGCACCTGCTGGAGACCCTCAAACCCCGCGTCCCGGTGAAGCGGATGGTGTTCCACGAGATCACCGAGCCGGCGATTCGGGCCGCCGCCGAGAACCCGCGAGACCTGGACAACGACCTGGTGGACGCGCAGGAGACCCGGCGCATCCTGGACCGGCTGTACGGCTACGAGGTCTCGCCGGTGCTGTGGAAGAAGGTCGCACCGAAGCTGTCGGCCGGCCGGGTCCAGTCGGTGGCGACCCGCATCATCGTCGACCGCGAACGCGAACGGATGGCGTTTCGCAGCGCTTCTTACTGGGACGTGGTGGCCCAGCTCGACGCCAGCGTCTCCGACCCGATGGCATCGCCACCCACCTTCAGCGCGCGGTTGGTCTCGGTGGACGACCTGCGGGTGGCCACCGGCCGGGACTTCGACGCGCTGGGGGCGCTGAAGAAGCCCGCAGAGGTCACCGTGCTCGACGAGGCCGCGGCCACCGCGCTGGCGGCCGGGTTGCGCGGCTCGTCGCTGTCGGTGACCTCGGTTGAGGAGAAGCCCTACACCCGTAAGCCCTATGCACCGTTCATGACCTCGACGCTGCAGCAGGAGGCCGGCCGCAAGCTGCGGTTCTCCGCCGAGCGGACCATGAGCATCGCCCAGCGGCTCTACGAGAACGGCTACATCACCTACATGCGTACCGACTCGACGACGCTGTCGCAGTCGGCCATTGATGCCGCCCGCACCCAGGCCCGTCAGCTCTACGGCGCGGAGTACGTCTCGCCGACGCCGCGGCAGTACACCCGCAAGGTCAAGAACGCCCAGGAAGCCCACGAGGCGATCCGCCCGGCCGGCGAGACCTTCGCCACCCCCGACGCGGTGCGCAACGAGCTGGGCAGCGACGAGTTCCGGCTCTACGAGCTGATCTGGCAGCGCACGGTCGCCTCGCAGATGGCCGATGCGCGCGGCACCACGTTGAGCCTGCGGATCGGCGGACAGTCCGGGGGTCAGCAGGTGACGTTTGCCGCCAGCGGGCGCACCATCACCTTCGCCGGCTTCCTCAAGGCGTACGTGGAGACCGTCGACGAGTTGGCCGGCGGTGAGGCCGACGACGCCGAGCGGCGGCTGCCGCAGCTGACCCGGGGTCAGCGGGTGGACGCCACCGAGCTCACCCCGGACGGCCACGCCACCAACCCGCCGGCCCGCTACACCGAGGCCTCGCTGGTCAAGGCGCTCGAAGAGCTGGGCATCGGGCGGCCCTCGACGTACTCCTCGATCATCAAGACCATCCAGGACCGCGGCTACGTCTACAAGAAGGGCAGCGCGCTGGTCCCGACCTGGGTGGCGTTCGCGGTGATCGGGCTGTTGGAGCAGCACTTCGGCCGGCTGGTGGACTACGACTTCACCGCGGCCATGGAGGATGAGCTCGACGGGATCGCCGCCGGCCGTCAGCGCCGCACCGACTGGCTTCACAACTTCTACTTCGGCGGCGACTACGGCGTGGAGGGCTCGATCTCGCGCGCCGGGGGGCTCAAGAAGCTGGTCGGGGTCAATCTGGAGGGCATCGACGCCCGCGAGATCAACTCGATCCGGCTGTTCACCGATGTTGAGGGCCGGCCGGTCTATGTGCGGGTGGGCAAGAACGGTCCGTACCTGGAGCGCATGATCACCGGCGACGACGGTGAGCCGACTCCGCAGCGGGCCAACCTGGACGACTCGCTGCCGCCCGACGAGCTGACCCTGGCGTTGGCCGAGGAACGCTTCGCCACCCCGCAGGAGGGCCGCCCGCTGGGCGTGGACCCCGAGACCGGACACGAGATCGTCGCCAAGGACGGCCGGTACGGCCCGTACGTCACCGAGGTGCTGCCGCCACCACCCGACGACGACCCTGGGGTAACCGCCAAAAAGGGCAAGAAGCCGACCGGCCCCAAGCCGCGCACTGGCTCCCTGCTGCGCAGCATGGACCTGCAGACTGTCACCCTCGACGACGCGTTGAAGCTGTTGTCGCTGCCGCGGGTGGTCGGTGTGGACCCGGCTACCGGAGAAGAGATCACCTCGCAGAACGGCCGCTACGGTCCATACCTGAAGCGCGGCAGCGACTCTCGGTCGCTGGCCACCGAGGAACAGATCTTCGACATCACCCTCGACGAGGCACTCAAGATCTACGCCGAGCCGAAACGCCGTGGCCGTCAGTCGGCTTCGACTCCGCCGCTGCGCGAACTGGGCGCAGACCCGGCGTCCGGCAAGCCGATGGTCATCAAGGACGGCCGGTTCGGGCCGTACGTGACCGACGGTGAGACCAACGCCAGCCTGCGCAAGGGCGACGAGGTGGCCTCGATCACCGACGAGCGTGCTGCCGAACTGCTCGCCGACCGGCGGGCGCGGGGTCCGGTCAAGAAGGCCGCGAAGAAGACCGCTGCGAAGAAAACCACCCGCAAGGCGCCGGCCAAGAAGGCCGCCAAGAGCTGACTCAGTCTGCGATGGCCGGAACTCGTTCGGCCGCAGCGAGTTTCAATGGTCGCGCCAGCTGGGTAGGGGCGGTGCGCCCGCGTAGCTCGACGATCTCGCCGACCTCCCAGCACAACGCCTCGGCGTCGACGGCGCCGCTGACCGTGACCGCGGACGCCAGCACGTGGCCGTCCTCCATCTTGGCGAGCTCGGTCAGCCGGGCGGCTTCGTTGACCGGGTCTCCGATCACGGTGTACTCGAAGCGGGCCCGGGCGCCGATGTGGCCGGCGATGGCGCGCCCCGTCGACACCCCGATGCCGAACTCTTCGGAGCCCAGCACCGGCACCAGGCCGTCGTGCAGTTCGCGGGCTGCGGCCAGCGCCGCGCTGGAGGCGTCCGGATGCTCGATCGGGGCGCCGAAGATCGCCAGCGCGGCGTCACCCTGGAACTTGTTGACGAATCCGCCGTGCCGGCCGACGGCCTCGACGACCACCCGGAAGAACTCGTTGAGCAGGTTGACCACTTCGCTCGGCGGCCGGGTTGCGGCCAGCTGGGTGGAGCCCACGAGGTCGACGAAGAGCACCGCGACGTCGCGCTCTTGGCCGCCCAGTTCGGTGCCGCGTTCCAGGGCGCGCCGCGCCACGTCCTCGCCGACGTAGCGTCCGAACAGGTCGCGCAGTCGTTGCCGCTCGGCCAGTTCGCGCACCATGTCGTTGAACCCGGCCTGCAGCAGTCCGAGCTCGCTGGCGTCGTAGATCTGCATGTGCGCGTTGTAGTTTCCGCGCTGTACCTCGCCGAGCGCCCAGCGCAGTTGGCGCAGCGGGTCGGCGATCGACATGGACACCAGCACGGTGCCGGACAGTCCGATGATCAGCGCGGCCAGCGCCATCAACAGGATCGGGGTGAACAGCTTGTCCGGTGAGGCGTCCAGTAGCGAAGCCTTGCCGGCCAGTACCGAGAGCACGATCGCCACCAACGGCACCCCGGTGGACAGCGCCCAGGTCAGCAGTTGGCGCAGGATCACCCCGGGCGCGCGCAGGTTCTCCGGCGCCCCACCGCGCAGTGCGGCCACGGCCACCGGGCGCAGAACTCGCTCGGATTGCAGGTAGCCGATGATGGCGGTGGCCGCCGCGCCGAGCGCGGTGGCGGTGATCACCACCGGCACAACGTCATTGACCACCGGCCAGCTGATGATGATGAACACCACCCCGCCCACCGCCCAGTAGCCGATGCTGATCAGCGACCGGTAGAACGGCATCTTCAACGCGCGCGACCGCGCCAGCTCGGTGGCCTCGGGCTCGGGGTCGGGCCCGGCCAGCAGCGACTCCCGGCGCTGCCAGCGGAACACCGGCATCAGCAGGGAGGTGCTCACCGTGAAGCCGATGCAGAACAGGAACAGCAGGGTGAGGCCGAAGATGATCAGGTTGGACCGCGGCAGATCCTGCAGGTTGATCCGGTCCTCTTCGGGCAGACCGAATCGCAGGAAGCCGAACACGAACAGTGAACCGATGATGTCGGCCTGCAACATGCTCAGCGTGAACACCGGCCACGGTGTCCTGACCACCCAGCGGACGAATCGGCTGATTCGCCCGCCCAGCGTCGTGGTGGTACTCACCTGAACACCGTATCCGGCGGGCCGGCAAAGCCGGCCTTCTTATTCGCTGTGATGTCGGGGCCACCGGCTACTGTGGCCGGTGATGACCGGGGTTTTCGCACGATTGGTGGGCCAACAGGCGGTAGAAGCGGAGCTGTTGGCCGCTGCCCGTGCGTCGCGGCATGATTCAGCTCACAGCGGCATGACCGCCGGCGGTATGTCACATGCCTGGCTGATCACCGGCCCGCCCGGTTCGGGCCGATCCATCGCGGCGCTGTGTTTTGCTGCGGCGCTGCAGTGCACCACCGACGACGCCGACGGTGGGCCCGGCTGCGGGTGGTGCCGGGCCTGCACCACGGCGATGGCCGGCACGCACGCCGACGTGCGGCGGGTTGTGCCGGACGGACTGTCCATCGGGGTCGATGAGATGCGTGCCATAGTGCAGATGGCGTCGCGGCGGCCCGGGACCGGCCGCTGGCAGATCGTGGTGGTCGAAGACGCCGACCGGCTCACCGAGGGCGCGGGCAACGCTCTGCTCAAGGTCGTCGAGGAGCCGCCGCCGTCGACGGTGTTCCTGCTGTGTGCCCCCTCGGTGGACCCGGAGGACATCGCGATCACGCTGCGGTCCCGGTGCCGGCACGTGGCTCTGGTGACACCGCCGCCGGGGGCCATCGCCCAGGTGCTGGTCGACACCGACGGTCTGGACGCCGAGACCGCCGACTGGGCGGCCGCGATCAGCGGCGGGCACGTGGGGCGGGCCCGGCGGTTGGCCACCGACGCCGACGCTCGCCAACGCCGCCAGCGGGCGCTGGCGCTGGCGCGGGACGCGGCGACCCCGGCGCGGGCCTTCACCGCGGCCGACGAGCTGGTGGCCGCCGCGGAGTCCGAGGCCCGTGAGATGACCGCCGAGCGGGCCGAGGCCGAGACCGAGGAACTGCGCACCGCGCTGGGCGCCGGCGGCACCGGTAAGGGCACCGCCGGGGCGCTGCGCGGCACCGCCGGGGTGATCAAGGACCTGGAGCGCCGGCAGAAGTCGCGGCAGACCCGGGCGTCGCGTGATGCCATGGACCGGGCCCTGATCGACCTGGCCACTTACTTCCGGGACGCCCTGATGGTGGCGTCGGGGGCGGGCGCGGCCCGGCCCAACCATCCGGATATGGCCGACGCGGTGGCCTCGATGGCGGCCTACGCCCCGCCGGATCGGCTGTTGCGCTGCATCGAGGCGGTGCTCGAATGCCGCGAGGCGCTGGCGACCAACGTCAAGCCGCGCTTCGCGGTGGGGGCCATGGTCGCCACCATCGGCGGAGCCCTGCGGTCCGACCTGTAGACTGACCCGGCCCGGTTTGCGTCGGGCGCGCCACCTTAGCTCAGTCGGTAGAGCAATTCACTCGTAATGAATAGGTCAGGAGTTCGATTCTCCTAGGTGGCTCCACGCTGGGTGTATGACCTCGGTTGATGCTTGACGGTGTTTCGGCTGATCCTTGACACTCCCTCATCCCGGGCGCTGTCCCGCGTTCACATATGCACAACTATGGTGTCAAAGCTATAGTTGTGCATATGTCCAGTATCGTCACCACGCAGCAGGCTGCCCAGAGCCTGAGCGTGCATCCCTCCCGGGTGCGCGCTCTCATCGCGTCCGGTGCCCTTTCCGCGACGCGCGCCGGTCGGCAGTGGCTGATCGACGCCGAGAGCCTGGACCGCCACGCTGATCTGGTCGCCGCTGGCGCCACCGGGCGATCCTTCGCGCCACGCATCGCCTGGGCTGCCGCCGCGTTGTGCGACGGCCTTAATGACGGACTCGCGGCAGCAGATCGATACCGCCTGCGCAACCGCCTGGCGCACGCGGGCGACCGCGATGCCGACACCTGCGCGCTGGTGCGGCGGTGGCTGTCGCGGCGAGCGGAATCAGTGCATCGCTACCGTGTCGGCGAACGCGATCTGACCCGGGTCCTAGCCGTCGACGGGGTCCTTGCCACGGGAATCAGCACAACATCGGAGTATCGCCTCGGGCTGTCGACGGGCGGAGCCGCCGACGCCTACGTCAATGCCAAGACCCACCGGGAGTTGGTGGAGGAGTTCGTCCTGATCGAGAGTGCCCGAGGCAACCTCACGCTGCGGGTGACCGATAACGCGTTGTCTGGCAACGCCGTTGCGCCGCGGCTGATCGCCGGAGCAGACCTTGCTGACGACAGTGAAGTGCGTACCCGCGCTGCGGGGTGCATCCTGATCAAGGACTCGTTGGACGAGTTTCGGAAGGGGTGAATCGTGCCAGAGCCGGATGCCGGCGATAGCGCCGCAGCATTGGCCGCTATAGCAGCCATCACCGGGCAGTCAGTGGACAGCGCCACTGAGATGATCTGTGCCATAAAGGCATCCGCTCCTCAGCAGGCCCCAGTCTCATCGGCTGACATCGCCAAGCCTGGGAACAGGTGTTGCGCAGCACCCCGGAGAAGGTTCCGACGATCGAGCGTGATCCGGTGGTGTTGCCGCCCATGCCCGAACATCAGGAGGCGATGTGGGCGACGCTGATGGATTTTGAGGAGACGGATCCGCCGCCCTGGGTGCTGGTCGGTGGCCAGATGTCCACGCTTCATCTGGTCGAGCACTCGATCACCACCCACCGCCCCACGGATGACGGCGACGTGGTCGTCGGAGTGTGGACACGACGTGATGCATTGAATAGTGCCACAGCATATTTGATGGATAACGGCTTCACTGAGAGCCTCACCAGCGACGGCTACGGTTACCGGCTCGTCCGGGGCAAGACCACCATCGATGTGATGGTGCCTGAAGGACTTGACCGCCAGCAACGCTATCCGAAGACAAGTTCGGGGCGGCCGGGGTTACAGGCAGACGGCGCTAACCAGGCGCTGACCCGAGCCGAACGGGTACCGGTGAATCTCATTGGCCGCGTGGGCTACATCCGCCGCCCGAGTCTGTTGGGTGCCCTGGTCGCCAAGGCTCGTGCGTGGATCGTGGACAGCCGCAACCCCGAGCGTCATGCCCAGGACCTGGTTGCGCTCGCCGGGGTGGCACTGGGCGATCCTCGCGCAGTCATCAGCCAGGCCCGTCCCGACGACCGCCGGGCGATCCGCGCAGCGCTGCGGCATCTTCCTGTCGACAGTCGACCGGTGCGAGGCGCCGAAGATCCTGTTGCAGTTCACGCATTGCTGACTCGTCTGGCTCGGGCGCCTGGCTAGGCCACGATCGCCTACGGCACGATCATTTCGCCATACTGGGCTGATGACGTCCACCAAATCGTTGATCCTCGCGGTACTCGGCGCCGCGGCCCTGGGGGCTGCCCCGGCGTCCGCCGATCCCGCCCCGGACCTGCAGGTGATGCAACCGGTGGACTCCGATGCGTACTACACCTACTCCACCTACGGTGCCGGCGGCTGGCAGTTCGTCACGCCGGACGGGGTGCGCTGCCGGATCATGACCATCACCCGGTGGGGCAGTGCCTCCCAGGCCACCTGCTGGGGTGAGAAGCTTCCCGGAGTTGACCGAAACATCAACTACGCCAAAGCCAAAGGCGCCTATGTCGACGACCCCCCGCAGTCGGCCTTCGGTGACGGCGACCTGGACAATTTCGAGACCTACCGCAGCTACGAACACCGCAGCTCCGAGGAGGTCGACCATGTCGACCCCGCCTCCTACCACCTGCTGCCGGCCGGTAAGAAGCTGACGGCGGCCGGCACCGGGACGACGGTCACCTGTGGAGTGATCACCGCAGACAGCGTGAGCTGCACCGTCGAAGCCACCGGCGCGCCGGTGTGGACCACCGGCTTCGTGCTGTCACCGGAGGGCAGCCGCACCTTCTAGGACTGCGGCGCCGCCACCGGCAGCCGCACCCGAAACACCGTCGCCCCGTCGCGGGACTGCACCCCCACCGTCCCGCCGTGTGCACCGACGATCGAGGCGACGATCGCCAGCCCCAGTCCGGTGCTGCCCAGCTCGCTGGAGCGGGCCTTGTCGGCGCGCACGAACCGCTCGAACAGGTTCGGCACGATCTCCGGGTCGATACCGGGACCGTCGTTGGCCACCGTCAGCTCCGCGACCGGCCCGCCCACCGGCGAGGGGTCCACGCTGATGGCGGTCGTGACGGTCACCCCGGGCGGGGTGTGCACCCAGGCGTTCTTCAACAGGTTGGTCAGCACCTGGTGCAGCCGGGCGCGGTCGCCGCGCACCCACACCGGGGCTTCGGGCAGCTGCTTGACCCAGTGGTGGCCGGGAGCCGCAGCCGCCGCGTCGTTGACGGCGTCCAGTGCCAGCTCGGACAGGTCGACGCGCTCGATGTCCAGGTCCTGACCTTCGCCGAGTCGCGACAGCAGCAGCAGCTCCTCGACCAGCGATGCCATCCGCTGGGCCTCGGACTCGATGCGGGCCAACGCGTACTCGGTGGTCGGCGGCAGTGTGGAGGCGTCCTGGCGGGTCAGTTCGGCGTACCCGCGGATGGCCGCGAGCGGGGTGCGCAGCTCATGGCTGGCGTCGGTGATGAACTGCCGCATCCGCCGGTCGGCGGCACCGCGGTAGGCCAGGGCGCTGTCGACGTTGTCCAGCAGGCGATTCAGTGCGCCGGCGACGATACCGACCTCGTTGTCGGGGTCGACGTCCTCGGCGGCCACCCGGATGGTGATGCGCTCGTCGGTGTCGGTGAGCGGCATCGCGGCCACCTCGGCGGCGGTGGTCGCGACCCGGCGCAGCGGACGCAGCGCGTAGCTGACGACGGTGACCGTCAGGCCCGCGGTGAGCAGCAGTGCCAGTGTGTAAAACTCTGCGGCCAAACGCATTCGGTCTTCCACGGTCCGGTCGGCCAGTCGCAGTGAGCCACCGATGAACAGGGTGTCGTGAGCATCGACGACGCGGGTCTCCGCCCGGTAGGAACCCAGGCTGCCCATCTGCATGCTCTCCGGCGAGCCGTTGCGCCGGTGGTGGGCGGTGATCGCACCGATGACGTCGGGGGGTGCGGGATAGGGATCCTCCACGGTGAACACCGCCGAGGCGATCACCTCGCCGTCGCGCAGCACCGCGAGCACATTGCCCGGCGTCTGATCGCTGAAGCCGAGGATGGCCTGGCCGATGTTCGATGCGCCGGCGCCACCGGCGATGCTGTCGACCTGGCGAAATTTGGCGTAGGAGTGGCTGAATGCGTTGAGCGACTCGGAGACGTCGGCGTCGCTGGTGGCGGTCACGAACGTGCGCACGCTCAGCACCGAGACCACGCCGACCGCCAAGAACACCACCGTCACCACCGCCGACACCCCGAGCACCAACCGGCGGCGCAGGGTCCGTGGACGCCAGGTCACGGGTGCGGCTTCAGCAGGTAACCGACCCCGCGAACGGTGTGGATCATCGGGCGGTCGCCGTCGATCTTCTTGCGCAGGTAGGAGATATAGAGATCGACGATGCTGGTGCGCCCGGCGAAGTCGTAGTTCCACACCCGGTCCAGGATCTCGGCGCGGGTCAGCGCACGGTCGGGGTGGCGCATCAGGAACCGCAGCAGCTCGAATTCGGTGGTGCTCAACGACACCGCGGTCTTGTTGCGAGTGACCTGGCGGCTTGCGCCGTCGAGGATCAGGTCACCGACGGTGAGCACCTCGTCCACCGGCGGCATCAGCGCACTGCCGCGCCGTAGCAGCCCGCGCAGCCGGGCCACCAACTCCTCCAGGCTGAACGGCTTGGTCATGTAGTCGTCGGCGCCCGAGGTCAACCCGGTGACCCTGTCGGTGACCGAGTCGCGGGCGGTCAGGAACAGCGTCGGGGTGTAGGGGTCGGATTCGCGGACCCGCTGCAGGATCTGCAGCCCGTCGATGTCGGGCAGCATGATGTCCAGAACCAGCAGATCGGGTTCGCCGCTGTGGAACTTGGCCACCGCGTCGCGGCCGTTGTGCGCGACGTCGACGGCCCAGCCCTCGTAGTGCAGTGCCATCGTCACCAGATTGGTCAGGGCCGGTTCGTCGTCGACCAGCAGTACCCGAATCGGTGAGCCGTCGGGCCGGTTGATCCGTGGCAGCTGCCCGAGGATCGCCTTGCGCGGAGTGCGGGTGTTCGTGTTATCCGCCATCGGGCACCATCATCCCCCGTGACCGCGTTCACTCACCGAGGAGTCGTTCCTTACGCTCGATGAATTTCTCCTGGGGCAGCACGCCGGAGTCCCGCAGTTCGACCAGCGCACGCAGTTCGGCGACGACGCCGATCGACTTCGGCCGTGCGGGTACGTCTTCGGATTCTTGGGATTCCTGGGCCGGCTTCGGTGGGTGCGGCGCCGCGATGGCCTTGGGCTGGGTCCGCTGCGGCCGGGTTCCGGAGACACCGACGGTGCCGGCCATCGCGCGTCCGGCCGCCCCGGACAGCGCCATCTCGGCGTAGGGAATCTCAGCTCCGGCGGCTGCGGCAGCGGCACTGGCGGTGCCGGATCGCGCTGTCACCAAGGTGATTTGGCGCATCGGCGTGGCGGCGGCCCAGGCCTGCGGAACGGACAGTCCGTTCAGTGGCACGGCTCGGCCCATGGAAGCCCAAGTAGCCCCGGTCGAAGCCGCCGGTGTGGCCGTGCCGATCAGGTCCAGGGCGCCCAGCGCTCCGAGACCCAACGCGCCCTCTTCGGGCAATGCCAGCTCGCCCAGGGTGATCGCCAGACCGCCGAACGCGCCCCCCAGTCCGATGCCACCGAACGGACCGACGCTGCCCACCTCGAAAACCGCGCCGATCAGATCGAACGCCAGACCGGGCGAGATGGCACCGCCGGCCGTTGCATCGGTGGCTGCGGCCGCGGTGGCGACGGCCGGGCCGGCGGGGTTGGCGGTGGTTTGTGGTGGGGTGAAGGTGGGGAGTTGGGTGGCTGCGGCTGCGCCGGTGGCGTAGCTGTACATGGCGGTGGCGGCGGCGGTGGTCATGGCGACTGCGGCGGGGCCTTGCCAGGTTTGGTCGGTGAGTCCGGTGATGAGGGTTCGGTAGGAGTTGGCGGCGGATTCGAGTTCGGCGGCCATGGTTTTCCAGGCGGTGGCGGCGGCTCGGATGGGGCCGGATCCGGGTCCGGCGTACATGAGCGCGGAGTTGACCTCCGGCGGCAACGCGGCAAAGTTCATCGCGCGGCGAGCACGTTCGCGGCTTCGGTGGCCGCATATGCGGTGCCGCTGCCGTCGAGGGTGCTGACGAACATCTGGTGGACGGCGGCGGCCTGGGCCGCCACGCTCTGGAACAGTGCGCCGTTGGCGTTGAACCGGGCGGCGACCGACGCCGAGACAACGTCGGAGGCCGGGGCCGCCATCGCGGTGGTCGGGGCGGCCACGGCCGCGCTCTGTGCCTGCAGTGCCGAACCGATGCTCTGCAGGTCGATGGCGGCGCCGGACAGTGATTCCGGTTGCGCGACTACGAAAGGCATCTCCTCAAACCTCCTGGTCGATATTTACTCGTCGATGAAATCTGCGATGACCCGTTCGCGTTGCCGGTCGAACTCCTGCGTGGTCAGCACCCCGGCGTCGCGCAGCTCTGCCAGGCCGCGCAGTTCGGCGAGGATCTCCACGCCGGTCACCGGTTCTGCCGCTGCCAACGATTCCTCGGCCGGTTTGGGTGGTGCGGTGGGGTTCGGCTGGGTGAGCTGTGGCCGTCGTCCGGGTCCGGCGGTGCCGACGGTGGCGGTCATGGCGCGGCCGGCCATGCCGGCCAGGGCCATTTCGGCGAACGGGATCTCGGTGGCGCTGGCGGTTGCTGCGGCGGCGGTGCCGGATTGTGCTGCGACCAGGGTGACTTCGCGTAGTGCCGCGGGGGTGGCGGCAACCCAGGCCTGTGGCACCGACAGGGATCCCAGTGGCACGGCCTTGCCGATCGAGGCCCAGGTCGCCCCGACCCGGCCGGCCGCCCCCACCGGCCCGCTCGCCGATCTCAATGCGGCCGCCGGAAGCAGGCCACCGACGGGGGGTGCGGTTTGACCGATCAGGCCCAGACCGCCGACGGCGCCCAGGTCACCGGTGAAACCCAGCCCGGCGAACGGCCCGAGGCTGGCCGCCTCGATGGCCAGGCCGCCGAACTCCAGCCCGGCGCCGCCGCCCTCGAACGGCGCGATGCTGTCCACCTCCAGCAGTGCCACCAGGATGTCGAGCAGCAGGCCCTCCTCGCCCGCGCCCTGGTAGGCCCCCGAGGTGTCGTCGGCGGGGTTGGCGGTGGTTTGTGGTGGGGTGAAGGTGGGGAGTTGGGTGGCTGCGGCTGCGCCGGTGGCGTAGCTGTACATGGCGGTGGCGTCTTGGGCCCACATGGTGGCGTAGTGGGCTTCGTTGGCGGCGATGGCGGCGGTGTTCTGGCCGAGGAGGTTGGTGGCGGTCAGGGTGGCCAGTTGGGTGCGGTTGGCGGTGATGACCGCGGGTGGGACGGTCATGGCGAAGGCGGTTTCGTAGGCGGCTGCGGCGGCTGCTGCTTGGGTGCCGGCGTGGGCGGCTTGGGTTGCGGTGGTGTGCATCCAGGTGGCGTAGGGGGCTGCGGCGGTGGTCATGGCGACTGCGGCGGGGCCTTGCCAGGTTTGGTCGGTGAGTCCGGTGATGAGGGTTCGGTAGGAGTTGGCGGCGGTTTCGAGTTCGGCGGCCATGGTTTTCCAGGCGGTGGCGGCGGCTCGGATGGGGCCGGATCCGGGTCCGGCGTACATGAGCGCGGAGTTGACCTCCGGCGGCAACGCGGCAAAGTTCATCAATATTCGACGGTATTTTCGACCCGGCGGACCCGGCAACTCCGCAGAGCGGACTCATACGAAACGCATATCTGCCGTCGCCGGCAGGTCGCGCTACTGCGGCGGCAGCGCTCTGGAGTACAGCCAGGCCTGCCACAGCGGCTGCAGCGACACCTTGGCGTAGTTGGCGGCCAGGCCGGTGAAGTCGTCGGTACTGGCGTTGCCGTGCCGGTGGCGCGTCGTCCAGTCCCGCAGCAGCGCGAAGAAGTCGGCGTCCCCGATCAGGACGCGCAGCCGGTGCAGGGTGAGCGCGCCGCGCTTGTAGAGGCGGTCATCGAACATGTCGGCCGGGCCCGGATCGGCCAACAGCAGATCCTGCGGCAGCGCCGCCAGCTGGCGGTGGTAGTGCTGGGCCCATTGGTCGGCGCTGCGTCCGCCGGAATGCTCCGACCACAGCCATTCGGCGTAGCAGGCGAAACCCTCGTGCAGCCAGATGTCGCGCCAGTGGCGCACCGTCACGCTGTTGCCGAACCACTGATGCGCCAGCTCGTGGGCGATCAGCCGCTCTGAGCCGCCGGTGCCGTCGCAGTGGTTGGCGCCGAAGATCGAAATGCCCTGTGCTTCAAGGGGGATTTCCAGGTTGTCGTCGGTGACCACCACGGTGTAGCCGGCAGCCAGCGGGTAGGGGCCGAACAGTCGCACGAACAGCGCCATCATCTCGGGCTGGTCGGCGAAGTCGTGGTCGAACTCGGTGCGCAGCCGGGCGGGCAGCACCGCGTTGATCGGCACCTCGGACCCGGCCAGTCGGTGCGTCACGTACTGGCCGATCTGCAGGGTGACCAGGTAGGTCGGTGTCGGCTCAGGCTGCTCGTAGACCCAGGTGGTGCGCCCCGCCCGGACCCGCCGCGACAGCAGCTCGCCGTTGGCCACCGCGCGATACGGGCTGTCGGTGCTGATCTGGACCAGGTAGCTCGCCTTAGCAGCAGGGTGGTCATCGCAGGGGAACCAACACGGAGCGCCGTTGGGCTGTCCGGAGACCAGGGCGCCGTCCGTCAGTTCCTCGAAACCGACTTCCCCCCAAACGGTGTCGCGTGGCCGCGGGGATCCCGAGTAGCGGACGCTGACCACCAGGGCGGCCCCGGCGGGCAACGGGTCGGCCAGCGTGATCCGCAGCTTGGCGCCTGCGGTGGCGAACCGGGTGGGGGCGCGGCCGTTGACCCGCACCTTGGACACCGACATCGGCTCGGCGAGGTCCAGGGTGAACACCCGCAGTGCGGTGGTCGTGGTCGCGGTGATGGTCACCGTCCCCGACAGCCGGTTGCTGGCGACCTTGTACTCCAGGTCCAGCTCGTAGCGCGACACCCGGTAGCCGGCGTTACCACTGCCGGGCAGATAGGGGTCGATGACGGGCGGCTCGGTTCGGGGTTTCGCGGTGCTCTTCTTGACGGGTTTGCTCACCGTGTTGCTCCGGTCGCCGGTGCGATCGGGTTGCCCTGCCAGCGCGTTGCGGGCGGCACCTGGTCGCCGCGCATCACCAGTGAAGCGGGGCCGACGCTGGTGCCCGCGCCCAGGCGTGCGGCCGGCAGTGCCACACAGTGCGGCCCCAGGGTGGCGCCGGCTTCCAGCGTGACGGTGTCGAGCTGCATGATCCGGTCGTGGAACAGGTGGGTCTGCACCACGCAGCCGCGGTTGACGGTGGCGCCGGGGCCCAGCGTCACCAGGTCGGCTTCGGGCAGCCAGTAGGTCTCACACCACACGCCCCGCCCGATGTCGGCGCCCAGCGCCCGCAGCCACAGGTTGATCACCGGGGTGCCGGTGGCGGCGCGGGCGAACCACGGGGCGGCCACGGTCTCGACGAAGGTGTCGGACACCTCATTGCGCCACACGAACGACGACCACAGCGGGTGCTCGGTTGCCTGAATCCGGCCCACCATAAGCCATTTCGCCACCACCGCGGCACCGCCGGCAACCGCCCCGGCGGTCAGCAGCACCACGCCGCTGCCCAGGGCCGCCCACTTGTAGCCATAATGCATTGCACCCCAATGCAATGCCCCGAGTACGGTGACACCGATCGCAAAGGTCGCCACGACCGGGATCAGCCGGAAGGTCTCCATGACGGCGCGCATCAGCTTGAGTCGCACTGGTGGGGCGAAGGTTCGCTCGGCATCGGAGTCGGCGGCCTTGCGGCGCAGCCGAACCGGCGGGCTGCCCAGCCACGACGAGCCGGTCTTGGCCTTGTGCGGTGCCGTGGACAGCACCGCCACCAAGGCCTTGTCGGGTACCCGCCGGCCCGGCTGAGTGATCCCGGAGTTGCCCAGGAAAGCGCGCTTGCCGATGGTGGCCGGTGCGACGTGAATCCAGCCGCCGCCCAGCTCGTAGGAGGCGACCATGGTGTCGTCGGCCAGGAAGGCGCCGTCGGCGATCACCGTGAACTTCGGGATCAGCAGCGCGGTGGAGATCTCGGTGCCCTCGCCCACCTTGGCGCCCAGCAGCCGCAGCCACCACGGGGTGATCAGGCTGGCGTAGATCGGGAACAGGTAGTCGCGGGCCGCGTCCATCAGCCGCTCGGTGGCCCACAACTGCCAGCCCACCCGGCTGCGCACCGGGTGGTAGCCCTCCCGCAGCCCGATCGACAGCAGTCGCACCCCGATGACGGTCAGCGCGGCGTAACAGCCCAGCGCGGTCAGCGCGGCCACCGGTGTCCACACCGCCACCGGGCGGATCGCCGCACCGAGGGTGGTGGCGTCGCGCACCGACCAGCCCAGCACGGCCAGCCCGGCGCCCAGTGCCAGCAGTGGCAGGCCGCCCAGCAGCAGCGACGTCAGCCCGTAGACCGCCACCCACGCCGGGCGGGCCGGTGGCCGGTGATCGGGCCACGGATGGCGTGCCTTGCCGGATTTCACCGCTGGCGAGCCCGTCCAGTACTGGCCCTTCTTCACCTCGCCGACCACCCCGGAACCGGGGCCGACGTCGGCGTCCTTGCCGACCGAGGCGCCTGGCGCCAGGGTGGTGCGAGCGCCGATGGTGGCGTCGTTGCCGATCGTGATGGGGCCGACGTGGAAGTCCTCGCCGTCCACCCAGTACCCGGTCAGATCGACCTCCGGCTCGATCGAGCAGCGGTGCCCCAGCGTCAGCATTCCCGTCACGGGCGGGGCGGAGTGCAGGTCGACGCCCTTACCGATGGTGTTGCCCAGCGCCCGGGCGTAGTACACCAACCACGGTGCGCCGGCGAGGTTCTCGGCTCCGCTGGCTGCGGCCAGCCGCTCGGCGATCCAGATCCGCAGATGCTCGCGCCCGCCACGCCGGTAGGTGCCGGGCGCCAGACCGGCCAGCAGCACCCGGGCCCCGAACGCAGCGATGCCCATCCGGCCCAGCGGGGTGACGAACAGTACGAACGCGGCGATCACCCACCACCAGTTCAGGCGCGCCTGCCAGGGCAGCGGATGCCACATCGACGCCGCGTTGTTGATCAGCGCCAGCCAGGCCACCCACTGCAGGCCGGCCAGGGTTGCCAGCGGCACCGACAGCAGCACCTGGGCGGCCTGGGTCAGCCGGGGCACCGTCGGTACCGTCGCCACCGCCGGCGCCCCCTCACCCGCCGGATCGGCTGCCCCCATGTCGTCGAGGAACCCGGCCAGCGAACCGAGCCGCGGCCGGTCGTAGAGCTGCGCGACGGTGAGCTTCGGGTAGCGCTGGCGCACCGCGGCCACCAGCTGCGCTGCCGCCAGCGATCCGCCGCCCAGGGCGAAGAAGTCGGCCCGCTCGTCCTCGACCGGGGTGCCCAAAACGTCGCGCCACAGCCCGGCCAGCCAGCCCAGGGTGCCGTCGACGCCGTCCAGGGCCGAGGACTCGTCGGCGCCGGGCACCGGCCAGGGCAGCGCGTCACGGTCGACCTTGCCGGAGGTCCGGGTGGGCAGCTCGGTGAGGCGCACCAGCCGCGGAACCAGCGCGGCGGGCAGCTGTCGAGCCAGCAGTGCGCGCGCAGCGACCAGGTCGAAGTCCGGGTCGGTGCTGGCCAGATACCCGACCAACAGCGGTGTGCCACCGGCGCTTTCGCGCACCGCGGCCGCGCCGCCGCTCACCCCGGGCAGCGCCATCAGCGCGGTGTCCACCTCACCCAGTTCGATGCGCCGGCCGCCGACCTTGACCTGGTCGTCGGCCCGGCCGCAGAACACCAGCCCGTCGGTCTGCAACTGCACCAGGTCCCCACTGCGATAGGCCCGCGGCCAGTCCAGGCCGGGCAGCGGCGCGTACTTCTCGGCGTCCCGGGCGTCGTCGAGATAGCGGCCCAGCCCCACCCCGCCGATCACCAACTCACCGACCTCGCCGATGTCCACCGGTGCTCCGTCGGCGCCGATCACCGCCAGATCCCAGCCGGCCAGCGGCAGGCCGATCCGCACCGGATCGGAGCCGTCGAGGGGCGCGGCGCAGGCCACCACCGTGGCCTCGGTGGGCCCGTAGGTGTTCCACACCTCTCGGCCCTCCACCGCCAGGCGGGCCGCCAGTTCCGGCGGGCAGGCCTCGCCGCCGAAGATCAGCAACCGCACCGCCTCCAGCGCCTCGGCCGGCCACATCGCCGCCAGCGTCGGCACCGTCGACACCACGGTCACGTCGCGGGCCACCAGCCACGGCCCCAGGTCCATGCCGCTGCGCACCAGCGACCGCGGGGCCGGCACCAGGCAGGCGCCGTAGCGCCACGCCAGCCACATCTCCTCACACGACGCGTCGAACGCCACCGACAGGCCGGCCAGCACCCGATCACCCGGCCCGATCGGCTGATCCTGGCAGAACAACTGCGCCTCGGCGTCGACGAAGGCCGCCGCGCTGCGGTGGGTGATCGCCACGCCCTTGGGGGTGCCGGTCGACCCGGAGGTGAAGATGATCCAGGCGTCGTCGTCCTCGGTCGGCGACGACGCCGGCATCCCGCCCGGCGCCCCCGGGCCACGGGTCAGACCCTTCTCGGTGATCACGCCGGCCACCTGCGCCTCGCCGAACACCAGCTCGGCTCGTTCGGCCGGATCGTCGGCGTCGACGGGCACATAGGCCGCGCCGGCGGCCAGCACCGCCAGGATCGCGGTGTAGAGCGAATAGGTGCCCGAGGGCATCCGGATGCCGACCCGGTCGCCGCGTCCGATACCGCGTTCGGCCAGCCACGCGACGCTGTCGGAGATGTCGGTGACCAGCTCGGCGTAGGTCAGCACCACATTGCCGTCGTCGATGGCGGAGGCTTCGGGGAAGCGTTCGGCGGTCTGACGCAGGATGTCGATCAGGGTGCGGGGCGCCGGCGCAGCCGAGGCACGCAGAAACCGTGGCGGGATTTGCGGCGTCGGCACGTCTGTAGAAGGTACTGCGCGATCCCTCGACTCGCCGGGCAGCATCACCGTGCCGGCGCCAGGAAGCCCACCGGGCCGACCGCGATGCACACCGACAGCGCGGCCGTGTCGGCGCGCGCGGTGATGCTGTTGCCGGCCCCGGGAAGACGCACGTAGACCCGGTTGAGGCCCGGGCGCACCCGCACCCGCACCGGCGGCCCGTCGGACAGCGACAACGTCATGGCCCCGTCGACGTTGGCCAGGTAGTTGAGCTCGGCGGTCCAGTCGGCCGGCAGCAGCGAGCCGTCCAGTTCGAGGACGGCCGGCTGGTCCGGCTGTACCAGGTAGCCGCATTGCGGCACCGGCCCGGCGACCAGGGACCGCACCCAGGTCACCTGCGCGTCGATCAGCCGTCCCTCGCTGGTGAACATCCGCAGATGCGGTGTTGCCGAAGCGAATTCGGGTCGATCGCGAACCAGTGCGAACAGGTGACTGGCCAGGTTCTCCGGGTAGACCACCCGTTGCAGCACCATCGGATCCACCTCCTGGTCCAGCAGCGGCGCATCCGAGTCAACGGCGGCCAGGTCGTGGCGGGCATTGATCAGATACGCCCGCGCCGGGTCCACCCGCCAACTGGCCAGGAAAGTCCATGTCGAATACAGGCTGCTGGCGGTGAAGGCGACGGCCAGACCGGCAACCGCCACGGTGCGGGCCGGTGCACCGTTCCGGTTCGGGGCACACAACCCGATCGCCCCCAGAATCGCCAGCACCACCACCAGGTCGGCCAGATACCGCAGGGTCTGGGCCAGCTCCAGTGCGGTGAACGCCGAGGACCGCATCAGATAGATCGGGACCTGACAGGCCACCGCGTAGCCGGCCGCAGCCAGCCACACCGGCACCAGCCGGCGCTTGCGCAGCAGCGACACCACCAGCAGGCCCGCCAGCACCACCCAGCCCAGCGTCATCACCACCGGGCCCGGCAACGCCCACGGTGAGGCCGGTGCCCAGCGCGCCCAGGCCCAGGGGCCACCGGCCAGGCTCGGCACGATGCCGTGGGTGACCGAACGCCACAGCAGGGCACGCGTCATCTCCAGATCGAAACTCCAGCGCTTCTGGTTGACCACCGCCAGGTAGACCGCGATCCAGCCGACGGTCAGCGCCAACAAGGCCGTCCACAACCGGACGCCGCCCCGCCACGCCCCGCTCAGCACGCCATGCTCGCCGGCCACATAACGCAGCAGCATCACCACCGTGAACGCCACGAACGGAATCACCGCGGCCTTCTCGAAGAACAACAGACCGCCCGCATAGGCCAGCGCTGCGCTCACCGCATAGCGCTGATTACCGCTGCGCGCCAACAGGATCGCGTCACCGCACACCCAGGCCATCGCCGCGCACATCGGCAGCGAGTTCAACCCCGCCGCCCACCACGCGAACGCCGGCAGGCCCAGCGGCGTCCACAACGCGAAGGTCAACGGCACCAGCAGCACCGGCCGCCAGCCCAGGATCACCCACAGCACCCGCAGCAGTGCCAGCGATGCCAGCAGCTGCAGCACCACCAGGCTGGCCGCCGGCGCCGCCCACTGCAGCGGCCACAGCCGACTCAGCGCACCGGCCACGCCGAACGCCCCCGGCATCACGTGGCCGTCGTGATCGTCGAACAGGTACGACGCCGACAGCAGATCGTGGGTGCCGGCCCGGCCGATCAGGATCAGGTCGTCCCAGTAGAAGTAGCCACCGAACGCCACCACCGCCCGGACCGCCAGCTGCGCGGCGATCAGCGCCAGTGCCGCCCAACACACCCAGGGCAGGGCGGGCAAACGGGTGCGCATCCGTCTTTCTTACCTGTCGGTATGGTTACCCGGTGCGAGCACTGGTCACCGGAGCAGCCGGATTCATCGGATCGACCCTGGTCGACCGCCTGCGGGCAGACGGGCACGCGGTGGCCGGCCTGGACAATTTCGCGACCGGGCGGGCCACCAACATCGAGCACCTCGCCGATGACCCCGACTTCAGCTTCATCGAGGCCGACATCGTCACCGCCGACCTCACCGATGTGCTGGCCCGTCACCGCCCCGAGGTGATCTTCCACCTGGCCGCCCAGATCGACGTGCGGCATTCGGTGGCCGACCCGCAGCACGACGCCTCGGTCAACGTCGTCGGCACCATCCGGCTCGCCGACGCGGCGCGGGCGGCCGGCGTGCGCAAGATCGTGCACACCTCCTCGGGCGGGTCGATCTACGGCGTCCCGCCGCGGTATCCGACCAGCGAGGACGATCCGACTGATCCCGCTTCGCCGTATGCCGCCGGGAAGGTGGCCGGCGAGATCTACCTCAACACCTTCCGGCACCTCTACGGGCTGCAGTGCTCGCACATCGCGCCGGCCAACGTCTACGGCCCGCGCCAGGACCCGCACGGCGAGGCCGGGGTGGTGGCGATCTTCGCCCAGGCGTTGCTGAAGGGCAGTTCCACCAAGGTGTTCGGCGACGGCTCCAACACCCGCGACTACGTGTTCGTCGACGACGTGGTGGACGCCTTCGTGCGTGCGTCCGGCCCGGACGGTGACGGGCAGCGGTTCAATGTCGGCACCGGGGTGGAAACCTCTGACCGGCAACTGCATTCGGCGGTGGCCGCCGCGGTAGGTGCACCCGATGACCCGGAGTTCCACCCGCCGCGGCTCGGTGATCTCAAGCGATCCTGCCTGGACATCTCGCGGGCGGCCGAGGTGCTGGGCTGGCGGCCACAGGTCACTCTGGCCGACGGCGTGACACGCACCGTGGAGTACTTCCGGCAGGCCAAGTCCGCCTGACGTCTGTGGCATACTGGCCGGTCGGAGGGGAGTATTCCCCAATTCGCAGTGTCGTCATCACGTCACCCGTCATCGGGCGGCCGGTACTGCGAGCCGGTGATCGGCGGAAGAGACCTCCAGCGCACCAATGACGCTGGAGGTAATCCATGGACGTGTTCTCGCTCGGCCGACTCGGGCTCGACGCGGTCGGCGCAGTGGCGTCTGCGAGCCTGGACCTCGCCGCCATCCCGCTGCGCGAAGGCGCCAAGATCCTGGCCGGCGAACGCTCTGATCTGACCAGCCGGCGCAGTTGGCGCGGTGCGGGACGCGCCTGGATCGAGGTGCACGGGCTCGACGGCTCCGACGACTCAGACATCGGGGCCGAGGTTCTGGAAGCCCTGCGGGCCGAGCCCGGTGTCACCTCGGTGCGGCTGAACCGTCCGCTGTCGCGGGTGGTCGTCGAGATCGGCGAGCACGTTGCGCTGGGGGACCTGTGCGCGGTCGTGGAATCTGTGGAAAAGAATTCCGAACTGACCGCGACCGACACCGCGGCGCTGCCCGGCGACGGACTGCTGCTGGCCACCAAGGGCGCGATGGTGGGCGCCAACGCGGTAGGCCTGGCGATCGCCACCGTGGGCAGCGTGATGCGCCTGCCCGCCGCGCCCAAGATCTTCGACGCCGCGGCATCGGTGGCCCGCTATCAGCCGTTGGTCCGCAACGCACTGGAAAGCCAGATCGGCCCGGCAAAGACCGACAGGGTGCTTTCCCTGGTCTCGCTCGGTTCGCACGTCATCACCATGTCCCCGGCGATCCTTGCGGTGGACATGATGGTCGAGGGCCTCAAAGCCGCCGAGACCCGGGCCGGGGCGCTGGCCTGGAATCGCTACGAACCGGAGCTGGCCCGCTACGCAGATCACCCGGACGTGCACACCGGCGTGCGGCCTGTCCCACGGCCGGACGGTGCGGGCGAGCGCTACCTGAAGCGCACCGCACTGGCACAGGTGGTCGCGGCCGGGGCAGTGGGCGCGCTGACCCGCAACCTGGACATGACCTCCAGCGCGATCCTGGCCACCTCGCCGAAAGCGGTGCGCACCAGTTGCGAATCGTTCGCCGCGACGCTGGGTCAGGGGCTGGCGGATACGCACGAAGTGCTGCCACTGCGGCCTGACAGCCTGCGCCGCCTCGACAAGATCGACGCCGTGGTCATCGACCCACGGGTGCTGACCGGTGAACAACGCCGCGTCGTGCAGATCCGCGGCGTCAGTGACCACGAGCTGCCGCAGGCCTGGAAGCAGGCCCAAACGCTGCTCGACAAGACCGGCCTGCGTCCGGGCTGGCACCGGGTCCCCCGGATGACAGCCCGCGGGTCGAGCCAGCCGGTGGAGGCGCTGATCCTGCCCGCGCACCACGCGCTGGCCTCGGCGGTGGTGCTCGAAGGACGTGGCTGCGGCGCGGAGCTGGTCACCGTGGACACCGAGATCCTCGGCGAGCTGCGCCCCGGTTTCGACGACATCCGGCCGGTCTCTGGCGACGATCTCGACGGCGCGCTGGCCGCGGCCGTGACCGCCCTGCAGCAGGCCGGTCGCACCGTCGCGGTGCTGTCCTCCTCGGCCGCGCAGGCACTGGCCGCGGCAGATCTGGCGCTGGGCGTCATGCCGGAGGATGACGCCCTGCCTCCTCCTTTTTATGCCGACCTGCTGCTGGCCGACCTGGCCGGGGCATGGCAGGTGCTGCGTGCGCTGCCGGCCGCCCGGTCGGCCACCGAGCGCGGCGTCGCGATCTCGATCGGGGCGTCGTCCATCGCCGGGCTGCTGCTGGTCCGCGGGGTTCGGGCGACCATCCCGGGTGTCGGTGCGGGACCGAGCCGCGGCCCCGGACCGGTGACCGTGGGTGCCGGCGCCGGGATGCTGTCGGGGTATCTGCTGGCCCGCCGGGTGCTGCGGGCGCGGGTACCTCAGCCAGCGCCGGCCTACGAGTGGCACGCGATGACCGTCGAGCAGGCGCGGGAGCTGTTGACGCCGGACGCCGTGCTGCCGCTGGCCGAGCGCGCACCCGTCGAAACCGCGTCGCAGGGCATGTTCTGGCCGTACTTCCACGCCGTGCGTGAGGAGTTGTCCGACCCGATGACGCCGATCCTGGCGCTGTGCTCGGCGGCCACCGCCATGCTGGGCTCGCCGATCGACGCCGTGATGGTGGGAACGGTGCTCACCGGTAACGCCATGCTGGCCGCCTACCAGCGGTTGCGGGCCGAGAGCCGGCTGAACGCCCTGCTGGCCCAGCAGGCCCCGCCGGCGCGGGTCGTGCTGATCGGAGCCGACGGCACCCCCACCTATCAGGAGATCCCCGCCGAACAACTGCTGCCCGGTGACCTGATCGAGGTGCGCAGCAACGAGGTGGTGCCCGCCGATGCGCGCACGATCGAAGTGTCCGACGTCGAGGTCGACGAGTCTGCGCTGACCGGCGAATCGCTGTCGGTCGGCAAGCAGCTGGACCCGACGCCCGGTGCCGAACTGGCCGAGCGCAGCTCGATGCTCTACGCGGGCACCACGGTGATCGCCGGCAAGTCGCTGGCGATGGTGACCGCGGTGGGCGCCGACACCCAGGCCCGCCGTGCCTCTGAGTTGGCATCCGGTGAGCTGCCCGAGGTGGGCCTGCAGCACCACCTGTCGCAGCTGATGTACCGGACCTTCCCCTACAGCGCCGCCGGCGGTGTGGCGGTCGGCGCGCTGGGCCTGCTGCGTCAGGGTGGGCTGCGGGTTGCACTCGGCAACGCGATCGCGGTCGCGATCGCCGCGGTCCCCGAGGGCATGCCGCTGATGGCCACCCTGGCCCAGCATGCGTCGTCGCAGCGGTTGACCGAATCCGGTGCGCTGGTGCGGATTCCGCGATCGGTGGAGGCGCTCGGCCGGGTCGACGTGGTCTGCTTCGACAAGACCGGAACGCTGTCGGAGAACCGGCTGCGGGTCAACACGGTGCGTCCGCTGCCGGGGTACTCCGACGACGACGTACTCGGCACCGCTGCCCAGGCGGCGCCGGCACCCGACGGTGCGGCGCACGCGCACGCCACCGACCAGGCCATCGTCGAAGGCGCGGCCGCCGCAGCCGGTGCCCGGGCGTGGACCGAACCGGACGCGCACCTGCCGTTCCGCTCCGGGCGGGCGTTCTCGGCATCGGTGCTGGGATCGGAACTGCTCGTCAAGGGTGCACCGGAAGTGGTTTTGGGGGCCTGCAAGAACGCCGGCCCCAAGGTAGAGCAGCAGGTGGCCGCGATGGCGGCCCAGGGGCTGCGGGTTATCGCGGTGGCACAGGGCAATCTGACCGCCGCCCAGGTGCGCTCGGTCCGCGAGGACTCGGACCGGCTCGTGGAGGTCAGTGCCTCCGGCCTGACACTGATCGGCTTCCTCGGACTGGCCGACACACCCCGGGCCGACGCCCCGAAGCTGCTGGCCGATCTGGCCGCCCGCGGCGTCGACATCCGGATGATCACCGGCGATCACCCGATCACGGCCACCGCGATCGCCGCCGAGATGGGCGTGACCGTCGCCCCCGAGCAGGTCATCACCGGCTCGGAGTGGAATGCCTTGAACCGCAAGGAACAGGAGCGGGTGGTCTGCGAGCGGGTGATCTTCGCCCGGATGTCGCCGGAGAACAAGGTGCAGATCGTCCAGACCCTGGAGCGCGCCGGCCGGGTGTCGGCGATGGTGGGCGACGGCGCCAACGACGCCGCCGCGATCCGGGCCGCCACCGTGGGCCTGGGTGTCGTCGCGCACGGCAGCGACTCGGCGCACGCCACCGCCGACGTCGTGCTGACCGACGGCAAGATCGGGGCGCTGGTCGACGCGATCGACGAGGGCCGGCGACTGTGGCGGGGCGTGCAACTGGCCATCTCCGGGCTGCTGGGCGGCAACGCCGGTGAAGTGATGTTCTCGGTGATCGGCACTGCGATCACCGGTAATTCGCCGCTGAACACCCGGCAGCTGCTGTTGATGAACACCCTGACCGACGCTCTGCCGGCCACCGCCGTGGCGGTGAGCACGCCGGCCGGCCCGATCGGTGACGCGGTGCCCGGACTCGACGAGCGCAAACTGTGGCGCGCGGTGGCGTTCCGCGGCGGTGTCACCGCAGCGGCCGGTACCGCAGCCTGGGCGATGGCCGGCGTCACCGGGTCCCCGCAGCGGGCCTCGACGGTGGCGCTGATCTCGCTGGTCACCACCGAACTCGGTCAGACCGTGGTGGATTCGCGGGCGCCGCTGGTGCTGGTGACCGCTGCCGGATCCTTCGCGTTGTTCGCCGCGATGGTCTCCACGCCCGGTGTCAGCCAGTTGCTGGGCTGCACGCCGGTGGGCCCGATCGGCTGGGCTCAGGGCGTCGGCACGGCCGCGGCGGCCACCGCCGCGGTGGCCGTGGCGAGCCGGTTCTCGGGCCCCGCCAAGGAGATTGCCGCCGAAGGGGTAGCTGCCCCGGTCGAGCTGACCCTGGTGACCGACAAGGCCCCGGCGGTGCAGCAGGCGCCGGCCAAGAAGGCTCTCGCACCGAAGAAGGCCCCCGCGCCGAAGAAGGCCGCCGTGCCGAAGGCCCCCGCGGCTAAAAAGGCGCCGGTGGCCAAGAAAGCGCCGGCGAAGAAAGCTCCGGTGGCCAAGAAGGCCCCGGCGAAGCAAGCTCCGGTGGCCAAGAAGGCCCCGGCCAAGAAAGCTCCGGCGGCGAAGAAACCCCCCGCCAAGAAAGCCTCGGCCAAGAAGCCCGCCGCGCGGAAGTCGTCGGCCAAGCTGGAACTGGTCCGCTGAGGTCCAGCCGCTTCATCCGGCGGGCCGAAGTTCTCGAACTTCGGCCGCCGGGCGTTTCGGCGCTCGATGCTCCACCTCGAGAAGCCCGGCACGCCAGAGCAGTGCGTAGAGCTCCCGCGCCGGCGGTGTCAGGAGCATCGCGGTGACTTCGACCAGCGGATCCGCCAGGATTTCGGTCGCCTTCATAAGCCCCAGAGTGACGGGCGCAGCAGGACAAACGGCAAACCGACCGTTACAAGTCGGCCAATTGAAGCGGAATTACTGGGATTGATCCGGCGGTTGCGCATCGGCCAGCGCGACTACCCTGGCCAGTCGCGCGTAACGCAGCTCCAGGTCGCGGAAACGCATATAGGTGCTCAGCGTCGTGAACGCGAACACGATGATCAGGATGTAAAGCATCAGGTCGGTGCCACGGCGCACCCCAACCCAATTCGCCACCACGGTGGTGTCATCCGGGCGCAGCACCGCATAGATGCCGGCCACCACGAACACCAGGTAGCCGACCTTCACCCAGGCGCGGGACTGGGCGGAGTGCCGCGAGAGCAACAGGTAGATCAGCAGCGACACCACCGACGCGATCAGCAGTATCTTGATCCAGTTCATCGCGACATCCTCTTGCGCAGCATCCCGTCGAACAGGATGTTCACTCCGTTGAGCAGTGGCTGGCCCTTCGACTTGGAGTAGTCGGTGTAGAGCACCTCGATGGGCTCTTCGGCCACCCGCCAATGGTTCTCGGCGATCAGCGCGATGAACTCCCCGGCGTGACTCATGCCGTTCATGGTCAGATCGAGGCCCTCGGCGACCCGGCGGTTGAACACCCGCAGGCCGTTGTGCGCATCGGTGAGCCCCAGCCGTCGGATCCGCGGGTTGAGCCAGACCGCGGTCCGCAGCACCAGCCGCTTGAGCGGCGGTACGGCAGCGGCCGCCTCGGGTGCGGCGAATCGCGTGCCGATGACGATGTCGAGATCCGAGCCGTCGAGCCGCTCGACCATGCGCACCACGTCGGCCACCCGGTGCTGGCCGTCGGCGTCGAAGGTGGCGAACAGCCGGGCGTCGGGCCGGCGTCGGGCGAACTCGACCCCGGTCTGGATGGCCGCGCCCTGGCCGAGGTTCACCGGATGGCGCACCACGAACGCACCGGCGCGCCGGGCGATCGCGGCGGTGTCGTCGGCGCTGCCGTCGTCCACGCAGACGACGTTGTCGAACGACGACCGGATGCCGGCGATCACGTCGCCGATGACGGCGGCCTCACCGAAGGCCGGGACGATGATCCAGACGTTCGGGTGACGGGCCTTTGACCTGGTATTGATCCCTAAAAAATACACGCCCGGGCTCAGGGGGCCGCGCGTAACGCGGTCAGGTGCACGGCGATTCCCACCAATGGCCCGCACAGCAGGGCTACCACGGTTCTGGTCGACAGGTCCAGCGGGAGCAGCAACAGCAGCGTCGAGACGGCGGTTGCGCCCACCCAGCCCAGCGCGTAGGCGCGGTGCAATGCCGCTGCCACCGTGGCCGCACCGGTCAGCGTCAGCAGCGCGATCGTCGTCGCAGCGGTGGTCAGCGCGGCCAGCAGCAGCCCACCGGTGTGGTAGTCCGGCCCGAACACCGTGCGCAGCAGCCACGGGCCGAGCAGTCCCGCCGCGGCAGCACCCGCCGCGCCCACCAGAGCAACCGATACCGCCGGGGTGATCAGGGCCCGCAGTCGCCGCTCGCGCTGGTCGACGAAGTGTGCGATCAGGTTGCCCTGCATGGCGGTCAGCGGTACCAGCAGCGGAGCCCGGGTCACGGTGACGGCCAGGATCACCACCCCGCCCTCGGCGCCCAGATCGCCGTAGGTGGCCTGCAGCAGCACCGGAAAGCCCATCACCAGGATCGCGCTGGCCCCGGCCGCGGTGATCGAATGTGCGGCGCCGCGCAGGAACGTCGCGGTGCCCACCGGGGTCACCAACCGCGCAGCCGATCGGGCAGCCGGCGATGCGGCCAGCAGCAGCAGCCAGGCCATCGCACCGGCGACGGTCGCCCACAGATAGCCGGCCAGTCCCCAGCCGATCGCGAACGCGGCGCCGGCCACGGCCACCCGCGTACCGGCGTCGGTGACCATCAGTGCCCCGTATTGGGTCCATCGGTTGGTGCCGGCCAGCATGCCCAGCAGGGTGGCGTGCACGGCGAAGTTGGCCAGCCCGAAGCACAGCAACCCCACCGAGAGCCAGCGCGCGTCGACGAACACGTGCCCGCTCCACAGTGGAGAACAGACTGCGACCAGTGCCGCCGCCAGTACCCCGGCCAGCCCGGCCACCCACAGTGGCCGGGTGTGTGATGCCGCCCCGGTGGGTGTCCCGGCGTCGCGGGCGAAGCGGACCTCTCGGGTGGTCTCCTGCAGCAGGCCGTTGGCGGCACCGGCGACCAGCCCGAATGCTCCCCAGAACACGCTGAACACCGAGAACCCGGCCGGCGCCAGGTCGCGGGCCGCCAGGTAGAGCACCGCGTATCCGCAGAGTGCGCTGAGCAGGGTTGCGGTACCGACCCGGGCCACACTGGCCCGGGTCACGGGGCCGGTGGGGAGCCCACCTGGGGATCCGGTGCCACCGATATCGGTCACCACGGCGAAAATACTAAGCGGGCCGCGCGGTACGGTCGGTCCGCCCAGTGAACACGACGACCGGAGGCCGGTGTTGGACCCCTCGCTGTTGGAGTGGCTGGTGACGGTCGGGGGACTGGCCGCGGTCCTCGGATTCGACCTGTTCATCGTGGCCCGCCGGCCACACGAGCCGTCGATCCGGGAGGTCGCGACCCGGCTGTCGTTCTACCTCAGCCTGGCTGTGGCATTCGGGGTCTGGGTGTGGTGGTTTCACGGCGCGCGCTACGGCATGCAGTTCTTCGCCGGCTGGCTCACCGAGTACAGCCTGTCGGTGGACAACTTGTTCGTCTTCGTGATCATCATGAACAGCTTCAACGTGCCCCGGCGCTATCGCCAGGAGGCGCTGTTCGTCGGGATCGTCATGGCGCTGTTGTTCCGCACGGTGTTTATCGCATTGGGTGGCGTTGCTGCGCAACGACTTTCGTGGACGTTCTACCTGTTCGGGATATTCATGGCTTATACGGCCGTGAAGCTGCTCCGGCACGGCAGTGTGGAGGACACCAGCGGCGGGGGTTCGGGCGGCAACAACGTCGTGGTGCGCTTCGCCCGCACGCGCTTCAACGTCACAGATCGTTGGGCGGGCGCTCGGCTCTTCGTGCGGGAGCCCTCGGGGGCCTGGGCCATCACCCCGATGTTCCTGGTGGCTCTGGCGTTGGGCACCACCGACCTGGTGTTCGCGATGGACTCCATCCCGGCCATCTACGGGCTGACCCGCCAGCCCTACCTGGTCTTCGCCTCAACGGTGTTCGCCCTGATGGGCCTGCGCCAGCTCTACTTCATCCTGGGCAAGCTGCTGAACCGATTCGTCTACCTGTCCCATGGACTGGCCGTGATCCTGGGATTCATCGGGGTGCGGATGGTGCTGCACGCCCTGCACACCAACGACGTGTGGTTCATCAACTCCGGCCACAACGTCAATGTCCCGGAGATCCCCACCCCGATCAGCCTGACGGTGGTGGTGGGGGTGCTGGCGCTGACCACCGCGGTCAGCCTCTACCGGACCCGGGACGCGCCGTCAGCGCAGTGAGAAGACCGGGAACGACGGTGCCGCGCTGCGCAGTTCGTCGTCGGTGGAGTCCGGCGTCAGCCCCGCCACGTAGCCCTTGACCTGCCAGTGCCACTTCTGTAGATAGCGGCGCAGCAACTCCGGCTTGGCGTCGTCGGGCAGTTCGACGGCCCGGGCCGTTCGGCGATGCCACCGCGGTCCCAGCTGGACCTGCCCGGCGGCGCGGACGTTGCGGACCCACTCGGTGTTGCCGCGCGGCGCCACCAGGTAGTCGGCACCGTCGACGGTCAGCAGGTTGACCACGACACTGCGGTCCTTGCCGGACTTGCGGCCGCGCACGGTCAGCGCGCGGGTGCCGGCGATGCTGATGCCGGCCTCAGCCAGCCGGCGGATCACCGCGTTGCCCATTCGTTCCACCGTGCTCGGGGGCTCGTAATGGGACATGTCTTCAGGGTAGTCAGTGACCGGAGGTCTTGAACCGCTCGATCGAAGCCTCGATCTCGGCCTCCGCCGCGGCGCGGTCCACCCAGTCGGCGGCCTTCACGAACTTGCCGGGCTCCAGGTCTTTGTAGTGCACGAAGAAGTGCTTGATCGCGTCCAGCTCATAGGCCGGCACGTCACCGATGTCCTGGATGTGGTCCCAGCGGTGATCGCCGGCCGGCACACACAGCACCTTCGCGTCGCCGCCGGCCTCGTCGGTCATCTGGAACATCCCGACCGGCCGTGCCTCGACGATCACGCCCGGGAAGACCGACTCCGGCAGCAGCACCATCGCGTCCAGCGGGTCGCCGTCCTCACCGAGCGAGTCCTCGATGAAGCCGTAGTCGGCGGGGTAGCCCATCGGCGTGTACAGGTACCGGTCGAGCTTGACCCTGCCGGTGGCGTGGTCGACCTCGTACTTGTTGCGCTGGCCCTTGGGGATCTCGATGGTCACGTCGAATTGCACGCGCACAGTCTAAGCGGGCCGGATTGACGCCCCGACCCCGCCCGTCCGGCACAATTGGCCCCGACAGTCAGGAGAGACATGCGACCCGATCGGTGGCGACAAAGCGGCACTCATCTGGGCATTGCGGCCGGCGTCCTGGCGCTGGCCGCCGCGGCCGTGGTGGTGGCGGCGGTCGTGCTCCCGGACAGCGCGGATGCCGGTCGGCGCGCGGTGCCGCCGGCACCGGTGGCGACTGCCAACCCCGGAG
>NZ_CP084028.1:3760676-3831131 GCF_020181595.1 [Mycobacterium] vasticus | reverse complement strand
CCGCGGCCGTGGTGGTGGCGGCGGTCGTGCTCCCGGACAGCGCGGATGCCGGTCGGCGCGCGGTGCCGCCGGCACCGGTGGCGACTGCCAACCCCGGAGTGATCCCGGTACCCGACGACGCACCGGTCCCGCAGGTCAGTGCGCTGGCGGCCGCGATGGCCGGCGCGCTGGCCGACCCGAATCTGGGCAAGCTCACCGGCCGGATCACCGATGCGCTGACCGGCAAGACGTTGTGGACCCAGCAGGAAGACCTGCCGATGCAACCGGCGTCCACCAACAAGGTGCTCACCGCGGCTGCAGCGCTGCTGGCGCTGGACCCGGGCGCACGGGTGGCCACCAAGGTGATCTCCGGCGACCAGCCCGGGGTGGTGGTGCTGGTCGGCGGCGGCGACCCCACGTTGTCGAGCGCCGAAGTCGGACAGGACACCTGGTACCGCGACGCCGCCCGGATCGGCGACCTGGCCGACCAGGTCCGGCGCAGCGGGGTGACGCCCACCGAGATCCAGGTCGACGTGTCGGCGTTCAGCGGGCCGAGCCTGGCGCCCGGCTGGGACCCGCTGGACATCGAGGGCGGCGACATCGCCCCGATCGAGGCGGTGATGGTCGACGGCGGCCGCATCCAGCCGACCACGCCCGAATCCCGCCGGTCGCTGACACCGGCGCTGGACGCCGGGCAGGCGCTGGCCGCGGCACTGGGGGTCGACGCCGAGAACGTCACCATCGCGACCGCCTCGGTGACCGGACGCGAACTGGGCTCGGTCTCCTCGGCGCCGCTGGGGGTGCGACTGGGCGAGATGATGAACGCCTCCGACAACGTGATGGCCGAATGCATCGCCCGGGAGGTGGCCGAGGCGATGGGCCGTCCGCGGTCCTTCGCCGGCGCGGTGGACGCGATCACCAATCGGCTGGCCACCGAGCACATCTCGCTGAGCGGGACCACCCTGATGGACTCCAGTGGCCTGTCCGAAGACGACCGGCTGACGGCCCGGACGCTCGAAGCGGTGGTGCAGGCGGCGGCCGGACCTGACAACCCGCAACTGCGGCCGCTGCTGGACATGTTGCCGGTGGCCGGCGGCAGCGGGACGCTGTCCGAGCGCTTCCTCAACCCGAAGACCGGCCGGGGCGCGGCCGGCTGGCTGCGTGCCAAGACCGGCTCGCTGACCCACACCAACGCGCTGGCCGGCGTCGTCACCGACCGGGACCGGCGGGTGCTGACGTTCGCGTTCATCGCCAACGACGCCGGGCCCACCGGGCGAACGGCGATCGACTCGGTGGCCGCGGTGCTGCGGACCTGCGGCTGCACATGAGCGACCTCGACGTCGGGCGGGCGGTGGACTGGGGATTCGCCGCGACGGTCGGTGGCTGGCTGGCGCGCCCCGCGCCGCCGATGACCGACTACACCCGAGGCCAGGTGATCGACGAGTTGTACCGATGTGCCCGCGCCGCCGAGCCGCTGGTGCGGGAGACGACCGGACTGGGCGCGGACGGCCCGGTACCCGAGGCCCGCGTCATCGACCGGCCCCAGTGGATCGCCGCGGCCGCCGAGTCGATGCGCGTCATGACCGGTGGCACCGACCGGCCCAGCGGGTTCCTCAGCGGGCACCTGGCCGGGGCGCAGACCGGGGCGGTGCTGGCGTTCGTCTCCTCGGGCATCCTCGGCCAGTACGACCCGTTCTGCGTCGATCCCACCGGCGGGGCGGGCCAGCTGCTGCTGGTCTTCCCCAACGTGGTCGCCGTCGAACGACAGCTGCGGGTCACACCGGCCGACTTCCGGCTGTGGGTGTGCCTGCACGAGGTCACCCATCGGGTGCAGTTCAGCGTCAATCCGTGGCTGGCCGGCTACATGTCGGACACGCTGGCGGTGTTGACAGGCGACAGCGGCCCGGACGTCACCCAGATGGTGAGCCGGCTGGCCGAGTATCTGCGGGGCGGCCAGGGGGATTCCGGGCCGTCGGGAATCATGGGCCTGGTGCGTGCGGTGCAGTCCGAGCCGCAACGCACCGCGCTGGACCAGTTGCTCACCCTGGGAACCCTGTTGGAGGGCCACGCCGACCACGTGATGGACGCCGTCGGGCCGGCCGCGGTGCCGTCGGTGGCCACCATCCGCGAACGGTTCGAGGCGCGCCGCGGGCGCAGTCAGCCGCCGCTGCAACGGTTGCTGCGGGCACTGCTTGGGCTGGACGCGAAACTCAGTCAGTACACCCGCGGTAAGGCCTTCGTCGACGCCGTCGTCGGCCGGGTCGGGATGGACCGGTTCAACGCGGTGTGGACGGGCCCGCAGACACTGCCCCTGCCCGCCGAGATCGAAGAGCCGCAGCGGTGGATCGACCGGGTGCTGTAGCCGCGCTGCGTGCCGCACTGCTGGCGTTCGCGCAGCAGCAGCTGCCCGAGGCGCTGCCGTGGACGGTGGCGCTCTCCGGCGGGCCGGACTCGCTGGCGCTGACGGCTGTGGCCGCGCGCGTGCGGCCGACCGCGGCGCTGATCGTCGACCACGGTCTGCAGGCCGGCTCGGCGCAGGTGGCCGAGACCGCCCGCCGGCAGGCGCTGGATCTGGGATGCGTTGACGCGCAGGTTATTCCGGTACAGGTCGGGAGTGTGGGCGGCCCGGAGGCGGCGGCCCGCACCGCACGTTACGCCGCCCTGGCCGACGCCCGCGGACAGCGCCCGGTGCTGCTCGGCCACACCCTCGACGATCAGGCCGAGACCGTGCTGCTGGGGCTGGGCCGCGGCTCGGGTCCGCGATCGATGGCCGGGATGCGCGACTGGGACCCGCCCTGGTGCCGGCCGCTGCTGGGGGTGCGACGCGAGCTGACCGTCGCCGCCTGCGTGGAGCTGGGCCTGGCGCCGTGGCGCGACCCGCACAACGACGATCCGCGCTACACCCGGGTGCGGCTGCGCGCCGAGGTGCTGCCGCTGCTGGAGGACGTGCTCGGCGGTGGTGTGTCCCAGGCGCTGGCCCGCACCGCGACCGCGCTGCGGGAGAACACCGAACTGATCGACGCGCTGGCCGCCGCCGCCCTGCCCGACGACACCGTCGACCCGGACACGGCAACCCTGGCGTCGCTGCCCGGGCCGGTGCGGCGGGCGGCGATCCGGCGCTGGCTGCTGGCCGGGGGCGGCCGGGGCCTGACCGACCTGCAGATCCGTGCGGTGGACCGGCTGGTCACCGCCTGGACCGGGCAGGGCGGGGTGGCGATCGGGTCACAGCTGCGGGGCGAGCGGTTGTTCGCGGTGCGATCCGGCGGCCTGCTGCGGCTGCGGCGGGAGCCCGTCTGAGCATCGGGCGTGATTTTGCCCGCTGGGAGTTGGTTGTCGAACGTCGCGCATGGCACGCTGTGCTGGTGGCTGCGATCTCGCCGGGGGAGACACCCGCGTCGTATGCGGGTGACATCAAATCGGTGCTGCTGACCGAGGAGCAGATCCGTGCCCGCACCGCCGAACTCGGTGCGCAGATCGCCGCTGACTATGCGCAGGGGCGCGACCTCGACGATGCCGGCGACCTGCTGCTGATCACCGTGCTCAAGGGCGCGGTGCTGTTCGTCACCGACCTGGCCCGGGCGATCCCACTGCCCACCCAGTTCGAGTTCATGGCGGTCAGCTCCTACGGCTCGTCCACCTCGTCGTCGGGCGTGGTGCGCATCCTCAAGGACCTGGACCGCGACATCAGTGACCGTGATGTGCTGATCGTCGAGGACGTGGTGGACTCCGGTCTGACGCTGTCCTGGCTGTTGCGCAACCTGGCCACCCGCCGGCCCCGGTCCCTGCGGGTCTGCACGCTGCTGCGCAAGCCCGAGGCGGTGGGCCTCGGCGTCGACATCACCTACGTGGGCTTCGACATCCCCAACGACTTCGTGGTCGGCTACGGCCTGGACTACATCGAGCGTTACCGCGACCTGCCCTACATCGGCACCCTGGACCCGCGGGTCTATCAGGGCTGAAGCTTTAGCCGAGCTCCCAGGTCGCGGTCACCGAGAAGCTGACGGTCTGCTGGCCGGGCTCCATCGGGGGCGCGGCGGCCATCGCGCGGGGCATCGGCATTCCAACCGGCATCGGCGGCGGAGTTGCGCCGGCCACCTCGGAGATCGCGATCACCTTGCCCAGTCGCAGGCCGGACAGGTTCGCGTACTGCTCGGCGCGGTCCTTGGCGTCGTTGAAGGCCCGCTCGCGGGCACCCTTGACCAGTTGTGAATCGTCCTCGATGGAGTAGCTGACGGTGTTGATCCGGGTGGCGTCCCCGCCGGCTCGCACGATGACGGCCAGCACCTGCGACGCCGAATCCCGCTCCACCTTGACCCGGATCGTGTTGCTTGCGCGGTAGCCGGTGATATTCGACGAGCCGCCCGGCTCGGGGCTGCTGCCGTACTGCGGCTGCAGGCTGACCTGGGTGGTGCTGATGTCCTTGCGGTCCACCCCGGCGTCGATCAGGGCGTCGATCACGCCCTGCTGGCGCTCGCCGGTCTGGTTCATCGCGCTGGTGACGTCACCGGCGACGAACTCGATACCCGCCTCGGCGGTCAGCGTGTCCGGAACACCCTGCACCTCACCCTCGCCGACGACGGTGACCTGGCGGGCCGCCTCCACGGCGCCGCTCGGCTTCGAGTCGCATCCGGCTATTGCGACGGCTGTCAGACCGGCCAGGGCCAACGTCGTCGACCAGCGGAGAAGCTTCTGCGCGCGGCATGTGGGCATGCCTGGCACCCTAGCGGAGCCGACCGGCGACGCCGGGGAGGATCGGTGCGGCACACTGGTGCGATGAGCGCCGCGGCGTCGAGAGAACTGTCCCGTGCCATCGAGGCCTTCGCCGGGCAGGTGTACTTCGCCCCGGAGTGTCACAGCGGCTACGCGACGCTGGGGTTTGCGCCCAGCCCCCGCAAGTCCGGGGACGTCGAGCTGCCGGACGGTCCCGCCTACTTCTGCAGTCGCGGTGCGGCCCTGGGCCAGGCGCCCGGCGAAGTGATCGCCGCGACGTTCGGGGTGTTCAACCCCGCCGTCGTGGTGCCGGCGGTCCAGTACGGCTGGACGCTCACCGACGCGGCCAGCCTGCGGGCGGCCCGCGCGCAGGGCTCGCTGGCCCAGCTGCGCCGGGTTCTCGGCGCCGCGCCGGACGGCCTGGACCGTGCGCTGGTGCTGCTGCACCGCGCCGTCGCGGGCCTGGCGGTGGCCGGTAAGCCGCTGTTCGCCGGGCTGGTCGCCGAGGGGCTTCCCGAGGATCCGCTGGCGCGGGCCTGGCAGCTGGCCGACCAGCTGCGGGAGTATCGCGGCGATGGGCACGTGAACGCTTGGGCCTCAGCGGGTTTCGACGGGCCGCAGATCGGGTTGCTCACCGAGCTCTACCGGGGGCTGGCGCCGCGCAGCTACGTGCGGTCCCGGGCGTTCAGCGCTGAGGATCTGGACGGCGGTGAGGAGCGGCTGGCCGAACGGGGCCTGGCGCGCGGCGGCGTGATCACCGAGGCCGGGCAGGTCGCCCGCGAGGCGATCGAGGTGGCCACCGACGCGGTCTGCGCCCCGATCGTGGCCAACCTGGGCGACAACCTGGGTGAGCTGGTCGAGCTGGTGGGCGGTTGGTCGAAGCAACTGATCGACGCCGGCGCCTTCCCCAAGCCACGAGCCTAGGTCTGGCCCCGTTCTTGCGGCGGTTCCAGCTTCACCTCTCCTTCGTCGAGGCTCGCTAAACCGCCGGACTCGGCCACGTGCTCGACGATGACGTTCTGGATTGCCTGACCGGCGCGGCCGAAGAGCGTGTCCCGCATGCCCCTGGCCCATTCGTGTGATGCCCGGGGCGCGGCGAGCTGGCCCTTGAAGTGTGGAATAACCTTGCGGGCCAACAGTTCATAGCTGTGATAGGTGGCTTCCGGCGAGGCCCAGTCGTGGCCCAGCAACAGCAGGGTGCCGAACCCGCCGGAACGCTCGAGCAGGTCGGTGATGTGAGCGATCGCGTCGTCGGGGGTGCCGATGCAGGCGCTGCCGGCGGCGGCATAGGCCTCCACGAACTCGGCGGGCGTCTGCGGTGAGCCTTCGACTTCGCTGGCCAAGGGGACGAATCCGGCCGCCCCGAAATAGTTCGCGAAATCCTGCAGGCCGTAGGTGCAGTCGGCGATCGCCTGCTCGCGGGTGTCGGCGACGTGCATGATGCTCAGCACCCGCCAGTCACCCCGGTCCGGCTCGTCACGCCCGGCCTTGGCGGCCTGATCGCGCACCACCTCCCAAGCCGTCTCCACGGCGGCGAAACCGCCCGGCACCGACATCGACAGCGACAGCAGCGATGTGCCCAGCGCGCCGGCTAGTCGCGGGCCGGACGGGGAGACCATTGCCGCGCAGGAGATCTCCGGGTACGGCCAGGTGTAGGGCCGGATGTGCAGCGCCGCATCACGCAGGGTGAACCAGTCTGAGTACCGGGTGACGAGTTCACCCGGTTCGGCCCGCAGCAGCGCCAGGATCGCCTCCAGGGACTCCTGCATCATCCGGCGCTGCTCGACCGGGTCGATACCCATCATGTGGGCGTCGGTGGGCAGTGCGCCCGGCCCGGCGCCGAACATCACCCGGCCCCGGGTGAGATGATCCAGCAGCACCCAGCGGTCGGCCACCATCAGTGGGTGGTGATAGGGCAGCGAGACCACCCCGGTGCCCAGCCGGATGTGCTTGGTGCGCTCGGCGGCCGCCGCGATGAACACCTCGGGGCAGGCGATCAGCTCGTACCCGCCGGAGTGGTGTTCGCCGAACCAGGCTTCGTCGAAGCCGAGCCGGTCCAGCGCGACGACTCGTTCCAGGTCGTATTCCAGTGCGACGGTGGGTGATTGGCCCAAGGCGTGGAACGGGGTGATGAACACCCCGAACCGCAGCGGAGGCCGGGTGTTCATGCCGGCAGGCCCGCCAGGAACTGCAGCAGTTCGGCGTTCACCTCGTCGGGACGTTCCTGTTGCAGCCAGTGACCTGCTCCTTCGATGAGCACTTCGCGGTAGGGCCCGGTGGCCACCTCGGTGGCCCGATCGCGGCGGGTGAACGACAGCACCGGATCGGCGGTTCCGGCGATGAACAACGCCGGCACATCGGTGGTCGCCCCGGCCAGGTGCGCGGTGCTCTCCCAGTTGCGGTCGAAGTTGCGATACCAGTTCAGTCCCCCGGTGAAGCCGGTCCGGGTGAAGGTGTCGACGTAGTGGTTCACCTCTGCCTGGCTGATCCAGCCCGGCAGCCGGTCGGGCTCGGGAAGCCGGTCGATGAAGCCCGCCGGCCCGGGGGCCACCATCTGCAGCGCCGCGGCTTTGTCGGTGGGGCTCAGGCTGCCGAGCATGCGGCGGATGGAGCGGGCCGGGTCGCCGTCGAGTTCGGCGTCGGCGACACCGGGTTGCTGGAAGTACAGGATGTAGAAGAAGTTGTCGCCGAACAGCTGCCGCCACGCCTGGGTCGGCCGCTGCTGGGGCCGCGGTGTCGGGGGCACGCTCAACCCCGCGACCGCGGCCACCCGGTCGGGGTGCAGCAGAGCGGCGTTCCACACCACCGGCGCCCCCCAGTCGTGGCCGATCCAGATCGCACGGTCGGCTCCGACGTCGTCGAGCAGGCCGACCAGGTCCCCGGTCAGCGCGTGGATGTCGTAGGCGGCGATGTCGTCGGGCCGCGACGAACCGCCGTAGCCCCGCTGATCGGGGGCCAGCACATGGAAGCCGGCGTCGGCCAGCACCGGGATCTGATGCCGCCACGAGTAGGCCAGCTCCGGGAATCCGTGCGCCAACAGGACGACCGGAGCACCGGGCCCGTTGTGTTCACCGGCCTCGGTGACCCGCAGGGTCACGCCGTTGGTTTCCACAAGACGCTGGGTCACGGTGGCCACCGTCTCACCGAATCTCCCCGCTGTCGAGGGCGGACGGTAACCTGAACTTGCCCAGCTGCATGTATTGGAAGGATCTGGCCGCTAACGGCCGATGTCTGATGAATCGCAAAAACGTCATCCGCACCATCACCGCGATCGCAGTGGTCCTGCTGCTCGGCTGGTCCTTCTTCTATTTCAGTGACGACACCCGCGGATACAAGCCCGTCGACACCTCCGTCGCGGTGTCCCAGATCCACCAGGGCAACGTCAAAAGCGCCCAGATCGACGACCGGGAACAGCAGCTGCGGCTGACCCTCAAAGAGCCGATCACCAGCGTGGACGTGTCCTCCGGTGCGTCGAAGTCCGGCCGGGCGGAGAAGTCCGAGCAGGTCGACAAGCTGATCACCAAGTACCCGACCGGGTACGCCGTACCGCTCTACACCGCGCTGATGAGCAAGAAAGCCGAGATCAACACCGTCGTCAACCAGGGCAGCGTGCTCGGTTCACTGTTGATCTACATGCTGCCGATGCTGCTGCTGATCGGGCTGTTCGTGATGTTCTCCCGGATGCAGGGCGGCGCCCGAATGGGATTCGGGATGGGCAAGTCCAAGGCCAAGCAACTCGGCAAGGACATGCCCAAGACCACCTTCGCCGACGTCGCCGGCGTCGACGAGGCGGTCGAGGAGCTCTACGAGATCAAGGACTTCCTGCAGAACCCCAGCCGGTACCAGGCGCTGGGCGCCAAGATCCCCAAGGGCGTGCTGCTCTACGGTCCGCCCGGCACCGGTAAGACGTTGCTGGCCCGTGCGGTGGCCGGTGAGGCCGGGGTGCCGTTCTTCACCATCTCCGGCTCGGACTTCGTCGAGATGTTCGTCGGGGTCGGCGCCTCCCGGGTGCGCGACCTGTTCGAACAGGCCAAACAGAACAGTCCGTGCATCATCTTCGTCGACGAGATCGACGCCGTCGGCCGGCAGCGCGGCGCCGGAATGGGCGGCGGCCACGACGAGCGCGAGCAGACGCTCAACCAGCTGCTGGTGGAGATGGACGGCTTCGGTGAGCGAGCCGGGGTCATCCTCATCGCGGCCACCAACCGGCCGGACATCCTCGACCCTGCGCTGCTGCGGCCAGGTCGTTTCGATCGCCAGATCCCGGTCACCAACCCCGACATCGCCGGCCGTCGCGCCGTGCTGCGGGTGCATTCGGCCGGCAAGCCGATCGGGCCGGACGCCGACCTGGACGGGCTGGCCAAGCGCACCGTCGGCATGTCCGGTGCGGATCTGGCCAACGTCATCAACGAGGCGGCGCTGCTCACCGCGCGGGAGAACGGCACCGTGATCACCGCTGCCGCGCTGGAGGAGGCCGTCGACCGGGTGATCGGCGGGCCCCGGCGCAAGGGCCGGATCATCAGCGAGCACGAGAAGAAGATCACCGCCTATCACGAGGGCGGCCACACCCTGGCGGCGTGGGCGATGCCCGACATCGACCCGGTCTACAAGGTGACGATCCTGGCCCGCGGCCGCACCGGCGGGCACGCGGTGGCCGTGCCCGAGGAGGACAAGGGCCTGCGCACCCGCTCGGAGATGATCGCCCAGCTGGTCTTCGCGATGGGTGGGCGCGCGGCCGAGGAGCTGGTGTTCCGCGAGCCGACCACCGGCGCGGTCTCCGACATCGAGAAGGCCACCGCGGTGGCGCGCGCCATGGTCACCGAGTACGGCATGAGCGCCAAGCTCGGTGCGGTGCGCTACGGCAGCGACCACGGCGATCCGTTCGTCGGGCGCGCGATGGGCACCCAGCCCGACTACTCCCACGAGGTGGCCCGCGACATCGATGACGAGGTGCGCAAGCTGATCGAGGCCGCGCACACCGAGGCCTGGGAGATCCTCACCGAGTACCGCGACGTCCTCGACGTGCTGGCGGGCGAACTGCTGGAGAAGGAGACGCTGCACCGCGTCGACCTGGAGAGGATCTTCGGTGAGGTGACCAAGCGGCCTCGACTGACCGCGTTCGACGACTTCGGTGGCCGGGTGCCGTCCGACAAGCCGCCGATCAAGACCCCCGGCGAGCTGGCCATCGAGCGCGGTGAGCCCTGGCCGCAGCAGCAGCCCGAGCCGGCGTTCAAGGCCGCCATCGCCCAGGCCTCCCGCGACGCGGTGTCGACTGCGGCCAACGGCTCGCCCAACGGGGGCGGCAACGGCGCTGCGCCCGGCCCCGACTACGGTGCGCCGGCGGGCTGGCATGCACCCGGCTGGCCGCCGCCACAGCAGCAGCCACCGCAGCAGCCGCAGCAGCAGGGCGGTTACTGGTATCCGCCGCAGCACTGGCCGCAGCAGGGTTACCCGCCCGCCCAGCACTATCCGCCGTATCAGCCGCAGCCCTACCCCGGCCCGTCCGGTGAACCGGAGAAGCCGTCCGGTGAGTGAGAACGTGATGTCGACGCCGACGTCGACGGTCTTCGATCAGGCGCGCGCCGAGGCCGCCGTGCGTGAGCTGCTGTTCGCCGTTGGCGAGAATCCGGATCGGCCGGGCCTGCTCGACACCCCGGCGCGGGTCGCCCGGGCCTACCGGGAGATGTTCGCCGGGCTCTACACCGACCCGGACACCGTGCTGGAGACGACGTTCGACGAACAGCACGAAGAACTGGTGATCGTCAAGGACATCCCGATGTACTCGACCTGTGAGCACCACCTGGTGGCGTTCCACGGTGTCGCGCACGTCGGCTACATCCCCGGCTACGACGGCCGGATCACCGGACTGTCCAAGCTGGCGCGGGTCGTCGACATGTACGCCAAGCGGCCGCAGGTGCAGGAGCGGCTGACCGCGCAGGTCGCCGACGCCCTGATGCGCAAACTCAACCCGCGCGGAGTGATCGTGGTGGTCGAGGCCGAGCACCTGTGCATGGCGATGCGCGGGGTGCGCAAACCCGGTGCGGTCACCACGACTTCGGCGGTTCGGGGCCAGTTCAAAACCGACAGCGCATCGCGCGCCGAAGCCCTGGAACTCATTCGGCGCAGGTGAGCCCGACCCGCGTCCAGATCGTCGGGGTGGTCAACGTCACCGCCGACTCGTTCTCCGATGGCGGGCGTTATCTCAGCGCTGATCGTGCCGTCGAGCACGGTGCGGCACTGGCGGCTGCGGGCGCGGCGATCATCGATGTCGGCGGTGAGTCGACCCGGCCCGGTGCGGTCCGTGTCGATCCGCAGGCCGAGGCGCAGCGGGTGGTTCCGGTCGTCAAAGCCCTTGCTGCCCAAGGGATAACTGTCAGCATCGACACGATGAACGCCGACGTGGCCCGGGCCGCGCTGGACTGCGGCGCCCGGATCGTCAATGACGTCTCCGGCGGCCGGGCCGACCCTGCGATGGCGCCACTGCTGGCCTCCTCGGGTGCCCGGTGGGTGCTGATGCACTGGCGGCCGGTGGATCCCGGGGACCCGCATCGGGTACCCGAGTACCGCGACGTCGCCACCGAGGTCCGGGCGGACCTGCTGGCCGCCGTCGACGCCGCGGTGGCCGCCGGCGTGGACCCGGCGAACCTGATTGTCGATCCCGGTCTGGGTTTCGCCAAGACAGCGCAACACAATTGGGCCCTGCTGCACGCACTGCCGCAGCTGGTCGGCACCGGCATCCCAGTGCTTGTCGGGGCCTCCCGCAAGCGGTTCCTCGGTACGCTGCTGTCCGGGGCCGACGGCGCGCCCCGGCCCCCGGCCGAGCGCGAGACCGCCACCGCGGTGGTCTCGGCGCTGGCCGGACTGCACGGCGCCTGGGGCGTGCGCGTGCACGACGTGCGGGCCTCGGTCGACGCATTACGGGTCCTGGAGGCTTGGAGTCAAGGAGGCGTCAGCGATGACTGACCGGATCGAGTTGCGCGGCTTGAAGGTTCGTGGCAACCACGGCGTCTTCGGCCACGAGCGGGCCGACGGCCAGGACTTCGTCGTCGACATCACCGTCTGGATGGATCTGGTACCGGCCGCCGCCAGCGACGCGCTGGCCGACACCTACGACTACGGGGTGCTGGCCCAGCGGGCCGCGGACATCATCGCCGGCCCGCCGCGCGATCTCATCGAGACCGTCGCCGCCGAGATCGCCGAGGAGGTGATGGCCGATGACCGGGTGCAGGCCGTGGAGGTCACGCTGCACAAACCACACGCCCCGATCCCGCTCACCTTCGACGACGTCGCGGTGGTGGCGCGGCGTTCCCGGCGTGACCGGCGCGGCACGGTGATCCCGGCATGACGCAAGCGGTGCTGTCCATCGGCTCCAACCTCGGCGACCGGCTGGCCCGGCTGCAGTCCGCGGTCGACGGCTTCGGAGCGGCGGTGCGCGCGGTGTCGCCGGTGTATGAGACCGAGGCCTGGGGCGTGGTCGATCAGGGCCGCTTCCTCAACGCGGCACTGGTCGTCGACGATCCCGCCACCGACGGTCCCGGCTGGCTGCGCCGGGCCCACGAACTCGAGCAGGCGGCCGACCGGGTGCGCGGCGAACGCTGGGGCCCGCGCACCCTGGACATCGACGTGATCAGCTGCCGCGAGCCCGGCGAACCGGAACTGTTGTCCCGCGACAGCACGCTGACCCTGCCGCATCCACTGGCTCACCTGCGCGCGTTCGTGATGGTGCCGTGGCTGCAGATCGAGCCGGACGCCGAACTGACGGTGGCGGGACGACGATGCCCGGTGGCCGGTCTGCTGGCCGAGCTGGAACCCGCCGACCGCGACTCGCTGCGGCTGACCGAGCTGGTGCTGCACCCGGCCGGTGAGCGCTGATGGGCCCGACCCGCGGCCGCGACGTCGCCGCCGCCGCGGCAGTGGTGGCCGTGATCAGCTACCTGGCGGTCGGGCAGGTGTATCGATGGTTCCCGCCGATCACCGTCTGGAGCGGGATTTCGCTGCTGGTGGCGGCGGTCGCCGAGGCCGGCTGGGGCCGCTACGTGCGGACCAGGATCGACGCCGGCGACATCGGCTACGGGCCGGGGCGGCTGCATCCGCTGGCAGTTGCGCGCACCGTGGTGGTCGCCAAGGCGTCGGCCTGGGTGGGGGCGCTGGTGCTGGGTTTCTGGGCCGGGGTGCTGTGCTTCCTGCTGCGGCAGCGGTCCGTGCTGCGTGTGGCCGCCGAGGACACCGGCGGTGCGGTGGTCGCCGCGGCCAGCGCGCTGGCTTTGCTCGCCGCCGCGCTGTGGCTGCAGAACTGTTGCAAGTCCCCCGAGGATTCGGGCACGTCGGGGCCGGTGAACGGAAATCAAACCGGGTGAGAATCGCCGGAGCCAGGCGACACGCGGATTGACTTTGTCCAGGTACAGTCGGGCAATGCGGGCCGGTGGCGTGACGCGACGAAGCGACGAGGTGGGGCGGCGCAGATGAATTCGGTCCTGTCCCGCGCCCCGGGTCGGCGTGGTGGTCGCAGGCCGGGCTGGACGTTGTTGACCGCGTTGCTGATACTCGCGATCGCGGCGAGTTCGGCACTGGTGTTCACCAGTCGGGTGGAGCTGCTCAAGCTCGCGGTCATCGTGGCACTGTGGGCCGCGGTCGCCTCGGCGTTCGTGTCGGTGATCTATCGGCGGCAAAGCGACGTGGACCAGGCCCGGGCGCGTGATCTCAAGCTGGTCTACGACCTGCAGCTCGACCGTGAGATCTCGGCGCGCCGGGAGTACGAGCTGACGGTGGAGTCGCAACTGCGCCGCGAACTGGCGTCGGAGTTGCGGGCCCAGGCCGCCGACGAGGTTGCGGCGTTGCGGACCGAATTGTCGGCGTTGCGGACGAATCTGGAGATCCTGTTCGACGCCGACCTGAGCCACCGGCCGGCGCTGGAGACCGAGTCTTCTGGGCGCACGACTGTTCGCGCCTACAGCGACTGGGCGCGCACCGGCTCCGAGGCGGTCACCGGTGCCCGACCGGCGCCGGCCACCGCGTCGTTCTACCCCGAAGACGCGGTCACCAAGACGTCCGAGCACCCGATCATCGACGTTCCGGAGGTGCGGATACCGACCGGGGCGATCCCGATGCCCTCAACACCCCAGCCCCATCAGCCGCCCCAGCAGCCGCCGGCACCGCGGGGGGCGCATCACCGGGCCGCGGACGATCCTCAGATTCCCTCCCAGAAACCGCCGCATCCTCAACAGCCGCAACCCAACGCGGGCCGCTGGGCGCAACCGGCGCAACCGTTCGTCGCCCCGGAGCAGCACCGCGAGCCCGAACCGCCGCCACCGCCGTCACCGCCGCAGCAGCCGTGGGCCGCACCGGCAGCGCCGGTGCCCACACCGACTGCCGCGCCGGCGCCGAAGCCGGAGCCGTTCTGGAAACCCGTTGGTGCGGAAGGGGAATGGCTTCCACCTGGCACGCCGGGCAGCAACTGGTCGTCGGCCACACCGGTGGAGTCCAGTCGGCACGGGGACTCCGGTCGGCACGGCGCCAAGGAAACGGACGCCGAGACCCCGTCGCGGCACGGTCGTCACTCGGGTCCGTCTGCAGCGGAAGGGACGGGCGGTCGCCGTCGGGCCGATTCCCGGCACTCGGCCGAGTCGGCCGAGTCGGTCGAGTCGCCCGGCAGCCACGCCGCGCCCGAACCCGCACCCGAGCCCACACCGGCGCCCGCAGCGGAGCCGGCCCCCGAACCCGTTCCCGCGCCCCGACTCGCAAGCCCCCCGCCCGCGTCGGCACGGCATTCCACCGGCGCCGAGGCGGTCACGGACGGCGCGCCCAGCACCGGCGGTCAGTCGGTCGCCGAGCTGCTGGCCCGGCTGCAGACCGTCCCCGGCGAGGGCCGCCGGCGCCGCCGCCGCGAGGACTGACTCGCCTACCTGCGATCAACGTCACTCGCCGGACCCGGGTTGATCGGGATAGACTCTCCGGCGACCGTCCGGTACCCGCAACGCGGGACTGGAACGAAACCAAGAGAACCTGTGAGGTCGTCTGCATGGCGCAGTTCGACGGGTTGCGGCCCGCCCGACTCAAGGTGGGCGTCGTCTCAGCCGGCCGCGTCGGCACCGCGCTGGGCGTCGCGTTGGAGCGCGCCGAGCATGTGGTGGTGGCGTGCAGTGCCATCTCCGAGGAATCGCGGGAGCGCGCTCGCCGGCGGCTGCCGGACACCGTCGTGCGACCGGCCCCCGACGTCGCCGGCGACTCCGAACTGCTGCTGCTGGCCGTGCCCGACACCGAACTGGCCGGCATCGTCTCCGGCCTGGCGGCCACCGGTGCGGTACGCGCCGGAACCATCGTCGTACACACCTCCGGCGCCGCCGGTATCGGCGTGCTGGCGCCGCTGACCGAGCAGGGCTGCCTCCCGCTGGCCATCCACCCGGCGATGACGTTCACCGGCTCCGACGAAGACATCGCCCGGCTGTCGGAGAGCTGCTTCGGCATCACCGCCGCCGACGAGATCGGCTACACCATCGCCGAAGCGCTGACCTGCGAGATCGGCGGCGAGCCGTTCCGCGTCGAGGAATCCGCCCGCACCCGCTACCACGCGGCGCTCTGCCACGGCGGAAACCACGTGGTCACCGTGATCGACGACGCGCTGACGGCGTTGCGGTCGGCGCTGCCGACCAGCCTGGGAATCGAGGACCCCGACGGCATCGCCGAACGGGTGCTGGGGCCGCTGGTGGCTGCCGCGCTGGCCAATACCCTGCGCGACGGGCACGCTGCGCTCACCGGCCCGGTGGCCCGCGGGGATTCGGCCACCCTGGCCCGGCACCTGCAAGCGCTGGCCGGCGTCGACCCGGATCTGGCCGAGGCCTACCGCAGCAATGCGTTGCGCACCGCACACCGCGCCGGTGCCGCCGACGACGTTTTGACGGTGCTGGCCCGGTGAAGCCCGACGCGCCCAAGTTCACCCCAGGTGGGCTCAACGTCTACGCAAGGCCCGAGGAGATCACCCGGGTCTCTCATGCGCTGCGATCCACCGGCCGTCGGGTGATGCTGGTGCCCACCATGGGTGCCCTGCACGATGGTCATCTGTCGCTGGTCCGTGCCGCCCGCAAGGTGCCCGGCTCGGTGGTGGTGGTGTCGATCTTCGTCAACCCGTTGCAGTTCGGTGCCGGCGAGGACCTCGACGCCTACCCGCGCACCCTCGACGACGACCTGGCGCTGCTGCGCGACGCCGGTGTCGATGTTGCTTTCACGCCGACCGCCGCGGCGATGTACCCGGATGGCTCGCGCACCGCCGTGCACCCCGGCCCGCTGGGATCCGAACTCGAAGGTGCCTCGCGTCCAACGCATTTCGCCGGAATGCTCACCGTGGTGTGCAAGCTGCTCTCGATCGTGCATCCCGACCGGGTGTTCTTCGGCGAGAAGGACTACCAGCAGCTGGTGCTGGTGCGCCAGATGGTCGCCGACCTCAACCTGAACGTGACCGTGGTGGGCGTTCCCACCGTGCGCGAATCCGACGGGCTGGCGATGTCGTCGCGCAACCGCTACCTCGATGACGCGCAACGCGAAGCCGCCACGGTTCTGTCGGCGGCGCTGGCCGCCGGTGAGTACGCCGCACCGGCCGGGGTCGCCGCGGTCCTGGAGGCCGCCACCGCGGTACTGGCGGCGTCCCCGTCCGTTGAGGTCGACTACCTGCAGGTGCGAGGTCCCGGCCTGGAGCCGGCGCCCGCCGACGGGCCCGGTCGCCTGCTGGTCGCCGCCCGCGTCGGCGCGACCCGATTGCTCGACAACGCGGCCATCACACTCGGAACAGCTGAAGATCACGTATCAACCCGGAGGAATTGATGTTTCGGACGATGCTCAAGTCGAAGATCCACCGTGCCACGGTCACTCAGGCCGACCTGCACTACGTCGGCTCGGTGACCATCGACGCCGACCTGATGGAAGCCGCCGACCTGATCGAGGGCGAGCAGGTGACCATCGTCGACATCGACAACGGCAACCGGCTGGTCACCTACGCCATCACCGGGGACCGGGGCACCGGGATCATCGGGATCAACGGTGCCGCAGCACATCTGGTGCACCCCGGTGACCTGGTGATCCTGATCGCCTACGGCAGCATGGACGATGCCGAGGCGCGCCGCTACCAGCCCCGCATCGTGTTCGTCGACGCCGACAACAAGCAGGTCGACCTCGGCACCGACCCGGCGTTCGTGCCCGACACTGCTGCCGAGCTGTTGTCGCCCAGAAGCGTGCGGTAGCCGTGCTGCTGGCGATCGACGTCCGCAACACCCACACCGTGATCGGCCTGCTGGCCGGGTCCGGTGACAATGCAAACGTCGTGCAGCAGTGGCGGATTCGTACCGAGGCGGAGATCACCGCCGATGAATTGGCGCTCACCCTGGACGGTCTGATCGGCGACGACGGCGAACAGCTGACCGGCGCGGCCGCGTTGTCGACGGTGCCCTCGGTGCTGCACGAGGTGCGTCTGATGCTCGACCAGTACTGGCCGTCGGTGCCCGCGGTGCTGATCGAACCCGGCGTGCGCACCGGTGTGCCGTTGCTGGTGGACAACCCCAAAGAAGTGGGTGCCGACCGGATCGTCAACGGCCTGGCCGCCTTTCACAAGTACAAGACGGCGGCCATCGTCATCGACTTCGGCTCGGCGATCTGCGTCGACGCGGTCTCGGCCAAGGGCGAGTTCCTCGGCGGGGCCATCACGCCCGGCATCCAGATCTCCTCGGATGCCGCAGCGGCCCGCTCCGCCGGGCTGCGCCGGGTCGAACTGACCCGGCCGCGCTCGGTGATCGGCAAGAACACCGTCGAGTGCATGCAGTCCGGTGCGGTGTTCGGCTTCGCCGGCCTGGTCGACGGTCTGGTGCGGCGCGTGCGTGACGAGGTGCCCGGCTTCGCCGACAACGGGACGGTGGTGGCCACCGGGCACGCCGCACCGCTGCTGCTGCCCGACCTGGAAACGGTGGACCGTCACGACCCCAACCTCACCTTGGACGGGTTGCGGTTGGTGTTCGAGCGCAATCGGGACGGGCAGCGGGGCAGGCTGCGCCCGGCGCGCTGAGCCGTCGCAGGGTATTCAACTAAGCTGGCATGTCGTGAGCTCTGCCGATACACCCCAGCCGCAGGATGATTCCGACCTCCCCGAGCAGTTCCGGATCCGCCGCGACAAGCGGACGCGTCTGCTCGCCGAGGGCCGTGACCCCTACCCGGTCCAGGTGCAGCGCACCCACACCCTCGCTGAGATCCGGGCCAACTACCCGGAGTTGGCCGCCGACACCTCCACCGGCGACATCGTGGGCGTGGCCGGGCGGGTGGTGTTCGCCCGCAACTCCGGCAAACTCTGTTTCGCCACCCTGCAGGAGGGCGACGGGACTCAACTGCAGGTGATGATCAGCCTGGCCAGTGTGGGCGAGGACGTGCTGGAGGCGTGGAAGTCCGACGTCGACCTGGGCGACATCGTCTTCGTGCGCGGCGAGGTGATCAGCTCACGCCGCGGCGAACTGTCGGTGCTCGCCGACTCCTGGCAGATGGCGTCGAAGTCGCTGCGGCCGTTGCCGGTCGCGCATAAGGACATGAGCGAGGAATCCCGGGTCCGGCAGCGCTACGTGGACCTGATCGTCCGCCCGGAGGCGCGCACCGTGGCGCGTCAACGGATCTTTGTGATTAGAGCCATTCGCTCCGCATTGGAGCGGCGTGGATTCCTCGAAGTCGAAACGCCGATGTTGCAGACTTTGGCCGGCGGTGCGGCGGCCCGGCCGTTCGTCACCCATTCGAACGCCCTAGACACGGACCTTTACCTGCGAATCGCCCCCGAGCTGTTCTTGAAGCGGTGTGTGGTCGGTGGTTTCGATCGCGTCTTCGAGCTCAATCGGGTGTTCCGAAACGAGGGCGTCGATTCGACCCATTCGCCGGAGTTCTCGATGTTGGAGACCTACCAGGCCTATGGCACCTACGATGACTCGGCCGTGGCGACTCGCGAAATTATTCAAGAAGTCGCCGACGAGGTGATCGGGACCAGGCAACTGCCCCTGCCCGACGGCAGTATCTACGACATTGGCGGTGAATGGGCGACGGTGCAAATGTATCCGTCGCTGTCGGCCGCGCTCGGTGAGCAGATCACGCCGGCGACTTCGGTGGCCGACCTGTGGGCGGTGGCCGACCGTCTGGGCGTGGAGATTCCCACCGATCGCGGCTACGGCCACGGCAAGCTGGTCGAGGAGCTGTGGGAACACACCGTCGGCAATCACCTCAGCGCCCCGACATTCGTTCGGGACTTCCCGGTGGAGACCACGCCGCTGACGCGTCAGCACCGCAGTATCGAAGGGGTCACCGAGAAATGGGACCTTTATATGCGCGGTGTAGAACTGGCCACTGGTTACTCCGAGCTCGTCGACCCGGTGGTGCAACGTGAGCGCTTTGCCGCCCAGGCCCGCGCGGCGGCGGCCGGCGACGACGAGGCAATGGCACTTGACGAGGACTTTCTGGCTGCTATGGAACATGCCATGCCGCCGTGTACCGGAACCGGAATGGGCATTGATCGGTTGCTGATGGTGCTGACCGGGCTGTCAATTCGCGATACGGTATTGTTCCCGATTGTTCGTCGACAGAGCAACTGAACGCTGCCTCGGCACGCGGTGTTGAAGCCGCCGTATTTTTATGGCACATTAGTCGTCAGGGTCGATAACGACTGGTGTTCAGTTACTGCACAGGAAAGCAAACCGAGGGGTACCAATGGCGAAAAAAGTGACCGTCACCTTGATCGATGATTTCGATGGTGAGGGTGCCGCCGACGAAACAGTCGAATTCGGACTGGACGGTGTTTCCTACGAGATTGATCTTTCCAGCAAGAATGCCGGAAAGCTGCGCGCCGATTTGAAGAAGTGGGCCGAGGCGGGCCGTCGGGTCGGCGGTCGTCGCCGGGGCCGCGTCAGCGGTGGCCGCCGCGGAACCATCGACCGTGAACAAAGCGCCGCCATTCGGGACTGGGCGCGCCGCAACGGTCACAACGTCTCCACCCGCGGCCGTATCCCGGCCGACATCATCGACGCGTTTCACGCCGCCACCTAGGGCCGCAATCCAGCCGGGTTTTCGCTTCTGGCGAACCCGCTGATCGTCCGGAATCACACTCCGGGGTCTCACCGTTGGTCTCTTGCATCCGGTGCCAGGTCTTTCGAGGCCCGGCGCCGGTGCGGGTCTTTGCAGTACGCACTGCAAGCCAGGTCACAGCGCGCTGCGCCGCCCACTAGAGTGGACGGCAGGTACGCGGGGCCGAACCGAGGCCCAGCGAGTGCCGATGGTGAGGAAGAGCAGGTAGCCGCCAATGTTCGAAAGATTTACCGACCGCGCCCGTCGGGTTGTCGTCCTGGCTCAGGAAGAGGCCCGGATGCTCAACCACAACTACATCGGGACCGAGCACATCCTGTTGGGCCTGATCCACGAGGGTGAGGGCGTAGCCGCCAAGTCACTGGAATCGCTGGGCATCTCCCTGGAAGGGGTGCGCAGCCAGGTCGAGGAGATCATCGGTCAGGGCCAGCAGGCGCCGTCCGGGCACATCCCGTTCACCCCGCGCGCCAAGAAGGTTCTGGAGCTGAGCCTGCGCGAGGCGCTGCAGCTGGGCCACAACTACATCGGCACCGAGCACATCCTGCTCGGCCTGATCCGTGAGGGTGAGGGCGTCGCCGCCCAGGTGCTGGTCAAGCTCGGCGCGGACCTGACCCGGGTGCGTCAGCAGGTCATCCAGCTGCTGTCCGGCTACCAGGGCAAGGAGACCGCCGAGGCCGGCACCGGTGGCCGGGGCGGCGAGTCCGGCTCACCGTCGACGTCGCTGGTGCTCGACCAGTTCGGCCGCAACCTCACCGCGGCCGCTGCCGAGGGCAAGCTCGACCCGGTGATCGGCCGGGAGAAGGAAATCGAGCGGGTCATGCAGGTGCTGTCGCGGCGCACCAAGAACAACCCGGTGCTCATCGGTGAGCCCGGCGTCGGCAAGACGGCCGTCGTCGAGGGCCTGGCGCAGGCGATCGTGGCCGGTGAGGTTCCCGAGACGCTCAAGGACAAGCAGCTCTACACCCTGGACCTGGGTTCGCTGGTGGCCGGCAGCCGCTACCGCGGTGACTTCGAGGAGCGGCTGAAGAAGGTCCTCAAGGAGATCAACACCCGCGGCGACATCATCTTGTTCATCGACGAGCTGCACACGCTGGTCGGTGCCGGGGCGGCCGAGGGCGCTATCGACGCGGCCTCGATCCTCAAGCCGAAGCTGGCTCGCGGTGAGCTGCAGACGATCGGCGCCACCACCCTCGACGAGTACCGCAAGTACATCGAGAAGGACGCCGCCCTGGAGCGCCGGTTCCAGCCGGTGCAGGTCGGTGAACCCACCGTCGAGCACACCATCGAGATCCTCAAGGGCCTGCGGGACCGCTATGAGGCGCACCACCGGGTGTCGATCTCGGACTCGGCGCTGGTGGCCGCGGCCACTTTGGCCGACCGCTACATCAACGACCGGTTCCTGCCGGACAAGGCCATCGACCTGATCGATGAGGCCGGCGCGCGGATGCGGATCCGCCGGATGACCGCGCCGCCGGACCTGCGCGAGTTCGACGAGAAGATCGCCGACGCCCGCCGGGAGAAGGAGTCCGCGATCGACGCGCAGGACTTCGAGAAGGCCGCGAGCCTTCGCGACCGGGAGAAGCAACTGGTGGCGCAGCGCGCTGAGCGCGAAAAGCAGTGGCGCGCAGGTGATCTCGATGTGGTTGCCGAGGTCGATGATGAGCAGATCGCCGAGGTGCTGGGCAACTGGACCGGCATCCCGGTGTTCAAGTTGACCGAGGCCGAGACCACCCGGTTGCTGCGGATGGAAGACGAACTGCACAAGCGGATCATCGGCCAGAAGGACGCAGTCGCCGCGGTTTCCAAAGCCATCCGGCGCACCCGCGCCGGCCTGAAGGACCCGAAGCGGCCGTCCGGCTCGTTCATCTTCGCCGGCCCGTCCGGAGTCGGTAAGACCGAGCTGTCCAAGGCGCTGGCCGAGTTCCTGTTCGGTGACGACGACGCGCTCATCCAGATCGACATGGGTGAGTTCCACGACCGGTTCACCGCGTCGCGGCTGTTCGGCGCTCCTCCGGGATACGTCGGCTACGAAGAGGGCGGCCAGCTCACCGAGAAGGTGCGCCGCAAGCCGTTCTCGGTGGTGCTGTTCGACGAGATCGAGAAGGCCCACCAGGAGATCTACAACACGCTGCTGCAGGTGCTCGAGGACGGCCGGCTCACCGACGGTCAGGGCCGCACAGTCGACTTCAAGAACACCGTGCTGATCTTCACCTCGAACCTGGGCACCTCCGACATCTCCAAGGCCGTGGGGCTCGGGTTCACCCAGGGCGGCGGGGAGAACGACTACGAGCGGATGAAGCAGAAGGTCAACGACGAGCTCAAGAAGCACTTCCGGCCGGAGTTCCTCAACCGCATCGACGACATCATCGTCTTCCACCAGTTGAGTCAGGACGAGATCATCCAAATGGTCGACCTGATGATCGGCCGGGTGGCCAAGCAGCTGCGGGCCAAGGACATGGACATCGCGCTGACCGACAAGGCGAAGTCGCTGTTGGCCAAGCGCGGCTTCGACCCAGTGCTCGGTGCCCGTCCGCTGCGTCGCACCATCCAGCGCGAGATCGAGGACCAGCTGTCGGAGAAGATCCTCTTCGAGGAGATCGGGCCCGGTCAGCTGGTCACCGTCGACGTGGACAACTGGGACGGGGAAGGCGCGACCGAAGACGCGGTCTTCACCTTCGCCGGCAGCCCGAAGCCGACCGCGGAGTCCGCCGACCTGGCCAAGGCCGGCGCCGAGTAGCTGCTCGCCGGGTCAGCGCTGCACGGGCAGCAGGCCGAAAGCCTGCTGCGCGATCTGCAGCATCCAGCTGCCGACGCTCTTGCCGTGGTCGCGCGGCCAGTTCAGCTGGAAGCTGACCACCCACGGCTGCCCGGCCCGGTCCAACGCGTACCAGCTGAACGTCAGGTCACCGGGCAGGCCGCCGGCCTTCGACCCGATATAGGGCCACTCGCTGCGAGGTAGGTCGATACCGCGGACCGCGGACATGATGTCGCGGACCGGTGCGGCCTTGCCCACCGCGCCTGCCTGCAGCGCGACGTGTACCCGGCAGATGTCCTCGGCGCTGCCGTACCACTCCGCCCCGTACGCCGAGGCCGGGTCGTGCGCGCGGACCGGATCGGGCTCATACGGCCGGGACTCGGCCTGCCGCAGCAACTTTGCCCGCTCCTGCGCCGAGCCGTGCTGCCACTGCTCCCGCAGGTCCGGCTTGCCCCAACCCACCGAGAACAGTTCGTACATGGTGGGAAACGGCGTCATGCTGGCCGGGTCGTGATGGCCGGCGGCGACCAGCGCCTGCTCCACGGCGTGGGTGCCGACTTTGCCGATCAGCAGATCCGTGGCCATGTTGTCGCTGGTGGCGATCATCTTCTCGGCTGCCCGGCGAACCGACACGTGCGCGCCGTCGGGCAGTTCCTCCAGGCCGGATGAGCCGACGGCCTTGGCCCGGCCGGTGATGGTCAGCGGGTCGTCCCAGGACACGTTTCCGGCCTTGACCTCATTGGCGACCGCCAACAGCACATACAGCTTGAAAATCGATGCCAGCGGCAGTGATTGGCCGGTGTTGGTGCCGGCGACCCGCTCGCAATGCCCACCCGCGATGCGCGACGCCTGATAGGAGTAGCGCGCGCCGGTGCGCTTGAGCACGGTGTCGACGTCACGCCAGGACCGGATCGGCGGTGCCTCGGTGCTCGGCTTGAACAGGTTCACCATGCCGTTGTCGTCGGTGCGCAGCCGAATGTCCTGCCGGGCGCCGTAGGAGGTGGTCAGGTGCAAGGTGGCCGCGCCGGCCCGGATGTCGACGTCGTCGAGCTGGAACGGGCGGTCCCACCACAGCGATTCCATGGTCGTGACCACCTGGTCGACCTTGTCCGGTGCGGCCAGGGTCGCCACCCCGACCGGGCCGATCGGCCAGTCGGAGTTGAGCATGTCCATGGTCTGCTTGGCCCGCAGACCGGGTGGGGTGGTGGTGGAGATCGTCACCCCGCCCGGGTCCGCCGGTGAGGCAGGGGAGGGGGCGCAGCCGGCTGCAAGCGCAACTGCGGTCGTCCAGGCCGCCAGGTGGCGCCGCACGGCCTAGGTCCGGGTGGCGGTTCCCGCCACGTCCAGCACGACCTCGAACTCCAGGTTGGCGGCGCCTTTGGACAGCGGAGCCCCGTATCCGGCGTGCGCGGCCTCCGAGCGGTCACGCACCCACGCCTCGTAGGCCGCGTCGGACTCCCACTGGGTGACCACGAAGTAGCGGTTGTCGCCGCGGACCGGCCGCAGCAGCTGAAAGCCCTGGAAGCCGGGGGTGTCGGCCACGGTGTCGGCCCGGTCGGCGAACCGCTTCTCCACCTCGGGACCGGCCCCTTCGGGCACCTCGATGACGTTGATCTTCACCACTGACATGCGGCTAGGTTACCGTGCCCCGGGTGGAGACCGCCTCGAGCGAGCTGTTGACCTATCGCGGCGGACACGGCGCGCCGCTGGTGCTGGTGCACGGGTTGATGGGCCGCGGCAGCACCTGGCCGCGGCAATGGGAATGGCTGTCCCGGCTGGGGGCGGTCTATACCTACGACGCGCCGTGGCACCGCGGCCGTGACGTCGCAGACCCGCACCCGATCTGCACTGAACGCTTCGTATCTGACCTGGCCGCCGCGGTGGAGCCGCTGGGCGAACCGGTGCGGCTGGTCGGGCATTCGATGGGTGGCCTGCACTCGTGGTGCCTGGCAGCGCAGCGCCCCGAGCTCGTCACGGCGGTGGTGGTGGAGGACATGGCCCCGGATTTTCGCGGGATGACCACCGGCGCATGGGAGCCGTGGGCGCACGCCCTGCCGGTGGAGTTCACCCGTGCCGACGACGTGATAGCCGAGTTCGGGGAGGTGGCCGGGCGGTATTTCCTGGAGGCCTTCGATCGGACCGAGACAGGCTGGCGGCTGCACGGTCAGCCCGCCCAGTGGGTGCAGATCGCCGCGGAGTGGGGTACCCGGGACTACTGGGCGCAGTGGCGCGCGGTGCGGGCGCCGGCGTTACTGATCGAGGCGGGCAACTCGGTGACGCCGCCCGGGCAGATGCTCCAGATGCACCGCATCGGTTTGGACAGCACCTACCTGCACGTCCCGAACGCTGGGCACCTGGTGCACGACGACGCCCCGCAGGTCTACCGCGACGCCGTCGAGTCGTTCCTGTCCTGACCGGGCAGCGCGAAGCGGCCGCCGGCGTCTTGTTCGACCAGCCCGTCGCTCAACAGCGATGCCAGTGCGCGCTCACGCTGGACCGCATCCGTCGGCCAAGCCACGTCGAGTTGGGCCTTCGTGACGGGAAAATCGTTGTCCCGCAGGATGTCCAACAGGCGACCGCGCACCTGTCGGTCGGTGCCGGCGTAACGCTGGGCGGGACGCTTCGGCGCTGATCTCACCGGGTAGTCGGCGTCGCGCCACGCACATGATCGCAGTGGGCACACGGCACAGTTCGGTGCTCTGGCCGTGCACACCACGGCACCGAGCTCCATCAGCGCCGCGGAGAACCGGGCGGCCCGGTCGGCTTTCGGGATCAGGGCCAGCAGGGCGTCGACGTCGGCGTGATCGCGCTTCGTCGACGGCGCGGCCGGCTCGGCGTGCCCGTGCACCGCACGAGCCACCACCCGCCGAACGTTGGTGTCCACCACCGGAACCCGTTTGCGGTAGGCGAAGGCGGCTATCGCCCGGGCGGTGTAGCTGCCGACCCCGGGCAGCTGCTCGAGGGCGTCGACGTCATCGGGCACCACATCGCCGAAGTCCCGGGCCAGCACGCCCGCACATTCGTGCAGCCGCTTGGCGCGGCGCGGGTAGCCCAGTTTTCCCCAGGCTCGCAGCACATCTGCCGGGGTGGCGGCCGCCGTCGCCGACGGTGTCGGCCAGCGCGCGACCCAGTCCGGCCAGATCGGTAGCACCCGCGACACCGGGGTCTGCTGCAGCATGAACTCGCTGACCAGGATCTGCCACGGCGTGACGCCGGGCGCCCGCCACGGCAGGTCGCGCTCGCACGAGTCGAACCAGTGCAGTAGATCGCTCGGATCGATGCTCATCGTGCGGCCGGACCCGCCGCCAGGCAGAATATCGGGCATGCCCAATACGAACCCGGTATCAGCGTGGAAAGCACTCAAGGAGGGTAACGAGCGCTTCGTCGCGGGCGAGCCCGCCCATCCCAGTCAGAGCATCGAACGCCGCGCCAGTCTGGCCACGGGCCAGAAGCCGACGGCGGTGGTGTTCGGTTGCGGCGACAGCAGAGTGGCCGCCGAGATCATCTTCGATCAGGGCCTGGGCGACATGTTCGTGGTCCGCACCGCCGGCCATGTCATCGATGCGGCCGTGCTGGGATCGATCGAGTTCGGGGTGGCGGTGCTCGACGTGCCGCTGATAGTCGTGCTCGGGCACGACAGCTGCGGGGCGGTCAAGGCCGCGCTGGCGGCTCTCGACGACGGTTCCGTACCGGGCGGCTACCTGCGTGACATCACCGAACGGGTGTCCTCGTCGATCCTGGTGGGCCGGCGGGAAGGCCTGAGCAGCATCGACGAGTTCGAGACCTACCACGTCAACGAGACGGTGCGGCAGTTGGCGAGCCGGTCCACCGTCATCGCCGACCAGATCGAGGCCGGGAGGCTGGCGATCGTCGGTGCCACCTATCACCTGTCCGACGGGCGGGTGCAGGCGCGCGAGCATCTCGGCGACATCGGGGAATAGTCTCCGAAGGTCACAACGCGGCAACGACACGCCGAGACACGTCGGACAACTCTCGGTGGGCTCGTCCTACCGTGAGGACGTGATCGATTTGGAACCGCAGGGTCCGCTGCCTTCGCAGATCTACTGGCGACGCCGCGGCCTGGCGCTGGGTGTTGCGGCCGCCGTGATTGCGGTGGTGTCGCTCATCGTCTTCGCCGTCGTACGCGGCAGCGCGGGCGCTGACAGTGCCGCAGCCGACAAGAACGCCCACGCCCAGCACGTCAAGCCGCCAGGGCCCGCTCCTGAGGGCGCCAAGACGCCGGTGGTGGCGCCAGTCGAAGAGGTGCCGCCGCCGTCGGCGACGCCGACCGCCGCGGTGATCCCGCCCCCGGTGCTCAAGGAGGGCGACGACTGTCCCGATTCCACGCTGGCCGTCAAGGGCATCACCGGCCCGCAGTACGCGGTGGGTGAGCAGCCTCAGTTCACCATGGTGGTCACCAATATCGGACTGGTCGCCTGCAAGCGGGATGTGGGAGCGGCCGTGTTGGCCGCCTACGTCTACACGCTGGACAACCAGCGGCTGTGGTCGAACCTGGACTGCGCGCCGTCGAACGAGACCCTGGTCAAGACCTTCGATCCGGGGGAGCAGGTGACCACCACGGTGACCTGGACCGGGATGGGTTCGGCGCCGCAGTGCCCGCTGCCGCGGCAGCCGATCGGGCCGGGCACCTACAACCTCGTCGTCCAACTGGGCAACCTGCGTTCGGCGACCGTGCCGTTCATGCTGACTGAGCCGTTGCCGGATGCGCCTCCGCCGCCGCCGGCCGACGTCCCGGTGCCCGACGCGCCGCCGCCGGGCAACTAGGAGCCACGTACCAGTCGCGGCGGTGTCGGCCGGCTGCGATTGTCGGCGATGGCCTTCAGGTGCTGCAGCGCGGCAACAATATTGGGCGCCTCCACTGTGCGCAGACCGCCGACGGTCCCCGGGGCGCCCGGTGGTGTCAGCGCGATGGTGAACCCGAGCCGGGCCGCCTCGGACAGCCGCCGGTCGATCCCGGCGACCGGGCGCAGGTCGCCGGCCAGGCCCACCTCGCCGAGAACCACGGTGGTCGCCGGCAGCGGGAGATCTGCGTAGGCCGAGGCCAGCGCTATGGCGACGGCCAGATCCGTTGAGGGATCGGTCAATCGCATTCCGCCCACGGTCGACAGGTAGATGTCACCTGCGGAGATGGGAATGCCGGCATGCTTGTCCAGCACCGCGGTGATCATTGCGGCCCGGGCGTGGTCGATACCGCTGACCGCCCGGCGCGGCGACCCGCTCGCCGGGGTGGCCAGCAGCGCCTGCACCTCGCCGATCATCGGGCGCTTGCCGTCGAGTGCGACGGTGATCGAGGTGCCCGGCACCGGCATGCTGCGCTGCTCCAGGAACAGTCCGGACGGATCGGCGATCCCCTCGATACCGCCGTCGCGCAAGAGGAAACAACCCACCTCGTCGGTGGCGCCGTAGCGGTTCTTCACCGCACGCACCATCCGCAGCACCGAATGACGCTCGCCATCGAAATGCAGCACGACATCCACGAGGTGCTCCAAGGACCGCGGGCCGGCGATCGCGCCGTCCTTGGTGACGTGACCGACCAGGATCAGCGCCACATCGGCGGCCTTGGCGGCCGCGGTCAGCGCGGCCGTCACGGCCCGCACCTGGGTGACCCCGCCGGCCACCCCGTCGGTGTCGGCGGCGGCGATGGTCTGCACCGAGTCCACCACCACCAGCGTGGGCCGCACCGCCTCGATATGGCCGAGCACGGTCTGCAGGTCCGACTCAGCGGCCAGGTAGATCTCGTCATGGCTGCAACCGGTGCGCTCGGCGCGCAATCGGATCTGCCCGCCGGACTCCTCACCGGAGATGTAGAGCGCCCGCCGGCCCGCCAGCGCCCAGCGATGCGCGACCTCCAGCAGCAGCGTGGATTTCCCGACGCCGGGGTCTCCGGCCAGCAGCGTGACCGAGCCGGGGACGATCCCGCCGCCCAGCACGCGGTCCAGTTCGTCGACCCCGGTCGGTTCGGGGCGGGCCCGGCCGACGGTGATGGAGCTGATCGGAACCGCGGGCCGCGCCGGCGCTGACGCACGCACCCCGCCCGGTGATACCGGCGCCTCGGCGACGGGATCTATCCCGCCCCAGCCGCCGCACTCCGGGCAGCGGCCCACCCACTTCGTGGTGGTGTTTCCGCACTCCGAACAGCGGTACAGCGCACGAGCCTTGGCCATGCGCCAAACGGTATCCGGTGGGGCCGACAGCTAGGGCTTACGACGCGACGGTCAGCGCCGCGTCGGCACGCCCGCCGAGATCGGCACGTCCACCCGGATCTGGCCGGCGTTTTTGAAGTCGAAGGTGAACTCGTAGGTCATGCCGTTGCGGATGGGCTCGTCCAGCGTCACGGTGGCGGCCCCGCTGCCCGAATCGGTCACTTCCGGCAGTGCCTTGGACAGCGGTGCGGTCGGCAGGTCCGGGCCGGCCGGGGCGGTCACGATCAGGGTGCCGCTGGGCGGCACGGACTTGTTGCCGGTCACCGAGACCTTGCCGACCGGGGTGGTGATCCCGGTCAGCTCGTCGCCGCGCTCCGGCGACTGGTTGGTGGCAACGAATACCAGGTCGACAGTCGTGCCGCGCTCCAGCTGGTCGCTGTTCTGCACGGCCTGGATGTGCACGTCGCGCAACGCGAGGTCACCGGCGGTGGCCTCGGAGCCGTTGACCGCGGACGCCTGGTCGGCGGTCTGCGAGATCTGCCCCGTGCCGCATCCGGCGAGCGCCACGGCCGCGATCAGGCCGACGGCAGCCTTGTTGAAGGTCCTGTTGAACCGGTTCACGTGAGGTCTCCTGCTCGGCGGTCGGGACAGCTGGCACGGCTGGTGACTATGCACTGTAGTAGCAACTTCGCCGGGGCGGTAGCTCAGGGCCCGCGGCCGCCCGCGACCCTCTCAGAACCGCCGGCGCGGCCGCTCGACCCGGTCCCGGGATGCACGCTTCTGCCGTGCTGTCAACCCCCCTTCGGGGCCGTGACTGCCCCTGACCTGCACCGTTGTTAGTCCGGTGTCTGGGCGACGTGTTAGTATGGGAGTAGCGAAAGGGGCTCAAATCAGATGATCTTTAAGGTCGGAGACACCGTCGTATACCCACACCACGGTGCAGCGTTGATCGAGGCTATCGAAACCCGGACCATCAAAGGCGAGCAAAAGGACTATCTGGTCCTCAAGGTGGCGCAGGGCGATCTCACTGTTCGAGTTCCCGCTGAGAATGCCGAATACGTAGGCGTGCGTGACGTTGTGGGTCAGGAAGGCCTCGACAAGGTCTTCCAGGTGTTGCGCGCCCCCCACACCGAGGAGCCGACCAACTGGTCGCGCCGCTACAAGGCGAACCTGGAGAAGCTGGCCTCCGGTGACGTGCACAAGGTCGCCGAGGTCGTTCGTGACCTGTGGCGCCGCGATCAGGAGCGCGGCCTGTCGGCAGGCGAGAAGCGGATGCTGGCCAAGGCGCGTCAGATCCTGGTCGGCGAACTCGCGCTGGCCGAGAACACCGATGACGCCAAGGCGGAGATCATCCTCGACGAGGTTCTGGCCGCTGCGTCGTGACCGCGTCGTCCTGAGCGGTCGGGATAAAGTCCGTGGCCAACACGGTAGCCGTGGTTCCGGCGGCCGGATCGGGCGTGCGGCTCGGGGCGGGCCTACCGAAAGCATTCTTTCTGCTCGGCGGGATGACCCTGGTCGAGCGCGCCGTCGCCGGCCTGCGTGACTCAGGCGTCATCGACGAGGTCGTGGTCGCGGTGCCGCCGGATCGCACCGATGAGGCCAAGCTGATCCTCGGCGAGACGGCCACCGTCGTCGCAGGTGGGGCCGACCGGGTCGAATCGGTCCGATTGGCCCTGCAAAGCGCCGGAGACCCTGAATTCGTTCTGGTCCACGATGCCGCACGGCCGTTGACTCCGCCGGACTTGGTGGTTCGCGTGGTCGAGGCGTTGCGCGGCGGTCACCGTGCCGTGGTGCCCGCGTTGCCGGTGTCCGACACCATCAAGGCGGTCGACGCCAACGGGGTGGTGCTGGGCACGCCGGAGCGGGCCGGCCTGCGGGCGGTACAGACCCCGCAGGGGTTCGCCACCGAACTGCTGCTGCGGGCCTACCAGCAGGCCGGGTCGGGCACCGGGTTCACCGACGACGCCTCGCTGGTCGAGCACGTCGGAGGCCAGGTCCAGGTCGTCGAGGGCGACCCGCTGGCCTTCAAGATCACCACCGCGCTGGATGCGGTGCTCGCCGAGGCGGTGCTGAACCGGTGACGCCGCTGCCGCGGGTCGGTCTGGGCACCGACGTACATCCGATCGAGTCTGGGCGGCCCTGCTGGCTGCTGGGGCTGTTGTTCGACGACGCCGACGGCTGCGCCGGGCATTCCGACGGCGACGTGGCGGTGCACGCGCTGTGCGACGCACTGTTGTCGGCCGCCGGGCTGGGGGACCTGGGCACCGTGTTCGGTGTCGACGATCCACGCTGGGCGCAGGTCAGCGGTGCCGCGATGCTCTCCCATGTGCGCGGACTGCTGGCCGAGAACGGTTTCACGGTCGGCAATGCCGCGGTACAGGTCATCGGAAACCGGCCCAAGGTGGGGCCGCGCCGGGTTGAGGCTCAGCGACTGCTGTCAGAACTGCTGGGGGCACCCGTTTCGGTGTCTGCGACGACCACCGACGGACTCGGATTGACCGGCCGGGGTGAAGGGCTGGCAGCGGTGGCTACCGCGCTGGTGGTGTCGAGGTAAGTCGCGCGACTGCTAGCTAGCAGGCGCCGAAGAGGATACCGACAACGCCGCAAGCGACCTCGGCACCGACGTTCGCGCCGGCGTCGGCAGCGCCGGCAGCGACGGTGTCGGCTGTGTCAGCCCCGAGGTTCAGGCCGAGGTCGCTCGTGTCGCCGAGGAGGTTCGTGCCGAGGTCGGCCGAGTCGCCGAAGAGGTTTGTGCCGGCGTCGCCCGCACCGCTGAAGAGATCAGTCGCCATGGACGAACCGGCCTGCGTCGCCTGATCGACGACGTCGGATGTGCCCTGACCGGCGACGTTGGCGCCGCTGGAAGCCAGGCCGCTTATCAGCGGCATACCCATCATCGGGGCGTACATCGCCAGCATCGGGGCCATCATCGCCATCTGCATACCGATCTGGGGACCCATCGCAGCCATGCTGGCGGTGCTGGCGCTGGCGCCGGCGGTAGAGGCGGTCTGACCCATCTGGTCGGCCTGCTGGCGCTGCTGCTCTTCCTGCTGCTCCTGCTGGACCTGCGCCATCTGCTCGGCAGGGGTGGGCTCGCCAGGGGCTGCCTCAGCAGGGCCGGCCTCCGCAGGCGCAGCCTGCCCCTGGGCCTGCTGCTGGTTCGGCTCATCGGCGTATGCCAAGCCGGACGACGCGATTGCGGCCGCAGCCAGAAGTGCCCCGGATACAGCCACCAGACGATTGCTCACTGCCGCAATATATGCCACCGGTGACCGCCTGTCCACCGATGCGGCAACTGGTGCCCCAGTCTGGTAATTGCCTGATAGAAGCGGGTGTTGGCGCCGTGGTGCCGCCGTGTGGACGGCCACTCGTGAACGGCCCGGTAAGCTGGCCCGTCGTGACCGATCGCCCCAGCCTGCGGCTGCACGACACGGCAACCGGCGCCGTTCGTGACTTTGTTCCGCTGCGGCCCGGCCACGCGTCCATCTATCTCTGCGGTGCGACCGTTCAGGCGGCACCGCACATCGGTCACGTTCGCAGCGGGGTCGCCTTCGACGTGCTGCGTCGCTGGCTGAGCGCCCGTGGCTACGACGTCGCCTTCGTCCGCAACGTGACCGACATCGACGACAAGATCCTGACCAAGGCCGCCGCGGCCGGCCGGCCCTGGTGGGAGTGGGCCGCCACCTACGAACGGGAGTTCACCGCCGCCTATGAGGCACTGGGTGTGTTGCCGCCGTCGGTCGAGCCCCGCGCGACCGGGCACATCACCCAGATGGTCGAACTGATCCAGCGGCTGATCGACCGCGGCCACGCCTATACCGGCGGCGGCGACGTCTACTTCGACGTGCTCAGCTACCCCGAATACGGTCAGCTCTCCGGTCACAAGATCGACGACGTGCACCAGGGCGAGGGCGCGGCTACCGGCAAACGCGATCCGCGTGACTTCACCTTGTGGAAGGGCGCCAAACCCGGCGAGCCCAGCTGGCCGACGCCGTGGGGGCCGGGCCGCCCGGGCTGGCATCTGGAGTGCTCGGCGATGGCCGGCGCCTATCTCGGCCCCGCCTTCGACATCCACTGCGGCGGGATGGACCTGGTCTTCCCGCATCACGAGAACGAGATCGCCCAGAGCCGCGCCGCCGGCGACGGATTCGCCAACTACTGGCTGCACAACGGGTGGGTCACCCTGGGCGGCGAGAAGATGAGCAAGTCGCTGGGCAACGTGCTGTCGATGTCGGCGGTGCTGCAGCGGGTCCGGCCCGCCGAACTGCGCTACTACCTGGGCAGTGCCCACTACCGGTCGATGCTGGAGTTCTCCGAGAACGCCCTGCACGACGCCGTCAACGCCTACGTCGGCATCGAGGAGTTCCTGCACCGGGTCCGCAGCCGGGTGGGTGCGGTGGTCCCCACCACCTGGACCGAGCGTTTCGCGGCCGCCCTCGACGACGATCTGGCGGTGCCCATTGCACTGGCAGAGGTGCACCGGACGCGCGCCGAGGGCAACCGGGCGCTGGATTCCGGCGACCACGACGGCGCGCTGGTCGCCGCCGGCGCCATCCGGGCCATGATGGGCGTGCTGGGCTGCGATCCGCTCGATGAGCGCTGGGAGTCGCGCGACGAGACGTCGGCGGCGCTGGCGGCGGTCGATGTGTTGGTGCGCGCGGAACTGGAGCGCCGGGCGACCGCCCGCGCCGAACAGGACTGGGCGCTGGCCGACGAGATCCGGGGCCGGCTCAAGGATGCCGGTATCGACGTCACCGACACCGGGGACGGTCCGCAGTGGTCGCTGCTGGTGGAGGGAACCGCATAGATGGCCGGCAACTCCAAACGCAAAGGCGCGGTGCGCAAACCCGGAACCAAGAAGGGTCCGACCGTCGGCTCCGGCGGTCAGCGTCGTCGTGGGCTCGAGGGCCGCGGTGCCACCCCGCCCGCGCACAAGCGTGAGTACCACCCGGCGGCCAAGGCGGCCAAGCGGGTGGCCAAGCAGCGGTCCTACCGGACCGCCAAACGCACCGACGAGAGTGAAACCGTCCTGGGCCGCAACCCGGTACTGGAATGCCTGCGCGCCGGCATCCCCGCCACCGCGCTGTACGTGGCGCTCGGCGCCGAGGCCGACGAACGTCTGACCGAATCCGTAACCCGCGCAGCCGATTCAGGCCTGCCGATCCTGGAGGTGCCGCGGTCGGATCTGGACAAGATGACCACCAACGGCCTGCACCAGGGCATCGCGCTGCAGGTTCCGCCGTACAACTATGCCCACCCCGACGACCTGCTGGCCGCTGCGCGGCAGGACGTTTCGCCGCCGCTGCTGGTCGCGTTGGACAACATCTCCGATCCGCGCAACCTGGGCGCCATCGTGCGCTCGGTGGCGGCCTTCGGCGGCCACGGCGTGCTCATCCCGCAGCGCCGCTCGGCGTCGGTCACCGCGGTGGCCTGGCGCACCAGTGCCGGTGCGGCAGCACGCCTTCCGGTCGCGCGTGCGTCCAACCTCAACCAGACCCTCAAGGCGTGGGCCGATCGCGGCCTGCAGGTGGTCGGCCTGGATGCCGGCGGTGACACCGTCGTCGACGAGCTCGACGGCACCGGTCCGATGGTGTTGGTGGTCGGTTCCGAGGGCAAGGGCCTGTCCCGGCTGGTCCGGCAGAACTGCGACGCCATCGTGTCGATTCCTATGGCCGGGCCCACCGAGTCGCTCAACGCGTCGGTGGCCGCCGGCGTGGTGCTCGCCGAGATCGCACGCCAGCGAAGGTGATTCGCGGTGTCGCTGTTGCCCTGGTGCTGGCGGCTGCGATGCTGGGTCCGATGACGTCCGCGCAGGCGTTGCCGGCGGGGTTCGATCTTCAGTCGCATCGCGGCGGCCGCGGGGAAACCACCGAGAGTTCGCTGCGTGCCTTCGCCAAGTCCCTTGAACTAGGGGTCAGCACACTGGAATTGGACATCGTGCTGACTCGCGACGATCAGCCGCTGGTCTGGCATGACCCGGTGATCGAGCCGGAGAAGTGCACCGACACCGGTCCGGCGTCCGCCGGTGACCCGCAGTACCCCTACGTCGGCAAGCGTGTCGGAGAGCTCACCCTGGCCCAGGTACGCACGCTGGACTGCGGAAAGCTGTTGCCGGGGTTCCCGGATGCGGAAGTGGTGCGGGGCAACGTGATCGCGACACTGCCCGAGGTCTTCGCGCTCGTCGACTCCTATCGCGCCGACGTGCGTTTCAACATCGAGACCAAAGTCGACGCCGACAATCAGCGCCAGATCGTCGGGGTGATCCTGGCCGCGGTACGCGCCGCCGGAATGCTCGATTCCGTCGAGATCCAGAGCTTCGACTGGACGACCCTGCCCCTGGTACGCGCCACCGAACCGGCGATTCCCCTTGTCGCACTGTGGGAAGAGGGTGCCGATCCGATCGCCGGCGCCGTAGGCGCCGGCGCCGATGTCGTGTCCCCGGACTTCTCGGTGGTGGACCGGGAGTTCGTGGACCGCGCGCACACCGAGGGGCTCCGGGTGATCCCGTGGACGGTCAACGACCCCGGCGCCATGCGCCAGCAGATCGCCGCGGGTGTCGACGGGCTCATCACCGACTATCCGAGCCGGCTGCGCGCGGTGCTGGCCGAGCTGGGCATGCCGCTGCCGCGGGCCTATCCGGCGGGCTAGACACCCATCAGTCGCGCGCTCGCCCACAGTGCGAGCACCGCCACCAGCAGAGTCGCTGGAACCGTGCACAAGCCCAGCCGGGTGTACTCGCCGGCGCCGGCCGGAACCCGATATCGATGTAGCACCCGTCGCCACAGCAGATTCGACAGCGAGCCGACATAGGTCAGGTTGGGGCCGATGTTGACACCGATCAGCACCGCCAGCACCGCGACCGGGCCGCTGGGCGCCACCAGCGGCACCAGCACCAGCGTCGCCGGCAGGTTGTTGACCACGTTGGCCAGCACGGCGGCGACCGTAGCGATACCGAGCAGCGCCACCAGCCCGCAGCCCTGCGGCAACACCGCGCTCATTGCATCGCCCAGCCCGTTGTCGACGACGGCGCGGACCACCACGCCCAGGGCCAGTACGAACACCAGAAACCCCGGGTTGGCCGCCCGCAGGATCCCGGCCACGGTGGCGCGCCGCCGCGCCAGCGCGCGGACCGCCAGAACTGCCGCACCGGCGAACGCCGCCCAGGCCGGAGCGACGCCGAGCGACTCGGCGACCACGAAACCGACCAGCGTCAGGCCCAGCACCACCAGCACGAACACTGGAACCGCAGGCGACGGGCCGGCGTGGTGATGCACCGGTGTCGCACGCAGATCGGTGCGGAAGAACCACCGGAAGATCAGGTACACGACAGCGGTGGCGGCCAGCCACGGGGCCGCCATCAGTGCGGTGAACTTCAGGAAGGACAGACCGGCCTGGCCGAACGCCAGCAGGTTGGTCAGATTGGACACCGGAAGCAGCAGGGATGCGGTGTTGGCCAGGTGCGCTGTCGCATACGCGTGCGGGCGGATCGGTGCCCGGCGGCGACGGGCCATCGTCAGTACCACCGGGGTCAGCAACAGCACCGTCGCGTCCAGGCTCAACACCGCTGTCAGGGCGGCGGCGATCACGAAGACGCGGCGCAGCAGATGTTGCGGTGGGCCGATGTCGCCGTGGGCCATCGCCGCACCGGCCGCCTCGAACAGGCCCTCGTCGTCGCAGAGTTGCGCCAGCACCAGCACCGCACCCAGGAACGCCACCACCGGCAGCAGGCTGGTGGCTTCGGCGGCCGCGTCGTGCAGGGAGATCGCTCCGGTGGCAACCAGGATCCCGGCGGCCGGCACCGCGGCGAAAACCTCCGGCCACCCCCGCGGACGGGCCACCGCGAACCCCAGCACCGCGGCGAGCAGCAGTAGCGCAAGTGCGGCCGTCAGCCCCACGGATCCTCACGCCGCCATACCGTGGGCAGGTGCAGCGCGACGCCGTCGGCCTCGGCCAGCTCATCTAGAACCCGCATCGTGACGTTCAGGTCGTCGCCGGCATAGGGCAAGGCGCGCAACGGTTTCGACAATGGTCGGAAGAAGTCGTCCCAATGGGTCAGCACCACCGTGTTGGCGCCGACGGCACGCACCGTCTCCGACCAGTAGTCGACCAGGTACTGCCGCGGCTGCAAGCCGAGCTGGCCCACACCCAGGTACACGACATCGGCGGTCTGCCCGTCCAGGGCGCCAGGAACGAATCCGGCGCTGCCGACGATCAACAGCCGCCGGCCGGACGGTCGATGGGCCACCACCACCGACCACGCCTCGCCGCACCGGTAGGCGCTCACCCGCACCGGCGGAGTGACCGGGGCGGTGATCGAACCGGGGAACCGGTCCGGGGGGCAGTGCCGCGACTCGATCAGGGTGAGATCATAGGCGCCCAACGTGATCGGGCTGTCCGGCACCGCGACCACCAGGCGGTCCTCGGCCAGGCCGTGGCCGCGGCCCACGTTGGCGGCCGAAGATCCACCGACCAGCACGGCGCCGGTGCGCTCGGCGACCAACGCCGAATCCAGTACATGGTCGATGTGGGTGTGCACCGCGACGACGGCCGCCAGATCGCGTATCCCGGCGCGGGCCAGGCAGCCGTCGACCCGGGCCGGTGCGGGGGCCACCTTGCCGAACTGCACCCGGGCCAGGCCCGGACGGGAGAAGTAGCCGTCGGTCAGCAGCGCCGAGGAACCGTCATCGATCAGCAGCGTCGACACGCCCAGCCAGGTCAGCGACAGCGCTGCGCCCGGCGCGGCGGCGGGCACTGTGAAGCGGTGCGCGTATCCGGCGAGGTCGGGACGGCCGGGCTTGAGGCGCATCGGCGGGTGGCGATCAGATGGTGGGGCGGTCGTCGTCGCCGATCAGCAGCCGCACCGCCAGATCCAGCCGGGTGCTGAAGTCGGTGGCCGAGGCCCGTCGGGTCAGCCAGGCGAGCAGGTTTGACAGCCACACATCCGAGATCACCCGGGAGATGTGGTACTGCTCCTCCGTCGGCTCGCCGTCGCTCATCGCCCCGGCGAACATCGAGTCGATCAGCTTCTGAACGTGGTCGACCTCGCCGGCCGCCGAGGCGTCGGCGAAGACATACGCGCGGGTCATGGCCTCGGTGAGCAGCGGGTTGCGCTGCATGGCGCGGTTGAGCTTGTTGACCACCAGGTTCAGCCGCTGATGCCGAGTGGTTTCGGCGTACACCGACGGATCGATCTTGGTCTCGATGCGCTCGATCTCCCGGCCCATCGCCGAGACCAGCAGGTGGACCTTCGATGGGAAGTACCGATACAGGGTGCCGACGGCGACGTCGGCGCGGTCGGCGACCGCACGCATCTGCACGGCGTCGTATCCGCCCTTGGAGGCAATCGCCAGGGTCGCATCCAGGATGCGTTTGCGGCGTTCGCGCTGTGCCTCGGAGCCGAGGTCGGACTCGTTCAGCACAGCCACGCTGATGACCTCGCGAGGTTGGGTCCCCGATTCGCGGCCCGGATTGCTGTGGGCTGGTGACGGCATGTGGGGGGCGGCTCCTTCAGTAGACCTACTCGCCGGTAACGATACGCATCGCGTAGAGGAATCTCGCACCTCCAACACCCTCGGGACGCTATGTGTCCTGCCGCAACGGTTCGACTTGACGGTCGGACGCTGGCACTATTAGAACACGTTCTAGTGAGCTGACGTTGAAGTTCGCCATGACCCCGAGGAGCCAAGCGTGTCAGCGATTACCACCGAGACCAGTGCCGCCGACCAACTCGCCGCCCGTGGACTGGTCCGCGACTGGGCCGCCGCATCCGGCAGCGCCGAGGCGATTCGGGCCGTGGAGCTGGGCGAACCCGATGCGTGGCAACCGGTCTTCGGCCGGTTGGCGGAGCTGGGCCTGTTCGGGGTGGCGGTCGCCGAGGAGCACGGTGGCGCCGGCGGCCGGATCGAAGACCTGTGCGCCATGGTCGACGAGGCGGCCAAGGCATTGGTCCCGGGGCCGGTGGCGAGCACCGCGCTGGCCACCCTGGTGATCACCGACCCGGCCCTGGCCGAGGCGCTGGCCAACGGCGAACGTGTTGCGGGCGTGGCCATTACCGACGCCGCGCTGAGTTTCGACGCTGCGGCCGGGAAGGTCTCCGGCACCGCTGAGCGCGTGCTGGGCGCCACCGCCGACGGGTTGCTGCTGTTGCCGGCCGACGAGAGCTGGGTGCTGGTGGACGCCCGCACCGATGGCGTGAAGGTCGAGCCGCTGACCGCCACCGACTTCTCCCGGCCACTGGCGAAGGTGACGCTGTCGGATGCGCCCGCGACGGTGCTCGACAGCCCGGTGCGGAACCTGGCGGTCACCCTGCTGTCCGCGGAGGCCGCCGGGGTGGCCCGCTGGGCGCTGGACACCGCGGTCGAGTACGCCAAGGTACGCGAGCAGTTCGGCAAGCCGATCGGCAGCTTCCAGGCCATCAAGCACCTGTGCGCGGAGATGCTGTGCCGGGCCGAACAGGCCGCCGTGGCCGCCGCCGATGTGGCTCGCGCCGCCGCTGACCCCGACGACCAACAGTTCTCGATCGCCGCTGCGGTCGCCGCCGCCATCTGTATCGACGCCGCCAAGGCCAACGCCAAGGACTGCATCCAGGTCCTCGGCGGCATCGGCATCACCTGGGAGCACGACGCGCACCTGTACCTGCGCCGGGCCTACGGCATCGGGCAGGCGCTGGGTGGCGCCGAGCACTGGCTGCGCCGCGTCGCCGCACTGACCCGGGCCGGGGTGCGGCGCCGGCTCGAGGTCGACCTCGGCGATGACGCCGCCACCGCCGACCTGCGTCCCGCGATCGCCGCGGAGGCCGCCCGGATAGCCGGGCTGCCCGCCGAACAGCGTCAGCCGGCGCTGGCCGAGTCGGGTCTGCTGGCACCGCACTGGCCGGTGCCCTACGGGCGCGCCGCCGGCGCGGGCGAACAGCTGGTGATCGACCAGGAACTGGCCGCGGCCGGTGTCGAACGCCCCGACCTGGTGATCGGTTGGTGGGCGGCGCCGACGATCCTCGAGCACGGCACGCCCGCACAGATCGAGCGGTTCATCCCGGCCACCCTGACCGGCGAGATCTTCTGGTGCCAGCTGTTCTCCGAGCCGGGCGCCGGATCGGATCTGGCCGCGCTGCGCACCAAGGCGGTCAAGGTCGACGGCGGCTGGCGACTGACCGGGCAGAAGGTGTGGACGTCGCGGGCCGACGATTCGCAGTGGGGAATCTGCCTGGCCCGCACCGATGCCGACGCGCCGAAACACAAGGGCATCACCTACTTCCTGCTCGACATGACCGCCGAGGGCATCGACATCCGGCCGCTGCGCGAGATCACCGGGGATGCACTGTTCAACGAGGTCTTCCTCGACGACGTCTTCGTGCCCGACGAGATGGTGGTCGGCAACGTCAACGACGGCTGGCGGCTGGCCCGCACCACGCTGGCCAACGAGCGCGTCGCGATCGCCGGCGGTACCGCGCTGGGCAACCCGATGGAGGAACTGCTCAAAGCCCTGGCGAATCGGGAGTCCGACACCGCCGCCGACGACCGGCTGGCCCGGCTGATCATCGCCGCCCAGGCCGGGTCACTGCTGGACCAGCGCATCGCCCAGCTCGCCGTCGGCGGGCAGGACCCCGGCTCGGAGTCCTCGGTGCGCAAGCTGATCGGGGTGCGTTACCGCCAGGAGCTGGCCGAGTACCGGATGGACGTCACCGCCGGTGCGGGTGCGGTTGCCGGGCGTGAGGTGCACGACTTCCTCAACACCCGCTGCCTGTCGATCGCCGGCGGCACCGAGCAGATCCTGCTGACGCTGGCCGCCGAGCGGCTGCTGGGGCTGCCGCGCGGGTAGGCCCGACCGGATTCGCGCCTCAGAACACCGTCTGGGCGCAGGTGGACGGCGTGGTCAGGTTGATCCCGCCATAGACGACCTGTACGTGGGCGCAGACGATCACGTTGACATCGGTCCTGGGCCGACCGGTGGCGTTGTCCAGCACGTCGATGCTGCCGTTGGTCTGGTACTTCTCCGGCGGTCCTTCGCCGTAGTACATCGACTGGATCACCGCTCCGTAGCCGTCCTTGAGCACCTTCGTGCCCGGCCCGCCGCGGTCTTTGAACCAGCCTTCGCCGCCGTCGGTGTGCACATCGAGATAGGCCGTGCGTTTCGAGGGGCGGATCTCGGTGGTCTGACGCGCCCACAGGTCCGGCGGGAAACCGGTTATGCCGTCGGGGGTCTGCAGTTGGACACCGGCGGTGAACCGGCACAACGGCGGTGCGCTGCATTCGACCCAGCTGTGGGTCTGCAATTGGTCGAACTCGTTCACCGGGAACAACGAGGTCTTGGTATCACTGGCCGCCGACGCCGTCGCGGCGGGGATCAGCGCCGCCAACAGCGTGAGCGTCGCCGGGATCGTCAACAACCGCTTCATGTCGCACCAACCTAGCCTTGAGTTCACTCGTCGTAGGTAACTTCTACCGAATCGGTCTCGGGATGGGCCTGGCAGGCCAGAATCAGCCCCTCGGAGAGGTCCTGCGGCTCCAGGACGTCGTTGACCTCCATGGAGACGTCACCCTTCTTCAGCACGCAGGCGCAGGCGCCGCAGTGCCCCTCGCGGCAGGAGAACGGCGCGTCGAGGCCCTTGTCGAGCAGCAGATCCAGCAGCTTGACGTGCCGCGGCCAGGCCAGTTCATGTTTTTCGCCGTCCAATTCGACGGTGACCGTGGCCGGGGGAGCGGCGCCGTCGGCGGACTCGGGGGCGTCCTCGATCTTGATCGCGGCGAACGGGTCGCTGTCCAGCGACTTGAACACCTCCAGGTGCACCTGCTCGGCCGGAAACTTGCAGCTCTCCAGGGCGTCGCGGGAGGCCTGCATGAACGGCCCCGGGCCGCAGATGAAGACCTGGCGGTCGGTGTAGGGCGCGGCCAACAGGGCCAGCGCCGCCGGGGTCGGCAGGCCCTGTACCGACTCCAGCCAGTGCACGACGGTCAGCCGGTCGGCGTACTCGGCGGCCAGCTCGCGCAGCGCGGCGGCGAAGATCACCGAGCGCTCGTCGCGGTTGGCGTAGATCAGCGTCACCTTCCCGGTGCCCTGCGACAGTGCCGATTTGCAGATCGCCATCATCGGGGTGATCCCGCTGCCGGCGGCCAGCAGCAGGAAATCGGTGTCCAATGACTTCGGCACGAAGTTGCCCGATGGGGCCAGCACGTGCACCCGCATGCCGGCTTTGGCGTGGTCGCACAGCCAGTTCGACGCGTAGCCGTCCGCGGTCCGCTTGACGGTGACCGTCAGCGAGTCGTCGGAGAACGGCGAGCTGCACAGCGAGTAGCATCGCGCCACCGAACCGGTTCGGTCGCTGGGGATACGCAGGGTCAGGAACTGTCCAGGCGAGTACTTCAGCCGCGAGGCCGGGATCTGCGGATCGTCGGGCCCATCGGGCACGCCGAACACCAGCGAGCGCGCATCGTCGGTCTCGGCGATGACGTCGGTGATCTGCAGTTCCAGGACGTGGCTGCCGAGCGGTTCGTCCGGAATGGTCTCCGTCACAGCCTGCCCCTCATCGTCGGTCATAACTAGAACAGGTTACAGAAAACCGGTCCAGTATCGCTACCAGCCGCAGGAACACCGCGCTCGACACAAATCGGAACGTGTTCTAGTCTCACACTTGACTGGTTGGAAAACCGGGCCTGTACCTGATCACTCCTGGGAGGCAATCTAGTGACGTCCATTCAACAGCGTGACGCGCAGGCGGTGCTCGAAGCCATCGACGGGCTTCTGCCGCAGTTGCGCGAGCGCGCTCAGGAGACCGAGGACCTGCGCAAGATCCCGGACGCCAACATCAAAGCTCTTGAGGACGCCGGCTTCTTCCGGCTGCTCCAGCCCGAGCAGTGGGGCGGCCTGCAGTGCGACCCGACGGTCTTCTACGAGGCGGTACGCCGGCTGGCCAGCGCCTGCGGCTCCACCGGCTGGGTGGCCGGTATCGTCGGCGTGCACAACTGGCACCTGGCGCTCTTCGACCAGCAGGCGCAGGAAGACGTCTGGGGCGAGGACACCGGCGTGCGGATCTCGTCGTCGTACGCTCCGATGGGCGCCGGTGTGGTCACCGAGACCGCCGACGGCTACATCGTCAACGGCTCCTGGAACTGGTCATCGGGCTGTGACCACGCCACCTGGGCCTTCCTGGGCGGCCCGGTCATCAAGGACGGCAAGCCGGTGGACTTCGGCAGCTTCCTGATCCCGATCTCCGACTACCGCATCGACGACGTCTGGCACGTGGTCGGCCTGCGCGGCACCGGCAGCAACACCGTGGTGGTCAAGGACGCCTTCGTGCCGCGACACCGCTTCCTGTCCTACCGGGCGATGAACGACCACAGCGCCGGCGGCTATGCGACCAACACCGCGCCGGTCTACAAGATGCCGTGGGGCACCATCCACCCCACCACCATCTCGGCCCCGATCATGGGCATGGCCTACGGCGCCTACGACGCGCACGTCGAGCACCAGGGCAAGCGGGTCCGTGCGGCGTTCGCCGGCGAGAAGGCCAAGGATGACCCGTTCGCCAAGGTTCGGATCGCCGAGGCGGCCAGCGACATCGACGCCGGCTGGAAGCAGCTGATCGGCAACGTCGCCGACGAGTACGCCCTGCTGGCGGCCGGCCAAGAGGTGCCGTTCGACCTGCGTGCCCGCGCCCGGCGTGACCAGGTGCGCGCCACCGGCCGGGCCATCGCCTCGATCGACCGGCTGTTCGAGGCGGCCGGCGCCACCGCGCTGTCCAACGACGCTCCGGTGCAACGGTTCTGGCGTGACGCGCACGCCGGCCGGGTGCACGCGGCCAACGACCCGGAGCGGGCGTACATGATCTTCGGCAACCACGAGTTCGGGTTGCCGCCCGGCGACACCATGGTCTGAGTCTGATGAGTATCCGTTCACTGGGGTATCTGCGGATCGAGGCCACCGACATGGCGGCCTGGCGTGACTTCGGGTGCAAGGTTCTCGGCATGGTCGAGGGCTCCGGCGCTACCGAGGGTGCGTTGTACCTGCGCATGGATGAGTTCCCGGCCCGCCTGGTGATCGTGCCCGGTGACACCGACCGGTTGCTGGTGTCGGGCTGGGAGTGCGCCAACGCCGCAGGGCTGGCCGAGATCCGGCAGCGCCTGGAGGCCGAGGGCACTCCCTACAAGGAGGCCACCAAGGCTGAGCTGGCCGAGCGGTGCGTCGACGAGATGATCAGCTTCGACGACCCGTCGGGCAACCACCTGGAGGTATTCCACGGGGTGGCCCTGCAGCACCGCCGGGTGGTCAGCCCCTACGGGCACCGGTTCGTCACCGAAGAGCAGGGGCTGGGGCACGTGGTGCTCTCGACCAAGGACGACGCCGAGGCGCTGCACTTCTACCGTGACGTGCTGGGCTTCCGGCTGCGTGACTCGATGAAGCTGCCGCCGCAGATGGTGGGCCGTCCGGCCGACGGTGACCCGGCATGGCTGCGGTTCTTCGGCTGCAACCCGCGTCATCACAGCCTGGCGTTCCTGCCGATGCCCACCCCGACCGGCATCGTGCACCTGATGGTCGAGGTCGGCGAGGCCGACGACGTCGGTCTGTGCCTGGACCGGGCATACCGTCGCAAGGTGCCGATGGCCGCGACCCTGGGCCGGCACGTCAACGACAAGATGCTGAGCTTCTACATGAAGGCGCCCAGCGGGTTTCAGATCGAGTTCGGTTGCGAGGGCCTCGAAGTCGACGACGACGACTGGATCGCCCGGGAGAGCACCGCGGTCAGCCTGTGGGGCCACGACTTCACGGTGGGCTTCAAAGACCAGTGAGTTCCGAATCGAAGGCAGGTGACCTGCCGATCGACCCGCGCGCATTCCGCAACGTGCTCGGCCAGTTCTGCACCGGCATCACGATCATCACCACCACCGATGACGGTGTGCCGGTGGGTTTCGCCTGCCAGTCGTTCGCCGCGCTGTCGCTGGACCCGCCGCTGGTGCTGTTCTGCCCGACCAAGCAGTCGCGGTCCTGGCAGGCGATCGAGTCCAGCGGAAAGTTCTGCGTCAACATCCTCGCCGAGGAGCAGAAGGACGTCTGCGCGCGCTTCGGTTCGCGTGAGCCGGACAAGTTCGCCGGCGTGGACTGGGAGCCCTCCCCGCTGGGGTCGCCGGTTCTGGCCCGGTCGTTGGCCCACATCGACTGCACGGTGGCCTCGGTGCACGACGGGGGCGACCACTTCGTGGTGTTCGGTGCGGTGCAATCACTTTCGGCCCTGCCCGAGGTGAAGCCCCGGCCGCTGCTGTTCTACCGCGGCGACTACACCGGCATCGAGCCGGACAAGACCACCCCGGCGCAGTGGCGGGACGACCTGGAGGCGTTCCTCACCGCTACGACCGACGACACCTGGCTGTAAGCAGCGCCCGGAGCCAATCCGCCTGATCGGTGATGATCTGGGGCGAATGGGTGGCGTTGAACGCCTGGAAGTGGTTGACGTCGTAGTTCTTCAAGGTCGCCCGTGGTGCGCGCTGCGCCAGACGGGCGATGGCCCGCGCTGACACCGAGGTGTCCCGTTCGCCGGCCTGAATCAGGGCCGGGCAGTTGAGTTTTCGAGCTCGGGCTACCGGACGCCAGAACGGCAACGACCGCGTCACTCCGGCGTATACCTCATTACGCCAATCCGGTGCTGCAATCGAGCGAAAGCCCGCGAATTCACCCGGGAACGTCATCCCGCCATGCGTGCCTGGCTCAGCGGCTATCGGAATCAGGGTGTCGCGCATCGCCTGTACCGTGACCCACGCGGCGTTGCGCGGCTGTATCCGCATGCCGTGGTTCGACCGCCATCTGCCGTCGAGAAACGGGCAGAGCAGGATGGCGCCGGCCACCTGCTGGTCGGCAGCGGCTGCCTGCACCGCGGTCCCGCCGCTCAGGGAGTAACCCCAGACGATGATCCCGCCGGGATCGATGCCTTCGATCGTCCGCGCGAACGCGATAGCGGCCAACCGGTCCTGAAGCTGCTCGGACATCCGGACCCGTTGTCGCGGTTCTCCTTCGGAATCACCGAGGTACCGGTGGTCATAGACCAGCACGGCCGCACCGGCCTGCGCCAACGCCTCCGCGTAGCCGGGCAGACCGTCGTGGCGCCTCAACCCGAAGCCGTGAGCCATCACCACGCAGGGAAGATCACGTGCGGCGTTGTCCGGGCGGTAGAGCCAGCCCGCGCACCGCGTTCCTCCAGACAGGAACGTCACGTCGGCGCGGTTCATGGACCGGAACGTTAGCCGACCACTCGGGCTGACGTCGACGAAACAGTGAGCTGCTCGATTAGGGCTAAGGAACGATATTGTCGCCGATCAATTCGGCGATCGCCTCGCGGTCGTCGAGATCCACGCCAGGCTGAAGGCCGCCACTGCCATGCGTCGGCAACGCGAAAGCTACACAATCACCATCGCCACCCAGTGTGCTCACCAGGCCAATGATGCCTGGGTGCTGGCGTCAATGCCAGCGCCCCTGGTGCTCGGCGTGGGTGCTCAGGTACGCGCCGGGGCCGTAGAACTGGTCGTAGAACTCGGTGTCGAGGTGTTGGGCCTGCAGATACATCAGCGCGTGCACGGTGGGCACCGTGCCGGGCAGCTTGCCGAACGTGTCGTAGATATACGAAGCCTGCAGCGTGACCAGTTCGGCGATGCCGTCCGGCGGCAGCGCGCAGGCCCGTACCTGGCGGGTATCGGCCCACGGGCCGCCGGTGTCGGGGTGAGATGGCCCGCCTGGGCCGAACTTTCGGGCCACCAACTTGTCCACGCCGTCGGCCACCGACGCCACGTGCGGTGGGCTGAGCGTCTCGAAATGTCCGGGCAGCCCGGTCACGTTCGGGAACGCCCAGCGCGGGTCGTCGCCGGCGACGAAGCCGAACCCGCCCAGCACCGACGGGCGGTCCAGTCCGTCGTAGATCCAGCCGCCCAGGCCCATCGCCTGCAGGCCGAGGGCGCCGTTGTGGGCGGCGATGGACAATTCGGCACTGGCCTCGGTCAGGGAGTACTGCTCGACGAACGACAGCGGGATCGGCTCGTCGGCGTGCGCCAGGTGGGAAAAACCTTGCAGCCCCGGGATTTCCCGGCCGTTGATGTCGTCGGTGATCCGATAGCCGTTGGCGGCGAAGAACCACAGGTTCTCCAGCAGGTGCTCGGCCAGATCGGCTACCGCGAACGCCAGCAGGCTGCCCGGATGGTTACCGATCCAGGTGTTGTGGCCCTCCATGTAGGGCTCTTCGCGGGGTAGTTGCAGCCGGGACTCCGACAGTCGCACATAGGAGTCCGCGGTGTGACTGATCCAGTCCTCGATGCTTGCGAAATCCTGCGGCGGCTGATCGCGGGTGGGCAGCAGATAGCAACCGGTGTCGTCGGTGAAGAACAGCTGGCTGGTGTGAAAGCCCGCCGCCGACGGCATGGCTCGCCCGGTGGCGCTGCCGGGATAGTTCGGCAGCGCCGGGGCGTATCCGGGGTGGTGCGCGATGCCGTCGTTCCAGCCGGTGACACCGGACATCAGCGACAGCAGCAGCGCCCGCTCGACTTCGGACAGCGGCTGAACCGGCTGGCGGCTGGTGTAGGCCAACGCCCCGGACGGGATCGTTCCGCCGACCGGGAAACGCCGCGACCGGCGCCCGGTGATCGCGGCGAACAGCCCGAAACCGGCCGCCTGCGCCAGCGCGGCCCGTTCGTGCTCACCGATGACCAGGCTCATCGCCGGGCCCTACTTGCTGACGGTCTCCAGCAGCGTGGCTAGCTGGGTCGGCGAGACCGCGATGCCGCACTGGCTCTTGAGGTCGGTGAGCGGCTGGGCGATGCCCTGCAGGGTCGAAAGCTGGTCGAGGTGGCCGATGAAGTAGCCCTGCACCGAGGACTTGGCCTGGTCGGCGGGCATGGTGGCCGCCGACGTCAGCACGTCGTTGGTCTCCGGGTGGTCGTTGAGGAATCCACCGGCCTGATTCAGCACGCCGCTGGCGGTGGTGGCCAGACCGGCCGCGGTGCAGTTGCCGGGTGCGGCATCGGCGGGCGCAGTGCTGGTGGTCAGCGTCGATGCGGCCACCGCACCAAGGATGCCGACGGCTGCCGCGCCCAGCGTCAGGCGAGTAGTCGTGGTTATGCGCATGGGTGTGGTCCCTTCAATCGATTCGAGCCTGTAGCCAACCTACCGGAGCGGCAGCCAGGTGCCGAGGCGGTGCAGGGCTTCGGAGATATCGGCGGTGGGGCCGGCGAACGACAACCGGACGAAGGTGTTGCCGCGTTCGGTGTCGAAATCGATGCCCGGGGCCAGCGCCAGCCCGGTCTCGGCCAGCAGTCGGGCGCAGAATGCCAGCGAGTCGTCGGTGTGCTCGGCAAGGTCGGCGTAGACGTAGAACGCCCCATCTGTGGGTGCCAGCCGGTCGATGCCGATGTCGCGCAGGCCGCCCAGCAGCAGCTCCCGGTTGGCCGCGTAATGCCGCAGGTGGCCCTGCGCTTCGGCGACGGCTTCCGGCGTGAAGGCCGCGACCGCCGCGTACTGGGACAGCACCGGCGGGCAGATGGTGAAGTTGCCGGTGAGCCGGTCCACCGCCCGCCGCAGCGCCGGCGGCACCAGCAGCCAGCCCAGCCGCCAGCCCGTCATCGCGTAGTACTTCGAGAAGCTGTTGGCCACCACCGCGTTGCGTGAGGTCTGCCAGGCGCAGCTGGTCTGCGGGGCGCCGTCATAGACCAGGCCGTGGTAGACCTCGTCGCTGATCAGCCGCACCCCGGCGTCGTCGCACCAGGTGGCGATCGCGGCCAGCTCCGCCGGCTCCAGCACGGTCCCGGTCGGATTGGCGGGGCTGGCCACGATCACCCCGGCCAGCGGCCCCTCGATTTCGGCCAGCATGGCCGCGGTGGGCTGGAAGCGGGTCTCCGGTCCGCACGGGATCTCCACCACCTCGCAGCCCAACGCGGTCAGGATGTTGCGGTAGCAGGGATAGCCGGGGCTGGCGATCGCCACCCGATCACCGGCGTCGAAGCAGGCCAGGAACGCCAGCAGGAAACCGCCCGAGGAACCCGTGGTCACCACCACGTCGTCCGGGTCCACGCTCACCCCGTAGCGGTCGGCATACGAGCCGGCGATGGCCGTACGCAGCTCCGGGATTCCCAGCGCGACGGTGTATCCCAACTGGTTGCGCCGCAGGGCGTCCGCGGCGGCGGCGCGCACGGGTTCGGGTGCGCCGACGCTTGGCTGACCCGCCGACAGGTTCACCAGGTCGCCGTGGCTGCGCTGGCGTTCGGCGGCGGCCAGCCACACATCCATGACGTGGAAGGGCGGGATACCGGCGCGCAGCGCGACACGATCGGTCATGCGGACAGTCCTAAGAACGTGAACGGTTCGGCCGCAACGAAATGCGCCGAGCTCTCGCCGGCCAGCGCGGTGCCGCCGGTGAGGTCGAGTTTGCGGGTATCGGTGCCCTCGGCGAGGTCGAGCTTGGCGAGATCTACCCAGAACACGTTGGGTGTCAACGCCGACTCGAACAGGTACAGCCTGCGGGTGTGGTGGGCGACCGTGCGCCAGCGGGTTGAGGAGATGTTCGGTTCGTCAGGGGTGGAGATGCCGAACGGCACCGACACGTTGCGCACCACGCTCAGCACCGACGCCAGCGCGACTATCGGGTCCTCGACCTTCGGTATCGCGTTGACGTAGAACGACGCCCGGGCGAACCGGTCTGCGGCACGGTTGGTGCCGGGCAGCATCACGGTTCCGCCGAGCTGCTCCCAGTAGGCGTTGATCGCCAGTTGCTGGTCGAAGATCGGCGAGTTCGTCATCACCTGGTAGTCGCGATGGTGGTGGATGACCTGTTTGCCGCCAATGTATTCCACGATCGCACTGTCCCCGGTGGCATCCGATATCGACAGATGCAGGGTGGCCAGCCGGTCCTCGCCGGGAACTCCGTCGGTGACGACGGCGAACGGTTCGGTGCTCAGGGTCGCAACGGCTTCGGCCACCGTGCCGAAGTTGTCGAGCACGTACTGCGCCCAGGCTGCCACCGACAGCCCCGGCCGGGAGCCGTCGTAGGCGGGGTATTCGGATTCGGCCAGCCACAGCAGGTTGGCCGACAGGCCGGCTTCGTTCAAACCGTCGGTGGTGCACACGTTGTAGGCGCTGGCGGTCACGCTGGCGTAGCGGGAGGTCCACTGAACCGAGTTCGCGCCCGCCTGGCCGCTGCGCGCCATCCCGCGGGGGAATGCCCACAGGTCGGTGGCCAGGTCCACCTTCCAGTCCATGGACCGTCCGGTGATGATGTTGCCGTTTGGTCCCAGGTAGACCAGGCGAGTACACATGCGCCTTACCGTACTGGCTTCTACAGCACCTCGGCCTGCAACCGCCGCAGATGCTCTGCCGGAAGGCCCAGCAGCTGCGAACTGCCGTGTGCGCGTTTGAAGTACAGCTGGATGTCGCTCTCCCAGGTGATCGCGATACCGCCGTGCAGCTGCACGGCCTCGCCCGCCACCTTGCTCAGCGCCTCGCTGGCGACCACTCGGGCCAGCGCCGCCGACGTCGGCGTCGGTTCGGCAATCGCGTCGTCGACGACGGCGCGGGCGGCCGAGACCGCGACGAACAGATCGGCCATCCGGTGCTTGAGCGCCTGGAAGCTGCCGATCGGCCGGCCGAACTGCACCCGGCTCTTGGTGTACTCCACGGTCAGGTCCAAACAGCGGGCTGCCGTGCCGATCTGCTCGGCGGCCAGCAGGATCGCCGCGTAGTCCGCGATGCCGGGGTCGGCCCCGATCGGTGCGCTCGCCTCGGCGGTGATCCGGCCCAGCCGCCGGGTCGGGTCCATGGTGGCCAGCGGCTCGGCGCGAAATGCGGTCCAGCGCTGCAGTTGACCGTCCTGGGCGCCGATAACGACGTCGTCCGGGCCGAGGACGTCGCCGTTGAGCGCCGTGTTGTCGTCGCCGAAGACCACGGTTCCGATCGTTGCGCCGGCGGCCAGGTTCTCCAGGGTGTCGGCGTCGGGTTCGGGCGCGGCCAGCAGTGCCAGTTCGGCGAGGATGGTGCCCAGTAGCGGGGTGGGCACCAGTGCCTTGCCCAGCTCCTCGAGAACCACTGCGGCATCGCCAAGTTCGCCACCGGCTCCGCCGAGTTCCTCGGGCACCACCAGGGCCGCGGCGCCGACCTGCTCGCACAGCAGCTGCCAGAGGCTCTCGTCGTAGCCGCGCTCGGACTCCATCGCCGCCCGTACCGCTTCGGGGCCGGCGTGCCTGTCGACCAGTGCGGCCACGGTCTGGCGCAGCAGGTCGCGTTCTTCGTTACGGGCCACTTAGATCGCCTCCAACACTCGACGCCGGTGGGCGGTGGGATCGCCCCAGGCCGGGCGCAGCGCCTGCACCCGCAGCAGCCACAGGGACAGGTCGCATTCGCTGGTGAAGCCGATGGCGCCGTGGGTCTGCAGCGCCGAGTGCGCGGCCAGCAGGGCGGCGTCGGACGCGGCCACCTTGGCGGCGCTGACGTCGCGGGCGGTGTCGGCAGAGCCCTCAGCGAGGGAGAGCGCCGCGCCGTACACCAGCGGCCGGGCCAGCTCCAGAGCGATGTGCACGTCGGCCAGCTTGTGCTTGATGGCCTGGTAGCCGCCGATCACCCGGCCGAACTGCGTGCGCTGCTTGGCGTAGTCGACCGCGGTGTCCAGCATCGCCTGTCCGGCGCCGATCAGCTGCGCGGCGGTGCCCAGGGCGCCCAGCTCGTAGGCACGGGCGGTGTCGGCGTCCCAGGACTCGCCGGTCGCGGTGACGTCGAAGACGCCGCGGCTGGGGTCCACCGAAGCGTGCCGGGCACCGGCCTGCGCTACCGACGCTGTCCCGTTCTGGGCCAGCAGAACGAGGTCGGCGGCCGCGGCGTCCACGGCCCGCGGGGTGTGCGGCGGCAGCGCCACGCTGGCGATCAGCTCACCGGCGGCCAGCCCGGCCAGTTGCGCCGCGGCATCGGGCGAGCCGGCCAGCAGCGTCGGTGCCACCGCGATCGACTCCACCACCGGCCCGGGCACGCACCAGCGGCCCAGTGCCTCGATGGCCACCACCAGGTCCACCGGGTGGGCGCCGATACCGTCGAACTCCTCCGGCACGGCCAGGGCGGTGACGCCGAGCTCGGACAGCTGGTTCCACACCCGCTTACCGGCCGCGGTGTCACCCGATGACCAGGCGCGCACCGCACCGGGGACGTCGGCGGCGCCCAGGGCCGCGTCGATGCTGGCCGCGAAGTCGCGCTGCTCTTGGTCTAGATCGAATTTCACTTCTTCTCCCGGGGCAGGCCCAGCAGCCGCTCGGCGATGATGTTGCGCTGGATCTCGTTGGTGCCGGCGTAGATCGGGCCGCCGAGCGAGAACAGGTAGCCGTGGGTCCAGGCGTCGGCGAGTTCCCCGTCGGCGCCACGGATGTCCAGGCCGGTCTGGTGCAGCGCAACGTCGAGATCCGACCAGAACACCTTGGTCACCGAGGATTCCGCGCCCAGCTCACCGCCGGCAGCCAGCCGGGTCACGGTGCCGAATGTCTGCAACCGGTAGGCCTGCGCGGAGATCCAGGCGTCGGCGACGCGGTCGGTGAACACCGGATCGGCGCCGCGCTCTTTCCACATCGCCGCCAGCTTCTCGGCACCCACCACGAAGCGGGCGGGGCTGCGCAGGCTCATGCCGCGCTCATTGCTCGACGTGCTCATGGCCGCGCGCCAGCCCTCGTTCGGCTCGCCGATCACGTCCTCGTCTGGAACGAACACGTCGTCGAGGAAGATCTCGCCGAAACCGGTCTCACCGCCGAGCTGTTCGATGGCGCGCACGGTGATCCCGTCGGCTTTCAGGTCGAACATGAAGTAGGTCAGGCCGTGGTGACGCTGGGCTTCGGGGTCGGAGCGGAACAGTCCGAAGCCGCGTTCGCCGAACGGGGCCCGCGAGCTCCAGATCTTCTGCCCGTTGAGTTTCCAGCCACCGTCGACCTTGGTGGCCGTCGATCGCAGCGACGCCAGGTCACTGCCGGACTCGGGCTCCGACCACGCTTGGGCCCAGATCTCCTCGCCGGAGGCCATTTTCGGCAGGATGCGGTCGAGCTGCTCTTGCGTGCCGTGGGCGAACAGCGTCGGCGCCAGCATCGAGGTGCCGTTGGCGCTGGCCCGGCCGGGCGCACCGGAGCGGAAGTACTCCTCTTCGTAGACCACCCACTGCAGCATGCTGGCGTCGCGGCCGCCGTATTTCTTCGGCCAGGCGATCACCGACAGGCCGGCGTCGAACAGCACCTTGTCCCAGCGGCGGTGCTGCTCGAAACCCTCGGCGGTGTCGTAGGAGTCAGTCGGGAACGACGCCCGATTGTCCTCCAGGAACGTTCGGACCTCGGCCCGGAAGGCCTCGGTCTCGTCGTCGAAATTCAGGTCCATCAGGCCCACTCTCTCAACTGCGGTTTAACCACCTTGCCGCCTGGATTGCGTGGCAGGGAGTCGATGAAGGTCACCACTCGGGGTGCCTTGAAGTTCGCCAAATGCTCACGTGCGTAAGCGATCACCGCTTCTTCGCTCAGCTCGGCACCGGGCCGGCGGACGATGAAGGCCCGTCCCACCTCACCCAGTCGCTCGTCGGGGATCCCGATCACCGCGGCGTCGGCCACCCCGTCGAGGCGGGCGAGTACCTGCTCGATCTCGGCGGGGTAGACGTTGAAGCCACCGCAGATGTACATGTCCTTGAGCCGGTCGGTGATCCGCAGGTTTCCGGCCGCATCCACGGTGCCGATGTCGCCGGTGTGCAGCCATCCGTCGGCGTCGATCGCCGCGGCGGTGGCCTCGGGGTCGTCGAGGTAGCCGAGCATGATGTTGTCGCTGCGCAGCAGCACCTCACCGGAATCGGATCCATCGATCCGCAGCTCGAAGTCGCCGATCGGGCGCCCGCAGGTGGTGGCGACGGTGACGGCGTCGTCGTCGGCCCGGCACATGGTGCCGAACCCGCCGGACTCGGTCAGGCCGTACGCGGTCAGCACGATGTCGATGTCGAGCTCGGTCTGCATCCGCTCGATCAGCACCACCGGCACGGTGGCCGCCCCGGTCACCGCGAAGCGCAGCGAGCTCAGGTCGTGGTTGTCGCGCTCGGGGTGATCCAGCAAGGTCTGGTAGATGGTCGGCGGGCCGGGCAGCACGGTGATCTTGTGCTGCTCGATGGCGCGCAGCGCCCCGGCCGGGTCGAAGGTCAGCTGCGGGATCAGGGTGGCGCCGGTCTGCAGGCAGGCCAGGATGCCGGCCTTGTAGCCGAAGTTGTGGAAGAACGGGTTGATGCACAGGTAGCGGTCGTCGGCGGTCATCTGTCCGCAGTCGGCCCAAGCCGCCGGCCCGGCCAGCGACTGCCGGTGTGCGCACAGCACGCCTTTGCTGCGGCCGGTGGTGCCGGAGGTGAACAGGACGTCGGAGAGGTCGTCGGGCTGCACGGCCGCAGCCCGGGCATCGATCTCGTCGTCGCTGATCGACGCGCCGGCGGCGATGAACTCGTCCCAGGTGCCGTCTTGAATTTCGATGGGAATGCGGACCATGTGCTGCAGATGCTGCAGATGCGGCAGTGCGGTGCGGTCCAGTTCCGCCAGGCGGTCGGCCTTGAGGAACCGGCCCATGCCGACCAGCACCTTGGCTTTGCTGCGGGCCAGGATGTCGCCGGCCTCCGACGCGGTGTAGCGGGTGTTCAGCGGCACCAGCACCGCGCCGGCGTAGTGGGTGCCCAGGCAGGTGACGACCCAGTGCCAGGTGTTCGGCGACCACAGCGCGACCCGGTCACCGGCCTGGACTCCGAGGGCGATCAGCGCGGCCGCGACCCGGCGCACCTCGCTGCGCAACTGGCCGTAGGTGAGGCCGATATCGTCGGTGAGCAGCGCGTGATGGTCGGGGAGTTCGCCCGCGATGTGGTCCAGGGCCGCAGGCGTGGTCCGCGGGTGGCTAGACATCGGGGACTCCCTGGTGTGTTCGATGGCTCGTAGCCGAGCAAGTGCTTGGTAGGTTAGCCTACAGGGGTGCAAGCAGTCGAGGAGTTCCGGGCCGAGGTCCGCGCATGGCTGGCAGACAACCTGGTCGGCGACTTCGCCAAGCTCAAGGGCCTCGGCGGCCCGGGCCGCGAACACGAGGCGTTCGAGGAACGCGCCGCGTGGAACCGCCATCTGGCCGACGCCGGGCTGACCTGTCTGGGCTGGCCGGTCGAACACGGCGGGCGCGGTCTGTCGGTGGCGCACCGAGTGGCGTTCTACGAGGAATACGCCCGCGCCGACGCGCCGGACAAGGTCAACCACCTCGGCGAAGAGCTGCTCGGTCCGACGCTGATCGCGTTCGGCACTCCCGAACAGCAGAAGCGCTTCCTGCCGGGCATTCGCAATGTCACCGAGTTGTGGTGCCAGGGCTACTCCGAGCCCGGCGCCGGCAGCGACCTGGCCAACGTGGCCACCACCGCGGTGCTTGACGGCGACGCCTGGGTGATTAACGGCCAGAAGGTCTGGACCTCCCTGGCGCACCTGTCGCAGTGGTGCTTCGTGGTCGCCCGCACCGAGAAGGGCTCCAAGCGGCACAACGGGCTGTCCTACCTGCTGGTGCCGCTGGACCAGCCGGGAGTCGAGATCCGCCCCATCGTGCAGCTCACCGGCACCTCGGAGTTCAACGAGGTGTTCTTCGACGACGCTCGCACCGAGGCCGACCTGGTGGTCGGCGAGCCCGGCGACGGCTGGAAGGTCGCGATGGGCACGCTCACCTTCGAGCGCGGCGTGTCCACCCTCGGCCAGCAGATCCGTTACGCCCGTGAACTTTCCGCACTGGCCGAGCTCGCCGCGCGCAACGGCGCCGCCGAAGACCCGCTGATCCGCGAACGGCTCGCCCGGGCCTGGGTGGGCCTGCGGTCGATGCGGTCGTATGCGTTGGCCACCATGGACGTGGAGCAGCCCGGGCAGGACAACGTCTCGAAACTGTTGTGGGCCAACTGGCATCGCGACCTGGGCGAGCTGGCCATGGATGTGATCGGGCGCGACTCGATGGTGCTGGCCGACGGCGAGTTCGACGAATGGCAGCGGCTCTACCTGTTCACCCGCTCGGACACCATCTACGGCGGGTCCAACGAGATTCAGCGCAACATCATCGCCGAGCGGGTTCTCGGCCTACCCCGAGAGGCAAAGGGATGAACCTGACGCAAGCGCCGGAGGAGATCGCCGGACACGGGCTGCTGGGGGGCAAGACCGTGCTGGTCACCGCAGCCGCCGGTACCGGCATCGGCTCCACCACCGCGCGACGGGCGCTGCTCGAGGGCGCCGACGTCGTGGTCTCCGACTACCACGAGCGCCGCCTGACCGAGACCCGCGACGAACTGGCCGCCCTCGGGCTGGGCCGGGTGGAGGGCGTGGTCTGCGACGTCACATCCACCGCCGCGGTGGACGCGCTGTTCGACGAGGCTGTGGCCAAGATGGGCCGGCTCGACGTGCTGGTCAACAACGCCGGCCTGGGCGGGCAGACCCCGGTCATCGACATGACCGACGACGAGTGGGACCGCGTCCTGGACGTCACGCTCACCTCGGTGATGCGGGCGACCCGCGCCGCGCTGCGATACTTCCGGGGCGTGGACCACGGCGGGGTGATCGTCAACAACGCCAGTGTGTTGGGTTGGCGCGCACAGCATTCCCAGTCCCACTACGCCGCAGCCAAGGCCGGCGTGATGGCGCTGACCCGGTGCAGCGCGATCGAGGCAGTCGACTACGGCGTGCGTATCAACGCCGTCTCGCCGTCGATCGCCCGGCACAAGTTCCTGGAGAAGACCAGCTCCGCCGAACTGCTGGACCGGTTGTCGGAGGGTGAGGCCTTCGGCCGGGCCGCCGAGCCGTGGGAGATCGCCACCACCATCGCGTTCCTTGCCAGCGACTACTCCAGTTACCTGACCGGCGAGGTCATCTCGGTTTCCAGCCAGCGGGCCTGACGCCATGACGCGTCGTGACGAACTCCTGAACCTGGCCGCGGAGATGATCGCCGAGCGTGGCCTTCATGCCACCACGGTGCGCGACATCGCCGACGCCGCAGGGATTCTGTCCGGCAGCCTGTATCACCACTTCGCCTCCAAGGAGGCCATGGTCGACGAGGTGCTGCGCGACTTCCTGGACTGGTTGTTCGACCGCTATCAGCAGATCATCGACAGCCATGCCAATCCGCTGGACCGGCTCACCGGGCTGTTCCTGGCCTCGTTCGACGCGATCGAGCACCGGCACGCCCAGGTCGTCATATACCAGGACGAAGCCAAGCGGTTGTCGGACCAGGAACGCTTCTCCTACGTCGACGAACGCAACCGCCAGCAACGCAAGATGTGGCTCGACGTGCTGCAACAGGGTGTTGCCGAGGGCTACTTTCGACCCGACCTCGACGTCGACCTGGTCTATCGCTTCATCCGTGACACCACCTGGGTTTCGGTGCGCTGGTACCGGCCCGGGGGAACCCTCACCGCCGAGCAAGTCGGCAAACAGTATCTCGCCATCGTTCTCGGCGGAATCACCACAGAAGGAGTCTGAAATGGCCGCACAGGTCTCACAAGCGTATGTGATCGACGCCGTTCGCACCGCCGTCGGAAAGCGCAACGGATCCCTGGCCGGAGTTCACCCGATCGACTTGGGCGCGTTGGCATTTCGCGGCCTTCTGGACCGGGTCGGCGTCGACCCGGCCGCTGTTGATGACGTGATCACCGGTTGCGTGGACGCGATCGGCGGTCAGGCCGGCAACATCGGCCGGTTGGCCTGGCTGGCCGCCGGTTACCCCGAGGGCGTTCCGGGCGTCACCGTCGACCGGCAGTGCGGCTCCAGCCAGCAGGCGATCTCCTTTGGCGCGCAGGCCATCATGTCGCGCACCGCGGACCTGATCGTGGCCGGCGGCGTGCAGAACATGAGCTGGATCCCGATCTCCTCGGCGATGGTCGTCGGCGAGCAGTTCGGCTTCACCTCGCCCACCAACGAGTCGAAGAAGTGGCTGGAGCGCTACGGCGACGAGGAGGTCTCGCAGTTCCGCGGCGCCGAGATGATCGCCGAGCGCTGGGACATCTCCCGCGAGGACATGGAGCGTTTCGCCCTGCAGAGCCACCAGCGGGCGTTCGCCGCGATCGCCGAGGGTCGCTTCGACAACGAGATCATCCCGGTTGATGTGGACGGCAACAGCTTCGGGACCGACGAGTGCCCGCGCGAATCCACGCTGGAGAAGATGGCCGGCCTTAAGACCCTCGTCGACGGCGGCCGGCTGACCGCTGCGGTGTCCAGTCAGATCTGCGACGGCTCGGCCGCGGTGCTGCTGGCCTCAGAAAGCGCGGTGCAGGCGCACGGCCTGCGGCCGCGTGCCCGCATCCACCACATCAGCGCCCGCGGCGACGACCCGGTGATCATGCTGACCGGCCCGATTCCGGCCACCCGGTACGCCTTGGACAAGACCGGCCTGAGCATCGACGACATCGACGTTGTCGAGATCAACGAGGCCTTCGCGTCGGTGGTGCAGGCCTGGATGAAGGAATTCCCGATCGACCCGGCGAAGGTCAACCCGAACGGCGGTGCGATCGCTTTGGGACACCCATTGGGTGCAACCGGTGCAAAACTGTTCACCACCATGCTCAACGAACTGGAGCGCACCGGCGGCCGCTACGGCCTGCAGACGATGTGCGAGGGCGGCGGCACGGCCAACGTCACCATCATCGAGCGGCTCGGCGATTAAGCTTCCCGCCTATGGGAGACACCGCGACGGCCGGCGGGGGGCGCCGAATCCGTGGTTTGGACGCCGACCAGCGACGTGCCCAGCGCCGCGACCAGCTCTTGACCGCGGCGTTCGAGCTGTTTGCGCGGCTGGGCTACGTCAACACCTCGATTGAGCAGATCTGCCAGACGGCCTATGTGGGCAACAAGGCGTTCTACGAGCTGTTCGACAGCAAGGAAGACTGCTACCTCGCGCTGATGCAGGAGACCGCCGCTCGTATCGAGGGACTGGTCGTAGACCAGTTGGCGGCGGCTCCCGCCGGCGAGCCGCAATCGGCAACCGTCCAGCGGGTCTTGTCGGCGATGACCCACGCGTTCGTCGACGATGCCCGGGTGGGTGTGGTGGCGTTCCGGGAATGCACCGGCATCTCGCCACGGGTCGAAGCCCATAGGCGGGAGAACCGCGGGTGGGCTGCCAGGTTCGTTGCGTCGTACTGGCGCAGCATCGCGCCGGCCGGTACGACCGTCGACTATCGCGTGATGGCGGTTGCGGCGGTCGGAGGTGTGTTCGAGCTGATCGTGGACTTCCTGGAATCCGGTGACACGTCGCGGTCGATCGAGGACCTCATCGATGACATGACCTCATTCGTGCTTGCGGTCGGCAACGGACTCCACCTGCCTCTCGGCACCGACTGATCACTGCGCCAGCCCGGCGACGACGCAGTCGACCGTGCTGTGCGCCAGTGCCTGCAGGTCCTGGCGGGGGGTGCCGTGCAACGGCCCGCGCAGGGCCAGTTCGGCGAAACCGTGCACCGCTGACCAGCACGGCCATTCGGCTCCGGCGCGCTGATCTGGTTGCAGGGCACCGGCTTCCACCATCGAGTCGAGGGCCTCGACGAGCGCGCGCAGGGGTGGCGCCATCCCGTCGCCGGTGAGAGTGCTTAGATCCGAACCGCCGAAGAAGGCCACCGAGAACCAGCCCGGCTCGTCCAGCGCGAACTCGATGTAGCCCAGGCCGACGGCGCGCAACCGCTTGCGGGCCTGAGCCTGCGCGGAACCGCGTTGCCGGGCCGGTTCGAGCATGCGGGCGGCCATCATCTCCTGGATGGCCAGCGCGACCGCTCCCAACAATGCTTCGCGGTCGGCGAAGTGGCGGTACGCGGCGTTGGGTGACACCCCGGCCCGCCGGGTGACCTCCCGGATGGTCAGGGCTTCCGGGCCGCCGCTGCGGGTGAGCGCCAGGCCGGCCTCGATCAGCGCGGCACGCAGATCGCCGTGGTGGTAACCGGTCTTCGTCATGGGTTGACAGCTCCCTGAGGTCCAAGTGTACGGTGTGAACATAGCCAATGTGGACGCCGTGCACATGTGAATGGGGAGTTTATCGTGACGCAGACCTTGGGTATGCCGCCGATCGTGGATCACCAGACCTGGCAACGGGAACTCGATGCGCTTCGCGTCCGGGAGAAGTCGGCCACCCGCGAACTCGACGCGATCGCCGCGCAGCGCCGCCGTCTGCCGATGGTGGCCCTGCCCGACTACCAGCTTGTCGGCGAGAGCGGGCCGATAAGGCTGGCCGACGTCTTCGAGGGGAAGCGTCAGCTGATCGTCTACCACCACATGTGGACCCCGGGCCAGGAGTGGCAGTGCGCCGGGTGCACCGGCTTCACGGCGCAGTTCACCCGGCTGGAGTTTCTGGACGCCTATGACGCGCGGTTCGTCGTCGTCACGCAGGGTCCCATCGAAGAGGTGATCTCCTACAAGCGGCGGTTGGGCAACCGGATGGCGTGGTACAGCACCTCCGACAGCCCGTTCGGCGCTGACATGGACGCCCCGCCGGGTGGCCAGTTCGCGTTGAATGTCTTTCTGCGCCAGGGTGACACGGTGTATCGAACCTGGCACACGAACCATCGCGGAACCGAACAGGTCAGTCACCTGTTCGGTCTGATCGACGTGCTGCCCTATGGACGCCAAGAGGTCTGGCAGGACTCGCCGCAGGGCTGGCCTCAGTACCCGACCTACAGCCGCTGGGCGAGCTCGGCCGAGATCGCCCGGGCTTACGGAACCTAGATAAACCCAACCAAGAAGGAGAAAGATGAGCACCGTCAACACCGGACTGTCCACGATCAACCTGATCTGCGTGCCGACGCCCGAGCAGGACAAGGCGATTGCGTTCTACGAGTCGCTGGGCTTCGAGAAGCGCACCGACGACGAGTTCGGCGGCGGCTACCGCTGGATCGAGGTCTATCCGCCCGTCGGCACCACCGGCATCGCGCTGGCTCCGCCGCAGCCCGACAGTGGACCGGTGGTGCCGATGCAGACCGGGATCACGCTGACCACCGCCGACATCGACGCCACCCATGCCGCGATGCGCCAGCTCGGGGTCGACGTGGACGCGGAGGTGGCGCGGATGGGCGAACCCGTGCCGCCGATGTTCTGGTTCCGCGACCCGACCGGGCACACCCTGATGGTGGTGGAGGTCTAACCCCTGCGCCGAGTGTGAATCTCGCGACGCAACCACCGCGTGTCGCGTCGTGAGATTCACACTCGGCGGGCTGTGGATGGGCGTATGCGCGTTTTGGCCGTTGCTAGCAGGATTCGGCCATGAAGGAAGTGGACTGGCCGTTCCTGGGGACTGAGGCGTTGGCCGACAAGACGATTCCCGAGCGGGCGATGCGGACCCTCTACGAGCCGGTCTATCCCGGCGTGTTCGCGCCGTGGGGGGTTGAGTTGGATGCGTCGCAGCGGGCCCGGGCTGCCTGGCTGTGGTCGCGACGCAGAGGTGTGGTCGCCGGCAACTCGGCCGCCGCGCTGCTGGGCGCGAAGTGGGTGAGTGGCGGGCTGGACGCCGAACTGGTGCACGACAACCACAAAACGCCGCCCAAGCTCGTCGTGCACCGCGACGCCCTGGCGCCGGGCGAGGTGACGACCGTGGACGGGATCGTGGTGACCGCCCCGGCCCGGACCGCCTTCGACATCGGCCGGCACACCCGGTCGCGGTCGGTGGCTCTGGGGCGGCTCGACGCGCTGGCCAACGCCACCGGCGTCACGATCGCCGAGGTCGAGGCCGTCATTGCCGCACACCCCGGGGCGCGGGACCTGAATCGGCTGCGATGGATTCTGCCGCTGGTGGACAGCGGGGCGGAATCGCCTCAAGAGAGCCGCACCCGGTTGGCGCTGATCGATGCAGGCCTACCGTGGCCGGAGACACAGATCGTGGTCCGTGACGGCTACGGCGGATTCGTGGCCCGGCTCGATATGGGATACCGGGAATTGAAGGTCGGGATCGAATATGACGGCCAGCAGCACTGGACCGATCCGAGGCAGCGGCAGCGCGATATCGACCGCCAGGTGGCGCTGACCGAGCAGGGTTGGGTGATCATCCGGGTCAGTGCGGAGCTGCTGCGCTACCGCCGCGGGACGCTGATCGCCCGGGTGGAGGAGGCGATGTACGTCGCCGGCTGGTCCGGTCGGGCCCGACTCTCCGCGAGTGGGAATTCCCCGACGCGGTCACCGCGTGTCGCGTCGTGAGATTCACACTCGGCGCTAGACGACGTAGGAGTTGGCGCTGCGCAGGTGGGTGACCGCGTCGGCCACGATGCCCTCGATCAGCTCCGCGCAGGACGGCAGGCTGTCCAGGATGCCGGCCACCTGACCCGAGGCCAGCACCCCGGCTTCGGTGTTGCCCTCGACCAGGCCCGCCTTCAACAGCATCGGGGTGTTGCCGGCCATCAGCACCTGCGACCAGGTGAGTTCCTTGCCGTGCCGCATCGCCAGGCCGTCCTTGACCATCGCGCGCCAGCTCATGCCCGTCATCTTCTTGAACTTCGCGGCATTCACGATCGCGGCACTGAAACCGCGCGCCCGCGAGCCACTTTCGAGCTTCTCCACCAGCTCGGTCCGCAGCACCCGGTGTGGCATGCCGTCGACCCGGGTCGAGACGACGGTGCCGCTCAGGTCTGCGGCCAGGTAGCGCTGCTTGACCGAGTCGGGAACGGTGGAGTCGCTGGTCAGCAGGAACCGGGTGCCCATCGCAACGCCGGTGGCGCCGTAGGACAGCGCGGCGGCCAGCCCGCGGCCGTCGAAGAAACCGCCGGCGGCGATCACCTGCACGCCGGTGCCGGCCACGGCGTCGAGCACCGACGGCAGCAGCAGTGTGGTGGCGACCGGGCCGGTGTGCCCACCGCCCTCGCCGCCCTGCACGATCACCGCATCGGCGCCCCAGGACGCCACCTTCTTGGCGTGCTTGGCCGCACCGACCGACGGAATCACCACCGAGCCCGCCTCTTTGAGCTTGGCTATCAGCTCGGCCTTGGGGGCCAGCGCGAACGACGCCACCTTCACGCCTTCGCGGATCATCAGGTCCACCCGGTCACCGGCGTCTGCGCCGTCGGCGCGGATGTTCACTCCGAACGGCTTGTCGGTGGCGGCCTTGACCTTCTTGATGGCGGTGGCCAGCTCGTCGATCGTCATGGTCGCCGAGGCCAGGATGCCCAGCCCGCCGGCGTTGGCGGTCGCCGAGACCAGACGCGCACCGGCCACCCAGCCCATCCCGGTCTGCACCACCGGGTGTTCGATGCCGACCAGCTCGGTCAGCGGGGTCTTGATGCGGCTCACGCCCGTACCTCTTTGTCCCGCAATGACTTGGGGTCGATGACCTCGCGGATCAGCCGCAGTTCCTCGATCTCCGGCTCTCGGGTCACCGCGGCCTCGGCCAGGCCGTGCACCTCGAATGAGGTGTTGTCGGCGACCTCGGAAGCGGTGACGCCGGGGTGCAGTGAGACCGCCCGCATCTGATGCGAAGGACCACCGAAGTCGAACACTCCGAGGTTGGTCACCACGCCGCCCAGGTTGAAGAACCGGAACGCCGGGTTGGCCGGGTCCACCTTGTCGTAGCCGATGCCGCAGACGATGTCGACGGTCTCGCAGAACACCCGCGACGAGTGCGCGCCCACCCAGTAGCTGGTGGTGTGGTTGATGGTGTTGCCCGGCGCCCCGCGGACCCCGAACATCTGCCGGGTCGGCTGCTGAAGCGCACCGAACGCCGACAGGTTCTGGTTGCCGTAGCGGTCGATCTGGTTGGCGCCCATGATCACATGGCGCCGGCCCCAGGCCAGGGTCTCGAAGACCCGGTTGAACGGCATCCAGCCCTCCAGCGGCCCGACCTTGCCGATCGCCGGGGTGTCGGCCAGGATTCGGGCCTCTCCGTCGGTGAGCACCAGGTCGGGGGAGAAGGTCAATCGGGCCAGCCGGGCGCCGACCGACGGCACGGTGGCCATCGGTGAGGCCATGATCTCGCCGGCGTCGCGGAACAGCTCGGCGCAGGCGACTGCGCAGATCTCCGCGCGAGTGGGTGAGTCGGTCATGCTTGTGCCTCCGCTCCGAATGCCTTAACCGCTGCCTGGTAGTCGTCTTCGCTGCCGGACAGGTAGGTGGCCTTGAATTCCGCCCAGGTCTCATCGGACTTGGCGGCCTCGGCGTAGTGCCGCTGGAACTTCTCGTCGCGGCCGTAATCGGCTGCGCCGATGGTGAAGTGGGCACCGTTCGGCGCCTCCACAACCTTGTCCACCATCATCCGGTTGATCACCTGGGTCTGCGGGATCGAGGTGGCGATCAGTTCCTCGGTGGGCACGATCTTCTCCACCGACAGGAACCGGCGCTGCGCCGACATCAGGAACAGGTCGTCGAAGTACGGGTCGATCCCGGTGTAGGCGGCGTTGCCGCGCTCATCGCCGATGTTCATGTGCACGAACGCGGCGTCCAGATTCAGCGCCGGCATCGCGACCAAGGTCTCGTGCCCGCCTTCAACGGGATACGGCGACACCACGGTCTTGAGCTCGCCCTCCCAGAAGTCGATCACCGAGCTGCCCAGCCCGGCGCGGATCGGCAGGAACGGCAACCGCTGGGCGGCGGCCTGCAGCCCGCAGCGCAGCATGCCCTCGTCCATCTCGCGGGCCTCGATGGCGCCGGTGGTGCGGGCCTTGGCGAACCACGGGTCGTAGAACGGCCCGGAGTCCAGCGAGACGAAGCCGTAGTAGGCCCGGCGGACCTTGCCCGCCGAGCACAGCAGGCCCAGGTCCGGCCCGCCGTAGGTGACCACCGTCAGGTCTTTGACGTCGGTGCGCAGGATGGCCCGGACGAACGCCATCGGCTTGCGCCGCGACCCCCAGCCGCCGATGCCGATCGTCATGCCGTCGCGCAGCTCGGCGACGGCGTCGTCAAGAGTGGTGATCTTCGAGGCCATCACTTCTTCCCCTTCTCGGTCCCGGCGAAGGAGTCGCGGTGCTCGTCTGCCACACCGGAGAGGTTGAGTTCGAACGTGAAGCCCTGCTCCATCCGGTAGCTGGAGTTGACCTTCTGTACATCGATCAGGTTCAGGGCTTCCTTCGCGGCCCGGATCACCCGGGTGTCCTTGGACGCGATGTCGCGGGCCACCCGCAGCGCGGCCTCGTCCAGTTCGGTGCGCGGCACCACCTCGTGCACCGACCCGTAGTTGGCCAGGACCGAGGCGGGGACGGTGGCGGCGGTGTAGAACAGCCGGCGCATCATGTGCTGCGGCACCAGCCGGGACAGGTGGGTCGCCGCGCCCAGCGCGCCGCGCTCCACCTCCGGCAGGCCGAACTTGGCGTCGTCGGAGGCCACGATCACGTCGGCGTTGCCGACCAGGCCGATGCCGCCGCCGACGCAGAAGCCGTTGACCGCGGCGATCACCGGCACCGCGCACTCGTAGACGGCCTTGAACGCCGCGAAGCAGCCGCGGTTGGCGTCGATCAGGGCGGTGAAGCCCTCGGTGGCCTGCATCTCCTTGATGTCCACGCCGGCGTTGAAGCCGCGGCCTTCGGCGCGCAGGATCACCGCGTGGGTGTTCATGTCCTTTCCGGCGGCGGTGATGACGTCGCCGAGTTCGAACCAGGCCTGCGAGGGCAGGGCGTTGACCGGCGGGTAGTCGACGGTGACCGCGACGATCCCCGGTTCGACGGTGGTGGATGTGATCGGCATTGGCGGATTTCCCTGTCGTTTCGGGGCCCCAGGAGACCCTGAGTGTCCTGAGCAAGCACTTGCTTGGTACGCTAGCACAGTGCATGAGGCGATCAACCTGGGATTGACCGGCAAGGTGGTCTTGGTGACCGGCGGCGTTCGAGGGGTCGGCGCCGGCATCAGCAAGGTGTTCGCCGATCAGGGCGCCACCGTCGTGACCTGCGCACGACGCCCGGTGGACGGCCTGGCCTACGAGTTCCATTCCTGCGACGTCCGCGACGACGACGCGGTTCGCGGCATGATCGAGGCGATCGTGGCCAACCACGGCCGGATCGATACGGTGGTCAACAACGCCGGCGGCTCTCCGTTCGCACTGGCCGCCGACGCGTCGGCCAACTTCAGCCGCAAGATCATCGAGCTCAATCTGCTGTCCGCCCTGTGGGTGTCCACCCACGCCAACGCCGTCATGCAGACCCAGGACACCGGCGGCACCATCGTCAACATCACCAGCGTCAGCGGCCGTCGCCCGTCGCCGGGTACCGCGGCCTACGGCGCGGCCAAGGCCGGGGTGGACAGCCTCACCGCGTCGCTGGCCGTCGAGTGGGCGCCCAAGGTGCGGGTGAACTCGATCGTGGTCGGCATGGTCGAGACCGAGCAGTCCGAACTGTTCTACGGCGACGCCGAATCGGTGGCCGCCGTCGGTGCCACCGTCCCGCTGGGGCGGCTGGCCAAGCCGTCCGAAATCGGTTGGACGGCAGCATTTCTCAGTTCTGAACTGGCATCCTATGTCAGCGGGGCCAGCCTCACCGTGCACGGCGGCGGCGAGAACCCCGCCTACCTCAACGCATCCAGCGCCAACAAATAAGGAGAGAGCACTGATGGGACTTCTTGACGGCCGCGTGGTCATCGTCACCGGAGCGGGCGGCGGAATCGGTCGGGAGCATGCGCTGGCCTTCGCCGCCGAGGGCGCCCGAGTGGTGGTCAACGACATCGGTGTCGGGCTGGACGGTTCGCCGGCCGGCGGCGGCAGCGCTGCCCAGAACGTGGTCGACGAGATCGTCGCCGCCGGTGGCGAAGCCGTCGCCAACGGCTCGAACGTCGCCGACTGGGGTCAGGCCGAGGCGCTGATCAAGCAGGCTGTCGACACCTACGGCACGCTCGACGTGCTGGTGAACAACGCCGGCATCGTCCGCGATCGGATGTTCGCCAACGCCACCGAAGACGAATTCGACGCCGTCACCGCGGTGCACCTCAAGGGCCACTTCGCCACCATGAAGCACGCCGCCGCGTACTGGCGGGCCAAGTCCAAGGCCGGCGAACCTGTCGACGCCCGCATCATCAACACCAGCTCGGGCGCCGGTCTGCAGGGCAGTGTCGGGCAGGCCACCTACAGCGCCTCCAAGGCCGGCATCGCCGCGCTGACCCTGGTCGCCGCCGCCGAGATGGGCCGCTACGGCGTCACCGCCAACGCCATCGCGCCGTCGGCCCGGACCCGGATGACCGAGACCGTGTTCGCCGACATGATGGCCACCCAGGACGCGGCGTTCGACACCATGGCCGCGGAGAACGTGAGCCCGCTGGTGGTCTGGCTGGGCAGCGTGGAGTCAAAGGACGTGACCGGCAAGGTGTTTGAGGTCGAGGGCGGCAAGATCCGGGTCGCCGAGGGTTGGGCGCACGGGCCGGAGATCGACAAGGGGGCCAAGTGGGACCCGGCCGAGTTGGGTCCGGTTGTCACCGACCTGCTGGCCAAGTCGCGGACGCCGGTGCCGGTCTACGGGGCCTGAAACCCCCGAGTCCGGCGCCGGAGTTTTACGGGTCGCAGATGATGATCGCGATCTCCCGGTCAGCCCAGGCCCGGTAGTTGACGAAGTCGGGGTACATCACGTCGAGCTTCGGCCAGTAGTCGGCGCGCTCGGCCTCGGTCGCGTCCCGGCTGCGTAGGGCCAGCACCTCGTTGCGAATCCGGAAGGTCACCTTCGGGTTGGCCTTGAGGTTCAGGTACCACATCGGGTGGCCGGCTCGCCCACCTTGGGACGCCACCAGGATCACCCGGTCGCCTTCCCGCAGGAACAGCAGCGGGGTCTCGCGAGGCTCGCCGGTCTTGCGTCCGATCGTGGTGAGGATGCCGACGTCGGGAACGTCCTTGCCGAATCGCTTGGTGCCCACCCGCCACTTGCCGCCGAGCCGGCCGCCGGTCGCCTTGTAGGCCACGGTGTTGGCCCGCGACATCCACTTGATGAATGTGCCGGTGATCGGCGAGTCGAGTGCCTTCGGCTTCTCTGGCGTGGTCACGTCGGCAACTCTAACGCTGGATGAAGGGACGGATGCCGGCGCGGATGTGGTGGATCGTGGCGGTGCCGTCCGGGCTGTCGGCCGGGATCCGGAAGACCTCGTCGACATGCGAGCAGACCCGCATGCCGAACAGTGACGGCTTGGTGATGATGTCGTAGACCGCCCGCACCTCGTCGCCGTCAATGCTGTACTTCGGCAGCGTGGCCGCCGAGATCAACTTGAACTGCGGCCCGCGATTCAGGCTGCGGTGCAGGTGATTCCCGGAGAAACCCGTCTTGAGGCCGACCTCGATACGGGTGCAGTCGTCGCTGAACCGGACTGCGGAGGAGTTGTGGCTGACCAGCGCGTCGATGTAGGCTTGGGCCGCCGCGATGCGGTCGGCTTCGGACACCGCTGCCACTAGATGCGCTCGATGATGGTGCCGGTGGACAGCGCTCCGCCGGCGCACATGGTGATCAGCGCGGTCGACTTGTCGGTGCGCTCGAGCTCATGCAGGGCGGTGGTGATCAGCCGGCTGCCGGTGGAGCCCACCGGGTGGCCCAGCGCGATCGCCCCGCCGTTGACGTTGACCTTGTCCATGTCCGGGTTGTGCACCGCGGCCCACGACAGCACCACCGAGGCGAACGCCTCGTTGATCTCGACGAGGTCGATGTCGCCCATCTTCATCCCGGCCTTCTCCAGCACCTTGGCGGTGGACTGCACCGGGCCGTCCAGGTGGTAGTAGGTCTCGGCGCCGACGTTGGCCTGGCTGATGATCCGGGCCCGCGGCCGCAGGCCCAGTGCCTTGGCCTTCGCCTCGTCCATCCACAGCACCGCGGCCGCGCCGTCGGAGATCTGCGAGCTGGTGCCGGCGGTGTGGATGCCGCCCTCGATCACCGGCTTGAGCGCGGAGAGGCCCTCAAGGGTGGTGTCGCGCAGGCCCTGGTCCCGGCTGACCATGTGCAGCTCGGCGGTGGGCTGCTTGTTCTCGTCGATCACCGGGGCCTGGATGGGGGAGATCTCCCGGTCGAACCGGCCTTCGGCCCAGGCCTGCTTGGCCCGCTGCTGGGACCGCAGTCCGAGCGCGTCCACGTCGGCGCGGGTGATGCCGCGGCGCTGGGCGATCCGCTCGGCGGCGGTGAACTGGTCGGGCAGGTCGATGTCCCACGACGCGGCGCGGGCGCCGCCGCCGTTGGCGCCCAGCGGCACCCGGCTCATCGCCTCGATGCCACAGGCGATGCCGATGTCGATGGCGCCGGTGGCGATCAGGCCGGCGATCAGATGATTGGCCTGCTGCGCGCTGCCGCACTGGCAGTCGATGCTGGTGGCGCCGACGTGCTCGGGCAATCCGGCGACCAGCCAGGACTGCCGGGTGACGTTGTTGCCCTGCTCCCCGAACTGGGTGACGCAGCCGCCGATCACCTGCTCCACGCTGCCCGGGTCAATACCGGCTTTGGCGATCAAGGCCTTCTGGACCGCGCCGAGTAGTTCGGTGGCGTGCAGGCCGGACAGCCAGCCGTTACGTTTGCCGATGGGGCTGCGAGTGGCTTCAACGATGACAGGATTACCCATGCGGTCAGGCTAGAACACGTTTCATTAGTCTGACAAGCGACGATGCTTACATGCCTTTGGTCTATGGTGAGGCCATGTTTTACTGCTACTAGAACGCGTTGCATTTAGGAGTCCGTCGATGTCGAGTGTGAAGCTGCCGCCAGGGTTCGATCTCACCGACCCGGAGATCTACGCCGAGCGGCTCCCGGACGCGGAGTTCGCCGAACTGCGGGCCGGCGCACCGATCAGCTGGATCGAGCAGCCGGACGACCGCAGTGGCGGTTTCAAGGACGGCGGCTACTGGGCGATCACCAGCCATCACGACGTCAAAGAGGTGTCCCGGCTCGACGACGTGTTCTCCAGCGAGCTGAACGGGGCCATCCCGCGCTACAACGACGACATCGAGCGGGAGAACATCGACGTCGGCCGCCTGCTGATGCTCAATCAGGACGCGCCGCGGCACACCCGGCTGCGCCGGATCGTCTCGCGCGGCTTCACCCCGCGCCACATCCTGCCGCTGCACGACGAGCTCGAGCAGCGGGCGCAGGCCATCGCCAAGGAGGCGCTGGCCAAGGGCACCGGTGACTTCGTGGTGGAGGTGGCCTCCGAGCTGCCGCTGCAGGCGATCGCCGGTCTGATGGGGGTGCCGCAGGAGGACCGCGGCAAACTGTTCAACTGGACCAACCAGATGACGTCCTACGACGACCCGGAGTACTCCCACTACGACCCGGCCACCTCGTCGATGGAGATCATCACCTACGGGCTGCAGCTGGCCGAGAAGAAGCGGGCGAACCCCGGCCAGGACATCGTCACCACGCTGATCGAGGCCGACATCGACGGCGAGAAGCTCAACGACGACGAGCTGGGCTACTTCATCATCCTGCTGGCAGTCGCGGGTAGCGAGACCACGCGCAACTCGATCACCCAGGGCATGATGGCGTTCACCGAGTTCCCCGAGCAGTGGGAGCTGTTCAAGGCGCAGCGCCCGGAGACCACCGCCGACGAGGTGGTCCGCTGGGCCACCCCGGTGACGTCCTTCCAGCGCACCGCCACCCGCGATCACGACCTCAACGGCACCTTGATCAAGGAAGGCCAGCGGGTGGTGATGTTCTACCGGGCGGCCAACTTCGACCCCGAAGTGTTCGACGAGCCGCAGCAGTTCAACATCCTGCGCGACCCCAACCCGCACGTCGGCTTCGGCGGCACCGGTGCGCACTACTGCATCGGCACCCACCTGGCCCGGATGACCGTCGGCCTGATGTTCAACGCGATCGCCGACCACATCCCGGACCTGCGGCCGCTGGAGAGCCCCGCGCGGTTGCGGTCG
>NZ_CP084028.1:3748331-3760576 GCF_020181595.1 [Mycobacterium] vasticus | reverse complement strand
GCGCACCGCCACCCGCGATCACGACCTCAACGGCACCTTGATCAAGGAAGGCCAGCGGGTGGTGATGTTCTACCGGGCGGCCAACTTCGACGCCGAGGTGTTCGACGAGCCGCAGCAGTTCAATATCCTGCGCGACCCCAACCCGCACGTCGGCTTCGGCGGCACCGGGGCGCACTACTGCATCGGCACCCACCTGGCCCGGATGACCGTCGGCCTGATGTTCAACGCGATCGCCGACCACATCCCGGACCTGCGGCCGCTGGAGAGCCCCGCGCGGTTGCGGTCGGGCTGGCTCAACGGCATCAAGCACTGGCAGGTCGACTACACCGGCAAGTCCGCCGCGCACTGAGCACCGAAACCGAGAAGAAGGTGAGTACGCCGATGTCCAGTGCCACACTGCCGCCTGGGTTCGACTTCCTCGACCCCGACCTGATCGCCAAGGGCATCCCCGAGAAGGAGTTCGCTCAGCTGCGCAAGTCGGCCCCGGTCTGCTGGATCGAGCAGGCTCCCGGCAAGGGCGGCGGATTCAACGACGGCGGCTATTGGGCGGTCACCAAACTCGCTGACGTCAAAGAGGTTTCGCTGCGAAGCGATGTCTTCTCCAGCTTCGAGAACTGCGTGATCCCGAGGTTCCCGGACGACATGGCTCGGGAGAACATCGAGGTTCAGCGGTTCGTGATGCTCAACATGGATGCACCGCACCACACCCGGCTGCGCCGGATCATCTCGCGGGGCTTCACGCCGCGGGCCATCGGGCGCCTGCAGGACGAACTCCACGAGCGCGCCCAGGCCATCGTCGCCGAGGCCGCCGCGGCCGGCACCGGTGACTTCGTCGAGCAGGTCTCTTGCGAGCTGCCGCTGCAGGCGATCGCCGGACTGCTCGGGGTGCCGCAGGAGGACCGCGACAAGCTGTTCCAGTGGTCCAACGAGATGACCGGCAGCGAAGACCCGGAGTACGCCGACATCGACCCGCAGATGTCGTCGCTTGCGTTGATCCAGTACGCCATGCAGCTGGCCGCGGCCAAGGCGGAGAACCCGGGTGAAGACATCGTCACCACGCTGATCAACGCCGACGTCGACGGCGAGAAGCTCTCCGACGACGAGTTCGGCTTCTTCGTGGTGATGCTGGCGGTGGCCGGCAACGAGACCACCCGCAACTCGATCACCCACGGCATGATCGCCTTCTCCGAGCACCCCGACCAGTGGGAGCTGTTCAAGTCCGAGCGCCCCAAGACCACCGCGGACGAGATCGTGCGGTGGGCCTCCCCGGTGATCTGCTTCCAGCGCACCGCCCTGGAGGACTACGAGCTGTCCGGCGCGCAGATCCGCAAGGGGCAGCGGGTGGTGATGTTCTACCGCTCGGCCAACTTCGACGAGGAAGCGTTCGACAACCCGCACGAGTTCAACATCCTGCGCGACCCCAACCCGCACGTCGGCTTCGGCGGCACCGGTGCGCACTACTGCATCGGCACGCACCTGGCCCGGTTGACGATCGACCTGATCTTCAACGCGGTGGCCGACCACGTTCCGGACCTGGGGCCGCTGGCCGCCCCGGAGCGGTTGCGGTCGGGATGGCTCAACGGCATCAAGCACTGGCAGATGGACTACACCGGCAAATGCCCGGTGGCTCACTAGATTCAAGGAGATTTTGGGGTGGACTTCAGTCCCGATCCGGAACAGCAGGCCGTCGCCGACGTCGTCACGTCGGTGCTCGACCGGGACAACAGTTGGGAGGCGCTGGTCGCCGGGGGAGTGACGGCGCTCGGCGTGCCGGAGCGGCTCGGTGGTGACGGTGTCGGGCTCTCCGAGGTGGCCACGGCGCTCACCGAGATCGGTCGGCACGGGACCATCAGTCCCGCATTGGCGACCCTCGGCCTCGGACTGGTTCCGCTGCTGGACCTGGCCTCTGATGAACAGCAGGACCGCTACCTGGCCGGTGTGGCCAAGGGCTCGGTGCTGACCGCCGCGCTCGACGAGCCCGCCGCGGCACTGCCTGAGCGGCCCGCGGTCACGTTGGCCGGTAACCGGTTGTCGGGCACCAAGATCGGCGTGGCGTATGCCGAGCAGGCCGAGTGGATCCTGGTCACCGCCGACACCGGGGTGGCGGTCATCTCGGCCAAGGCCGACGGCGTGCAGTTGACCAAGACGCCGACCGCCAACCACAGCGACGAGTACGCGGTGGTGTTCACCGACGCCGCCGTCGACGCGGTGCTCGACGGCGCCACCGTGGCCCGGGTCAACGAGTTGGCGCTGGCGATGATCGGGGCGTTCGCCGCCGGCCTGGTGGCCGGCGCGTTGCGGCTCACCGCCGACTACGTCGGCAGCCGCGAGCAGTTCGGCCGGCCGTTGTCCACCTTCCAGACGGTGGCCGCCCAGCTCTCCGAGGTCTACATCGTCTCGCGCACCCTCACCCTGGCTGCGACGTCGGTGGTGTGGCGGTTGGCCAACGGGCTGGACACCCGCGACGACCTGGCGGTGCTCGGGTACTGGATCGTCTCGCAGGCGCCGCCGATGATGCAGATCTGTCATCACCTGCACGGCGGCATGGGCATGGACATCGACTACCCGATGGACCGCTACTACTCCTCGATCAAGGACTTGAACCGCCTGCTGGGCGGTCGGTCGAATCGCCTCGAAACCCTTGGAGCACAATGTTCGTCGATCTGACCCCGGAGCAGCGCAAGCTGCAGTCCGAGCTGCGGGAATACTTCGCCACCCTGATCTCGCGGGACGAGGCCGCCGCGATGGCCGTCGACCGGCACAATGACGCCTACCGGGCCGTGATCCGGCGGATGGGCAGTGACGGCAAGCTCGGCGTGGGCTGGCCCAAGGAGTTCGGTGGTCTGGGCTTCGGGCCGATCGAGCAGCAGATCTTCGTCAACGAGGCGCAGCGCGCCGACATTCCGCTGCCGGCGGTGACGCTGCAGACCGTCGGACCGACCCTGCAGGTGTACGGCAACGAGGCGCAGAAGAAGAAGTTCCTGCCCGCGATCCTGGCCGGCGAAGTGCATTTCGCGATCGGCTACTCCGAGCCTGAGGCCGGCACCGACCTCGCGTCGTTGCGCACCACCGCGGTTCGTGATGGTGACCACTACATCATCAACGGACAGAAGGTGTTCACCACCGGTGCGCATGATGCCGATTACATCTGGCTGGCTGCCCGCACCGATCCGACCGCGGTGAAGCACAAGGGGATCTCGATCTTCATCGTCGACACCAAGGACCCGGGGTACTCATTCACGCCGATGATCCTGTCCGACGGTGCGCATCACACCAACGCCACCTACTACACCGATGTGCGGGTTCCGGCCGACATGCTGGTCGGTGAGGAGAACGGCGGCTGGAAGCTGATCACCACCCAGCTCAACAACGAGCGGGTCATGCTGGGTCCGGCCGGCCGGTTCGGCGCCATCTACGACAAGGTGCACGCATGGGCCACCACACCCGGCGGCGACGGTGTCACGCCTATCTCGCATGACGCCGTCAAGCGCGGTCTTGGCGAGATCCACGCCATGTTCCGCATCAACGAGCTGCTGAACTGGCAGGTCGCCGCGGCAGGCGAGATCATCGACGTCGCCGACGCCGCGGCCACCAAGGTGTTCGGCACCGAACGCATCCAGTACGCCGGCCGGCTGGCCGAGGAGATGGTCGGCTGCTATGGCAATCCGGCGGACCCGGCGACCTCGGAATTGTTGGACTGGTTGGACGCTCAGACCAAGCGCAACCTGGTGATCACCTTCGGCGGCGGGGTCAACGAGGTGATGCGCGAGATGATCGCGGCCTCCGGCCTCAAAGTCCCGAGGGTGCCCCGATGAGTCGAGGAGAGGCGATGACCGACATTTCCTCCGGGATCGAACAGATTCTGGCCTCCGGCCGCAGTGCGCCGCGTACCGGCCGGGATCCGGTGAACCAGCCGATGATTCGGCACTGGGTCGACGCGATCGGCGACGCCAACCCGATCTACACCGACGAGGCGGCCGCCCAAGCCGCCGGCCACCCGGGGATCGTCGCACCGCCGGCGATGATCCAGGTGTGGACGATGATGGGCCTGGGTGGGGAGCGTCCCGCCGACGACCCACTGGGCAAGATCATGGAATTGTTCGACGGCGCAGGCTATGTCGGGGTGGTGGCGACCAACTGCGAGCAGACCTACCACCGCTACCTGCGCCCCGGTGAAGAGGTCAGCGTCACCGCCGAGGTGACCGACATCGTCGGACCCAAGACCACCGGCCTGGGTGAGGGCTACTTCGTCACCCAGAAGATCCGCTGGTGGGTGAACGGCGGCGAAGACGCGGAATGCGTGGCCGACATGGTCTGGCGCATCCTGAAGTTCCTGCCGAAAGACCGGTCTGAATCCGTTGCGGTGCCGGAGGATCTGGATCCCGACAAGATGATGCGGCCGTCCTGGTCGCGTGATTCGAAGTACTTCTGGGACGGGGTGGCCGCACACGAGCTGCGCCTGCAGCTCCGTCCGGACGGGAGCCTGCAGCACCCGCCGGTGCCGGCCCTGTGGAAGGACAAGACCGAAGAGACCGACTACGTCGTGTCCTCGGGCAAGGGCACGGTGTTCAGCTACGTGGTGCACCACGCACCCAAGGTGCCGGGCCGCGCGTGTCCGTTCGTGATCGCACTGGTCGAACTTGATGAGGGTGTGCGGATGCTCGGCGAGCTGCGTGGTGTCGACGCCGACGCCGTGCGGATCGGAATACCGGTTCGGGCAACCTATCTCGACTTCCCCGCCGGTGAGGCGGGTCCGGCGTGGACGCTGTATGCCTGGGAGGCTGTGGAAGGGGGCGGGGCATGAGCGCTCCGACTGTGCAAGTGGGCACCAAGCTGCCCGAGCTGGCGATCTACGGCGACCCGACGTTCATCGTGTCCACCGCCATCGCCACCCGGGACTACCAGGATGTACACCACGACCGGGACAAGGCCCAGGCCAAGGGGTCCAAGGACATCTTCGTCAACATCCTCACCGACACCGGTCTGGTGCAGCGCTACATCACCGACTGGGCCGGTTCGAACGCGGTGATCCGCTCGATCGGGCTGCGGCTGGGCGTGCCGTGGTACGCCTACGACACCGTCACCTTCAGCGGTGAGGTGACCGCGGTGGAAAACACAGCGGACGGACCTCTTCTAACCGTGAAAGTCATCGGTAACAACAGCCTTGGCGATCACGTGATCGCCACGGCGACACTGACCATCGGGGAGAAGTGATGTCGTCGCTGTCGGGTAAGGCTGCCATCGCCGGGATCGGCGCGACCGACTTCTCGAAGGAATCCGGGCGCAGTGAGCTGCGTCTGGCCGCCGAGGCGGTGCTCGACGCCCTCGACGACGCCGGTCTCAAACCGTCCGACGTCGACGGTCTGGTCACCTTCACCATGGACTCCAACCTGGAGACCGCCGTGGCGCGGGCCACCGGAGTCGGTGAGCTGAAGTTCTTCTCGCAGATCGGCTACGGCGGCGGCGCGGCCGCGGCGACGGTGCAGCAGGCCGCAATGGCGGTGGCCACCGGCGTTGCCGAATGCGTTGTCGCGTATCGCGCTTTCAATGAGCGCTCGGAGTTCCGGTTCGGTCAGGTGATGACCGCGCTGACCGGCACCGCGGACTCCCGCGGCGTGGAGTACAGCTGGTCCTACCCGCACGGCCTGAGCACCCCGGCCGCTTCGGTGGCGATGGTCGCCCGCCGCTACATGCACGAATACGGCGCTACTAGTGCGGATTTCGGTGTGGTCTCGGTGGCCGACCGCAAGCACGCGGCGACCAACCCGAAGGCGCACTTCTACGGCAAGCCGATCACCATCGAGGATCACCAGAACTCGCGGTGGATCGCTGAGCCGTTGCGGCTGCTGGACTGCTGCCAGGAGACCGACGGCGGGGTGGCGATCGTGGTCACCACGCCTGAGCGGGCGCGAGACCTCAAGCAGCGTCCGGCGGTCATCGAGGCGGCCGCGCAGGGTTCCGGGGCCGACCAGTTCACCATGTACTCCTACTATCGCGACGAGCTCGGCTTGCCCGAGATGGGGCTGGTGGGCAGGCAGTTGTGGGCGCAGTCCGGTTTGGCGCCGGCCGACATCCAGACCGCGGTGCTCTACGACCACTTCACGCCGTACACGCTGATCCAGTTGGAGGAGTTGGGATTCTGTGGTCCCGGCGAGGCCAAGGACTTCATCGCCGGTGGGGCCATCGAGCTCGGTGGCCGGCTGCCGATCAACACCCATGGTGGCCAGCTTGGCGAGGCCTACGTGCACGGGATGAACGGGATCGCCGAAGGTGTGCGTCAGCTGCGCGGCACCTCGGTCAACCAGGTGCCGAACGTCGAGCACGTGCTGGTCACGGCAGGCACCGGCGTGCCGACGTCGGGTCTGATCCTGGGTTAGGCCGTCGCGTCTTCGGCCGGCACCAACGACAGCATGGTGGCGACGAACTCCTCGAGGCGTTCGCGCGGATAGGTCTGTGGGTCGCGGGCGGCCAGTCGGCCCAGCATCTCGGCGAACGACAGCATGGTGTGGCCGAGAAGCACCGGGTCCAGGCGCGCCAGCTGCGGCATGAAAGCGGCTGCGGCGCGGGCAAGTTCCTCGGATTGAGCCAGTACTGCCGAACGTGAGCTGCGCAGTGAGTCGCGGTAGTCGTGCGGCGCGCTGTCCGGAACCGTCAGGATCAGCCGCCAGCGCGCCGGGTTGTTCAGCACCGCCTGCAGAAACGCACCGATGGTAGCGGTGTAGGCGCCGGTCGGTCCCAGCGTGGCCAAGTCGGTGGGCATCGCGGCGCGAACCTCGGCGATGCCGTGTCCGAGTTCTCGCCTCAACAGCGCATCGACCAGTTCGGCGCGAGTACGAAATGCGGTGTACAGGACGGGTTTTGCAACTCCGGCGGCGGCGGCGACCGCCTCCATGCTCAATTCGTGCAAGGCACACCCGCTGAGTACCTCCAGCGCCGCGTCCAGCGAGTGCTCGCGGCGCTGGTCCCGCGTCAGGCGTGGCGAGTACTTGCGTCGCGGCCGGGTCGTGTCCATAGCGATCAAAAGTTTACGCCACCGTTGCTTTCCGCCGTCCGGCAATGCTACGGTACCGTTCTATTCAGGTGGGCCGCAGGCGGGAGTGCGGGAGGTCGCGATGGACCGGTTGTTCCGTATCTGTGTCGCCGTCGGTGTCGCCGTGGCAGGAGCCGGACTGGCCGCGGCGCCCACGGCGGGATCTGCACCGCCGGACTCGATCGCGCGGGCGATTCGGCTCGCCGGGGCCGACACCGCGGACTCCCTGCTGGGGCACGGCACCGCGCTGGTCGTGGGTGCCAGTGGCCTGCCGGTTCCGCCCGCGGGATACGTGGACGCCGCCAACACCTATTACCTGGCGCCGCGCGGTTTCGACGGCACGCTGCAACCCGTCATCACTCCCGAGTCGCTATGGCCGCTGACCGGGATCAAGAACCTCACCACCGACGAGTCGTTCGCCCAGGGTGGCCGGATTCTGGCCGACGCGATCACCCAGCAGATCGCTGGCGGGCATATCGATGCCGCCAACCCGGTGGTGGTCTTCGCCTACTCGCAGGGCGCAACCGTTGAGACACAGGCCATGTCGCTGCTCGCCGCTCAGGGCGTGCCCAGCGACCTTGTGCACTTCGTCATGCTCGGCAACCCGTCGAACCCCGACGGCGGCATCCTGGAACGCTTCAATGTGCCGATCGACGGCGCCAGCCCGACCATCCCCAGCTTCGGTCTGACGTTCAGTGGTGCCACCCCGTCCGACCTCTACCCGACCGACATGTACACCATCCAGTATGACGGCTTCGCCGATTTCCCGCGTTACCCGATCAACATCCTCGCGGACTTCAACGCCTTTCTCGGCATGGGTTTTTCGCACGGCGGCTACCTTGGTCTGACATCCGAGCAGATTCAGGGTGCGATCGAGTTGCCGACCGCCGACGGCGGGTTGACCAACTATTACATGATCCCGGCAGACAGCCTGCCGTTGCTGGCTCCGCTGCAGTTTCTGCCGGTGATAGGCCAACCCCTCTACGACCTACTGGCGCCGGCCACCTCGATCCTGGTGAACCTGGGCTATGGCTGCATCAGCGACAGTTGGTGTGAGATCACCGACGCCAGTGAGCCGACCACCTTCGGGCTGTTCCCCGCCGATCTCAACTGGGCGGATGTCGCCACCGCGTTGGGCCACGGGGTGCAGCAGGGAATCAACAACGCCATCAACGACTTACAGGACCCGGCGACCTATCGGCTCGGCTCGATCCTGGACACCCCGGCGCTGCAGCCGCTGCTGGAAACCGTCTACCGGGTGGTCGGCGGCACCGTCGGTGACCCCGATCCGTCGTGGAGCCAGATCCTGCATGTGGGCCTGGATCTGCTGCAGAACGCCGTCCCCGGCGCATTGTCGAATGTGACCTGGGATTCGTCGCCGACCGAGATCTTCAACGCGTTCATCGCCAATGTGTCCAACGACTATGCGACCCTGCTGCCGATCGCCGACACGTTCAACGCCCTGCTGACCACGCTGCCGTCGGTCGCGGTCAGTTTCCTCACCGAGCAGGCCGCGGACGGCAATCTGCTCGAAGGAATCGGCGAGGCGCTGGCCGCGGCCACCGCGCTGATCCCACTCGGAATCGGATTCGGCATCATTGCGCCCGTGGCGGAGGCCATCTTCTTCAACGGCCTGAACCTGGTGAACATGTTCCCGGGCGCGATAGACGCCCTGGCCGAGCTCGTGCCCCTGATCCCTTAGGCGCGAACCAGCTCCACGTCACCGAGCACTGTGGCGTCGTCGCGGCCGGGGGCGATCACCGTGCCCACCACCCGTGAGCCGTCGTCCCACAACCTGGCCCGCAGGGTCTCACCCGGGAACACCACCCCGGCGAAGCGGGCGCCGAAGGAGCGCACCGCACCGGCGTCGCCGCCCAGGACGTTGTCCACGACCGCCTTGCAGGTCATGCCGTAGGTGCACAGGCCGTGCAGGATCGGGCGGTCGAAACCGGCCGCCGCGGCGAACGCCGGGTCCGAGTGCAGTGGATTGCGGTCGCCGCAGAGCCGGTACAGCAGCGCCTGTCCCGGCGCCACCGGCATGTCGACCTCGAAATCCGGTGCCCGGTCCGGGAGTTCGGTGGCGGTCGAAGGGCCGCGCTCACCGCCGAAGCCACCCTCGCCGCGGGCGAAGATGGACCGTTGCTGCGTCCACAGCGCGGTGCCGTCAGTGCCGGTGACGGTGGTCTCCAGCACCACGACGGCAGCCTTGCCCTTGTCCCAGACGTCGACGATCCGGCTGACGGCCCGCGCGCTGCCGGAGGCCGGCAGCGGCGCCGGCACGATGACCTTCTCCGAGGCGTGCAGGATCTTGGCCAAGTCGATCTCGATGCCGGGCCAGCTCACCTTGGGCGGGTTGACGTCGTTGAACGACGCGGCGACGCAACCGAACGTCGGCAGCACCTGCGGGGTGCCGTCGACGACGTAGCTCAGCTCACGCGGATCCATCGGGTCCGACCCGGCGCCCAGCGCCAGGTTGTAGAGCTGAACATTGGTTGCGGTCCAGGAGAATTCGACCGCGCCGAACTCCGCGCCCAGGGCGTCGTCGAGATTGATCGGCATACGTCTCATGCCCTCTCAGTTTGTGAGCCGGCGATGTCCAGGGCGGCCAGGTAACCGAACGTCATCGCCGGTCCGATGGTGCCGCCGGGGCCCGGGTAGGTGTGGCCCATCACCGGAGCGCTGACGTTGCCCGCGGCGTAAAGGCCTTCAATGACGCTGTTGTCGTCACGCAGGGCGCGGCCGTTGACGTCGGTGCGGATCCCGCCCTTGGTGCCCAGGTCGCCCGGCACCATCTTGGCCGCATAGAACGGCCCCTGGGTGATCTGGCCCAGGTTCGGGTTGGGCTTGTTCGTCGGGTCGCCGTAGTAGCGGTCGTAGGCGCTCTCGCCGCGGTGGAAGTCCTCGTCCACACCGGTGCGGGCGAACTCGTTGAACCGCTCGATGGTCGCGACCAAGGATGCCGGCGGCACGCCGGTCTTGGTCGCCAGCTCCTCCAGGGTGTCGGCGGTGACGATCACACCCGAATCCAGCCATTTCTTCGGAATACGCTGTCCGGGTTGCAATCCGGCGAAGATGAAGTTGTTGCGGTAACGCTGGTCGAACACCAGCCAGGCCGGGATGTTCTCACCGGGGCCGGCGCCCTGTCCGTACTCGCCGCCGTACATGTGGTGGACGGCTTCGACGTAGGGCATCGACTCGTTCATGAACCGCTTGCCGGACATATTCACGATGATCGACCCGGGGGAGTTGCGCTCCGACAGGGCGAACCACGGCGCGCCGGGCAGCGGCACCGTCGGGCCCCACCAGGAGTCCTCCATGATGTCCAGTGCGGCGCCGAGCTTTTCGCCGGCCAGGATTCCCTCACCGGTGTTGGCCTTCGCCCCTACGGTCCACTCGGTGGTGATCGGAGCGCGCTGGTACTTGACCCGCATCTGCTCGTTGTGCTCGAAACCGCCGCTGGCCAGGATCACCCCGCGGCGGGCCCGAATCAGCTGCGGCTCAGCGGATTCGTCGGCACCTCGGACGTAGACGCCGCGCACCACGCCGTCCTCGACGTAGAGATCGGTCAGTGCCGTGTTGAGCTGCACCGGCACCCCGGCGTTGCGCAGGCCGACACGCAGCGGCGCGATTAGCGCGCGCCCCATCCCGACCAGGTTCTTGCCGGTGGCCTGCGCCCACATGGTGCGGGCGCCGACCTTCAGGCTGCGCAGCACGCCGCGGGGGTGGCGCTTGAGCTGGTTGAGCCGAACGTAGTCCTGCTGCATCACCACCACATTCAGCGGCACCTTGCCATAGGCCGGCTCCAGACCGGCCATGTCGGCGCCGAGCTTTTTGGCATTGAACGGCTTCGGCTCGATCGAGCGACCGGTGGGCTTGCCGCCGGGCTGCTCCGGGTAGTAGTCGGCATAGCCGGGAACCCAGCACATCTTCAGCGGCGAGTTCTTCAGTACGAACGACATCATCTCCGGCCCGCGCTGCAGGTAGGTGTCGATCTTCTCGGCCGAGACCACGTCGCCGATGATGGCGCGCAGGTAGGTGCGGGCGGCTTCGGCGTCGTCCTTGACCCCGGCGCGCTTGAGCACCTCGTTGTTGGGGATCCACACACCGCCGCCGGAACGGGCGGTCGAACCGCCGAAGTGGGCGGCCTTCTCGATCACAATGGTTGACAATCCCTGGTGGGCGGCGGTGAGGGCGGCGACCATACCGGCGCCACCGCTTCCGACCACGACGACGTCGTACTCCTGCTCGGCCATGTAGAACACGTTATAGAATTGCCCCGCCCGTACGCCAGTTGGCTGGTGGTGTCGGCGCCGGGGGAGCCGGGATGGCGGCGCGCTATCCTGCGGTTGCCCGCCGGGTCGGCCGCCTCCGGCCTTATCGACCATTCGATAGAACGCGTTTCAGTTTAGTGACCGGCGAGGACCCTTTCCTGCCTTTCGTCTGCGGCGGAACCATGTTTTACTGGCACTAGTATCTGTCGTGTTGCATACGCCTTGAGCAAGGAGTTGACATCGTGGCCAGCCCCACAATCCCCAGTTGTCCCGTGGGTTTCGACCCGACCGATCCCGAGATCTACGCGGAACGCATTCCGGACCAGGAGCTTGCTGCCCTGCGCACCAATGAGCCGATCAAGTGGATCGAGCAGCCGGACGGCGTGGGCGGGTTCAACGACGGCGGCTACTGGGCCGTCACCCGCCATGAGGACGTCAAAGAGGTGTCCCGGCTGGACGAGGTGTTCTCCAGCGAGGTCAACACCGCCATCCCGCGGTTCAACGACGACATCACCCGCGACGCGATCGATGCGCAGCGCATCCTGATGCTCAATCAGGACGCGCCGCGGCACACCCGGCTGCGCCGGATCGTCTCGCGCGGCTTCACTCCGCGCCACATCCTGCCGCTGCACGATCAGCTCGAGCAGCGGGCGCAGGCCATCGCCAAGGAGGCGCTGGCCAAGGGATCCGGTGACTTCGTGGTGGAGGTGGCCTCCGAGCTGCCGCTGCAGGCCATCGCCGGTCTGATGGGGGTGCCGCAGGAGGACCGCGGCAAGCTCTTCAACTGGACCAACCAGATGACGTCCTACGACGACCCAGAGTATGCCCACTACGACCCGGCGGCCTCCGCGCTGGAGATCATCACCTACGGGCTGCAGCTGGCCGAGAAGAAGCGGGCGAACCCCGGCCAGGACATCGTCACCACGCTGATCGAGGCCGACATC
>NZ_CP084028.1:3711290-3748321 GCF_020181595.1 [Mycobacterium] vasticus | reverse complement strand
TCAACATCCTGCGCGACCCCAACCCGCACGTCGGCTTCGGCGGCACCGGTGCACACTACTGCATCGGCACCCACCTGGCCCGGATGACCGTCGGCCTGATGTTCAACGCGATCGCCGACCACATCCCGGACCTGCGGCCGCTGGAGAGCCCCGCGCGGCTGCGGTCGGGCTGGCTCAACGGCATCAAGCACTGGAACGTCGACTACACCGGCAAGTCCTAGTTCGGGATTCTGTGGTGTTCGGCGGGGGCCGGTGGCGATCATGCCGCCGGCTCTCCGTCGCTGCCGGATCGTACGGGACCGCCCGAGCCAAAAGTTAGAACACGTTATAGAATTGCCGCTAGCGGCTCTTTCGCCCGCTCACCACCAGCCGAGGGGACCTCCGAAGATGCTCAGCGCCGCGATCCGCGACGAACTCGCCGCCGACTTGGCGCAAGCCGAGCGCAGCCGAATCTCCATCTCCCCGCTGACGGCGGCACACCCCGACATCGACGTCGTCGACGCCTACGAGATCCAGCTGATCAACATCCGTCAGCGCATCGCCGAGGGCGCCCGGGTCGTCGGGCACAAGGTCGGCCTGTCGAGCCTGGCGATGCAGCAGATGATGGGCGTCGACGAGCCCGACTACGGGCATCTGCTCAACGAGATGCAGGTGTTCGAAGAAACCCCGGTGCCCACCGCCAACTACCTGTATCCGCGGATCGAGGTGGAGGTCGGCTTCATCCTCGGTGCGGATCTGCCCGGCGCGGACTGCACCGAGGACGACGTGCTGGCCGCAGTCGAGGCGGTCGTTCCTTCGATCGAGCTGATCGACACCCGGATCACCGACTGGAAGATCAAGCTCTGCGACACCATCGCCGACAATGCCTCGTCGGCCGGATTCGTGCTCGGCAAGGGCCGGGTCGCCCCGGGCGACGTCGACGTCAAGAACATCAACGCCGCGCTGAAATGCAACGGCGAGGTGATCGCCGAGGGCCGCAGTGACGCGGTGCTGGGCAACCCGGTGACCGCGGTGGCCTGGCTGGCCCGCAAGGTGGAGAGCTTCGGTGTCCGGCTTAAGGCCGGCGATATCGTGTTGCCGGGTTCGTGCACGCGTGCCATCGATGCCCGGCCGGGGGATGAATTCGTCGCCGAATTCGATCACCTCGGCCCGGTGCACCTTTCGTTCAAATAGAGGAGGTTGGCCATGGCATCGAAAGCCAGTGTCGCAATCGTCGGGTCGGGCAACATCAGCACCGACCTGCTGTACAAGCTGCTGCGCTCGGACTGGCTGGAGCCGCGCTGGATGATCGGTATCGACCCCGACAGCGAGGGTCTGGCCCGAGCCCGCAAACTGGGCCTGGAGACCTCGGCCGAGGGGGCCGACTGGCTGCTGGCCCAGGATGAGAAGCCGGACTTCGTCTTCGAGGCCACCAGTGCCTACGTGCACAAGGCGTACGCGCCCAAGTACGAGGCCGCCGGCATCCGGGCGATCGACCTGACCCCGGCCGCGGTGGGCCCGGCGGTGATCCCGCCGGCAAACCTGCATGAGCATGTGGACGCCCCGAACGTCAACATGATCACCTGCGGCGGCCAGGCGACCATCCCGATCGTCTACGCGGTGACTCGTGCGGTGAAGGAGCAGGGCGGCACCGTGCCGTATGCGGAGATCGTGGCCAGCGTCGCCAGTGTGTCGGCCGGTCCGGGCACCCGCGCCAATATCGACGAGTTCACCAAGACCACCTCGCGTGGCGTGGAGACCATCGGCGGCGCGCAGAAGGGCAAGGCGATCATCATCTTGAACCCGGCCGACCCGCCGATGATCATGCGCGACACCATCTTCTGCCAGATCCCCGAGGACATCGACCGCGATGCGATCACCAAGTCGATCCTCAGCGTGGTCGAGCAGGTGCAGACCTACGTGCCCGGCTACCGGCTGCTCAACGAGCCGCAGTTCGACGAGCCGTCGCTGAACTCCGGCGGGCGCGCCGTGGTCACGACGTTCGTCGAGGTCGAGGGCGCCGGCGATTACCTGCCGCCGTACGCGGGCAACCTGGACATCATGACCGCGGCCGCCACCAAGGTGGGCGAGGAGATCGCCCGCGAGATGGTGGCGGCGAAGGCTGGAGGCGCGAAATGAGCGAAGCATTCTGGGACGTTCGGATCACCGACACGTCGCTGCGCGACGGCAGCCACCACAAGCGTCACCAGTTCACCAAGGACGAGGTCGCCGCGATCGTCGCCGCCCTGGACGCCGCCGGGGTTCCGGTCATCGAGGTCACCCACGGCGACGGGCTGGGCGGATCGAGCTTCAACTACGGGTTCTCCAAGACCCCCGACCAGCAGCTGATCGCCCTGGCCGCGCAGACCGTCAAGGACGCCAAGATCGCCTTCCTGATGCTGCCCGGGGTGGCCACCAAGGAAGACATGAAGGAGGCGCAGGGCAACGGTGGCTCGATCTGTCGGATCGCCACCCACTGCACCGAGGCCGATGTGTCGATCCAACACTTCGGGCTGGCCCGCGAGCTGGGTCTGGAGACCGTCGGGTTCCTGATGATGGCCCACACCATCTCGCCGGAGAAGCTGGCCGCCCAAGCCCGGATCATGGCCGATGCCGGCTGTCAGTGCGTCTACGTGGTGGACTCCGCCGGTGCGCTGGTGCTCGAGGGCGTGGCCGATCGGGTGTCGGCGCTGGTCGCCGAATTGGGGTCGGATGCTCAAGTTGGTTTTCATGGGCACGAGAACCTCGGGCTCGGTGTCGCCAACTCGGTGGAGGCGGTGCGCGCCGGCGCCAAGCAGATCGACGGTTCGGTCCGCCGTTTCGGTGCGGGCGCGGGTAACGCGCCGGTCGAGGCGCTGATCGGGGTGTTCGACAAGATCGGCGTCAAGACCGGCATCGACTTCTTCGACATCGCCGACGCCGCCGAAGAAGTGGTGCGCCCGGCGATGCCCGCCGAGTGCGTGCTGGACCGCAACGCGCTGGTCATGGGCTACTCCGGGGTGTACTCCAGCTTCCTCAAGCATGCGGTGCGCCAGGGTGAGCGCTACGGGGTGCCCGCCCACGAACTGTTGCTGCGCGTCGGCCAGCGCAAGCTGATCGGCGGCCAGGAGGACCAGCTGATCGACATCGCGCTGGAGATTCAGCGGGAGCGGGCCGCCGGAAAATAGGTTGTCGGGGCCCTCGGGCACGATGGGGCGGGTGAGTACCCCGATCGATCGTGCCGAAGCCCAGGCGATCCTGGAGCAGCTCGCCGGTCCGGACGCGCGGCTGCGCGACGATCAGTGGGCGGCGATCGAGGCCTTGGTGGTCCAGCGCCGCCGTGCCCTGGTGGTGCAGCGCACCGGCTGGGGCAAGTCGGCGGTGTACTTCATCGCGGCCAAGCTGCTGCGGGCCCGCGGGCACGGGCCGACGGTGATCGTCTCGCCGCTGCTGGCGCTGATGCGCAACCAGGTTGACGCCGCGCAGCGGGCCGGGGTGCATGCCGCCACCATCAACTCGGCGAACGTCACCGAGTGGGCCGACGTGCAGAGCCGAGTCGCCGCGGGCGATCTCGACGTGTTGCTGGTCAGCCCGGAACGGCTCAACAACCCGGACTTCCGCGACGAGGTGCTGCCGTCGCTGGCGGCCCGCGCCGGGCTGGTGGTGGTCGATGAGGCGCACTGCGTCTCGGACTGGGGGCACGACTTCCGGCCGGACTACCGGCGCATCCGCACTCTGATCGCCGAGCTGGGGGCCGGCGTCCCGGTGCTGGCGACAACCGCCACCGCCAACGACCGGGTGGTCGACGACGTCGCCGGGCAACTCGGGGTCGGCGGCGGCGACACGCTGGTGCTGCGCGGCGGCCTGGACCGCGAATCGCTGCGGCTGTCGGTGGTGGCCGCCGGCGGCCCGGCGCAGCGCGCCGCGTGGATCGGCACCCACCTGGGCGAGCTGCCGGGCTCCGGGATCGTCTACACCCTGACCGTGGCCCAGGCCCATGACGTGGCTGCTGACCTGCGCGCGCAGGGGTTCGCGGTAGCCGCCTACACCGGTTCGACCGACTCGGCCGATCGGGAGCAGCTGGAGGCCGACCTGCTGGCCAACCGGGTCAAGGCGTTGATCGCCACCTCGGCGCTGGGGATGGGCTTCGACAAGCCGGACCTCGGTTTCGTGATCCACCTGGGTGCGCCGTCGTCGCCGATCGCCTACTACCAGCAGGTGGGCCGAGCCGGGCGCTCCACGGACAGTGCCGAGGTCGTCCTGTTGCCCGGTGTAGAGGATCAGGACATCTGGCGCTACTTCGCGTCGCTGGCCTTCCCGTCGGAGGCGTTGGTGCGCAAGGTGATCGGCGAGCTGTCCCAAGACCGGCCGCTGTCGACGCCGGCCCTGGAGCCGCTGGTCGACTTGAACCGGTCGCGACTGGAGGTGGTGCTCAAGGTTCTCGACGTCGACGGTGCGGTGCGCCGGGTCAAGGGCGGCTGGCTGGCCACCGGGGCGCCCTGGAGCTACGACGAGCAGCGCTACCGCACACTCGAAGCGCTGCGCCGGGCCGAGCAGCAGGCCATGCTCGACTACCAGAGCACCGACGGCTGCCGGATGAGCTTCCTGCGCGCCCAGCTCAACGACCCGCAGCTGGCCGAAGGCGAGCGTTGCGGGCGGTGCGACAACTGCGCCGGGTCGCGGTTCGACGGGGCGGTGGATGCCGCGGCCGCCGCGGCCACCCGGGACCGGCTGATGCGCCCCGGGGTGGAGATCACCCCGCGCCGCCAATGGCCCTCAGGCCTGGCGCGACTGGGTGTTGAGCTGTCCGGCCGGATCGTCGACGGGCCGGAACCCGGCCGGGTCATCGGCCGACTGACAGATCTGGGCTGGGGCCCCCGGCTGCGCCGGCTGCTCGACGAGCCGGATCAGCCGGTGCCCGACGAGGTGGTGCGGGCGGCGGTTGCGGTCCTGGCGAGCTGGGACTGGCAGGAACGGCCCACCGCGGTGATGGGGCTGGACTCGGCCACGCACCCCGTGCTGATCGGGACGCTGACTGAGCGGCTGGCCGAGCTCGGCCGGCTGACTTACCTGGGCACCCTGCGTTACCCGGCCGGGCGGCGGGCGGTGACGGCCGCCAACTCGGCTTACCGGGTGGCCGCCCTGCACGGTTCGTGGCAGGAGCCGGCCGAACTCGGGCCGGGCGGGCCCGTGTTGCTGGTCGACGACGTGACCGACACCGGATGGACGCTGACGATGGCGGCTCGGGTGCTGCGTGCCGCCGGTGCGCCGCAGGTGCTGCCGTTCGCGCTGGCCAGCGTGAACTGAGCACGGGCGTACGGTCGAGTGATGAACGCAATTACGCGAGCGATTGCCGTTGGCCTGCTGAGCGTGGCCGGGCTGCTGGCACCGGTAGCGAACGCCGCACCGCAGTGCGACCAGACGTTCGGCGAGGGCGTCGACGGCTACTTGAACCGGCACCCGGACGTCCGGGCCGAGCTGGACGCGAAAGGACGGCAAGAAGATCCCGGAGCTCCGAACCCGGTGCTGTCCTATCTCGAACGCCACCCGCACGTGCGCCAGGCGCTGATCACGCTGTCTCAGCAGTGCGTGTGAGGAACGGCGTCCGAAAGACGTAGCGGCTGGTGGGCACCGTGTCGATGTTCTGGTTCGCGCCGAACCGCGAGACGCTGGCGACCATCCGGCCCACCCGATCGCTGAGATCGGCCTGGTCGGCGGCGCCGTAGAACGCGTACGGGTCCGACACCGCGGCCTCGGGGAACAGTTCTTCGACCAGGGCGTCGATGCGCGGTGCGTCCGGAGTGAGCGGGCGGACCACCGCGTTCTGGGTGTAGCCGAAGGTGGCCTGGGTGTCGATGGCGACCTGGGTGTGGTCGATGTGCCAGCGGTGCAGCCAGGTCGCCTCGTCCAGATCGTCCGGCCGGCGCAGCAGCGCGACGTTGGCCATGCCCGGGGTACGACGGCCCTCGCCCGGGTCCGGCGGCGGCATGGGAATCGATTCGGTCACCAGATAGGCTGCCGCCGAATCGGATTCGGCTGCTATCAATGCGATGGCCGCCTGGGCCGCCTCGCTGTAATACCGTTGGGTCCACAGGCTGATGACCGCGGCAGCCGGCGGATCCAGAGTGGTCAGGGCCAGCATGGAGTCGCGCACCGGTTCGTCGCGCACATTGACCACGACTCCCGGCAGTCCCAGGTCCAGCAGCTGTGCGGCGATGGGACCGCGCAGATTCTGGCACCACGCCTCGCTGAGGTCGGCTTTCTGCGCGACGATCATGACCTTTTCCATGACTCTCCCTAATCGGTTGCGGAGCGGAACGCTTCGACGAGTTCGTGCAACAGATCGCCTGCCCGGCCGATGTCACGCGGCAGGGAACAGGTCACCCGCACGTCGGTGACGCCGGCGGCCACCAGTGCCGGCGCGCCGGCCGCGGTGGCCTTGGTGTCCAGTGCGCCGTCCGGGCCCTTGACCGTGGTGGCGTGGCCCAGCACCTGCAGGCCGGCCGGGTCGCCGCCGAGGGTGCCGATCCGGTCTTTCATCGCGGCGATGGCGTCGGCCGGGTCGCGCATCGCCGGGCCCCAAGGGATCCAGCCGGTGCCGAACCGGGCCAGCCGGCGCGCCACCGCGTCGTTCACCGTACCGCTGACCCAGATCGGAACACCTTGTGACTGAACTGGTTTGGGCATCTGGTGGATATTGTCGAAGGACAGTTCCGCGGAGTGGTAGCTGCTGCGCTGCTCGGTCCACAGCGACTGGCACACCTCCAGGGTGTGATCGAGCAGCCGCCCACGGCTCTCGAAGGCCAACCCCGCGGCCTCGTACTCCTCGCGCTGCCAACCGACCCCCACACCGAGATCCAGCCGCCCGCCCGAGAGCACGTCCAGGGTGGCCAACTCCTTGGCGAGCACCGCCGGACGGCGCAGCGCCGCCAAAAGGATTGCGGTGCCTAAACGGATTCCGGTGGTGGTGGCCGCCAGCGCGGTTAGCACGATCAGTGGGTCCAGCCATTGCCCGTCGGGCCCGGTGGGCTGGCGGCCGCCGGTGATCCCGCCGAGCCGGGGGTCGGCGTAGGCGTCCGGGTTCTCGCCGAACACCACGTGATCGGAGACCACCACACGGTCCACTCCGGCGGCGTCCATTGCCCGGCCCAACGCCAGCGTGGCGTCCCAGTCATGGTCGGGATCGTCGGTGAAAGTCTTGAGCTGCAGCGAGATCTGGGGCCTGGTCATGATCGCACCTGCCGTGTCGTTCGGGTCTCGATCGCATCGATGGTCAAGGCGCGCGCCGCGATCCGCCACGCCGGCCCGACGCGTTGGTAGACGTCACGGTAGCGCAGGTGCCAGATGTGGTCGGTGACGGTGCCGTCGGCCTCGATCCAGTGGTGCGCCACGCCGGTGATGTCGCCGGTCGCCGTGTCGGTGGCATCGTTCTCGGAGGTGTAGATCTCCCCGAGGATGCCGTGGTGGGTCCGGGTGATCCCGGCCAGTCCCGCCATCGCGTCGAGCACCCCGGCGTGCCCGTTGTGACGCACGCACGGTTCGAGGTGTTCCGGGGGCTTGGGCGTCACCAGTTCCGCGTCGACGGTGAACAATTCGGCGAGATCGCCGAACCGTCGGGCGTCGACGTAGCCGGCGTAGCGGTGCACCAGTCCGGACAGGTCCAGCCGGTCGGCCGACGTCAGGGTCATGACGGCGGCTTCGGCTTGGTCCCGCCGAGTTGCGCGGTGAGCGCGTCGGCGGCGCGCATCAGCCCGCGGGCCCACCGGGTGATCTCGGAGTCGGTGAGCCCACGGTGGGCGTGCAGTGACACGACCATCGCCTGGCGCTGGTGATGGTCGAAGATCGGGGCGGAGATGACGCTGATGTCGTGGCGGCCCCGGCCGCCGGCCTCGCCGCGCAGGTACACCCGCTCTCCGATATCGGAGACCAATTCGCCCAGCAGCGCCCGCAATTCGTCGGGCAGGTCGCTGGGCAGACCGGCCATCAGGCCGTAAAGCCGTTGCCCGCCCGGGGTCAGCCGCTCCACCAGGTAGCCGTTGGCCCGGCATTCGTCCACCACGCGCCGCAGCCGCTCGCTTTCGGCGCGCAACGGGACCGTGGGCTGGCGGGCCAGCCAGTCCCGCAGGGCGGCGTCGTCCCAGAGCACGAACATCAGCCCCACCGGCGGTGCAAACGGATAGCTCTGCCCGGCCTGCACGCCCAGATGTGCATCGGGCGCGGCGACCAGTTCCAGCACGGTGATCCGATCGTCGACCACCGCGCTCAGCGCGGCGGAAGTGGCGAAGTCCTCGGAGAGCCGCAGCAGTTGCTCGCGGGCCCCGGGTCCGACCCGCAGCGACTGCTGGGCGGCGCGTCCGAGCGAGATCAGCCCCGGACCGAGTCGATAGGTCTTGTCCGGATCGTCACGCATCAGGTAACCCGCCGCGGTCAGGGTCGTCGCGATACCCAGACAGGTCGGCTTGCACAGGCCGGTGCGGCGGGCCAGTTCGGACAGGCCGAAGCGCTGGTCGGGGTGGTGCGCCAGAAAGTCCAGGATGGTCACCACCCGCTCGGTCGGCGGTGATGACCGAGCCGCGGTCGCCGCTTGTTCAGGCACAGCCATTGCAGCATGCTACCCCGACCGGCTAATCTCGGTTCGAGATATCTACCGAATTGGTCCAATATTGAACCAGGAGGGTGCTGCGTGATGTACTCCGAGCCACTGTCGGCCGCGATCGCCGAGGCCGAGAAGCTGGTCGCCGCGGCGCCGCACATCGAGACCGAGGCCGACCTGCTCGAAGGTCTGCAGTATCTGGCCGGTGGTGTCGAAGCGTGTGTGCACGCGGCGTTCAACTCCGAACGCGACCATCCGTTTCTGATGTCGGGAACCGGACCGTTCACCAAGATGGGGCTGGACAACCCCGACACGCTGTACTTCGGCACTGTCGTGCGTCCCGACCACGACTACGTCGTCACCGGCCGGCGGGGCAGCACCACCGACCTGAGCTTCCAGCTGCTCGGCGGCGAATACACCGACGACAACGTGCCGGCCAGCGAGGCGGCTTTCGACGACCGCGAGCTCGATGTCGCCGACGACGGCAGCTTCACCTGGCGGTTCCGCCCGAAGAAGCCGGCGCAGTTGGTGATCCGCGAGGTCTACAATGACTGGGCCGCCCAGCGCGGAACGTTGGCGATCTCGCGCACCGACACCGTCGGCACGGCGCCGCCTCCGCTGACCCGTGAGCTCGTCGAGAGGCGCTATGCGGCAGCGGGTAAGCAACTGATCAACCGGGTGAAGACCTGGCTGGCGTTCCCGGGGTGGTTCTACCTGAACCTGCCGGTCAACACGATGGTGGCACCCCGGCTGACTCCCGGCGGTCTGGCCACCCAGTACTCGTCGGCCGGACACTACGAGTTGGCGCCCGGCCAGGCGCTGGTGATCACCCTGCCGGTGACCGACGCGCCCTACCTCGGGTTCCAGCTCGGCAGCCTGTGGTACATCTCGCTGGACTACATCAACCATCAGACCTCACTCAACGGTACTCAGGCGCAGGCGGATCCGGACGGCAAGATCCGCATCGTGGTCTCTGACACGGACCCCGGCGTCACCAACTGGGTCGAGACGCTGGGCCACCGCAAGGGCTTCCTGCAGTTCCGCTGGCAGCGCGTGTCACGCGAGCTGACCGAGGCCGACGGCCCCACCGTCGAACTGGTCGACGTCGACACGGTACCGGAGGCGCTGCCGTTCTACGACCACAACAAGATTTCCCAAGAAGGCTGGCGGGCGCGAATCGCCTTGCGGCAGCAACAGATCGCAAACAGGATGCTGGGGTAGAAGATGACCGGAATGCTCGACGGCAAGGTAGCGGTGATCAGTGGGGTCGGGCCGGGGCTCGGCAGCACGCTGGCGCACCGAATCGCGGCGCAAGGCGGCGACCTGGTGCTGGTCGCGCGCAGTGCCGACCGCCTCGAAGAGGTGGCGCAGCAGATCAAGGCCGTCGGCCGTCGCGCGCTGGCCGTTCCGGCCGATATCACCGACGATGACGCGGTCGCCAACCTGGTGAACGCTGCCACCGCCGAGTACGGCCACATCGACGTTTTGATCAACAACGCCTTCCGGGTCCCGTCGATGAAACCGTTGGCGCAGACCAGCTTCCAGCACATCCGTGACGCCATCGAGCTGAGCGGGCTCGGCGCACTGCGCCTGACGCAGGGCTTCACCGAGGCGCTGGCGGCGGCCAACGGCTCGATCGTCAACTTGAACTCGATGGTGATCCGGCACTCGCAGCCCAAGTACGGCGCCTACAAGATGGCCAAGGCCGCGCTGCTGGCGATGTCGCAGTCGCTGGCCTCTGAGCTCGGTGAGCAGGGCATCCGGGTCAACTCCGTTGCGCCCGGCTATATCTGGGGTGACACGCTGCAGAGCTACTTCGCCCACCAGGCCGGCAAGTACGGCACCACCGTCGAGCAGATCTATGCCGCCACCGCCGCCAACTCCGACCTCAAGCGGCTGCCCACCGAGGACGAAGTGGCCTCGGCGGTGCTGTTCTTGGCCAGCGATCTGTCCAGTGGCATCACCGGTCAGGTCATCGACGTCAACTGCGGGGAGTACCACAACTGATGGCCGAACGCACCGATGTCGGCACCGTCGAGGACCTGCACGCCTCGGCCACCAAGATGGTCGGTCTCGATGACTTCGGGCCGGATGACGACGACTACCGCGAAGCGCTCGGCGTGCTGTTGGACTCCTACGCCCATGAGGCCGATCTGACCGAGCTGGGCAGCAAGATGAACCGGTTCTTCCTGCGCGGTGCGCTGGTTGCCCGGTTGCTGTCGCAGGCCGGCTGGAATGCGCATCCCGAGTACGAGCGCGTCGCCGTCGAGCGGCCGATCTTCGTCACCGGGTTGCCCCGCACCGGAACCACCGCCCTGCACCGGTTGTTGGGAGCCGACCCGCAGCATCAGGGTCTGGAGATGTGGCTGGCCGAGTTCCCTCAGCCCCGCCCGCCCCGCGACACCTGGGACGCCAACCCGGTGTACCAGCAGATGCAGGCCCAGTTCGCCCGGCATCACGAGGAGAACCCGGACTACACCGGGCTGCACTTCATGACCGCCGACGGTCTGGAGGAGTGCTGGCAGCTGCTGCGGCAGTCGCTGCACTCGGTGTCCTATGAGACGCTGGCGCACCTGCCGAGCTATTCGCGGTGGCTCTCCGAGCGGGACTGGACGCCGTCGTACCGGCGGCATCGCCGCAACCTGCAGCTGATCGGGTTGAACGACCCGGGTAAGCGGTGGGTGCTCAAGAACCCGAGCCACCTGTTCGCGCTCGATGCGATCATGGCCGTGTACCCGGATGCTCTTGTGGTGCAATGCCATCGGCCGCCCGAGACCATCCTGGCGTCGATGTGCTCACTTGCTCAGCACACCACCGAGGGCCAGTCGGGTACGTTCGTCGGCGCGCAGATCGGGATCGACGAGATGGAGACCTGGGCCCGCGGATTGGAACTGTTCAACAGTCAACGCGCCAAATATGATCCGGCGCAGTTTTGTGACATCGACTACCGCGAGTTCGTAGCCGATCCGGTGGCCACGGCGTCCGGAATCTACGACCGGTTCGGTATCGCGTTGTCCGACGAGGCCAGCCAGGCGATGGACGAGGACTACGCGGCCAGCCAGACCGGCCCGCGCGCGCCGAAGCACCACTACGCGCTGGAGGACTACGGTCTGACCGCCGAGCAGGTTCGGGAGCGCTTCGCCGGCCTGTGAGGCCCTAGTCGATTCCGTCGCCGGGCGGGGGAGCGCTGGACGTCTCCTCCAGGCTCCCCTCGGCGATGGCGTGTCGAATGCTTTTACCCAGGTTGGGGCAACCGCGGTTACGGCTGCTGTCGTGACCGGCCTCGCGTTCGGCGTGGAAGTACGCGCACTGGCTCACGGCAGCCGAATTCCACTGCACCGAGGTGTATCCCGGCCCGAGCTTCTTCACCTCGACGGTGGCGCGGCAGTGCCGGCACTCCACCGGCACCAAGCCCGAATGCAGGTAGCGGTCCGAATCTCGTTCGGTCGCAGCACGAATCGCCTCGTAACGGTCCGGATCGACCGGGAACAGTGGTTGCCGCGCGTAGCGGGTGTCGGGGCCGGACTCGCCCGCCGGCTCGTCGACGTGGTCGTCATGGTCATCGTGGGGGCCGTAGAGCATCAGCATGGACCGGGCCAGATCTTCGACCTCGGGCACCTCGGGAGCCATAGCGGTGTTACTCCGCGTTGACGGTCTCGGCGTCGGCCTGCTCCCGCAGGTTGTCGGCGACCTCGGCGTTCCACTTCTCGTTGGCCACCGTCGCGTCGATTTCGATCTCGAACCGATCGGTCATCTCCGGGGTGACGTCGGCGGCGTCGACGTAGAACTGCGAGTACCAGCGGCGCAGCTGGTAGACCGCGCCGTCCTCCTCGACCAGCAGCGGGTTCTCGATCCGGCTCTTGTGGGTCCAGATCTCGACGTCCTGCAGGAAGCCCTTGCTGACACCGTCGGTCATCACGTCGGCGAGCTTGTCGGTGGTCGCCTCGTCCAGGCCCTTGGGCTTCTGCACGATGACTCCCCACATCAGCTGGAACTGGTCCTGGCTGATCGGGTAGTGGCAGTTGATCAGGATCGACTCGGCCTTGAAGCCGCCGTAGCTGTTGTGCAGCCAGTTGATCATGAACGACGGGCCGAAGTACGAGGCCTCCGAATCGAGTTCGGACTCGCCGTAGGCGGTACCCAGGCCCGGGATGTCCGGACGTCCGACGTTATGCAGGTACTGCGAGGCGATGTGGCCCTCGAAGACGTTCTTGAACGAGGTGGGCAGGCCGTAGTGGATGTAGAAGAAGTGCGCGAAGTCGGTGACGTTGTCGATGATGTCGCGGCAGTTGGAGTCGATCACCATGGAGTTCCAGCGCCAGTCGGTCCAGTCGTCGCTGCCCCACTCGGCAATCTCCGGGATCCGGACCTCGTCCGGCGGCGGGTTGCCCTCCGGGTCGTGCCACAGGAACAGCAGGCCGCCACGGACGTCGGTCGGGAACGACCGGGTGCGCGCCACCCGCGGGGTCCGCTTGGAGTAGGGGACCAGCTTGCAGCGTCCGTCGCCGCCCCAGCGCCAGTCGTGGAACGGGCAGGCGACCTCGTCGCCCTTGATGGTGCCGCGACTCAGGTCACCGCCCATGTGACGGCAGTAGGCGTCGAGAACGTGCAGGTCACCGTGCGAGTCGGCGAACACCACCAGCTTGGCGCCGAACGCGTGGATCGCGTGCGGCTTGCCGTCCTGGAAGTCCTTCACCGGGCCGAGGCAGTGCCAGCCCCTGGCGTACCGATCCGGCAGTGTCCCGGTGTCGATTTCGCGGACGCCGACCTCAGCGCTGTCAGTGCTCACCTGTTGCCTCCAACCCTTAGCTTCTAACTAGAACACGTTACAGTTTTGACGCCTGTTTGCGCAATAAGGCCTGCTGGTTCAGGGTCTTTAGTCCTGGTATATGTGGACGATGCAGCTGTACTCCTTCAACGGGCGCTCGCCGCGGATCGACCCGACCGCCTTCGTCGCGCCCACCGCCACCCTGATCGGAGACGTGACCGTCGCCGCCGGCGCATCGGTCTGGTTCGGTGCCATTCTGCGCGCCGACGACGCACCCATCGTGGTTCGCGAGGGAGCCAACATTCAGGACGGTTCGGTGCTGCACGTCCCGCCGGGTGTTCCCGTGGACATCGGCCCCGGTGCGACGGTGGCGCACATGTGCCTGGTGCACGGGGCGCACGTCGGCGCGGAGGCGCTGATCGGCAACCACGCCACGGTGCTCGACGGCGCGGTGATCGGCAGCCGCAGCCTGGTTGCCGCCGGCGCGACTGTGTTGTCCGGCACCAAGATTCCCGACGGGGTGCTGGTGGTCGGCTCTCCGGCCGTCGTCAAAGGACCGATCGCCGGTACCGGCGCGCAGATGTGGATCGACGCGAACCCGAAGTACTATCAGGATCTGGCGCAGCGCTACCGCGAAGGTCTGGAGCCGGTGGAGCCGGACTAGAGCTTGCGGGCACTCGCCGCAGCGCGGTCCAACTCCCAGTACGCGCGCAGCGCGACCAGCTGCCCCGCCTCGTTGGCCCGGTAGGTGAAGACGCCCTCGGTGACGATCTGGTGGCCGGCCATGGTGATCGTGATGTTGCCGGTGTTGGCTTCCTCATCACCGCACTGGAAAGTGTCGGAGAAATTGAACTCGATCTTGTCGGTGGGTGCGATCGCCTTGTCCCAGAACGCCGATATCGCGTCGCGGCCCCGGTGGCCCTTGCCCTCCGGGTCGAAGTGCGACGGCCCGATCGGGTCCTGCACGATCGCGTCGTTGGCGAAGTTCGCCAGCCAGGCGTCCTTGTCGCGGGCGGCCACCGCGTCGCGGGACCGCTTACCGGCCAGGTGTGCGGGGTGATCTGCTTTCATCGACGTTCCTCTCAACCGGCGGGTTTGTCGGCCCCGACAACCCACATCGAGTAGTACTGCGAGCCGCCGCCGTAGGCGTGCCCAAGTGCTTTGCGGGCGTTCGGGACCTGGTGGTCGCCGGCCTTGCCCATCACCTGGATCGCCGCCTCGGCGAAGCGGATCATGCCCGACGCGCCGATCGGGTTGGACGACAGCACGCCGCCGGAGGCGTTCACCGGCAGTTTGCCGCCGATCGCGGTCTCGCCCGCCTGGGTGAGCTTCCAGCCTTCACCTTCGGGTGCAAAACCCAGGTTCTCCAGCCACATTGGCTCGAACCAGGAGAACGGCACGTAGATCTCCGCGGCGTCGATCTCGTCGATCGGGCTGGTGATGCCGGCCTGCTTCCACAGCGCGGCTGCGGCGTCCCGGCCGGCCTGCGGGTTGACCTGGTCGCGCCCGGAGTAGGCCAGCGGCTCGGTGCGCAGCGCGGTGGCGTGGATCCAGGCCACCGGCTGACCCGCGGCGATGCGGGCGTCCGCGGCGGCCTCGTCGCCGATCACCACCGCGCACGCGCCGTCCGAGGACGGGCAGGTCTCGTCGAAACGGATGGGGTCCCACAGCATCTGCGAGGCCATCACCTTCTCCACGGTGATGTCGGGCTGGTGCAGGTGGGCCAGCGGGTTGCGGGCGCCGTTGAGCCGGTCCTTGACCACCACCTTGGCGCCGGTGTCCAGCGGGGCGCCGGACCGGCGGATGTAGGCGCGCACATGCGGGGCGAAGTAGCCGCCCGCACCCGCGCCGACCGGCTTGGTGAACGGGATCGGGATGCTCAAGCCCCACATGGCGTTGGACTCGGACTGCTTCTCCCACGACATCGCCAGCACCCGGCGGTACTTGCCGGACTTGACCAGGCTGGCGGCGACGATCGCGGTCGACCCACCCACCGACCCGGCGGTGTGCACCCGGATCAGCGGCTTGCCGGTGGCACCCATCGCGTCGGCCATGAACAGTTCCGGCATCATGACGCCTTCGAAGAAGTCCGGCGCCTTGCCGACCACTACCGCGTCGATGTCGGCGAACGTCGAGCCGGAGTCGGCCAGCGCGCGGTCGATCGCCTCGCGCACCAGGCCGTTCATCGACACGTCGTGGCGTTTGGCGACGTACTTGGTCTGTCCGGTGCCCAGCACCGCGGCGAGTTGAGCCATCAGTTGCGTCCTTCCATCACCGCGACCAGGTTCTGCTGCAGCGCCGGGCCGCTGGTGGCGTGCGCCAGCACCCGGCTCGCCGAACCGTTGAAGATGTGTTGGGCCGCAAAGCCGATGCGCTCCAGGCCCGCGACGAACATCGGGTTGGCCGCCAGCGCGCCTCCGGACGGGTTCACCTTGACCTTCGACGGCAGTCGCATCGCCTCGGTGAGGATCAGCTGCTGGTGGGTGAACGGCGCGTGGATCTCGGCGACGTCCACCGCGGGCATGTCATCGCCGGTGGCCGCCCGGGTCGACGCGAAGGTCGACGGTGAGCGGGTCAGGTCCCGGCTGCCCAACACCGGTGACTCGATGCGGTGCTCGAAACCGGTGATCCACGCGGGGTTTTCGCACATCTCGCGGGCCCGGTCGCCGGCCGCGAGGATGATCGCGGCGGCGCCGTCGGTGATCGGTGCGATGTCGTGCCGGCGCAGCGGGTCGGCGAAGAACGGACGCGCCAGCAGCTCATCGAGGCTGTCCGAGGACTCCACCGAGTCCACCCGGTCGGCGTGGGCGAAGGAGTCCATCGCCACCCGGGCCATCTGTTCGGCGGTCCACTGGCCGCCGTCGAGGCCGAGCCGGGCCTGCAATCCGGCGATCGAGACCGAGTCCGGCCACAGCGGCGCGACGGTGTAGGGGTCGGTCTGCAGGGTCAGGATCCGGCGCAGCTGACCGGCCGAGGACTTGCCGAAGCCGTAGGCCAGTGCGGTGTCGACCTCGCCGGTCAGCACCTTGATGTAGGCCTCGTACAGCGCCCATGCGCCGTCCATCTCCACGTGCGACTCGTTGATAGGCGGAACGGCTCCGATGGAGTCGATCGCCGAGATGAACGAGAATGCGCGCCCGGCAAGGTAATCCGAGCTTCCCGAACACCAGAAGCCGATGTCGGTCTGGGCGATGCCCAATTCGCGGTAGAGCTGTTCGAAACACGGCATCAGCATTTCGACGCCGTTGGTGGTGCCGTCGGTGCGGCGGACGTGCGGGGCGTGGGCGAAGCCCACCACCGCGACATCGCGAGTGCTCATGTGGCGGTTCCCCTTACAGGTGGTGCTTGTAGGTGTCGTACTCGGCGTCCGGTTCCCCGGTCGGCCGGAAGTACTCGATGTTCTCCATGCCGTAGGTCCATTCCTCGCGGGGCTTCCACACCGCCTGCACTCGCATGCCCATCCGGACATCGTGGGCGTCGACCTCGGAAACCAGTGTCAGGAAAGGAATGTCGGCGCCGTCGAGAAGCACGTAGGCCGCCACATACGGCGGCTTGATCTTCTGGCCCTGGAACGGGATGTTGATGATCGCGAACGTCGTGATGATGCCGACGTCGGGAAGCTCGACGTAGTCGGTGAGCCGCTGGCCGGTGGCCGGGTCGGCCTCGCGGGCGGGGAAGTAGACCTTGCCGGTTTCGCCGCTCTCGCTTCGGGTGCGCGCCCCCAGCAGCTTGCCCTCCTTGAGCGCACGCAGATACGCGCTTTCTGGATAGGAGGCGCTGTGCTGGATCTCGAGTTGAATCGGGGTGATCACCATCGTCACTGGATCGCGATCGTCCGAACCGGCCTCGACCGGCTCGGGGGTGTCCCCGATCGCGAAGTACGCGATGTCGGTGATCGCGCCGACGGTCTCGTCGGCCCAGTGCGCGTGCACCCGGGTGCCCACGCTGATCGCGCCCGGGCCGTCGGCGGCGACCGCGTGCAGCAACGGCACGTCGGCGCCGTCGAGCTTGATCAGTGCCCAGGCGAACGGGGTGTCCAGCGGTTGGCCCTGCAGCGGGTCGGGCTGCCAGGACCACGAGACGACGGTGCCGACACTGGCCACCGGTACGATCTCGGAGAGCTGTTCGTAGCTGACCGGGTCGTATTCGGCGGGTGGGACGTACACCCGGCCGTCCGAACCGCGCACCCCGACGATGCGGCGCTCGCGCAGGGCGGTGAAGAACTGGCCGAGGACCGGGCCCACCGAACGGGTGTAGTCGAAAGACAACCCCAGGGGCGCGGACAACGGTGGTTCTGGCTGGTCTGTCAGGGCGGAGCGGTGTTCGCTGGCGATCACGGCATCGAGTAGAACAGGTTCTAGGAATCTGAGCAAGAAGGCGAGAGGAATTCAGCGATGAAGCTGGGACTGCAACTGGGATATTGGGGCGCTCAGCCGCCGACCAACCACGCCGAACTGGTGTCCGCGGCCGAGGACAACGGCTTCGACGCCGTCTTCACCGCCGAGGCCTGGGGATCGGACGCCTACACGCCGCTGGCCTGGTGGGGTTCGTCGACTTCTCGGCTGCGGCTGGGCACCTCGGTGGTGCAGCTCTCGGCGCGCACCCCGACCGCCTGCGCGATGGCCGCGCTGACGCTGGACCACCTCTCGGGTGGGCGGCACATCCTCGGGCTCGGCGTGTCCGGCCCGCAGGTGGTCGAAGGCTGGTACGGGCAGCGCTTCGGCAAGCCGCTGGCGCGGACCCGGGAGTACATCGACATCTTGCGCCAGGTGTGGGCCCGCCAGGCCCCGGTGACCAGCGCCGGCCCGCACTACCCGCTGCCGCTCAGCGGTGAGGGCACCACCGGGCTCGGTAAGGCTCTCAAGCCGATCGTGCACCCGCGCCGCGCCGACATCCCGGTGATGCTGGGCGCCGAAGGCCCGAAGAACATCGCGCTGGCCGCCGAGATCGCCGACGGCTGGCTGCCGATCTTCTACGCCCCGCGGCTGGCCGAGATGTACAACGAATGGCTCGATGAGGGCTTCGCCCGGCCGGGGGCGCGGCGCACCCGCGAGACCTTCGAGATCTGTGCGACGGCCCAGGTGGTCATCACCGATGACCGTGCCGCCGCATTCGCCGGAATCAAGCCCCACCTGGCGCTCTACATGGGCGGCATGGGTTCCGAGGACACCAACTTCCACGCCGAGGTGTACCGGCGGATGGGGTACTCCGAGGTCGTCGACGACGTCACCAAGCTGTTCCGCAGCGGACAGCAGGACGGCAAAGAACAAGCGGCCAAGATCATTCCCGACGAGCTGGTCGACGACGCCGTGATCGTCGGCGACATCGACTACGTGCGTTCCCAGATCAAGGTGTGGGAGGCCGCCGGGGTCACGATGATGGTCGTCACCGCGCGCGACACCGCCCAGGTTCAGCAGTTGGCTTCGCTTATCTAGCGACGCTTGGGGGTACTCGGTCGACGTGGAAGAGGAAACGCCCTACATCGATGAGCACGTGGTGCGCGTCGACGCACCACGGGAGCCGGTATGGGCTGCGCTGCAGCAATACACGACGTCGTTGCTGCGCAGCGGCGAACGCAATCCGCTGCTGGTGCTGCTCGGCCCGCAACCCCGCGCAGGTTTCGCGGTAGCCGAGAGCATCGAACAGCGGCGCATCAGTCTGGAAGGGCGGCATCGGTTCTCGCGTTACCGACTGGTCTTCGAGCTCAGCGATGGTCCAGGTGGCGCAACTTTGGTGCACGCGCGCAGCTTTGGGGCCTTTCCCGGACTCCACGGCCGCATCTACCGCGCCTTGGTGATCGGAACCCGACTGCACGTGCTGGCCACTACGCATATGCTTCGCGCGATCCGCGCTGCCACCGCCTTGCAGGCCGACTAGAACACGTTCTAGATTGGCCGGATGAGTGAAGCCGGCCTGTGGAACATCGCCCGTGACACCCCGGACGCCGTCGCGGTGGTCGACGTCCATGGTGGTGAGCTGACCTACGGCGAACTGGCGGCCCGCGCCGACCGCTACGGCCGCGGCCTGCAAAAGCTGGGACTTACCCCCGGCGACGTGCTGGTGATGGTGCTGCCCAACACCGTGGACACCTTGGCGGTGTACTTCGCCGCCATGCAGACCGGTCTGTACATCGTCGCGATCAACTGGCACCTGACCGGCCCGGAGATCGGCTACATCCTGGCAGACAGTGGCGCCAAAGCCCTTGTCGCCCATGAGCGATTTGCCGAAGCGTCGAAGATCGCCGCCGAGGAGGCCGGGCTTTCCGCCGAGCGGCGGTTCGCCGTCGGCTCGATCGACGGCTTCGCCCCGCTGTCGGAGCTGGGCGCCGGGGAGCAGGGCCGGCCCGATGTGCGCACCATGGGCGCCGCCATGCTCTACACCTCCGGCACCACCGGAAAACCCAAGGGCGTCAAGCGTCCGCTGACCGGAGCCGACCCCGACGCCGTGCCGGTCGCGTCGGTCGGATTCTTCGCGCTCTATGACCTGGCGCCGTTCGACGATCACGTGCACATCTGCGGCTCGCCGCTGTATCACACTGCGGTGCTGAACTTTTCGGCCATCTCCGTTCAGCTCGGTCACAAGGTCGTGCTGATGGACAAGTGGGACCCGGAGGAGAATCTGCGTCTGATCGCCGAGCACAAGGTCACCCACAGCCACATGGTGCCCACCCAGTTCCGCCGGATGCTGGCCCTGCCCGCCGACGTGCGGGCACGCTACGACATGTCCTCGCTGCGCAACATCATTCACGGCGCTGCGCCGTGCCCGCCCGAGGTCAAGCGGCAGATGCTCGAATGGTGGGGGCCGGTGATCACCGAGTACTACGCGGCCACCGAGGGCGGCGGCACCAAGATCAGCGGCGTCGAGTGGATCGCGCACCCCGGCTCGGTCGGCAAGGCCTGGCCGTACTCGGTGGTCAAGGTGCTCGACGACGACGGCAACGAACTTCCGGCCGGCGAGGTCGGCACCGTCTACATGCAGATGGGCGGATCCAGCTTCGCCTACCACAACGACGACAAGAAGACCGAGGAGAACCGCGCGGGTGATCTGTTCACCGTCGGTGACGTCGGCTACCTCGACGAGGACGGCTACCTGTTCCTGCAGGACCGCAAGACCAACATGATCATCTCCGGCGGCGTCAACGTCTATCCGGCCGAGATCGAGAACGAGTTGATCATGCACCCCAAGGTGCTCGACGTCGCGGTGTTCGGCGTGCCCGACGAGGACTGGGGCGAGGCGATCAAGGCCGTCGTGCAGCCGGCCGACGGCGTGGTCGGTGACGACGCTCTGACCGCCGAGCTGATGGAGTACGCGAGCGCGCGGCTGGCGAAGTTCAAGCTGCCGAAGTCGATTGACTACATCGTCGAGATGCCGCGCGACCCCAACGGCAAGTTGTACAAGCGCAAATTGCGGGACCCGTACTGGGAGGGGCGGGGAGCGAAGATCTAGGGCCGTCACCCCGCGCCGATCACCTCGGCGTCGCCGAACGTCATGTCGACGTGGCTCACGATCGACGACATCATCGGCCGCTTCGGCAACCCCAGCGCTGCCAGTTCGCGGGCGTACGGGTGGTTGCCCAGCTCCAGCTTGGCCCCGCCCATCGCCCCGCGAACCCCGGAAACCTTCATGCCCCAAGGGATTTGCCGGGTGACACCGTCGAGGTGGCTGAACGCCATGAGCGTCCGCGGCTTCGAGGTGAACAAGCCGGGAACCGGCAGTCCGCGCCCGAACTCCATGGTGGCGATGTGCTCGCCGTCGGCGGACACTTCGAACCCGAGACGCCGGCCGTCGCGAACGATGAAGTCCGCCATGATCTTCGGGAATCCCCAGATGGTGCGCCCGGCTTCCAGAGTGAACTCCTGGTTCACCGGCAGATGGTGGATGAACGCCCCGGCGTCACCCAACGCTCGCCAGCCGCTTGCCGTCGAGCCGGGCGGTTCAGCGAGGCTCGACGAAGGAGAGCCGACACTGGGACCGCCGTATAAACGCGGCGGGTTGACCATCACCGCGGTGCCGAACTCGAGGTAGCGGCCGAGGTCGCCGTCGAGGTAGCGGGCCAGCATCAGGTTGACCACGGCCTGCCCCGGCCGGTGCTGGAAGACCCGCAGTCCGCTGTAGTCGATCATGGCCTGAGCGGCATCGGCCGACACCGAGAACATGGCGGAATGGACATCTGCCTGACGGACGCGCACAGGCATGGTAAGCACAGTGCCAGCGATGGTGTGCTGCGAAAGAGCCATGACGCCCACTGTAATCCGGAGGATGCCGATGACCGAGGTAATGGCCGAGACCATGCCTACTACCAAGCCGGATGTCGACCTGACCGACGGCACGTTCTACTCCGACGGCGGGGCTCGCGCCGCCTACAAATGGATGCGTGCGAACGAGCCGGTGTTCCGGGACCGCAACGGGCAGGCCGCCGCGACCACCTATGCGTCGGTGATCGACGCCGAACGCAACCCGGAGATGTTCTCCAGCCTCGGAGGTATCCGGCCCGACCAGCCGGGTATGCCCTACATGATCGACATGGATGACCCGGAGCACCTGGTGCGCCGCAAGCTGGTCAATGCCGGCTTCACCCGCAAGCGCGTGCACGGCCAGTTGCCCTCGATCGAGACGCTGTGCGACACGCTGATCGATGCGGTCTGTGAGCGTGGCGAGTGCGACTTCGTCCACGCCATCGCCGCTCCGCTGCCGATGGCGGTGATCGGCGACATGCTCGGCGTCCTGCCCGAGGATCGTTCGATGCTGCTGAAGTGGTCCGACGACCTGGTGAAGGGGCAGAGCTCACACCTGGACCCGGAATCGACGACGTTCAAGGCGGTCATGGAGGCCTTCGCCGGCTGGACCGAGTTCACCCGGGAGATCATCGTCAAACGCCGCGCCGAGCCCACCGACGACCTGTTCTCGGTACTGGTCAACGCCGAGGTGGACGGCGCGGTGATGACCGACGACGAGATCATCTTCGAGACCCTGTTGATCCTGATCGGCGGCGACGAGACCACCCGGCACACGCTGTCCGGGGGAACCGGAGCACTCATGCACCACCGCGACCAGTGGGACATGCTGCGCGCCGACACGAGCCTGCTGCCCAGCGCCATCGAGGAGATGTTGCGCTGGACCTCGCCGGTGAAGAACATGTGCCGCACGCTGACAGCCGATACCGAGTTCTACGGCACCGAGCTCAAGCAGGGCGAGAAGATCATGCTGCTGTTCGAATCGGCGAACTTCGACGAGGCGGTGTTCGAGGATCCGGACCGGTTCGACATAAAGCGCAACCCCAACAGTCACCTGTCATTCGGCTTCGGCACCCACTTCTGCATGGGCAATCAGCTGGCCAGGATGGAGATTTCACTAATGACCGAGCGGGTGCTGAAGCGGTTGCCGGATCTGCGGCTGGCCGACGGGGCCAAGGTGCCGCTGCGGCCGGCGAACTTCGTCAGCGGACCGGAGGCGATGCCGGTGGTGTTCACGCCGACGGCGAAGGTGCTGACGTAGCCGAGCCCGAAGTCAGGCCCGCAGCGACTCGATGATCGCCTCGATCGGCGAACTCCACTCCAGGCCCAGATCCGCCAGCGTGGCCGAGTCGTCGGTCGGGGTGGCCGAGGTCAGCAGCCAGGCCGCCTCGTAGCTCAGCGACTCAGGCAGCGGCAGCAGCTTGCTGGCCAGGTCGCTGACCCGGCCGATGCCCTTGAAGACGCTGGGAGCGACGGGGATTCGCCGCACCGGCTTGCCGATGCCCTTTTCGACCGCGGCGATCATCTCCTCGAAGCTGACCATGATCCCGCCGCACAGGTAACGGTGCGGGCCGCGGCCGGGCCGCATCAGCGCCTCGTGCACCCGGCCGATGTCGCGGACGTCGACCATGGCCATGCCGCCGCGCACGATCGGCGCCACCCGATACTTCACGATCGGTGCCCAGCCCCGTTCGGTGACGCCGGGTGCGGTCCAAAACGCGGGCCCCACAACGCTGGAGGGGTAGGTGACCACCACCGGTGCACCCTCCTCCTGCAGCCGGCGGGCCACCCGCTCGCCGTAGGCCTTGGTGCGGGCGTAGGCGCTGCGGCCCGGCACGGTCGGGGAATCGGGGCCGATCACACCGTTCGGCGGCGGGAACAGCGCACTGTAGGAGCTGACCGAGACCACCGGGTCCAGGCCCGCCGCGACGGCGCGGGTCAGGATCGACTCGGTGGCGTAGGCGTTGATGTCCCACATCAGTTTCTCGTGGCGGTCATTGGTGCCGACCACGCCGGCGGCGTGCAGCACCGCGTCGCAGCCGTCCAGCAGCGCTGCCACCACCCCGTTGTCGCGGATGTCGCCGTCGAGCACCTCGACCGCGCCCAACTCCTGCAGCCGGGGAATGACCGGTTCGTCGCCGCACCCCGGGGCGACCATCAGCCGCACCGAATGTCCGGCTTCCAGCAGTGCCTTAACGGTGTGCGCGCCGAGGTAGCCGGTGCCGCCGGTGACCGCGATCTGCATCAGCGGTTCTTGAACTCGGGCTTGCGCTTCTCGGCGAAGGCCCGCGGGCCCTCCTTGGCGTCCTCGCTCAAGAACACCTTGATCCCGATCTGGGTGTCGAGCTTGAACGCCTCGTTCTCGTGCATGCCCTCGGTCTCGTGAATGGTGCGCAGCATCGCCTGCACCGCCAGCGGACCGTTGTTGTTGATCTGCTCGGCGATCTCCAGCGCCTTGGTCAGCGCCTGGCCGTCCGGTACCAGGTGCCCGATCAGACCCATCGACAGGGCTTCGGCGGCGGTGATGTGGCGGCCGGTGAACAAAAGGTCACACGCCATCGTGTAGGGAATCTGGCGCACCAGCCGCACCGCGGAGCCACCCATCGGGTACAGGCTCCACTTCGCCTCGGAGATGCCGAACTTGGCGCTCTGGCCGGCGATGCGGATGTCGGTGCCCTGCAGGATCTCGGTGCCCCCGGCGATCGCGGGGCCCTCCACCGCGGCGATCAACGGTTTGGTGAGCCGCCGGCCCTTGAGCAGTCCGTCGATTCGTGACGGGTCGTAGCTGCCGTCGGCGAAGGAGTCGCCGGGCGCCTTCTTGTTGGCGGCTTTGAGGTCCATGCCGGCGCAGAAATAGCCTCCGGCGCCGGTCAGAATGCACGAGCGGATGTCGTCGTCGTTGTCCACCCGGTCCCACGCGTCGACCATGATTGCCAGCATTTCGCCGCTCAGGGCGTTGCGGGCCTCGGGCCGGTTGAGCGTCACGATCAGGGTGTGTCCGCGCTGCTCAACGAGGGCGTGGGGCTGTTGTGACGATTCGCTCACCGGCGTCCGCCTTTCCAGGCTGGGTCCTCGACTTGAAAACGAAATGTAACACGTTCTAGTTTGTGTGGTGTGGCTCTCAACATTGCGGATCTCGCCGAACACGCCATCGACGCCGTACCGGATCGGGTTGCCCTCATCTGTGGCGGCGACCAGCTGACCTACGCGCAGCTGGAGGAGAAGGCCAACCGGCTCGCTCATTACATGATCGACCAGGGCGTCAAGAAGGACGACAAGGTCGGCCTCTACTGCCGGAATCGCAACGAGATCGTCGTCGCGATGCTCGGCATCGTTAAAGCCGGCGCGATTCTGGTCAACGTCAACTTCCGCTACGTCGAGGGCGAGCTGCGCTACCTGTTCGACAACTCAGACATGGTCGCGCTGGTACACGAGCGTCAGTACGCCGACCGGGTCGCCAACGTGCTTCCCGACGCCCCGAAGGTGAAGACCATCCTGGTGGTCGAGGACGGCAGTGATCTGGACTACCAGCGTTACGGCGGCGTGGAGTTCGAGTCGGCGCTGGCGCAGAGCTCGCCCGAGCGCGACTTCGGACCGCGCAGTGCCGATGACATCTACCTGCTCTACACCGGCGGCACCACCGGGTTCCCCAAAGGTGTGATGTGGCGCCACGAGGACATTTACCGAGTCTTGTTCGGCGGCACCGACTTCGCCACTGGTGAACCGGTCGCCGACGAGTACGACCTGGCCAAGGCCGCGGCTGCCAACCCGGGGATGATCCGCCACCCGATCCCGCCGATGATCCACGGCGCCACCCAGTCGGCGACCTGGATGTCGCTGTTCAGCGGCCAAACCGTGGTGCTGGCACCGGAATTCGATGCTGACGCGGTGTGGCGCACCATTCACGACCACAAGGTCAACCTGCTGTTCTTCACCGGCGACGCGATGGCCCGCCCGCTGCTGGACGCGCTGTTGGCGCACCAGGATGCCGGCGACCAGTACGACCTGTCGTCGCTGTTCCTGCTCGCGTCGACCGCGGCGCTGTTCAGCCCCAGCATCAAGGAACGCCTGCTGGAGCTGCTGCCCAACCGGATCATCACCGACTCGATCGGGTCCAGCGAAACCGGCTTCGGCGGCACCAGCATCGTCGCCAAGGGCGAAGCACACACTGGCGGGCCGCGGGTCACCATCGACAAGACCACCGTGGTGCTCGACGAGGACGGCAACGAGGTCCAGCCCGGTTCGGGCGTGCGGGGGATCATCGCCAAGCGCGGCCACATCCCGGTCGGCTACTACAAGGACGAGAAGAAGACCACCGAGACGTTCCGCACCATCAACGGGGTGCGCTACGCCATTCCCGGCGACTTCGCGCAGGTCGAGGCCGACGGCAGTGTCACGATGCTGGGCCGCGGCTCGGTGTCGATCAACTCCGGTGGCGAGAAGATCTACCCCGAAGAGGTCGAGGCCGCCCTCAAGACCCACCCGGACGTGTTCGACGCCCTGGTCGTCGGCGTGCCGGACCCGCGCTACGGCCAGCACGTCGCCGCGGTGGTGCAGGCACGCGCGGGCGCCCGCCCGTCGTTGGACGAGATCAACGCCTGCGCTCGCACCGAGATCGCCGGCTACAAGGTGCCGCGCAGCCTTTGGTACGTCGACGAGGTGAAGCGCTCTCCGGCTGGCAAACCCGACTACCGTTGGGCCAAGGAGCAGACCGAAGCGCGGCCGGCCGACGAGGTGCACGCCAAGCATGTGGTGGCTGACAGTTAACCGTTTTTAACGGCGAGCTGCACCCGGCGGTCCGTCGCCTGAGCTAATCTCGGTCGATGCAGCGACTTTCGGGAGTGGATGCGGCGTTCTGGTCGGCCGAAACGGCGGGCTGGCATATGCACATCGGCGGCCTGGCGATCTTGGATCCGAGCGACGCGCCCAACTACAGCTTCGAGTTGGTCCGCCAGCTGCTGATCGAGCGACTGCCTCAGTTGCCGCAGCTGCGCTGGCGGGTCAGCCCGGCTCCGCTGGGCCTGGACCGGCCGTGGTTCGTCGAGGACGACGAACTCGACATCGACTTTCACCTGCGGCGCATCGGGGTGCCCGCCCCGGGTGGGCGACGCGAGGTCGAGGAGCTGGTAGGCCGGTTGATGTCCTACAAACTGGACCGGTCCCGGCCGCTCTGGGAGCTGTGGGTGATCGAGGGTGTCGCGGGTGGTCGGATCGCGACCCTGACGAAGATGCACCACGCGATCATCGACGGGGTGTCGGGGGCGGGACTGGCCGAGATCATGTTCGACATCACGCGGGAACCGCGTCCGCCGCAACCGGAGTCGGTTCGTTCGTTGTCCGGAATCGGTTTGCCCAGCTTCGAGCGCCGCGCGATCGAGGAACTTCTCAACGTCGCGGTGATGACGCCGTACCGCATCGGCCGGCTGCTTCAGCAAACCGTCCGCCAGCAGATCGCCGCCATGGGCGTGACCCGCAAACCGCCGCGCTTCTTCGACGCGCCGGTGACCCGGTTCAACGCCAGCGTCTCTCCGCACCGGCGGATCACCGCGTGCCGGGTCGAACTCGCCCGGATCAAGGCCGTCAAGGACGCCTACGACGTCAAACTCAACGACGTGGTGCTGGCCATGGTCGCCGGTGCCGTTCGCGACTATCTGAGCAAGCGCGGTGAGCTGCCCGACAAGCCGCTGGTCGCCCAGATCCCGGTGTCGACCCGTACCGAGGAGAGTCAGGGCGAGGTCGGCAACAAGGTCAGTTCGATGACGGCTTCGCTGGCCACCGATATCGAGTCAGCGGCCCAGCGGCTCAAGACCATTCACGCCAGCACCCAGAGCGCCAAGCAGATGGCCAAGGCGCTGTCGGCGCACCAGATCATGGGGCTGACCGACACCACTCCGCCCGGGCTGCTGCAGCTCGCGGCGCGGGCTTACACCGCGACCGGTCTGTCGAATCGATTGGCTCCGATCAACCTCGTGGTCTCCAATGTTCCGGGGCCGCCGATTCCGATCTACATGGCCGGCGCGGAACTGGAATCGCTGGTGCCACTGGGGCCGCCGGTGATGGACGTGGCGCTGAACATCACCTGCTTCTCCTACCGCGATCACCTCGACTTCGGCTTCGTCACCACGCCCGAAGTCGCCGACGACATCTACAAGATGGCCGACGCGATCGAGCCGGCGCTGGCGGAGTTGGAGCGCGATATCGACCGCGGGAAGGCCCGGACCGGCCGACGCTGAGCGCTACCGGCCCGGCAGCGCCTGGATCGCGCGGATCATCGGGGTCAGCAGCTTCTGCCACAGCGGGCCGGAAATCCCCAGCGGCGGATCGAGATTCAGGACCCGGGCGGTGGAGACCGTTTGCGACTCGGTGTACTTGAGGATCCCGTCCGCACCGTGGCGGCGGCCCACCCCGGAGGCCTTCATGCCGCCCATCGGTGCGGCGACGCTGCCGAAAGCCAGCGCATAACCCTCGTCGACGTTGACGGTGCCGGACTTGATGCGCGCGGCGATCGCCTCGCCCTGGGACTTGCTGGCCGCCCACACGCTGGCGTTGAGCCCGTATTCGGTGTCGTTGGCCTTCGTGACGGCCTCTTCGACGCTGTCTACCGGGTAGATGGACACCAGCGGGCCGAACGTCTCGTTTCGGCCGCACTCCATCTCGTCGGTGACGTCGGTGAGCACCGTCGGCTCGTAGAACAGCGGCCCGATGTCCGGGCGGGCGTTTCCGCCGGCAATCACCTTGGCGCCCTTGGCCTTCGCGTCATCGACGTGGTTGGACACGGCCTTGATCTGGTCTTCGGAGATCAGGCTGCCCATGTCGGCGTTGAAGTCGTAGACCGCGGAGAGCTTCATGGCCTTTACCTGCTCGGCGAACTTCGCGGCGAACTCGTCGGCGACGTCACGCTCGACGTAGATCCGCTCGATCGAGATGCACAGCTGGCCGGCGTTGGAGAAACACGCGCGGGTGGCGGCCTTGGCGACCTCGGAGAGGTTGGCGCCCTTGGTGACGATCATCGGGTTCTTGCCGCCGAGCTCCGCGGAGAAGCCGATCAGCCGGGAACCGCACTGCTCGGCCAGGGTGCGCCCGGTGGCGCTGGAGCCGGTGAACATCAGGTAGTCGCACTGGCTCACGATCGCGGTGCCCACCACCGAGCCCTGGCCGGGCACCACCGCGAACACGTCGCGTGGCAGGCCCGCCTGATACAGCAGTTCGGCGTTGGCCAGCGTGCAGTAGGGCGTCTGGCTGTCCGGCTTGATCACCACCGCATTGCCCGCCAGCAGCGCGGGGATGGAGTCCGAAATAGACAGTGTCATCGGGTAGTTCCACGGCGAGATCACCCCGATGACGCCCTTGGGATGGTGGTTGACGACGGTCTTGACGATTCCCGGAAGCAGGCCCGCGACCCGCTTCGGGGCCAGCAGTTTGGCGGCGCTGCGCGCGTAGTAGCGCGCGTTGAGCATGATGTCGAGGATCTCCTCCTGCGCCGCCGAGCGGGCCTTGCCGGTCTCGGCCTGACAGACGTCCATCAGGAAGTCCCGGTTGGCGATCACCAGGTCGCGGTAGCGCTCGATGATGGCGGCGCGGTCCTTGACGCTGCGGGCGGCCCACCGAGCCTGTGCGGCACGCGCTTTGGCGAAGGCCGCCGTCACGTCGTCGGCCGTGCCGATCGGGATGGTCGTCAGTTCCTTGCCGGTGAAGACCTCGTCGATGGACCGAACCGGGCGGCTGTCCATGTCGTCGATGGCGACCAGTTGGCGCAGTCGGTCGAAGTCGGTGGCGGATGGGGCGGGCATGGCGGCCTCCTACTCGCGGGTAACAAGGGCGTTACCGGCCAACCTACCTGCTAGCAGTGGCCACCCGGTAGGGCGGCGGCATTGGCGGACAGCCATTGGGTCATCTGATTCAGCGCAGCCACCCCGGCGTCGAAGCTGCCGTTATTCGGTTCGGCGGCCAGCGCGACCCCGACGTCGCCCTGGGGACCGCGGACGACGCCGAACTGCCGCACCAGATACCCGCCGCTCGGTCCGGGGCCCCAGCCGCCCTTGGTGGGGACACCAAGGCTGGCCAGGCCCCAGCGTTGATCCGTAACGGTGTTGTTCATCAGGCGGTAGACGGGTGCGGCCACGCCCAGACACGGCAGGTGCGCCGCGAACACGGCCTGGCGGGCCAGTGGCCACTGGGTCTGGCCGAACGCGCTGAACTCCGGCCGCAGCCGCCGGGATTCGACCGCGGTGCCGCTGTCGCCACCGGCCCGCAGCACGGCCTGCACCTGCTGGGCGGCCTGCGGAGCCGGCCCGAGCTCGGACCACAGCTTCTCGGCGGCATCGTTGTCGGAGGCGGTGACGGCCTTGGCGGCCAGATCCTGGGCGCTGGGGACGTTGGCGTGGATCGCGGCGATGGACAACGGCACCTTGATGGTCGACCAGGCGACGCCGTTCTGCAGGGTGCCCAGCGTGCCTGCCGCATTCTGTCCGACCGGGGCGTAGGCGATGCCGATGGTGGCGGGAATGGTGCCTGCCAGCTGCGCGAACGAGGCCTGCAGCGGCTCGGCGGAGGCGGGCGAGGCCGGCGAAACAGGGGACGTCAGGGCCAGGGCGGCGGCCAGGACCGCGAGGAGCGCTCGGCGGGCGACAGGCATTGGCTCAGTATTGCGCGTTTGGCAGCCGAAACCGCGCTGGCGCGGCGGATGGAGGACGGGCAGTCCTCGCGGGTTGCGGCCGGTCAATAGCCGCACTGCCCTAGCATGACCTCTGCGGCCCGACGGACTTCCCCGGCCTTATCCAGCCGGCACGGACATGTCCCCACCCGCACGAATGTATTCGTGCTGCCCTGGGGACCCCGACGTGACGCTGATTCGCACGACCGCAGATCGTGTTCGTGAGATGGCGCCCGAGTCATTGGTCGAACAGTTGCTGGAGCAGATGCTGTATCGGACCGGTCGCCGCGCTGCACCCGCTGAGCAGGCCTCGTGGAAGCGGAGCCTTCCGATCTTGGCTGCCGACCTTGCCGAGGCCGGCCTCGGCGAGGTCGAGATGCTGGTCGAGTATCACCTTCCGCTGACCTCTCAACGAGCTGATGTCGTCCTTGCCGGCACCCACCCCCGGACCGGCGGAGTGTCTTACGTCGTGGTTGAGCTCAAGCAGTGGTCGGCGGCTTACACTTTTGAAGGCGATCCGGAGATCGTCGAAGTACCGGGGGTTCCAGGGGGACCGCGATTGCACCCCGTGGTCCAGGTGCGCGGCTATTGCGAGTACCTCTTGGATTTCACGCGGGTGGTGGCGGAGCATCCCGATTCGGTGGCGGGAATGGCATACCTACACAACGCCTCCGATCCCGCTTTGGTCAAGGATCTGCTGGCCGTGCCGATTTCTACCTCGGGCCGGTTCTTCACCGCCGGAGATAAGGGAGCCATGTTCGACTTCCTCCGGTCCCGGCTTGCCCCAGGGCCCGGGCGTGAGGCGGCCGATCTGTTGATGAACTCTCCGGTGGCCCCGTCCAAACAGCTGCTGAAGCTTGCCGCCGCGGAGATCCGCGACCGGCCGCAGTTCCGGTTGATCGGAAACCAGCAGTTGGCAGTTGATTTGGTTATGCACGCCGTTGAGCACGCGCGAGCTGGAAACAGCAAGCGGGTGATCGCGGTGACCGGTGGGCCGGGCAGCGGTAAGAGCGTCATCGCGCTTTCTCTTGTCGGCGAACTGGCGCGACGGGGCCGCACCGTCATCCATGCGACCGGCTCGCGCTCTTTCACCCAGACACTCCGGAAGGTCGCCGCCGTCAGGGCGCCTAAGGTCAGGGGCCTGTTCAAGTACTTCAACCAGTTCATGGCGGCTGACCCCAACGGCCTGGACGTCCTGGTTATGGACGAGGCCCATCGGATCCGGAAAACGTCCGCCGGCAGGTACACCCGCGCGGAGTTGCGTACCGATCGCCCGCAGATCGACGAACTCATCGCCGCCGCCCGGGTACCGGTCTTTCTGCTCGACGAACACCAAGTGGTGCGTCCGGGTGAAATGGGAACCCTCAAGCAGATCGAGCACCACGCGCAGCACCTTGGGCTCGATTTTCAGCATGTTGGGCTCGGTGAGCAGTTCCGGTGCGGCGGGAGCGAGGAATACGTGCGCTGGGTAGTCCGGCTGCTTGGGCTCGACGACGATCATCCGCCGGCGGTGTGGTCGGGTGACCCCCAGTTCCAGGTCCGACTCGCAGAGACTCCAGAGGAGATGGAGCACTATCTGCTGGGGCAAACACAGAGGGGATACTCCGCGCGTATGTCGGCCGGGTATTGCTGGCCGTGGAGTGATGCTCGAAAAGACGGGACACTGGTGCCGGACGTTCAGATCGGAACCTGGTCGCGGCCGTGGAACAGCAAGAGTGACAGGCGGATCGGAGAGGCGCCTCCCAGTGCGTTATGGGCCACCGACGAGGGTGGATTCGGTCAGGTGGGTTGCATCTACACCGCCCAGGGCTTCGAATACGACTGGAGCGGCGTGGTACTTGGGCCCGATATCGTGTGGCGGGAAGGGCGGTTCGTGACAGTCCGCAGTGCGAACAGGGACCCCGATTTCCGAAACTCGAAGACTGTGCCCGACAACCGGTTCGATGTCCTCGTGCGCCACGTGTACAAGGTTCTCCTGACGCGCGGGATGATCGGCACGGTTATCTATTCCACTGATCGCGAGACGCGGGAAGTGCTCCGTGCGCTTGTTGGCGCTGCTCAACGTGTGGAGCGCTCCTGGCCTGCCTCAGGGGCGGCGGCCGGTGCTGTTGGCAGCGACTGCATGGAAGATGACCCACTGGTAGTGCGGTAATCGTGCGGCAGCGAGTAGAGCAGATAAATTATGTGGTGCCCCAACCGGTTTGAGTTTCACCTGCGGCCGATCTAATTGGCCGTCGGTGGCGCCTGTGGTTGGAACGGTTGGTACCACCACCATTGGGCGCGTTCGCCGGTCGGTCCTTTGCAGCGTGCGACCGCGGGTGGGGTTTCTTGGGTGGGCGGGCCAGTGATGCCGCACTCAAGGATCGGCCGTCGCGGTCGGTTGTCAATGGACATCGGAAACTGCCCGTGGGCGGACATGAGGACTGCCCGTAGGTGGCCAATAAGAACTGCCCGGTGGCGGACACGAATCTGCCCATGAGGGTCTGTCCGCCACCGGTTTGGTTCGGTTCAGCTCAAGGGCTTGACCCCTTTCCCGTGTAGGGCCTGGGCCAGGCGCACGGAGTCGCCGCTGGTTTGGCACAGGTGGGCGTGGTGCAGCAGCCGGTCGACGGTCGCGGTGGCCAGCGTTTTGGGCATCAGCTCATCGAATCCGCTCGGGTGCAGGTTCGAGGAGATCGCGACCGATTTCCGTTCGTAGGCGGCTTCGACAATGCGGTAGAGCCCTTCAGCGGCATCAGCACCGACCGGCAACAGGCCTACGTCATCAATGACGACGAGTTCAGCGCGCACAATCTTGGCGACCGCCTTGCCCAGTGAGTCGTCGGCACGGTGAGCCCGCACCAGCACGCCGATCTGTTCGAGAGTGAACCACGCTACCGGCATCCCGGCCTCAATCACTTTCTGTCCCAACGCCTCCAGGAAGAATGTCTTACCGGTGCCGGCCGGCCCGCAGACCACCAGATTCTCCCGACGCTCGACCCATTCCAGGGTCTGCAACGCCTGCTGGGTGGGCAGCGGGATCGAGGAGGCGCCTGGGTCCCAGGCGTCAAAGGTTTTGCCGGTCGGGAAGCCCGCAGCTTTGCGGCGTGAGGCCAGCATGGAGCGGGCTCGTCCGGCGGCTTCTTCGTTCAGCAACGCTTTGATGACTTCGGTAGGGTCCCAGCGTTGGGCCCGGGCGGTGGCCAGCACGTCGGCGGCGATCGCGCGGGCGTGCGGCAACCGCAGGGCCTTCATCAACGACTCCACCTCGGCCGGCAACTGGGCAGTGGCCATGCTTGCGGTCGTGTGGGTGCTCATCAGATGCCCGCCTCACCGGTGGTGATGATGGTGGCGCCGAACAGGTTCCATCCTTGGGTGCCTTGGGCCAGGGAGGTGTCCTCGTTGGCGCCGCGGCGGGTGACATCGAGGCCTTTGGCCGCCAGGATAGAGTCCAGGTCGCCGGTGGCGAAACGGCCGTGCACGGCGGCATGCCCGAGCGCCCAGTCGACGTCGGCGCGGCCGACCAGAGCCGACAGTTGCACCGCATGAGCCATTTTCTGCAGGATCCGTTCGGTGCCGACGGCGGCGGCTTCTTTGAGCCACACCCTCGCACCTGGCCCGAGTGCCACAAACGTCTGCTCGCTGACGGTGCGGGCCCGCACCCGGTAGTCGCCGGGCACCTTGTCGCGATGATCGGGGAAATGAGCATCGTCGATGGCCGGACTGCCCGGGGTGGCGCGGCGGTGTCTGGCGACCTCGACCGGGCCGCCGTCATCGAGGGCGCAGATCACGATTTCGTCGGTGCCGCCGTGGTGGCGGATCCACACGGTCTGACCCAATAATGTTGCCGGCACGGAGTATTGGCAGTGTTCGAAGGTGACCATGGGGGTGTTGTCGGGAACCCGGCGGGTCACCCCCAACGCAGCGGTGTGCGGCAGGTCAGGAATTGCGTGCAGGGCCGGTCGTTCCGCGGTGAGCATCTCGACCGGCCGCCGGCCCGTGGTGCGGTGGGTGCGGGCGTTGATTTCGGCGGTGAACCCCGCACACGCGGCCTCCACGTCGGCGAAGGTGTCGTAGTGGGGCAGCAGGTTGGTCTCGGTGGGCACGATGTCGGCTTTGGCGAGCTTGACGGCGTTTTCCACCCCGCCCTTGGAGGCCGGGTCGGCCGGCTCGCAGGTCAGCACCGAGATGCCGTAGTAGCGACCGAAGGTGACCGCGACGCGGTTGCGCACCGGCACCCCGGCGATATGGCCGGTGGTGACGGTTTTCTCATTGTCGGTCAGTAGATAGGTCGGGGCGCCCCCAACGATCCGGAAGATGCGATCCAGGCCGGCGAACACACTGGGCGCAGTGCGGTCCCGCAGTGCGATCACCACGCGGTAGCGACTCCACGCAAGCCAGGCCACCAGCAACACGACCTTGCCGCCGGCCACCACAGGGCCGTCGGCAAAGTCGTACTGCAACCACAAGCCGGGCTCGGTGATCCACGGCCGGTGCACACGTGTATTGCCCAGTCGCCATTGGGCTTTGATCTCGGCCACCGCACGCCGGGTGGTGCGGTCGGTGCCGGCATAGCCCAACGCAACGAGTTTGTCGTGGGCCTTGTCGCCGCGGATCTTGCCCTTCGAATCAGCGACCCAGCCCTCCAAGACATCGCGCCAATCATCGATCATCCGGGCCCGCCGCGTCGCCGGCGGCAGACCGGCGTTACGGTCGGCGACGGCCTTCTTGACGGTGTGGTGCGAGCACCCGCACAGCTCGGCGGCCGCCCGGTAGGACCCGGTCAGGTCGTAGGCATTGAGTATTTCCATGAGTTCTCCGTCAGACTTCACGTAGGTCTCTCCTGCGGGTTTCGTTTCGACTAGGCATCGACATCGAAACCGCAGGAGAGGCCGCCACGGCGCTGACGCGCCGCGCGGCACCAAACAGGTCTGGGCAGATTCATGACCGCCAGCGAGCACTTTCGTGTCCGCTGGTGGGCAGTTCTTAATGGCCGCTACTGGGCACTTTCATGTCCGCCAGTGGGCAGTTTTTCATGTCCGCCGACACCGCAGCCATGTACTTCACCAACGGATTCGACATGGCGCGGTCAAGAATCTCAGGGTTGTCATGCAGCATCACGGCTGCCCAGATACCCATCGCGAACGTATCGGGGTCTCGTCCGTTTTTCTCAAGCAGATCCTTTATTCGCTTGACTTCCCGGCCGAAGGCCTCGGGTGTGAAGAATGCGTTTGGAATCGCCGTGGTCCAACCGTCCGCGTACTGGGCGGATAGTTCGGCCAGCTTCGGCCCACCGCCCATCGTCCAGATCTCGGGTTTGCGCAACTTGCCGGAGCCGATCCAGGCCTGTCGGTATGTCCAGTAGTGACCATCGAAGTCAAAGGGCTCGTCACAGTCCAATAACAGGCGCGAGATCTTCAAGTGGTCTTCGAGGCGTTTGAGTCCCTCTGATCGTTTGTATCCAAACGGCTTGGCCTGCTTGAGCTCTCCTGCGCCCAGAGTTATCGCGACGCGGCGATCTGTGGCACCCGCCAGAGTCAGCATCGTCTGCATCAGTTCGGCAGGCCCGCGGCGGATGGCATCGGTACTGACGGACAGCCCGAGCCGCTGCGTCGTAGCTGAGGCATAGGCCGCGAGCAGAAACGCGTCGGCGAACGAATCGGGATCGGCCACGACGTTGGCCAGCGGCGTATTCTCTGGCTTCCAAAGCTGACGGGTCGTCCAGCTGACAAGTTGATCAACCGACTGAAAGTCATCGACGACGCCCGATGCCTCGATCGCGCGCGCGAACTCGCCGGCCGCTTGGGGCGCGATGGTACGACCGAATGTGAACGGCAGCGCCGTCTGCACCGTGGCATTCGTCATGAGGGCTCCATTCTGGATGAACTGTCTCGTAGTTAACCCCTCGTTGACACCGACAGCCGACGGGATTGCGCACGCGAAAATGACGTTCCCGCGGCCACGGCGCCAGGTCCCTGTAGATCAGTGCAAGCATGGCTACCGCACCGCGGTTTCGGCATCGTCAGTAGAGGGGCTCAGCGGCGCAAGCATTCTCATCGAGGTCGTCGTGGTGTCTTCGGTATCGATGAGACAACCGTGGAGGTCGAGGTCGTGCTAACGCAGTATGACGACTACCCGGTCCATCAGTTGGCGACGACGATGGATCATGCCGGCAACAGCGACCCGCGGTTCTTTGACCGCTACTGGTTCATCGTTTACGACGAACAAGGCCGGATCGGGCTTGCCATTGGGGTGGGCGTCTACAAGAACACTGGTGTGGTGGACGGCTTCGCCTCGGCCGTCGTCGACGGTGTTCAACACAACCTGCGAGTCTCGCGGCTGCTTCGGCCCGATTTCAGTCCGGCTGTCGGCCCGCTGCGGATCGAAGTGGTCGAGGGGTTGCGAGAGTTTCGGTTGGTGGCAGAGAAGTGTGCTGATTCGCCGGTGTCCTTTGACCTGATATGGCGCGCACAGTTCGATCCGTACGAGGAGTCACACCACTTCACGCGGGTGGGCGGTGCCGTCGTCGATGACTATCGGCGGTTCTACCAACACGGCCGGGCAGCCGGGTCCGTCACCATCGCGGATACGACTGTGTCGGGAGAGTTCTGGAGTTTCCGGGATCGATCCTTCGGGGTGAGGCCGGGAATGGGCGGACGAATGCCGGCGACCGCCGCAGACGCGTTGATTCGTGATGCTGCGCAGATCGACTCGTCCGGCCAGGCCGTCTTGTGTCAGCGGTCACGTAATTCCCCCAGCTTGAGGGGTTGTCCGTCACGTAATTCCCCCACCCCGTCTGTCACGTAATTCCCCCAGCCTGGGGCGATGTGGCAGCCGGTTGTGGGC
>NZ_CP084028.1:3700574-3711190 GCF_020181595.1 [Mycobacterium] vasticus | reverse complement strand
AGCGAGCACTTTCGTGTCCGCTGGTGGGCAGTTCTTAATGGCCGCTACTGGGCACTTTCATGTCCGCCAGTGGGCAGTTTTTCATGTCCGCCGACAGTCGGTGACGGTGATGCCGGGTGCGTTTCGGGTGATGGCGATGATGCCTCGGTGATGCAGGCGGTGGTGATGGGGGCGCAGCAGCACCAGGCTTGTCGCAAGTCGGGAACCTACCCTCGGGGCGTCCAGAGGACGTCGATGGGGATGGCTGCTAGCCGGTCTCCGAATAGCTGGGCTTGGGGACCGGTATGGAGGATGAGGCCGCCGATGAAGCGTGTGCCGACTGTGTCGCGGAGTCGGGTGATCCAGCGGGTGTCTTTGCCGCGGAGGGTTGCCGCCGACTTGATCTCGATCGCGGCGATGCGACCGTCCGCGGTTTCCAGTATTAGGTCCACCTCGGCGCCGTCTCGATCGCGGTAGTGGAACAGTCGAGGTGTCAGCTCGGACCATCCGAGTTGTCGCCGGATCTCTGAGATCACAAACGTCTCGATGATGGACCCTGCCACGTCCGGGTTGGCGTTCGGTCCGGCTCCGGTAGGTGAGACATTGACGAGGCGAGCGGCAAGTCCAGAGTCGAGCAGCAGAACTTTCGGCCGATCAACGACCCGCTTGGAAAGGTTCGTCGACCATGCGGGAACGCGGTCGATGAGATACAGGGTCTCGAGGAGATCGAGGTAGGGAGGCAGGGTGCGCACTGGGATCTCGGCAGCAGCGGCCAGGGAACTCACGTTGAGCTCGGATGTGCTGCGTGCGGCCAGAAGTCGGATGAGCCGCGGTAGGTCGGCGATGCGATGGAGATTGGAGACGTCGGATGCATCGCGTTTGACGATGCGGTCAACATAGTTATCCAGCCACGCATTTCGGCGCCTGGCCGACGTTCGGTTGACAGCCTCGGGGTAGCCGCCGGTACAAGCGCGAGTGAGATAGTCATGGCGGGTCAAGTCGCTTCGGTGACCAAGGAAGAGATCGCCGGCCAACAGTCGGTCGATGAAGGTCTCGGTGACTCCGGCGAGTTCGCCTTGGCTGAATCCGAAGAGATCGAGGCTCTCAGCCCTGCCGGCGAGACTGTCCTCGGTTGCTGGGAGCTGCAAGAGATTAGCGGATCCGGTGAGCAGATGGCGGCCCGGTCGCTGGTCGGCGTCAACGGTGGCTTTGAGCGCAAGAACGAGTTCGGGGACCCGTTGCACTTCGTCGATCGTGAGTAGGCCGTCGGGGAACTGGCGAACGAAACTGTGCGGATCTGTGGCCGCTGCCGTTCGGGTCAGGTCATCGTCGAGGGTGACCAATCGCCCGCCGCGGTGGCGGGTGATCTCGGCCGCCAGGGTGGACTTGCCAACTTGACGTGCGCCCTGAACGACGACGATCCGTGTGTCGGCCAGCGCCTCCTCCACGCTCGGGCGCAGGTTTCGAGCAACGCGGAACGGCACATCCACGGCGAAAGCGTACCCCGATCTCGCCGATTCGCGAGCTAGATTTCGCCGATTCGCGGTATATAAGTCGCCGATTCGCGGAGCTACGCTGGCGGCCAAGCGCAATGTCGCATGGGACGAGGTGCTGCGCCGAACCCGGTCAGCCCGAGCGTCCGACCATCGGTGAGCGCGTTCATCGACACGAACGTCCTGGTTCGCCATCTGACCGGCGATCCTGTCTGCGTGGATCCGGCGCTACTGCTCCGCGCGATCGAGGTCTACGAGACCGACCGACTCGACTTCGCGGGCGCCTCCCTTGTCGCATGCGCCGAGAACACCCGGGTGAACAAGATGGCTTCGTTTGATGGATCGAACCGTAACGCCCCTACCGCTCGATCGAGAACACCGGGTCGACGCAATCCACACCCTCGGCCGATAGCACCCGCTTGAGCACCTTGAACGTCTCGGTGCGTGGCAACTCTTCAGTCACCCGCACATACGACGGCCACTGCTTGGGTCCCAGGTCGGGCTGCTCGGCCAGGAAAACACGAAAGCCGTCGGCGTCGAACGTCGCGCCGTGGGTCAGAACCAGCGCCGCCATCACCTGATCGCCCACCGCGGGGTCCGGGATCGGGTACACCGCGACGTGGGCGACATCATTGTGCCGCAGCAGGATCCGCTCGATCGGCGCGGTCCCAAGGTTCTCGCCGTCCACTCGCATCCAATCGCCCAACCGGCCCGCGAAGTACGCGAAGCCGGCCTCGTCACGGTAGGCCAGATCACCGGTGTGGTAGATGCCGCCGGCCATCCGCTGCGCCTCGGCGTCAGGATCGCGGTAGTAGCCCCGGAACTGGCCGCGCCCACTGGTATTCACCAGTTCGCCCACCACCCCGGGCGGGCAGAGCTCGCCGGTGTCGACGTCGATGATCGCGTTCCCGTCGACCAGCGGGCCCAGCGCGCCGGCCGGGGTGTCCGGGGTGCGCGCGATCGCCACGCCGCCCTCGGTGGAGCCGAACGCGTCGACCACAGTGCAGCCGAACCGCTGGGTGAACCGCTCCAGATCCCGCGGCGCACCCTCGTTGCCGTACAGCACCCGCAGTGGATTGTCGGCGTCATCGGGCTGGGGCGGAGTGGCCAGCACATACGACAACGGCTTGCCGACGTAGTTGGCGTAGGTAGCCCCGAATCGTCGCACGTCGGCGAAGAATCCGGACGCGGAGAACTTGCGCCGCAACGCGATCGACGCGCGCGCGGCCACCGCCACCGACCAGCCCGCCATCACCGCGTTGGAGTGGAACAGCGGCATCGACAGGTAGCAGACATCCGACGGACCCAGCCCGAACCGCTGCGACAGCAGCACCCCGGGGAAGGCGGCCTTCCACTGCGTGCAGCGCACCGCCTTCGGATCGCCGCTGGTTCCGGAGGTGAAGATCAGCATGAACAGCTCGTCCGGGTCGGCCTTGCGGAACACCACCGGCGTCCCGGCATGGCGGGCCAATTCCTCAGCCCACGAAGATGACTCGACATCGATTGCGCCGGCGACATCCACCCCGGCGGTGTTGTCGGTGAGCACCAGCTGGCAGTCGGCGTGGTCCACGTCGCGTTGCAACGCTTCCCCGCGCCGGGTGGGGTTCAAACCCACCGGAACCAGCCCGGTCAGCGCCGCGGCCACCAGCACCGTCGAGAAGAACGGGGTGTTGCCCAGCAGCACACCGACGTGCGGGGGCTTGTCCGGGTCGAGGCGTGCGCGCAACGCGGCTCCCAGCGCCGCCCCCGCCGCGATGTGGTCTCGCCAGCTGACGAACGAGTCCTCGAAATACACGCCGCGGTCATCGACCTCCGCCAGCGGGGCCAGCAGATCGGTGACATTGACGGTCGCGTCGGGTAACACCGGTGTCGACATAGCGTCAGACTAGGGCAGCGCTGTCAGCGCAGCTTGATGGTGCCGCCGTCGACCATCAGCGTCTGTCCGGTCATGTAGCTCGCGTCGGCGCTGGCCAGAAACACCGCGACGCGGCCGATGTCGGCTTCGGGGTCGCCGAATCGGTGCATCGGAGTGCCCGCCAGCAGCTTGCCCTCGATGCCTGGGTTGGCCGCCAGGTACGCCTGCACCCCTTCGGTGAGCGCCAGCGGCGAGATGATGTTGACGTTGATGCCGTCGCCCGCCCACTCATTGGCCGCCACCCGGCTGATCGCCCGGATCGCCTCCTTGGCGGCCGCGTAGGAACCCTGACGGACCTGGCCGTCGATGCCGGCCCCGGACGCGAAGTTGATCACCGACCCGGCGGTGGCCTTCAGCTGCTCATGGCAGGCCTGCATCAGCCATAGGGTGGGGTAGAAGCCGGTGTTGAACGACAGATCGAACATCTCGCCGGTCGTCTCCAGCAGCGGTGCCTGCCGTGAGGCGTGGGCATTGTTCACCAGCACGCTCAGCGAGCCGAACCGTTCAATTGCGGCGTCACGGATACGCGCGGCGCTGGCCTGCGCGGAGATGTCAGCACCGAAATAGCTCACCGCGGAGCCGAGTTCGGCCTCCAACGCTTGCCCGGCCTCGTCGTTGATGTCGACCACCAGCACCCGGGCGCCCTCCTTGGCGAACGCCCGGTTGATGCCCCGGCCGATTCCGCCCGCGCCGCCGGTGACGATCGCAACCTTGCCGTCGAGCCTCATCGGCCGGCTCCGTTCAGGCCGGCGACGCCGGCCGCCAAGAGCCGGCGTGCCTCTGCATCGCCGTCCAGGGTCCGGCTGATCCGCCGGATGATCTGCCAGCGGCCGTCGAGCCGGCACAGTTGGAAGTGGTGCACCCCGGCGCGCGCCACCAAGTACTTCTTGTCGTGCCGCACCACCATGAGCGATTCACAGACCGCCACGGCGTCGTCGCCGTCCACGGTCACCACGGCCGGGCCGAGGAAATGTGCGCTGCCGCCGGCGATCAAGCCCTGGTGGGCGTCGGAACGCACCATCGCGGCGACGTCGGCGCGGCTGTTCATCGACCAGCCCTCCACCTCGTAGGTGCCGTCGACTGCCCACAGCTGCGCCGTCGCCTCGGCTTCGCCGGCATCCGCCAGCGGGCCGTAGGAGGCGATCATTCGCTCGATGGCGCGTTCGTCCTCGATCCGGGCCAGCCGGGCCTCCAGTGCTGCGAGTCGGTCGGTCATGCGTCCTCCTGTTCGATGGTGTCGGCCAGCGCCCGCAGGGCCGCCAACTGGTCGCAGTAGTGGCCGACCGACTCCGCGGTGATCGAGCAGTTGATGATGGTGGCGCCGACGTCGCGCAACCCGCGCAGTCGCCGCTCCGTTCGGGCAGGATCGCCCAGCGGGTCCAACGGTCCAGGCCCGAGCACGACGTCGAAGCCATCCGGAATATCCACCGACGCAAGCATTTCCGTCAGTGCGCGGCCGCCCAACCCGAACGGCATCCAGCCGTCGCACAACTGCACGGCACGCCGCAGCGAGCGTGGGGTGCGCCCGCCCACCCAGATCGGCAGGTGTGGTTGCACCGCACAGGGTTCCACGATGACGTCGCTGAAGCGGTAGAACTGGCCGTCGTAGCTCGGTCGAGGGTCCGACAGCGAGGTACGCAACGCGCGGATGGCGTCGTCGGCGCGGGCGCCGCGGTCCGGCCACGACGAACCCAGCATGGCGAACTCCGCCTCGATCGAGCCCACGCCCACCCCGAGCACCACGCGGCCGCCGCTGATCAGGTCCAGCGTCCCGTAGGTCTTCGCGATCTCCAGCGGGTGGTGATAACCCAGCACCACGATGGAGGTGGCCAGCCTGATCCCCGACGTGTGCGCGGCCAGGAAGGCCAGGGTGGCGACCGGATCCCAGTAGACGAACCCGCGGCCTGCGCCCTGGTCGGCGGGGACCGCGACGTGTTCGGAGCAGGTCAGGTAGTCGAACCCGAGCTCATCGGCGACCTTGGCGATGCGCACGACGTCGTCGATGCCCGCACCGTTCTCCCACGCCGACGCCACGCCGGGGGTCTGGACCACCACCGGGGTCGAAAGCCCCAGTCGCACTAGTCTTCTCCCATCAGCTTCTGCATGAAGCGATGGGTGCCCAGCACCACCTTGGCCCGGTCCGGGCTGTTGCGGCGTTCCACGTCGGCGCCGTTGCCGCCGGCGATGAACACCGGCCCGTGCGGTAGCTGCTCGAGACCTTCGCGGGCGACGTCGGCGGGCTCGGCGACCTTCATGCCGGGCACGTCGAAGTTCAGCCCGACCCGCGCCATGGCCGGGGTGCGGGTCACCCCCAACACCAGTTCCAGCACGTGGACGTTGTACTCACGCAGCTCCAGCCAGAGCCCCTCGGCGAAGATCCGGCCGAACGCCTTCACCCCGCCGTAGATGGTGTGGCGCACCGAGCCCAGGTATCCGGCCATCGACCCGACCATCAGGATGCCGCCCCCGCGGCGCTCCCGCATGGCGCGGCCGTAGTGCTGGACCAGTTTGAGCAAGGTGGTGACGTTCAAGTCGATCACCGATGCGAAGTCGGACAACTCCCCGTCGAGGAACTCCTCGCTGCAGGTGTTGGCTCCGGCGTTGTAGATCAACAGGCCGACGGTGAGCTCGGCGGTCGCCTCGATCAGCCGGTCGACAGCGGCGCCGTCGGTGAGATCGGCTGCCAGCGTGCGCACTTCGACTCCGTGGCCACGACAGTTCGCGGCGGTGGCTTCCAGCGGTTCGGGCTTGCGTGCGACGAGTACCAGGTTGATGCCGGCGGCGGCGAGCAGGTGGGCGAATTCGGCGCCGACACCCTCGGACCCGCCGGCGATCACGGCCCACGGCCCGTAGTTCGAAAGATCAGTCACGCCGAACATCCTCACCCCTGAGGTGGTTTCGCGCGCGCGTTATCTCGCTGGATGAGATACGCCCCCGCCGGGGTGGGCCGGTGTGCTGCAATGGACGGCGTGAGTGATCTTGAGGACATCGAAGCCATCAAGCAGGTCAAATACCGCTATCTGCGGGCGCTGGACACCAAGCACTGGGCCGACTTCGCCGTAACGCTGGCCGAGGACGTCACCGCCGACTACGGCAAGTCGATGGGCACCGAGCACAAGTTCACCGACCGCGACTCGTTGGTGGACTTCATGCGGTCCTCGCTGCCGATCAACGTGCTCAGCGAACACCGGGTCAACCATCCGGAGATCACCCTGACCGGACCCGACACCGCATCGGGCATCTGGTACCTGCAGGACCGGGTGATCATGCCCGACTACGACCTGATGCTGATCGGTGCCGCGTTCTACCACGACTCCTACCGCCGCACCTCCGACGGCTGGAAGATCAGCGACACCGGCTACCAGCGCACGTACGACGCCACCATGCCGCTGTCGAGCGTCCCCGGTTTCAAGGTGACGCCGGGGGATGCGCTGCACTGCTAAATTCGAGGAATGTCCAGGCTCTCCGGCGCTCAGGGCCAAGAGCTGGCTCCGCCCTCGATGGTGGAGCGGGTGACCTCGATCCTGGACGCCTTCGAACAGCGGCCGACGGCACGGCTGAACCTTGACGAGATCGTCGCCCGTACCGGGTTGCCGAGGTCGACCACCCACCGCATCCTGCGGCAGCTGGTCGGACTGCAGTGGCTGGAGTACCGCGGAGCCCAATACTGTCTGGGTTCACGGGCGTTGGGCCTGGGCGGCCAGGATGGGCTGCACGGCGAGATCCGCAAGGCGGCCGCGGAGCACCTGCACCAACTTCATCTGCGCACCGGGCTGGTGGTGCACCTTGCGGCGCTGGAGGGCACCGACGAGGTCTATCTGGACAAGATCGGCGGGCATTTCGCGGCGACCCTGCCCTCCAGGGTCGGCACCCGGCAGCGGGCCTACCTGACCACCGGCGGGCGGGCGATGCTGGCGTGGATGTCTCCGGAGGAGATCGACGCCCGATTCGGCCGGCAGCTGACACGCTCCGGCGCTGGTGGGGGCTGGGACCTGAGCACCCTGCATCGCGAACTGGCCCACATCCGGCGGGCCCACGGCATCTCGATCGACCGCGGTGCACAGACGCGCGTGCTCGTCGGGGTGGAACTGCCCAGTGTGGCGGTGGCGGTCCACGGCGCCGACGGCCCGGTCGCAGCGATCTGCCTGGCTGGTGCGGCGAACTCGGTGCCGATCGAACGGGTGGTGCCGCTGGTCGCCGAAGCGGCCGCCCGGACGTCGCAGGTGTTGCGCTAGTCGGGCAGGTTGACCAGGCCGAGCTCGGTGTGGCCGATGTCGATGCTGATCTTCTCCGCGGTAGCCAGCACCTGCGGCAGTAGTTCGCTGCGGATCGCGTCGGCTGAGTAGGTCATCGACGACGCCGAAACGCTCACCGCCGCAACGGTGTTCTGGTTGCGGTCCCGTATCGGAGCCGCGACCGAACGCAGTCCGAAGTCGGTCTGGTGGTCGATGATGCAGAAGCCCTCCCGGGCTACCTGCGCGATGTCGGCGGTCAGCTCCTTGCGCGACGCAGGTGTCCCGCTGGAAAAGGACACCAGCGGAATCGTCCGCATGCAGTCGGCACGCTTGGCCGGTGGCAGGCCCGCCAACAGGACCCGCCCCATCGCGGTGGCGGGTGCGGCCAGCCGGGTACCGACCACGATCGTCGCTGACATGATCCGGCGGACCTGTACCCGCGCGACATAGACGATGTCGAAGCCGTCCAGCACCGCGACCGACGACGACTCGTTGATCGCCGCGGACAGTTCGGTCAGATGGGGCTGAGCCAGGTCGGGCAGCGACAGACTGGACAGATAGCTGGACCCGAGCTCGAGGACGTGCGGGGTCAACCAGAACTGGGAGCCGTCGGTGGCGACGTAGCCCAGCTGGACCAGCGTGAGCAGGAATCGGCGGGCCGCGGGCCGGGACAGCCCGCAGTTCCGGGCGACGTCGCTGATGGTCTGTCGCGGGTTCTCGTCGCTGAACGCTCGGATGACGCTGAGCCCGCGGGCCAGCGACTGCACGTAGTCGCCGGAGGCCGACGCCGGTTCGAGGTCATCGCGCTGTACTGCCATCGTGGGGCCATGGTAAGTCAGGCGAGCTTGGTGAGGGTGAACCCGCTCTCCCGCGAGGCGCCACCGCACGGGTCGCCCTGTGGCTGCAACTTCCCCCGCAACGACGCCGGGTCGACGGAGAACCGGATGGTGGCCGGCAAGACCTTGCGGTTGTCGCAGCGGATTCCGGCTTCGTCGTATTTGGAGAAGACCCATTCCGAGCCTTCCAGGTGCGCGTCGGTGTCGGTCAGGCCGGACGCGGTGGTGATGTGTACGCAGCTGCTGCCGCAGGACGTGACGGTCCAGGTGGTGGTGAATGGTGTGCCGCCGGAGTCGGCCGCGAGGTAGGTGTAGCGGCCGGTGAAGCCTGCCGCGTCGTCGCTGCCGGACAGTCCGAAGGTCGCAGTGCCGACGAGGGCGGCGGCGGCCGCCGCGAGCAAGGTGAACTTCATCGAGAACCTCCTTGTGTTCGCAATTCGTACGATGAGACGCACAACGAACATTATGGAGTGGGTCACACCGCTGTCAACCTGCAGCCGGCATCACAGTCCAGTTCGTCGAAATGTGTGCTAGCTCGCGTATTGACATCGCCTGTGAAGCATTTCATACTGATCGCTATGCGAACAAGCGTACGTTCTACGTACACAACGGGACGCGGAGCCTGATGGACCAGCTTCGGCTGCTGGACGGCCGGTTGAAGCTGCGCCATCTGGTCCTGGTGGATGTGCTGACCTCTCACGGCAGCGTGATCGGCGCGGCCGCCGCGTTGCACATCACCCAGCCGGTGGCCACTCGCACGCTGCGCGACCTCGAGGCGATTCTGGGTGTGTCCCTTTACGACCGGGGCCCGCGCGGGGTGACCCCGACGCTCATCGGCGAGACCTTCACCCGGCACGCCCGGGCCGTTTTGGCGCAGCTCGCTCAAGCCGGGCGGCACGTCACCGAATTGGCCGATCCGCACCGGGGAACCGTGGTGGTCGGCACCGACCCCGGCGGGGCCAACGAATTGCTGCTGCGGGCGATCGCACGGTTGAAAGTCGAGCGCCCCCACCTGACCGTGGTGGTCCGGGAGAACGCCCCGGAGGCGCTCTCGGTCGAGCTGGGCGCGGGCCGGGTCGATGTCATCGTCGGGCGGCGCGGACCGACCGTGATCGAATCCGAGACCCAGGCCCCGCTCTACACCGAACCGGTCGCGGTGTTCGCCCGCGCCGCGCACCCGCTGTTGCGGCGGCCCGCGGTGACGTTCGCCGATCTGCAGGCGCAACCCTGGGTCATCCCCGGCGCGGAGACCGGTCTGCGTCGGGAGGTGGAGCATCTGTTCGCCCGGCACGGCATGCCGCTGCCGGAGAACCGGATCGAAATGACATCGCTGCCGGTAGTGCGCCAGCTGCTCGGGGAAGCCGACCTGGTCGGCCTGCTGCCCGAACCGCTTGGCCACCGCGATCCCGACCTGTGCGCACTGCCCATTGTGCTGTCGGTCAAGAACACGATCACCGTCAGCACCGCTGCCGGGCGCACCGTGAGCCCGGGAACCGAGGCGCTCATCGCCACTCTGCGGGAGCTGGCCGCCGAGCGCTGCCACCGGCCCGGCGAGCTATCCCGGACAACGTCCAGTCGGGCCTGCTGACGACCGCAGGTCAACACACCACGAGAAAGGAAGAACAGATGTCGTTTGTGACAACACAGCCGGAAGTGCTCTCCGCAGCGGCCGGCGACCTACAAGGGATCGGCGCGTCGGTCAATGCCGTGAACGCCGCTGCCGCGAGTCCCACGACGGGCGTGGTACCGGCCGCAGCCGATCCGGTCTCGGCGCTGACCGCGGCCCAATTCGCCGCGCACGCCCAGCTCTACCAGTCGATCAGTGCCCAGGCCGCAGCCATCCACGAACAGTTCGTGGCGATGCTCAGCACGAGTGCGGGCTCGTACGCGGCCACCGAAGCAGCCAACGCCGCGGCCGCCGGCTAGGCGAAACACCCACTCAGAGAAGGAGAACGAACATGGCAACACGATTTATGACCGACCCGGACGCGATGCGCAGCATGGCGGGCCGTTTCGATGTGCACGCCCAGACCGTTGAAGATGAGGCCCGTCGGATGTGGGCGTCCTCGACCAACATCTCGGGTGCGGGTTGGGGTGGTCTGGCCGAGCGGACCTCGATGGACACCATGGGTCAGATGCAGACCGCGTTTCGCAACAT
>NZ_CP084028.1:3301600-3700474 GCF_020181595.1 [Mycobacterium] vasticus | reverse complement strand
CAACCTCAACCACTACATCCTGCGGTCCCTGATCCACTCCGGCCAGCTTCAAGACCGGATCAACGCACTCTGAATCGGGAAGAGCCACTTACGTGTTGAACAATTCAACCGACATTATGTGTGTGAATTTTCTAATGAATCCATAAGTCAACGAGAGGGGCGGGTCATGGGCGATCAGCACTGCGGCGGGCAGCACAGGGGTATCGGCGGACGACGGGCGCGTCGGCGGGCTGCAGGTTCAGGCAGTGCGATCGCGGTGTTTCTGGCCCTCGGAATGACGCCGTTGGTTGCCTCTCCGGCGCAAGCGGACTTTGACCTGTTGGATCCGTTCTCGTGGTTCGACATGACCGGTGTGGATGCCGTGGTCGCGACGCCTGGGTCGGCGGACTTTACGTTCAGCGATTGGGGTGGCCTGTTCCAGGGCGAGCCTGGTGCGTGGATGGACTTCGACAACCAGGTGTATCTGGCCATTTATGACCCGATGTCGGCGATGATCGGCAACTCGGCCAACGGCTGGTGGCTGGATCCGCTGAATGACATGTTCGCCACCGGCGAGTCGTGTGGCGTGCTGTGCAACGGTGCGGATGCCTACCTGAACGATCAGGGTGTGCTGGTCGAGGCGCAAAACGGTGGCATGTGGTTCGGTGACGGCGGCGACGGCATCGATGGCTCCGATGGTGGCGCGGCGGGCTTGTTCGGCAACGGCGGTGCCGGTGGCGATGCGGCTGCGGGTTCGGTCGTCATGGTCGACGGGGTCGCTTATGCGGGCAGCGGTGGTGATGGTGGTGCCGGCGGCGGCTTCATGGGCTATGGCGGTGCTGGTGGTCATGGTGCGGATGCCTTTGTCGATGGTGACGGCAATGTGGTCCTGTCCGGTGCCGGTGGTAACGGTGGCGACGGTCTCGGCACGATCGGTATCGGCAACGGTGGCGACGGCGGCAATGGTGGCGCCGGCCTGGACGCGACCGCCGGCCACGCGGCCGTGGCCGGCGGTAGGGGCGGCAATGGTGGTAATGCCGGTTCGCACTCGGGCAACGGTGGTAACGGTGGTGTCGGTGGTGCCGGTGGTGACGGGATCCGGGGAGTCGATGGCACCTTCGCGGGCGCTGGCACCGGCGACGGTGGTGTCGGTACCAAGGGTGCTGCTGGTGGTAACGGTGGTGTCGGTGGTGCTGGCGGCGCGATCTTCGGCAACGGCGGCAATGGTGGTGAAGGCGGCGAAGGCGGTTCCGGCGGTAGGGGCGGTACCGGGGCTGGGGGCGCGAACGGCAGCTTCGCCAACGGTGGTGATGGCAACGGCGTCGCCGGTGGTGACGGCGGCGGTGGTGGTGACGCCGGCAAGGGCGGTGTCGGTGGTGCCGCGGGTATGGCTGACCACGCCGGCAGCGGCTCCGATGGCACTGTGGGCGGCAACGGTGCTGATGGCACTGCCGGTGCTGGTGGCAATGGTGGCCTGGGCGGTGACGGTGCCAATGGCACTAATGGAAGCCAGGGCACCGCTCCGGGTATCGATGGCGGGGCCGGCACCAGGGGTGGCAATGGCGGCAACGGTGGTGCAGCCGGCGTGGGCGGACTGAATGCCGACGGCAGCGCCAGCGGTCTGGACGGCACCGACGGCAATGGCGGCAATGGCGGCAATGGCGGTGATGGCGGCGCCGGGTATGAGGGCCTGAATGGCGTCAACCCCGGGGACAATGGCCAGAGCGGTAGTAACGGTGGCGCTGCCGGCGCCGGCGGCAATGGTGGAACCGGTTTGGTCGGTGGTGCCGGCGGCAAGGGTGGTGTCGGTGGCAATGGCGGTAGCGGCGGAGAAGGTAGCGATGGCTACGACGCGGCCGGCGACGTCAATGCCGCTGCAGGTACCAGCGGTGGCAACGCCGGCGACGGTGGTGACGGCGGCAAGGGTGGTGCCGGTGGTGCGGGCGGCAACGGTGGTGCGTCCACGGTGCCCGGTGGTACCGCCGGTGCCAATGGCAGCGGTGGTAACGGTGGTCACGGCGGTAACGCGGGAACGCCCGGCGATGGTGGCGACGGTAAGGCCGGCGATGCGGCCCACAGCGCCGGCGGCAATGGCGGCAACGGCGGCGACGTCGGCGTCGTCGGCGCCGCCGGGACAGGTGGTGCCGCGGGCGTCGGCGGGCAGGCTGGAACCGGCACAGCCGGTGGCAGCGGTGGTGCCGGGGTCATCCCCGCCGGTGCGCACGGCAACGGCGGCGACGGCGGCAAGGGATGGACCTCGACCACCGCGGGTGTCGACGGTGGCCGCGGCGGCAATGGCGGCAATGCCGGCAGCATCGGCAACGGCGGCAATGGTGGCGCCGGTGGCAATGGCGCGAACGGCGTGAGCCCCACCGTCACCCCGGTCACCCCGGCGGGCAACGGCGGCAACGGATCTTCGGATGGCACCAGCGGCGCCGGTTCCGATGCGGTCGGCGGCGTCGGCACCAAGGGTGGTGATGGCACACAGGCCGGACAGGCCGGCGGCAACGGCGGTAGTGGGGGTAACGCGCGCTCGGCCAGCGGCTCGGCGACCGCCGGTAACGGTGGTAACGGTGGTAACGGCGGTGCCGGCGCCGCCGGCGGTGACGGCGGTGTCGGCGGAATCGCCTATGTCGGTGGTTTCAGCGACGACGCGATCGGCGGCGATGCCGGCGACGGCGGCAACGGTGGCGGTGGACTGAGCGGCACCGCTGGCAGTAGTGGTGGTGCCGGCGGCGCCGGTGGTGCCGGCGGTTCGATCTCCGGTGTCGGCGGCAATGGTGGCGTCGGTGGTAACGGCGGCGACGGCGGCAGCGGCACCACTGGTGGTGCCGGCGGTGACGGCGGCAGCGGACGTCAGGACTCGCCCGGCTTCGACAACAACCTGAGCGGGCAGGCCCAACTGATCGCCCCGACACTCGGCTCTCACGGGTACGCCGGTGACGGTGGTGACGGCGGTAACGGCGGTGCCGGGGGTAACGGCGGTGCCGGCGGTAACGGCGGTGCGGGCGGCGCGGCCGGTGCCGGCGTCAGCGGCAACGGCAGTGCCGGCTCCGGTGGCAACGCAGGCTCCGGTGGTGATGCCGGTGATGGTGGCGACGCCGGTAACGGCGGCAACGGCGCCAGCGGCTACGTCCCGGCCGGCCAGGACTACCGGATCACCGTCGGCGCCGGCGGATCCGCGGGTGGCGTCGGTGCGGCCGGCGACGCGGGTGGCGCCGGTGCGGTCGGTCAGGGCGGCGCCCAGGTTGGCGGGGGTAACGCCGCCAGCGGCACGGCAGGTGACGCCGGTGCGGCCGGCAGTTCGGGTGGCACGGGTAGCGCGGGTAGCAACGGTCACGTCAACAACGTGGTGGCGCCGTGCTTCCCGTCGGGTACTGGCCCCTGCTGACGAAAGACGAGAGGGGCCGCCACCGGTTACCGGTGGCGGCCACTTCGCTCGATGACGTGCCGGTCAGCAGTTCAGGGCGACCGCGGCTTCGGCGGTGTAGCACAGGAACGTGAGCGTCTCCTGCAGGTAGAGCTGCACGGTCTCGGCGTCATGCGAGGTGTAGCCGATGGCCACGTCGGTGCCGAGCTGCAGGTCGAAGTCGCCACCGCGGGTGGTCAGCACGAACGCGCCGTCGATGGCCGGCGCCCAGATGATGTCGCCGTCGACCAGGCGGTTCAGGTGCTCCAGGATCGGGTAGCCGTGATCGGAGGTCTCGGTGACCTTGGTGTAGGCGTCGGCGGACAGCAGCACCGAGTACGGGCCGTCCACCCCGGCCAGCCGCAGCGCCGACAGCGCCTGGCTGACCACGTTCGGGATGGCGCGCGGGTCCTCCGGCAGTGCCAGCGCCGGGTTCGAGCTCGCGCTGCGGATGCCCTGCACCGAGGCGGCCGGGTAGCCCCCGAAGATGATCCGGTCTTCGGCGAACGCCAGCTTCTTGGCCGCGGCCTTCACCGGGTCCCAGTCGGGGTCCTGCGAACCCCGTTCGACGTCGTCGATCTCCGCGCGCGACAAAGTGAATGGAACCCGCAGGCGCACAAGCGGTCTGCTGTCCCGCACGTGCGCCTGGACCCCGTCGGCGGGGGCGTCGACGCCGGTCAGGCGCCCAGTGCTCACCGCGGCTGCCGTCGGGCCGGCCGGTTCGCTCACATCGACCACCCGGCGCCCTGCGATGTGCCGTTTGAACGTCCGGGTCGCCTCCGATTCGATATCGGCCCAAGCTGATTCGGTGATCGGGGCGAGATCGCGGTACAGGTTGTTCATTGCGCGGATCCTTTCAGGCTGCCGATGTTCAGTGATCCGTCGGCGACGGGTTCGGCGGCAGGTGGCGCCGTCGGCCCCGGCAGTGCCGGCGGGTCGTCGAGGAAATCCAGGGTGGGTGTGAAGAACAGTCCACCGGTGAGCGCGGTGGAGAAGTCCAGGATGCGGTCGGTGTTGCCCGGCGGGTCGCCGAAGAACATGTTGCGCAGCATCCGCTCGGTGATATCCGGGTTGCGCGAATAGCCGATGTAGTAGGTGCCGTGATCACCCGAATTCGCCGACCCGAACGGCATATTCGCCCGGACGATGTCCAGCTCGTTGCCGTCGTCGTCGGTGATCACGTTCAGTGCGATGTGGGCGTTGGCCGGCTTCACCGCGTCGTCGAACTCGATGTCGTCGGCCTTGGTGCGCCCGATCACCCGCTCCTGCTCGGTGACCGCCAGCGCATCCCAGGAAGTCATGTCGTGCAGGTATTTCTGGATGTGCACGTAGGACCCGCCGGCGAAATCAGGGTCCTCGTCGCCGATCTGGACGGCGACCGCGGCGTCGGCGCCGGTCGGATTCTCGGTGCCGTCGACGAAGCCGAGCAGGTCGCGATTGTCGAAGAACCGGAAGCCGTGCACCTCGTCGACGACGGTGACCGCCCCGCTCAGGGTCCGCAGGATGCGCCGGGCCAGTTCGAAGCAGACGTCCATGGATTCGCCGCGGATGTGGAACAGCAGATCCCCGGGGGTGGCCGGCGCGGTGTGCCGCGGACCGGTCAGCTCGACGAACGGATGCAGCTGCGCCGGCCGCGGTCCGCCGAACAACCGGTCCCAGGCCTCCGAACCGATCGAGGTCACCAGCGACAGCTGTTTGGCCGGGTCGCGGAAGCTGATCGCCGACGCCATACCGGCCAGGTCGGGCAACGCGTCGTGTACCTGCGCCTCACCGCCGGCATCGATGGTGACGACCAGGAAGATGGCCGCACTGGTCAGGGCAGCGGTGACGGGCTGAACGGACGGCACGCTGTCGACCCTAACGCCCCGGCCCGGGCGCAGGTAGGAAACACTGGTGGACATGGCCGCTACCGCAATCGGGTTATGCGAGTTCATCGACGCCGCGCCGTCACCGTTTCACGCCTGCGTCACCGTCGCGCAGCGGCTGGCGGCCGCCGGCTACACCGAGCTGGCCGAATCAGACCGCTGGCCGCAGGCGCCCGGGCGGTATTTCGTCGTCCGGGCCGGCTCGGTGGTGGCCTGGGACAGCTCGCGGCACGGTGATGATCCCGCGCCGTTCCGGATCATCGGGGCGCACACCGACAGCCCGAACCTGCGCGTCAAGCAGCATCCCGCCCGCGAGGTGGCCGGCTGGCAGATGGTGGCGCTGGAGCCCTACGGCGGCGCTTGGCTGAACTCCTGGCTGGACCGCGACCTGGGAATCAGCGGGCGGCTGTCGGTACTCGACCCTTCTCGCGGGATCGGGATCCACCACCACCTGGTCCGCATCGACGAACCGATCCTGCGGGTGCCGCAACTGGCCATCCACCTCGCCGACGACCGCAAGGCCGTCGCGCTGGATCCGCAACGTCACCTCAACGCGGTGTGGGGCGAAAGCGGCCGAACTCCGGATTTTCTTGGCTACGTCGCCGAACGCGCCGGCGTGGAGCCCCGCGACGTGCTGGGCTTCGACCTGATGACCCACGACCTGGCGCCGTCGGCACTGACCGGGGTCGGGGACGTGTTCGTCAGTGCGCCGCGGCTGGACAACCAGGCCAGCTGCTACGCCGGACTGGAGGCGCTGTTGGCGGCCGGGGTCGGCCGGTACGTGCCGGTGCTGGCGCTGTTCGACCACGAGGAGGTCGGGTCGACCTCCGACCACGGTGCCGGATCGGATCTGCTGGCCACCCTGCTGGAACGGATCACGCTGGCCGCCGGCGGGGACCGGGAGGACTTCCTGCGCCGGCTGGCCGGCTCCACCCTGGCGTCGGCGGACATGGCCCACGCCAGCCACCCGAACTATCCGGACCGCCACGAGCCGGCCCATCAGATCGCGGTCAACGCAGGCCCGGTGCTCAAGGTGCAGCCCAACCTGCGCTACGCCACCGACGGGCGAACCGCCGCGACATTCGCGCTGGCCTGCGCGCAGGCCGGGGTTGCGCTGCAGCGGTACGAGCACCGCGCCGACCTGCCGTGCGGGTCGACCATCGGCCCGATGAGCGCGGCGCGCACCGGAATACCCACCGTCGACGTGGGCGCCCCGCAGCTGGCCATGCATTCGGCACGAGAACTGATGGGCGCTCGCGACGTCGCCGCCTACGCCGCCGCGCTGACTGCGTTCCTGGCGCCGGACTGAGGCGATTTGGGTGCCATAGACTGTGCCCGTGACGCCCCCGACCGCCCTGGACACCGTCGAGCACGCCGCTTCCACGCCTGATCACCCGCAACCGTTCGCCGAGTTGGGTCTCAAGGACGACGAGTACCAGCGCATCCGCGACATCCTGGGCCGCCGCCCCACCGACGCCGAGCTGGCCATGTACTCGGTGATGTGGAGCGAGCACTGCTCGTACAAGTCCTCCAAGGTGCACCTGCGCTACTTCGGCGAGACCACCACCGAGGAGATGCGGGCATCGATGCTGGCCGGTATCGGCGAGAACGCCGGCGTGGTCGACATCGGTGACGGCTGGGCGGTCACCTTCAAGGTCGAATCCCACAACCACCCGTCCTACGTCGAGCCGTACCAGGGCGCGGCCACCGGAGTCGGCGGCATCGTGCGCGACATCATGGCGATGGGCGCCCGCCCGGTCGCGGTCATGGACCAGCTGCGCTTCGGCGCCGCCGACGCCCCCGACACCCGCCGGGTGGTCGACGGGGTGGTGCGCGGCATCGGTGGCTACGGAAACTCGTTGGGCCTGCCCAACATCGGCGGCGAGACGATCTTCGACGAGTGCTATGCGGGCAACCCGCTGGTCAATGCCCTGTGCGTCGGCGTGCTGAAGAAGGAAGACCTGCACCTGGCGTTCGCTTCCGGTACCGGCAACAAGATCATCCTGTTCGGGGCGCGCACCGGCCTGGACGGCATCGGCGGGGTGTCGGTGCTGGCGTCGGAGACCTTCGGCGGCGACGAATCCGGCGCCGGGCGAAAGAAACTTCCCGCCGTTCAGGTCGGCGACCCGTTCACCGAGAAGGTGCTCATCGAGTGCTGCCTGGAGCTGTACGCCGCGAAACTGGTGGTCGGCATCCAGGACCTGGGCGGTGCCGGACTGTCCTGCGCCACATCCGAATTGGCGTCGGCCGGTGACGGCGGCATGGCGATTCGGTTGGAGCAGGTGCCGTTGCGGGCCGAGGGCATGACCCCGGCCGAGGTGCTCTCCAGCGAATCGCAGGAGCGCATGTGCGCCGTCGTCGCCCCGGAGAATGTCGATGCCTTCATGGCGGTGTGCCGCAAATGGGACGTGCTGGCCACCGTGATCGGCGAGGTCACCGACGGCGACCGACTGCAGATCACCTGGCACGGCCAAACCGTCGTCGACGTGCCGCCGCGCACCGTGGCCCACGAAGGCCCGATCTACCAGCGGCCCGTCAGGCGCCCGGACACCCAGGACGCGCTCAACGCCGATGGCTCCGACACGCTGCCCCGGCCGGCCACCGGCGACGAACTGCGTGCGACCGTGCTTGCGCTGCTGGGCAGTCCGCACCTGTGCAGCCGGGCGTTCATCACCGAGCAGTACGACCGCTACGTGCGGGGCAACACCGTGCTGGCCGAGCACGCCGACGGCGGGATGCTGCGCATCGACGAGGCCTCCGGGCGCGGCATCGCCATCTCCACCGACGCCTCGGGCCGCTACACCAAACTGGACCCCTACACCGGCGCGCAGCTGGCACTGGCCGAGGCGTACCGCAACGTGGCGGTCACCGGCGCCACGCCAATAGCCGTCACCAACTGCCTGAACTTCGGCTCGCCGGAAGACCCCGGGGTGATGTGGCAGTTCGCCGAGGCGGTTCGCGGTTTGGCGGATGGCTGTGCGGCACTCGGGATTCCGGTGACCGGCGGCAACGTGAGCTTCTACAACCAGACCGGCGCCACACCGATCCACCCGACCCCGGTGGTCGGGGTGCTCGGCGTGATCGACGACGTGAAACGGCGACTGCCCACCGCGTTCGGCGTCGAACCGGGCGAGACGCTGATGCTGCTGGGCGACACCCGCGACGAGTTCGACGGTTCCATCTGGGCGCAGGTGACCGGCGATCACCTCGGCGGCCTGCCGCCGAAGGTCGACCTGGCACGCGAGCAACTGCTCGCCGAGGTGCTGCGTTCGGCCTCTCGGGACGGCCTGATCTCCGCGGCCCACGACCTGAGCGAGGGCGGTCTGATCCAGGCCGTGATCGAATCGGCCATCGCGGGCGAAACCGGTTGCCGCATATTGCTTCCCGAAGATGCCGACCCGTTCGTCTGGCTGTTCTCCGAGTCGGCGGGCCGGGTGGTGGTCGCGGTGCCGCGCACCGAGGAGAGCCGATTCCGGTCCATGTGCGAGGCGCGCGGGCTGCCGGCCGAGCGCATCGGCGTGGTGGACCAGGCTTCGCAGGAGGTCGAGGTGCAGGGCCGGTTCAGCATCTCGCTGGCGGAGCTGCGCGCCACGTCCGAGTCGGTGCTGCCGGGGCTGTTCGGATAGCCGGACCGGCATGGGGACCACCGCCACCGCACCCAGCGGGAGACATCCGCTGCTGGTGTGGGCGTGGAGCCTGCTGCGGCTGAAGTTCGTCGGGGTGGCCTTCGGGGCACTGTTCTTCTGCCTGTCGCTGACCCCGTCACTGCTGCCGCGCGACTGGCTGTTCCAGGGCCTGATCGGTGGGATCAACGCGGCATTCGGCTACGGCCTGGGCGTGGGAGTCGGTGCGGCGCTGGACCGTTTCGTGCTGCGCGGTGCCCGCTGGTGGCCGCCGCCGCGCCGGGTGCTGTTCGCGCTGAAGGCGGCCGTCGTGCTGGTGTCGCCGGCCGTGTGCGTGCTGATGCTGATCCCCGCCGCCGGCTGGCAGCGGCAGGTCTCGGAACTGCTGGGTATCGAAGGCCCGGGGACGCTGGGCTACCTGCGCACCCTGGCCGTTGCGGTCGGCGTCGCCGCCGCGCTGGTGGCCACGGTGCGCACGCTGATCGACGCCAGCCGGTTGCTGGCGCGACTGCTGGTGCGGCGCTGGCATCTGCACAGCGAGGTGGCCCTGTTCATCGGCACCTCGATCGTCGTCGTCGTATTGGTCAGCCTGATCAACGGTGTCCTGATCCGCGGCTTCTTCGCCGGTGCCAGCGTGGTGTTCCAGCCGCAGAACAGCGACACCCAACCCGGAGTGGTTCAGCCGCAGCAGCCGGAGCGTTCCGGCAGCCCGGCGTCGTTGGCGCCGTGGGACAGCCTGGGCAGTCAGGGCCGCAGCTTTGTCGCCGGCGGGGCGCACGCCGCCGAGCTGACCCGGATCAACGGGCGGCCCGCACGCGAACCCATCCGGGTGTACGCCGGGCTGCACAGTGCGGGCGACGACTCGGCCCGGATGGAGCTGCTGGTCGACGAGCTCGAGCGCACTCACGCCTTCGATCGCCGGGTGCTGGTCGTGGTGCCCACCACCGGTACCGGCTGGATCAACCCGGTCGCGGCCGATGCGGTGGAGATGCTCTACAACGGCGACACCGCCATCGTCGGCGTGCAGTACTCCTACCTGCCCAGCTGGATCTCGTTCCTGGCCGACCAGCGCAAGTCGACCGACTCCGGCCGGATGCTGGTGCACACCATCGCCGAGCGCTGGCGAGGCCTGCCGGTCGACCACCGGCCCCAGCTGGTGCTGTACGGCGAAAGCCTCGGGGCGATGGCCGGTCAGGCCGCGTTCGACTGGCTGCCCGACATCGCCGAGACGGGTTTCGACGCCGTGCTGTGGGTGGGGCCGCCGCAGGCCAGCTCGCTCTGGCGGGCCCTGGTGGCGCGGCGCGACCCCGGCACCACTGCGGCGCTGCCGCGGTACGACAACGGCCGTACCGTGCGGTTCGACCAGGGAACAGTGCCGGCCGAGGTCGCCCGCACCGCCGCGCCGCCGTGGATCGGCACCCGGGTGCTGTTCCTGCAGCACGCCTCCGACCCGGTGGTCTGGTGGTCGCCGGATCTGCTGTTCGCCCGGCCCGACTGGTTGACCGAGCCGCCCGGTGAGGACCGCACCGCCTCCATGCGCTGGTATCCGGTGGTGACGTTCTGGCAGGTCAGCGCCGATCTGGCGCACGGTGAATCGATGCCGACCGGGCACGGCCACAACTATGCGGACACGATCCTGGACGCCCTCGTGGCGGTGGTGCCGCCGGACGGCTGGACGCCGGGTGACACCGAGCGGATCCGGGCCGCCCTGCACGAGCCGGCGGAGCAGGCCCGGTGATCGACCCGGCCCAGACGCGCGCCGCCGTGCAGGCGCTCGCGGACTGGCTGCGCGACGAGCACCTGCCCGCGCCGGAGCGAACCGAGCTGGCCACGGCCGTCCGTCTGACCGCCCGCACGCTGGCCGAGCTGGCGCCGGGGGCCAGCGTCGAGGTGCGGGTGCCGCCCTTCGTGGCCGTGCAGTGCATCGCCGGGCCGCGCCACACCCGCGGGACCCCGCCGAATGTCGTCGAAACCGACCCGCGTACCTGGCTGCTGCTGGCCGCAGGGTTGCTGCGCACCGGCGACGCCACGGCGGCCGCGAAGCTGCGGATGTCCGGTTCGCGGGCCGCCGAGATCGCCGGATGGCTGCCGTTGGTCAAACTTGACGAGATTTGACCGTAGACTGATCCCCGTCACCTTCACCCGCCCCCCGGGAGCAGACAAAACGTGCTTGACCAGCAGGTTGAAGATCTTGAGAACTCGCCTCGCGAGGAATGCGGTGTATTCGGTGTCTGGGCTCCCGGCGAGGACGTAGCCAAGCTCACATACTACGGTCTCTATGCGCTGCAACACCGCGGCCAGGAAGCGGCCGGTATCGCCGTCGCCGACGGCTCGCAGGTGCTGGTCTTCAAAGATCTCGGTCTGGTCAGCCAGGTGTTCGACGAGCAGACGCTGGCGGCCATGCCCGGCCACGTGGCGATCGGGCACTGCCGCTACTCCACGACCGGCGACACCACCTGGGAGAACGCCCAGCCGGTGTTCCGCAACACCGCCGCGGGCACCGGGCTGGCCCTGGGCCACAACGGCAACCTGGTCAACACCGCCGAACTGGCCGGTCGCGCCCGCGAGCTGGGCCTGATCGACACCCGCCGGCCCGGTGTGGCCACCACCGACTCCGACATCCTCGGCGCCCTGCTGGCACACGGCGCGGCCGACACCACTCTGGAGCAGGCCGCGCTGGAACTGCTGCCGACCGCACGCGGCGCGTTCTGCCTGACGTTCATGGACGAGAACACCCTGTATGCGGCCCGCGACCCGTGGGGAGTGCGGCCGCTGTCGCTGGGGCGGCTCGACCGCGGCTGGGTGGTGGCCTCGGAGACCGCTGCGCTGGACATCGTCGGCGCCTCGTTCGTCCGCGACATCGAACCCGGTGAGCTGCTGGCCATCGACGCCGACGGGGTGCGCTCCACCCGGTTCGCCAACCCGACGCCCAAGGGCTGCGTGTTCGAGTACGTCTACCTGGCCCGGCCCGACAGCACCATCGGCGGACGTTCGGTGCACGCCACCCGGGTGGAGATCGGTCGTCGGCTGGCCCGCCAGCATCCCGTCGATGCGGACCTGGTCATCGGGGTTCCGGAATCGGGCACCCCCGCCGCCGTCGGCTACGCACAGGAGTCCGGCATCGACTACGGGCAGGGCCTGACCAAGAACGCCTACGTCGGGCGGACCTTCATTCAGCCCTCGCAGACCATCCGGCAGCTGGGCATCCGGCTCAAGCTCAACCCGCTCAAGGAGATCATCCGCGGCAAGCGGCTGATCGTCGTCGACGACTCGATCGTGCGGGGCAATACCCAGCGGGCGCTGGTGCGGATGCTGCGGGAGGCCGGCGCCGTGGAGGTGCACGTGCGGATCGCCTCGCCGCCGGTGCGCTGGCCCTGCTTCTACGGCATCGACTTCGCCTCGCCCGCCGAGCTGATCGCCAACGCCGTCGAGGACCAGGAGGAGATGCTCGAGGCGGTGCGCCGCACCATCGGCGCCGACAGCCTGAGCTACGTCGGCCTGGAGGACATGATCGCGGCCACCGAGCAGCCCAAGTCGCGGCTGTGCAGCGCCTGCTTCGACGGCAACTATCCGATCGAGTTGCCCGGCGACAGCGCCCTGGGCAAGAACGTCGTCGAGCAGATGCTGAGCAACACCGCGCGCAAAGCCGAGAGCGACAACGACCCCGCGCTGACGCAGTCCTGACCCAGTCCTTCAGAAAGTCCTGAAGCCGGCATCCCGCCCAAATATCAACTACTTGACACTAAAGGTGTCGCTCGATAGCGTCGGCGCCGACGAGACTCGTGACCCGGCGTGAGGACAGGAGTGGTTGTGGCGCGTTTTCCGAAGCCGCCCGAGGGCAGTTGGACCCAGCACTACCCCGAACTCGGTACCGAACCGGTGTCGTACCGCGACTCCATCAGCCCGGATGTCTACGAGAAGGAACGCGCGGCGATCTTCCGGCGGGCCTGGCTGAATGTCGGTCGGGTAGAGCAGGTTCCGCGGAAGGGCAGCTACTTCACCCGGGAGCTCAAGGTGGTCAACACCTCGATCATCCTGGTGCGCAACGGATCCGGCGCGATCAAGGCCTATCACAATGTCTGTCGACACCGCGGCAACAAGTTGGTGTGGGACACCATGCCGTTGGAGGAGGCGAGTGGGAACTGCCGCCAGTTCACCTGCAAGTACCACGCCTGGCGCTATGACTTGGACGGCAATCTGGCCTTTGTCCCGCAGGAGGAAGAGTTCTTCGACCTGGACAAGGGTCGCTATGGGTTGGTCGCCGTGCACTGCGACGTCTGGGAAGGATTCATCTTCGTCAACTTCGCCGCCACCCCGGAGCAATCGCTGCGCGAGTTCCTCGGGCCGATGGTTACGGCGTTGGAGGGCTACCCATTCGGGCAGATGACATCGCGGTGGCAGTACCGCTCGTCGGTCAACTCCAACTGGAAGCTGTTCCTGGACGCGTTCCAGGAGTTCTATCACGCGCCGGTATTGCACGGGAACCAGACGCCGACGGCCTTTCGGGTGGCGGCCGAACAGGCCGGCTTCGAGGCACCGCACTACCAGATCGAGGGCCCGCATCGCCTGGTGAGCACCTCGGGCGTCAGGGCGTGGGAGATGGCGTCGGAGATGCGCAAGCCGATCGAGGACATCTGCCAGAGCGGGCTTTTCGGGCCGTGGGACCCGCCGGATATCGGCCCGATGCCCGACGGCCTCAATCCCGCGAAATGCGTTCCCTGGGGGTTGGATTCGTTCCAGATCTTCCCCAACTTCACCATCCTGTTCTGGGGCCAGGGCTGGTATCTGACCTACCACTACTGGCCGACCGCGCACGACTCGCACGTATTCGAGGGCACGCTGTACTTTCCGCCGCCGCGCACTCCCCGCGAGCGGGTCGCCCAGGAACTGGCGGCGGTGTCGTTCAAGGAGTACGGGCTGCAGGACGCCAGCACCTTGGAAGCCACCCACACCATGATCGGCACCGGCGTGGTGGACAACTTCCTGCTCAACGACCAAGAGGTGCTGATCCGGCACTTTCACGCCGAGACCGCCGCGTGGATCGCCGAACACGAGCGCACTACGGCCGGGGTCTGAGGGATTGTGACCGCCATGCTGCCAAAGGAATTCGCCGACCTCGAGCCGTTCGGCCAGTGGTGCCTGCCGTCCGAGCCGGAGCGCTACGCCAAGCGCCTGAACAGTTCCATGTCGGAGATGCAGGCGTTCTACGACGCCATCACGGCGCGCGCCGAAGACGCACTGGCCTACTGCGACAAGTTCAGCCTCGACGCCATGCCCGAGGACGTGCTGAACCTGATGCACCTGTTGTATTCCATGATCACGGTCGCCTTCCCGGCCGAAGCCTGGAAGCAGCCCCGAGTTCCCGACTCCGGCGGCGCCGTCATCGAGTGCATCGTCGAGCCGTTCCCGTGAGCCCCCAGGTGAGTGAGACCTCGGTGCTGCGGGCCGATCGATGGCTCGACATCGACGCCGGTGTCGTGCGGTCACCCGCCGTCGTGGTGGTCGAGGACGGCCGCATAACCGCCGTCAATCCCGAAGCGCCCGTTCCGGTTTCGGCTGACGACATCGACCTCGGCGACGTCACGCTGCTGCCCGGGCTGATGGACATGGAGCTCAACCTGCTCATCGGCGGGCCGGGTAGTCCCGAAGGGCTGCCCACGCCGCTGCACGGCGTGCAGGACGACCCCGCCTACCGCACGCTGCGGGCCGCGGTGAACGCACGCACCACACTGGAGGCCGGCTTCACCACCGTCCGCAACCTGGGGCTGATGGTCAAGACCGGCGGTTACCTGCTGGATGTCGCACTGCAGCGCGCCATCGACCAGGGCTGGCACGCCGGCCCGCGGATCTATCCCGCCGGCCATGCCGTCACGCCCTACGGCGGCCACCTGGATCCGACGGTCTTCCAACGGCTCGCACCCGGCGTGATGCCGCTGTCGGTCGCCGAGGGCATCGCCAACGGCGTTCCGGATGTGATCGCCTGCGTGCGCTACCAGGTCCGCCACGGCGCCAAGCTGATCAAGGTGTCGGCCTCCGGCGGAGTGATGTCGCACAGCACCGCCCCGGGCGCCCAGCAGTACTCCGACGCCGAACTGGCCGCAATCGCCGACGAGGCGCATCGCGCCGGGGTACGGGTGGCCGCACATGCCATCGGCGACACCGCGATTCGGGCGTGCATCCGCGCGGGCATCGACTGCATCGAGCACGGCTTCCTGGCCACCGACGAGACCCTGGCGATGATGGTCGACCACGGCACCTTCCTGGTCTCCACCACCTACCTGACGGATGCCATGGCCGTCGACCGGATCGCTCCGGAGCTGCGCAAGAAGGCGGCCGAGGTGTTTCCGCGGGCCAAAGCCATGTTGCCCCGGGCGATCGAGGCCGGGGTGCGCATCGCGTGCGGCACCGACGCGCCGGCGATCCCGCACGGACAGAATGCCAAGGAACTGGGCGCACTGGTGGAGCGCGGCATGACACCGGTGCAGGCACTGCGGGCGGCCACCGTCGTCAGTGCCGATCTCATCGATGCCGGCCACGAACTGGGACGCCTGGCCCCGGGCTACTGCGCCGATATCATCGCCGTACCGGGGGATCCGACCCGGGACATCGGCACCACCGGTGACGTGCGATTTGTCATGAAGGACGGCCGAGTCTACAAGCGCAGTTGACCGGGAGGCGGGACATGGATCTCACCAACAACATCCTGTGGCTGCTCAAGCAGGCCTTCTACTACTCGTTGACGACGGTGAACGAGGCGATCAGCGAGCACGGGGTGAGTACCGCCCAGATCGGTCTGTTGCGCCAACTCGCCGGAGAACCGGGGCTTTCCGGCGCCGAACTGGCACGTCGTCTGCTCATCACTCCGCAGGGCGTGCAACTGGCCCTGAGCGCGCTCGAGCGCCGCGGACTGGTGGAGCGCAAGCCGGATCCCCACCACGGCCGAATCCTGCGGGCCTACCTGACCGACGAGGGACGCGCGGTGACGTCGGCGGCCGTCACCGACGCGATCACCGCCCACGATCAGGTGTTCGGTGTGCTGAGCCCGCAGGAGCAGGACACGCTGCGCGCGCTGCTGGCCCGGGTCGTCGAGCAGGGCACCGGCCACACCCTGTTCGCCGGCCACGTGGAACCTTAGGACGACGCCCCGGCGGGCCCGGGCATCCAACACTTGAGATCAATAACAAGTACTTGATAATATCCTCGGCGAGGACGTCCGGGGTTGCGATTCGCCGATAGACGCCGAAGGGGATGCGATGACCACTGAGGTGCCGCAGCGGGTTGCCGTGGTCACCGGTGGCGGTTCGGGCATGGGCGAGGCCACCTGTCACGAACTGGGCCGGCGCGGGTTTCGTGTCGCCGTCCTCGACCTCAACGGCCAAGCCGCACAACGGGTTGCCGACGACGTGCGGGACGGGGGCGCGACTTCGCTGGGCGTCGAGGCGGACGTCACCGATCGGGTCGCGGTCGACGAGGCGTTCGCGCACGTGCGCAGCGAGCTCGGCCCGATCGCCGCCCTGGTCACCAGTGCCGGACTCTTCGACTACTGCGCCTTCGCCGACATCACCGCGCAGGCCTGGGCCCGGATCATCGACGTCAACCTGACCGGCACCTTCCACTGCTGCCAGGTCGCGCTGCCGGACATGGTCGCCGCCGGGTGGGGGCGCATCGTGATGATCTCCTCGTCCAGCGCCCAGCGGGGATCGCCGTTCGCCGCGCACTACGCCGCGTCCAAGGGCGCGGTCATCACCCTGACCAAATCGCTGGCCCGCGAATACGCCGCCCAGGGCATCACGGTCAACAACATCCCGCCGTCGGGTATCGAGACGCCCATGCAGCACCAGGGCCAGGCGGCCGGATACCTGCCGCCGAACGAGCAGATCGCCGCCAACATCCCGATGGGCCGGCTGGGCACCGGGGCGGACATCGCCGCCGCCGTCGGGTTCCTGTGCTCACCGGAAGCCGGCTTCATCACCGGCCAGGTACTCGGTGTCAACGGAGGGGCGGTGTTGTGACAGAACAGTCTTCGGTGCGATCCGGCCGGCCCGCCGAGGGCTCGTGGACCGAGCACTATGAACTGGGAACCGGCCCGGTCTCGTTCGCCGACTCCACATCGCGTGAGTTCTTCGAACTCGAACGCGAAGCGGTGTTCAAACGTGCCTGGCTCAACATCGGCCGCATCGAGGAGGTGCCCGAACCCGGCAGCTATGCCACCAAGGAGATCGAGGTCGCCCGGGCGTCGGTGCTTCTGGTCCATACCGGCGAGGGAATCCGGGCCTTCCACAACGTCTGCCCGCGGTGCGCAAGCAAGCTCGTCTGGCGTGAGTTTCCGGATCGCGAGACCGCCGGTCGCGACGAGGCGATCACCTGCAGGCGTTGCCGCCGAAAGCACGGCGGTGCCGACACCGCGGCCCTGATGCCGGTGCACTGCGACATCTGGAACGGATTCGTCTTCGTCAACCTCGACAGCGAGCCGCGCCAGAGCCTGCGCGAGTTCCTCGGGCCGATGATCACCGGCCTCGACGGCTACCCGTTCGAGAAGCTGACCGAGCGCTACGACTGGGTGGCCCACAACAACAGCAACTGGAAGATCTTCGCCGACGCGTTTCAGGAGTACTACCACGTGCCGGCGTTGCACTCCCAACAGGTGCCGCCCGAAGTCCGGGTTCCCGACGCCGGTTTCACCTGCGGCCATTTCCAACTCGACGGGCCGCACCGACTGGTCTCGACCGCCGGCCGGCGCCGATGGCTGCTGCCCCCGGAATACATGTACCCCATCGAGCGGGCCACCCGCAGCGGGCTGGTCGGTCCCTGGGAGACGCCCGACATCGGTGAGCTGCCGGCCGGGGTGAATCCGGGGGGCATCGAACCGTGGGGGATCAGCAACTTCCAGATCTTCCCCAACACCGAGATCCTCATCTACGGCGGCTGGTACCTGCTCTACCGCTACTGGCCGACCTCGCACAACACCCACCGGTTCGAGGCCCACACCTACTTCCATCCGGCCCGCACGGTACGCGAGCGCATCGAGCACGAGGTGGCATCGGTGGTGCTCAAAGAGTTCGCGCTGCAAGACGCCGGGATGCTCGGCGGCACCCAGGCCGCCCTGGAGTACGGCATCGTCGACGACTTCCCGCTGGGCGATCAGGAGATCCTGGTGCGCCACCTGCACAAGGTGGTCGTCGACTGGGTGGACGACTACCGGCGCGGCCATGAGCGTGCGGGAGCGGCACAGTGACCGCGCGGCTGCCCAGCGCGTTCGCCGAGCTGGAGCGATTCGCCGAAACCTGGTGCCTGCCAACCGAGACCGAACGTTTCGAGCAGAGGGTGGCCAGCACTATCCCGGAGCTGCGGCAGTTCTACGACGCATTCTTTCCGCGCCTGGAAGAGGCGATCGAGTACTGCGACAAGTTCACGCTGGATGAGCTTCCCGAGGATGCCGTCAACCTGCTGCACCTGATCTATTCGCTGGTGATGGTGGCGATGGCGGTGGAGATCATGGGCCAGCCCGCCCCCGTCGACGCCGCCGACGCCGTCATGATCCGCACCGGCTGGCCCGTCCCGTAGCGGTCGCCGGCGGGAAATCCGCAGAAAGGACAGGCCGATGAGTCTGCTCACCATCAACAAGCTGACGTCCTCGGTCGGCGCCGAGGTCCTCGGCGTCGACCCGGAGCGCCTGGCTGCTGACGACAGCGTGGGTGCCGCGGTACTGGAGGCGTTGGAGTCAAACGGCGTCCTGGTCTTCCGCGGTCTGCGGATCGACCCACGCGCCCAGGTCGCGTTCTGCGGTCGGCTGGGCGGCGTCGACTACTCCTCGGACGGCCATCACGAGGTCGCGGGCATCTACCCGGTCACGCTGAATCGGTCCAAGAACTCCTCGGCGAGCTACCTGCGCGCCACCTTCGACTGGCACATCGACGGCTGCACGCCCACCGGCGACGAATACCCGCAGAAGGCCACCGTGCTCTCGGCGGTGCAGGTCGCCGAGCGCGGCGGCGAGACGGAATTCGCCAGCTCGTACGCCGCCTATGACGTGCTCTCCGACGACGAGAGGCGACGCTACGGCGCGCTGCGCGTCGTCCACTCATTGGAGGCCTCCCAGCGGCGGGTCACCCCGGATCCGTCACCGGAGGAGCTGGCCCGGTGGCGGGCCCGGCCCACCCACGAGCATCCACTGGTGTGGACGCACCGTGACGGCCGCCGGTCACTGGTGCTGGGCGCCTCCGCCGACTACGTCGTCGGGATGGATCTCGACGAGGGGAGGGCGCTGCTCGACGAATTGCTCACCCGCGCCACCGTGGCGGGCCGGGTCTACCGGCACCACTGGTCGGTGGGTGACACCGTCATCTGGGACAACCGCGGCGTACTGCACCGGGCCGCGCCGTATGACCCGGATTCACCCCGGGAGATGCTGCGCACCACGGTGCTCGGTGACGAGCCCATCCGGTGAGTATTCGGAGGAGATGACATGACCGAACTGTCAACCGAGAGCGAGCTGTTCGTCGCCACGGCGCGCGCATTCCTGGACAAGACCGCGGCGCTGAGCGACTACCGGGACCTGCACGCCCGAGGCGACTCCTACGACCCGGCATGGTGGCGGCAGGCGGCCGACCTCGGCTGGGCCGGCCTGCTGGTGCCCGAGGAGCTCGGCGGAGGCAGTGTCTCGGGCTGCGGCCTGCGCGACCTGTCCGCGGTCGCCACCGAGATCGGACGCACCGTGGCATCCGGGCCGCTGTACCCGGTGAGCGTGGTGCTGGCCGGCCTCGTCGACGCCGACAACCGGGACGCCCACGAACCCAGCATCGAGGCGCTGGTTGCGGGGGAGACGGTGGCGACCTGGGCCTGCGACGAACCCGGTCGGGGCTTTCGCCCTCACCAGCCGGAACTGACCGCGACCGGCATCCCCGGCGGCTATCGGCTCAACGGGATCAAGGATCGGGTGGAGGCCGGAGACCGGGCGGACCTGGTGCTGATCGGCGCGCGCACCGACGACGGTGCGCTGCGCCAGTTCCTGGTCCGCACCGACAGCGCCGGCGTGCAGGTGACACCGCAGCCCGGCATCGATCTGGTGAAGCAGTACGCGCGCATCGAGTTCGGCGACACCGAGATCGACGATTCCGCGGTGGTCGGCACCGCGGCGCAGACCGGTGCACTCATCGACCGGCAGACCCAGGTCGGGATCGCGCTGGTGTGCGCCGAGACCGTCGGGATCATCGACGCCGTCATGGCCATGACCGTCGGCTGGGCCCGCGACCGGTACAGCTTCGGGCGGCCGCTGGCGTCCTACCAGGCGATCAAACACCGGCTCGCCGACATGACGATGTGGCAGCACGCCTGCCGCGCGATCACGGCCGGCGCCGTGGACAAGGTTGCCGCGCGTGACCCCGGCGCCGCCATGTGGGCCGGCGCGGCCAAGTCCTATCTCGGCGAACATGCCGGCCGGCTGATTCAGGAGTGCGTGCAACTGCACGGCGGCATCGGAGTCACCTGGGAACACGACCTGCACCTGTATCTGCGGCGCGCCACCCTGTACCGGAATCTGCTCGGCACCCCCGCCGAGCATCACCAGGCCGTCTACGCGGCCGCCAGCAGCACGGAGCCCGCCGCATGACCGACATCACCGTTGAGGCGTTCGCCGCGTCGGCACGCACCTGGCTGGCCGCCAACATGCCGCGCCTGGACCCGCAGCACCCCCCTCGCAACGGGCGCGACGACGAAGGCGCCTGGCAACGGGCACGCCAACTGCAGCGACGGCTCTACGACGGCGGCTTCGCCGGGATCTGCTTCCCCCGCGAGTACGGCGGCCTGGGCCTGGACCTGAGCTATCAGAAGGCCTTCGACGCCGCGTCCGCCGGCTACGAGATGCCGCTGATCCTCAACGTCCCGACCTTCACCATCTGCTGCGCCACCCTGCTCGACACCGGCAGCGAGGAACAGAAGCGCCGCCACATCCATGCCGCGCTGCGCGGCGACGAGGTGCTGGTGCAGCTGCTCTCGGAGCCCAGCGGTGGGTCCGACCTGGCCGGCCTGATCACCCGCGCCGAGCGCGACGGCGACGACTGGGTGGTCAGCGGGGCCAAGACGTGGAGCACCAGTGCGTTCGCCGCCGACTTCGGGCTGCTGCTGGCCCGCACCGATTCGACGGTGCCCAAGCACGACGGGCTGACGATGTTCCTGGTGCCGATCGACGCGCCCGGCGTCACACTGCGCCGTATCGAACAGGTCGACGGCTCCAACGAGTTCTGTGAGGAGTTCTTCGACGGGTTGCGGCTCGGGGCCGACACGGTGGTCGGCGAGGTCGACAAGGGCTGGGACGTGGCGTCGCGGCTGCTCTATCACGAGCGGCGGGCCGTGGGGCAGGGGTCGGAGTTCGCCAGCGGGCGCGGCCCCGAACGCACCGAGATGGCCGCCGGCGACTTTCTCACCCTGGCGCAGGACGCCGGCACCGCGGACGACCCGCTGACCCAGGACCAGATCGGCCGGGTGCTGGCCCGGCGCATGGTGCGCGACCAGCTGATCGACTACGCCGGGCGTGGCATGCGCAGCGGTGAGCTGCCGCCCGCCGCGGCCTCGATCATCCGGCTGTTCCATTCCGATGTGACCTATCTGGAGGTCGACACCGCCATGGCGGTCGCCGGTCCGCTGGCGGTGGTGGACGACGAGGCGAACCTGCTCAGGGCGGGTCGGCGGTACCTGTCACGGCAGACCGTGGGCCTGGGCGGTGGCAGCGACGAGATGGCCCGCAACGTCATCGCCGAACGGGTCCTGGGCCTGCCCCGTGAGTACGCCGCCGACCGTGGGGTGCCCTTCAATCAGGTCCGCCACAACCGGCTCTGAGCCCGTTACGTCGAGTGCGATACCGTCCGCAGTCGGCGACCGGTAGCCTTTACCGCGATGACCTCAGCAGACTCAAGCTCCCAGGGCGTTACCTACGCATCGGCAGGGGTGGACATCGACGCCGGTGACCGCGCCGTCGAACTGATCAAGCCATTAGCCGCCCGCGCCAGCCGGCCGGAGGTGCGCGGCGGGCTCGGCGGGTTCGCCGGGCTGTTCGCCCTGCGCAACGACTACCGCGAGCCGTTGCTGGCGTCGTCGACCGACGGGGTCGGCACCAAACTGGCGATCGCCCAGGCGATGGACAAGCACGACACCGTGGGCATCGACCTGGTCGCCATGGTGGTCGACGACCTGGTGGTGTGTGGCGCCGAACCGTTGTTCCTGCAGGACTACATCGCCGTCGGCCGCACCGTGCCGGAGCGGATCAGCGCGATCGTGTCGGGTATCGCCGAGGGCTGTGTACAGGCCGGCTGCGCGCTGCTGGGCGGGGAGACCGCCGAGCATCCCGGGCTGATGGGACCCGACCACTACGACATCTCCGCGACCGGTGTGGGCGTGGTGGAGGCCGACGACGTGCTGGGGCCCGACCGGGTCCGTCCCGGCGACGTGCTGATCGCCATGGGCGCATCGGGCCTGCACTCCAACGGCTACTCACTGGCCCGCGCGGTGCTGCTCGACATCGACCGGATGAACCTGGCCGGCCACGTCGAGGAGTTCGGCCGCACCCTGGGCGAGGAACTGCTCGAGCCGACCCGGATCTACGCCAAGGACTGCCTGGCGCTGGCCGCCGAGACCAAGGTGCGCACCTTCTGCCACGTGACCGGTGGCGGGCTGGCGGGAAACCTGGCCAGGGTCATCCCGGACGGCCTGGCCGCCGAGGTGGATCGTGGTACCTGGACACCCGCGCCGGTGTTCGCGATGATCGCGCAGCGCGGCCGGGTGAGCCGGGAAGAGATGGAGAAGACCTTCAACCTGGGCGTCGGCATGGTCGCCGTCGTCGCGCCGGAGGACACCGACCGGGCCCTGGCGATCCTGACCGCACGCCACGTCGACTGCTGGCCGCTGGGCACGGTGGCCAAGGCCGGCAAGGCGGGGAAGAAGGATGCCGAAGGCGCCGGAGCGAAACTGGTCGGGCAACACCCGAGGTTCTAGCGGTCAGCGACGCCAGTCATCGCTGTCGCTCCACGAGTCGTCACCGTCGGAGTCGTTGACCTCAGACCCGGCCAGCTCCCGTTGGAGCTGGCTGAAATCGGTCGACGGTGAGCTGTACTTCAGCTCACGGGCAACCTTGGTCTGCTTCGCCTTAGCCCGGCCGCGGCCCATCGGGGGACCCCCTCGCGCAATAACGGAGCGGCCCAACGAACAGGCGGCTCCGATCTGAGTGTGTGTATTGTCCTGCCGACAGCTTACCGTGCCGTCGGCAGGGCCGTCGCCCTGGTCTGCGGGCGTGGGAGGCGTGATCAAACCCGGCCGTGCAGCCGGTCCACGGCCACTCTACCGGCGCCCCGCACATCCGGCGGCGGCATCGAATCGACGTCGATCACCGCGCTGACCTCGCCACCGGAGCCGGTCAGCAGTGCGGTGTCGGCCGGCAAGCCGCGTTTGAGCAGTGCCAGCGCGATCGGTCCCAGCTCGAAGTGGTCCACCACGGTGCCCAGCCGGCCGACCGGCCGGCCGCCGGCGGAAACCGGATCGCCGGTCGACGGCCGGTCCGCCGAACCGTCCAGGTGCAGCAACACCAGCATCCGCGGCGGCTTGCCCAGGTTGTGCACTCGAGACACCGTCTCCTGGCCGCTGTAGCAACCTTTGTCCAGATGCACCGCACCCGCACCCGGACCGCCGATCAAGTTCAGCTCGTGCGGGATGCTGCGCTCATCGGTGTCCACCCCGATCCGGGGCCGGCAGGCGGCCACCCGCTCGGCCTCGTACGTCCACACCCCGGCCGGCTTGACCCCGGCCCGGTACAGCGCGTCGCGCCAACGCGTGATGTCGTCGCGCGGAACCAGCAGGTCCAACCCGAGCCCGCCCGGCGCCCGGCGCACGAACCCGCCGGAACCGGCCGGCACCGCGGCATCGTCGGGCAGGGACGCCACGCCCAGCGCCTCCAGTACCGCGGGTTCGGCCAACCCGGGGCCCAGCAGCGAGAGCACCGCCAGATCAGCCGGCTCGATGCTGACGTCGGCCCAGAACACCATCTTGCGCAGGTGAGCGGCCAGCGACTCGCCCAGCCAGGACTCGGTGTCGAGGTAGGTGGTGCCGTCCAGTTCGGTCTGAACCCAGTGCAGGGTGATCCGGCCCCGGCTGTCCAGGACGAGATTCTCGGTGCTGGAACCCTCGGGCGGCTCGGCGACGTGCTGGGTGCACAGGGTGTGCAGCCACGTCGTACGGTCCGCTCCGCGCACGGTCAGCACCACCCGGTGGGAGCGATCCACCAGCACGGCTTCGGTTTGCGCGCTTCGCTGTTCACCGAACGGATCGCCGTAGTGCCAGATCGCGCCGGCGTCGGGACCCGGATCGGGAGCAGGTACTGCGGACACGAATCAACTCTACGGAGTCACTACGCTCAGGGTCCATGCCAGCGGAAGACCATCTGGAAGATGCCCCCGTGACGATCGTCACCCTCGAAGGCGGGCCGGCCCGGTCGGATTCGCCGCTGTTGTACGCCGACGACCTGGCCGCGCTGCGCGGTGACGGTGTCTTCGAAACCCTGCTGGTGCGCGACGGCGCGGCGTGCCTGCGTGACGCCCACCTGCAGCGGCTGGTCCGCTCGGCCGAGCTGATGGACCTGCCGGCCCCCGACCTGGCGCAGTGGCGGCGTGCTGTCGATGAGGCGGTGCGACGCTGGCCGCCGGGTGGCGAGGGCGCGCTGCGGATGATCTACAGCCGCGGCCGGGAAAGCGGTTCGGCACCAACGGCATACGTGATGATCACGGCGCTGCCGGAGCGCATCGCCGCGGCCCGCCGCGAGGGCGTGGCGGCGCTGAGTCTGGATCGCGGGCTGGCCGCCCACGGGCCGGCCATGACCTGGTTACTGGCCGGCGCCAAGACCCTGTCGTATGCGGTGAACATGGCGGCGCTGCGGCACGCCGTCAAGCACGGCGCCGACGACGTCATCTTCATCAGCTCCGACGGCTACGTGCTGGAGGGCCCGCGGTCCTCGGTGGTGCTGGTCGAGCCGGGCCGACTGCTCACCCCGCCGTCGTCGCAGCCGATCCTGCGCGGCACCACTCAAGAGGCCCTGTTCGAGGTGGCGCGCCATGCCGGGTACCAGTGCGAGTACACGCCGCTGCGTCCGGCGGATCTGGTTGCCGCGCAGGATGTCTGGCTGGTCTCCAGCATCACGCTGGCCGCCCGGGTGCACACTCTGGACGGCCGGAGATTAACCCCGCAGCTGCCCGACGCCGAGTTCGCCGGGCTGGTGGACACCGCGATCGGGCACTGAGGAATCAGCCCACGAAGCGTGACAACCGCGCCGAGAGGTGCGGGGCCAGCTCGCCGTCGGCGTTCACCCGCTCCTCGACATAGGCCAGATCGCCGTCGTCGACGATCCCGTAGAGCCGCTTGGCGCCACCGATCAGCGCCCCGGACTTGCTGCGTGCCAGGGCGTCGGTGACCAGCTCCCAGGACGCCGGTCCGTGCGGACGCCCGTAGAACAATTCCACGTAGCCGACCGAGTGCGCCAACAGCAGCTCGATGGCTTGCGATTCGTCGGGAGCCTGCCCGGGGTCGGCGGGATCGGTGACGAATCGCCAGAATCCGGTCTCACGCAGGGACCGCCCCGTGAATCCGCCGCCGTCGTCGAGCATCCAGGAGCGCGATTCCCAGTTCAGGTAGTCGCCGCCGTCGTGGGAGACCACGATCTGCTGGCCGAAGCGGTAGTCGCCGTGCGCCCCGTGACCCACACCTTCGCCGCGCCACACCCCGACCAGCGGCAGCAACGCCAACAGCGCGTCGTGCAGGTTCGCACCTTCGCGCAGGTTGGCGGTGTCGACGACCGGAAGATCGGCGGACCATTCGAAAGCCGGGAGATTACGCGCCGCGGTCTGCTGTGCCCGCTCCGCAGCGGCGGCCACCGCCCGGTCGCCGGAGCCCGGAATGACGGGATGGTCGTCGTCGGGCGTGCCGTCGTCGGGAGCGCTCACATCTCGTCGGTGATCAGCCGATACAGCGTGTACAGCGCGAACCAGGTGATCAGGCCAGTAGCCGCCACCAGCATCAACTCAAAGAACAGAACCACGGGAGGCAGTCTAGCTTGAGCCGTCAGGCGACTTTGATGTCGACCTCGTGCAGGCCCGCCCCGGACGGCGCCACCGCGGCGTCGCCGTTGCCGGCGGTGGACAGTGCCCGCACCGTCCAGGATCCCGGAGCGGCGAAGAACCGGAAGTCACCGGTGGCCGAGGCGACGACCTCCGCGGTGAACTCCTTGGAGGCGTCCAGCAGCCGCACGAAGGCGCCGCCGACGGTCGCCCCGGAGCTGTCGACCACCCGGCCGGTGATGACCGTCTCCTTCTGCAGGTCCACATTGGCCGGCAAAGCGAGACCTTGCTTGGGTCCAGAGCACATATCAGCTTCCCAACTCGATCGGGGCACCCACCAGGGAGCCGTATTCCATCCAACTGCCGTCATAGTTCTTCACGTTGCGGTGACCGAGCAGCTCGCGCAGCGCGAACCAGGTGTGCGACGAACGCTCACCGATCCGGCAGTACGCGATGGTCTCCTTCTCGCCGTCCAGGCCCGCGGCGCCGTAGAGCGCGGCCAACTCCTCGTCGGACTTGAACGTGCCGTCCTCGTTGGCCGCCCGGCTCCACGGCACGTTGATCGCGCTCGGAATGTGACCGGGCTGCTGGCTCTGCTCCTGGGGCAGGTGCGCCGGCGCCAGGATCCTGCCGGAGAACTCCTCGGGGGAGCGCACATCAACCAGGTTCTTGACGTTGATCGCGGCGACCACCTCATCGCGGCGGGCCCGCAGCGACTCGTCCAGCGGCGCGGCGATATAGGAGGTGGCGGGCCGATCAACCGGCCCGCTCACCAGTGGCCGCCCGTCGAGCTCCCACTTCTTGCGACCGCCGTCGAGCAGCTTGACGCTGCGGTGGCCATAGAGCTTGAAGTACCAGTAGGCGAACGCCGCGAACCAGTTGTTGTTGCCGCCGTAGAGGATCACGGTGTCCTCATTGGCGATGCCGCGCTCGGAGAGCAGCTTGGAGAACGCGGCGGCGTCGATGACGTCGCGACGAACCGGGTCCTGCAGATCCGTGCGCCAGTCGATCCGGATGGCACCGGGGATGTGGTTGGTGTCGTAGACGCTGGTGTCCTCGTCGACCTCGACGAAGACCGTGTTTGGCGCGTCGAGATTGCTCTCGGCCCAGGCGGTCGAGACCAGGACGTCGGAGCGAGCCATGTCGGGGGATCCTTCCGGTTGCTCGGCGGTGTGGGCTGCGGGGGAGGCGGTGGTCATGCGCGCGTCGGGCGCAGCTGCACGGCCAGGGGGTAGAGCTGACAGCCCAGGCAGATGCCGAACGCGGCGTTGAGGAAGGCCGCCGTCAGCGCGAGCGCGGTCGCGGCCAGGCCCACCACCGGAGCGACCAGCAGCCCGGCGACCCCGACCACCGCGAAGATCAGGCCGACGAACTGGGCGAACCGCAGCGGCTCCACCGGCTCGCGTTCGGTGACCGGTGACAATCGGGGTGCCACCAGCTTGGCGAACAGCACGCCGTAGGGATGCCGGCGCGGGCCGACCAGTGCCCCGATCGCGAAGACGACGGCCTGGCCGGCCAGCAGCACCGTCGCGGTGACGGGGCTGAACGAGAAGATGATCAGGACGCCGATGAGGACGGCGGTGGTGACCCAGGCGGCGAATCGGGGACCCCGGACGTCCACGGGTGCGTTAGTGGTGTCGTTGCTCGACATGGTGAGAGCTCCCTGGCTGTTGTTGCGGCTGGCTGGTGGGAGGCATGCCCGTTACCGGACGACTCCCGAAACGACGCGAAAAAGCGGCGATTCAGCGACAGCAACAACAACAGCAACCCGCGGTGCGGCACAGGTCAACTGCGCGGCGCTTGGTGAGCACAAGCTCAAGGCGGGCGAACACGAGGCCCAGCCTACCCACTAAAGGGCGGTTCAAGCCAATAGCGGCTTGAGTGCAGAGCGCAGATCGGCGGCGGTGGGGACGCCGGCGGCCCGGAACCGCTGGGCTCCATCGGCGTCGAAGATCAACGTGGTGGGCAGTGACAGCACCGAGAACCGGCGCGCCGTGGCGGGGTCGTCATCGATGTCGATCTCGGTGTGGGCGAGGTCGCCGAGCTCGGCGCAGACCTGATCGACCACCCGGCGCAGCCCGGCGCAGGGTCCGCACCACGGGGCGGAGAAATGCACCACCGTCGGCCGTCCGGGCTCCAGCCCGAGGTATTCGGCGTCGGTGCCCGCACCGGCCGGGGGTGCACCGGCCGGCAGCGCCCGCAGTACCCCGGCCCGGCGATTCAGGCACCAGCCGACCAGGCAGGCCAGTGCCAGACCGATGCCGATCGCGACGAAGCTCATGGACTGCGGAACTCCGCCAGCGTCACCGTCATTCCCTCGGCGATGCCCTCGATGATCACGTCCGAGCCGCGGGCGCCCCAGTTGGTCGGTGTCAGCCCGAACGGCAGCCGCTGCTGAGGCAGGCTGCCGCGGAACGCGGTCAGCACCTTGTCCCGCTCCGCATCGGGAACGTCCTCGTCAGCGGTGTCGGGACCGGTCAGCACCCCGGTCGGAGTGATCTCCAGGGTGCGGTGGTCGGCACCGGACATCGACACGTCCACCGATACGCTGACCCGCTTGCCATAGCCCTGCGGAGTTCCGGTGAACACCAGGCCGTGGCTGTCGGAGATCCCGGACTCGGTGGTGCCGCCGGTGGCGTCGTTGGTCTCGACCGGTGGGGCCTCCACCATCAGGTCGCGGATGCCCAGGTAGCGGCCCAGGTACACATTGCCGATGATGACCCGGCTCTCCAGAGTGGCGACCGGGATCTTCGCGCCGGGCCGAAACTTCCAGGTGGCGTCGGTCAGATCGACCGAGTGCATGGTCGCCTCCAGCAGCGCCTTGCCGATCAGCGGCTGCGCGGCGCCGGGCGCCTTGATCTCCACCTCGTCGTAGCGGTCGCGTCGCAGCTGGGGCGCGAACGGGAATCCCAGGATCGCCACGAACGGGTCCGCATCGAGGCCGGCGTCGCGGCGCACGGCCTGGGAGAGCTGGTATTCGGCATAGACACTGGTCCCGAAGTCCGCTCCGCCGACAAGGACTGCCAGAGCCGCGATCACCGCCGATATCCCGATAAACACCCTTCGCACCCGGTCATTCTGGCAGGTCGCACGCTATCGTTAGGTCACCTGGGACGCTGGAGGGCCTCGTTGGAGCTACTGCTGTTGACCGCTGACCTGCACCCTGACGCTGTGCTGCCGTCGCTGTCGCTGCTGGCACACACCGTGCGGACAGCGCCGCCGGAGGTTTCCGCGCTGCTGGAGGCGGGTGCGGCCGAGGTGGTGATCGTCGACGCGCGTGTCGATCTGGTGGGCGCGCGCGGACTGTGTCGGCTGCTGAGCACCACCGCGGGATCGGTCCCGGTGGTGGCGGTGGTGACCGAGGGCGGGCTGGTGGCCGTCAACGCCGAGTGGGGGATTCAGGAAATCCTGCTGCCGGGCACCGGGCCCGCCGAGACCGACGCCCGACTGCGGCTGCTGGCCGGTCGCCGGGACTCGCCGACCGCCGAGCAGGCGTCGGGGAAGACCACCCTCGGCGAGCTGGTGATCGACGAGGGCACCTACACCGCGCGGCTGCGCGGCCGTCCGCTGGACCTGACCTACAAGGAATTCGAGCTGCTCAAGTACCTCACCCAGCACGTCGGCCGGGTCTTCACCCGGGCCCAGCTGCTACAGGAGGTGTGGGGGTATGACTTCTTCGGCGGCACCCGCACCGTCGACGTGCATGTCCGGCGGCTGAGGGCCAAGCTCGGGCCGGAGTACGAATCGCTGATCGGCACGGTCCGCAATGTCGGCTACAAGGCGGTCCGGCCGGCGCGCGGCACGCCGCAGGCCTCCGGGGACGAACACGACGGCGGTCCCGACGATGGCAACGACGAAGCGTTCGAGGACGACACCGCCGGGGACGACATCGCCGGGGACGGGGCACCCGAGTCGCTGGCCAGTCAGTGACCGACGCGCAGTGGCGCACTGCGCTGTCCGCCGAGGAGCAGCGTGGGATCCGGGGGCTGATCGCCACGGCCACCGACCACGACGGGATCGCCCCGGTCGGCGAGCAGGTGCTGCGAGAGCTGTCCGCCGAGCGCACCGGACACCTGTTGGTCCACGCCGCCGACGCCGCGGTTGTCGGCTACCTGAATCTGACTGCCGGAGAAGATGATTCAGCGCCGATGGCGGAGATGGTGGTTGCCCCGCAGGCCCGGCGGCGCGGCATCGCAACGGCGCTGGCCCGCGACGCGCTGAGAAGAACTGACGGCCGTGCCCGATTCTGGGCGCACGGGAACTCACCCGCCGCCCGGTCCGCCGCAGCCGCGCTGGGGATGGTCGCGGTGCGCGAACTGTTGCAGATGCGCCGGTCGCTGCACGGGGTCGGCAGTCCCTCCCCGCTGCCCGGGGTGGTGATCCGCAGCTACGCCGGCGACGCCGATGACGCCGAACTGCTGCGCGTCAACAACGCGGCGTTCGCTTGGCATCCCGAACAGGGCGGCTGGACGCCGGCCGACCTGGCCGAGCGGCGCGCCGAGGGGTGGTTCGATCCGCGGGGGTTGTTCTTGGCCTTCGATGAGGGCACCGGCGAAGACGATAGCTCCCGGTTGCTGGGATTCCACTGGACCAAGATCCACCCCGGCGCCGAACCGTTGGGCGAGGTGTATGTCGTCGGTGTCGATCCGGCCGCGCAGGGGCGGGGTCTGGGGCGGGTGCTCACCGAGGTGGGCCTGGCGTATCTGGCGGACCGGCTCGCCGGCACCGAGAACCCGACCGTGCTGCTCTACGTCGAGGCGGACAACGCGGCAGCCCTGCGCACCTACCAGCAGCTGGGGTTTTCGGTACACAACGTGGATTGCGCGTATGCCGTCGCCCAGGCTTGAGCGACGGCCGGGTTTGTTCACCATGCGTTCACCCGCCGGGTGCAATCCATCCATGAGTGCCGTTTAGGTTCCGTGGGGATTCGAACCAGGTGCGAACATGCTGCGAGAAAGTGAGGAACGATGAAATCCACGACGGCGGGTCTTGCGTTGTTTGCGGCCACGGTCACCGCGCTGGGGCTGACGGCCTGCGGCAGCGACAACAACACCGGTGGCAGTGCGGCCGGCACCGCCGGGGGCGCATCGACTTCCGCGGAGTGCGCGGGCAAGAACACGCTGACCGCCGAGGGGTCGACTGCCCAGCAGAACGCGATCGCGGTGTTCAACCAGGCCTGGGTCAAGCAGTGCGCGGGCAAGAATCTGTCCTACAACCCGACCGGATCGGGAGCGGGCCGCGAACAGTTCATCGCCGGCCACGTCGACTTCGCCGGTTCGGACTCGCCGCTGAGCGACGCCCAGGTCACCACGGCGGCCGAGCGCTGCCACGGGAACCCGGCGTGGCACCTGCCGCTGGTGTTCGGCCCGGTCAGCATGGCCTACCACCTCAACGGCGTGGAACACCTGGTGCTCAACGGTGATGTGCTGGCCCGAATCTTCAGCGGCGCCATCACCAGCTGGGACGACCCGGCTCTGGTGGCCCTGAACCCGGGTGTGGAACTGCCGGCGCTGGCGATCACGCCGATCTACCGGTCGGACTCCTCGGGCACCACCGACAACTTCCAGAAATACCTCAGCGCCGCCGCGCCGCACGCCTGGACCAAGGGCGAGGGCAGTGAGTTCCAGGGCGGTGTCGGCGAGGGCGCGCAGAAGTCCGCCGGTGTGGCGCAGGCGGTGCAGAGCACCCCGGGCGCGATCGGCTATGTCGAGAAGGGTTTCGCCGACAAGGCGGAGCTGCCCTCGGCCATGCTCGACTCGGGCGCCGGCGTGGTCGCCGCGACCGACGAGTCCGCGGGCGTCGCGATCCAGGCGGCCGGGTTCGTCGCCGAGGACAGCAACGACATGCGTCTGGACCTGCGCTCGCTGTACGGGACCAAGCAGGCCGCGGCCTACCCGCTAGTCTTGGTGACGTACGAGATCGTCTGCTCCAAGGGCTATGAACCCGACACGTCGGCGGCCGTGAAGTCCTTCCTCAAGACGGCGTCGACCACCGGCCAGGACGGGTTGGCGGCCGCGGGATATGTGCGGTTGCCCGAACAGCTGAAGCGGCGATTGAGCGCTGCGATCGACGCGATTCAATAGGGGGGTGTCCAGCGTCTCCGAGTCGCCGGGTTCCAACGTGTCGGAGTCATCGGTGGCAGACCAGCCGCCGGTGACTCCGTCGACGACCGGAAATCGCCTGCCTGACCGGGTGTTCCGTCTGGTGGCCGAGGGCTCCGGCGTCCTGACCATCGTCTTGATCACCGCCGTCGGCGGTTTTCTGCTGCTGCGTGCCGTTCCCGCGCTGCAGCGCAACAAGGAGAACTTCTTCACCTACGCCGGCAGCTGGATCACCACCGACACCTCCGCCATGCATTTCGGCATCGCCGAGTTGTTGCGGGTGACGGTTTTCGTCTCGGTGTTCGCCCTGCTGCTGGCCATGCCGGTGGCCTTGGGAGTGGCCATCTTCCTCGCCGAATACGCTCCGCGAAAGTTCGTCGGGCCGCTGGCGTACCTGGTGGAACTGCTGGCCGCCGTGCCGTCGATCATCTATGGCGCCTGGGGGCTCTACGTGCTGGCGCCGCAGCTGCGCGGCACCGCTGAATGGCTCAACACCCACCTCGGCGGATTCTTCCTGTTCGCCACCGGCAACGCGTCGGTGGCCGGCGGCGGAACCATCTTCACCGGCGGGATCGTGCTGGCGGTGATGATCCTGCCGATCATCACCGCGGTCACCCGCGAGGTGCTGGCGCAGACGCCGCAGGGCCAGGTCGAGGCCGCCCTGGCGTTGGGCGCGACCCGCTGGGAAGTGGTCAAGATGGTGATGCTGCCGTTCGGGCGCTCGGGCTACATCAGCGCCGCGATGCTCGGGCTGGGGCGCGCGCTCGGTGAGACGGTCGCGTTGCTGATCATTCTGCGGGCCACCCAGAAGGCGTTCGGCTGGTCGTTGTTCGACGGAGGTTCGACCTTCGCCACCAAGATCGCCGCCACCGCGTCGGAGTTCAACGACCAGTACAAGGCGGGCGCCTACATCGCCGCCGGGTTGGTGCTGTTCGTGCTGACCCTGATCGTCAACGCGCTGGCACGCGCCGCCATCGCCACCAAGGCGCACTGATGACCGCCATGCTGGATCGGCCGCTCAAGGAGCGCACGTTCGCCGCGGTGAGCCTGCGCCGCCGGGCGGCCGACAACATCGCCACCGTGCTGGTCACCCTCGCGATGGGCGCAGCGCTGGTGCCGCTGGTGTGGGTGATGTACTCGGTGATCGATTACGGTTGGGCGACAGCGGCTTCCAGCGAGTGGTGGTCGCACTCCCAAGCCGGTATGACGGCTTTCGCGTCCGGCGGCGGCGCCTACCACGCGATCGTCGGGACGGTGCTGCAGGGCGCGGTGTGTGCAGCGCTGTCGATCCCACTCGGGGTTTTCGTCGCGATCTACCTGGTCGAATACGGTGCCGGCACCCGGCTGGGCAAGGTGGCGACGTTCATGGTCGACATCCTGACCGGCGTGCCCTCGATCGTGGCGGCGTTGTTCATCTACGCATTGTGGGTGGCCACCCTGGGCTTCGAGCGATCCGGTTTCGCGGTGTCGTTGTCGCTGGTGCTGCTGATGGTGCCGGTGATCGTGCGGGCCACCGAGGAGATGCTGCGGATCATCCCGATGGATCTGCGGGAGGCCAGTTACGCACTGGGCGCACCGAAATGGAAGACCATCGTGACCATCGTGATCCCGACCGCGCTGTCGGGGATCATCACGGGGATTCTGCTGGCGCTGGCCCGCGTGATGGGGGAGACGGCGCCACTGCTGATCCTGGTCGGCTATTCGCAGGCGATGAACTTCGACATGTTGCACGGCTTCATGGGATCGCTGCCGGGAATGATGTATGACCAGACGTCGGCGGGCGCGGGAACCAGTGCGGTTCCCACCGACCGGTTGTGGGGCGCCGCGCTGACGCTGATCGTGCTGATCGCGATCCTCAACATCGCCGCCAGGTTCGGAGCGCGGATGTTCGCGCCCAAGAAGTTCTAGTTGAGTCCGAGGAGAGCTGCACGGTGGCTAAAAGGTTGGATCTGACCGACCTCAACATCTATTACGGGGCGTTTCACGCGGTCGCCGATGTGACGTTGTCGGTCGCGCCGCGCAGCGTGACCGCGTTCATCGGGCCGTCGGGATGTGGCAAGTCGACCGTGTTGCGCACCCTCAACCGGATGCATGAGATCACCCCCGGCGCCCGGATCGAAGGGTCGGTGTTGCTCGACGGCCAGAACATCTATCACCCCGGGATCGACCCGGTGGGCGTCCGTAAAGCCGTCGGGATGGTGTTTCAGCGTCCGAATCCCTTCCCCACCATGTCGATTCGCGACAACGTGGTGGCCGGTCTGAAGCTGCAGGGAATCCGCAACAAACGGACCCTGGACGAGACGGCCGAGTTCTCGTTGCGCGGGGCGAACCTGTGGAACGAGGTCAAGGATCGCCTCGACAAGCCCGGTGGTGGGCTCTCGGGCGGCCAGCAGCAGCGACTGTGCATCGCCCGGGCTATCGCGGTGCAGCCGGATGTGCTGTTGATGGACGAGCCCTGCTCGGCGTTGGATCCCATCTCGACGATGGCCATCGAAGAGCTGATCTCCCAGCTCAAGCAGGAGTACACCATCGTGATCGTCACCCACAACATGCAGCAGGCGGCGCGGGTGAGTGATCAGACCGCGTTCTTCAACCTCGCCGACGTCGGTAAGCCGGGCCGGCTGATCGAGATCGACGGCACCGAGAAGATCTTCTCCAACCCCACCCGCAAGGAAACCGAGGACTACATCTCCGGCCGCTTCGGCTAGGTCTGCGCGGCGCCTCGGGGCGCACCTCGGCCGGGTCCAGACTTTCCTCCACATTGCAGGACTCGAGATCGTGGCTAGGCTGGCGCGCAGATCGTTGCGTTAGTCGAGTGAGGAGATGGCTGCCGGTGGCCAAAAGTTTGGACCTGAGCGACGTCAACATCTACTACGGGGCGTTTCACGCGGTTGCCGATGTGACGTTGTCGGTCGCGCCGCGCAGCGTGACCGCATTCATCGGGCCGTCGGGCTGCGGCAAGTCGACCGTGTTGCGCACCCTCAACCGGATGCACGAGGTCATCCCGGGGGCACGGGTTGAGGGTTCGGTGCTGCTCGACGGCGAGTGCATCTACCAACCCGGCATCGACCCGGTGGGGGTGCGCAAGGCGATCGGGATGGTGTTCCAGCGACCAAACCCGTTTCCCACCATGTCGATTCGCGACAACGTGGTCGCCGGTCTGACCCTGCAAGGGGTGCGCAACCGCAAGCTGCTCGACGAGACCGCCGAGCAGTCGCTGCGCGGGGCGAACCTGTGGAACGAGGTCAAGGACCGTCTCGACAAGCCCGGTGGTGGGCTCTCGGGCGGCCAACAGCAGCGACTGTGCATCGCCCGGGCCATCGCGGTGCAGCCGGATGTGCTGTTGATGGACGAGCCCTGCTCGGCGTTGGATCCCATCTCGACGATGGCCATCGAAGAGCTGATCTCCCAACTCAAGCAGGAGTACACCATCGTGATCGTCACCCACAACATGCAGCAGGCGGCGCGGGTGAGTGACCAGACCGCGTTCTTCAACCTGGAGGCGGTCGGCAAACCCGGCCGGTTGGTCGAGATCGACGACACCGAGAAGATTTTCTCTAATCCGAGACTTAAGGAAACCGAGGACTACATCTCGGGCCGCTTTGGCTGACTTATTACCGGGTCCGGCTACGTTGTGGTTGTCACGCTGACCGCCGAGGAGCGTCGTGAAGATCAACCGATTCGGTATCGTCTCGAGCCTGTTGGCGGCCGTAGTGCTCACGGTCGTGGCCTGCGGTGGCGGGCAGTCGTCGTCGGCCTCGGGTTCGGGCTCCTCAGCGGTGGCGTGCGGCGGCAAGCAGAAGCTGACCGCGAGCGGTTCGACGGCCCAGGCGCATGCGATCGAACAGTTCGTCTACGCCTACATCCGGGCCTGCCCGGACTACACCCTGGACTATCGGGCCAACGGATCCGGCAACGGTATCGCTGAATTCTCCGGTGGGCAAACCGATTTGGCTGGGTCGGACTCTCCGCTTGACCCGTCGAACGGTGAGCCGCAGCGGGTGGCGGCGCGATGCGGCTCGACGCCCTGGCACCTGCCGACGGTCTTCGGTCCGATCGCGGTGACCTACAACATCGGCGGCGTCAACGAACTCGATCTGGACGGGCCCACGTTGGCCAAGATCTTCAACGGCACCATCACCAAGTGGGATGACCCCGCGCTGAAAGCTCTCAACAAGGACGCGGCGTTGCCCGCCGAGCCCATTCACGTGGTGTTCCGCAGCGATGACTCCGGAACCACCGACAACTTTCAGAAGTACCTCGACGTCGCCTCCGACGGCGCCTGGGGCCGCGGTGTGGGCAAGGCTTTCAACGGCGGCACCGGTGTCGGAGCGGCAGGCAACGACGGCACCTCGGCGATGTTGCGAAACACCGAGGGGTCGATCACCTACAACGAGTGGTCCTATGCGGTGGGGCGCGAGCTCAACATGGCCCAGATAATCACCTCTGCCGGCCCGCAACCGGTGACCATCTCTGTCGACTCGGTGGACAAGACCATCGCCGGAGCCAAGTTCAGCGGGGCCGGGAACGATCTGGTGGTGGACACCTCCTCGTTCTACAAGCCGACCGTGGCAGGTGCCTACCCGATCGTGCTGGTGACCTACGAGATCGTCTGCTCGCAATACCCCGACTCGGCGACGGCGCAAGCGGTCAAGGCGTTTATGCAAGCGGCGATCGGCGACGGACAGCAGGATCTGGACCAGTACGGCTATATTCCGCTGCCGCCGGAATTCACTTCGAAATTGAAGACGGCCGTCGACGCAGTTTCCTGATCGCCGAGATCTGCGGCGATCACTTTTCGCTGGTAACCTTTGGTTAATCTTCTGTTCACCGCAACAGTTGATTGCTTGATGCCAATCGTGACCGGGTGAATGGAGCATCGTGAACGATAGCGGATCTGCTTCGCGGGTGGGTTCCCAATTCGGTCCTTACCGGTTGCTTCGGCTGCTGGGGCGAGGCGGCATGGGTGAGGTCTATGAGGCCGAGGACACCCGCAAGCACCGATCGGTTGCACTGAAACTGATCACTCCCGTGCTGTCGGGCAATCCGGCATTCCGGATCCGGATGCAGCGCGAGGCCGACGCGGCGGGCCGGCTCACCGAGCCGCATGTGGTGCCCATCCACGACTACGGCGAGATCGACGGTCAGATGTTCGTCGAGATGCGGCTGATCGACGGCGACGACCTGGGCATGGAGTTGCAGCGTTTCGGCCCGCTGGCCCCGGCCCGAGCGGTGGCGGTGGTCGAACAGGTGGCCGCCGCCCTGGACGCGGCGCACGCCGGAGGTATCACCCATCGCGACATCAAGCCGGCGAACATCCTGCTCACCCGGGGTGATTTCGCCTACCTGGTCGACTTCGGCATTGCCCGCGCCGCGGCAGATCCCGGCCTGACCCAGACCGGAATGGCGCTGGGCACCTACAACTACATGGCCCCGGAGCGGTTCCGTGGGGGCGAGGTCGACTACCGCGCCGACATCTATTCGCTGGCCTGTGTGCTGAGCGAGTGTCTGAGCGGCCAGCCGCCGTATCGGACCGAGACCATCGAACGACTGATCGCCTCGCATCTGATGGAGCCCGCCCCGCGGCCCAGTCAGCTACGGCCGGGCCACGTACCGCACGCACTGGACCAGGTGATCGCCCGAGGGATGGCGAAGAACCCGCGGGAGCGATACAGCAGCGCCGGTGAGCTGGCCCGTGCCGCACACGATGCGCTGACCACCGCAGAACAGCATCAGGCCGCGATGATCGTGGAGCAGGGTGGGGTGGCCACCCGGATGGCCAGCGCCGTCGGCGCCGCCGCCAGCGGCGGCGGCGGGAGCTCTCCCGCCAACGGATACCGGCAGGAGCCGGTCGGCTACGTACAGCGCGCCTACGAACCGAACTCCTACGACCAGCCGCACGAGCAGACCCAGATGCGGCCCGCCATCACCGGTTGGCGGGACCACCCGCCGCAGCAGTCCTCGCCTGCCGCGCCGGAATTCGCCGCCGCGACAAAGAACCGCGGCGATCGCCGCTGGCTGGTGCCGGCCGCGGCAGCCGCTGCACTGCTGGTCGCGGTCGGGGCGGGCGGCTACGTGATCACCCACCGCTCGGATACGTCTCCCGGGGCGTCGGCGTCGGCGTCGGCGAACGGGCAGAGCGTGCTGCCGATGGACGGCCTGAGCTTCCGGCTCTCGCCGGGCGGGTTGGCGCTGGACGGCAGCGGAAACGTCTACGTCACCAACCAGAGCATGTACGGCCGGGTGGTGAAGCTGGAACCGGGATCGAACACCCCGGTGATGCTGCCGTTCACCGGACTCTACGAGCCGCAAGGGGTAGCCGTCGATCGGGCCGGGGCGGTGTACGTCACCGATTTCAACAATCGGGTGGTGAAGCTCGACCCGGATTCCCACGCCCAGTCCGAGCTGCCGTTCACCGGGCTGAACTATCCGGAAGGCCTCGTGGTGGACAACGCCGGCAGCATCTACGTCGCCGACCGGGGCAACAACCGGGTGGTCAAGTTGCCGGCCGGGGCCGACACCCAGGTGGTGCTGCCGTTCGCCGGTCTGCACAACCCCGACGACGTGGCTGTCGACTCCGCCGGCAACGTCTACGTCACCGACACCGACAACGATCGGGTGGTGCGGCTGGCCGCCGGATCCAACACCCAGAGCGTGCTCCCGTTCACCGGTCTCGATGCCCCGTGGGGCGTCACCGTCGACTCCGCCGGCAACGTCTACGTCACCAACCACGACAGTCACACCGTGCTGAAGCTGGCCGCCGGGGCCAACACCCAGACGAAGATGCCGTTCACCGGCCTGAACACCCCGCTGCAGGTCGTGGTCGGTTCGGGCGACACGCTCTATGTCGCAGACCGGGGCAACAACCGGGTGGTGAAACTGGTCGGCGGCGCCGAACCGCGGGGTTAAATGCCGCGGTTCCAGCTTCAGCGATCGTGGACCGAGGTCAGCCGAGTCGCCACGGCCGCCACGATCGCGCTGATCGCGACCAGGATGATCAGCGTCAACGCCGCACCCCAGACCCGGGCAGCCCCGGCCGCCTGCGGGTTCCCCAGCTCGGAGTAGATCAGCAGCGGCAGCGAGGCCATGTTCTCGTGAAAGATGTCGTAGTTGATCGAACGGCTGTAGCCCACCAGCACCAGAACGGGCGCGGTCTCACCCATGATCCGGGCGATCGACAAGAAGATTCCCGACAGAATGCCCGAGAGCGCGGTGGGAATGACGACGCGCAGGATCGTCTTCCATCGCGGCACGCCCAGCGCGTAGCTGGCCTCCCGCAGTTCGTCGGGGACCAGGCGCAGCATCTCCTCGGTGGAGCGCACCACGATCGGCAACATCAGCAGAGCCAGCGCCAATGACACCGCGAACGCGCTCTGCTCGAATCGCAGGGTGGCGATCCAGAGGCTGAAGACGAACAGCGACGCCACGATCGACGGCACCCCGGCAAGCACGTCGACCATGAAGGTGGTCACCCGCGCCCATCGTCCGCCGCCGTACTCGATCAGGTAGATCGCCGTCATCAGCCCCAGCGGCACCGCCAGCGCGGCGGCGATCCCGGCCTGCACCAGGGTGCCGTACAGCGCGTGGTACACCCCGCCGGCGAATTCTTCGGGCAGGACGCCTCGTAGCGAGTGCGTCCACCAGTCGAGATTGCTGATCGCGTGCCAACCTCGGGCCACCACGACCCAGAGCAGCCAGACCAGCGGGACCGCGGCGACGGCGAACGAGGCCGTGAACGCCGCCGTGGCCAGCTTGTCCGTCAAGCGGCGCCGCATGCTGAGGTGATGGCGGCGACGTGGCACCGACGGTTTGACCGGTGCGTCGAGCAGTTGGGCTGTCATCCGTTGACCTTGCCGCCGGCCACCGCGCGAGCGGCGGCATTGACGAAGAATGTGAGTGCGAACAATGCGAACCCCGCGGCGATGTAGGCGCCGGTAGGCAGCGGGGCGCTGAACTCTGCGGCCGCCGACGCGATTTTGGATGCGAACGTGTACCCGCCGTCGAACAGCGACCAATTCCCAGGCTTTGCCGCAGCTCGCAGGATGATCAGCATCGCCACCGTCTCACCCAGGGCGCGCCCCAGGCCCAGCATCGACGCGGCGATCACGCCGCTGCGGCCGTAGGGCAGCACCGCCATGCGGACCACCTCCCAGCGAGTGGCTCCCAGGGCGTGGGCGGCTTCGATGTGGGCGACCGGGGTCTGCCGGAACACCTCCCGCGAGACCGAGGTGATGATCGGCAGGATCATCACGGCCAGCACGATTCCCGCGGTGAAGATCGTGCCGCCGCCGGCCAGCGACACGTTGCCCTTGTCGAACAGGAACAGCCAGCCGAAGTGACGGTGGAGGAATCGCATCAGCGGCACCAGCATCGGCGCCAGCACGAAGATCCCCCACAGGCCGAAGATGATGGACGGCACCGCCGCCAGCAGGTCGATCACCACGGCAAACGGCCGGGTCAGCCGCCGGGGCGCGTACTGGGTGAGGAAGATCGCGATACCGATCGATATCGGCACCGCCAGTGCCAACGCGAACACCGAGCTCAGCACCGTGACCATCAGCAGGTCCCGGATGCCGAACGACAGGTGGTCGGGATCGTTCGTGAGGAACTCCGGGCTGGTGAAGAAGTTCGCCTCGTTGGCGAGCAACGATGGGAAAGCGCGCACCAGCAGGAAGATCGCGATCAGCGCGATCACCACCACCACTGTCGATCCGGCCGAGACCGCTGCCGCCCGGAACAGCCGCTCGCCTTTCGGCGAGCGACTGCTCATCAGCGACGTCGGCGGATTCCCGGGTGTCACGAGATGGCGTCGACCGCGGACGCCAGGCGAGCCTTGAAAGCCTCGGGGATCGGCACGTAGCCGTTGTCGGCCAGACCGCTCTGGCCCGGGCCGATGGTCGACTTCAGGAACAGTCGCACCGCCGTGCCGACGTCAGCGTCCGGATACTTCGAGCACACCACCTCGTAGGTGGCGAGCACGATCGGGTACGAGCCGGTCTGAGTCGGCTGGTAGAACGACGCCGTGTCGAGCACCAGGTCGTTGCCTTGGCCCTTGATGGTGGCACCGGCGATGGTCTTGCCGACCGACTCGGTGCTGATCGCGACCGGATCGGGGCCGGCTGAGGTGACGATCCGGGCGGTGGCCAGATTCTTGGCCTGGGCGAATGACCATTCGTTGTAGGTGATCGCCCCCTCGGTGGCCGCGATGGCGCCGGCCGTGCCGTCGTTGCCCTTGGCCCCTTCGCCGACGCCGCCGTTGAACGATTTTCCGGCGCCCTTGGCCCACGCCCCACCGGAGGCGGCGGCCAGGTACTGCTGGAAGTTGTCGGTGGTCCCGGACTCGTCACTGCGGAACACCACGTGGATCGGCTGGGCAGGCAGCGTGGCCGTCGGGTTGAGTGCCTTGACCGCCGCGTCATCCCAGCTGGTGATGGTGCCGTTGAAGATCTTCGCGGCGGTCGGGCCGTCGAGGATCAGGTTGTCGACGCCGGGGATGTTGTAGGTGATCGCGATCGGGCCGAACACCACCGGCAGGTTCCATGCCGGGGAGCCGCAGCGCTGCTGCGCCTCGGCGTAGTCGTCGGCGCCCAGCGGGACGTCGGACCCGGCGAAGTCGGTCTGACCGCCGACGAACTCCCGGATACCGGCGCCCGACCCGTTGGCGGTGTAGTTGACGTTGTGGTCCGAACATTCGTCGATGAACGCCTTGACGAACCGGGACATCGCGTTCTGCTGCGCGGTCGACCCGCTGGCCTTCAGAGTCTCCGCGCCACCGCAGTTTCCGCCGGCGGCGACCGAGCCCGAGGTTGTCTTCTCAGCGGTGTCGGTGTTCTTGTCGGTACCGCACCCGGATAACACCAATGCGCCGGTCGCCATAATGCCCAGCGCAGTACCAATCCCGTTCAGTTTCACTTTGACCTTTCGCAGACAAATTAGGGGCGATGACCGCTTATGCGACATCACCGAATAAACCCGGGCGCATATCCGCAATAATGACGTGCGTGCCGAGCCGACTCTCTCTATTTAATGCGGTGAACAAAGGTTACGCTACGGTGAACAGCCATGATCCGACGGTGGAATTCTGGTGGAATTCTGATGACGCCGATATGGACTTGCTAAATGCCGGATGACAGGTAGGCCGGCCAGGTCCGTATGCTTCGCGAAGTGGTGGAACCGTCCGTCGCGCAACTGCGCACGCTCCTCGACGAGCTGACCGTGCGGGATGCGGTCCACTTCGGGCGGCGCCTCAAGGACCTGCGCCCCGGAAAGCCCGAGCAGCTGCGAAAGCTGGCCGAGCGGATGGGTGCGGCGCAGGCACTGGTTGCCGCGCGGAGCGCCGCGGTGCCGGAGGTCCGTTATCCCGACCTGCCGGTCAGTGCGCGCCGCGACGAGATCGCCGCGTCGATCCGCGATCACCAGGTCGTGGTGGTCGCCGGTGAGACCGGGTCGGGCAAGACCACCCAGCTGCCCAAGATCTGCCTTGAGCTCGGCCGCGGCATCCGCGGCACCATCGGGCACACCCAGCCGCGCCGGCTGGCCGCCCGCACGGTGGCCCAGCGCATCGCCGAGGAGTTGGGGTGTCCGCTCGGCGATGTGGTCGGCTATGCGGTGCGGTTCACCGACCGGGTGTCGGACCGCACACTGGTCAAGCTGATGACCGACGGAATTCTGCTCGCCGAACTCGAACGCGACCGCCGGCTGCTGCGCTACGACACGCTGATCATCGACGAGGCCCACGAACGCAGCCTCAACATCGACTTCCTGCTCGGCTACCTGCGTGAGTTGCTGCCGCGGCGGCCGGACCTGAAGGTGATCATCACCTCGGCCACCATCGAACCGCAGCGCTTCGCAGAACATCTGGGTGGTGCGCCCATCGTGGAGGTCTCGGGCCGCAGCTACCCGGTCGAGATCCGTTATCGACCACTGGAACTGCCGGTGGCCTTGGGCTCCGGAGCTGCCTCCAATGACCCCGACAACCCCGACGATCCCGATCGGGAGATCATCCGCACCGAGACCCGCGACGAGATCGAGGCGATCGTCGACGCGGTGCATGAGTTGTCCGCCGAACCGCCCGGCGACGTCCTGGTGTTCCTGTCCGGTGAGCGCGAGATCCGGGACACCGCAGAAGCTCTCGGTGGGCTGCCCAACACCGAGATTCTGCCGCTGTATGCGCGGCTGTCCACCGCCGAACAGCAGAGGGTGTTCGCTCCGGCACGCGCCGGAAGGCGGATTGTGCTGGCCACCAACGTCGCCGAGACCTCGCTGACGGTGCCCGGAATCCGCTATGTCATCGACCCGGGCAACGCCCGCATCTCCCGCTACAGTCGCCGGCTCAAGGTGCAGCGGCTGCCGATCGAACCCATCTCGCAGGCTTCGGCGTCGCAGCGCAGCGGCCGGTGCGGCCGCACCGCGCCCGGGGTGTGCATCCGGCTCTACAGCGAAGCCGACTTCGACGCCCGCCCGCGCTACACCGATCCCGAGGTGCTGCGCACCAACCTGGCCGCGGTGCTGCTGCGGATGGCGTCGCTGCGGCTGGGTGAGGTGGCGGAGTTCGGTTTCCTCGACCCGCCGGACGCACGCAGTATCCGCGACGGGGTGGCGCTGCTGGTCGAGCTCGGTGCGTTCACCGCTGACGGGGCCATCACCGCCGTCGGCCGGCGGCTGGCCCGGCTGCCGGTGGACCCGCGCCTGGGCCGGATGATCCTGGCCGCCGAGACCGAGGGCTGCGTGCGGGAGGTGCTGGTGTTGGCGGCCGCGCTGACCATCCCCGACCCGAGGGAGCGCCCGGCAGACCGGGAGGAGGCCGCCCGGGCCAAGCACGCCCGGTTCGCCGATGACGATTCGGATTTCACCGCCTACCTCAACTTGTGGTCATACCTGACCGATCAGCGGAAAGCCTTGACCGGCAGCTCGTTTCGCCGCATGTGCCGCCACGAGTTCCTGCACTACCTGCGGATCCGGGAATGGCAGGATCTGGTCGGGCAGCTGCGCAGCATCGCCGCGGACCTGGGCATCCGGGAATCGGGGGAGCCGGCGCAACCGGCGGCCGTACACGCCGCGCTGCTGGCCGGGCTGCTGTCGCATGTCGGGATGCGCCGCGACGACGGCCGCGAGTTCGCCGGGGCACGCAATTCGAAGTTCGTGCTGGCGCCCGGATCGGTGCTGGCCAAGCGCCCGCCGCGCTGGACGGTGGTGGCCGAGCTGGTGGAGACCAGCCGGCTGTTCGGGCGCACCGCCGCACGCATCGCGCCCGAGACCGTTGAGCGGGTGGCGGCCGACCTGGCGCAGCGCAGCTACAGCGAACCGCACTGGGACGCCCAGCGCGGCGAGGTGATGGCCTTCGAAAAGGTGACGCTCTACGGCCTGGTGCTGGCCGCCCGCCGCCGGGTGGGCTATGCGCGGGTGGAACCGGTGGTGGCCCGCGAGCTGTTCATCCGGCATGCGCTGGTCGAGAGGGACTGGGTGAGCCGGCACCGGTTCCTCGCCGACAACGCCGCGCTGCTCGGCGAACTGCAGGAGCTTCAGGACCGGGTGCGGCGCAGCGACCTCATCGTCGACGACGACACCGTCTACGACCTCTACGACTCCAGGATTCCCGCCGAGGTGATCTCGGCGCGGCACTTCGACGGGTGGTGGCGCAAGCAGCGGCACCGCACCCCCGAGCTGCTCACGTTCACCCGCGAGGAGCTGCTGCGCACCGATGCCGTCGACGCCGACCGGCCCGACAGCTGGGCGGCCGGCGACGTCGCGTTGCCGCTGAGCTACCGGTTCGAACCGGGCGCGGCCGACGACGGCGTCACCGTCCACGTGCCGATCGACGTGCTGGCCCGGCTCGGCGGTGACGAATTCGCCTGGCAGGTACCGGCTCTGCGTGAGGAACTGCTCACGGCACTGATCCGGTCCCTGCCGAAGGATCTGCGGCGCAACTTCGTTCCCGCACCCGACACCGCCCGCGCGCTGCTGCCGGCGCTCGAGTCGCTCACCGGGCCGCTGCTCGAGGCGCTGACGGGCGAGCTGCGCCGCCGCACCGGGGTGTCGGTTCCCGTCGATGCCTTCGACCTGACCCGGCTGCCGGCGCACCTACGGGTGACGTTCGCCATCGAGGCCGCCGACGGCAGCGAGGTGGCCCGTGGCAAAGACCTTGCCGCCCTGCAGGATCGACTTGCCGATTCGGCCCGCGACGCAGTGGCCGACGCGGTCGGCGCCGAATGGGAACGTGCTGGGCTGCGCGACTGGCCGGACGACGTGGACACCCTGCCGCGGGCCGTGCAGCAGCTGGTGTCCGGGCGAATGGTCCGGGGGTTCCCGGCGTTCGTCGACGACGGTGACTCCGCCGGGCTGCGGGTGTTCGCCACCGAGGCACAGCAGCGGGCCGAGCTGCGCGCGGGCATCCGCAGGCTGCTGCGCTGCGCGGTGGCCTCGCCGGTCAAATCCGTCGAACGGCAGTTGAGTTCGCAGAGCAGGCTGATGCTCAAGGCGAACCCGGACGGCTCGCTGGCGGCGCTGATCGACGACTGCGCCGACGCCGCGACCGACGCGCTGACACCCACGCCGGTCTGGACCCGCGACGAGTTCGCCGCGGCGCGCGCTCAGGTGGCCGCACACCTGGTGCCGGCCACCGCCGACGTGCTGGCCCGGGTCGAGAAGGTGCTGGCCGCCGCCCGTGATGTCCAGCTGGCGCTGCCGGCCCAGCCGCCGGTCGCGCACGCCGAGGCGATCGCCGACATCAACGGTCAGCTGGACGCGCTGCTGGCACCTGGATTCGTCGTCGCCACCGGGCGCGACCGCCTGGCGGACCTCACCCGTTATCTGCTCGCGGCCGGCCGCCGGCTCGAGCAGCTGCCCCGCGCAGTGCAGGCCGACCGCGACCGGATGGCCCGGGTGGCCGGCGTGGCCGACGCCTACCGCGCCGTGCTGGCCAGTATCGGGCCGGAGCGTCAGCGCGACGACGACGTCCGCGACATCGCCCGCCAGATCCAGGAATTGCGAGTGAGCCTGTGGGCTCAGCAGCTGGGCACTCCGCGCCCGGTCAGTGAACAGCGCATCATGCGGGCGCTCAACGAGCTCTAGGTGTCCTAGTCGGGTGAGGGCAGGGTGTTCTCGTCGGGGAACTTGCCGGTCGCCTGGAAGATCACCCGCCGGGCGACCTCGACGGCGTGGTCGGCGAAGCGCTCGTAGAACCGGCCCAGCAGGGTCACGTCGACGGCCGCGGCCACCCCGTGCCGCCATTCCTTGTCCATCATCACCGAGAACAGGTGCCGGTGCAGGTCGTCCATCGCGTCGTCTTCTTCGCGGATGCGGGCGGCCTTCTCCGGGTCACGCGACAACAACACCTCCTGGGCGCTGTTACCCAATTCGACCGCCACCCTGCCCATTTCCGCGAAGTAGCCGTTGACCTCCTCGGGCAGTGCGTGTTGCGGGTGGCGACGCCGGGCGATCTTGGCGACGTGCAGCGCCAGGGCGCCCATCCGGTCGATGTCGGCGACCATCTGGATGGAGCCGACGATGGCCCGCAGATCCCCGGCGACCGGAGCCTGCAACGCCAGCAGCACGAACGCGCTCTCCTCGGCGCGGGCGCTCATCGCGGCTATCTGTTCGTGATCGGTGATGACCTGTTCGGCGAGCACGAGGTCGGCTTGCAGCAGCGCCTGCGTGGCCCGCTCCATGGCCTTTCCGGCGAGGCCGCACATGGTGCCGAGTTGTTCGGCCAGGTGCGAGAGTTGCTCGTGGTAGGCGGTGCGCATAGCCCCCAGACTAGCGTGGCCGGCGATCGCGGGCGCGCCTGCAGTTACTTGCCCGCGGGCCTACTCGCAGGTGATGTCGGCGGCGTTGGTGACCGTCAGGTCATCGGGCAGCGCGGTCGGTTCGACGCTGGCACCCCGGTTGAGCAGCACGCTGATCTGTGAGCCGCTGGCCGCCGGCTTGCTGACGCTGCGGAAGTCCGAACCCAGCACCACCCGCACGATGCTGCCCAGGCCGGCGATCCGCTCGATGGGCGCGCCCCCCAGTGCCGAGGACACCGTGGCGGCGGCCTGCTCGTTGCCCGGGGAGAACAACACCTTGCTGGTCTTGACCGTGCCGGGGTAGTCGTCGGCGCTGTCGACGTTGAAGCCCCACTGCTGCAGGTTCTCCGAGGTGGCTGCGGCCAGGCCGGTCTGCTCGGTGGCGTTGGAGACTCGCACGTTGACGTCGCCGGGGGAGGTCGTGACCGCGCGCACCTGCTCGCTCTGCGGCTTGGCCGGCGCACTGGGCGTCACGGCCGTCGACGGCGCCGAGGTGGAACTGGTCGGAACCGACGTGGCGTTGTGGTTGTTCTCGCCGGGCAGTGGGTCGTCGTTGATGATCGCGTCGAACAGCGCCCGCACGTCGTCCATCCGGGGGACCTCGTCGCCGTTCTCGTCGGTCTCACTGGTCGGCACCGTCACGAAGGTGATGTGCCCGGCGGCGACCTTCTGCAGTGACTGGCCGAGGTTCACCAGGTCCTTGGTGGTGACGCCGTCCACCGAGCTGTCGCCGATGAACATGTTGACCACGTTGTTGAGCTTGGTCGGTGAGAAGAAGGTGTTGGTGGAGATCAGCGAGCGCAGCAGCGAGGACAGGAACAGCTGCTGACGCTTGATGCGGCCGTAGTCGCCGTTGTCCTCGGTGGTGACGTGGCGGGCCCGCACGTAGTTCAGCGCGGTGGTGCCGTCGACCCGCTGCCGCCCGGTGCCGTCGAGGACGCTGCCCAGCACCAGGTCGTACAGCGGGCTGGTGGTACACACCTCGACGCCGCCGAGCGCGTCGACCATCTTGCCGAAGCCGACGAAGTCGACCGCCATGAACCGGTTGATCGCCAGCCCGGACAGCTTCTGGATCTCCTTGACCAGGCACTTCGGCCCGCCGTAGGCGTATGTCGAGTTCAGCTTCGTCTCGGTGTACACCGTCTCGCCGCTGTAGGTCCCGCTCTCCTCGTCGTAGATCGGGCCGTACACCCCGGTCGCGGCGTTCCAGACGTCACACTCGATCGGTGTGATGGCCAGGTCGCGCGGGAACGACACCACGACGACACGCTTACGGTCCGCCGGGATGTTGACCAGCATGATGGTGTCCGAACGGGCGCCCTCGGCGTCGTCGGTGCTGCCCGCGCCGACATCGCTGTTGGCCCCGGCGCGGGTGTCGGCCCCGACGATCAGGAAGTTCTCGTCGCCGTACTGTCCGGCCGCGTCCAGGATGTCGTGCGAGTTGGGGTCCAGCGCGCTGACGTGGTTGAGGCTCCGGTTCTTCGACGAACTCCACTGCCAGGCCGAACCGGTCAGCACCAGGGCCAGAACGGCCATCATGGCCGCCACCAGGCGGCCGGCCAGCAGAGCCCCGTGACGCTGCTCGTGCGGCGGGTCGGGGATCGGTGCGGTGCGGCCGCGTGAACCTCGCGGCTCGATGCGGACCGGGGGGATCTCGGCGGCCACATCAGGCAGCTCGGTGGTGGGTGCGACTTCGTCCCACAGGCTGTCGAGGTCGGCCGGAGCGCGCCGCGGGCGGTGAATCCGGTCGAGGTCGGGCAGCTCCGACGGGTAGCTGATCGGTGCGGATTCGGGGGAGACCCGGGGCTGCGGGGCCGACGGGAGCTGTCGGGCTGCGGGGGGTGCCTCCGGTGCCTCTGCCGCCTCGAGAGCCTCCGGTGTCTCGGGAGCCTCCGGTGTCTCAGGTACCTCGGGCGCCTCGGGGGCCTCCGGTGCCCGGCGCCGGGTGCGGCCCCCCGACGGCGGAGCATCCGCGTTGACCCGGGCGATCAGGTCGGCGACGCTCACCGATCCGGTACCGCCGTTGCGGCGCCGCGAGGGTTCGGCCCGGCGCCGGGACGGGGCAGGGGTGCCGTTGGCCGGCTCCTGCCAGCGCTCCCACGGCGCAGGACCTGGCGGGCTCATCGTCATCAGCTGGTGGTCGTCGTCATCCCGGCCTTCGGGCACCCAGCGGCCAGGAGTGGCGTTATCGCCGTCACTCATGTCCTCAAGGGCCTCCGAGTATTCGGGACTGGCGGGCTTCTGCCACGTCAGCTCAGTCGTTCGTCCCCATCGGGACTACCCCCGGGGCGGGGGCGGCAAGCAACTCATACTACTGAGACTTTTCGTGACACGCGATGTCGAGAACGTCTCATTTCAGCCACCTGAGTGCATAATGTCGGCTCCGACGGGCACCGCACAGTCGTCCGGGTCCGCCAGCCAGCCGTCGGGAAGGGCGACCTTGGCCGCCGATCCCTGCCGGCCACGCGGCCCGGTCGCAGCGTCGGGAAACGGGATCGACCCGTCCAGCTGCCCCAGCAGCGCGTCGAGCTCGCCCAGGGTGGTGACCATCGCCAGCGCGCGCCGCAGTTCCGAACCGGCCGGAAATCCGTGCAGGTACCAGGCGACGTGCTTGCGGATCTCGCGCATCCCCTTGTCCTCGCCGAAATGTGCTGCCAGCAGCTCACCGTGCCGGCGGATGATGTCGGCGACCTCACCCAGGGTGGGCGGGGTGGCGGTGGGAAGGCCGGCGAACGCCGCCGACAGCTCCGCGAACAGCCACGGCCGGCCCAGGCAGCCCCGGCCGATCACCACGCCGTCGCAGCCGGTGGCCGCCATCATGGCCAGCGCATCGCCGGCTTCGAAGATGTCCCCGTTGCCCAGCACGGGAATCGAGGTGACATGTGCCTTGAGCTGGGCGATCTGGTCCCAATCCGCGGTGCCGGAGTAGCGCTGCGACGCGGTCCGCGCGTGCAGGGCCACGGCTGCGGCGCCCTCGGCCTCGGCGATGCGCCCGGCGTCCAGATGGGTGTGGTGGGCGTCGTCGATACCGATCCGGAACTTCACCGTCACCGGTATGTCGGTGCCGGCGACTCCCCGCACCGCGGCGGCGACGATGTTGCCGAACAGGCGGCGCTTGTAGGGCAGCGCCGACCCGCCCCCGAGCCGGGTCACCTTGGGCACCGGGCAGCCGAAGTTCATGTCGATGTGGTCGGCCAGGCCCTCGTCGGCGATCATCTTCGCCGCGGCGTAGGTGGTGTCCGGGTCGACGGTGTAGAGCTGCAGCGAGCGCGGCGATTCATCCGGCGCGAACGTGGTCATGTGCAGGGTGGCCGGGTGGCGCTCGACCAGCGCCCGCGCGGTCACCATCTCGCACACGTACAGCCCGCTGACCGTGCCGGCCCGGGACTGCTCCAGTTCGCGGCAGAGCGTGCGGAATGCGACGTTGGTCACACCGGCCATCGGAGCCAGCACCACCGGGCTGGCGAGTTCGATCGACCCGATCCGCAGCGTGCGCTGCTGTTCGGTTAGGACGCCGATGAGGCGAGCTCCTTGGTGGCGGCCTGTGCGGCCCGCTTCTCGGCGACCTTGGCCTCGCGCTCCTGCCGGCGCTGCTTGGCGATCTCGAACTTCTCGCAGGTGTCGTCCAGCTCGGCGACCAGCCCGCCGATCAGCTCCTGGTAGCGGGCGGCCTCGCCGGTGAAGCTCCGCTCGAGGATGCCCCACTTCTTGAGCACCGGCATCACCACGTCGTCGCGGTGGATCATCGGGTCGTAGACACCGCCGACGGCGATGATCACCGCCTTGCGGCGGAACTCCGGGACCACGTACCCGGGCATCTGGAAGTTGGCCAGCACCCGGTGCAGCGAGTACATCGCCCGCTCCGGCGCGATGTCGAAACCGACGGCGCTGACGTCGCGGTAGAAGATCATGTGCAGGTTCTCGTCGTGCGAGATCCGGGCCAGCAGCTGGTCGGCGATGGGGTCATTGCAGGCCCGGCCGGTGTTGCGGTGCGAGATCCTGGTGGCCAGCTCCTGGAAGGTCACGTAGATGACCGAGTCGAACAGGCTCGCGGCGAACAGGTCGCCGGAGACCTGGTGGTTCTGGCCGGGGCTGAAGCCGCGGTTGACGGTCTCCATCCGCAGCGTCTCGAGCTCGATGGGGTCGCAGTTGCGGGTGACGACCAGGTAGTCGCGCAGGGCGATGCCGTGCCGGTTCTCCTCGGCGGTCCAGCGGTTCACCCAGGTGCCCCACGGGGCGTCCATGGTGAAGTTCATCGCGATCTCGCGGTGATACGAGGGCAGGTTGTCCTCGGTCAGCAGATTCTGAATCATCGCGGTGCGGGCGACCTCGGACAGCTTCGACTGCTCGGGGTCCCAGTCCTGACCGCCGAGCGCATAGTAGTTCTTTCCCTCGGACCAGGGCACGTAGTCGTGCGGATTCCAGTCCTTGGTCATGGAGAAGTGCCGGTTGACCGCGTTCTCGACGACCGGTTCGAGCTCCTGCAGCAACTCCAGTTCGGTCCATTCCCGCGCCATGATGCTCCCAGTTATCTGTGTCCGGTAGTTGCAGGCAATATATCTGTGTCTTTCGGTTGCATCAAGTTCGGGATGGGCGTGTTGACGTCACAGTTCAATTCTGACAACATTCGTTGTCTAAGACGCCCTACGCCCGACGGGAAGCGCCATCGTGACTCAAGACATCTCCGAGGTGTGTCCGCTGCCGGCCGACCCTGCGCCGCAGCCGCTGGGGCCGGACTCGCTGACCTGGCGATACTTCGGCGACTGGCGCGGCATGCTGCAGGGGCCGTGGGCGGGGTCGATGCAGAACATGCACCCGCAGCTCGGTGCGGCCGTCGAAGAGCACTCGACGTTCTTCCGGGAGCGCTGGCCGCGGCTGATGCGCTCGCTGTATCCGATCGGCGGGGTGGTCTTCGACGGTGATCGGGCTCCGATGACCGGCGCCGAGGTCCGCGACTACCACATCAACATCAAGGGCGTCGACGCCCAGGGCCGCCGCTACCACGCGCTGAACCCCGACGTCTTCTATTGGGCGCACGCGACGTTCTTCGTCGGCACCATGATCGTGGCCGACTGGTTGTGCGGGGGCATTTCGGACGACGAGCGGCGCCAGCTCTTCGAGGAGCACAAGACCTGGTACGCGATGTACGGCATGAGCATGCGTCCGGTGCCGCAGACCTGGGAGGACTTCGAGGTCTACTGGGACCACATGTGCCGTGAGGTGCTGGAGGACAACAAGGCCACCCGCGACGTGCTGGACCTGACCACTCTGCCCAAACCACCGTTCGCGCAGTGGATCCCGGACTGGATGTGGGCGCTGCAGCGCAAGATGGTCGCGCCGATGTTCGTGTGGCTGACCGTCGGGCTCTACGACCCGCCGGTGCGTGAGCTGCTGGGCTACACCTGGTCGGCGCGCGACGCATGGCTGCACCGCCGGTTCGGCCGCCTGGTCGGGGCGGTGTTCACCGTGGTGCCGCGGCGGATGCGGATGCACCCGCGGGCGCGGGCCGGCTGGGACCGGGCCGGCGGCCGCTGCCCGGCCGATGCGCCGTTGGTGCACACCCCGGCGCGCAACCTTCCGCCGCTGGATGAGCGGGACAACCCGATGCACTACTGCCCGAAGGTCTGACGGGCGTTTAGTCCAGACAATATGAAACGGCCGGGTCGCCCGGTCGAGTCTTGACTCTGCGCAGCGCGCTGCGGAATAGTGTTCTCATAAGGGAAGAATCCCATATGTTGTCCGGACAAATTCCGTATGCCAGGAGAAAGCGGGTCATGGCGGATATCTCCAGCCTGGTGAGCCTTGCGGGCCAGGTCGTGGTCGTCTCGGGCGCCGGCGGCGGCGGGATCGGAACGGCGGTCACCACGATGGCCGCCCGAGCCGGCGCCACCGTGATCGCGGTGAGCCGGTCGAAGGACAACCTCGACGAGCACATCGCGCCGCTGATCGGCCAAGGCCTGCCGGTGGTGCCGGTGGCGGCCGACGCCGGCACCGACGACGGCATCGCCGCGGTGCTCGACGCGGCGAACCGCGCCGACGGCCGGCTCTACGGGTTGGTCAACGTCGCCGGGGGCGCCGCCCCGGCGACCTGGATGCCGTCCACCCGGGTGGCGCGGTCGGACTGGCGAGAGATCTTCTCGCACAACCTCGAAACCGCCTTCTTCATGAGCCGCGCGGTCGCCGCCGAGCTGGTGGCCCAACGGCTGCCCGGCTCGATCGTCTCGATCTCCTCGGTCAGCGGGATGAACAGTGCGCCGTTCCACATCGCCTACGGCACCGCCAAGGCCGCCGTGGTCGCGATGACCCGCACCATGGCGGTTGAGCTGGCGCAGGCCGGAATCCGGGTGAACGCGGTCGCCCCCGGCGTCACCGAGACGGCGGCCTCAGGCACGTACGTCGACGACGATCCCGAGCGCGACCGGCAGGCCATTGCGATGGGACGCCGCGGACGGCCCGAGGAGCAGGCCGGGCCGATCCTGTTCCTGCTCTCGGAGCTGTCGAGCTACATCACCGGCCAGACGCTGCTGGTCGACGGCGGACTCGACCTGCGGTGGAGCCACCTCGGCGCCGACAACACCTCGCTGTTTCTCAAGGACGAGACCTTCCGCGCCGCGATGAGGAGGATGTGATGACGAGTGGGAAAACCGTTGGTGCCGAGGAACTTTCGCAGCCGATGACGATCGGCGTCGAGGCCTACACCTGCGGCGACTACGCGCGTGCCGAGCGGGACAGGCTCTGGCGCAAGGTGTGGCAGCAGGCCGGCCGGATCGAGGACCTGCCGGAGGTGGGTAGCTACCTCACCTACGACATCCTCGACGACTCGATCATCGTGGTGCGCACCGGACCCTCGGAGTTTCGGGCCCACCACAACGTGTGCATGCACCGCGGTCGGCGGCTGATCGACACCCCCGACGGCGCCAAGAACGCCTGCGCACGCACCCGAAAGTCGTTCGTGTGCGGCTTCCACGGCTGGACCTACGATCTCGACGGGACGTGCACGCACATCCGGGAGCGGGACGACTGGCAGGGCACCCTGACGCCGGAGAACACTCACCTGCGGCCGGTGCGGGTCGACACCTGGGGCGGCTGGCTGTGGATCAACATGGATCCGGAAGGCGAATCGCTGGACGACTACCTGTTCCCGGCGGCCAAGGTCCTCGAACCGTTCGGCCTGGAGAACATGCGCTACAAGTGGCGCAAATGGGTTGAGTTCGACTGCAATTGGAAGGTCGCCCTGGAGGCCTTCAACGAGACCTACCACGTCTACACCACCCACCCGGAGTTCAACCGGTTCGGTGAGTTCAAGGGCTGGGCCCGGGCGCAGGGCAGGCACAGCAACATCGGCTACGACGCGCCGGATGACCTGGAGGCCACCAAGTCCAAGATCCGACTGGGTATCGGCGACGACCCACGGGTGTCGACCGCGGAGATGCAGGTCTACACCATGGAGGAGACCAACGCCACCACCACGGCGACCCTGGTCAACGCCGCCAAGCGTCTGGTCGACGAACTGCCCGAGGGCACCCCGGCTGATCAGGTGCTGGCGCACTGGCTGGCCTCGGCGCGCCGCGACGACGAGGCCCGCGGGGTCGTCTGGCCGGTCATCGACCCCGACGTGCTCGGAGAGGCCGGCACCGCCTGGCAGATCTTCCCGAACTTCCAGATCGGCCAGGGGCTGACCAGTGCTCTGTGTTACAGCGCCCGGCCGCACCCCAGCTATGACCCGGACAAGTGCATCTTCGAGGTCTCGGTGTTCGAGCTCTTTCCGAAAGGTGAAGAGCCGCAGACCCAGTGGGAACACACCCCGGTGGGCGACCCGGGCTGGCGGTCGGTGCTGCCGCAGGACTTCTCCAACATGGCGGCAGTCCAGCAAGGAATGAAATCTCTTGGCTACCAAGGGGCCAAGCCCAACCCCTATCGAGAACGCGCGATCGTCAACCTGCATCACCAGTTGGCGAAGTACATGGGTACCGGTGCGCCCGAGCAGATCGGAAAAGGAAACAGCCGATGACCGACTGCGCCCCGACCCGCACACCCGAGGACATCGATATCGATGCGATGCGGCGCCGGTACGCCGCAGAGCGGGCCAAACGCATTCGCCCCGAGGGTTCCAGTCAGTACCTCGAACTCAAGGATGACTTCGTCGAGTTCGCCGAAGTCGATCCGCACATGCCGGTGACGCCGCGTGACCCCATCGATGCCGACGTCGAGGTCGTGGTCCTCGGCGGTGGCATAGCCGGACTGCTCTCCGGTGCCTACCTGAAGAAGGCCGGCGTGGCCGACGTGCGGGTCATCGAGATGGGCGGCGACTTCGGCGGCGTCTGGTATTGGAACCGCTTCCCGGGAATCCAGTGCGACAACGACGCGTACTGCTACATCCCCATGCTCGAAGAGCTCGACTTCATCCCGTCCAAGAAGTTCGCCGACGGCGCGGAGATATTCGCGCATTGCCAGAACATCGGAAAGCACTTCGGCCTCTATGACGGGGCGATCTTCTCGACCCAGGTGCGCAGTGTCCGCTGGGACGAGGAGATCAAGCGCTGGCGGTTGACGACGAACCGGGGGGATGACCTGCGGGCGCGTTTCGTGGTGATGGCGCAGGGCTCCTACAACCGGCCCAAGTTGCCCGGCATCGCGGGCATCAAGGACTTCATGGACGCCGGCGGCCACGTCTTCCACTCGGCCCGCTGGGACTACGACTACACCGGCGGTGACGCCGACGGTGGCCTGGACAAGCTGGCTGACAAACGCGTGGCTCTGGTCGGCACCGGCGCGACCGGTGTGCAACTGGTCCCGCACCTGGGCCGGGATGCCAAGCAGCTCTACGTTTTCCAGCGAACACCGTCGTCGGTGGACTTCCGCGGCAACGAGCCGACCGACCCGCAGTGGGCCGCGTCGCTGCAGCCGGGCTGGCAGGCCGAACGCAAACGCAACTTTCACCGCTGGTCGCCGTTCGAGGGCGTGGTGTTCGACGCCCCCGACATGGTGTGCGACTTCTGGACCGAGTTGGGTCGCAACCTCACCGCTCGTATCGGCGCCAGCCCCGACCCGACGGCTCTCGGCGTCGAGGAGATCATGGCGATGCGGGAGGAGGAGGACTACAAGATCATGGAGCGGCTGCGTCGCCGCATCGCCGACATCGTCGAGGACCCGCATACCGCTGAGGCGCTCAAACCCTACTACCGGTTCATGTGCAAGCGCCCGACCTCCAGCGACACCTACCTGCCCGCGTTCAATCGGCCCAACGTGACGCTGGTCGACGTGGCCGAATCCAAGGGTATCGAAAGGCTCACGGAGAAAGGCATTGTCGCGGGCGGCGTCGAGTACGAGGTCGACTGCGTCATCTTCGCCAGTGGTTTCGAGATCTCCACGGAGATCAGCCGCCGGTATGCGATCGACGTCATCGAAGGCCGCGACGGGGTGTCGCTGTTCGACCACTGGCGTGACGGGTTCGCGACCCTGCACGGGATGACCAGCCGCGGGTTCCCCAACCAGTTCCACACCGGCTTCATCCAGGGCGGCGTCTCGGCCAACACCACCGCGATGTTCGAGCAGCAGGCCGAGCACATCGCCTACATCATCGCCGAGGCCCTCAAACGGCAAGTGGCGGTGGTCGAGCCCAGCGAGGAGGGCCAGAACGGGTGGGTCAACACCATCCGGGAGTTGGCATTCGACAATACCGCGTTCGACTTATCCTGCACGCCAGGTTATTACAACAACGAGGGTCGTGGATTCGGCGAGGCCAGCCGCTCGTTCCTGGGCGAGACCTACAGCCCCGGCTTCTATGCGTTCGATGATCTGCTGCGCGACTGGCGCGCTGCGGGTGACATGAAAGGGCTGGATCTGCAGTGACATTGAAGGCGGCGTCGACGACAACACTGACCACCCGCGATCTCACCGAGCGCATCGGAACCGAGGTCGTGGCCGACAAGGCCGCGTTGCTCTCCGGTGACCACGCCGGCGCCATCCGCGAGCTGCTGGAACAGCGTGGCGTGCTGGTGTTCCCGAAGATCGGCTTCACCGACGACGAACAGGTCGCATTCACCGAAACACTGGGCACGCTGGCGCCCGAACGTGACGGCGAGGCCGTCTACGACGTCACCCTCGACACCACCGTCAACAAGCAGGCCGACTACCTAAAGGGATCGTTCTACTGGCACCTGGACGGAACCATGAACGAGGTGCCGATCCTGGCGTCCCTGCTGTGCAGCAAGGTGCTGCCCGCCGACGGCGGCGGCGACACCGAGTTCTGCAACACCTACGCCGCCTACGACGATCTGCCCGACGACGACAAGCAGCAGCTGGGCTCGTTGCGGGCGATGCATTCGGCGTGGAACTCGCTGCTCTACTACGACCCCGAACCGGAGTTCGCGACGCTGCAACAGATGATGGCGATCGGACAGCGCGAGCTCCCCCTGGTGTGGGCGCACCGCTCCGGCCGGCGCTCGCTGATCCTGGGCTGCACCGCGAGCGACATCGTCGGGATGGACTATGTCCAGAGCACCAGAACCCTGGTGCGGCTGAGGGACTGGGCCACTCAGCCGCAGTTCGTCTATCGGCACCGGTGGTCGGTCGGCGATCTGGTCATGTGGGACAACACCGGCACCATGCACCGGGCGCTGCCCTATGACCCGGCGTCGGGTCGGATGCTGCGCCGCACCAAGCTCGCCGGTGAGGAACCGTTCGCTTGAGCGAGACGCACCCGCTGAACTTCGACGGCCGGGTGGCCGTCGTCACCGGCGCCGGGCGGGGCCTGGGGCGCGCCTACGCCGAACTGCTGGCGTCCCGCGGGGCGCGCGTGGTGGTCAACGACTGCGACGCCGACCCGGCCGGCGCGGTCGTCGATGAGATCACCGCCGCCGGCGGACAGGCGGTGGCGAGCATCGCCTCGGTCGCCACGCCCGAAGGCGGCCAGGCGATCATCGCGGCGGCGCTTCAGGCCTACGGCCGGCTGGACATCGTGATCCACAACGCCGGCAATGTCCGACGGGGCTCGTTGCGGGAGCTGAGCCACGCCGACTTCGAGGCCGTCCTCGACGTCCATCTGCGCGGCGCGTTCCACGTCGTGCGCCCGGCGTTTCCGGTGCTGTGTGACGCGGGTTACGGTCGTATCGTGCTGACCTCCTCGATCGGCGGAATCTACGGCAACCACGGTGTGGCCAACTATGCCGCTGCCAAGGCCGGGCTGATCGGGTTCAGCAACGTGGTCGCACTGGAGGGCGCCGCGGCCGGGGTGAAGTGCAATGTGATCGTTCCGGCCGCCGTGACGAGGATGGCCGAGGGTATCGACACCTCCGGTTACCCGCCGATGGAGCCCGAGTTGGCCGCGCCCGCGGTCGGCTGGCTGGCGCACGAATCCTGCTCGGTGACAGGCGAAGTGCTGATCGCACTGGCGGGCCGGATCGCCCGGGCGGTGGTCGCCGAGAGCCCCGGGGTGTATCAGCCGTCGTGGACGATCGAGCAGGTCGGCGACCGGATCGAACAGATCCGGGATGTGCACGCCCCGGTGATCTTCCCGGTGGTGCCCGACGGGCACGCCGACCACATTCGGTACAGCTTCGGTATGGCCCAGTCAGAAGGAGAGTTGTGATGCGCGAGTACCTCAAGTTCTACATCGACGGCCAGTGGGTGGACCCGGCCGAGGGCAAGACCCTCGACGTGGAGAATCCGGCCACCGAAACGGTTGCCGGCAGGATCGCCCTGGGCTCGGCGGCCGACGTCGACCGCGCGGTCGCCGCGGCACGGCGGGCCTTTGGAACCTGGTCGCAGAGCAGCCGCGCCGAACGACTGGATCTGCTGCAGGCGATCCTCGCCGAATACCAGCGCCGCAGCGGCGATCTCGCCGACGCGGTGAGCGAGGAGATGGGGGCGCCGCCGTCCCTGGCCGCCGGGCCGCAGGTTCAGATGGGCCTGGGCCACCTCGTCACGGCGATCGACGTGCTGAAGAACTTCACGTTCGAAGAGCAGCGCGGCTCCACGCTGCTGGTGCGCGAGCCGATCGGGGTGTGCGGGTTGATCACCCCGTGGAACTGGCCGTTGAACCAGATTGCGGTGAAGGTCTTCCCGGCGTTGGCGACCGGCTGCACCATGATCCTGAAACCCTCGGAGATCGCACCGTTTTCGGCCTACCTCTTCACCGAGATCATGGCCACCGCCGGCGTCCCGGCCGGTGTCTACAACATGGTCAACGGCGACGGCCCCGGAGTGGGCACGGCCCTGGCGCGCCACCCCGACATCGATATGGTGTCGTTCACCGGATCGACGCGCGCCGGCGTCGCGGTGGCCGAGAACGCCGCACCGACGGTGAAACGGGTGACCCAGGAGCTCGGCGGTAAGAGTCCCAACATCGTGCTGGACGACGAGGCGTTCGCCGACAGCGTCGCCGCCGGGGTGGCGAACATGATGCCCAACTCCGGTCAGAGCTGTAACGCCCCGTCGCGCATGCTCGTCCCGAACTCCCGGATGGCCGAGGCGACGGCGATCGCGCAGGCGGTCGCCGCGCAGGTGAAGGTGGGCGATCCCGACGACAAGAGGGCCATCGGCCCGGTGGCGTCCAAGGCCGCGTTCGACCGGGTGCAGGGCTTGATCGCCAAAGGCATCGCCGAAGGGGCCACGGTGGTCGCGGGCGGGGAGGGACGCCCGGATGGACTGGACACCGGCTATTACGTCCGGCCGACGGTCTTTGCCAACGTCGACAACGATATGACGATCGCCCGGGAGGAGATCTTCGGCCCGGTGCTGTGCATCCTGGGCTACGACGACGTGGACCAGGCGGTGGAGATCGCCAACGACACCGACTACGGGCTGGCCGGCTACGTTTCGGCGGCCGACCTGACCGAGGCGCGTGCGGTGGCCCGTCGGATTCGGGCCGGCTGGGTGACGATCAACCACGCCTTCGACCTCGGCGCACCGTTCGGTGGCTACAAGCACAGCGGCAACGGCCGGGAGTGGAGCGATGCGGGCTTCCAGGAGTACCTGGAGATCAAGAGCACGCTCGGGTACGGAGCTGACGTGGGTGCGTAGCACCGGCACTAGGGCTAGACTCATACGGTCTGCGGCACTAGCCGTAGGAAGTGAGCCCGAGACCCGGCCGGACGACCGTGGCGCTCGGGCTTCGCGCTTAAAGGCTGCGGACACTTCTGATGGCCGGTTCGATGTGCTGTCGCCACCGCCCACCTTTGGCCCAGCACCACGCGATCGCGTCGGGGATGCCGAGTAAGAGTTCGGCTTCTCGTCGCCGGTGGTCGTAGCGCAGATTGTCGGCACGGCCTACGGCTCGGACGGCTTCGTAAAGTAGTCGACGATCTGAATGAACCAGGCTGTCGTCTTGTTCGATGATGATGAGCGTGTCGTCGGAGTTGGTGGCCAGATCTTCGATGAGCCCGCGCATGCACGCAGCACGGGCCGCTAACTGGGTTCGGTAGCGTTGGCCGGCATCGTAAACAATCGCCTCGACGCCCGCGCCGACAAAGTTTTTTGCGATGGTCTGCTTCCGCCCGTCACCCTCGTCCTTCATATGGATGTAGCGCTGTTGCGGTAGCAGCAGATCTTCGACAACGCGCCGTAGCGGCCGAAGATCCTTGGGCGCCACGATGGCGGCGACTACGAAGTACTCGCGGCGCTTGCTTTCATCGACGAAGATGTGGCGGGCGGTCAGCGATACTCCAAGGATCGTCGGGGTCGGCAACCAAAGTCCGGCAGTACTTCCCGTTACTACTTGATGCGGCAGCTATCGAGTATGACGTGACGGGGCAGGGTCAGGCCGAACTGCATTAACAGGCGGGCCGGCCGGCGATCCCTACTCGTAGTCCACCGTGATCGACGCGCTGTCCGGAACACCCTGACAGGTCAGGATGTAGCCGTCGGCGATCTCGTCGTCGTCGAGCACGGTGTTGGCGATCATGGTCGCGCTGCCCTCGGTGATATGGGCGATGCAGGTGCCGCAGTTGCCGGCCTCGCAGGAGAACGGCGGTGCCAGCCCGGCCCGCCGGGCGCTGCCCAACAGGGTCTCGCGGGCGACCCGCGGCACCGACGCGGTCTTCTTCCCGAGCCGGATGGTCACCGTCCCGGAAAGGTCTGTGGCGCCATTGATGTCGGCAGGCGGGTCCTCGGCCGGCGCGGCGGGGGCGAAGTCCTCGGCGAACAACCTGCCGGGCCCGGCCCAGGCCGAGCGGACCACCGCCATGAAGCCCTCCGGCCCGCACAGATAGCAGTCGGCGCCGGTGTCGGCGCCCACGAACGCCGCGACCGTGGCCGCGTCGAGCAGGCCGTGCTCGGAGTCGCGATGGCGCTGCACCGTCAGCCGGCCGGGGTGGCGGGCGGCCAGTTCGGTCAGCGCGTCGTCGAAGATCGCCGAGGTGGCGTCCCGGTCGGCGCACAGCAGTCGCACCGGGCGCGCCGTGCCGGCCAGTGCGCTCTTGGCCAGCGACAGGATCGGCGTGATGCCGCTGCCGCCGGCGAACCCCAGCAGCGGTGCGTCGGTGTCGTCCAGACAGAAGGTGCCGGTCGCGCGGGTCATGGTCAGCTCGTCGCCCTCGGCCACGTTGTCCAGCAGCCAGTTCGACACCCGCCCGCCCGGGACGCGCTTGACGGTGGTCATCAGCTCGGTGTCGGTCTCCGGTGCGCTGGACATCGAATACGACCGGTAGAGCTCCTCCTCGCCGACCTGCACGCGCAGCGTGCAGTACTGGCCGGCCCGGTAGGGAAACGGCGCGTCGTGCGGTGCCAGCACGAACGTGCGGGCGTCGGGCGTCTCGGTGATGATCCGGGTCACGGTTGCCCGCTGGAACATCTGCGCGACCGTCATGTCCACTCCTTCGGGGGCTTGCGTTCTTCGCAAGTGAGAATATTATTCTCTCAAACCGATAGGATCTTCTCAAATGTTTTCAGGATCGCCCACCGCGGTGCTTGTCTTCGAGGACCGGCAGTACACGCTGCCGGAACTCGACGCGCAGTCCGGTGGGCTGGCTGCGGTACTGGCCGCCGACGGGGTGACCGCGGGCGGCCGGGTGGCCCTGATGGCGTCGACCCGGCCGGAGTTCGTCATCGCGCTGCACGCCATCTGGCGCCTCGGCGCGGCCGCGGTGCTGATCAGCCCCTCCTGGAAGCGCGACGAGGTGGCGCACGCCCTGGCCCTGACCCGGCCCGGGCACGCCCTCGGCGATCACCCGGTGCTGGCCGAGCTGATGCCGATGCGCCGGCTCGACGAACCGGTGCCCGCCGGTGACCTGGCCGGTGACCCGCCGCCCGGTGCCGCCGACGCGCTGCTGGCGTTCAGCTCCGGCACCACCGGGCTACCCAAAGCGGTTCGGCACACCCATGATTCGCTGCGCGCCGCGGTGCGGCACTGGCGCGACGCGCTGCAACTGACCGCGGCCGACCGGATGCAGGTGATGACCCCGCCGTCGCACATTCTCGGCCTGCTCAACATCCTGACCGCCCTGCATGTCGGGGCGCGGCTGCGGCTGCACCGCCGGTTCGACGTCGACGTCATGTTGCGCTCGATCGAAACCGACCGGATCACCGTGGAGATGGCGGTGGCGCCGATAGCGCTGGCGCTGGCCGCGCACCCCGATCTGGAGTCGTTCGACCTGTCCTCGCTGCGGTTCATCGTGTGGGGTGCCACGCCGGTCACGGTCGCCGTGGCCGAGACCGTCACGCGGCGCGCCGGGGTGCGCTGGGTGCCGGCCTACGGCAGCAGTGAACTGCCGGTGATCGCGTGCAGTGCACTGGACGGCTCGGTGCTCGATACCGTCGGGCGCCCGGTGTCCGGAGTCGACGTGCAGGTGGTGGACGCCGAGAGCGGGGCGCCGGTGGCGGCGGGTGAGATCGGTGAGATCCGGGTCCGGTCGGATTCGCTGATGGTCGGCTACCTTCCCGCCGAGGCCACCGCGGAAGTCTTGTGCGACGGCTGGTTTCGCACCGGGGACATCGGGTTCCTCGACGACGACGGCTGGCTGCGGATCACCGACCGGGGCAAAGAGATGATCAAGGTCCGCGGGTTTGCGGTCGCTCCCGCCGAGATCGAAGCGGTTCTGCACGCCCACCCCGCCGTCGTCGACTGCGGGGTGTTCGGGGTGCCGGACCCGGCCGACGGCGAGGCGATCGTTGCGGCGGTCGCACTGCGCGAGCCGGTCGGCGAGACCGAACTGGCCGAGCTCGTCGGCGGCCGGCTGGCTTCCTACAAACGTCCGCACCGGGTGGTGGTGGTGTCCGAGATACCCCGCCTGCCGTCCGGAAAACTTCTTCGTCGAGTCCTCAAGGAGCGCCTATGGATGTCCGGTTGACCGCTGAACAACGCCAGCTGCGGGATGCCGCGGCCAAACTCGCCGACGACCTGGGCCTGGGCTCGGTCGCCGACCTCGACGACGGCAAGCGGGCGCAGCGGCTGGAGAACGCGATCGAACAGACCGGCTGGCGCTCGCTGCGCACCGACGGCGCCTCGGGTGTCGAGGTGGCGCTCGTCGCAGAGGAGTTCGGCCGCGGCCTGGTGGACGTGCCGTTCCTGGGCCGCGTCCTGGCCGACGACCTGGGTCGCCACGTGCGCCTCGGACCGGGACCGCACACAGTGGCCGTCGGCGACCGGGTGATCGACGCCGCCGGCGCCGCATCGGCCGCGATGGTGCGTGACGGCGTGGTGCTGACCGCGCCGCTGGCCGCGGCACAGCCCGGCGCCGACCTCACCCGGGCCGGTGCGGGCCTGGCAGCCGAACCGCAGCCCGTCGGGGAACTGTCCGCCGAGGACGCATTGCGTTGGCAGGCACTGGCGTTGGTGACCACCTGCGCCGACCTGGTCGGCACCTCGCGCGGCGCCCTGGCACTGGCGTGCGACTACGCCAAGATCCGTGAGCAGTACGGCAAACCGATCGGCAGTTATCAGGCCGTCGGTCACCTGCTGGCCGAGGGCCTGGCGCTGATCGAGGGTTCGGTGAGCGTGTTGCGCCACGCCGCCTGGTCGGTGGACGAGGCTCCCGGCGCCGAGGCGGTACACGCGGCACGCATCGCGAAGGTCTACTGCGCGCGCGCCGCCCGGACCGTCTGTGAGACGTCGATCCAGGTTCACGGCGGAATCGGAAACACCTGGGATTGCCTGGCGCACGTCTATCTGCGGCGTGCGCTGGTGTCCACCGGCCTGTGGCCGGTCACGTTGAAGGAGATCGCTGATGGACTTTCGTGACTCCGCGCCCGAGGCGCAGTTCCGTGCCCGGTTGCGGGACTGGCTCAACCGCAACGCGAGTGCGTTCCCGGCGGCCGGCGACGACGAGTACTGGACGCGTCAGGGCGAGTGGCATCAGGCCCTGTACGCGGGCGGCTTCTTCGGGGTGTCCTGGCCGGCCGAGTTCGGTGGTCAGGATCTGCCGCCGGTCTACGACGTGATCGTCGACGAGGAGTTGGCCCGGGCCGGGGCGCCGCCGCGGCCCAGCCTCGGCTATCTGGTGGTCGGATTGGGCCGGCACGCCAGTTCCGAGCTGCAGCAGCGCTTTCTGCCCGGCATGATCGACGGCACCCAGCGTTGGTGCCAGGGCTTCTCCGAACCCGGAGCCGGCTCGGATCTGGCCTCGCTGACCACCACCGCGACCCGCGACGGCGACGACTACGTGATCCACGGTCACAAGATCTGGACCAGCTACTCCGACGTCGCCGACTGGTGCCTGCTGTTGGCGCGCACCGACAAGGACGCGCCGCGGCACCGGGGCATCTCGGCCTTCATCATCTCCATGCACCAGCCCGGCATCGAACAGCGGCCGCTGAAGATGATCAACGGGGTCACGACCGAATTCGGTCAGGTGCTCTTCGACGGCGCCACGGTGCCGGCCGCGCAGATGGTCGGGGAGCCGGGCGAGGGCTGGAAGATGGCGATGACGGTGGTGGGCCACGAGCGCGAGCCCTCGACGCTGGGCTACTCCGCGCGTTACGGCAAGCTGGTCCGGCAGATGGCCGGCCGAATCGACCGTTCCCGCACGGAGATTCCCGAGGATCTGGCCTGGGCTGCGGTGCAGACCGAGATGTTGCGGCTGCACGTGCGGCGCCGGCTGTCCGAGCAGCTCGACGGTCTCTCGCACGGCCCGGAGGGATCACTGGACAAGCTGCTGATGACCTGGGTGGAACAGTCCGTCGGCCATGCCGCGCTGGCGGTCGGCGGCACCGATGACCCCGATCTGCTCAGTGCGTACCTCTACAGTCGTGCCCAGAGTGTGATGGGCGGAACCTCGCAGATCCAGAAGAACATCATCGCCGGCCGAATCCTGGGATTGACGTCGTGATCGCGAAGGCGGACGAAGTCCGGGTGAAGCGGGTCACGACTATAGAAGGAGTCTGAACATGTATGGCATGCCTGACGAGATCGACGTGCGCGCCGAGGGCTCGCTGCGCATCATCACCCTCAACCGCCCGGACGCGCTCAACGCCGTCAACGACGCGCTGCACACCGGGCTGGCGAAGGTCTGGTCGCAGCTCGACGAGGACTACGACGCCCGGGCGGCGGTGATCACCGGCAACGGCCGGGCCTTCTCCGCGGGCGGCGACTTCGCCTACCTCGACGAGCTTCGTGGTGATGCGGAGCTGCGCGCCAAGACGATTCTGCACGGCCGTGAGATCGTGCTGGGGATGGCGCGCTGCCGCAAGCCGGTGATCGCCGCGGTGAACGGACCCGCGGTCGGGCTGGGTTGCAGCCTGGTCGCGCTGAGCGACATCGTCTACATGGCCGAGGGCGCCTATCTGGCCGACCCGCACGTGCAGGTGGGCCTGGTCGCCGCCGACGGTGGTCCGCTGACGTGGCCGCTGCAGATGAGCCTGCTGCAGGCCAAGGAATACGCGCTGACCGGAGCCCGCATCCCGGCGGCTCGCGCGGTGGAGCTGGGGCTGGCCAACCACGTGGTCGAAGACCCACTGGCCGAGGCGATCTCGTGTGCGCAGCGCATCTCGGAGCTGCCCCGTCAGGCGGTGGAGAGCACCAAGCGGCTGCTCAACATTCACCTGGAGCGGGCGGTGATGGCCACCCTGGACTTCGCGAACATGGCCGAGGATCAGTCGTTTCAGACCGATGACTTCAACACGATCATCGATCGGCTCACCGCGAACAAGAACTGATCCTCGGTGATGACGCTCGATGAGTTGCTCGCCGCCGCGCGCGACGGTTCCGTCCGCGCCACCGGCCGGCTGCTGAGCCTGGTCGAAGGCGATCGGCGTTCCGAGGTGCTCGATCTGATTGCGCCGGCTGCGATGCGGGTGATCGGGGTGACCGGGCCGCCGGGTGCGGGAAAGTCCACCACGGTCAGCGCGCTGGTCACCGCCTACCGTCACCAGGGTCTGCGGGTGGCCGTGCTGGCGGTCGATCCGTCTTCGCCGTTCAGTTCCGGTGCGCTGCTGGGTGATCGCATCCGGATGGCCGCCCACGTCAACGATCCGCAGGTGTTGATCCGCTCGCTGGCCGCCCGCGGCCACCTGGGGGGACTGTCGGCCGCGGTGCCCGCCGCCATCCGGCTGCTGGCGGCCCTGAGCTATGACGTGCTGCTGCTGGAGACCGTAGGCGTCGGCCAGTCTGAGGTCGAGGTTGCCGCGATCGCCGATCCCACCGTCGTGGTGCTCAATCCCGGTGCCGGAGACGCCATTCAGGCTGCCAAGGCGGGCCTGCTCGAGGTCGCCGACCTGGTGGTGGTGAACAAGGCCGACCGCGAGGGTGCCGCTCAGACCGTCCGTGATCTCAAGACCGAACTGCACTCGTCGGGCGTGCAGATCCTCACCCTGATCGCCTCGCAGGGTGAAGGGGTGACCGAGCTGGTCGAGGCGATCGCGGCCCACCACCGCACCGACAGCCGCGAACGCCGGGTGGCGCGGTCGCGGTCGCAGATCCTGTCGCTGGCCCACACCCGGCTGCGCGGCCACCCCGAGCTGGACCGGCTCGCTGAGCGGGTCGCCGACGGCGACGACGATCCGTACTCGGCGGCGGAGAGACTGTTGGCTGAGTAGCCGATTGGCTACTCTCGTCGCATGACGTTCACTCCCGCCGCCGGCGGGTTCCGCTTCATCGCCCGCAGCGCGGCGCAGACCCGCATCCTCGATGCCGCGCTGGCGTTGATCGGCGAGAACGGTGTCGGCGGGACGTCGCTGCAGATGATCGCCGACATGATCGGGGTCACCAAGGCCGCTGTCTACCACCAGTTCAAGACCAAAGAGGAGATCGTGGTCGCGCTCACCGAGCGGGAACTGGGCGAGTTGGAGGAGGCGCTCGAGCTGGCCGAAGCCGAGCAGAGCCCGCCGCGGGCCCGAGAACTGCTGCTCGAGGGTGTCATCGACGTGACGGTGCGCCGGCGTGGCGCGGCGAGCACTCTGCAGTTCGATCCGGTGATCGTGCGCCTGTTGGCCGAACATCAGCCGTTCCAACAGTTCATCGCGCGGTTGTACGGGGTGCTGGTCGGGGAGGAGGGCGACGACGCCGTGGTGTCGGCGGCGATGCTGTCGGGCGCCATCGCGGTCGGGGTGATGCATCCCCTGGTCGGTGAGATCGACGATGACACGTTGCGTGCCCAGTTGCTGCGGCTCACCAAGCGATTCATCGATCCCCGATGACTTCGCCGCGGGTTCAGGCAACCACGGCCAGCGTGAAGGGCATTTCGACAGTGAGCCAAAGGTTGACTCCGCATCCGCCGCTCGGGCCGATGGTGCGGTCGTATCCTTTGAAGGTTTCGGGCTCGTCAGCCGCGCGCCAGAATCGGAAGGATTGATCGCCGTATGTCGTGGTGCCGTCCGGGCAGGGTTGCCAGCCTTCGATCCGGTGCGTGGTGTACCACTGGCCAGATTGGCAGCGGATGTCGCTGGCCCACCCTTGCCGGCTGATGATCTTGCCGGCGCAGTGCATGACGTCGTCGCAGGTGGACGCAACGGTCCAGGTGGTGACAACGGTGGCTTCGTCGCGGTACACCTCGCGGGTCTTGGACCACTGCCCGTCCGAAGTGGCGGTGAATGTGCCGTTGATCGGCCGGTCACACGACATTGCATGAGCGACAGTGGGTGTGGCGATACTGGCCCCTGCGGCGGCGGCCATAGTTACAAACGCCGCGGTGGCGCGGGCCATGAACACGGCATCCTCCTTGAGTTCAGCTGGGCGGTCTGGGTGGGCGCACTGATCGTCAACCGGGCAGGATGAGTTCTTTCCACGTCTGTGTGTGACTGGCGGTGACGAGATTGCGTTGGGTGTAGACGTGCCCGTCGGGTGCCATGTACTTCCCCGTACCGGGGTCGTAACGAGCGAAGGCCACCGCTGCGGTCGCACGGGGTCGCATCGGATTCGTTGTGTCGTAGGCCTGAGGCTGAGCGCTGGGCGCATCTGGTGGCACAACCGGTTGCGGCGCAGGGACTTCGGTTGCAGATGGCGGAGTGATAGCGGGATCTTCCGGCGGCGCCGGTAGCGCGTTGGGCAACTCGTGATCCGGTGGTCCGGGTGTGCCTTCGGGTGGTGCGTACAGGTGATCGTTCTGATCCACTCGCCAATCCGGTGGTATGCCTTGGCCGATCAGATTGGGATCGAAAGGGTAGGGGCCGAGGGCGTGCTGACGCTGTGCAAGCGGCTCGAAGGGGCTGTCCGCGTCGCATTCCTTGACAGTCGGCGCGCGTTTGCCCGGACGCGCCATGCAGGGGTAGTTACGCGCGCCACGTACTGCCACGGGGGCGTCCTGGGGGAGTTTGCAGTACAGCCCATCGGGGGTCTCGGCAGGGCTGGTGTCGCCCGGCGGTCGCCATTGGTTGGGGGGTAAGTACCCGACAGTGCAGGGTGACGGGTCCCCCAGGGTGATTCGGAAATCGCCGAGGCCTTGGCCGACATAGTTGTTGTGTGGCCCGGCGCCGATGAACATGGCGGTCAGCGGCGGCAGGAGTACGAGCACCTGCTCCAACGCAGGGTGGTACGTCACACCGATCTGTCCGACCGAGGTGAGGTTGGCCAACAGTATTGGCAGGGTTGGTCGGACGTCTTCGAAGAGCTGGGTCACTTCCTGGAAGGCCCCGGGGCCTCGCTGCAGCAGTCCGCGGATTTGAGGGTCGTCCGCGGTCAACTGGCTGCTGACGCCAGCCAGGCTGCGTGTCCATGATCGGATGGAATCTGATGTCAGGACTTGTGAATCGAGCACTGTCTCGGTGTCGTCGATCAGCTGGCGGGACTGCTCCGCGGTCGAGTGGAGATCACTGCTGACCCGCGATGACGAATCGATGAGTGAGCCGAGGTCGTAGCCGGCACCGCTGAGGCCCTGCGAGGTTTCGTTGAGCAACTGCGCCAACGAATCTTTGGGAATGCTGCCGAGCAGTCCACTCAGCTGGTCGAGCATGGGGCCAACCTGCTGGGGAATGGTGGTGTCGTGGGCGGATATCAGTGAGCCGTCGTGTAGGAAGGGCGCGGAGTCACTGCGCGGACGCAATTCCACGTACTGCTCGCCTATCGCCGAAACGCTACGGACCTGTGCCTGCAGGTCGGCCGGAATCCTCGGTGAGTTATCCAGGGAGAGTTTCGCTCTCGCGCCTTGCGCTGTGGGTTCGATGGCAATCACTTTGCCGATTTGGCTACCGCGGTAGGTGACGTTGCTGAAGCGATACAGGCCTCCGGCGCCCGGAAGATCCATTGTGACGATGATCCGACCGGTGCCCAACAGGGTTGACACCTGTAGGTAGACGAACACCATCACCGCCATGGCGATCACTGACGCGATGGCGAAAACGATCAACTGGAGGCGGACGAAGCGTGTCAGCATCAGCAGCCCCCGTGTGCCCCGTCGGTGGGTGGCGGCGTTCCAGCGGCCCGGGGCGGCGGCGGCCCGGCGCCCGCGGGGAGCCCGGTGGGTGGCGGGGCCAAGGCGACGTTGAGAGGGTCGTTCGTGTAGTAGGCGTTGTATCCGATGTCGCCGGGAGCTGGGACCAGAGTCAATCCTTCGTTACCCCATCGGGTTCCGAGGAACATTCCGCTCTTGAGACGATTGACGGTCAGGTCGAGGGTGGCGAACAAATTGATGTAATCCCCCCGCACAGCGCGGTCGATGAAGTCCTGGGTGAGCGGGTAACTGGACAAGAAGGCCAGCCCGCGGTCCAGATCCGGTCCGACGTTGGCCAGGCTGCAAAGGGTGGGTTCAAGGTTGTGCAGGTTGGCCAAGAGGTCGACTTGGGTCTCGTTGACGACCTGGGTCGCGGTGTCGGAGAAGCTTCCGAGCTCGCGAAGGGCGGTGGTGAAATTCGGCTCCTGCTGGATGAGAACGTCCAGTGCGCCAGGGATCGTGTGCAGCGCCCGTGAGACTACTTCACGCTGTGCTCCGAACCTACCCGCGAGGCGGTCGACCGCTCGTATCGTTTCGAGCAAGTCGCTGCGTTGGGCGTCGAAGGTGCCCACGAGCCGCTCCAATCGCCCGAGTAGGTCACGTAGCTGTGGTTCGTGCCCGGACAACGCGGAGCTCATGTTGTGAATGATGTCGCCGATCTGGCCGAGGCCGCCGGAGTTGATCAGCGCTGATACAGCGGCGAGGGTCTGTTCGGTGGAGGGATAGACGGACGACTGGTTCAACGTCAACGTGGCACCGGTAGGTAGCTGCCCGACCGGAGGCTGATCGACGGGCGGATCCAAGGCTAGGTGGCTGGAACCCAGCAGGCTGGTTTGACCGATGGTGGCGACGGCATTGGAGGGCACCGAGGCGTCGGGTCGAATCGACACCTCAACGTCGGCGTGGCCGTCTTTCACCTTCATCTTGGCGACGCTTCCGACCACGACGTCGTTGATCATGACCGGTGAATTACCTTCGAGGGTACCGACATTAACAATCTCGATGTGGTATGTACGGGCATTTGCGCCACGCCCGGCAGCACCGGGAAGAGGCAGGGTAGTGATGCCCTGAAAGGCGCACCCTGCGGTCGAGGTCAACAAGACGCAACAGGCCACGCGCATCGTCTGACGCAGTGTGAAGGCGTTGGTCATGGCGAGGGCACCTCGGTCGCAGGCGACGATGGTGGGCCGGGCTCAGCGTCGGCGGGCGGCAGCATCATTTCGGGCAGGCTGCGAGGTCCAGCCGGTGCCGTGCCGTAGGCCGAAACTGCGGGTGGAATCTCGGGAGGTCCGGGGCTCGGCTCGGCGCCACCGGGCATCAGGCCCGGCTCGGTGTAGATCAAGTCCTCGGGCGGTGGGCTTTTCGCCAGGTAGGGGTTCATGGGGAAGGGCAGCATATTGAAATTTGCGGAGTTGAGTGCCGGCCCGAGGTATTGCGCGCAAAGCTTTGCCGTTTCGGGTGCGGTGACGTTGGCGACGGCGCCGATAGAGGAACAGAGGAACTGGACTGGGTTGGAGAAGTTCGTCAGAACGAATGCTCCAGTGCCCGATCCCAACTGGGGATCAAACATATTGACCGTGTTGGCCAGCGCATGCGGTGCGACATGGAGGACCTGCTCGAGATCTGTGCGGTGATCAACGAGGGTTTGCGTAACCCCGGTGAGACGTTGCAACTGTTCGCTGGTCTTGTCTCGGGAACCGGCTATGAATGTCTGGATGTCACCGACGACTGAAGCCAAGTTGGTCAGCGCGGCGTCCAGCTCTGAGCGACCGTTGTCGAGTGCGTTGGTCAGGGTTGCGAACCGGTCTTGGAACTGTACGACCTGTATGTTGCTGTCTTTGAGGGTTCCGACGAAGCGCTGCAGGTTTCTCAGGATGTCAACGATGTCTCCGCTGCCGTCGGCGAGGATTCGTCCGACCCCAGACAGTTGCGCCAAGGTTTGGCGTAGCCTCTCGCCGTTACCGTTCATCGCGTTGGCGGCACTGTCAATGAACTGGGCGGCCGAGGTGTTCTGCACACCGTCGTGCGGTCCCAGATCGGTTGCGAGGCGCATCAGTTGCTCTTTGACTTCGTCCCAATCGACGGGAACCGCAGTGCGGTCGAGCGGGATCAGCGCGCCGTCAGCGATGATCTCGGAGCTAGGTGTGCTCGTCGGAACAAGCTGAATGTAGCGGGCCGCAACTAGATTCGGTGCCACAATCACGGCGTTGGCGTTGCTGGGTACCGGCACTCGACGGTTGATGTGCATGGTCACCTTGGAATAGGTGCCGTGCGGTTCGATCCTGTCGATGGCGCCGACTTCGACTCCGGACACTCGCACCTGGTCGTCGGGATAGATTGCGCTGGCATGGTTGAAGTATGCGGTGATGGTCTTCGGGGTGAATGCGGTCGAACGGACCACCAAGGCTGATACGGCGGCGCCCACTACGGCCAGCGTGACTGCTGCAATCAATCGAAGGCGGCCCCTTGCCATCATCGGGGAGCCTCCGGAATACCGTTGCGAGGGATTGGGAATTCAGCTCTCGGCCCCGCGTTGTCGGGTGGCTGGCCGGAGTTGGTCCCACGCCGGAAGCCGAAGGCATAGTCGAGGAATGGTTGCAGGATGTTTCCGGGCAGTAGGTCGGGGACGTAGGCGTTGTAGTAGAACCCGTTGGCCACGGTTTCGCCAAGAGTGATCTGGAACTTGGCCAGTGAAGGCAACATCTTGGCGATGTTGTCGCGGCTGCGCTCCAGCATCGCGGTAACGGCGTTGAGCCTGTCCAGGGTGGGGGCCAGCTTCTGTTCATTGTCGTGAATCAGGGCCGCGAGTTGTTGGGATACCGCAGATGTGTTGGCGAGTATCTCGATGATGGCTTGCCGGCGGCTTACCAATACGTCGACGAGGTCGTTGGAGTTGAGGATCAACTGGTGGAGTTGATCACTGCGCCCGGAAAGTATCCCGGTGATGTCCGAAGTCGACGAAAGTAGCTGCCCTAAAGCCTGATTACGATTGTTGAGCGACTTGGATAGGCGGGTGAGACCATCGAAAGTGGGGCCTAACTGGGGAGCTATCTGATTGATAGTGGCCGTTAATGTGTCCAGAGACCGGTTCAGTTCGGCGGTGTCGGTGGCCGCGGTGTTGCGCGTCAGATCGCCGACAGCATCGGTCAGCGAATACGGAGACGATGTCCGCGATTCCGGGATGACATCGAGGGGGCGCAAGGTTCCGTTACCAGCCGACTCGAGCACCAGCACTCGCTCACCCAGGAGACTGCCGGTGCGGATGTGCGCCGTAGTCTCGGCTGCCAATTCGACTGTTGCGTTGACGGAGAAGGTGACCAACGGCTGCAGTCCCCGCAGGGACACGTCGGTGACTGTCCCGATGTCGACGCCCGAGAGTTTCACCTTGCTTTCGGTGGTGAGGCCACCGGCTTCACTGAAAAGGGCCCGGTAGGTGATCTGCGTTGCCAGTGACCACAGCCGCTCGGGTTGCAGACCGACGGCGATGACTAGGATCACGAGGACTAGGCCGATGAAACCGGAGCGGATGAGCTGTGGGCCGGAGTATTTCAGCATCACGGTTCCCCGCATCTTCCGACTTCTTGCTTGAACATGGGAAACACCGCGGTGCGGCCTTGTAGGTCACTGACTCGGAAGGCCACGCCGCACAGGTAGTAGTTCACGAAGCTGCCGTAAGCCCCTGTGCGAATGAGTTTCTTGTAGTTCTCCGGTGCCATTCGGAATGCGGTCTCGAGTCGGTCTTTGTCTTGGTCGAGCAGCGGCGCCAGCCGGTTGAGTTGATCGACAGTGCCTGACAACGGGGGCCGAGCCTGGGTCAGTAGGTCTGCCAACGATGCGGTGCCCGAGTTGAGGGACTCGATGGCAGCACCGATCGGATCGCGGTCTGTGTGGAGGTGGTCGACGAGCCGTTGCAGGCGGTCGATGGCGCCGGAGAATTGGTCGCTGTCCTTGGACACTGTTTCCAGTGTGGTCTTCAGGTTGTCGATGACGGACTGTACGACCGCACTGTTGTCGGCCAGGGTGTTGGTGAATGACGCGGTCTTGGACAGCAGTGAGTCCAAGGTGACGCCTTGGTCTTGGAAGACCGCGATCAGCGAGGAGGTCAGCGCGTTGACGTCATTGGGGTTGAGTCCTTGGATGACGGGTTTGAGACCACCGAGCAGCAGGTCGAGATCGAGCGCGCCGGCGGTGCGTTCCTGGGGGATCTGTGAGCGGGGTGCGAGCACACCGGTGGATCCGGGGCTGTCGATGAGCTCGAGGTAACGGTCGCCGACTAGGTTGAGGTAACGCACCGCGGCTCGTGATCCCTGGGTCAGGACGATGTCGTGATCGGCGTCGAATACGACCTCAACCGTCTTGTCCTTGCGCAGCGAGACGCTTTTGACCGTACCGATTCGGATGCCGGCCATCCTCACCGAGGCGCCTTTGTGCAGGCTCGATGCGTCGGCGAAGATTGCGGAATAGGTGGTTTGAGCTCCGGTTCGGTACTGTCCGAAGATTAGGAACAGGCCGCCGGTCAGCAGGGCCATGACGATGACAAACACGCCGAATTTGATGGGGGTCAGTCCCAGGCGCCTCATCCGGGCTGTCCGATCTGAGCGGTGTTACGCGGCGGCCCATCGATCGGTCCGAACAACGCTTGTTTGAGGCCGTCATAGTTGGGAACGATGTTCTGGTTCCCGTATTTCCACGGGTTGCTGCCGGTGTCGGCGACCACCCAGCGGGGCCGCCCCAGGAACGGTAGCGGCAGGTCTTCGCAGTGCGGCCCGCCTTTGGCCGCAGCTTTGGGCAGGTCGCCCGGGTAGCGGTAGCGTTCTTGACCGGCGGTGAGGCCGGCGAGTACCTCAGCACTGGGGATGCGCAATGGCGGCCACTTCGATATGTATGCCATCGCGGTGATCTGGCAGTTCAGCGCGGCGTTGTATTCGTTGGTCAGGTCACTGGTAGGGACGAGCAGATGCAACACGTCGGCCAGCGGCTGCCGGTTCTCGTTTAGCACCGGCGTGGCGGTCTGGGCTAGGCCAATGGCGCTGAGCAGAATCGTGTCGAGGTTGTGCTGCTCTTCCTGGATGGACTGGCTGAGCCGGCTTGCGTTGTCGATGGTGGCGATGAGGTCGGGAGCCGCATCGGCATATGTGTTGAATACGGTAGGGGCGGCGGCTAAGTCGCGCTCCAGGGCCGGCAGTGCTGGCTCGATGGCTGCAAGGAGTTCGTCGAATTCATCGATCGTCGTACCGAGTTGGTGTCCACGACCGCTCAGTGCTGATCCCATAGATGACAGCGTTTCGTTGAGTTTGTCGGGTGCGATGTGATCCAGAACGGTGGCAATTTGTTGAAACAGCGTATTGATCTCGACCATCACATGACGGGCTTCGATAACCTGTCCAGGCGAGATACGTTGCGGTGAAGGATGTTCGGGATCGACAAGATCGATTGATTTCGCCCCGAACGCAGTAGGTGATGCGATCTCGACGAGCACGTTGGTCGGTACCAGGTGAACATGCGATTGGTCGAGGGAAAGCTCGATGGTGGCTTGTCCATCGGGGTGAGTGTTGATAGCGGTGACGCGGCCGATCTGGACACCGTGCAGTTTGACCTTCGCGCCGGTGTTGAGAACGAGCCCGGCTCGCGGAGACAACACGGTCACGGACAGTCCGCGACTGAAGTCGCCACGGAACAGGCTGGCCGCTAGCACTACGACTCCGACCAACATGCCAGCCGTAGCCGCACCGACCAGCGTCCGTGTGTATTGCAGCGTGCAGAGTCGGCTCATGACGCCGCCCATGTTCTCGGCCCGTTCACCAGGTGAGGTTGTCCGCTGGCTGGCACTCGCAACCCCGGAAGAACCGTCGTTCGTGACTGCCCATGCATTCTCCCCTCGCCGTCGACCCGCTACAGTATGGCAGAAGTATTTCAGAAACTGAAATTAAATTGGTGCGACGGTGGAGGGCGACGATGAAGCCAACACGGACGTCTGGGGACGCTGCGGGGGAGTCCTCGGACTACGTTGTCGTAGGTTCGGGCAGCGCTGGGGCGATCGTGGCCCGGCGGCTGGCCGACACCGGCGCCACGGTCACCTTGATCGAGTCAGGGCGCCAGCGGCGCGGCCCGCTGGTCACGGTGCCCGGCATGTGTGGCGCCATCCATGCAGTCACGCCTCTGCAGCGACTGGTCACCTGGCCGGCCTATACCGTTCCGCAGCAACATATGAAGGGCCGCAAGCTTCCTCAGTCTCACGGACGGACACTCGGCGGTGGCAGCGTGATCAACGGCATGGCCTTTGTTCGCGGAAATCGGCGGAACTACGACGACTGGGCGGCCGATGGTGCGAACGGATGGGGTTTCGCCGACGTACTGCCGTCTTTCCGCCGATTGGAGCATTTCGAGGACGGACCCAGCGAGCTGCGCGGCGGAGATGGTCCGATTGCCGTGGAGCGGGCCACGGGCCTGGCGAATATCACCCAGAGCTACATGGCCGCACTGGCAGAGACCGCGGGGGTTGGCATCAATGACGACTACAACGGTACGCAGCAGTCGGGGGTGTCGCCGATCCAGCAGAGCGCCTGTGCCGGCCGAAGAGTGGGTACTGATCGTGGATACCTATGGGACGCGCCGACGAATCTGCGGGTTGTCACCGGCGCCACCGCGACCCGGGTGTTGATTGAGGGCGGCCGGGCTCGGGGTGTGGAGTTGGTGGCGGGCCGCAACCGACGCTTCCTTGCTCCTGTGCGCGCAAGCCGCGAGGTGATCATCAGTGCGGGGTCGCTCGGTTCGCCGCGACTACTGATGCTCTCGGGCATCGGCCCAGCGGCCCACCTGCGTGACCATGGGATCAAAGTGATCGCCGACGTACCGGTTGGCGACAACCTGCATGATCACCTCTTTGTGCCGATGTCCTACCACGCAGTCGGCGGGCGCAGTGCCTCACCGCTGAGTTTCGCAAGGTTCGCGGTACGTGAATGCCTTCGTCCGCGTTCGACGTATTTGGCGCACACCTTGTTCGAGGCCGTGGCCTTCGTGGACAGCGGAGTGCGAACCGGCGCCGAGGTTCCGGACCTGCAGATGTTCATCCTTCCGATGGGCTATCCCGAGAATCAGGATCGGCCGGGCCTGCACCTGCCGGCAGATTCATCCCTGTCGTTGACGCTCATGCCCACGTTGATCTATCCCGAGAGCCGAGGCACCGTGCGTTTGGCCTCGACCGATCCGTTCACGGCTCCCCTGATCGATCCCAACTATCTGGCCGAATCGCAGGATCGAGCGACCCTGGTGGCCGGAATGGAGCTTGTCAGGGAGACGTTGGCGCACAAGGCGATCGCCCGACAGGTCGGCCGCGAGGTACTGCCGGGGTCTGATCAGCACGGTGCCGACCTCGCGGAGTTCGTCCGTCGAAATGCTTCGGGCGTGTACCACCCGGTTGGGACGTGCCGGATGGGAACCGACGCCCGTTCTGTCGTGGATCCTTCGCTTCGGGTCCGCGGCGTGGAGGGACTTCGGGTCGCCGATGCGTCGATCATGCCAAGCATCGTCGGTGGCAATACAAATGCGGCGTCGATGATGATCGGAGAGCGGGCCGCCGAACTCATCATCGACGGATGATCCTCCAACGGCGCGGACCGCGGCAACGTCCGTGCCGAGTGTTACTCCGGGTTACAGCGATCGGACTCCACGGCGATGTGTGTGGGCCGGCCATCGGGCTGCCCAATCTGCCACGAACTGGCCTCACCGGCGGTGAATGGTCCTGGGGCGCCCTGGGATTGATAGTAGCCACGCGGATCCCAGGTTTTCGCCTGTGGGTACGGCCATGGGCAAGCCACGGAAGTCGCCGCGCCGGTTGTTCGCGCCAGCCAGAACGCTGAGCTGAAGGTGATCATCGAGATGTTCAGGATGAGCGCCATCACCAGAAAGGTAGCCAAGTTCGGTCGACGAGAATGAAGGGGCAACCGTTCGGAGAGCTTCTCCGCCTGAGACTTTCCTCTGTCGTCGCGATAGAGCAGAACCGAGGCCGGGATCATGATCACCGTGATGAGTACGCTCGCCATCAACAGCGGGAACTGACTGATCTTGCCGACATCGATGGAGCCGAATTCGATGACATGGCTGTAGATGAGGAACTGCGCGCGCGTCAGCAGAATCTCTTGAGCAGCATCCCAGATGGCGCCGATAACGAACGTCAACAAAGCTATTGAGATGAGCGGGTGGCGCCAGGCGAAGGCCTCCGGATCACTGCGTCGTTGGATCGCTCGTACGAGCGGCATGGCGACGAAGTAGGGAGCCAGGACGTAGGGTGCGTAGACGAACGAGGTAATCGGCTCGATTACTGGAGAGATGTTGAACCATGGCCAATTTCGGGGGAAGTGCCAAAGATCCGGGTTGTAGACCAGCCCGATCGCCCAGTTGTTGATCGGGTCCCACCACAGCAGAGTGCTGGAGGCAAGGGCCATAAGCACGACCGGATGGCCAGGACGCCGCCTCCATGCTCGAACCGATGCGGCTACGATGCCCGCGGCAAGCAGTGCGCCGATGATCTGGCCCCAAAAGACCCAGTCAAAGGGGTAGAGGAGCGGCAGCACCGGAGGAGGCTTGCCCAATCCGTCTGGATTCGCGTTCTCGGGCGATGCGGGCCCGTGTTTTTCCGCGGTCACCAGTACGGCCACCGCCAGCGTGGCGACGATGGCCCAACAACCGATGGCCTTCCAGGGCGCCGTGGCACGTGGGCGCACCCGGGGATTGACGTCTGTGGGTCGGTCGACACGAATGGATGGCTTCATGGCACTCCGTGCTGTGCACCGCGACCTTTGATGGCGCGTTCGGCGAATCTCGCCTCCGGGCACAGTAGCGCATTTAATTCAGATACTGAATCATTTGTCTGGAGCCGCTGGTGGATGCCGAGGTCGGGTATCGTTTGCCGTCGTGGCCGACACCATTGGAGCTGCCGACGACGCCGACATCGTCGATTTTCTCGGCGCCGTGATGGACGTCCAACGTCTGCTCTCAAGCCTTACGACGCCCGTGGCGGAGGAGTACGCGATATCCGAACGCGCTCTGGGCATCATCTTTCTGGTCCATGCCGGGCTCGATCGGCCCGGGCTGTTGCACGAATACCTCAACGTCTTGCCCAGTACGATCACCTCGGACATCGACAAGCTCATCGCCGCGGATCTGCTGCGGCGGACACCATCGACGACCGACCGGCGGGTCACCCGAATCGTAGTGACGCCGCGAGGTGCTGACGTCCAACGAAAGTCCTTGCGGCAGTTGCAGGAATTCTTCCGTGCCAGGGTGGCGGGTGTGGCCCTCGAGGAACTCCATGACTGCATCTCGACCCTCCGTAAGTTGAGCGGCGTCCCGCATTCGCCGGTCCCCAATCCGCTGCGCACTCCCAACAACGCTTCCTGATCGAAGCAAGGGTCTGTGGCATCTCGTCTAGGCCGCAGGGCGGCGCACCGTCATATGACCCGGAGTTTGCGAATCCACTAGTTGACCGCCGGATAGCCGGTCGGCTATTTTCGAGTAGCCGATCGGCTAGCGGCGGTGGCCGAGGCCGAGAGAAGGGACAGTGCAATGCAATTGCTCGCCGAGGTGGAGGAGACCCCGCGGGCCGCGGCGTTTCGCGCCCAGTTGGTGTTGCTGTGGTCCGGGCCGGCGGTCGGCGCGGTGCTGCTCGCCCTGTTCGTCGCGTTTCCCGGGTTCTTCCCACCGATGTCACCAGCCATGACGGCCGCGCAGGTGGCCGAGTTCTACGACCAGCACCGAGCCTGGATCCGGCTCAGCATGGTCGGATTCAACCTGTGCGGCATCATGATCGTGCCGTTCCTGGTGCTGATCGTCGGCCAGATGAAACGGATGTCAACTCAGAGCCACGTGTTCGCCTACGGATATCTGGCGGCGGTAGTCAGCGGCGCAACGCTTTTCGCGCTGTCCAACATCTTCTTCGGGGTGGCGGCGTTTCGCCCCGACCGCAGCCCCGAGGTCGTCGAGGCGCTCAACGACCTGGCGTGGATGTCGTTCATCGCACCGGTCGGCATGATCGTGGGGCAGTTCGCCATGCTGGCATGTGCCGTCTACTTCGACCGCGGGCCCGATCCGGTGTTTCCGCGCTGGGTGGCCCACCTGTCGGTGGTCACCGCGCTGGCCATGCTGCCCTCGGTTATGGCCACCGTGTTCAAGACCGGGCCGCTGGCCTGGGACGGCCTCATCTCCTTCTGGGTGCGCAACGGCGCGTTCGCGGTGTTCGTGTTCGCCATGTTCTTCGCGCTGCGAGATGCGCTGTACCGGCAGGGCGTGGCAGAGGGCGTGCTGCGGTGAACGTCGCCACTCTGCTCTACGGCAACGATATCGAGCCGCAGGCCCCGCCCGATGCGGGCAAGCCCGATGTGCGCCTGGTCTGGTGGATCTTCGTGGTGTTCTACGGGCTGATGGGCCTCGGGGTGTGCATGCTGGGCCGGATCACGCCACCGCCGCGGCCCGACGTCGGCCCGGAGCAGATGCAGGCCTGGTTCGCCCAGCACGCGACGAGCATGCACATCGGGTTCGTGTTGCTATTGGCCATCACCGGCGGCGCGGCGATCTCCAACGGCCTGGTCGGCTATCACATGCTGCGGATGTCGTCGGGTTCGGTTCTGGCCTACGGCTATATCGGCGGGATGGCGGTCGGCGCGGTGCCCGGCTTCCAAATGGTGATCCTGTGCTACTCGCTGGGGGTGTTCCGGCCCGAGCGTGATCCGGAGCTGGTGCGGTTCTTCTACGACCTGGGGATGTTGTCCTACAACGGCTCACTGGGCTGTTTCACCGCCGCCTACTTCTGCCTGGCCATAGCGATCTTCTACGACAAGAACAACATCTTCCCGAAATGGTTTGCCTACGTGACCGTCTGGCAGATCGTCACCGAGGTGATCGCCAGCCAGATGTGGCTGTTCGACTCCGGAGCGTTCGCCTGGAACGGGATCATCACGTTCTACATCGCGGTGGTGGTGTTCTGCGTCTGGCTGGGGGCGCTGATCGTCTTCCTCCAGGTGATCGGCGCTCGCGAGCCCGTCGACTCAGCACCGATCGTGTAGAAACGGGGGCATCGATGACCGACCAAGCGACCACCACCGTCCGCCGGCCGCAAATACCGCGCCGCACAACGCATCTGCCCGGTGACGGGCACATGTGGTTCATGGTGCTGGGCGATCTGTTCATCTTCGGCAGCTACTTCCTGGCCTACATGGTGTTTCGGGCGAAGGCGCCCGCGGAGTTCCTGGCCGATCAGCAGCACCTCAACATCACCCTGGGCGTGGTCAACACCGTCGTGCTGATCACCAGCTCGTGGCTGATCGTGCAGAGCGTGCACGCCACCCGGGCCGGTAACCGAGCCGGTGCGATCGGTCTGGTCGGCGCCGGCATGTGCTGCGGTGCGCTGTTCGCGGTGATCAAGGTTTACGAGTGGGCCACCGAGATCGGTGCGGGCCACACCAATTCCAGCACCTTCTTCAGCTTCTACTACGTGCTGACCGGGGTGCACCTGTTCCATGTGGCCCTGGGGCTGCTCATTCTCGGCGTGGTCATCCGGGACCTGCGCAATCCGCGCCGGGCCCGGGTCAGCATGGTCGAGCAGGGCGCAACCTATTGGCACATGGTCGATCTGCTCTGGGTCGTGATCTTCGCGTTGCTGTATGTGATGAGGTGAATCCGTTGACCAGCCAATCGATGTTCGCGCATCGGCCCGACCGCCTGACCACGCTGACCTGGCTGGCACTGGTGGCCATCACCGTGTTGTCGTGGTGGCTGTCGCCCGCCGGCCGACACGCCGAGCCCAGTGTCCCCATCACCGTCTTGGTGATCGCGCTGTCGGCGGTCAAGGTCCGGCTGATCATCTCCAACTTCATGGAGGTGCGCACCGCCCCGGTGTGGCTGCGCCGGGCCACCGACGCCTGGCAGGTGGTGCTGTGGGCGTCGGTGCTGGCGATCTACCTCTGGTGAGCCCGGCCGCGCGGCAGGGTCAAGCTCAGATCGTTGTAGGTGGCGATGCCCGGCTCGGCGGCGACCACCGCCGGGATGGCGTTGATCGGCGGCATCGCCGTCATGATGTGACCGAGCTCGAAGAAATCGTCGATGCAGGTGGCGTTTTCGATCATGTCCTGCGGCGGGGTGAAGCCCACCTGCATGTTGACCGTCGGGCGCCCGTCGATGGTGATCTTCCAGCCGTCGCCACCCAGCTGCCAGTCCGGTTCCAGCGTCTGGCCTTTGCGCCACCGCACGTTGATGTCGATGACGGTTCTGCCGCCGACGATGCCCTGCCAGCTGGCGAACACACCGGCCACGTGGCCCGCCGGGATCGTCCACGATGCCATCGGCAGATCCGCTGTGGTCTGGGCGTATTCGGCCACACAGGTGATCTCGTCGAGTTCCACCCCGATGGCGTCGGCGACCAGCTGCACCGCCTCGGCGAACACCGCGGTGCCCGCTGAGGCCATCGGCGCCAGGTTGGGGTCATCGATGGCGGTGCCGAATCCCACCGGACGTTCGGTGTCGGGGGAGTCATACAAGGTGGTGTCGGCGGTCTCGGTGATGGTGATCTTGTCGACCCGGTCGCAGCCGGTCGCCGCGACGATCGCCAGCAGTTCGGCGAAGCCGGGACTGACGCCGGACCCGAACAGGGTGGAACCGCCGTCGTGACAGGCTTTTTCGAGCCGGTCCCGGTCGGCGCCGAGATTGTGCCCGGTGATGAACGACGCCGACGTCACCACGTTCACGCCCGCCGCCAGGATCGTCACCAGCTCGTCGACGTTGATCCACATCGGGTTGTAGACGACGCAGTCCGGCTTGAGCGCCAGCAGCGCCGCGACGTCATTGGTCGCGGTGACGCCCAGCGGGTCGATGCCGACCAGCTCCCCGGCGTCACGGCCGGTCTTCTCCGGCGACCAGGAGAAGAGCCCGACGAGTTCGTAGTCGGGATGGGCGGCGATCGCCCGGACCGCGCTCTTGCCGACGTTGCCCGTCGTCCACTGGACGACCCGATACGGGGCCTTGGTGTTGCGTGCCATGTCGTTTGAAGTCCCCGGCTACATCTGGGTCCAGACGATCTTCGTCTGGAGATAGGCCTCGATGCCGGCCTTGCCGGACTCATAGCCCCAGCCGGACTGCTTGTATCCGCCGAATGGCATGGAGTGGTCGAACTGCATCTGGCAGTTGAGCCCGACGGTTCCGGCCTTGAGCCGCTTGGCAAGCCGGTGGGCCCGGCCGAGGTTGGTCGTCCACGCGGTGGCTGCCAGGCCGTAGCTGCTGTTGTTGGCCAGCGCGATCGCCTCGTCGTCGTCGTCGAACGGCAGGATGGTGACCACCGGGCCGAAGATCTCTTCCTGGAACAGCCGGCTGGTGTCGGGGTCGACGCCGGTGACCACCGTCGGGTGCACGAAGTAGCCCTTGCGGTCCAGCCGGTGTCCGCCGGTGACCAGCTCGTTGCCGTCGGCCTTGCCCTGCTCCAGGTAGCCCAGCACCCGGGTCAGCTGCTTCTGGCTGATCAGCGGGCCGACCATGACGCCGTCATCCTTGGGGCCGCCGAGCTGCATCATGTTGGCCATGTTGGCGATGCCCTCCACGACGCGTTCATAGACCCCGCGCTGGGCGAAGATGCGTGAGCCGCACACGCAGGCCTGTCCGGAGTGCACGAACGTGCCGAACGCCGCCATGGTGATGGCCATGTCCAGGTCCGCGTCGTCGTAGATCAGCACCGGTGACTTGCCGCCGAGCTCGAGGGTTACCTTGTTGAGATTGCTTGCGGCAGAAGCCTTCACGATCTCCCGGCCGACCTCGGTCGATCCGGTGAACGCGACCTTGTCCACGTCGGGGTGCGCGGTGATCGCCGCGCCGGCGGTGTGGCCGTAGCCCAGCACCATGTTGACCACGCCGTCGGGAACCCCGGCCTCACTCAGGATGCGGTCCAGGACCAGTGCTGACAGCGGGGTCTCCTCGGCCGGTTTGACCACGCTGCTGCAGCCCGCGGCCAGCGACGGGGCCAGCTTGGCGCAGAAGTTGAAGACCGGCCCGTTCCACGGGAAGATCAGTCCCACAACGTCGTAGGGCTCGCGCAGCGTGTAGACGTGCTGATGGGACTCGATGCCGGTCAGGCCACCGGTGTTCACGTCGCGGGCGATGCCGTCGATCTTGGTACACCAGCCGGCGTAGTAGCGGAACCACTCCGAGCCCACCTTGGTGATGATGGCGGCCTGCGAAGCGGGGATACCGGCATTGACCGACTCCAGTTCGGCCAGGACCTCGGCGTTCTCGTCGATCAGATCGGCGATCTTCCACAGCACCCGGGCCCGGTCGTAGTCGGCCATGTTCGACCACACGCCGGACTCGGCGGTGGCCTTGGCGCGCGCGACGGCGTCGTTGACGGCCTCGGGGCCGCAGTCGGTGAACTCGCTGATCTGTTCTTCGGTGGCCGGGTCGATGATCGGAATCACGTCGCCGGTACCGGGGACCTTCCGGATGTCGTCCAAGACCGCCTGCACCGACATGGATAATCCCCTTCTCATTTATCGATAATTGGGTATCGCAGACGAGGGTATGCGCTTCATCACCCCTTGTCCAGGGTTGTTCGGGCGCGACAAACCGCGCGGTCACCGATCCGATCGGGCGCGCGAGTGGTGGTGTGGATCAGCTACGGCCGAAGCCGTGGGCGCAGAAGTCCCAGACCTCATCCGCGGTCAGCGGGTTGGCCGCCGGATCGGTTGAGGCCGGGCTGGATTGGGCGTTGAACAGCACCGTCTGCATGATCATCGCCGCGACCCGCCGGGGGTTGGCGCCGGGGCGCAACTGGCCGGCCTCGGCGGCCTGTTCGGTCAGTTCGGACAGCAGCGACAACAGTGGCGCGTGGGCGACCCTCACCTCGGCGGGATGAGTCAGCAACAGGCTGGGCGCGAAGTCCGAGAACAGCGGACGCTTGGCCGCCGGGTCCGGGCGCGACGACTCGAACAGCAACTCCACGGCGACCTTGAGGCGTTCGATCGGGTCGGGATGGTTGGCCGTGGCGGCGCGGATCTGGTCGGCCGCGCGGCTCAGGGCGTCTTCGAACAGCGCCAGCAGCAGCTCATGCTTACCGTCGAACTGCAGGTAGAAGCTGCGCAGCGACTGGCGGGAGCGGTCCACCACCTCCTGGACGGTGAAGTCGGTGCTGCCCTTCTCGATGATGATGGACTGCGCGGCGTCGAGAAATCGCTGGACGCGTTGCGCCGCGCGGATCTTTGCGGTCTTGATGGAGCGTTCGACCGCGCGCTGTTTCCAGGCGGGCTCTTCGCTGGGGCTGCTCACCAGCCCTCCGAAAGGGTGTGGGGCAACCGAGACATGACGCAACTGTACTGGACGGTAACCCTTCGGCGGTGCGCCGCACCGGCGCGAGCCTCACATTTGAGAGATTGTAACTTCTCCATCCGAGAATGATATTCTCATGGTCGCGTCTATGGAAGCGGACTCGCAAATTTCCCGAGCCGAGGAGTGATCGGTGCAACTCACCTTCGATGCCGATGTCGAGAACTTCCGGGCGGAGTTCGCTGCGTTCCTCGATGAACACCTGCCCGCCGAAGCCGACATGATCGAACGGTCCCGGTCGTGCTCCCACGTGCCCGAATGGGCGCGTCGCTGGCAGCGGCTGTTGTTCGACAACGGCTGGCTGCTTCCCGGAAACCCACCGGAGTTCGGCGGCCGCAACGCCACGATCCTGCAGCAGTACGTGCACTCCGAGGAGCTGTCGAGGCGGCGGATCTACCCCAGCTTCAACCCCCAGGGCGTCGGCATCATCGCCGCGTCACTGCTGTCGTTCGGCACCGACGAGCAGAAGCGGCGCTGGGCGGTGCCCATCCTGCGGGCCGAGATCAGCGCATCGCTGGGCATGAGCGAGCCGGGCGCCGGCTCGGACCTCGCCGGGCTGCAGACCCGCGCGGTACCGACCGGCGACCACTTCGTGGTCAACGGCCAGAAGGTGTGGACGTCGGGGGCGCATGACGCCGACGTGCTGTTGACGTTCGTGCGCACCGACCCGGATGCCCCCAAGCACAAGGGAATCAGCGTGTTGCTGATCCCGACGGACGCGCCAGGGGTGGTCCGGCGGCCGTTCGCCTCGGCGTGCGCGCACGACGACATCGACTTCAACGAGGTGTTCTTCACCGACGTGCAAGTGCCGGCGGAGAACCTGGTGGGGCCGCTCAACGGCGGCTGGGGCGTGGCCAACGGCTCGCTCGGGCATGAGCGCACGCTGTTGTGGATGAGCTTCGCCGACCGGCTGCGTGACCTGATCCACGATTTCCGTCCGGCAGGGCCGCTGGACCGCGATCACTTCGCCACCATGGTGATGGACAACCAGGCGCTGCGGCTGCTCGGCTCGGTCGCGCTGGCCCAGGCGGCCCGCGGTGAGCAGGACGTCCCGGCGCTGTCGGTGCTCAAACTGCTTGGCTCCGAGGCGGTTCAGACCGGCGCCGAACATGCACTGGACGCAGCGGGTTCCCGCGCGCTGGCCCACCCGGCGGTTTCGGGGACCTACACGCCGATGAACGAGGACCACGCCACCAGCAGTTGGTTCGACCGCTACCTGCGCAGCTTCTCCGGCACCATCGCCGGAGGAACCTCGGAGATTCAGCGCAACATCATCGCCCAGCGGGTGCTGGGCCTGCCGCGGTAACCGCGATTGCGTCGCGAGAGGGAATCGGGCGACGCCCAGACGGCGTGTCTCGTCGTGTAATTCCCTCTCGGCGAGGCTTATCGCTGGAGCTGCACCAACCGGGGCGCGGAGCCGCGGGCCCGTAGCCCCCGCCCGACCTGGCGGGTCAGCTCGCGGGTGCTGCCGAGCAGGCCGTCGAGCACCAGGACGCGCTTGATGTGGTGGTGCAGTTCGTGTTCGGCGGTGAAGCCGATCCCGCCGAGTACCTGCTGGCAGTGCTTGGCCGCGGTCAGCGCGGCCTGGCCGGCCGCCGCCTTGGCCAGCATCGCGATCAGGTCCGGGCTGTCGGCGACAGGCACCGACAGGGTGGCCTCGGCCCCCTCGATGGCGACCAGGGTCTCGGCGAGTCGGTGCCGAACCGCCTGGAACGAGGCGATCGGCTTGCCGAACTGCACCCGGTCCAGTGCGTGTTGGCGGGCCAGGTCCAGCATCGCCCGCGCCGAGCCGACCAGCCACCACCCCAACGCGCGCCGGGCCTCACCCAGGCGCATCTGCTCCCCGCCGGGGATCTCGAGCAGGGGAAGCCCGCCGAGGATCGGATTGCCCTCGCGTTCGGTGCGCTCCCAGATCACCCAGTTGCCACCGGCATAGGGCATCGGGGGAGTGCCGCCGGGTAGGCCGCCGATGGTCTCCAGGATCACGTCGTTGAGCACCGAGGCGTGCGCCCCGGTCTCCCCGAGCAGTCGGAACACCAGCGGAATGGCCAGGTCCGGGTCCTCGGAAAGCATTTCCGCCCAGCCGAGTTCGGCCAGCGCCTGATCCAGTGCCGGGCCGGACGCCGACGCCATGGTCTTGCGCAGGGTGTCTTCCAGCAGTGCGGCTGATGCGGCATCGGTTCCGGTGGTCATCGTCACTCCTTACCCAGATCCAGCAGCCGGCGCGCGATGATGTTGCGCTGGATCTCCGAGGTGCCGCCGTAGATGGTTGCCGCCCGCGAATACAGGTACTCGGTGCGCCAGGGTGACTCGTCGAGTTCGATGGCCCCGGGCAGCACGTCGCGCGCGGTGTCGTAGAGCTGCTGCTCAGCGCCGGCCAACAACACCTTGTCGATCGACGTCTCCGGGCCCAGCCGGGTGCCGCCGGCCAGTCGGTGCTGGGTGGCCGCCGACCGGCAGCGCAGCGTGTGCAGCGCCAGATACGTTGCGCCCATCGCGGAGTCGTCGGTCTCGCCGCGTGCCGCCAGTTGGGCGATCAAGTCGTCGAAACGGGAGTACAGGTAGGCGATCCGTTGCCAGAAGCAGGTGGACCGTTCGAACGGCAGCAGATCCATCGCCAGGGGCCAGCCGTCACCGGGCTTGCCGAGCATGCGATCACCGGAGACCACCACGTCGTCGAAGTAGACCTCGCAGAACTCATCGACACCGTGCATGGTGTGCAGCGGCCGCACCGTGATCCCGGGGGCGTCCATGTCGACGAAGAACGCGGTGATCCCGTCGTGCCCCGGGGCGGTGCGGGTGAGCAGGATGCAGCGTTGGGAGTACTGGGCGAAGCTCGTCCAGACCTTCTGCCCGTTGATGATCCAGTTGTCGCCGTCGGGGGTGGCTCGGGTACTCAGCGATGCCAGGTCGCTGCCGGAGCCGGGTTCGGAAAAGCCTTGGCACCACTGTTCCTCGCCGCGCAGCAGTTTGGGGACCATTTCCGCGGCGAGCTCCGGGCTGGCATAGTCGATCATCGTCGGCGTCAGCACCTCGAGCATGGAATACGGCCCCGGCTCGGCCAATCGCCGCCCGACCACCTCCTCGCCGACGATGGCGCGCAGCATGTCCGGACCGCCCAGACCGCCCGCCTTCTCGGGCCAGCCGTAACGGCCCCACCCGGCGTCGTAGAGGGCGCGCTGGACCCGGATGAACTGCCGCATGTGCGACTCGAGCGAGTGGTCGGCCGGGGCCGTCAGGTCATTGGTGTCGAGCCAGGCGCGCAGTTGGGTGCGGAACTCGGCGGGGTCGTGCAGCGCACTCATCCGGCTTCTGGCCTGCCGACGGCGTGCGGCCGTCCCGCGTCGTGGTCACCGCTGCGCCGGATGAAGGTCATCTTGCGGGTCTTCAACCGCCAGCCGTCGGCGGTGCGGACATAGGTGTCGTTGTAGTAGCCGATCCGCATGTCATGGCTGGCGTGATCGATGAAGCACAGCGGCTGCGTGCCGGTGGCGGTGTCGCCGTCCAGCTCGATCACCGGGGTGCCGGTCATGAACAGCCCCTTGGGTGCGGCGTCCACCAGCACCGGAAACCGGTCCAGCGAATAGGTTTCGCCGAACGCACTGTAGGTGCCGTCGGGGGTGAACACCCCCACCAGCCCGTCGATGTCGCCCTGGGTGATGGTCACCGCGTAACGAGCCAGCAACTGCTGGATCTCGACGAGCTCGTCAGTTCTTGTTGACATAGACCTTGCCGCCTTTCATGACGAACGAAACGTTGCGGGTAACGGTGATGTCGGACAACGGATCTCCGGCCACACCGATGATGTCGGCGAGCAGGCCCTCGGCCAACCGGCCGCGATCGGCTGCGTTGATCAGCTCGGCCGCGGTCACCGTCGCGGCCCGCAACACGGCCGCGGCAGGCATGCCCCATTCGACCAGGGTGACCAGCTCATCGGCGTTGCGGCCGTGCGGGATCGCCGGAGCGTCGGTGCCGACGGCGATCTTGACCCCGGCCTCATAGGCCGCCTTGAGTGAGGTACGGGCCTTCGGGAACATCTCAGCGGCCTTGGCCTGCAACTCCGCCGGGGCCTTGGAGACGTCCATGGCCTCGGCCAGCCGCCGGGTGGTCACCAGGAAGCGATCGTGTTCGACGAGCATCGCGATAGCCTCGTCGTCCATCAGGAATCCGTGCTCGATGCAGTCGATTCCGCAGTCCACCGCGTGCTTGACGGCCTCGGCGCCGTGCGTGTGCGCGGCCACCCGCAGGCCGCGCCGGTGCGCCTCGTCGACGATCACCCGCAGCTCTTCGTCCGAATAGTGTTGGGCGCCGGCCTCGCCGGTCAACGACATCACACCGCCCGAACAGCACACCTTGATCAACTGGGCGCCGTGCTTGATCTGGTAGCGGACCGCCTTGCGGATCTCGTCGACACCGTTGGCGATGCCCTCTTCGATGGTCAGCTCCAGCACGCCCGGCATGAACGCGGCGAACATGGTCGGGTCCAGGTGCCCGCCGGTCGGGGTGATCGCATGGCCGGCCGGCACCACCCGGGGCCCCTCGATCCAGCCGGCGTCGATCGCCTTGCCCAGCGCCACATCCAACAGGTAGCCGCCGGTCTTGACGAACAGGCCGAGGTTGCGCACCGTGGTGAACCCGGCCCGCAGGGTGCGTCGCGCATTGCCGACCGCACGCAGCACCCGGGTCGGCGGATCATCCTGAACCTGGGACAGGCCGGGGTTCTCACCCCGGCCTCCCATCAGCAGGTTGACCTCCATGTCCATCAGCCCCGGCAGCAGGATCAGATCGCCGAGATCGAGCACCTCGCCGTCATCCTCGGACACCGGACCGCCGACACCGACAATCCGATCTCCCTCGACCCGAATGACACCGGGCCGGATGATCTCGCCGGAGTCGACGTCGAGCAGGCCGGCTGCCTTGAGCGTCAACACCGTCAGACGACCGGTTCCTTGATGCAGTCGATCCATGCCGCACCGCTGTCCGGAACCCGAGCCTGCTTCCAGGCCTCGATCGGGAATGACACCATCACCAAAGACTGCATGACGTGCATCAGTGAGCGGGCATCATCGGGCAGATCGTTGAGGTCGAACTTGTCCATGTAGGTGATCGCATCTTCCAGACGCGGCATCGCGGCGTCGTAGAACTCCTGCATCTCCGGCATGGTCGAGGCGAGCCTCTTGGCGTAGCGCTCCGGCTCGGTGGCCAGGTCCCAGGCCTCGTGGGGCTGCAGGTCGGCGAAGTCAGCAGGTAGCGCCATTGGCGTGCTCCTTGGTCTTGTGGGTCTTCTTGTATTCGCTCACGTAGTCGCGGGCGGTCTTGTGCAGGTGACGCAGCATGACCTCCTGGTCGCACAGCAGGAAGTTATCGACCACCTTGGTGCCGATCATTGTCTGGGTGGCTTCCAGAGTGTTGGCGTCCTGCAGCGCGTACTCCTTGAAGGTGACTGCGGCAAGCTCCTGGGCCAGCCGCTCCCGTGCATTCTTCGGCGGCACGAAGTACAGGTTCGACTCGAAGATGTGCTTGTCGGCGGCGATCGGCCAGTACTGGTAGGTCAGGTACCAGCCCGGTTCCCACAGCAGAATCATGAAGTTGGGGAAGAACACGAAGGAGTCGACGCCCCACTTCGGCGCCCGCGCCGGGTTCACGCCGGGCGGAAGTGCGTCCAGGCCTTCGATATCGGGCTTGTCCCACGGGCCGAACAGGCCACTGCGCAGCGTCCGGTCCATCGGCTTGACCATATCGAGGTCGGCCGGCGGCGACTGTCCGCCCCAGCTGGAGATCACCGAGTGCGGCGTTTCGAACTGGTAGTGCAGCGCCTCGAATCCGGTCGCCTGGATCTTGGCGGCCTCTTCCTTGGTGTACTGCCCGCCGTGCAGGATCGGCGCGTGGTAGAACTCGGTGAACGCGTCGAGGAACAGCTTCCAGTTGCTGCCGATCTCGGACTTGTAGGAGTAGACCTCGGTCATCTCACCGAACGGGTAGCCCTCGATGCCCTTGCCCAGCGGCCCGAGGTATTCGTTGAGCGGGCCTGCGTTGTCGTCGAAGTTGACGAAGATGAAGCCTTCCCACACCTCACAGCGCACCGGCACCAGGCCGTACTGGCTCTTGTCGACGTCGAAGAACTCGCCCTCCTGCTGGATGAAGGTGAGGTCACCTTCGAGGCTGTAGCGCCAGGCGTGGTACTTGCAGGTGAACTGACGGCAGGTGCCCTCGGTCTCCTCGTTGGGGAAGTCGTTCCACACCAGCTTGTTTCCGCGATGCCGGCAGATGTTGTGGAACGCCCGCACCACACCGTCTTTGCCCTTGACGAGGATGATCGAGGTGCCCTTGCACACCGACGGGAGCTCTCGGGTGAAGTAGCTGCCGGCCTTGGGGAGTCGTTCGATGCGCCCGACGTTGAGCCAGGTGCGCTTGAAGATCGCCTCCTGCTCGTCGGCGTAGTGCTGCGGATCGTACGAATCCGCGTAATCGACCGGCGCGGTGCCGAGTTCGGGATAACTCTGCGTCCAGCTGCCTGCAGCCGGCTTGGGGAAATGGGCCACGGTATTACCTCTCTGCTTCGGGTTTTTCGTCGAGTTCAACGCCAAATGTGTTGAAGACCATGGCCAGCATGCTGTAGCAGCCGACCGTGAAGACGAGCTCCATCAGTTGATGCTCGTCCAGGTGTTTGGTGAGGACCGCCTCGGTGGCGGGGGAGAGCCGGGAATTCTCGTCGAGTTCGTCGGCGGCGTTGAGCACCGCCTGGTACAACTCGTCGCTCGCCGCGCCGTGCTGCAGGTCTTCGATGTCGGAGTCCGTCAGTCCGGCTTCCTTGCCCATCGTTACGTGGTGAGCCCACTCGTATTCGCAGCCGCGACGATGTGCGGTCCGCAGGATGGCGAGCTCGCGCAGCTGTCCGGGGAGCGTCCCGCGATACAGCAACTCGACGTTGAATTTGAGGAATACCCGGGCCAGCTTGGGGTGGTGGGCCAGCATGGTCATTGCGCTGCCGGCGCCGCGCGGGTTGCGCCGGTCCGCGGTCAGCACCTGGGCGAGGGCGCGCTGAACCTCCTCGTCGTCCCACTGGGACTCCGTCAGCGGCGTCAGGCGCATGTGCTCCTCCTCGGTATGAGAATCACGTTCTCATATTTGACCAACAGATTTCCATGTTTTGCTCGATTGGTCAACAGTCGACTGTTTCCGCAGCTAGAGCTCGTTGGTCGGAGCGGGCCGCAGATGTCGGTGACGACGCTCGGGGCAGCCCGCCGCCATGGGCACGTCAGAAGGTTGATTCTCGGAAAGCGGGAAGATAGTTTTCATATCAGGTGCCACAGGACTCGTTGGGCCCGCCTCGCAGCGCCGGCCCGGATCGGAGAAGGCCGTGAACAAGGACGACATGATCCTGGTCAGCGTCGATGACCACATCGTCGAGCCACCCGACATGTTCGCCAATCACCTGCCGCGCAAGTATCTCGACGACGCGCCGCGGTTGGTGCACAACCCGGACGGGTCCGACAGCTGGCAGTTCCGCGACGTGGTGATCCCCAACGTGGCGCTCAACGCCGTGGCCGGGCGGCCCAAGGAGGAGTACGGCCTGGAACCGCAGGGTCTCGACGAGATCCGGCCGGGCTGCTACAACGTCGATGAGCGGGTCAAGGACATGAACGCCGGCGGCATCCTCGGCTCGGTCTGCTTCCCGTCGTTCCCCGGTTTCGCCGGGCGACTGTTCGCCACCGACGACCCGGACTTCTCGGTCGCGCTGGTGCAGGCTTACAACGACTGGCACATCGACGAATGGTGCGGCGCCTACCCCGGGCGCTTCATCCCGATGGCATTGCCGGTGATCTGGGATGCACAGCGGTGCGCCGACGAGGTGCGGCGGGTGGCCAAGAAGGGCGTGCACGCGCTGACGTTCACCGAGAACCCGGCCGCGATGGGGTACCCGAGCTTCCACAACGAGTACTGGAACCCGTTGTGGGAGGCACTGTGCGACAACGACATGGTGCTCAACGTGCACATCGGGTCATCGGGGAAGCTGGCGATCACCGCGCCCGACGCGCCGATGGACGTGATGATCACCCTGCAGCCGATGAACATCGTGCAGGCCGCCGCGGACCTGCTCTGGTCTCGTCCGGTCAAGCAGTACCCGGACCTCAAGATCGCGTTGTCCGAGGGCGGCACCGGTTGGATCCCCTACTTCCTGGAGCGTGTCGACCGCACCTATGACATGCACTCGACGTGGACCGGTCAGGACTTCGGGCCCAAGGTCCCCTCCGAGGTGTTCCGGGACCACTTCCTGACCTGCTTCATCTCCGATCCGGTCGGAGTGACCCTGCGTCACGACATCGGCATCGACAACATCGCCTGGGAGGCCGACTACCCGCACAGCGACTCGATGTGGCCGAATGCGCCCGAGGAGCTGTGGGAGGTCCTGACCGCGAACAACGTCCCCGACTCCGACATCAACAAGATGACCCACGAGAACGCGATGCGCTGGTACTCCTTCGACCCGTTCGCCCATGTTCCCCGCGAGCAGGCGACGGTCGGGGCGCTGCGGGCCGCCGCGCAGGGCCACGACGTCGAGATTCGCGCGCTGAGCCACCACAAGGAGGGGGAGCGCCAGGCGAACGCCCTGACCGAGGCGGCGCGGGCGAACAGCTGAGCGCTGCGCCGTTGACGAGTTCACCGGGCGTATGGAAGTCTGTCAACGACGGAGAATTACATTCTCATCTTTGAGAGCACTGCATGCATGCCAGAGAGTGAGGCGGGTCGTGACGGATCCGGATGCGATCGACTTCTTTACCGACCAGACCGTGGTCGACGACCCGTACCCCTACCTGCGCTCGCTGTTCGAGCGGTCGCCGATCACCCGCGAGCCGCACCACAACGTGATGATGGTGACCGGCTGGGATGAGGCCTGCGCGGTGGCCGGCGACGCCGAGAAGTTCTCCTCGTGCATCGCGGTGACAGGTCCGTTCCCCGGCTTCCCGGTGCCGCTCGACGGCGACCTGGGCGGTGCGACCGTGGCGGGTCTGATCGACAAGCACCGCGACGAGCTGCCGTTCTCCGACCAGCTGCCCACCCTGGACCCGCCCACCCACACCAACCACCGCGCGTTGCTGATGCGGCTGATCACGCCCAAGCGTCTCAAGGAGAACGAAGACGCCATGTGGGAGCTCGCCGATCAGGTGCTCGACGACTACCTGGCGCCGGGCTCCGGTGAGTTCATCGGCGGATTCGCCTCGCCCTTCACGCTTTTGGTGATCGCCGACCTGCTCGGCGTGCCCGCCGAAGACCGCAACGACTTCGTCGACAACATGCACCACAACGTCGGCGGCGGTATCGGCAGCACCGACGCCAAGGCGCTGGCGCACAGCCCGCTGGAGTTCCTCTACGCCAAGTTCGCCGACTACATCACCGACCGTCGCGCCACGCCGCGCGGTGACGTGCTCAGCGGCATGGCTGAGGCGACCTTCCCGGACGGCTCGATTCCCGAGCCGATGGACGTGGCCCGGGTGGCCACCAACGTCTATTCGGCCGGGCAGGAGACCACCGTGCGGCTGTTGGGCTCCGCGCTCAAGATCATCGGGGAGCGGCCCGACATCCAGCAGCGTCTGCGCGCAGATCGCAGCCTGATCCCGAACTTCATCGAAGAGGTGCTGCGTTTCGAGAGCCCGGTCAAGGGAGACTTCCGGCTCTCCCGGTATGACACCGAGATCGGGGGCGTCACAATCCCGGCCGGCACGACGCTGATGGTGCTCAGTGCGGGCGCCAACCGCGACCCGCGTCGGTTCACCGACCCGGACACCTTCGATCCCGCGCGGACCAATGCGCGCCAGCACATCACGTTCGGCCGCGGCATCCACAGCTGCCCCGGGTCACCGCTGGCGCGGGCCGAGACCCGGATCGCGATCGAACGCCTGCTCGATCGCACCTCGGAGATCACCGTCTCGCAGTCGCAGCACGGTCCGCCCGGTGCCCGCCGGTACCGCTATATCCCGACCTACATCCTGCGCGGCCTGATCGATCTGCATCTGGAGTTCACGCCGGCGGTGAAGCGATGAAGGCCTGGGTCGACCCGGATCGCTGTGCCGGGCACGGGATCTGTACCACGATCTGCCCCGAGGTGTTCTCGATTACCGCCGACGGGTACTCCGAGGTCACCGTCGACGAGGTGCCGGCGCAGCACGAGGCCGCCGTCCGCGAAGCCATCAAGCAGTGCCCAGAGCACGCCATCGACGATGTCACCGACCAGAGCGACTGAGGAGAACCGATGACCAACGCGCCCAAGGGATATGTGATCCTGACCGAGGCGATCAACGACCCGGCCGGCATGGTCGCCTACGGCAAGGCCGCCGGGCCCACGATGGCATCCGGGGGTGCGACGATCCTGGCCGTCGAGACCAAGCCCGAGCTGCTTGAAGGCGACTGGCACGGAAGCCAAACCGTGGTACTGGAATTCGAGTCGGTCCAAGCCGCTCGGGCGTGGTACTTCTCCGAGGGCTACCAGAACGCCGCGAAGCTGCGGCAGTCCGCGGCCGACTGCAACGCGGTCATCCTGTCCGGGTTCCCGGGACGCTAGGACCTGCGGCGGTCAGTCGGTCTCGACGATCGACAGCGCCTGGCGCGGACACCGGCGGATCGCCTCGGCGACATCATGTTCGGTCTCCGGCGTGATGTCCGGCTTGAGGATGTGCAGGTGATCCTCGTCGTCGAGGTGGAAGACCTCCGGGTTGATGCCCATGCAGATCGCATTGGCTTCGCACAGTCCGTAGTCAACCACTACCTGGCGTTTGGACATCGTCACTCCTACCGCAGCACCCGGACCGGGACGTTGAGCCAGCCCGAGACGTTCTGCATGTGGACGCGCTGCAGGCCATCCCAATCCACTTCATAGCGGGGCATGAAGTCCAGTAGTTTCTCCAGCGCGATCACACTTTCCATCCGGGCCAGCGCCGCACCCAGGCAGCTGTGGATGCCGTAGCCCAGGCCCAGGTGCTGGGCCTCGGTCTGGTCCCGGTCGATGTCGAAGGTGTCGGCGTCGGTGAACGCCTCCGGGTCGCGGTTCGCCGCGGCGCTCAGCAGGAACACCGGCTTGCCCGCCGGAATGGTGCCGCCGCCGACGTGCGCCTCCTTGAGGGTGTAGCGGACGTTGTACTGCACCGGGCCCTCGTAGCGCAGCAGTTCCTCCACCGCGGCCGGAACCTTGCTGCGGTCGTCGAGCAGCTTGCGCCACTGGTCCGGATTGCGGGCGAAGACAACCGCGGCGGTGCCGACCAGCTTGGTGACGGTCTCGGCGCCGGCACCGCCCAAAAGCGTGGCGAAGCCGGTGATCTCGATGTCGTCCAGGCGCCGCATCTGGCCGTCCTCGCCGGGGATCTCGGCGGCGATCAGCCTGCTGAGCATGTCATCCTGGGGGTTGGCGCGCCGCTCCAGCACCAGGCCGTAGTAGTACATGGCCGTCTCCATATTGGCCTGCATGCCCTCGGCGCTGGTCTCGATCTGCCCGGGTTCGCGGTGCAGGGAGGTGTCGATCCAGTGTCGTACCTGCTGGTGGTACTCGTCGGGAACTCCGACCATTCGGGTGATCACTTCCACCGGGAACGGTCCGGAGAAGTCCTGCACCACGTCGAAGCGATCCGGGTCGGCGGCCCCGAGGAACCGCTCGACCTGTTCGACGATGGTCTCCCGCTGGGCCTGGATGGCCCGCGGGGTGAAGGCCTTGTTGAGCAGGCTGCGCAGGTGCCGATGCTCGGGCGGGTCCATGAAGATGATGGACTTCTGCGGCGGTTCTCCGCTACGCACCATCGCCAGGTCGCAGCCGCGGGCCGAGGAGTAGGTCTCGAAGTCCTTGAGCGCCGCGGAGACGTCGGCGTGACGGGTCAGGGCGTAGAAGTCTTCCCTCTCGTCGTAGTACAGCGGCGCCTCTTCGCGCATCCGCCGATAGATGTCGAACGGATTGTTGAAGTACTCCTCCGAGAACGGGTCGAAGATGAGCTCCGCCTTGGTCATCGAACCTCCTCAGGGCGCCGGAAGCCGACGCCGAGACGATGGACTATAGCCGCTACTGTAAGACAAACGGCAGCTTCCCGGAAGGGGGTCATCGCCGGTGCTCCATCAGTGCCAGCGCCGCATCGGCGGCGTCGAGCACCGCGCCCGGTGTCGCGGCCGCCTGCTGCGCCAGGTCGGCCACCAGGCGCACGTCTTTCTGTAACAGGCCACCGGCCATTGCGGCCAGCCGGTCCAGGGTGCCGCCGGAACCCCGGATGCTGTTCAGCGCGAAGCTGTTCGCACTGCCGCGGGTCACCACCTCGGCGAGTCGATCGGTCGCAACGCCCATCTGCTTGCCCAGTGCCAGCGCGGTGGCCGCGGTGCCGAGATTGGCGGTGAACAACAGATTGTTGAGCAGCTTGGTCACCTGACCTGAGCCCAGCTCACCCAGATGCACCACCGGATCGGCGTAGGTCTCAAAGACCGGGCGGCACCGCTGCACAACGTCGGCGTCGCCGCCGGCCATCACCAGCAGCGTCCCGGCTGCGGCCGCCGGGCCGCCACCGCTGACCGGTGCGTCGATCACCGAAACACCGCGATCGGCGCAGTGTGCCGCCAGTTTTCGGCAGGTGTCGGGATGCACCGTGGAGTGAATCGCAATCACACCGCCGGACGCCATTCCGGCCAGCACACCGTTGGCGCCCCGGACCACCTCGTCGACGTCGGCGTCACCGACCACGCACAGGCAGACCAGGTCGCTCTGGGCGCCCAGCTCCGCCGGGGAGTCGGCGATGCGAGCCTCGGTGTCGGAGAACGGTTCCAGCGTGCCGTCCCGTCGCGCCCACAACGTCGTGGCGTATCCGGCCTCGACGATCCGTCGCGCCATCGGCGCGCCCTGACTGCCCAATCCGATGAATCCGACCCGCATCAACTGACCTCCGATTCCCTGGCGGCAGTGGCGGCCGCGCACTCGCTGACGAATGACAACACCGAACGGTGGTAGTCCACGGCGCCGAAACCCAGGCTGAGGTTGTGCCCGCAGTCCGACTGGTCGTTGCTGGTGAAGCTCGGCGCAGCGGTGAACAGCGCGCTGATGTCGCGCTGGGCCGCGGCGTCGGAATGCCAGACCTTTTCGTGTTCGGCAAAGGTGAATCGCACCGGAACGCGAACCCGCGCAGCGAGCTTCGGGAAGTCGATGCGCGGCCACTGCGTCACCATGGCGGTCTCGTAGGGCGCCCCGGCGGGAGCATTGGTGATACCGCGCCGCACCGCTTCGGGATACAGTGCGGCCGGTTCCCACAGCAGGTCGCGCAGGCCTGCCGGCCGTCGGCCGGGACCCGCGGTGCTCAGGACCTGCTGTGCGGCATCGTGATAGCGCAGCCCGGTGCCGGCCAGTTCGAGTCCGAGCAGCTCGGTGCCCCGGTCATCGGCGGCCATCCGCAGCGCCAGTTCGCAGCCGTTGGAGTGGCCCAGCACGAACAGGCCCGCTCCCCGGGCCCGCTCGCCCAGGATTGCCTCGACGGCCCGGTAGGCCAACTCGACACGCTGCGCGGGATCTTCCAGCGCCTCGGGATACAGCGCCGACGAGCCGTAGCCGGGCCGATCCAAGGCGATTGCGGTATAGCCCTGTGCTGCGGCGATTCTCAGCAGCGACAACTGTGGCTGACCCGGGCAGTCGAAGTACACCGACGTGGTCCCGCCGCCGTGCAGCGCTACCACCACGGCGTGCGGATCGGGCACCTCGGCCACCAGTGCCGACATCGGCACACCGCCGGCGTCGACCATCCGCGGGCGCACCACCTGGGGGCTCACGTGGGGGCCTTCACGTCCGGGCCCTCACGTATCGGCCCTCAGCAGGATGACCCCGCTGGGGGTCAGCCCGCCGCTGCTGGCCACCGCGACCCGGGCACCGGGCACCTGGCGCTCGCCGGCCTCGCCGCGCAGCTGGGTGACGGCTTCGTGGATCAGCCCCATCCCATGGGTGCGGCCGTGGGACAACTGACCGCCGTGGGTGTTCAGCGGCAGCACCCCATCGCGGGCGATGTTGGCCCCGCCGTCCAGGAAGCTCTTGGACTCGCCGATGCCGCAGAAGCCCAGTGCTTCGATCCAGGACAGGCAGTTGAAGCTGAACCCGTCGTAGAGTTCGGCGACGTCGACGTCGGACGGGCGCAACGACGTTCGCGACCACAGATGCGCGGCCTGACCGAGCACCTGCGGCTCATGGGTCAGCGTGCTCTGGTCCCAGTCGATCCGCTCGATGATCTGAGTGCCGACCGCCTCCACGAGCACCGGCGGCTTGGCCAGGTCACGCGCGGCATCCACGGCGGAGACGATCACCGCCACCGCGCCGTCGCACGGCACGTCGCAGTCATAGAGCCCGAATGGTGTGGTGATCATCCGGGCGGACAGGTAGTCGTCCATGGTCATCGGATCGCGGTAGATCGCAGTCGGATTCAGCTGGGCATTGGCCCGCTGGTTCAACGCGATCCAGCCCAGCGTCTCGCGGGTGGTGCCGTAGCGGTGGAAGTGCCGCTGGGCGTTCTGCGCCAGGGTATGCGCTGCCGAGATACCGCCGAACGGCATCTGCCAGCTGGTGGTCCGCCCCCCGTGCGGGATGATCTTGCCCTGCTTCATCAGCTCGTTGTAGGTGGCCTCCCACAGCGTGCGGAAGCACAGCACATGGCGCGCCAACCCGGTGGCCACCGCGAGCATGGCGGCGATCACCGACCCGCCCGGCCCGAATGTCTCCAGGCCACCGTTGTGCCAGGTGGGGCGCAGGCCCAATGCCGCCTCGACCGCGGTCGCCCCGCCCTCACCGAACGGGCCCGGCAGGCCGGCACCGGGATAGGTTGACAGGCCGTCGATATCGTCCAGGCTCAGCCCGGCATCGGCGACGGCCGCCTGGCACGCCGCCACGGTCAGCGACAGCGGATCGACCATCTGCCGGCGGCCCAGGGTGGACATGCCGACACCGGTCAGCGCCACCTTGTCCTCGAACTTCTCGGTCGTGACCATCGGGCGCACGTGCCGGGCGTAGTCCTGCGGGGCGATCTCGTCGTCGGGCAGCGGCTTGGCACCGGTGTCGCCGGGGGCCGGGCGAAACAGCGGCAGCCAGACGTCTTCGTGCTGTTCGAACGTCACGTCGACCTGCTGGCCCAGCTCGAGGCGTTCCGGGTCGCAGTCGATGATGTTGGTGGTCAGCCGAACTCGTGGATCCTCGTCGATCGCCACCTGCGCCACCACATACGGTGCCGGCATGCCGGGCAGACTGAATCGGTGGTTGACGGTGAACCCGGCCAGGGTTGCCCGCCCCGAGACATCGCGCACGCCGATGTTGGTGCCGCGACAGTACCGGCACACCGGTTGCGGTGGATGGATCAGCGCGGCGCAGTCGCCGCACTCCTGCAGCCGCAGCACACCGTCGGCGCCCGCGGTCCAGAAGAATTCGTTCTCCGGTGTGACTGCGGGCAGCGGACGTCCGGGTGCGCTCATATGTCGTCGCCTTCTTCGGTGATCTCGATGATGGCGTGTATCGGGCAGTCCATCAGGGCCCGCATGACGTCGTCCTCGTCGCCGGGGTCCACCCTGCCGTCACCGGTCAGCGACGCATATCCCCAGTCGTCCAACGAAAAATACTTCGGCGCGTGCTTGGCGCAGTAGCCGAACCCGTCGCACAGCGTGCGATCCAGCCGGATCCTCATGCCGGTACCTCCTCGATCGCGTAGGGGCGTTCGGCGCGGAAAGCACCGCCGCGGCAGGTGTCACAGGCTCCGGCCAGGTGGGTGGTGACCAGCTCCGGGAACTGGGTCAGAAAGCTCGCCGCCACATTGGTGGCGCCGTCCAATGTTCCGCAGGCGCCGCGTCCGGGCAGCACCCCGGCCCACCGTTGCAGTCGTGCAACGTCTTCGGTGGTCGCCACCTGGTCGCGCAGTGCCTCGGCCACCGCCGCCATGGCCGCCGTGCCGTTGAAACACGACCCGCACTGGCCGGCGTTCTCCCGCCCGAAGTAGGCCAGCACCGAAGCGGCCACGGCCACCGGACAGTCGTCGGTCAGCACCGACATCGCACCGCAGCCCAGGCCGCTGCCGCCCGCCCGCAGCGTCTCGTGATCCAGCGTGACCTCCAGCACCTCGGCGTTGAACACGCCGGCGAAGTAGCCGCCCATCAGCACCCCGCGCACCTGATCGGTCGGAATGCCGTGCACGTCAAGCAGGTCGGCGAGCACGGTGCCATGTGGCAACTCGTAGAGCACCGGCGGCCGGCCGCCACCGGACACCGTGGCCAGGAAGGTGCCCGGAGAGGATTCGGTGCCCACCGAGCGAAACGCGGTCGCGCCCTGCCGGAGCAGATACGGAAGATTGGCCAGCGTCTCGACATTGGAGACCAGCGTGGGGCGCTGCGCGACACCCTTCTGGTAGGGGCGCGGCGGCTTGTCGGTCGGCTTGGCCGGCCCGCCGTTGATCGCGCGGATGGCCGCGGTCTCCTCGCCGGCCACATAGCCGGGTGCCACGGTGTACACGCTGACCACAAGCTCGCCAAAGGCTTTCGTCGGGCTGATCTCGTTCAGTGCCGCCTCGACCGTGGCGGCTGAGGCCGGGTCGGAGACGTACACGTAGCCGCGGGTGGCGCCCACGGTCGCGGCCGCCAGCCGCAGGCCATCGAGAACCAGGTGCGGCCGGTTGCGCAGCAGCCAGCGGTCCTTGACCGACGCCGGTTCGCCCTCCTCGCCGTTGGCGATGACCACGGCCTCCAAGCCGCGGCGCACCGCCGACTCGCGCACCGAGGCCAGTTTGACGGCCAGCGGGAATGCGGCTCCGCCACGGCCCAGCAGTCCGCTGCGTTTCACCTCGGCCAGAAACTCCTCCGGGTCGCCCAGCTCGCGGTAGCCGCCTGCGGCGAGGTAGCCGGCACCGTCTTCGGCGCCTTCGGGCGTCTGGTGCAACAGCCGAGGTTCGCATCCCGGCCAGATCGCGGTCGAGATCGCCGGATTCGCAGCAGTGCTCGTCATTGCCACCTCGTGTGGTTAGGCTCGCGGACGTGAGAACAGCGGTGGTGCGTGTCGATGTCGACCCGATCGGAGAGCTGGCCCCCGAGCAGTTGGAAGCCGGGATGGCGGCGCTGCGCGAGCTGGCCGCCCAGGACGGCGCCGAGGTGGTGGACGCCGGGGTGGCGGGGATGCCGGTGGGCCGCCGTATCGCCCGGCTGCTGATCGCCGGTACCGAGGAGGACGTCATCGACATCGGGGTCCGACTGTGCGCCAGCGCATTCGGCACCGTGCCCGCGGCCGGTGTGGTGACCTACCTGAGCCGGGGCACCGATGACGACGTGCACGGCGTGCTGGCCGGGCTGGGGCTGACCGGTGAGGTCGCCCGCGCGCCCGGAGTCGACGGCCTCGACGTGGTGAGCGTGACGCTGGCCGAGCCGGATATGCAGCGGGTGGGGGAGAGCAGGATTCACACCGCGCTGGAGGCATCGCTGAACTGCGAAGTCCACATCCACAGTCGCTGAGGTCATCAGCGGTCCAGGAATTCCAGGATCGCCGGGGCGGCCTGCACCCAGGTGTCGAACATGTTGAAGTGCTTCACCTTCCCCGACGCGCGGTCCTCGGAGGCCCGCTCCCAGGCGTCCTCCGGCCACGGGGGATCGATCAGCTCGGAACCCTTGATCAGGCAGCTGACCTCCAAGGAGGTCCGCTTGGGATGGTCCAGGTCGTTCTCGCCGCCGCGAATGATCAGGGTGGGAACCTTTATGGCATCGAACATCTCGTCGTCGACGCCGGGGATGGTCTGCCCCGGCTTGGACACGAACGCGCCCAGCCAGCGCAGCATCACCGCGAGAAACTCATCGCGGTCGAAGTCGAGGAACCGCTGCTTGTTGTTCGGGTTCTCCTCGATGCGGTCTCGCCACTCGGCGATCTTGGCCACCGCATCCATCCCGGTGCCGCGGACGGCCAGAATGTTGGGCACGATGTAGTAGGAGCCGAGCACGAAGGTGCCGTAGATCCCGCCGACGATGTTCCACAGCACCAGCTTGGTGACCAGTTCGGGGTAGAGCATGGTGGTCAACATCGAATCCCGGGCACCGCCGGACCCGCCGGCCAGGATGCACGGCCCGGTGTCCAGTGCGGTGAGCAGTCCGTGCAGGGTCTGTGCGCGCATGTGCGATTCGGACTGGCCGTAGAACTGCACATCGGAGGCCCCGCAGTTCGGCCGGTCCCACAACAGCACTCGGTGGCCGCCGTCGACCAACGCGTCGGCCAGCGGGCGCAGCCCCGGAATCTCCTTGGAGAACCGGCCTCCGGGTGTCAGGACGATCAGTTCGCCGCTGTCACCGAGGATTTCGTAGACGACGTTTCCACCATTGATTTCGACAGAGGGCACCGATAACTCCCGTGCTAGGCCTGGACCAGGATGTCATTGCCGACCACCCGAACCGGATAGGTGCGGATGCTCCACTCGGGTTTGACCGCGGTGGTGCCGGTTGCGAGCTCGAAACCCCATTGATGCCAAGGGCAGTAGATGTATTCCAGGTCGCGGACCATGGTGGCGTCGCCCGGCGCGGTCTCGTCGACGACGGTGCGTCCGCGCAGCCGGCCGGAGCACAGCGGGCCGCCCTGGTGCGGGCAGAAGTTGGCGATCGCGTAGAACGTGCCGTTGATGTTGTACACCCCGACGCCGTGATGCCCTATCGGTACGAGTTTTTTTGTGCCGGGCGGGATCTCATCGACCGTGGCGACGATGTGCTCGCGGCCCTGGGCCAGCCGGGGATGCTGTTCGTCCTGGCTCATCCTAGAACACCCGCACCTGTCCCTCGAGAGCCGGAACCGTGTCGGGCAGGTGGTAGGTGGCCAGGCCGTTGCGGAACATCACCGCTTCCCGGGCCGCCTTGGGCAGGTGCTTGACCAGCCAGCGGGGGTCGTCGAATGTCCAGTGCGGATAGTCCGAGGAGTACAGCAGGATCTTGTCGCACTCCATCCACTCCAGCATCCGGGTCAGCTCGGTCTTGTCCTCCGGGTAGTCCAGCGGCTGCGTGGTGAACTTGATGTGGTCCTTGACGTATTCGCTCGGCTTGCGCTTGATGTCCAGCCACGATTTGCGCGCTTCGTAGATGGCGTCCATCCGCCACATCAGCGGCAGGATCCAGGTGAACGCGTGCTCGACGAACACGATCCGCAGCGTCGGGAAGCGGTCGAAGACCCCGTCGAAGATCAGGCTCATCACCTGATTGGCCGCCAGCAGTGAGTAGGTGACCATGAAGTCGTGGTTGTAGCTGGGCAGTCCCACGGGCGGCATCGGCAGTTCTTCGTGGTGGCTGCGGGACAGGTGGCAGCTGACCGTGATGTCGTGCTTGGTGGCGGCCGCCCAGATCGGGTCGTACTTCGGGTCACCCCACGGCGGGCGGGGCTCGGCCTTGATCAGGATCTGCGCCATATACGGGTGGCCCGCCCACTTCTCGATCTCGGCGGCGGCGCCGAACGGGTCCTCGATGGATGCGCAGATCGATCCGCGCCAGCGCTGATGCCAGTTGTTCTTGGCGTCCAGCCAGTGGTTGACCTGCCAGTCGTTGAGTGCGGACGACATCGCCTGCTGCGCTTCGGGAATGCGGGCCGGGTACGCGCCGGGCTCCAGGATCACGAAGTCCGAACCGGCATCCATGATGAGTTGCTTGAACGCCAGATCCGGGTCGCTGCCCGGGAACTCGCCGTCGGCGGGAAACGCGTCCACCCGCATCGCGAAGGCATGCGCGTAATCCGGGGCGTCGTAGTAGATCAGCTCGCCGACCCGGCGGGGCAGGAAGTACTTGCTGCGCCACGGCTCGGGAATGTATTGGGCCAGTTCGCCGCGGCGGGGCACCGGATGAACGTCGGAGTCGACGCAGCGGACGGCGACCCGCTCGGCTGCCGGTTTGCGTTCGGTGGCTGTCACAGACATCGTGATCTCCCTTGATCCCAACTGTTCTCTAGTGTGCGCTCGCGACGTCGGGAACGGCAGGCACTTCTATGCCGTAGAGCCCACTGGCGTTGCGCCAGCACAGCTTGTCGCGCTGGTCGGCACTGAACGCGCTCGGCACCGTCAGTTCGTTGAGCTGCCAATGCGGGTAGCTCGACCCGTACATCACCATGTCCTCTTTGCCGGTGAAGCCGAACCATTCACCGGCCATGTCGGCGTCACCGGGGCCGTCCATCGCGCCCTGGACGAAGTACACGTGACCGGGCAGGTAGTCGCTGGGCATCTCCGGCGCCCACGGCGTCTGCTCCAGGTGCGGCCGGCCGAAGCAGTCCATCCGCCAGATGAACGGGGTCAGCAGGTCCGCGCCGCCGTCGGCCCAGACGAACCTCAGCTCGGGCATCCGCTCGAAAACGCCTTCGGTGATCATGTTCATCAGGTGATAGAGGTAGTTGCACGCCATGAACGACACGTACTGCTCGTAGGTGCGGGTGTTGCCCGACGGCGTCGGGGCGGCGGCGATCCCGGTCCCCACCTCGATGTGGGCCGCCACCGGCAGACCGGCGTCGACCGCGGCCTCCCACAGCGGCCAGAACTGCGGCTTGCCGAAGAGTTCCCGGGACTGCAACGGGATGCCGATCTGCACCACCCGGGGATGGTCTTTCCATCGGTCGATCTCGCGCAGCGCGCCGGAGATGTCGTCGGGGTTGACCCGGATGGTGCCGCGAAAGCGCTCGCCGTGTTCGGGGTGGTCCAGCCAGCGCGACACCAGGATCTCGTTGTGCGCCGCGGCGATCGCCGACCCGAGGTGCCGGTCGGGCATGACGCCGCGGGTCATCGGATGCAGCACCGCGACGTCGACGCCGCGGTCACCGAACAGGTGGCGGGCGACCACATCGGGGTCGGAGCCGGGGTATTGGCGCTCGGGCCCGTCGGTGCCGGGCGCGTATTCGCCGCCGGGCGCGCCATACCAGTCCATCTCGTAGTCGGGGAAACCCCGGCTGCGGTAGGGCTCCCGCAGGAACTCGCGCAGGTCCTTGTTGGACGCCGCGAAGATGTGCACGCTGGCGTCGATGACGGGTGTCCGGCTCCCGTCCGGATGTTCGATCACGCCTCCCATTGTATAGCTGTGTTCTTGGCTTGCAAGAATCAGATTCTCATCATCGGCCCGGAGCGGGGCGACCGATGACCCCCTGCAAGGCCCGCGATGACCGGCGATACGCTGCGACAGCACGCTATCTCAGTTTGAGATCATTACATCCGATTGCGAGAATGTTATTCTCGACCGGCGTCTGGAGGAGGTGAGCGCAATGCTGCTCGAGTTCGACGAGGACCAGCGGTTGTGGCAGGGCACGGTGCGCGACGTGGTGGGCAAACAATGCTCGCCGTCGCTGGTGCGCAGCGTCGTAGAAGGCGCCGCAGAAGGAGCTGACGGCTCCACCGCCGCTCTGATCGACCCGCTGTGGAAGGTCTATGCCGACCTGGGCTGGACGGAGCTGCACGAACCGGAGACCGCCGTCGAGCTGGCGATCGTCCTCGAAGAACTGGGACGCGCCACCGACCCCACCCCGTTTCTGGCAACCATGACGCAGTTCGCGCCACTGGTTGGCGAACACCACCGCGCCGACGGTTCGACCGGCGCGGCGGTCTACAGCGGAGTGACCGCCCACCGCAGCGCCGCCGGCTGGGTGCTCGACGGCACCGCCCTGAACGTGCTCGACGGCGCCCGGGCCGACCGGCTGGCCGTCGTCGCCGACGCCGGGGTGTTCCTGGTCGAGGGTTCGGCGGTGACCGCCCGGCCATCCGCGGTCTTCGACCCGACGCTGCAGGTGGCCGACCTGTCCTTCGCCGGGGTGGAGGTGCCCGACAGCGCCCGGGTCCGCGTTGACGTCGACCGGGCGCGCCATGTGGCGCTCACCGGGATGGCGATGACCATGGTGGGGGCCTGTCAGCGCATCCTCGACCTGGCCCTGGAACACGTGCGCAGCCGTCAGCAGTTCGGCGTGCCCATCGGCTCGTTCCAGGCCGTCCAGCACAAGGCGGCCGACATGCACGTGGCGATCGAACGGGCCCGCGCGCTGGGGTATTTCGCGGCGCTGACCATTGCCGCCGACGACCCACGGCGGCGGATGGCCGCGGCGATGGCGAAGGCCGCGGCCGGCGAATGCCAGTCCCTGGTCTTTCGGCACGGACTGCAACTGTTCGGCGCGATGGGATTCACCTGGGAGAACGACCTGCAGTTCGCCCTCAAGCGGGCCAAGGCCGGTGAGCTGATGCTCGGCGGAGCCGCCGAACATCGCGCCGCGATCGCCGAGGAATACCTTGCAGCTCACATTTGACGCCGACGTCGAGGAGTTCCGCGCCGAGTTCGCGGCCTTCCTCGAAGCGAACCTGCCGGATCAGGCCGACACATTGGAGCGGCCGCGGTCGGTGTCGCACATGCCGGACTGGGCCCGCCGCTGGCAGCGGCTGCTGTTCGACAACGGCTGGCTGCTGCCCGGCAACCCGCCGGAGTTCGGCGGACGCAACGCCACCCTGCTGCAGCAGTTCGTCCACCTGGAGGAGTTGTGCCGCCGCCGCATCTATCACAGCTTCAATCCACAGGGTGTGAATATCATTGCGGCGTCGTTGCTTTCGTTCGGCAGTGACGAGCAGAAAAGACGCTGGGCGGTGCCGATCCTGCGGGCCGAGATCACCGCGTCACTCGGGATGAGCGAGCCGAGCGCGGGTTCGGATCTGGCGTCGCTGCGCACCCGGGCCGAACGCGACGGGGATGACTTCGTGGTCAACGGCCAGAAGGTGTGGACCTCCGGGGCGCACGACGCCGACGTGCTGCTGACCTTCGTGCGCACCGATCCCGATGCCCCCAAGCACAAGGGCATCAGCGTCCTGCTGATCCCCACCGACACCCCGGGCGTGGTGTGCCGACCGTTCCCGACCATCTGCGGGATCGACGACAAGGACTTCAACGAGGTCTTCTTCACCGACGTGCGGGTACCGGCGGAGAATCTGGTCGGTCCGCTGAACGGCGGCTGGCGGGTGGCGAATGGATCGCTGGGGCACGAACGCACCATGATGTGGCTGGGTTTCGCCGACCGGCTGGACAATGTGATCGCCGACTTCCGGCCCGAAGGCGCACTGCAGCGCGACCAATTCGCCACGGCCGTCATGGATTACCAGGCGTTGCGACTGATGGGGTCGGCAGCGCTGGCCCGGGCCGCCCGCGGCGAGGAGGATGTGGCCGCGCTGTCGGTGCTCAAGCTGCTCGGCTCGGAGGCCGAGATGTTCGCCTCCGGGCACGCACTGGACGCGGCCGGTTCCAAAGGGCTTGTGCATCCGGCGAATTCGGGACCTTACGCGCCGATGAACCTCGACAGCTATTTCGCCAGCTGGTTCGAACGGCACGCCCGCAGCTTCTCGGGCACCATCGCCGGTGGCACATCGGAGATCCACCGCAATATCGTTGCCCAGCAGGTGCTGGGCCTACCCCGCGGCTGAGCCGATCGTGGCGCAGTGGTACCTGTTCCTGCCGCAGGTCCGACTCGGTGTCGACGAGCTGACGCTGCGCGCATGTACCGCCGAGGCAAGCGGTTTCGACGGGGTTGCGCTGCTCGACCACCTTCGGACACCGATGGCGCCGGCCAGCCCGGTCTGGGAGGCGATGACGCTGGCCACCTGGATCGCGGCGAAAACGCAACGGCTGCAGATCGGCCACCTGGTGCTCTGCGATGCGTTCCGCCATTCGTCGGTACTGGCCAAGCAGGCCGTCACGCTGGCCGAGGTCTCCGGTGGCAGGTTCGACCTGGGGCTGGGCTCGGGATCGATGCCCGACGAGCTGGCGGATTTCGGGTTCGGGACGGCCACCGGACGCGAGCGGGTGGCCGCGCTGCAGCGGACCCTGGAGGACCTGTCGCGCTACTGGGCCGACCAGGTACCTGCGCCGCGCGAGCCGATACCGCTGCTGCTCGGCGGTCGCGGGCCCAGGATGCTGGAACTGGTTCGCCGGCATGCCGATTGGTGGAACCTGCCGGCCACCCATCTCGACGACCTGCCCCGGCTGATGCCGCAGATCGGTGACGCCCGAGCTTCGGTACAACAGATGGTCGGCTTCATCGGTGCAGGCGCCGACGCCGAGGCGGTGATCGGCAAAAGCCGGCGCCGCTACGCCCAGTTGGGATCCGGGCTGATCTGCGCGCGCGCCGATGAACTCATCGACCACTTCGGCCGGCTGGGAAGCCAAGGAGTGCAACGATTCTACGTGTGGTTCTCCGATCCATCGCCGGAGACCATCGCCGAGTTCGCCGAGACGGTGATCGCACGGTCCTAGTCGATGACGACATCTTCCTTGCGCTCGGTGATCGGCAGCGCGCACTGCTGCTCGTCGCAGATCCGCTGCAGCTTCTCCAGCGTCTCGTCGAGCCCCGGCCCGATCCGCTTTCCGGGGGTGAAGGTCGCCGGCAGGTGCCGCATCCCCTGGATGACGCCGATGGTGTCGTAGTGCACCGCACCGGCGGAATCGCACTGGTAGTCCGGCATCCGGTCGAGCACCGCGAGCATCATCGACTTGTAAACGGCGCGCGCGACGTGTGAGCCGATGCAGCGGTGCACACCGAGACCGAAACTGAAGTGCCGGTTACCCTTTCGGTCCATGATCAACTTGTTGGGCTCGTCGAACACCGACGGATCACGGTTGGCCATCGCCCAGGACAACCACAGTCGTTCGCCCTCCTTGACCTGCACGCCCGCCACCTCGACGTCTTCGGAGAAGGTGCGCCCGTCGCCGGGTGCCGGGGTGAAGTAGCGCAGGAACTCCTCGGTGGCGTGGTTGAACAGCTTTTCGCGCTCGGCGCTCAGGCGCTCGCGCTCGCCCGGGTGCTCCGACAGCCATTCCAGGCTGTGCGCGGTCAGTGCGGTGGTGGTGTCGAAGCCGCCGCCGATCACCACACCCACCATCGACAGCCCGTCGAGGTCGGGGATCGGTTCGCCGTTCCGCACCGCCTGAGCCAGCGCGTTGACGATGCCGGGCCGCGGATTCTGTTTGACCTCAAAGTAGTTGGTGGCCAGATCCAGGCCCATCTGCCGGTGCATCTCGGCGACGCGCACCGAGTCCGGGTCGTTCTCCGGGGTGTACACCGCGGCGTGCACCGGTTCGCAGTAGATCGTCCAATTCTTCAGCGGGATACCGAGAATCGCCAGCGTGAAGACGGCCGGGACGATGTTGGCCAGGTCGTCGACGAAGTCGATGCGGCCGTCCTCGATCTTCTCGTTGATGGTGGCACGCGTGATCTCGTCGATCAACGGAATCCACCGTTTAATGGCGGCCGGGGACATGTACGGGTTCAGCAGGTCTCGGTAGAACTGCTGCTCATCGCCGTCCATCTCCAGCACGCCACCCCGGTTTTGGGCGCGCTTCGCGGGTGGGATGGAGATGCCCTTGTAGCCGCGACGCTCGTTGTGGATGTCGTGGTCGTTGGAGACGTGCGGACAGCGGGCCAGTTCGAAAACCTCTGAGGCGCCGGCCGCCACCCAGTGGCCGTCGTACGTCTCGCTCCAGGCCATCGGACACTTAGCCTGCATCTCATCGGTGATGTCGAGGAATCGATCACGGTATTCCGGCGCGTGGCGGTCGAAATGATAGTTGTGCTGCTTCTTCTGTTCGTTCACTTGGTGGTCCAATCCGGCTGCCCAGCACCGGCCGCGGCCTGGCCGGTGGAGTCCTTCCCGTCGACGAAGATCGCGCGTTCTGGGCACGACCGCATGGCCTCGATCACGACTTCCTCTTGGTCGGCTGCGACGATCTCGCTGACCGCGGTGGAGTGGCCGTCGACGTCGTCGAGTTCGAAGGCGTCGGGCGCGATCATCTTGCACAGCCCATGGCCCTGACAGCGCTGCGGGTCGACCCAAACTTTCATGCTGCTCCTATCCGATCCGGGCGAGTGTCGTCGGTCATCAGACGTGGTAGTCGTACCACTTCAGGTAGCCACCGGCGTCGACCCGCAACTGCATGCCGGTGACGAACCGGGACTCCTCGGACGCGAGCCAGAGCACCGCGTTGGAGATGTCCTCGGGCTCGATGAACGGCACCTTCATCGCCTGCTGCACATAGAAGACCGGTTCGGCGTCGGCGCGGGTCGGGTGGTCCAGGTCGGGCCGGAAGGAGCGGTACATCGGCTCGCTCTGCAACATGTCGGTGTTGCAGTTGGTCGGGTGAATCACGTTGGCGCGGATACCGCGAACCGCCAGCTCGGTGGCCAGGTCATGGACGTACTGCGCCATCAGCCGCTTGGAGGTCATGTAGGCCATCCCGCCCGGGTCGCCGCCCGGGTTGGCCTTCTGGTGGGCGTCCATCAGCGCGGCGGCCGAGGAGGTGGCGATGATCGAGGCGCCTTCACCCAGGTGCGGCAGCGCCACCTGGATGCCGTTGATGGTGCCGACCAGGTTGGTGTTGATGACGTCGATCCACGCCTGCAGCGGGGGATTGCCCTTCATGCCGGCGACTCCGGCCTGGGCGACGACGATGTCGAGCTTGCCGAACTCGGCGAGCCCGGCCTCCAGCGCGGTCCGCAGGGCGGCGGCGTCGCGCACATCGGCCTGCGCGGTGACGATGCCCCGGCCGGTCTTCTCGACCAGCTTTGCGGTCTCCTGAAGGTCCTCCGGCGTGGCCATCGGGTAGCCGATGGTCTCGATGTCCTGGCACAGGTCGACGGCGATGATGTCGGCGCCTTCCTCGGCCAGTCGCAGCGCGTGGCTGCGGCCCTGCCCGCGGGCAGCCCCCGTGATGAATGCGACCTTTCCGGCAACGCGTCCCACAGCTGTTCCTTTCGTCATTGCACTAGCGATGTGGCAGGTGATCAGGTGTTGCGGCCGCCGTTGACGCCCAGGATCTGCCCGGTGATGTAACCGGCCTCCTCGGACGTCAGGAAGGCGCACGCCGCCGCGATGTCTTCGGGTTTACCCATGCGCCGCACCGGGGTCTTGGCGATGTTGTCGTCGATGTCGCCGAGGAAGCCGTGACGATCGGCGTTGCGCAGCATGGGGGTGTCGATGAAGCCCGGCGGCACGGCGTTGACGGTGATGCCGGCTGGTCCGTACTCCAGCGCCAGGGTCTTGGTGAGACCGTTGACCGCGGACTTGGCCGAGACGTAGTGCGCCATATAGGGAGTGCCGGAGTGCGTGCTCGATGAGGAGATGTTGACGATGCGTCCCCAGCCGGCCTCGATCATGTCGGGCAGCACCGCCTGGGTGGTGTGGAACACCCCGTTGAGGTTGATGTCGATGATCTGCTGCCAGTCTTCGAAACTGATGTGGCTGAACTTCTTGAAGCCGTCCTTGCCTGCGGCGTTGACCAGGATGGTGACCGGCCCCAGCTGCTCGCGGATCCGCGACAGCGCGGCGTCGATCTGCCCGCGATCGGTCACGTCGGCGGCGAAGGCCAACTCCTGATCGCCGGGTTTAAGGTCGATGATCGCGACTTGGCGCCCGTCGGCACGTAACCGGTTCACCACCGCCGCACCGATACCCGAGGCACCCCCGGTCACAACAGCAGTCCTCACGAGGGCCGTCTCGCTCACAAAGAATCCCCTTCCCGAACGACGAGAATCATACTCTCGCAGCTGCGTTTCTGGCAAGACCGGCGCGCACCGGTTCTCATCAGGGGATATAGAAGAACCTAGTCCAAATGCGGTGACTCAGGGCGCTGTCCGCCGGTTTCGTTCGACCCTTGAATTCTCGGCTTTGAGATGTATGATTCGCCGCACACGAGAATGTAGTTACCCGGCGGGAGGCTCGGATGCGATCGCAGGACACGGCAGGGTCCGTCACAGCTGGTCAAACGGCTGGTCGGCGACTGCTGATCGACGGCAAGCTGGTCGAGGGCGTGAACACCTACCCCTCGCTCAATCCGGCCACCGGAGAGGTCCTGGGCCACGCCCCCGAGGCCGACGTAACCCATGCCGCCGCGGCGGTGGAAGCGGCCCGGCGGGCCTTCGACGACAGTGGCTGGGCCACCGATGTCGCACTGCGGATCCGCTGCCTGGATCAGTTGCACAAGGCGCTGGTCGAAAACCGTGACGAGTTCGCCGCGCTCACCATCGCCGAGGTCGGCGCCACCCCGGCGCTGACCCAGGGTGCCCAGCTCGACCAGCCGATCGCGATCGTGCGCTACTACGCCGATCTGCTCGAGGACTACCCGATGACCGAGGACCTCGGCAACATCGAGAGCCGCGGGATGCTGCACCACCGCTGGGTGGAGAAGGAAGGCGCCGGCGTCGTCGCCGCGATCATCGCCTACAACTACCCCAACCAGTTGGCCCTGGCGAAACTCGCGCCCGCGCTGGCCGCCGGCTGCACCGTGGTGCTCAAGGCGGCCCCGGACACCCCGCTGATCACCCTGGCTCTGGGCGAGCTGATCGCCAACCACACCGACATCCCGCCCGGGGTGGTCAACGTGCTCAGCTCGTCGGACCCCAAGGTCGGTGCGGCGCTGACCACCGACCCCGGCGTCGACATGGTCACCTTCACCGGGTCCACCCCGACCGGCCGCGCCATCATGGCCGCCGCCAGCGGCACCCTCAAGCGGGTCTTTCTGGAGCTGGGCGGCAAGTCCGCGGCGATCATCCTCGACGACGCCGACTTCAACATGGCCGCGGTGTTCGCGTCGTTCTCGATGGTCACCCACGCCGGCCAGGGCTGCGCGCTGACGTCTCGGCTGCTGGTGCCCAACAGTCACCACGATGAGATCGTCGAGCGGATCAAGACCAACTTCTCGCACGTGCGCTACGGCGACCCGACCGACCCGAAGACCTACATGGGTCCGCTGATCAGTGCCCGCCAGCGCGACAAGGTCGATGCCATGGTGCAGCGTGCGGTGGCCGCCGGCGCAACGCTGGTGACGGGCGGTCAGAAGGTCGACCCGGGCTTCTTCTATACGCCCACCCTGTTGACCGGCGTCGACCCGGACAGCGAGATCGCTCAGGAAGAGGTCTTCGGGCCGGTCCTGACCGTGATCGGCTATGACGATGACGACGACGCGGTGCGCATCGCCAACAACTCCATCTACGGGCTGTCCGGCGCGATCTTCGGCGGCCAGGACCGCGCGGTCGCGATGGCCCGGCGGATCCGCACCGGAACGTTCTCGATCAACGGCGGCAACTACTTCAGCCCCGACGCGCCGTTCGGCGGATTCAAGCAGTCCGGCATCGGCCGGGAGATGGGCGTCGCCGGCCTGGAGGAGTTCCTGGAGTCCAAGACGTTCGCAACCCCGGCTGCGGGGCAGCCCGGATGAAGCCGTTGGAAGGCGTCCGGGTACTCGAGGTCGCGATGTACGGCTTCGTGCCGTCGGCCGGCGCCGTACTGGCCGAGTGGGGCGCGGAGGTCATCAAGGTCGAGCACGCCGTCACCGGTGACCCCCAGCGCGGGCTGCGCCAGACCGGGATGCTGCGGGTCGAAGGCGACCCGAACCCCAACATCGAGCACGCCAACCGTGGCAAGCGCAGCATCGGACTGGACGTGTCGGTGCCGCAGGGTCGCGAGGTTCTGCTCGAATTGGCAAAGCGCGCAGACGTTTTCCTGACCAGCTTCCTTCCCGGGCACCGCCGCAAGTTCGCCATGGACGTCGACGACATCCGCGCGGTCAACCCGAAGGTCATCTACGCTCGCGGCAGCGCGCTGGGCCCCCGCGGCATCGAAGCGGAGAAGGGCGGGTACGACATGACCGCCTTCTGGTGTCGCGCCGGTACGGCCGCCACCATCACCCCGCCCGGTATCGAGGGCATGATCGGACCACCCGGCCCGGCTTACGGTGACACCATCTCCGGCACCAACCTGGCCGGCGGTATCGCGGCGGCGCTGTTCCAGCGCGAGCGCACCGGGGAGCCGTCCGTCGTCGACGTGTCCCTGCTGGGCAGCGGCCTGTGGGCGATGGGGCACACCGTTGCCCTGACCAGTCACCTGGGCGAGCGGCTGGTCCAACAGCCGCCGGGCGTGCACGGCTCGCCGATCAACCCGCTGGTCGGGGTTTACGCGACCGCCGACGAGCGCTACATCTCGTTCGTGATGATGCAGCCCACCAAGTTCTGGGCCGACGTCTGCCGGCACATGGAACTCGACGACCACATCGACGACCCGCGGTTCGCCACCGCAGCGTCCTTCGCCGAGAACACCCCGGCAGCCGTGGAGATCCTGCGTACGGCGATGGCCAAGCGGACGCTGCCCGAGTGGAGTGAGCGCTTCGCCACCCTGGCCGGCCCGTGGGCGCCGGTTCAGGACACCCTCCAGGCCGCCCAGGACGCGCAGATCCGCGCCAACGAATACATCGTGCAGGCAGGCGAACTGGAGTTGGTCGCCAACCCGGTGCAGTTCGACGTGGCCGCCCCGGCGACCGGTCCCGCGCCCGGATTCGCCGAGCAGACCGACGAGATCCTGCTCGACCTCGGCCTGGACTGGGACCGGATCATCGAACTCAAGACCCTCGGCGCGGTCACCTAGGTGACCGGGTAGGGCGAGGACAGGGCAAGGTTCGCGATGCCGCACGTAGCTTCGATTGGCACCTATCTGCCGTGCTGGGGCACTGACGCGGCCAGGGTCGCCGGCGACGACGAAGACGCCATCACCCTGGCGGTCGAGGCCGGCCGGGCCGCCCTGGCCGACGGCGGCGCGGTGGAGCGGGTGGTGGTGGTCAGTCGCGACCTTCCGCTGACCGAGGGCAGCAACGCCGCGGTGCTGCTGGCGGGCCTGGGACTGGACCCCGAGTTGGAGGTGGTCGAGCGGCTCGGCGGTGCGCCGGCCGCGCTGGACGCCCTGAGCTCGGCGCGGCCCCGGACCCTGGTCATCGGGGCGGACCTGGAGCCTGCCGGCGGTGTCGCGGTGCTCACCGGCGACGCCGGGCTGGCGATCCGCACCGCGGCCCGCATCGCCCGCAGCCTGCCGGTGCGTACCCGCGATGCCGGAGTGGTGCACGACTACGGCGACCCCCGGCTGTTGCACGAGCGGGGTCTGTTGGCGTCGCTGGTGGCGGCGTGGGTTCAGACCCCGGTGATGCTGGCCGGGGTCGGGCACGATCGGGCCGCCGAACTGTGCAGCGGCGATCCGGCGCCGTTGCCGACGGTCGGCGCCAGCTCGGGACTGTTCGCGCTGGCGGTACTGGCCGAGACCGGGACCTCAGGTCCGCTGCTGGCCGTCGAGCAGGCCAGCCTGTCCGGGATCACGGTGGGGGAGGTATCCGGTGGCGCACAGGTGGGAGTGCACCGCCGTGAACCGGCGCCGCGGCCGCTGCCCGACGGCGAGCGCACACCCGGCGCGGACCTGCCGATCTCACTGGCCGCCTACGAGCGCGCGTTCGAGGCCAAGGTGCGCTGGGAGGCCGGCCGGCATCCCGGCAGCGACGAACTCGACTTCCCGCCGCGCTATCGGGTCGGCGACGACTCGACTCTGAGCACCGCCTACGAGCGGGTCGAGCTGCCCCGGGTCGGCACGGTCTACACCGAGGTCACCGTGCAGATGCCGGTGCCCGGCCTGGTGACCCCGTACTCGCTGGTCATCGTCGAGCTCGATGATGTGGGCGTCCGCGCGCTGGTGAAGGTAACCGGCGCTCCCGCCGGTGGGGTCTGGATCGGCGACCGAGGCCGGCTGGTGCTGCGCCGGGTCGCGGTGCGCTCCGGGGTCCCGGACTACGGCTACGCCTTCGAGCCGTTCGACCCGGCGGACCAGCCGGAGGCGGCGGCATGAGGCGGGTGGCGATCGTCGGCGCCGGGATGACGCCGTTCCGCGAGCACTTCGCGCTGGGCATCAAGGACCTGCTGCCGATGGCGTTCGCCGACTGCGCCGCCAGCGTCGACAAGGGGCTGGCCAAGGCCGACGTGCAGGCGGCCTGGTTCGGGGCGCTGGGCACCACCGACGGGTTTCCGTCCGGGATCCTCGCCGACAGCCTGGGGCTGCCGGACCTGCCCGTCACCCGGGTGGAGAACTCGTGTGCCACCGGGAACGACGCCGTGCGCAACGCGCTGTTCGGGGTCGCCTCCGGGGCGGTGGACGTGGCCCTGGTCATGGGCGCCGACAAGCTGCGGGAGAACGCCACCAAGGACATGCTCTGGGCCTGGGAGCAGACCGCCCGCGACATGGCCTGGGACTATCCGCTCGGGCTGGTCGCCCCGGCCGGTTTTGCACTGCACGTGCGCCGCTACCTGCACGAGTCCCCGGCCACCCGCGAGCACCTGGCGATGGTGGCGGTGAAGAACCACCGGCACGGCGTGAGCAATCCGCGCGCCCGGCTGCGCTTCGAGATCACCGTGCAACAGGCCCTGGACGCGCCGACCGTGGTGACCCCGTTCGGGTTGTACGACTGCGCTCCGCAGAGTGACGGCGCGGCCGCCCTGGTGCTGGCCGCCGAGGACGTCGTCGACCGCTTCACCGACCGGCCGGTGTGGATTCGCGGGGTCGGGCTCGGCCTGGACTCGGTGATGCATCAGCACAAGCCGGACATGACGACCTTCCCGGCGACGGTCCGCGCCGCCAAGCAGGCGTTCGCCATGGCGGGGTTGACCCCGGCCGACGTCGACGTCGCCGAGGTGCACGACTACTTCACCGGGGTGGAACTGATCAGCTACGAAGATCTCGGCTTCGCCGAGCGGTTCGAGGCGCACAAGCTGCTGGAGACCGAGGCGACCAGCGTCGGCGGCGCGTTGCCGGTCAATCCCAGCGGTGGACTGAAATCCAAAGGGCACCCCCCGGGTGCCACCGGTGTGGCACAGTGCGTAGAACTCTTTGAGCAGTTGCGGGGAACCGCGGTCAATCAGGTCGATGGCGCCCGGATTGGCTTGGCGCACAACATCGGGGGGCCGACGGCCGTCTCGGCGGTAACCATCGTGGAGGGGGGCGGCGTCAGTGGGCTCTGACACGGCCGTCCGCGGCCGGCACAAGACCGGTGAGCGACGGCAGCAGCCGACCTATGTGCGGCCGCTGATCGGCCTTGCCACGGTGGTCGTCATCGCGGCTTTGATCGGGTTGCCGATCGGATTGTTCCGGGGCAGCTTCACCCGCACGGTGGGCATCACCGTGCTGTCCCCGCGTGCGGGTTTGGTGATGTACCCAGACGCCAAGGTGAAGTTGCGCGGCGTGCAGGTGGGCAAGGTCGGCGCCATCGACACCCTGCCGGACGGCACCGCGGCCCTGCGACTGGAGCTGCAGCCCGACCAGTTGCGGCTGATCCCGGCCAACGCCACCGCCCGGATCGCCTCGTCGACGGTGTTCGGGGCCAAGTTCGTCGAGCTGATGGCGCCGCCGCAGCCCTCCACCGCCAGGATGCACGCCGGTCAGACGCTGACCGGCGAACACGTCACCGTGGAGATCAACACCGTCTTCCAGCAGCTGGTGCGGGTGCTGGACAAGATCGACCCGATGAAGCTCAACGAAACCCTGGGGGCCGTCTCGACGGCGTTCAACGGCCGCGGCGCCAAGATCGGGCAGGCGTTGACCGACTTCGACCATCTGCTCGCCGAACTCGAGCCCAGCCTGAACACCCTGGAGCGCGAGGCCGCCACCATGCCGCCGGTGTTCGCGTCCTATGCCGATGCCGCCCCCGACCTGACCGCCACCATGGCCAACACCTCGGTGATGAGCGACAGCATCGTCGCGGAGCGCAACAGCCTGGACACCTTCCTGATGTCGGCGATCGGGCTGGCCGACACCGGTAACGAGGTGCTGGGCGACAACCGGCAGCTGTTGACCGACCTGACCCGCAACCTGGATCCCACCGCGCAGCTGCTGGACAAGTACCACGAGCACCTCGGCTGTGCGATCGGCGGTCTGGTGCCGTTCGCCAAGTCGCCGCCGTTCACCGTGCCCGGCATCGTGATCACCGCCAGCTTCACCCTCGGCCGGGAGCGTTACCGCTACCCCGACCACCTGCCGAAGGTGGCTGCCACCGCCGAGCGCTCCTACTGTGCCGAACTGGGCCTGCCGGACGTTCCGCCCGAGTTCCGGGTGCCGGCGCTGATCGGCGACACCGGGGCCGACCCCTACGAGTACGGCAACCAGGGCATCCTGATCAACTCCGAGGGGCTCAAGCAGGCGCTGTTCGGGCCGCTCGGCGGGCCGCCACGCAACACCGCCCAGGTGGGGATGCCGGGATGAGGGGCACCACCACGACCCTGATCAAGTTCGGCAGCTTCGCCGTGGTGATGCTGCTGGCGACGGTGATGCTGTTCGCGATCTTCGCCGAGGTGCGCACCGGGCCGACCACGGGCTACCAGGCGGTGTTCAGCGACGCCTCCCGGCTCAAGTCCGGCGACAGTGTGCGCGTCGCCGGAGTGCGGGTCGGCACCGTCGACGGTGTGCGGCTGCGGCAGGACGGCACGGTGCTGGTGAAGTTCGCCGCCGACCGCAACGTCGCGCTGACCACCGGCACCAAGGCCTCGGTGCGCTACCTCAACCTGGTCGGGGACCGCTACCTCGAACTCGAGGACGGGCCCGGGTCGACGCGACTGTTGCCGGCCGGGGCGCAGATCCCGCTGGAGCGGACCGCACCGGCGCTGGATCTGGACCTGTTGCTCAACGGCCTCAAGCCGGTGATCCGCGGGCTGAACCCGCAGGACGTCAACGCGCTGACCGCGTCGCTGATCCAGATCATGCAGGGTCAGGGCGGCACCATCGACTCGCTGATGTCGCAGACTTCGTCGTTCTCGACCTCGCTGGCCGACAACAACGTGGTGATCGAATCGCTGATCGACCAGCTGCGCACCGTACTGGCCACCATCACCAGCGGCGACAAGCGACTGTCCGGTGCGATCGACCGGCTGAACAAGCTGGTCGGTGGGCTGGCCGCCGACCGAGACGCCATCGGCAACGCCGTGAGCTCCCTGGACCGCGGAACCGCGTCGATGGCCGACCTGCTGGGCCGGGCACGTGATCCGCTGACCGACACGATCGCCCAGACCAACCGGCTGGCCAAGGCAGTCAACGCCGACCAGGCCGGCCTGGACATGTCACTGCAGAAGGCTCCGGAGAACTACCGCAAGGCCATCCGGCTCGGCGCCTACGGCGGGTTCATCCAGTACTACCTCTGCGCCGTGCAGATCCGGGTCAGCGATACCCAGGGCCGCACCTCGGTGTTCCCCTGGATCAAGTCGGAGGAGGGTCGATGCAGCGACACCGATTGATCGCCGACGGACCCGGGGTGCGCTGATGCTGCGATATCACGGGAGTCACCTGTTCCGGATGGGCTTCATCGGGGCCGTCGTCATCGCGTTCATCGTCGCGATCGGGCTGCAGCCCGAGCAGTTGCTTCAGTGGGCCACCTCGGTGCGCTACCAGGCCCGATTCACCGAGGCCGGCGGGCTGGGCACCGGAGCCGATGTCACGCTGTCGGGGATCAAGGTGGGTTCGGTCACCGATGTGGTGCTCGACAACGGCGACGCCCTGGTGACGTTCACGCTGGCCGGCAAGTACCCGCTGGGGTCGCAGAGCACCGCGCACATCCGCACCGGATCGCTGCTCGGTGAGCGGGTTCTGACGCTCGAACCGTCCGGCAGTGGCAAGATGCGCCCGCTCGACGTCATCCCGGTCACCCGCACGTCCTCGCCGTATTCGCTGACCGATGTGGTCGGCGAGCTGACCTCCAACACCGCCGGCACCGACACGGAGTCGCTCAACCGGTCGCTGGACACCCTGTCGGACACCATCGATCAGATCGCCCCGCGCCTGGGTCCGACATTCGACGGACTGAGCCGGCTGTCGCGATCACTGAACAACCGCAACGAGAGCCTCGCCGATCTGCTCAAGTCCGCCGCCGATGTGACCGGGGTGTTCTCCGAGCGCAGCCAGCAGATCAACTCGCTGATCCTGGACGCCAACAGCCTCGTCGACGTGCTCAACACCCGCCGGCAGGCGATCGTCAGCCTGTTGGTCAGCACGTCGGCGGTGTCGCGGCAGCTGTCCGAACTCGTCGATCAGAACAACGAACAGCTCAAACCGACGCTGGACGAGATCAACTCGCTGAACAAGATTCTGGTGAAGAACCGCGACAACCTCGCCAAGGCGCTGCCCGGCCTGGCCAAATATGAACTCACCCAGGGCGAGACGGTTTCCAACGGCGCGTACTACAGCGCGTATGTGCCGAACCTGATGCTGCCGCAGCTGTTCCAGCCGTTCTTCGACTACGCCTTCGGATTCCGGCGCGGCGTGGACGCCGGTCAGCCGCCCGACAATGCCGGACCGCGCGCCGAACTTCCCTTCCCGGTCAACGGGATTCCGCAACCAGGAGACCTGCCACCGCGATGAGTACCGGAAAACCGCTGCGAATCGCGGGCGCCGGGCTGCTGGCCCTGGTGCTGCTCGCGGGTGCTGTGATGCTGGTCGGCAGGACCGTGCTGAAACCGACCACGATCACCGCCTACTTCTCCACCGCCACAGCCATTTACCCCGGCGACGAAGTCCGGGTGTCCGGGGTCAAGGTCGGCACCATCGACCGGATCGAACCGCAGGGCACCCAGGCCAAGCTCACCCTGCGGGTGGACCGCAAGGTCCCGGTTCCCGCCGACGCCAAGGCCGTCATCGTCGCCCCGAACCTGGTGGCCGCCCGGTTCGTCCAGCTGACGCCCGCCTATCACCGCGGCGACGGGCCCACCCTGTCCGACGGCGCGGTGATCCCGCGGGAGCACACCGCGGTCCCGGTCGAGTGGGACGAGGTGAAGACCCAATTGAACCGGCTGGCAAGCGAACTCGGCCCGAAAAGCGGTATCTCGGGTACCTCGGCATCCCGGTTCATCGAAACCGCGGCCAGTGCGATGGACGGCAACGGCGCCAAGCTGCGCGACACCCTGGCGCAGCTGTCCGGGGTGGCCAGGATCTTCGCCGAGGGCAGCGGCAACATCGTCGACATCATCGAGGGCATGCAGACCTTCGTGACCGCACTGCGTGACAGCGATCAGCAGATCGTGGTGTTCGAATCACGGCTGGCGACGCTGACCAGCGTGATCGACGACAGCCGGACCAGCCTGGACGCCGCCCTGAGGGACTTCTCGGGCACCATCGACAAGGTGCGGGACTTCGTCTCGGGTAGTCGCGCCGCGACCGTCGAAGCGGTGGACGGACTGGCGCAGGTGACCCAGACGCTGGCCGATTCCAAGAACGCGATCCGCAACATCTTGCACATCACCCCGAACGCGATCGCCAACACGCTCAACATGTACAACGTCACCAGCGGAACCCCGCTGGGGTCGTTCGCGTTCGCCAACTTCTCCAACCCGGTTCAGGCGATCTGCGCGATGATCGGCGGGATCGGCAACACCACGTCGATCGAGACCGGCAAGCTGTGCACGGCGTATCTCGGGCCGGCCATGCGATTGCTGAACTTCAACGGATTTCCGCTGCCGATCGCCCCGTATCTGACCAAGTCGGGCAGCCCGGACAAACTGATCTACACCGATCCGGCGCTGATGCCGCACAACGAGCATCCGCCGGTACCGGTGGAGCAGGCACCGTCGATCTCGGCCTACACCGGTCTGCACGGAGACGTCCCGCCGCCACCGGGGTGGACGGATCCGTCGCAACCGCGCGGCTCCCTGGTTCCCGACGGCCTGCCCGCCGCAGCGACGCCGCCGCTGCTCCCCGGGGCGCCTCCGCCCAGCCGGATGACCTTCGACGGGATGCTGTTGCCGGACGGCCCGGCGCCGGGACCGCCACTGCCGGGGCCACCGGGACCGCCGCTGCCTGCGGAGGGGACACCATGATCGGGCTGAAAACGCTGCGGCGCACGCTGGCGCTGGCCGGCGTCATCGCCGTCACCGCCACCGGATGTTCGTTCGGCGGGGCCAACTCGATTGCGCTGCCGGGTGTGCAGGGCCGCGGCCACGGGGCGCAGCACTTCACGGTCGAATTGGCCAATGTCGGTACGCTGGAATCCAATTCGCCGGTGCTGCTCTCCGATGTGGTGATCGGCAGTGTCGGCAAGATGACCGTCACCAACTGGCACGCGCGGGTGGACGTCGCGGTGAACCCGGGAGTGGAGGTGCCCGCCAACGCGGTCGCCACCGTGGGCCAGACCAGTCTGTTGGGTTCGATGCATCTGGCGCTCAACCCGCCGGTGGGCCAGGCCCCGTCAGGCCGGCTGGCGTCCGAGGCGACCATTCCGCTGAGCGACTCGTCGACCTATCCGTCGACCGAGCAGACCCTGTCCTCGCTGGCGGTGCTGGTCAACGGCGGTGGGCTGGGCCAGATCGGCGACATCATCCACAACTTCAGCGCCACCATGTCGGGCCGTGAGGGCGACATCCGCGATCTGCTCGAACGCCTTGACCGCTTCACCGCGGCGCTGGATCGGCAGCGTGACAACATCGTCGCCTCCATCGCAGAGATGAACCGGGTGGCCGGCACGTTCGCCGGGCAGCGCGAGACGATCAACACTGCGCTGAACAAGATTCCGCCGGCCATCGACGTGCTGATCAAGGAGCGGCCCAAGTTCACCGAGGCGCTGACCAAACTGGGCAAGTTCGGCGATCTGTCGGCCGGTCTGGTCGACGATGCCGGCAGCCACCTGGTCTCGGACCTGATTCACCTGGAACCCGCGCTGGAGTCGCTGGCCGACATCGGCCCGGATCTCAACGCCGCGGTGGCCTACTCCAGCGCGTTCCCCTACGGGCCCAACGCCATCGAGCGTGCTGTGCGGGGTGATTTCCTGAACCTGTTCGCGGTTTTCGACCTCACCAAGCCGCGGCTCAAGCGGTCCCTGTTCGCCGGCACGCAGTGGGGCGACGAAGACACCAAACTGGTTCCGGCGCCCGGTGATCCGTGGTACCTGAACTACTCCTACGACCCGCTGCAGCAACCCGTCCTGCAGTCATCGGGGGCCAACATCCCACCGGTGGGCCTGCCTGCAGCACCGGGAGGGGGTGGCTGACATGCTCACACGTTTTGTCCGGATGCAGTTGATCCTGTTCACGATCGCCTCGGTGATCGGCGTCGGGGCGATGCTGTTCGGCTACATGCAGGTGCCGACCATGCTCGGGATCGGCCGGGTGACGGTGAAATTGGACCTGCCCGAAACGGGCGGGCTGTACCGATTCGCCAACGTCACCTACAACGGCGTGCAGATCGGAACGGTCACCGATGTCGCCCTGACGCCGACCGGGGTGCGGGCCACGCTGTCGCTGGAGCGTTCGCCTCGCGTCCCGGCGGATCTGGTGGCAGCGGTGCGCAGCGTGTCGGCGGTCGGGGAGCAGTACGTCGACCTGCTGCCGCGCAGCGACGGGGCGCCATACCTGGTGAACGGTTCGGTGATCGCGGCGTCGAACACCGAAGTGCCGCAACAGGTCGGGCCGATGCTCGATCAGGTAAGCGCGCTGGTCGACAGCATCCCCAAGGACAAGGTCAGCCAGCTGCTCGGCGAGACCTACCAGGCGTTCAACGGTGCGGGCTATGACTTCCAGTCCCTGCTGGACTCGGCGGCGACCATCAGCCACGACGCCAACGGTGTCTCGGGGCGGATGCGCCGGCTGGTCGACGACGGCGCGCGGCTGCTCGATTCCCAGGAAAAGAGCACCGGTTCGATCCGGACCTTCGCGCGCAGCATGGCCGGGATCACCGGTCAGGTGGCCGTCAACGACCCGCAGTTGCGCGCGATCCTGCAACGTGGGCCCGGCTTCGCCGACGAGGTGTCGGGACTGATGCAGGATCTCAAGCCGACGCTGCCGATTCTGCTGGCGAACCTGAACACCGTCGGGCAGGTGTTGCTGGCCTACAACCCGTCGATCGAGCAGTTGCTGGTGCTGTTGCCCGGCTACGTTGCGGCACAGCAGTCTTTCGGTCTGCCGAAGAACAATGCGACCGGCCTGCCGCAGGGCGACTTCACGCTGACCTTCGGTGACCCCAATCCGTGCACGGTCGGGTTCCTGCCCCAGTCGTCATGGCGGTCGCCGGCCGATACCACCACCATCGACACCCCGGACGGGTTGTACTGCAAACTGCCCCAGGACTCGCCGACCTCGGTGCGCGGTGCCCGGAACTTCCCGTGCATCGAGCATCCGGGCAAGCGCGCGCCGACCGTCGAACTCTGCGACGACCCGAGGGGATTCGTCCCGATCGCGATGCGCCAGCACCTCACCGGGCCGGGGCCGTTCGACCCCAACCTGCTCAAGCAGGGCTATCCCGTCGACGACCGGGTGGACTTCCAGGAACGGATCTTCGCCCCCACCGAAGGGACGCCGATGCCGCCGGGCGCCGTGCGTTCCGACACCCCACCGGACGCGCCCCGGCCGGTGGTGCCCGCACCGCCGCCCGAGGCGCCGGGTCCGCCGCCGGCTGCCGCGTCACCGTCGGCACCGGGCGTCGCACCGTCGGGTTATGGCGGCGGCGGGCCGTCGGTCGCGGTGCTGCCCTATGACCCGAACACCGGCAAGTACATGACCCCCGACGGCCGGTACGAGCAGCAGACCAACCTGGTGACCGGCTCGGTGGCCAAGTCCTGGACCGATTTGATGCCGAGCTGAGGGAGGACATGTCATGCGTATTCGTGAATCATCTTTTGCCGCAGCGGCAGTCGGGCTGGCCCTGGGGCTGACGGTCGCGCCACCGGCGCAGGCCGGCCTGGGCTTCGAACTCAACGGTCCCTACCGGGTCGTTTCGAACGGCGATTGGGCCAAGACCAATGAGGTCTACATGGATGAGCACACCGTGGTGTCGGTGTGGACCTTCAGCTCCAGCTGCGCCAATGCCCACCAGTGCACCGGCCAGGTGAGCAGTGACCAGGGCTGGACCGCACCGGTGGAGTTCCGCACCTCGCGCTGGATCATCGACCGATTCCACGAGAACTGGCAGACCTGTCCGGACGGCACCACTTCGTCGGGCCGTCAGCGCTACCAGTTCCAGGGCAGCGACGCCAACGGCCAGTGGGACAAGCTCAACGTCGACCGGTTGGTCGGCTACGACAGGACGATCGGAGTCTCGGGTGCCTGTGGGCGCAACCAGCCCACGGTGATCCAGATGCCGCTGAGTCTGCAGCGGTTGTAGTGATGGGGGAGCGGATGCACAACACGTGGATGCTCGCGACGGCGGTAGGAATCGCGCTGGCTGGTGGCGCACTGGTGCCGGCCGGTCCGGCGACCGCGGAACCGTTTGTGCCGCAATGCGATGTCCCGGCCTGCACACCCGGGATCATGGGCAATGTGGTACAGGGCGCACCGTGCGACAACACCACCTACTACGTCTTCGGGTCCGCTGTCGCCGGGGCCTCGACCCTGCCGGGCCGGCTCCTGTTCTGCGCATCGCCACGGCGCTACGACCCGCGCTGGTTCCGGTCTCCGGAGATGCACGGAGTCAAGGAGGAGGGCACCAAATGCGACACCTTCGACGGAGAGGTGGCCCAGGCCCCCGACGGGTTGTTCTTGACCTGTATTCCTGACGGCGAGACGCTGTGGCGTCGCGGGGATCTGTAGTGAAACAGTGGGTTTGGCGAGTCAAGGGAGCCTGAACGATGTTGCGAACCGCTTTGGGTGCCGGACTCGCGGCGCTGTCCGTCGCCACGGTGCTGGCGCCGCAGGCCGCGGCGGACATGCCCTACGGCAATTACGACGTCGAGAGCAACCGGTGGACCGACGCCTCCTGGGTGTGGGCGGCCTACCCGTGTGAGACGCCCGGAAAGTTCGACCAGTTGCCGCCCGGTTGCGTGACGATCAGTGCCATCGACCGGCCGCACTTCTTCGGCCGCCAGTACTACGGCGGTACCGCCCGGCTGGTCGACGGCAAGTACTCGTTCGCCACCGACGTCGCCGACGGCCTGCGCTGCCCGGGTGCGATGTTGCCGAGCCATGATGTCTACACCTGGGACGCCAACACGCTGGTGGGTGTCGTTGAATCACACTACGAGACAGGATGTTTCAACGGGCCGCCGGGAATGAACACCTGGACGTTCGCGCTGGTGCGCATGTAAGCGTTAGACCGGGTCGAACGAGGAGATCAGCCAGCGGCCGTCGTGCTTCTCCATGCCGATCTTGACGCTGCTCATCGAGAAGGATCCGTCCGGATTGGCATTGCTGACCGTGGTCTGGTTGATGAAGACCAGTACCTCGGCGCGTTTGGGTCCCAGGCTCACGATGCCCTTGCGGATCACCGAGGCCACCGTCTGCACGCCTTTCTGCTTGGCTGCGGGGGTGACGACCTTCTGGGTGAAATCGGTGTAATACGAGAGGAAGTCGCCGGTGAGATGTTGTTGCGCCGCCGCGAAGTCCTTCTCCAGGGTTGGCGGCGCATAGGTCAGCACGGCAACCGCGCCGTCGGCGGCCGCTGCCATGGCCGCCTGCTCGGCTTCGACCCCGACCTGCCGGTCGGCCCGGTATATCCCGAAATACAGCCAGCAGGTCAGTGCAGCGGCGACGGTCAACAGCGCCCCCAGTGCTGCCGCGATCCGGCCGCCGTGCGAAACGGGCTCCGCGGCTGTGGGTTTGGCGGCCTTCACGGCCTCGGCGATCTCGACGGCCTCGGCGCTCTCGACGATCTCGCTGGCCTCGGTGGTCTCTTCGGACTGGCTCATGTGGCGAAGTCCACCTTCGAAACCTTGGCCTGATCGCCGTCGCGGGTCATGTGGATGGTGAGGCGCCAGCTGCGCAGCTCTTCCTTGGCCCCGGCGGTATTGGTGACCTTGGTGGTGGCGGCGACCAGCACCACCGCCTCATTGGCCGACATCGACTCGATGGCGGAGACGGTCGCGGCGGCCTCGGTGATGGCCTTCGCCTCCCGCGCGGTCTTGATGAAATCGCCGGCGTGGGCCTCGAAGTCCTTGCGGAACTCGCCGGTCGAGTTGTCCAGGATGCGCTTGACGTCGTCTTCGACGGTCTCGTAGTTCAGTGACATCACCGTCACCACCCCCTGTCGGGCGGCTGCGGAGTATTCGGCCGCCTGGCGTTCGCGCTGGATGACGGCCCGATGGCCGACGAGCATCAGCACATCGCTGACCAGGAGGCCTCCGACGGCCAGCGCCACCAGGGCCGCCGCCACCGCGGGCAGGTGCCGACCGATCCAGCCGATGTGGATTCGGCTGCGCCACCCGGCGGGCTCGGCGACTGGGGTCGTGGTTTTGGGAGCGGGTTCGGCGGCTTCGGCGACCTCGGTGGCCGCCTCGGCCACCGCGCGGTCTTGTTGCAGCTTGAGCAGCTTCGCGCGCGCCTGGGCCGCCTCCGCCGCCGTCGCCGCGGCGTGCGCCTCGGCTTCGGCCAGCGTCAGCGCGTCCTCCTCGGCGTCGGTGACGGCATCCGGGTTCACCGGATCATGCGAACCCATCAAGCCTCCCTACCAGGTCCGGGTCGAGCAGAGCGCACCCTTGGTGCCCGAGTCGGTGGCGACGACGACGTCGTCGACGCGCAACTCGCAGACGAACCCTGGGGAGGCCAGCTCCTTGTGGTTGCCCGGCAGGGACACCACCACCATCGCCCAGTCCTGGGGATCGGCGAGCGTGGTGTCGAAGATCCAGGGCTGGTTGGGCCCGACCGTGACATCCGCACTTGGACTGTACAGGTACGGGTTGTGGCTGTACTCGCCGAAGTTGGGTGGCTGAACCTCGCGGTAGTAGACCAGCGCCTGCGCCGTCTGGGTGGCGCTGACGGTGTAGTGCACACGGTGCGCTGCCGGGTCGTCGGCGCCCGCCGGCGCCGACGACAACAGGGCGGCGCAGGTCAGGACGATCAGCGCAGCGGGCACAGCCGCGTGCGGCACCGGGGCTTTCACGGGCTCTGCACCACCCTCCAAGATTCAGATTCTTAGTCAGCGAGAATAGCATTTCCGGCTGCGGCCTGCCCGGCCCGGAAGCCGAACACCATCGCGGGACCGATGGTGCCGCCCGCTCCACCGTAAGCGCGTCCGGTCACTCCCGCCATCGCATTGCCGGCGGCGAACAGGCCGCGGATCGGATGTCCGGTCACATGCAGGACCCGTCCGTCGCCGTCGGTGCGCGGCCCGCCCTTGGTCCCCATCGACCCCACCGACAACGGCACGGCGTAGTACGGCGCGGTGTCCAGCGGGCCCAGCGTGCGGCCCGCCAGGGTGGTGCCCTGGTCGTCGCCCCAGTAGCCGTCGTAGGCGCTGGAGCCGCGGCCGAACTCGGAATCGCAGTCGGCCGCGACGTCGCGGTTCCACGCCGCGACCGTCGACGTCAGTCCGCGCTCGTCGATACCGGCCGCCGCGGCCAGGCCGGGCAGGTCGGGTGCCTGGGCGAACCAGTCCGGTACCTCGCCGCCGGGCGGGGTGCCGAGAAACCCGAAGCGGCGCAGGTGCTCGGCGTCGAACACGATCCAGGCCGGATCGTTGACGTAGCCGCCGCGCGGCTCCAGAAAGTGGAATGCGCCGGCCATCGAGTTGTAGTCGCAGGCCTCGTTGACGAACCGCCGCCCGGACCGGTTGACGATGATGCTGCGCGGCCGGGTGCGCTCCAACCGCACGCTGCGACTGCGCTGGTGGCCGTCGATGGTGTCGCCGGGAATCCGGACGATCGGGACCCACCACGCCTCACCCATGTTGGCCAGGTCGGCGCCGTGCGCCATCGCCATTCGCAGCGCGTCGCCGGTGTTGTTCGGCGGTGACACCGCGCCGCGCATCGGCCCGCGCAGGAATGCCTCCACCAGGCTGGTGTCCCATTCGAAGCCGCCGTTGGCCAGGATGACCCCGCGCCGCGCGCGCACCCGCACCGACCCGGTCTGGCATTCGACACGCACGCCGGCCACTCCAGGGTGCTGCGCGGACCGCTCGGCGATGAGTTCGGTGCCGCGGCAGTTGGTCGCCGGGGTGATCCCGGCGTCGAGCACACCGCGCAGCAGCCCGGCGATCAACGCGGTGCCGGCCACGCAGATGTCTCCCGACGTGGCGTCATCGATGTCGGCGTGCAGCCGGGCCCGGGTCTCGGCGTCGAATCCGACGTTGCTGTAGTCGGCCGGGAACGCGGTGATCCGGTTCTGCCATGGCCCGAGCCGGGCCAGGTCATAGGGCAGCGGGCTCAGCGAGCGCCCACCGGACGGACGCCCGCCCGGCAGCTCCGGCTTGTAGTCGGGGAAGCCGCTGGCGACCTCGAATCGGACGTCGCTGTGTTTCTCGACGAAGTCGACCATCTCCGGCCCGGTGCGCACGAACGTCGTCACCAGTTCGTCGTCCATCGCGCCGAAGGACTGGGCTCGCAGGTAGTCCAGGGCGGCTTCGACGGTCAGCCCGGGGGCCCGGTCATGCGCCGGGATCCAGGCGATGCCGCCGGAGACCGCAGTGGTGCCGCCGACGGTGCCGGACTTCTCGTAGAGCGCGACCGAGGCGCCGCCGACCGCCGCGGTCAGTGCCGCGGTGAGTCCGGCGCCGCCGGTGCCCAGCACGACCACGTCGACGGTGTTGTCCCATTCCTGCATGGCGGGCATTCCTTTCCGGCTTCGGTGCGGGCCGAACTAGCTGAGGATCTCCGACAGCCGGGCCGCTGCGGTCAGCGCCGCGTCGCGCCCGCGCAGCACCACGTCTTCGCGGTGCGAGATGAGGTTGATGCAGGTGGCCGGCGCGGGTGGCCGGCGCCGCACCGGTACCGCCAGTCCGTAGACCCCGGGCTCGATCTCTCCGTGGGTGATGACCCAGCCGCGCTCGCGGGTCTGCCCGACGATCTCGCGTTCCCCGGCGTGTGCGGGCATGCCGGCCGACAGTGCGATACCGGCGGCTCCACGGTCGAGCGGGTGGCGGCTGCCCTCGTGGAACGCCAACTGGTAGCCGACCTGGGTGGGCACGATGACGGCCACGGCCACCTGTTGATCCCCCTCGGCCACCAGCAGCGACACCGTGGACCCGAGTTCGTCGGCCAGGGTGCGCAGGATCGGCAGGCTCAGCTGGCGCACGTTGTTGTCGAACGAGGCGCCCAGGACGGCCAGCGCGGCCGCCGAGCGGTACCGGCTGTCCTCGCCGCGGGCCACCAGCCGGAAGCTGGTCAGCGTGTTCAGCAGGCGGTAGGCGATGGTCCGGTGCACGCCGACCTGGTCGGCGATCTGCGCGATGGTCAGTCCCTCGGGGGTGGCGGCCACCGCCTGCAGCGCGGCCAGCCCCCTGGCCAGGGTCTGCGAACCCGGTGCGGCGCCCGCGTCTGCGGCGGCGGTCGACATCTGCGCGGTCTCCTTGACATCCATGCCGTTGAGAGTGATGCTCTTGAATATAACGTACATACGTGTGCGATAAAAGCACGGATTACTTTCGTAAAACGGAAATGGCGTTTCCGGTCATTTCCTCGACCAGGACGAGGTGGCGATGCCGGGCTTCGAGAGCATCTGGAGCGACCTGCAGGGCGTCGCATTCGAGCAGGGCTATCTCGATGCCGCCGGCGTGCGGACCCGCTACCTGCGGGCCGGCGACCCGGCGCTGCCGGCACTGGTGCTGCTGCACGGCTCCGGCGGCCACGCCGAGGCCTACGTGCGCAACCTCGCCGCACACGCCGAGCACTTCTGCACGTGGTCGATCGACATGCTCGGCCACGGCTACACCGACAAGCCCGGACACCCGCTGGAGATCTCGCACTACGTCACCCACCTGATAGCGGTGCTGGACACCATCGGCGCCGCCAAGGCGAGCATCAGCGGTGAGTCACTGGGCGGTTGGGTGGCGGCGCGCGCCGCCATCGACCACCCGGACCGCGTCGAACGCCTGGTGCTCAACACCGCCGGCGGCTCCCAGGCCGACCCGGAGGTGATGCAGCGGATCATCACGCTGTCGATGGCCGCGGTCGAGAACCCGACCTGGGAGACGGTCCAGGCGCGGATCAAGTGGCTGATGGCTGATAAGTCCAAGGACTACGACGACATCGTGGCGAGCCGGCAGCGGATCTACCGGCTACCCGGATTCATCGACGCGATGCGCGACATCATGGCTCTGCAGGACCCGGCGATTCGGGCCCGAAACCTGTTGGGGCCGGACGAATACGGCAGGATCACCGCGCCGACCCTGGTGGTCTGGACCAGTGACGACCCGACCGCCGACGTGCAGGAGGGCAAACGGATCGCGTCGATGATCCCGGGCGCCCGGTTCGAGCTGATGCCCGGCTGCGGCCACTGGCCGCAGTACGAGGACCCGGAGACGTTCAACCGGCTGCACGTGGACTTCCTGCTGGGGCGTTGACGTGGCTGAGCTCAATGATGTCGACGTACTGGTGGTCGGGGCGGGTCCGGTCGGGCTGACACTCGCCAACATCCTTGGCCTGCAAGGGATCAGTGTGCTGGTGGTCGAGGAACGCGACACCCTCATCGACTATCCGCGCGGGGTCGGGCTCGACGACGAGTCGTTGCGCACCTTCCAGGCGATCGGTCTGGTGGATGAGGTGCTGCCGCACACCGTGCCGAATCAGATCCTGCGGTTCTACGACGGCAAGCGCCGGCTGCTGGCCGAGATGGCGCCCGCCGACGCGTGTTTCGGCTGGCCCAAGCGCAACGGCTTCGTGCAGCCCCTCGTCGACGCCGAACTGCTGCGCGGGCTGGAGCGTTTCGACCACGTCGCGGTGCGCTGGGGCCAGGCGATGACCGGCTGCACCGAGACCCTTGAGGGGCTCACGGTGCAACTGGGGGAGGGCGCCGAGGCGCTGGCCCGGTATCTGGTCGGCTGCGACGGCGGGCGCAGCATGACGCGCCGGTTGATGGGGGTGTCCTTCGACGGCACCACGTCGGAAACCCGTTGGCTGGTGATCGATCTGGCCAACGACCCGCTGGGCCATCCCAACAGTGAGGTGGGCGCGGATCCGGCGCGGCCGTATGCCTCGATCTCGATCGCACACGGCATCCGGCGCTTCGAGTTCATGATTCACGCGAACGAGACCGACGAACAGGCGCAGGACCCGGACTTCGTCGCGGCCATGCTGGCGCCGTTCGTGCCGCACCCCCGCGACGTCGACATCATCCGGCACCGGGTCTACACCCACCACTCGCGGATCGCCGGCGCGTTCCGCCAAGGCCGGATGATGCTGGCCGGTGACGCCGCGCACCTGATGCCGGTGTGGCAGGGGCAGGGCTACAACAGCGGTATCCGAGACGCGGCGAACCTGGGGTGGAAGCTGGCCGCGGTGGTGCGCGGGCAGGCCGGTGCGGAACTGTTGGACAGCTACGACACCGAACGCCGCAAGCACGCCCGCGCCATGATCGACCTGTCCACGATGGTCGGCCGGGTCATCTCGCCGACCGACCGGCGGGTGGCCGCCCTGCGCGACGGCCTGATCCGGGCGGCATCGGCGGTACCGACGTTGAAACGCTATGTGCTGGAGATGCGGTTCAAACCCATGCCGCGCTACGACTCCGGCGCCGTCGTCCACGATCACCCGGCCCGCGCCGACGACCCGGCCGGCACCTTGTTCATCCAGCCCCGCGTCGACACCCGCACCGCTCAAGGCGTGCTGCTCGACGACGTGGTCGGTGCGGGATTCGCGGTGGTGTGCTGGAACAACGATCCCCGCACCCTGCTCGGCGAGGCCGCCTTCGCCCGGTGGAAAGCGTTGGGGGCGAGCTTCATCGCGGCCCGGCCGCAGACCCAACTGCACTGGAGGGCACCCGGTCAGACCGACGACCCCGACATCACGATCGTCGGCGACCGCGCCGGGGAGCTGAAGGCCTGGTTCGACCGGCACGCCGAATCGGTGCTGTTCCTGCGGCCCGACCGGTGCATCGCTGCGGCGTGCATCGCCCAGCGGGCCGGCGAGGCCAGTGCCCGGCTCTTTGACGTGCTGGCCCTGACCGCCCAGGGAGGTGATCACGCCGATGCCACTGGCCCTGTGCTGCATGTCCCACAGTCCGCTGCTGAATCTGCCGGGACCGCCCCCTGATCTGATGGCCGACGTCGAGGCCGCGATCGCCGACATCCGGCGCTTCGTCGCCGCCTTCGATCCCGATCTGGTGGTGGTGTTCGCGCCGGACCACTACAACGGGTTCTTCTATCGGCTGATGCCGCCGTTCTGCATCGGCACCTCGGCCCAAGGCGTCGGAGACTACGGCACTCACGCCGGCCCGCTGGATGTGCCCGCGGAGCTGGCAACCGCGTGCGCGTCGGCGGTGCTCGATCGCGGTGTCGACGTTGCGGTTTCGGCGTGCATGGACGTCGACCACGGCACCGTGCAGCCGTTGGAGCGGCTGTTCTTCGACGCCACCGCCCGGCCGGTGATCCCGATCTTCGTCAACGCCGTCGGCGTCCCGCTGGGCCCGCTGCGCCGCGCCCGGGAACTCGGCGCCGCGGTCGGCGCCTTTCTGGCCGGCCTGGACCAGCGGGTCCTGCTGGTGGGGTCCGGTGGCCTGTCGCATGATCCGCCGCTGCCCACCCTGGCAGGAGCCACTGAACGGGTGCGCGAGCGGATCGTGCACGGCGCCCCGATGAGCCCCGAGCAGCGCGCCGCCCGCCAGGACACGGTGATCGCCGCCGCACGTGACTTCGCCGCCGGCCGCAGCACGATCGCCCCGCTGAACCCCGACTTCGACCAGCGATTCCTGGACATCGTCGACATCGGGTCGCTGGCTGACTTCGACGACTGGACCAATGGATACATCACCGACACCGGCGGCAACTCCGCGCACGAGATCCGAACCTGGGTGGCCGCTTTCGCCGCGATGGCCGCAGCCGGTGAATACCGGACCGGCAACCGCTACTACCGGGCCGCGCCGGAGTTGATCGCCGGGTTCGCCACCCGCACCGCACTACCGCTGGAGCAGCGATGACAACGCCCGTCGAACATGTGGTGGACGTGCTGGTGATCGGCTCCGGCGGTGGCGGCATGACCGCCGCGTTGGCCGCGCACGCCCGCGGGCTGGACACCCTGATGGTCGAGAAGTCGCAGTACTTCGGCGGATCCACCGCACTGTCCGGCGGAGGCATCTGGGTGCCCGGCGCGCCGGCGCAACGTCGCGAAGGCTACAGCCCCGACCCCGACGAAGTGGTCGGCTACCTGCGCACCATCACCGACGGCCTGGTCAGCGAGGCCAGGCTGCGCCAGTACGTGCATTCCGCGCCGCGCATGATGGAGTTCCTCGAACAGACCAGCGCATGGTTCGAATTCGTCTGGAAACCCGGCTATGCCGACTACTACCCGGAGCTGCCGGGCGGATCGGCGCTGGGCAGCACCATCAACGTGCCGGCGATGGACCTGCGCGACCTCGGCGAGGAAGAGCAGAACCTGCTGGCGCCACTGGCTCTGGCGCCCAAGGGAATCTGGCTGGGCCCCAAGGACCTTCGACTGTTCTACCAGGTCCGGCAGAACTGGCGAGGAAAGGCCGTACTGGTCAAGCTGCTGTGGCGGATGATGCGCGCCAGGGTCTTCGGTGAGCGGATGGCCGCGATCGGGCAGTCGCTGGCGGCCAGGATGCGGTTGGCGATGAAGCAGCAGGGCATCCCGCTGTGGCTCGGCACACCGATGACCGAGTTGATCACCGACCACTCGGGTGGGGTCACCGGCGCGATGGTGCTCCGTGACGGTGTGGCACAACGCATCTCGGCGCGCAGCGGGGTCATCCTGGCCACCGGCGGATTCGACCACGACCTGGCCTGGCGCCGCGAACATCTGCCGGTGCTGGAGCACGACTGGAGTTTCGGCAATCCGCTGGCCGACGGCGACGGCATCCGGGCCGGGATGCGGGCCGGCGCGGACACCGACCTGCTGGACGAGGCGTGGTGGTTCCCCGCGCTGTGCTGGCCCGACGGCCGACTGCAGTTCATGCTCAACGAACGCATGATGCCGTCGCAGTTCATCGTCAACGGGGCCGGGCAGCGGTTCGTCAACGAGGCGGCGCCCTACATGGACTTCGCGCACGCGATGATCGACGGCCAGCGATCCGGCGTCGAGCACATCCCGTGCTGGCTCATCACCGACCAGCGGTCCTTCAACCGTTACGTGGTCGCCGGCCACCTGCCGATCCCGAAGATCCCGGGCGCCCCGGTGCCCACCGGCCGCCGGGTTCCCCAAGCCTGGCTGGACTCCGGGGTGGTCAAGACCGGATCGTCGTTCGACGAACTTGCCACTGCGATAGGTGTTCCCGCGGATACGCTGCGCCGCACCGCGCAGCGGTTCGACGAGTTGGCGCACGCCGGCCACGACGACGACTTCAACCGGGGCGACAGCGTCTACGACAACTACTACGGCGACCCCACCCTGCCCAACCCGAACCTGCATCCGCTCGACAAGCCGCCGTACTACGCGTTCCGGATCATCCTCGGTGACCTGGGCACCTCCGGTGGCCTGCGCACCGACGAATTCGCTCGCGCACTGCGCGCCGATGACACCGTGATCGACGGCCTGTACGCCGTCGGCAACGCCTCGGCCGCGGTGATGGGACGCAGTTACGCCGGCGCCGGCGCCACCATCGGCCCGGCGATGACCTTCGGCTACGTCGCCGCCGGGCACATCGCCGACCGCCACAACGTCAAACCCTCTCAGTCCTCAACCAATCTCCCAGGAGGTAACCCGTGAAGATCTCACTGTTCTACGAATTCGCGCTGCCCCGGCCGTGGACCGACGACGACGAGCACAAGCTGTTCCAGGACGGACTCGACGAGGTGGAGGCCGCCGACAAGGCCGGGTTCTCCACGGTGTGGCTGACCGAGCATCACTTCCTGGAGGAGTACTGCCACGCCACCGCACCCGAGATCTTCCTGGCCGCTGCGAGCCAGCGCACCAAGGACATTCGGCTCGGCTTCGGCATCATGCACCTGCCGCCGGTGGTCAACCATCCGGCCCGAGTGGCCGAGCGGATCGCCACCTTGGACCTGCTGTCGAACGGGCGGGTCGAGTTCGGCACCGGGGAGGGCTCCTCGATCGCCGAGCTCGGCGGATTCGGTATCGACCCCGCCGACAAGCGCAGCCAGTGGGAGGAGGCGCTGGAGGTGTCGATCCGTTGCATGACCGAGACGCCCTTCACCGGATTCCACGGCCAGCACGTGCAGATGCCCGCCCGCAACGTTGTCCCCAAGCCGTTGCAGCGTCCGCATCCGCCGGTCTGGGTGGCCTGCACCCGGCCCGCGTCCATCCAGATGGCCGCCGAGAAGTGCATCGGGGCACTGAGTTTCGCCTACACCGGTCCCGGCCCGCTGGCCGAGCGCGTCAACGGCTACTACAAGGAGCTCGAAGAGAACGGCGTGCCGGTCACCCCGCAGGTCAACCCGAACATCCTGGCGATCGGCGGCGACCTGTCGATGATGGTGGCCCCCACCGAGAAACAGGCACTGGACCGGCTCGGCGTGGGCGGCGGCTTCTTCTCCTTCGGCATCATGCACTACTACATGACCGGCCAGCACACCCCCGGCCGCACCGGGGTGTGGGAGCGCTACCTGCAGGAGGTCGACAAAGACCCGACACTGGCCTACGGTCCCGGCCGCGGTGCGATCGGAACCCCGGCTATGGTGCGAGAATTCCTGCGTGGCTACGAGGAGAGCGGCGTCGACGAGCTCATCCTGCTGCTCAACCCGCGCAGCCACGAGGCGACCATGGAGGCCATCGAACTGATGGGCACCCAGGTGTTGCCGGAGTTCATCGAACGCGACGAGAAGGCCGTCGCCGAGAAGAACAAGCGGCTGGCACCGGTGCTGGAGAAGCTGGAGGCCCGCCGACCCAAGTCGACGGCGCCCGCCTTCGACGAGGACTACTCCTTCGGCGGGCTGCCCACCGGGCGGGACAAGTTCACCGCCACCGAGATCCCCGAAGCCATGGCCGAGATCAACGAGGGCCGGGTGCAGGCCGCGCAGCGCGCCAAGGAAGAACGAGCAGAGCGGGAACGCAGTCAATAATGACAGCGCCCGCCGGGTTGTGGCGCTACGACGGTCGGCGGACCGTGGTCACCGGCTGCGCGTCGGGCATCGGCGCAGCGCTGGTGTCCCAACTGCGTGAGCTGGGAGCGCACGTCATCGGCCTGGATCGAGCCGAACCCGGCGGCGACGCCGACGAGTTCCACCCGCTGGATCTGGCCGACCCGGACTCGATCGACGCGGCGGTCGCGGCCATCGGTCGCTCCGGCCAGGGCCGGGTTGATGCGCTGTTCAACGTCGCCGGGGTGTCGTCGGGAATCGGCGACCCCGAACTGGTGGTGACGATCAACTTCCTGGGCACCCGCCAGCTCACCGAGGCACTGCTGCCGGCGATGCCCCCCGGATCGGCGATCGCAGGCGTCTCGTCGCTGGCCGCCGCGGCCTACCTGGACAACGCGCAGGTCACCGGCGGACTTTTGCGCACCGAAGACATGGCGAGCGGATTACAGTGGTGCCGAACCCATCCCGAGGCGCTGGCCGACGGCGGCTACCGACTGTCCAAGGAGGCGATCATCCTCTACGGCATGATCAACGCCGGCCCGTTGGCGGCGCGAGGAATCCGGATCAACGCCACCGCACCGGGAGTCACCGAGACCCCGATCCTGGATCAGTTGCGCAGCAGCTACGGGCAGAGCTTCCTCGACGACATCCCCAAGCCGCTGGGACGGGTGGCCAGCCCGGCCGAGCAGGCCGCGCCGCTGGTGTTCCTGGGCAGCGCGGCGGCCGGCTACATCACCGGCCAGGTGCTCTGGGTCGACGGCGGCAACATCGCCGGCCGGATCGCCGAAACTCTGCCGGGCGGAGCGCAGTGATGGCCGGGTTGGCCGAGTTCCGCCGGGTCGGCGAGGAAGTGCGCAACTGGGGTCGCTGGGGCGCGGACGACGAACTGGGCACCTTGAACCTCATCACGCCCGAGAAGGTCGCTGCGGCCGCGGGTTTGGTGCGCCACGGCAAGGTCTTCCCGCTCGGGGTGGACTTCGGCTCGTCGGGACCGCAGGGGGCATTCCAGTTCCGGCACAACCCGATCCACACCATGACCGTCGACGGCGGCGACGCCAACACCCTGGCCCGGTACGGCCCGCAGTGGGCCCGCAACATCGTCGCGCAGCAACTCAGCGACTACTTCGTGGACAACCCGTTCCGGTTCAACGACGACATGATCGTCATGCCGCTGCAGGCCGCAACCCAATGGGATGCCCTGTCGCACGTCTACTACGACGACCAGCTCTACAACGGATTCCCGGCCAGCTCGGTCACCAGTTTCGGCGCTTTCCACTGCGGCATCGACAAGGTCGACGGCAAGGGCATCACGTCTCGCGGCGTGCTGCTCGACGTGGTGGCCCACCGCGGCGCCGGCACCTTTCTGGAGTTGGGCACCCCGATCACCCGCGACGAACTGGACGAGGTGGCGCGGGCGCAGAAGGTCAGCGTCGAACCCGGTGACATCGTGTTGGTCCGAACCGGTTGGTGGGGAAGGTTTCTCCAGACCGGTGACGGCGCCGAGCCCGGCGCCGGGCTGGACTGGCGGTGCGCCACTTGGCTGCACGAACACCAGGTCGCCGCGGTGGCCGCCGACAACCTGATGGTCGAGGATCCGGTGTCCGGCGTCGAGGGCACCTTCCTGCCGATGCACATGCTGTGCCTGCGGGACATGGGAATGATGCTGGGGGAGTACTGGGACCTGGAGGCGCTTGCCGCGGACTGCGCCGCCGACAGCGTGTACGAATTCCAGTTGGTGGCGCCGCCGTTGCGGGTGACCGGCGGGGTCGGATCACCGGTGAACCCGATCGCGATCAAGTAGAGCGGGGAAGCAATGAGATTCGTGTTCGTGCACGGCGGATTCCACGCCTCCTGGTGCTGGAGCCGCACCATCGCGGAGCTGGAGAAGCTCGGCCACGGCGGCATCGCCATCGACCTGCCCGGCCACGGTTCCCGCCTGGACGAGGAGTCCACCCTGGTCAACCGACGCGAGGCCGTCGCCTCGGTGCTGCAGGCCGGCGACGTCCTGGTGGGGCATTCCGGCGGTGGTTTCGATGCCACCCTGGGCGCGGACAGCGCGCCGGAGTTGGTGGGCCACATCGTCTATCTGGCCGCGGCCCTGCCGCGGGAGGGCTACAGCTACACCGACGCGATGACGATGGGCAGCGAGGGCGCGGAGTTCTTCGACACCGCCGCCGCCGACATGCTGTCGCATCTGCACTTCGCCGACGACGGGACGATGACGTTCGCCAGCATGGAGGGTGCGCGGCAGTACTTCTACCACGACTGCGACGACGAGACGCTGCGGTGGGCCTTCGAGCGACTCGGACCGGAACGCTTCGGGGACACCACCGTCGCGCCGGTCTCGGTGCCGAACTTTTGGGCGGCCGATATTCCGCGCAGCTTCATTCGCTGCGAACAGGACCGCGCCTACCCGCGCTGGCTCGCCGACGTGGTGTGCAGCCGGCTCGGCGTCGAACCGCTGAGGATCGACGCCTCCCACTCGCCGTTTCTGAGCCGGCCCGCCGAACTGGCCGAACTGCTGGTGCACGCCACCACGACTCGCCCGACCGGTCCGTTGAACCCGAACTGAGGAGCCCACAGTGCAGCGCAAAACCGTCACGGTCGACGGGCTGAGCACGTCCTACCTGGAAGCCGGCGATCCGGGCGCCCCCGCGGTGGTGCTGTTGCACGGCGGGGAGTTCGGGGCGGGTGCAGAAGTCGGCTGGGAGCGCACCATTGCGGCACTGGCGCAGCATCATCGCGTGCTGGCGCCGGACCTGCTCGGCTTCGGGGAGTCGGCGAAGGTCATCGACTTCAACGACGGGCGGGGCATGCGCATTCGCCACGTCGCAGCGTTCTGCGCCGCGCTCGGCGTGCAATCCGCTGATTTCGTGGGCAATTCGATGGGGGCCATCATGCTGCTGGTCGACACCACCTCGGAGGCGCCGCTGCTGCCGGTGCGGCGGATGGTGGCGATCTGCGGCGGCGGTGAGATCCAGGCGAACGAGCACATGGCCGCGCTCTACGACTACGACGCCACCGTCCCGGCGATGCGCCGGATCGTCACCGCGCTGTTCAGTGACCCGGCCTATCCCGCAGACGAGGACTACGTGCAGCGGCGCTACGACTCGAGCACCGCACCGGGAGCCTGGGAGGCGGTGGCGGCGGCTCGCTTCCGCCGCCCCGGCGCCGACGCCCCGCCGCCGGCCTCGAGCAGCCGTGCCTACGAACGCATCTCGGTGCCGACGCTGGTGATCGAAGGTGCCGCCGACAAGCTGCTGCCGCCGGGCTGGTCGAAGCAGATCGCCGACCAGATCTCCGGGGCTCGGGCCGTCGTCGTCGACGACGCCGGGCACTGCCCGCAGATCGAGCAGGCCGAGCAGGTCAACAGCTTACTGCTGGAGTTTCTAGCCTGAGCCCGGCGGATTGGTGAACCAGACGTTCTCCTCGCGCAGATTGCGGCTGCGCCAGCCGTCGCCCGTGCGGACCAGTTCGTGGTGGTAGTAGCCGCCGCAGTAGCTCATCTCGGTCATGCCAGGCAGCTGCATCGGGTTGTAGAACATCGCCCGCACCGTCGCGGAATCATCGGTGTAGGAGAGGATCTCGATGTTCGTGATGTAGTGCATGGACATCGGGATGGCGACAAAACCCGTGGCGAGCCAGTCGGCGACCTCGTCGCGGCTGCCGCGGATCGCGCCAGCCGAGGTGTAGTCGATCACCGCGTCGTCGGTGAACACCGAGCGGTACAGCGCCCAGTCCTTGCCGTCGACGGCGCGGGCATAGCGATACAGCAGGGCGGAGATCTCCAGTTGGTCCTCGGCCGGCGCCGACCTGCTCACCCGGGCATTCCGATCGTCTTGATGTGCAGATATTCGGTGAAACCCTGCGCCCCGTTGCGGTATCCGAGGCCGCTCTGCCCGGTGCCCCCGAACGGGCTGTCGATGCCGAAATGGCTCTTGCCGTTGATGCTGACATTGCCGGTGCGCATCCGGGTCGCCACCGCCACGGCCCGATCCACGTCGGCGCTGCTGACCTCACCGGACAGACCGTAGATGGAGTTGTTGGCGATCGCGACCGCTTCGTCGTCGGTGTCGTAGGGAGTCACGGTCAGTACCGGGCCGAAGATCTCCTCCTGCGCGATCTGACTGTCGGGGTCGACGTCGGCGAGCAGAGTCGGTTGCACGTAGTAGCCGGTGGGCAGATGTTCGGGGACCCCGCCGCCGGTGACCAGGCGGGCACCCGAATCCAGGCCGGAGGCGATGAGCCCCAGCACCTTGCGCCGCTGCGTCGCGCTGATCTGCGGGCCCTGCATGTTGCCCGGGGTCCAGGGATCGCCCATCGGGAAGTTCTCCATCGATGCCTTCAGTATTGCCAGGCCTTCGTCGTAGCGGCCGCGCGGCAACAGGATCCGCGACGGAAGAACACAACTCTGCCCCGACATCACACACGCCATCATCGCGGCCAAAGGCAACGCCGCATTGAAGTCGGCGTCATCGAGCACGATGTGCGCCGACTTGCCGCCGAGCTCCAGCAGGGTCTTCTTCACGGTGGCGGCGCCGGCGGCCAGGATGGCCCGGCCGGTGGCCGTGGAGCCGGTGAACGTGATCATGTCGACGCGCGGGTCGGCCGACAGTGCCGCACCGACCTCGTTGGCGTTCGAGGTCACGACGTTGAACACTCCGGCCGGGATGTCGGTCTGCTCGGCGACGATCCGGCCCAGCTCGCTGCCCGACCACGGCGTGAGCTGCGCCGGTTTGAGTACGACGGTGTTGCCGGCCAGCAGGGCCGGAACGGTCTCGGCGATGTTGAGGTACAGCGGCACATTCCACGGGGTGATCGCACCGACCACCCCGATCGGCTCGTAGTGCAGCTTGCGGCGCGCCGGGCCCAGCGGGGTGTCGTGCAGCCCGGTATCGACCAGGTACTCGAAGGCGCGGGCGTGCTCGGCCCAGTGCTTCACCTCGGCGATCGGACTCTCGATCTGGCTGCCGGTGACGGTGGTCGGGCAACCCACCTCGGTGATCAGGATCCGGCGCAGCCGCTCCTTGTCCGCCTCCAGTGCGGCGTGCAGCTGCATCAGGCAGTGCACCCGGAAATCCAGATCGCGGGCCCAGTCGCCGGTGTCGAACGCACGCCGGGCCGCGCCGACCGCGCGCTCCATGTCGTCGACCGTGCCGTCGGCAGCGCTGCCGACGACCTGCTCGCTGGCGGGATGCTCGACGTCGAACGTCGCTTTGCCATCGGCCTCGATCAGCTCACCATCGACGAGCATGCGGGGCGTGCCGGCCAGGACACCCGAATCATCTTGCACCGCAGTCATAACAGGTCCTTTCTTCTGCGGGGTAACGCTACTCTACTAACGTAGAGCGGTGGAAGAGCCGATTCCGGCAACGATGCCCGAGATGAACGCGTCCAGTTCCGCCGCGCTCCGGATCCGGCGATCACCGCCGGCAAAGGCGTGCATCAGGCCGCTGATGAACGTCATCACTACGTAGGCCTGCCGGTCCGCCACCGCCGGGTCCGGCTTCTTCTTCGCCGACTGCAGTCGCAGCACCGCGTCCCTGATCAGCGCGTGGAACCGCTCGCTGTAGCCACGAAGCGCCTGGTCGAGCAGCGGGTCCCGAACGGCCTGGCGGGCGAGTTCGAGGCGGGCTTTGGTGCGCACCAGCCTGGTTCCGGTCGCCGTGCGCATCACCAGGGTCGCCAGGCCGGACGGTTCGTCCGCGGTGACCGGCGGCGACTGTGACCGGATCGCGGCGGTCAGGTCCTTGAGGTCCAGTTCGGAGACCCGGACCGCAACGGCCTGCAGCAGCGCCGATCGGGTGCGGAAGTAGAACGATGTGGTCCCATCCGGGACGCCGGCCTTGCGATCCACCTTGAGGTGGCTGAGCCCTTTCACGCCGTCATCGGCGAGCAGTCGGATGGCGGCGTCGCAGAGTTCGCGCCGGCGCTGATCTGGATTGGGCTTTCGTCGCATGATCTTGCCGATCCTACCCACAATGACTCTATTGTTGTAGAGTCGGATCGCTATGAAGCTGGTATTCAATCTTCCCCATATGTTGCGACTGAAGGCGATGATGCAGCCGTGGGAGGCACAAGTCACCGGAGCCGACCAGACCCGGATGGCCGAGTGTGCCGACGCCTGGGGCTACGACATGATCGCGGTTCCCGAGCATTTCGTGATCCCCACCGAGCATGTCGAACTGTCGGGGCCGCACTACTTTCAGTCGACCGTCGCCCAGGCCTACCTCGCCGGCGCGACCGAGCGGATCATGCTCAATTCGTGTATCACCGTGCTACCACTGCACCAGCCGATCGTGCTGGCCAAGGCGCTGGCCACCGCCGACTGGCTCAGTGGCGGCCGGATGATGGTCACCTTCGGAGTCGGGTGGCTGCAGCGTGAGTTCGAAGTTCTGGGCGTGCCTTTCACCGAGCGCGGCCGGATCGCCGACGAGTATCTGGCGGCCATCATCGAACTGTGGACCAGCGAGTCGCCGCGGTTCCAGGGGCGCTATATCTCCTTCGATGAGGTGGCGTTCGAGCCGAAGCCGGTGCAGCGGCCCCATCTTCCGATCTGGATCGGCGGCGACGCGGATGCCGCGCTGCGACGTGCGGCAAGGTTCGCTTCGGGATGGTGGAGTTTTCTCACCCCGCCGGAGCGGATCGCCGAGCGGGTGGACTTCATCAAATCCCAGCCGGAATACGACGGGCGCGCCTTCGACGTCGTGCACGGTATGGCGACCACCAGGGTCGGGGAGGGGCACGTCGCCCGCGACGACCCGAATGCCCGTTCCGGGATGAGCGGCCAGGAGATCGTCGACCGACTGAACTGGCTCGCCGAACAGGGCGTGACGGTCAGTGCCGTGCCACTGCCCGCCGTGCGGAACGTGGACGAGTACCTCGACTACGCCCAGTGGGTGATAGAGGAGATCAAACCGAAGGTCCTATAGCCGCTGCGAGTCGTAGCTGGGGGATAGGTCGGTGCCACCGCACTGGGCTCGGACTCGTTATTGACAAGTCGCAAAGGTGATTTCACGAAAGGAATGCAACATGCAGATCAACGGGACCTCCGCGATCGTCGTCGGCGGTGCCGGCGGCCTGGGCGAGGCAACCGTCCGCCGACTGCACGGCGCAGGGGCCAAGGTCGTCATCGCCGATATGGCTGACGACAAGGGCAAAGCGCTGGCGTCAGAACTCGGAGGAGTCCGCTACGTGAAAACGGACGCCACCAGTGAACAGAGTGTCCTGGCCGCCATCGCCGAGGCGGAATCGCTGGGGCCGCTGCGTATCTCGGTCGACACCCACGGTGGATCGGCCAGCGGAGGGCGTCTGATCGGCAAGGACGGCAGCCCGCTGGACCTCGACGGATACGTCACGACGCTGAAGTTCTACCTCACCGCGGTGTTCAACATCATGCGCCTGACGGCGGCTGCCATCGCTCGGACCGAGCCGCTCGAGGAAGGTGGGCGAGGAGTAATCATCAACACGGCATCCATCGCAGGGATCGAAGGCATGATCGGTCAGGTCCCCTACGCGGCCGCCAAGGGGGGAGTGATCGGTATGACGCTGCCGGCCGCCCGCGACCTTTCGCCGTTCGGCATCCGGGTCGTCACCATTGCGCCGGGCACCATCAATACCCCGGCGTACGGCCAATCCGCTGACCAGTTGGAGGCATTCTGGGGTCCGCAGGTGCCGTTCCCCAAGCGGATGGGCCGCTCTACCGAGTACGCCCAGTTGGCACTGTCGATCATCGAGAACGACTACCTCAACGGGGAGGTCATCCGACTCGACGGTGCGCTGCGCTTCCCGCCCAAGTAGGGAATCCGGAGCGCGGGCCCCAACACACCCTCGCCAACCTTTTTCCGCAACAAATCTGATCGCTCTCAGCCGAGTTACAGCGGCGCGACGATATTGGCGACCACCATGCGCAGGAACGGCCGGAAGACGGCCTGATCGTCGAGCAGACTGTTCAGCGTGACGCCGTCATTGGCCGCCAGCACGACGCGCGCCAGCTCCAGCGCGGGCATGGCGAGCGTGCCACCGAGTCGCGCGGCCCCCTTGCTGATGTAGTCGGCCAGCGCATGGGCGGTCTCTTCGCGTTGGGCCGCGACCCGTTCGCGGGCATCGGGATTGCGTAGCAGAAAAAGAGTGAACTCGTAGCCGAGGACGGCGCGGTCGGGACCTTCTTTGGTGATGAGTTGGTTCCAGCGGTCGGCGAGTTCATCGGTGTTGAGGTCGTCGATGCGGTGGAAGGTGGAGATGACGTCCGCGAAGCCGTCCAGAAACTGCTGACGCTGCCGTTCGACCACCGCGAGGAACAGTTCAGCTTTGCTTCCGAAGTGCGAGTAGATGGCACCGCGGGTGTAGCCGGCCGCGTCCGCGATGTCTTCCAATGCCGCGGCGTCGAACCCCCGGCGGGCGAACACTTCCTCGGCGGCGTCTAGCAGCAGGCTCCGGGTGTGCTCGAGGCGTCGTTCCTTTGTCCAGCGTTCGGCCATCTGTCGATCCTTCCATGGGCGACCGTGAGCGGCCGGAGCTTCGTGGTTCGGAACATTTCGGCGGCAGCCACCTCTGTTTCCAGGCCGGCGGCACGCAGGGCGTAGGACTTGAACGCGCGCGCTCCCGCGCTGAGCCGATGCCGAAACCCGTGCCCCACGGGCTCGAACAGCCCGCAGACGTAGGACCTCACATACGGTTCCTGGTCGGGATCGCCCGAGGCTGCACTGATCGTCAGCATTGGTCCTGTCAAACCGGTTGGTCTGGGATGGGATTCGTGGGAATCGACCGTCGCGCCGAGGATCTTCAGCGCGTGACCGGCTGACCGGTCGGGAAGCAGCACCACGACGTCCCACCCATCGAGGGCGCGGTCGCAGATCAGGCCGCCGGCCCAGAGCACCGCCTCTGCCGGATCCCCCGCCCAGACCTCCAACCGTGACCGCACCGTGTGCAACCTCCCGTGATCTCGTTTGTGAGCCAGGACACTAATAACCACTCTTGTATCGAATATACAGAGATGTATAGTCGTGATGCCAGTCACAAGCAAGGAGGCTCTCTCATGCAGACAACGCTCCCGGGCAATTGGGTCGACAACGCCACGACGCTCGACGACATCGGCCCCGACCGCTACCGGATGCAGATTCCGACCGAGCGCTACACCACCACCGAATTCGCTGCAGTGGAACGCGATTCGATCTGGATGAAGACCTGGCAGGTGGCCGGGCGCGTCGACGAACTCGCCAAGTCCGGGGACTGGAAGCAGTACCGGATCCTGGACCAGTCGTTCATCGTGGTGCGCGGCAAGGACGACAAGATCCGCGGTTTTGTCAATGCCTGCCGGCACCGCGGCAACCTGCTGTGCCCGGAGGCGCGCGGAAACACCAAGCGCAACTTCCTGTGCAACTACCACCTGTGGTCCTACGACCTGCAGGGCAAGCTCACCGGCATGCTGCGGGAGGACCTGGCCGGCCCGATCGACAAGGACACCCACGGGCTGATCGAGGTCCCGGTCGACACCTTCGCCGGATTCATCTTCCTCAACCCCGACCCGCAGGCCGCCCCGCTGGCCGAGTTCATCGGCGATGAGATCGCCGACATGCTCGCTCCCTACCACCTCGACGAGATGACCACGGTGATGGACGTGACCGAGCGCATCGAATGCAACTGGAAGGTCGTCATGGACGCCTTCCAGGAGGGCTACCACATCAACGGCATCCACCCGCAACTGCTGCGCGTCATCAACATCGACCCGGCCACCACGCGCTACCGGTTCTTCGATCAGCACAGCGTCGCCGTCGCCCCGTTCGACATGGTCGGCGCCACCGCCGAACAGCAGGTCGAGGGAACCATGGCGCTGCCCGACACCTTCCCGTCGACAGTCGCGGTGCTGCCGCGGTTCCAAGAGCTGGTGGCGGGGTACGAGGCCGCCGACGGTTCATTGGCCTTCCCAGAAGGGGTGACCGCCCGCACGCTGTTACAGAAGGCGACCCGGGACACGTTGAGCGGCATGGGGCTTGACGTCAGCGGACTGACCGACGCGCAGATGAGCGACAGCCACGGCTGGGTGCTGTTCCCCAACTTCTTCATGACGATCCGCGCCGGCGAGTGCCACATCATCATGGCGCTGCCCGATCCCGACGGCGATCCGCATCGGTGCGTCTGGCACGTCGCCAGCTACATGTATCTGCCCGAAGAGCACAAAGCGGCGTTCACCGTCGAACCGCTGGTCGTCGATGAGCCCGGCAGCTACAAGTATTTCGAAGCCCTGCAGCAGGACTACGACCAGATGCCGCGCCAGCAGGTCGGCCTGCGCAACAGCATGCTCACCTACATGGCACTGGTGAAGGAGGAAGTCGTGATCGCGCACTTCCACTCGGTCGTCGACAAGTGCCTCGCGGCACTCACGAAATCCTGAAAGCTCCCAACGGAAGGCGAACATGAACACCGAAGAACGCATCGAACACCACCGCCGGATGGCCGAGGCCTACCGCAACGCCTATCTGCACCAAGGGGTTCAGGACGGCGAGACCTATGAGGCGTGGGCCTTCGCCGACGACGGCGTGTACGTCTCGCCGTACTTCACCGGCGATCAGGTCTTCTTGCTCAAGGAATTTCCCACCGACACCGCACAGGCCGCGACGATGGAGGCCAAGGCGTACTCGCTGACCTTCCCCGACTGGAAGCCCGCGAGCTTCAACTACTGGCCGGCCGACAACGGATTCGTGATGAAGACCCGGTGGCAGGGCACCACCAAAGACGGCACGACGATGGGCTTCTACTCCTACAGCTTCGTCGAAACCAACGAGCACGGCGAGGTGGCGCGGTGGGAGACCCACGTCAACGACGAGTACAGCCCGTTTTTGGAGGTGGCGATCGGCGTCAGCGGGCCGTTCCACGGCACCAGCGAATACGTCGACGCACTGCACCGCTGTCTGGACCGGGCGGGAGTGTCGTCGTGATGACGGATGTCGACGCGATCATCGATGCCTACACCGGACGACCGCACACCGTGCTGCGCTACACCCAGACGGTCAAACGGCTGGCGGACGCCGCCAAGCAACCGGGTTTCACCACCGACTCCTGGGCCCCGTTGGCGGCACTGGTCGACACCGGCGCATTTGAGCGCGTCGGCAACTTCAAAGAGGTCATGACCTGGCCGGAATACCTCGGATTCATGTCCAGCTGGGCCCCATCGGCGCAGTGGGAGGCGTCGTTCAGGCGGATCAGTGAGGTCGACGGTGTGGTCTTCCTGGAACTCGAGGAGCGCAGCCAGGTAGGCGACTTCTCATCGGTGGTGAACTCCCTGTCGGTCTATGAGTTCAACGACGACGGGAAGATCCGGCACATCGACCTGTATCTGCAGATGGCACTGCCGAACATGAACATGCTGGAAAGCTATGACGGAGTGGAGATCTCCGGATGACCGTGGACACCGACCGGGTCGACGTCGACGCGGTCGACTTCTTCACCGACAACACCCTGCTGCACGATCCGTACGCCTACCTCGCGCAGTTGCGCGGCGAATGCCCACTGCGCCGCGAGCCGCACCACGGCGTGGTGATGGTGACCGGCTACGACGAAGGCGTCGCCATCTACAACGACCACCAGCGCTTCTCGGCGTGCGTGTCGGTGACCGGGCCGTTCCCCGGCTTCCCGGTTCCGGTGCAGGGGGACTTGGCAGGGGGAGACGTCTCATCGCTGATCGAAAAGCACCGGGACGAGCTGCCGTTCAGCGATCAGCTGCCCACCTTCGATCCACCCAAGCACACCGCGCACCGGGAACTGCTCGCCCGGATGATCACGCCCAAGCGGCTCAAGGAGAACACCGAATTCATCTGGCGGCTGGCCGATCAGCAGTACGACGAGGTGTTGACCGGCGGAGCGTGTGAATTCATCAACGATTTCGCCAACCCGTTCGCCATGCTGGTGATCGCGGACCTGCTCGGTGTCCCCGATTCCGATCACGACGAGTTCCGCGCGGCGCTGCTGCGGGGCGCAACCGGAACCATCGGGAGCAGTTCCGGTGATGCGATGACGCATACGCCGCTGGAGTACCTGTACGGCAAATTCACCGGGTACATCTCCGACCGGCGAGCCGACCCGCGAGGTGACGTGCTGACCGGCGTAGCCGCGGCGACGTTTCCCGACGGCAGTACGCCCGAGGTGATCGACGCGGTCCGGGTGGCGGCAAACCTGTTCGCCGCCGGCCAGGAGACCACGGTACGACTGCTGTCGACGGCGGTCATGATCATCGCCGAAGATCAAGCGCTGCAACGCAAGTTGCGGGACGACCGTGATCTGCTGCCGCGGTTCGTCGAGGAGTGCCTGCGCTATGAGAGCCCGGTGCGCGGCGACTTCCGGATGGCGAAGGTGCCGGTCACCGTCGGTGGCGTCGATCTTCCCGCCGGCACGATCGTCATGCTGGTCAACGCGGCGATGAACCGTGATCCGCGCAGATTCGCCGCCCCCGACGTCTTCGACGCCGAGCGCGCCAACGCCCGTCACCACGTCGCCTTCGGCCGAGGTGTGCACAGCTGCCCGGGCGCCCCGCTGGCCCGCACCGAGGCGGTCGTCAGCCTGGAGAGGCTCTTGGACCGCACCTCGCAGATCTGGATCGACGAAGAGGTGCACGGCCCGCCGGGGCAGCGCCGCTACCGGTACCTGCCGACGTTCATCCTGCGCGGACTGACCAGGCTGCACATTCGGTTCACGCCCTGAGAGTGTCCGACTCGGCAGGGCCGGGAGCCAGGATCGGCGTCACTTCCGACCGACCGCGCAACACTTCGGAGCTGTGCGAGACCCATTGCCGGCGTTCGGCTTCGTCGGCGCGGTCGGTGGCGGCGGCCGAACTCAGCACCCGCTGATCGGCGGACTTGGCCAGGTCGGCCAACCGCGCGGCCTCGTTGACGGCGTCGCCGATCACGGTGTACTCGTAGCGGTTCTCGGCGCCGATGTTGCCGGCGAACACCGAACCGGCCGAGACGCCGATACCGAAGTCGACCTCCGGCAGGTCGCGTAACCGGATCGCCAGGGCGCGTGCGGTCGCCAGCGCCGCCGATGCCGCACCGCGACTGCGCAGCGGCACCCCGAACACCGCCAGGGCCGCGTCGCCCTGGAATTTGTTGATCAGCCCGCCGCGCTCGTCGACCGCGCCCACCACGATCCGGAAGAAGCCGTTGAGCACGTCGGCGACCTCCTGCGGTGGCCGGCTGGTGGTCAGCCGGGTGGAATCGGCGAGATCGACGAACAGGATCGCGGCTTCGGTCACCTCGCCGGAGAACGCGGCACCGTCCTGCACGGCGCGGCGGGCCACGTCGGTGCCGACGTAGCGCCCGAACAGATCGTTGAGCCGGTCGCGTTCCTGCAGCCCGGTCACCATCCGGTTGAATCCGCTTTGCAGACGGCCGATCTCGGAGCGCTCGTAGACGTCGACCAGCGTGCCGATCTGGCCGTGCTCGATCTCGGCCATCGCGTCGACGACTTCGCGGATCGGGTCGGCGATCGAGCGGGACACCAGTGCCATGCCACGCCACCCCAGCATCACCGCGACCAGCGACAGCACCAGCACCGGTAGCTCCACCGATGCGGTGGTAGGGATGAGCCACCCGTTGGACCGGAACACGATCAGGGCGGCGATCACCAGGCTGGGCAGTCCGCTGGACAGCAACCACATGTTGATCAGCCGGGACAGCACCCCGGGTGCGGTCAGGTAACCGTCGAAGCCGCGGGTGGCGGCGGCGATGATCGGGCGAATCGTGCGCTGGCTGAACAACACTCCGGTTCCGGTCGCGGCCGCACCTCCCAGGACGATGGACAGCGCAGCGGCCAGCGCGATACCGGCGCCGCCGCGTTCGATCAGGGCGAAGGCCAGCCCGCCGGTCGCCCAGGCCGCACCCAGCAGCAGGGACTGGTCCCGGATGATGTTGAGCGCGCCCAGGCGCTGGGCCGGGGTGGGCACGTCGCCGCGGACGAACCATCGCAGTGATCGGGAGATCAGCACGAGGCCGCCGGCCAGGACACCCAGCGTGGACAGCAGTGACAGCACTACCGCCGTGGTCACATAGCTCGTGGAGAAGTACGGGCTGTCGGGAGTGTGGCCGTGCAGTGTGATCACTACGATCAGCACCTCGGCGATGCTGAGCAGATGCGCCAGCGCGAGGCTGCCCGCGTAGTGAAGCGAAGTCCGCGCGAGGGTGCTCCGCGCCGGGTCGGCCGGTCTGCTCACATGACGACGGTAACGGGATCTCGTGGTCAACAGGTTAAATCAAGCACTTGACTTAACAAAGACGACACCGATTAACTCTCCTGATGGCCAATGAACTCGCGGGAAAAGTAGCCGTCGTCACCGGAGGCGCATCGGGACTCGGTCGGCGGATCGCCGAACGCTTCGTGGCCGAGGGGGCCCGGGTGGTGATCGCCGACCTGGCAAGCGAGCGCGGCGCCGAACTGGCCAACGGGCTCGGCGACGGAGCTGTTTTCGTGCCGGCGGATGTGTCCGATCCCGACCAGGTCGGCGCTGTGGTGGCGCGTGCGGTCGGCGACTTCGGCGGCCTGGACGTCATGGTCAACAACGCCGGGGTGTCGGGCACCATGCACAACCGCTTCCTCGACGATGACCTCGCCGACTTCCACAAGATCATGGCGGTCAATGTGCTCGCGGTGATGGCCGGCACCCGAGACGCCGCTCGGCACATGGCCTCTCACGGCGGTGGATGTGTCATCAACCTGACCTCGATCGGCGGTATCCAGGCCGGCGGCGGGGTGATGACCTATCGCGCATCCAAGGCTGCCGTCATCCAATTCACCAAGTCCGCGGCCATTGAATTGGCGCACTACGACATCCGGGTCAATGCCATCGCGCCGGGCAACATTCCGACACCCTTCGTGGCGTCATCGGCCGCGGCGAACCTGGATCCGGACGAGGTCACCCGTTACGAAGCGGCGATCCGCGAGACGATGCGCGCCGATCGCCCGCTGAAGCGCGAGGGCACCCCCGACGACGTCGCCGAGGCGGCGTTGTATCTGGCCGGGGACCGGTCCCGCTACGTGACCGGGGTGGTGCTGCCGGTGGACGGCGGGACGGTGGCGGGCAAGGCCATCCGGCGCCGGCGGCCCGAGGGCCAGACGAATTAAATCAATCGCTTGACTTAATTCGCGATCCGCGATTGACTGACGGTCGTGACTACCGCTGACAAGGCCGTGCGCGCTGAGCGGGCCAACAGCACCCGGGAGGCGATCCTGGCCGCCGCCGAGCGACTGTTCGCCGAGCACGGGGTGTTCGCGGTCTCCAACCGCCAGGTCAGCGAGGCCGCCGGCCAGGGCAACAACGCCGCCGTCGGCTATCACTTCGGCACCAAGACCGACCTGGTCCGCGAGATCGAACGCAGCCATCGGACGCCCGTAGAACTGCTGCGCGAGCAGATGGTCTCGGTCACCGGCGATTCGGCCGACCTGCGCGACTGGGTGTCGTGTCTGGTCCGGCCGCTCACCGATCACCTTGTCGCGCTGGGTAACCCGACCTGGTACGCGCGGTTCGCCGCGCAGGTGATGGCCGATCCCGCCTACCACGAGATCGTCGTCAAGGACGCGCTCAGTTCGCCGTCGCTGGTGCAGGTCATCGACGGTATCAACCGCTGCCTGCCGGACCTGCCGGCCCCGGTCCGCCAGGCCCGCAACGTGATGGCCCGCAACCTGTTGATGCACACCTGTGCCGACTGGGAACGCACCCTGGCCGGGGGCGGCAAGCCGAAGACGAGTTGGCATGAGGCGAGTTCCAACCTGATCGACGCGATCGTCGGGTTGTGGCGCGCCCCCGTCACGGGAGGTTCGCAATGAAAGTCACCGCCGACCAGAACATCTGCGCGTCGTCCGGGCAGTGCGCCGCGATCGCGCCGCGCGTGTTCGACCAGCGCGACGAGGACGGCGTCGTCGTCCTGCTCGATGAGAACCCGCCCGAAGAACTGGCCGACGCCGTTCGTCAGGCGGTCGCAGTCTGTCCGTCCGGAGCCATCAAGATCGTCGAGGAGTAGAGCGTGACCGACGCAACCACCATCGCGGCCACCGCGACACCGGAGTACCCCATGACCCGCGACGGCCGGTGCCCGTTCGCGCCGCCGCCGCAGACCATGGCGCTGGCCGCGCAGGCGCCGCTGAGCCGAGTGCGGATCTGGGACGGCAGCACGCCGTGGCTGATCACCGGCTACGACGCCGTCCGCACACTGTTCTCCGACCCGCGGGTCAGCGTGGACGACCACCAGCCCGGGTTCCCGCACTGGAACGAGATGATGCGTGCCAGCGTCGATCACCGACCCAAGTCGGTGTTCACCACCGACGGCGCCGAGCACATCCGGTACCGCCGGATCCTGTCGCCGTCGCTGACCATGAAGCGGGTCGACGCGCTGACCCCGGTCGCGCAACGCATCACCGACGAACACATCGACGCGATCCTGGCCGGACCCCAGCCGGCCGACCTGATCGAGGGATTCGCGCTGCCGATCCCGTCGCTGGTCATCAGCGAACTACTCGGCGTCCCTTACGAGGACCACGAGTTCTTCCAGCAGCACGCCACCATGGGCGTGGACCGCAACGCCACCTCCGACGACCTCGCCGAGGGTGCCACCGAACTGTCCAAGTACCTGGTCCGGCTGCTGGAGGCCAGGATGGCCGAACCGGCCGAGGACATGGTCACCGACCTGGGTAAGCGGGTCAAAGACGGTGAGCTGTCGGTGCGCGAGGCCACCCAGCTGGGCACCGGAATGCTGATTGCCGGCCACGAGACGACTGCCAACATGATCGGCTTGGGAATCGTTGCGCTGCTGGGCGATCCCGACAAGATCGCCGAGCGCACCGCGGTGTTCCGCGGCGATGACGACGCCGCGATCGCAGGCGCGGTCGAGGAACTGTTGCGCTACCTGTCGATCATCCACACCGGCCAGCGCCGAGTCGCGTTGGAGGACATCGAGATCGGCGGCGAGACCATCCGCGCCGGCGACGGCATCATCATCGACCTGGCGCCGGCCAACTGGGACGCTTCGGTGTTCAGCGAGCCCGAGGTCTTGGACCTGACGCGGCCGGCCCGCCAGCACATGGCGTTCGGGTTCGGTCCGCACCAGTGCGTGGGCCAGCAGCTGGCCCGCGCCGAGATGGTGATCGCCTTCCGCACCCTGTTCCGCCGCATCCCGACCCTTCGGCTCGCGGTCGGGGTCGATGAGATCCCGTTCAAGAACGACCGCCTCGCCTACGGCGTCTACGAACTCCCCGTCACCTGGTAACCCGCCCGATTGGAGTGGATTGACATGTCCAGCACAACAACTTTCTATCCCCCCGGCGGATACGGGGCACCCAAAGACCGGCAAGGTCAGGCAGCGGCCGGCCTGAGCGGGACTGGACTGCCGGCCGGCACCGAGGTGTTCTCCGCCGACAACCACATCTCGATCGCCGACGACATCTTCTTCGAACGATTCCCGGAAGAGTTGCGCGACAAGGCACCTCGCATCTGGTACGAAGACGGTGCCTACATGGTCGGCCGCAAGGGGCAGTCGTTCCTGCCGGGCGACTTCTCGGCGGTGCTCATGCAGTACGACGACTTGGCCGGTGCGGCCAGCAGCAACATCGAGGCCCGTATCGCCGAGCTGGCCTCCGACGGCGTCGACAGGGAACTGGCGTTTCCGAACGCTGTACTCGCCCTGTTTCATTTCCCCGACAAGGACCTGCGGGAGCGGGTCTTCCGCATCTACAACGAGTACATGGCCGAGCTGCAGGAGCGCTCAGGCGGGCACTTCTACGGGGTCGGCCTGATCAACTGGTGGGACCCCGCCGGCACCCGGCGCACCCTGGACGAGCTGAAGTCCTTGGGGCTCAAGACGTTCCTGTTGCCGCTGAACCCCGGCAAGGACGACGAAGGCAACATCATCGACTTCGGCGCCCGGGTGATGGATCCGGTGTGGGACGAGATCGAAGCGGCAGGACTGCCGATCACCCATCACATCGGTGAGACTCCGCCCAAGACGCCATGCGAGGTCAACAGCGTCGTGGTGGGCATGATGGTCAATGTCGACTCGTTCCGCGAGCAGTTCGCGAAATACATCTTCTCCGGCATTCTGGACCGCCACCCCGGCTTGCGGGTCGGCTGGTTCGAAGGCGGGATCGCCTGGGTGCCCACCGCCCTGCAGGACGCCGAACACCTGCTGGCGTCCTACCAGCACATGTTCACCCACCAGTTGCAGCACGACATCCGGCACTACTGGGACACCCACATGAGCGCGTCGTTCATGGTCGACCCGCTCGGTCTGCGGCTGATCGACCAGATCGGGGTGGATCGCGTGATGTGGTCCTCGGACTACCCGCACAACGAGAGCACGTTCGGGTACTCGGAGAAGTCACTGGCCAACGTCGTGGCGGCCCTTGGGTCGCAGGACGCGGCAAAGGTGGTCGGCGGCAACATCAAAACGTTCCTGGGGCTGTGATGACCGCACCGACATCGGCGACCGCGACTATTGGCGGCATCGAGATACCCGAGGTCCCCGACCGGGCCCGGCTGCGCCGCGAGACCGGGGCGCGACTACGGGCGGCGATGGCCGACCGCGGCGTCGACGCGCTGATCCTGCTGGGCAACAACGCCGTCACCTACGCCACCGGCACCAGTTGGCGGCTCGGCGACGCCGGACTGTCCCATGTCGAGCGGCCGGTGGCCGTGGTACTGGCCGCAGACGAGTGGCCGCACCTGTTCCTGCCGTTCCGGGAGGGTGCATCCGGCGAGTCCGACCTGCCGGCCGACCACGTCCACGGCCCGGTCTACCTCGAATTCGACGAAGGGGTAGAGCATTTCGCCCGGATGCTCGCCGAGCTGATCCCCGGCAATGCGGTGATCGGAATCGATGAGTGCACCGGGGCGATGCGGCGCGCCAAGGATCGGCTCTTCCCGGGCGGGCGGCCGGTGGATGCGTCCCAGGTCGTCAGCGCCGCCAAGATGATCAAGACCGTCGACGAGCTGGCCTGCATCCGCACCGCCTGCCGGATCACCGACGAGGCCATGGTCGACGTGCAGGCGGCGCTGGCGCCCGGAATCCGCCAGATCGACCTGTCGGCCCAATTCCTGCGGCACGCCTTCGAATTGGGGGCCAGCGCCAGCATGCTGGAACCGATCTGGCAGGTCATGCCCGACACCCGCGAATCCGGGGTGTGGACCACCCACGGGGATCTGGCACTGCCGCTGCTGTCCACCGAACGCGAACTGCTGACCGGCGATGTGCTGTGGACCGACGTCTCGATCACCTACGGCGGGTACTGCTCGGACTTCGGCCGCACCTGGGTGGTGGGGGCCGACCCGAATCCTCGTCAGCAGGCCCAATTCCGCAAGTGGCGGGAGATCCTCGACGCCGTGCGCGGCGTGCTGCGAGCAGGAGTGACCTCCGGCGACCTGGCTCGGGCGGCGATTGCGGCCAACGGTGACGGAACCCGGCCCTGGCTGCCGCACTTCTACCTCGGCCACGGCATCGGGGTGAACGCCGCCGAGATGCCGATGATCGGAACCGATCTGGGCGACGAGTTCGACAACAACTTCGCCTTCGAACCCGGGATGGTGCTGGTGCTCGAGCCGGTGGTGTGGGAGGACGGCACCGGCGGCTACCGGGGCGAAGAGGTGGTCGTCGTCACCGAGGACGGCTGGATCGCGTTGACCGACTACCCGTACACGCCCTACGGGGAAGGACCATGACGATGACCGCAACCGAGGTGATGCCGGACTCTGTCGCACTGCGCGGCGGGCGACGCGAACGCGCGCTGGCGCAGATGGCCGCCCACGACCTGGACGTGCTGGTGCTGGGACGGCAGGCCAACGTCCGCTACATCACCGGGGCGCCGCAGCTCTGGGTGGCCGGCACCCGCCCGTTCGGGCCCACCTGCGTACTGGTCCGCGCCACCGGGGCGATCCATCTGCTCAGCACCTGGGATGAGGGTGTGCCCGAAGACATTCCGCACGAGAACCTCTACGGCATCTCCTGGAACCCCACCAACACAATCGCAAACCTGGCGCGTATCGACGGTGCGGCCACCGCCCGGCGGGTAGGCACCGACGCGATGTCACCGCTGTTCGCCCAGCTGCTGCCGATGGCCTTCCCGAAGGCGGAACTGGTCGACGGGGAACTGGCGATGCGGGCCGCGCGCCGCATCAAGACACCCGACGAGGTCACCGCGCTGCGGACCTCGGTGCAGGTCGCCGAGTCTGCGATGGCGGTCGCGGTGGCCGCGCTGGAGTCCGGCGTCAGCGAGCAGACCCTGACCGGTGTGCTGCTGGAGGCGATGACCGCCGGCGGTTACAGCACCCCTGCCACCCAGGACGTCGCCTGGGTGACATCGCGGGAACACCCGTGGCGCCGGGTGGCCGGCAGCGGCCGGGTGCAGCCCGGTGACCTGGTGGCGTTCTCCGCCGGCGTGCTGGCCTGCGGCTACGTCGGCGAGGTGGGCCGGACCTACCCCGCCGGACCGGTGACCGCCGCAGTCGAAGCTCTCTACGGGCGCTGGGATGCGTTGTGGGGCAAGCTCGCCGGCCGGCTGCGTCCGGGGGCGTCCGGCAGTGAACTGCTGGACGCCTACGCCGCCTCGGGTGAGCCGTTGCCGCCGGTGCCGGTGGCACACGGGCTGGGGCTCGGGTTCGATCCGCCGGTGGTGTCGGCACAACTTCCGGCCACCGCCGCCGCCGAGCAGCTCGAGCCGGGGATGGTGCTGGCCGTCACCGGATACGTGTTCGAGCCCGGCGTCGGCGCGGTGTTCGGCCGTGAGGCGGTGCTGATCACCGAGGACGGCCACGAGGTGCTGTCGTCGAGTCCGCTTCGGCCGGAAGGGAACTGAGATGGGCGAATCCGAGCGGCCGACTCCCGAGGAGATCATCCGCTACCACAAGGACCCGGCCACCAAGATCGCGACCATCACCTTCGATCGGCCGGAGTACCTGAACGCGCCGACGTCCGCCGCGCGGCTTCGCTACGCCGACCTGCTGCGCGGCGCCAGTGTCGACAACGACGTCAAAGTGGTGGTCATCCGCGGCGTCGGAGAGAATCTGGGCAGCGGCGCCGACCTTCCCGAGTTCATGGAGGGCGTCGAGAACCCGGAGCTGCGGCTGGCCGAGCTCAAGCTGGAGGGTGCCCTGGGCGAAGACGTCAACTATCCGCCCAAGGGCACCTTCCGCAACGGCGCCACCATCAGCGCCTGGTACGCCAATGTGCAGGCCGGCAACCGGCCGCTGCAGGAACTCAAGAAGATCAGCATCGTCGAGGCCAAGGGCTACTGCTACGGCTGGCATTTCTACCAGGCCGCCGACGCCGACCTGGTGATCTCCAGCGACGACGCACTGTTCGGGCATCCGTCGTTCCGCTACTACGGCTGGGGCCCGCGGATGTGGACCTGGGTGCAGATGATGGGGCTGCGCAAGTTCTCCGAAATGGTCTTCACCGGAAGGCCTTTCACGGCCGCGGACATGGATAAGTGCAACTTTCTCAACAAGGTGGTGCCCCGCGACCAGCTCGAAGACGAAGTCGCCAAATACGCGCTTGCCTGCGCCCGCAACCGGCCGGTGGACACGGTGTTCATGCAAAAGATGTTCTTCGAGGTCTACAAGCAGCACCAGGGTGAGTACATGGGCAGCCTGCTGTCGGCGTTCTTCGAATCGATGGGCTCCGGGGTCGCCCCCGACGCCGATGACCTGATGCTCGACGAGGCCATCGAATCCGGGCTGTCCGGCGCGGTCAAGGACAACGACGCCAAGTTCCCCCCGGATTTCCGGTTGAGCAAGTCCAGTCGCAACAAGGACAGCTAGCCGGTGTCACCGCTGGACGGTTTCACCGTCGTCGATCTGTCCACCGGAATCGCCGGCGCTTACTGCACCCGGCTGTTGTCCGACGGCGGTGCGCACGTCATCAAAGTCGAGCCACCGCAGGGTGATCCGCTGCGGTCGTGGTCGGCTTCGGGATCCGGTGAGGGGGGCGCCCTGTTCAGCTTTCTGGCCGGTGGCAAACACAGCGTCATCGGTGACCCGGCCGAGCCCGAGCTCGTCGAGAACCTGCTCGCCGGCGCAGATGCGGTGGTGTGGTCACGCGGGCCGGCCGAACAGCATGCCCCCGAACGGATCCGCCGCGACCACCCGCATCTGATCGTCACCGCCATCACCCCGTTCGGGTTGGACGGGCCGTGGTCCGAGCGTGCCGCCACCGAGTTCACCCTGCAGGCCTGGTCCGGCGGGGTCTTCGGGATCGGCCGCGGATCACCCGATCTGCCACCGGCATTCGTCGGCGGACAGGTCGGCGAATACCTTGCCGGGGCGTATGCCAGTGCGCTGACGCTGGCATGTTGGTACGCCCGCGGCGATGGCGGCGCGGGTGAGCTGCTGGACCTGTCGATGCTGGAGACCGCGGTCCTCGGGCTGACGTATTTCCCGGTCACCTATTTCGAGATGCTCGGCCGGCCCTGGCGCGACGCCCGCAAGCTCACCGTCCCCGGAATCGCCTCGGCCAAAGACGGCCTCGTCGACGTCGGCTGCGGTACCGCCCAGCAGTGGTTCGATCTGTGCGCGATGACCGGGCATCCGGAGTGGATCGACGAGGACTCGCCGCTGTCGATCACTCAGCAGGCCAACGAGAAGGCCGAGGAGATCTACGCCTGGGTGAAAGAGCAGACGGTGCAGGAGATCCGCGAACTGGCGACCGCGTTCCGCATCCCGAACGCTCCGGTTGCCAACGGCGCCAACGTCACCGGACTCGATCATTTCGTGGACCGACGCTCGTTCGTCACCCACCCCGATGGCTTCACCCAACCCGCCCGGCCCTATCGGCTGGATTCCGCCGAGCTCCGGGCGCCACAGTCCGCGCCGCGTCTTGGTGAGCACACCGAGCACTACCGGTCCTCGACACTGCAGGCCCGACCCGCTCCGGGCGACGAAGACCGCGCCGAGGTCCTGCCGTTCGCCGGTCTGCGGGTGGTGGATCTGACCACGTTCTGGGCCGGCCCGAGTTGCACGCACCCGCTGGCGATGCTCGGTGCCGACGTCATCCATGTGGAGTCCGCCCGCCGGCCGGACGGAACCCGTTTGATCGCCGGGATCCCGGTCAGCGAACCGCAGTGGTGGGAACGCTCGCCGATCTTCTCGGCGCTGAACACCAACAAGAAGGGCCTCACCGTCGACCTGCAGCGCGAGGCCGGCCGGGACGTGCTGCGGAAGCTGATCGCGACCGCCGACGTGATCGTGGAGAACTTCACCCCCCGGGTCCTCGAGCAGATCGGGCTGGGCTTCGACACGGTCCGGGACCTGCAGCCCCGCGCAATCATGGTGCGGATGCCCGGTTTCGGCCTGGACGGCCCCTGGCGGGACAATCCGGCGTTCGCCTACGTCATCGAGGCCGCATCCGGGGTCAGCTGGCTGACCGGATTCCCGGAACGCAACCCGTACGAGCCGTACTCGGTGGGCGACCCCAACGCGGGCGTGCACGCGCTCAACGCGGTGCTGCTCGCGCTGGAGCATCGCCGCCGCACCGGCCAGGGCCTGCTGGTGGAAGCGGCGATGGTCGACGCTGCGCTCAACATCGCCGCCGAGCAGGTGATCGAATACTCCGCCTACGGGGCGCTGCTGCAACGCGACGGCAACCGCGGACCGACCGCCGCGCCGCAGAACCTTTATCGCACCGCCGATATCGACGAGTTCGGCCGTCTCGACAGCTGGGTGGCCATCGCGATCGCCACCGACGAACAGTGGACCGCACTCGGCGAGGCGTTGGGCCGCCCGGACTGGGCCGGCGACCCGGGCCTTGCCACCCACGCCGGGCGCCGCAAGCACCACGACCTGATCGACGCCCGACTGGCGCAGTGGTGTGCCGAACGCGGCGGCGACGAGATCGTCGAGGCGCTGTGGCCGGCCGGGGTGCCCGTGGCCAAGGCGATGCAGCCGCATCGGCAGGCCGAGTTGGCTCAGTTGCAGCACCGCGGGTTCTTCGAGGAGGTCGACCACCCGGTCAATCCGGCGGTGCGGCACAGCACGCTGCCCGCGCGGCCGACGCAGGGGCCCAAGCGGTTCCATCGTCGGCCCGCCCCGCTGCTCGGCGAGCACAATCAGGAGCTGCTGCGCGAAGTCGGCTTCTCCGATGCCGAGATTGCGCAGCTGGCAGCCGACGGTGTGATCGGCAGCGCTCCCGGCTAGCCGCGGTGCCGCCGTACCCCTCGGACGGCAGCCCCCCGGCTAGCCGGAAAGGCTCGAAATGTCGTCCAATGCCGCACGGGTGTCCAGATCGGTGAAGGTCGCGGCATAGCGCTGCGCGAACGCCAGGCTGATGTCCGGGCGCTGCCAGCTGTCGCCCCCGCTGAGCGTCGCGATCCAGATCGCCAACCCGTGCGCGGCTGACGCCCGGTAGTGCAACCAGATCTCTTCGGCCGACGGCAACTCTGCGGCCGGAAGGCCCAGGGCCCCACGGTATTCCTCCAGCAGTGCGCGTTCGTTGGTGCGCCGGTCGGCAATGGTCAATGCACCCTGCAGAAAGTAACCCAGGTCCAGTGAGAAGTTGCCGTGACGCACCATCTGCCAGTCCAGGAAGCCGACATCGCCGTCCGGCAACACGTAGGTGTTTCCGAGGTGCGGGTCACCGTGCAGCAGGGTCTGTGGGCCCCGGGTCAGGCCGCGGATGTAACGAGCCCAGATGTCACCGAATAGCTCCGCGCCGGTCATGGTGGTGATCTCGGCGGGGACCGAGTCGCCCAGCCGCTGGTAGGCAACTTCGAGCGGAGCCATTTCCAAACCGGCGAACGGCACGAACGGCTCCACCCAGTCCAGCGCCGGGTTGTCAGTGATGCGTGCTCCCCAGAACGCACCGTGCAACCGTGCCAGACCGCGGACCCCCTGCGCCGCCTCGTCAACACTGAGCGGTCGCGTCGCGTCACGCGGTTCAGCCCCGCGAGCAACGACGTCCTCCATCACCAGCAGGAAGTCCCGGCGCTGCTCATCGATAAGCGATTGGTAGACCTTCGGATGATCAAGCGGCAGAACGATGTCGGACAGGAACAGGCGCGGCTCGTGGTAGAGACCGCTGGTCAACTCGACCAGGTCGGCATGTTCGGGATCGACCGCTTTGACGAAGACCGTGTCCGGCCCGCTGCCCCGCGAGTAGCGCAATGCCAATCGTGCTCGCCGGTTCGTGCCGTCGTCGCGCAACGCGACCGCGACCGACTCCACGACCGCACCGGGGTGGTGACCGCTGAGCGTCGCGGTCATCCACTCCGGTGAGATTGCCTCCCAGCTGTCGGGAGTGGCCGGTGAGGTCACTTCAAGCAACTGCCCGCGTCCACCGGCAGGGTGACGCCGGTGATGTAGCGCGCCTCGTCGGAGGCCAGGAACAGCACGGCGTTGCTGATGTCCACGGCGTCCACCCACGGGATGGGCAGGGTGTGGAACAGCTGGCAGATCGGCGCCATGTCGTCGGGGCCCGGGTTCTCCAGGTCGGGGCGGAACATCTTCCAGGTGCCCTCGTTCATGATCATCCCGGTGCTGACGTGGGTGGGATGCACGGTGTTGACCCGGATGTTCTGGTGGCCCAACTCCACGGCGAACGAGCGCATGATGCCCACCACGCCGTGCTTGGCCGCCACGTAGTTGCCGCAGTGCGGGTAGGCCTTCAGCCCGCCCACCGAGCTGGTCAGGACGATCGAGCCGCCCCTGCCGCCGGCGATCAGGTGCGGCACAACGGCTTTGACCGTCTTCCACACGCCGGACAGGTTGATGTCGATCATCTCCTGCCAGTCGTGTTCGCTGCACTGGTCCAGGGTGTCGCCGCCGTTGCCGATGCCGGCGTTGGCGACGATGATGTCCAGCCGGCCCAGCTCTTCCACCCCGGCGTCCACCGCGGCCTTGAGCCCGTCGTAGTCACGGACGTCGACCTCGGCGGTGAAGATCCGGCGGCCGCGCGCCTTGACCAGGTCGACGGTCTCGGCGAGTTCCGCACGCGTGGCCGGCGGGATGGGCGAGTTCGCGACGATCGGCTTACACACGTCGATCGCGATGATGTCGGCGCCCTCCTCGGCCAGTCGCACCGCGTGGCTGCGACCCTGGCCGTGTGCCGCGCCGGTGATGAATGCGACCTTGCCTTCTACGCGTCCGGTCATGGAAACCTCAATTCGTCTTGGTACGGAATCTGATTCAGGGGATGATCGCCGGCATCGAGACCCAGCCTCGCACCGTCGACGTCGGGGAGATCGACGTCGCGGTGAGGTCGACGTCCCAGTCGGGGAAGCGCTTGAGGATCTCCTCCAGGGCGATCCGTGCCTCCAACCGTGCCAGCGCGTTGCCCACGCAGAAGTGGGTGCCCTGACCGAAGCCCAGGTGCGGGCGGCGTTCGCGGTGGATGTCGAACACGTCGCCGTCCGGCGGGAACCTGCGGTGGTCCCGGTTGGCGGCACCGATGAGCAGCAACATCGCCGAACCCTCGGGCACCGTCTGGCCGTAGTACTCGATGTCGCGGGTGACGTAGCGCGCTGCCTGCGGTGCCGGCGGTTCGAACCGGACCAGTTCTTCGACCGCCCGCGGGATCAGCGCGAAGTTGTTCGCCATCTCGCGGCGCTGGTCGGGGTGTTCGGCCAGAACCTTTCCGGCCCAACCGATCAGCCGGGTGGTGGTCTCACTTCCGGCGGTGGCCAGCACCGTCAGGAACAGGTGCAGTTCCTCGCGGCCCATCTTGCGCCGGACGCCGTGCTCGTCTTCGAACTCGGCGTTCATCAATTCGGTGATCAGGTCGTCGGAGGGGTGCTTGGCACGCCAGTCGATGTAGTCGGCGAACACGTCGCCGGTGGCGATCGGACCGTCGGGGTTGTCGGTCATCTTCTGACCGGGCTCGGTGCGGATGGTGGCATCGCCGTGGTCGGTGACACGCTTCTGGTCGTCCTCGGGGATGCCCAGCAGCATCCCGATCACCCGCATCGGCATCTCCGCGCCGAGGTCGCCCACGAAGTCGAACTTCCCGGTGCCCACCAATGGGTCCAGGCAGCGCGCGCAGTACTGGCGGATCTGCGATTCCAGGGCGTTCATCCGGCGTGGGCTGAACATGCCGGCCATCAGGTTGCGGTGGATGTCGTGGATCGGAGGGTCCTCGAATATCAGGATCCCCGGCGGAATCTCCATGCCGGACTTGATGATCTCCAGAACCGCGCCCTTGGCCGAGCTGAAGGTCTGGTAGTCGGTGAACGCGGCGTGGACGTCGTCGAACCGGCTCAAGGCGTAGAAGTCGTGCTCTTCGTTGTAGTACAGCGGCGCCTCTTCGCGCAGCCGGCGAAACATCGGGTACGGATCGTTGTTGAGTTCAACGTCATACGGGTCGTAGCGCGCTGCCTCGGTGGTGCTGGCCGTCATGGTTGTCCTTCCCTGAAGAGAGCTGCGGTCAGAGGGCGGCCGGGACCGGAGCCGCCACCGGGGTGAATTCCAGATGCAGTTCGGTCAGGCCACGCAGGATGAACGTCGGCTCGAAGGTGAACCTGCGGTCGCCTGCCGGGCCGTGCGCGGCCTCGTCGAGCCGGATGTCGGTCATCCGATCGAGGATGCGCTCCAACGAGATTCGGCTCTCGGCGCGGGCCAGCGGTGAGCCCGGGCAGGTGTGGGTGCCGCGGGCGAACGCCAGGTGCTCGCGCACGTTGGCCCGGTCGATGCGGAACTCGTGGGGCTCGTCGAACTTGCGTGGGTCGCGGTTGATCGCCCCGGGGAACATGACCACGACGGTGCCGGCCTTGAGCGTGACCCCGCCCAGCGTGGTGGTCTTGCGGACCAGCCGGGGGTCGGTCTTGACCGGGCTCTCCATCCGCAGCGTCTCTTCGAGGAAGAGCGGGATCTTGCTGCGGTCCGAGCGCAGCGCCTCCACCAGCGAGGGGTCCTCGGCCAGGAACCGCAACGCGGCACTGAGCAATTTGGTGGTGGTCTCCTGCCCGGCGCCGAACAGGAAGGTGGCGCTCTTGACCACGTCGGCGATCTCGGGGATCGAACCGTCCTCGTAGGTGGCGGTGGCCAGATCGGTCAGCACGTCACCGCGCGGGCTCTCACGCCGCTCGCTGAGGTAACGGCTGAACTTGTCGTCCAGCCAGCCCAGCGGGTCATGCGCCAGTTCCTCGTGGTCCAGCGAGCCGATGCGAGCGCCCGGCTGCGGTGCGCCGAGCACCTGCTGGAATGCCGGGCGGTCTTCCTCGGGAACCCCGAGCAGGTCGGCGATCACCAGCAGCGCGAACGGCCGGGCGTACTCGGAGAGGAATTCGCACTTCCCGTTGTCGGCGAAGTAGTCCAGCTGCCGGTCGGCGAGCTGCCACATGAAGTCCTGGTTCTCCTTGAGCCGCTTGGGGGTGAGCAGCCTGCTCAGCAGCGACCGGGCCTTGGTGTGCATCGGCGGGTCCATGGTGACCATGTGTTCGGTCATCGGCATCAGGTGGCGGTGCGCCTCGATCTGCTCGCTGATGTCGTCGCCCTCAGGGCTGAACGGCAGCGGCGGGAAGGGGCCGCCGACGGCCACCAGGTTGGAGTAGGTGTCGGAGTCGCGGTAGATCTCGTTGGCCTCTTCGTGGCCGGTCACCGCGATCACGTCGTAGACGCCCAGCGGGGTCACCGGGCCTTTGGCCCGCAGGTGGTCGAAGTACGGGTGCGGGTCGGGCACCAGGGTCTGATCGGTGAAGAAGTCGATGGTGTCGAAGTCAGTCAAGGTGGACCTCTCTGCTGAACAGCCTGACAAGTGCTGGGCACTTGCTTAGCATGGGCGGGGTTGGGGGGTCAAGGCTTGCCGGGCATTACGCTGGCCGGGCTAGGTGTAAAGGTGGATTGCATAGATGCGGAGCCACGAGGTGACCGATTCGGACAAGGGGCAGCGCAGGATTGGCTCCCCGGACGCCAAGAACCGGACGCTGCTGCTCGACGCTGCTGAACAACTGCTGGTGACCCTCGGTGCCACCGCGGTCAGTTCACGGCGGGTGGCCGAGCAGGCCGGGTTGAAGCACCAGTTGGTGCACTACTACTTCCGCACCATGGACGACCTCTTCCTGGCGGTGTTTCGCCGCCGGGGTGACCAGGGGCTGGCCGATCAGGCCGCGGTGCTGGCGTCCCCGCAGCCGTTGTGGGCGCTGTGGCGGTTCAACACCGACCCGGCCGGTACGGCGCTGACCATGCAGTTCATGGCGCTGGCCAATCAGCGTGCGGCCCTGCGGGCCGAGATCGCCGACTACGCCGAACGGCTGCGCGCCGAGCAGATCGAGGCCGTGGCCGGACTGCTGCAGCGCTACGGCATCGACACGCAGGAATTCCCGCCGACGGTGCTGATGGTGCTGATGACCAGCGCGTCGCGGATGCTGATCATCGAGCAGGAGGCGCTGGGTATGACGCTCGGCCACGCCCAGACCGTTGAGTTCGTGGAACGCTGGCTGCACCGACTCGAGGGCGAACCGGCCGGCGAAGCCGCGGTGCTGACGGAGTCGGCGGCGCACTAGCTCTGCGCCCTGCGCTGCTGGTCCAGCCGATCCGCGGCCGCCCAATGCTCGTCGGCCACCCACAGCCGCGCGAACGCCGCCACCGCCTCGTCCGGTGACGCGCCGTCGATCACCCGTTTGATCTCGACGGCCGACGGATTGGCCAGCGAGCGTGCCAGCGCACGCCAGTCGGCGTCGAACGAGTCCCGGGGCACCACCCGGTTGATCAGCCCGATCCGTTCGGCGGCCGGGGCGTCCAGCATGATGCCGGTCCCGGCGAGCAGCAGCGCCTGACTGCGTCCCACCAGGGCGGCCAGCCGCTCGGCGCCGCCCCAGGCCGGCATGATCGCCAGCGACACCTGGTTGAACGCGATCTTGACGTCCGCTGCGGCGATCCGGATGTCGGCAGCGACCGCCACTTCGGCGCCCCCGCCCAGTGCGTGACCGTTCATCGCGGCGATCACCGGCGCCGGGAAGGCCGCGATCCGGTCGCATAGCGTGCGCATCCGCCAGGCCATGGCCGCCGCATCCGGTTCGGTGCGGATGGCGGCGAGCTGCTTGAGGTCACCGCCGGAGACGAACGCCCGGTCGCCGCCGCCGGTGATGACCAGTGCCCGCGCCCCGGCCGCCTCGTCGAGCGCCCGGTCGAGTTGGTCCATCGTTTCCGGGGCGATCGCGTTGCGGGCCTGCGGCCGGTCGATGGTGATGACGGCCAGGCCGTCGTCGCATTGCACGTTCAACTCAGCCCCGGCCATGGCTCTCCACTCACGATATTGGCATTCTCAAAAAAGGAGAATAACATCGCTGGCGAGATGCGAAAGATTCCTGCTGATCTGGTGCGGCGCTACGAATTCGAGGGCTGGTGGACCCGCGAGACGCTGGGTGACGTGCTCGGTGCCGGGCTGGCCGCTACGCCCGACTGTCACTTCGAGGTGCACTCGCAGGTTCGTCCGTGGCGCGGCACCTTCGCCACGGTGGAGCACGTCGCCCGCCGGCTGGCGGCGGGGCTCGCGGAGCGCGGCGTGGGCCCCGGCGACGTGATCGCCTTCCAGCTGCCCAACTGGATGGAGGCCGCCGCCACGTTCTGGGCGGCGTCGTTCCTGGGCGCGGTGGTGGTGCCCGTCGTGCACTTCTACGGCCCCCGGGAGCTGGGCTACATCCTCACCGCGAGCCGGCCCAAGGTGTTCATCACCGCCGAGCGGTTCGGGCGGATGAGCTTCGATCCCGAGTTGAGCGCGGACGTCCCTGTTGTCGGGGTCGTCGGCCGCGATTTCGACGACCTGCTCGCCGACGAGCCGATGACCGGCGTCCTGGCCACCGATCCCGGCGCTCCGGCGCTGATCGCCTTCACCTCCGGCACCACCCGGCAGCCCAAGGGTGTCGTGCACAGTCATCAGACGCTGTGCTGCGAGACCCGTCAGCTGCTGGCCAACTACCCACCGGACCGCGGCCGTCAGCTCACCGCCACCCCGGTCGGGCATTTCATCGGGATGGTGGGCGCGTTCCTGATCCCGGTGCTGGAGGGGGCGCCGATCGACCTCGCCGACGTCTGGGATCCGGCGATGGTGCTGAAGCTGATGGCCACCCAGGGGGTGTCGATCGGCGGCGGGCCGCCCTATTTCGTGACCAGCCTGCTCGACCATCCGGACTTCACCGACGAGCATCTGGCGCACATCCGCCACGTCGGCCTCGGCGGTTCCACGGTGCCCGCCGCGGTCACCCGCCGGCTGGCCGACCTTGGCATCTTCGTGTTCCGTTCCTACGGCAGCACTGAGCATCCGTCGATCTCCGGATCGGGGGTGAGCGCCCCGGAGGACAAGCGGCTGTTCACCGACGGCGACGCGCGGCCGGGCGTGGAGATCCGGCTGGCCCCTGACGGCGAGATTCTCAGCCGCGGGCCCGACCTGTGCCTGGGCTACACCGACGACGCGCTCACCGCGGCGGCGTTCGACGCCGATGGCTGGTACCACACCGGCGACGTCGGCGTGCTCGACGACGACGGATATCTGACCATCACCGACCGCAAGGCCGACGTGATCATCCGCGGCGGAGAGAACATCAGCGCGGTGGAGGTCGAAGAGGTGCTGCTGGCGATGCCGGCCGTCGCCGAGGCGGTGGTGGTCGCGGTGCCCGACACCAGGCTGGGGGAGCGGGCCGCGGCGGTGGTCCGGCTCAGGCCCGAGTGCGCGCTGCCGGGTATGGCGGAGCTGCGGGAGCACTTCGAGCGGCTCGGTGTGGCGCGGCAGAAGTGGCCGGAGGAGTTGCACGCGATCGAGGACTTCCCGCGCACCGCCAGCGGGAAAGTGCAGAAGTACCTGGTGCGCAAGCACCTTGCTGAGAAGGTTGCACCAGACACCGATATGAGAATATGATTCTCGTAAGCCGAAAAGGAGTGTTTCATGGGTCAACTGTCACACCGCGTCGAGATCCCCTTCCCGCTGTTCGACGCGGACAACCACCTCTATGAGCCACCGGAGGCGATGACCAAGTACCTGCCCAAGGAGTACAAGGACATCGTCCAGTACGTCGAGATCAACGGCCGCACCAAGATCGCCATCCGCGGCCAGATCAGCGAGTACATCCCCAACCCGACGTTCTCGGTGGTGGCCAAGCCGGGTGCCTGGGAGGAGTACTTCAAGTTCGGCAACCCCGACGGCAAGAGCAAGCGGGAGCTGTTCGGTGAGCCGATGCGCTCGATCCCGGCGTTCTTCGAGCCCGGGCCGCGCCTGGAGTTGATGGACGAGCTCGGCGTCGACCGCTCGCTGATGTTCCCGACCCTGGCCAGCCTGATCGAGGAGCGGCTGCGCGACGACCCGGTCGCGATCCACGTCATCATCCACTCGCTCAACCAGTGGCTCGACGAGGTCTGGGGCTTCAACTACAAGAACCGGATCTTCACCACGCCGGTCATCACCCTGCCCATCGTCGAGAAGGCGATCGAGGAGCTGGACTGGGCGGTCAAGCGCGGTGCTCGCGCCATCCTGATCCGCCCGGCGCCGGTGCCCGGCTTCCGCGGGCCGCGGTCCTTCGCGCTTCCCGAGTTCGACCCGTTCTGGGCGAAGTGCGTCGAGTACGACGTGTTCGTCGGCATGCACTCCTCGGACAGCGGCTACTCCCGCTACACCTCGGAGTGGGACGGTGCCACCCAGGAGATGCTGCCGTTCCAGACCAACGCCATGCAGATCCTCAACGAGTGGCGTCCGATCCAGGATGCGGTGGCGTCCTGGGTGATTCATGGCGCGCTGTTCCGCCACCCCAAGCTCAAGGTGGGCATCGTCGAGGCCGGGTCGAAGTGGATGACCCCGCTGTTGGACTCCATGGCCGAGGTGTACAAGAAGGCGCCCGAAGCCTTCATGGGCAACCCGATGGAGGAGATCAAGAGCCGGATCTACGTCAGCCCCTTCTACGAAGACGGCATCGACGACCTGATCAGCCTGATCGGCGTGGACCAGGTGCTCTACGGATCCGACTGGCCGCACCCGGAGGGCCTGGCCGAGCCAACACACTACGTGACGGCGCTGTCGCACCTTCCCGTCGACGACCAGGCCAAGATCATGGGCGGCAACCTCGGTCGCCTCGTCACCGTCTAGGAGTGCCACGCTGGCAGACCATCCCCGAGATGGTCTTGAGCGCCGGCGATCGCTTCGGGGATGCCGGGGCGATCGTCGACGGCGATGTTCGGCTGAGCTTTGCCGAGCTGGCCGACCGGGTCCGTTGCGCGGCAGGGGCATTCGCCGCGGCCGGCATCGGTAAGGGCGATCGTGCCGCGATCTGGGCGCCCAACTGTGCGGAATGGATCATCGCGGCGTTCGGTCTGCTCACCGCCGGCGGCGTACTGGTGCCGGTCAACACCAGGTTCAAGGCCGCCGAGGCCGCGGACATCATCGCTCGCAGTGGGGCGAAGCTGGTCCTGGTCGAAAAGGGTTTCCTCGGGATGGATTTCACCGCGCCGCCCGGGGTCCCAGTCATCGACCTGAGATCTGGCTTCCTGGACGGCTCGCCGTTGGTGCGTGCCGGCGACGGTGCTGATATCGCCGACATCATCTTCACCTCGGGCACGACGGGCCGCCCCAAGGGCGTGATGATGAGCCATCAGCAGAACCTGCGGCTCTACGCCGAATGGTGCGACCTGGCGGACCTGCGCGAGGGCGACCGCTACCTGATGGTCAACCCGTTCTTCCACACCTTCGGCTACAAGGCGGGTTGCATCGCTTCCTGCATTCGGGGCGCCACCATGTACCCGCTGCGGGTCTTCGACGTCGACACCGCGCTGGAGATCATTGAACGCGAACGCATCACGATGCTGCCCGGCCCGCCTACCCTGTACCACTCGCTGCTGGGCGGCGCCGCTGGGCGTGACCTGTCGTCACTGCGCGCCGCGGTCACCGGCGCCGCTGACATTCCGGTGGACCTGATCCGGCGGATCCGCAGTGAGCTGCCGTTTCAGTCGATCATGACCGGGTACGGGCTCACCGAGGCCGGGACCGTGACGGCCTCGCGGCGCGGTGACTCCTTCGAGGACATCGCGACCACCGCCGGCCGGGCCTGCGAAGACATCGAGGTCAGCATCGACGGCGATGCCGAGGCCGGCGAGGTTCTGGTGCGCGGATACAACGTGATGGCCGGCTACCTCGACGATCCGGAGGCCACCGCCGAAGCGATCGACGCCGACGGCTGGCTGCACACCGGCGACATCGGAACCCTCGACGGGGCGGGCCGATTGCGGATCGTGGGCCGTAAGAAGGAGATGTTCATCGTCGGCGGATTCAACGCCTACCCCGCAGAGATCGAGGGTTTCCTGCTGGAGCATCCCGGGATAGCGCAGGTCGCGGTGATCGGCGTTCCCGACGAGCGGCTCGGCCAGGTCGGCCGGGCGTACGTGGTGACCGTGCCTTCCGGTCCCGCGGTCACCGAATCCGAGCTGATCGCCTGGAGCCGGGAACGGATGGCCGGCTTCAAGGTTCCGCGCTCGGTGCGTTTCGTCGACCAGCTGCCGCTGAATGCGACCGGCAAGGTGGACAAGCAGCGCCTGACTTAAGTCAACGTGGTTGGCCCGGGAGCCCCGGGGCGATACTGTCGTAACCCCGGTCGGTCGGCAGAGGGAACCAGGCATGGCGGTGGCAGGCAAGTCAGACAAGATGACGGCACGTGAGGCCAAGCGCCTGCAGACGCGCGAGCGCCTGCTGGGCGCGGCCACCGCCGAGTTCAAGCGGACCGGCATGGCCCAGGCGGACGTCGGCGCCATCGTGGCCGCGGCCGGCGTCGCGCACGGAACCTTCTTCTTCCACTTCCCCACCAAAGAGCATGTGCTGATGGAGGTGGAGCGCCGCGAGGAAGAGCGGATAGCCAAGCAGTTCCGGAGCTTTCTCAAAGCACCACAAGATATTTCAGCGGTATTGACCGAGGCCGCCCGGCTGATCATGGACCTGGAGCACCGCCTGGGCGACGCGCTGTTCACCGACTTCCTGGCGCTGCACTTCTCCCCGACCCGCCCGGCGGCGCAGGAGGGCGAGGATCACCCGTTGATCGTGTTGGTGGCCGAGCAGATCGACGTCGCGCGCAGCAGTGGCGAGATCGACGCCGAGGTGGTCGCGATGAACAGTGCCATCTTCTTCCTGCTGGGGCTCTACGCGCTGCTGATCACCACGCACGCCTGGCCGACTCGGCAGGACCTGGTGGACGACTACCTCCGTCGAGCGCGAAAGTCATTGACTTAAGTCAGTGATATGCCTACCGTCATAGTCGATCGACATGGCGAGGGGGATGAGGCGTTGCCTACCGCGCAGCAACACGCGCTCGATGAGCATCTGGAGTTGTCGCAGGCCGCCCAGCGCCGGGCGGATCGGTGGCTGATCTGTGGCGGGATGCTGATCGGTACGGCCGCTGCCGGTGTGTTCGGCCTGCCGATCTTCCTGCGCGGCGTGTGGCTGCTGCGCCGGGCCGGGCGCGACGGACTGACCGTGCGCCCCATGCTGGTCACCCTGCTGGGCTACCTGGTCGTCATCGACGCGGCGATCAACGCGGTGGGTTGGGCGCTGGACCTGGTGGCCAGCCACACCCTGCTGGCCCGGGTGCTGCTCAACGGCTGGGGAGCGATGTTCGACGCCGGCTACTACTGGCACTACAACGAGCTCTGGGTCGGCGGCGCGGCGGGCCCCGGCGAAAAGGCTTGGGAGGTAGGGCTGATCCTGACCGTCTTCACCATGCGGATCGCCGCCGGAATCGGGTTTCTGCAGATGAAGCGGTGGGGTCATCAGTGGATGGTGGTGACCTGCTGGATGGGCGTGGTGATCTGGGTCGGCTACGTGTTCAACATGACCATGTATGCCGATGCGCGTTACGCCGGTGTGGTTTTCCCGGTGATCGGCTGGTGGCTCTACGACATCTTCTACATCACACCGTTTTTGGCGATCCCGTACCTGCACACCGTCAATCGCGAGATCTTCTCGGATTGAGAAGACGATAGGAGGTTCTGATGGCCTGGATCTGGGAGATCCTGCGCTACGTCGCCGCATGGGGCGGCATCTGTCTGATCATCGCGTTCTGGTACTGGATGTTCTCCAGCATCGGAACCTTCTGACGGGGGAGCCGAGTTCGCGTGATGAACCCGTTGGAGCTGGAGGGCAGCTGCTCGCTGACCGCGGTCGCGTTGAGCGACCGGCGGCGCGAGGGAGCGCGTCTGGTCACCGGCGCCCGGCGCGGATTCGGCGTCACCACCACGCTGTCCACCGTCGAAGTGCCGCACCCCGTTTCGCGGGACTGGACCCGGCGCACCCTGACCTGCGGTGTGGCGCTGCAGTGTTCACCGTCCAAGGAGCGGATCGCCGGCTACCGCCTGGCCGACCTGACCGCCCGCGAACTGCGTGCGCTGACCTACGTCGAGGCACAGGTGGCACTGGGCTGGGTGGCGCGACGCTGGCCCGGTCTGCTGCCCGAGCTGCACCGGGTCCTGGCGGATATGGAACCGGCCGACCCCGAGCTGTCTGCGACCGAGATGTTCGACCACGCCATCGAATTGGCCCGATCCCGGGCGGAGCTGGCCTGGCACCCGCTGGTGGGGACGTTGCCGACGACGTGGACCGCGGCCGGGAGCCTCGGGGAGTCGGTGCGCCGCCTGGGGCGCATGCCGTGGTCCAGCACGCAGAAGCGTCGCCCACGCGCCTACTCGGTACCGGTTGGCGGTGAGGGCGGAGTGCGCAATACCAACCTGCCGCCGCCGAGCCGGCCGGATGAGGACGACTATTCCTCCGCCGAGCGCAGGCCGGGTATCCCGTACCCGGAGTGGAATGCCCACACCGGTGCCTTCCTGCCCAACCACGTCGCCGTAGTCGAACACGCCCGGACCGCTCGTCATCGAGACGCGGCAACGACACCGATGGATCTGAGGAAGTGGTTCGAGCAGAGCACGGTTCGGGCGATGACCGGCGGCCTGGACGACGGATCCGACCTCGACGTCGACGCCTACGTCCGCCACCATCTCGACACCGTGACCGGCTACGCCGGCGAGCCGCGCATCTTTCGCGAGCTGCTCCCCGCCGGCCGCGACGTGACGACCGCACTGCTGCTCGACGCGAGCTCATCGCTGGGAGTGCACGGCGGCCGGCTGTTCCGCCTGGAACTGGCCTGCGCCGATGCGCTTTCGGGTGCGATGTACCGCGCTCACCAGCGACACGGCGTCTTCGCGTTCACCGGCAACACCCGCCACCACGTGGTGGTGCAGTGCCTGAAGGACTTCGAGGATCGCAGGTTGGTGGCGCCCAGCGATTTCGGGCTGTTGGCCGGCGGCTACACCCGGCTGGGCGCTCCGCTTCGGCATCTGACCAGCAGGCTCCTCGCCCAGCCGGCGCAGCGGAGGTTGCTGATCGTGATCGGCGACGGCCTGATGTCCGACGAGGGCTACGAGGGCCGCTACGCCTGGGCCGACGTCGCGCACGCGGTCCGCGAGGCCGACGACGCCGGGGTCTGCATCTACTACGTCGGGGTCGGTCCGGTCCGGGTCGACCCGTTGCCGGAGGTGTTCGGAGTGCGCTGCTCCAGGCGCATCCGGCGTATCGAGGAGCTTCCGCGAGTGCTGGCCCACGTGCACCGGGAGCTGGTGGCCGCATGAACGACAACGATGGAGGACGCCGATGACAAGCGATACCTATCTGGCCAACGGCAACGAGGTTCAGCTGTTCGAAAGGGCCTACCGGCAACGCATTCCGGTGATGCTGACCGGGCCCACCGGCTGCGGCAAGACCAGGCTCGTCGAACACATGGGCCTGCTGCTGGGGCGGCCGGTGGTCACCATCAGCTGTCACGACGACCTGACCAGTTCGGATCTGGTGGGTCGGTTCACCGTGGCCGGCGGCGACGTGATCTGGACCGACGGGCCGCTGACCAGAGCGGTCAAGGCAGGCGCCATCTGCTACCTCGACGAAGTCGTGGAGGCACGGCACGATTCGTTGGCGATCCTGCATTCCCTGACCGATCACCGACGTTGCCTGTTTCTGGATCGTGCAGGCGAAGTGGTCACGGCCCCGGACACTTTCATGCTGGTCTGCTCCTACAACCCGGCCTACCGGAGTTCTCTCAAGGAGCTCAAGCCGTCATTCCGGCAGCGATTCGCCACGTTGGCGATGGGTTATCTGCCGCCGGACCGGGAGGCGGCGGTGATCGTCGCCGAAACCGGCGTCGAAGCGGCGGTCGCCGATCGGCTGGTGGCGTGTGCCGATGCGCTGCGCACCGCGGACCAGGCGTTTCACTTCGAGCCGCCGTCGACCAGGGCGCTGGTCAGCGCCGCCCACCTGGTGGCTGACGGGGCTACCGAGATCGAAGCCGCCGAAGCCTGCATCCTGGCCCCGCTCACCACCGACGGCGGCATTCACGACGGACTGCGCGAAGTCGCGGCCGGCGTGTTCACCACCAAACCGGCCCACTAAGAAGGGAATTCGCAGACATGGACCAGCAGGAGCGCAAACGCAAGCGAGCCCTGATCGTCTTTCAAGTCTTCATCTACGGCTACTTGGCCATCATGTTCGGCATTCAGCTCTACATGTCGTTCGCCCGCGGTTGGTGGCAGCTGTGACGGTTCCGGCGGACTTCGCGGGTCTGCAGGAGCATCACGAGGAGTCCCGCAGCGCCCAGTGGCGTGCCGACCGGTGGATGATCGCCGGTGCGGCGCTGATGGGGATGTGGGTGCCGGGCATCATCGGACTGCCGATCTTCTTGCGGGGCGTGTGGTTACAGCGGCAGTCGCTGCAGGCCGGCCTGGCGGTGAGGCCGATGATCGTCACGTTGATCGGCTATCTGGTCCTGATCGACGGCGCACTCAACAGCCTCGGGTGGTCGCTGGACCTGATCGCCAACCACACCTTGGTCAACCGGGTGCTGATGGTCGGGTGGGGCTCGATGTTCGACGCCGGATACTTCTGGCACTACAACGAGCTTTGGATCGGCGGCTCGGGGGCACCCGGCGAGAAGTCCATGGTGTTCGGCATGATCCTGACGGTATTTGCGATGCGCTGTGCCGCCGCGATCGGATTCCTGCAGATGAAGCGCTGGGGCCACCAATGGATGGTCGTCACCTGCTGGATGGGCGTACTGATCTGGATCCTCTACGTGTTCAACATGACCATGTATGCCGATGTGCGTTATGCCGGTGTGGTTTTCCCGGTGATCGGCTGGTGGCTCTACGACATCTTTTACATCACACCGTTTTTGGCGATCCCGTACCTGCACACGGTGAATCGGGAAATCTTCTCCGACTAGGTCAAGGAGTACAACAATGGACGCTGCCGTTGCCGAGGATCTGCCGCCGGGCACCACGCCGTATTACGCACGGATGCACAAGTGGATCAAGCGCGCCACCCTGGTGTGCCTGGTCGCGCTGGTCATCGAAGGGGCCTTCACGCTGCCGTTCATGGCGGTCTACTACGGCTACCCGACGCTGAGCCTCACCCAGATTTGCAGCGAACTGCTCAAGAACCGGTTCTCCGACGACACCCTGGAGTGCAAGCACCCCTATACGCCGTTCGGGCCGCCGGAAGGAGCCGAGGGCAAGGACACGGCCCGCGATCAGTGGGGGATTCAGCCCGTCCCGCAGTATCACCGGCTGCGTTTCCGGGAGCTGGTGCGCCTGCACGACGAGCGGCTGGCCCGGCAGCAGTAGAGGTCCGGGCTACTTGTCGGACCTTCGCACTAGCGTTCGGTCTATGGGTAGGGATGCGCTCGCCGATCGGGACACCATCATGGGGTGTATCGATGCGATGGAGGCGATCTATGCCCAGTTGGCGAAGTGTTCGTTTGATGCGTTGAGCCCCGAGGAACTGGTGGAGGTGCTGGCCCGCCGGGAGACACTGGCCCGGCAGGCCCCGGTGATCGATCACCAGATCATGGCCCGCTTCGTGGCCGAGGGCCATTGCGAGGCGCTGGCGGGATGCTCACTGGCCAAGGCGTTGAGTGAGCGGTTGCGGATCAGTGCCAAAGAAGCACGGCGGCGCGTCGATGACGCTGCGGTGTGGGTCCGCGAACGGCGATGTCGGGGGAGTCTTTGGAGCCGGTGTTGCCGGCGCTGGCCGCCGCGCAGGCCGCCGGGCAGGTCGGGCCTGAGCATGTGGCGATCGCCCGCAAGGCGATGGACAAGATCCCGGCCCGGGTGGCTGCTGCGGATCGGGAGCGCGCCGAGCGTGATCTGGCGGAACTGGCGACGCTGTTTGCCCCGGAGGCATTCGGGAGGTTGGCGGTGCACCTGGTCGCCGTTCTGGATCAAGACGGTGACGAACCCGATGACCGCCAACGCCAAGCCCAGCGCGGGCTGCGGTTAGGGCCGCAACGAGCCGACGGACTGAGCAGGCTGTCCGGCACGATCAGCCCGGAACTGCGGGCGGTCTTCGAGCCGGTGCTGGCCAAACTGGCCGCCCCGGGGATGTGCAATGCCGCCGATGAGCAACCCTGTGTGTCCGGCACACCGAGTCAGGAGCAGATCCAGCACGATCACCGCACCCGCGATCAGCGTCAACACGATGGGCTGCTGGCAGCTTTGCGGGCGACACTGGCGTGTGGGGATCTGGGCCAACTCAACGGCCTGCCGGTCACCGTGATCGTCTCAACCACCCTGGCCGAACTGCAGGCCGCCGCCGGCAAGGCACACACAGCGGGCGGCTCCCTGCTGCCCATGCGCGATCTGCTGCGCATGGCCTCGCACGCCTGGCATTACCTGAGCATCTTCGACGGGCAGGGCCGAGCCTTGTGGCTGGGCCGCACCAAACGCCTCGCCTCCGCCGATCAACGCATCGTGCTGCACGCACGCGACCGCGGTTGTACCCGGCCGGGATGCACCGTTTCGGGGTATCTGTCCCAGGCCCATCACCTACAGGTTTGGGCGCACAACGGCCACACCAATGTCGATGGCCTGGCGCTGGCGTGCGCTCCGGACAACCGGATGGCCAGCGAACAGGGTTGGACCACCCAACTCGGCGCGACCGGACGGGTCGAATGGATCCCGCCACCCAGACTCGACCACGGCCAACCTCGGATCAACCCCTTCCACCTCATCGAAGCCGTCCTCGACTACCACCGGGCCGCACCTGAAGTTGAGCCGCCGGACCCCGAACCACCACCACCGGGCTGGCCGGATCTCGACGAACCCCTGCCTGGCGAGCCCGGTTATGACGAAGCCTTCGAGGGGCTGGTCCGCAGCTACGAGGCCATGGACTACGACGAGCTCGCCAACCGATTCGGCTTCACCGACGAGGACCTGCCTAGTACTGGGTAGAGCCCAGATCAACCGCGATCGCCGCTGCGGTGACCAATCGCGACTCATTGCTGGCCAGCCAGCAGACCGTGTCGGCGATGTCCTCGGGTTCGGCGATCCAGTCGGGCAGGAACGGCGTGACCATCTGCATCAATTGCGGATTGGTCTCGTTGGCGGTGTTCAACGCCGCCATCATCTCGCCGGTCCCCATCGGGGTATTGACCGCGCCCGGATGCAGGCTGTTCACCCGAATCGAATGCTTACCCAGTTCGGCGGCGAACGCGCGGGCCATGCCCGTGACGGCGTGCTTGCTGGCCGTGTAGTGCACCATGAACGGCTGCATCTTCAGGCCGGCGGCCGAACTGACCAAGATGATCGAGCCGCCGCGCTTTCCATCGATGATGTGCTGAGCGCCCGCCATCACGGTATTCCAGGTACCGGTGACGTTGATGTCCATCACATCGCGAAAGTTCTCCGGCGTGATGGCATCCCAGACCTGCGGGGCCGCCACGCCGGCGTTCGCGACGATGATGTCCAGCCGCCCCAACTTGCCCACCCCGTCGTCGACGGCCTCGCGCAACCCGTCGTAGTCGCGGGTGTCGACCACCGAGGAGATGATGCGCCGGCCGGTCTCCTCGACCAGTCGCTCGGTCTCGGCCAGATCCTCCGGGCTCGCCGGAAGGTAGGGCACGCAGTCCGGCAGTTTGCCCGCCACGTCGATCGCGATGATGTCCGCACCCTCGGCGGCCATCCGCACGGCATGAGCGCGCCCCTGCCCCCGCGCCGCGCCGGTGATGAATGCCACCTTGTCGGTCAGTCGACCTGTCATTTTCGTTCCCTCCGTTGTTGGTTCAACTGGTGTACAGACCGCCGAACGGTCCGATGATTCCGAGGATCGGGTCGATCAGAGCCTGCTGGATACCGGTCACGTCCAGGAGATCCTGGATGCTCTGCCCGATGGGTCCCTCGATAGCGAAGAACGCGGTGAACGGGTTGAAGTCCGCGTTGAGTTGCGTCACCGCCTGGTGATAGGAGTCGCCGATGTTCTCCCACACCCATGACTGTGCTTGTGCCAGAGCGCTGTCCAGGTCGTCGTAACCCGGAAGGTGCGTGCCGAACAGGGCTGCGGCATTGTCGGCGCCCGTCACGAGCGCTCTGGCGAACTCGATGCCGAAGGTGACCGGATCCAGCGAAGGAATCAGCTGGATCGGTGTCGGCTCACCGAACGGAACCGACCGGTCGTAGCCGGCTTCGATGATCACCCGCAACGCCGGTTGCAGGATGTCGAGGACGGGCTGGGGCACGCCCAGACTCATCAGCGGACCCAGCAGCGGGATCGTCGTCGACGGGATGAAGTAGAACGTGGTGTCGCCCTCCACCTGCTTGACGACCTCGGTGGAGCCGAGCAGGTATTCGTCGGCGTAGGGGCCGGCCAACGGGTCCGACGGCGGCCAGAGTGCCGGAAAACCCGGAATGGCGCCGTCGCCGTAGGCGGCGTGGGCGTAGATGATCCCGAAGAACGAATTGAGCACTGCCACAAGGTTCAACGGGTACTGCGGGAAGTCCGAGAAGAAATCGTACTGCTTGGAGATGTCGATGGTGGGGATACCCAGATCGGTCGGTCCGGCACCGGGAAAGAGGCCGCCCATTCCGGGGATGGAAAGCCCGTCGAACCGCGCCACCTCGCCGCCGTTGGGACGGCTGGACGAGCCGAGCAGCAGGAAGGTGATGTCGGGTATCGGTTGCCCGGATGCCGCCAGTTCCGCGAAGTGGGCCTTTGCCATGGTCGCGATCATCGCGCTCTGCGAATAGCCTTCGACGAGCAACGGCTGCCCGGGATATGCCGCTTGCTGGGCGGCTATAGCAGCCAACAGGTTGGACAGGCCGATCGGAACGGAGTCGCTGGCGAACGACTCCGGTGTCGCCACCAGAACCGGGGTGTAGTTCCCGCCGGTCGCAGGGTTGATGTAGTCGGTGATGATCGCGTCGCGCCAGGCCTGGCTGGGCGTCGGCATACCGGTTCCGCCCATCATCAGGGCGTTGAGTGAGTCCTCCGCGTGGGACACTGCGGGAACCGTCGTCGCCCAGGCGGCCGACGCCAGCATCAGCGCCACGCCCCACCTGCGTGAAGTTGAAAAAGGCATTGCAGCACAACCGATCTAGGGTCCGGCGCCCTGGTTGACGGGATCTGATGCGCTGACCGCGGTGAGCAACTCCCGCAGCCGCCGTTTGTCGACCTTGCCGGTCGGTCCGCGTGGCACGGCGTCGGGGCCCGCGACGAGCAGCCACACCGTCGGCACCTTGAAGGCACTCAGCAGCGTGCGGGCCTGCTCGCGCAGCCATTCGACCGTCAACCCGTCACCGCAGACCGCCGCGCCCACCTGGAACCGGTCGCCTTCGGGCACGCTGGCCACAAACGCTGCCGTCACGCCGTCGATGGCCCGCAACGCCCTCTCCACCTCGCTGGGATACACCGTGGCCCCGCTGACCTTGAACATGTCGTCGGATCGGCCGTGGTAGAAAAGGAATCCGTCGTCGTCGAGGCGGCCCAGGTCGCCGGTGCGGTAGTAGCCGTCGACGGTGAAGATGTCCTCCCGGCTGTGGCCGCAGATGCCGCGCAGCGTGTGCGGGCCGCGCAGTTGGATCTCACCGGCCGTCCCGGCGGCCACCGGCAGCCCGGTGTCGGGATCGACGATCCGAACCTCCATGCCGGCGAACGGTTTTCCGCAACTTCCCCGCGCCGCCGCCGGCAGGTCGGTGTCGGCGGGGTAGCCGCAGTACGGGCCGAAGCTCTCGGTCATCCCGAACAGGTTGGCCCGCGCCCCGGGTTCGGAGCGCAGCGCCGCCGGCAGCAGGGCCTCGAGGCTGCCGGGTCGCAGCGCCGACAGGTCCGCGGAGCCGGCGTGCCTGGCCAACTCCTGCGCCTGGTCTGGCCACCCGCGAAACAACGTGACGCGTTCTGATTCCAGCAGACTCAACGTGGTCTGCGGTCTCGGGATCTCCTCGGTCACCAGGGTGGCCCCGGCCAGCAGTGCCGACAGCACCCCGCCGCCGAGGCCACCGACCCAGAAGAACGGCATCGGCAGGTACAGCCGGGTGTCGGCGGTGATGCAGCGCGCGGCCAGGCCGGATGCCACCGCGCCCAGGGCGCTGCCATGGGAGTGCAGCACCCCTTTGGGCGGTCCACTGCTTCCGGAGGTGAACATGACCACCAGCGGATCGCTGGGTGTCACCGACTCGATCATCGCGTCGAGCACCCGGACCGGGCCGGGTTCCGCGGCGGCCGCGGCCAGGCGTTCGGTGGGCCAGACCTGTTGCAGTGCTGGAAGATCCACCGAGCGCTCATTGGGCAGTCCGTCGAGGTACCGGTGGCCCCGGAACTCCTCGACGCCGATCAGGACCTGCACCGCGGCGGCCCGCAGTTGTGCGCGCAGCTCCGAGGGTGTCAGCAGGGTGCTCAGCGGTACCAGCACAGCGCCGATCCGGGTCACGGCGATCGCCGTACGGACCCAGGCGACGCTGTTGGGCATGATCAACCCGACCCGGGTGCCCTTGACGACACCGGCCTGCACCAGCACCGCGGCCAACTCCCGCGACGAGGTGTCCAGGCCGGCGTAGCTGAGTCGGGTATCGGGATCGATGACCACCGGCTTGTCCGCGTAGGTGGCGGCACGGGAGCGAACCAGTGCGTCGATCGTTGCGGTATCAGGCATTCGGCACCGCCGCGAACACCTCGGCCAGCCGGCGCAGATCGACTTTGCCGCTGGACAGCAGTGGAACCGCGCCGGGCGCCACGGTGGCGAACAGGCGGGGGATCTTGTACGCCGAGAGCTCCGCGCGCAGCAGCTCGCGCAGCGCACCGGTGTCGGTGTCGGTGCCCACCAGCACGGCTGCCACCACCTGGCCGCGGTCGGGGTCGGGGATGCCGATCACGTGGGCGGTGACGCCGCCGGTGACCTTGGCGATCGCGCGCTCCACTTCGGCTGGGGAGACATTGGCGCCGGCGGTCTTGATCATGGCGTCGCGGCGGCCCAGAAAGTAGTAGAAGCCGTCAGCGTCGGTGCGGACCTGATCCCCGGTGTGGAACCAGCCGTCGGCGTCGAAACATTCCTCGCGGCTGCGCCGGTGATAGCGCTGCATCACATGGCGTCCGCGGATCAGCAGCTCGCCGTCGTCGACTCGGCACTCGATCCCCGGCGCCGGCTTGCCGAAGCTGCCGCGCCGGTGCTCGGGCTGGTCGGTGACGTCATCGCTGAGCAGCACCGGGCCGCCGGTCTCGGTCATCCCGAGCATGCCGTGCCGCAACCCGGGGTCGTCTGGCCGAACCTCGGGCGCCATGATCGGGTACAGGTTGCCGCGGCGCACGCTGGACAGATCCCGTGCACCCAGGCTCGGGTGGTGAATGAGTCCGGCGACGCCACTGGCGAAACCGTTTGCCAAGGTGGGTCTCTCGGCTTCCAGCAGATCCAGGGTTTCGCTCGCATCGGTGGCGTTGGAGCACAGCAGGGTCGATCCGGCCAGCACGGTGCCCAGCAGCGCGAAGGCGAAACCCCCGATCCAGAAGAACGGCGAGTTGCTGAAATGTATGTCGTCGGAGGTGATTCCGCAGACCTCGTTGAGGTAGCGCTGATGACCGAGTAGTCCGGCGTGGGTGTGCACCACACCCTTGGGGATGCCGGACGATCCCGACGTGTAGATGATGACCAGTGGATCGCTGCCGTCGACGTCAGCCTCCAGCGCGGCCAGCAGCTCCGGGCGGGCGATGTCGGCGCACGGACCGTCGGCGTCGAAGATCACCCGACGCAGCTGCGGAGCATGAACGCTGAAAAGTGCCTTACCACTGTTGATGTCGACATCGTCGAGCGCTTCGGAAAGTCGTTGGCGGTAGTCGTGGGATCGGTAGAACTCGGCGGCCAGCAGCACCTGCACGTCGGCGTGGCTGAGCTGGAAGCGCAGCTCCGGTGCGGTGGCGAAGGTGGCGAACGGGATGACCACCGCACCGATGCGGGCGGCGGCCAGCACCGCGACCACAAAGGACGCGCCGTTGGGGTACAGCACCCCGACATGGCTGCCCCGGCCGAGCCCCAGACGGACAAGCCGGCGGGCCAGCAGCGCCGAGCGATGCTCGGCGTCGGCGTAGCTGAGCCGCTCGGAGTCACAGATCAGCAGGGGGATCTGCGACCCGGCATGGCTGCGCCAGATCTGCGGCAGCGTGTCAGCGACCATGCTCACCGATCAGTTCACGTACCGCGTTCAGATCGGCCTTTCCCGAGGGTGTTCGGGGAAGCGCGTCGACGATCGCGATGGTGGTGGGGATCTCGTAGCGCGCCAACCGGGTGCTCAGAAAGTCGGTCAGCGCCCCGGCATCGGCGTGGGCTCCCGAGCGCAGCTCGACCGCGGCCACCGGCGTCTGCCCGAGCCGATCATCGGCTTGGCCCACCACCGCGGCACCCTTGACGGCCGGGTGCGCCTCCAGTGCCACCCGCACGTCGTCGGGCATCACCTTGAAACCGCCACGGATGATGGCCTGATCGGCCCGGCCCAGGATCCACAGGAAACCGTCGGTGTCGATGCGCGCTAGATCTGTGGTGCGCATCCAGTCCGCGCCCGGACCGAGCTGGCCCGGCTTGACCTCCAACAGGCCGGGCTGATCGGGTCCCAGCGGCGAACCGTCGTCGCCGACCACCCGCAGTGCGGCGCCCAGGCTGGCTCGGCCGACGCTGCCGCGCTTGGCTTTCCAGTGCTTTTGGTAGTCGGTCAGTGTCCAGCCGGCCACCCCGCCACCGAATTCGGTTGCCGCATAGGAGGTGAGCACCGGGATGCCGAACTTGGTGGTGAACGCGTCGGCGTCGTCGGCGGACAGGGGTGCGGTGCCCGAGGTGACCGCCCGCACGCTGGCCAGATCCTCGCGGGTCAGCTCGGAATGCAACACCATGCGCAGCGCGGCCGGTACCAGCGAGACCGCCTTCGGCTGGTAGGCGCGTACCGCGGCCGCCCACCGATCCAGATCGAATCGATCCAGCAGCACAAAGGGTCTGGCCTCGGCGACGCACTGCAGGATCCGGTATACGCCGCCGATGTGCACCAGCGGCGAGTTGACGATCGCGACCCCGCGGCGCGGCTGACCCGGTGGCTGCGGGGAGCCGATCACGCTGTGCGCCAGCATGTCGTAGCGCAGATCGACACGCTTAGGCGGGCCGGTGGTGCCGCTGGTCAGCATCCAGACCGCCACACCGGGTCGCCCGGCATCCGGGCGGGGTGCGGCGGCCCGGGTGATCTGCGGCGGCCCGTCGGTGAGGGCCACCACCGTGGTGGACCTATCGGTGGTGACCAGGGCGGCCAGATCCTCGGGCGCGCCGATGATCACCGGCAATGCCAGCGCCGCGATGTCGGCGCGGGTGCGCTCATCGCCGCGTGACGGGTTGATCACCACCACGCAGCCCTCGCCCAGCAGCACCCCGAGCAGGGCCGCGGCGTGGGCGGGCCGGTTGCGCAACAGGATTCCGATCCGGCCACCGGGTGGGGTCAGCGCAGCGATCGCTCGGGCGGTCTCGCCGAGCTGCCCCCAGGTGTGCCAGGCGCCTTCGTACTCGACAGCCGGATCCCCGGGCGCCAGATCGAGCGCCGCGGCGATCCGTTCGGTCAGCGGGTGCGCCATCAACGGATCCTCGGCGGGTCCGCGGGCCGCGTCACCGAAGCGTCGAGCTCGGCCTTGCCCAGCGGATTACCCAGCCTGGTGTAGATGAGGCCTTGGTCCATGGCGGCCCGGTAGGGCTTGTCCAGCGATTCCCAGATCGCCTTGACCGTGCCCTGGGTGGCCGTCGGCGGCTTGGCCGCGATGCTGGCCGCGATCTCATGCGCCCGAGCCCAGAGGTGTTCGCGTGTCACGACTTCGGTCACCAGCCCGATCCGCAACGCGGTGTCGGCGCTGACGCGTTCGTCGTTGCCCATCAGTGCGATCCGCAGGGTCTCACCCAGCCCGATCCGGCGCATCAGCCCAATCGGCTCCAGGGCACAGACCAGTCCGGCCGAGACGTGGGAGTCGAAGAAGGTCGCGTCGGTCGAGCAGATCACCACATCGGATTCGTTGACGAAGTAGAACGCGCCCGCGGTGCACATCCCCTGCACCGCGCAGACGACCGGCTTGAACATCTTCTGCCACTTGGGACTGAGCGCCTCGCCGGGATCCTCGTGATTCCAGACGTTGTCGGGCTGACCATAGGGCGTCTTGACGTCCAGGCCGGCGCTGAAGGCCCGGTCGCCGGCGGCGCGCAGCACCACGGCGTGTACGGACTCGTCGAGTTTGACGGCGCGCCAGGCCTCGATCATCTCCTCGCACATGGTGCGGTTGAACGCGTTGAGCCGCTCCGGCCGGTTCAAGGTGATGGTGGCGACGTGGTCGGCCGGGTCGACGTCGAGCAGGATCGTTTCGAAGGTCATCGGCACTGCCAATCCGGTGTCCGCTTCTCCACGAAGGCCTGCGGGCCTTCGAGGGAGTCGGCGGTGTGCAGGTTACGTTCCCGGAACGCCTCGGCGAGCATCTCCGCCTCATGCAACGGCAGGTCTAGGCCCTTGAGGATCGCCAAACGTGTTCCGCGAACCGCCAGCGGGGCATTGGAGTTCACGATGCCGGCGATCTCATGGGCCCGCTCCAGCAGGCGGTCATGCTCCACGACTTCGCTGATCATCCCGAGTTCATAGGCACGCTGGGCGTCCATCCGCTCGTGTTTGCCCATGATCGCCATCCGCAGCGCGACCGAGCGGGGCAGCACCCGGGCCAGCCGCACCACCTCGCGCCCGGCGACCAGTCCGATCGAGACGTGCGGGTCGAAGAACGTCGCCCGGTCCGAGGCGATCACGATGTCACCGGTGGTGACCCAGTCCAGGCCGGCGCCACAACAGATTCCGTTGATGGCCGCCAACACCGGCTTTGCCATCGTCCGGAACGGCGGGGTGCCCTCCTGCGGGGCCTCCCATTGCTCGTAGGTGGACAGGTAGGGCCGCTCGTTGACGACCTTGCCGTCGCCGGGGATCTCCTTGACGTCGGCGCCGGTGCAGAACGCCCGGCCGTTGCCGGTCACGATCACCAGCCACACCCGGTCGTTGTTCTCGGCTTCGGCATAGGCGGCCCGCAGCTCGGTGACCATGTGCGGGCTCAGGGCGTTGAGCGCCTCGGGACGATTCAGTGTGATCGTGGCCGTGTGCCCGGTCAGCTCGTAGTCGATGGTGTCGAAGGTCGGCATCGGCAGTCCTTTCTCAGCGGCCGGTGAATTCCGGCGGGCGCCGCTGTTCGAACGCGGCCAGGCCTTCTTTGAAATCCCCGGTGCGGCAGCTCAGTTCGAGATTGAAAAGTTCCTGACTCATGGCCTGCGGCAGGGTGGCGGCCTGGCCGAAGTTCAGTGCCTGCTTGGTCAGGCCGATCGCCACCGTGGGGCCGGTGGTCAACCGTGCCAGCAGTTCCTCGGCGGTGGAGTCCACCTGCGCCGGCGGCACCGCCTGGTGTATTAGCCCCCACGCCTGCGCATGGGCACCGTTGACCTTCTCGCCGAGCAACAGCATGCGCCGGGCCCGGGCCAATCCGACCAGGCGCGGCAGCAACCAGGTGGAGCCCGAGTCGGGGCTGAATCCGCGCTCCAGGAACGGTTCCCAGAACACGGCGTCGTCCGCGGCGATGGTGAAGTCGGCGACCAGGGCGAGGTTGGCGCCCAGGCCGACCGCCCGGCCCTGCACGCTGCACACCACCGGCAGTTGGATGGTGTGCAGCAGTTCGATCACCCGGTGCGCGGCCTGGGGAATCCGCCGGACCAGGTCGCCGGTGCGCGGACGTCGGTCACCGGCATTGGTGGCCACCCAGTCCGCGCCGGTGCAGAAGTCTGCGCCGTCACCGCGCAGGTGGATCGCGCGCAACGTGTCGTCGGAGGCGGCGGCGGTCAGTGCCTCGACCAGCGTGGCGGTCATCGGCGGGCTCAGCGCATTGCGGCGTTCCGGACGCTGGAGAGTGAGTCGGAGCAGCGCGCCATCACGCTGCACCGTCACCGAACCGGCGGCGGCGGAAACGGACCCGGGATCAGCGGAATCGGCCACGGTGATGCCCACCCTTCAAAGCTATATCGTTATAGCTACAGTAGGCTATACGATTGGCGTGTTCGGCGGAGAAAGAGGCCTATGACTGACGGCGCGGGTGCAACGGGTGTGACGGGCGCTTCCGTCGACGGCTACACCGGCCGGTTCGGTGAATCGCCACTGGAGCAGACCGTTGCGGCGGCCGGCGCCATGCGGCGGTTGACCGCACTGCTGCTCTCCCTCGAGCACCCGCATCCGGCGGTCGATGACATGGTGGCGCGACTTGCCGGCTGGGAACGTGAACTGTCCGCCGTTGCCCCGGTCGATGCGACCCCGCGGCTGGAGTCCGATCACGGTGGGCGGGTCTACCTCAACCACGCGTTCGACGTCGGGGCGTACAACCCCTGCTTTCCCGAATACACCTTCGACCACCTCGGGGACGAAACAGCGTCCGGGCGAGTCACATTCGGGCTGTCCTACGAGGGGCCGCCGGGCCTGGTGCACGGCGGGTTCCTCGGGGTGTTCTTCGACTGTGTCATCCAGCAGCAGAGCTGCACCGCGGGCCTGGCCGGCCGGACCCGCTCGATGCTGGTCAGCTACCGCCGCCCGACACCGGTGCTCACCGAGCTGGACTTCGACATCGTGCGCACCGAGGTCGAGCGCGGCCTGGCGTCCGTCGCGCGGCTGTCCCACCGCGGCGAACTGCTGTGCACCGGCGAGGTCACCACCGCGGCGATGCCGCCGGAGAAGGTGAGCGCCAACAGATTCGGCCGCCGACGACAGGAGCCCCAGCGATGAGCGACACAGGCGATGACCGGGTGCTCTTCGAGGTCGATCCCGACGGGCGGATCGCCACCATCACGCTGAACAATCCCGGTCGGCGCAACTCCTACGACGCGGCGATGCGTGACGAGGTGGCCCGCTGCCTGGACCGGGTCGCCGATGATGATGACGTCGTCGTGGTGCTGCTGCGCGGCGCCGACGGAGTGTTCAGCACCGGGGCGGACATGAACAACGCCTACGGCTGGTACGGCGAGCGGGGCGCCGGGAAGCCTGAGGAGAGGGCCCGGCCGAGTCAGCGCCGCCGGCTTGCGGTGGACCGCCGCTCGTTCGGCTTCTACCACAACCTGATGGGCTTTCCGAAGGTCACAGTGGGGGAGATCAGCGGTTTCGCACTCGGCGGCGGCTTCGAGATGGCACTGATGACCGACATCTCGGTGATCGCCCGCGACACCAGGATCGGGATGCCGGCAACCCGCTTTCTCGGCCCGGCGCTGGGCAGTCTGCACATGTTCTTCCACCGGCTCGGTCCGGTGCTGGCGCGCCGGCTGCTGCTGACCGGCGACATCATCGAGGCCGCTGCCGTCGAACACCTCGGAGTGTTCACCGAGACCTGCGATGCCGCAGAGGTTTCCGCGCGGGCGCGGTATTGGGCGCTCAAGGCCGCGAAGATGCCCGCCGACGGGGTGGTCATCGCCAAGGAGGCGTTCCGGCTCGTCGAACAGAGTCAGGCGTACCAGGGCGAAGAGGTGGCCAGCTACCTGTTTCACGCCTACGGCACCAACCTGCAGTTCGGGCCGGGGGAGTTCAACTTCGTCAAGACCCGGGCGCAGCACGGAACCAAGGAGGCGTTCCGGCTGCGTGACGAGCACTTCCACGTCCCGGAACCGTGAGCTTTACAAAAACAACGATTAATGTAAGGTCGAAAAATGCCTACTCCAGTCATTGTCGGTGCCGTTCGGACGGCCATCGGACGCTCGTTCAAGGGAACGCTGGTCAACACTCCGCCGGAGACACTGATCACCACGGTGCTGCCCGAGGTGGTTCGCCGGGCGGGTATCGATCCGGCTGATATCGACGACATCATCTTCGCCGAATCCCACTACGGCGGTGGCGATCTCGCTCGCTACGCGGCGGCTGCGTGCGGCATGGAGTCGGTGCCCGGGCAGTCGGTCAACCGGCACTGCGCCGGCAGCCTGACCGCGATCGGCAACGCGTCGGCGCAGATCGGTTCCGGCATGGAACGGGTGCTGATCGCCGGCGGCGTGCAGTCCCTGTCGATGACACCGCTGACGAAATGGCGGGTTCCCGGGCCCGAGTTGAAGTTCGTCGAGCCCTGGATGCCGCCGACCCACCCGGAGACGCCGGACGCGCCCACCCGGGACATGTCGATCACGGTGGGGTGGAACACCGCCCAAGCCGCCGGCATCACCCGCGAGGAGATGGACGCCTGGGCGGCCCGCTCGCACCAGCGCGCGATCGCCGCGATCGACTCCGGAAAGTTCGTCGACGAGATCATCCCGCTGAAGGTCGAACTGCCCGACGGGTCGGTGACCGAGTTCAGCGTCGACGAGTTCCCGCGCCGCGGCACCACGGCCGAGACGCTGGCGGGCCTCAAAGTGCTGCACCCGGAGATCGAGGGGTTCTCGATCACCGCCGGCAACAGCAGCGGCACCAACGACGCGGCGGCCGCGGTCGCGCTCGTCGACGCGGATTACGCGCGGGACAAGGGCCTGAACGTGATGGGAACCGTCAAGGCATGGGCCTCGGTCGGGGTCGCACCGCGTGACACCGGGCTGGGCGGGGTCAAGGTGATCGGCAAGGTGCTGGAGCGAGCCGGGCTGTCCGTCGGCGACGTGGCGCTGTGGGAGATCAACGAGGCCTTCGCCTCGGTGCCGGTCGCGGCCTGCAAGGAATACGGCATCGACGAAGAGCTGGTGAACTTCTCCGGCAGCGGCTGCAGCCTCGGCCACCCGATCGCCGCTTCCGGCGCGCGGATGGTGACCACCCTGCTCTACGAACTCAAGCGGCGTGGCGGCGGCATCGGCGTCGCGGCCATGTGCGCCGGTGGCGGCCAGGGTGGCGCGGTGGTGATCGAGGTTTAGCGCCGTCGCGCGGGTTTGGCGTTCTGCTCGATCAGCCGTTCGGCGTGATCGAGGATGCAGTCCAGGCCGTACTCGAAGTTGGAGTCGTCGGCCGCGCCGATCCGGTGCCCCTGCCGATTGGTCTGGGCCAGCAGCGGGGTGGCCTCGGGGTCGATGACCAGTGTCTCCTCGAAGTCCGACGGACCCTCGGCGTCCGAGGCTCGGTTCTTCTCGTCGAGCCTGCGCAGCACCACCGATCCGCGGATGTGCACCGAGATCGTCGAATAGGTGTCGAACGCGTCCCGCGGTGACAACCCGGCCTCCACCAGGCCGGCGATCGCCCGCTCCACTTCCTGAGCGCCCAGTTGCGCGGCCCGGGGAGTCAGGGCGGCCCGGATCAGGATGAGGTCGCACAGGATCGGGTTGCCCAGGAACGTGGTCCGCATGGTGTGCGCGTGGTTGCGCAACGTCTGCCGCCAGTCCTTGGCCTGCACGTAGGGGGTGGCGAAGGTGTACTGCCGCAGCGCCCGGGTGGTCATCGCATTGAGCAGTTCGTCCTTCTTGCGGAAGTACCAGTAGATGCTCGTTACGCCGACTCCGAGATGCTTGCCCAGCAGCGGCATGCTCAGGTTGTCGACACCGATCTGCTCGGCGAGCTCGAAGGCGCCGTCGATGATGTCGTCGGGGTTGATGGATCCGCGTTCGCGCCGTTGACGCTTCTCCGCGACGGGCTGCTTCGCCACTGCGGGTACCTCCAGTTCTGGTCGCACGGATCTCTTCGCCGTTAAACCTACCTGTACCCGGGGCTGGAGCCGGGGATTGAGCCTTCTTTTACTGTAATGCCTATGGTAAGCATTGTGGTATACATTGCCACAACAGCTGAGGGGTGGAGCTGTGCCTGAAGAGGTACTGCGCGAGCGTCGCGGTCGGATTCTCGTCATCACGATCAACCGGCCGGAATCCAGAAATGCGGCCAACAAGGCTGTCGCCGAAGGGCTGGCAGCAGCCTGCGACGAGCTCGACGACACACCCGAGCTCTCGGTGGGAGTGCTGACCGGAGCTGGCGGCAACTTCTGCGCGGGCATGGATCTCAAGGCCTTCGCGACCGGTGAGCTCGCCTACGTCCCGGGCCGGGGTCTGGGCTTCACCGAACGCCCGCCGCGCAAACCTCTGATCTCGGCCGTCGAGGGCTTCGCGGTGGCCGGCGGCACCGAACTGGTGCTCGCAACCGATCTGGTGGTGGCCGCCAAGGGAGCCAAGTTCGGCATCCCCGAGGTCAAGCGTGGACTGGTGGCCGGCGGTGGCGGCCTGTTGCGGCTGCCGCATCGCATCCCGTACCAGAAGGCACTCGAATTAGCCCTCACCGGTAAGACTTTCACCGCGGAGCAGGGCGAGGTGTGGGGTTTCGTCAACGTGCTGACCGAACCCGGCGAAGCATTGGCCGGAGCCGTCGAACTGGCCGAACAGATCACCGCCAACGGACCGCTGGCGGTGGCGGTCACCAAGGACATCATGACCAAGGCGGCGGACTGGTCGCAGGAAGAGATGTGGCACAAGCAGAATGAGCTGCTTGCGCCGGTGTTCGCCTCCCGTGACGCGATCGAGGGTGCCACCGCCTTCGCGGAGAAGCGCGCGCCCAACTGGACCGGGGCCTGACCCGGTCATACAGCTCGAACATTCCGGATCAACGTTAAGGAGAAGTCATGTCTTTTGCAGGTCAAGTAGTGCTGGTGACCGGTGGCGCCGGTGGTCTGGGCGAGGCTACCGTCCGCAGACTGCACGAAGCCGGTGCGGCGGTGGTCATCGCCGACGTCGCCGACGAGAAGGCCACCAAACTGGCGAATGAGTTGGGCAACAAGGCCGTTTACGCCCGCACCGACGTGCTCAACGACGACGACGTGCAGGCCGCGCTGGCCAAGGCCGATGAACTGGGTACTTTGCGGTACGCGGTGATCGCCCACGGCGGTTTCGGCGTGGCGGACAAGATCGTCGCACGGGACGGCAGTCCGGCCCCGATGGAAGGCTTCACCAAGACCATCGCGCTGTACCTGACCGGCACCTACAACGTGCTCCGGCTGGCGGCCGCCAAGATCGCCGCAACCGAGCCCGGCGCTAACGGCGAGCGGGGTTCGATCGTGATGACGTCGTCGATCGCCGGTATCGAGGGGCAGATCGGTCAGTCCTCGTACGCGGCGGCCAAGGGCGGGGTGCTCGGCCTGACCCTGTGCGGCGCCCGGGATCTCAGCTCGGTGGGCATCCGGCTCAACAGCATTGCGCCCGGCACCATCCGCACGCCCGCGATGGAACGGGCCACCGACGCGATGCTGGCGAAGTTCGCCGAGACCGTGCCATTCCCGAAGCGGCTCGGCCAGCCCGACGAATACGCCAGGCTGGCTCAGCACCTGCTGGAGAACACCTACATCAACGGCGAAGTGGTGCGCATCGACGGCGCGCAACGCTTCCAGCCGCGGTAGCCGGGTGGACCTGGGCCTGCGTGACGCGGCCGCCGTCGTGGTCGGCGGCGGACGCGGGATGGGGCTGGCCACCGCGCGCTGCCTGGCCGACGACGGCGCCCGTGTCGCCGTAATCTCCCGCACCGCAGCCGATCTCGACAACGCTGTCGGGGACCTGACGCAGCGAGGCAGCCCCGATGCGCTCGGCCTGGTCGCCGACGCCTGCGACGAGGCTCGGGTGCAGGAGGTGTTCACCGAGCTGGCGGAGCGCTGGGGAGGCCGGCTCAACATCCTGATCAACGCGACCGGACCGGATGTGCAGGGCACGTTCGACGATCTCACCGACGAAGCGTGGCGGCGGGCCATCGACCAGGGCGCGATGGGAATGGTGCACACCGTGCGGGCCGCATTACCGTTGCTGCGCAAGGCCGAATGGGCGCGGATCGTCAACTTCTCAGCGCATTCCACCCAGCGCCAGAGCACGGTGCTGGCCGCCTACACCGCAGCCAAGGCGATGGTCAACAGCGTCTCGAAGAATCTGGCGCTGCTGCTGGCTCCCGACGAGATCCTGGTGAACGTCGTCTCACCCGGCAGCGTTGCCTCCGACGCGCTGGTGGGGTGGGCACGCACCGTCGGCGTGGACGGCGCGGACCCCTACCGGCTGATGGATGCCATCACCGAACACTTCGGGCATCCGGCGCAGATGCCGCGGGCCGGCCTGCCCGACGAGGTGGGGGCGGTCGCGGCGTTTCTGGCGTCACGGCGCAACGGCTACATGACCGGGGCCAACGTGAACGTCGACGGCGGTTCGGACTTCATCTGACCTGCTCACGGCCTACGTCGCGGTCGGCTCGGCAGGTTGCGCGAGACGCTATCGAAAGGTATACAGTATGAGTAATCACAATCGGTCTCGATAGGTTGCTCACGGGCGGGAGGTGCCAGATCGATGACCGCCGCCGTGCTGTACGACGTTTCGGACGGCGTCGCGCTGATCACCCTCAACCGCCCGGAGCGGCTCAACGCCTGGGGCCCTGACATCGCGGCCGGCCTGCATGCCGCCACCGATCGCGCCGAGGCCGACCCGCAGGTGCGCGCGATCGTTCTGACCGGCGCCGGCCGCGGGTTCTGCGCCGGTGCGAACCTGGGTTCCGGAGGCGACCTGCAGGACGCCGAAGGCGATTCGGAGAAGCTGACGGAAAACGCTGTGGCGCAACTGGTCGGGGCACGACACCCCTACTACCTGACCGAACTGCGCAAGCCCGTCATCGCCGCGATCAACGGCGCCTGCGCCGGAATCGGACTGACCCACGCGCTGATGTGCGACGTCCGATTCGCCGCTGCCGGAGCCAAATTCGCCACCTCGTTCCCCCGGCGGGGTCTGATCGCCGAGCACGGGATCACCTGGATCCTGCCCCGGCTGGCCGGCTGGGGCGCCGCGATGGACCTGCTGCTGAGCGGACGCACGTTCCTCGCCGAGGAGGCCCGCGAACTCGGCCTGGTCAACCACGTCGTCGAACCCGCAGAGTTGCTGGAGCGCGCCATGGCCTACGCCGCCGACATCGCCGCAAACTGCTCGCCGGTGTCACTGGCGGTGATCAAGTCGCAGGCCTACCGCGACGCGCTCGACGACGTCGCCGTGGTCAGTGCCCGCGCCGAGGCGCTGATGAACGAATCGCTGACCCGGCCCGATCTCATCGAGGGTGTCGTCAGCTTCTTGGAGAAACGGCCGCCGAACTTCCCGCCCCTGACTTGAGAAAGGTTGAGCGCATGACTGCCGCACCTGAACGGCTCCCGTACCTGGCCGTCGACGTCGACAACCACTACTACGAGCCGCTGGACGCGTTCACTCGACACCTGCCCAAGGAATTCCGTAGCCGCGGTGTCCAGATGGTGCAGGACGGCAATCGCACCCTGGCGGTGTTCGGCGGGGTCGTCAACCACTTCATCCCGAACCCGAACTTCGATCCGATCATCGAGCCCGGCTGCCTGGATCTGCTGTTCCGCGGCGAGATCCCCGAGGGCGTCGATCCTGCGTCGTTGATGAAGCTCGACCGCCTCTCCGAGCATCCCGAGTACCAGAACCGCGACGCCCGCGTGCAGGTGCTCGACCGGCAGCGGCTGGAGACGGTGTTCATGCTGCCGACCTTCGCCTGTGGTGTGGAGGAGGGACTCAAGCACGACATCCCCGCCACCATTGCTTCGGTGCACGCGTTCAACCTGTGGCTCGACGAGGACTGGGGCTTCGACCGTGCCGACGGCCGCGTGGTATCCGCACCGATCATCTCGCTGGCCGACCCCGAAAAGGCGGTCGAGGAAGTCGAATTCGTGATCAGTCGCGGCGCCAAGCTGGTGTGTGTGCGCCCGGCGCCGGTGCCCGGCGAGGTTCGGGCCCGGTCCCTCGGTGACCCCGTGCACGACCCGGTGTGGGCGCGCCTTGCCGAGGCGGGCGTCGCAGTCGTCTTCCACCTGTCCGACTCCGGCTACATGGCGATCCCGGCGTTGTGGGGCGGCAGCGGTGTGTTCAAGGGATTCGGTAAGCGCGACCCGCTGGACATGGTGATCATGGACGATCGCGCGATCCACGACACCATCGCCTCGATGATCGTGCACCAGGTGTTCACTCGTCACCCCAAGCTCAAGGTGGTCAGCATCGAGAACGGCTCATACTTCGTCTACCGGCTGATCAAACGGCTGAAGAAGTCGGCCAACAACGCGCCATACCACTACAAGGAGGATCCGATCGAGCAGCTGCGCAACAACGTCTGGATCGCCCCCTACTACGAGGACGACGTGAAGCTGCTGGCCGACACCATCGGCGTCGACAAGATCCTGTTCGGTTCGGATTGGCCGCACGGGGAGGGCCTGGCCGACCCGACCACCTTCACGGCCGACATCCCGCAGTTCCCCGAGTTCAGCGTGGAAGACACCCGAATGGTGATGCGGGACAACGCATTGGCCCTGCTGGGTGATCCGAACCGTACCGCACCGGGCGTCGCACACCTGGCAGCTTCGGCCTGACGGTGGGCGAGTGGACGATCGGTGCGGTCCTGGACGAAATCGCCCAGGCCGTGCCCGACCGTGTCATGACGGTCTGCGGTGATCGCCGCAGCACCTTCGCCGAATCGGCGCGGCGCACCAGCCGGCTGGCGGGTTACCTGACCGAGCGCGGGTTCGGTGCGCATCGGGAGCGCGGCGATCTGCGGAACTGGGAGTGCGGCCAGGACCGGATCGCGTTGCTGATGCACAACGACCTGTACCCCGACATGGTGATCGGTTGTCTCAAGGCCCGTACCGTCCCGGTCAACGTCAACCACTACTACACCTCCGGCGAGATGGCGGAACTGCTCGACTACCTGCGGCCCCGCGGGGTGATCTACCACCGGTCGCTGGGGGCGAAGTTCGCCGACAACCTCGCGCAAGCCGGTGTGGAACTGCTGATCTCGATCGACGACGGCAGCGAGGCGCCCGAATTGGCCGGCGCGGTCTCGCTCGACGATGCATTGGCGGCCGGGGCCGACACCGATGCGCCTGCGGGCTCACCGGATGACCTGCTGATGATCTGCACCGGCGGGACCACCGGGCGACCCAAAGCCGTGTTGTGGCGCCAAAGCGACATCTACGTGTCGTCGATGGTCGGCGCCGACCACGCCGACGCCGCCGAGATCCATCAGAAGGTGCGCGACGCCGGGCCGCCCTGGTTCGCGCTGTCACCACTGATGCACGCCGCCGGAATGTGGACCGCGTTCTCGGCGATCCTGAGCGGCCAGACGGTGATCCTCTACGACACCGCAACCGGATTCGACGCTCGCACGGCGTGGCAGACGGTCGAGCGCGAGCGCGTCGGGTTGATGACGATGGTCGGTGACGCCTACGCCGCGCCGCTGGTCGCCGAACTCGGCCGACTCGCCGGTGGCGGCCACGACCTGTCGTCGCTGTACGCCATCGGCACCGGCGGCGCAGCGACCAACCCGAAATATCAGGCGGCACTGCTGGAGTATCTTCCCCAGCTCACGCTGATCAACGGCTACGGCTCCTCGGAGACCGGGAACCTCGGATTCGGCCGCAGCCAGCGTGACAGCCGCCGGGACACCTTCGACCTGCGCGACGGCGGATGCGTGATCTCGCGGGACCGCCGCCGGTTCCTGCAGCCCGGTGATCCCGAGATCGGCTGGTCGGTGCGTGCCGGCCGGATTCCGCTTGGCTACTTCGATGACGAAAGCGCTACGCGCGGAACGTTCCCCGATGTCGAGGGGCGCCGGGTGGTGGTATCGGGAGACCGGGCCTCGATCGATGTCGACGGAACTATGCGGCTGTTCGGCCGGGACGCCCTGGTGGTCAACACCGGCGGGGAGAAGGTGTTCGTCGAAGAGGTCGAGGAAGTGCTGCGGGCCCACCCGGGGGTGGCGGACGCACTGGTGGTGGGCCGTCCCAGCGATCGGTGGGGTCAGGAGCTGATCGCGCTGGTCGCCCTGGTCGGGTCGGGCGGTGGCTCGGGCGTCGAAGCGCTCGACGAGCACTGCCGAAAGTCCCTGGCGGGATTCAAGATACCGAAGGAGTTCGTCGTGGTCCCCGAGGTGCGCCGGCTCGGTAACGGCAAGGCCGACTACCGCTGGGCCAAACGACAAGCCGAGCAGAAGGCCGTCACCCTATGAACGCCCGCGCCATCGACTGTCTGGTCAACGTGCATTTCGGTGAGAACGAACAGCCGTCCTGGATGACGACCACCCGCGACGACTACTTCAAGGGCGCCAAGTCGATGTTCGAGCCCGCCGACATGTCGGCGCTGCTCGACGAGATGGACGCCAACGGCGTGCGGCGGGCCGTCCTGATGGACAACCTCACCAAACCGTCGGTGACCGCACGAAAGTTCGTGGCGGCCAGGCCGGATCGCTTCGTGCTGGCGATGGGTGGGGTGAACCTGCTGCGGCCGGTGCCAGCGCTGCGCGAGTTGAGCGCGGTGGCCGCCGACCTGCCGGTGGTTTACGCGGTGGTGGGCCCGAGCTTCTGGGGCGACGGCCAATATCCGCCCAGCGACGCGGTGTACTACCCGCTCTACGCCAAGTGCGCCGAACTGGAGCTGCCGCTGTGCGTCAACACCGGCATTCCGGGACCGCCGATTCCGGGCGAGGTGCAGCACCCGATTCACCTGGACCGGGTCTGCGTTCGGTTCCCGGAGCTGCGGCTGTGCATGATCCACGGCGCGGACCCGTGGTGGGACGTCGCGATCCGGATGCTGATCAAGTACCGCAATCTGCGGCTGATGACCTCGGCGTGGTCACCCAAACGCCTGCCGGAGTCGCTGCTGCACTACATGCGCACCCGCGGGTCGAACAAGATCATCTTCGCCTCGGACTGGCCGGTGCTGCGGATGGATCGCGTCGTGCCCGAGGCGCTGGCCCTGGACCTGCCGCCCGATGTACTGGACAACTACCTCCACAACAACGCGCACGAATTCTTCTTCGGCGACCACAAGGAGCAATGAGCAATGGATCGTTTCGAGCTGCGCCGGCTGGACTACAGCCTGACCGAGGACCACGTCGCGGTCCGCGATGCCTACAAGCAGTTCTTCACCAGCCACTGCGGCATCGAAACCGTGCGGGCCGCAGAGGAATCCGGGTTCGACAAGAGCCTGTGGGAGCGGCTGTGCGCCATGGGTGCGTCCAGCATGGCACTGCCGGAATCGGTCGGCGGCGACGGTGCCACCCTGGTGGATCTGGTCCTGGTCGCCGAGGAGATCGGCCGGGCACTGGCGCCGGTGCCCTGGATCGACCACGTCTGTGCGGCGCGGCTGTCGAGCCGACTCGGCGCGGTGGATCCCGAAATTGTCAACGGCAGGCAGCTGGTGGCACTGGACCCGCAGCACGGCGACGTCTCCGGATCCCGGCTGGTACCCACCGGCTCGATCGCCGACGCGATCCTCGTCCGCGAGGGGGACGAGGTGGTCCGGCTGACCTTCGGCACCAGGCCGCCGACCGTCGACAACATCGGCCGCCTGCCGATGGCCTGGATCGATCCGGCTGTCGCCGACACCCGAACCGTGGTGGCCAGCGGTGTCGCGGCGCTGGCGGAATATCAACGGGCACTCGATGAATGGCGTCTGCTGACCGCGGCCGCACTGGTCGGCATGGTGGAGCAGACCATGACCATCGCCGCCGAATTCGCCAAGACCCGCTACACCCTGGGTGTGCCGATCGGGACGCTGCAGGCGATCTCGCACCCGCTGGCGAACATGGCGATCACCGTCGCCAGCGGACGCAACCTGGCCTACCGGGCCGCCTGGTTCCTCGACAACGAGCCCGACGAACGCCCGGAGCTGGCGGACTCGGCGTTCGTGTTCATGACCGAGGAGGCGGCTAAGGCCGCCACCATGGCCGTCCACATCCAGGGCGGTCTGGGGGTGTCGGCCGAAGCCGCGGCGACGGCGTACCTGGTGCGGGCGCGTGGCTGGCCGCTGGCCGGCGGCGATCCGGGGTCCAGCGCCTGCCGCATCGGCCAGCTCGTCTCAGCCCGTGAAACCGAATAGGACACCGACACCATGGACTTCTCCCGACCGCAACTCACCGACGACGACACCGCGTTCCTGCTCGAGGTACGCGAATTCCTGTCCACCCATGTGACCGACGACGTCAAATGCCGCGACCGCGAGACCGGCGACAACTTCGACGAAGGCGTGCACCTGGCGCTCGGTGCGGCGGGATACCTGGACGCCGAGTGGAAGACCGAGGAAGACGGCGGCTTCACCCGGCTGCGCCGGCGCATCTGGGAGCTGGAGAAGCGCCGGGCGCATGTGCCGTGGGTGACCTGGGGGACCACCGCCATGGTGGCCCGGTCGGTCGACAAGTTCGGCTCACCCGAACTCCGCGACGAAGTTCTTCCCGGCGTCTTCACCGGCCACGTCCGGCTCTGCCTGGGCTACACCGAACCCGAGGGCGGTTCCGACGTCGCGACCTGTAAGACCCGCGCGGTGCGCGACGGGGACAGCTGGGTCATTAACGGCTCCAAGATGTTCACCACCGGGGCGCACAACTGTCAGTACGTCTTCCTGATCACCAACACCGATCCCGAGGCGCGGAAACACAAGAGCCTGACCATGTTTCTGGTGCCGCTGAACTCGCCGGGCATCGAGATCCAGGGACTGCGCACCGTCGACGGCGACCGCACCAACATCGTCTACTACAGCGACGTCCGCGTCGACGACAGGTACCGGCTCGGGGAGGTCAACGGCGGCTGGACGGTGCTGCGCGAACCGCTCAACGTCGAGCACGGCGCCGTCGACGCGAATCCGGACGGGCTGCAGGACGTCTCGATCATGATGCACCAGGCCAACTTCATGGCCGTGGCCGTCGACAAGGCGGGCGCGGTGGTCGGGAGCTCCGGCCGCATCGCGGACCAATCGGTGGCCTACCGGTTGGGTAAGGCCGCCGCGCGGGTGGAGGCATCGCTTTCGGCGCCGTCCATTTTCGGGCGGGTCGCACTGGCGCAGGCCATGCGGGACGTCTCGCCGGACCTGATGGATCTGCTGGGGTCGGCGTCGGCGCTGCCGATCGGCACCGACGGCGCGATCGACGACGGGGCGTCGGACTACGTGTTCCGCTTCGCCCCGTTGGTCGGTATTTACGGCGGCACCCTGGAGGTGTTCCGCAACATGATCGCCCAGTACATGCTGGGCCTGGGTAAGCCGAATTACGCTGCGCCGGTTGTCAAGGCGCAGTAATTCTCCGGTGATACCCCGAGGGTGACTCACCGGCGAACCGGGTGAACGCCCGGGTGAACGCGGACAGACTGTCGAAGCCCACCGCCGAGGCGGTCTGCTGCACACCCTGATCCGGTGCGGCCAACAGTGCCATCGCCTGCAGCATCCGGGCGTGCAGCAGGTAAGTCCGCCACGACATGCCGATCACCGCTTCGAACTGGCGGCGCAGGGTGCGCTCGGAGACCGCGACCGCCCGGCAGACCTCCGTCACGGTCACCGACGCCAGGTGCTCCTTGGTGTAGGCCATCGCCTCGCCGACCACCGGATGATCGGAGATCGGCAGGCTCAGCGGCGCCTCGTGGTCGAGCGCCTCGGAGACCAGGTGACCGAGGGTGGCGAAGAAGTCATCGGAGACGGTGTCGCCGTCGGCCCGCTCGATCGGCCAGCGCACCGAATGCAGCATCATCTCGCGGATCAGCGGCGAGACGGTCAGGATGCGCGCCCGGTCACCGGCCAGGGGGACCAGCTCCGGGTCGAACATCACCGCCACGGTGCGCACCTCCGGGCGCATGGTGGCCTGATGCCGCAGGCCGGCTGGAATCCAGGCGGCCTGCTGCGGCGGCAACAGGTAGTGCGCCGTCGCGGTCTCGACCTCCACCACGCCGCCGACCGCGTACTCGATCTGGTGCATGTCGTGGGAGTGCCAGCCGGTGATCAGGTGCCGGCCCTCATAGAGGTAGCTGCCGGCCCGCGCACGGCCGCCGCGACGCAGATCGATGTTGGCCGGTTCTGCAAACTCTATGGCCGATCGCGCGGAGACGGTCACGGTTTTCCAGGGTACTAGTAGAGGCATGAATATCGACGACTTGATCCTGGTCAGCATCGACGACCACGTGGTGGAGCCGCCCGACATGTTCCTGCGGCACGTCCCGGCCAAATACCGGGACGAGGCGCCGATCGTCGTCACCGACGAAAAGGGCGTCGACCAGTGGATGTACCAGGGCCGGCCGCAGGGCGTCAGCGGACTCAACGCGGTGGTGTCCTGGCCGGCCGAGGAGTGGGGCCGCGACCCGGCCGGCTTCGCCGAGATGCGCCCCGGCGTCTACGACGTGCACGAGCGGGTCCGTGACATGAGCCGCAACGGCATCCTCGCCTCGATGTGCTTCCCGACCTTCACCGGATTCTCCGCCCGGCACCTCAACATGACCCGGGAGAACGTCACCCTGGTGATGGTGTCGGCCTACAACGACTGGCACATCGACGAGTGGGCCGGCTCCTACCCGGGCCGCTTCATCCCGATCGCGATCCTGCCGACCTGGAACCCCGAGGCGATGTGTGCCGAGATCCGCCGGGTGGCGGCCAAGGGTTGCCGGGCGGTCACCATGCCCGAACTGCCGCACCTGGAGGGCCTGCCCAGCTACCACGACGACGAGTACTGGGGCCCGGTGTTCCGCACGCTGTCGGAGACCGGCGTGGTGATGTGCCTGCACATCGGCACCGGCTTCGGGGCGATCAGCATGGCCCCCAACGCGCCGATCGACAACCTGATCATCCTGGCCACCCAGATCTCGGCGATGTGCGCCCAAGACCTGTTGTGGGGGCCGGCGATGCGCAACTATCCGGACCTGAAGTTCGCGTTCTCCGAAGGTGGCATCGGCTGGATCCCGTTCTACCTGGACCGCAGCGACCGGCACTACACCAACCAGAAATGGCTGCGCCGCGACTTCGGCGACAAGCTGCCGTCGGAGGTGTTTCGCGAGCACTCGCTGGCCTGCTACGTCACCGACAAGACGTCGCTGAAGCTGCGCCATGAGATCGGCATCGACATCATCGCCTGGGAGTGCGACTATCCGCACTCGGACTGCTTCTGGCCGGACGCCCCCGAGCAGGTGCTCGCCGAGCTGGAGGCCGCCGGCGCCGACGACTCCGACATCAACAAGATCACCTGGGAGAACTCCTGCCGGTTCTTCGGCTGGGACCCGTTCGCGCACACCGCCCGGGAGCAGGCGACCGTCGGTGCGTTGCGGGCCACCGCCACCGACGTGGACGTCTCCATCCGGCCGCGTGCGGAGTGGGCGCGCCGGTTCGCCGACAAGCAGCTGGCGAAGGCGTAGCGCTCGATCTTGCTCTTGTCGACGTCGATTATTCGACGTATCGTTCGAAAGTATGACGATCGGCCTGGGTAAGTACGGTCCCTGGGCACTGATCGTCGGTGCCTCCGACGGGGTGGGCGCGGCGTTCGCCGAGGCCTTGGCCTCCGGTGGCCTCAATGTGGTGCTGGTGGCACGCCGGCAGGCGTTGCTCGACGAGGTCGCCGCAGGCATCGCAGCGCGGCACGGCGTCCAAACCCGAACGGTGGCGGTCGATCTCGTCTCCCCTGACGCGTCGGACAGGCTGCTTGCAGCGGTGGAAGGCTTGGCCATCGGCTTCCTGCTGTACTGCGCCGGAGCCGACCCTGATTTCAAACCTTTTCTCGCCAACAATATTTCGGCGGCCGAGGCGATGGTGCAGCGAAACTGCGTCGTGCCGATGCAGCTGTGTCACGCCCTCGCGCCGCACATGGTGGACCGTGGTGCGGGCGCCATCGTGATCCTGGGCTCCGGTGCCGGGTTCGTCGGCGGACCTAACATGGTGGCCTACGGCGCGTCCAAAGCCTTCGACATGGTGTTCGCCGAGGCGCTGTGGAGCGAGCTGCGGCACACCGGCGTCGACGTGATAGGCCTGATCCTCGGCAAGACGGACACGCCCGCATTGCGTCGCCTCGAGTTCGAGCGCGGGCAGATCGTCTCGACCGCCGAGACTCCGGCCGGCGCCGTCCCCGTCGAGCAGGTGGTGGCCGCAGCGCTGAGCAACCTCACCAGCGGGCCCACGGTGTACGTCGGCGAGCAGGTCGCCGGGATGGCACAACTACTGGCGTCGCAGGGCCGAAACGAGTCGGCGGCATTCATGGCACAGGCGATCACCGCCGCAATGGGCAAGTGAGGCAGGAGGAGTCATGTCGACGGTTTCGGTGATCACCGGCGGTGCCGGCGGCATGGGGCTGGCCACGGCGAAGGTCATCGGACGCGAGCACCCGGTGGTGCTGTGCGACGTGCGGCAGGACCGGCTCGATGCCGCGGCCGCTGCGCTGGAAGACCTCGAGATCAGCGCCACGGTGATCAACAGCGATGTTACCGACCGGGATGCGGTTGTCGAACTGTTCGCGACGGCCGGTGCAATCGGCCCGATCACGTCGGTGATCCACACCGCGGGAGTCAGCCCGAGCATGGGCGACGCCGACTATGTGATGCGTACCAACGCAATCGGCACCCTCAACGTCAACGAAGTCTTCTACGACACCGCCGGCGAGGGCTCGGTGATCGTCAACGTGGCATCGATGGCCGCGCATCTACTACCGGACGAGCTGATCCCGGCCGGGCAATTCCCGTTGGCGCTGACCGACGAGCACGCCTTCCTGGCCGCCATGGCAGCCGTCTGCGACCCGATCCCGCAGGAGGCCCGCTCGGGCTTCGCCTACGCGGTGAGCAAGGCATTCGTCCGGTGGTACAGCAGTTCACAGGCCGAGCGATTCAACGGACGGGGCCTGCGCATCGTCTCGGTCTCACCGGGCTCGATCGACACCGAGATGGGCCGGCTGGAAGCCGAGGCAGGTGCCGGCGCACTGGTCGCCGACGCCGCGGTGCCGCGGTGGGGCGTGCCCGAAGAGATGGCGGATCTGCTCGCGTTCTGCGCCGGTCCCAAGGCGGGCTACCTCACCGGCACCGACATTCTCAACGACGGCGGGGTGGTCGCTTCGGTGAAAGAGCGCGCCCGCCGGGCCGCCGGAAACGCTTGACATGACAGCGAATACCGGCGAGGCGGCCCGCGCCGTCACGTCACCGCCGACCGAGCGGGTGGTGAGGATCCTGGAACTGCTGGCATCCGACCCCGACCGTGGTTTCGCGCTGACGGAGATCGCGCGCGTCCTGCACATCAGCCACGGCACCTGTCACGCGATCGTCACCACGCTGGCGGCGCGGCAGTGGATCGTGCGCGACCGGCACTCCGGCGGCTACTCGTGGGGCCCGGCGCTGGCCGCGCTGAGCCGCCCGGTCAATAGGCAGGCATTCCGGCCAGACCTGCAGCGGCTCTCCGATGCCGTTGGTATGCAGGTCGTCTTGGGCGCGCGGCAGGGGCCGACAGTGGTGGTCACCGACGCGGTCGGCGAGTCACTGGCCGCGCCACCGGTCAGTGTCGGCTTCCGGATGCCGATCGTGGCCCCGTTCTGCCGAGAGTTCGTCGCCGAGGCCGGTGCGCAGGTCAAGAAGGAATGGCTGGGCGGCCTGGGCGCCCCGTCGCCGCAGCTGCGCCGGCGGTTGGGCGCGGTGCTCGACGAGGTGCGAAGCCGCGGCTACGCGATCGAACGGATGAGCCGCGAATACGTCCGGGTGTACTCGGCACTGCAGGCGCTGGCCGCCGAAGGTGAGCCCGATGAGATCACCGCCCGGCTGGCCAGTGCCTTCGCGGATCTGACCGTGGTCGACTACCTACCGGGCGAACTCGAGGGTACCGAGCACCTGATCGCCAACGTGGCCGCGCCGATCCATGACGCCGACGGCACCGTGACCATGTCGGTGGGTGCGTCCCCGTTCGCCGCGATGACGCCCGCCGAGGTCGCCGATCTCGGCGCTGCCGTGCAGGAAACCGCCACGCGCATCGAATCGCTTTGGGCGACAAGGAAGGATCCGGCATGACTGACCAGGGAGCCGCGAAGGCCGACATCACCGAGGTCCTGCTTCGGTATGCGACGGCGATCGACACCAAGGACTGGGAGCTGTTCCGGACCTGCTTCACCGACGACGTCGACGCCGACTACGGCGAGATCGGTCACTGGCTCGACGTCGACTCCATCACCGGATTCATGGCGACGGTGCACGAGGCGATGAGCGACACCAAGCACATGCTGCACAACATGGTCATCGACGTTCGCGACACCGACGATGCCAGCGCGGTGACCTACGTGCACACCGTGCAGGCGCTGGCCGCCGACCCCAAGCAGTGGGTGGATGCGGTCGGCCAATACCGCGATGAGCTGCTGCTGACGAACGACGGCTGGCGCATCGCACGGCGGTGTTTCAGCCAGACCCGGATGTTGACCAGCTTCGATCTTCCTGTCGCTCAATCGAAGTGATCACCAAGAAGTTGGAGAGCTCATGAGCGTGGCACTCGCCCCCGAACAGCGCGAACTCGGCGAATCGCTGCGGCGGTTCGCCGCCCGGCACGCACCCATCGCCGACACCCGCAAGGCTCTCGACGCACTGGCCGCCGGCGAACTGCCGTCCTGGTGGGACGAGCTGGTATCGCACGGGTTTCATGCCGTTCACCTGCCCGAGCGCTACGGCGGGCAGGGCGGTGGCCTGCTCGATGCGGCCTGCGTGCTGGAAGCCGCCGGGAAGGCGTGCCTGCCCGGGTCGCTGCTGCCCACGGTCACCGCGGGCGCGGTCGGGATGCTCGCCGAGGCGACGCCGGCCCGAGAGGCGTTCCTCAGCGCATTGGGTTCCGGTGCACCGGCGACCGTGGCGCTGCCCAAGTATGCGAGCCTCACCGCGCGCAAGGCCGACGACGGGTGGCTGATCAGCGGTGCGTCCGAGCTGACTTCGGGGGCATGCTCGGCACGGCTGGTGCTGGTCTGCGCCGATGAGAAATGGGTGGCCGTCGACACCACGCGACCGGAAGTGGCGACGCGTCCGGCGTCGGGCACCGACCTGCTCACCGACCTGGGCACGCTGGCCCTCACCGACTATCCGGTGGCCACCGATGAGGTGCTGTCCGGAATCGACGCCGGCCGTGCGGAATGGCTCACGGTGGGGCTGGCGGCCGCGGTGTCGGCCGGTATCGCGGACTGGTGCGTCGAGGAGGTCACCGCGCATCTGCGCACCCGCGAACAGTTCGGCAAACCGATCGGCACCTTCCAGGCCCTCCAACACAAGGCGGCGATGCTGCTGGTCAACAGCGAACTGGCCGGCGCCGCCGCCTGGGACGCCATCCGTGCGGCCGCCGACACACCCGATCAGCACCGGATGGCCGCTGCGGCAGCGGCATTGATCGCGATCACGCCGTGCCCGGAAGCCGTCCTGGACACGCTGACCATGTTCGGCGCCATCGGATTCACCTGGGAACACGACCTGCACCTGTACTGGCGGCGCGCCACCGGCATCGCCGCATCGATCGGCGCCGCCACCGGCTGGGCCAGAAGCCTCGGCGAGCTGGCCATCACCCGACAGCGCGACTTCCACGTCGACCTCGGCGGCGCGCAGGAGTTCCGGGCCGAGATCTCCGCGACCCTGGATGCCGCGAGCACAGTGCGCAACGACGGACCCGGACGCCAAGGCGACTATCCGCACTTCAAGACCGGCCCGCAGCGGACCATGATCGCCGACGCCGGCCTGATCGCCCCGCACTGGCCCCCGCCGTGGGGGATCGGCGCCACGCCGTTGCAGCAGCTGATCCTCATCGAGGAATTCGCCAACCGACCCGGCCTGGTGCGGCCGTCACTGGGCATCGCCGAGTGGATCCTGCCCTCGCTGCTGGCCGCGGCACCCGAAACATTGCAACGCCAACTGATCCCACCGACACAGCGCGGGGAACTCGCGTGGTGCCAACTGTTCTCCGAACCCGGTGCCGGCTCGGACCTGGCGTCGTTGACCACCCGCGCGATCAAAGTCGACGGCGGATGGCAGGTCAACGGCCACAAGATCTGGACCTCGTGCGCACAGCGTGCCGACTACGGCGCACTGCTGGCCCGCACCGATCCCGACGCGGCCAAGCACCGTGGCATCGGTTACTTCATCGTGGACATGCGTTCGCCGGGAGTCGAGGTCCGGCCGATCCTGCAGGTCACCGGGGCCGAAGAGTTCAGCGAGGTATTCCTCACCGATGTCTTCGTACCCGATGAGATGCTGCTCGGAGAGCCCACCGGAGGATGGCAGCTGGCGGTCGCCACGATGGCCGAAGAGCGTTCCGCCATCAGTGGTTACGTCGAACAGGATCGTGCCATCGCGCTGCGCCGGCTCGCCGCGGCTGCCGGCGACGAGCGCGACGACGCGGTGCGGGCGGTCGGCGAGCTCGACGCCTACTCGAATGCCATCAAAGCACTGGGGGTCCGCGAAACCATCGGGCTGCTCGACGGGCAGGGGCGCGGTGCGGCGTCGAGCATCGCCAAGGTGGCGATGAACATCCTGCTGCGCCGCACCTTCGCGGCCACCCTGGCCACCGCGGGGCGGCTCGCGATGACCACCGACTCCGACCCCGCCGTCGTCGAACCCTATCTGCTGTCGCCGGCCGAGCTGATCGGCGGCGGTACCAACGAGATTCAGCTGAACGTCATCGCACAGATGATCCTCGGCCTTCCCCGCAGATGAGATGAAGGAGACCCGCATGGGATTACGTGGAGACGCCGCGATCGTCGGCTATGTCGAACTGCCGCCGGAGCGGATGAACAAGGCAGGTCCGGCCGGGTTCACGATCGAACAGTGGGCCGAGCTGGGTGCGGCGGCACTGGCCGACGCGGGCCTGTCGGGAGAACTCGTCAACGGAATCGTCACCTCGCACCTGGGCGAGTCGGAGATCTTCGTTCCCTCGACCGTCGCCGAATACCTGGGCGTGCCGGCGCGATTCGCCGAGATCGTGGATCTGGGCGGGGCGAGTGCCGCCGCCATGGTGTGGCGGGCGGCGGCCGCGATCGAACTCGGTATCTGCGATGTGGTCTTGTGCGCTTTACCGGCCCGCTACATCACCCCGATGTCGGAGCGCAAACCCAGGCCGCTGGTCGATGCGATGTTCTTCGGATCGTCGAGTAACCAATACGGTTCGCCGCAAGCCGAATTCGAGATTCCCTACGGCAACCTCGGGCAGAACGGACCCTACGGGCAGGTGGCGACCCGCTACGGCGCCGTCTACGGCTACGACGAGCGCGCCATGGCCAAGATCGTCGTCGACGAACGCGTCAACGCCAACCACACCGACGGCGCCATCTGGCGCGACACCCCGCTGAGCATCGAGGATGTGCTGGCCAGCCCGGTGATCGCCGATCCGCTGCACATGCTGGAGATCGTGATGCCCTGTGTCGGCGGCGCCGCCGTCGTGATCGCCAGTACCGACATCGCCAAGCGGGCCCGCAATCGCCCGGTGTGGATCAAGGGTTTCGGCGAGCACGTGCCGTTCAAGACCCCCACCTATGCCGAGGACCTGTTGGCCACCCCGATTCGTGAGGCCGCCGACACCGCTTTCGCCATGACCGATCTGACCCGCGCGGATATGGACATGGTCTCGATCTACGACTGCTACACGATCACGGTGCTGCTGTCGCTGGAGGACGCCGGGTTCTGCGAGAAGGGCAAGGGCATGCAGTTCGTCACCGACCACGACCTGACCTTCCGCGGCGACTTCCCGCTCAACACCGCCGGCGGCCAGCTCGGGTTCGGGCAGGCCGGCCTGGCCGGTGGGATGCACCACGTCTGCGATGCCACCCGGCAGATCATGGGCCGCGGCGGTGCCGCTCAGGTCGCCGACTGCAACCGGGCATTCGTCTCCGGCAACGGCGGCATCCTGTCCGAACAGACCACCCTCATCCTGGAAGGGGACTGAACGCGATGATCACCTTTGAACGCCCGATGCCGGTGAAAACCCCTACCACCGCGCCGTTCTGGGATGCGCTGGCGCAGCACCGCATCGTCATCCAGTACTCGCCGTCCACCGAGAGCTACGTGTTCTACCCGCGGGTGCGGGCGCCGCGCACCCTGGCCGACGATCTGGAATGGCGCGAGATCTCCGGGATGGGCACGCTGTATTCCTTCACGGTGGCCCGCCGGCCGGTCGGACCGCACTTCGCCGACGCCGTGCCGCAACTGCTGGCGATCGTGGAATGGGATGAGGGACCGCGGTTCTCCACCGAGCTGGTCAACGTCGACCCTGCGGATCTGGCGGTGGGGATGCGGGTGCGGCCGGTGTTCTGCGACTACCCCGAGCACGACGTCACAATGCTGCGCTACGAGCCCGCGTGATGGTTGACTACGCCGCAACGCTGGCCGAGATCGAGGCGATCAAACGCCTGAAGTCCCGCTACTGCCGCTACCTGGACACCAAGGACTGGTCCGCCTGGCGTGCCCTGTTCACCGACGACTTCGTCAGCGACACCTCGAGTGCGGGCGGCAAAGTCATCACCGGAGCCGACGAATTCGTGGCTTTCACCCGCAAGAGCCTGCGCTCGCAACCCACCGTGCACCAGGTCCACGCACCCGATATCGAACTGGACTCGCCGAGCACCGCGCACGGCGTGTGGGCGCTCGAAGACGTGGTGCGGTTCGGGCCCGGCGTCAACCTGCGCGGCTACGGCCACTACACCGAGACCTACGAAAAGCTTGACGGCACTTGGCGGATCAAGAGCTCGACGCTGACCCGGTTGCGTGAGGACATCTTCAACGGGTTGTTCGCCGTCTACCTCTCGCCGCGGGTTCGTTCGGTACTGGGCGTGCTCGCTCGGCGGGTGATGACGTGAACTTGAGGCACTATCCCGAAGACATTACGGGAAGGGCTATAGTATAGACGCCGGGGATGCGTCCCCGATTGTCCAACCAAGGGGAGTGTTCGTGGAGATCGAAGGCAAGAGCGCGATCATCGTCGGTGGAGCATCGGGCTTCGGCAAGGCCACCGCGGAGCTGTTGGCCAAGCGTGGTGCCCGAGTGGCGGTCCTGGACCGCCCGCAGTCCAAGGGCAAGGAGGTCGCCGAGTCGATCGGCGGGAGCTTCTTCGAAGCCGACGTCACCGATTTCGCCGGTACCGAGCGGGTGCTGGGCGACGCGGTAGAGGCCCTGGGCGGGGTGCACATCGTCGTCACCACGGCCGGCGGTACCACCGCCGGCGGCGGGATCGGTGAGCGGACGATCAAGCGGGACGGGCCACACGATCTCGAAACCTTCCGCAGCACCCAGGATCTCAACGTCACCGGCACGTTCAACGTCAGTCGGCTCGCCGCCTGGCACATGAGCACCAACGAGCCCGAAGACGGCGAACGCGGGGTGATCATCAATACGTCGTCGATCGCGGCGTTCGAAGGCCAGATCGGGCAGATCGCCTACACGGCCTCCAAGGCCGCGATCGCCGGGATGTGCCTGACCATGGCCCGCGATCTCGGCGGCGTCGGCATCCGGGTGCTGGCGATCGCGCCGAGCCTGTTCGCCACGGGCCTCACCCAGGGCATCCCCGACGAGTTCGCCGCCGTGCTGACCAAGGATGCGGCGTTCCCCAAGCGGCTGGGCCGGCCGGAGGAGTACGCCAAGCTGGCGGCGGCCATCGTCGAGAACCCGATGCTCAACGGCCAGTGCATCCGCCTGGACGCCGGCCAGCGCTTCGCGCCGAAGTAAGGCGGCGTCAGGCGCCGGCGGGCGCCGGTGGCTTGAGGGCGGCTGAGTCCGGGTTCGCGATCGGCAGCCCCATGAATCGGCGGGCGTTGTCGCCCATGAAGTCGTAGCTGCGCCGGACGTCCATGCCCTCGGCGTACTTCCAAAAACCCTTGGGCTCAGCCAGGCCTTCGGGGTGCGGGTAGTCGGAGCCGAACAGCACCTTGTCCCAGCCGACGGTCTCGACGACGTCGGAGACGGCGCCCTCCCAGAATGGGCTGACCCATATGTTGCGCCGGAACACCTCGTGCGGGTGCTCGGGGAAGTTCTGCGGCATCTTCTTGTACAGCTCGCCGAAGTCGTGAAACAGCGGCCCGATCCACGAACTGCCGTTCTCCACGCTGGCGATCCGCAACTGCGGGAAGCGGGTCAGGGTGCCGTGGCAGATCAGCGCGGTGATCATGTCTGCGATCTCCCGGTGCCCCAGCACCATCCAGCGGAATGCGCTCTGCGCCATGAAGTTCTGGGTGTAGGGCGGCTCCCAGCGGCCGACGTAGTCATCCAGCGGCGGGTAGCTGGCGTGCAGCACGATGGGCAGACCGGCGGCCTGCACGTCGCGCCAGAACGGGTCGAATTCGGGCAGTGCAGGGGAGCGCCAACCGTTGATGCCGTTGACCGGTCCGGGCTTGATCAGTGCGACCGCGGCGCCCTGATCGAGGATGTACTCCAGTTCCCGCTGGGCGGCATCGACTTCGGAGAGGTTGATGATCGGCGTGGAGAACACCCGGCCGTCGTAGTTGTAGCTCCAGTGCTGCGTCATCCACTGGTTCAGCGCGTGAATGATCGCGAGCGTGAGTTCCGGGTCGTCGGCCGCGGAGTGCTCGACCAGGCTGGCCAGCGTCGGGTAGTTCAGCGCCTCCGTCACTCCCTGGCGGTCCAGTTCGGTGACCCGGTCCGCCGGATTGCGGGTGGCGGCCGGGGCGTCGATCGCCGGTCCCTGCATCTCGCGCAGTGTCAGACCCTCGGTGTTCTCGCCCGCGAAGAACTTCTCGTGGGCGCCGGGCGCGGCGACCCGCTCGAACGTCGGGTTCGGGATGAAGTCACTGACCCGGTTGTTGATGATGATCCGGGTCTGGCGGCCGATCTGGGCGAATTGCACTGCCCGCGAGTACTTCTCCGGCAGGAACTTGGTAAGCGCTTCCGGTGTCTCATACATGTGCTGGTCGGCATCGAAGATCGGTGCGTCGCGGAACTGGGTCATGGGGGTGCCTGTCGTCAACGGGTCAAGATGGTGGCCGCCGCGGTCCCGGGGGCGCCGTAGAGCTGGGCGAAGCCAACCTTCGGCTCGCCGGGCACCTGGCGCTCACCTGCTTCGCCGCGCAACTGACGCACCAGCTCATGGATCTGGCGAAGTCCGGACGCGCCGATCGGTTCGCCGTTGGCGATCAGCCCGCCGTCGGTGTTGACCGGCAGTGAGCCGCCGATCTCGGTGGCACCGTCGGCGAGCAGCTTCTCCTGATCGCCGTCGGCGCAGAACCCGCACTCGGCCATGTGGATGATCTCGGCGCCGGCGTCGGTGTCCTGCAACTGGATCACGTCGACGTCAACGGGCGCCACACCGGCCTTTTCGAACGCGGCGCGGGCGGCATAGACGGTGGGGGCCACGTCCTCGGTGACCGGGGCGAAGGTGGTGTTCACCTCGTAGGCCCCGTAGCTGCGGGTGCGGATCTCGGTGGCCTTGAGGTACACCGGCTTATCGGTGTATCGGTGGGCGATGTCGGCGCGGCACATCACCACCGCCGCCGCACCCTCGTCGGGCGCGCAGAACATGTACTGGGTCAGCGGATAGTTCAGTATCGCCGAGCCCAGGATCTCGTCCTCGGAGATCGGCTTGCGCCGGAACGCATTCGGGTTCAGCGCCCCGTTGCGGAAGTTCTTCGCCGCGACCCGGGCCAGCGTCCGCTGGGAGATGTTGTGGTCGTGCAGGTAGCGGTTGGCCTTCATGCCGAAGAACTGGGTGGTCAGGTACTGGCCGTTCTCGGCGTACCAGCGCGGCATCCCGACCAGCGCCGGGTCCTCGGTGAACGCGCCGCGCGGGTGCTTGTCCAGGCCGACTGCGATGCCGATGTCGTAGTCGCCCAACCGGATACCGTCGGCGCAGACCTTGACCGCACTGGCCGCGGTGGCGCAGGCGTTGAACACGTTGGTGAACGGGATGCCCGAGAGCCCCACCATGCCGACGATCGCGTCCGGGTTGGCCACCGTCCAGCTGCCGCCGGTGGCCGCGCCGATGTCTTTCCAATCCACTCCCGCGTCGGCGACCGCGGCGAAGATGGCGTCGACCGCCATAGCCATCGCGGACTTGCCCTCGAAGCGGCCGAACGGGTGCAGGCCCACCCCGATGATCGCTACCTCGTTCATGCGTCCACCGGCCGGAACGCGAAGGTGACGATCTCGTTGCCGTCGGCGTCGGTGGCGAACGGGATCATCGTCAGCTCCACCGGCATGCCGAATTGCAGTTTCTCCGGGTCGTTTTCGGTCAGCCGGCCCTCCACCCGAATGACATCACCGAGTTGCACCAGGCCGACCCCGAACGGGACGAAGTCCTTGCCGGTCGGACCTAGGTAGGGCGCGCCGGGCGGGAAGCCCTGGGTGGTCCAGGCGACCAGGGTGCCGGTACGCGGCAGCAGGGTCTGGCTCATCCGGTCCCCGCTGCAGCGCGGGCAGCGCGGCTGGACGGGGAACACCGTGGCGGCACAGTCCCCGCACGCGCTGGCGATCAGCTGCGGGTCCGCGTCCGGCCACGTGGAGATATCGGGTGCGAGCGCTTTCGGCATGGGCCCTCCGCGTTACGGGTCTACTTAACTGTAAGTCTTACGGTAACCTACAATCAAGCAAGTTGGCCAACTACGGACCCGGACCTGATGTGGACAGTGGATCAGTGACAACGCGGCGAGCCCTCGTCATGGGCGCCAGCGGCAACGTCGGTGCCTGCGTCACCCGGCAGTTGGCCGCACGCGGCGACGACGTGCGCGTGCTGTTGCGCCGGTCGAGCTCCACCAAGGGGATCGACGGACTCGACGTGCAGCGGTGCTACGGCGACATCTTCGACACCGAGGCGGTCGCCGCCGCCATGGCCGACCGCGACGTCGTGTACTACTGCGTCGTCGACACCAGGGCGGAACTGCGTGACCCCGCGCCCCTGTTCAGAACCAATGTCGAAGGTCTGCGCAACGTCCTGGACGTGGCTGTGGAGGCGAAGCTCGAGCGGTTCGTGTTTCTGAGCACCATCGGCGCGATCGCGGTGGGCCGCAACGGCGAAACGGTGGACGAACAAACACCGTTCAACTGGGCCGAGGAGGGCGGGGGATACATCGCCTCGCGCCGTGAAGCCGAGCGTCTGGTGCTGTCATACGTGGCCGACCGGGGGTTGCCGGCCGTTGTCACGAACGTGTCCAACCCGTATGGCCCGCCTGACTGGCAGCCGCGGCAGGGCACGCTCGTTCAGCTTGCGGCGCTGGGCCGGATGCCGGCTTACGCGCGGGGCGTGGGATCTGAGGTGGTGGGGATCGACGATGCCGCCCGCGGAATGCTGCTGGCCGCGGAGCGGGGGCGGATCGGCGAGCGGTACATCATCTCCGAGCAGTACATGACCCAGCGCGAGATGCTCACCATCGCGGCCGAAGCGGTCGGGGCCGCACCGCCTCGCATCGGTATACCGATGGCGGTGCTGCATGTGGTGGGGCACCTCGTCGGCGCCCTTGGAGTCCTGCTGCGTCGGGACTTCGCCTTCACCGCCACGGGTGCGCGACTGATGGCGTTGACGTCTCCCGCCGACCACAGCAAGGCCACCCGAGAACTGGGCTGGCACCCGGAGCCGACCGAGCAGGCGATCCGCAGTGCTGCGCAGTGCTACCTGGAACGGAGCAAGACGTGATCCCATTCGTGGTTCGTCGTGACAACGACCTGGTGCCCAACCCCATCGCCCACGGCGGGTGGGGGCCGACGCTCGGTGGTCAGGTGATCGGCGGCCTGCTGGCCCGCGCCATCGAGCACCACGCGGCGGACGACGATCTGCAGCCGGCGCGGCTGACCGTCGAGATCCTGCGTCGGGTGGCCAGTGCGCCGCTGCGGGTCACCGCGTCGGTGATCCGCGCGGGGTCGCGGATGCGGTCCATCGACGCCGCGATGACCCAAGACGGCGAGCTGGTGGCCCGTGCCTCGGCGCTGTATCTGCGACGTGGCACCCAGCCCGACGGTGAGTTCTTCACCACCGCCGTCGCGCTGCCGCCGGTCCCGGCCGAACCGGCGCGCTTGGATGATTCCGTACCGATGTTCATCCGGACCTACGGCCACGACGACGGCGATCGCTTTCCGTGGCAACACGCCGGGCCGCGCTACGCCTGGCTGCGCGAGATCCGTGACCTCGTCGACGGCGAGGAGCTCACGCCGTTCGTGCGGGCGGCGATGGCCGTCGACGTCACCGCTTCGATGACGAACTTCAGCACCAAAGGGCTGGCCTTCATCAACGCCGACTACACCCTGACCCTGAGCCGGCTGCCGGTCGGCCCCTACATCGGGTTGGCGGCGCTGACCCACTACAGCGACGCGGGAGTGGCGACCGGAAGCGCGAGCATGTTCGACACCCTCGGCCCGATCGGCAGCGGAGTCTCGACCGCGATCGCGAACTTCAACTTCGATGCGGCCAGAAAATACGGCGGGGACGACCAGGCTAGGCGATAGCGCCTGACTCCTTGAGCTTTTCGATACGCTCCCACTCGATTCCGAGCTCCAGCAGCACGGTCTCGGTGTGCTCGGAGGCCTGCGGGGCGCGGGTGGTCTGCAGCGGCTCGCCGTTGAACTGCACCGGGCCGCGCACCACCCGAAACGGCGCCCCGCCGTCGGCGGCGTCGACCTCGGTGATCATGTCATTGGCGATGGCCTGCTCGTCGGAGGCCAGCTCGACCAGACTCTGGAACGGCGCCCACTGCCCCTTCATCGTCTTGAGGTGCTCGCGCCAATACTCGAAGGGCTTGGCAGCGACCGCGGCCACGATCAGGTCGCTGGCCGCCTCGGCGTTCTGCATGAGCGGCAGCACGTCGGCGAAGCGCGGATCATCGGCGGCCTCGCCGATACCCAAGTGCTCGAAGGTGTCTCGGATGTAGCCGGTCGGGCTGACGATGCACAGGTTGATGGTCCCGCCATCGGAGGTGGTGTAGTTGCCCAGGAACGGATTCGCCGGTGAGCCACCGGACTGCGGCATCGGCGCCCGCATGACCTCGCCGGTCTCCATGCCCTGCGTCACGCTGGCGCCGGCCGCCCACCACGCCGTGGACAGCAGCGATACGTCGACTTCGAGGGCCTCCCCGGTGCGCTCACGATGCAGCAGCGCCGCGGCGATCCCCCCGGCGATGTTCATCCCGCCGATCGAGTCGCCAAAGGCCGGGATACCTTGGGAGATAGGAGCTCCGAGCTCCTCGGGGCTCAGGGCGTGACCGACCCCGCTGCGGGTCCAGAACGCGGTGCCGTCGAAGCCGCCGATGTCGCGTTGCGGGCCCTTGTCGCCGTACGCGCTGCCGCGCGCGTAGATGATGTTCGGGTTCACCGCCCGAATGTCGGCCACGTCGAAGTGGTTCTTGCGCCGGGCACGCGGCAGGTAGTTGGTCAAGAACACGTCGGCGGTGGCGGCCAACTCGTGCAGCACCTGCTGGCCGTCGGGTGTGGACACGTCGATTCCGACACTGCGCTTGCCGCGATTGGGATGCTCGATGAGGGGATGACGGTCGGGGTCGAGCTCGAACCCGCCCAGCCGGATGAACCCCCGCTGGGTGTCGCCGCGCACCGGGTGTTCGACCTTGATGACGTCGGCGCCCCAATCGGCCAGGATGGCGCCGGCGGCGGGGACGAACGTGTACTGCGCGACCTCCAGTACCCGGAAGCCGTCCATGACCTTGATCAACTCTGTGCGCTCCTGCTCGGGCGTGCGAACCGACTCAGAACCAATTGAAGTATTCTACTGTAATGGTTACGGTTGGGCATCCGAAATGGAGGGGAGTCCGGTGACCGACGTAGTGGCACAGGCCATCACCAGCGTGGATATCGGCGAACGTGCGGCAGAGGGCGCCGAATCGCGCATGCTCATCGCCGGGGAACTGGTGCACGCCGCCAGCGGTGCACGGTTCGACAACCTCAGCCCGGCGACCGGCCGGATCCTGGGCGCCACCGCAAACGCCGACGGTGCTGACATGGACCGGGCGATCGGCGCCGCTCGGCACGCCTTCGACGACACCGACTGGTCGACCAACCGCGCGCTGCGCAGGCACTGCCTGGAGCAACTCCAGGCGGCCCTGGAGTCCGAGTCCGACGAGCTGCGCACCGAGCTGATCGCCGAAGTCGGCTGTCCGGCGATGACAACCCAACTGGCGCAACTGGATTGGCCACTGGCCGACGGGCTGCGATACCCCACACGGCTGATCGACGAGTTCGAATGGGAGCGCACGCTCGACGGCGGGGGACTGTTCGGCGACCGCAACGTCCGCACCGTCGTCCAGGAACCGGTCGGTGTGGTCGCGGCGATCACCCCGTCCAACTTCCCCGTCGAGGTGATCCTCAACAAGCTGGGCCCGGCGCTGGCGGCCGGCAACACCGTCGTGCTCAAACCCGACCCGCACACCCCGTGGAACGCCACCCGGCTGGGACGCCTGATCGCCGAACACACGGACATCCCCGCCGGGGTGGTCAACGTGGTGACCACCGAATCCAACGACGTCGCAGCGGTGTTGGGCATCGACCCGCGGGTGGACATGGTCTCGTTCACCGGGTCCACCGCCGTGGGCAAACTGCTGACCCGGGCCGGCGCCGAGTCGATGAAGCGCACCTTCTTGGAACTGGGCGGCAAGTCCGCGCTGATCGTGCTGGACGACGCCGACCCGGCCAAGGTCATTCCCGGCGCGGTCGGGGTCTGTGTGCATGCCGGGCAGGCCTGCGCGGCGACGTCGCGAATGCTGGTGCACGCCTCGCTGTTCGACGAGGTGGTCGCCGCGGTGACCGCGGCGTTCGCGGCGGTGACCGTCGGCGACCCGGCGCTGCCGCAGACCCTGGTCGGCCCGCTGATCAGCGCCGCGGCCAAGCAGCGGGTGCTTGCCGCCTGCGCACAGGCCGCGGCCGACGGAGCCGAGATCACCACGGGCGGAAGCTCATACGATGCGCTTCCCGACTACCTGGCGGGCGGTCACTATGTGGCGCCCACCGTGATCGTCGGCGTCGACAACAACGCGGCGATCGCGCGCGAAGAGGTGTTCGGTCCGGTGCTGGTGATCATGCCGTTCGCCGATGACGACGACGCGGTGCGGATCGCCAACGACAGCCCGTTCGGTCTGGCCGGTGCGGTCGTCTCGGCGTCGGCCGAACGCGCGATGTCGATCGCCCGGCGGGTGCGCACCGGGGCGATCGGCGTCAACGGCGGCATGTACTACGGCGCGGACGCCCCGTTCGGTGGCTTCAAGAGCAGCGGTGTGGGCAGGCAGTGCGGGATCGAGGGGTTCGCACAGTACCTGGAGACCAAGACGATCGGATACCGCCGGCCGCGCCAGGGGTGAGGGTCAGCCCTTGGCGGAGAACGTCACCGGAAGCCGACGCGGCGAGCGGAACGGCTGGCCGTAGATGTGCGGGTCGCCGTCGGTGACCAGCTCGATGTCGGCCAGGCGGCCCAACAGGCATTCCATGGCCACCCGCATCTCCATCCGGGCCAGGTGCAACCCCATACACGTGTGCTCGCCGGCGGCAAACGTGATGTGCGGGATCCACTTCCGGAAGATGTCGAACTCCTCGGGGCGCTCCCAGCGCGTCTCGTCGCGGTTGGCCGAGCCGATACAGACATCGACCACCGCGCCGGCGGGAATGGGGACGCCGGCCACCTCGGTGTCGCGGATCGCGGTGCGCTGCACGGTGGTCAGCGGGGTCTCATACCGCAGCCCCTCCTCGATGGCGGCACCGATCAGGTCGTGGTCGGCGCGCACCGCGGCGAACTGGTCGGGATGCGTCAGCAGCAGATACAGCAGGTTGCTGGTGGCCCGGTAGGTGGTCTCGAGCCCGGCCGGAAGCAGCAGTCGCAGGAACGAGTAGATGGCCTCGTCGGTGAGCTTCTCGCCGTCGACCTCCGCGGTGACCAGATCCCCGATGATGTCTGAGGTCGGATGCGACTTGCGCTTGTCCATCTGGGCTAGGAAGTAGTCCTTCAGCGCCGCCGACGAACTGAAGGCGCTCTGATAGTCCACGGTGTAGCTGATCAACTCCAGCGAGCGCTGCCGGAACCACGGCAGGTCCTCCTCGGGCAGGCCGAGCAGCTTGGAGATGACCCGGGTGGGGAACTCGAACGCGAAGTCGTGCACCAGATCGGCGCTGCCGGCGTCGACGAACTCGTCGATCAGCGCGGTGCACACCGGTCGCACCACCGCGGGTTCCCAGTGCGCCAGCGACTTCCGCTTGAACGCTGAGGAGACCAGGTTGCGGTGCTTGCGGTGCTTCTCGCCCTCCATGGCCAGGATGGTGGGGCCGAGGAACAGTCCGATCGTGACGTCGTAGATGTGCGAGTTGAACGAATCCGCTTCGCGGAAAACCTGGTTCACCGCCTCGAAGGACACCGCGGCGTACTGGGTTTCGGGCCGCAGTGATGCCGGAGTCTTCGAATAATCCATCACGGTGCCGCCGAAGACGCCGGCTCGACCGCGCTGCTCCCGGAAGTACGGGTAGGGGTCACGCAGGTAGCCGGCCGGCTTGTCGAGCACGGCATGGGCGTCGTCGAGCTGACTGTCCACGGCGGACCTCCCAATCGGGCGGAGTTATCTACTGTAATAGTTACAGTAAACGATATGACAGTCGTAGGCCAGCGTCAGGCCAGACTGATCGGCATCCGCTTGATGCCGTGCACGAAAGTGCTCTGCAGATACTCCGGCTCACCGAGCGTCACCGCCGGCAGGCGGGTCAAAAGCTCATGGAACAGATGCCGCAGTTCCATCCGGGCGACGTGGGTGCCCAGGCAGTAGTGCGCGCCGCCGCCGCCGAAACCCAGGTGCGGGTTGGCAGTCCGGGTGATGTCGAACTCGTGCGGCCGGTCGAACACCGCCTCGTCGCGGTTGGCCGAGCAGTAGAACAGCGCCACCTTCTCGCCGGCCTTGATCGGGGTGCCGGCCACCTCGGTGTCCACTACGGCGTGCCGGGCGAAGGCGAGCACCGGCGTGGCCCAGCGCACGAATTCCTCGATCGCGGCGTCGATACGGTTGTCGAAGTCCGCCAGCAGCCAGGCGCGCTGCTCGGGGTGATCGACCAATGCCTTGAACGCATGCGTGGTGGCCTGCTTGGTGGTGTCGTTGCCCGCCGAACCCAGCAGCACCATGAACGAGCCGAGTTCGTCGTCGGTGAGCCGGTGGCCGTCGACCTCGGCGTTGACAAGTTCGGTCATCAGGTCGTCGTGCGGTTCGGTGCGGCGCCGCCGGGCCAGTTCGACGCCGGAGTCCGACAGCACACCCAGTTGTGTCATGACGTGTACGGCTCGTTCCTCCAGGGAGGCGTATTCGTCGTCGCTGCCGCTGAACAGACATTCCGCGGCGTAGGCGACCTTCTCCTGGTCGGCGGGATCGATGCCGATCATGTCGGAGATGGTGCGCATCGGCAGCTGCCCGGAACAGCTTGCGACGAAGTCGATCTGGTCGCCGCTGCGCAACCGTGTCAGCAGGTCGTCGACGATGCCGCGGGCGTTGGTCTTGATCTGCTCCTCGGTGCGACGGACCTGCCGGGGAGTGAAACCCGAGCTGATCAGCTTGCGGTAGCGGGTGTGATCCGGCGGGTCCATCGCCAGAAAGAACGTCATGTTGCGCTGGATCTCGGCCGGCATCGGGTCGACGCTGACGCCTTGGCTGGAGCAGAACAGTTCTTCGTGCTGGCTGATGAACTTGATGTCGGCGTGCCGGGTGGCCGCCCAGTACCCGGTCTCCTGGTGTGGGAAGACCGCCGGAATGGGCCGGTGCCACGTCAACCCCGGCTCCCCGCGCAGGACAGCGAACGTGTCGTCCCGACTGCGGAAGCTGTTACCCCAGAAGTCCGGGTCGGAGATGTCCATTGGGTGGTAGGGGTAGGGCGACGCGGGTGCATCGGCGGATGAATCCAGGGTCATGGTGTCCTCTCGTGGCCTCAGGCGCTGATGGGGGTACCGGCGGTGATCGAAGTGACGAAACCGCCGTCGACGTGGATGTCCTGGCCGGTGATCCAGCCGGCGTCCGGGGAACCCAGGAAATCGATGACCGGCACGATGTCGTCGACCCCGGCGTGCCGGCCCACGGTGGCGCGCACGGTGTCGAGCATCTCCTTGCCCATGGTCTGCTCGAAGTCGGGCAGGATCGGAGTCTGCACCGGGCCCGGGCTCACCGTGTTGATCCGCACGCCGTACTCGGCTCGTGCGGTCGCGGCCCGTCGCTTCGCGTAGAGGATCATCGCCTGCTTGGACGTGGTGTACACAGGGAAGGCGGGGTCCTGCCCGGCCTGCCAGCGCACCACGGACTCGGCGTCGGTCGTCGCGAGCAACCCGTTGAGGGTCTCGATGCGCTGTTGCCAACCGAGCGCTGCCGTGGACGCCACCGCAACCACCGCGCCGCCGGAGCGCAGTCGTGGCAGCATGCCCTCGGTCATCAGCCGCATACCCAGGTAGTTGATGGTGAGCACGTCGGCCGCCGGTGCGGTTCCGGGCACACCGGCGACATGGGCGAGCAGATCCCAGTCGTCGCCGATCCCGCCCGTGAACTCGGTGATGGCGTCGGGATCCCGGAGATCGCAACAGGCATGCTGCGACGCCGGCGTCTGCTGGGGGCGCACGTCGACGGCCAGCACGTAATCGCCGCGTGCGTGGAAGTGCGCGGCCGTTGCGGCACCGATTCCCGAGCCTGCGCCGACAACTACCACCTTGCGCTGCGGGTTGTTCATCCTCACCAGCTTTCTGGCGTACCCGAAAAGACGACAGTAAGCTCGACTGTAACTAATTCGGCGCTGGTGGACAATGCTACGGTTGCCACCACCGGAGAGCCGAAAGCCGCTTTGAGGAGCCGAGAATGAGCACAACGGGCAAGGTCGTCGGGTTTGTCGGCGCCGGCCAGATGGGTGAGCCCATGGTGCGCCGCCTTCTCGGCGCCGGGTACCGCGTGCAGGTGTACGCCCGCCGCGCCGAGGTGCGTGAGCAACTGGCGGCCCTCGGCGCCGTGGCGGTGGACTCGGTGGCCGCTGCCGCCCGCGGCGCCGACATCGTGATCAGCTGCCTGTTCTCCGACGCCCAGCTGCGTGAGGTCGCGGGCGGACCCGATGGGCTGATGGCGACAGCCGAACCCGGAACGATCGTGGTGTCGCACACCACCGGGACGGTCAGCACACTGACCGACCTGATCGCGGAGTTTCCCGACGGGCCGGTGCTGGTCGATGCGCCGGTCAGCGGCGGCGCCCACGACATCGCCGCGGGAACGCTGACCGTGCTGCTCGGCGGCCCCGATGACGCGGTGGCCCGCGCCCGCGACGTGCTGAGCGCCTACGCCGATCCGGTGATCACCACCGGCGCCCTGGGCACCGCACTGAACCTCAAACTCATCAACAACGTGCTGTTCGCCTCCAACGCGCAACTGGTCGCGGCCGCGGTGGAGCTGGCGAAGAACCTCGGCGTCCCCGATGCCAGCCTGTTCGCGGTGCTTGCGCACTGCAGCGGCGGCAGCAAGGCCGCCTCCTACGTGCAGTCGGCCGGGGGAGTCGACAGTTTCGGGAAAGTCGTTGCGCCGTTCATGCGCAAGGATGTGGCCGCCTGTATCGAGGCGGCCGCGGACCGGGGTGTGGAGCTGGGCCAGCTGCGCACGGTCGCCGAGACCGGGCTGCTGGATCTGTCGTGACCGAACTGCGCGACCTGCTGGAGGCCCAACGCCGGTCCTTCGTCGCCGACGGGCCGCCCGATGCGGCCGTGAGGCGCAACCGGATCGACCGGCTGGTAGCTCTGGTGCTGGACAACACCGACGCCTTGGTCGAGGCGATGGCGCAGGATTTCGGCACCCGGTCGCGGGCCGCGTCGTTGGCCACCGAGCTGGTCGGCATGATCCCGGTGATCGAGCACACCAGATCCCATGTCCGGCAATGGATGCGGTCGCCCAAACTGATGCGGGCGGCTCGACTGGCCGGGTTACGGGCCGAGGTTCAGCCCAGCCCGCTGGGCGTGGTCGGGATCATCGGCCCGTGGAACTTTCCGCTTCAGCTGGTGGTGGTGCCGGCGGCGGCGGCGTTCGCGGCGGGAAATCGGGTGATGATCAAGATGTCCGAGATCACCGCGCACACAGGTGAATTGCTGAAGCAACTCGCGCCGTCCTACTTCGCCGACGACGAACTCGTCGTCGTCACCGGCGGGGCCGCGGTGGCGGCCGAGTTCGCGGGACTGCCGTTCGACCACATGTTCTTCACCGGATCGCCCGCGGTGGGCGCGCTGGTGCAGCGCGCCGCGGCCGACAATCTGGTGCCGGTGACCTTGGAGCTGGGCGGGAAGAATCCCGTCGTCGTCGCACCCGACGCCGACATCGCGCGCTCGGCGAAGCGGATCGCCACGGCCCGGATGGTCAACGGCGGCCAGGTCTGCGTGTGCCCCGACTACGTTCTGGTGCCCGAGCACGACGTGGAGGCTTTCGTCGACACCGCCCGAGCCACGCTGCGGGAGATGTTCCCGACCATCATCGCCAACGGCGACTACTGCTCGAGTGTCAACGAGGCCAACTTCGATCGGGTGCTGGGCCTGATCGACGACGCGGCCGAACGCGGGGCGCTGGTGGAGGCCGTAGCACCCGAAGGGGAGGTGTTGCCCGACCGCGCCACCCGCAAGATCGCGCCGACCATCGTGCGCAACATCGATGCGAGCATGCGCATCGCCGAGGAGGAGATCTTCGGACCGGTGCTGGCGGTGCAGCCGTACCGCAGTCTCGACGAGGCGATCGATCAGATCAACGCCCGCCCCGCGCCACTGGTGGCTTACTGGTTCGGCCCCGGCGGCAAGAACTTCCGGGACTTCGTGCGCCGCACCCGAAGCGGCGGAGTGGCCCGCAATGACTTTGCCGCGCACATGATTCCGGCCGACGCACCGTTCGGCGGAGTCGGGCGCAGCGGGATGGGCGCCTATCACGGCAAGGCGGGTTTCGACGCGTTCAGCCACCACCGGACCGTGGTCGGCTCCGACCTGCCGTTCAGCCTGACCGGAACCGCCGCACCGCCGTTCAAGCCGTCGATGCAGCGCTACACCGACGTCATGCTGCGCCGGGCGCGCAACAAGACCCGCCGGCGGCTGAAAAAGCGCTAGCCCTGCTCGGCCTGCTCGCGGGCCCACCGGTAGTCGGCCTTGCCGGCCGGGCTGCGCACGATCACCGGCCGGAACACGACCGCCTTGGGCAACTTGTAGCGGGCCAGTGATCCGCCCGTGTGCTCGATCAGTTCGGCGGCGGTGGCCGACGCCCCGTCGGCGAGGGCGACCACGGCCACCACTTCCTGCCCCCAGCGTTCGCTGGGCCGGCCGGCCACCACCACATCGGCCACCGCCGGATGCGAGGCGATCGCGGTCTCGACCTCCTCGGCGAAGATCTTCTCCCCGCCGGAGTTGATCGTCACCGAGTCGCGGCCCAGCAACTCGACCGATCCGTCGGGCAGATGCCGGGCCCGGTCGCCCGGGACGGCGTAGCGCACCCCGTCGATCACCGGGAACGTCGCGGCGGTCTTGGCTGCATCGCCCTTGTAGCCCAACGGAACACAGCCGCGCTGTCCCAGCCAACCCAGACCGTCGTGCCCGGGTTCGAGCACCGAGCTCAGGTCCTCGGCCACCACGCAGGTGTCCGGACCGGCACCGAAGGTTCCGGTGGAGACCGCGCCTGAGGTCGACATGTGCCGCATCTGGGCGCCGGTCTCCGACGACCCGACCCCGTCGATCACCATCGCGCCGGGCAGCGTCTCGACCACCTGCTGCTTGACGTACGGCGTGAGCAGTGCGCCCCCGTTGGCCACCACCATCAGTGACGACACGTCGGCGCTGCCCTGCTGGATCGCCGCGATCAACGGTCGGGTCATGGCGTCGCCGACCACGGTCACCGACAGCACCTTCTCGCGCTCGATGGTGCGCACCACGTCGTCGGCGTCGAAATGGTCGACGACAGAAGGGAATACCAGGGTCTGGCCGGTGTTGATCGCGGTCATCACCGCCCACTGCGCCGCGCCGTGGATCAGCGGCGGCAGGATCATCAGCTTGACGCCGGGGTTGGCCCGGACCGGGCCCACGATGTCATCGACGCAGCTGACCGCATCGCCGGTCATGATATTGCGGCCACCGAAGGAGCCCATGAAGATGTCGTGCTGACGCCAGAGCACGCCCTTGGGCATCCCGGTGGTGCCACCGGTGTAGAGCACATAGAGGTCGTCGGGGCTGGGCTGTGACGGCGGCGGCTCCGGCGAACTTTCGGCCAGAGCCGTCTCGTAATCCACGGCGCCGTCGAGCAGGGGATTGCCGGATTCGTCGGCGATCTGGATCAGCACCCGCAGCTGCGGCAGATCGGGCAGTACCTCGGCCAGGGTGGGGGCGAACGCGGCGTGATACACCAGTGCGGTGGCACCGGAATCGGCCAGCAGATAAGCCAATTCGTTGCTCACATAGCGGTAGTTGACGTTGAACGGCGCCACTCTGGCCCGGAACGTCGCGAACAGGGTCTCGATGAACTCATGGCCGTTGTAGGCGTAGATGCCAAGCAGATCCTGACCGCTCTGGTGGCCCGCCAGCTCTGAGCGCGGGGTGTGCGCGCCCAGCCCCTGGGCATGCAGGTAGGACGCGAGCCGGTTGGAACGGTCGCGGATCTGCGCGTAGCTGAAACGTTGATCGCCCTGGATCACCAGGTCGCGGTCGGGGATCGCCTCGACTACCGCGTCGAAGACCTCGGGGACGGTGAACTGGGCCGGGCTCGCCACGTCTGAATCAGCTCCTCGGTGGTGGTGATCGTCGCCAACAGGGACAGGGTGTTCTCGATCATCGCAGCCCCGTACTCGGCCGGCACACCGGCCACCGCGTCACGCGGCAGCACCACCCGAAAGCCGGCGTTGACCGCGTCCATCACCAGGTTCGGGATGGCCACGTTCAGTGAGACCCCCACGGCCACAACGGTGGACACCCCGAGGTTGCGCAGCACCGCGTTCAGATCGGTGCCGCCCATCGGTCCCACCCCATGACAGCGGCTCAGCACCAGATCGGCCGGATCGGGGCCGAACTCGGGCAGCAGGGCGGCGCCGCGGCTGCCCGGGGTGATGTCCACGGCGCGACGCCCGGCGGCGAAGAGCCGCGCATTGTGGTTGGAGCCCAGGCCGTCCGGGCGCCGGTGCACCAGGCAGTGCACCACCTGCACCCCGGCGGCTCGGGCCACCGGCAGCAGCCGGCTGATGTTCGGCAACGCCTCGTGGCGGGCCGCCTCGGCGAGCACCGGCAGGCCGGCGTCGGGACCGACGACCGCGCCCTGGAGTTCCTGGGTGATGATCGCGGTGTGTTCGGGTGCGACCAGATCCGCCGGCGTCACGTGCCGACTGTCTCTTCCGCCGGTGTGTCGTAGAACTGCGTCGCCCATTTCCGCAGCGTCATAAACGGTTTCGCATCTGTCTTGGCCAGCGCCGGATGCTCGATGTAGCGCTGGTAACGCCAGATGCCCAGGTCGTCCTCCACCGTGGTCAGGAACTGTTTCTCCACCCGTTCCCGGATGTCATCCGGTGGGGCTTGTGAGTCGTCGCCGGGAATCCGCGGCCACCAGATCGAATAGAACAGGTCCGAGCGTCCTTCGTCGACCGGTGTGCAGGTGAAGATCAACCGATGCTGCTGCACGCCCTCGAAGATGCTGATCGCCCCGCCGAGGCCGAACAGATGCGAGTGGAACCGCAGGGCCATCTGATCGGGGTCGTCGCTGCCTGCGTCCGGAAAACCGGCCACGAAGTGCCACTCGCGGTCGGCCATCTGCCAGTCCAGTACCCGCGGCGTCACCGTGGCGTGGTGCACATACTGGAAATGCGAACTGTCCGCGGCGTTCTCGGCAACGATCTGCGGATGCACCGGCTCACCCTCCAGGCGCCGGGAGAACTCCGGGTAGGCCCGGTAATAGTCCTGCGGCCCGGTGGTGAACTGCGGGAACTTGCCGAAGATGTCCGGCATGTCCCACTGCGGCTCGGCGCCGTCGGGGTGATGCCAGATGAACACGCAGCCGTGCTGCTCGTGTACCGGGTACACCCGAAGCCGCAGCGCCTTGTTCGGCCGGTCCGGCTGATACGGAATGAACTTGTTGCAGCCGTCGGGCCCCCACTGCCAGCCGTGGAACGGGCACTCGACGCGGTCCTCGACCACCTTGCCGCCGTGACCCAGGTGAGCGCCGAGGTGCTTGCAGTGGGCCTCCATCACATGCAGCTCACCGGATTCGCCCCGATAGGCGACCATGTCGTCGCCGAAGTAATGCAGGGCGCGGGTCTTGCCCGTCTCGAACTCGGGCGACCAGCCGATCATGAACCAGCCGGTGACCTTCCAGGTGAACGGAACTTTCATCGTCATCCTCTCGCGGGGGCCCACTGAATACCGTACCGTAACCCTATCGGTAGTGGAACCCGTGAACGGGAGGTCACCACGGCATGGCTCAGAGCGGTGCACCCAGGCGCTACGACGCGTTGGTGATCGGGGCCGGTTTCTCCGGGCTGTACGCGCTGCACCGGCTGCGCGAACTCGGAGTGCGTACCCGAGTGCTGGAGATGGCCGATGCGGTCGGGGGAACCTGGCTGGTCAACCGGTACCCGGGTGCGCGCTGCGACATCGAGAGCATCGAGTACTCCTACAGTTTCTCCGACGAGATCCAGCAGGAGTGGGTCTGGACGGAAACGATGCCGGCCCAACCGGAGATCGAGGCGTACCTGAACTTCGTCGCCGACCGGCTCGACCTGCGCCGCGACATCGCGTTCAACACCGAGGTCGCCGCCATGACCTACGACGACGCCGCTGCGGCGTGGACGGTGACTACCCGGACCGGCGAGCGGTTCATCGCACCGTTCGTGGTTGCCGCCTCCGGAATCCTTTCGGTGCCACTAGAACCCGATATCGCCGGAATGGGCGGCTTCGAGGGCACGTCGCTGTACACCAGCCGCTGGCCCAAATCGGGCGTCGACCTGACCGGCAGGCGGGTGGGTGTGGTCGGCACCGGGTCCACCGGTGTCCAGCTGATCCCGGTCGTCGCCCGAGAAGCCGCGCACCTGCACGTCTTCCAGCGCTCAGCGGCGTACACGCTGCCCTGGCAGGTTCGCCCCTTCGCACCCGGCGAATTGGACGCCCTGAAAGCCGATTACGGCAATATCCGCGCCGCTCAGCGCGAGCATCCGGTCGGCGCCGCGCGGCTGTCGGCCTTCTCGGTGCTGCTCGACATGCTGGCCAGGCCGCCGTTGAAGTCGGCCTCGCGAGAAGAGCAACTGCGCGCGGTGCGCGAGCACGGGGTGATGGGCGCCCTGAACTGGGGCGACCTCTTCTTCGACATCGACGCCAACCGGATGGCGGCGCAACTGTACGGCGAAGCGGTCGCCCGCATTGTGCGTGACCCGCGGACGGCGGCCGCGCTGGTGCCCACCCACCCGTTCGCCTGCAAGCGCCCGATCATCGATCAGGGCTACTACGAAACATTCAACCGCGACAACGTGACCCTGGTCGATCTGCGCGCCGAGCCGATCAACGCGGTAACACCGACCGGCATCCGCACCGCGGCAGGCGATTACGACCTCGACGTGATCGTCTACGCCACCGGCTTCGACGCCATGACCGGCGCGCTCAGCCGCATCGATGTCCGCGGCCGCGACGGAGCATTGCTTCGCGACGTCTGGGCGCGGGAGGGACCGGTGTCCTATCTCGGGCTGCAAGTCGCCGGATTCCCGAATCTGTTCACCGTTCAAGGGCCGGGCAGTCCAAGCGCGGCCACCAATTTCGTCGCCGCCTTGGAGCAGCACGTGGAATGGATCGGCGACTGCATCGCCTACCTGCGGGCCAACGGGCACAGCACAATCGAGGCGCTGCCGACAGCGCAGGCCGAATGGATCGAACACACCACGGCGTTGGTCGCGCCGACGGTGCTGGTCCATCCGACCTGCAGTTCCTGGTACAACGGCGGAAACGTCCCCGGCAAGAAGCGAATGTACATGGGCTATACCGGCGGCATCCCAGAGTACCGGCGCCGCTGCGACGAGATCGCCGCCGCCGGCTACAGCGGTTTCGAGCTGGGGTGATGACGATGGGACCGGCGCAACGCGTACCGCAGATCGTCCGGGGACTGGGTCGGGTGCTGCCCCGGTCGGTCGACGCGCTGCGGGGCTCCTCGGATTGGGCGCCCGCCACCCCGCGCGGGATGCGCCAGCTGGGCGAGGTGCTGTTCGACGAGCTGACGTTGACCGGTATGACGCTGCTGGCGCCGGCTCCGGTGCTGGCCCGGCCGCTGTCCGAGTGCACGGCTGCCGCCGAAGAGCTGTCCGGATTGGGTATCGACGCGGCGCACGCCGCGCCGGAACCGTTGCAGGTGACCGGAATTCGGCGGCGGCGACTGGCGGGCCTGACCGTCGAGCAGCTGAGCTTCCGGCACGATCCCCGGCTGCCGATGACGTTGGCGGAGTTCGGTGCCCCGGTGACGGCCGTCGTAGAGGTCTGCCGCCACGCAGGTGGTCCGCGGCCCTGGCTGGTCTGGGTGCACGGCGCCGGTCAGGGCAACTGGTCGGACCTGCTGGTGGCACGCGTGCGGCGGTTTCACCGGCTGGGTTTCAACCTCGCGCTGCCGGTACAGCCGGGCCACGGCGTGCGCCGCCGCGCCTGGCCGCCCTACCCCGGACATGATCCGCTGGCCAATATCGCCGGGATGATGCGGGCGATCTCTGAAGTCCGTGCGGTGGTGCGGTGGGTGGAGCCGCAGGCCACCGCCGTGACGGTGGCCGGGGTGTCGTTGGGCAGTCCGGTCGCAGCGCTGGTGTCACACCTGGAGAGCATCGATGCCGTCGCGGTCTACACCCCGATCGCCGGGCTCAACTCGATGATCGCGCACCATCTGTGGCGGTGGGGTCCAGCGGGGCTCGCTGTCGCCGAGGCGTTGCGCTCCGAAGTCGCCGCAGCGTTGATGTCGGTGGTGGACCTGCTGGAGACCGAGCCGGCGCCGCCGGCCCGGTGTCGGCTGATCGTGGCGGCGCGGCACGACCGTATGGCATACCCGGAGCCTGCGGTGGCACTGCATGATCGGTGGGGCGGTCGGCTCTACTGGCACGGCGGTGGCCATGCCGGACACATCTTCTCCCGGCGGGTGCAGGCCGAGACGGAACGATTCCTTCGAGAGGTGGTCAGGCGATGAACCAACGCGTGCTCGACGAGCTGGGCTATTACCTGCTGGCCGGGGCCGGCGGGGAAGGGCCGGCCACCCTGATGGACGAGGCCCGCCGCGGTGAGGAACTCGGCTTCGGCACCGCGTTCATCTCCGAACGCTGGAACGTCAAGGAAGCCTCGTCGCTGGCCGGTGCGGCGTGTGCGGTCACCAGCCGGATGCGGATCGCGACGGCGGCGACCAACCACAACACCCGCCATCCGCTGATCACCGCATCCTGGGCGACCACCCTGCACCGGCTGTCCGGTGGACGCTTCACCCTGGGCATCGGACGCGGAATCGGCCCGATCTACGCCGGATTCGGCATTCCGGCGGTGACGACGGCGCAGATGGCCGACTGGGCGCAGGTGATGCGCCGGTTGTGGCGCGGCGAGGTCATCATCGGCCACGACGGGCCGATCGGCCACTACCCGGTGCTGGCGCTGGACCCCGACTTCGACGAAGACATCCGGCTGGCGCTGGTCGCCTTCGGCCCCCACACCCTGGCGCTGGGCGGCCGGCTGTTCGACGACGTCGTATTGCACACCTACTTCTCCCCGGAGACCCTGAGGCGTTGCGTGAAGACCGTCAAGGACGCCGCCGAGCGCGCCGGACGCGACCCGGATGCGGTGCGGGTGTGGTCGTGTTTCGCCACCGTCGGCGATCACCTGCCCGAGGGACTGCGGCTGAAGAAGACCGTGGCGCGGCTGGCCACCTATCTGCAGGGCTACGGCGATCTGCTGGTGGCGACCAACAACTGGGATCCCGCAGTGCTGCAACGATTCCGGGCGGATTCGGTGGTGACATCGATCCCCGGCGGCATCGACGCCAAAGCCACCCCCGCCCAGATAGAGCACATCGCGACGCTGATCCCGCAGGAGTGGTTGGCGCCGGCGGCCACCGGTCCGGCCGAGCGCTGCGCGCAGCGCATTCGGGACGAATTCGGCTACGGCGCCGACGCGGTGATCATGCACGGCGCCACCCCCGACGAACTCGAACCGGTGGTGGCCGCCTACCGCGGCCTGGTCGGCTGAGGCCCCGTCAGTCCAGGCCGCCGCGGATGGTGTCGAACGCCTCGCCGAGAGCTGTTGGCAGCTCCAGGGATTCGTCTTCCAGCCAGCGCTCGTAGGCGCTCAGCGCTACGCCCAGCATCATCCAGGCCACTGTCTGCGGGCGTAGATCGCCCGGTTGCGCGCCGGCGCGGCGCGCCACGAACTCCGCGATGACGCCACGCCAGCCCGCATACATCGTCATGGAATACGCCTGCAGCTCGTCTGTCTGCAGGATCACCCGCATCCGGCGGCGGTGCCGGGCCGTCTCACTCTCGTCGAAGGTGTTGAACGACAACAGTGCCTCGCGTAACGCGTCACCGATCGGGGCGTCGGGATCGATGCCGTCGAGCAGCTCGCCGAGTTGCTGCAGGTGCGCGTCGAAATCACCCCACGGGATGGCGTTCTTCGAGGCGTAGTAACGGAACAGGGTGCGCCGGGCGATGCCCGCCGCCTGAGCGACGTCGTCGACGCTGACGTCGCCGAACCCGCGGGTGGCGAACAGGTCGATGGCCGCATCCGAGATGTCGGTTCGGGTGGTCGAGCGGCGACGGCCGGCCCGGGGCTGTGATCCCGGCATGCCGCCCATATGAAGCCCTCTTCCGTTTCGGCACTCGATGCCATATTCTATCCGAGATTGTGACCGCCACGACACTCGATTGTCGAACCTGAACGTGAGAGAGGCCCCGTCATGGACGAGAACCAGCAGAGCGAGACCAATGCCGAGATCGTGACCGAAAGCCTGGTCGAAGAGGTGTCCATCGACGGTATGTGCGGGGTCTACTGACCGTGTCCGCGGCCGTGCAGTCGGCGGCTGAAGTGTTCGACCCCGACCGTGGCTGGGAGCTGCACCCACAGGTGGCGCTCCGCCCCGAGTCGTTTGGCGCGCTGCTCTACCACTTCGGTACCCGCAAGTTGTCGTTCTTGAAGAACCGAACCATCGTCGAGGTGGTGCGGTCACTGGCCGACCACTCCGATGTCCGATCCGCCTGCCGCGCAGCCGGAGTCGACGATGCCGACCAGGGTCCGTACCTGCATGCCCTCGGCGTGCTGGTCGAATCGAACATGCTGATCCCGAGGGAGGGTCAATGACTTCCGTAGCACCGGTGCCCCGGCTGATCGAACAGTTTGAGCACGGCCTCGATGCACCCATCTGTCTGACCTGGGAGCTCACCTACGCCTGCAACCTGGCCTGCGTGCACTGCCTGTCCGCCTCGGGCCGGCGCGACCCGCGCGAGCTGTCCACGCGGCAGTGCATGGACATCATCGATGAGCTGGAACGCATGCAGGTGTTCTACGTCAACATCGGCGGCGGGGAACCCACTGTCCGCGACGACTTTTGGGAGTTGGTGGACTACGCCACCGCCCACCACGTCGGGGTGAAGTTCTCCACCAACGGCCTGCGCATCACCCCGGAGGTGGCCACCAAGCTGGCCGCCAGCGACTACGTCGACGTCCAAATCTCCCTGGACGGCGCCACCGCCGAGGTCAACGACCCGATCCGCGGCAAAGGCTCGTACGACATGGCGATCCGGGCGCTGGAGAACCTGGCCGCCGCAGGCTTCAAAGACGCCAAGATCTCCGTCGTCGCCACCCGCCACAACATCAGCCAGCTGGACGACTTCGCCGAGCTGGCAAAGCGATACGGCGCCACCTTGCGGATCACCCGGCTGCGGCCGTCGGGCCGGGGCGTGGACGTCTGGGACGAACTGCATCCCACCGCCGCACAGCAGAAGCAGCTGTACAACTGGCTGGTCGCCAAAGGCGAGGGCGTGCTGACCGGTGACTCGTTCTTCCACCTGGCGCCGCTGGGCGAATCCGGCGCGTTGGCCGGGCTGAATATGTGCGGGGCGGGGCGGGTGGTCTGCCTGATCGACCCGGTCGGCGACGTCTACGCCTGTCCGTTCGCCATCCACGAAGAGTTCTTGGCCGGAAACGTCTTGACCGACGGCGGCTTCGACAACGTGTGGAAGCACTCCGAACTCTTTCAGGAGCTGCGCGATCCGAAGGCCGGTGGCGCCTGCGCCAGCTGCCCGCTGTTCGACACCTGCCGCGGCGGCTGCATGGCTGCCAAGTTCTTCACCGGCCTGCCGATGGATGGGCCCGACCCGGAGTGCGTCCGCGGATTCGGCGAGGAGGCACTGGCGGGCGAGCGGAGCAAGCCCCGGCCGAGCAGTGATCACTCGCGCGGAAAGCGCAGTAGCGGACCGCGATCCCTGACCGTGCTCCCGGCTCCTGTCTCGATCGTCCCCACCAAGCCGCCCAAGCGGCTCTGCGATGAAAGTCCCATCTGACGCATGTCTCGTGATATCTGGTTCGAAACGGTCGCCATCGCCCAGGAACGGGCACGCAAGCGGCTGCCGAAGTCGTCGTACTCCGCGCTGATCTCCGCCAGCGAAAAGGGGCTGACGGTCAGCGACAATGTCGCGGCGTTCAGCGAGTTGGGCTTCGCCCCGCACGTCGTGGGCGCGCCGGCGGACCGGCAGCTGGCCACAACGGTTATGGGACAAGAACTCTCAATGCCGGTGATGATCTCGCCGACGGGCGTGCAGGCCGTCGACCCGGACGGCGAGGTGGCGGTGGCACGAGCCGTAGCCGCCCGCGGCACCGCGATGGGGCTCTCTTCGTTCGCCAGCAAGCCGATGGAAGAGGTGATCGCCGCCAACCCCAAGACCTTCTTCCAGATCTACTGGCTGGGGGGACGCGACGCCATCGCCGAGCGGGCCGAACGCGCCCGGGAGGCCGGCGCGGTCGGCCTGATCGCGACTACCGACTGGAGCTTCTCGCACGGCCGGGACTGGGGCAGCCCCAAGATCCCGGAAAAGATGGATCTGAAAACCATGATCAAGATGATGCCGGAGGCCGTCGCCCGGCCCCGGTGGTTCCTGCAGTGGGCCAAGACGCTGCGCCCGCCGACGCTGCGGGTGCCCAACCAGGCCCGGCGCGGTGAGCCGGGACCGCCGTTCTTCGAAGCCTACGGACAGTGGATGGGCACCCCGCCGCCCACCTGGGAGGACATCGCGTGGCTGCGCGAGCTGTGGGGTGGGCCGTTCATGCTCAAGGGCGTGATGCGTGTCGATGACGCGAAACGTGCTGTGGACGCGGGTGTTTCGGCTATCTCGGTGTCCAACCACGGTGGCAACAACCTGGACGGCACGCCCGCGTCGATCCGCGCCCTGCCGGCCATCGCCGACGCGGTGGGCAGCGAGATCGAGGTGCTGCTGGACGGCGGCGTCCGCCGCGGCAGCGACGTCGTCAAGGCGGTGGCACTGGGAGCGCGCGCGGTGATGATCGGGCGCGCCTACCTGTGGGGCCTGGCCGCGGCCGGCCAGCCGGGTGTGGAGAACGTCCTCGACATCCTGCGCGGCGGCATCGACTCGGCCCTGATGGGACTCGGGCGGGCCTCGGTGCACGATCTGACGCCGGACGACCTCCTGATTCCGGACGGCTTCGCCCGTGCGCTCGGCGTACCGGCCGGCTAACCCACCTGACATAAGCCCCGATCCTGATACGCCCGTGGCGCGCGGGACGGACGTTAAAGCCAGCGGGCCCTGGAGAAAAATTCCGCCAGTCGGAATGGCCAATAGCTGGTGTACGACAGGTGAATTCGCTTACCATTCTCCGATGGCGGTTCGCGGCGAGCTGGGCGGTTCAACATCGAGCCAGCTCCAGAGCCAGTCGGTGACCCTGCTGGTGCCCGTCGGATCGACCGAACAGCATGGGCCGCACCTGCCGCTGGACACCGATACCCGCATCGCGCAGGCGGTCGCGAGGGCCGCAGCCGAGCGACTGGGCTCGGGCTGGTCGGTGGCCCCGGCGGTGGCCTACGGCGCCAGCGGCGAGCATCAGAGCTTCGCCGGAACCATCTCGATCGGCACCGAGGCGCTGACCCTGCTTCTGCTGGAGTACGGCCGCTCGGCCTGCGACTGGGCGCAGCGGGTGGCCTTCGTCAACGGCCACGGCGGCAACGTCGCGGCACTGGTCGAGGCGGTAGGGCGGCTGCGGTTCGAAGGACGCGACGTCGCCTGGCTGCCGTGTGTGGTCCCCGGCGCTGACGCGCATGCCGGGCACACCGAAACATCACTGCTGCTGCACCTTTCGCCCGATCAGGTGAGAGCGGGCCAGGCGGTGGCGGGTAACGGCGCGCCCCTGGCGGAACTGTTGCCGGCGATGCGGAGTGGCGGTGTCGCGGCGGTCAGTGCGGTCGGAGTGCTGGGCGATCCGACCACCGCCAGCGTCGCCGACGGGCGGCGACTGTTCGCCGATTTGTCCGACACCGCCGTCCTGGCACTAGACGCCTGGGCTCCCGGGCCGAACGGCATGCTGTGACGACGACGCGACTGCCCGACGGATTCGCCGTGCAGGTGGACCGGCGGGTGCGGGTTCTGGGGCGCGGGTCGGCGCTGCTGGGTGGTTCACCCACCCGGCTGTTGCGACTGGCTCCGGCGGCCCAGTCGATGCTGTCCGATGGCCGCCTGGAGGTACGCGACGCGGTCAGTGCGCAGCTGGCCCGCACCCTGTTGGATGCCACCGTGGCGCACCCCCGCCCGGCCGGCGGGCCGTCGCACCTTGACGTCACCGTGGTTATTCCGGTGCGGGACAACATCACCGGCCTCAAGCGGCTGCTCGCCGCATTGCGGGGCCTGCGGGTGATCGTGGTGGACGACGGCTCGCAGGTCCCGGTCCGGGCCGACGAGCTGACTTCGGCGCACTGCTGCAACGTGCAGGTGCTGCGCCATTCTTCGAGCCGTGGGCCGGCCGCCGCGCGTAACACCGGGCTGGCGGCCTGCGGGACCGACTTCGTGGCATTCCTGGATTCCGACGTGCTGCCGCGGCGGGGGTGGTTGGAGGCGTTGCTGGGGCATTTCTGCGACCCCACCGTGGCACTGGTGGCACCGCGGATCGTCGGGATGAGCGACAGTGACCACCTGGTGGCACGATACGAGGCCATTCGCTCCTCGCTGGACCTCGGGACATGTGAGGCGCCCGTGGTGCCGTACGGCAAGGTCGCCTACGTGCCGAGTGCGGCGATCATCTGCCGGCGCGCGGTGCTGAGCGAGCACGGCGGCTTCGACGAGGATCTGCGCTCCGGGGAGGACGTCGATCTGTGCTGGCGGTTGGTGGACGCCGGCAGCAGACTGCGCTACGAGCCGATCGCTCTGGTCGCCCATGATCACCGGGTGAGTCCCCGCGATTGGGTTGTGCGCAAAGCGTTTTACGGCGGTTCGGCGGCGCCGCTGGCGGCTAGGCACCCGGACAAGACCGCGCCGATGGTGATCTCGGGCTGGGCCCTGGCGGGCTGGGCGCTGATGGCCCTGGGCTCGGCGCTGGGCTACCTCTGTTCCGCGGCGATCGCGGCGCTGACCGGCCACCGGGTCGCGCGGACCATACGCGGCCCGGGAACCGCGCCCGGCGATGTGCTGACCGTGACGCTGCGCGGCCTGGCGGCGGCCGGCCTGCAGATCGCCTCCGCGTTGTGCCGGCACTACTGGCCGATAGCGCTGCTGGCCGCGTGCCTGTCGCCGCGCTGCCGCCGGGTGGTGCTGTTGGCCGCGGTCTGCGACGGGGTGGTGGACTGGCTACGGCACGCACGCCTGGACGGCGACGAGGTACGACCGCTGGGCCTGCCGGCCTACCTGTTGCTCAAGCGGGTCGACGACCTGGCCTACGGGGCCGGCCTGTGGGGTGGCGTGCTGCGGGAAGGCAACCTGACCGCACTCAAGCCGCAGATCCGCAGCTAGGCAGCCTTGGCTGGCCGAGAAGTGCACAGCGATGCGCTGGTGGTGGGCGCCGGAAGTGCGGGCTCCATTGTTGCCGAACAACTTTCATCTGACCTGTCGCGCACGGTGACATTGCTGGAAGCGGGGGTGGGCCTGTCGGACCCGCGGCTGGCAGCGCAGTCGGCCAACGCCCTGGCCTTGCCCATCGGCGCCGGCAGCCCACTGGTGAGGCGCTACGAGTCCGAACTGACGGGTCGATCGGGGCAGCGGGCGACGCTGGTGCGCGGCGCCACCCTCGGCGGCTCCGGTGCGGTGAACGGGGGCTACTTCTGCCGCGCCCGACCGGCCGATTTCGCCGCTGGGTTGCCGGGCTGGTCGTGGCCCGAGGTGCTGGAATCCTTCCGGGCCATCGAGACCGACCTGGACTTCGGCGGTCTCCAGCACGGCGACTCGGGTCCGATACCCGTGCGTCGGGTTCATCAGATGTGTTTTGGCACTGAACAATTCGTGAACGCGGCAGTTCGGGCCGGCTTCGACCGGATCGCCGACCTGAACGACTCGGCGGCGCCGCCCGGGGTGGGTGCGGTGCCGCTGAACGTCACGGCCGCCGGGGTGCGCAGTGGTCCTGGTGCCACCTACCTGTTGCCCGCACTGGATCGGGCGAACCTGACGGTGCGGACGCAGACCCGCGCGGTGCGGGTGGAGATCGAGCTCGGTCGGGCTGTGGCGGTGCACGTGGTCGGCCCCGATGGCCCGAAGCGGTTGACCGCGGATCGAATCATCCTGTGCGCGGGGGCGATTGAATCTGCGCACCTGCTGATGCTGTCCGGGGTCGGCGAGGCGGCGATGCTGCGTCGGGCAGGTGTCGAGGTGGCGGCGGCGCTGCCGGTCGGGGCGCACTTCGCCGACCACCCGGAATGGCTGGTGACAGCCGGCTGGCCCGGGACGCCGAACCGTACCCCGCTTGAGGCGGTGCTACATCATGAGGGAGCCGAAATCCGCCCCTACACAACCGGATTCACCATGATGACCGGTGGTGGGGGGCCGGCGGACCCACCGCGGATCGGGGCGGCGCTGATGGCGCCGCGGGCGCGTGGCCGGTTGACCCTGCTCTCCGCGGATCCAGGGGTGCCGCCGAGGATCGAACACCGCTACGACAGTGAGCCCGACGACCTGGCGGCTCTGCGTCGCGGAGTGATGCTGGTGCAGGACCTTCTGGGCGTGAAAGACCCGGGGGAGGAGCCGCATTGGTCGACCTCCCAGCACCTGTGCGGCACCGCGCCGATGGGTGCCGACAACGATGAGACCGCCGTGCTCGACTCCCGCTGCCGGGTGCGCGGTATCGAGGGACTGTGGGTGATCGACGGATCGGCGCTACCACGGGTCCCGAGCCGCGGGCCGCACGCGACGATCGCGATGCTGGCCCATCGGGCTGCGTCGCTGCTGCGTGATCAGGAGCTCAGCCGGTAGCGGACGGGTAAGTGCTTGGTACCGCCGACGAACGTGGTGGCGACCAGCTGGGGCTCACCGGCCAGTTCGATGGCTTCCAATCGTGGCACCAGCGCGGTGAAGAAGCTGTTGATCTCCATCCGGGCCAGGGCGGAGGCCACACAGAAATGCACCCCGTGGCCGAACGACAGATGCTTGTTCGGGTCGCGCCCGACGTCGAAGGTGAACGGGTCGTCGAACACCTCCTCGTCGTGATTGGCCGAGACATAGGACAGGTAAACCGATTCCCCCTTGGCGATCGGCACCCCGCGCACCTCGGTGTCGGCGGTGGCCGTCCGCATGAATTCCTTGACCGGGGTCACCCACCGGATGATCTCCTCGACCGCGGTCGGCATCAGGTTCAGATCCGCGCGCAACCGCTCGCGCTGGTCGGGGTGTTCGATGAGTGCCCGCATGCCGCCGCTGATCGCCGCGCTGGTGGTGTCGTGGCCGGCGGTGGCGATGATGACGTAGTAGGAGGCGGTGTCGATGTCCGATAGTGGCGCCCCGTCGATGGTCGCGTTGGCGATGGTGGAGGCCAGATCCTCGGTCGGCTGCGCACGCCGCGCGGCGGTCAACTCCGCGAAATAGGCGAAGAAGTCCAGCAGCACCGGCAGTTGCTCCTCGGGAGTGAAGCCGCGCCGGTACTCCTCGTCGTCGCCGCCGAACAACTCCTGGGTGAGCTTGAGCATCCGGGGGAAATCGGATTCCGGCAGGCCCAGCAGCGACATGATCACGTACAACGGGTAGTTGACCGCGATCTCCTGGGCGAAGTCGCACTCCGGTCCGAGCTGCACCATCTTCTCGACATAGCGTGCGGCGAGCTCGTCGACTCGGGTCTTCATCGCCCGCATTGCCTTGGGACGGAACCAATCCGAGACGATGGTGCGCATCTTGTGGTGATGCGGGTCGTCCATGTGGATCAGGGTTCGCAGCCCCATCCCGGAGTCGAGCAGCGAGCGCTGCAGATCGTCGGCTTCGGCGGCGGCCAGCACCGGCCGCGGTTCGTTGATCCACAGGACGTTGTCGTGCTCGATCGCCATGATGTCGGCGTGCCGGGTGATGGCCCAGAACGGGCGGTACGGCCGGCGATCCACCAACGACACCGGAGCATGGGCCCGCAGATGGGTCAGGGCCGCGTGTAGCCGCGGTTCGTCGGTGTACGCGGTCGGATCGGCGAACACCCGGGCGGCCTCATCAATGATCGGTGCACTCAATGTCGACTCCTTGTCCGGCGGATTTTTGACACGTGTCAGCTTGGGTTCCAGTGTCGGGGTTGCGGCAGCGGATTGTCGGTTTTCGGCCCGATTAAGCTCATCGGTCATGTTGATCGGATTGTGGCGCCGCGCGTGGCTGCGGCCCGGGGCTCTCGTGCCGGCCATGGCGCTGGTCCTGGTGCTGGCCGCCGCCGGGTGCGCCCGCTCCGACGGGGCCGAGTCGCACCCGGGTATCTCGCCACGTGCGGTCGCGCTCAATGCGGACGTGGTGCGGACCGGCACCGGGTTGCTGCGCGGCACCGTCGGCCCGGACCACCGGCTATTCCAGGGGATTCCGTACGCGGCGCCGCCGGTGGGGCCGCTGCGCTGGCAGCCGCCGACGCCCGTGCCGGCTTGGCCGGGAGTGCGTGACGCGGCCAAGCCCGGACCGTGGTGCATCCAGCCGGACACCGCCGAGGTGGACCCGATCAGCGAGGACTGCCTGACGCTCAACGTCTGGACGCCGACCGGATCATCGGCGCAACCGCTGCCGGTCATGGTGTGGATCCACGGGGGCAGTTTCATGCGCGGGGCCGGCGACATCTATGGCGCGCAACGCCTGGTGGACCGCGGTCGCGTCGTCGTGGTCACGATCAATTACCGGCTGGGCGCCTTGGGTTTTCTGGCCGACCCCGCACTCGGTGAGGTCGGCAACTACGGTCTGGCCGATCAACAGGCGGCGTTGCGCTGGGTGCGCGACAACATCGGGGAGTTCGGTGGCGACCCCGCCAAGGTCACCATCGCCGGTGAATCCGCCGGCGGCATGTCGGTCTGCGATCACCTGGCTGCGCCGGACTCGGCCGGACTGTTCCGGGCCGCGATCATCCAGAGCGGGCCGTGCGCGGAGCAGGTCGAGGTGCCCGAGGCCCGTCGAATCAGCCGCGAGTACACCGAATCGCTTGGGTGCGCCGATCCGGTGGGCGCCGGTATCGCCGAGTGCCTGCGGGCGCTGCCGGCCGACCGGTTTGCCAAGCCGCTGTGGTACGCCCGGTTCGGCACCGACCGGCTCAGCGGCCCGGTGATCGGAACCCCTTCGCTGCCAACCGATCCGATGCGCGTGTTCGCCGACGGTACCGCCGCGAGGGTGCCGGTGTTGGTGGGCATCAACCGCGAAGAGTTCACCCTGTTCGTGGCGCTGCGCTATCTGCGGGAAGGGCGTGAGATCACCGCGGCGGAATATCCCGACGAGCTCAACGACCGTTTCGGGCCGTCCGACGGCGCCGCGGTCGCCGAGCACTATCCGCCTGCCCGATTCGGCGGCAGCACCTCGCTGGCGTACGCGGCCGTGGCGACCGACGAGATCTTCGCGTGCGTGGCCGACCGGATGACCGACGGATTGACCGGCGGCGCACCGGTATACGGCTACCAGTTCGACGACCCGCACGCCCCGGCACCGGAGATCTACGACCAGGTGCCGTTCAAGATCGGCGCCACCCATTCGCTGGAGATGCGCTATCTGTTCGACGTCGGTGGTGCGCCGCCGCTCAACCCCGACCAGCGCCGGCTGTCCGACCAGATGATCGAGTACTGGACCGGATTCGTCGGCACCGGTGCACCGGTCGGGGTGGGCCAGCCCGATTGGCCCGAGATCGGGACCGGGGGATGGATGGCGCTGCGGACCGACGGGAACAAGATGGTCACCGACTTCGCCACCCAGCATCAGTGCTCGTTCTGGGCGGGTATTCGCTAATCCTCGTGCCGAGCGTGAACCTGGGTTCACGTTCGGCAGGGGAGGGCTGGATCAGGCCGGCGTCACCCAGGTGGTGATGTCGGCGTGCACCACCTCGGCGCCGGACTTGTCGGTGACGCTGACCGCCACCACCACATCGGTGCCTTCGCTGATCGACGCGAAGTCCGGCGCCTCCAGTCGCGCGGTGGCCCGCAACGACGTCGTCGCCTTGGCCAGGTAGGCCACGTTCATCGACTTGGGGATCCAGCGGTGGCTGGTCGGCACGGTGGCCTCCATCAGCATCCCCATCGCCGCCTCGGCGGCATTGCAGGACGCGATCGCGTGCACGGTGTGCAGGTGGTTGTAGACGAACGGCCATTTGGGCACCAACACTTCGGCCAGTCCGGGCTCCATCCGGACCACGTGCGGCAACACCGAGGCGAAGTAGGGCACCCGGGCCATCGCCGCGGCGGAGAACAGCCGGGTGCCGCCGGGCAGGCCGGCGAGGCGTTTCCAGGCTTGATAGGTGCTGCTTGAGGTCATCCCGTCACCTTACTCGAAAGTAAGATGATGTTTCTGCCTGGTTGCGCCGCGGTCTCCGATCCTCCCGGGCCGGGATTTGGCCGCTGACCCGATCTGGGGCATACTGTTCAGGTTCGCCTGCGCCGGGGTTGCCCCTGGCCGGGCATACGACCAGCGCCCACCCGGGCGCGTCCGGTCCCACTCTCGCAGCGCGGAGCTTTTAACCGTGCACCGAGGCCGCGTACGGGCGACACGCCCGACCGCGGGGACCGGTGGACCAGGACAGGTAAACAGCGGCGGCAGCGTCCAGCGCAATGTCGAAACGGGCCTTGACGGGTCCGCGGCGGCTTGAAGTGCGCGGGGCACAACGGGTTCGAGAGAGCCCCTTTGCAGGAGTGAGGTAGCAGAAGCGTGGCGGGACAAAAGATCCGCATCAGGCTCAAGGCCTACGACCATGAGGCTATTGACGCCTCGGCGCGCAAAATCGTCGAGACCGTCACTCGCACCGGTGCATCCGTAGTGGGCCCGGTGCCGCTGCCGACCGAGAAGAACATTTACTGCGTCATCCGGTCTCCGCACAAGTACAAGGACTCGCGGGAGCACTTCGAGATGCGCACCCACAAGCGCCTGATCGACATCCTCGATCCCACGCCGAAGACCGTTGACGCTCTGATGCGCATCGATCTGCCGGCCAGCGTCGACGTAAACATCCAGTAGGAGCACCGAAAAACCATGGCACGCAAAGGTATTTTGGGTACCAAACTGGGCATGACGCAGGTGTTCGACGAGAACAACAAGGTCGTGCCGGTCACGGTCGTCAAGGCCGGGCCCAACGTGGTCACCCGCATCCGCACCCCCGAGCGCGACGGCTACAGCGCCGTGCAGCTCGCCTACGGCGAGATCAGCCCCCGCAAGGTGAACAAGCCGGTCACCGGTCAGTACGCCGCCGCGGGTGTCAATCCCCGTCGTCACCTCGCCGAGCTGCGTCTCGACGATGAGGCCGCTGCCGCCGCCTACGAAGTAGGCCAGGAGCTGACCGCCGAGATCTTCGCCGACGGCGCGTTCGTCGACGTCACCGGCACCTCCAAGGGCAAGGGCTTCGCCGGCACCATGAAGCGGCACGGCTTCCGCGGTCAGGGCGCCGGTCACGGCGCCCAGGCGGTGCACCGCCGGCCCGGCTCGATCGGTGGCTGCTCCACCCCGGGTCGTGTCTTCAAGGGCACCCGGATGTCGGGCCGGATGGGTAACGACCGCGTCACCACCCAGAACCTGGTGGTGCACAAGGTGGACGCCGAGAACGGTGTGCTGTTGATCAAGGGCGCCATTCCGGGACGCAACGGTGGGCTGGTTCTGGTCCGCAGCGCGATCAAAAAGGGTGAGAAGTAATGGCTGCCATCAAGATTGACGTCAAGGCCCCGGACGGCAAGAAGAGCGGCTCGGTCGAGCTGCCCGCCGAGCTGTTCGACGCTCCGGCCAACATCGCGCTGATGCACCAGGTGGTCATCGCGCAGCTGGCCGCGGCTCGTCAGGGCACCCACTCGACCAAGACCCGTGGTGAGGTCAGCGGTGGTGGCCGTAAGCCCTACCGCCAGAAGGGAACCGGCCGCGCCCGTCAGGGTTCGACCCGCGCCCCGCAGTTCACCGGTGGTGGTGTGGTGCACGGCCCGAAGCCGCGCGACTACAGCCAGCGCACCCCGAAGAAGATGATCGCCGCCGCCCTGCGCGGTGCGCTGTCGGACCGGGCGCGCAACGGCCGCATCCACGCGGTCACCGAACTGGTGAGCGGACAGACCCCGTCGACCAAGAGCGCCAAGGCGTTCCTGGGCACGATCACCGACCGCAAGCAGGTGCTGGTGGTCATCGGCCGGGCCGACGAGACCGGTGCCCGCAGCGTGCGCAACCTCCCGGGCGTGCACATCCTGTCGCCGGACCAGCTCAACACCCACGATGTGCTGCGTGCCGACGACGTGGTGTTCAGCGTCGAGGCCCTGAACGCCTACATCGCCGGAAACGCAGCTCACACCACCGCTGAGGAGGTTTCGGCCTGATGGCGACCATCACCGACCCCCGCGACATCATCCTCGCGCCGGTCATCTCCGAGAAGTCCTACGGGCTGATCGAGGACAACGTGTACACCTTCGTGGTGCACCCGGACTCGAACAAGACGCAGATCAAGATCGCCATCGAGAAGATCTTCTCCGTCAAGGTCGCCTCGGTGAACACCCTGAACCGGCCGGGTAAGCGCAAGCGCGCCAAGGCCGGCTTCGGCAAGCGCAAGGACACCAAGCGCGCCATCGTGACCCTGGCGTCCGGCAGCAAGCCGATCGACCTGTTCGCCGCACCGGCCTGACCGGAGTGAGAGAGAGACCTAACTGACATGGGAATCCGCAAGTACAAGCCGACGACCCCCGGTCGTCGCGGTGCCAGCGTCTCCGACTTCGCCGAGCTCACCCGCTCCCACCCGGAGAAGTCGCTGGTTCGTCCGCTGCACGGCCGTGGCGGGCGTAACGCCCACGGCCGGATCACCACCCGGCACAAGGGCGGTGGCCACAAGCGCGCCTACCGGGTGATCGACTTCCGTCGCCATGACAAGGACGGCGTCAACGCGAAGGTCGCGCACATCGAGTACGACCCGAACCGCACCGCCCGCATCGCGCTGCTGCACTACCTGGACGGCGAGAAGCGTTACATCATCGCCCCGCTGGGCCTGTCGCAGGGCGACGTGGTGGAGTCGGGCCCCAACGCCGACATCAAGCCGGGCAACAGCCTGCCGCTGCGCAACATCCCGGCCGGCACCACGGTGCACGCCGTGGAGTTGCGGCCGGGCGGCGGCGCCAAGATGGCCCGCTCGGCCGGCTCCAGCATCCAGTTGCTGGGCAAGGAAGGCGCCTACGCCTCGCTGCGTATGCCGTCGGGTGAGATCCGCCGCGTCGACGTGCGCTGCCGCGCCACCGTCGGCGAGGTGGGCAACGCCGAGCAGGCCAACATCAACTGGGGTAAGGCCGGCCGCATGCGGTGGAAGGGCAAGCGCCCGTCCGTCCGTGGTGTGGTGATGAACCCGGTGGACCACCCGCATGGTGGTGGTGAGGGCAAGACCTCCGGCGGCCGGCACCCGGTCAGCCCGTGGGGTAAGCCGGAGGGTCGCACCCGTCGGCCGAACAAGCCCAGTGACAAGCTCATCGTCCGACGCCGGCGCACCGGCAAGAACAAGCGCTAGGAAGCGGAGGGAAAGCGATGCCACGCAGCCTCAAGAAGGGTCCGTTCGTCGACGACCATGTGCTCAAGAAGGTCGACGCTCAGAACGAGAAGAACACCAAGCAGGTCATCAAGACCTGGTCGCGACGGTCGACGATCATCCCGGACTTCATCGGGCACACGTTCGCCGTTCACGACGGCCGCAAGCACGTCCCGGTATTCGTCACCGAGTCGATGGTCGGGCACAAGCTCGGCGAATTCGCCCCGACGCGCACCTTCAAGGGACACATCAAAGACGACCGGAAGGCTAAGCGCCGGTGAGTGCCACCACTGAATTTCCGTCAGCTGTCGCCAAGGCCCGCCACGTGGGTATCTCGGCCAGCAAAGCCCGTCGGGTGATCAACCTGGTCCGCGGCAAGTCGGTGTCCGAGGCTTTGGACATCCTGCGCTGGGCGCCGCAGCAGGCCAGCCTGCCGGTGGCCAAGGTCATCGCCAGCGCGGCCGCCAACGCCCAGAACAACGAAGGCCTGGACCCGGCCACCCTCGTGGTGGCCACCGTCTTCGCCGACGAGGGCCCGACCGCCAAGCGGATCAAGCCGCGCGCCCAGGGGCGTGCGTACCGGATCCGTCGGCGCACCAGCCACATCACCGTGGTGGTGGAGAGCCGCCCGGTGAAGGGCGGCTCGGCGCAGTCCGCCAGCGCCGCTCGGGCGCGTCGTGCGCAGGGCAGCAAGGCCGCTTCCGCGGAGGCGCCGGCCAAGAAGGCGCCGGCGGCCAAGAAGGCACCCGCCAAGAAGGCTGCGGCGCCGAAGGCCGCCGAGAAGACTGAAGCCAAGAAGGCGCCTGAGACGTCCGACGCGAAGGAGGGCTCAGAGTAATGGGTCAGAAGATCAACCCGCACGGCTTCCGACTCGGGATCACCACCGACTGGAAGTCGCACTGGTACGCCGACAAGCAGTACGCGGAGTACGTCAAGGAAGACGTGGCGATCCGCCGGCTGCTCTCCACTGGTCTGGAGCGCGCCGGTATCGCCGACGTGACCATCGAGCGCACCCGTGACCGCGTTCGCGTCGACATCCACACCGCCCGGCCGGGCATCGTCATCGGCCGTCGCGGCACCGAGGCCGACCGGATTCGCGCCGACCTGGAGAAGCTGACCGGCAAGCAGGTCCAGCTGAACATCCTCGAGGTCAAGCAGCCTGAGGCCGTGGCCCAGCTCGTCGCACAGGGTGTGGCCGAGCAGCTGAGCAACCGGGTGGCGTTCCGCCGCGCGATGCGCAAGGCGATCCAGTCGGCGATGCGTCAGCCGAACGTCAAGGGCATCCGGGTGCAGTGCTCGGGTCGTCTGGGCGGCGCCGAGATGAGCCGGTCGGAGTTCTACCGCGAAGGTCGGGTGCCGCTGCACACGCTGCGCGCGGACATCGACTACGGGCTGTACGAGGCCAAGACCACCTTCGGCCGGATCGGCGTGAAGGTCTGGATCTACAAGGGCGACGTGGTCGGTGGCAAGCGTGAGCTGGCCGCCGCCGCACCGTCCGGCGCCGACCGTCCCCGCCGGGAGCGGCCGACGGGCACCCGCCCGCGTCGCAGCGGTTCGGCGGGCACCACCGCGACCAGCACCGACGCCGGCCGCGCTGCGGCTGAAGGCACCGAGGCTGTGGAGCCGGCCGCCGAAGCCACTGCGGCCCCGGAGTCGGGCACCGAAACGCAGAGCACGGAGAGCTAAGTCATGTTGATTCCCCGTAAGGTCAAGCACCGCAAGCAGCATCACCCGAAACAGCGCGGCATCGCCAGCGGCGGCACCGCGGTGACGTTCGGTGAGTACGGCATCCAGGCACTGGAGCACGCCTACGTCACCAACCGGCAGATCGAGTCCGCTCGTATCGCCATCAACCGGCACATCAAGCGTGGCGGCAAGGTGTGGATCAACATCTTCCCGGACCGCCCGCTGACCAAGAAGCCCGCCGAGACCCGCATGGGTTCCGGTAAGGGTTCGCCGGAGTGGTGGGTCGCCAACGTCAAGCCGGGCCGGGTGCTGTTCGAGCTGAGCTACCCCAATGAGGCCATCGCCCGCGCCGCACTGACCCGGGCGATCCACAAGCTGCCGATCAAGGCGCGCATCGTCACCCGAGAGGAGCAGTTCTGATGGCAGTGGGAGTTACCGCCGGCGAACTGCGCGAGCTGAACGCCGACGAGCTCGTGGAGCGGCTGCGCGAGTCCAAGGAAGAGCTTTTCAACCTGCGTTTCCAGATGGCGACCGGGCAGCTCAGCAACAACCGTCGGCTCCGCACGGTGCGCCACCAGATCGCGCGCATCTACACCGTATTGCGCGAACGGGAACTGGGCCTGGCGTCCGGTCCCGATGGTTCTGAAGGCGAGGCATCGTAATGGCAGAGACGGCACAGGCCAAGGGCCCCAAGCACACTCCCCGCACGGAGAAGCCGCGGGGTCGCCGTAAGACACAGATCGGCTACGTGGTCAGCGACAAGATGGAGAAGACCATCGTCGTTGAGCTCGAAGACCGTATGAAGCACCCGCTGTACGGCAAGATCATCCGGACCACCAAGAAGGTCAAGGCGCACGACGAGAACAACACGGCCGGTATCGGCGACCGCGTGTCGCTGATGGAGACCCGCCCGCTCTCGGCGACGAAGCGCTGGCGCCTGGTGGAGATCCTGGAGAAGGCCAAGTAGTTTTCACCGGCTTTTCAACGGCACAGCCCCGCTTCGGCGGGGTTTTGTCGTTTCTGCGGGTCAGGCCGGAACTTCGATCCGTGCCAACGGTTCTCGGGCCGCTGGACCGAGTGGCACCGCCAGCGCCTCGTCACGCTCCAGGGTCCGGGCAGGCACCGCGAGGGGGCGGCGCGTCGGAGTCGGCAGGCTGCTGCGCAGGGCGGCCAACTGCCGGCCGTTGAACCGGTTCAGTCCCGCCCAGGACTTACGCCGCAGCCGGCCGGCACTGTGATAGCGCGCCAGCACCGACACCTCGGTTCGGCCTCTTTGCGCCGCCAGCCGGACGGTGACCGCGGTGGCGTCGACGTCGGGTTCCCACAGCTGCTCCAGATTGGCCGAGTCGATGTCGCGCGGCGACACCCAGAAGGTGGCCGCAAAGTGCTTGGGTCCCTCGGGTTGTCGCTGCTTGAGCCGGCGCCGCCGCCGGCGGATCCGGGCGGGTTGCAGGCCGGCCAACACGGCCGCGTCGACCTGGTCGAACTCGGCGGCCTCCAGTACGCGAGTGGCGATGTGGCACTCCTGTAGGTCGTGGGCCAGTCGTTCGGTGGCCGCGGCCAGGGTGGCGGCCACCGAGTCGCGGACGGCGACCGCGTCGGTGTTGTGCATGGGATCCATCCGCAGGATCAGCCAGGTGTTGCCGGTCGCCAGGCCATCGGTTTCACCGGTGTGCACCGACACCACGTCGATACTGTCCAACCGAACGTCGAACTGGCGCAGGTGCTCGGCGATCAGGCCGGCCGGCAGCGACGTCACCGGTTCAGGTCCCCGACGATGCCGCGAGGGCGGCGGTGGCGCGGCGGCGATCACGGTGACCAGACGGCCCCGGTACACCCGGAAGCCGACGACGTCGCGGCTGTAACGGCGGCGGTGATCGAACGCCGCGGTGCGGCCCTGGGTCAACAGGGTCGCCGGGTCAGCGAATCGATCGGCCAGCCGCGCGGCCGCCACCGTCGTCAGCGGCACCCGCCGATGCGTGATCAGCGCGGCCAGCGAAACCAGAGCGGCGAGCCCGACCCCGGGCCACCACGCTCGGGCGGCAGACCCGAGTTGATCGGGCCAATGCCGGGCGATCGCCAGGATCCCCAGGTCGATGAGGAATACCGTGGTGACCCGCATCCAGGACAGATTCAACCCGAACGTGTGCTGCGCTCTCATGTGTTCCCCCCGAGGTGTCGCGTGCTGGGGTAACCAACCGGGGCGCGAGCCAAACATGCCCTGCTCGGAGGGGCCCGAGCCGGTAGTCTCTGAGCGGACTGGGGGCTGGCAGCGGAGTAGGCGATGACGAAGATCAACGGCTTCAACGGCAGGGTCGAACTGGACATCCGGGACTCGGAACCGGACTGGGGTCCGTTCGCCGCGCCGAGTGCCCCCGACGGCGCGCCCAACGTGCTCTACCTGGTGTGGGACGACACCGGGATCGCCACCTGGGACTGCTTCGGTGGGCTGGTCGAGATGCCGGCGATGAGCCGGATCGCGCAGCGCGGCATCCGGCTGTCGCAATTCCACACCACCGCACTGTGTTCCCCGACCCGGGCGGCACTGCTCACCGGCCGCAACGCCACCAGTGTCGGGATGGCCACCATCGAAGAGTTCACCGACGGCTTCCCGAACTGCAGCGGACGCATACCGCTGGAGACCGCACTGCTGTCGGAGGTCCTCAACGAAGCGGGCTGGAGCACGTTCTGCGTGGGCAAGTGGCACCTGACGCCGCTGGAGGAGTCCAATGTGGCGGCCACCAGGCGGCATTGGCCCACCCAGCGGGGGTTCGATCGCTTCTACGGGTTCATGGGCGGTGAGACGAATCAGTGGTACCCGGATCTGGTCTACGACAACCACCCGGTAGAGCCGCCGGCCACACCCGAGGACGGTTACCACCTGTCCAAGGACATCGCCGAGAAGACAATCGAATTCATTCGCGACGCGCAGACCATCGCGCCCGACAAGCCCTGGTTCGGCTACGTGTGCCCGGGCGCCGGACATGCTCCGCACCATGTGTCCACCGAGTGGGCGGACCATTACGCCGGCCGCTTCGACATGGGCTACGAGAAGTATCGGGACATCGTGCTGGCCAGGCAGAAGGAACTGGGCCTGGTTCCACCCGACACCGAACTCTCCGAGGTCAACCCCTATCTCGGGGCCACCGGCGCCGACGGCACGCCCTGGCCGGTGCTGGACACGGTGCGGCCGTGGGATGGCCTGGACGACACCGAGAAGCGGCTGTTCGCCCGGATGGCCGAGGTGTTCGCCGGCTTCCAGAGCTACACCGACGCTCAGATCGGCCGGATTCTGGACTACCTGGAGGATTCCGGCCAGCTCGACAACACCATCGTGGTGGTGATCTCCGACAACGGGGCCAGCGGCGAGGGCGGGCCCAACGGCTCACCCAACGAGAACAAGTTCTTCAACGGCTACATCGACACGGTCGAAGAGGCGATGAAGCTCTTCGATGAGCTGGGCAGCCCGCAGACCTACAACCATTACCCGATCGGGTGGGCGATGGCGTTCAACACGCCCTACAAGCTCTACAAGCGCTACGCCTCCCACGAGGGCGGCATCGCCGACCCCGCGATCGTCAGCTGGCCCAACGGAATCGCCGCCCGCGGCGAGGTGCGTGACGCCTACGTCAACGTGTGTGACGTGACCCCGACGGTGTATGACCTGCTCGGCATCACCCCACCCGAAACGGTGCGGGGCGTCGCGCAACGGCCGTTGGAGGGAGTCAGTTTCAAAGCGGCACTTGCTGATCCGGCCGCCGACACCGGAAAGCACACCCAGTTCTACTCGATGCTGGGCACCCGTGGCATCTGGCACCGCGGCTGGTTCGCCAACACCGTGCATGCGGCGACGCCGTCCGGTTGGGGCCACTTCGACGCCGACCGTTGGGAGCTCTACCGCATCGCTGAGGACCGCAGCCAGTGCAAAGACCTGGCTGCCGAGCACCCCGAGAAGCTGGAAGAACTTCAGCGACTGTGGTTTTCCGAGGCCGAGAAGTACGACGGGCTGCCGCTGGCAGACCTCAACATCTTCGAGATGACCAGCCGGACGCGACCGTATCTGTCCGGCGACCGCACCGGCTACACCTATTACCCGCACACCGCCGAAGTGCCGCTGGGGGCGTGCGTGGAATTGCGCGGCCGTTCCTTCACGGTGCTGGCGCGGGTCGACGTGTCCGCCTCTGGGGCCGAAGGCGTGCTGTTCAAGCAGGGCGCCCGGCACGGCGGCCACGTTCTCTTCGTCTCCGGCGGCCGGTTGCACTACGTGTACAACTTCCTCGGCGAGCGTGAACAGTGGATGTCGTCGCCCGATCCGATTCCCCTGGGACAGCACACGTTCGGTGTGCGGTTCGAGCGCACCGGCACCGTCGAGGGAAGCCACACGCCGGTGGGGCAGGGGTCGCTCTACATCGATGACACCGTGGTCACCACACTGCCCGACATGATCATCCAGCCGGGCGCGTTCGCGCTGGCCGGTGGAGGAGTGAGCGTCGGGCGCAACACCGGCCAGGCGGTGTCGTCGGCGTACCGGGCACCGTTCGCGTTCACCGGGGGGACCATCGCCGACGTCGCCGTCGACGTCAGCGGCGAGCCGTACCTGGACGTGAAAAGGAGTCTGGCTGCAGCGTTTTCGCGGGACTGAAGATGCTGACCGAACTCGTCGAGATCCCCGGCGGGGTGTTTCGGATGGGCTCGACGAGTTTCTATCCCGAAGAGGCCCCGATCCACACCGTGGCGGTGGCGGCCTTCGGGATCGAACGGCATCCGGTGACCAATGACCAGTACGCCGAGTTCGTCGCTGCCACCGGCTATGTGACTGTCGCCGAACAGGAGGCCAAGCTGTACGACGCCGCACCGGGCGCGCTGGTCTTCACCCCGACCGAAGGGCCCGTCGACCTGGACGACTGGCGGCAGTGGTGGCGGTGGGCGCCCGGAGCGAACTGGCGGAATCCGCTGGGGCCCGGCAGCGACCTGACCGCCAAGGGCGATCACCCGGTGGTGCAGGTCGCCTACCCCGACGCCGCGGCCTACGCCCGCTGGGCCGGGCGGCGACTGCCGAGCGAAGCCGAGTGGGAGTACGCCGCGCGCGGCGGTGCCGCGAGCACCTACGCGTGGGGGGACGAGGAGAAGCCGGGGGGAGTGGCGATGGCCAACACCTGGCAGGGTGACTTCCCCTACCGCAATTCGGGGTACGGCGGCACGTCTCCGGTTGGCGCCTTCCCGCCGAACCGATGGGGGCTGGCCGACATGATCGGCAACGTCTGGGAGTGGACCGCCACCGAGTACAGCGGCCATCACCGGCTCGACACACGGGCGAAGTCCTGCTGCGCGCCCGTCGGTCCTGCCGACCCGGGCATCAGTCAGGCCCTCAAAGGTGGGTCCCACCTGTGCGCGCCGGAGTACTGCCACCGTTACCGGCCCGCGGCACGGTCCCCGCAGTCGCAGGACACCGCCACCAGCCACATCGGGTTCCGCTGCGTGGCCGGCTGATCCCCCCGGCGTGAGCGTGCACAGTTGTACGTCCCGACCTGGTCTTTTTGCGGACAAGCCTGCACCCTCGCGGGGGGTTGAGGCGCCCGACCGGCACGGATTTGGTGCTGGGCGGCACGTCGCCTAAGCTCTAGGGGTTGCTGTGAGCAGACCTCGGCCGGTGCGAGCTGGCCCTGCGTGCTCATCGGCTCCGTAAGAACTGCAAGACCACGCACGTCCGGGGAGACTCCGGCTGGTACCGCCATGCCGCGCGTCGACCCGATTTATTGAGGAGATCTGGTGATTCAGCAGGAATCGCGGTTGAAGGTCGCCGACAACACCGGCGCCAAGGAGATCTTGTGCATCCGGGTGCTCGGCGGCTCGTCGCGTCGCTACGCCGGCATCGGTGATGTCATCGTCGCGACCGTCAAGGACGCCATCCCGGGCGGCAACGTCAAGCGGGGTGACGTCGTCAAGGCCGTTGTGGTGCGCACCGTCAAGGAACGTCGCCGTGCCGACGGCAGCTACATCAAGTTCGATGAGAACGCTGCGGTGATCATCAAGGCCGACAACGACCCGCGCGGGACCCGCATCTTCGGGCCGGTCGGCCGCGAGCTGCGCGAGAAGAAGTTCATGAAGATCGTCTCGCTGGCCCCGGAGGTGCTGTAAATGAAGGTCCACAAGGGCGACACCGTGCTGGTCATCGCCGGCAAGGACAAGGGCGCCAAGGGCAAGGTCCTCAAGTCCTTCCCAACCCGTAACCGGGTTCTGGTCCAGGGCGTGAACCGGATCCGCAAGCACGTCGCGAACTCCACCAACGAGGCCGGCGCGTCCTCGGGCGGGATCGTCACGCAGGAGACCCCCATCCACGTCTCGAACGTGATGGTCGTGGACTCCGACGGCAACCCCACCCGGGTCACCTACCGGGTGGACGCCGAATCCGGCAAGAAGGTTCGCGTCTCCAAGCGCAACGGCAAGGACATCTAGGGATGACTACTGCAGAGAAGACCCAGCCGCGGCTGAAGCTGCGCTACCGCGAAGAGATCCGCGACGCGCTGAACAAAGAGTTCAACTACGCCAACGTGATGCAGATCCCGGGCGTGGTCAAGGTCGTGGTGAACATGGGTGTCGGTGAAGCCGCCCGGGACGCCAAGCTGATCAACAACGCGGTTGCCGACCTGGCACTGATCACCGGTCAGCGCCCCGAGATCCGCAAGGCCCGGCTGTCCATCGCCCAGTTCAAGCTGCGCGAGGGCATGCCGATCGGCGCCCGCGTGACGTTGCGCGGCGACCGGATGTGGGAGTTCCTGGACCGGCTGACCTCGATCGCGCTGCCGCGTATCCGCGACTTCCGCGGTCTGTCGCCCAAGCAGTTCGACGGCTCGGGCAACTACACCTTCGGCCTGGCCGAACAGTCGATGTTCCACGAGATCGACGTGGACTCCATCGACCGCCCGCGCGGCATGAACATCACCGTCGTCACCTCGGCGACGAACGACGACGAAGGACGAGCGCTGCTGCGGGCACTCGGCTTTCCGTTCAAGGAGAAGTGACCTGATGGCGAAGAAGGCGTTGGTAATCAAGGCGGCCCGCAAGCCCAAGTTCGCGGTGCGCGCCTACACCCGCTGCAACAAGTGCGGCCGTCCGCGCGCGGTGCTCCGCAAGTTCGGCCTGTGCCGAATCTGCCTGCGCGACATGGCGCACGCCGGCGAGCTGCCCGGTGTGCAGAAGAGCAGCTGGTGAGGGTGGAGGAGCAGCCTAAATGACTATGACGGACCCGATCGCGGACTTCTTGACGCGTCTGCGTAACGCCAACTCGGCGTATCACGACGAAGTGACCCTGCCGCACTCGAAGATCAAGGCCAACATCGCCGAGATCCTCAAGCGCGAGGGTTACATCACCGACTACCACGTCGAAGACGCCCGGGTGGGCAAGGCGCTGGTAGTGAACCTCAAGTACGGCCCGAACCGGGAGCGCAGTCTCGCCGGTCTGCGCCGGGTGTCCAAGCCCGGACTGCGGGTCTACGCGAAGTCGACCAACCTGCCGCGGGTGCTCGGCGGCCTGGGCGTGGCGATCATCTCCACGTCTTCGGGCCTGCTCACCGACCGTCAGGCGGCCAGACAGGGCGTGGGCGGCGAAGTCCTCGCGTACGTGTGGTGAGGGAGTAGCAGACATGTCGCGTATTGGTAAGCAGCCGGTCCCGGTTCCCGCCGGGGTCGACGTGACCATCGATGGTCAGAACGTTTCGGCCAAGGGGCCCAAGGGAACCCTTGAGCTCACCGTCGCCGAGCCGATCAACGTTGCCCGCAACGATGACGGCGCGATCGTGGTGACCCGGCCGGACGACGACCGCCGCAACCGGTCACTGCACGGCCTGAGCCGGACCCTGGTGGCCAACCTGGTCACCGGTGTCTCCGAGGGCTACGTCCGCAAGATGGAGATCTTCGGCGTGGGTTACCGCGTGGTGCTCAAGGGCAGCGACCTCGAGTTCGCCCTGGGCTACAGCCACCCGGTGCTGATCAAGGCCCCGGAGGGCATCACCTTCGCGGTGGAGACGCCCACCAAGTTCTCGGTCTCGGGCATCGACAAGCAGAAGGTCGGTCAGATCTCGGCGAACATCCGTCGTCTGCGCCGTCCCGACCCCTACAAGGGCAAGGGCGTGCGCTACGAGGGTGAGCAGGTTCGCCGCAAGGTCGGAAAGACAGGTAAGTAGCCATGGCGCAATCACAGACTCCTACCACGGACCGCAAGCCCGTCGGGCAGAACGTCTCCGAGGTTCGGCGCACCCACCGGATTCGCCGGCACGCGCGGCTGCGCAAGAAGATCGCCGGCACCGCCGAGCGTCCGCGCCTGGTGGTGCACCGCTCCTCGCGGCACATCCACGTCCAGTTGGTGGACGACCTGGCCGGCCACACCGTGGCCGCGGCGTCGTCGATCGAGGCCGACGTCCGGGGTGTGGACGGCGACAAGAAGGCCCACAGCGTGCGGGTCGGCCAGCTGATCGCCGAGCGTGCCAAGGCCGCCGGCGTGGACACCGTGGTGTTCGACCGGGGTGGCTACACCTATGGTGGGCGGATCGCTGCGCTGGCGGACGCGGCGCGCGAGGGCGGATTGAAGTTCTGATGACTGACGTGAACATGACTGGAAGGACCGCATGATGGCGGAGCAGCCGACAGCCTCGGCAGGTCCCGACACGGGTCACCGCGGCGACAACCGAGACAATCGTGACAACCGGGGTGGCCGTGGTGGCCGCGATGGTGGTCGTGGTGGCCGTGACGGCCGCGACGGCGAGAAGAGCAACTACCTGGAGCGCGTCGTCGCGATCAACCGGGTGTCCAAGGTGGTCAAGGGTGGTCGCCGGTTCAGCTTCACCGCGCTGGTGATCGTCGGCGACGGCAACGGCCTGGTCGGTGTCGGTTACGGCAAGGCCAAAGAGGTGCCGGCCGCGATCGCCAAGGGTGTCGAGGAGGCTCGCAAGGGTTTCTTCCGGGTGCCGCTGATCGGTGGCACCATCACCCACCCGGTGCAGGGCGAGGCCGCTGCCGGTGTGGTGTTCCTGCGTCCCGCCAGCCCCGGTACCGGTGTGATCGCCGGTGGCGCGGTGCGTGCGGTGCTGGAATGCGCCGGCGTGCACGACATCCTGTCGAAGTCGCTGGGCAGTGACAACGCGATCAACGTGGTGCACGCCACCGTGGCCGCGCTCAAGCTGCTGCAGCGTCCCGAAGAGGTGGCGGCCCGTCGTGGCCTGCCCATCGAAGATGTGGCGCCGGCCGCCATGCTCAAGGCCCGTCGCGAGAGCGAAGCCCTGGCTGCCGCGGCGGCGCGGGAAGGCACGGCGTAATCATGGCAAACCTGAAGATCACCCAGGTCCGCGGCATCATCGGTGCCCGCTGGAAGCAGCGCGAGAGCCTGCGCACCCTGGGCCTGCGCAAGATCCGCCAGTCGGTGGTGCGTGAGGACAACCCTCAGACCCGTGGCCTGATCAAGGTTGTGCACCACCTCGTAGAAGTTGAACAGGCTGGGGAGGAATGATGACGCCTATCAAGCTGCACGACCTGCGCCCCGCGCCCGGGTCGAAGACCAAGCGCACCCGCGTCGGTCGCGGTGAGGGCTCGAAGGGTAAGACCGCGGGCCGCGGCACCAAGGGCACCAAGGCCCGCAAGAACGTTCCGGTCCGGTTCGAGGGTGGGCAGATGCCGATCCACATGCGGCTGCCCAAGCTGAAGGGCTTCCGCAACCGGTTCCGCACCGAGTACGAGGTCGTCAACGTCGGCGACATCAGCCGGTTGTTCCCGGCCGGCGGCACCATCGGCCTCGACGAGCTGGTCGCCAAGGGCGCCGTCCGCAAGAACACGCTGGTCAAGGTGCTCGGCGACGGCAAGCTGGCCGTCAAGGTCGACATCACCGCGCATAAGTTCAGCGGCAGTGCCCGCGACAAGATCACCGCGGCCGGAGGCTCGGTCACCGAGCTGTAGCCTTCCGCGAGTGTCGCAAAAGCCCCCGCACGCCTGCCGTGTTGGGGGCTTTCGCGTCTGGTGGGCAGCTCTGTCGCCACCGGTAGGGTGAATTCCATGTTCACCTTGCTGCCCGGATTGCCCGGCCTGGATGACCTTCGCGGCATCGCCCGTCGTGTCGACACCGCGCGCCATCACGGCGTGCCCGCCGGCGTGGTACTCGAGCTGGACCTGCAGACACTGCCGCATGAGACCGGTGCCTTCGATCCACTGGCGCTGATCCGCTCCGGCGGCCAGCCGCCGGTGCTGCGTGACCTGGTGGACGCGATCCACCGCGCGGCCGACGACCCTCGGGTGGCCGGATTGATCGCGCGGGTGCAACTTTCGGCGGCAGCCCCGGGTCCGGTGCAGGAGCTGCGGGCGGCGATCGAAGCTTTCACCGCGGTCAAGCCGTCGCTGGCCTGGGCCGAGACATACCCGGGCACGCTGTCCTACTACCTGGCCTCGGCGTTCGGCGAGGTGTGGATGCAGCCCTCGGGGACACTCGGGTTGATCGGCTTCGCCACCAATGCGACGTTTTTGCGCACCGCGCTGGACAAGGCCGGGATCGAGGCGCAGTTCGTCGCGCGCGGTGAATACAAGTCGGCCGCGAACATGTTCACCCAGGACTCTTACACCGAGGCGCACCGCGAAGCCGACACCGCGCTGGTGGAAAGCCTGCACGCCCAGGTCCGGGCGGCTGTCGCCGAATCCCGCAAGGTGGATGCCGCCGAGGTGGACGCACTGGCCGACCGGGCGCCGCTGCTGCGCGACGATGCGGTGGCGGCGGGACTGATCGACCGGATCGGATTCCGCGACGAGGCCTACGACCGGATCGCCGAACTGGTCGGTGGTGAAGGTGGACGAGGGGCGGATGATGCCGACGCTCCGCCGCGGCTGTACCTGACGCGCTACGCCCGCACCAGTTCTGTGACGCCGACCCTGCCTTCCCTGCCGGGCCGTACGGGCAAGCCGGCGGTCGCGGTGGTGACGGTGGCCGGCGCGATCGTCAGCGGCTCCGGCGGACCGCAGCTGTCGCCGTTGGGCAACCGCAACGTCGGCGGCGACACCATTGCCGCGGCGCTGCGCGAGGCCGCCGCCGATGACGACGTCGCCGCCATCGTGCTGCGGGTGGACAGTCCCGGCGGGTCGGTCACCGGCTCGGAGACCATCTGGCGGGCCGTGCAGCAGGCCCGGGCGGCCGGCAAACCGGTGGTGGCGTCGATGGGTGCGGTGGCTGCCTCCGGCGGGTACTACATCTCCGCGGCCGCCGACGCCATCGTCGCCAACCCGGGCACCGTCACCGGCTCGATCGGGGTGGTGACCGGCAAGCTGGTCGCCCGCGAGCTCAAGGACCGGCTCGGGGTGGGCACCGACACCGTGCGCACCGGCGCCAACGCCGATGCCTGGTCGATCAACGCCCCGTTCACCGCCGAGCAGCAGGGGAAGGTCGAAAGCGAAGCCGACCTGTTCTACGACGACTTCGTGGCGCGGGTCGCCCAAGGCCGCAACCTGTCGACCGACGAGGTGGACGCGGTGGCCCGCGGACGGGTGTGGACCGGTGCCGATGCGGCCGAGCGTGGCCTGGTCGACGAGCTGGGCGGCCTGCGTAGCGCGATCCGCCGGGCCAAGGAGGCGGCCGGCCTGGACGCCGACGCCCAGGTCAGGATCGTGTCCTACCCGGGTTCGTCGGTGTGGGAGTTCGTCCGGCCGAGGCAGTCCTCGCAGCCGGCCGCGGGCTTGACAGAGGCCGTCGGCAGCGTGCTGGTGCGGTCGCTGGTCGGGGTCGTTGAGCAGGCCGAACGCTCGCTCAGCGGCGCCCAGGTGCTGTGGATGGGCGACTCGCGCTGGTGAGCGCGTAACACGGATTCAACAGAAGTCTTTCGTGGCAGAAAAAGCTCGGTAACACATCGGTAACCGGCACTGGCGATGCTTAACGGCATGAAACGGTTGCTGCTGCTGGCGGGTATGAGTGCAATGGTCGGCTTGGCCGCCCCCGCCCATGCCGCGCCCTCGGGCCTCGACGGGCAGTTCCTGGCGACCCTGACCGGTGCGGGGCTGAGCCACACCGGCAGCGACCAGGCCACCGTCTCGGCCGGCCGCGCCGTGTGCCAGCTGATGGACGCGGGGCTGTCCGCGATGGACACCGTCGTCGCCGTGCAGACCACCAACCCCGGTTTCACCATTCAGAAGGCCGGGGAGTTCGCCGCGATCTCGACCGCGCACTACTGCCCGGAGCACATGTAGGCCTCACGCCTGAAGTCTGGCGCCCAGCACGTCACGAAACAGCGCCTGACGCAAGGCGAGTTCCCTGGGGTCGCTGTAGAGGTGAAATCCCAAGCGGTTCATGACGTAGGAGAAGCCGATACCGGTATCGGGGTCGGCGAACCCGAACGATCCACCGAATCCCGGTGTGCCGTAGGCCTTGTCCGACGAGCCGAAGACCGCGCCGAACCCGGGCTTGGACAGTCCCAGCGATAATCTTCCTTTGACCTTGAGCACCTTGTCTCGTTCACCGCGGCTCGGTGGTGGCGGGACGGTGGCGAGATCGTCGCGAACCCCGGCGCTGAGCCCCAACGCGGCGTCCGCGGTCGCCGCCGCGCCATAGAGCCGGGCGATCGAGCCGGCCGTCCCGATCCCGTTGGCCGACGGGATCTCCACCCGACGCACCGCGTCGCTGTTGTAGTCGCCCGCCCAGGGGTCCACGTCGCGGGGCAGGCAACCGGCCCGTGCGAGCAGATTGGCGGGGATCAGCGACGCGGCCAGCAGCCGGGGCGGTATGACGTCGACGTGCAACAGGGATTCCGCACGAGAGAAGTGATGCAAATGCGCCAGCCGATCGCGGGACACCGAATCGGCGAGTCCGATATGCAGATCCAAGCCGAGTGGTCCGGCGATCTCGTCGGCGAAAAACCGGCCCAGGGTGCGCCCGGCCGGGTCGGTGTGACGGATCAGCTCGGATTCGTACCAGCCCAGCGTGATCGCGTGATACCCGTGTCGGGTGCCCGGCGGCCAGATCGGCCGCTGCGCGGCGAGCATCGGGGACAGCCGGGCGGGGTCGGCGACATCGGCCAGAGCGGGTGCCGGCTTCAGCACCGGTAGCCCGGCTTGATGGCCCAGCAACTGCCGCACGGTCACCTGGCCCTTGCCGGCCTGGGCAAACTCCGGCCAGTGGTCGGCCACCTTGTCGTCGTAGCCGAAGAATCCCCGTGACACTGCCAACGCCACGGCCAGGGCGGCCACGCCTTTGGTGCTGGAGAAGACGTTGACCATGGTGTCCTGTTGCCAGGGCTGTCGGCTGAGGCCGTTGCGGTAGCCGCCCCACAGGTCGACCACCTTGGCGCCGTCGCGGTACACCGACACGGCGGCGCCGACCTCGCGACCGTCGGCGAAGTTGGCGCGGAACGCGTCGGCCACCTTGCCGTAGCCCTCATCGACTTCCCCGCCGAGCAGATCCGGTGGAACCTCAACCCTGAGCACCATTCGGCGCGCATCATCCCATAGATTTCCACATAGTTCACGTGTGTGAATTCGTCGAATAACCTGTGTTTTCGCTGGGGGTCCTGTTAGGATCTCGCGGATATGGGCTGTTCAGCCTCGGCGAGGGAAGGCGCATCGTGACGACTATCAAGCAATTCCTATGTGGTGCGACCGTCGCGGGCCTGGTGGCCGGAACCGGGGCGGCCATCGGAGCGCCGCTGTCCGTGCTGCACAGCGCCGACTGGTGGCTTGCCGCCGAGCATGTGCTGCTGATCGGCACCGACGGCACCAACCTCTCGAAGATCCTGCAGTACGCCGACAATGACGGCAGCGGATTCAAGACCGCGATGGACGGCGGCATCACCGGGGCTGCCAACGAGGTCGGCCACACCACGATCTCCGGCCCGTCGTGGTCGACGATCCTCACCGGCGTGTGGGACACCAAGCACGGCGTGATCAACAACCTGTTCAACCCCGAGCCGTACAACCAGTGGCCGACGGTGTTCAACCTGCTCGAGCACTACAACCCGGCCATCAACACCTCGGTGATCGCCGACTGGGACTACATCACCGACATCGGGGCGGCGGGTGGCACCGGGGCCGACAGCAAAACCTACATCCCCTTCGACACCACCTGGGCCAACACCGACGCGCAGGTCACCGCCGCGACGATCGCCCAGATCATGGCGACCAAAGACAACCCGGACATCTCGAACTTCCTGTTCTCCTACCAGGTGCAGGTCGACGAGGCCGGCCACGAGTTCGGCGGCGGGTCACCCGAATACTCCCAAGCCGTCGTCAATGTCGGAGCCAACATCGAGCAGATCCTGGCCGCGGTGGCCGCGGTCAAGGCGCTCACCGGCGACGACTGGTCGGTCATCATCACCACCGACCACGGCCACCAGCAGTCGCTGGGGTTCGGGCACGGCTTCCAGTCGCCCAACGAGACTCAGCAGTTCGTCATCTTCGACCAGGCCGGAGATCACGCCACCGACGGCAGCCAGAACCTGAACTACTCGATCGCCGACATCACGCCGACGATTCTGGCGCTGTTCGGGGCACCGATGCGCTCAGACTTCGACGGTAAGTCGATGATCGACGACCCGAGCATCCTGGACAGCCTCGTGCGTCCGGTCAACCTCGAGCAGGCGCTCACCGACGCGATGTCGCTGGTCGGCTACCCGAATATCGGCGACGACATCACGCTGGCCATCCGTACGGTCTTCACGTCCATCCCGTACTTCATCGACAAAGCCGTCACCCAGCTCAGCGACTACCTGCAGGGGATCGTCGATCAGGACATCTTCCTGGTCAGCGGGTTGGCCGAAGCCGCTCAGCAGGTCGTCCAGTTCGTCGGCGGTCTGGGGGTGGACGCGACTGAGGCGCTGGCCCAGGTTGTCGCGCACATGACCGGAGTCGGAACCATCGAGCCGACCGACCCGCCGTTGTCGGCGGAGTTCACCGACGCGTGGAGCCTGCTCGGCCTCGATCCGAGCTAACCGAAAACGGCCTCGATCGCCACCGAGTTGCGCATCCGCGTCACCAGGGGGTCGTCGGGGAACCTGCGGCCGTAGGCCTCGAACAGCTCCAGCCGGGTGCGGCCGCTGACCTGCCAGCCCAGCTCGGTCAGATAGTCGCCGGCGGGCCTGCGCTCCCCGGCGTAGACCAGGTTGGCGAAGTCGAGGTCCAGGCCGTGCTCGGCGAAGCGTTTGCCCACCGAGTCGTTCGAGTCGCCCAGTGCGGCGGCGCCGTCCGGGTGGTACTCGGTGGCCAGTCGGCTGCCCGGTGCGCTCAACGCGGTGATGTTGTCGAACAGCCGGTCCTGCGCGTCGGGCGGCAGGTAGACCAGCAGTCCCTCGGCGCTCCACGCGGTCGGTTGCGTCGCGTCGAAACCACTGCGGCGCAACGCTTCCGGCCAGTCGTCGCGTAGGTCGACGGCCACCGTGCGGCGCAGCGCGGTCGGTTCGGCGCCCAGGGCTGCCAGCGTGCCGGACTTGAACTCGATGACCTCCGGCTGGTCGATCTCGTAGACGACGCTGCCCTGCGGCCAGCCCAGCCGATAGGCCCGCGAATCCAACCCGGCGGCCAGGATGACCGACTGGCGGATGCCCGCCGCGCCGGCGGCCAGGAAGAAGTCGTCGAAGAACCGGGTGCGCACCGCCATCACGTCGGTCATCGGACGGGCAGCGGTAGTGGCGTCCTGCGCGACGGCCGGATCGAGCTCACCGTCGAGTAGCCGGTTGAAGAAGTCGATCCCGACCGCACGCACCAGTGGCGCCGCGAACGGGTCGTCGATGAGCGGATCGGCCTCCCGGCTGGCCAGCGCGCGGGCTGCGGCGACCATGGTCGCCGTGGTGCCCACGCTGGACGCCAGGTCCCAGCTGTCCCCGGGGGATCGTGCGCCGGTGGTGTTTTCCATCAGTTCGCACCTCCCAGAACCGCGCTGACGTAGGTCAGTCCGGCGTGACCGTCGGCGCCGTCGAGCAGCGGCAGCCCGTGCTCGGCGTAGAGCTCGTTGATGCTGCGGCTGGCCAGGCGCCACCCGTGTCGCGCGAGATATTCGGCGGCGTCATTGCGCTCTCCGAAGTAGACCAGCTCGGTCAGGTCGAGGTCGACCCCGTGGTCGCGCATCCGGGCGGCGGACTCCTGCATGCGCTCGCGTGCCGAATCCTCGCCTGCCTCATCGAGCTGCGCGATGTTCTCGATCGCGCAGCGGCTGTGCGGTGCCGACAGGGCAGTGATGGTGTCCAGCAAGCGATCCTGGGCATCGGCGGGCAGATAGGCCAGCAGGCCCTCGGCGCTCCACGCGGTCGGCTGGGACGGGTCGAAGCCCGACGCCCGCAGCGCCGCGGGCCAGTCGTCGCGCAGGTCGGCGGGGACCGGACGGCGGTCCGCGGTGGGCTGGGCGCCGTGGGCGGCCAGCACCCGGGTCTTGAACTCGATCACCTCGGACTGGTCGATCTCGAACACTGTGGTGCCGGCCGGCCAATCCAGCCGGTAGGCGCGGGCGTCGAGTCCCGAGGCCAGGATGACGGCCTGCCGGATACCCGCGGCGCCCGCGTCCAGAAAGAACTCGTCGAAGAATCGGGTGCGCACGGCCATATTGGTGGCCATCCGGGCGATCCCGGACTGATCGTCGTCGGCGAGGTCGGCCACGTCGAGTTCGCCGGTGGCCAGCCGGGTGAAGGAATCGATTCCGACCGCGCGAACCAGCGGCTCGGCGAACGGATCGTGGATCAGGGGCCGGTCAATGCCGTTCCCGCGGGTGGCCATGGCGCGGCCGGTGGCCACCGCGGTGGCGGTGGCGCCGACGCTGGAGGCCAGATCCCAGCTGTCGTTCGCTGTGCGTGCCATTCCTATTGCCTCCTGTCGATGCCGGCGGCACCCCGCCGGAAAGTTAGTTAGCCGATTTAACGAGCCGTCGCCGACTGTACGCTTGCCGTCTGACGGTTCCCTGGCAGCGGCGCCGGACAGCAGCCCGGGCCACGGGAGGCAACTGTTACTCTCGTAGACTGCTGACGCGCCTAAACAGGCAGACGCAGCACGACCCCAGGACTAACCGGGGCTGGAAGGCATCCAGCCCAATGGCACGCCGCGACCGGACCTCGGCTGCGCAGGAGGAGAAGAGTGTTCTCGGCTTTCATCTCATCACTGCGGACCGTCGACTTGAGGCGCAAGATCCTGTTCGCCCTGGGGATCATCGTGGTCTACCGGCTCGGCGCGTCCATCCCGTCGCCCGGCGTGGACTACCAGAACGTGCAGCAGTGCATCAAAGAGGTCAGTGGCGGTGACGCGGCCCAGGTCTACTCGCTGATCAACCTGTTCTCCGGCGGCGCGCTGCTGCAGTTGACGGTGTTCGCCATCGGCGTGATGCCCTACATCACCGCCAGCATCATCGTGCAGCTGTTGACGGTGGTCATCCCGCGCTTCGAGGAGCTGCGTAAAGAAGGCCAGTCCGGCCAGAACAAGATGACGCAGTACACCCGGTACCTGACGGTCGCGCTGGCCGTCCTGCAGGCCACCAGCATCGTGGCGCTGGCCGCCAACGGCGGGCTGCTGCAGACCTGCAGCCTGCGCCACGACATCATCTCCGACCACAGCATCTTCACCCTGATCGTCATCGTGCTGGTGATGACCTCCGGTGCGGTGCTGGTGATGTGGCTGGGTGAGCTGATCACCGAACGCGGCATCGGCAACGGCATGTCGCTGCTGATCTTCGTCGGCATCGCCGCACGCATCCCGATCGAGGGCAAGTCCATCCTGGACTCCCGCGGTTCGGTGGTGTTCACCATGGTCTGCCTGGCCGCGCTGGCCATCGTCGTCGGCGTCGTCTTCGTCGAGCAGGGCCAGCGCCGCATCCCGGTGCAGTACGCCAAGCGCATGGTCGGCCGGCGGATGTACGGCGGCACCTCGACGTACCTGCCGCTGAAGGTCAACCAGGCCGGCGTCATCCCCGTCATCTTCGCCTCGTCGCTGATCTACATCCCGCAGCTGATCACCCAGTTGGTCAACGGCGGCAACTCCGGCTCCGGCTGGTGGGCCAAGATTGTCAGCACCTACCTGTCCGACCCGTCGAACCTGGTCTACATCGCGGTGTACTTCGGCCTGATCATCTTCTTCACCTACTTCTACGTCTCGATCACGTTCAACCCCGACGAGCGCGCCGACGAGATGAAGAAGTTCGGCGGCTTCATCCCGGGTATCCGCCCCGGCCGGCCGACCGCGGACTACCTGCGTTACGTGCTCAACCGGATCACCCTGCCGGGCTCGATCTATCTGGGCGTGATCTCCGTGCTGCCGAACCTGTTCCTGCAGATGGGCAACTCCGGCACTGTGCAGAACCTGCCGTTCGGTGGTACCGCGGTGCTGATCATGATCGGTGTCGGCCTGGACACCGTGAAGCAGATCGAGAGCCAGCTCATGCAGCGCAACTACGAAGGGTTCCTCAAGTGAGAGTCGTATTGCTGGGGCCGCCGGGGGCCGGTAAGGGAACCCAGGCTGTGAAGCTGGCCGAGAAGCTTGGCGTCCCGCAGATCTCCACCGGTGACCTTTTCCGGCACAACATCGCCGAGGGCACCGAGCTGGGCAAGCAGGCGAAGAAGTACCTCGACGCCGGCGACCTGGTGCCGCCGGAGCTCACCAACGCGCTGGTCGAAGACCGGATTGACCAAGCGGATGCGGCTGACGGTTTCATCTTGGACGGGTACCCACGTTCGGTGGAGCAGGCCGAAGCGCTGCACGCCATGCTGGAACGCCGCCAGACCAAGGTCGACGCGGTCCTGGAATTCCGGGTCACCGAGAGCGAACTGCTCAAGCGGCTCAAGGCGCGTGGCCGCGCCGACGACACCGCCGAGGTCATCCACAACCGGATGATCGTCTACCGCGAGGAGACGACGCCGCTGCTGGACTATTACCAGGACGAGCACGAACTGCATGTGGTGGACGCACTGGGGACCCTCGACGAGGTGTTCGACCGCGCCCTGACAGCCCTGGGAAAGTAGTGGTCGGTTGGGCGAAGCGGCGCAAGGTCGTGCCGCATCGCAGCCCCGGTGAGCTTGACGCGATGGCCGCGGCAGGCGCCGTCGTCGCGGCCGCCCTGGCGGCGGTGCGAGCGGCCGCTGCCGCCGGTGTGTCGACCCTGCAACTCGACGAGGTCGCCGAATCGGTGATCCGGGACGCCGGTGCCACCCCGTCGTTCCTGGGCTACCACGGCTTCCCGGCGTCGATCTGCAGCTCGGTCAACGACCGGGTGGTGCACGGCATCCCGTCCTCGGCCGAGGTGCTGGCCACCGGTGATCTGGTGTCCATCGACTGCGGCGCGATCCTGGACGGCTGGCACGGCGACGCGGCGGTCACCTTCGGAATCGACATGCTGACCGAGGCCGACGAGCAGCTGTCGGCGGCCACCCGGCAGGCGATGGAGGCCGGTATCGCCGCGATGGTGGCGGGCAACCGCCTCACCGACGTCTCGCACGCCATCGAAACGGGCGCCCGCGCCGCGTCGAAGCAGTTCAAACGGGGGTTCGGCATCGTCGACGGCTACGGAGGCCACGGTATCGGCCGCGAGATGCACCTCGACCCGTTCCTGCCCAACGAGGGCTCGCCCGGCCGCGGGCCGCATCTGGTGGTCGGGTCGGTGCTGGCGATCGAGCCGATGCTGACCCTGGGCACCGACCAGACCAAGATCCTCGAGGACGAGTGGACGGTCGTCACCACCGACGGCTCTCGCGCCGCGCACTGGGAACACACCGTCGCGGTCACCGAGGACGGGCCGCGGATCCTGACGCGGGTCTGACGGCAGCGTCCCGCCCGCGGGAGTGAACCAACCGCCGGGCGCAACCGTGTCTCCACCGTGAGGTCGCGAGCCTGCAACGCGCCACCGGTCCTGCGAGCCCTCGTCGTCGGCGCTGGCGTTGCCGGCATCTCGACAGCTCGCGGGCTGCTGCGTGACGGCCACGACGTCACGGTGTTCGAGCAGCGGCCACACCCCTCGGCCGGTGGCGGCGCCGTCACCATCTGGCCCAATGGCGCGGCGGTGCTCAAGCAGCTGGGCGTGGACATGGCGGGGGCCGGTCAGCGGCTGTCGGCGGTACAGGTGATGACATCCACCGGTCGCCCACTCGCCACGCTCGACATGACCGTGATGGCGCACGGGCTGGGCGCACCGGTCCGGATGGTCCCGCGCCGGGTCCTGCTGGAACGCCTACTGGAGGATTTTCCCGCCGAGCGCATCCGGTGCGGCGTCCGCGCGGTGGGCGTGACCGGTACCGACGGCGAGGTGACGGTCGAATTCGACGACGGCAGCTCGGCCGGCGGCGATCTGTTGGTCGGCGCGGACGGGCTGCACTCGATGGTGCGAGATCTCACCGGCGCGCCGCCGGCCAGGCCAACCGGCTGGTGCAGCTGGCAGGGGCTGATCAGCCTCCCGGATCTGGTCGAGGACAACCGGGTGGCGCTGATGATCGTCGGCAGGCACGGAAACCTCGGTCTGTGGCCGGCCGGCGGCTCCGAAGTGCAGTGGTGGTTCGACCTGCCGTGGTCACCGGACTTCGTTCGGCCGGCCCGTCCGGTCGAGATGATCCGAGCGCGGTTCACCGGCTGGTCCGATCCGGTCGATCGGGTACTGGCCGCCCTGACCGACGACGACCTCGCCGGTTCGCCCTACCCGCACTTTCGGCATCCGATTCCCGGGGCAGGCCGGGGTGCGTTCACGCTGCTCGGCGATGCCGCGCACACGATGCCGCCGACCATGGCGCAGGGAACCAATCAGGCGCTGCTCGACACCATGGTGCTGTGCAAGGCGCTGGCGGATCTGCGGACGACACCGTCGTGCGGTGACGTGACGCGTGCGCTGCGCTGGTACGAGAGCACTCGGCGCCGCCGGGTGGCGATGGTGTCTCGGGCGACAGCGCTGCAGCTCTCGCACAGCGAGCTGGTGCTGCGACCGGCGTCGTTCATCCCGGACCGACTGCACACCTGGGCGATGACCGCCTTCCTGCGCTGGGTCAGTCATCACCGGATGTCGATGGGGCGGATCGATGTCGCTTCCCGCGCATGACGATGTGGGTGCCCGCGCCGTGGCCCCGGCACCGGTCGAACCGGTTCGGGTACGAGGCGACTTCGACCATCCGTCGCGCTGGCTCTGGCTGATCAAGTGGTGCCTGCTGGCCACCCCGCACTACCCGATCCTGCTCGCGCTCTACCTGGCGTATCTGCCGATGACCGTCATCGCCGGAGTCGCGATCCTGTTCACCGGGCGCTATCCCCGCCCGGTATTCGACTTCAACGTCGGCGTGCTGCGCTGGTCATGGCGGGTGATGAATTACCGATTCCCGATGAACAGCACCGACAGGTACCCGCCGTTCACGCTGGCGTCCCGGAGCGACTATCCGGCGGATCTGCAGGTCGACTATCCCGAGCGACTCAAGGGGCGGACTGTCCTGGTCAAATCGTGGTTGTTGGGGCTCCCGCAGATCCTGATGTGCTGGGCGATGGAGCCGGCCCTGCAGCTGTTGTGCGTCGTCACGGCGGCGACGTTGTTGATCACCGGGACGATCCCGGCGGGCATGACCGATCTGCTGCTCGGCATTGTGCGGTGGCGTTATCGGGTGGCGGTGTACGTCTCGTTGATGCGCGACGAATATCCGCCGTTCCGATTGGATCAGGGCAACTCCGAGGCAACCGATGTCGCGCCGTAACCCGTTGTTCCCGTACGTGTACCGACTCGGGATGCCGTTCTTCGACCGGCTGTTCTATCGCCGGTACCGACGCGAGGCGATGAGCCACACGGCCGGACGGCTGCTGATGATCGGTGTCGGTCCCGGTGCCGACCTGATGTTTCTTCCCGCTGCGGTGACGACGGTCGCGGCCGTCGAGCCGGAGCCGGCAATGCGCCGGATGGCTGCCGCCGCTGCTCGGCGCCGCGGCATCGAACTCGAGATCGTCGACGGCGGCGGTGAGTCGATTCCCTTCCCGGACAACAGCTTCGACTCGGCCCACGTCGGCCTCGTGTTGTGCTCGGTGGACGACGTCGACGCCACCCTCGGCGAGGTTCGTCGGGTGCTGGCCCCCGGCGGCAGATTGGTGGTCCTCGAGCACGTCCGCGGCGACGGTGCGATGGGCCGGTTCCAGGACTTGATCGCCCGGCCGTGGGCATGGCTGGCGTCGGGGTGCCGGCCGAACCGCCGCACGCTCGACGCCATCGCCGCGGCCGGATTCGACACCACCGGATTGCGCAGTATCCGGCGAACCCCGGTGCCACCGCCGTGCACACCGCAGCTGCAGGGATTTGCCACGGTCAGGTGCGGTGAACCGTCGGGCCGGTGTGAACGTGCCCTAGATAACGTCGACAGATCGGAGTCCCGCCATGAGTAATACCGTTGTGAACCGCCGCCGGACGGCGCTGGGCGTCGGCGCGGCAGTAGCCGCCGGGCTCACCTCGTTGGCGATCAGCACACCGGCTCACGCCGACGGAGGCAGTCGTGGTGTGGGCGCCGACTCCTGGATCTTCGGTGATGTGGCAGACCCGGGTGCCGCGCTGTCGACCATGGCTGAGGACCCGGACTTCCTCAGTCACACCACCGATTTCGGGCTGTTCACGCTCACCTCGGCCGGCGACCCCGACGACGACAACTATGTTGCGGTAGTTCTGCAAACCTCGATGTTCACCGACATCCTGACCTCGGGGACCGACTCGGAAGACAATCTGGGGTTCGGCGCGGCGAGCATCGGGGTGGCCGGGGAGACCGTCAACACGTTCATCGTTCCGGATAATCCGGCCCTCGACTCGACGTTCTCGTTGCCGTTCACCGATCCCTTGGCGGAACTGTTCATCGCGCTCATCCAGCTCGGACTCGTCTGATCGCCGCTATTCCGAGGCGACCGCCTCGATGATGTTGAGCCGAGCCGCCCGTCGCGAGGGCGGCACCGACCCCAGCAGGCTGATCGCCACCGCGCCCAGAGCGTAGGCCGGTGCCACCGGGCTCGGCCGGAACGTGACGGTGAAATTCATGATCTCGGCGCTGACGAGGCTGTACAGCCACTGATCGGTCAGGCCGATCAGCAGCCCAGCCACGCCGCCGGTCATGCCAATTCCCGCTGCCTCGGCCAGCACCATCTGCACGGTGAAGCGGCGGTCGGCGCCGATAGCGCGCAGCACGCCGATCTCTCGGCGGCGTTCCAGAACCGAGAGGGTCAGCGTGGTGAACAGCGCGATCGCGGCCACGAACACCACGATCACCCACACCGCGGTGGCGATCACCATGCTCTGATGCAGCGGCGCTTCCAACCCGGCCAGCGCGGCGCGCCCGTCGTAGACCTGGTTCGGTTCCGGGACCACCCGTCGGACCTCGGACAGCAGACGTCCCGGATCGACACCTTCGGCGGCGGTGACCTGCAGCGTCGTCACCGCCGGGCGATCGAACCACGACCGCAGTTGGTCCAGGCCGATCCCGACGGTCCCGATCACCGTCGAGAAGTAGGGCACCAGCGCCAGCACCGCGGCCTCCCGTGGGCCGCGTGGTGTCTGCAGGCTCAGCTGGTCACCGGCCCGCACCCGCAGGGTGGTGCCCAAGCTCTGTGAGAGCACCACGCCGCGGCCGTCCAGCACGTCACCGCGCACTCGTTCGTCGAGTGCGCGGAAGAGCGGATCGGCGGACCCGGGGGAGAACCCGTCGAGCATCACCCGGGTGCCGCCGATCACGGCGAACCCGTAGGCGCCGGGGCAGACCCGGGCCACTCCGGGAATGGCGGCCACCTGTTGTTCCAGATCCTGCGGCAGCGCGTCGGTGGCAAAGGTGTCGGGGGGATCCGCGCTCACCCAGACGTCGACGTCGGCGGCCGGCGCGAAGATGGCGCGCGCCGAGGAGATCATGTCGTTGTCGGTCCCGGTGATCACGACGGTGGTCACCACCGCGATCAGCACGGTCATCACGGTGGCCCACACCCGCCGCGGCGCCCGCTCCAGGGTGGCGGCCCCCACCGCGCCGACCGTTCCGAAGATCCGGGCGGCTGACGCCGCGGCCGTGACGAGGGACGCGGTGAGCGCGAAACCGAGGGCGATCTCAGCGCAGAACACCGCGATCATCGCCGCCAACGAGGTGGTGCCGCGATGCTCGACGATGATCAGCAACGCCACCGCCATCACCGCGACCGCCGCGACACCGCTCGCCATCCGCAGCCTGCGCGGTACGAGATCAGCGGCCGACGCCCCGACGGGCGCCAAGGCCTCGATCGGCGACACCTTGTACACCCCTCGCGCGGCCATGGCCGCCGCGGCCACGCTGCTGAGCACCGTCGCGGCCATCGCGGCGGGCAGCGCGTAGCCGGGCAGCCAATACTCGACGCTGGCTTCGATCCCCTGCGTGATGGCCGGCGGCAATCGGCGGATCGCCAAGCACCCCAAGGCAATTCCCAGAACAGACCCGAGGGCCCCGCCGAGCACACCGAGAGCCGCGGCTTCGCCGAGCAGGTCCGCGACGATGGTGGCGCGCCGGCCACCGATCGCGCGCAATGTCGAGATGGCCGGTCGCCGCTGGGCGATCGCCATGGTCATCGTGGTATAGACCAGGAACGCGCCGACCACCAGCGCGACCGCCGCACCCATCAGGGCCATGTAGTTCATCAGCCGGACGCCGTCGCCGGCCCGAGTCGCCCGCATCCGCGGCTCCGCGACCACCGCCCGTCCGTTCACGGCGGAGGTCACCGCCGCGCGCACCGCCGCCGGATCCGTCCCCGGCTTGGTGGTGATCAGAATCGAATCGAGCTGGCCCTGGCGCCCGGTGATCTGCTGCGCCAAGGCAAGCGGCGCCAGCACATAGTTGCCGCCGTTGAGATCCGCCAGATGCTTGCCGGTGAGTACCTGCGTCACCGTCACCCAGGTCGAGCCCAGCCGGAACCCGTCGCCTTTGGCATGGCCGACGCCCGGCCCGACCTGAACGCCGCTCGGTGTCCGCGACAGTCCCGCCGGCGGTCGGGCGAGCGCATCCGCCAAAGCCCCGGCCAGGGCGACGCTGCTCGCATCCGCACCGAACAACAGCACCGTCCCCGAGGCGGTGGATGCGGCCGTCCGGATCAGCGGGGCCGCCGCGGCGACGCCGGGAACCCGGGCCACGTCGGCCTGCACGGAGTCGGGAAATCCGGCGTCGGTGACGCCCGACACCTCAAGGGTGGCGATGCCGGCGATTCCGTCGGAGAGTCGGTTCACCGATCCGGTGATCGACCCGAAGATGCCCAGCACCGCAACCAGATACATCGCCGAGACCGCCATAACCGTGATCGAGGCGATGGTGCGCCGCCGGTGCACAGCCAGCTCACGCAGGCTGAACAGCCGCAGCCGGCTGGCCGTGGCCGCCAACGCCGATCTCATCGCGCCGCCGCCGCCCGTCCGTTGCGATCGCAGCGGTCGGAGCCGACCCGGCCGTCCTGCAGGCCGATCTCCCGGTCGGTGGCGGCCGCGGCGTCGCGGTCATGGGTCACCATCACCACCATCCGGTCCCGGCCGCCCTCGTGCGCTACCTCGGAGAGCAGTCGCAGGATCGATGCGCCGGTCGCGGAGTCCAGGTTGCCGGTGGGTTCGTCGGCGAGGATCAGCGACGGGCCCATCAGCAATGCCCGTGCTATCGCGACGCGCTGCAATTGACCGCCAGACAGTTCGGCCGGCCGGTGGTCGATCCGGTCACCGAGTCCGACGCGTTCCAGCAGTCCCATTGCATCGCGTTTGGCCCCCTGCAGGCGGCTTCCGTCGAGGAGCCTGGGGACAGCGACGTTCTCCCACGCCGACAGCGTCGGCAGCAGGTTGAAGAACTGGAACACGAAGCCCACCCGATGTCGGCGGAACTCCGAGGCCTGCTCGTCGCCGAGCCGGCCGATCTCGGTGCCGTCGAAGGTGATCGAACCGGTGTCGGGCGAGTCCAGCGCGCCGAGCAGGTGCAACAGCGTGCTCTTGCCCGCGCCCGACGGCCCGACGATCGACACGAACTGGCCGCCGGACAGGCGCAGACTGATCCGGTCGAGTGCACGCACCAGCTGACCGCCGATCCGGTATTCGCGCACGACGTCGCGCAGTTCGATGGTCAGCTCCCGCGGGTGCGGGCGCGCGGGGGCAGGACGCTGCGTCGGTAGTTCGGCAAGCAAGGACGTGACCCCCTATCGGCGGGTTCTGATCCTTGACACGCGTGGCGGCGGTGTGTGGTTCAGCTCGGCAAATACCGCACACCGGCCTGATCGCTGCGCGCGGTGCGGTAAGAAAGGGCGTGGCAGCTTCTGATTCCTCCGCCGACCGCGACCCGATCGCACTGGCCCGAGCCAATTGGGAGCGGGCCGGGTGGGGCGAGGTCGCCGACGGGATGGTGGCGGTGACGTCGGTGATGCGCGCCCACCAGATCCTGCTGGCCCGGGTGGAGGCCACCCTGCGGCCCTACGACCTGAGTTTCTCCCGGTTCGAGCTGTTACGCCTGCTGGCGTTCAGCCGCTCCGGCGCCATGCCGATCGCCAAGGCGTCCGACCGGCTGCAGGTGCACGTCACCAGTGTCACCCACGCGATCCGGAGGTTGGAGGCCGCGGGGCTGGTGGAGCGGCTGCCGCACCCCACCGACGGCCGCACCACGCTGGTGTCGATCACCGCCCGGGGGCGCGCGACGGTCGCGGACGCGACGGTCAGCCTCAACCGTGAGGTGTTCTCCGACATCGGGATGTCGGTGCAGCAGTCCCGCACCCTGTCGAACGTGATCGAGACGCTGCGGCGCAACGCCGGGGACTTCTAGACGGGTTCGCGGGCGGCGGCCGACGGGATCGGGATGGTCGCGGTGACGGCGGTGCCCGAGCCGGGACGCGACCGGATGTTGAGCCGCCCACCGACCAGTTCGGCGCGTTCTGCCATCGACAGCACCCCGTAGCCGCCCATCTCGTCGCCGCCCACCGGGTGCTCGAAGGTGTCGAAGCCGACGCCGTCGTCGACGATCTCGAGCCGAGCGGTGTCGGGGTCGGCGGTGACGGCGAAGCGCAGCCGCACCACGGTGGCCGCGGCGTGCTTGACGACGTTCTGCAGGCCCTCCTGGGCGATCCGGTACAGCGCCAGCTCGATGTGCTCGGGCAGCCGTACCTCGTCCAGATCCAGTTCGATGCGCGGCGCCGGGATGGACCGGGCGAGGCTGGCCAACCCACCGGCCAGGCCCAGGTCGTCGAGCACCGGCGGGCGCAGGCCGCTGATCGCCACCCGGGTCTCCTGCAGCGTCAGCCCGGCCAGCTCACGAGCCGCCTCCAACTGCGCCGACGCCTCGTCCGGATCGCTGCCGACCAGGCGGGCGGCGGCGTCGAGCCGATAGGACAGCGTCACCAGCCGCTGCGAGATGCCGTCGTGGATGTCGCCGGCCAGCCGGCGGCGCTCGATCTCCTGGGCCTCGATCACCTGCTCGACGAACAGCTCGTGGGCGCGTTCGCGGGCCACCAGTTGCCGGTGCAGCCGGGCCTGGTGCATGGCACCGGCGATCAGCCGGCCGATCACCCGCAGCAACTCGATGTCGCCGTCGGTGAATTCGCGGCGCGCCACGGTGTGCACGTTGAGCACGCCCACCAGCCCGCCCGGATCGGTCTCCATGGGCACCGACACCATCGAGGTGAAGTCGCGCCCGCGCAGCGACTCGATCGGCACGTACCGCGGATCGTCCTCCTTGTCATCGCAGATCACCACCGGCTCGCGGTGCCGCGCCACCCAGCCCGACACCCCCGATCCCAGCGGCAGCCGGATCTTGCCGACCTCGGTGTCGAACGGTGGCGTCGCGCCGGTCAACGTCAGCGAGCGTTCGGTGTCGTCGAGCACGTGCACGAAGCAGACATCGGTGCCGGTGGCCGCGGTGATCATCCGGGCCGCCGCGGCGGCCAGCGGCTCCACACCGGGCCCGCTGGAGGCCGCCTGGATGAGCTCGCGCAGCAGGGCCAACTCGTGATTGGCGTCGACGAAATCGCGCACCGCGCCCTGCTTGCCGGTCCGCGGTCGGGGTGCGCCGGTGGGGCTCACCGGTAGATCCCCTCGCGCAGCGCGGTGGCCACCGCACCGGTGCGATCGGAGACACCCAGTTTGCGGTAGATCGATCGCAGATGGCTTTTGACGGTCTCGTCGCCGATCACCAGCTTGGTGGCGATCCCGCGGTTGGACAGCCCGCTGACCATGTAAGCCAGGATCTCGCTCTCACGCTGGGTCAGGCCTTGGCGGGCGCCGGGCCAGAACTCGTCGCGCTGCAGGCGCGCCGCGGTACCGACCGCCCGCGCGGCCAGGGCGGGGTCGATCACCGTCTCGCCGCGGTGGGCCAGCTCGATCTGGTGGACCAGGTCGTCGCTGCTGACGCTCTTGAGCAGGTAGCCGCTCGCGCCGACCCGCAGCGCCTCGAACAGGTACTGCTCGTCGTCGTAGACCGACAGCATCACGACTTTGCGCTCCGGGTCGCGTTCGCGCAGGGCCAGACAGAGGTCCAGGCCGCTTTCACCGCGCATCCGCACGTCGCACAGCACGACGTCGGGGTCGGTGTCGGTGACCACCGACAGGGCCTGCTCGGCGTTGATGGCCTGTCCGACGACCTCGATCCGGTCGGCGAACGCCGTCAGCATGGCCCGCAGGCCCTCGATCACCATCTCGTGGTCATCGACGAGGACCAGGCGCACAGGCATAGGCAAAACGATAGGGCCACTCACAGTTCCCCGCCCAAATCCCCCCAATGGGGGAGGACGGGCGGGCACCATTTGGGGCACCCTGTCTGTTATGCAGATCACAACTGAGCTCGCGACATGGACCGGACCCGGCCGCCCGTACTGGTGGGGTCAAGTGCAGCACGATGCCGAGGTTTACCCGCTGCAGGCGGTGATCTTCGATCTGGACGCTCTTGCCGACGCCGACGGCGAGCCCCGCGCCGGGCTCGACGACCTGGTGCTGAGCCTGTTCTCCACCGGCCTGTGGGTCGCGGTGGTGGGCACCGGGCCGCGCGAGGAGTTGCAGGACCGGGTGCGCGAACTCATGGGCGACGGCATGACCGAGACCGTGATCAGTGCCGACGACCTGACCGGCCCGGACGGTGACGCCGAGCTGTACCGGCTGGCGCTGTGGGAGCTGGGCATCGTCGCCGGTGAGACGTTGGTGATCGCCGGGTCCGAGGCCGGCGCCCGGACCGCGTCGGCGATCGGCCTGCCGGCGATCTTCATCGGTTCCGACGGCTACGACGGGTTGTCGGCCGCCGGCTGCCGCGGGTTGCACTCCGACCGGGTGGTCGCGCGATTCAGCTGCCGCGAAGCAGGCTGATCACGGCCCTGGTTGATTGACGCGCGACCACCGGTCATCGACCATGGGGTGGTGCGTCGACTGGTCGTTCTGCTGAGCGCGGCGCTGTGTGCGATCGGCGTGATTTCGGTGACCGCGCCACCAGCCGCGGCGGTCGTCGAGCCATGGTTCGGGAATATGGTCGGCAACGCCACCCAGGTGGTTTCGGTTGTCGGAGTAAGTCATTCGACCGCGAAGATCGATGTCTATCAGCGGACTGCCGCAGGCTGGGAACCCGTCGCGGCCGGGATTCCGGCGCATGTCGGCTCGGCGGGCATCACACCGCAGACGAGGGAAGGTGAGCCGTCGACCCCGATGGGGGTTTACACGCTCGATTCGGCGTTCGGCACCGCTGCCAATCCCGGCGGTGGGCTGCCGTATGTGCAAGTTGGATCCGACCACTGGTGGGACAGCGACTCCAACAGCCCGACCTACAACACCATGCAGGTCTGCAAGAAAGCCCAGTGCCCGTTCAACACCGCGGTCAGTGAGAACCTTCAAATCCCGCAGTATCGGCACGCGGTGGTGATCGGCTACAACAACGCCCGGGTACCCGGCGCCGGCTCCGCCTACTTCTTCCACACCACCGACGGCGGGCCGACGGCGGGCTGCGTGGCGATCGACGACGCCACGCTGGTGAAGATCATCGGCTGGCTGCGGCCGGGCGCGGTGATGGCGATCGCGAAGTAGCCGGCGGGCCGACGGACGTTCAGCTCTCCCGCAGCTGATTGATGACCGCGCTGAAGTCCTGCGCGCTGTGTTCGGCGGCGAAGTCGCGGTAGATCGCGGCGGCATGGCTGCCCAGCGGCGCGGCCGAGCCGGTCGAGGTCACCGCGTCCATCGCCAGACCCAGGTCCTTGTTCATCAGGGCGGTGGCGAAGCCGGGTTCGAAGTTCCGGTTCGCCGGGGAGGTCGGCACCGGGCCGGGGACCGGGCAGTTGGTGTGCAGCGCCCAGCAGTTCCCAGTGGCCCCGGTCATCACGTCGAACAGCGCCTGGTCGGCCAGGCCGAGTTTCTCGGCCAGCACGAACGCCTCGGCGACCGCCACCTGCTGCACAGCCAGCACCATGTTGTTGCAGATCTTGGCGGCTTGGCCGGCGCCGGTCCCGCCGCAGTGGATGATCTTGGCGGCCATCGGCTCCAGCACCGGGGTGGCACGCTGTACGGCAGCGGCCTCGCCGCCGACCATGAACGCCAGCCGCCCGGCCACCGCGCCGGTCACCCCGCCGGACACCGGCGCGTCGAGCTGGGCGATCCCGTGCTTGCCGGCCAGGGCATGGGCCTCGCGGGCGTCATCGACCGAGATGGTGGAGCTGTCGATGAACAGCGTGCCGGGTTTCGCGACCGGCAGGACCTCGAGGTAGCAGGCCTTCACCAAGTCGCCGTTGGGCAGCATGGTGATCACCACGTCGGCGCCGGCGACCGCTTCGGTCGCGGTGGCATGCATGCTCACCCCGTTGGCCGCGGCGGCCTCGACGGCCGCCGGGACCGGGTCGAAGCCGTGCACCGGGTGACCGGCTTTGACCAGGTTGGCGGCCATCGGCCCGCCCATGTGGCCCAGTCCCAGAAATGCGACCGTCTGCATCAAAGCCCCTAGCTGCCGGATCGGACCCGGGAGGCCTCGGCTCGGCCGACGACCATCCGCATGATCTCGTTGGTGCCTTCCAGGATGCGGTGCACCCGCAGATCCCGGACGATTTTCTCCAGACCGTACTCACGCAGATACCCGTACCCGCCGTGCAGCTGCAGGGCCTGATCGGCGACGCCGAAACACGCGTCGGTGACGTAGCGCTTGGCCATCGCACACAGCTCGACCTTGTCCGGAGATCCCTCGTCGAGGGCGCCGGCCGCCCGCCATAACAGCAGCCTTGAGGTCTCCAGGGCGGTGGCCATGTCGGCGAGGGTGAACCGGACGGTCGGCTCGTCGAGCAGCGCCTTGCCGAACGCGCGACGGTCGGCCAGGTAGGCGCCGGTCTTGTCGAACGCGGCCTGGCCGCCGCCCAGTGAGCAGGCCGCGATGTTGATCCGGCCGCCGTTGAGGCCGTTCATCGCGATCGAGAAGCCGGTGCCCTCGCCCTGCGCGCCGCCCAGCATCGCCTCGGCGGGCACCCGCACCCCTTCGAGGACGACCTGGGCGGTCGGCTGGGCATTCCAGCCCATCTTCTGCTCGGCGGCGCCGAAACTCAGTCCGGGCGTGCCTTTTTCGACGATGAACGTCGAGATGCCCCGCGGGCTGTCGTCCCCGGTTCGCGCCATGATCACGTACACGTCGGAGACGCCGGCGCCGGAGATGAACTGTTTGACGCCGTCGAGCACATAGTCGTCGCCCGAGCGCACCGCGCGGGTGCTGAGCGCGCCGGCGTCCGAGCCCGCGCCGGGTTCGGTGAGGCAGTAGCTGGCGACGGATTCCATCGACGCAAGCGTGGGCACCCAGGCCTTGCGCTGTTCCTCGGTGCCGTAGCTGTCGATCATCCAGGCGCACATGTTGTGGATCGACAGGTAGGCGGCGATCACCGGGTCGGCGATCGAGAGCTGTTCGAAGATGCGCACCCCGTCCAGGCGGCGCAGGCCCGAGCCGCCCGCGTCTTCGCGGCAGTAGATCGCCGCCATGCCCAGGCCGGCGGCCTCGCGCATCACGTCCACCGGAAAGTGGTGGGACCCATCCCATTCCAGTGCGTAGGGCGCCAGCCGCTTCTCGGCGAACGCCGCCGCGGTCTCGACGATCACCCGTTCTTCTGCGTCCAATGTCATGTCCATTGCGCCCTATCCCATTGTGGGGATGTGGAATTCAGCGCCGTCCTTGATGCCCGAGGGCCAGCGCTGCGTGACGGTCTTGACCTTGGTGTAGAACTGGATCGACGCGGTGCCGTGCTGGTTGAGGTCGCCGAATCCGGACCGCTTCCAGCCCCCGAAGGTGTGATAGGCCACCGGCACCGGGATCGGCACGTTCACCCCGACCATCCCGACCTGCACCCGGGAGGTGAAGTCTCGGGCGGTGTCGCCGTCGCGGGTGAAGATCGCCACCCCGTTGCCGTACTCGTGCTCGGACGGCAATGCCAGGGCCTCTTCGTAATTGGCTGCCCGCACGATGCACAGCACCGGGCCGAAGATCTCATCGGTGTAGATCGACATGTCGGTGGTGACGTGGTCGAACAGCGTGGGCCCGATGAAGTAGCCGTCGGCCAGGTTGTGGTCACCGAAGGTCAGCTCGTCGCTGCCGCGGGTCCGGCCGTCGACCACCAGTTCGGCGCCGGCATCGACGCCCTGGCCGATGTAGTCGCGCACCCGGGCGAGCGCGGCCTCGGTGATCAACGGTCCGTAGTCCGACTTGGGGTCCAGGCTGTGCCCGACCCGCAACTGGTTGACCCGCTCGACCAGCTTGGCGCGCAAGCGATCTGCCGTCTCCTCGCCGACGGGCACCGCGACGCTGATCGCCATGCAGCGCTCGCCGGCGCTGCCGTAGCCGGCGCCGATCAGTGCATCCACCGCCTGGTCGAGGTCGGCGTCGGGCATCACGATCATGTGGTTCTTGGCCCCGCCGAAGCAGTGCGCGCGTTTGCCGTTGGCGGTAGCCGTCGAATAGATGTACTCGGCGATGTCGGAGCTGCCGACGAAACCGACCGCGGCGACGTCGGGGTGGTGAAGCACGGCGTCGACGGCCTCCTTGTCGCCGTGCACCACCTGGAAAACGCCGGGCGGCAGGCCGGCCTCGGTGAACAGTTCGGCCAGCCGCACCGGCACCGACGGGTCGCGCTCGGACGGCTTGAGGATGAACGCGTTGCCGCAGGCCAGCGCCGGGCCGGCTTTCCACAGCGGAATCATCGCGGGGAAGTTGAACGGGGTGATCCCGGCGACGACGCCCAGCGGCTGGCGCAGGGAGAACACGTCGATGCCCGGGCCGGCGCCCTCGGTGTGCTCACCCTTGAGCAGGTGCGGGATGCCGATGGCGAACTCGATCACCTCGATGCCGCGCTGGATGTCGCCGCGGGAGTCGTCCACGGTCTTGCCGTGCTCACGGGAGAGCAGTTCGGCCAATTCGTCCATGTTCTCGTTGACCAGGGCGATGAAGCGCATCAGTACCCGGGCCCGGCGCTGCGGGTTGTAGGCCGCCCAGTCCTTTTGGGCGGCCACGGCCACGGCGACGGCGGCGTCGACTTCGGCGGCGTCGGCCAGGGGGACCTTCGCCTGCACCGCTCCGGTGCTGGGATCGAAGACGTCGGCGGTGCGCTGCGAGCGGCCCGCCGCGCGTTTGCCGTCGATGAAGTGCGAAATCTGTGTGGTCATGCGCCATCCCCGTGACTGTGGTGGGTGGACCGGAGCCGGCCCCGACCCCGAGAATACTAGGACATCCTAGTAAATGCGAGAGGCAGCTCGCCGCCTGGTTCACAGGCGGCCCGGAGCGCCCGCCAGTAGGGTTTGCGGTGTCCAGTGCAACCCGAACGGTGAGGTGGGTGAGGCCATGGCGCCGCTCAAGCCGGCGGGTCCGGCGGGAGACGAATCGCCCACCGTGTCGATACCGGTCATGAGCCGCGGCCGGTCCACCGAGGTTCAGATCGGTCGCCGCGCCGACAGCGACATGGTGGTCGCCGATCCGCTGGTGTCCCGGGCGCACGCCACCTTGGTCACCACCGGGGCCGGCCTGGTGATAGTCGACAACGACAGCATCAACGGCACATTCGTCAACGGCCGCCGGATCGTCCGCTCCGCGCTGAGCGACGGTGACGTCGTCACCTTCGGCAACACCGATTTCACCGTCGCGGGCGGCGCCCTGGTGCTCCGGCCCGCCGACCACCGCGCCGGCGGACTCGAGGCGGAGCAGCTCGGGCTGTCCATCGACGGCCGGCAACTGCTGGACGACGTGTCCCTGACCGCGCGGCCCGGCACCCTCACGGCGGTCATCGGGCCGTCGGGCGCGGGCAAGTCCACCCTGATCAACCTGTTGGGCGGCGCAATGCAACCCAGCATCGGCCGAGTCGGTTTCGACGGCCACGACGTACACGCCCAGTACGCGTCGCTGCGGTCGCGGATCGGGGTGGTGCCCCAGGACGACGTCGTGCACCGCCAGCTCACCGTCGAGCAGGCGCTGGGATACGCCGCCGAGCTGCGACTGCCGCCGGACACCTCCGCGGCCGATCGTCGCGACGTGGTGGACCGGGTCATCGACGAACTGGAGTTGACCCCGCACCGCAAGACCCGAGTCGACAAGCTCTCCGGCGGCCAGCGCAAACGCGCATCGGTGGCGATGGAACTGCTCACCGGGCCGTCGCTGCTGATCCTCGACGAGCCGACCTCAGGCCTGGACCCGGCGCTGGACCGCCAGGTCATGACGATGCTGCGCCGGCTCGCCGACGCCGACCGGGTGGTCGTGGTGGTGACTCACTCGCTGACCTACCTCGACATGTGCGACCAGGTACTGCTGCTGGCGCCCGGCGGCAAGACGGCGTTCTCCGGGCCGCCCGCCGAGATCGGCGCGGCGATGGGCGGCACCGACTGGGCGGACATCTTCGCCTTCGTCAGCGCCGACCCCGACGCCGCGCACCGCGACTACCTGGCCCGCCGGCAGGACACCGGGACGGTGCGTCGGCTCGGGGCCCAGGCCCGCAGCGGGGCCGGCGCTGCCGGCAATCCGGCCCGCACCAGCCTGGCGCGTCAGATCTTCAGCGTGGCCCGTCGTCAGATCCGGTTGATCGTGGCCGACCGCGGCTACTTCGCCTTCCTGGCGGTGCTGCCGTTCATTCTCGGTGCGCTGGCGCTGGTGGTGCCCGGCGACAGCGGTTTCGGGATCGCCGATCCACGCAGTGATTCGCCCTCAGAGGCGTCGGTGATCCTGTTGGTGCTGCTGGTCTCGGTGGTGTTCATGGGCACAGCGCTGACCATCCGGGATCTGGTGGGGGAGCGATCCATCTTCCGTCGCGAACAGTCGGTGGGCCTGTCGGCGTCGGCGTATCTGGCGGCGAAGGTGCTGGTGTTCAGCGCCGCGGCACTGTTGCAGACCGCGGTGCTGACCGCGATCGTGGTGGCCGGCAAGGGTGCGCCGACCCGCGGTGCGCTGCTGTTGGGCAGCCCGGTCCTCGAGCTGTATCTGGTGCTCGCGCTGACCGCGATCGTCTCGGCGGTGATCGGGCTGGCCCTGTCGGCGATGGCCAAGTCCACCGAGCAGATCCTGCCGATGCTGGTGGTGGTGATCATGGTCTCGCTGGTGTTCTCCGGCGGCATGTTCCCGATCGGCACGCGATTCGGACTCAGCCAGATCTCCTGGTACCTGCCGTCGCGGTGGGGGTATGCCGCCGCTGCCGCCACGGTCGATGTGACCGCCATCGATCCGCTCGCCGCGCACGACCAGTTGTGGACGCACGAGGCCCGATGGTGGCTGGCCGACATGACGATCCTGGCGCTGCTGGGCGTGGTGTGGGCCGGTGTGGTGCGCTGGCGGCTGCGGCTGCCACACCGCGGTTAGCCCCCGTCAGCCGAGGCCCCGCCGACGTCGGTATTCGGCGCTTTTGGACTGTGGCGCGGATGCGGGTATTGTTGGTCGACGGTGCGGCGTCCGCGTCGACTCTTGCGTGCCCAGTCTTGGATTCCTGGATTGCCCGGAACTTCCTGTCGGCGGCTCACGTTTTGCAGTCGGTCAACGCTGTGCCGTGGCGGGCGCATGCACACAACAGTTAAGCCAGACACGGAGGATCGCCGGAGCGTAATGGCCAAGAAAGACGGTGCCATCGAGGTCGAGGGTCGAGTGGTCGAACCACTGCCCAATGCGATGTTTCGCATTGAGCTGGAGAACGGTCACAAGGTGCTCGCCCACATCAGCGGCAAGATGCGGCAGCACTACATCCGGATCCTGCCCGAGGACCGGGTGGTCGTGGAGCTGTCGCCCTACGACCTGTCCCGCGGACGCATCGTCTACCGGTACAAGTAATTCTCCAAGCGTCATCAGTACGTCAGACCAGCGATAAGAACAGGACCACAGCAGCCGTGAAGGTGAACCCCAGCGTCAAGCCGATCTGCGACAAGTGCAGGGTGATCCGTCGGCACGGTCGTGTCATGGTGATCTGCTCGGACCCGCGCCACAAGCAGCGTCAGGGCTAGTCAGTCGCCGGCCCGGCGTAGCCGGGCACCAGTCACAACTGAATGCAGACCTCCCAGCACCAGTGAACGGATAGGCCGCTCACACACGCCCGGATCGGAGGCCGGGCCCCGGAGCTTTCGCACCGGGAACGGGCTGGGATCACAACCTCCGTAACGAAGATGAAAGGGGCATGCCCCCATGGCTCGACTTGTAGGCGTCGACCTGCCGCGCGATAAGCGCATGGAGATCGCGCTGACCTATATCTACGGCATCGGCCGTACCCGCTCAGTCGAAATTCTCGCCGCCACCGGTATCGACAAGGACCAGCGCAGCAAGGACCTGACCGACGAGCAGATCACCCAGTTGCGTGACTACATCGAGCGCAACCTGAAGGTGGAGGGCGACCTGCGCCGCGAGGTGCAGGCGGACATCCGTCGCAAGATCGAAATCGGCTGCTACCAGGGTCTGCGGCACCGTCGCGGCCTGCCGGTGCGCGGCCAGCGGACCAAGACCAACGCGCGCACCCGCAAGGGCCCCAAGCGCACCATCGCCGGTAAGAAGAAGGCCAGGTAAGACCCATGGCAACCAAGAAAGCGACCGGGCCCAAGAAGGGCCAGAAGACCCGGCGGCGGGAAAAGAAGAACATCCCGCATGGTGCCGCGCACATCAAGAGCACCTTCAACAACACGATCGTGACGATCACCGACCCGCAGGGCAACGTCATCGCCTGGGCGTCGTCGGGTCACGTCGGGTTCAAGGGCTCGCGTAAGTCCACACCGTTCGCCGCGCAGCTGGCCGCCGAGAACGCTGCCCGCAAGGCGCAGGAGCACGGCGTGAAGAAGGTCGACGTGTTCGTCAAGGGCCCGGGTTCGGGCCGTGAGACCGCGATCCGCTCGCTGCAGGCCGCCGGCCTTGAGGTCGGTGCGATTTCCGATGTCACCCCGCAGCCGCACAACGGCTGCCGTCCGCCCAAGCGGCGCCGGGTCTAGGAGGATTACGAAAGATGGCTCGTTACACCGGACCCGCCACCCGCAAGTCCCGCCGGCTCGGCGTCGACCTCATCGGTGGTGACCAGGCATTCGAGAAGCGCCCCTACCCGCCCGGCCAGCACGGCCGCGCGCGGATCAAGGAAAGCGAATACCGGCTGCAGCTGCAGGAGAAGCAGAAGGCTCGCTTCACCTACGGCGTCATGGAGAAGCAGTTCCGTCGCTACTACGAGGAGGCCGTCCGTCGTGGCGGCAAGACCGGCGAGGAGCTGCTGCGCATCCTGGAGAGCCGGCTGGACAACGTGGTTTACCGCGCCGGCCTGGCCCGCACCCGTCGGATGGCCCGCCAGCTGGTCAGCCACGGCCACTTCACCGTCAACGGTGTGAAGGTCGATGTGCCCAGCTACCAGGTGTCGCAGTACGACATCATCGACGTCCGCGAGAAGTCGATCAACACGGTGCCGTTCCAGATCGCCCGTGAGGTCGGCGGCGACCGCCCGATCCCGGGTTGGCTGCAGGTGGTCGGGGAGCGTCAGCGCATCCTGATCCACCAGCTCCCGGATCGTGCGCAGATCGTCGTTCCGCTCGCCGAGCAGCTGATCGTCGAGTTCTACTCGAAGTAACCCGCTCGGGACCCGTTCCCGAGTACCCCCAAAAGGCATCAAATAGCGGGTGCCAGAAGGAGAAAGAAAACAATGCTGATCTCGCAGCGTCCGACCCTGTCCGAAGAGGTCGTGGCCGAGAACCGGTCGCAGTTCGTCATCGAGCCGCTGGAGCCGGGTTTCGGTTACACCCTGGGCAACTCGCTTCGTCGCACCCTGCTGTCGTCGATCCCCGGCGCGGCGGTCACCAGCATCCGTATCGACGGTGTGCTGCACGAGTTCACCACGGTCCCCGGCGTCAAGGAGGATGTCACCGACATCATCTTGAACCTCAAGGGCCTGGTGGTCTCGTCCGAGGAGGACGAGCCGGTCACCATGTACCTGCGCAAGCAGGGCCCGGGTGCGGTCACCGCCGGTGACATCGTTCCGCCGGCCGGCGTGACGGTGCACAACCCCGACATGCACATCGCCACCCTCAACGACAAGGGCAAGCTCGAGGTCGAGCTGATCGTCGAGCGCGGCCGCGGGTACGTCCCGGCCGTGCAGAACAAGGTCTCCGGTGCCGAGATCGGCCGTATCCCGATCGACTCGATCTACTCGCCGGTGCTCAAGGTGACCTACAAGGTCGAGGCGACTCGTGTCGAGCAGCGCACCGACTTCGACAAGCTGGTGCTGGACGTGGAGACCAAGAACTCCATCAGCCCGCGGGACGCGCTGGCCTCGGCCGGTAAGACCCTGGTCGAATTGTTCGGTCTGGCACGGGAACTCAACGTCGAGGCCGAGGGCATCGAGATCGGCCCGTCGCCGGCCGAGGCGGACCACATCGCCTCGTTCGCGCTGCCGATCGACGACCTGGACCTGACGGTGCGGTCGTACAACTGCCTCAAGCGCGAAGGTGTGCACACGGTCGGGGAGCTGGTCGCCCGCACCGAGTCCGACCTGCTCGACATCCGCAACTTCGGCCAGAAGTCGATCGACGAGGTCAAGGTGAAGCTGCACCAGCTGGGCCTGTCGCTCAAGGACAGCCCGGCCAGCTTCGACCCGTCGCAGGTCGCCGGTTACGACGTCGCCACCGGCACCTGGTCGGCCGACGCCCCCGGTTACGACGAGCAGGACTACGCCGAAACCGAGCAGCTCTAAACGCCCAACCTCTCGAATAAGAGAGCCGTCCCGGCCCTACCTGATACGGGGGCCGGCCCCATTTAGGAGAAGTCGCAATGCCCAAGCCCACCAAGGGTCCCCGCCTCGGCGGAAAGTCCTCGCACCAGAAGGCGCTGCTGGCCAACCTGGCCACCTCGCTGTTCACCCACGGCCGGATCAAGACGACCGAGCCGAAGGCGCGGGCACTGCGGCCGTACGCCGAGAAGCTGATCACCCACGCCAAGAAGGGCACGCTGCACAACCGGCGTGAGGTGATGAAGAAGATCCGCGACAAGGATGTGGTGCACTCGCTGTTCGCCGAGATCGCCCCGCACTTCGCGGACCGCAACGGTGGCTACACCCGCATCATCAAGGTCGAGGCGCGTCAGGGCGACAACGCCCCGATGGCCGTGATCGAGCTGGTCCGGGAGAAGACGGTGACCAACGAGGCCGACCGCGCTCGTCGCGCTGCGGCCAAGGCGGAGAAGGCTGCCGAGAAGCCGGCCGAGAAGGTTGAGGAAGCCGTCGAGGAAGCCAAGGTCGAGGAGCCGGCCGCCGAGGCTGCGGAGGCTTCTGAGGCTGAGGCTCCCGAAGCCACCGAAGCCACTGACGAGTCCTGAGTCCCGGGCCGAAGTTCGGCTTCGGCTCGACATCGCCTACGACGGCACCGATTTCGCCGGGTGGGCGGTACAGAACGGACAGCGCACCGTCGCCGGTGTTCTCGAAGAGACACTGGCGACGGTGTTTCGCGTTCCGGTCCGAGTGTTCGGCGCCGGCCGCACCGACACCGGCGTGCATGCCACCGGGCAGGTCGCCCACGTCGACATTCCGCAAAGCGCTGTCGCACACGGCTATTCGCGGGGCCGGCCGGCTGACGAGCCGGAGTTCCTGGCGCTGACGCGGCGACTGGCTCGCTTCCTGCCGGCCGACGTCCGGGTGCTTTCGCTGCAACGCGCCGCACCCGACTTCGACGCCCGGTTCTCCGCGCTGCGGCGGCACTACACCTACAGGCTGTCCACTGCGCCCTACGGGGTGACGCCCCAGTCGGCCCGCTACGTCACCGCCTGGCCGCGTGCCCTGGACGTCGAGGCGATGGGATTGGCATCGCAGACTCTGGTGGGGCTCAACGACTTCGCGGCGTTCTGCCGTCATCGCGAGGGCGCCACCACGATCCGCGACCTGCAGCGGCTGGAGTGGGAGCGCGACGGGGATCTGGTCACCGCGCATGTCAGTGCCGACGCGTTCTGCTGGTCTATGGTGCGCTCTTTGGTCGGTGCTCTGCTGGCGGTCGGTGAGCACCGGCGCAGCGTCACCTGGTGCGCTGATCTGTTGAACGCCGAACGCCGGTCGAGTGACTTCACCGCCGCCCCGGCGCGCGGCCTGACCCTGGTCGGAGTCGACTACCCGCCGGATGATCAGCTCGGGGCGCGCATCGTGATCACCCGGGATCTGCGCACCCGCTGACCCCCCTCGGCGCGAGCGTGCAGGTTTGTACGGCATTTACGGCGTGTCGCCGTACAACTGTGCACGGTCGCGGGAAAAAAAGGGGCTACAGCAGGCCCGCCACGAACGATGCGGCCTGATTGGTCATGCCGGGGGTGTAGCCGGAGTGCGCGGAGAAGATCCGTCCCGGCGAGCAGATCGGATCGCCGTCGTTGCACAGGTCGATCGTCTTGAACCCGTAGGACGGGCTGTTGGTCAACGGCTGCCCGATCTTGCTCGACGGGTTGCCGAATACCGCCACCGCGGCAACGTGGTCGGCGGCCTCCGGCGGCAGCGGCGCGGTGAACCCGAAGCCGGGCACCGGCGCAGCGGCGATGATGTCGATGATCGCCGCACCTTGCGAGTAGCCGCCGAGGACCAGCCGGGTGCCCGGGCAGTTCTCCACCATCCACATGACGTGGCCGCTGGCGTCGTTGGCGCCGTCGGCGGCCCGGCCGAAGTCGTAGCTGGCCGGGTAGTTCACCGCGTAGGCGCCGACCGACCGTGACGTCCGCCCGCGCAGGGCGCCGACGAACGCGTCGCCGACTCGGCCGAGACCCGGCGAATCATTGGTGCCGCGTGCGAACACCACCTCGACATCGGGGCAGCCGTCGGCGGAGGCCACCGGCACGGTCGAGGGGGTCGGGTTGATCAGCAGCGCTGCGGCGACGACGCCGGCCGCCAGGATGCGGTATGCCTTCACGGGCATCGATACTAGCGAAAGAAGCGTTGACGATCTAACTAATTGTGGTGGAGGTCTCAGGGCACCAGCGGACCGGGTGCGGGAACCGGCCCGACAGCCCGCAGCCGGCCGGCGATGAAGTTGGCCGCCTGGCTGGTCAACGCGGGGATGTAGCCGTCGGTGTGGTCGCTCCACTCGTTACCGGGGCCCTCGTGGCAGATCGGGTCGCCCGGGTTGCACAGGTCGATGGCCTTGGAGCCGAACAGGGCGCTCTGCTGGCTGATCGGCCCACCGCTACGGTCGGCCGGATTGCCGAACGTGGCGACGGCCACCACCTGATCGGCGTATTCGGCCGGCAGCTGGTTGCCCCAGCTGATGCCACCCACCTGGGTGCCGGTGACGATGTCGATCACCGAGGCGCCCTGCGAATAGCCGCCCAGCACCAACTGGGTGTCCGGGCAGACGTCAGCTGCCGCCTTGACCCGCTTGATCACGTCGTTGGCACCGTCGCCGCCGCCCAGCTGCAACCGGCCGGCGGGGTAGTTGACCGCGTACTCGTCGACCTTCTTGGAGGTCTGCTGCCGCAGCGAGTCGATGAGCGCCCGGCCCACCCGGCCGACACCGGGCGGCTCGCTGGTGCCCCGGGCGAAGATCACCTCGACGTCGGGGCAGTCGTAGGCGGAGGCCGTCGGAATGGAGCCCGGAGCTACCGCGGGGACGGTCAGCAGAGCGGCGCCGGTCAGCGCCACCGTGAAGATGCCGCGCAATCGATCGATTTGCATACAGGGATGGTACCGAAGCTGCGCTGATCGCCTGTCGGCCTGTGGATAGCCGGGCACGCATCGCGGCGCCGGCGGCTAGCGTCGGGCGCACTGAATAGGGGGCCGATGAGCAGGGAATCGACGACACGGCTGCAGGTCAGCGCGCACCGATTCCAGGCCCGCCGGTCAGAGCGTGCGCTGCGCTGCGGGCAGCCGTCGGGCGGCCCGGCGCCGGGAGGGTTCGCGCTGGCCGCCGGGTGCCTGCTCAGTGCTGTGGCGGTGGCCGGCGCGGTGGCACTGGCGGTGCTGCGGCCGCAGCCGGGCCTGGGGGACGCGCCGATCCTGCTGGACCGCGCCTCGGGGGCGCTGTATGTCCGGGTCGGCGACACGGTGCACCCGGTGTTCAACCTGACCTCGGCTCGCCTGATCACCGGGACGGCCGCCGACCCGCGGCCGGTGGAAGCCTCCGCGGTCGGCCGGGCCAGGCGCGGCCCGCCGCTGGGCATCCCGGGCGCCCCCAGTGTGCTCGGGCCGGCGCTGGACGACACCGCGACCTGGTCGCTCTGCGACGACGCCGCGACCGGCACCACCTTGATCGCCGGGGTCGACGCCCCGCCGTCCGGACGGATCGACCCGGGGGAGGCGGTGGCGGTGCGGTCGGAGTCCGGGACCGACTATCTGCTGCGCTCCGGTAGGCGCGCCCCGGTCGAGCCGCTGCCGGTGGCCCCGCGACGGGTGTCGGCGCTGTTGCTCAACGCCGTACCCGAGGCTGTGCCGGTCGACGACGTGCCGGTGCCCCTGCCGCCCGCCGCGACGACGCTGTGCGTGCATTGGCGGGCCGGCGACCCGGACGGGATCACCCTGTCGGTCGGGGCCGGGCTGCCGCTGCCGGCCGGCGCGGCGCCGACGGCGCTGGCACAGGCCGACGGGCCGGGGCCCGCCCTGGACGCGGTGTATCTGCCGCCGGGCCGCAGCGCCTACGTGCGGGGCGGCACCGGACCGGCTTACCTGATCGCCGACACCGGCGTGCGGTTCACCGTCTCCGGCGCCGGCGCTGCCCGCAGTCTGGGCCTGCCGGATACGCCCGTCGCGGTGCCGTGGCCGATGCTGGCCGGGTTGCCGGCCGGGCCACTGCTCGGCGCGGAGCAGGTCGGCGCTACCCGCGACGTAGCGCCCGGGCGGTGAGCGACGCCAGCAGCACGGCCAGCAGCACCCCGGTACCGGCGAACGCGGTCCGCAGGCCGGTGGGCTCGGGTTGGGGTTCGGGTGCGGGTTCGTGGATCGGTGCGGGAGTCCCGGGTGGCTCCGGTGCCGTGGGTTGGGGTGCGTCGAAGGTGAGCGCCGCCAACGGATCGATCACCCCGGCGCCGACGACGTCGTCGCGGCCCCCGGGTGGGTGATGCGCGGTGGCCCTGATCCGGTCCATGACCTGTCGCGGCGTCCACTGCGGGTGCCGCGACCGGATCAGCGCCGCCAGACCACTGACCACCGGAGCGGCAAAGCTGGTGGCTCCCGTGGCGGTGGCCATGGCGTCGCCGACGGTGCTCAGCGACAGCACCGCCTCGCCGGGCGCGGCCACGTCCACCCACGGGCCGGGCCGGGTGAACGCCGACGGTACGCCCTGGGCGTCCACCGAGCCGACGGTCAGCACGTAGGCGTCATACCAGGCGGGTGTGACGATCGTCGGTTCCTCGGTGCCGCAGCCCTCGTCGGTGTTGCCCGCGGCGGCCACCACCACCGCGCCTTTCACCTCGACGGCGTAGGCCAGTGCGGCCCCCAGGGCACGGTCATCGACTCGGGGTGCCGGTCCGCAGGCCACCGTCGAGATGTTGATGACCGTCGCGGCCAGGTCGGCCGCGGTGCGAACCGCTCTGGCCAGCGTCTCGACGTCGCCGACCCCCGGTGGCCCGCCGACGGCGCCGAATCGGGCACTGGACTGGCGGATGGCGATCACCGTGGCCAGCGGCGCCAGGCCACCGAACCGATCGGCGGCGGGATCGGTTGCCGCTGCGATGATTCCGGCGACCAGGGTGCCGTGACCGTCACAGTCCCGGGTGCCGTCGCCGTCCGCCACGTAGTCACCGCCGCCCACCAGGCCGGGCAGTCGCCGGTGCGGTGCGACGCCGGTGTCGATCACCGCCACCCGCTGACCGGCCCCGCGGGTCAGAGCCCACAGTGCGGGAAGGCTCAGCCCGTCGAGCTGAGTGGCGGCCGGGCCCGGATCGCGGGCCGGCACCGTACACACGGCCTGCTGCACGGTGGAGCGGGCGGGCGCGGCCGGTGCCGGGGCGGGCAGTCGGGTGCTGTCGATCGTGGGCGGTGAGACGGCGTTGGCGCACGGTACGCATTGGGTGGACGCGGCGATCGCGGCGGCGCCGAGCACTCGGATGATCCGGGTGGTACGCATCGGCTACCCCAGTCCGCGGATGGCGCCGTACACCCCGGCGACCCAGCACGCCAGCGGCAGCAGCGCTCCCAGTGTCAGGCTCTCGAGTACTTCGGCGGCGCGGCGGGCCAGTGGGGAATCGGCTTGGGCGGCAAAGCCGGTCGCGAGCGCTGCTCCACCCAGCAGCACGGCCGTCGCCGCCTGCCAGGGCCCGGTACCCGCACTGAGCACCGCGACACCCAGGGTGATCACCCCACCGGCCAGCAGCGCCGTGATCTGCCGGGCGTCCGCGTGCGACCGGGCCCGCAGCACAAGCGTCGCGCCGGCCGCCGCGGTGAACGCCACCCCGACCAGCCGGGGAACCCCGGGCACCGGCGCGGTGAGGGCGATACCGCCCGCACCCAGCACCGCCATCGACGCAGAGCCGACGACCAACCCGGTCAACAGCTCATGCGCCGTGCCGCTTCGGCCGCACACCCTGACCGCGACCCGGCCCGCCGCGCGCAGCAGGACGACCGCCGCCGCAACCGCCGCAGCACCCACCACCTGCCCCGAAATCCCGGTTGCCACAGTGACCATCCCGGCGACAGCGGCCAGCACCGCCAGCCCGGCCAGGCAACACAGCGCCACCCGCAGGGTCGGGCCGCAGCCGCTGGACGGCACCGTCAACGCCGCCACGGTCCCGGCCGCCGCGAGGCCCAGCAGTGCGTTCGGCGCGCCCGGACCACCGGGGACCGCCACGAAACCGGCGACCCCGCACATCGTCGACGCCGCGAGTCCAGCGGTGAGCCGGGCCGCCACCGGGGTCCACGAACGCGCCGCCGCCCGTGCCGTCGCGGCGAGCTGTTCGGCGGGATCGTCGAAGACCGGTTCTGTCACCGGGTATTCGGCCCGGGTGAGAGCCAGCACCGCGCCGTCGCGGATGCCATGGTGTGCCAACGTCTTCGAACCGTCCAAGGGGGAGCGTCCGGGCAGGCCGAGTCGATACGGCCGGAGCTCCTGCGGGCCGGTTCGGCGCGGCAGCAGGTCCACGATCGAGGCGATCAGCGCCGAAACCGGCACGCCGGCGGGCAGTGTCAGATCGGCGTGACCGCTGTCGGTGTACACCGCGACCCGTCGCAGGCCCGAATCCGTTGGCACCATCGCCTCGCCTCCTCGGCTCTCGCTCTCCAGGGCACGCTATAGCCGCCGAGGGACAGGTGTTTTCGGTCATCCACAGGTGACTTGCCGAGCCGATTCCGGCCTCCTACGGTGTGCCGATGACCGAGCTGCGACATGACGCGGACCGGCCGGTGATGCCGCAACGCGGTGAAATCACCCTTGCGGCACCGCCATCGGTGACGCGGCCGGAGAAAGGAGTGGCGCTGCTCCGGCTGCTGCCGGCTGTGATGGCAGTCGGGATGCTCGGTGTCACCGTGGTGATGTACCGCTCGGGGGCACCGCGCAGCCCGGCGTTTGCGATGCTGCCGCTGATGATGCTTGCCTCGGCGGTGCTGGCCGTACTGGGCGGGCGTCATCGCGGCGGTGATATCGACGCCGACCGTGAGGGCTACCTGGATTACCTTGCCGGACTGCGCGACTCGGTGCGTATCACCGCGGCGACGCAGCGCGCGACGCTGGCCTGGACACACCCGGAACCCGACGCGCTGTGGATGCTCGCCGACGGGCCCCGCAGGTGGGAGCGCCGGCCCGCCGACCCCGATTTCGGCCGGGTGCGGGTGGGCATCGGAACCGCCGGCCTGATCACCTCGCTGATCCCACCCGCGCGAGCACCCGGCGTCATCGATCCCGTCACCGACACCGCCCTTAGCCGCTTTCTGGACGTCCACGCCACGGTGCCCGACGTGCCGGTGACGCTGCCCCTGTTGGGTTCGGGACCGTTGGTGCTGGACGGCGAACCGGATCGGATGCGTGGACTGCTACGGGCGATGATCTGCCAGCTCGCGGTGTTGCACGGCCCAGACGCCGTGACGATTGCGGTTGAGACTGAATCGCCCACGCGCTGGGACTGGCTGAAATGGCTACCGCATCATCAGCATCCGGCGCGTGCCTTTCACGCCGCACCGGCCGGCCCGCACGCGGTGGTGATCATCGACGATCATTCAGGCCTATCGGTGGTCGATTCTGCCCGTGTAGGCGGTGCTGTGCGGAGGCTGCCGGCAAGCGAATACGTCCGGCCGGACTTCCTCTCCGTCGCCGACGCGGTGGTCTGCGCGCAGCAGTTGGCCGGCCATCGGATGATGCGGTCCGGCGGGCCGGACGATTGGGCGGCACTGCTGGGTATCGACGACATCGAGGGATTCGACCCGGCGGCTCGGTGGGCCGGCGGAGCAGACCAGCGACTGTGCGTGCCGATCGGCACGGATGCGGACGCAAGCCCGGTGTTCCTGGACATCAACGAGGCCGCCGAACGGGGCAGCGGGCCGCACGGCTTGTGTGTCGGCGCGACCGGCTCGGGCAAGTCGGAGTTCCTGCGCACGCTGGTGCTCGGGATGACGGTCCGCCATTCACCGGCGGACCTCAACCTGGTGCTGGTCGACTTCAAGGGCGGTGCAACCTTTCTCGGATTCGAGCAGGTCGCGCACGTCGCCGCGGTCATCACCAACCTGGCCGATGAGGCCCCGTTGGTGGAGCGGATGCAAGACGCGCTCACCGGTGAGATGCATAGGCGGCAGGAACTGCTGCGCGCCGCGGGCGTCTCCGGGATCACCGGTTACAACGCGGCTCGCCGAGGGGCGCCGCCGCTTCCCGCGTTGCTGGTGATCGTCGATGAGTTCTCCGAACTGCTCGATCAGCAGCCGGACTTCCTGGACACCTTCGTCGCCATCGGCCGGCTGGGCCGCTCGCTGGGCATTCATCTGCTGCTGGCCAGCCAACGGCTCGAGGAGGGCAGGCTGCGCGGACTGGAATCCCACCTGTCCTACCGGATCTGCCTCAAGACGATGTCGGCCGCCGAATCGCGGATCGTCCTCGGCGTGCCCGACGCCTTTGAGCTGCCGAGCGTTCCCGGAGCTGGATACCTGCGCACCGCCGACGGCGAAGTGACCCGGTTTCAGACGGCTTTCGTCTCCGGCGACTGTCCCGACCCACGGCCGGCACCGCTTCGGGCGCAGCGCTTCACCGCCGCATCGCACGAGGACTCCGCGGCCGAGCCGTCTGGACGCACTGTGCTGCAGGCGATCTTGGGGCGCCTGGCCGGGCACGGACCGCCGGCGCGGAGAGTGTGGCTGCCGCCGCTGGGGGCCGCGCCGGCGCTCGGGGAGCTGCTCGACGGCGAACACGGCGAACTGTGCGTGCCGATCGGCGTGGTGGACCGGCCGTTCGAGCAGCGGCGCACCCCGCTGACGGCGCGGCTCGACGGTTCCGCCGGGCATGTGGCGGTGGTCGGCGCACCGCAGTCGGGCAAGTCGACGACGCTGCACACGCTGATTGCGGCGCTGTGCGCCACCCATGATGCGACACGAGTGGCGTTCTACTGCTTGGACTTCGGTGGGGGAGGGTTGGCCGGACTCGATGGGCTGCCGCAGGTGGGGTCGGTCGCGCGCTCCGCCCAACCCGAGCTGGTGCGGCGAACGATCGCCGAGATGGAGGCGATCCTGGAGCGCCGGGAGGCGGGATGCCGCGGCGAGGGCGATCCGGCCGGTGAGGTGTTCCTGGTGATCGACGGCTGGTCCGCCCTTGGCCGCGAATTCGATGTGGAGGCAAGGATCATCGCGCTGGCCGGCAGAGGCCTGTCGTTCGGTGTGCATGTCGTGCTGTCGGCGAACCGGTGGGCTGATCTTCGGCCCGCGTTGCGCGACCTGATCGGAACCCGCATCGAGCTGCGGCTGGGCGACCCGGCCGAATCCGAACTGGACCGCCGGCAGGCGCAGCGGGTGCCCCGGCACCGGCCCGGCCGCGGTGTGATTGCAGACGGACTGCACATGCAGGTGGCGCGTCCCGACGGATGGGAGCCGGTCCCCAGTACTGCCGCCGCGCCGCCGATCGCGCTGCTGCCCGCCGTGGTCGAGCGCGCATCGCTGGGCGAATCGACCGGTCCGGTGCTCGGCATCGATGAGCGCGGACTGGGTCCCGTCGCAGTCGATTTCGACCGTCAGTCGCACCTGCTGATCTTGGGCGACAACGAATGCGGCAAGACCGCGGTGCTGCGAACCCTGTGCCGGGAGCTGATGCGAACCCACCCCGGCGACCAGGTGCAGATATTCGTCGTCGACTATCGGCGCAGCCTGCTCGGCGTGGTGGGGACCGAGCACCTGGCCGGCTATGCCATGTCAGCGCCTGCGTTGACGACGATGCTGCCCGGGCTCGTAGACCGACTGGCCGGCCGCATGCCGGGAGCGGAGCTGACCCCGCAGCAGCTGCGGGACCGGTCCTGGTGGTCGGGTCCGCAGCTCTACGTCGTGGTCGACGACTACGACCTGGTGGCCACCGCGGCCGGTAATCCGCTGACGCCACTGCTGGAATACCTGCCGCATGCAGGTGATGTCGGGCTGCACCTGGTGGTGGCCCGGCGAAGCGGCGGCGCTGCCCGGTCAATGTACGAGCCGCTGCTGGCCGCCCTGCTCGACTTGGGTGCCATGGGTCTGGTGATGAGCGGTGACGCGGGTGACGCCCCGCTGATCGGCTCGGTGCGGCCGGGTCCGCTGCCGCCGGGACGCGGCATCCTGGTGACCCGCACCGGCGGGCAGCAGCGCATCCAGGTGGCCTGGGAGCTGTGAGCCACCGCGCGGTGATCGAGGCCGGTCCAACGGCTATCCGCCGATTATGTTGCGGTGCAGCCGAACCCGAGGGGTCCGGAGCGGCGTTGGAGTGGATCGATGATCCGGTGGCCCTGGTCGACGGGCAGCCGAGCGAGCTTCCCGAGCTGCTGCGCAGCGTCATGGCGTGCCCAGAGTCCCCCGCCTCGATCGAGATCATCCACCCGTCGTGGTGGCCGGCGCGTCGTGTGCAGCTGTTCACCACCGCGGCCGAAGCCCTGGCCGAGCACGTCACCACCCGGCCGCGAAGCGCGGTGTACGACTATGCCGTCGTCGTGGAGATCGCCGACGAGCTGGTGGCCGTCACCGGAGTCGGCACCGTCGCCGAGCCGCGCATCGGTGCTGCCGAAGACGTCGCCGAAGCGGTGGCGCGGCGGATAGGCGACCAGGAGGCGGTGGTGATCGATGCCCCCTTGCGCGTGGGCGGCGCGGCGGCGCTGGCCACGATGATCGCCGAGCGGTTGCCGGGTGAATGCCGAATCGTCGACGAGCTGCCGGTCAGCGCACCGCCCGCCCCGCAGGTGCCGGAACCGGCCGGGCCGGCCCGGTCCGGCCGTCGCTCATGGATGTCACCCGCCGCGGCAGCCGCCGCGCTGGGCGTCGTCGCGCTGGGCCTGCGCACCCACCACGACCCGGCTCCTGCTGTCGCGTTGACGTACCTGGTGGAAGGCCGTGTGGCGGTGCAGGTTCCGGCGGCGTGGCCGGTGCGCCGGGTCGCCGGCGGTCCGGGATCACCCCGAACCGAGGTCACCTCGCCCATCGACCCGGAGCTGGTATTGCACCTCACCCAGGCGCCGGCCGCCGGCGAAACCCTGGCGGCCATCGCCGAACCGCTGCAAAAGGCGCTGCAGCTCGCCGATGCCGAAACACCCGGGGTATTCATCGATTTCGATCCGGCCGGAAGCAGAGCGGGACGCCCCGCGGTGACCTACCGGGAGGTGCGCAGCGCCCGGCAGATCGACTGGACGGTGCTGGTTGACGGTCCGGTGCGGATCGGCATCGGCTGCCAGAGTGGGCCCGACGACGCGCTGCGCGCGGTGTGCGAGCAGGCGGTGCGTTCCGCCCGTGCGGTCAGCTGAGGGACGTCACACGGGCGGGCACTTGCGCCACTGGCTCGGTGAGATGCCGTGTTCCTGGCGAAACTGTCTGGTGAAGTAGGCCGAATCCGATAGCCCGACGCGGTGCCCGATTTCGGTGATCGACAGTCGGGTATCGGTCAACAGGCGGCGGGCTTCGCGCATCCGCCGGCGGGTGATCCACTCCAGCACCGTGCGGCCGGTGCGGCGGCGCACGACGGTGGTCAGATGTCCCGCCGATACCGAGACCTCACGCGCGACGTCGCGCAGCGACAGTGGCTCGGTGTAGCGCCGGTCGATGGTTGCGAACACCTCGGCCAGCAGCGGTTCGTCGCCGTGACGCGGCTCGCCGCCGGTGTCGCCGGCCGCCCGGGTGATCCTTACCAGCATCAGGATCAGAAGCGCCGACACCGCTTCACGGTGCCTTTCCCGCCGACTCTTGAGTTCCGATTTCATCGCCTCGAGCGTGGCGACGAACGACGGACGCTCGGCGGCGGGCACCTCCAATCGCAGCAGGCCCCCGTCCCGCTCGTGCAGGAACAGCCGCAACAGTGGATGTGAGCGCCAGGTCAGCCAGGGTGACGTCGCATCGGCGCCGACCGCGGCCGGATCGAAGAACACCGCGACACCGTCGCCGGCGCATTCCACCCCCGCCGGATCTATGGTGGCGCCCAGCGCGACCACGTAGACGACTCCGGTCGCCCGGTCGTACCACAGGGCCGGGAAGTTGTGGATCTGACCGTGCTCGCATAGCCGTTCCTGCCCGACGCGGGCCACCACCACCGGCGGCGTGTGTGGGGCGATCGGATAGTCGTAAACGTGTACGCCGGCGCGCGCCCGCACCAATCTAGCTGTCCTAAGCATACGGCCGACGATAGTCCAAACTCGCGAAAAATTGTCCTAACTTGACTTACAAGCGATGGATAGCCTTAGCGCGTGCTGATAGCAATGGACAGGGCGACCTGGGGATTTTCGCCGGTTGCCGCATATAACGGACGTTAATGCGCATATATACCTGAGGGAAAGCTGCGTTCACCTGAGTTTGTCCACGTCGTCGGCTAGCGCCAACCCCCACCCACAGTCGTCCCAACTCTGAGGAGATATCCCTTGCGTACAACAATCCGCCCTTACGCCACCGCTGGTGTTGCGATGGTGGGCGCCGGCCTGATCGCGGCCACGCCGGTGGTTGCGCCGTTGCCTGCGCTGGGCACGGTGCGCGACGTGGCGTTGACCGCGTCCAGTGCCTGGGATGAGGTGTTCAACGCGGCGTCGACGAACATGACCCAGTTGCTGAACAACTACTACCTGGCGCCGGGTATCGCGTTCCAGCAGTTCACCGCCAACCAGAACGACTACGCCCAGCAACTGCTCGATGACCCGACGAACCTGACTTACGTCACCGAGCAGATCCGGCACAACCTGGACGCCTTGCTGACCGGGTACGCGATGAGCAACCCGAGTCAGGAAACCCTTGAGATCGTCATGAGTCACACCCTGGCCGCCGGCGATGTGTCGACGTTCGCGATGGGCTGGTACGACCTGTTCGCCGGGCCGTTGTCGTCGCTGATGGGTGGGATGTTCCCGGCGGATCTCATGCCGATCATCCACTTCGCGGCATCGCCGCTGAGCGGGCTGATCATGGGCTCGCTGGGGCCGTGGATCGCTCCGATGGTGGGGCTGATCAACAGCATCAATGACGGTGACAGCTTCTCGGACACGTTGGCGAACATGTTCGGCGCCTCGCTCAATGGCGCGACTTTGAACCTGGACAGCCTGTTGCCGATGATCAACGAGGCCGCCGGTGACATGTTGCCGGCCGGGATGGGGATCGGGCATCTGGAGATCGCGTTCGGTGGGTGGCTCACCGGCGGGCATGTGGCCATCGACCCCTATCAGGTGTTGGGCGCCGATGGTGAGGTGGTGGCTGAGACGCCGGCGGTGGGCGGCTCGATCCTCAACAGTGTCGGCCTGGAGCTCACCGGTGCCCCGGTGGTCGGCAGCCTCAACATCGGCAGCAACGCGGTGGGCCCGTGGGGGGCGATGCTGGGTCTGGGGCAGACCGTCGGCGCGCTGTTGGGCTCGGGCTGGGACGGCAAGGGCGCGGTGCCGGTCACCCCGCCGCTGGCCGGCAGCGACCTGCCGCTGATCACCGACCTCGATGACGGTGGTGCTGGTGGTGCCGCGGCCACCGATTGGTTCGCCGACTTGCTGGGCCTGTAACCGCGCCAGAACGAAACCTGTTACCCCCGACCGACTTTCATACGAGAGGTATTCGCACATGACTCACAGCAAGGCCGCATCGCGGCACCGTAACCGGATGATCGGTGCCGGCAGCACCGTGGCAGCGTTCCTGGCGTTCGGTGTGACGCCGTTGGCGCCGGCGCCCGCCGCCCAGGCCGACTTCTTCGAGGACCTGTTCAGTCTCGACTGGATGGTCCCGGCCGCTGACGTTGATGTTTCCGGCTCGGCTGAGGCGTTCGACCTGTCCGGCCTGATGGGCGACTTCAACGCCGTCAACTTGTTTGATCAGTTGTTCTACTCGCCGATGCACATGGTGACCGAAGCGTGGATCAACAGTGATCTCGGTGAGATGGTCAACGGCGCGATCAACACCATGGCCGGGCAGTACCTGATCGGTGACGGTGCCGATGGCACCGCGGAGTCCGTCGATGGCGGCCACGGCGGCCTGTGGTTCGGTGACGGCGGGGCCTGCTGGGACAGCGATGTGGCTGGGGTGGCCGGCGGCAACGGCGGTAACGCGATCGGCTTCGGCAACGGCGGTGCCGGCGGTGACGGCGGTGCGGGTGCGGCCGGCGGTGACGGTGGCATCGGTGGCGTGTGGATGGGCCACGGCGGTGACGGCGGAGCCGGCGGCGTGGCGACTGCGGCGGGCGGCTTCGGTGGCGCCGGCGGCGATGGCGGTGCGGCGATGGCCTGGATGTTCGGCAACGGCGGCGCAGGCGGCACCGGCGGCACCGGAATGGACGGCACCCAGAATGTCACCGGCACGGGTATGAGCGGGGGCCAGGGAGGCAACGGTGGCGCCGGCGGGGTCAGCGGTTACCTGCTCGGCAACGGCGGCAAGGGCGGCGCCGGCGGCGCCGCCGGCGATGGTGGTAACGGTGCGACCGGTGACACCGACGGGCTGGCCGGTGGCGTCGGTGGCCGCGGCGGTATGGGCGGCCTGGGTGGTGCCCGCGGTTCCCACTTCTACGGCGCCCCGGTCTACGGTGGCGCCGGCCAGGTCGGCGACGGCGGCGACGGCGGCAATGGCGGCGCCGGCGGCGAGGCGGCCACCGACGCCAACGGCCACTTCATCGGTAACGGCGGCATGGGCGGCATCGGCGGTGACGGCGGCGCCGGGTCCACCGGTGGCGCCGGCGGCAACAGCGGTGACGGCGGCTCCGGCATCAACGGCGGCAACGCTGGGGCCTGGGGTGGCAGCGGCGGTGCGTCCCTCGGTGACAACACCGGCGGCACCGGCGGCAACGGCGGGGTCGGCGGTGCCGCCACCGGCGCGGCCGGGGTAACCGGCACCGCCGGCAACGGCGGCTCCGGCGGCCAGGGTGGGGACACTGAGACCGGTACCGGCGGCGCCGCCGGGAAGGCCGGCGTCGGCGGCAACGGCGCCTCCACGGACAACACCATCAAGACCATCGGCGGGCGAGGCGGCTACGGCGGCGGCGGGGGTGGCGGCCAGACCGCCGGCCAGAGCACCGACGGCGCCGCCGGCGGCTCCGGCACCTACAAGGGTGGCGACGGTGGCGGCGGCGGTAACGGCGCTCGCGGCATCGACGGCGGAAACGGCGGCAACGGGGCCGACGGTGGGGTCGCCACCGGCTGGAAGGACGCCGACGGCGTCATCTGGAGCATCGGCGGCAACGGCGGAGCCGGCGGGGGCGGCGGCTCGACCACCGTCAACGGGCTCACCGTTACCGGGATCGGCAGCGGCGGCGACGGCGGTCAGGGCGGAAACGGCGCCAACGGCGCGACCGGCCCCGGCGTGGTCAGCATCGGCGGCAACGGCGGCAACGGCGGCTACACCGATAATTTTGCTAGCGGCAACGGCGGTGCTGGCGGTACCGGTGGGAACGGTGGTAACGGTGGTAACGGCACCGCGTCCGGCGGCAACGGCGGCACCGGCGGCTACGGCGGTACGACCACCAATGCTGCTGCTGGCGCCGGCGGTAACGGCGGCAACGGTGGCAACAGCGGCGGCGTTGAAACCCCCACCAACACCCTCGGCATCGGGCCCAGCCATGCCGGTGATGGCGGCAGAGGCGCATCGGGCGGCAACGCCCACGGCACCGGCGTCGCCGCCGTCGGCGGTACCGGCGGCAACGGCGGTAATGGTGCCGGCAATGTCAACGGCGGCAACGGCGGAACCGGCGGTGTCGGCGGCAACGGCCCCAGCGGTGCACCCGGCTCGACCGGTAACAACCCGCTCACCGGTGCCCCCGGCAAGACGCCCGGCGGCGATGGTGGCGACGGCGGTAATGCCGCCGTGGGTGGCCAGGGCGGCAACGGCGGCAGCTCGGAGAGCGGTGTCGGCGGCAACGCCGGCAACGGCGGCAAGGGCGGCAACGGCGGTGCCGGGGGTAACGGCGGTCCCGGTGGCATCGACCCCGACACCGGCGCGGGCCTGGCCGGCGGTGACGGTGGCAACGGTGGCAATGGCGCGGCCGGAGGCGCAGCTGGCACGGCCGGACACGGCGGCGCCGGTAACGGCACCGCGGGTTCGGTGGGCGCAGGTGGCGCCGCTGGTTCTGCCGGAGTCGGTGCCCCCGGTGGCGCCGGAGACCCCGTCGGGGCGACCGGCAACCCGGGCAACCCGGGCAACCCCGGCTAGCCTCAATACCCCTCGGCGCGGTCGCCGGGTCCCTTACGGGCCCGGCGACCGTGTCGTTTTTGGGCTGTCCTCTTTACCGCGAGCGTGCGGGTCTGTACCCAACACGCCGCGCAAAATCGTGCATCTGCGCACGCTCGCCACCGGAGGGAACCGGACCCGCCCCGTCGCCGTCGAACCTCGTATCAGCCACCAAACGATATGGGGGAGCCGTGACCACATCCACCACACTCAGTGCCGACTTCGAGGTGATGCGCGCCGTTGCGGCGGCCACCGACGCCCGCAACGAGGAGATTCGGGGCATGCTGCAGGCGTTCGTCGGCCGGATGCGCGCCGTGCCGCCGTCGGTCTGGTCGGGGATCGCTGCCGCCCGGTTCCAGGACGTGCTCGACCGCTGGAACGCCGAATCGTTGAGCCTGCACCACGCGCTACAACGCATCGCCGGGACCATTCGCCTCAACGAGCGCGTGTTGCGCGAGGTAGCCGAGACCCATTCGCGCCACATCGCCGCCGCCGGCGACGGAATCTGAGGGGCCGGCCATGGATGCGGCCCTGTCGTACAACTTCGATGAGATCGAGTACGCCGTCCGTCAGGAGATCCACTCCACGGCCGCCCGGCTCAACGGTGCACTGGAGCAGTTGCAGTCCCAGATCGCGCCACTGCAACAGGTGTGGACCCGGGAGGCGGCCGGTGCCTACCACGCTGAACAGCTGCGATGGCAGCACGCCGTCAGCGCGCTCAACCAGATCCTGTTCGACCTGGGCGCTGCGGTGCGCGACGGCGCCGCCGACGTCGCCGATGCCGACCGGCGGGCCGCGGGAGCTTGGGGGAGGTAAGGAGAGACCACCCCCGAACACGGTGTGGCCCCGATGGAGGAGAGCCGACGGGGCCACACCGGCCCGGACCAGCAGTGGTTGACGACGAGCCGCGCGCACGTCGGGGCTCTGACAGGCCGATATCGCCAGTCGCTGGTGGATTACACCGGCAGCGGCCACCTGCGGATCAATCAGTGGTTACGACGCGGGCAGCAGCCTGCCGATCTGTGGGTAGCGGCGCAAGTTAGGGACATCGATGTGGTCCTGTCAGCGAATCCCCTGGCCCGGGACACGGAGCTCATTCGCACGATCGATATGCGCGAAGCGTTCCACATCGTGCGAGGCGAGGACCTTGTGAAAATTGCCCACAAGGACCGTGTTGAGCGAGGCTTCCTGTCAACAACCAGGTTTGCTGCCGGCGGCAGAGTGAAGGAATCCGCAAGGCCGGTTCGGCTGACACTGTTTGTTCCACTGGGAACCCCGGCCGCTGCTATCGAAGACATCTCGAAATTTCCAGATCAAGGCGAAGTGTTGCTGGGCCGCGGACTGTGGTATGTCCTGCGAGATCCGGCGTACGCTCGGACCATTGGTGTGTGGACAGCCACCCTGGAAATTCTTCCGTGATGGAGGTGAATGAAGCGATCATGAGCGCGCTCGATGACGATGTTCTTGGGACCGAACTGGTCACCGACTTGTCGGTGCTCGCCAAACATCGTGAATACCTCTGGACTCGGCGCGGATACCGACTCCCCCTGCAGGACGCCGAACGCGAAGCCGGTCTGACCGACGCCGATATCTGGCGTTTCCTCGACGCCGCCGCCCGGTAGCGCTCTGGCGCGCGTCCCCCGTTTTGACCTGCGCGGATCACCCCCGGTAAGCTGCACCGTTGGCGTGCAGTGCCTGATGGCACAGCGGGTTCTCGGGTCACTGTCGGTCGCCGAGGAGCATCCCGTCCACGTCAGACCGGCACCCGGCTCGCACCGGGATCCGCAAGAACCGGGACCACCCGGCTCGAGATTAAAAGAAGAGGTAAGCGCTGTGCCCACCTATGCGCCGAAGGCGGGTGACACCACACGTTCGTGGTATGTCATCGACGCCACCGACGTGGTGCTCGGCCGGCTCGCCGTTGCGGCAGCAAACCTGCTGCGCGGCAAGCACAAGCCGACATTCGCGCCGAACGTTGACGGCGGTGACTTCGTCATCATCATCAACGCCGACAAGGTCGCCATCAGCGGCGACAAACTGCAGAAGAAGATGGCTTACCGTCACTCGGGCTACCCGGGCGGGCTGCGCAAGCGCAGCATCGGTGACCTGATGGAGACCCGTCCCGACCGTGTCGTGGAGAAGGCGATCCTCGGGATGATCCCGCACACCAAGCTGGGTCGTCAGATCCAGAAGAAGCTGCACGTCTACGCCGGGCCGGTGCACCCGCACACCGCTCAGCAGCCGACTCCGTACGAAATCAAGCAGGTGGCGCAATGACCGAGACGGCAATCGAAGAAACCGAGAACACCGTGACCCCCGAGGTCGTCGAGGCCCCAGTGGTCGACGAGACCGTCGAGGTGCACGCCGAGGCCGCGCCGGCCTACGAGCCGCTCGACCTGGGCCGTCCCATCCAGACCGTCGGCCGCCGCAAGGAGGCCGTGGTGCGGGTGCGCCTGGTGCCCGGCACCGGCAAGTTCAACCTGGACGGCCGCACCCTGGAGGCCTACTTCCCGAACAAGGTGCACCAGCAGCTGATCAAGGCTCCGCTGGTGACCGTGGACCGGGTGGACAGCTTCGACGTCTACGCGCACCTCGACGGCGGTGGCCCCTCCGGCCAGGCCGGTGCGCTGCGTCTGGCGCTGGCCCGCGCGCTGATCCTGGTGCAGCCCGAAGACCGTCCGGCGCTGAAGAAGGCCGGCTTCCTGACTCGTGACCCGCGGGCCACCGAGCGCAAGAAGTACGGTCTGAAGAAGGCCCGCAAGGCGCCGCAGTACAGCAAGCGCTGATCGATCACCTTCCAGCCGCGAGAGTGCGCAGTTGTACGCATGTACCGGCGTGTCGTCGTACAACTGCGCACGCTCGCGGGGATAAAGGATAGGCATGGGTCGACTTTTCGGCACTGACGGCGTCCGTGGGGTCGCCAACCGCGAACTGACCGCGGAACTGGCCATGGCGCTGGGCAGCGCCGCGGCGCAACGGCTGACGCAGGGCGCCGACCGCCGGGTGGCCGTGGTGGGCCGTGACCCGCGCGCCAGCGGCGAGATGCTCGAGGCCGCGGTCATCGCCGGGCTCACCAGCCAGGGCGTCGACGTGCTGCGCGCCGGCGTCCTCCCGACACCGGCGGTGGCCTACCTGACCGGCGCGTATGAGGCCGCCTTCGGGGTGATGATCTCCGCGTCGCACAATCCGATGCCCGACAACGGCATCAAGTTCTTCGGTCCCGGCGGCCACAAGCTCGACGACGCCACCGAGGACCAGATCGAGGATCTGGTGGCTGCCGGCCCCGGGCTGCGCCCGATCGGTGACGGGCTGGGCCGGGTGGTCGACGCCAAGGACGCCCTGGACTGCTACCTGCGCCACCTCGGCGAATCCACTCGCACTCGCCTCGATGGCCTGACCGTGGTGGTGGACTGCGCGCACGGCGCGGCTTCGGAAGCGGCGCCGCGGGCCTACCGGGCTGCCGGCGCCACCGTGATCGCGATCAACGCCGACCCCGACGGGCTCAACATCAACGACGGCTGCGGGTCCACCCATCTTGAGCCGTTGAGCGCCGCGGTGCTCGCGCACGGCGCCGACCTCGGTCTGGCGCACGACGGCGACGCCGACCGCTGCCTGGCCGTGGACGCCGCCGGTCAGGTGATCGACGGCGACGCCATCATGGTGGTGCTGGCCCTGGCGATGCGTGACGCCGGTGAGCTGGCCGACGACACCCTGGTCACCACGGTGATGAGCAACCTCGGCCTGCACCTGGCCATGCGGGAGGCCGGCGTCGCCGTGCACACCACCGACGTCGGCGACCGCTACGTCTTGGAGCAGCTGCGGGCGGGCGGCTTCACCCTGGGCGGTGAGCAGTCCGGGCATATCGTGCTGCCGCAGCTGGCTACCACGGGAGACGGTGTCATCACCGGCCTGCGTCTGATGGCGCGGATGGCGCAGACCCGCGCGCCGTTGGCCGTGCTGGCCTCGGCGATGCGCACGTTGCCGCAGGTGCTGATCAACGTCGAAGTGACCGACAAGGCCGACGCGGTGCAGCGCCCACAGGTGCGTACCGCGGTGCAGCGCGCCTCCGAGGAACTCGGCGACACCGGGCGAATCCTGTTGCGGCCCTCCGGCACCGAGCAGCTGGTTCGGGTCATGGTGGAAGCCGCTGACGAGGACACCGCACGCCAGATCGCGGTCGGCGTCGCCGAGACGGTTCGCGGCGGGAACTAGAGATCGCCCGGCCCGGCAGGATTGCCGGGAACCTCAAGAGCGTTCGCACCGTCAAACCGGTATGGGACGACAACAGGTCTATCTGGATGCCGCCGGACTGCGGTCGGTGGCCGATGGTTTCGACGCGTCTTCGGCCGCCATCGACGGCGCGACCCGTATCCGATTGGGCGGCTTGGTTTTCGACGGCGGCCGTGCCGGACGCGATCATGTCGGGGCGGGGGAGTCCGTGCGGCGTTCGCTGGATTCCTGGGCCGTGGAGCTGGCGCGGTGGTCGCGGGCCGCTGCCGAGGTCGCCGCGGCACTGCGCGCCGGCGCGGCCCGGTACGGCTGCGCCGAGCTGTCCGCGGCGGATCGGCTCGGTTGAGGTGGCACAGCGATACGACGTCTTAGCCCGACTGGCCGAGGGGCGAGATGCGGTGGCGCACACCCAGACCTACGTGTCGGCGTGTCGTCGGCTGGGGTACCGGAATCCGGACCTCGCCGCCTACGACGGACAACTGGCCCAGATGTACGACGGCGAATCAGGCCTGGACCTGCAGGCGCTCGACGCAGACTGTGCGGCGCTGGGAGCACTGGCCGCGGAGGCCGACGACGCGTTGCGTCTGCAGCGAGGGCAGCTCACCGAACTGGCGCAGGCATGGCGCGGGCCCGGTGCCGAGGCCGCCGTGGATTTCCTGCGCCGGCACTGCGATGCCGGGGCGCAGCTCACGGCCCGGCTGCGCGCGGCCGCCGCGGGCGCCGCGGTGCTGCGTGACGAGCTGTGGCGCCTGGTCGATACCAAGGTGGCCGCGGTGCAGGCCGTCGACGACCGGGTGGGGGCGCAACGGCCGGCTTGGCTGGCGGCCGCGCACGGGGTGGACTCCGGGGACAAGCACGCGAGGGAAGTCATCGACAAGCAGGTGATTCCCTACGTGGACAACGACGTTCGCGGCCAGTGGCTGTCCGCGGTGCGGTCCGCGCGCGACGGGGTGGCGGCGGCCTACGCCGCGGCGGCGTCGGCGGTCGATCCCGGGCCGGGCCTGGCGTTCGCGGTTCCGGGTGATCTCGGGCCGGCGGTGCCCTACGACGAGCGTGCCGGTGTCGCTGCCGTGGCTGACGTTCCCGCAATGCTCGACGCGCCCCCGGCCGACGCTCCGGGCGTGCCGGCGGCTGCGCCTGTCGCGGCTCCCATGTCTGAGCCACCCCTTGGTGACATGCCCGCCGACCTCGGCTTACCGTCCGGGCTCGGCCTGCCCGGTGACCTGGGGGGCCTGCCGTCGGGAGGGCTACCGGGAGGTCTGGGCGGGCTCGGCGGCCTGGGTGGATTGATCCCGCGGCTGGCCGACGCTTTCGGCGATAGCGGCGGGCCGTTCGATGAACCGAGCGCCGACCTGGCCCGGGATGTAGAGCACGCAGGCGAACCAGCGGATGCCGAGGGCCCCGAGGAGGATTCCGAGGTCGAGCCCGAGGAACCCGAGGAAGATGCCCCCGTTGGCGAGAGTGAAGCCGAGCCGGAATCGGAGCCCGTCGCCGAGGTAGCCGAACCCGCCTCTGAGCCCGGTGAAGCCCAGGAAACCGCCGAAGCAGAGCCCGCACCAGCCGTAGCCGAGCCGGTCGTCGCCGACCCGCCCAGGTCCCCGTGCGACATCGCCTCCGAGGAGTTACCGCAGGTGGGGCAGTGAAAAAGGAGGGGAGGCATGACCATGCCGGATTACTCGCATCATGATGCGAAGGGAGTATGATGCTAGACGTGAGGACAACCGTGGTGATCGATAGTGATGTGGCCGCCGAGGTCGAACGGCTCCGGCGGGAGGGGCTCGGTGTCAGCGAGGCGCTGAATCTGCTCGCGCGCCGCGGCATGACCGCACAGACCAGCGCCCCGGCCGCGCGGTACCGGCATCGCACGGCACGGATCGGCCTGAAGGTCGACGTCACCAACGTGGCTGAGGCACTTGACCTGCTCGATGATGACCGGTGAGCTTCGATGATCTTGGACGCGAATCTCCTGCTCTACGCCGTCGATGAAGACAGTAAGCACAATCCGACGGCGTCGGCCTGGTTGGAAGACGTGCTGGCCGGGCCCAATCGGATTGGTCTGCCTTGGCAGACGATTGGGGCGTTTCTGCGGATCGCCACCCATCCCAGAGTGGCGGCGAATCCGTTGACTGCCACCCAGGCATGGGGGTACGTGGCGGACTGGTTAGCGGTTCCCGTGGTGTGGATTCCGCCTGCCATCGAGTCCACCGCCCGCGTCTACGCCAGAATTTGTGCTCAGGTCGACGTGACCGGGAACCTGGTTCCCGATGCCCAACTTGCTGCTCTTGCAATGGAACACGGTGTCGAATTGGCTTCGGCCGATACCGATTTCCAGCGTTTCCCGGGCCTGCGCTGGTTCAATCCGTTGAGTTCCAGCTAAGCCCGGTCGGCACGACGCACTCAGCTCGGCCGGGTCCCCCACGTCTGCAACGTCGAGGCGATCCGCGCCGCCTCCTCCAACTGCTCCAGTGACAGCTCCGTGGTGGGTTTGCGCCATTCGGTGACCACCGCGAGCGCGGCGTTGTTGAACAGTTGCTTGGTCTGGCCACGCTGAATCTTGCCGCTGGAGGTGGTGGGCATCGACACGTGATGCACCAGAACCACTGCTTCGGCGGCGATCCCGTGGTGGGTTGCCACCGCGGCGCGGATCTTGCTGACGACCGCGTCGAGGTCGGTCTCGGCGATGCGGGTGCTGTCCACCTCGTGGACGATCACCAGTTGTTCGACATCACCGGCCGGCCCATCCACCGCGAATGCCGCCCCGCGGCCCGACACCAGAATCGGGTCGCACTGCTGCACGGTGAACTCGATGTCGTTGGGGTAGTAGTTGTGGCCGTCGATCACGATCAGGTCTTTGCAGCGTCCGGTGGTGAATATCTCACCTGCGCAAAGGAATCCAAGGTCACCGGTGCGCAGGAACGGCCCGCGGTTCGGGTCGCCCGGCGCAGCCAGCCTCATCCCGAACGTCGTTGCGGTCTCCTCCGGACGGTTCCAATAGCCCAGGGCGACGTTGGGGCCGGCGACCCAGATCTCACCGATCGTGTCGGGCTCGCACGGCTGGTGGGTCACCGGGTCGACGATCACGACATCGGCTTGACGGGGCTGGCCGCACGCCACGAATGTCGCGGCGGCGGGGTCTTCGGGTGCGACGTCGACAACCCGATCCTGCTCCAGGGCAACACGATCGAGGTAGCGCACGCCCGGCACACCCGCCGGCGAGCCGGCCGACACGCACAGGGTGGCTTCGGCCAGCCCATACACCGGGTAGCACGACGACAGCTGAAAACCGGCCGGTGCGAAGGCATCCGCGAAGGCGGCCAGCGAGGTGGCGCGCACCGACTCGGCGCCGTTCATCGCCACGGTCATGCAGGAAAGATCCAGTGCCGCGCGCTCTTCGGGGGTGCTGGTCTCCACGCATCGGTCATACGCGAAGTTCGGTGCGGCGGTGATCACCCCGCGATGGGCTGACACCAGTTCCAGCCAGCGCATCGGGCGTTTGATGAACGCGGTCGGGGACATCAAGGCGGTGCTGGCCCCGATGTAGATCATCGACAGGATGCCGCCGATCAGCCCCAGATCATGGTGCGGCGGTAGCCAGAACACGCCTTTGGCGTTCTCGTCGCCGTTCCACGCCTGACGGATGGCGTCGCAGTTGTGCAGGATGTTGCCGTGGGTGAGCAACACGCCCTTGGGCAGTCGGGTTGAGCCCGAGGTGTATTGGATGGCGGCCGGGGAGTCGATGTTGATATCGGGGGACACCCAGGTGTCGGGGTCGGCGCCGGCGTCGGTGAAGAACCAGTGCTCGGGCGCCCCGGGGATCCCGGTGACCGCGGCCTTGGTCTCCTCGCTCTTCTCGGTGGCGGTGAGCGCGAACTTGGCCGCAGCGTCGGGGACGACCACCTGTAGGCGCGGCGCCAGCTTCTGGTGCACCGGCACCGCGATGGCGCCGGCGTAGAGGCAGCCGAAGAATCCGGCGATGAAGTCCAGGCCCGGCCGGACCAGCACCAGCACTCGCTCGCCGACTACGTCATGGCGCTGCAGGTTCGCCGCGATCGCTCGGGCACGCCGATCCAGCTCGCGGAAACTGAGCTCCATGCGGCCTTCGTCGTCACCGTTGTAGGAGAAGCTGAACGCCTGCTTGTCGCCGAACCGCTCGGCTTGGCGTTGCAGCAGCTCAACGAGGGTTTCGGCAATGGGTGTCGTCACGGTGGGCGTGAAATCCATGGCCCTATCTTGGCCTGTCGGGTGTCATGCGCCACACCCGGCCCGGATCGGGCCGGAGTCAGTGCGCGCAACTCTTCCATGAACCGCAGCGACTCGTCCGGCGAGGCGGCCAGTGGACCGGCCAGCAGGGTCGTCACGCCGGCCTCGGCGAAGGCGGCGATGCGTTCGGCGACGAAGCCGCGCGGCCCGATCAGCGACACCGCACGCACCAACTCATCGGGAACGGCAGCGATCGCCTCGGCTTTGCGCCCGGACAGGTAGAGCTCCTGGATGTGGTCGGCGACGTCGCCGAAGCCGTAGCGGGTGGCCAGGTTGTGGTAGAAGTTGCGGCCCACCGCGCCCATTCCGCCGATGTACAGGGCAAGTTGCGGTTTGACCGACGCCAACCGGTCTTCGACGTCGTCACCGATGGCCAGCGATGCGCCCACCATGACGTCCAATGGCCCCAGCGACGGATCCCGTTTGGCCGCACCGGCTTTCAAGGCGTCGCCCCACACGTCGGCGGCGCGCTCAGGATAGTAGAACACCGGCTGCCAGCCCTCGGCGATCTCCGCGGTCAGCGCGACGTTCTTGGGCCCCAGCGCGGCGATCGAGATCGGAATCCGTTGCCGCACCGGGTGATTGATCATCTTCAGTGGTTTGCCCAGTCCGGTGCCACCGGGCAGCGGCAGCTGGTAGTGCTTGCCGTCGTAGGACACCCGTTCGCGGCGCCACACCGCCCGGCAGATCTCCACTACCTCGCGGGTGCGGCCCATTGGGGCGTCGAACGGCACCCCGTGGAAGCCCTCTACTACTTGCGGCCCGGAGGTGCCGATGCCGAGGCGGAAGCGGCCGTCGGAGACGTGGTCCAGGCCCGCGGCCGTCATTGCCAGTAGGGCGGGGGTCCGGGTGTAGATCGGAAGAACGCCGGTGACCAGCTCTACACGCGAGGTCTTGGCCGCCAGGTAACCCAGCTGGCTGACGGCGTCGAACGAGTACGCCTCGGCGACGGCGACCACGTCGATCCCGGCCCGCTCCAGCTCGACGACCTGCTCGGCCGCCTCTTTGAATCCACCCGCATACCCCAGTTGCACACCGATTCGCATCTATGAGAAGTACCAGAGGCGTTGCCGATCAGCATCGGTGGCAACGGCGGCTCCGGTGGCGCCGGCGGGGCACCGCACCTGAACCAGCAGCGGTGCCCAATACCAGAAATCTCAGCGCTGCGGGTCGCGTCGGGGAATAAATCTCACGATCATTCTCAGTATTTGCTCATGGCTGACATGGCCTGACACCCACGTGGTTGCTCTGAGCATGAAAGACACGCCGTAAATTAATTAACGCGAAACCTTGTGGCTTATCATTTTCACGGATAGTGTTCGGTTTCACATCAGTAAATAAATGTGAATCCAGGAGCAACGCGGCGGCGCCAGGGTCCCCCAGACCTCTCCCGGCGTCGGCCGAGGGCGGCACCTCACCTAAGGAGATGGCTGTGCAGAAAACCCTTCGCCCCTACGCGACCACGGGTATTGCGATCGTGGGCGCCGGCCTCATCGCCGCCACGCCGGTAACGGCACCGCTGGCGAATGTCACCACCATGCGAGATGTCGCGCTCACCAGCGCGCTGACCGACGCGATGGCGCCGTGGATCGCCCAGTACAACACCGCGGCCGAGAACGCCACGGTGCTCATCAACAACTACAACGTCGCCCCGAACGTGGCGTTCCAGCAGCTCATCGCGAATGCCCAGTCCTGGATCCAGCAGGTCCTCGACGACCCATCGAAGATCCCCGACGTGGTCAACGAGATGCAGGAGAACCTGCGTGCGGTGACCAACGGCTACTCCCTGCTCAATGTCGCCGCGGATGACCCCATCGCGGCCACCGCGGTACTGCACACCCTCAGTGGGGGCGCCGACCTCAGTACCTTCACCCTCGGCCACTCGCTGATGTTCACGCTCCTGCCTCAACTGTTGCCGGCCTTCTTGCCGCCCGGCACCGACGCCGACGCGATCCTGCCGATCATCAACTTCATCGCATCACCGATGAGCGGCATGATCATGGGCATGCTCGGGCCCGGACTGAGCCCCTGGATCGCGATGATGAACAGCATCAACGACGGCGACAACCTGAACGAGATCCTGGCCAACATGACCGGCGCCTACTTCAACGGCGCCACCCTCAACCTCGATTTCATCCTGCCGATGCTCGACGGTGTGGTGCCGCCGGGCACGATCTCGCATCTGGATTTCGCGTTCGGTGGCCTGCTCACTCCCGGCTCGGTGGCCAACGCCGACTACACGTACTACGACGCTTCCGGCAACATCGTCGACGCGGTGCCCGCAGTCGGCGGTTCGATCTTCAACAGCCTCGGCCTCGCCATCGACGCATCGGGCTTCCTGGGAGTACCGCTCACGCTCACCGTTGAAAGCCAGGCGGTCGGCCCGATCGGCGCCATGATGGGCTGGAACCAGGCGATGGCCGGTCTGATGGGCGGGTCGCCCTGGAACTGGGACGGCAAGAACGTTGCCACCAGCCCCGCGCCGCCCGCGGAGCCACCGCTGGCCGGGATGTCCCTCCCCATCATTCCCACCGACTTCTTCGACGACGGCGGCAGCGGCGGCAGCGCACAGGCGGGCGACTCAGCTGATTGGTCGGCCTTCATGGACGCCATTGCCGCCCTGAACCCCTAAGTCAATCCAGTCAGAACTTCGCATGACCCCCCGAACTGAGAAGTCACAACCGCTCAACAGGACTGTTTACAGGAGAGGTGTTCGAAAATGATTCGTCGTCACACCAGCAGCCAGCGTGGCGCTCAGCCCGGGACCGGCCAGCAGCGCCGCAACCGGGTGGCCGGCGCCGGCAGCACTGTCGCCGCGTTCCTGGCGTTCGGCATGGCCCCGTTGGCGGCCGCGCCTTCGGCGCAGGCCGACGCCGAAGATCTGTTCAACTTCGATTGGCTCTCCGACATGTTCCAGCCGAACGCCGCCCCGGCGGACTTCAGCTGGGACGCCTTCCCGGCGGCGGACACCACATCGGATCTGCTCAACAGCTTCTTCTACGCGCCGATCCACTCGATGCTCGAACTGTGGATCAACAACCCGTTCGGTGAGATGGTCAACGGTGCCATCAACGAAATGTCCGGGCTGTATCTGATCGGTGACGGCGCCGACGGTACGGCGCTCAATCCCGATGGCGGCGATGGTGGCCTGTGGTTCGGCGACGGCGGCGCCGGCTGGAGCAGCGACGCGGCCGGTGTTGGCGGCGGTGACGGCGGATCCGCGCTCGGCTGGATCGGCAACGGCGGTGCCGGCGGCGACGGTGGCGCCGGTGCGGCCGGTGGTGACGGCGGTGCCGGTGGCTGGTTCATGGGCCTCGGCGGTGACGGTGGCGCCGGCGGCAATGCCATCACGCCCGGCTTCGGTGGTGGCGCCGGTGGCGACGGCGGTGCGGCGGTGGCCTGGTTCTTCGGCACGGGCGGCAATGGTGGTGTCGGCGGTGACGGCGGTAACGGCGCGGCCGGCACCGCCAGCGCCCTCGCCAGCAGCTTCAACGGCGGCGGTGGTGGCGCCGGCGGCGCCGGCGGTAACGGCGGACGCAGCGGCTACACCTTCGGTGCCGGCGGAAACGGTGGCGCGGGGGGTGCAGCCGGTAACGGCGGCGCGGCCGCTGACGGTGACGCCACCCAAGTCAACGGTGGCAGTGGTGGTGCCGGTGGCCAGGGCGGTGCCGGCGGCGTCGGTGGTGAGAAGTTCAACGGCTCCCTCGGTGGGGCCGGCCAGATGGGCGTCAGCGCCGCAGGTGGCGCCGGTGGTGCCGGTGGTGACGCGGCCAAGGACGGCAGTGGCGCCTACCTCGGCAATGGCGGCCGTGGCGGCTACGGCGGTACCGGCGGCGGCCTGAGCTACGGAGCGAAGGCCGGCGCCGGAGCTGACGGCGGCCTCGGCGGTGCCGGCGGCGCGGGCATCAGCGGTGGTGCCGGTGGTGCCGGCGGTCAGGGCGGTCAGGGCTTCGGAGCCGACAACGCGGGCAACGGCGGCGCCGGTGGTGCCGGTGGTGCCGCCACCGGTTCTGCAACCACTGCGGGTGTCGGCGGTGCCGGCGGTCGCGGTGGCGGCGGCGGTGGCGGTAATGGCACCGGGGCAGCCGGTGTCGGCGGTAACGGCGGTGCCGGTGGTGCCGGTGCCACCACCGACAACACCGTGAAGACCACCGGTGGAGCGGGCGGCTACGGCGGCGGCGGCGGGTTCGGTAGCAGGGGCCCCGGCGGTATCGGCGGTAACGGTGGTGCCGGCGGTACCGGGACCTTCGCCGGCGGTGACGGCGGGCGTGGCGGTGGCGGTCAGTACGCAGGCGGCAACGGCGGTGTCGGCGGTGCCGGAGGTAGCGCCACCGGCTGGAACAACGGGACCGGTGTCTACAGCAAGGGCGGCAACGGCGGCGCGGGTGGCTACGCCGGCGGCGGATCCGGCTTCACGGGTGCTGTCGGTGGTAACGGCGGTGCCGGCGGTGCCGGCGGCAATGGTGCCGGCACCGGTGTCAGCGTGGGCGGCAGCGGTGGTGCCGGCGGCGCCGGCGCTGACGGCGGAGCCGGGCTGACCGGTGGCACCTCGAATGGCGGTAACGGTGGTGCCGGCGGTGCCGGCGGCACCGGCACGCTCAACGGCGGTAACGGTGGTGCCGGCGGCGGTGCCGGTAACCCGGGCGGTACCACCGGGGCCGGTGGTGAGGGCGGCGCGAGCAGCGGTACCGCGACGGCGGCGGCCAACAACCCGCTGGGCGTGGCGGCCGGTACCGGCCACGGCGGTAACGGCGGTGCCGGTGGTGGCAAGGGCGGTGCCGGGGCCGGCACGGCTGACGGCGGCAACGGCGGTGACGGCTTGGCCGGCGGCGACGGCGGCGCCGGTGGTGCGGCAACGGGCACCGGCGACGGCGGTGACGGCGGTAACGGTGGTACCGGAGTGGCTGGAGCGGCGGGCACCGCCGGCACCGCACTTGCCGGCAAGGCCGGCGGTAACGGCGGCGACGGCACGGCCGGCAGCGCAGGAGGCAAGGGCGGGGCCGGTGGTACCGCGGTCTCCGGCGACGGCGGCAAGGGCGGCAACGGCGGGACCGGCGGCACCGGCGGAGCAGGCGGGGCCGGCGGTAACGGCGGCACCGGTACCGATGGCAACGGTCTGGCCGGCGGTAACGGCGGTAAGGGTGCGGCCGGCGGTGCCGGCGGCGCGGCTGGCGCGGGCGGCACGAGCACCAGCGGCACCGCGGGCGCGGCGGGAACGGGCGGACTCGACGGCGCAGGCGGCGCAGGCGGGGCCGGCGGTAACGGCGGGGCCGGGACCGCCGGCACCGACGGCGCGGACTCGACGACCGCGGCCGGCGGTAATGGCACCAATGGCGGCAATGGCGGCAGCGCCGGTAACGGCGGGGCCGGCGGCACGTCGGGTACCGGTGCCGCAGGCAGCGGTGGAGCCGGTGGCACCGGTGGAGCCGCCGGTGGAGGCGGCGACGGCGGGGCCGGTGGCAAGGGCATGGACGGCGGCAACGGCGGTAACGGCGGGGTCGGCGGTGCGGCCGGCGCCGGTGGCGCGGCCGGTACGAGCACCAGCGGACCTGCCGGAGCCGACGGTGGCGATGGCACCGGTGGTCAGGGCGGCGCCGGCGGTAACGGCGGGGTTGGCGGTGCCGGCGCGGCCGGTACCAACAACTCGAACGCGGCCGGCGGCAACGGCAGCGCGGCCGGCGATGGCGGCAACGGCGGCAAGGGCGGAGCCGGCGGCACCTCGACGGACGGCTTTGGCGGTGGCGGCGGTGCCGGTGGTCTGGCCGGCGCCGGCGGTGCCGGTGGGGTCGGCGGCACCGGCGGCACCAGCGCCACCGGTGACGGCTTCGATGGCGGCAACGGCGGGGTCGGTGGCAACGGCGGCAACGGCGGCCTCGGTGGAGCGGGTGGTGCCAGCACCTCCGGCACCGCCGGAGCAGACGGCGCCGACCGCAACGGCGGCTCCGGCGGCCATGGCGGCGCCGGCGGCAAGGGCGGTGCCGCCCAGGGCGCTACCAACACCGGCGGTGACGGCGGTGACGGCGCCAACGGCGGCAACGGTGGCAGCCCGACTGGTCCTGGCGGAACCGGTGGGGCTGCCGGGGCCGGTGGCCTCGGCAGCGGCGGCGCGGCCAACGGGGCCGGCGGCGCTGCGGGCTCTGACGGTGCGCCTGGCGCATAGCCGACAACTGAACGCGACCACGGTCGCCGAGTCCACGGGGACTCGGCGACCGTGGTCGATTCCGACCCGGAAACTTTAGACGTGGAGTCTCAATTCTTAGGTGCATCACAGATCTAGAGTGCATTTCACTAAAATGGACAAAGGTCGAGGCAAATGTAATCCAACCGCGCAATGTCTCATTGGTTGCAGAAAAACGCAGCTCAGCGATGGTGTAGTGCGCTCCCGTGGGGCCTTTGCCGAGGCGTAGGCCACAATTGGCTGCTCGTGTGTGCCGAATTGCTTCTCAGGTAGACGTAAGCTAAGTTCACTTACGCCCGCGGCCACCCCTCAGGCTGCGACACCAATTTCGAGGAGATTTTTCGATGCAGCACGCCATCAAGCCCTATGCCACTGCCGGTGTCGCGATCGTGGGCGCAGGCCTCATCGCGGCTGCCCCCGCCGTGACTCCATTGCCCCAGGTGCACACCTGGCCCGACCTGTCCCTGACCGCCGACAGCAGCCCGCTGGGCGATCTGTCGACACCGTGGACTGACGTCTTCAACACTGCATCCGACAACCTGGACCAGCTCACCCGCGGCTTCTTGGTGGCTCCCTTTGTGGGCTTCCAGCAGGCGATGGCCAACCTCAACGGGTTTATGCAGCAGATTCAGGACGACCCGTCGACCACCAACGCAGTCATCGGTGAGATTCAGACACAGCTGAAGGCGGCGCTGTCGTCCATGACGCTGATGAATGCTGACCAAGACACCGTGAACGCGGTGATTCACCAGACCATGGACGGCTCAGCGTTGGGCGGCCACAGCCTCATCTTCGGGCAGATCCCCGGCTTCCTGCCCCCGGAGCAGGCCGACTCGCTGGCGCCGATCATCAACTTCCTGGGCTCGCCGATGAGTGCGGTCATGATGGGTGCGATCGGTCCGTCCATCGCGCCGTGGGTCGCGATGATGAACAGCATCACCGAGGGCGACAGCTTCAACGAGATCTTGGCCAGCTGGCTCAACGGCTTCCTCAACGGCGCCACCCTCAACCTCGACAGCCTGCTGCCGGCGATCAACGGCGCCGGCCTGCTCCCCGAGACCATGTCCGTCACCCATATGGACATCGCGTTCGGCGGGCTGCTCAGCACCGGTGGTCATGTCAGTGCGACCCCGATCGATGTGGTCGACGCCGACGGGAACACGGTCACCACCGTCGACGCCATTGGTGGCTCGATGTTCAACAGCATCGGTCTGGGCCTCAGCGGCATTCCCATTCTCAACAACCTCACCTTGGAAAGCGACGCGATCGGCCCGCTCGGGGCGTGGATCGGCCTGTCGCAGGTGATAGGTGCGCAGCTGGGATGGGGAACGGGCTGGACCGGTAAGGGCGCTCCCGAGGTGCCGCTGACCCCGCCCGGTTCCGACCTCGGCTTCCCGACCCTGCCCGAATTCGATGACGGCGGCAGCAGCGTGGCGACCGACTTCGACTTCTCGGGCTTCCTGGACTCGCTCGGGTTCTGATCGCTGCCCATCTAGTCCCATCAAAAACTTCCATTGCCAGCCGTTCACAGGAGAGGTGTTCGCAACATGAATCGTCGTCATACCAACAGTCAGCCGGGCTCACAGAGCAAAGCCGGGACACAGCGCCGAGGTCGCATCATCGGTACCGGCAGCACGGTCGCTGCATTCTTGGCCTTCGGAATGGCCCCGCTGGCCGCCGCACCGTCGGCGCACGCCGATGCCGACCTGTTCGACTTCGACTGGCTCACCAACATGTTCCCGGCCGACGCCACCCCCGACGCCGGCACCGCAGTGTTCGACCTGCCCGGCGCGGCGGACGCCATGGACATGTCCGCGATTCTGGACCAGTGGTTCTACCTGCCGCTGCACAGCGGTCTCGAGGCCTGGATCAACAGTGACCTCGGTGAGATGGTCAACAACTCCATCAACACCCTCGCCGGGCAGTACCTGATCGGCGACGGCGCCGACGGCACCGAACTCAACCCCAACGGCGGCGACGGCGGCCTGTGGTTCGGCGACGGCGGCGACGGGTGGAACAGCACGGCCGCGGGAGAAGTCGGTGGTAACGGCGGCAACGCACTGGGCTTCCTCGGCAACGGTGGCGACGGCGGCGCGGGCGGTGTCGGTGCCGACGGCGGTAGTGGCGGCATGGGCGCCACCTTCATGGGCCACGGCGGTACCGGCGGTGCCGGTGGTGCCGGTGCCGACACCGTCGCGGGCGGTAACGGTGGAGCCGGTGGTGACGCGGTGGCCTGGCTGCTCGGCAACGGTGGTTCCGGCGGTGCCGGTGGCACCGGGGTCAACGGCAGCTACGCCAACAGTGGCACCGGCAACGGCACCAACGGCGGTAACGGTGGCGCCGGCGGCCGCGGTGGCTTCACCTACGGCAATGGCGGCAACGGTGGTCTGGCCGGTGACGGCGGTAACGGCGCGGCCGGCACCGTTGATCACGTCAACGGCGGCAACGGTGGCAACGGCGGCAACGGCGGTGCGGCCGGCACCAACTTCTGGCAGAACGGCCAGGCCGGCACGGGTGCCAGCGGCGGTGCGGCCGGTAACGGTGGCGAGGCCTTCAAGGACGGCAACGGCGCCTACCTCGGCAACGGCGGCAATGGCGGCAACGGCGGTTCCGGTGGCGGCGACGGTTCGCCCACCAGCAGCACCACCGGCGGTGTCGCCGGCTCCGGCGCCGACGGCGGTAGCGGCGGTGCCGGTCTGACCGGCGGCAACGGCGGCACGGGCGGCAAGGGCGCCGACGCCGGCGATGGCGTCGGGGGTGCGGCAGGCAACGGCGGTAACGGCGGCGACGGCGTCGCCCACGGCGGTAACGGCGGTGCCGGTGGTGCTGCCGGTGCGTCGACCGCGTCCCACGACAGCCTCGTCGGCGGCAACGGCGGTGCCGGTGGTGATGCCAGCGGAGCCACCGGTGTCCAGGGCGTCGGCGGCAATGGCGGTGTCGGCGGGGCCGGCGGTGTCACTGCCAGCGGTAACTCCGGTGCCGGCGGCAATGGTGGCGCCGGCGGTAACGGCGGCACCGATGACGACACCATCCAGACCTTCGGCGGTAACGGCGGCAATGGTGGCGCCGGTGGTGCGACCTCCGGTGGGCACGGCGGCACCGGCGGCAACGGCGGTGCGGGCGGTACCGGCACGGTCGGCGCCGGCGGCGGCCTGCTGGCCGGCAACCACGCCCAAGGCGGTAACGGCGGCGCCGGTGGCGGCACCGGCCTGACCGGCGCCGGGGTCTCCGGCAACGGCGGCGACGGTGGCGCCGGTGGCACCGGCACCGGCTGGAAGGACGTCGCCGGCAGCCACTTCACCGCGGGCACCGTTTACAGCGCTGGCGGTAACGGCGGCAACGGTGGCGGCGGGGCGACCTCGGTCGCCGGAACCGGCGGCGCCGGTGGCAACGGCGGCGCCGGCGGCAACGGTCTGTCGACCGGGGTGAGCACCGGCGGCAACGGTGGTAACGGTGGCACCAGCGCCCTTGGGGTCGGCGGTGCCGGCGGCGACGGCGGCAGCGGTACCGCCTCGGGCGGCAACGGCGGAAACGGCGCCAACGGCGGCGGCGGGTTTATCGGCGGTGCCGGCGGCAACGGCGGCAACAGCGGCGGCATCCAGATCCCGACCAACGACCTGAAGCTGGCACCTAGCCACGCCGGTAACGGCGGAAACGGCGCGTTCGGTGCCAACGGCGGTAATGGCGGTAACGCTGAGGGCGCGGTCAACGGCGGTAACGGCGGTAACGGTGGCATCGGTCCGAGCGGCACTGGTATTACCGGTGGTGCCGGTGGCAACGGTGGTAGCGCCGACGCCGGCAACGGTGGTAACGGCGGTAAGGGCGGTAACGGCGCCACCGGCGTTAGTGGCGCAACAGGTGCCGCCGGCACCGCCACGGACCCCGCCGGCACGGGCGGTGACGGTGGCACCGGTGGGACCGGCGGCGCCGGCGGAGCGGGTGGACACTCCAACACCGGCACCGGAGGCAACGGTGGCGCGGCCGGCAACGGTGGCACCGGTGGCGGCGGCGGGCTCGGCGGCGCCGGTGGCGTCGACGCCAGCGGTAAGGGCCTGACCGGTGGCCTGGGCGGTAACGGTGGCACCGGTGGTGAGGCGGGCGCCGGTGGTGCCGGCGGAACCAGCACCAGCGGTGCCACGGGAACGGCCGGGGCAGACGGCAACGGTGGCACGGGTGGCGCCGGCGGCCGGGGCGGCGCCGGTGGCGCCGGCACCGCGGGCAGTAGCTCGGCCGATGCGGCCGGTGGTAACGGCAGCGACGCCGGCGCGGGCGGCCAGGGCGGTGTCGGTGGCGCCGGCGGCCACTCGGACGGTGGCAGTGCCGGTGTCGGTGGTGCCGGTGGCGTCGGTGGTGGCGGCGGCGTGGGCGGCGCGGGCGGTGCCGGCGGCGTCGACGCGAACGGCAATGGCCTCGCCGGTGGTGATGGTGGTGCCGGTGGAACCGGTGGTACCGCCGGAATCGGCGGTGTCGGTGGCAGCAACACCGCCGGTGACACCGGCGCTACCGGTGCCGGCGGCACCGGGGGTAGCGGTGGCACCGGTGGCAAGGGCGGCGCAGGTGGCGCGGCTGATGGAGCCGGCCACACCGCTGGTAACGGTGGCGCGGCAGGCACTGGTGGTAACGGCGGCACCGGTGGAGCCGGAACCGATGGCAGCGCAGGCGGCAAGGGCGGAGCGGGCGCGGCCGGTGGTGTCGGTGGCGCCGGCGGTTCCGGAACCAACGGGGCTGCGGGCGGCAACGGTGCCACCGGTGGCGACGGCGGCGACGGTGGCACCGGTGGCGCGAGCACCGGAACGGCCGGCGCCGGCGGGGCACTCGGCGCGGGCGGCAAGGGCGGCGCGGCCGGAACCGGCACGCCGGACGGCACCGCGGGTACCGCGGGCACCGGTGGCAGCACCGGCGCTGCCGGCTAGTCACGCAAGAAACGGCAACGGCCGCTGGGTCCTCAGGGACTCGGCGGCCGTCGTCGTCGGTGGCGGTTACCCGAACAGCGCGGCGATCTTCTCCTCGGGGCCCACCGGCTCCGGCAACCCCTCCAGCGCCTCGGTGCGCGGCAGCTGCACGGTCGGGTCCGCGAACTGCCGGTAGGCCTTCTCACCCGCCAGCTGCGCCAGCAGGTACCCGGTCAGCAGCGCGCGCACCCGTCGCTGCGTGCGCCGGTCCGACGTCGGCAGCCCGAAGAAACCGGTCAGCCGCCGGCCCTGCGGCAGCCCGGCCGCTGACGCCTTGCTGATCACCCGCAGCGTCGCCGTCGGCCAGGCGTGTGCCAGCTCGACGGCGTTGGAGCGCAACGCCGTCGGGCCGTCAGGCGCGCTGAAGATCGTCCCCGGAACATTGAGACCGGCCGCGGCCTGCTCGGCCGGTGGTGCGGTGATCGCCGGGAAGATGGCTGCCACCGCTGCGGGTTTCACCGACGACGCCGCCGCGGCGAACACCGCGGCCGAACCGCCGAAACCGTGGCCGGCGAGCGCGATCCGGTCGGCGTCGACGCTGATCCGGCCCGGCCCCAGCCGGACTTCGGTGGCGATCTGCAGCGCGCGACCCAAGTCGGCGGCCAGGTCCAGCACCGAGGGCACCGGGCCCCGCGCGGTGTCTGGGGCCACCGCAACGATTCCCCACGAGGCCAGGTGCTCCAGCAGGCCCGCGTACCGTTGCGCGCCGGTCAGCCAGTCGTGGCCGAACGCCACGGCGGGCAGCCGGTAGCCCGACGTCGGGGTGTACACCACACCGGCCAGGCCCGCATAGGCCAGATCACCCCTGAGCACCCGGTGCGGGCCGGGACGGGTCAGGGCGGCGTGAAGGCGCTTGAGGCTGGCCATTCGATGACCGTAACTCATGGTCGCCGGCAGTGATCGGACGTTGGCTGACCTGCGCGATTGTTGGGGGTCCACCGCCGTTGCACTACCCTGAACTGCTATGTGCGGAATCGTCGGCTACGTGGGGCAGCGCCCTGCTCGCGAGGTAGTCGTCGAGGCTCTGCGGCGGATGGAATACCGCGGATATGACTCCGCGGGAATCGCCGTCGTCGACGGTGCCGGCCGGCTGACCATCCGGCGCAAGGCGGGCCGGCTCGCCAACCTCGAAGCCGAACTGGCCGCGACCGACCCCGCCCTGCTGGCCGGCGGAACCGGGCTGGGCCACACCCGCTGGGCCACCCACGGCAGGCCCACCGACGCCAACGCGCACCCGCACTGTGATGCCGCGTCGGAGTTCGCGGTCGTGCACAACGGCATCATCGAGAACTTCGCGGTGCTGCGCGACGAGCTCGAGCTCGAAGGCGTGGAGTTCACCAGCGAGACCGACAGCGAGGTCACCGTCCAGCTGCTGGCTCGCCAATACCGCCGGGGGGACACCGCCGGAGACTTCGTGGCGTCCGCACAGGCCGTGTTGCGCCGGCTGGAGGGCCACTTCACCGTCGTGTTCGCCCACGCCGGCGAGCCCGGCACCATCGTGGCGGCCCGCCGGTCCACCCCGCTGGTGGTCGGTATCGGCGACGGCGAGATGTTCCTGGGCTCGGATGTCGCCGCCTTCATCGAATACACCAGGGATGCCGTCGAGCTGGGTCAGGACCAGGTTGTGGTGCTCACCGCTGACGGCTATCGCATCACCGACTTCGCCGGTAACGACGACGCCGGCAACGCCCGGTCGTTCAAGATCGATTGGGACCTGTCGGCCGCTGAGAAGGGCGGCTACGAGTTTTTCATGCTCAAGGAGATCGCCGAGCAGCCCACCGCGGTGGCCGACACCCTGCTGGGGCATTTCGACCTCGGCCGGATCGTGCTCGACGAGCAACGCCTCTCCGATCAGGAGCTGCGCGAGATCGACAAGGTGTTCGTGGTGGCCTGCGGCACGGCATTCCACTCGGGCCTGCTGGCCAAGTACGCCATCGAGCACTGGACACGACTGCCGGTGGAGATCGAACTGGCCAGCGAATTCCGGTACCGCGACCCGGTTTTGGACCGCAGCACGCTGGTGGTGGCCATCTCCCAGTCCGGTGAGACCGCCGACACCCTGGAGGCGGTGCGGCACGCCAAAGAGCAGAAGGCCAAGGTCTTGGCGGTCTGCAACACCAACGGCTCGCAGATCCCGCGGGAGGCCGACGCGGTGCTCTATACCCGGGCCGGCCCGGAGATCGGCGTCGCCGCGACCAAGACCTTCCTGGCTCAGGTGACCGCGAATTACCTTGTCGGCCTTGCCCTGGCTCAGGCCCGCGGCACCAAGTACCCCGACGAGGTGGCACGCGAGTACCACGAGTTGGAGGGTATGCCTGAGCTGATCCAGCGGGTCATCGACGGCATGGAATCGGTCACCGAGCTGGCTCGGTGCTACGCGCAGTCGTCGAGCATCCTGTTCCTGGGCCGCCATGTCGGCTACCCGGTGGCACTCGAGGGCGCCCTCAAGCTCAAGGAGCTCGCCTACATGCATGCCGAGGGGTTCGCCGCCGGCGAGCTCAAGCACGGCCCGATCGCGCTGATCGAAGAGGGCCTGCCGGTGATCGTGGTGATGCCCTCGCCGAAGAATGCCGCGATGCTGCACGCCAAGCTGCTTTCCAACATCCGCGAGATCCAGGCGCGCGGCGCGGTTACCGTCGTGATCGCCGAAGAGGGTGACGAGACGGTTCGGCCCTACGCTGATCATCTGATCGAAATCCCCGCGGTATCAACGCTTTACCAGCCGCTGCTGTCGACCATTCCGCTGCAGGTGTTCGCCGCGGGCGTGGCGCAGGCCCGCGGCTATGACGTGGACAAGCCGCGCAATCTGGCCAAATCGGTCACCGTCGAGTAGCGGGAGTATTCAGTGCGACGTTTTCTGGTGGTGGTGGCCGCTGCGCTGGCCGTGTTCGCCCAGGCGCCCAATGCTGTTGCGGCAGGAGAAGTTCCGGATCTGGGGCCGCTGATCGACGACAGTGGGCCGCTGCCCGGCTCGGTCGGCGACCTCACCGGCATTCCCGACCTGGCGTTCACCACCCCGACCGGTCTGGCCTGCCGCAAGAGCCGCGGCAAGGTCACCCACAGTGTGGCCTGTGCGGGCAATATCATCGGCGCGCCGGCGGGAACCCACGGCGTGAGCCTGGGCACCGTCTACGCCGACGGCAGCGGGCCGGCGCAGTTCCAGCCGTTCGCCCCCGAAGGGCTGCTCGGTGATCCGGCGAAGGTTCCGACGACCATGCTGCTGCCCGGCCGCAAGATCGTGTTCTGGGATTTCTCGCCCACCCAGTCGCTGGTGTGCGGTATTCCGACCGGTACCGACGTGGCGTGTGTGCTGCATGCCGCACGCGAGAACGGGCCCAAGGGCGGCGCGCCGGTCACTCACGGGTTCGTCATTTCTGCGCCGCAGAGCCAGGTGTTCTGACACGCTCGACCGCGGGGGGTTACACGAGTGAGGGAGCCCCACCTTGTCCCACGAGCCCGCCGCGCACGTCCTGCGGACCAGACTGCTGCTGATCCTGGGCATGGCGGTGTTCTTCATCGCGTCCTACGTCGTCACTGTCGGGCTCTACGAGCGGGCCGGATGCGGCTGCCCGCGTCAGCTCACTGACGGCCAGGCCGCGGCAGACGGAACGACCGTGACCATCGACCTCGAAGACCTGCTGACGGTGAAGGGCACGCTGGCCGGAAAGGTCACCATCAATCCCGTTCCCGCACTGCTCGATTCGGCCACCCACGGGCTCACCGAAGATCTGAGCATCGCGGTGCACTCGGCGGTCACGCCAACCAAGCGCAGCTGGACCAAGGGCATGGTTCCCGGTGAGTTCCCGGTCCCGCTGACCGTCTCCGGAAACTCGTCGAAGTGGCCGTTCGATCACTACCAGACCGGGCCGATCACCGTCGACATATTGCGTGGCGATTCCACAGTGCCGCAACGCATCTCACCGATATTCGTCGACCACATCGCCGGCTGGCACAACGAGATCGCCAGCGACCATGAGGCCGGTCCGTATCGGGTGACGCTGCACCGGTCCCCGAGCACCGTGGCGTTCGGTGCCGTGATCGTAGGCGTGCTGATCGCCCTGGCCGCGGTGTCCGTCGTGGTCGCGAACCTGACCTTCCTGGGCCGTCGCAAATTCCAACCGCCGATGGCGACGTGGTACGCGGCAATGCTTTTCGCGGTGGTCCCGCTGCGCAACGCACTGCCGGACGCACCGCCGATCGGCTCCTGGATCGATGTCACGATCACGCTGTGGGTGATCGTGGCACTGGTGATGTCGATGCTGTTGTTCATCTATTGCTGGTGGCGCGATACCAAACCCGCGTCGGTGGGCTCAGACAACAGTTGACCGGCGAGCGTGCCGTTCGTATGTTGAGGGTTCGACGGCGAATGAGGGCTTCGGTGGGGCGTTGGGTACTGGCAGCGACGGTGGCGTCGGCAACCCTGATGATGACGGTGGTGCCGAATGCCGCTGCCGCACCGACGATTCCCGACATCGACTCTCTGATCGACGACAGTGGGCCGTTGCCTGCTTCGGTGAGTGATCTACGCCAGACCCCGAGCGTGGTGTTCGGTACCGAGTCGGGCGTGGTCTGCACGATGTGGCGCGGCAGGATCACCCACGACATCACCTGTGCCGGCGACATTCCGGGCGTGGCGCCCGGCGACGGCGCCGTGCAGCTACCCGGTATCTACGGGAAGGCAAGCGCACCGGCGCGCTTTGTGCCCGCACCGCCGGACGCGCTGGTCGCCGGAGAGCCTGCCGTGACGATTCCGGTGGGCCACAAGGTGGTGTTCTGGGATTTCTCACCCAGTGAGTCGATGGTCTGCGGGGTCCCGCCGTTCGCCGAGCTGGTCTGCGAGCTCAAGGAACCGCAGAACGCCACCGGTCCGGTGACCACCCACGGTTTCGTCATCGCGGCCCCGCAGAGCTGGGTGTTCTGAAGCCGGCCCACCGATGCCGCTGGGATGGGCCTCCGTCGATCCCACCAGGTCAAGCCGGTGACCGTCGGTGACCTTGAAACTAAGAGCCCGCATCCTGGTGAACTTGCGAGACTGAGAAATTATCTGATGGGCATACGTCCGACACGGAGGCATGGCAAAGAGTCAGTTCACTAAGGATCCCAAGCGATGCCGACCGTCAATGTGGCGTTGACGTACCTGTATCTACTCTGTGAACTGCGATAAAGGTGCCGGCCTTGCTGGGGGGCAAGTCCGGTGGGGGGTCTTGAGAATGCACGGTACTGACGTTCGTGGAAATTTTCAAGCAAATTCGCGCATAGCGTTGCTTGGAATGTAACTCTCAGGTTAGATTGGTGTTCGCTGAGAAATCTCAACTGCCGGATAGGTCTGTTCACAGAATGAGGGGTTCGCACATGAGCCGTCGTCACACCAACAGCCAGCGCGACCTTCAGGGTAGGAGCGGGCGGCGCCACAACCGGGTGATCGGTGCCGGTAGCACCATGGCTGCGTTCTTGGCGTTCGGGATGGCCCCGCTGGCAACCGCGCCGCAGGCACAGGCCGACTTTGACGACGTCTTCGACTTCGGTTGGCTCACTGATCTGCTGAATCCCGCGGATGCCACGCCAGGCTTCGACATGGGCCCGGCTGATGCGGGCATCTTCGACATGACGTCGTTTATCGACCAATGGTTCTACACCCCACTGCACACCGGCATGGAGGCATGGATCAACAGCGACCTGGGTGAGATGGTCAACGGCGCCATCAACACCATGGCCGGGCAGTACCTGATCGGTGACGGCGCCGCCGGAACGGCTGATTCCCCCGATGGCGGCGTCGGCGGATTGTGGTTCGGTGACGGTGGGGCTGGCTGGGACAGCAATATCGCGGGCATGGCCGGCGGTGACGGCGGAAACGCGGTCGGGTTCGGCAATGGTGGTGCCGGCGGCGACGGCGGCGCCGGAGCGGACGGTGGTGCCGGCGGTATCGGTGGTGCGTACATGGGCAACGGTGGGGCCGGTGGTGCCGGTGGCGCCGCCACGGCGGCCGACCCGGACGGTGGGAATGGTGGGGCCGGCGGTAAGGCAGTCGCCTGGTTCTTCGGCAACGGCGGGACCGGCGGTGCCGGCGCGGCCGGCCTGGTCGGCAGTTTCGACAATGGCGGCACCGGCAACGGTGGGCACGGCGGCAACGGCGGGGCCGGCGGCACGCGGGCCGGCTTCAGCTATGGCAACGGTGGCAACGGCGGCCAGGCCGGTGCCGGAGGTAACGGCGCTGCCGGCACCACCGACAACCCGGGCGGCGGGGCGGGCGGCCACGGTGGTAACGGCGGTGCGGCCGGCGGCAACTTCTGGAAGGGCGGCCAGAGCGGGGTGGCCGCGGCCGGCGGGGCCGGTGGGGCCGGCGGTGACGCGGCCACCGACAACAGCGGGGCCTACCTCGGCAACGGCGGCACCGGCGGCACGGGTGGTAACGGCGGCACCTCGGGCGACCCGACCACCACCAACAGCGGCGGCACCGGTGGTGACGGTGGTGCCGCCGGTGTCGGCGGCAAGGGTCTGACCGGTGGTACCGGTGGCACCGGCGGTAACGGTGGTGCTGCCGTCGACGGCGTCAACGGCGTCAGTGCGGTAGGTGCCAACGGTGGTGACGGCACCCACGTCGGCGGAAACGGTGGTACCGGTGGCGCGGGTGCCAACGGCGGCAACGGCGGTAACGCCACCGGAGCCTTTGACGGCGCGAAGGGCGGGACCGGCGGCACCGGCGGCGCCGGCGCCAACGGCGGCAACGGCGGCTCGGCGACCGCCACCGGCAACACCGTTCGGACCTTCGGCGGTGACGGCGGCGTCGGCGGTGCCGGCGGTAACGGCGGTAACGGCGGGACCGGAACATTCCAGGGTGGTGCCGGTGGTACCGGCGGCGCAGGCGCCAACGCGGCCGGCCTCCAGGGCGACGGCAGCGGCGGCGGTAACGGCGGTAACGGCGGTGCCGCGACCGGCTGGGTCAACGACGGCTCTGTCACCAGCGCTCCGACCGGCACCGTGCTCAGCCACGCCGGCGACGGCGGAGCCGGTGGCAAGGGTGGAAATGCCGGTATCGCCGGTGGTGCCGGTGGTGTCGGCGGTTCCGGCGGGGCCGGCGCCGACGGGGCCACCGGTAACGGCGTGATCAGCTGGGGTGGTGCCGGTGGTGCCGGTGGTGCCGGCGGCGCCAAGGGCTTCCTCGGCGGAGTCGGCGGTCCCGGCGGTAATGCCGGCGACGGTGGCGACGGCACCTACATCGGTGGTGCCGGTGGTGCCGGCGGTGCCGGTGGTGGTAACGGCGGTAACGGCGGCAACAGCTCCGGCGCTACGGCCGGTTCCTTGACCGACGCCCATGCCGGCAACGGTGGCGACGGCACCACCGGCGCGGCCGGCACCGGCGGGGCCGGCGGTAACGGCGGTAACGGCGGTAACGGCACCAATGGCGCCGACGCCGGTAACGGCGGCAAGGGTGGCACCGGCGCTGACGGCGTCGTCGGCGCCAACGGCGTCGCGCCCGCAGCAGGAGCCGGCGGCAACGGCCTGGACGGCGGCGCCGGTGGCGCGGGTGGTAACGGCGGCAATGGCGGTACTTCCGACACCGGGACTGGCGGTAACGCCGGCACCGGCGGCAAGGGTGGTGTCGGTGGTGTCGGCGGTACCGGCGGCAAGGGCGGTGTCGACGCGTCCGGTAATGGTCTGGCCGGCGGCAATGCCGGCAACGGCGGGGCTGGCGGTGCCGGCGGTACGGCCGGTACGGCCGGCAACGGCGGCGCCGGTAGCGGCACCACCGCCACCAACGGTGACGGCGGTAAGGGTGGCGCCGGTGGCGCCGGTGGCGCAGGTGGTGCCGGGACGGCGGGTGCCAGCTCTGCGACCGCCGCGGGTGCCAACGGCGGCACCGGCGGGGCCGGGGGTAGCGCCGGCAAGGGCGGTGTCGGCGGTGCCTCTGACGGCGGTACCGCCGGTGACGGTGGCGCCGGCGGAACCGGTGGCGTCGGCGGTGCCGGTGGCGTCGGCGGAAATGGCGGTGTCGACGCGTCCGGTAATGGCTTGGCCGGCGGTAATGGCGGCATCGGTGGGGTCGGCGGCCACAGCGGTGACGGTGGTGCCGGCGGCAAGGCCACCGGTGGCGGCACCGACGGGACCACCGGGGCCGGCGGTAACGGTGGCGTCGGCGGAGCCGGCGGTGCCGGTGGTGTAGGCGGGACCGGCACTGCCGGTGCCGACCATCTGCAGGCGGCCGGTGAGAACGGCGGCAACGGCGGGGCCGGCGGCAACGCCGGCAAGGGCGGTGCCGGCGGCGCCGCGAACACCGGGACCGGTGGCGTCGGTGGCGCCGGCGGGGCCGGTGGCAACGCCGGTAAGGGCGGCGCCGGCGGTGACGGCGGTACCGCCCCGGGCGCCAACGGCAACGGCTATGACGGCGGTGACGGCGGCAACGGCGGCAAGGGCGGCAACGGCGCCGCGGGCGGTGCCGGCGGTACGGCAGGCACCGACGGCACAGCCGGCGGCACAGGTGCCGCCGGCGGGGCCGGCACCGGCGCGTCCGGCGGGGCAGCTGGTAACGGTGGTGCCGCTACCGGCACCGGCACCGGCGGTAACGACGGCACTGGCGGTACTGCCGGCAGCGACGGCCAGCCCGGATAACCCTGCGCTCTGAAGACCAGAAGATCACCAACCTTTAAAAGGAGATGGCCGTGCAGTTAGCCCCTAAGCCCTACGTCACCGCCGGTATCGCGATCGCAGGCGCCAGCCTTATCGCGGTGCCTCCGGTGACGCCGGCGTTGCCCAGCGCTTCCGGTGTCCAGGCCCCGGCGATTCAGCTCACCGGTGCCTGGGAGGACGCATTCAACGCCGGGTCCGCCAACCTCACCCAGCTGGTCAACAATTACGGCTTGGCGCCCGGTGTCGGATTCCAGCAGAGCCTGGTCAACATGGTCGGCTTCATGCAGATGCTGATCAATGATCCGGCGAGCCTCACCGCCGCCTCCGAGCAGATGCAGGACAACATCAAGGCGGTGTTCACGTCCTGGGATCTGATCAACGCCGACGACGCGACGAAGGCCGCAACGACGGCCTTCACCATCGCGGCCGACCACAACCTGTTGCTGAGCCAGATACCCGGTTTCCTGCCGCCGGACATCGATTCCAACCTGGTGAACACGGTCCTCGACTTCATGTCGTCACCGCTGAGCGGCGTCATCATGGGTGCGCTGGGCCCGTCCATCTCCCCGTGGATCGCGCTGTCGAACAGCATCAGCGACGGCGACAGCTTCAGCGAGATCATCGCCAACATGACCGGCGCCTACTTCAACGGTGCCACCCTCAACCTCAACTTCCTGCTGCCGATGATCAACAATGCGGGTCTGCTGCCGGCACCCATGCAGATCGACAACCTGGAATTCGCCTTCGGCGGGCTGCTCACCGGCGGCGAAGTGGCCCACAAACCGTGGGAGATCTACGACAGCAACGGGGATCCGGCCCTGACGGTCCCCGTCGTCGGTGGCTCGATGATCAACAGCCTCGGCATCAACCTCCTCGGTGTTCCCGTTCTGGGTAGCCTCGGCTTCGAGGGCCATGCGGTCGGTCCCATGGGGGCATGGCTGAGCTTCTCCGAGCTGGCCTCCCAACTGCTCGGTGCGAACTGGAATGTGGCGGGCGACGGCAAGGATGCGCCCACCAGCCCACCCATTCCGCCGTGGGCCGGAGTCGACTTCCCCACCGTCCCCGACGACTACTTCGGTGGCGCGGGTGCCGGCGAGGCGACCGACTTCGCCGGCGGTGACCTGTGGACCCAGGTGAGCGACGCCATTGCCGCCTTCCAATGGAGCGACCTCTTCTAGAGCACGCTCTCAGCCCCGTCGGTTCCCTGTCGAGGTTTCGTTAGGGTGCAACCAACCAAGATGAACCGCACGACAGGGAGACGAGTTGTCGGACTACGACTTGCCCAGCGAGACCACGCTCGTGGATCTGCTGCAGCGACGCGCTGAGCAGTATCGGGACAAGGTTGCGTTCAGCTTCTCCTACAACGGCGACGATGAGGACCGCACCCAGCTGACCTATGGTGAGCTCACGCTCAAGGCGCGAGCGATCGCGTCATACCTGCAACAACAAGGTGCGGCGGGCGAGCGGGTGCTGGTGTTGGTCCGTCCGGGACTCGATGCCGTGGCTGCGTTCTTCGGCTGTGTCCTGGCCGGCGCCGTGGCGGTGCCGGCGCACCAGAAGTTGGCCCCGCGCCTCAGCTCGGTCGTCCCCGATGCCCAGGCCCGCTTCGTGCTGTCCACCGCCGATACTCAAGCCAATACCCAGGCTGCCGTCGATGATCTGACAGACGGGCAAGCACCGCGCTGGTGTGTGATCGCTGACGCCGCGGCCGCAGACCCCGCAAACTGGGTGCCGCCGGACATCGAAGCCGACTCCGTCGCCATGATCCAGTACACGTCGGGTTCCACCACCGAACCGAAAGGCGTGGTGCTGACCCATCGCAACCTGCTCCACAATCTTGAGGCCAACCGTCAGTCGTGGGACGCAGACGACCGAATGATCTGCGTGTCGTGGCTGCCTCCCCATCACGATATGGGTCTCATCGGCGTCGTCCTGGTGACGCTGTATCTGGGGGCCACCACCGCGCTGATGTCCCCGGCGGCGTTCATCAAACGTCCGATGCGATGGTTGGAAGCCATCTCCCGGGAGCGTGCCACGATCGCCACCGCGCCGAACTTCGCCTACGGCCGATGTGTCGAACGCAGCACCGCGGCGGAACGCGCGGCGCTGGACCTGTCCAGCCTGACCACCGTCCACGTCGGCGCGGAGCCGGTGCGTGCCGCGACACTGGCGGCGTTCGCCGATGCCTTCGCCCCGGCCGGCTTCAAACTGGAGATGTTTATGCCGGTGTACGGGCTCGCGGAGGCAACCGTGTTGGTGTCCGGCGGGTCGGATGCGGCGGTCGCCGGGGTTCGATACGTCGACCGCAGCGCGCTGGCGCAGGACCGCGTGGTCGACGTCGCCCCAGACAGTCCGACCGCCGCGGCGGTGGTGGCGTGCGGCCGGCCCCGGCAGGATGTCGTCATCGTCGACCCGGCGACCAGCCGCGCCTGCGGTCCCGACGAGGTCGGTGAGATCTGGGTCTCCGGTCCCAGTGTCGGACAAGGGTATTGGAGAAGGCCGGAAGAGACCGCCCAGACCTTCGGCGGCTACCTTGCCGAGACGGGGGAGGGTCCGTTCCTGCGTACCGGGGACATGGGTTTTTTGTGCGCCGACGAATTGTTCATCATCGGGCGATGCAAAGACTTGGTCGTTGTCGACGGCCGCAACTACTACCCTCACGACATCGAGTTCACCGTGCAGGACTGCAATCCGGCGCTGGTGGCGAATCGGGGCGCGGTCTTCACAACGTCGCCGGGACCTGACGCCCGCGCCCAACTGGTGGTCGTACAGGAGGTGGATCGCCGCGGCATCGGGGATGCCGAACTCGGTGCCGTCATGGAGGGGATCCGGGACGCGATCGCTCAGAAGCATCTCCTCGAGACGCACCACGTGATGCTGGTGGCGCCCTTGTCGATCCCCACCACCTCCAGCGGCAAGATCCAGCGCGGCCAGTGTCGGCAGCAGTTCCTCGATGGTGGACTCACGGTGGTGGCGGACTGGCACGCGCCATCGCAAAGCGGGTGAAGAAGTCCTGAAAAAATCATGAAATTAAAGGTAATGTCGTTGTCACGCAGGTGTTTTTAGTCGAATGGCCATATCAGTTCTACGGATGAGGTAGCCCGTGGAGGATTTGCAAGTCGCGCTGCTGCGCGAGCTGGAGCCGGCGGTCGAGGCAAACGTGAACCGCCATCTCGCGATGGCACAGCCGTGGCAACCGCATGACTACATCCCGTGGAGCGTAGGGCGTGATTTCGCGTTCCTCGGTGGTGAGGATTGGGTTCCCGAGGACTCGCCCTTGAATCCCGTTGCCAAAGCAGCGCTGGTCGTCAACCTGCTCAGCGAAGACAACCTGCCGTCCTATCACCGCGAGATCGCGACACAGTTCGGCCGCGACGGCGCCTGGGGCAGTTGGGTCGGGCAGTGGACGGCCGAAGAAGGACGCCACGGCATAGCTTTGCGTGACTACCTGGTCGTCACTCGCGGTGTGGACCCCGTGAAGCTGGAAGACATGCGGATGCAGCACGTCATCGCCGGTTACGACTCGGGCAACAAGACGGCCTTGGAAGTTCTGGCCTACACCTCATTGCAGGAGCTCGCGACCCGGATATCGCACCGCAATGCCGGCCGGGTCTCCAACTGTCCCGTTGCCGATCGACTGTTGGCGCGAATCGCCGCCGACGAGAACCTGCACATGGTGTTCTACCGCAACCTCACGGCGGCAGCTTTGGAGATTGCACCGGACGCTGCGATGGCCGCGATCCGAGACGAGGTCATCGGCTTCACCATGCCTGGTGCCACCATGCCCGAGTTCCGGGAGAACGCCGTCGTCATCGCCAAAGCCGGCATCTACGACCGGCGTATTCACCATGACCACGTGGTCCAGCCGCTGTTGCGGTTCTGGCGCGTCTTTGATCGCTCGGACTTGGGCCCCGAGGGTGAGCAGGCTCGTGACGATGTCGCACGATTCGTCGCTGCGCTCGACGAAGTGGCCAAGCGCGATGAGGAGAAGGCCGCGGCGCGCGCGAACACCCCTGCCTACGCCTAGCCGCAGAACGGCGCGGCCCGTCTAGGGATGCCGGGCGGTGACCCCACCGTCGACGACGATCTGGGTGCCGGTGATGAACGACGCTCGCGGCGACATCAAGAACGCCACCGCCGCAGCCACCTCGTCCGGCTGGCCGATGCGCCCCAGCGGTGCGGCGGCCACGAATCCGGCCGCGACCTCTTCGACGTCGAGCGCGATCTGCAGCATCGGGGTCGCAATGAACCCCGGACAGACGGCGTTGACCCGGATTCCAGCCGGGCCCAGTTGTGCGGCCATCGACCGGGTCATCCCCAAAAGGCCTGCCTTGGAAGCGCAATAGGCCGGGATGAACGGGTTGGCGGTCAGCGCTTCGATGCTGGAGATGCCGACCACCGCCGGGTCGCCGCCGGCCCGCGCGACGGTCTCCAGGTGCGGCAGCATCACCTGCACGAGCATCGCCTGCGCGCGCAGGTTGACATCCATGACGGCGTCCCAGGATTCGCCGCTGTAGGCGCCGACCGGTTCGGGCAGCACCCGGCCCGCGGCATGCACCAGACCGTCGATGCCGTCGAGCGCCTCGGCCGCAGCTGCGACCGCGGCGGACATGCCGGCGTCGTCGCACACGTCGACCACCGCGCCGGGCATCCCCAAACTCTCGGCGACGTCGGTGACTCCGGGTGCGATGTCCCACAACGCAACCCGGCGACCATCGGCGACCAGCGCCTGCGCGCACGCCCGCCCGATCCCGGATGCCGCTCCGGTGACGACGACTCCGCTCATGGGTGGCCTCCCTGCCTGACGACGAACTGCGACCAGTCCGGTTCGCGCACTGCCGACCAATACTCGTCGAGCCGCCACGGGCTCACGGTGTGGATCTCACCGTCGGCGTTCTTGAAGTAGGAGTGCTTGATCGCCGGGTGCGCCCAGACCGTCTTTCTGATCGCGTCCTGGGTGGCCTGATGCCACTCGGCGGCCGCCTCGGCGGTCGGCTCGATGGAGTGCAGCCGCTCGTCGGCGAGGCGGGCCAGGCAGGCGTCGATGTAGCGCATCTCCAACTCGGAGTTGAAGATCAGGCTGCCGCCGTGCGCCAGGTGCGCGCCGGGGCCGTAGATCAGGAAGAAGTTCGGGAACTGCGGCACGGTGATTCCCAGGTACGCGTACGGCCGGCTGCCCCACAGCTCGTGCAGGTCGGTTCCGTCGCGGCCGGTGACCTGCATCGGCGCCAACACGTCGGTGTGCCGAAAACCGGTGGCGTACACGATCACATCGACATCGTGGTGGACGCCGTCCTCGGTCTCCACGCCGTGCGGGGTGATCCTGCAGATCGCAGTGCGGTTCAGTTCGACATTGTCGCGTTTGAGCGTCTTGAGCCAGGTGCCGTTGTCCTGCAGGGTGCGCTTCCCGGTCGCGGGATAGTCCGGCAGCACCTTGGCCAGCAGCTCCTGGTCGTCGCCGACCTGATCGGTGATCCACCCGGTGAACATCATTCGGGCCATCGCGTTGATCTCGCTCACGGCGTGGTCCTGGTCGGGATAGTCCGGGTCCACCCGCGCGGCTTCCAGGCCCTTGTCGGCTCCGGGCCACAGCAGCAGGAAGCGGTACCAGCGGGCGTAGAACGGCAGGTGCTCGAGAGCCCAGCGCACTCCGTCGCCGACCGCGTCGTGATACATCGGGTTGGGGAACATCCACTGCGCGGTGCGCTGAAACACCGTGAGGTGCTCCACTTTTTCCGCGATCGCCGGGGCGATCTGGAATCCGCTGGCGCCCGCCCCGATCAATGCCACCCGCTTGCCGGTCACGTCGACGCTGTGATCCCATGCCGCGGAGTGAAACGACGGCCCGGTGAAGTCCTCGGCACCCTCGATGTCGGGCAGATGTGGGCGGTTCAGCTGGCCGACCGCGGTGATCACGGCGCGTGCCCGGATCGCCGACACCGTGCCATCGGCGCCGCGCATGCTCAGGGTCCAGACCCCGTCGTCGTCATCCCAGGTGGCGCCGGTGACCTCGGTGTTCCACCGGATGTGTTGGTCCAGATCGTGTTTGGCGACCAGGTCGGTGAAATACGCCTGCAGTTCCGGCTGCTCGGCGAAGTAGTGGCCCCAGCCGTTGTTGGGCTCGAAGCTGAAGCAGTAAAAGTGGTTGGCGACGTCCACCCGGGCACCCGGATAGGTGTTCTCCCACCAGGTTCCACCGGGGCCGGAGTTCTTCTCGATGATGGTGAACGGAATTCCGCTCTGCGCCAGCCGGATTCCGGCCAAAACTCCTGATTCGCCGCAGCCGACCACCACCACCGGCAGGTCCTTGGCGACGGCGTGGTCCAACGCGGCGGGTCGGCGCGGGTCGACGCCTTCGAGGTCGAGTTCCTCGGCGAGCAGGCCCAGGTAGGCGTCCGGCACGACTTCGCAAGCCGCCCAGTCCATCATCTCCTTGACCAGGTCGGCGGGCAGCGGCTCGGGTTGCGGGCAGCCGCGATCGCGGTAGTCGGCGATCACCTCCAGGGCTTCGGCGCGGGCCCGGGCCTTGTCCTCCTCGGACATGAACCCCTGGATCTCGTTGAGGAAGATCCCGTTCTGCCAGTAGTCGCGGATGAATCGGGCGTCGCCGGTGAGGTGTACACACGTCAGCAGCAGGGTGGGGATGCTGACCTGCTCCAGGGCCGCGGCGATCTCCGACGTCGGCGTGCTGAACGGTTCTCCGGCGTAGCGGTTGCGCATCAATACAGCCCTCTCCATCTATTCGCTACTGGCCGTCGCGTAATTGACTCGGACGATACGCGAGCCCTGATGGCTGATCAAGGGTTGCCTGACTCGGTCAGCTCAACTGGCCGCGTCGACCTTCCGGGTGATCGTGTCGACCAGCGTCCGCACTGCCGCATCCGGAGGGCCGTACCCGCATACGGTGACACGGACGGCAACGTTGTTGCGGACGGTCAGCCTGTTTTGACACGACCAGCCGTTGCCTTGGGCGTTTGCCGTGGTGGCAGAGAGCACTCCATCGGAGTCGCTGACTTTGTCGACGTACCAGAACGAGTCCGGTGATTCCGTCGCATTGGCAGAGCGGCCGTTGACGATACGGAGATTGCACCTGCGCCACGCAGCGCTCTGACTGGTGTAGAACGACCGGGCGGCGTCGGCCTGCGGATAGGTGGCGACGGTGACCGAGACGTGCTTCCAGAGTTTGGGGGGCTCGAGAGCGGCCGGGCTGTTCCATACTTGCCAGCGGACAGCAGTCCACCCGGAGCCTGCGTAGTCCCGCGATGCAGGGCCGGTTACCCCTTGGCAATCGGCATCCACCGCAACGTCGGCGGCAATACCGTCGCCGTGAGCGACGAGGCCGATGTCAGGTTCGCGCATCGCGGCCGACACCACGCCACTGTCCGGCAACAGCCCGTCCAGAGCTGACACCGGTACCGGCCTGTGGTGGTCGGGAGTCGGCGATGCCGATGTTGTGGTGGGTGATTGCGCACCTTCGCGCCGTTCGCCGCGGACGAGGGCCACGGCGAGCACCGCAGCGATTACGGTCAGCACACAGACCAGCGCGAGCAGAACCCACATCAGGCGGCGGTTGCCGCGGGGTGGCCGACTCGGCGGCATCGGCGGCCAGGGCGGCGGCAGTTGGCCGCCCGGCCACGGGGAGATCGGTCCGGTTATGGGTGCACCCCATCGATCTTCGCGGTGATCGAGTCGAGGATCGTCCGTGCTGCCGCTGCCGAATCCGTGTCTGCGCACACGCTGACGCGGGCAACAACGTTGTTGCGTACGGTGAGCGCGCCACGGCATGACCAGCCGCTGCCGCCCTCGAAGATGGTGGTGGCCTGGAGCAATCCGCCAGACTCGGTGACCTCGCCGACAGTCCAGAACGCATCGGGCGAGTCCTTGACGGTGGCTGTGCGGGAATTGATGATGCGGCCGGAGCACTCCTGCCACGCTGCGTTCTGCTTGGTGTAGAAGGCACGGGCAGCGTCGGCCTTGGGATAGGCGGCTACCGACATCAGGACTTGGTGCTCCAGCCTCGGTGCATCGGGCTCGGTGGGACTGTTCCACCGTTGCCAGCGCATGGCGGTCCAGCCGGAACCGGCATAGGACGGCCCGGAAACAGAGGTAAGCCCCTGGCAGTCGGCGTCAACCATGATGTCGGTGTCGATGCCCTGGCCCTCATTGACAAGGCCGATGCCTGGATCGCTCACTGCAGAGGCAATGACATCCTTGGCCGGCAGCAGGCCGTCGAGCGCGGAGACGGGTAACGGCGTCCCGCCGCCGGAGTCCGATTCTGTGGTGGAGTGCGCATCCGCGTGCCGGTTCCGGCCGACGAGCGTCACGGTGAGTACAACAGCGGCTACGGTCAGCACACATACCAGCCGCAGCAGGACCCAAATCAGTCGGCGGTTGGTGTGGGGCGGCGGGTTCGGCGGCATCGGTGGCCAGGCCGGCGGCACCTGCCCCGGCTGCGGCATCATCGACGGATTCATCGGCGCGAACTGCGTCGGGTCGTGCGGGTTGGGCATGGGCCCGCGCGGTTCGTTCATCGATGCCCCCATCCCATTGGCGCCGGTCGTAGGCGGACGCCCTGATTTCCGTCAGACGTTATCAGCGGATGGGCCACCGCAGCCTGGACCGCCCATGCGACGCTGTACGCCGTGGTTCGCGTGAAAACCCGTCTCGAAGCGGCGTGGCACTTCGTGCACGGCGCACCGCTGACCTATCTGTGGCTGGCAGTGCTGCTGGTGACCACGGTGGTGCAGAACTCGGTCGGGCCGCGGCTGCACGCCATCCTCGTCGACCAGTCGACCAACCTGCACCACCTGGCCACCGACCCCTTCGAAGTGCTGATCGCCAGCCTGCTGTGGATCGACGGCAAGGACTGGACGCCGTACCTGGTGCTGTTCACGTTGATCCTGGCGCCGGCCGAGCACTGGCTGGGCCACCGGCGCTGGGCCGAGGTCGGCCTGGCCGCCCACATCGGCGCCACCTACATCAGCCAGGCCGCGCTGTACGCGCTGATCAACCTGCGCCGCGAGTCCGAGCACCTGACCTACGCCCGCGACATCGGGGTCAGCTACTTCCTCGCCGGGGTGGCAGCCGTGCTGACCTATCGGATCCGCCGGCCCTGGCGATGGGGCTATCTGATCGCGCTGATCGCGATCTTCACCGTCCCGCTGGTGATCAACCCCGACTTCACCGCGATCGGGCACCTCGCCGCGGTCGGCATCGGATTGGCCTGTTACCCGCTGACCCGGCACCGTCCCCACTAGCCTTGGGCAGCGAGGGAGGCAGCAGTGCGCCACTACTACACCGTTGAACAGATCCGCGCCGCCGAGGCGCCACTGCTGGCGAGCCTGCCCGACGGCGGCCTGATGCGCCGGGCGGCGTTCGGGCTGACGACTGCGATCGCCGGCGAGTTGGTCTCGCGCACCGGTGGGGTGGCCGGCCGGAGCGTTTGCGCGGTGGTGGGTTCCGGTGACAACGGCGGCGACGCCCTTTGGGCCGCCACCCTGCTGCGTCGGCGTGGTGTGGCGGCGGCCGCGATCCTGCTCGACCCGGAACGTGCCCACGCCAAGGGACTGGCCGCGTTCCGGAAAGCCGGCGGCCGCATCGTCGATACCGTGCCGCCCGCGACGGACCTGGTGATCGACGGGGTGGTCGGGATCTCCGGGCACGGCGCCCTGCGGCCCAACGCCGCCGAGGTCTTCGCCGCCGTCGATGCGGCGCGCATTCCGGTGGTGGCCGTCGACATCCCCAGCGGCCTCGACCCGCACACCGGCGCGGCCGACGGGCCCGCGGTGCGCGCAGCACGGACCGTCACCTTCGGCGGCCTCAAACCCGTTCACGCGCTGGGGGAGTGCGGGCGCGTCGAGCTGATCGACATCGGCCTGGACCTGCCGGCCACCGACGTGCACGGCTTCGAGGCGGCCGACGCCGAGGCGCTCTGGCCGGCACCCGGCCCGCGCGACGACAAATACACCCAGGGCGTCACCGGAATCCTGGCCGGCTCGGCGGCCTACCCCGGTGCGGCCATCCTGTCCGCCGGGGCGGCGGTGGCCGCCACCTCCGGCATGGTTCGCTACGCCGGAAGCGCTGCAGAGCAAGTTGTTTCGCACTGGCCGGAAGTGGTGGCGGCGCCCAGCCCGGCCGCCGCCGGGCGGGTGCAGGCCTGGGTGGTCGGTCCCGGCCTGGGCACCGACGAGGCCGGCGCCGCAGCATTGTGGTTCGCCCTCGGCACCGACCTTCCGGTGATCGTCGACGCCGACGCGTTGACCATCCTGGCCGCCCACCCGTCGCTGGTCGCCGATCGAACGGCACCGACCGTGCTCACCCCGCACGCCGGGGAGTACGCCCGGCTGACCGGCCACCCGCCCGGTGCGGACCGGGTGGGCGCGGCCCGCGAACTCGCCGACCAGATGGGCTGCACGGTGCTGTTGAAGGGCAACGTGACCGTTATCGCGGATCCGTCCGGCCAGGTGTACCTCAACCCGGCCGGGGGATCGTGGGCGGCCACCGCCGGGTCCGGCGACGTGCTGTCCGGCATGATCGGCGCACTGCTGGCGTCCGGCCTGCCCACCGCGCAGGCCGCCGCGGCCGCCACCTTCGTGCACACCCGGGCGGCCGCAGCGTCGGCCGCCGACCCCGGACCCGCCGACACCCCGACGTCGGCGTCACGCATCGTGGCCCACATCCGCACCGCCCTTGCCCAGCTGTAGAGGAGTTGTCGTGACCCATTCGCACCCGTCCGTTCCGGCGCACACCATCGCCCCGGCCTACACCGGCCGGATGTTCACCTCGCCGGTCCCGGCGCTGCGTCTGCCCGATGACCCGATGGACCCGCAGACCGCCTACCGGTTCATTCATGACGAGCTGATGCTCGACGGCAGCTCACGGCTGAATCTGGCCACGTTCGTCACGACCTGGATGGACCCCGAGGCGTCGGCGTTGATGACGGAGTCGTTCGACAAGAACATGATCGACAAGGACGAGTACCCGGCGACCGCGGCCATCGAGCAGCGCTGCGTGTGCATGGTCGCCGACCTGTTCCACGCCGAGAACCTGCGCGACGACGACCCGGCCAGCGCCGTCGGGGTGTCCACCGTCGGGTCCAGCGAGGCGGTGATGCTGGGTGGGCTGGCGATGAAATGGCGCTGGCGCTCGAAAGTCGGCGACTGGCAGGGTCGCACCCCGAACCTGGTGATGGGCTCCAACGTGCAGGTGGTGTGGGAGAAGTTCTGCCGCTACTTCGATGTCGAACCGCGTTACCTGCCGATGGCGCAGGGCCGCTATGTGATCACCCCCGAGCAGGTCGTCGACGCCGTCGATGAGAACACCATCGGGGTGGTCGGCATCCTGGGCACCACCTACACCGGCGAGCTGGAACCCGTCGAGGCGATCTGCGCGGCCCTGGACACTCTCGCCGCGGGTGGCGGGCCGGACGTGCCGGTGCATGTGGACGCGGCCAGTGGCGGGTTCGTGGTGCCGTTCCTGCACCCGGATCTCAAGTGGGACTTCCGGTTACCGCGGGTGGTGTCGATCAACGTCAGCGGCCACAAATACGGCCTGACCTACCCCGGTATCGGTTTCGTGGTGTGGCGCAGTGCCGACTATCTGCCCGAGGAGCTGGTGTTCCGGGTGAACTACCTCGGCGGCGACATGCCCACCTTCACGCTGAACTTCTCTCGGCCGGGCAACCAGGTGGTCGGCCAGTACTACAACTTCCTGCGGATGGGTCGCGGCGGCTACACCGAGGTGATGCGGACGCTGTCCGACACCGCTCGCTGGCTGTCGCATCAACTGGCCGCGTCCGAGCACTTCGAGGTGATCAGCGACGGCTCGGCCATCCCGGTGGTGAGTTGCCGGCTGGCCGGCGATCGCGGCTACACCGAGTTCGATGTCTCCCACGAGCTGCGGACCTTCGGCTGGCAGGTGCCGGCCTACACCATGCCGGAGGGCGCCGAGGACGTCGCGGTGCTGCGGGTGGTGGTGCGCGAGGGCCTGTCGGCGGACCTGGCCCGGGCGCTGTTCGACGACATCATGAAGTCGGTGGCCGCGCTGGACAGGCTCAAGCCGGGTGGGCACTTCGACGATCAGCAGCACTTCTCGCACTGATGTGCGATTCCCCGCCGAGTGTGCGGTGTCATACGCGACTCGCCGTCACGCCCGTATCGATCGGCACACTCGGCGGCCCGACGGGAGCATCCCGCGGGTTCTGGGACAATCGACGGTGACATGACTGCCCCATCCCGAACGTCCGGCCTGCTCGCCCAAGCGCTGGTAGACCTCGACGCCATCGCCCACAACGTGCGGGTGCTGGCCGAACACGCTGGTGCGGCCGGCGTGATGGCCGTGGTCAAGGCCGACGGCTACGGCCACGGCGCGGCCCAGGTGGCCCGCGCGGCGCTGGCCGCCGGGGCGGCCGAACTCGGCGTGGCCACCGTCGACGAGGCGGTGGCATTGCGGGCGGCCGGCATCACCGCACCGGTACTGGCCTGGCTGCACGGGCCGGGCACCGACTTCGCCCCCGCACTGGCCGCCGACGTGCAGATCGCCGTCTCCTCGGTGCGGCAGCTCACCGAGCTGCTCGACGCGGTGAGCCGAACCGGTCGCACCGCGACGGTGACGGTCAAAGCCGACACCGGCATGAACCGCAACGGAGTCGGCGCCGCGGAATTCGGCGAGCTGGTGGCGGCGCTGCGACGTGCCGTGGCCGACGACGCGATCCGGGTGCGCGGGCTGATGTCGCATCTGGCCTGCGCCGACGAGACGGACAGCCCGGTCAATGACGTTCAGGGGCAGCGGTTCTCCGATCTGTTGGCCCTGGCCCGCGCCGACGGACTGGAGTTCGAGGTCGCGCACCTGGCCAATTCCGCGGCAGCGATGATGCGACGCGACCTGGCCTACGACCTGGTGCGTCCGGGGATCGCCGTGTACGGACTGAGTCCGATCCCGGAGCGCGGCGACATGGGTCTGATTCCGGCGATGACACTGAAATCCGTTGTGGTGTTTGTTCGCTCGATCAAAGCCGGGGAGGGCGTCTCCTACGGTCACACCTGGGTCGCCGATCGTGACACCACCGTTGCGCTGGTCCCGATGGGCTACGCCGACGGCGTGTTCCGCCCGCTGAGTGGACGCTTCGACGTGCTGATCAACGGCCGGCGCCGACGCAGCGTCGGGCGGGTGTGCATGGACCAGTTCATCGTCGACCTGGGCCCCGGGCCCGTCGACGTGACCGAGGGCGACGAGGTCGTGCTGTTCGGGCCCGGGTCGGCCGGTGAGCCGTTGGCCCAGGACTGGGCCGACACGTTGGGAACCATCCACTACGAGGTGGTGAACAGCCCACGCGGGCGGGTGGCCAGGACGTACCGGGGCGCCGATGGCCGATAACAGCCGCAGATGGCGGACCGGCGGCTGGCTCGCTGGTGCGGCCGGGGTGGCCGCGATCGGTGCCATCGCCGGAACCACCATCGCCCGCTCGATGACACGGCGTACCAGCCGTGATGATCCTTACGCAGGTGAGGATTTCGAGATCCTGGAGCACGACCACAGCTCGGTGGTGGTTACCGATGACGGCGTCGAGTTGGCGGTGCGCGACGTCGGTCCCCGTGATGCGCCGCTGACGGTGGTGTTCGCGCACGGCTTCTGCCTGCGGATGGGCTCCTTCCATTTTCAGCGGGCGCGACTGGCCGCCGAATGGGGCGACCAGGTCCGGATGGTCTTCTACGACCAGCGCGGTCACGGCGGTTCGGCCGAGGCCCCGCCGCAGACCTACACGGTGCCCCGGCTGGGCCGTGACCTGGAGGCGGTCCTGGCGGCGACGGTGCCCATCGGCCCGGTGGTACTGGTGGGGCATTCGATGGGCGGCATGACCGTACTGGCGCACGCCCGGCAGTTTCCCCAGCACTACGGTAAGCGGATCGTGGGTGCGGCGCTGATATCGTCTGCGGCCAAGGGGGTTTCACGCTCTCCGTTGGGTGAGATCCTGCGCAACCCGGCGCTGGAGGCGGTGCAGTTCAGCGTCCGTTATGCGCCCAGCCTGGTGCACCGCGGCCGCGGCGCCGCCCGGCGGGTGATCGCACCGATCCTGCGCGCCGCCTCCTACGGCACCGACGCGATCAGCCCGAGCGTGGTGGCCTTCTCCGAGGCGATGATGCATGCCACCCCGGTCCCCACCATGGTGGGCTTCCTGCATGCGTTGGAGGTACACGACGAAAGTGCCGCGCTGACAACGCTGGCCAAGATCCCGACCCTGGTTGCCTGCGGTGATCATGACCTGCTCACCCCGGCCGGCTATTCGCGGGCCATGGCGGCCACGCTGTGGGACTGCGAGCTGGTGATCGTCCCCGGCGCCGGGCATCTGGTGCAACTGGAAGAGCCCGACGCGATCGACGAGGCGCTGGTTCGGTTGGTGGAGCGCGCCACACCGCGCCGGGCGGGGCTGACCCGCCGGCGCCGCCGCAAGGCCGGGCGTCAGTGAGCCAGACGCAGGCACTGGCGACCGCAGAAGACACCGTCGCGCTGGGTGCCCGGCTGGGCGCGCAGTTGCGGGCCGGTGACGTGGTGGTGCTCAGCGGTCCACTCGGAGCGGGAAAGACGGTGCTGGCCAAGGGAATCGCTGCTGCACTCGACGTCGACGGCCCGGTCACCTCCCCGACGTATGTGTTGGCTCGCGAACACCGTCCACGCCGGCCCGGCGCCCCGGCGATGATCCACGTCGACCTGTACCGGCTGCTCGACACCGACGGCCTGGACCTGCCTGCAGAGTTGGACTCGCTGGACCTCGACACCGAGCTCGACGACGCCGTCGTCGTCGTGGAGTGGGGTGAGGGCCTGGCCGAGCGACTCTCCGAGCGGCACTTGGATATCCGGCTCGACCGGGGAGCGGACTCCGAAGTGCGCACCGCGACCTGGCGGTGGCACACACCGTGACGCGAGCGATCCTGACCATCGACACCGCCACGCCCGCGGTCACCGCGGGCCTGGTGGCGCCAGACCGGCACACCCTGCTGGCCGAGCGGGTGACCCTCGACGCCCGCGCGCACGCCGAGCGGCTCACCCCCAATGTTCTTGCTGCCCTTGCCGATGCGGACCTGACCATGGCCGACCTGATCGCGGTGGTGGTGGGTTGCGGGCCGGGGCCGTTCACCGGGCTGCGGGTCGGGATGGCCAGCGCGGTGGCCTACGGCCACGCCCTGAGGATTCCGGTGTACGGGGTGTGCAGCCTGGACGCGATCGGGGTCCGCACCCCCGGTGAGACCCTGGTGGTCACCGACGCCCGCCGCCGCGAGGTCTACTGGGCGCGCTACCGCGACGGCGCCCGAGTGGCGGGCCCGGCGGTGAACGCCCCGGCCGATGTCGACCCCGTCGATGCGGTCGCGGTGGCAGGCTCACCCGCGCACGCCGAGCTGTTCGGACTGCCGGTGCTCGACGTCTCCTACCCGACGCCGATCGGACTGGTTGCGGCGGTGGGAGATTGGGACACGGCGCCGACGCCGCTGGTACCGCTGTATCTGCGGCGCCCCGACGCCAAGCCGTCGGCTTCGGCTGCTGTGCCGGTGGCATTGGGCGCGCTGGTGGACAGTGACGCTGATCGTTGCGCCGAGCTGGAGTCGCAACTGTTCCCCGGTGACGACCCGTGGCCGGCCGAGGCGTTCAGCCGGGCGATCGGCGCGCGAGACAACCACTACGTAGCCGCCCGGATCGGCGACACCGTGGTCGGCTACGCCGGGATCGCGCGGTTGGGCCGCAGTGCGCCTTACGAATTCGAGGTGCACACCATCGGGGTGGACCAGGCATGTCAGGGCCGGGGCATCGGGCGACGGCTGCTGGCCGACCTGCTGGACCACGCCGGCGACGCGGTGGTGTACCTGGAGGTCCGCACCGACAACGCCCCGGCGATCGCGCTGTACCGCGATGTCGGCTTCGTCGAGATGGGTGTGCGCAAGGGCTACTACCGCAACGGCGCCGACGCCTACACGATGCGACGGGAGGCCGGCGGATGACAGTCGTATTGGCCATCGAATCCTCCTGCGACGAAACAGGTGTCGGCATCACCCTGCTGGCCCAAGACGGCACGCTGACTCTGCTGGCCGACGAGGTGGCCTCCAGCGTCGAAGAGCACACCCGGTTCGGTGGGGTGGTGCCCGAGATCGCGTCGCGGGCGCACCTGGAGGCACTCGGCCCGACCATGCGCCGGGCGCTGGACAAGGCGGGCATCGAACGTCCCGACGCGGTGGCGGCCACCATCGGGCCGGGCCTGGCGGGCGCGCTGCTGGTGGGTGCCGCCGCGGCGAAGGCCTACGCGGCGGCATGGGGGGTGCCGTTCTACGCGGTCAACCACCTGGGCGGGCACCTGGCCGCCGACGTCTACGAGTTCGGTCCACTGCCCGAATGTGTGGCCCTGCTGGTCTCCGGCGGCCACACCCACCTGCTGCACGTGCGGTCACTGGGGGAGCCGATCGTCGAGCTGGGCAGCACCGTCGACGACGCCGCGGGGGAGGCCTACGACAAGGTGGCCCGGCTGCTCGGGCTGGGCTACCCCGGCGGACGGGTGCTCGACGAGCTGGCCCGCACCGGCGACCGCGACGCGATCGTCTTCCCGCGCGGCATGACCGGCCCGCGCGACGCCCCGTACGTGTTCAGCTTCTCGGGGCTCAAAACGGCCGTCGCCCGCTACGTCGAGAAGACCCCGGACTACTCGCCGGCCGACGTGGCAGCCGGTTTCCAGGAGTCGGTCGCCGACGTGCTGACCGCCAAGGCGGTGCGTGCGGCCACCGAGTTGGGGGTCGAAACCCTGCTGATCGCGGGCGGGGTGGCCGCCAACTCGCGTTTGCGTGAACTCGCCGAAGAACGCTGTGCGGCAGCAGGTCTGGCCCTGCGCATCCCGCCACCGCGACTGTGCACCGACAACGGGGCGATGATCGCGTCGTTCGCGGCGCACCTGATCGCCGCCGGGGCGGCGCCGTCGCCGCTGGACGTGGCAACCGATCCGGGCCTGCCGGTGGTGCAGGGCCAGATCGGCTGAGCCCGCAAGCCCCTATTCCCAGCGTGCACAAACGTTCGACTCCGCCTGGGAAAATGCCGGACAATTGCGCACGCTCGCGCAGGTGGCGCCCCTACCGGGTGACGATCAGCAGGTTGTTGCTGGTCGCCCAGGCCTGGGTGAAGGTGGCCAGCGGGATCTGCTCGTCGCGGCCGTCGGGGGTGCCGCTGTCGTTGAGGTGCACCACGTCGTTGGCCGTGTCGACCCCGGTGACGACGACGGCGTGATCGGCTTGGGTGCGCTGCCCTTGGCCGGCCGGGTAGTTCCAGATCGTCTCGGCGTTGAGCCCGGCGATCACCTTGCGGCCGGCTGCCAGGTCCTGCTCCAGACCGGTCAGGGTGTTGCCGGTGCTGAGCTGGGACGCGACGTCGTAGTGCTGCAGCAGCGCCACCATGTCCTGCGGCGAGGTGCCGTCGAACGCGTACATGCTGCCCTGGTGGTCGGTGCTCGGGGTGAACAGGCCGCGCAGTTCGATGCCGATCTGCAGCGGCTCATGCCCGGTGGTCTGACCGACGACGTCGGCGACGGCCATCAGCCCGCAGTCCTCTTGATGCTGGTAGCGCCAGTAGGGGGCGGCGACGGTGGGGTCGCCGTACATCTGGCCGTTGGGGTCGGCGTGGGCGATGCCGGTCACGCCGATCGGCGCGATGGTGAGCAGGGTGACCAGGGCGGCGGCGTGGCGGCGAATGAGCATGACGTCAAGTATCGTCCCGCGATGGATTTTGTCGACCGTTCACGCTCGGCGTAACGGCACAGGCCACCCTTGAGTGCTAGCACTCTCATGTATAGAGTGCTAGGTGGCAGTCGGTCGGTTCCTCGCTCGGCACCCGCGACGACGACGCGAGGGCTCGCACGATTGCCGAAACCTTAAGTAAGTACGTTCCGATGGGCCCGGCGTGTGCCGGGTCGCATCCAGACACATGTGGAGGGCTCCAATCGTGGCGAGCGTGAACATCAAGCCACTCGAGGACAAGATCCTCGTTCAGGCCAACGAGGCCGAGACCACGACCGCTTCCGGTCTGGTCATCCCCGACACCGCCAAGGAAAAGCCGCAGGAAGGCACCGTTGTCGCCGTCGGCCCCGGCCGCTGGGACGAGGACGGCGACAAGCGGATTCCGCTCGATGTTGCCGAGGGTGACGTCGTCATCTACAGCAAGTACGGCGGCACCGAGATCAAGTACGGCGGCCAGGAGTACCTGATCCTGTCCGCGCGCGACGTGCTGGCGATCGTCAACAAGTAGTCATAAACGACCACCGTGCCCGCCCCGGAGATCCCCGTTTCACGGGTGATGTCCGGGGCGGTGCTCGTGTAAGGAAAGTAGACCCATGAGCAAGCAGATTGAGTTCAACGAGGCCGCTCGCCGGGCCCTGGAAGCCGGCGTGGACAAGCTGGCCGACGCGGTTCGGGTGACGCTGGGCCCGCGCGGCCGCGCCGTGGTGCTGGCCAAGTCCTTCGGCGGCCCGACGGTGACCATGGACGGTGTCACGGTGGCCCGCGAGGTCGACCTGGAGGACCCGTTCGAGAACCTCGGCGCCCAGCTGGTGAAGTCGGTCGCCACCAAGACCAACGACGTGGCCGGCGACGGCACCACGACCGCGACCGTGCTGGCGCAGGCCATCATCTCCGCCGGGCTGCGCAACGTCGCGGCCGGCGCCAACCCGATCGCGCTGGGTGTCGGCATCGCCAAGGCGGCCGACGCGGTGTCGGAAGCGCTGCTGGCCGCGGCCACTCCCGTCTCCGGTAAGGAGTCGATCGCGCAGGTGGCCAACGTGTCCTCGCGCGACGAGCTGATCGGTGAGCTGGTCGGCGAGGCCATGACCAAGGTCGGCGGCGACGGTGTGGTCAGCGTCGAGGAGTCTTCGACGTTGAACACCGAGCTGGAGATCACCGACGGCGTCGGCTTCGACAAGGGCTTCCTGTCGGCGTACTTCGTCACCGACTTCGACTCCCAGGAAGCCGTCCTGGAGGACCCGCTGATCCTGCTGCACCGCGACAAGATCAGCTCGCTGCCGGACCTGCTGCCGCTGCTGGAGAAGGTCCTCGAAGCGGGCAAGCCGCTGCTGATCATCGCCGAGGACGTCGAGGGCGAGCCGTTGAGCACCCTGGTGGTCAACGCGATCCGCAAGACGCTCAAGGCCGTCGCGGTCAAGGCGCCCTACTTCGGTGACCGTCGCAAGGCGTTCCTGGATGACCTCGCGGTCGTCACCGGCGGCCAGGTGGTCAACCCCGACGTAGGCCTGACGCTGCGCGAAGCCGGCGTCGACGTGCTCGGCACCGCGCGCCGCGTGGTGGTCAGCAAGGACGACACCGTGATCGTCGACGGAGCCGGCACCGCCGAGGCCATCGCCGGGCGGGTCAAGCAGCTGCGCGCCGAGATCGAGGCGACCGACTCCGACTGGGACCGCGAGAAGCTCGAAGAGCGGCTGGCCAAGCTGGCCGGCGGCGTGGCCGTGATCAAGGTCGGCGCGGCCACCGAGACCGCGTTGAAGGAGCGCAAGCACCGGGTCGAGGACGCGGTGGCCGCGGCCAAGGCCGCGGTCGAGGAGGGCATCGTCTCAGGCGGCGGTACCGCGCTGCTGCAGGCCGGAGCCGTGTTGGACAAGCTGCGGTCCTCGCTGAGCGGTGACGAGGCCACCGGCGTCGACGTGTTCGCCGCCGCGCTGAGTGCACCGCTGTACTGGATCGCGACCAACGCCGGAGTGGACGGCGCGGTGGTGACCAGCAAGGTCGCCGAATTGCCGGCCGGGCAGGGCTTCAACGCCGCGACGCTGACCTACGGCGACCTGGCCGCCGACGGCATCGTCGACCCGGTCAAGGTGACCCGTTCGGCAGTTTTGAATGCCGCGTCGGTGGCCCGGATGGTGCTGACCACCGAGACCGCGGTGGTGGAGAAGCCGGCCGAGGCCGACGACCACGCCGGACACGGACACCACGGGCACGCGCACTAGGTAGTACGACGACGACACCCCCGGTCCTGTTGGGCCGGGGGTGTTTTCGCTGCTGGGGAGATGTGTGGTTGCTGTCAGCGTTGCTGCGAATGTACTGAAAGCAGTTGGTTCAACGGTTCTCAGCAGGATAGTTTCCTGAGCGCACCATTAGTGCGCTTGAAAATCGTTCAGCCGGTGGACGGTCTCACGGGGGAAAGGGTCTCCATGTCGCAACAGCATCGGATGCACAGGGGTGGCCGTCGTGCTTTGGCCACCGGCTCTGCGGTCGGGGCGTTCCTGTTCGGCATGGGAGCGCTGGCCCCGGCGCCTGCCGCCCACGCCGACGGCCTAGACGACCTGTTCGACCCGACGCTGCTGGCCGGCGTGTTTGACTCGACGGCGGGCCCCGCAGACTCCGGGGATGCCACCGACTTCTTCACGGGTCTGGATCAGTACCTCAACGAGTTTCTTCCGGTGTACATCGGCCCGGTGATCAGCGGTATCTATGAGGCGGGCCAGAGCCTGATCAGCACGAAGATCTTCGATCCGATCAATGCGCTGTTCGCATTCGACGACCACTGCGGCCTGATCTGCAACGGCGCCGACGCGAGCGCGACGGTCGACTCCAGCACGGGCGCACTCACCGACGTTCATGCTGCCGGCGATGGTGGCTGGCTGTTCGGCGACGGCGGCAGCGGAAACTTCACCTTCAGCTACGGCGGCGAGACCCACACCGTCGGCCTGTCCAACGGTGGTGACGCCGGGGCGTTCGGCCTCGGTGGTGGCGGCGGGCGGGGCGCCGACGCGACGCTGGCCACTGATGCCGGCACGGGCTTCACCGGCGGTGCCGGCGGCACGTTCATCGGCCAGGGCGGTATGGGTGGCCAAGGCGGTGCCGGGATTGCGGGTGGCACCGCGGCGCAGGAAGTCGGCGGTACCGGTGGTGCGGGCGGTTCGGTCGCTGTCTCGTTCTACGGTGTCGGCGGCGCCGGCGGCCAGGGCGGCACCGGCGCCGCAGGTATCGACGGTGTTGCCGCAAGCGACGGCAGCGTGAGCGTCACCGCGACCGCCGGCGCCACGGGCGGTAACGGTGGCGCCGGTGGCGACAGCACCGGTGGCCTGATCAGCCTGGGTGGTTTGGGCGGCTGGGGTGGGACCGGCGGGGACGGCGGTGCGGCCGCACCGGTTGCCGGGGCCAACGCAGGCACCGGCGGTACCGGCGGGATCGGTGGCGCCAGCGGGTCGGGCATTCTGGGCAGCTTCTTCGGTGTCGGCGGTACCGGGGGCACCGGGGGAGCGGCGACGTTCGCCGGGCAGACCGCCGGCAACGGCGGTGCCGGAGGCGCGGGTGTCAATGCCGCGGTCGGTCAGCTCGGTGGTGACGGTGGTGCCGGCGGCAACGGCGGCACCGCGGCCGTCGTCGGCAGCGGCGCGAATGCCACCCCGGTCAGCGATGTCACCGGGGGCACCGGCGGCAAGGGCGGTGATGGTGGCACCGCGGAGGCCGAAGTCAACGGCGACGGCGGCGTCGGCGGCCACGGTGGCAACGGCGGTAACGGTGGCGACGGAACCGGCGACGGCTCGGGTGGCGCCGGGGGCGCCGGCGGCGACGGCGGCGCGGTCGACGGCAACGCCACTGGCACGCAGGGTACAGCTGGTGCCGGCCCCAGTGGTCTCACCGGGGGCACGGGCGGTGCCGGTGGTGCGCGCGGCGGTACGGTGGCAGCACAGTCCTCGACCGGTAGCGGCAGCAGCTGATCGCCGCGCACTGACGGCCGGCCGACCGCGACCAGACGCGAAAGGCCGCTCAGTACGAGTTGGTGAACAGCAACATCAGCGAGTCCCACACGCTCTGGAACGGATCGCTGTTGGCGACCCCGCTGAACAACAGCGCGTTGAGCCAGGCGTCGAAGCTGTTGATGTCGTCGTCGTTGATGTTGACGTAGGTCAGCAGGCCGTCGGTGGTGGTGGTGGTGGCGTCGGCGATCTGCTCCGGGGTCAGCCCCAGGTACTCCACGTGCGGGCCGAAGATGTTCAGCAGCGCGCCCCAGAATCCGTTTGCGGCGTAGGAGTCCACGAAATTGGCCACCGGGTCGTCGGGCAGGCTGTAAATGGTGGTGGGGTACAGGTCATTCGGCGTCGAGCTGCCCAAGCTGGCATCCATACCGGTGAAGCTGAGGAAGGCGTCGGTGAACTGGGTGCCCAGCGTCGCGTTCATGGCCGCTTCCAGGTGTTGCCAGACGCCGTCCGGGTTGGAGGGATTACCGATGAATACGAAATGCAGTGCATCGCTGGGGATTCCGTACGCAGCCAGTTGTTCCATGGCCATCGATCCGGCGGTGGCGCTCTGTGAGTAGCCGAAGATGGTCAGCGGATGTTCGGCGTCGAAAGCGCCTGGGTGCGCGTTGAATTCGTTCTGCACGGCCAGCACGAGCGCCAGTGCGTCGGCATGGCTGCTCTGCTGGAACAGCTCGGGGGTGGTCAGCACCTGCAGGGGGGCGCTGCACGGGTCGGTGCCGTCCATGTGGCAGACCGTCGAGCCGGTCGAACCGCCGTTGAAGCCCAGCGCGTTGAGGTAGAGCTCTTCTGCCGAGCGCGCGTACTCCGGCGACGGGGTCGGCTGGCCGGTCCCGCCGAGGATGAGTGCGGTCTGGCTGCCCGCCAGCGGGCCGGTGGTGGCCAACAGCAGTGCATCGGTGCTCAGGGCGCCGACGGATGGGCTGACCGCCAAGCCGGTGGCCGCGACGATGATGCCGGCCGCCGCGAGATGGGCGAACTTGTCGTACCGGATGGGCCCGTCCTTGAGCCGCGCAGCATGAAACATGAGACCTCCCCGTTGTGTCATATGTGATTATCACATTCTCATTTGTGAGTCTAGGGTTCTCATCAGGGGCATTTTCGCTTGACGCATCATGTAGGAGGACCCATGGACCAACAGGCCTACGACCGGGGGCGTGAGATCCGAACGGAGGTGTTGGGCCGCGCCTACGTCACAGGCGCCGACACCGGCGACGAGTTCTCCAAGCCGCTCCAGGACTTGGTCACCGAGTACTGCTGGGGTGCTGTATGGGGCCGCGACGGCCTGTCGCGCAAGACCCGCAGCATGCTGAACCTGGCCATGATCGCGGTGCTCAACCGTCCCAACGAACTGCGCACCCACGTCAAGGGGGCGCTCACCAACGGCGTCACGCGTGACGAGATCCGCGAGGTCTTCCTGCAGGTGGCGATCTACGCGGGTGTCCCGGCCGCGGTGGACAGCTTCCGGATCGCCCGCGAGGCCTTCGTCGAATACGAATCTGACCGATGATCGGTTTCATCGGGTTGGGCAACATGGGATTTCCCATGGCCCACCGGCTGGCGGCGGCCGGTCGTGAACTGGTGGTCTATGACACCCGAAGTGAAGCCGTAGACCGCGCAACGGAATTCGGCGCCCATCGAGCGGCATCGCCGCGGGAGGTGGCCGACCGGGCAGAGATCGTGTTGGCCAGTCTGCCGTCTCTGCAGGCGTCGGAGACGGTGGCCGCAGAAGTGGTGGGTGGCGCCGAGGTCAGGCTGTTCATCGACCTGTCGACGGTGGGAAGCGATGTGGCCCAGCGCAATCACACCACCTTGGGAGCCAAGGGCATTGCCGCCCTGGATGCCCCGGTCAGCGGCGGTGTGGGCGGAGCGGCGGCGGGCACGCTGGCCGTCATGGTGTCCGGGCCTCGCCATGCGTTCGAGACCGCCAAACCGCTGTTGGACGAACTCGGCCGCCCGATCTTCGTCGATGAGTTGCCCGGTGCCGCCCAGACGATGAAGCTGATCAACAATCTGATGGCGGCGACGACGCTGGCCGCCACCGCCGAGGTGGTGGTGATGGGCATCAAGGCCGGCCTCGATCCGAAGGTGATGCTCGAGGTACTCAATGCCGGCTCGGGCGCGACGCACGCGAGCCGTGACAAGTTCCCGAAGGCGGTGCTGCCGCGCACCTTCGACTACGGATTCGCGACCGGCTTGATGGTCAAAGACGTGCGGCTCTATCTCGATCAGGCGCGGGCCCTGGGCCTGCCGATGCAGCTGGCCGACGCGGTGGCCGGAATGTGGGAGTCGACGTTGCGTGACGAGGGTGCCGAGTCCGACTTCACCTCGATCGTCAAGGTGTTGGAGAAGGCCGCGGGGGTGACGGTGTCCGGTGGTTAGCCACCGTCGAGAACGGGTATTGATCCGCCATGAACCCAATAGCGGCTACTGAATTTCTGGCCCGTTCGGCAACAACCACCACTGTCGGATGGATCGGTTACATCATCATCGGCGCAATCGCCGGCTGGCTCGCAGGCATGATCATGAAGGCCAGGTACGGTCTGCTCACCGACATCGTCGTGGGTGTCGTCGGCGCATTGATCGGTGGATTTCTGCTGAGCTTCTTCCTCGACACCGCTAGTGGTGGCTGGTGGTTCACCTTGTTCACCGCAGTCCTGGGCTCGGTCATCCTGCTGTGGTTGGTGCGCACGCTCGGCGGCCGCAGGGCGTAGGGGGCGAGTACTGATGATGAAACACGTTGCGGTTGGGGCGATGGCCCTGGGTGTGCTGCTGTCGGGTGCGTGCTCGGCGTCGAAGGTGATCAACACCGGCGGCGACACGAGGTGCAAGGACTTCGTCGAGCAGGACGAGAAGAAGCAGGACGACGAGATCACCAAGATGCTCAAAGACAAGAGCGGCGCGGAGCCCTCCAGTCTGGAAATCTCTGCGACCCGACTGTCGGTGTCGGCCTACTGCAAGACCGTGGGGACCCCGGACAGCAAGATATCCGAGGCGCCGCACGGCTGATCTGTTCGGCGCCTACCCAGGTCAGAAGAAATTGCCGAAAAGCAGTTGCAGAGAGTCGAATACGCTCTCGAACAGTCCGCTGTTGGCGGCCCCGCCGGTGAACACCGCACTGAGCCAGGCGTCCAAGCCGTTGATGTCGTTGTCGTTGATGTCGACGTAGGTGAGTTCGCCGTTGACCGTGGTGGTGGCATCCGAGACCTGATCCGGCGTCAGCCCCAGGTACCACACGTGCGGCCAGAGGATGTCCAGCAGTGCACCGAACAGCCCCTTTTCTTCGTAGACGTCGGTGAAGTTGGAGACCGGATCACCCGGCAGGCCGTAAATGGTTGCGGCGTAAAGGTCGTTCGGTGTCACGTTGCCCAGGACCTCGGTCATGCCGAAGGTCGTGAGCAGCCAGTCCGTCAACTGGGTTCCCAGCGTCGCGTCCATCGCCGCTTCGATGTTGGACCATGCGCCGGTAATCGGCATGGACGGGTCGCCGATGAACACGAAGTGCAGTGCGTCGTGCGGGATGCCCAATTCGTCGAGGCGAGTCATGGCGATCGACTCGGCGGTCGCGCTCTGCGAGTAGCCGAAGATCGTCAGGGGGTGCTCGGCGTCGTATGCTCCTGGGTTGGCGTCGAATTGGTTCTGGACGGCCAGCACGATGGCCGACGCGGCCGTCAGACTGCTCGGGCCCTGCTGGATCAGTTCGGGTGTGGTCAGCACCTGCAACGGGGCGCTGCACGGGTCGGTGCCGTCCATGTAGCAGACCGTCGAACCCGTTGAGCCACCGTTGAAACCCAGCGGATTCAAATACAGGTTCTCAGCGGTTCGCGCGAAATCCGGCGACGGCCTGGGCTCGGTGGTGCCACCCAGGATCAGCGCCGTCTGGCTGCCCGCCAGCGGACCGGTGGTGGCCAGCAGGGCCGCATCAAACAGGGCCGCATTGAGCAGGCTCGCGGCATGCACCGGCGGGCTGATCCCCAATCCGGCCATGACCACGCCGGCGACGGCGAATGATGCGATGGTTTCTTGCGCTCTCGACCCCCACGATTTCATCGTTGTTGCTTATCACACGCTGAGATCGAGCTGGCCGGATTTGTAAACGTCAGAGCGTGTCGGGACACAGATTGTGCTGCGCGGCATTGATCAGCATGCGCCCCTTGTCGACGTCGTTCGGGTTCAGTTGGGCCAGCGTCTGTTCGGGCTTCTCACCCAGGTGCAGCCGGTTGCAGGCCATCCAACCGTTGGCCACGGCCACCCCGTCAGGCATCTGGGTGTCGCCGATGCTCAAGCCCGGGAACCCGTTGGCGCGCAGTTCGTTGAGGAACCCCGCCTCGTCGGCCGCCGCTGTGGGCGCGCCGAGGAAACCGATGGCGCCCGCGGTGAGGGCGCTTGCCAGTAGCAGTTGTGTTCGCACGGTTGGCAGCCTACGGCCGCGACCGCTGTCGCCGGCTCGGTTCAGCCGAGTCGGCTACCCGCTGCGGCGCAGGCCGCAGCGCAGCTCGGCGTGCCGTTCGGCTTCCGACATTCCGCCCCAGATGCCGTAGGGCTCTCCGACGGCCAGGGCGTGCTGGCGGCACTGTTCCATCACCGGGCAGGCTTGGCACCATTGCTTGGCGTTCTGTTCGCGCTTGGCTCGCGCGCGGCCACGTTCCCCGTCGGGCGGGAAGAACACCGACGAGTCCAGGCCACGGCAGGCTCCGCGGAGTTGCCAGTCCCACACGTCCGCATTACGGCCGGGCAGTTGCTCAACCTGTGGCATGTAGAGCCCCTCTCCAACGTTGGTTCGGCCGGTTCGCGCCGCGGCTGGCGCGGTGTCACGGTTGATGCTGCGCGTAAAACAGCGCCGGCGACGTCCGGCGCTGTGGGGACCGTAGCCAAAGCATCTGAAGTTAGGGCAACGTAATTATTAAGAGCGGAGGTCCAAAGGTGGTGGACTTTCCCTGAGAGCGGATGGCCTTCCGGGTGGGGCGACGTATTGGCAACCGTGCAGCGTAACGTCGCGCAGCGATGACAGAGGAACCAACCGCCGCGTTGACCGCAGCCGCGTTCGGCGCCGACCCCGGCCGCTGGCCGCTGCCGACCGCGACCACCGGCCACCAGCGATGGCTGCGTGCGGTGGCCGCCGGAGGGCAGGGCCGCTATGCCGTGGCCACCGCTGAGCTGGCCGAACTGCTGCGCGACACCCCGTCGGGCCCGCTGGCATCGCTGGCGCTGAGCACCTGGGGGTCATTCCTGCGGCAGCTCGGCGATCATCGCGGCGCCCGCGGACTGGACGGACGCGCCCTGGCGCTGGCGAGCGACGGTCAAGAGGTTGATCCGGAGGCCGGTGCCGACGCCCTGGTCGGGCTGGCCGCCGACGCCCTGGGCATCGGGCGCTTCGCGGCATCGGCGGCCCTGCTGGCCCGGGCCGCGAAACTGCCCGAGGCCGCGCCGGTGAGGCTGGGCGTGCGCCGCCACTGGGTGACCGCCGAGCTCGCGATGGTCACCGGCGACGGCGCCACCGCGGTGCGCAACGCTGAGCAGGCCTTGGAACTGACTACCACGGCCACCGTGCGGCATCGGGTGAAAAGTCAGGTGGTGCTGGCGGGGGCGCTGTGCTGCGCCGGGAATCTCGACCGGGCCCGCACCGTCGCGCAGGAGGCCCTGGCCGACACCGGCCGGCTGGGGCTGGTCCCGCTGCGGTGGGCGCTGGCGTGCATGTTGGCCGACGTGACCAGTACGGCCCACACCGTCGAGGAATTAGCGGGCGTGCGTGACGAGGCCGCCGAGCTGGTGCGCCGTCGCGGTGGCCGTTGGCCGGGGGATCAGCGGTAGCCGTCGGTCTCCGAGGTCGCCCCGTTGAGCGATGCGTCCGCGTAGCCACGGCAGTAATCCCAGGTCACGTAGCTGTCCGGCTCCGGGTCGTAGGCCGGCTCATGCGGGCGGACGGTGCCGTCGATCAGCAGTTGCAGCAGGTTGGCGCGCAGCATGTCCCAGTCGTGGTAGTGGTCCTGCTGGCAGTCGTCGCAGCACACCACCAGGCCGCGGATGCCCCGGTGGGCCAGCAGCGCCTCATAGACGGCGAGATCGGCGAGGTCGGCCTCGACCGCCGTCCGCTCCTGCGGATCCAGCGGCTGCCCCGGCTCGACGGCGTCCAGCGCAGCGGAGGGGTCGTGCGGATCGTCGGCGAACGGATCGGGTGGCAAACCGGGTGGGAAGTGGTCATGCACGCCCATTAGGGTACGCAGTCGCCACGACAGAATGCCAGCGGCCGCTTGGGCGCCGTCCGCGCACCCGTAGGATGGGCTACCTCACCCCGGCTGCGTAGTTGGAGGCTCCCCGATGGCTGTTGGTTACCCAAAACGGAAGTCGGTACCCGAATGACCGGTCCCCAGGCAACCGGCTCGCTCTACGATGTGGCGCCTACCGGTGGCGCCGACCCCAACAAGATCGCCATGCTCGGCCTGACGTTCGATGACGTCCTGCTGCTGCCGGCGGCGTCCGACGTGGTGCCGGCCACCGCGGACACCTCCAGCCGGCTGACCCGCAAGATCCGGCTCAAGGTGCCGCTGGTCAGCTCCGCGATGGACACCGTCACCGAAGCCCGGATGGCCATCGCGATGGCCCGTGCCGGCGGTATGGGCGTACTGCACCGCAACCTTCCGGTCACCGAGCAGGCCGGCCAGGTGGAGACGGTGAAGCGCTCCGAGGCCGGGATGGTCACCGACCCGGTCACCTGCACACCGCAGAACACCCTGGCCGAGGTGGACGCGCTGTGTGCGCGGTTCCGGATCTCCGGCCTGCCGGTCGTGGACTCGCTGGGCCAACTTGTTGGCATCATCACCAACCGCGACATGCGCTTCGAGGTCGACCAGAACCAGCCGGTCGCCGAGGTGATGACCAAGGCCCCGCTGATCACCGCGCAGGAGGGCGTCTCGGCCGACGCCGCGCTGGGTCTGCTGCGCCGGCACAAGATCGAGAAACTGCCGATCGTCGACGGCCACGGCAAGCTGACCGGGCTGATCACCGTCAAGGACTTCGTCAAGACCGAGCAGCACCCGCTGGCCACCAAGGACAGTGACGGCCGGCTGCTGGTCGGGGCCGCGGTCGGCGTCGGCGACGACTCCTGGATCCGGGCGATGACGCTGGTCGACGCCGGTGTCGACGTGCTGATCGTGGACACCGCACATGCCCACAACCGCATGGTGATCGACATGGTCGGCAAGCTCAAGGCCGAGGTCGGCGAGCGCGTCGAGGTGGTCGGCGGCAACGTCGCCACCCGCTCCGGCGCCGCTGCGCTGGTCGAGGCCGGTGCCGACGCGGTCAAGGTCGGGGTGGGCCCCGGCTCGATCTGCACCACCCGGGTGGTCGCCGGGGTGGGTGCCCCGCAGATCACCGCCATCATGGAGGCCGTCGCGGTGTGCGCCCCGGCCGGCGTGCCGGTGATCGCCGACGGCGGGCTGCAGTACTCCGGTGACATCGCCAAGGCGCTGGCCGCCGGCGCGTCGACGGCCATGCTCGGCTCGCTGCTGGCCGGCACCGCCGAGTCGCCCGGCGAGCTGATCTTCGTCAACGGCAAGCAGTTCAAGAGCTACCGCGGCATGGGATCACTGGGTGCCATGCAGGGCCGGGGAGCTGCGAAGTCCTACTCCAAGGACCGCTACTTCCAGGACGATGTGCTCTCCGAGGACAAGCTGGTGCCCGAGGGCATCGAGGGCCGGGTGCCGTTCCAGGGGCCGCTGTCCACGGTGATCCACCAGCTCACCGGCGGCCTGCGTGCGGCGATGGGCTACACCGGAGCGCCGAGCATCGAGGCGTTGCAGCGGGCGCAGTTCGTCCGGATCACCGCGGCCGGGTTGAAGGAAAGCCACCCGCACGACATCACCATGACCGTCGAAGCGCCGAACTACTACGTGCGCTGACCCCTAAATCCGGTTACCCGAGAGGTTTTCCATGCGTGACATGGTTGAGATCGGCATGGGCCGCACCGCCCGTCGCACCTATGAACTCGACGACATCAACATCGTGCCGTCCCGGCGCACCCGCTCCTCCCAGGACGTCTCAACGGCCTGGCAGCTGGATGCCTACCGGTTCGAGATCCCGGTGCTGGCCCACCCCACCGACGCCCTGGTGTCCCCGGAGTTCGCCATCGAGCTGGGTCGTCTCGGCGGGTTGGGTGTGCTCAACGGCGAAGGGCTGATCGGCCGGCACGCCGACGTCGAAGCCAAGATCGTCCAGGTCATCGAGGTTGCCGCCCAGGAGCCGGAGCCCTCGGCGGCGATCCGGCTGCTGCAGCAACTGCACGCCGCGCCGCTGAACCCCGAACTGCTCGGCGCTGCGGTCAAGCGCATCAGCGACGCCGGGGTGACCACTGCGGTGCGGGTGAGCCCGCAGAACGCCGCGGCGCTGACCCCGGCGCTGGTGGCCGCCGGCGTCGACCTGCTGGTCATCCACGGCACCATCATCTCCGCGGAGCGCGTCGCGAACGACGGGGAGCCGCTCAACCTCAAGACGTTCATCTCCGAGCTCGACGTCCCGGTGGTGGCCGGCGGCGTGATCGACCACCGCACCGCGCTGCACCTGATGCGCACCGGCGCGGCCGGGGTGATCGTCGGCTACGGCTCCACCGCCGGGGTGACCACCTCCGATGAGGTGCTGGGCATCTCGGTGCCGATGGCCACCGCGATCGCCGACGCCGCCGCAGCGCGGCGCGAATACCTCGACGAGACCGGCGGCCGCTACGTGCACGTGCTGGCCGACGGCGACATCCACACCTCCGGTGACCTGGCCAAGGCGATCGCCTGCGGCGCCGACGCGGTGGTGCTGGGTACGCCGCTGGCGGCGGCGGCCGAGGCGCAGGGCGACGGCTGGTACTGGCCGTCGGCGGCCGCCCACCCGTCGCTGCCGCGCGGCGCACTGATGCAGGTCGCCTACGGCGAGCGTCCGGGCCTGACCCAGGTGCTCGACGGCCCGTCGGACGACCCGTTCGGTTCGCTGAACCTGGTTGGCGGGCTGCGCCGCTCGATGGCCAAGGCGGGCTACTGCGACCTCAAGGAGTTCCAGAAGGTCGGGCTGACCGTCGGGAGCTGACTTAGGGTCGCCTATTCGGTCCGGTTACCGGTGAGTAGGTCCATACTGTGATGCTATGCGACCTGACTATGACGTCCTGATCATCGGCTCGGGTTTCGGCGGCAGTGTCAGTGCGCTGCGCCTTACCGAGAAGGGCTATCGCGTAGGCGTTTTGGAGGCCGGCCGCCGCTACGCCGACGCCGACTTCGCCAAGAACTCCTGGCACCTGCGCGATTTCCTGTGGGCGCCGAAACTGGGTTGCTACGGCATCCAGCGCATCCACCTGCTCAACAACGTGATGGTGCTGGCCGGCGCCGGGGTCGGTGGTGGCTCGCTGAACTACGCGAACACGCTGTATGTGCCGCCGGCGCCGTTCTTCGCCGACAAGCAGTGGGCGCACATCACCGACTGGCACGCCGAACTCATGCCGCACTACGACCAGGCCAAACGGATGCTCGGCGTGGTGCAGAACCCGACGTTCACCGACGCCGACCGGATCGTCAAGCAGGTCGCCGACGACATGGGGGTCGGCGACACCTTCGTGGCCACCCCGGTCGGGGTGTTCTTCGGACCCGACGGTGCCAGCGGAGTCAAGGCTCCAGGCAAGACAGTGGCCGACCCGTACTTCGGCGGTGCTGGCCCGAAGCGCACCGGGTGCATCGAGTGCGGCGAGTGCATGACGGGCTGCCGCTGGGGGGCCAAGAACACGCTGGTCAAGAACTACCTGTATCTGGCGGAATCGGCTGGCGCACAGGTGCATCCGATGACAACAGTGACGGGTTTCGAACAGGGCGACGACGGGCTGTGGCAGGTGCGCACCGCGCGTACCGGACTCTCGCCGCGGCGGCGTCACCGCAGCTTCACCGCGCGTCACCTGATCCTGGCCGCCGGCACCTACAACACCCAGCGGTTGCTGTTCAAGATGCGCGACGCCGGGAAATTGCCCAACATGTCCTCGCAACTGGGCGTGCTCACTCGTACCAACTCCGAATCGATCGTCGGCGCGGCGACGTTGAACGTCAACCCGGATCTGGACCTGACCCACGGGGTGGCGATCACCTCCTCGATTCACCCCACCGCCGACACCCACGTCGAACCGGTGCGTTACGGCAAGGGCTCCAACGCGATGGGTCTGCTGCAGACGCTGATGACCGATGGCGCGGGTCCACAGGGGACCGATGTTCCGCGCTGGAAGCAACTGCTGAACCAGGGCCGCGAAGACCCGAAACACATCCTGCGGCTGCTCAACCCGAAGCAGTGGAGCGAGCGCACCGTGATCGCGCTGGTCATGCAGCACCTGGACAACTCGATCACCACCTTCACCAAGCGCGGGAAGCTGGGCTTCCGCCGCTACACCAGCAAGCAGGGCCACGGCGAGCCGAACCCGAGCTGGATCCCGGTCGGCAACGAGGTCACCCGCCGGATCGCCGCCAAGATCGACGGGGTGGCCGGTGGCACCTGGGGAGAGCTGTTCAACATCCCGCTCACCGCGCACTTCCTGGGCGGCGCTGCGATCGGGGACAGCCCCGAGAACGGCGTGATCGACCCCTACCAGCGGGTGTACGGATATCCGACGCTGGCGGTGATGGACGGTGCGGCGGTCTCGGCCAACCTCGGCGTCAACCCGTCACTGTCGATCACCGCGCAGGCCGAGCGGGCCGCGTCGCTGTGGCCGAACAACGGCGAGACCGATCTGCGGCCCGCCCAGGGTGAGGCCTACCGGCGGCTGGACCCGATCGCGCCGAAGAGCCCCGCGGTGCCCGACAGCGCCTTCGGTGCGCTGCGCTGGTCCTCCGGTATCGCCTGAGCCGGCTACCGCGCGACGTCCCTGCGGTGCTTGGGTTCCCGGCCGGGTGGCTGTGTCGGGGTGGGCAGCAGCGGTTCACGCCGGCGGGCAGGCACCGTGGTCGGTGAGTGCGTGTTCAGCTGGAGTTCCTCGCCGGCGTGGTTGATCGTCAGCATGCCGTCCGGTCCGTCCCGCAGCGTGTAGGTGACCTCGCTGTCGGTGGCATTGACCGTCAACCGGGCTCCCTGCCACCGCAGCCGGAACTGTAGTCGCGAAATGCCGTCCGGCAGTGCGGGATCCAGCGAAAGCACACCGTCGTCGTCACGCAGGCCGCCGAATCCGGCGACCAGCGCCAGCCAGGTTCCAGCCATCGAGGCCATGTGCAGGCCCTCGCGGGTGTTGTCGTGCAGATCGCGCAGGTCGACGAACGCCGTCTCATAGGTGTAGTCGTGGGCCAGATCCAGATGGCCGACCTCGGCGCACATCACCGCCTGGGTGCAGGCCGACAGCGACGAGTCGCGCACCGTGCGACGCTCGTAGTAGTCGACGTTGCGGGCCTTCTGCTCGGGCGTGAAAGCGTGGCTGCGCCAATGCATTGCCAGCAGCACGTCTGCCTGCTTGACCACCTGGGCCGGGTACAGCCGCACGTAGGGCTCGTGCAGCAGCAGTGGATAGGTGGTGCGGGCGTCGAAGTCCCACTCCGCGGCGGAGGTGAAGCCATCGCACTGCTGATGCACGCCCAGATCTTCGTCGTAGGGGATGTGCGCGGCGTCGGCGGCATCGCGCCAGCCGGCCATCTCCTCGGTGGTGACGTCCAATTCGTGTGCGGCGTCGGGATGGCGGGCGCACGCGTCGGCGGCAATGCGCAGATTGTGAGCGGCCATCAGATTGGTGAACACGTTGTCCCGCACGATCGCGGTGTACTCGTCGGGGCCGGTCACCCCGGACAGGTGCCACACGCCGTACCGATCGTGATGGCCCAGCGACCGCCACAGCCGGGCGGTCTCGACCAGCACCGCCAGCCCGCACTCGGCCTCCAGCGATCCGTCGCCGGTGACGACCCGGTACTGCTCGAACGCCGCCGCTATGTCGGCGTTGATGTGCCAGGCGGCCGTACCCGCCGGCCAGTATCCGGAGCATTCCTGACCCCGGATGGTCCGCCACGGGAACGCCGCCCCGGCCAGCCCCAGTTCGGCCGCCCGCTCCCGTGCCAGATCCAGTGTCGTCGCCCGCCAGCGCAGCGCATCAGCCGTCGCGTGCGGAGCCGTATATGTCAGCACCGGGAGAAGGAAAGTCTCAGTGTCCCAAAAGGTATGGCCGTCATAGCCGTTGCCGGTCAATCCCTTGCTGGGGATCGCCCGGCGTTCGGCACGTGCGCTGGCCTGCAGGATGTGGAACAGCGCGAAGCGAATCGCCTGCTGGCAGTCCGGGTCGCCGTCGACCTCGATGTCGGCGCCGTCCCAGAACTCGTCCAGGTAAGCCCGCTGGGCGTCGAGCAGACCCTGCCAGCCGCTGTAGCGGGCGCCGGTCAATGCCGCGATCACCTGGTCGCGCAATGCGGGCCGGGACCGTTCACTGGACCAGCCGTAGGCCAGGTACTTGACGATCCGCAGCTTCTGCCCGGGGCGCAGGCCGCACACCACGGTGGTCGCCGCCACGTCGGGGATCGCCATCGTGTTGACCTGGACCCGGCCGGGCACCTCGATCTCGTGATGCATGCCCGCGGCCATCATCAGCTCACTGGCACGGGTGCGGTGCAGCAGCACCGCGCCGGAGTCGGTGCGCTCGCGCTCGACGGCCTCCAACGGGTTCTCCAGGATCGCCGCGACCCGCGGGTCACCGCTGGTCGTGGGTTGGTCCTCGTTGGCGACCAGCTCGGATTGCACTGTCACGCGCACGAATTCGTCGACCGCCTCGACGATGTACTCGATGGCGGCGACGCCGCGCTGGGCCAGCGACACCAGTCGGGTGGAGTGCACCTTGACCTGTACTCCGGCCGGTGAGCGCCAGTGCACGCGGCGGGTCAGGGTGCCCGCCCGCATATCGAGAGTGCGCTCGTGGTCGATCAGCTCGCCGTAGCGGACGTCCATCGGCTCGTCGTCGACCGTGAGCCGGATGATCTTGCCGTTGGTCACGTTGACGACGGTCTGCCCGGCCTGCGGATAGCCGAATCCGGCTTCGGCGTAGGGCAGCGGCCGCACCTCATAGAACGAGTTCAGGTAGGTGCCGGGCAGGGCGTACGGCTCGCCCTCGTCGAGATTGCCGCGTAATCCGATGTGCCCGTTAGACAGTGTGAACAGCGCTTCGGTCTGTCCGAGCAGATCCAGGTCGAGCCGGGTCTCGCGGATCTGCCACGGCTCGATCGGAAAGTAGTCCTGCGCGATCATCGGCGGTCCCTCACAACAGTTCCTCCAGATCGTTGACGACGACGTCGGCCCCGTGGCTGAGCAGATCCTGCGCCTGCCCCACCCGGTCGACGCCCACCACATAGCCGAATCCGCCGGCCCGCCCGGCCGCCACCCCCGACAGGGCGTCCTCGAACACCGCGGCCGCGCCCGGCCCGACACCGAGCAGGTGCGCCGCGCGCAGGAACGAATCCGGTGCAGGCTTGCCCGCGATGTTCTCGGTACGCAGCGTCACGCCGTCGACGCGCTGCTCGATGAACTTCGCCAGGCCGGTGATCGCCAGCACCTCACCGGCGTTGGCGCTGGCCGACACCACCGCGGTGGCCAGGCCCGCCGCGGTGACCGCCGCCAGGTAGCGCCGCGAGCCGTCGAACACCTCCACCCCGTCGGTCTCCAGCGTGGTGCGGAAGGCCGCGTTCTTGCGGTTCCCCAGGCCGTGCACGGTGTCGGCGTCGGGCGGGTCGTCGTCGGTGCCGTCGGGCAGCGTGATGTCGCGGCTGGCCAGAAACGAGCGCACCCCGTCGTCGCGTTTTCGGCCGTCCACGAAGCGCCGGTAGTCGTTCACCGGGTCGAACGGTACGAACGGGACGCCGGTGCGTTCGGCGCGCGCCTGCAGGTAGGCGTCGAACATGGCTTTCCAGGCCCGCGTGTGTGCGCTCGCGGTGTCGGTGAGCACTCCGTCGAGGTCGAACAGGCAGGCACGCACCGTTTCAGGCAGACCCAGCACGGCGTTCTCCCTTCGGATGCGACGTGCCTCCACTTCACCATGCCCGCCGTCGGCTCGGTGCGGTTTGCTGCCACTAAGCTCTATGCGGTGTCGTCACCCTCGTCTCGCCCCGTGTTGGTCATCGACTTCGGCGCGCAATACGCCCAACTGATCGCCCGGCGGGTCCGGGAGGCACGGGTGTTCTCCGAAGTCATCCCGCATACCGCGACCGTCGATGAGATCGCCGCCCGCAACCCGCGGGCGATCGTGCTCTCCGGCGGGCCTGCCAGCGTCTACGCCGAAGGCGCCCCCCGGCTCGACCCGGCGCTGTTCGACCTCGATGTCCCGGTGTTCGGCATCTGCTACGGCTTCCAGGCCATGGCGAACGCACTGGGCGGCACCGTCGGGCGCACCGGGACCAGTGAATACGGCCGCACCGAGCTCAAAGTGGTCGGTGGTGAACTGCATTCGGGTCTTCCCGCCGCCCAGCCGGTGTGGATGAGCCACGGCGACGCGGTGACCGCCGCGCCGCAGGGGTTCAAGGTGGTGGCCAGCACGGCAGGCGCCCCGGTGGCCGCGTTCGAGAACCGGCAGCGCCGGCTGGCCGGGGTGCAGTACCACCCGGAGGTGCTCCATACCCCCTACGGGCAGCGGGTGCTCAGCCGGTTCCTGCACGAGTTCGCCGGCATCGACGCGGTCTGGACGCCGGCCAATATCGCCGACGCACTGGTCGAGCAGGTGCGTGAGCAGATCGGTGACGGCCACGCCATCTGCGGGCTGTCCGGCGGGGTGGACTCCGCGGTGGCCGCGGCGCTGGTGCAACGTGCCATCGGGGACCGGTTGACGTGTGTGTTCGTCGACCACGGGCTGTTGCGCGCCGGGGAGCGCGAGCAGGTGCAGAACGACTTCGTCGCCGCCACCGGAGCGAAGCTGGTCACCGTAGACGCTGCCGGCGTCTTCCTCGACGCGCTGATCGGGGTGTCCGATCCCGAGGGCAAGCGAAAGATCATCGGGCGCCAGTTCATTCGTGCGTTCGAGGGTGCGGTGCGCGACACCTTGGGCGATCATGACGTCGAGTTCCTGGTGCAGGGCACGCTGTATCCGGACGTGGTGGAGTCCGGCGGAGGAGCCGGCACCGCGAACATCAAGAGCCACCACAATGTCGGCGGGCTGCCTGATGACCTGAAGTTCAAACTCGTTGAGCCGCTTCGGCTGCTGTTCAAGGACGAGGTGCGCGCGGTGGGACGCGAGTTGGGTCTGCCGGAGGAGATCGTTGCGCGCCAACCGTTCCCGGGCCCCGGCCTGGGAATCCGGATTGTCGGAGAGGTCACCGGGGAGCGTCTGGAGACGCTGCGGGCGGCCGACGCGATCGCCCGCGCGGAGTTGACCGCCGCCGGTCTGGACCACCAGATCTGGCAGTGCCCGGTGGTGCTGCTGGCCGACGTCCGCTCGGTCGGAGTGCAGGGTGACGGCCGCACCTACGGGCATCCGATCGTGCTGCGGCCGGTGTCCAGTGAGGACGCCATGACCGCCGACTGGACCCGGGTGCCCTACGAGGTGCTGGAGCGCATCTCCACCCGGATCACCAACGAGGTGCCCGAGGTCAACCGGGTGGTGCTGGACGTCACCAGCAAACCGCCGGGCACCATCGAGTGGGAGTGAGTTTCGGGGGGACCCCTTCCCCGCGAGCGTGCAGGTCTGTACGGCGACACGCCGAAAATCCCGTACAGCTATGCACGCTCGGCGCCTCCTGACGCGGTGCTGATGTGACGCGTGGGGCCGCTGATTCGCCCTCGGGCGGCCCGGCTTGACGGTTGTCGGTGGGTGGGTGTTCACTCGGGTTTAATCGAACAAAGTTTCGAATGAATTCGAGTGTTCCGGAGGCGATCATGACGGCGGCTGTGGAGTTGGGGCACCCGCGTGGTCTCCCCGAAAATCGCGCCGACCAGCTGGAACAGTTGCGCCGGCAGATGGCGGCGGTGTCGGGCAAGGTGGGCGCGGGCCGGCGGGGAACTGGACTGGCGGCTCCGGCCGCCGATGCCGTGCTGCCGGTCCCGTCGCTGCTGGCCCGGGTGCTGCCTGCCGGACTGCCGCGCGGCACGGTGGCGGTGCTGTCGGGGGCCCGCTCGCTGGGGCTGAGCATGGTGGCCGCGGTGACGGCGGCCGGCGGCAATGCGGCCATCGTCGGCCAGCCGGACACCGGGCTGCTCGCCGCGGTGGAGATGGGCGCCGACCTGAGCCGGCTCGCGGTGATCCCCGACCCCGGCAACGATCCGGTGGAGGTGGCCACGGTGCTGATGGACGGCATGGATCTGGTGGTGCTCGGCCTCGGCGGCCGGTCGGTGCCGCCGGCGCGCACCCGGGTGGTGGCGTCCCGCGCCCGCCACCGGGGCTGCGCCCTGCTGGTCTCCGGCGGCGCCTGGCAGGGTGCGGCGCTGCAACTCGAGGCCCGGGTGAGTGGTTATGAGACCGTAGGCGACAAGATCACGAGCTGCGGTGCCATCTCCGGGTTCGGGCGGATCGGCGCGGTACGTCTGGAGGTACGGGCCGCCGGGCGCGCGGCCGGGCGCACCAGGGCCGGGTAGTGATGGCCGCGTCCCGGGTACTGGCGCTGTGGTGCATGGACTGGCCCGCGGTCGCCGCGGCGGCCGCATCGGGTCTGCCGGCCACCGCGCCGGTCGCGGTCACCCTGGCCAACCGGGTCATCGCCTGCTCGGCGGGTGCCCGCGCGGCGGGGGTGCGCCGCGGGCTGCGCCGCCGGGAAGCGGCCGCCCGCTGCCCGGCGCTGCATGTGGTGACCGCTGACACCGACCGCGACGCCCGGCTTTTCGAGCCGGTGTTGGCTGCGGTCGACGAACTGGTACCGCACGCCGAGGTGCTGCGGCCCGGCCTGCTGGTGGTGTCGGTGCGCGGTGCGGTCCGGTCGTTCGGTTCCGAGGAGAGCGCCGCCGAACGCCTGGTCGACGCGGTTGCCGCGACCGACGTCGAATGTCAGGTCGGGATCGCCGATTCGCTCTCCACCGCGGTGCTGGCCGCGCGCGGCGGCGCCGTGGTGGCACCCCGGGGCGATGCCCGATTCCTTTCGGGGCTGTCGATCCGGCAGTTGGCCGCCGAGCCCAGCCTGTCCGGCCCGGGGCGTGACGGCCTGGTCGACCTGTTGTGGCGCTTGGGGATTCGCACCATCGGACAGTTCGCCGCGTTGCCCCGCCCGGATGTGACCTCCCGGTTCGGTCCCGATGCGCTGATCGCGCACCGATTCGCCCGCGGCGAGCCGGAACGCGGGCCGTCCGGGCGCGAGCCGAATCCAGACCTTGATGCCGTGCTGCACTGCGATCCGCCGATCGACCGGGTCGACGCCGCGGCGTTCGCCGGTCGCTCGCTGGCCGGTGCGCTGCACCGGACGCTGATGGCCGCCGGCGTCGGTTGCACCCGGCTGGCCATTCACGCCGTCACCGCAGGTGGTGAAGAGCTGACCCGGGTATGGCGGTGCGCCGAGCCGCTGACCGAGGACGCCACCGCCGACCGGGTTCGCTGGCAACTGGACGGCTGGCTGAACAGCCGCGTCAGCCGGGACCGGCCCACCGGTCCGATCACGCTGCTGCGGCTGCAGCCGGTGGAGGTGCTCTCGGCCACCGAGGCGCTGCAGCTGCCGCTGTGGGGTGGGCTCGGTGAGGAAGACCGGCTGCGTGCCCGCCGCGCCCTGGTGCGGGTGCAGGGCCTGCTCGGCCCCGAGGCGGTGCGGGTGCCGGTGTTATCCGGTGGCCGCGGCCCGGCCGAGCGCATCACCTTGACCCCGCTGGGGGACGAGCCGGTGCCGTCAGCCGACCCGCGCCAGCCGTGGCCCGGCCGGCTGCCCGAACCGTCGCCGACGGTGCTGCTCGACGATCCGGTGGAACTGCTTGACGCCGAACGTAATCCGATCCGAGTGACCGGCCGGGGACTGTTCACCGCCGACCCGGCATGGTTGGTTGCCCGCGGCCGTGATGAGCGGCTGCGCTGGTGGGCCGGGCCCTGGCCGGTCGACGAACGGTGGTGGGACCCGCAGCGGGAAGGGCCGGGATCGGGACGCACCGCTCGGGTTCAGGCGCTGCTGGACGATAACGGTGCTCCCGGGCGGGCGCTGCTGCTGTGTTATCGCTTGCGGTGCTGGTACCTGGAGGGCAGTTATGAGTGACGAGGCGGCCCTCACTGACCGGCGCAATGCGCTAGCATTGCTAGCAATGCATACATTGCTGGCTTTTGGGGGAGAAGATGGCGACCCTGACGATTCGTGACTTCGATGACGAACTCAAAGCAGCACTACGGGTGCGCGCCGCGCAACGGGGTCGGTCGATGGAGGCCGAAGTGCGCGAGATCCTGCGCACCGCGCTGACGCGTCCGTCATCGTCGGACCAAGGGATGGGGACCCGGATTGGGCAGCGCTTCTTCGGCGAGAACGCCGAAATCGAACCGCCGCCCCGCACCGAGCGACCGCGAGCCGCGGAGTTCGGTAGGTGATCGTTCTTGACACCAATGTCGTATCCGAGTTGATGCGAAAGTCGCCACAGCTCGAAGTTGTTCGGTGGGTCGACGCATTCGACGCAACCGATGTGTTCGTGACCGCCGTGACTGCTGCGGAATTGATGTACGGCGTCGCGCGGTTGCCCGAGGGCCGCCGCAAGCAGCGGTTATCTGTAAAAGTCAGAGCGCTACTCGAAGACGATTTCGCCGATCAGGTGCTGCCCTTCGATGTGCCGGCAGCCATCTCATACGCGGATATCGTCGCATCCAGGGAGCGGTCCGGACGGCCCATCACTATGGCCGATGCGCAGATTGCCGCAATTTGCCGGCAATGGGGCGCCGGCGTGGCCACGCGCAACATCGCCGACTTCGCCGAGACGGGCATCGACGTGCTCAATCCATGGCACGTCGCTTGAAGAGTGCCTGAATCCGCGTTTCAGCACCGGCGTGCGAAGGCGCCGACCCGCTGCACGAGCCGGTCGAAGAACTCCGCCGGGTCCACGCCGACACCGATCAGCGCGTTGGGCGCCGCGGCGTCCCAGTCGGCAATCGTCCGCCCGCGCTCGGGGCCCGCCAGTTCGACGTGTATCGCGGCCGGTCGGGTCGCCACCAGTTCCGGTTCCAGCGCGACCGCCGCGGCCAGCGGATCGTGCAGATAGGCCAGGTAGCCGTGGCCGCGGGCTTCGTGCGCCTCGAAATAGAACCGCAGTGCGTCGATCAGCACCCGAACCACCGGGCTCTCCGCCGGCAGCTGGGCCAGGATCGCCGGGGTGATCGCGATGTGGCGAGTCAGATCCAGTCCGCACACCAGCGGAAGGCGTTGCGGGGCAACCGTTCCCCAGGCGGCAAACACCTCGGCGGCCGCTTCGGGGTCGACCCCGATGTTGAACTCGGCCCGGCCGGCCCGCTCGCCGGAGAACGCGCCGCCCATGATCACCAGCCGGTGCAGCAGCGTCGGTAACGCGGGTTCGGCTCGCAGCGCCAGGGCCAGGTTGGTCAGCGGACCGGTGACCAGACCGATCAGCTGTCCCGGGTGGGCCCGTGCGGCGCGGACCCACGCCTGCGCGGAGTCGTACGAGGTCAGCTGCCCGGTGCCGGGCGGCAACTCGGCATAGCCGAGACCCTGCGGGCCGTGAATATCCGCTGCGGTATGTAGCGCCCCGTTCAGCGGTGCATCGGCTCCTCGAGACACCGGGACACCGGCTGCCCCGCACAACTTCAGCAGCGCCAGACTATTGCGGCAGACCTGTTGCACCGCAACGTTTCCGCCGGTCGACGCGATCCCGACCAGTCGGGCCTGCGCAGAAGCGAGCAGGTACACCAGCGCGACCGCATCGTCGACGCCGGCGTCGACGTCGGCGAAGACCAGGCCCATCGCGCCCACGATACCGGCGCAGTGCTACCGGATTCGGGTAGTAGGTTCGCGCTGTCATCGCAGGGTCGGCGAGGATGTCCGGATGGAATTCCCGATCTGGGAGCTTTTCGCCGATTACGGCAGTGCGCGAGTGGCCGCTTCGATCGCCCGGGAACTCTCTTTGGCGGACGCCGATTTTCTGCCTCGCCCCCTGCTTCCGCTCGATCGGGAGGGTCAGGACCGAGTACGGGCGGTGCTGCGCGTGCACTGAGGGCGCCGCCGCCGGTTCACCAGTACACGCCCGGCACCAACCGCAGCGCCCGCTTGACCGGCCGGGGCGCCCGCATCCGCACCCGGGGGAGCGCCCGCGAAGGGCGCCTCGGACGACGCGACACCGAGTGTGCCGCAACGGTTTCGGCCGGTTCCACGCCGCGCGCGGCGGCCGAGTCGGGGTAACCCAGATACAACTGGTGCAGCATCCGGCGGGCCAGCCCGGGGGCGACATAGTTGCCGGTCTCGGCGAGCGTGCCCAACGGGGTGTCGATCCGGTCCGGCTTCTCGATCAGGCCGCGCACCACCATGGCCGCGGCATGCTCGGCGCTGATCGCCCCCATCGGAACCAGTTTTCCGGTCGGCGCGATCATCGGGGTGGCCACCAGCGGCATGTGGATGGTGGTGAACGTGATGTGGTCCGACAAGGTCTCGGTCGACACCACGTCGGCGAACGCATCCAGCGCCGCCTTGGTCGGCACGTACGCGCTGTACTTGGGGCTGTGCGCCAGCACCCCCTCGCTGGAGACGTTGACGACGTGCCCGAACCGGCGTTCCCGCCAGTGCGGCAGCAGCGCCAGCACCATGCGCACCGCGCCGAAGTAGTTGACGGCCATCGTTCGCTCGTAGTCGTGCAGCCGGTCGGTGGAGTTGACCACCGAGCGGCGGATCGACCGGCCGGCGTTGTTCACCAGGTAGTCGACGTGGCCGAATCGGCCCAGGATGTCCTTGACGGTGTGCTCCACCGAGGCCGAGTCGGTGACGTCGCACGTGAACGCGTGGGCCTGCCCGCCCTCCGCATGGATCTCGGCCACCAGATCGTCGAGCGCGGAACCGCTGCGGGCCAGCGCGAAGACCACGCCGCCGCGCTGCGCGACGGCGATCGCCGAGGCTCGGCCGATACCGCTGGACGCGCCGGTGATCACGACGTGCCGGCCCACCAGCGGTCCGGCCGGGTCGTCACGGCGGGCGCGGTCGGGATCGAGGTGCGCCGCCCAGTAGCGCCAGAGCCCCGGCGCGTAGTCGGCGAAGTCGGGAAGCTCGACGGTCCCCTTCAGCGCGGCCCGGGTGGCGTCGGCGACGAACGTCGGCCGCAGGTTCACCAGGTCGAGCACCTCGGCGGGCAGTCCCAGCTGGGTGGCGATCATGTTGCGCCACACCCGCGCTCGTCCACCGACATTGAGCACCGGAGCGGCAAGCGCGCCCGGCAGTTTGGCGCGCAGTCGCGGCAGTCCGGCCTCGCGCGCGACGGCCCGGTAGATGTCGGGCAGCCCGATGGATTTCGGCGAGGTCAGGTGGAAGGTGCGCCCGTCGTACCCGTCGGCGTGCATCAGCTCTACCAGCGCGTCGACCACGTAGTCGACTGGGACGACGTTGGTGCGCCCGGTGTCGGGCACCGCCATCGGGGTGAGCCCGGGCAGCGCCGCGAGCTTGGCCAGCAGCGGGAAGAAGTAGTACGGCCCGTCGACCTTGTCCATCTCACCGGTGCGCGAATCGCCCACCACCACCGCCGGCCGGTACACCCGGTACCGCAGGCCCGGCGTCGAGCGCACCAGCTGCTCGGCCTCGAACTTGGTCTGGTGGTACGGGGTGGGCAACCCCTGGCCGATGTCGAAGTCGTCCTCGGTGAACTCGCCGTGGTAGTCGCCGGCCACCGCGATTGACGACACGTGCGACAGCGTGGCGCCGAGTCGCTTCGCCAGCTCGATCACCGCGCGGGTGCCCTCGACATTGGCCGCCTGCTGCTCGGCCGCACCTGCGGTGATGTCGTAGATCGCGGCGCAGTGCAGCACGTGATCGATCGCTCCCAGTTCGGCCAGCGCAGGGTCGCTCAACCCTAGGTTCTCCGCCGTCAGGTCGCCGACCAGTGGTTTTACCCGCTCGCCCCACGTCTGACCGTTCTGCGAGGCCAGGGCCTCGAAGCGGCCCAGCGACGCGCGCCGCACCAGCACCCACACCTGCGCGTCGGGACTGTGCTGAAGAATCCGGGCCACCGCCCGCCGTCCAATAAACCCGGTACCGCCGGTAACGACATAACGCATGCGGACATCGTGGACTCCCCGGTCGACTACGTCAATGGTGAATTCGGTCTCGCCGCCCGAATGCCCGGGATATTGACGGCATAGAACGCCGGCATCACCACGAAAATCACCAGCGCTGCCGGCGGCGACCACACCACACCGATCACCCCGGCTATCAGGTAGGCGACGATCCCGACCACCGACCGGATCCGCTGGGCTCCGAACGTCCCCCGGTCGACGTTGTCCGCGACCAGCCGGTCATGTCGGCGGTTGATCTGATCGAACAGCAGCAGCCAGCTCGCGCACATCGCGGCCAGCACGCCGGCGTACAGGGCCACCGCGGTGCGGGCGTCGGCGGTGTCGGCGCCGTCGATGAAGGCGTGCGAGAGCACCGCGGTAGGGAACGGGATGAGCGCCGTGACGAACAGCAGCATGATGTTGGCCAGGTGCACGCCCTTGTCGACATACTTGATCGCACCGAACGCCTGGTGGTGGTTGAGCCAGATAACCGCGACGTAGCCGAACGACGCGACGTAGCCCAGGTACGCCGGCCACTGCCGGAGCAGCCCGTCCAGCAGCGCCCCGGCGGCGTGCGGGGGCTCCTTGAGGTCGAGCACCAGCAGGGTCACCGCGATCGCGAAGACGCCGTCGCTGAACGCCTCCACCCGGCCCGTGTCGCTCAGGCCGGTGCTGTCGTCGGCAGTGCTCATCGGGGCCGGGCGGATCAGAACGCGCGAATTCCGTCCCAGTCCACCAGTTTCCAGCCGGTGCCGGGGCTGCCGGTGACCACCACTCGGCCGTTGTTGGGCAGCGGGTGTTCGGTCATCAGCTCTTCGCGGGAATTCTTGACGTTCATCAGCGTCCACGTCATGATCGACGCCCCGTGCGCGAAGGCCACCGGCAGTTTGTCGCCGGTCGCGTAGATCTGCTGCACCGCGGCGCTGAACTCCTCGTTGAACTGGTCGCCGTCGATCGAGCCGGGGATGGCAGCGGTCCGATCACCGCGGATCCAGGCCATCGGCGCGAGCAGGTACGGTGCGTTGACCATCGCCCCGGGTTTGTCGTCGAACCAGCCGGCGTTGATCTCCTGCAGACCGGGCAGGACCTGCACCTGCAGGCCCAACTCGCGGGCCAGCGGGGCGGCGGACTGCTGGCTGCGGGCCATCGAGGAGGCGAAGACGCCGTCGAAGTGGTTGTGCGAGAGCTGTTTCGAGAGCTCTTCCGCCTGCGCACGGCCCTTCTCGGTCAGGCCCGGACCGGGCACCGAGGTGTCGAGGACGCCGGCCGCGTTGGCCTCGGACTCGGCGTGACGGATCAGTGTCAGGGTGATGGTGCGTGGGTGCGGAGGCCCGGAGCAGCCTCCGAGCGCCAGGACCGCGGCTAGCGCGGCAGCCGTCATTGCGAGCACGGCACCGGAGCGTTTCGCGAAATTCCCCATGGCGACAGCCTGCCGTGTTGATGGTGCGGACGGAGCAGGTTCTGCTGAAATGGTCGTGATCCCCGGCCCGAATAGGAGAACTCATGGCATTGGACCCGACAGCCATCGGCGTGACCACCGATCCGGTGCTGGTCGAGTGGACCGATCGCGACACCATGCTCTACGCGCTCGGGGTCGGCGCCGGCACGGCCGATCTGGCCTTTACCACCGAGAACAGTCACGATATCGCCCAGCAGGTGCTGCCCACCTATGCCGTCATCTGCTGCCTGGGGTTTGCCGCCGCCGGCAAGATCGGCACCTTCAACCCGGCGCTGCTGCTGCACGGCTCGCAGGAGGTGCGGCTGTTCGCACCACTGCCGGCCGCCGGAAGCCTGCAGGTGGTCGCAGAGGTGGCTGACATCCAGGACAAGGGTGAGGGCAAGAATGCCATCGTGATGCTGCGGGCGCGCGGCAGCGACCCCAAGACCGCGCAGCCGCTGGTCGAGACACTGGTGACAGTGGTGATCCGCAAGGCCGGTGGCTTCGGCGGCGAGCCGGGACAGCGCGCGATTGCCCCGGAGATCCCTGAGACGCAACCGGATTCACGTACCGCGTACGTGACGCGGGAGGACCAGGCACTGCTTTACCGGCTCTCCGGTGACCGCAATCCGTTGCACAGCGACCCGTGGTTCGCCACCACGCTGGCCGGATTCCCCCGGCCGATCCTGCACGGGCTGTGTACCTACGGCTTTGCCGGGCGAGCGCTGGTCGCCGAACTCGGTGGCGGCGACGCCGGCCGGATCAGCGCGATCGCGGCGCGGTTCACCGACCCGGTGTTCCCGGGGGAGACGCTGACTACCTCGATCTGGCGCACCGAGCCGGGTAAGGCGGTGTTCCGCACCGAGGCGTCCGGTCCCGACGGCGCCGACGCCCGAGTGGTGCTTGACGACGGTTCAGTGGAGTACCGGGCCTGAGTAGTCCATTTCTACCCCAATTGTCACTGTATTCACTTGTGTCACTGTGGTTTTGATGTCTGCGCGTGTCGGCATGCGAAAGAGCGCGGGTGTTCGCATCCGGGCTGCACCGTCCCGGCCTATCTCTGCGAGGTGCATCATGACGTGGACTACGCGGCCACCGGCGTCACCGACATCGGCGGCCTGAGCCTGCGCTGCGGACCACATCACCAACTCATCACCAACAATGGCTGGAAAACCCGCAAACGGCACGACGGCAAAACGATTCCGACGACGAGGACGACGACGGGCCCTAACCGCAATACCGTTCAGTTAAGACTACTTGGGTGTAGTTTGTAGGTTATGCCTCGTGCGGGTTGGCGTAAGCCGGAGTCGGATCGTCGGTTGTCGGATTTGGTGTCGGTGGGGGTGTTGACGCGGGTGTTTCCGCCGGCGTTGGTCGATGAGGTGATCGCCGTCTCGGGTCGGACCCAGGTGCGTCATCGTGCGTTGCCGGCGCGGGTGATGGCGTATTTCGCGATTGGGATGGGCCTGTATTCCGACGGCTCGTATGAGGATGTGTTGTCGCAGCTCACCGATGGTCTAGCGTGGGCTTCGGGGTGGCGTGAGCAGTACAGCCTGCCGGGGAAGTCGGCGATCTTTCAGGCTCGGGAGCGGTTGGGGGCTGCTCCGCTGGCGGAGTTGTTCGCGCGGGTGGCTCGGCCGTTGGGTGAGCGGGATACTCCGGGAACGTGGGTGGCGGGGCGGCGGTTGGTCGCCATCGATGGGACCTGCCTCGATGTTGCCGATACGCCGGTCAACGACGCGTTTTTCGGTCGGCCGGGGGTGAACAAGGGTGAGAAGTCAGCGTTCCCGCAGGCACGGTTACTGGCCATCGCCGAGTGTGGCACTCATGCGATCTTCGCCGCCTCGATCGGTGCGTATCGAGACGGTGAGCAGACGATGGTCGACGGTCTGCTCGGTGCTCTGAGTTCGGAGATGCTGGTGCTGGCGGATCGTGGATTCTTCGCGTACTCGTTGTGGCGCAGGGTTTCTGATACCGGTGCTGATCTGTTGTGGCGGGTGCGCACGGGCGCTAACGGGCCGATGCCGACGCATGTGGAGGATCTGCCGGACGGCTCGTGGTTGGCGCATCTGCGCTCGGCCAAGGATCGGCACAGCGAGCCGATGCTGGCCCGGATCATCGATTACACCCTCGACGACGGCCGCGACAACCCCACCATCTATCGCCTCATGACGACCTTGCTCGATCCCGTGGAAGCACCCGCGGCGGAACTGGCCGCTGCCTATGCCCAGCGCTGGGAGATCGAGAGTGTCTTCGACGAGCTGAAGACCCATCAGCGCGGGCCCAAGGTGGTGCTGCGCTCGAAGTCGCCCGATCTGGTGCTTCAGGAGATCTGGGGATATCTGTGCTGCCACTATGCAATTCGATCTCTGATGACCGATGCCGCCGCACACGCCGGACGCGATCCTGACCAGGTGAGTTTCACTGCGGCGCTGCGGATCGCACGCCAGTCCGTCGCCCAGCAGGGGGCTTTTTCCCCCTCTCCGGCAGGGCTCGGCTGACCACCACTGGCGGGCATTCCTGCACCGACTCCTCGGCCGCCTCAACCCGGGACGCCGCCCACGATCTGCGCCCCGCGTGATCAAACGCAAGATGCCCAAATGGCATGTCAAAAGGACTGCGCACCAACACTGGCCCCAACCCGAGCACCCACCCAGCATCAGAATCCACGCTCTTAACTAAACGGTATTGCACCTAGCCCTGGTCGCCGAGTTGGGCCACGATCAGGTCGGCCACCGCGGCCATCCCCGCGGCGTTCGGGTGCCACGGCCAGGGCCGCCACGGCAGCAACAGGGCGCCGCCGATCGTCCACGGCAGCGCCGACCAGGGGTGATGGTCCCGGCTGGCCTGTCCGGCGCGCACGATCTCACAGCCGGTGGCAGCCGCTGCCGCAGCCGTGTGGCGCTCCAACTCCGTCGCGACGTGGCGGGCCAGATCGGCGATGTGGCCCGGCAGCCGTCCGGCTCGGGTCCCGGCCGGCGGCATCAGGGTCAGGTAGTCCACGAACAGCACCCGGGCCTGCGGTGCCCGCTCGCGCACCGCGCAAGCGACCGCACCCAGGGCTGCCTCGATGCCGTCCAGCGCCCGCTGCCGCTCGGCGGCGTCCAACAACGGCCCGGTGACCGGCAGGTGCGGCGCCAGCGGGCCGAACAGTGACGCCGCGCTGAGCAATGGCACATATCCGACGTCGTTGCCGCCGATGGTGATCGTCACCAGGGATTCCGAGCCGTCGAGTGCCTCGAGCTGCGGCGGCGCTCCGAACTGGCGATCGGTCAGCAGGTGGGCTGTCGTGGCACCGGAGTACGTGACATCGACCAGGTTCAGGTTGCGTGCGTTGGCCACCAGGTGCGCGTAATTGCGTGACGAGCGGCCCGCCGCCAGTGGCGAACCGACGACCACCGGACGGATTCCGGGGCCCGCAGCCATCGAACTGCCGAGCGCGACATAGCGGTTCATGGCTCCCCTATCCGCCTCTCCCCTATCCGCCGAGCGTGCGGAGTTGTACGGTTTCGCGCGGCGTGTCGCGGGCAAACATGCACGCTCGCGGTTACAGCGCCGGGCTGGATGCCTGCGCCCAGAACCGCTTCGGGATGCGGCCGGCGCGACGGGCCAGATAGCCGGCGGTCACGGCGCCGGCCATCGCCGCTGCCATGGCCGCCGGATCCGCCGCCCGGGTGACCGCAGTCGCCAAAAGCACCGCATCGCAACCCAATTCCATGGCCAGTGCCGCGTCGCTTGCGGTGCCTATCCCGGCATCGAGTACCACCGGCACCCCGGCAGCGGCGACGATCATCTCGATGCTGTGTGGATTGGCGATACCCAGTCCGGTGCCGATCGGTGAGCCCAGCGGCATCACGGCCGCGCACCCGATGTCCTCCAACCGGCGAGCCAGCACCGGGTCGTCATTGGTGTAGGGCAGCACCACGAACCCGTCGTCTACCAATTGTTCGGCGGCGCGGACCAACTCGACGGCGTCGGGCAGCAGTGTGCGCTCGTCGCCGATCACCTCCAGTTTGACCCACTCGGTGCCCAGCGCCTCGCGGGCCAGCTGCGCGGTCAGCACCGCCTCGGCGGCGCTGCGACATCCCGCGGTGTTGGGCAGCGGCGTGATGCCCAGCCGGTTCAGCAGATCCAGCATGCCGGTGCCGCCTTCGGCGTCGACCCGGCGCATCGCGACCGTTGTCAGCTCGGTTCCGGACGCCAGAAGCGCGGCTTCCAGAGACGACAGGCTTTGCGCCCCACCGGTTCCCATGATCAGACGTGAGGTGAACTCCCGTCCGGCGATAGTGAGCTTCGCGTCGTCAACCACCCTGCACCGCCGTCACCACGTCGAGCTGGGCACCGTCGGACAGCGCGCTGGCCCACCGCGATCTGGGCAGCACCGACTGGTCCACCGCCACGGCGATACCGCGGTCGGGATAACCCATCGAAGCCAGCAGTGCCGCGACCGTCGTCGCCTCGGCGACCTCGACCTGTTTCTCGTTGACATTGATGATCATTGCTGCACTCCAACCGGAAGTAGTTCGGACACAACATATTCAGCGGTCCACGGTGCCAGCAGGAAACCGTTGCGCCCGTGCCCGGCGGCCACCACCGTCCGCTCATCGAGCCGATGCACCAGCGGAAGGTTATCCGGTGTCATCGGACGCAGGCCTGCCGCGCATTCGGCCAGCTCGTACTCACCCAGTGCCGGCACCAGGGTGCAGGCGTCGTCAAGCAGGTCACGCACCCCCGAGACCGCCGGAGCGGTGTCACGACCGTGCTCGTACTGGGTGGCTCCCACCACCACGCCGTCCGGGCGCGGCACCAGGTAGACCTGACGACCGTGCACCCGGGCCCGGATGACCCGTTGCGGCGCAGGCAGACAGCCCTTGCGCCAGCGCAGCCGCAGCACCTCGCCCTTGACCGGGCGGATCGGCAGACCGGGCCACAACGCCGGGGCATCGATGCCGTTGGCGATCACCACCGCGTCGTAGTCGCGCACCTCGGCCAGCTCCCCCACCGGGAGGGCCCAGGACACGCCGAGTTCCTCGCAGGCGTCGGCCAGCGCGGTGACGACGGCGCGGTTGTCGACGGCCAGTTCGGTGGGGGCCCGGAAGCCGTGCCGGATTCCGGCGGCCAGCAGGGGTTCGACATCGCGGGCGGCCGACTCCCAGATCACCGGGTGGCCCTGCCCGGACAGCCAGTCGGCAACCGTGCGCAGGTCCGCCACGTCAGCCCGATCGGCGGCCACCACCAGCGACTCACGTGCGGTGACGACGCGGGCCGGCAGCTGGTCGAGGAAGTCGTGCCACAGTTCCAGCGAGCGCAGCCCCAGCCGCAACTGCTGGTCCTCGCCGGGCCAGGCCTCACTGTGCGGGGCGAGCATGCCGCCGGCCACCCAGGAGGCGCCGTGTTCGGTGGTGCGGTGCACCCGCACCGTCCACCCCACCGCAGCGGCCTGCCGCGCCACCGCCAGCCCGATGACACCGCCGCCGATCACGGCCAGCGAACCAAGCGAGGGTCCGGGCATCTGCGGCTCCCTTCCACCTGCTCGCCTGTCAACTCACCAAGCTAGCCGCTAGCGTCGCGGTGTGCACAAACGCTCAGACCGTCTCGCCCGGCTCGCCGAATCCCGGCTGTATCTGTGCACCGATGCCCGCCGGGAACGCGGCGACCTGGCCGAGTTCGCCGACGCCGCCCTGGCCGGCGGGGTGGACATCATCCAGCTGCGCGACAAGGGCTCACCCGGTGAGCAGCGCTTCGGCCCGCTGGAGGCCCGCGGCGAGCTTGCGGCGCTGGAGGTTCTCGCCGAGGCCGCCCGCCGGCACGGGGCGCTGCTGGCCGTCAATGACCGCGCCGACATCGCCCGCGCCGCCGGTGCCGACCTGTTGCACCTGGGCCAGGACGATCTGCCGCTGCCGATCGCGCGGGAGGTCATCGGGCCCGACATGCTGATCGGCCGGTCCACCCACGACCGCGGGCAGGTCAGCGCGGCCCTGGCCGAGCCGGTCGACTACTTCTGCACCGGACCGTGCTGGCCCACCCCCACCAAGCCGGGCCGGCCGGCGCCGGGTCTGGACCTGGTGCGCTTCACCGCCCAAGCGGATGCGGCCAAGCCGTGGTTCGCCATCGGCGGGATCGACGGGCCGCGGCTGCCGGACGTGCTGGCCGCCGGGGCCCGCCGGGTGGTGGTGGTGCGGGCGATCACCGCGGCCGAGGACCCGCGGGCGGCCGCGGCGGCGCTGCGTTCGGGGTTGGGCGCACCTCAGCCGAGCTGAGTGAACCCGCGCAGCGACTCCCAGCTGGCGGCGAAGCCGGGATGCAGCGGCAGCTCGGCAACCTGGTGTTCATCCACCCAGCGCAGCTCGGTGCTCTCCCCGTTGGGCACCACCGGCAGCAGCTCGTCGGCGTCGGCGACCACGGTGGTGTAGGTCCAGCTGGTACCGCTGGCGGTGGCGGTGACGACGGCAGCGCGGACCACGATCCGGTCGGCGGGCAGGCCGGCCTCCTCCTGGGCCTCGCGGATGGCAGCCTGCTCGGGGGTCTCGTGACTGTCGCGGGCACCGCCGGGCAGCGCCCAGGTACCGCCTTGGTGGCTCCACCACGCGCGGTGCTGCAGCAACACGGTGCGGGAGCCGTCGGGCCGGGGGGCCCGCAGCAGCAGACCTGCCGCACCGTGCCGGCCCCAGAACCGCGCACCGGTGTCGGAGATCGCCCAGCCGTCGCCGTCTCCACGCACGCTTGGCAGCGTATCGGGACCGCAATGTCTCGGTTGAGGCGAGATCGCACCACCAAATCGGAAACAACCGTCGCGGCGCAGAGCGCGGATTCCGTCGACGCTCTTAGAATTCCTTTACTATGTGTCTCGAACACCCGTAGGGATGGAGTCTGGACAGACGTGACCGTTGAGTTGGCGCATCCGTCAACCGAGCCGGCGGGGGTGCGGTCGCCGGCCGAAGCGGCCCGACCCCGATGGTGGTTCTTCACCACCACCCCCGGCCGCATCCTGGCCATCGGCCTGATCCTGGCCGCCCTGGGCGGCATCAGCGCGTTCGCCACGGCCACCACGATCAACAACCGGCAGAACACCCTGACCACGGTGCTCGACCACACCGAACCGCTGGCCTATGCCGCCGGTCGGCTCTACACCACGCTGTCGGTCGCCGACGCCGCAGCGGCCACCGCGTTCATCGCCCAGGGTGAACCGCGAGCGGTACGGGAACGCTACGAGAAGGCCATCACCGACGCCGCGGTGGCGGTGACCCGGGCGTCGGGCGGCCTGAACGACGAGCCGCTGCTGCAGTTGTTGGGGAGGATCAACACCGGGCTGGCCGTCTACTCCGGCCTGATCGAGACCGCCCGAACCAACAACCGATCCGGCGACCCGGTCGGGTCGTCGTACCTGTCGGAAGCCTCCGAACTGATGCAGCACACGATCCTGCCGGACGCCCAGCGGCTCTATCAGGCCACCTCGGCGGCGGTGGACGCCCAGACCACGGCGTCGACCCGCGTGCCGGCGCCGGTGATCCTCGTGGTGGGGGCCACCGTGCTCTTCGGCGCGTTCGCGCACCGATGGCTGGCCCGGCACACCAGACGCCGGATCAACCCCGGCCTGGTCGCAGGCGGGCTGGCCATCGCGCTGTTGGTGATCTGGGTGGGCACTGTGCTGGTGATCTCCACCAGCGGCAGCCGCAATGCCAAGAACACCGGCGCCGAATCCCTCAAGGCGATCACCAATCTGGCGATAACCGCTCAGCAGGCCCGTGCCGACGAGACCCTGTCGCTGATCCGCCGCGGCGACGAGGAGACCCGCAAAGAGACCTTCTACCAGCGCATCGACGCCATGCAGCAGCAGTTGGAGAGCTACCTGCAGCGCGGCGACGCCGTCGACAAGGCCGACCTGGCAGGCGCCGGGGAATTGCTGGCGCACTGGCGCCAGGCCAACGACAGGATGAACGCCTACATCGACGTCGGCAACTACCGGGCTGCCACCCAGGTGGCCCTCGGCGGCAGCGGGGACGACTCCACACCCGCATTCGACCAGCTCGACGCCGCGTTGGACAAAGCCATGCAGCACAGCCGCAACCAGCTTCGCAGTGACGTGTTCAACGCCCGGCGGGTACTGTCAGTGGCCCCGGTCGGCGGCGCGGTGCTCAGCCTGGGGGCCGCGATCGCCGTCGCACTCGGGCTGTGGCCTCGACTGAACGAGTACAGGTGATGATGCGCACACCAACACGCCTGCTGCTGAGCGCCACGAGCGCACTACTGCTGCTGTCCGGTTGCGGCCATTCAGAACTCGTGCTGCCGGCCGCGGTGCCGACGCTGCCGGCGCCGACACCGGCGGGCATGCAGGAGTTGACCCCGGACGCACCACACGAGCCCGAACCGGCCAACAACTGCGACGCCACCGCCAGCCTGCGCCCGTTCCACAGCAAAGCCGAGGCCGACGCGGCGGTGGCCAAGATCCGCCAGCGCGGCCGGCTCATCGTCGGACTGGACATCGGCAGCAACCTGTTCAGCTTCCGTGATCCGATCACCGGTGAGATCACCGGCTTCGACGTCGACATCGCCGGCGAGGTGGCCCGCGACATCTTCGGCACCCCCACGCAGGTCGAATATCGAATCCTGTCGTCGGCCGAACGCATTGCGGCGCTGCAGAAATCAGAAGTCGACATCGTGGTCAAGACCATGAGCATCACCTGCGGTCGCCGCAAAGACGTGAACTTCTCGACGGTCTATCTGGTGGCCAACCAGCGCCTGCTGGTGCCACGCGACTCCTCGATCCGCCAGGCCAAGGATCTGTCCGGCAAGCGGGTCTGCGTCGCGCAGGGCACCACCTCGTTGCGGCGGATCCGCCAGATCGATCCGGCGCCGATCATCCTCTCGGTGGTGAACTGGGCCGACTGCCTGGTGGCCCTGCAGCAACGCCAGGTCGACGCCGTCAGCACCGACGACTCGATCCTGGCGGGACTGATGGCCCAAGACCCGTATCTGCACATCGTCGGGCCGTCGATGGACGAGGAGCCCTACGGCATCGGGATCAACCTGGAGAACACCGGCCTGGTCCGCTTCGTCAACGGCACCCTGGAACGCATCCGGCGCGACGGAACGTGGAACACGTTGTACCGCAAGTGGTTGACGGTGCTGGGCCCCGCGCCGGTACCACCCACGCCGAGGTATGCCGAATCATGACCGACGACGAGTTCGACGACGGCCCCGCTACCCAGCGCGCCGACGTGCTGGCCGAATCGTCCTCGGTTCGCCGGCCGATGTCGACCCAGGCGATCTTCCGCCCCCGCGAGGCTTCCGACGACGAGGATCCGGACGGCGGTGGCACAGGGCCGGCGCAGGTGCGCCCGGTCGCGCCGCGGCGACGCCTGGGCGGCGGTCTGGTGGAGATCCCCCGGGTACCCGAGATCGATCCGCTGGCCGCGCTGATGGCCGACCCGGTGGTCGCGGAGTCCAAACGGTTCTGCTGGAACTGCGGACGGCCCGTCGGGCGGTCCACCGGGGAGGCGAAGGGCGACTCCGAAGGCTCGTGTCCGCACTGCGGAAGTCCGTATTCCTTTCTGCCACAACTGAAACCCGGAAACTTGGTGGCCGGGCAGTACGAGATCAAGGGTTGCGTGGCCCACGGCGGCCTGGGCTGGGTATATCTGGCGGTGGACCACAACGTCAATGAGCGCCCGGTGGTCCTCAAGGGCCTGGTGCATTCCGGCGACGCCGAGGCCCAGGCCATCGCGATGGCCGAGCGGCAGTTCCTCGCCGAGGTCACCCACCCGTCGATCGTGAAGATCTTCAACTTCGTTCAGCACCCGGACTCGCACGGCGACCCGGTCGGCTACATCGTGATGGAGTACGTCGGCGGACAGTCACTCAAGCAACGCCGCGGCAGCCGCCTGCCGGTGGCCCAGGCCATCGCCTACATGCTGGAGATCCTGCCGGCGCTGAGCTACCTGCATTCCCTGGGCTTGGTCTACAACGACCTTAAACCGGAGAACATCGTGCTGACCGCCGAGCAGCTCAAGCTGATCGACCTCGGTGCGGTGGCGCGCATCGGCTCGTTCGGCTATCTCTACGGCACCCCCGGGTTTCAGGCTCCCGACATCGTCCGCACCGGACCCACGGTGGCCACCGACATCTACACCGTCGGCCGCACCCTGGCCGCGCTGACCTTGAAACTGCGCACCCGCGACGGCCGCTACGTCGACGGGCTGCCCGACGATGACCCGGTCCTGAAGAAGTACGACTCGTACCGCCGATTGTTGCAGCGCGCAATAGATCCCGACCCGCGGCGCCGGTTCAGCACCGCCGAAGAGATGTCCGCTCAGCTGATGGGCGTGCTGCGCGAGGTGGTCGCCCGCGACACCGGAACACCCCGGCCCGGGTTGTCGACGGTGTTCACCCGCTCGCGGTCCACGTTCGGTGAGCACCTGCTGGTGGCGCACACCGACGTCTACCTGGACGGTCACGTGCACGCCGAGAAGCTGACCGCCCGCGAGATCATCACCGCGCTGCAGGTGCCGCTGGTGGATCAGGCCGACGTGGCAGCCCCGCTGCTGACGTCGATCGAGTTCAGCGAGCCGGTGCAGACGCTGGATTCGCTGCGCGCCGTACGCAACAGCGCGCTGGAATCCGAGGGCATCGACCTGTCCGAGTCTGTCTCGCTGCCGTTGATGGAGGTGCGTGCGCTACTGGACCTGGGCAATGTCACCAAGGCCACCGCCAAGCTCGACGAGCTCGCCGAGCAGGTCGGCTGGCCGTGGCGGCTGGTGTGGTTCCGGGGGGTGGCCGAGTTGCTCACCGGCGACTTCGATGCGGCCCGTAAGGATTTCACCGAGGTGCTCGACATGTTCCCCGGCGAGCTGGCGCCCAAGATGGCGCTGGCGGCCACCGCCGAGCTGGCCGGCACCGACGACGAACGCGGCTTCTACGAGTCGGTGTGGCGCACCGACGACAGCGTGATCTCGGCGGCCTTCGGCCTGGCCCGCGCCTCCTCGGCGGAAGGTGACCGTGCTGCGGCGGTTCGCACACTCGACCAAGTACCCGCAACCTCAAGGCATTTCACCACCGCGCGATTGACCAGCGCGGTGACCCTGCTGTCCGGGCGGTCGTCCAACGAGATCACCGAGGCCCAGATCCGCGACGCCGCACGCCGGGTGGAGACCCTGCCCGACACCGAGCCGCGGGTACTGCAGATCCGGGCGCTGGTGCTCGGCGCCGCCATGGACTGGCTGGCCGAACACGAGGCCAGCACCAATCACATCCTGGGATTCCCGTTCACCGACCACGGTCTGCGGCTGGGGGTGGAGATGGCGCTGCGCAGCCTGGCCCGGCTGGCACCCACCCAGGCACACCGCTACGCGCTGGTGGATATGGCCAACGCGGTGCGGCCGATGAGTACCTTCTGATCGCCGCTGATCAGCCCAGCTTGCGCAGCCTCGGCTCCAGATCGGTCTTGAACAGCTCCAGGAAACGCCGCTGGTCGTGGCCGGGGGCGTGAAACACCAGGTGGTTCAGACCCCACCCCACGTACTGGCCGACCTTCTCCACGGCCTCGTCCGGGTCCGAGGCGACGATCCAGCGCTTGGCGATCTGCTCGATCGGCAATGCGTCGGCAGCCTTCTCCATCTCGATCGGGTCGTCGATGGAGTGCTTCTGCTCGGCGCTCAGTGACAGCGGTGCCCAGAACCGGGTGTTGTTCAGCGCCAGGTCCGGATCCGGGTCGTAGGAGATCTTGATCTCGATCATCTTGTCGACGTCGTCGACGTTGCGCTCGGCCAGCGCCGCGCCCTCACGCACGGCCGGCATCAGCTTCTCGGTGTAGAGCTCCTCGCCCTTGCCGGAGGTGCAGATGAAGCCGTCACCGACGCGACCGGCGTACTTGGCCACCGCCGGACCGCCGGCCGCGACGTAGACGGGCACACCGTCTTCGGGCACGTCGTAGATCGAGGCGCCCCTGAGGGTGTAGTAGTCGCCGTCGAAGTCGACGCGCTCGCCGCCCCACAGGGCCCGCATCAGCCGCACCGACTCGCGCAACCGGGCGAAGCGCTCCTTGAACTCCGGCCACTCGCCGGTGAACCCGGTGGCGATCTCGTTCAAGGCCTCACCGGAGCCCACGCCCAGGAAGATGCGATGCGGGTACAGGCAGCTCATGGTGGCGAAGGCCTGCGCGACGACGGCCGGGTTGTACCGGAACGTCGGGGTCAGCACCGAGGTGCCCAGCTGGAGCTTCTTGGTGCGCTCCCCGACCGCGGTCATCCAGGCCAGCGAGAATGGGGCGTGCCCACCTTCATGGCGCCACGGCTGGAAGTGGTCACTGACGGTGGCACTGTCCATGCCGTGCGCCTCGGCGGCGACCCCGAGTTCGACCAGTTCCCGTGGCGCGAACTGCTCCGCCGACGCCTTATATCCCAGTTTCAGTTCCGCCATTCCACCATTTCTACACGGTCTCGACCGGGCTCTCACTCCTAGACTCACGAGCATGAGTGACAGGCTGGTCGAGCTCGTTCCCGTCACCGAGCGGGTGCACCTGGCCCGCGGTGAAGCGGTCAACTGGCTGCTGGTGACCGATGACACCGGTGTGCTGCTGATCGACGCCGGCTATCCGGGCGATCGCGCCGACGTGCTGGCGTCACTGGGCGCCCTGGGGCACCAGGCGGGCGATGTGCGGGCGGTACTGCTCACCCACGCTCACATCGACCATTTCGGTTCGGCGATCTGGCTCGCCAAAACCTATGGCACACCGGTGTATTGCCACGCAGACGAAGTCGGCCACGCCAAACGCGAATACCTCGAACAGGTGTCGCCGCTGACGTTGGCTCCGCAGTTGTGGCGGCCGAGTTGGGCGCGCTGGAGCATGCACGTGGTGCGCAGCGGCGGTCTGAGCCGCGAGGGCATCCCGACCGCGCAGCCGCTCACCGCCGACATCGCCGCCGGGCTACCCGGCCATCCGATCGCCATCCCCACCCCGGGCCACACCCGAGGGCACTGCTCGTATCTGGTCGACGGCGTGCTGGCCAGCGGCGACGCCCTGGTGACCGGTCACGCGGTGCTGGGCAGCAGCGGCCCGCAGCTGCTGCCGGCGCTGTTCACCCACAGCCAGGACGACGCCATCCGCAGTCTGTCGGCGCTGGCGCTGCTGGAGACCGAGGTCCTCGCGCCGGGGCACGGCGACGTGTGGCGCGGCCCGATCCGGCAGGCGGCCGAGGAGGCGATCGCCAAGGCCCGCAATTGACACGACCTCCAGCCAGTCAGCTCCTGGTGGCGGCCACGTAGCGGATGGCGGCGGGCGCACCGTCGAGTTCGCTGGGGGTCAACTTGGACAGCCTTGCCGCGGTGAACAGTTCGCCGATTCCGGAGTCGACCGTCACCCAGCCGCTGTCGGCCAGGTGACGCACCACGTCGGTGTGTTCGCCGGAATAGAACGGCCCCGGACCGGTCAGGCTCAGCCCGCGACGTCGCCAGCGTTCGACCAGTGAGTCGTGGTGCACCGCCTGCGGCCTGCTCGGCGGCACCGCGTGATCGGCGGCCAGCCGGCTGCCCGGGGCGCTGAGCGCGGTCACCCCGTCCAGCAGCCGGTTCTGCGCATCCGAGGGCACGTACCAGACCAGCAGGCCCTCGATCACCCAGGCGGTGGGGGCGGCCGCGTCGAAACCCACCCGCCGCAGCGCGGTCGGCCAGTCGTCGCGCAGGTCGATGCCGACCGCGCGCCGATTGGCACTCGGCGTCGCACCCCAGGCCCGCATGGTAAAGGTCTTGAAATCGACTACCGGCGGGTGGTCCACCTCGTAGACGACGGTCTCGGCCGGCCACCAGAGCCGGTAGGCGCGGGTGTCCAGGCCTGAGCCCAGAATCACCGCCTGGCGGATCCCGCCGCGCGCCGCGTCGGTGAAGAAGGCGTCGAAGAACGTGGTGCGCGCCGCGGAGAACTCCGCCAGCCGGGGAAACCCGCCGTCCTTGCCGAGCCGGCTGATGTCCAGTTCACCGTCGGCGACCCGGATGCACGCCTCCAGGCCCACCTTGTGCACCAGTGACGCAGCGAAGGGGTCGTTGATCAGCCCGCGTGTCGTCGCCGCGGCGCGCGCCGAGGCCAGCACCGTGGCGATGACTCCGGCACCGGCGGCCAGACTCCCGGGCAGGTGTCGGTCGGCGCGTGCGGTACTCAATACGGCCTTCTGCCGGCCGGCGCGCCGTGCAGGACCTTCCGGATCTGCCCGTCCATGCCGCTGGCTGCGGCGAACAGCATCTCGTCGCCGGCCTGCAGCACCTCCGATGACCGCGGCAGGATCACCGCGTCGTCGCGCTGCACCGCCACCAGGGCTGCGCCCTCGGGCAGCACCACGTCGCAGACGAGTTGACCGATCAGTGGATTATCTTCGGGCAGCGTCATTTTCGTCAGATTGACCTGGCCGCGCCGCAGTCCCATCAGCTGCACCAGATGCCCGACGTCGATGGCGCCCTCGATCGCGGCGACCATGGCCCGCGGCGTGGAAACCGCGACGTCGATACCCCACTGATCGGTGAACAGCCGCTCGTTGCGGGCGTTGTTGACCCGGGCCACCACCCGGTCCACCCCGAACTCCGCCTTGGCCAGCAGCGCGGTCGCCAGGTTGGCCTTGTCGTCACCGGTCGCGGCGATCACCACGTCACAGATCTCGATGCCGCACTCCTGCAGCGCGGACAGCTCACAGGCATCGGCCAGCAGCCACTCCGCCTCCGGGACGGCGTGCGGCTCGTAGTGCGCGGGATTCCGCTCGATCAGCAGCACCCGGTGGCCATCGCCGATCAGCTCGCGTGCGACGGAGCGACCGACAGCGCCGGCACCGGCGATCCCGATGCGCATGCTTGCTCCCCTGTTCCCCGGGTTGCCCCCGGCCGCTTCGGGCGTAACACGGTCGTGACAGCGCTACTGATTTACTAAACACCTAACACGAACCCGCTGACCTTGAGCGAATCACATGGGCGGGTCCGACCGCCACCAACAGCCCGAATGGGGATCAGATGAGCCTGGAGCAGCTCTACCTGGCCCTGCTCATCGGGGGCCTGGTGCTGTTGGCGAGCATCATCGCCACCCGAGCGGCCGATCGGGTCGGGCTGCCCAGCCTGCTGCTGTTCCTGCTTGTCGGGGTGGTGATCGGCAACGACGGGCTGGGCCTGGAGTTTTCCGACGTGCAGTTGGCCAGCGATCTGGGCACCACCGCTCTGGCGGTGATCCTGGTCGAAGGTGGTCTGACCACGAAGTTCGCCAACATCCGCAAGCTGCTGGCACCGGCGGCCGTACTGGCCACCGTCGGCGTGGTGGTCAGCATGGCGGTGATCGCGGTGGCCGCGCACCTGCTGCTGGGTATCAACTGGCAGCTGGCATTCCTGCTCGGTGCGATCGTGTCGCCCACCGATGCGGCGGCGGTCTTCTCCATTCTGCGGGTGTTGCCGCTGCCACGGCGGGTGGCCGGTCTGCTCGAGGCCGAGTCCGGATTCAACGACGCCCCCGCGGCCATCGTCGTGTTGATGCTGAGCACGGTGCCGCTGACGATCAACCCGGTGCACGCCGTCGGCGACGTCATCTACGAACTGGTCGGCGGGTCGGCGATCGGTCTGATCGCCGGAGCGCTCGGGGCGATGATGCTGCGCCGCACCGCCCTTCCGGCCTCCGGGCTGTACCCGCTGGCGACGTTCGGGCTGGCGATGGTGGCGTTTGCCGCGTCGGCGTCGTTGCACGCCAGCGGGTTCATCGCGGCGTATCTGTCCGGCGTGGTGCTGGCCAACTCCGGCCTGCCGCACCGCGCGGCCATCCGGTCATTCGCCGAGGGGCTAGGCTGGCTGGCGCAGATCGGCCTGTTCGTGTTGCTGGGCCTGCTGGTGAGCCCGAGTCAGCTCTCCGGCGAGCTGATCCCCGCGCTGGTGATCGGCGCGGTGCTGCTGCTGCTGAGCCGGCCGCTGTCGGTGATCGCCTCACTGATCTGGTTCAAGGTGCCGTGGCGCGAGCAGCTCTTCTTGTCCTGGGCCGGCCTGCGTGGTGCGGTCCCGATCGTGCTGGCGACGTTCCCGATCGTCGAGGGCGTGCCGGACAGCTACCGACTGCTCAACATCGTGTTCATCCTGGTGGTGGTCTACACCGTGGTCCAAGGGCCCACCCTCGGGCTGTTCGCGCACTGGCTGGGTCTGATCCCGCGCGACACCACCCGCGAGATTCAGGTGGAGGCGGCCCCGCTGGACGTCCTGGAGGCTGAGCTGCTGACGATGACGGTGCAGCCGGAATCCAAGCTGCACAACGTCTCCGTGCTGGAGTTGCGACTGCCCGACCCGAGCGTCATCACGCTGATCATTCGCAACGGCGACACCTTCGTCCCGCAGCCCGACACCCGGATCACCGCCGGTGACGAGCTGCTGATCGTCACCACCAGCAAAACCCGCCAAGCGGCCGAACGGCGGCTGCGGGCGGTCAGCAGGCGCGGCAAGCTGGCGCACTGGTTCGACGAATACGGCGACTCGGAGTAACTCCCCGCTGTTTCATCGGGTGAAGGTGAGCAGCGGGATCGCCGTCTCGGCCGGGGTGAGCCCACCGTGGAAGCCCACCAACGCCGAGGCCTGCGGCGGTTCATGGTCGGTCGCCAAGATCGCGGTGTCACCGGTACAGATGACGACGACGTCGCCGATGCGCGCCAGGTGCTCCTCGCGCACCGGCCCGAACAGGCCGGCGGCCACCGCGTCCTCGCGGCTGTGCACCATCGCCCGGCCGGCCAGCAGTTCACTCCAGGCGGCCAGCACATCTGCGGCGGCGCCGGGTTCGGTGTGCAGGTAGCGCACCCGCGGCTCACCGGCGATCACCCGGATTCCGTTGCGCAGCATTGGTTCCGCATCGCAGTCGATGCGGGCGTCGTCGGGCACGTTGAGGCCGCCGTGGTCGGCGGTGACGATCAGCGCCGCGTCGCCGGGGAGTTCGTCGATCAGATGGCGCAGCAGCGCATCGACTTTCGCGGCCGCGGTGTGCCAGTGCGGTGAGCCGATGCCCGAGAGGTGTGCGGCGTGATCCAGCGCTGCGGTGTAGCCGTAGATCAGCCCGGGTGCCGCCGCGATCTCGTCGGCCAGCTGTGCGGCGTAATGCGTGCCCTTGGCGGTGGGGTGGAATTCCGCTCCCCGATAGGCGGACTCGGTCAGCCCGCTGCCGACGAACATCTCCGGCAGTACGGCCCGGGCGCCGACGCCCGCGGCGCGGAGTCGTTCGAACCAAGTCGGCACCGGCTGCCAGGTTGCCGGCGGCGGGTCGTCACGCCAGAGGATGTGAGTGAGCACCCGGTCTGTTCCGGGAACGTTGACGGTGAACCCCAGTACGCCGTGTTCCCCGGGCTCCACGCCGGTTCCCAGCGAGACCAGGCTGGTCGGGGTGGTTGACGGGAAGGTGCAGGTCAGCTCGGTGAGATGTCCGGTGTCGCCGGCCAGCACCGACGCCAGCAGCGGGGCTGGGTGCTCTTGGTGGGCCGCGAGCTGCGGCAGCAGGTGATAGCCCAGACCGTCGACGAGCACCACCGCGACCCGCCGTACATCGCCGATGCGATCGGTCAGGCCGAGTACGTCGGGCGCCTCGGGGACGCCGAGCACCGCGGCGGCCGACGGCAGGATGTCGCAGATCGAACCGGGCACCCGCTCAGCCTGCCACCTCCGCTGTTACGGCGATGCCGGAGCCTCACCGTGGGCGGCGCCTTCGGGCGCGGGCCCGGGCCGGCTGGTGTTGGATTTCGTCTTGGCCCCGCCGTTGCCGGGGTTGCCACCGCCACCGTTGCCGCCGCTGCCACCGCCGCCGTTGCCACCGCCACCACTGCCGCCACCGCCGTTGCCACCGCTGGGCATGCTGAACTTGGGCAGGCTGGACGAGTTGTTGGAAGAGGAGTTGCCGGAATCGGTGTCCGAGGTGCTGTGCCCGGAACCAGGAGAGTTGTCGTGGCCGGTGTCGCTGGGTGCCGAGGCGTGCTCCGCCGTGCCGGCCGGTCCCGGCGAGTCGTGGAACAACTGCTCGAGCTGGGCCAGCGGGTCGTTGAGTACCGAGCTGACGTCAGACACCTCGGGGAGGTCGACGGCACCGGCGTCGGCCAGATCCGGGCCGACGCTCGCGGCCCCGAAGAACGGGTCGAGCAGGTCCTCGAAGTCGGCGTTCGCGGCCGGCGCGGTCAGCAGGCAGCAGCCCAGCGTCGCCAACGCCGCGACCACAGCCCGACCAGAACCAACGCTCATCCGCGAAACCCTTCCCCGCTGTCCACACCGGGCGATGCCCGCAGATACGAAAATAGCCGCCCCACGCGAAGAAAGGCGACCTAGATCTTCGTCATATTGGAAGAATTCAGAGGCTGTTCACCCACTGTCATCCCTCACTCCCCGGTGCGCCATATTCGCAGGTCAAGTTCATAATTGAGACGCCAGTCACAATGGTCCACAGCGAAAACAATGGTCGGATATTCGGCAATCCACATAAAAACCACGCTGCTCATATCTGTTCGTGAACTTCCGGCATCAAAAAATCACGCCGAGCGATAAGTGCCACCCGCCGGGCGCAGCGGCCGATCACGAATCGGCCCGGGATACGCCCCGCGGGTTTAGCGTTCAGCGGGTGAGCACACCCCCGATCGATCTCGGCTCCTGGATCGCCCGCCGGGCCGCGGCCACGCCGAACCTGCCGGCCATCACCTTCGGCGAGGGCACCTGGAGCTACCGGGACTTCGCCGACCGCATCGACCGGCTGGCCGCCGAGCTGGCCGCCGGCGGGATGCGGCGTGGGGATCGAGTCGGCTACGCCGGGCTCAACCACCCGGACTTTCTGGTCACGCTGTTCGCCGCCGCCCGAATCGGCGCGACCTTCGTACCGCTGAACTGGCGACTCACCGCCGAGGAACTCTGCTACATCCTCGGCAACGCGGGCGTACACACCCTGGTGGCCGACGCCGAGCGCGCCGCGGTGATCGACCCGGTGCGCACCGAGGCGGGACTTCAACGAACCATCGCGCTGACGCCGGTGCCGGGCTGGGAAGTCGCCGACGAGTTGATCGCGCGACGCGCCCCGCTGGCCGATCCGGTGTTCGCCGAACCGGACGACGTCGCGATTCTGATGTACACCTCCGGCACCACCGGACGGCCCAAAGGTGCGATGCTCACCCACTCAAACCTGTTCTGGAACAACATCAATGCCCTGCTGGCGTTCGACACCAGTCAGAACGACGTGTCGCTGGTGTGCGCCCCGCTGTTTCACATCGGCGGCCTCAACGTCACCACGCTGGTGACACTGCAGAAGGGCGGCCACGTGGTGCTGATGCCCACGTTCGATCCGGGCGAGGCCCTGCGCCTGATCGCCGAGCATCGGATCACCACCATGTTCGGGGTGCCGGCGATGTTTCTGTTCATGAGCCAACTGCCGCAGTTCGCCGACGCCGATCTGTCCAGTGTCCGCAACTTCGTCTGCGGCGGTGCGCCGGTGCCCGAACCACTGATCGGGTGCTACGGCGAGCGCGGTATCCCGTTCGCGCAGGGTTACGGGCTGACCGAGACGGCGCCGCTGGCGCTGGTACTGCGCCCCGACGAGGTGAGCGTGAAGATCGGTGCCGCCGGCAACCAGGTGCTGCCGCTGTCGGACGTGCGCCTGGTGGACGCCAACAACGCGACGGTGCCCGCCGGCTCGCGCGGGGAGATCTGTGTGCGCGGTCCGCAGGTGATGGCGGGCTACTGGCGCAATCCCGAGGCCACCGCGGCGGTGATCGACGACGAAGGCTGGTTTCACACCGGCGACATCGGCCAGGCCGACGACGAGGGCTACGTCTGGGTGATCGACCGCGTCAAGGACATGGTGATCTCCGGTGGTGAGAACGTCTATCCCGCTGAGGTCGAAGACGTCCTCTACGGGCATCCGGCCGTAGCCGAGGTCGCCGTGGTGGGCGCCCCGCATGAGAAGTGGGGCGAGGCGGTGACCGCGGTGGTGGCGCTGCGCCCGGGCGCAGCGTTGACGTTGGAGGAGCTGCGGGATTTCGCCCGCGACAAACTGGCCGCGTTCAAGCTGCCGATCCGGCTGGAGCTCGTCGACGCGCTGCCGCGCACCCAGTCCGGCAAAGTGGTGAAATACCAACTGCGTGAGTTGCTCTCGTAAAATCCGCAACACCGAGGCACCACACAGCGGGCTTCCAGGAAACTGCGGCACCGTCGCCGACGGAACACCGGGAATGCCCGGGACACCCAGCGCGTCGACCGGCTGACGCACCGGTGGCAGGATGAGCGGATGGAAACCGGAAGCACCCCAGCCTTCGATCCGCTCGACCCGCTGAGCCTGGACAGCCTGCTCTCCGACGACGAGATCGCACTGCGTGACACCGTCGCGAAGTTCTGTGCCGAACATGTGCTGCCGCACATCGGCGAATGGTTCGAGATCGGCGACCTGCCGGCCCGCGAATTGGCCAGGGAATTCGGCAGACTCGGCCTGCTCGGTATGCATCTGCACGGCTACGGCTGCAGCGGGGCGTCGGCGGTGCACTACGGGCTGGCCTGCACCGAGTTGGAGGCAGCCGACTCCGGTATCCGCTCACTGGTGAGCGTGCAGGGCTCGCTGGCGATGTTCTCGATCTACAACAACGGCTCCGAAGAGCATAAGCAGCAATGGCTTCCGGGGATGGCCGCCGGCGAGCTGATCGGCTGCTTCGGGCTGACCGAGCCCGACGTCGGCTCGGATCCGGCGGCCATGACCACCCGGGCGAAAAGAGACGGATCCGACTGGATCCTCAATGGCCGCAAGATGTGGATCACCAACGGATCCATCGCCGACGTCGCGGTGGTCTGGGCGGCCACCGACGAGGGCGTCCGCGGTTTCATCGTGCCCACAAACACCCCCGGGTTCACCGCGAACACCGTGCACCACAAGCTGTCCCTGCGCGCTTCGATCACCAGCGAACTGGTGCTCGACGACGTTCGGCTGCCCGCTGACGCGATCCTGCCCAAAGCCCGCGGAGTCAAGGGAGCGCTGGCCAGCCTGTCCGAGGCGCGTTACGGAATCATCTGGGGCGCGATGGGTGCCGCCCGATCGGCCTGGCAGTCGGCCCGCGACTACGCGATGGCGCGCACCCAGTTCGGCAAACCGATCGCCGGATTCCAGCTCACCCAGGCCAAACTCGTGGACATGGCGGTCGAACTGCATAAGGGTCAGCTGCTCTCACTGCACCTGGGTCGGCTCAAAGACCGCGTCGACCTGCGCCCGGAACAGGTCAGCTTCGGCAAGCTGAACAACACCCGCAGTGCACTGGAGATCTGCCGCACCGCGCGAACCATCTTGGGCGGCAACGGGATATCGCTGGAGTATCCGGTGATCCGGCACATGGTCAACCTGGAGTCGGTGCTGACCTATGAGGGCACTCCCGAGATGCATCAGCTGGTGCTGGGTCAGGCCTTCACCGGGCTGGGCGCCTTCCGCTGACGCGCCGTAAGTTGAGCGATCAGGTGGCCGGCGGCCCGTCCGCGCCGGGCTGACCGGCCTGACCGGGCTGACCGGGCGTACCCGTGCTGCCGCCGTTCGCGCTGGTCGGGCCCGGCTGGCCGGGCCCGCCACCGGGACCACCGACGGCGCCTATGCCACCGGCTCCGCCGGTTCCCCCGTCTCCGCCGTCTCCACCGGTCGGGGTGCCATCGGTGCCCGTGGTGGTGGCAGCACCGCCGGTTCCCCCGTTTCCACCGGCCCCACCGGTGTTGCCTGTACCGCCCCGACCGCCGGTTCCACCCGTGCCGCCGGTGCCACCCGTGGCGGTACCGGGGCTGCCATGCGAGGTTGCGGCGCCGCCCACGCCCCCGGCGCCGCCGTCACCCCCCACCGGCCCGGCAGCTCCGAGTGGGCTGCCGGCACCCTCACCGCCCTGGCCGCCGTCGCCGCCGGTGGCGTTGCCGCCGGATCCGTTCGAGGTGGCGGCCAGACCGCCGGCCCCGCCGGCTCCGCCATCACCCATCGTCTGGCCACCCGCTCCGCCGTTCCCGCCTACTCCGCCACCACCGGAGGTTGCGGTGCCGTCCGCGCCATTGGCCGTGGCCGTACCACCGGCGCCCCCGACGCCGCCGTTGCCCCCGATGTCCGAGCCCTCCCCGCCCAGACCGCCGTTGCCGCCGAGACCACCGGTGGCAACGCCGCCCGTCCCGTCCGCCACACCGGCGCCGCCTTCGCCGCCGGTCCCACCAACGCCGCCCTCGCCGAACATGGTGCCCAGGCCGACACCACCGTTGCCGCCGAGGCCACCGACGCCGCCATCTACGCCCTGCACCCCGGTACCCCCGGTGCCACCGGCGCCGCCGATGCCCATCAGGGTCCCGCCGGCACCACCGTCACCGCCGATGCCGCCGTCGGCTCCGGCTCCGCCCATGCCGCCGTTGCCGCTCAGGCCGGCATCACCGCCGACGCCGCCCACACCGCTGGCATCGGTGCCGCCGGCACCGCCGTCGCCGAACCACAGACCTCCGTTGCCGCCCGCGGCCGCAGCCAGGGTGCCGCCGTCGGCGCCGTCGGTTCCGTTGCCGATCAGGAACTGGCCGGAGAGCAGGTTGATCGAGTTGTCGACGAACTGGCCGAAGTCGCTGGTGATCCAGCTCTGCTCGAAGCTGTGGATCATGTCGTAGGTGTTCGCGTCGATCGGGAAGCCGAACAGGCTTTCAGCGGTGGCCTGCAGCGAGCCGTCCAGGCCGGAGGCATCGGCCGGCCCGGCCGAGAACAGGGCATCCCAGTCAAAGGTGGTCACCCCGGTGTCGGTGGCCGGCGCCGCCCAGTCCGCGGGGCTGAACAGGTCGAGGATCCAATCCAGCTCATCGGCGTGGGCCCGCGGCGCCGAACTGAGCGGGATGACACCCGACTTTTATCAAATTAGTGCGCACCACTTGAGTGGATCTTGGCCAGTGCGGTGGCGAGGTCGGCGGGGATGGGGTCGGCGGCGGCCAGTGTGTGGT
>NZ_CP084028.1:3111888-3301500 GCF_020181595.1 [Mycobacterium] vasticus | reverse complement strand
CAAATGGCATGTCAAAAGGACTGCGCACCAACACTGGCCCCAACCCGAGCACCCACCCAGCATCAGAATCCACGCTCTTAACTAAACGGTATTGGCCCTAACCGGGGTCGTTGCTAGGCGTCCTCTTTGGCCATCCGCAGTCCGGTGGCCAGGCCATCGACCCAGATCGACACCATCAGCTCCACCACCGGCGGATGGTTCGACGGCATGAACATCTTCGTGAGCTTGCCGACGCGAGCGTGGGCGAGCCTCTGGAAGTCTCGGTCGTCGAACTCGGGGAACTCCAGGTACTCGCTGCCGATCTGCGCGGTCTCAGCGGCGGTGTAGGCGTCCATGGCCCCATCCGATCAGGCGCGCTACTGCCAGGGAAGGGGCGGAAGTCCCCAGCCCCTACTCCGCGAGCCGGTCGGCCAGCCGAGCGGTGAACTCGGCCACCTGCGCGGGACTGTCCAATGCGTATCTGGCGGCGGTGGCGCGATCGCCGTCGTCGTTGTGCCGCACGATGATCCCGACACCGGCCACTTCGTTCACCGCGTCGAAGGCGTCCTCGTCGGTGATGTCGTCGCCGAGAAAGACGGGCGTCACCGGGCCGCCTCCGGCCAACCGGTCCAGGATCCACCGCAGTGTGCGGCCCTTGTCCCAATCGATCTCCGGGCGCAACTCGATCACCTCCCGGCCGGTGGTGACCCTCAGGCCACGACGCCGGCCCGTGTCGCGAACCGCGGCCAGCACCTCGCCGACCCGATCCCGGGCCGCATTGCGATAGTGCACCGCGACGGCATATCGCTTGTGCTCCACTATGACTCCCGGGATTGCGCCCAGCTGATCGTGCAGAGAACCGGCCGCGGCCGACAGCAGGAACACCGCGCTCGTGGCCGCGTCGTTCTGGTGATGAGTGCCGTCCGGCCCGGTCATCTCAAAGCCGTGACTGCCGGCGTACCAGATCCCGTCCAGGCCCACCCGCGCTTGCACGTCGGCCAGGTCGCGACCGGACAGCACCGCCACCGGACACCGAGCGGCCAACGCGGACAATGCATCCACCGCACCGTCCACCGGCCGGGCCGCACCCGGATCATCGACGATGTCCGACAGGGTGCCGTCGAAGTCGAAGAAAACCGCCGGGTGGGACAACTCCGTCAGCGCGGTCGCCGCATTCGGCAGTGCCGACATCGGCCGGTCCCCGGTACGCACCGCAATCCGGTCCGCGGCATCCACGCGAACGTCCCCGTCGTCGCACCCCATCCCGATCACCCAGGCGAATCCGGCGTTACGCGCATCGACTGCACACGGCCCGGCGTCGGTCACCACCACACACCGACCCGGCAGCACAGCCAACCGGGCGGCGGCGGGCCGCAGGTCCGAACTGGCCGACACCGGCGCGACGCGCACGCCGGCCTGCTGCAACTCCTCGGCGAATGCCGCCGGTACGCCACCCGCGAGACAGAACAGCACGGCGTCGTGGCGGCGGGGGTCGATCGTGACGGGCATGGCGGACATAGCCACCACGGTGTCACACCATTAGCGTGGAGGCATGAAGCCCGCAATCCTGGTCGGTGTGGACGGATCGCCGTCGTCGGTCGCGGCGGTCGAGTGGGCGGCGCGCACCGCTGCCCTGCACAACGTGCCGCTGGGCCTGGTTCATGTGCTGGCGCCGCAGGTGGTGATGACGTTTCCCGAGACGCCGATGCCGCCCGGCTACACCGAGTGGCAGCGCGAACAGGGCGAACGCTACCTGCGCGATGCGGTCAGCCGCGCCGAGGCGCTGGCCCCCGCGCAGTCGATCGAGGCGCAGACCGTCGTCGGTTCGACGGTGCCGACGTTGGTGGACATGAGCCGTGGGGCGATCCGGCTGGTGGTCGGGTCCCGTGGACACGGCCGGTTGCGGCGCAGCCTGCTCGGGTCGGTCAGCTCGTCATTGGTGCGGCATGCGCACTGCCCGGTCGCGGTCATCCACGAGACCCACTCGCATTCCGCCGATGCGCCGGTGGTGGTCGGCATCGACGGCTCCCCGGTGTCGGAGGCCGCGACGGCGCTGGCTTTCGAAGAGGCGTCGCTGCGCGGTGTGGAGCTGGTGGCGGTGTACGCCTGGCATGACACCGGGATGCTCGACTTCCCCGGAATCGACACGGCTGCAATGGCTTCCGACGGCGAACTGGCGCTGGCCGAGCGGCTGGCCGGCTGGCATGAGCGCTACCCGGATGTCACCGTGCGTCGGGTGGTGGTCGGTGACCGGCCGGCCGATCAACTCATCGAGCGGTCGCAGGAGGCTCAGCTGGTGGTGGTGGGCAGCCACGGTCGCGGCGGCTTCACCGGAATGCTGCTGGGTTCGGTCAGCCTGGCGGTGGTGCAGTCGGCGCACTCGCCGGTGCTGGTGGTGCGCCCGGCCTCATGACCGAGGTACCCGTCAGCTGACGGGTACCTGCTCGCCCGCCGGCAGCGAAGCCGGTTGCTGCGCAGTCGGACTCGGCCTGACCCATACCCGCTGCGGCCACCAGAACCAACGGCCCAGCAGCGCGGCGATCGACGGCGTCATGAACGAGCGGATCACCAGGGTGTCGATCAGCAGGCCGAGCCCGATCGTCGAACCCACCTGACCGATCACCTTCAGTTCGGAGACCATCATCGACATCATGGTGAACGCGAAGACCAGGCCCGCCGAGGTGACGACGGAGCCACTGCCGCCCATGGCACGGATGATGCCCGTTTTGAGGCCGCCGTGCAGCTCCTCTTTCATCCGGGAGACCAATAGCAGGTTGTAGTCCGAACCGACGGCCAACAGGATGATCACCGACATCGCCAGCACCATCCAGTGCAGGTGCAGTCCGATGATGTGCTGCCAGATCAGCACCGAGATGCCGAACGACGTGCCCAGGGAGAGCAGCACCGTTCCGACGATCACCGCCGAGGCCACCACGGCTCGGGTGATCAGCAGCATGATGATGAAGATCAGGCACAGCGACGCGATGCCGGCGATGATCAGGTCGTAGGCCGAGCCGTCCTTCATGTCCTTGAACATGGCCGCGGTGCCGCCGAGATAGACCTTGGAACCCTCCAGCGGGGTGCCCTTGAGTGCTTCGTGCACGGCGTGCTTGATCGGCTGGACGTGCGAGATGCCCTCCGGCGACATCGGGTCGCCCTCATGGGAGATGATGAACCGCACCGCGTGCCCGTCGGGGGACAGGAACATCTTCATGCCGCGCTTGAAGTCGGGGTTGTCGAACGCCTCGGGCGGCAGATAGAACGAGTCGTCGTTCTTGGACTCGTCGAACGCCTTGCCCATGGCGTTCTGGCCCTCCATCATCTTCTGCATCTGAAGCTGCAGGCCCTCCATGGTGGACTGCATCTTCAGCTGGGTGGTCCGCATGTTCTCCATGGTCTCGATCATCGGGGGCATGATGTCGAGCATCCGCGGGATCAGCTTGTCAAGGTTGTCGATGTCGGGCAGCACCAACTCGAAGTCCTCGGTCATCGCATCGATGCCGTCCATCATGTCGAAGATGGACCGGATCGACCAGCAGATCGGGATGTCGAAACAGTGTGGCTCCCAATAGAAGTAGCTGCGCATCGGGCGCCACATGTCGTCGAAGTCGGCCATCTCGTCGCGCAGCTTCTGGATGTCACCGAGCATGATGTGCATCTTGGTGGCCATGCTGTGGGTGGTCGCCGACATCTCGCGGGTGACTTCGAGCATCTGTTTCATGCTCTCGACGGAGACCAGCATGTCGTCGCCCATTTTCAGCATGGCTTTCATGCTGTCGAGCTGGTATTTCATGTTCAGCTGCTGGGTGGTGCCCTGCATGCTCATCGCGAACGGGATCGTGGTGTGCTCGATCGGCGTGCCCAGCGGCCGGGTGATGGTCTGCACCCGCCCGATGCCCGCTACCTCGAACACCCGCTTGGCGATCCGGTTGATCACCAGGAAGTCGGCCGGGTTGCGCAGGTCGTGATCGGTCTCGATCATCAGCAGTTCCGGGCTCATCCGGGCCTGGGAGAAGTGCCGGTCCGCGGCGGCGTAGCCGATGTTGGCCGGCACGTAGTCCGGCAGGTACTGCCGGTCGTTGTAGTTGGTCTCATATCCCGGCAGTGTGACCAGCCCGACCAGGCAGACCGCCGTCGTGGCCACCAGTACCGGGCCCGGCCAGCGCACGATCATCGCGCCGATCCGGCGCCAGGTACGAATCCGCATGGCCCGCTTGGGTTCCAGCATGCCGAAGCGGCTGGCCACCGCCACCACCGCAGAACCGAAGGTGAGAGCGGCCAGCACAATGACCAACATGCCGATCGCCAGCGGGATGCCCAGCGATTGGAAGTAGGGCAGTCGGGTGAAGTGCAGGCAGAATGTCGCGCCGGCGATGGTCAGGCCCGATCCCAGGATCACGTGCGCGGTGCCGTGATACATGGTGTGGAACGCCGACTCCTTGTCCTCGCCGAGCGCTCGCGCCTCCTGATAGCGGCCCAGCAGGAAGATCGCGTAGTCCGTCGAGGCGGCGATGGCCAGTGTCACCAGCAGGTTCACCGCGAACGTCGACAGGCCGATGATGTTGTAGAAGCCGAGCACGGCCACCACACCGCGGGCGGCGCTCAGCTCGAAGACCACCATGCCCAGCACCAGCAGCACGGTGCCGATCGACCGGTAGATGGACAGCAGCATCGTGATGATCACGACGAACGTCAGCGCGGTGATGACCTTCAGGCTCTTGTCGCCGGCGATGTGCTGGTCGGCGTTGAGGGCGGCCCCGCCGGTGACGTAGGCGTGCACGCCCTCGGGTGCCGGGGTGTCGGCGATGATCTTCTGGACGGCTTCGACCGATTCGTTGGCCAGGGTCTCGCCCATGTTTCCGGCCAGATACACCTGAACGTAGGCGGCCTTGCCGTCCGGGCTCTGGGAACCCGCAGCGGTCAGCGGGTCGCTCCAGAAGTCCTGGATGTGCTCGACGTGGACGTTGTCGGCCTCCATCTTGGTGACCAACTCGTCGTAATACTTGTGTGCGTCGTCGCCGAGCGGCTTGTCGCCTTCGAGGACCACCATCGCCGAGCTGTCCGACTTGAACTCGTCGAACACCTTGCCGATGCGCATCATCGCGATCATCGACGGAGCGTCGTGCGGCGCCATCGACACCGCGCGCATCTTCCCGACCTCGTCGAGCTGCGGCACGATGACGTTCACCAGCACGGTGATCCCCACCCAGATCAGGATGATGGGCACCGCCAGGCGGCGGATCCATGCGGGGATGCCGCCGCGCTTGGGCGGCTGCGCGGCCGGCAGGGTGTCGGTCGTGGCTTCGGCGTCGGTGTGTTTGCTCATGCGGATTTCACAATGCAGAAGGTCTGGGCGCTCACAGGGCTGGTGGTGATGTTTTCCTCTTTGATGACGCCGTCGATGGTGACGCGGCAGCCGATGGTGGAGCCGTCACCCTGGGCGACGATGTTGGGGCTCACCGCGGGGTTGGTGGTCGACAGGGTCAGCGACCACGGCAGGCCGGCGCCGTCGACCCGCTGCGGGGTGGCGTCCAGGTCCAGGTAGTTGATGTCGGCGTAGGTCCCGTCCGGGCTGAAGATGTCGTAGACGACGATCTTGGGGTGGAAGGGCTTGGTGTCCTCGAACGGGGCGGCGCTGCTGCCGCTGTCATCACCGCCGAAATATCCGCGCACTCGCTGCACGACGAACCCCCCCACTGCGATGACGACCACGATAAGCAGCGGTAGCCACGCACGTCTGACAACGCCGAACATCAAGAATTGCCTTTCGGGGTGGGTGTCGGAAGCTGACACAGAATCTGACACAGATTAGTGCATCAAAGTTCTTTCCGACACCCAACCTCGAGCGAGTCGGACACATGTTCGGCAGCTGGGTCGCTGTGTATTGGGGTAATCGGCCGCCTAGCTGGGCCGAAATGGAACGTGTTCTAGAAGGTAAGCCTCGTCACACCGGCGGGAGCACCGGCTCACAGCCCCGGCTCAGCCCAAAATGCGTATGATCGAACATATTTTCGATATCCTGATGGTGTGGGTTGGGGCGGTGGGCCGCCGAGCTGGGCGGAAATGGAGCGAGTGCTCGACGGAAAGCCTCGTCACATCGGTGCCGCAGCCGGTGTGTCGGCAGATCGCGCCCCGTCGGCCCCACCGCAACGCGAACGGTATCGGCCGGCGGTGCCCTACGCCGAGCTGCACGCGCACTCGGCGTACAGCTTCTTGGACGGGGCCAGCACCCCGCAGGAGCTGGTCGCCGAGGCCGTCAGGCTGGGCCTGCGGGCCATCGCGCTGACCGACCACAACGGCCTGTACGGGGTGGTGCGGTTCGCCGAGGCCGCCAGGGAACTGGAGATCGGCACCGTCTTCGGCGCCGAGCTGTCGCTGGGGCAGGTCGCGCGCACCGAGGGGCCCGATCCGCCCGGGCCGCATCTGCTGGTGCTGGCCCGCGGCCCGGAGGGCTATCGGCGGTTGTCGCGGCAGATCGCCGCCGCGCACCTGGCCGGCGAGAAGGGCAGGCCGCGTTTCGACCTGGACGCATTGACCGAGGCGGCCGGCGGGCACTGGCACATTCTGACCGGGTGCCGCAAAGGTCACGTCCGCCACGCGCTGGCCACCGGAGGCCCGGACGCGGCGGCCGGCGCGCTGGCCGACCTGGTGGACCGGTTCGGCGCCGGGCGGGTCAGCGTGGAGCTGACCCGGCACGGCGATCCCTGCGACGACGAGCGCAACGCGGCGCTGGCCGCACTGGCGCCCCGGTTCGGGGTGGGGTTGGTGGCCACCACCGGCGCCCACTTCGCCCGGCCGGATCGGGGCCGGCTGGCGATGGCGCTGGGTGCGGTGCGGGCACGTCAGTCGCTGGACGCCGCCGCCGGCCGGCTCGCCCCGCTGGGTGGCGCGCATCTGCGTTCCGGTGCGGAGATGGCCCGGCTGTTCGCGCCGTACCCGGCGGCGGTGCCGGCGGCGGCCGAACTCGGTGAGCAGTGTGCGTTCTCGCTGGCGCTGATCGCCCCGCGGCTGCCGCCGTTTGCCGTTCCCGACGGACACACCGAGGACAGTTGGCTTCGGCGCCTGGCGCTGGCCGGAGCCATGGAGCGCTACGGCCCGCCCGAACGCGCACAGGCCGCTTATACGCAGATCGAGCGTGAGCTGGAAGTCATTGCCCAGCTGGGCTTTCCAGGCTATTTCCTGGTGGTGCACGACATCACCCGGTTCTGTCGGCGCAGCGACATCCTGTGCCAGGGACGGGGGTCGGCGGCCAACTCCGCGGTCTGTTACGCCCTCGGTGTCACCGCGGTGGATCCGGTGGCCAATGAGTTGTTGTTCGAACGGTTCCTGTCGCCGGCGCGCGACGGCCCACCCGACATCGACATCGACATCGAGTCGGATCGCCGCGAAGAGGTGATCCAGTACGTCTACGACAAATACGGCCGCGACCACGCCGCTCAAGTCGCCAACGTCATCACCTACCGGGGCCGCAGCGCCGTGCGGGACATGGCCCGCGCACTGGGGTACTCGCCCGGGCAGCAGGACGCCTGGAGTAAGCAGCTGAGCCGGTGGGGGACGGCTGATCGCTCCGAGCTGGACGGTGTCCCCGAGCCGGTGATCGAGCTGGCCGCCCAGGTCGCCGACCTGCCCCGGCATCTGGGCATCCACTCCGGCGGCATGGTGATCTGCGACCGCCCGATCGCCGACGTGTGCCCGGTGGAGTGGGCCCGGATGCCCGGCCGCAGCGTGCTGCAGTGGGACAAAGACGACTGTGCGGCAATCGGATTGGTGAAGTTCGACCTGTTGGGCCTGGGGATGCTCTCCGCGCTGCACTACGCGATCGACCTGGTGGCGCAGCACAAGGGCATCGAGGTGGACCTGGCGGCGATCGACCTGTCGGAGGCGGCGGTCTATGAGATGTTGGCCCGCGCCGACACGGTCGGGGTGTTCCAGGTGGAGTCGCGCGCGCAGATGGCCACCCTGCCGCGGTTGCGGCCGCGGGTGTTCTACGACCTGGTGGTGGAGGTGGCACTGATTCGCCCCGGGCCGATCCAGGGTGGATCGGTGCACCCCTACATCCGTCGCCGCAACGGCATCGACCCGGTGACCTACGAACATCCGTGCATGGCGCGGGCGCTGCGGAAAACCTTGGGGGTGCCGCTGTTTCAGGAGCAACTGATGACACTGGCGGTGGACTGCGCCGGGTTCACCGCCGGCGAGGCCGACCAGTTGCGCCGGGCGATGGGCTCCAAGCGGTCTCCGGAGCGGATGCGCCGGCTGCGGGACCGGTTCTACGACGGCATGGCGCAGTGCCACGGCATCACCGGGACGGTGGCCGACCGCATCTACGAGAAGCTGGAAGCCTTTGCCAATTACGGGTTTCCGGAGAGTCACGCGATGAGCTTCGCGTCGCTGGTGTTCTACTCGGCCTGGTTCAAGCTGCACCATCCGGCGGCGTTCTGCGCAGCACTGCTGCGGGCCCAGCCGATGGGTTTCTATTCGCCGCAGTCGCTGGTCGCCGACGCCCGCCGGCACGGCGTCCTGGTGCACGGTCCGGACGTCAACACGGGCCTGGCGCACGCCACGCTGGAACACGACGGCACCCAGGTCCGGCTCGGGCTGGGTGCGGTGCGCGGTATCGGTGTGGAGCTGGCCGAGCGAATGGTGGCCGACCGCCACGCGCACGGGCCGTTCGCGTCGATGCTGGACCTGACTGCCCGGGTTCAGCTTTCGTCTTCACAAGCCGAGGCGCTGGCTACCGCCGGGGCGTTCGGCGGTTTCGGCATGTCGCGTCGTGAGGCGCTGTGGACGGCCGGGGCCGCGGCGGCCCAGCGGCCGGACCGGTTGCCCGGGGTGGGGGTGCCGTCACACACTCCGGCACTGCCCGGGATGGGCGAGGTCGAGTTGTCGGCCGCCGACGTGTGGGCCACCGGGGTCTCCCCGGACAGCTACCCGACCCAGTTCCTGCGGGCCGACCTCGACGCCGCCGGGGTCATCCCGGCCGAGCAGCTGGCCGGCGTCCCCGACGGGACCCGGGTGCTGGTGGCCGGGGCTGTGACACACCGGCAGCGGCCGTCGACCGCCCGCGGGGTCACGTTCATCAACCTCGAGGACGAGACCGGGATGGTCAACGTGCTGTGCACGCCGGGGGTGTGGGCGCGACACCGTCGGCTCGCGCAGACCGCGGCGGCCCTGCTGATCCGTGGCCGGGTGCAGAACGCCAGCGGAGCGGTCACCGTGCTGGCCGATCGGCTGGGCGCCCTCGAGTTGGCGGTGGGGTCGCGATCCCGGGACTTCCGGTGACGCCGGCCGATTAAGCTCTGCAGAGCATGTACACGGTCGGTCGAATCAGCGGAATCTGGCGTTACCCGGTGAAATCGATGGCCGGACAACGCGTCACCGCCGCCGGGGTCGGCAAACTGGGCCTCCACGCGGACCGGACCTGGGCCGTCCGCGACCTGGAGAAGAATGCGACCACCAGCGCCAAGCGCCTGGCGGGGCTGCTGTTGTGCACAGCGCGATATGCACTGCCGCCGCCACCGGAAGCCGGTCCCGGCCACGCGCCGGAGGTACTCATCGGATTTCCCGACGGCAGCGAGATATCCAGTTCCGACCCGAAGGTCCACGCCGCGCTCTCCTCCTACCTCGACCGAGACGTCGAACTGAGGCCGTTGCCACCGATCGAGGACCGCGATCAGTATCGCGGGACGATGGCGAACCCGGCCGACCTGCACGACTACTTCGGTCTCGACGCCGACGAGCCGCTGCCGGATCTGTCGATGTTTCCGGTCAAGAAACTCGCCGAGCTGAGCCGCTACATCACGCCGGTCGGCAGCTATGTCGATGCCTATCCGGTGCACGTGATCACCGAGCAGACCCTAGCCACGATGACCGGGCTGACACCCGGTTCCGACTTCGACGTCCGACGCTTTCGTCCCACGATCCTGGTCGACGCGACCACCCCTGCCGGGCATCCGGAGAACGATTGGTGTGGAGGCACACTGCACGCGCCGCTGGCCGCCCTCAAACCGCTGCTGCCCACCGTCCGCTGCGTGATGCCGTCGCACGCCCAGCAGGAGTTGAGCCGCGACCGGCAGATGACCCGCAGCGTCGCCGCACACACCGATCATTGCCTCGGCGTCTACGGGACAGTTATCCGGAATGGGGAGCTGCGCGAGGGAGATCCGCTTGATTTCGTCCCGTCGGATCGGTCGATGCTGGCCGCCACCGCCGGAGCCGGCGTCAAGCGGGTCAAACGCCTGCTGATGAAGGCGGGCACCACGGCGATATCGCGCGGAGTGAAACTCCAGCAGAATTAGCAGCTAGCCTGCACAGATGAACCTCAATCTGTCCGCCGACGAAGTACTGACCACCACCCGATCGGTACGCAAGCGACTTGATCTGGACAAACCGGTACCGCGCGAGGTGCTGATGGAGTGCCTGGAGATCGCGCTGCAGGCACCCACCGGATCCAACGCGCAGGGCTGGCAGTGGATGTTCATCACCGACCCGGTCAAGAAGCAGGCGATCGCCGACATCTACCGCGCCAACGCCCTGCCCTACCTGGACCGGATGCGGCCCGACTACGGCCAGGGCGACGTGCGCAGTGAGCGGATGGACTTGGTCAGCGGCTCGGCGAAGTATCTGGCCGAGGTCCTGCAGGAGGTGCCGGTGCTGATGATCCCGTGCCTGGAGGGCAAGCCGGAGACGGGGTCGCTGGGGTTCAGCGCGTCGTTCTGGGCGTCGCTGTTCCCGGCGGCGTGGAGCTACTGCCTGGCGCTGCGCAACCGCGGGCTGGGTTCGTGCTGGACGACGCTGCACCTGCTCGGGGACGGCGAGCGCCAGGCCGCCGAGGTGCTCGGCATCCCCTACGACGACTACAGCCAGGGCGGGCTGTTCCCGATCGCCTACACCAAGGGCACCGACTTCAAGCCGGCCAAGCGGCTGCCGGCCGACCAGGTGGTGCACTTCGACAGTTGGTGATCGCACGCGCGACGAAGTGTGAGGTGGTCACAACCCGCCGGCGAACCCCTGCTGGCGCCACGCCTCATAGACCGCGACAGCCGCGGCGTTGGACAGGTTCAGCGACCGCCGCCCGGCCAGCATCGGGATTCGCACCTGAGCGGTGATGTGCGGGTCAGCCAGCGTCGCCTCGTCCAGACCGGTGGGTTCGGGACCGAACATCAACACGTCGTCGGGGGAGTAGGCCACCTCGTGATACGGGGTTTTCCCACCCGCGGTGAACGCGAACACCCGGGCCCCGCTCGACACGCCCGCCGGCACCCCCAATGCCTCCCACGCCGCCGGCAGCGACGTGTGTACCCGCACCCAGGCCAGATCGTGATAGTCCAGCCCGGCTCTGCGCAGCTTCGGCTCGGACAGGTCAAAGCCCATAGGCTCCACCAGATGCAGCTCGGCGCCGGTGGCCGCCACCATCCGAATGGCGTTGCCGGTATTCGGTGGAATGCGGGGTGAATAGAACAGCACCCTGATCATCTGTCGATGATGTCAGCCCGGCTCTCGGTTTGCTCCACCGGAGTTCGTCAAGGCACGCGATGGTCTCGAAAAGTGTTCTGTTCAGTAAATATTCTGGTCAGTCCTGCGGCTGACTGTCATACTCGTCGGATTGCCATGCCGTAATTCACGCCTTCTGCCAAATGAATTGCGGCCCCGGAAATCCGATGAATGAGGCGCAGACGGTGACATTCAGCCGAGCGGCCGGTGTGCCGGCCGCCGAGCGATGACGCTCTTTGACCACCCGGATCGGGTGGACGCTGCTCCCGACGACCCAGCTGATGACGAGCCGGAAGTCGTTGCGGGCAGGCGTCCTTCGCGATGGTCGGTGCGCAACTGGCCGGTGCGATGGAAGGTACTGGCGATCGGGTTGCTGCCGATGCTGTTGGCCGGGTTCTTCGGTGGACTGCGAGTGTCGGGTGAATTCACCGAAGCCAACCGGCTCCGGCTGGTCGCCGACCGTGCCGAGATGATCCCGGCGATCACCAATTACATGTCGGCACTGGGCGATGCGTTGGTGGCCAGCTCGTCGGACGGCGACGCCGAAGGTGCGAAGAAGAACTTCGAGAGCCGTAAGTTCGAGCTCCAGTCCCGCCTGGCGCACACCGATCTGGCGACCGACGTCCGCTCCGGGGTGGGCACGCTGATCGAGCGCGGCCAGGGCCTGCTGGATGCGGTGTCGGCGATCGGCGTCGGCCTGCGCGAAGAGGTGACCGGCTACGCGCCGATCCTGCTGACCGCCGAGGATGCCATCGTCGGGTCGGTGCGTCTGGACAGTGAGCGGATCCGGGCGCAGACCGAGGGCCTGAGCCGGGCGGTCGGTGCCCGCGGCCAGATGATGATGCAGGAACTGCTGGTCAACCGGGGCGGCGAGCTTCCCGACCCGGAGTTGCGCAGCTCGATGATGACCCTGGCCGGCACCGAGCCGTCCACGCTGTTCGGGATGACGGAGGTGCTCGGCGTCGACTCCCCGGACGTCAAGAGTCTGCAGCAGCAGCTGGTGACCCGGATGGCGATCATGTCCGATCCCGAACAGGTGCTGCCCAACAATCCGGTGCTGCGCGAGTCGATCCACACCACCGACCAGATCGCAGCCCGGGTGATCACCGAGAACACCGGGGCGGTCACCAAGGCACTGGAGGACCGCGCCGCAGACCGGAGAGCCGCCGCGATCCGCGACATCGCGCTGTCGCTGGCCGCATTCATCGCCACGCTGGTGGTGGTGGGCCTGGTGGCGCGCTCACTGGTGCGGCCGCTGCGTACCTTGCGCGACAGCGCGTTGCAGGTCGCCCACACCGACCTCGAGCACGAGATCGCGCGGGTGCGCGCCGGGGACGAACGCGCCCCGGATCCGCTGCCGGTCTACACCTCCGAGGAGGTCGGCCAGGTCGCCCACGCCGTCGACGAACTGCATGCCCAGGCGCTGCTGCTGGCCGGTGACGAGGCCCGGCTGCGGCGACTGGTCAACGAGATGTTCGAGACGATGTCGCGGCGCAACCGGTCGCTGGTCGATCAGCAGCTGGCGCTCATCGACCGCCTGGAGCGCAACGAGGACGACCCGGACCGGCTGGAGAGCCTGTTCCGGCTGGACCACCTCGCGGCCCGGATGCGGCGCAACGGCGCGAACCTGCTGGTACTGGCCGGGGCGCGGGTGCCGCACGAGCGCGGCCGGGCGACGCCGCTGGCCACCCTGATCAGTGCCGCCGCCTCGGAGGTGGAGGGTTATCACCGGGTGCAGACCGTCCTGGTGCCCGACATCACCGTGATCGGCCCGGCTGCGGCGGACGCCATCCACCTGCTCGCCGAACTGATCGACAACGCCCTGCGGTATTCGGCGCCGACGGAGCCGGTGCGGGTGGTCGCCGGATTCGAGAACGACGGCGGGGTGGTGGTCGAGGTCGTCGACGTCGGGTTGGGGATGACCGACGCCGACCTTCGGATGGCCAACATGCGACTGGCGGCCGGTGGGGAGTTCAGCCCGGAGAACGCCCGGCACATGGGCCTGTTCGTGATCTCCCGGCTGGCGCACCGCCACGGCATCGAGGTGCGGCTGTTCCCGGCGTCGCAGGGGTCGCGGGGGATCACCGCCGAGATCTATCTGCCGCCGCACCTGCTGACGACCGCTCCGGCCGAAGAGGAACCTGCGCCGACGCAGTGGCCGGCGGTCGACATGACCCCCCCGGTGGCTCCGGTGGCCCCGCCGGTGCAGCTGCAAGCCCAGCCCGAGCAAGCCCAGCCCGAGCAGCACCGGGAGCCGCCAGAAGCCTGGGACACCGGCGCGGGCCCCGTCGTCACGCTGCTGCCCCGTCGTACCCCGGGTTCCAGCGGAATCACCGGCGCGCCCGCCGAACAGCCGCAACAGTGGGTGCACGATCGGCAGCCCGCCCCGCAACCCGAGCCCGAAGTCGAGCCGGCTGTCGAAAAATATTCCCCCGCAGACACTTCGGCATACTTCGGGGCCAGAGAGCGTGCCGTTCGAGGCCTCGAAGGCGACCTCGAACCCGACACCGGTTCGGAGGTCGAACCCGACACCGGCACCATCTACCAACTGATGCTCTCCGAGTCGTTGGCCAACGACCCGAACGAGCCGGGCCTGCGCGCCGACCTGGACTGGCAGTCGGTGTGGGACCGCGGCTGGTCGGTGGCCGCCGAGGTGGAGAACGTGCCGGTCGTCGCGCACACCGAGCACGGCCTGCCGGTCCGCGAGCCCGGTGCTCGGCTGGTGCCGGGCTCGGCCGAACCCGACGACCCACCGCGGGACGCGGACTCCGATACCCCGACGCGCCGTGACGACACCGACGAACCGGTAGCATCCAACGGCGAACCCCACCGGCCCGCCCACGAGGCACCGGAACGGGATCCCGCGGCAATCCGCGCCTCGATGAGTAGCCACTTCGGTGGCGTGCGGGCTGCGAGATCGCATGCCCGGGAGAACGGCCTCTACACCGACCAGGGATCTGAGCAGCAATGACTTTCCCCACTGACAACAATGACCAGCGGCGTAGCCCCGAGGGCTCATTGGACTGGCTGGTTTCCACCTTCGCCCGTGACGTACCCGGGGTGTCGCACGCGGTGCTGGTCTCGGTCGACGGCCTGACGGTGGCTGCCAGTCAACACCTGCCCCGGGATCGGGCCGATCAGCTGGCCGCAGTGGCGTCCGGACTGGCCAGCCTGGCCTCAGGCGCCGCCCAGTTGTTCGAAGGCGGCCGGGTGCTGCAGTCGGTGGTGGAGATGGAGAACGGCTACCTGCTGCTGATGCGGGTCGGCGACGGCTCGCACCTGGCCGCGCTGGCGGGTTCCTCCTGCGACATCGGCCAGATCGGCTACGAGATGGCGGTTCTGGTGGAGCGGGTCGGCGCGGTGGTGCAGTCCATGCGCCGGTCGGCTTCGGCGCCGGGTGGTCGACCGTGAGGCGCCGGTGAATGGTGATGGATATTCCCGAGCAGCCGGAGATTGAGGCCAGCCTGGTTCGGCCGTACACGCTGACCGCCGGCCGGACCCACACCGACGTCAGCCTTCCGCTGGAGGCGCCGGTGCAGACCGAGCGTCGCGCTCAGCCCAACCAGTGGCCGGTCAGCGACCCGCGCGGCCGAATCGTCGAACTGTGCCAGGCGGGGCCGTCGATCGCCGAGATCTCCGCGCGCCTCGACCTGCCGCTGGGCGTCGCCCGCGTGCTGGTGGGCGATCTGGTCAGTTCGGGATTCCTTCGGGTGCGCCCGACGCTGACCGAGAAGTCCACCGGGGACGAACGCCGTGAACTGATAGGAAGGACGCTCCGTGGCCTACGAGCGCTCGGCTAGCCGCGACGCCACCTCGACCAAGATCGTGATCGCGGGCGGGTTCGGGGTCGGCAAGACCACGTTCGTCGGCACCGTCTCGGAGATCATGCCGCTGCGAACCGAAGCGTTGGTCACCGACGCCTCGGCGGCCGTCGACACCCTGGAGTCCACGCCGGACAAGCGAACCACCACGGTGGCAATGGATTTCGGCCGCATCACCCTGGCGGACGATCTGGTGCTCTACCTGTTCGGCACGCCCGGCCAGCGGCGTTTCTGGTTCATGTGGGACGACCTGGTGCGCGGGGCGATCGGCGCGATCATCCTGGCCGACTGCCGCCGACTGCAGGACAGCTTCGCCGCGGTCGATTTCTTCGAGCACCGCAATCTGCCGTTTCTGATCGCGGTCAACGAATTCGACGGTGCGCCACGCTATCCCGCCTCCGCGGTGCGCAAGGCGCTGGCGTTGCCGGAGCACATCCCGGTGATCGCCGTCGATGCGCGCGACCGACGTTCGGCCCGCGATGCGCTGATCGCGATCAGCGAGTACGCGCTGGACCGCTTGGCAACACCCGGTTGAGCGACGCATCGCCCTGGACCGATCGTGAGTTCACCGGCCGGGATTTCCGCGACGAGGACTTCTCCCGGCTTCGCACCGAGCGGGTGGTGTTCGACGAGTGCGACTTCAGCGGGGCCAATTTCGCCGAGTCGCAGCACCATGGATCGGCGTTCCGCAACTGTCGTTTCGAGCGGACTTCGTTGTGGCACAGCGAGTTCTATCAGTGCAGCATGCTGGGCTCGCTGTTCTCCCGGTGCCGGATGCGGCCACTGATCCTGCGCGAGGTGGACTTCACCCTGGCCGCGCTGGGCGGCAGCGATCTGCGTGCGGTCGACCTGAGCGACTGCCGGCTTCGCGAGGCGAATCTGGTGGAGGCCGATCTACGCAAGGCCAAGCTGAACGGCGCCGATCTGACCGGCGCCCGCACCGTCGGCACCAAGCTCGACGAGGCGGATCTGCGCGGGGCCCGGGTCGACCCGACGTTGTGGACCACCGCCTCACTGGACGGCGCGCGCATCGACATCGCCCAGGCGATGGCCTACGCAGCCGCCCACGGGCTACGCCTCGACGGCGAACCGGATGAACGCTGAGCTCAGCGCTTGAGCCGGATCCTCCACCACACCACGGTGGTGTAGAACACCGACAGCACCGCGAGCATCGCCATGTCGAGGAACCAGATGCCCTTGCTGTGTTTCCAAAGGCCGTCCTGGGGGATCTGCTTGACCTGGATCGCCGGCGTGCAGCCGTCGGGCACCGCCGGCTCGGGGTTCGCGGCGGTCGGCAGCGGCATACAGCCCTTGGGCATGTCGTCGTGGTGCAACAGGGTGTTGAAGTCGATCGACGACGCACCGGCGGCATACCCCCACCGGGCGGGTGTCAGCCACGACACCTGATCCAGCCCCAGACGTCCGGTGACCGGGATCATGCCGCCCCCGAGCACCAGCTGCGACATGATCGACACCACCAGCATCGGCATGATCTGCTCGTTGGAGTTGGCCAGCGATGACAGCGTGAGCCCGAGGATGGCCGAAGCCACACAGGTGGCGGCCACGCTGAGGAACAGCGTGAAGCTGGCACTGCCGAACAGCGGATCCGACGGGGTGGGGCCCTTCTTTCCGATCAGCACGATGGCGGTCGCGATCGCCGACTGGGCGACCGCGAACGCGCAGAACACGGCGACCTTGGCCAGCAGATACGCCACGGTTGACAGGCCGACCGCCTGTTCTCGTTTGAAGATGGGGCGCTCACCGATCAGGTCACGGATGGTCAGCGCGGTGCCCATGAACACCGCCCCGAGATTGAGCAGCACCATGATGTACTGCGGCTCGGTGGGTGCATCCAGCCCGGGCATCTGTAGCCCGTGTTTGCCCTTGACCGTCAACGACAGCGCGCCGACCAGGAAGGGCAGTATCCCCAGGAAGATCGAGTAGCCCCGGTCGGAGACGATCAGCCGGACCTGGCGTCGTGCGATGGTCGACAGCTGTTTTCGCAGACTCTCCGGTGGCGGGCTGCCCAGGTCGGCCGGCGGCGTGGCCGGCACATGCGCGGCGCCCGACTCGTTGCCGGTGCGGGCCAGGAACCGCCGGTTGGCCTCGTCGGGGTCGGCGCCGACGTTGGCGAAGATGTCGGCGTAGTTGTCGGCGCCCATCGCCGCGAACACCTCTTTGGGCGGCCCGCTGAACGCGGTCTTGCCGCCGGGGGCCACCAGCAGGATCTGGTCGCACACATCCAGGTAGGACACCGAGTGGGTGACCACCATGACCACGCGGCCGGCGTCGGCCAGCCCGCGCAGCATCAGCATCACCTGGCGGTCCAGCGCCGGGTCCAGGCCTGAGGTCGGCTCGTCGAGCAACAGCAGTGACGGGCCGGTCAGCAGCTCCAGGGCCACCGATGCGCGTTTGCGCTGGCCGCCGGAGAGCTTGTCCACCCGGGTGTCGGCGTGCTTGGTCAGCTCCAGCTCTTCGAGCACCTGGGCCACCGCCCGGTCCCGGTCGGCCTTGGTGCTGTCCGGTGGAAGCCGCAGCTCGGCGGCGTACCCCAGGGCTTGATTGACGGTGAGCTGCCGGTGCACCACGTCGTCCTGCGGCACCATCCCGATCCGGCTGCGCAGCGAGGCGTACTCGGTGTGGATGTTGTGACCCTCGAAGGTGACCGTGCCGCTGGTGGGCTTGGTGTAGCCGGCGATCAGCCGCGACAGCGTCGTCTTGCCGGCACCCGAGCCGCCGATGATCGCGGTCAGCGTGCCCGGCCGCGCGGTCAGCGTGATGTTGTTGAGCAGCCGTTTGCCGCCCTCGACGTCGAAGCAGACGTCGCGGACTTCGAGCCCTCCGGACTTCGACGCGGCTTCGGTACGGCGCAGCAGGGTCCCGCCGGTGAACTCCAGGTCGACGTTGCCGATCGTGACGACGTCGCCCTCGGTCAGGATCGCCGAGCCGATCCGGACGCCGTTGACGAACGTTCCGTTGATGCTTCGGCTGTCGCGGATCTCGGTGCCCAGCGGGGTCGAGATCAGCATCGCGTGCTGGCGGGAGGCCAGCACGTCGGAGATCACGATGTCGTTGTCGGTGGACCGGCCGATGGTCAGCGCGCCGGCCGGTGCCTGCGGCGGCGACGCCGACCCGGGCCGCAGGATGTCGATCATCCGGGTGGCGATATTGCCGGCCTCCGGCGGTTTGGCGGCCACCGGCGCCATCCGGGTCGCGGGCTGCCGGGGTGGGAACGGCTCGACCGGCGGCTGGGCGGGCGGCCGGTAACCGGGACGCAGCGCGGAATCCGCGCCCGGATAGGGCGGCTGCTGCGGAAACGGCGGCGGGCCTTGCCGATAGGGCGCGGGCTGGCGGGGGTCCGGGTACTGCGCGGTCGGGTGCGGCGCAGGCGGGGGAGGGGCCACCCAGTTCTGCTGTGGCGGACGGGCGATACCGGGCTGGGGAACGTGGATCGAGACGGTCTGCGGGGGTCGGCCGGCCTGCCCCTGGTGCCGCCCCACCTCGAAGGACACCCGGGGCCCGTCCGGGTTGCCCAGGTTGATGCTCTGGCCGTCGCGGATGTCGACGACCGGCAGCCGCTGGCCGTTGACGTAGATGCCGTTCAGGGAGCCGTTGTCGATCCCCAGCCATCGCCCCTGCTCGAAGCGCAGCAGCAGGTGGGCGCGGGAGACCAAGGGGTGCGGGATGCGGATGTCGGCGCGCAGGTCGCGTCCGATGACCACGTCGTGGCCTGCGGAGAACGTGCCCTGCGACCCGTCGTAGCGCACGGTCAGCACCGGCGGGGCTGGGTGACTCATCGGATCAACTTTAGCGCGAGGGTGTGCTCAATCAGCGCAGCGAATCAGCGAAGGGAATCCGGGGCACCGGTGACCGGGCAGTAGGTGCGCCGGTAGATCGTCGGCATGCACTGGTTGCAGTGGATGCACTCCGAGCGGGTCGCCGGGTCGGCGGCGATCTTGTTGATCAGGTCGGGTTCGGCCAGCAGGGCGCGGGCCATCGCGACGAACTCGAACCCCTCCGACATGGCCAGATCCATGGTCTCGCGGTTGGTGATGCCACCCAACAGGATCAGCGGCATGGACAACTCGGCGCGGAACAGCCGGGCGTCGTCGAGCAGGAAGGCGTCGGTGTAGGGGTAGCTCCGCATGAACTTGTTGCCGCTCATCCGGATGCCCCAGCTCATCGGCGGCTTGAAGGCCTTGGCGAACTCCTTGACCGGGGCGTCGCCGCGGAACAGGTACATCGGGTTGACCAGTGAGCTGCCGGCGGTCAGTTCCAGAGCGTCCAGGCCGCCGTCGTCCTGCAGCCATTTGGCGGTGGTCAGCGATTCGTCGAGGCTGATGCCGCCGCGCACGCCGTCGGCCATGCTCAGCTTCGCCGTCACCGCGATCTGCCCGCCCACCGCTGCGCTGACGGCCTGCACGATCCCGCGGGCGACTTTGGCGCGGTTGGCCAGCGAGCCGCCGAACTCATCGGAGCGCCGGTTGATCAGCGGGCTCAGGAACGAACTGGCCAGGTAGTTGTGACCCAGGTGGATCTCGACGGCGTCGAAGCCGGCGTCGAGCGCGAACCGGGCGGCGTCGGCGTGTTGCTTGGTGACTTCGGCGATGTCGTCGCGGTCGGCCTTTTTGGCGAAGCGCATCCCGATCGGGTTGAAGAACCGCACCGGCGCCAGCGCCCGGGCCTTGTTGGAGCGTGCGTCGGCGACCGGGCCGGCGTGGCCGATCTGTGCGCTGACCGCGGCACCTTCGGCATGGATGGCGTCGGCCAGCCGGCGCAGCCCCGCGACCGCCTCCGGGCGCATCCACAGCCCGTCGCCGGAGGTACGGCCGCCGGGGGCGACCGCGCAGTAGGCGACGGTGGTCATCCCGACCCCGCCGGCGGCGACCACCCGGTGGTACTCGATCAGGTCGTCGGAGACCAGCGCGCCGGGCGTGCGGTTCTCAAACGTTGCCGCCTTGATGGTCCGGTTTCGCAGGGTGATCGGACCGAGCTTGGCGGGACTGAAGACGTCGTGAGAAGAAGCCATGTCGGGCAGCCTACGCACCCGGGTGGCGGCCGATGAGAGAATGTCGCCCGTGGGTGCGATCACGCTGGACGGCAAGGCAACGCGCGACGAGATCTTCGTCGATCTCAAAGCCCGGGTGGACGCGCTCGCGCAGGCAGGACATACGCCCGGACTGGGCACCATCCTGGTCGGGGACGACCCCGGGTCGCACGCCTATGTGCGTGGCAAGCACGCCGACTGCGCCAAGGTCGGTATCACCTCGATCCGCCGCGACCTGCCCGCTGACGTCAGCGCCGCTCAACTCGACGACACCATCGACGAGCTGAACGCCAACCCGGAGTGCACCGGCTACATCGTGCAACTGCCGCTGCCGCGCCACCTCGATGAGAACGCCGCCCTGGAACGCGTCGACCCGGCCAAGGACGCCGACGGGCTGCACCCGACGAACCTGGGCCGGCTGGTGCTGGGCACCCCGGCGGCGCTGCCGTGTACCCCGCGCGGGATCGTGCACCTGCTGCGCCGCTACGACGTGCCGCTGGCCGGCGCCCACGTGGTGGTGATCGGCCGGGGTGTGACGGTCGGGCGCCCGTTGGGACTGTTGCTGACCCGCCGCAGCGAGAACGCCACGGTGACGTTGTGCCACACCGGAACCCGTGACCTGCCGGCGCTGACCCGCCAGGCCGACATCATCGTCGCCGCGGTCGGGGTACCGCACATGCTCACCGCCGACATGGTGCGCCCGGGGGCGGCGATCGTCGACGTCGGCGTCAGCCGCACCGAGGCCGGGCTGGTCGGGGACGTGCACCCGGACGTCTGGGAGGTGGCCGGACACGTGTCACCGAATCCGGGCGGGGTGGGCCCGCTGACCCGGGCGTTCCTGCTGACCAACGTCGTGGAACGCGTCGAAAGCGCGCTGTGACCCGCGTCGGAGTCCGTCGGGTGATCGCCGCTCAGTGGCCGATCATGGTCGTCGGGCTGATCTTCACCGCGGCGTTCGTGCTGGCCGGGGCCAACTTCTGGCGCCGCGGCGCGCTGCTGATCGGCATCGGGACCGGGGTGGCCGCCGCATTGCGGCTGGTGCTGTCCGAGGACCGGGCCGGGTTGCTGGTGCTGCGCGACCGCGGGCTGGACTTCGCCACGATGACGACGGCGGCGACGGTGATGCTCTACACGGCCGCGACCATCGACCCGCTGGGAACCAGTTAGGCGATCGCAAGCGCGGCGGAGCTTGCGGAGCCGGGCGCCGCGGGTCGCCGTGTTTGGCTTAGCCGAGCGGGATGGCCGGGATTCCGCCCGGGAGACCGGGGATTCCGCCGGACAGGCCGGGGATGCCGGCCGACATTCCCGGGATCTGCGGCAGGTCGGGCACCTGGCCGCTGGCCAGCTGCGACAGCATTTGCGGGCAGTAGATCTGCACCGCGATCTCGGTGAACAGCTGCGCCATCTCCGGCGACATGTTGGGACCGCCGGCCATGCCGGCGACCGGGGCCGCCACCGAGGCGACGTTGCCGGCGGGCTCGGCCAGTGACGGGCAGACCGACTGGCCGAGCGCGGTCGTGGCGGCCGGGTCACCGACCGGAATGCCCGCACCGGTCAGGTCGGACAGGAATGAGGTGTCGACCGGGCTCGCCTGGGCCGGCGCCGCCAGCCATACGGAGGCGATCAAAGCCGTCCACACCGTGCCGGCCGCTGTCAGCGCAGTTACCGTCGGCATCGCCGTTCGCGCGCGGTTGTGCCCCATGTCCGTCCCCCATCAGTTGCAGTGCGGGCGGCGCGGCGGCCGCCTGTCGATAACAACAGTGCAGCAGCGCGGTCACACCGGTGACACGGGCAGGTCACGCTTGGTGCACAGTGCGGTTGTTGAAGCTGACACCAGAATAGGTGATTTCAGGCTTGGTGCAGCGTTGCCCGCATGCACACGGTGACGTAGGGCAGCGCCAGCCCGGTCGAGCCGGCCAGGGCCGGATGGGTGGTCAGCAGTTGCCGCACCTGGTCGAGGGTCCTGCTGCGCACCGCGTCCGGTGAGGTGATGCAGTAGCTGCGCGATGCCACCAGATCGATCAGCGCCTGAGGCGTGAGGTAGCTGGTCCACTCCACCTGGTGGCTCTCGATGTCGCCGAACGGTTCGGGCAGGCGCACGCCGGCGTCCACCACGTCGCGGGCGTCTTCGCGGCCGATGATGGCGTCCAGCTCCTTCACCCAGCCCAGCCGCTCGTCGCGGGTGTTCCACACCAGGCCCAGCCGGCCGCCGGGACGCAGCACCCGCACCAGCTCCGGGATGGCCCGGGACGCGTCGAACCAGTGCCACGCCTGTGCCACCAGAACGGCGTCGACGCTGTTGTCCGGAAGCGGGATCTGCTCGGCGGTCCCGAGCAGCGCCGGCGTCCCCGGCAGTGCGGCGGCCAGGACTTCCAGCATCTCGGCGATCGGATCCACGGCCACCACGTCCAGGCCGCGCTCCACCAGCCGGGCGGTCAGCTTGCCGGTGCCCGCACCCAGGTCCAGGACGTCGCGGGCCCCCGGCGGAAGCAGCCAGTCGATGGCATCCGGGGGATAGGACGGCCGTCCGCTCTCGTAGGCCGCGGCCTGCGAACCGAACGACATCGATCGGTCGTGGCGGGCCTGCCGTGGGCTGTTCACCGGCGGCGATCCGCAGCAGGGCCGGCCAGGTCCAGGGTCTGGCGGATCAGCTCACCGACCCGGTCGGTGTCCAGCAGGAAGCCGTCGTGGCCGCAGTCGGAGTCCAGGGTATGCAGGCGGGCGCAACCGGGCAGTGCCTCGGCCAGCTCGGCCTGCAGGCGCAGCGGATACAACCGGTCGGAGGTGATGCCCGCGACCACCGCCGGCACCGGGCAGCCGCGCAGCGCCGCCGTGACGCCACCTCGGCCACGGCCCACATCGTGACCGGACAGCGCGTCGGTCAGGGCCACGTAGCTGCCGGCGTCGAACCGGGCCACCAGCTTGCTGCCCTGGTGCTCCAGATAGCTCTGCACCGCGTAGCGGCCGCCGTCGGCCGGATCCTCACCGTCCTGGGTGTCGTTGGCGAAGCGGCGGTCCAGCTCGGCCTCGCCGCGATAGGTCAGGTGCGCGATGCGCCGGGCGACGGCCAATCCGGCATCGGGCCTGCGACCGGTGCCGTGGTAGTCGCCGCCCTGCCAGTCCGGGTCGGCCTTGATCGCCGCGACCTGGGTGCACTGGGTGCCGATCTGGTCGGCCGTCGCACGTGCGCCGACCGCCAGCAGCAGACCCGCGCCCACCCGATCCGGGTGGCCGACCATCCACTCCAGGGCGCGTGCGCCGCCCATCGAACCGCCCATCACGGCCGCCACCTCGGTGATGCCGAGCGCAGCCAGTGCAGCGACGTCGGCGTCCACCTGGTCGCGAATGGAGATGGCGGGAAATCGCGAGCCCCAGGGCTTTCCGTCGCGGGCCAGCGACGCGGGCCCGGTCGAGCCCTGGCAGCCGCCGAGAGCGTTGGTGGCCACCGCGCACCAGCGGTCGGTGTCGATCGGAGCGCCCGGCCCGATCATCGCGTCCCACCAACCGGGCGTGGGGTGCCCCTGGCCCGCCGGACCGGTGACGTGGGAGTCCCCGGTCAGTGCGTGCAGCACCACGACCACGTTGTCGCGCTGCGGCGACAGCTCGCCCCAGCGCTGCACGGCGATGTTCGCGTCCGGCAGCACCGCGCCGCTCTCCAGACGCAGCGGGCCGATACCGATCACCCGGGTCTCACCCGGAGCGGGCAGCATCTGCGTCGTCACGTCGGAGATCGTCACCGCACCGGCCGCCTCAGTTCGCCGCCGCGAGCTGTGCGGCCGCCGCGGCGAATCCGAGTTCGAGATCGGCCAGGATGTCGTCGATCCCCTCGATACCTACCGCCAGCCGGACCAGCCCCGGGGTGACACCGGTGGACAGCAGGTCGTCTCCGGAGAGCTGACTGTGCGTGGTGGAGGCCGGGTGGATAACCAGGGAGCGCACATCGCCGATGTTGGCGACGTGGCTGTGCAGCTTCAACGCGTTGACGAAGGCTTTTCCGGCCTCGATACCGCCGGCCACCTCGAACGACAGCACACCGCCGACGCCCTTGGGGGCCAGCTGCTGTGCGCGCTGGTACCACGGCGAGCTGGGCAGCCCGGCGTAGTTGACGCTCAGCACGTCGTCGCGGGCCTCCAGGAACTCCGCGACCCGCTGGGCGTTGGAGACGTGGCGCTCCACCCGCAGGCTCAGCGTCTCCAGGCCCTGGGCGATCAAAAACGCGTTGAACGGCGAGGCCACCGATCCGTAGTCGCGCATCAGTTGGGCGCGGATCTTGATCGCGTACGCCGGCGCACCCAGGTCGGCGTAGACCAGGCCGTTGTAGCTGGGATCGGGAGTGGTGAAGCTCGGATGGCGGCCCTGGGTCCAGTCGAAGTTGCCGCCGTCGACGATCACGCCGGCGATCGCGGTGCCGTGCCCGCCCAGGTACTTGGTGGCCGAGTGCACGACGATGTCGGCACCCTGGCTGATCGGCTGGATCAGGTACGGGGTTGCGATCGTGTTGTCGACGATCAGCGGCACCCCGTTCTCGTGGGCCACCGCGGACACTCCCGGGGTGTCCAGCAGGTCGATCTTCGGGTTGGAGATGCTCTCGGCGTAGAACGCCTTGGTGTTCGGCTGCACCGCCGCCCGCCAGGACTCCAGGTCATCGGGGTCCTCGACGAAGCTGACCTCGATTCCCAGCTTGGGCAGCGAGTAGCGGAACAGGTTGTAGGTGCCGCCGTACAGCCGCGGGCTGGCCACGATGTGGTCGCCGGCACCGGCCAGGTTGAAGATCGCGAACGTGCTGGCGGACTGTCCCGAGGACAGCAGCGTCGCCCCCACACCGCCCTCCAGGGCGGCGATGCGCTCCTCGATGACCGCGCTGGTCGGGTTGGTCAGTCGGGTGTAGATGTTGCCCGGCTCGGCCAGCGCGAAGCGGGCGGCCGCCTCGTCGGTGTCGCTGAAAAGATACGAGGTGGTCTGGTAGATCGGCAGTGCCCGGGCCCCGGTCTCGGGGTCTCCGGCGTGGCCGACGTGGATCTGCTTGGTCTCGAACGACCAGTTATTACCGGCGGTCATAAAAAAATGCTTTCTGCGTGGAGTGTTATCGCTGGGACAGGCGGGGTTTCAGCGACGACAACATCGGACGAGAAAGGGTATGGAGGCACGCATCAGGTTCCCCTACCTAGTCGGGGGGCCCGTTGTGGCGGACCCGCGCTTGCCGCGTAGCCGTGGTGGCTACTCAACCCGGTCAATCACCCGGGGCACCCCACCGCGGTTGGAGGGTTGCCGGCCAGCAAGCCGGGGCTTAGCGCTGGCACTCATGACCGCTTCGCAGCCTATCGCATTCCGCGGAGCTATCGCCACTGGCTCACCGCCGATGACCCCCGTATGGCGGTACGCGATACTGATGCCGCCGTGTACAACGCGGAACAATCGAACACCCAAATACCTGACGCCGGGAGAACAGCCATGTGCGCCGACCAGCCGACCATCATCTACACGCTGACCGACGAGGCGCCGCTGCTTGCGACGTACTCGTTCCTGCCGATCGTGCAGGCGTTCACCGGGCCCGCGGGTATCGACGTCCAGCCCAGTGACATCTCGCTGGCGGCCCGCATCCTGGCCGCCTTCCCGGACTGCCTCACCGACGAGCAGCGAGTGCCGGACAACCTCGCCGAGCTCGGCCGGATGACCCAGTCGCCGGACACCACGATCATCAAGCTGCCCAACATCAGTGCCTCGGTGCCGCAGTTGGTCTCGGCCATCAAGGAACTGCAGGGCAAGGGCTACAAACTGCCGGACTACCCGGAGGACCCCAAGAACGACGCCGAGCGCGACATCCACGAACGCTACGCCAAGTGCCTGGGCTCGGCGGTGAACCCGGTTCTGCGCGAAGGAAACTCGGACCGACGAGCGCCCAAGGCCGTCAAGGAGTACGCCCGCAAGCATCCGCACAGCATGGGCAAGTGGTCACAGGCCTCGCGCACGCACGTGGCGACTATGAAGCACGGCGACTTCTACCACGGTGAGAAGTCGATGACGCTGGACCGCGACCGCGACGTGAAGATGCAGCTGACCACCAAGGGTGGCAAGACGATTGTGCTCAAGGAGAAGTTGTCGCTGCTCGACGGCATGGTCATCGACTCGATGTTCATGAGCGTGGCGGCGCTGCGCGAGTTCTACGAGGAGCAGATGGAGGACGCCCGCGAGACCGGCGTGATGTTCTCCCTGCACGTCAAGGCGACCATGATGAAGGTCAGCCACCCCATCGTGTTCGGCCACGCCATCAAGGTCTTCTACAAAGAGGCGTTCGCCAAGCACCAGAAGCTCTTCGACGACCTGGGCGTCAACGTCAACAACGGCATGGTCGACCTGTACAGCAAGATCGAGACGCTGCCGGCCTCCCAGCGTGAGGAGATCATCGAAGATCTGCACGCCTGCCACGAGCACCGCCCCAAGCTGGCGATGGTCGACTCGGCGCACGGCATCACCAACTTCCACTCGCCGTCCGATGTGATCGTGGACGCCTCGATGCCGGCGATGATCCGGGCCGGCGGCAAGATGTACGGCGCCGACGGCCGACTCCGCGACACCAAGGCTGTCAACCCCGAGTCGACGTTCGCGCGGATCTACCAGGAGATGATCAACTTCTGCAAGACCCACGGCCAGTTCGACCCGGCCACTATGGGCACCGTGCCCAACGTCGGGTTGATGGCGCAGAAGGCCGAGGAGTACGGCAGCCACGACAAGACGTTCGAGGTTCCCGAGGCCGGCGTTGCCGACATCGTGGACCTGGCCACCGGTGAGGTGCTGTTGACCCAGAACGTGGAGGCCGGCGACATCTGGCGACTGTGCACCGTCACCGACGCCGCCATCCAGGACTGGGTGAAGCTGGCCGTCCATCGGGCGCGGGTGTCGGGCATGACGGTGGTGTTCTGGCTCGACACCGAGCGTCCGCACGAGGCGGAGCTGCGCAAGAAGGTCAAGACCTACCTGTTGGACTACGACACCGAGGGCCTTCAGATCCAGATCATGCCGCAGGTGTGGGCCATGCGGTACACCTGCGAGCGGCTGATCCGCGGTCAGGACACCATCGCCGCCACCGGCAACATCCTGCGTGACTACCTCACCGACCTGTTCCCGATTCTGGAACTGGGCACCAGCGCCAAGATGCTCTCGATAGTACCGCTGATGGCCGGCGGCGGCATGTACGAGACGGGTGCGGGCGGCTCGGCCCCCAAGCACGTCAAGCAGCTGGTCGAGGAGAACCACCTGCGCTGGGATTCACTCGGGGAGTTCCTGGCTCTCGGCGCCAGTTTCGACGACCTGGGTGCCAAGACCGGCAACCTGGGCGCCAAGTTGCTCGGTGAGACGCTGGACGCCGCGATTGGAAAGCTGTTGGACGACAACAAGAGTCCGTCGCGCAAGACCGGTGAGCTGGACAACCGGGGCAGCCAGTTCTACCTGGCCAAGTACTGGGCCCAGGAGCTCGCCGCGCAGACCGAGGACGCCGGGCTGGCTAAGCACTTCGCAGCCCTGGCCGACGGGCTGGCCAAGAACGAGGACGTCATCATCGAGCAGCTGGCACAGGTGCAGGGCAAGGCCGTGGACATCGGCGGTTACTACGCACCGGACCACGCGCTGACCTCGGCGGTGATGCGGCCCAGCGCGGCGCTGAATGCGGTGATCGACGCCAAGGACTGAGGCCGGGCGGACCCGTGCCGCCCAAGCCCAGCCCGAGTGGGAAATCCACGACGAAAACGCCGACGGCGTCGTCGTGGATTTCCCACTCGGCGGGTGCCGGTGAGCCTCAGCGTGCGACAATTCGCAGGCAAGGCGACGACGACGTAGGAAGCCGGTTCAATTCCGGCGCGGTGCCGCCACTGTGATCGGGTAGTGAACCCACCCGAGAGCCAGACACTCACGTCGTCGCAACCTCCGATTCGGGGCGGAGCACCCCGAGAGAGCTGGCGACCGTGACCACGCCGATCTGGATCGCGTCACCTCCGGAAGTCCATTCCACTCTGCTGTCCACCGGCCCGGGCCCCGGTCCGTTGCTGGCCTCGGCGGCGGCGTGGACGACGTTGAGTGCCGAGTACGCCGAGATCGCTCATGACCTGACCGCGCTGCTGGGCGCGGTGCAGGCCGGCGCGTGGCAGGGCCCGTCCGCCGAGGCCTATGTGGCGGCGAATGTGCCGTATCTGGCCTGGCTGGTGCAGGCCGGTGCCGCCAGCGCGGTGACCGCCGGCCAGCAGCAGACCGCGGCCGCCGCTTACAGCGCCGCACTCGCGGCGATGCCCACCATGGCCGAACTGGTGGCCAATCACGCCACCCACGCGGTGCTGGTGGGCACGAACTTCTTCGGCGTCAACACCATTCCGATCGCGCTCAACGAGGCCGACTACGGCCGGATGTGGCTGCAGGCCGCGACCGTCATGACCACCTATCAGTCGGTGGCAGGTGCAGCGGTGGCGTCGACGCCGCAGACCGCGGTGGCGCCGCAGATCGCCAAGGCCGGCTCCGCCGATGCCAGCCAGTCGCAGCTGCCGCCGGATCGGCAGAACGAGATCATGGACTGGCTGCAGAACAGCGGCTACACCGACTTCTACAACAACGTGCTGCAGCCGATGATCAACCAGCTGGCCGCCAATCCCTACTTCCAGTCGATCTTCGGCGGGTTCGACCCCTGGCTCACGATCACCGGGAATCCGTTGAGCTTCCTGAGCCCGTACAACATCGCGTTCGCGCTTGGTTACCCGATGGACTTCGGTTCGTTCGCCGCCTACCTGTCGCAGACGTTCGCGTTCATCGGAGCGGACCTGGCCGCGGCGTTCGCCTCCGGTAATCCCGGCACCATCGCCTCGACGCTGCTGTTCACCGCGGTGGAGGCCATCGGGACGATCATCACCGACGTGATCGCCCTGCTCAAGACGCTGCTGGAACAGGCCCTCGTGCTGATCCCGGTCATGCTGCCGATGTTGACGGCCGCGTTGCCGCTGGCGGTGACGCCGCTGGCCGGGTTGGCGGGACTGTCGGGCCTGGCCGCCCTGCATGCCGTGCCGGTGGTTGCGGTGCCCCCGGTGCCCCCGCCGTTCGCTGGGTTGACGGTGGCCGCCACGCCGCCGGCTCCGGTGCCTGCCCCCGCTCCCGCTCCCGCGCCTGCCCCGGTGCCGGCCGCGACTCCGCCTGCGCCCGCTGCACCCCCGCCGCCACCCGCCCCGCCGCTGTCACCGGGCGACAGCCTGGCCTACATGTACCTGGTCGCGGGCCTGAGCCAGCAGGCCCGCCGGGCCGCGGGCACCAGTGCCCGTCGGCGCAAAGCCCCCGAACCCGAGGCGGCCGCGGCGCCGGCGGAGGCTGCCGTAGCCGAAGAGAAGGCCAAGGTCCGCCGGCGACGAAAGGCCAAGCACGACATGCTCGGCCGCGGCCACGAGTACATGGACCTGGAGGATTCCGTCTCACCGAGCGGCCTGACCGCGCTGTCCGGGGACGGGTTCGGCGGCGGTGTCACCACTCCTATGACGCCCGGCACATGGGCGCCGCAGTATCGCCAACAGATGACCTAACGTGCGATACTGCGCCAGTACGGCAACGATGGTGCAGGAAGCCGGTGTGAATCCGGCACGGTCCCGCCACTGTGATCGGGGAGCGACCCTCAAAAGCCACGGCTCTTAACGGAGTTGGAAGGCGAGGCGAGCGTTGATCCGAGAGTCAGGACACTCACATCGTCGCATCCTGCGACCCGGGGCGGTGTACCCCGAGAGAGCTGATTCCCATTGTCTGCGCCTGTCTGGGTGGCGTCGCCGCCTGAAATCCATTCGTCCCTGTTGTCCGCCGGCCCCGGCGCCGGCCCGCTGCAAGCCTCCGCGGCAGCGTGGATCGCGTTGGCTGCCGAGTACAACTCCACCGCCGATGAGCTCACCGGAGTGCTGGGCGCCGTCGGGTCCGGGGCCTGGCAGGGCCCGTCCGCGGAGGCGTTCGTGACCGCCAACGGTCCTTATCTGGCGTGGCTGCTGCGTGCCGGTGCCGACGCGATGGCGACGGCCGCCGCCCAGCGGACCGCGGCGGTGGCCTATACCAGCGCCCTGGCGGCGATGCCGACTATGGCGGAGCTGGCCGCCAACCACGCTGTGCACACGGTGCTGGTGGGCACGAACTTCTTTGGCGTCAACACCATTCCGATAGCGCTGAACGAGGCGGACTATGCCCGGATGTGGGCACAGGCCGCCACCGTGATGACCGTTTATGAGGCGACTGCGACGGCGTCGGTGGCTTCCGTGCCGCAAACCGACCCGGCTCCAATGGTTCTCAAGACTCCGGGCAGCGCGGACACGACCGCGCCACAGCCGCCGCAATGGTTCACCGACTTCGCAAAATGGCTCGAAAGTCTTGTCCCCCATCCCCCTTATCCCGACAGCGGTCAGTACCCGCTCTACACCCAGCTGCAGGATTTTTTCAATCAGATCGGCTACACCGGGATCGCTGACCCGCTGGCCAAGTTCTTCGCGAGCCTGCAGGGCGGATCGTCAATGCTGCCGCCACCCGGGGTGCCCGGATCGTGGCTGGCGTGGACCGGCAACCCGCTGAGCTACCTCAACCCGGCCAACCTGGCCTACATCTTCTCGGTGCCGCTGGACCCGGGCTCCTACTTCGCGTTCACCAGCATCGTGATCGTCGACGACCTGATCGCGATCATGTACACCGCGCTGTTCAATCCCCAGGGCCTGGGCCTGGTCATCCCGATGGCGATGGTGGAGATCGTCGGGTCCACGATCGGCAACACCATCCAGGCGCTGAACTACCTGATCACCCAGACCGCCCTGCTACCAGCGCTTCTGCCGTTGCTGGCCGGTTCGGCTGTGCTGGCTCCGGCGGGAGTGCTCGGCGGCCTGGGTATCGGGGCGCTGGCGCATCATGCGACGGTCGCCGCGGTACCGCCGCCCCCGCCTCCGCCGGCACCCGGGTTGGCAATGGCCCAGCCGCCGGCCCCGGCACCAGCTCCCGCGCCCGCCCCGGCCCCGGCTCCCGCCCCGGCACCCGCACCGGCCGCGGCTGCCACTCCGCCGCCGGGTGCACCGCCGCCGACACCGGCCGGACCGCCGTCGGTGACGATGCCGGCCTACATGTACATGGTCGGCGGACTGGACATGGGTGCCCGGCGGGCGTCGGGGACCAGCGCGCGCAAGAAGACGGCCTCCAAGCCGGCCGGGGCCGGGGCCGATCTGGTTGAGCCCGCAGAAGAGGGTGCGTCGCAACGGCACCGACGCCGGACGAAGGTCGGGATGCGCGGGCGCGGGCACGAGTACATGGACTTGGATCAGGACCTGGCGCCGGATCCGGTGCCTTCAGGTCGGGGTGCCGGATCGCTGGGCTTCGCCGGTGCCGCCCGGCGGGTGGGCACCGCGCAGCCGGCCGGGCTGGCCGCGCTGGCCGAGGACGGCTTCGGTGGCGACGCCATCAGCCCGATGATTCCGAAAACCTGGCCGGCCGACGGAAACTAGAGCCGGGCCTGCGAACTCGCGGCCTCAGGGCCGGAATATGTTGATGCAGGGCGGAAGGCCCAATGATGCGGGATCGCGGCGTCCGGTGGCGGCGAGCAGGAATTCGTGCGGATCCGACCCGGTGACCGCCGCGATGCTTTCCGGCGGAAGATGCAGCAGCGGGGCAACATCCGGGTCGGCCACCGCGGCCTTATCTCGACTGAGCACGCCCAGAACGAAGTCAATGCCTGCGTACAGAGCCGGTCCGGCCACAGGCGGGTGGCCAAGGGCCGCCCGAATATCGTCGGCGTGGATGAAGGTATCGGCCAGAAGTGCATGCATCCCTTGACCGATAGTGAACTGCGTTAGGGCGCTGGACCTTTCCCAGCCTGAGTCGTCGATGGTGTCGGCGATGACTGCCATCTTCCCGGCGGCGTCCGACAAGTCGCGGGCGAGTGCCGAAGACGGCAGGTGCCGCAGCGCGGCGGCCTGCTCGTCGGGGGTCCGGGTGCCGATCGCACCGTTGACGGTGTCGACGGCCTGGCCGACGACATGCCCGGCGACATCGCAGATCTGCCACCGCGAACACCGCGTCGCCCGGTTCCACGCCGCCGGCTGAAGCGAACTCAGCAGATCGGCGAAACTCCGGTACTCGTCGAGAAGTCGGGCGATCGTATCCGCCCGCCGGGGCGCGGGACGCGTCATCTGAATGCCTCGTGGATCTGTTGTAGCGCTTTGAGCTGATCATGAAAGTCGCCCAGTGTCAGTGTCGCGCTGCGGCATACCAGGTGTCGGGCTCCGGCGTCGACGTAGCCGGCCAGTGCCGCAGCGACCTGTTCGGCCGGACCGGTCGCGAAAGTCTGGATCTGTTCCATGATCCGCAACGGATATCCGTAGGTTGCCTTCGTGAACCGCTCCAGCGCCGCACGGCCACCATCGGAGGCATCGGTGATCAGCACGGTGACGAACAACGCCGGGGTCACATCGCTGTGCGCGCGGCCCGTGCCTCGGGCGGCCGTCATTACCTCGTCCAGGCCCGCCGCGTACCGCTTGGGGGTGGGCGGATACGGGAGCCATCCGTCATAGCCGGTGCCGGCACGGAGCCGGGCGTTCGGGGTGTCGCCGGCAAGCCACACCGGCGGGCCGCCGCGAGTCGCCGGAGCGATGCAATCGGGAAGTCCCTCAAGGGAGATCGTCGCACCCCGAAACTCATCCGGCCCCTCGCCGGCCCACAGCTGTCGCCACAGGGCCACGGTGTCGTCCAGGCGGTGGAAACGTCGTGGCCACGGCACCTGCGACAGGACGTATTCGCGCTGCGAGGCCCCTGGAAAGCCCGCGCCCACACCGACGATCAACCGTCCATGCGACAGCAGATCCAATGAGGCCAGGGCCTGGGCGGTCTGTACGGGTCGGCGCAGCGCGGGCAGCAGCGCCGCGGTACCGAGCGTGATGCGCTCGCTGACCGACGCGGCGGCGGTCAGAAATGTCAAGGCCTCAAGTCGTGGTCCGAACAGTGAATCGTTTGCCCACAGTGAATCGAAGCCGAGATCCTCGATCGCGCGCACCAGGCGATTCAGTTGTCGCGGCTCGGCGCCCGCCCACTGATCACCGCTCAGCGGTGCCACAACCCCGAGGCTCACATCGCGCGTCATGCGCTCATCGCCGCGGTGAGCACGATCTTGCCGGTGGTGTGGCCGTCGCCGACAACCCGCAGCGCACGCGCGGCCTCCCGCAGCGGAAACTGTTCGGCGATGTGTACCAACAGTTTTCCACTGGCCGCAAGTTCGCCGAGGGCGTCCAGTCCAGCAGCATCGGGCTCGACCAGATAGCCGTAGGCATGAACCCCCAGCTGCTCGGCGCGCTCTTGCATGCCCGGTGTCCAGGCGGCCTGGGCGTTGACCAGAATTCCGCCGGGGCGAAGGCATTCCAGCGCGGCCAGGCCGGCGTCGCGGCCGAACATCTGGATCACCACGTCGACGTCGCGAGCCACCTGGTGAACCGGGGTAGTGGTGTAGTCGACCACCTCGTCCGCGCCGAGTTCGGACACGAATCGGTGCTTGGCAGCCCGGGCGGCACCGATCACATACGCGCCACGCGCTTTGGCGATCTGAACTGCCAGATGCCCGACGCCACCGGCCGCCCCCGAGATCAATACCCGCTGTCCGGCCGTGACCCGGCCGACGTCGACGAGCATCTGCCACGCGGTCAGCCCCGCCAGGGGCAGTGCCGCCGCCTCGGCGTAGTTCAGGCCGACGGGAATGGCGGCGAAGTGCCGGGCGGGCGCGGCGACGAATTCGGCGTAGGCGCCCGCCTGCCGAGGGAACCACGGCATGCCGAAGACCCGATCGCCCACCTTGAAACGGTTGACGCCGTAGCCGACCTCCTCGACGACGCCGGCCACGTCCCAACCGTGGATGAAGGGCAGGGTCAGCACCCGGTTGTAGGCCTTGCCGCCGCTGGTGAAGTAATCCACCGGGTTCACCCCGGCTGCGTGGACTCGAACTTTCACCTCGGTGGGCGCGGGGCGCGGTTCGGGGATCTCCTCCAGACGTGCGGAATCGGGTCCGTCCCAGGAATGTTGGGTGATCGCGAGCACGAACATCGCCTCCTTGATTTTGGCCGTCAGCGGTTCTGTCGGCCGACCTGGCGGTGCAGGATTCTGGTGTCGAAGTAGCCGACATCGCTGATCAGTTGACCGCCGCGGAAGGTGCAGACGAACGTGACGGGTACCTCGAAGCGGCTGCCGGCCCGCACCGGCAGGCCGAGCAGATCGGTTGCCGTCGTTCCGGTCATGCGGCCCCACACCACGGCGGTGTCCTCGCCGAACGCCGTCCCGTCGAACTCGCCGCGGTAGTCGGGAACGGATTCGAAGAATGCGGTGTAGAACGTGCGCAGCTGTGCTCGGCCGGTGATCGGTCGGCGGACACCGGGATCCAGGTAGCGGCCGTCGGGGGAGTATGCCGCCAGGATCGCCTCGACGTCGTGTCGGTTCTTGGCGTCGGCGTAGTTGCGCAGTGCTGCGTCCAGCGCGGCCTTGGTGGTCATAGTGACCTCCCCTCGGGACTTGTGGTGACCTCTACCGGTATGCCGTTGAGCGCGGCGGTGCCCGACAGCGGATCCAGCTCGACACCGTCGGCCAGGACGTTGCTGTTGACGCCGGGCCGTCGCGCGGCGAGACCGAGTACTGTGTCGGGTTCGCCATGGCCCCAGCCATGAGGGAGTGACACAACGCCGGGACGGACCGCGTCGGTAACCTCCACCGGCGCGTCGACCATCCCGGCACGCGAGCTCACCCGCGCGCGTGTCCCCAGCCCCAGGCGTGCGGCATCGACGGGATTGACCAACAGCGTGCAGCGCTGCGGCCCCTTGGCCAGCGTGGGCAGGTTGTGCATCCAGGAGTTGTTGGATCGCAGGTGGCGCCGCCCGATCAGCACCATGGTGTCCGTGGAGGGCGAATGCAGCCGGGTGCGCAGTTCGGCGACGTCGTCGACCAGCGGTTGCGGTGCGAGCTCGATCCGGCCCGAAGGCGTGTTGAGCAGGCCCGGCAGCTGCGGGCGCAGCGGACCGAAATCGACCCCGTCGGGATGCGCGCGCACCCGGGCCAGCGTCAGGGGATCGGTGTCGCCGTACGGACCGGCGCGCAACAGCAGGTCGAGAAGCCGCTCGGGCCCGCGCAGGCCCTCCGCCTCGGCGTCGCCACCGAGTGTCCGGGCCAGCGATTCGGCGACCATGTCGTCGATGGCCTCCAGGTCGGCGGTGGCGCCCTGGCGCGTGACGATGCCGATCAACCGAAGCAGGATCTGCCATTCCGGTGTGATGTCGGGGGCCGGCGGCAGCACGGGCGGTGCGTAGGTGGCCGTGTTGCGGATCGCGAAATGATGGAAGAACAGGTCGTAGTGCGGCTTGGTCAGCGGTGAGGGCGCCGGGAGGAGCACATGGGCGTGGCGGGTCGTTTCATTGCGGTACAGATCCATGCCGACCATCAGTTCCAGCTGCCCGAACGCTGCGGTGAGCCGGGCGCTGTCGGGCGCCGAGCGCGCAGGATTGCCGGCGACGGTGATCAGCGCCTTCACCTGCCCGTCCCCGGGGGTGTCGATCTCCTCGGCCAGGCAGGCCAGCGGCAGTTCGCCCAGGGTCTCCGGTGCGCCGCGGACCCGGCTGTGCCAGCGCCCGAACGAGACGCCGCGTTGCGCGGTCATCGCCCGCAGGTCGGCCGCCGGACGGGCGAACATCGCGCCGCCCGGCCGGTCCAGGTTCCCGGTCAGCACGTTGAGCACCTCGATCAGCCAGCTGACCACGGTTCCGAACCGCTGGGTGCAGGTGCCGGTACGGCCGTATACGGCCGCGGTCGGTGCGGCTGCCAGCTCGCGGGCCAACCGGCGGATGTCAGCCGCGGGGATATCGCACTGGGCCGCAACGACTTCGGGGGAGAAGTCGCCGGCCAGCTCCTCGATGGCCTGCACGCCGCGAACGTGCGGAGCCAGCCGGCCGAGGCTGACCTTGTTCTCGCTGAACAGTGTGTGCACCAGCGCGAGCAGCAGTAGCGCGTCGGCGCCCGGTCGGATCGCGTGATGCTCGTCGGCCTCGCGGGCGGTCTGGCTTCGGTTGGGGTCGACGACGATCAGCCGCCCTCCGCGGCGTCGCAGCGCGCGCAGCCGTGCCCGCATCCCCGGCGCGGTGAGCAGGCTGCCGTTCGACACCAGCGGGTTGGCGCCCAGGATCAGCACATGTGAGCAGCGGTCCAGGTCGGGCAGTGGCACCGTGTACATCCCGCCGAACATGAGTTGGCAGGCCGCGAATTTCGGCATCGCATCGACGGTGTTGGCGGTGTAGATGTTGCGGGACCCCAACGCGCGCATCGTCGCACTGCTGTACAGGGTCGTGGCGAAGTCGTGCGCCACCGGGTTACCCAGATACAACGCCACCGCATCCGGCCCGTGCCGATCGACGATCGCGGTCAGTCGCGTGTCGATCGCCTCGAACGCCTCGTCCCAGGAGGCCGGCTGCAGCCGGCCGTCGGCAGTGCGGATCAGCGGTGTGCGCACCCGGTCGGGGTCAGTGTGTAACTCCTTGAGAGCGAGTGCTTTTGGGCAGATGTGTCCGCGACTCGACACATGGTCCGGGTTGCCGCGAGTAGAGACGACTTCGCCGCCGTCCACCTCGCTGAGCAGTCCGCAGCCGGCCTCGCAGAGCGGACAGATGTGACGACGAACTTGCATACTTCCAGTATTAACATACTCTGAGTATGTACCACAAGTATGGATTACGTATATGCTGGTAGACGTGCCCGAACCGCGTACCCAAGCAGAACGCACCCGCCTCACCACCGAGCAGATCCTGACGGGGGCGCGGAAGGCCTTTGCCGCAGACGGCTTCGACGCCACCTCGCTCGATGCGGTCGTCGAGAGCGCCGGGGTGACCAAGGGTGCGCTGTACCACCACTTCTCCGGCAAGCGCGCACTGTTCGCCGCGGTCTACGAGGACGAGCAACGCGCCATCGGCCACGCGGTGCTGCGATCCGCCCGCGGCGGTGACAGCTGGCAGAACTTCGTGCGCGGCTGCCGGGGGTTCTTCGACGCCGTGCTGGATCCGGGCGTGCAGCGCATCACCTTGATCGATGCCCCGGCGGTGCTGGGCTGGGAGGCGATGCGTGACCTCGAAGACGAACACGTCACCGCCCTGCTGCGTCAAGGGCTGTCCACGGCGATCAGCGACGGCCACCTCGCCCCGCAACGGGTGGAACCGCTCGCGCACCTCATTCACGGAGCGATGTGTGAAGCCGCTATGACCGTCGCCCGCTCCGCCGACCCGCGCCGCGAGAGCCGGGATGCGCTGTCGGCGCTGGAGCGCCTGCTCGCCGGAATCGCGGTCGACCCCGCGGGCTAGGTGATCGTCAGCCGCCGCAGCGGATTCGATTCCCGTTGCGGTCCAACGGGTCCGGTCCCAGGCCCAGATATTTGTTGCGGAGCTTGTCCCATAGCTCGAGCTGGCCCCACTCGGGCTCCTCGCGCATCTGCTGGTCGTTGGTCAGGAACGGGTTCGGCAGCATGATCGTCATCATCTGCTCGTCGCGCCCGTTGTAGAGCCGCACGCCCCAGGACATCGCGTTGCCGTCCTTGCCGATTCTGCGGTACAGCTCAGCGCGGGTGCAGCGGCGAATGCGGCCCAGCTCGGAGCCGCTGGCGCGGTGCTTGCCGATGCACAGGTGGAAGTGCCAGCGACCGAAATCGATGGTGGCATAACCGTCGAGCATCGCGATCTTGCGCGGTGCGTTGGGCGCTGCCACCTCCCAGGCGGCGCCCTGCATGATGATGCCGAACCAGATCTCGTCCCAGTACTCGTCGAAACACAGGTGCAGCAGATCCAGCAGGCTCTGCTGGTCGGTGGGCAACGGCCACAGCTGTTCACGGCCGCGGTCTTCGGTGTCGAGGACCGGGGGATCGGCGACGATCTCGATGGTGGTGTTCTCGGTCATGTGTTTCCCTTCCTTTGCTGCGTGAGTTCGGGTTTGTGGGTCAGCGCGCAGTCGCCGCACAACCCACCGTCGGGCGTGCGGTAGAACAGGCAGCAGGTGGCGCGGCGGTAGTCCGTGCCGGCTTCGTTGAAACAGATTGTGTCGGAGAGCCGTTCGTCGTCGCATAACCGGCGGGCCAGATCCCAGCCGGATGCGCTGCGCAGCGCGCGGGCGGCACCGAGAACCGCAGCGGAGGCATTGCCGAGCAGCAGTCGATGCGAGATCGGGCCGAGCCGTCGTATGGCGGCGGCCAGCGGTGCCAGATGGTCACGCAGGATGATGTCGGCCAGCAGCGGTTCGCAGCCCGTGCCCTGCCAGGCCACCGGATGCGGCAGGTGCAGCCGCAGCGTGCCGCCGGACTCGGCGTAGCAGAGCTGATCGGGGGACAGGTCCACCAGCAGCGCGTGCTCGGCGAGCCCGCCCAGGCCGATCGACCACAGCCGGGCGGCGAAACCGAGGTGGAAGGTGGACGCCGCGACCCGGTGATCCGGCGCGCCGATGCGTTCCCCGACGCGTGCGACTGCCGCGGCCAGCAGCTCCCGGTCGTTGTAGAGTTGGGCCACCGGGCGCCAGTCGCCGTCGGGTATCGGACCGGTGGACACCGCGAAATACGAGCTGACAGTGGACAACTGCGCCAGTGACGACACCACCTGATCCTGCGGCACGCAGCGCTGCGGGCCGGCGGGCACACCGCGTAGCAGCTGCGGCAGATCTCGCAGCGGGGTCACGGCGGTCGATGTCGCGGACCGCACCGTGACAAGGTCGGTATCGGTTGCGGTGACGATGATCTCGGCCGGCTCACCGACCTCCCAGCCCTCCCGGGACAGCACCCGGGTCAGGACCGCCCGCAGTTGTTCGCCGGCGTCGATCCGGGCGGCGCGGCCGGCACCGCCGGCGGTGCTGAACGCGAACATGCCGCTGGCCGCATCGAAGTGCAGGGTGTCGGTGTCGAACATCGCACCGATGCGACCGGACAGCATCAGCTCCTCGCCGACCGTATCGGCCAGGGTGCCGTCCGGATCCAGTAGCCACACCCGATCGGCCACCCGCAACGCCAATTCCAGGTCGTGGGTACTCAACACCACCGCCAGCTGCTGTTCGCGGGCGAGCGTGCGCAGCAACCCGAACAGCCCGGCCCGCGAGGACACGTCTAGGAACGCGGTCGGCTCGTCGAGGATCAGCAGGCCCGGTTGTTGCGCCAGGGCGCGTGCGGTCAGCACCCGCTGGCACTCGCCGTCGGACAGTTCCGCGGCGGGCCGTGACGCCAGGTGTCCGGCGCCGGTGGCCGCCAGCGCCCAGTCCACGATCTTCTCGTCGGCGGGACGTAGCCGGGCTGCCAGGCCCAGGTGCGGAATTCGGCCCAGTGACACCAGTTCCCGAGCCGACAGCAGGCCGGGATCGATCCGTTCGGTCAGCACCACCCCGACCCGGCGGGCCAGTTCGTCACGGGGCAGCTCGGTGAGGTCGGTGCCGTCCAGCAGAACCCGGCCGCCGAGCGCGGGCTGCAGCCCGGCCAGGGTGCGGATCAGGGTGGACTTGCCGGCGCCGTTGGGGCCGATCAGCACGGTGAGCTCGCCGCGGCGGGCCTGCGCGTCCAGCCCGGTGGCCACGGTGGTGGCGCGCCGGCGGTGGCGGTAGCCGATGGTCAGGCCGGCCAGTTGGACAGCCGGTGCCACGACTGTCGGGTTCATGACGGCATCCCCGATCCGCGCCGGGCCCGCAGCAGAACGGCGATCACCACCGGCGCCCCGACCAGCGCGGTGACCGCGTTGACCGGAATCACCAGATTGCTGCCCGGCACCTGGCTGACGATCCCGCAGCCCAGTGCGGCGACGGCACCGAGCAATGTCACCGCGGGCAGCACCACACGGTGATCGGAGGTGCCGACGGCGATGCGGGCCACGTGCGGCACCACCAGGCCGAGGAACGCGATCGGCCCGCAGAACGCCGTCGTCACACCCGCCAGCAGTGATGCCGATCCGACCGTGACCATCCGGGCCCGCCGGACGTTGATACCCATGGTGGCTGCGTAGCTCTCGCCGAGCAGCAGGGCGTTGAGCGGCCGGATCGTCACAGCGGCGGCGGCCAGCCCGATGCCGACCAGCGGCAGCAGCAGTCGCAGGTCGCCCCAACCGGTTCCGGCGAAGCTGCCCAGGCCCCACAGCAGAAACTGCTGCACCCGCTGCGGGTCGGAGTAGACCATCGCCAGGCTCACCAGTGCGGTGCTGGCCGCGCCCAGCATCACCCCGATCAGCAGCAGGGTGGCCGCCGAGCGGGTCCAGCGCGACAGCGTCAGCACCAGCGTCAGCATCGCCGCGGCTCCCAGCGCGGCCGCGAATACCGCCCCGGCGCGGCCGGCCCCGGCCATGCCGGTGCTGAAACCCGCGGCACCGCCAAGCAGCACCACCAGCGCCACACCGAGGCTGGCGCCGGAACTGACCCCGAGGATGTAGGGGTCGGCGAGGGTGTTGCGGAACAGGGTCTGCAGCTGCAGCCCGGAGACCCCGAGCGCGGCACCGGCGGCCAACGCGGTGAGCACCCGGGGCAGCCGCATGTTCGACACGATCACCTGCCAGCGCGGGTCGGAGGCGTCGGCGCCGAGCAGTACTCGCACGGTGTCGGCCAGCGGCACCCGCACCGGACCGAGCGCCAGACCCAGCAGCGCCAATACCAAGACCGCGGCGGCCAGGCCCGTCAGCACCAGCGGGGTGCGGGCCCTCATCGCGGGACCTGACGGTAGAACGCGAAGTCATGGCCGGGTACCAACTCGGGATGCAGGATCGCAACCAGGTCGCCGAGCAGCAGATCCGGCCGCGCCGTGCCGCGCTCCCAATAGGTGTTGCGGCCGTTCTCGTCGACCGCTTTGGTGCCCGACCACACCTGACCGCTGCGGATCGCGGCGAGCTCGCCGTAGCGGCTGTCCTGGGAAACCGCGTCGCTCAAGGCTTTCCAGTCCTCGGTCACCAGCCACAGCGGTGCGTGTCCGGCCCGGGCGTAGACCGATTCGAAGTTCAGCTGCCGGTTCTGCGCGCCGGTGTCGCTCAGCCAGGGGTAGGTCCCGCCGGCGTCGGCGACCAGCCGGCCAGCGTAGCTGGTACCGGTGGGCATCGACCAGTTGCCCGAATACATGGTGCCCACCAATACGTCGACCGACTTGGCCGCGCCGGCCCGGGCGCTCAGCGCGTGGTAGCCGTCACGGATGGTGCGGTAGGTCTGCTCGGCCTGGCGTTCGGTACCCGTCAATGCCGCAAACACTTTGATCCATTCGGCGCGGCCCAGCGGGGTGGGCTCCAGCCATTCGGCGTCGGCGACCACCGGGATTCCGGCCTCGCGCAACTTGGGATAACCGGGATCGTCCATGCCCTGGGTGACCAGCACGTCGGGGCCGGCATGCAGCACGGTCTCGATGTTGACCTGCCCGCCTGGGGCGTAGCCGACGATTGCGCCGGCATCGATGCGGCTGCGGATCTGCGGGTCGGCGACCGCGGGAGGACTGGCCACGCCGGTGACCACGTCGGCCCGGCCGAGTTCGGTGATCATCGCCAGATGGGTGGTGGAGCCCGAATACAGGCTGTGCACGGGGACGCTGACCTGCTGGGCGTGGGCGAGCTCGCCGGTCAGCTCGGGGGCCGGGGCGCCGCAGCGCACCAGCACATACGACACCGGCTTGCCGCCGAGGTAGGGGCGGTTGACGGTGAGGACCTGGTAGCTGCGGTGGTATTCGAGGCGGAAGTTGGTGGCCTCGGACAGGGTCGACTTGTCCGGGAAGTAGTCGGCGGCCGGATCGAACTCGGTGACGCAACCGGGACGCGCGTCGTCGGTGACGGTGGCGCGCTCGGCCGAACAGCCGGCCAGCAGCGCGGTGGTCAGCGCAAGAACTACCCGCAACGCACGGGACATAGGCGTGCATCAGCTTCCTCGGGGTACACCGCCCCGGTTCGCAGGACGCGATGACGTGAGTCTCCTGGCTTTCGGATCACCGTTCGCCTCGCCTTCCAGCCCCACAGGCGGCGGGCCGTGGCTGATGAGGGTCACTCCCCGATGACAGTGGCGGGACCGCGCCGGATTCGCACCGGCTTCCTCACTGTCGTCATCGCCTTACCGGCGACATTGTTGCATGCCGCGCTGGGCTAGGCTGGCCGCCGTCTCGTGGCGTCAGGAAGTCCGGTGCGTATCTACTTCAATTCCGGCGCGGTTCCGCCACTGTGAGGGGTGCGTCAGCGCCCTGAGCCAGATACTGGCCGCGGGGCGTCCGACTATGCGGGGCGTGAACCCCGGGGAGGAACCCTGACCATGCGGCGTATCGCCCTGCTCTCCACCTCCGACACCGACCTGTTGTCGGCGCGGGCCAGCGGTGCCGGTTACCGGCTCGGCAACCCAGCGCGCCACGACATCGCGCCGCTGCTCGACGGCGTCGACGTGGTGGTGCTGCGCATCCTGGGCTCCTCGGCCGAGATCGCCGACGAGCTGAAGCTGCTGCGCGCGACCGGCCTGCCGCTGGTGGTGCTCGGTGGCGAACGATCGCCCAACGCCGAGTTGATGGAGTGTTCGACGGTTCCGATCGGGCTGGCCGCGCAGGCACACGCCTACCTCGCCGAGGGGGGACCGGCCAACCTGGCTCAGCTGCACGCATTCCTCTGCGACACGGTGCTGCTCACCGGTGAGGGTTTCGACGAGCCGGCGGTGATCCCGGAGTGGGGTTACGCGGCTCGGGAGTCTTCCGGGGCTCCCGACGCTGTGCGGGTCGGGGTGCTCTACTACCGGGCGCACGAGGTCAGCGGCAACGCGGGATTCGCGCACGCGCTGGCCGACGCCATTGATGGGGTGGAGGTCGCCACCGGCCGGGCGGTCGGGGTGCCGATCTTCGCGGCGTCGCTGCGCAACGCCGGTGACGAGCTCTACGACGCGCTGGGCACGCTGGACGCGGTAGTGGTCTGCATGCTGGCGGCCGGCGGGGCCCTGAATGCCACCGCGACCGTGAGCGCCGGCGACGACGACGGCGCGTGGGACATCGAACGGGTTGCCGCACTGGATATCCCGGTGTTCCAGGGGTTGTGCCTGGCCTCGTCGCGGGCGGACTGGGAGGCCAACGACGACGGTGTGACCCCGCTAGATTCGGCCACCCAGATCGCCATCCCGGAGTTCGACGGCCGGATCATCACGGTGCCGTTCTCCTTCAAGGAGATCGACGACGACGGGCTGCCGCACTACGCCGCCGACGCCGAACGCTGCGCCCGGGTCGCCGGCGTGGTGGTGAATCACGCTGTGCTGCGTCATATCCCGAACTCCGAGAAGAAGCTCGCGCTGGTGCTCTCGGCCTATCCGACCAAGCATTCCCGGGTGGGCAACGCCGTCGGCCTGGACACCCCGGCCTCGGCGGTGCGGCTGCTGCACCGGCTGGCCGCGGCCGGTTACGACGTCGGGGACGGCTTCGGTGTGCTGGGCGTTGCCGACGAAACCGAGGCCGGGGATCGTCTGATCCACACCCTGATCGAGGCCGGCGGCCAGGACGAGGACTGGCTCTCGGCGGCGCAGCTGGCCGGCGCGCAGGTGCGAGTGAGCGCACAGCAGTACGCGGAGTGGACCGCGGAACTTCCCGGTGACCTGCGTGATGCGATGACGCAGGCGTGGGGCCCGGCGCCCGGCAGGTTGTTCGTCAACGACGCCGGTGAGATCGTTTTGGCCGCACTGCAATCCGGCAACGTCGTGTTGATGATCCAGCCGCCCCGGGGGTTCGGGGAGAATCCGGTGGCGATCTACCACGACCCGGATCTGCCGCCGAGTCACCACTACCTGGCCGCTTACCGTTGGCTGGCACATGGTTTCGGCGCGCATGCGGTGATCCACCTGGGCAAGCACGGATCGATGGAATGGCTGCCCGGCAAGACCGCGGCCCTGTCGGCGAGCTGCGCCACCGACGCCATGATCGCCGACCTGCCGCTGATCTACCCGTTCCTGGTCAACGATCCCGGCGAGGGCGCCCAGGCCAAACGCCGGGCGCACGCCACCATCATCGATCATCTGATCCCACCGATGGCGCGCGCCGAGTCCTACGGCGACATCGCCCGATTGGAGCAGCTCCTCGACGAGTACGGCAACATCGCGACGATGGACCCGGCCAAGCTGCCGGCGATCCGCGGCGAGATCTGGAACCTGATGCGCGCCGCTGAGATGCACCGCGACCTGGGTCTGGACGAGCGGCCCGAGGATGAGGAGTTCGACGACTTCCTGCTGCACGTCGACGGCTGGCTCTGCGAGATCAAGGACGCCCAGATCCGCGACGGCCTGCACGTTTTGGGTGGCGCCCCGGCCGGCCCGGAGCGGGTGAACCTGGTGCTGGCGATCCTGCGGGCCCCGCAGGTGTGGGGCGGGGTGGACCACGCGGTGCCCGGACTGCGGGCGGCGCTCGGTCTGAAAGACGACGCTTCGGTGGTCGCGGTCGATGAGATCGAGCAGCGCGCCCGGGACCTGGTCGAAACCATGGAGGCGGCGGATTGGGATGCGGTGGTGGCCGATTCGGCGCATCCCGACCCCGAGGTATGTCGGGTGCTGAGATTCGCTGCCACCGAGGTGGTCCCGCGGCTGGCCGGCACCACCGCCGAACTGGACTCGGTGCTGCACGCCCTGGCCGGCGGATTCGTGCGGCCTGGCCCATCCGGCTCACCGCTGCGCGGCCTGGTCAACGTGCTGCCCACCGGACGCAACTTCTACACCGTCGACCCGCGCGCGGTGCCGTCCCGGCTGGCCTGGCAGACCGGGCAGGCGATGGCCGACTCCCTGGTGCGGCGCTACCTCGACGACACCGGCGGCTACCCGGAGTCGGTGGGGTTGTCGGTGTGGGGCACTTCGGCGATGCGAACCTCCGGCGATGATGTCGCCGAAGTGCTGGCCCTGCTCGGCGTGCGCCCGGAATGGGACGAGGCGTCCCGCCGGGTGTCTGGGCTGGCAGTCATCTCACCTGAGGAACTCGGCCGCCCCAGAATCGATGTGACGGTGCGGATTTCGGGATTCTTCCGGGACGCCTTCCCGCACGTGGTAACCATGCTCGACGACGCCGTGCAGATGGCGGCGGCCCTCGACGAACCCGACGATCAGAACTTCGTGGCCGCGCACGCCCGCGCGGATCAGGCCGCCCACGGCGACCTGCGCCGGGCCACCACCCGGGTCTTCGGCTCGGCGCCGGGCTCCTACGGGGCGGGCATCCTGCAGCTGATCGAATCCGGCACCTGGCGTGACGACAAGGACCTGGCCGAGGTCTACACCACCTGGGGAGGGTTCGCCTACGGCCGCGGCCTGGACGGCGTCGCCGCGGCCGATGACATGCGCACCAACTACCGCCGGATCAAGGTGGCCGCCAAGAACATCGACACCCGCGAACACGACATCGCCGACTCCGACGACTATTTCGTCTACCACGGTGGCATGATCGCGACCGTGCGGGCATTGTCCGGAGCCGACCCGAAAGCCTATGTGGGGGACTCGACGTCACCAGATGCCGTCCGCACCCGCACGCTGGCCGAGGAGACCGCCCGGGTGTTCCGGGCCCGGGTGGTCAACCCGCGCTGGATCTCCGCGATGCGCCGGCACGGCTACAAGGGCGCGTTCGAACTGGCTGCGACCGTCGACTACCTGTTCGGTTTCGACGCCACCGCCGGGGTGGTGCACGACTGGATGTATGAGAAGCTCGCCGCTGAGTACGTGCTCGACCCGGTCACCCGCGAGTTCCTGGACAAGTCCAATCCGTGGGCGCTGCAGGGCATCGTGGAGCGACTCAAGGAGGCCGCCGACCGGGGTCTGTGGGCGGAGCCGGATCCGCAGACCCTGGCGGCGCTGCAGCAGGCCTACCTCGACGTGGAAGGGGATCTGGAGGACCGGTGAAGGTTTGGATTCTCGGCGTCGGGATGGGGCCGCAACATGTCACGGCGGAGGTCGCCGAGGCGCTGCGGTCCGTCGACTACGTGCTGGCATCCGAGAAGTCCTCGGGCGACAGCCTTCTGGCATTGCGTCGATCCGTCGTCGACACCTACGCGGCTTCGACCCCTGTCGTCACGGTCGTCGATCCACCCCGCGATCGCTCCCCGGGGCTCACTGAGCCCGGCTATGCCGGTGCCGTCGCCGACTGGCATGCAGCCCGGGCGCAGCGCTACGCCGAGGTGCTGCGGACCCGCGGCGGCACCGCGGCCTTCCTGGTCTGGGGCGACCCGGCGCTGTACGACTCGACGATCCGCATCGTCGAGCAGATTAAAGCCCTTGGCGTGGAACTGGATTACGACGTGCTGCCCGGCATCAGCGCGCCACAGCTGCTGGCGGCCCGGCACCGGATCGTGCTGCACGAGGTGGGCCGTACGGTGCACATCACCACCGGACGCCGGCTGGCCGGGGCCGTCGCCGCCGGCCAGGACAACATCGTCGCGATGCTCAACCCGGAATCCCTAGACCTGACCGAGCTGGCCGACTGGACCATCTGGTGGGGCGCCAACCTGGGTGCGGCGGGGGAGCGGCTGGTGCATGGCCGGGTCGGTGACGTAGCCGCCGAGATCGTCGCCGCTCGCCGTGCCGCGAAGGTGGACGCGGGCTGGGTGATGGACGTTCTGCTGGTGCGGCGGAACTGATGGCCGGGCTGCTGGTCGCCGGAACCACCAGTGACGCCGGCAAGACCGTCGTGGTTACCGGGCTGTGTCGGGCGCTGGCACGCCGCGGGGTGCGGGTGGCGCCGTACAAGGCGCAGAACATGTCGAACAACTCGATGGTGTGTGTCGGTCCCGACGGCGAAGGCGCCGAGGTCGGCCGGGCGCAGTGGATTCAGGCACTGGCCGCCCGCGCCGACCCCGAACCGGCGATGAACCCGGTGCTGCTCAAACCCGGCAGCGACCAGCGCAGCCACGTGGTGCTGATGGGCAGGCCGTGGGGTGAGCTGTCATCGTCGAACTGGATGCACGGCCGCGCGGAACTGGCTGCCGCGGCGCACCAGGCCTACGACGACCTAGCCGGACGTTACGACGTGATCATCGCCGAGGGCGCCGGCAGCCCCACCGAGATCAACCTGCGCGCAGGCGATTACGTGAACATGGGCCTGGCGCGGCACGCCGGCCTGCCGGTCGTGGTCGTCGGCGACGTGGACCGCGGCGGGGTGTTCGCGGCGTTCTTCGGCACCGTCGCACTGCTCTCGGCCGAAGACCAGGCCCTGGTGGCGGGCTTTGTCGTCAACAAGTTCCGCGGTCAGCAGAAGTTGCTGGAGCCGGGCTTAAAGGATCTGGAACGCGTCACCGGCCGGCGGATTTACGGCACCCTGCCGTGGCATCCGGGGTTGTGGCTGGATTCTGAGGACGCCCTCGACCTCGATGGCAGGCGCTCGACGAAGACCGGGGCGCGCCGCGTCGCGGTGATCCGGCTGCCGCGGATCAGTAACTTCACCGACCTGGATGCACTCGGCCTGGAACCGGATCTGGACGTGGTGTTCGCCGCCGATCCGCGCGCGGTGTCCGACGCCGATCTGGTGGTGCTGCCCGGAACCCGCGCGACGATCTCCGACCTGGGCTGGCTGCGTTCACGGGGACTTGACGCCGCGATCGCGGCGCACGCAGCCGCGGGCAAACCGGTGCTGGGAATCTGCGGGGGATTTCAGATGCTGGGCCGGGTGATCCACGACCCGGACGGCATCGAGGGCCCGCCCGGCGAAGTGGCTGGGCTGGGCCTGCTGGACGTCGAAACATGTTTCGGCGCAGACAAAGTGCTGCGGGTATCCGATGGTGGATACGAGATACACCACGGCCGCATCACTGCCGGTGACGGTGCACAGGGGTATCCCGGCGGCGCCCGCTCCGGTCTGGTGTTCGGGACGATGCGGCACGGCAGTCTGGAAGGCGACGCCCTGCGTGGCGCGTTCCTGGCCGAAACCCTCGGTCTGGAGGCGTCCGGGGTGTCCTTCCCGGCCGCGCGGGAGCATCGGATGGACCTGCTGGCCGACCTGATCGAAGAACACGTCGATGTGGCGGCGCTGGCGGAGTTGGCCCGCGGCGGGGCGCCGAATGTGCCGTTCCTGGCTCCGGGGGCACCCTGATGCGGGTGCTGCTGCTGGGCGGCACCGCCGAAGCCCGGGCGCTGGCCGAGCAACTGGTGGCGTCCGGCGTCGACGTGACGACATCACTGGCCGGCCGGGTCGCCGATCCGCGGCTGCCGGCCGGCGCGGTGCGCATCGGTGGCTTCGGCGGAATCGACGGTCTGCGTGCGGCATTGGCCGACTACGACGTCGTCGTCGACGCCACCCATCCGTTCGCGACAACGATGGCGGCCAACGCCGCCGCGGCGTGCGCCGCCGCCGGCCGGCCGCTGCTGCGACTGGAGCGGCCCGGCTGGACGGAACCGGCCGGTGCGTCCTGGCACTGGGTGGACTCGCATGAGCAGGCGGCGGAGCGCGCGGCCGAGCTGGGCCGGCGGCCGGTGCTGACCATCGGGCGCCAGCAGTTGGCGGCATACGTGCCGGCGCTGGCCGGCGCAGCGGTACTGGCGCGGGTGGTCCAGGCGCCCTCGATCAGCGTGCCGCTGGGCTGGACCGTGGTCAGCGACCGCGGGCCGTATGCGCTGGCGGGTGAACTGGCGCTGCTGGGCGAGCACCGCGCCGACGTCGTCGTCACTAAGGACTCGGGCGGTGAATACACCTGGCCGAAGATGCTGGCCGCCGCGGAACTCGGAGTGCCGATCGTGATCGTGGCCCGGCCGCCGCGCCCGGTGGGTGTGCAGGCCGTGCACGACGTGCAGCAGGCCCTGGACTGGGTGTCAGCCGAGGGCTGATCCGGCCTGCAGAGTGATGCCCGCGGCCAGCAGCGCGGGAACTTTGACCACTTCCAGGCCCGCATACACGTAGTGCGCGAACGAGCGATTGCGCATCCCATCGGGTGCTTGTGACGGCGCGGCCAATACCGCATCCGAGCGGCGGCGCAGCCGGGGACGGATGAACACCGACTGCACCGCTAGTACCGTGACCGCGACACCGACTGCCGCCAGCGGCACCGATCCGGGGGGATCGGTGGCGACGGCGTAGAGCACGAGCGCGGCCAGCACGATCTCGACCACGTTGAGCGCCTGGAACACCAGCCGGCCGATACCCAGCCCGAGCTGCAGGGTGATCCCCGGCGCCCGGAACTTCAACGGCGCCTCGATGAACGAGATCGCCAGGACCATGCCCAACCAGATGAAGACGACTGCCGTCCCGATCGCACCCATACCGGCGCCTCCCGAGTTATCTGTGTCGTTCGGTTGCAGACAACATATCTGTGCATGTTGGTCACAGACAAGTGGGCCGGGTGGTAACGCTCGCCACACCGCATCCGGCAGACTGGCAGGCGTGATTGTGGAGCATGGAGTACTACCCATCCGTCCGGGCAGCGAAGCCGAGTTCGAAGCCGCGTACGCCAAGGCCCGGCCGCTGATCGCGGCTCAACCGGGATTCCTGGGGATATCGATGTCCCGTTCGGTCGAGTCGCCGAACCTGTATCTGCTGCTGGTGCAGTGGGAGAGCGTGGAGGCGCACACCGAGGGGTTCCGCAGGTCGCCGGAATTCCCCCAGTGGCGGGAGCTGTTACACCATTTCTACGAATCCCCACCGGTGATCGAACACTTCGTGGGCATCGAGTAGGGGGAGCAGTCATGGAGCCGATGGATTTCAACGCCCGCAACATCGCTGAATTCCGCAGCAGCGGTGGAAAACTGGGCGGGCCGTTCGTAGGGGCACCGGTGCTGCTGCTGACCACCGTCGGGGCGAAATCCGGACAGCAGCGCATCAGCCCGATGATGTATCTGCCAGAGGGGGGCCGCATTTTCGTGATCGCCTCGAACGGAGGTAGTGATCGCCATCCGAGCTGGTATCACAATCTGCGGGCCACTCCGTCTGCCACGGTCGAGGTCGGGACCGAAACGTATTCCGTCACCGCCGCAGAGATCACCGGCGCCGAACGCGACCGGCTGTATGCGATTCAGGCCGAACGCTATCCCGGCTTCGCCACCTACCAGGAACGCACCGATCGGGTGATTCCGGTCGTCGAGCTGATCAGGGGCGAGTCTTAGGACTCCGCGAGCTCCTTGACTCTGGGGTCGACCGGTCGGCCGGTCCGCTTGCTGGCCTCGACCGCGACGCGGGCGGCGGCCTTGGCAATCTCGAGATCGGACATGCAATCCTCGCGGTGCGAGGCGTCAGACTTGTCATCGGCTGCCATGGCTGTCCTCCTTGCCTACATAGGCCAATGTGCCGTGTTCGGCGATCACCTGGACGATGTCGATGTCGTCAACAGTCGCCAGCTTAGACCGCATCAGGGTTGCCAGGAGGGACCAGCCGAGACGGGCCTGGCTCGTATTCGCGGCGAACGTCCGCTCAAAAGCCCAGGATGTGCGTCGCCACCATTCGCTACGTCGGTCGGCTCGGTTCTTCTGTTGCCAGGTCGCGATGACGCCGATGGTGGCCAGACCACCGACGATCAACGTCACCCAGGATTGCGGGGGCATGGGGCTGACGTTAGATCCGTCCCCGCTTCCCCGGATGCGCCGAAAGTCCGCATCGGCCGCGACGGTGGATGAAATCACAACTGGGGACAAGACCGATACTGATGCCTCACTGCGCGTGCAGTACCAGCCCGTAGCCGTCATCGCGTTTCAGCTGGAGCTTGTCGGCGTCGATCGCGGTGTGCGCCCGCCCATTCAGCGCGCGAAGCACCGCCTGCTCGACGGCGCCCAACCCGTCCGGGCAGGCCATCCTGGTGACCGCGAGCGGGCCGAACTCGACCGCGTCCGGGGCGTCGGCAAGATCGGCGCGGCCGGTCATCCGATTGCATCCTGTCCAGCCGGTGACCGTGCCGTCGGCGGCGATGCTCAGCGTCGGGTGGGCCTGCTCCAGGGCGAGCGACGACATGATCGACTGCGGGCTGATGAGGCTGGTCACCAGCCAGGTGGTGTCGGTCAGGGACCGGTCGGGGGTCACTGCCTTTTTGTCGCGCAGTGTGACGGTGGTGGCGTCGCCGGCCAGGGTGAGGGTGTCGCCGGTCAGCGTCCAGTGAGGTCGCGCTTCGAACAGGTCGGTCATCCAGCGGTCGGCGTCTCCCACGGGCGGTGGGCAGGCCATCATGGTGACGGCCAACCGGGTGACCAGCACACCGTCGGCGAGGTCGACCGGCCCGGAGCCGTGGTTGCACCCGGCATAGGCGCTGATCCGGCCATTGTCGAAACCAACGACCAGGGGACCGCCCCCGGGGATCCGCTCGCCCTCGACCTGCACCGAGAGGAATGTCCTGCCGTTTAGCGACGGATCATCGGCGCCCGCGCTGTTGGAACAGCACACCGCTGCGAGTGCGGTGGCGGTGAGAAGGACACCGATCGGCAACAGACGCATGCCCCAACACTAGGGCGACCGCAACCAACATCGCCCCGGCGCCCACCAGTCGGGCCAGTCGCGTCGTCCGGGGAATGTCGGCCGGTGCCGGCGTCCGGCCATCGCCCATCAGCGCCCGCTCCTCGCGCCGGTTCCCGTAGTAGATGTTGACCCCGCCCAGCTGCACGCCCAGCGCACCGGCGAACGCAGCTTCGGCGACACCGGCGTTGGGACTGGGGTGATGACGGGCATCGCGTCGCCACGCCCGCAGTGCCCCAACGTGATCCGGTCCCACAGCAACGGTCAGGGCGCCGCTGATCCGCGAGGCGGGCAGACCCATCAGGTCGTCCAGTCGAGCGGCGGCCCAGCCGAATCGGTGGTAACGCGCATTGCGATGGCCGATCATCGCGTCCAGCGTGTTGGCGGCGCGGTGCGCCACCAGGCCCGAAACCCCGGCCGCTGCACTCCAGACCAATGACGCCACCACCGCGTCGGAGGAGTTCTCCGCAACGGATTCGACCACGGCGCGGGCGATCTCATCCGGGCCCAACGACGCGGTGTCGCGGCCGACCAGGTTGCCCACCCGGGTCCGGGCCGACTCGAGATCACCGTCGGCCAGGAAGGCATGCACGGCCTCGGCCTCGCGTTCCAGCGAACGCCCGCCCAACACCGCCCAGGTGACCGCCGCGGTGAGCGCGGTGCGCGCCACGGGATGCCGGGCCAGGCGCTCCGCGAGGTACGCCAGTCCCGTGGCGCCCCCGGCCAGCACCAGCACGTGCACGGCCCCGGCGGCCCGGTTGTCGCGATAGGTCCGCTGCTCCAACCACTGTGCGCACGTACCGAATCCGGCGACCGGATGCAGCCGCCGCGGATCACCCAAGGCACGATCGGCGGCGTAGCCCAGCATCAGCCCGACTGCCCGGGCCGGTATCACCGCAGTATCCGGTCGAGGGCGGACAGCAACTGGGCGGTCAGCTCGGGCGGACGAACCGCGATCCGCACCCAGGTGGCGTCCAGTCCCGGGAACGTGTCGCAGCGCCGCACCGCTATCCCGTTCTCCCGCAAAGCCGCATGCACGCCATCGCCGACCCGGGCCAGCAGATACGGTGCGGGACCCGCCACGAACGGTACGCCACGGGCGGCGAGCTCGTCGCTCAGTTCAGTGCTCCACAAGGCCAATTGTCGCGCCCGACAATCGCTTTCGGTCGACGCCCGCTCATCCGAGCAGGACACCATGGCGGCCAAAGCCGGCGTCGACACCGACCATGGGATCTGCAGCCGGGCCGCAGCGGCGATCAGGTCGGGGTCGCCGAGCAGATAGCCGGCGCGCACCCCCGGAATCGACCAGTGCTTGGTCAGGCTGCGGCTCACCAACAGGCCCGGATGCCGGTGGCCGGAAAGGGTTTCCGGCTCACCCGGGATGGCGTCGAGGAACGCCTCGTCGACCAGCACCACCCGGCCGGGCCGCAGCAGCCGCAGCAGTGTCTGCGCCGGATGCAGGACCCCGGTGGGGTTGGTCGGGTTGCCGACGACGACGAGGTCGGCGTCGTCGGGAACCTCGCCGGGGTGCAGCGCGAACCCGTCGTCCGGCCGGCACAACAGTGTGTCGACGGTGTGCCCGGCGGCGTTCAGCGCGGCATGCGGCCCGGTGTACTGCGGGTGGATCACCACCGGCCGCCGCCATTTTCGCAGCCGGGCCACCAGATCGAAGGCCTCGGAGGCGCCCGCGGTGGGCAGCACCTCGGCGGCGGCGAGGCCGTGCCGGGCGGCAAGAACATCCCGAGCAGCCGAGGAGTCCGGATAGCTGGCGGCGTCGTCGAGCGAGGCGTGCAGCGCAGCATCGAGCCAGTCCGGACGCGGGCCGGCGTAGATGTTCACCGCGAAATCAAGGAGGTGCGGTCCGGCCTCGACATCGCCGTGATGTTGCAGATCCGGGCCGGTGTAGGCGTGCACCGCGTCGGCGAAACGCTGAGCCAGCCGTGGGTAGCCGGCCCAGTGGGTGTGCAGGTACGAGGCGTGCAGGCTCGGCCCCGCGACACCGTCCGGCCCGCCCGGCAGCTGCCAGGCGGCCTCGACCGGGCCTGTGAAAGTAACTTGGGTGCGGTGGAATTCGTGCCCGGTAACCTGATCGCCGGCTCGCGCCAACAGGTTGTCGGCCGGTGCGGTGGCGGTGCGATAACCCAGGGTCAGACGCGGCGACATCGCCGCGTCCGCGGCCAGTGCGCCCACCCCGGCAGCGTCGCCGACGGTGCGGCACAGGTAGGCCACGCCGCCGCACTCGGCGACCGTCGGCACCCCCGCCGCGACCGCCGCCCGCAGCGCGGAAGTCAATGCGGTGTTGGCGGCCAGCTCAGCGGCGTACACCTCGGGGAATCCGCCACCCAGGTAGATGCCGGCAGTCCCGGCCGGCAGGCAGGTGTCGGTGAGCGGATCGAAACTGGTCACCTCGCAACCCGCGGCGCGCAGCAGCTCGAACGTCTCGGTGTAGCCGAACGTGAACGCCCGCCCACCGGCGACCGCCACCACCGGCCCGGCCGACGACGCAGCGCGCACCTCCGCACCCGGATCCCACGCGGTGTCAACCAGATCGGGCGCCTGCCGCGCCACCGCCACCACCGCATCGAGGTCCACATGCTGCTCGATCAGCCGGGCCAACCGCTGAAGCACCGCGCCGGATTCGTCGCGTTCGGCGGCCGGTACCAACCCGAGATGCCGCGACGGCGTCTCGACATCGGCATGGCGGGGCAGCACCCCGAGCACCGGAATGCCGGTGGGGCGCAATGCCGCGATCACCTCGTCGGCGTGCCGAGCGCTGCCGGCCTTGTTGAGCACCACCCCGGCGATCCGCACCGCCGGGTCGAAGCCGGCCAGGCCTGCTACCACCGCGGCGTGGGTCCGCGAGGCATGCGAGATGTCGACCACCAACACCACCGGACTGGCGGTCAGTGCCGCGACGTGGGCGGTGGAGGCCTCACCGTCGGAACCGAGCCGGCCGTCGAAAAGGCCCATCACGCCTTCGATCACGGCGATGTTTACCAAATCGGCGCCTCCAGCGCCTTGTAGCAGCAGCGGCACGATCCGATCCGCGCCGACCAGGTACGGATCCAGGTTGCGGGCCGGACGGCCGGTCGCCAGCGCGTGATAGCCGGGATCGATGTAGTCCGGGCCGACCTTGTGCCCGCTGACCCGCAGTCCGCGTGCGGCCAGGGCCGCCATCAACCCGACGGCCACGGTGGTCTTGCCGTGTCCGGAGGCGGGTGCGGCCACGACGACGCGGGGGAGGGAATGAACCATGCCACTACCACTCAATACCGCGCTGACCCTTCTGGCCGGCGTCCATCGGATGCTTGATCTTGGTCATCTCGGTGACCAGGTCGGCGATCTCGACCAGCCGGGGGTCGGCGCGACGGCCGGTGATCATCACGTGCTGATGCCCGGGCCGGTTGCGTAGCGTCTCGACGACGTCGTCGGCATCCACCCAGCCCCAGTTGATCGGGTAGGTGAACTCGTCGAGCACGTACAGGTCATGGGTCTGCGCGGCGAGACGCTGCTTGACCTCGTTCCACCCCGCCAGCGCGTCGCCGGCGTGATCCTCGACGCCGCCGGCCTTGCGGCTCCACGACCAGCCCGACCCCATCTTGTGCCACTGCACCGAGCCGCCCTCACCGGTCTCATCATGCAGGGCGCCAAGGCGTTCCAGCACGGTCTGCTCACCGACTCGCCACTTGGCCGATTTCACGAACTGGAAGACACCGATGTCGAAGCCCTGGCTCCATCCGCGTAGCGCCATCCCGAACGCGGCGGTGGACTTCCCCTTGCCGTCGCCGGTGTGCACCATCAGCAGCGGACGGTTACGGCGCTGCCGGGTGGTCAGGTTGTCGTCGGGCACCATCAACGGTTGTCCCTGCGGCATCAGGCGGCTCCCTTCACGATGTCGGTCAGTGCCTCGGCGCTAACCTGCGGCAGCGGGACGTATTCGGCCCGCAGGTGCTCGGCCAGCGTGCGCGCCAGCCCGAGCCGCATCCGGCCTGCCTCGCAGTCCACCACCACAGTCGAAAAACCCTGTTCGGCAAGATGAGACGCGGCCCGCTGGGACCTGGCCACCGGGTCGTTGCCGGCGGTGGCCCGGCCGTCGGTCAGCACCACCAGCAGCGGGCGGCACGCCGGGTCGCGCAAGCGTTCCCGGCGGATCACCTCGCCGGCCTCGATCAGGCCCTCGGCCAGCGGCGTGCGGCCACCGGCGGGCAACTCGTCCAGGCGGACGGCGGCGATCTCCACCGAGCCCGTCGCGGGAAGTGCCAGCTCGGCTTGGGTGCCGCGGAACGTGACAACCGCCACCCGATCCCGGCGGCGGTAGGCGTCGAGCAGCAGGGACGCGATGGCTGTCTTGACATGTCGCATCCGCTCGGCCGCCGCCATCGACCCGGACGTGTCAACGACGAACAGCACCAGGTTGGCCTCCCGGCCCTCTCGGACAGCGCGACGAAGATCGTTCGGCTGCAGGAGAATCCGTCCGCCGCGACGCCTCCGTGCGCCCTGATGGGGTGCGGCGGCACGCAGTGTCTCGAACAGATGCAGCCCGCCGGCGACATCGGCCGCGGTGGCACCCATCCGTCGCCCCGAGCTGGTGCGGGCTCGGCTGCGCCGTCCCGCACTACCCGCGCCGACCCCGTCGACGGTGAAAAGCCGCGCCCGGTACGCGGAGTCGGCGCCCACCGTCGAGGTGGAACCCCCCGTCGGCGCCGGCCTGGCCTGATCGGGCGGTGCGGCACTGCCACCGCCGTCCGGCTCCGGGCCGTCGGGCTCGGGGCCGTCGGGATCGGGATCGGGGTCGCAGTCCTGCGGCGGCAGTAGGCCGTCGAGTTCGTTCTCGTCCATGCCGGGTGCGTCGAACGGCTTGCGCCGCCGACGGTGCGGCAGTGCCAGCCGGGCGGCCACCCGCAGATCGTCGATGTTGACCGCGTCGCGGCCCTGCCACGCGGCGTGCGCGACCGCGGTACGGGCGCAGACGATATCGCCCCGCAGGCCGTCCACGTCGAGGGCCGCGCAGATCTCACCGATCTTGACCAGTGCGGCGTCGGTGAGCGCCACATCAGGCAACAGCTGCTGCGCCGCACGGATCCGCATCTGCAGACGCTGCTCGGACCCGGCGTAGCGGCCGGCGAAACCGTCGGGGTCGGCGTCGAACGCCAGCCGTCGCCGCACCGCCTCGGCACGCAACACCGGGTCGCGCGGTGCTGACACCTCGACGGTCAGCCCGAACCGGTCCAGCAGTTGCGGGCGCAGCTCGCCCTCCTCGGGATTCATGGTCCCGACGAGCACGAAGCGGGCGGCGTGGGTCACCGACACCGCGTCGCGTTCAACGGTCAGCCGACCCATCGCGGCGGCGTCCAGCAGCAGGTCCACCAGATGGTCGGCGAGCAGGTTGACCTCGTCGACGTAGAGGATGCCGCGGTTGGCCCGCGCCAGCAGTCCGGGCTCGAACTCCACCACGCCGTCACCGAGGGCGCGCTCCAGCTGGATCGAGCCCAACACCCGGTCCTCGGTGGCGCCCACCGGAAGCTCCACCAGCCGCACCGGCCGGGTCGCCACGGCGGCGTCGGCGGGGAACGGGCCGTCCGGGGAGAGCGGCTGCGGCTCAGTGGGATCGGACGAGAACCGGTCGCCGGCCACCACGTCGATGGGTGGCAGCACCTGGGCGAGCGCGCGAACCAGCGTCGACTTGGCGGTGCCCTTCTCGCCGCGTATCAGCACGCCGCCGATACCGGGGGAGATCGCGCTCAGGACAAGCGCCAGCGCCATGTCGTCGAGGCCGCCCGGGGCATCCGGGTCGCCGCCGAGGACAGCAGGGAAGGGGTACAGCTGCTCCATTGAGGCTCCGCTCGTGTGTTACGCGAAGCCAGTAATCGGACTGACCGGGCACATCGGAATGCGCCGCGGAACACCGTAGCGGGCCTGCGCCGGAGTCTCACCGGCTTCCCTGGCACCTCGCGCCGATACCCTAACACCCAAGCCGGGAGCGGTTGAGCCACCGAAAGGACAACAACGATGAGTGCACCCGAAGCAGACCTGACCGGATGGGTCGCCGAGCCGTTCACCGGCGGCGGCTTCACCCACGACGTGTACCGCAAGGGCGAGGGGCCGGGGGTGATCCTGATCCCGGAGATCCCTGGCGCGCACCCAGCGGTGCTCGGATTGGGAAACCACCTGGTGGACAACGGGTTCACCGTGGTGATTCCCTCGTTGTTCGGTCAGCCCGGTAAGGCGGTCACGCCCGGCTACGCGCTGACCACGATCGCTCGGGCATGTGTGACCCGGGAGTTCGCCGCGTTCGCCACCGACAAGCAGCGTCCGGTCACCCAGTTCCTGCGGGCGCTGGCCCGTGACCTCAACGCGAAGACCCCCGGCAAGGGCGTCGGAGTGATCGGCCAGTGCTTCACCGGCGGCTTCGCGCTGGCGGCCGCGGTCGACGACGCCGTGCTGGCCCCGGTGCTCAGCCAGCCGTCGGTGCCGATCCCCCTGACATCGGCGCAGCGCCGCGACCCCGGGCTCTCCGAGACCGAGCTGGGTGTGATCGCCGACCGGGCCGCGGGCGGCGGGCTGTGCGCCCTGGGCCTGCGGTTCAGCGAGGACAAGATGGCCCCGGGTGATCGCTTCGAGACGCTCAAGGCCCGGCTCGGCGACGCGTTCGAGGTGATCGAGATCGACTCGTCCCCGGGCAACCCGCACGGCCTGTCCCGGATGGCGCACTCGGTGCTCACCGACCAGGTCCGCGAGGTAGACGGCCACCCCGCCTACGAGGCGCGCAAACGGGTGGTGGAGTTCCTCACCGAACGGCTGAGGTAACGGTGTCCGCCGCGCAACCCATCACCGTCGTCGGAATCGGCGCCGACGGCTGGGCCGGGCTGGGTGAGCCGGTGCGCGCCCTGGTGCTGGCGGCCGATGTCGTGATCGGCGCACCGCGCCACCTGAATCTGCTGCCGACGGCCGACGGTCAACAGCGCCGCACCTGGCCGGCGCCGCTGCACGCCGGGCTGCCTGAACTGTTCGAGGATCTGGCCGGGCAGCGGGTGGTTGCGCTGGCCTCCGGAGATCCGCTGCTGTCCGGGGTGGGCAGCACCCTGATCGCGGTGTTCGGCGCGCAGCGGGTCAGCGTGGTCCCGGCGGTCTCCTCGGTGACGTTGGCCCGGGCCCGGCTGGGCTGGCCGGCGGAGTCCGCCGCGGTGATCCGGGCCGGCGACGTGCACGCGGTGCTGCGCGAGCTGACGCCGGGACGGCGAGTGCTGGTGCTCTCCGCCGACGAGACGACGCCCGAGCGGCTGGCGGCGCTGTTGGTCGACCGCGGCTACGGGGCGAGCCGGATGACGGTGCTCGGTGATCTGGGCGGTGCGGCCGAATCTCGGCTGGAAACCACCGCGACGACTTTTGCCGGTCCGGTCCCGCGGCTCAATATCGTCGCGGTCGAACTCGCCGGGCCCCTGCTGACCGGCTGGGCGCCCGGCCTGCCCGATGACGCCTACGACCACGACGGGCAGCTCACCAAACGCGACCTGCGGGCCTCGGCACTGGCACGGCTGGCCCCCGCGCCCGGCGGGCTGCTGTGGGACGTCGGCGCCGGCGCCGGCTCGGTCGGCATCGAATGGATGCGTGCCCACCCATCGTGTCGCGCCATCGCGATCGAGGCGAATGAGGTACGGGCGCAACGTATCGCGTCCAACGCCCGCAATCTCGGCGTGCCCGCGCTGCAGGTGGTGTGTGGCCCGGCCCCGCAGGCGCTCGCGGACCTGCCCGGGCCGGACGCGGTGTTCGTCGGCGGCGGCCTGAGCCGGCCCGGGGTGCTCGCGGCCTGCCTGGCCGCACTGCGCGGCGGTGGCCGGCTGGTGGCCCACGCGGTGACGCTGGAGACCGAGGCAATGCTGGTGGCGGCCTACCGCGAGCACGGCGGCGAGCTCAGCCGTATCCAGGTCGAACACGCCGCCCCGCTGGGCTCCTTCACCGGCTGGCGGCCGGGCCGCGCCGTCACCCAGTGGGCGCTAAGCCTGGGCTGAGCGGTCCCGCGCCGCATCGTAGAGATGGCTCTCGCCCGCGCACGGATCGGGGAGAGCGGCGACCGCCCGGCCCACCAGAATGACTGCAGCCGAACGCAATCCCGCCGCCTCCACAGCATCGGCGATATCGGCGACGGTCCCGCGCAGCACCAGTTGGTCGGGCTGCGACGCTCGATAGACCACCGCGACCGGGCAAGCCGCGCCGTAGTCGGGCACCAGCTCGACCATGAGTTCGGAGATCCGGGTGATCGCCAGGTGTAGCACCAGCGTTGCCCCGGTCGCGGCGAACGCGGCCAGCGACTCGCGCTCCGGCATCGCCGTCGAGGCCGCCTGAACCCGGGTCAGCACCACCGACTGCGCCACCAGCGGCACCGTGAGTTCGCGGCCGAGCACCGCCGCGGCCGCCGCATACGCCGGCACGCCGGGCGTCACGTCCCACGGCACCCCGGCCGCGTCCAGCCGACGGGTCTGCTCGGACACGGCGCTGTAGAGCGACGGATCGCCCGACACCAGCCGCACCACCTGGCGCCCGGCCCGATAGGCGACGACCATCCGGTCGACGATCGCATCCAGGTCCAGCCCGGCGGTGTCGACGAGTTCGGCTGTGCCGGAGCACTGGTCGAGCACCTGCGGGTCCAGGTAACTGCCCGGGTAGAGCACCACGTCGGCGTCGGCCAGCAGTCGCGCGGCCCGCACCGTCAGCAGATCCGCCGCACCGGGCCCGGCGCCGACGAAGTGGATGCTCAGCGCACCCATCGCGGCGTCCACACCTGACCCGATCCGGTGACCCGTGTCGACGACGCCCCCACCAGCACAAGGCATTTCATGTCGACCGAATCGGTGTCCAGCTCGCCCAGCGTGGTCACGGTCAGCGACTCTTCGGCCCGGCCGACGTCGCGGCCGATCACCACCACGGTCTCCGGGTCGCGATGCTCCAGCAGGATCTTGCGGGCCAGCGCGATCTGGTCTGGCCGGGCCCGCGAGGCCGGGTTATAGATCGCCAGCACCAGATCGGCGTCGGCGATCGCCCGCAGCCGGGCCTCGATCACCTCCCACGGCTTGAGCCGATCCGACAGACTCAGCACCGCGAAATCGGCACCGATCGGGGCGCCGGCCGCTGCGGCCACCGCCTGCACCGCCGATACCCCGGGCAGCACCCGCACCGAAATACCCTGATAGGCAGCATCTGCCGGGTCCTCCACAGCCTCGAACACCGCGGCTGCCATGCCGAACACCCCGGCGTCCCCACCCGAGACCACCGCCACCTTCTCGCCGCGGGCGGCCAGATCCAAGGCGAACCGGGCCCGGTCCAGCTCGACGGTGTTGCCCGAGGCGTGTCGCTGCAACCCTTCGCGCTGCGGAACCCGCGCCACATACGGGCCGTAGCCCACCACGTGATCGACGGTGGACAGCGCGGCGGCCGCCTCGCCTGTCAGCCATCCATCGGGTCCGGGGCCGAGTCCGATCACCAACAGTTCGGCGGCTGGGGCTGACTCCACGGCCGATTCGGACTCGGCGACCTGGTCGGCGGGCTTGCGCGACCGCTGCCCGTTTCGGGAGTCCCCGTCGACCACGATCAGCGACAGATAGGGCACAGATGCTTCGTCGACCTCCGCCACCGGCAGCCAGCGCTGTTGCGGATGGCTGGCCCGCTCGACGTAGTAGGCGTGCTCCAACCGTCCCGCCGCGACCAGGGCGCGCCGCACGGCCGGGAAGGTGCGGCCGAGCTTCATGATGATGGCGCCGTCGGTGTCGGCCAGGCGCATCGCCAGCTCGTGCTCGGGCAGGGTTCCCGGCAGCACGGTCAGTACGTCGGTCTGGCGCACCAGCGGCATCCCGAGCGCGGCGGTGGCAGCGCTGAACGCCGGGATACCCGGGATGATCTCGGTGTCGAAGCGCGCCGACAGCCGGTCGTGCATGTACATGAACGAGCCATAGAACAGCGGATCGCCCTCGGTCAGCAGCGCCACGGTGCGGCCCGCCTCCAGGTGGGCGGCGAGCCGTGACGCCGACGCCTCGTAGAAGTCGGCGAGCGCTCCGGCATAGCCGCCGGGGTGGTCGGTGACGCCGGTGGTGACCGGGTAGCGCAGCTCTTCTTCGAAGACGCCGTCGCGGATCAGGTCGGCGGCGATGGTGCGCGCGTACGAGGCCTTCTTGACCCCGGCGTGGTAGGCCACCACGTCGGCGTCGGCGATGATTCGGGCCGCCTTGCGGGTGATCAGCTCCGGGTCACCGGGGCCCAGCCCCACCCCATAAAACCGGCCGGTCATTCGGTATCCGAGGCGAGTGCGTTCAGCGCCGACGAGGTGATCGCCGAGCCACCGCGCCGGCCGCGCACGGTCACGAACGGGATGTCGATGCCGTGGTCGGCATAAAGCCCGGCCAGCGCCTCCTTGGACTCCGCGGCGCCGATGAAGCCCACCGGGCAGCCCACGATCACCGCCGGGCGCGGCCCGCCGTCGATGATCATCTCCAGCAGATGGAACAGCGCGGTGGGGGCGTTGCCGATCGCGACGACGGCACCGGCCAGCTCCGGTTCCCACAAGGAGACGGCCGCCGCCGAGCGGGTGGTTGCCCATTCGGCGGCCAGGTCAGGAACCCGTTCGTCGCGCAGATAGCAGCGCACCTCGTTGCCGGCGGGCAGCCGCCCGGCGGTCACTCCGACCGCGACCATCCGGGCGTCGCAGAGGATCGGGGCGCCGCCGTCGAGGGCGGCCCGTCCGGCGGGCACCGCGTCGGGATGGATCAGCAGATCCTTGGCGAGGTCGGTCTGGCCGGAGCCGTGGATCATCCGCACCGCGAGCCGTTCTGCGGTCACCGGGATGTGCGACAGGTCGGACTCCCGGCGGATGGTGGCGAACGATTCGACGTAGATGGCCGGACCGTCGGCGATGTAGTCGTAGTGCCGAGACGGGCGCGTGGGCCTGCTCACCGATTCGCCTCCTGGGCCTGGGGGATGAAGACACCCTGCCACGGCGTCACCACCAGCTCTGCGTGCTCCACCAGTGATCGCCCCCGATCCGGCGTGAGCATGCCGTCGGGCACGCACAGGTGGGTGCCGCCGGGCACGCTGCCACACGGTAGCGGACCCGCGGGTGCGGGGATGCGTGGGTCGGCGGGCACGGCCGCTGCCAGCGGGCTCGGCAGTTCGCGAATGTGCCACGGCGCGTCCGGGTTCGCGCCGCGGGCCTCCTGGAACGCACCCGCGAGTTCGGCGAGCCGGCTTGCGGCATCGGCGATGCCGATCACCGGGCCCCAGGCGTCGCCGATCCGCAGCTGCACCTGCGTGTCGCTCAACGCCACCAGGGCGGCGTCGCCACGCCGATCGATCAGATCACCGCGGCCGTCGTCGAGGACGAACAGGAAGCGGCCGGACAACCCGGCCAGTCGCGGGTCGGCGCGCAGCAGCGCGTCCAGCTGGGCCGCCACCGGGCGCAGGTCGGCCCGACCGCCGGCGTGACCGGTCTGCGGGGAGGCCAGAATGTTGCGGACCAGCTCATGGCTGCGCGACGGCAGCAGCCCGGTGGACTCGATGGCCGCCACCGCGTCGGGGGACAGCGCACCGCCGCGGGAGGCCAGCCCGCGCAGCTGCAGATTGGCCCGCTTGGTCAGGTGGATCGAACCGTCGGCGAACTCCGCGCTGACCCGCAGCAGCCGGGCCAGTGCGACGCCGGGTAGCCGGCCACCCACTAGGCGCAGCCGCACCAGCAGCCCGTCGTCGGCCGGCCACGGCCGCAGCACGCCAGGGCACCGGTCGCGGCGCGCTCTGGTCGGCATGGCGGATCAGTGAGCCGGCTGAAGCGCCGCCACCGCCGGCCCGAACATGGTGGCCTTGATCGCGCCCAGGGTGCCCGGGTCCTTGCCCGACAGCGGCCGCAGCAGGTCAAGGGCGGCGGGAGTCACCGCGCCCTCGCCGGCGGTGGAGTCCACGATCCCGACGGCCGCGGCGTCCTGCCCGCCGAATCGGCGGCCGGTCGTCATCGACGCCACCTGGGCCGCCGGGGTGAGCTTGGCCTGGATCAGCGCGGCCATTCCCGGGGTGAACGGAATCCGGATGTCGACCTCGGGGAAGCAGAAGAAGCCGCGGTCGGCGCGCATCACCCGGAAGTCGTGGGCGATCGCGAGCATCGCGCCGGCCCCGAACGCGTGGCCCACCACCGCCGCCGCGGTCGGCATCGGCAGCGTCAGCACCCGCGCCAGCAGGGCGTGCACCCGGCCTACATACCAGTCGGTGCGATCTCCGTTGGCCATCAGCCAGTCCAGGTCCAGGCCGTTGGTGTAGAACTTGCCGCCCGCGGTGGTCACCAGGCCGTGGGCCCTGCCTTCGGCGCCCGCGGCGACGACCTCATCGAGCACTGCGTTGATCTCGTCGAGGAAGTCCGGGGAGAACCGGTTCTCGTCGTCGCCGAGGTCGAGCACGGCGATCTGGTCGTCATAGGTCAGCTTCATGGGGTGGATTCTTTCATCGGGCCAACGGACAGCGCGAGCGTGCACAGTTGTCCCGCAACGCCCCAGGTGAGGCCGAACAACTGTGCACGGTCGCGCCGGGAAAACGCGGCGTGACAGGATCGAGCCATCATGAGCACTCCCGGATCTCGCCCCGTCGTCTTCTCCGGTGTCCAGCCCACCTCGGACTCCATGCACCTCGGAAACGCCCTGGGTGCGGTCGCCCAGTGGACCGGCCTGCAGGATGGCTACGAGGCGTTCTTCTGCGTGGTGGACCTACATGCGATCACCGTCGCGCAGGACCCCGAGACGCTGCGGCGGCGCACGCTGGTGACCGCCGCGCAGTATCTGGCACTGGGGATCGACCCGGCCCGCAGCACCGTCTTCGTGCAGAGCCACGTACCTGCGCACGCCGAACTCGCCTGGGTGCTGGGCTGTTTCACCGGATTCGGGCAGGCGTCGCGGATGACGCAGTTCAAGGACAAGTCGCAGAAGCAGGGCACCGACGCCACCACCGTGGGCCTGTTCACCTATCCGGTGCTACAGGCCGCCGACGTGCTGGCGTATCAGACCAACCTGGTGCCGGTCGGTGAAGATCAGCGCCAGCACCTGGAGCTGGCGCGCGATGTCGCGCAACGGTTCAACGCGCGCTACCCGGACACCTTCGTGGTGCCCGAGGTGATGATCCCCAAGGCCACCGCCAAGATCTACGACCTGCAGGAGCCGACCGCCAAGATGAGCAAGTCGGCGGCCACCGATGCCGGCCTGATCAGCCTGCTCGACGACCCGGCGAAAAGCGCCAAGAAGATCCGCTCGGCGGTCACCGACTCGCAGCGCGAGATCCGCTACGACCCGCAGACCAAGCCCGGGATCTCCAACCTGCTGACCATCCAGGCCGCGGTCACCGGCACCGACGTCGCAACCCTGGTCAACAGCTACGCCGGGCGCGGCTACGGCGACCTGAAGAAGGAGACCGCCGACGCCGTCGCCGAATTCGTCACCCCGATCAAAGCCCGGGTGGACGAGCTGCTCGCCGACCCGGCTGAGCTGGAATCGGTGCTGGCGGCCGGTGCGAACCGGGCCCGCGAGGTGGCCTCGGCAACGCTGAAGCTGGTGTACGACCGGGTGGGATTCCTGCCGCCGCAGCCATGAGTAAAGCCGTGACGGAGAAGGCTGGGCCCTCGAAGCCGGGCGTCATCGACCGGCTGCGGGCCCGCTTCGGCTGGTTCGACCACGTTATGCGGGCCCAGGAGCGATACGACGACGGTCAGGGCAACTTCTTCGCCGCCGGGATGAGCTACTACACGATCTTTGCGCTGTTCCCGCTGGCGATGGTCGGCTTCTCCGTCGGCGGCTTCCTGCTGTCGCGGCGGCCCGAGGTGCTCGACGAGATCGAACGCCGGATCAAGCACTCGATCCCGGGCGAGTTCGGCAACGAGCTGGTCACCCTGATGGACACCGCGATCTCCTCGCGCGCCTCGGTGGGGGTGATCGGCCTGGCGACCGCCGCCTGGGTGGGCCTGACCTGGATGGCCAACCTGCGCGAGGCGCTGTCGGAGATGTGGGAGACCCGTTCGGAGAAAAAGGGTTTCGTCTCCTCCAAGCTGTCGGATCTGCTGGCGATGCTCGCGGCGTTCGGCGCCATGCTGGCCACCCTCGCACTGACCGCGTTGTCCGACCCGAAGCTGATGCGAAGCATCCTGCGCTGGCTCGGTGTTCCCGACTTCACTCTGCTGGGTGGGCTGCTGCGGTTCGCCTCGCTGTTGATGGCGGCGACGGTGTCGTGGCTGCTGTTCACCTGGATGATCGCCCGGCTGCCCCGCGAACCGGTGAACCTGAGCAGTGCGATGGAGGCCGGCGCTATCGCCGCGGTCGGCTACGAACTGTTCAAGCAGGCCGGCTCGGTCTACCTGCAGTCGGTCGTCAACGGCCCGGCCGGGGCGGTGTTCGGACCGGTGCTGGGCCTGCTGGTGTTCGCCTATGTCACCGCCCGGCTCATTCTGCTGGCCACCGCGTGGGCGGCGACGTCGAGGGACGACGGTCTGCGTACCGACTGACGCCGCCGACCCCAGGTCAGCGCGGTTTGTGTGCCGTCAGCAGGAAGCCGGGCATCTCACCGACGTTCGCGTGCAGCGTTGCCGGCCGGATCTCGTCGACCTGCCAGGCTGCCGAAACCGTCTCGCGGATCTGATCTTCGGTGAACTGCGTGGGGCCGGGGCCCTCGTGGTCGGCGAAGGCGCCCGCGCCGAAGGCCAGAACGTAGAACGTCGCACCCGGTGCCGCCGCCCGGTACATGGCCCGCACATAGTTCTCCCGCAGTTCGTCGGGCAGAGCGTGCAGCAGCCCGCTGTCGAAGATGGTGGAGAACCGGTCGTCGTAGCCCGTCAGCTCTGTGATGTCGGCGGCGGCGAACGTCGCGCTGGTCAGGCCGCGCTCGGTGGCGGCAGCGGTGGCGGCCTCGATCGCGGTGGGGGACAGGTCGATCCCGACGACGGTATGACCGCGCGCCGCCAGTGCCAGCGACAATTCGGCATGGCCGCATCCGGCGTCGAGCACCTCGTCGCGGACCGTGTCCGGCTGCTTGATCAGCGCCGCGTATTCCGGTTGCGGCGCACCGATGTTCCAGGCGGGGGCCTGCGGTTGCCGGTAGGCGTCGTCCCAGTCGATCTTGTGTGTCATGGTGCGTTCCTTTCGCTATCGGTTGACGTTGCGGGAGTTGGTCCCAGGTGAGTCGAGGCCCCAGGCCACGATTCGCCGCGGGGTGATCCGGATGATGTCGCCGGACAGACCGCCCTCGGTGCTGCCGGCTCCAGGCAGCACGGTGCCGGTGCCGCGGATCTCGATGCCGCGGGCCTGTGGCGGCTGCACAGAGATCACCGTGTCGACGATGAAGGACACCTGGGGATCGCGGATCACGTTGCGCCACTTCTGAGTTTTCGACAATGCGTGGCCGACGATGTCGATGGTGGCGTCGTCCGGTCCGAGGTGCACACCGACCGGTCTGATCTGCGGGTCGCCGACGGGCCCGAGGGTGGCCAGCCGTCCGATCTGCTGGTCGCGCAGGTAATCCAATTCGGCCGGGGTGAATGTCACGATGACACCTTTCGTTCGTTGTCGAGACGATCGCGCAGCCGGCCGAAGATGCGCTCGACACAGGCTATTTCGCCGGCATCCAGGTCGTCGAGGAACAGCGCGCGAACCGACGCGGCATGCTGGGGCATCGCCTCCTGCAGGGCGCGCAGACCTTCGGCGGTGAGCACGGTGCGATAACCCCGGCGATCGTCGGGCGCCGACTCGCGGACCGTCAGCCCCCGTTTGGTCATCGAGTCGATCTGGTAAGTGATCCGGCTGCGGGAGAAGACCATCCGATCGGCGAGCTCACTCATCCGCATGCGGTGTTCTGGGGCGCCGGCCAGCAGCATCAGCAGGTGATAGTCGATCAGGGTGAGACCGGTCCGCTCGCGCAGCAGCTCGTCGAGCCGGGTCTCGAGTCGAACGCTGCTCTCGATATAGGCGCCCCAGGCCTGCGACTGCGGACCGGACAGGCTGGCGGCCAGCTTGGACATCGGGCACCTCCTGTCTGCGATTGTAGTACAAATTTGAACTATATGCGATCGGCGGGGTCGCGGGACAGCTCGGGATCAGGTGCGGGGCGCCGGTTACCGGTCGGCGTGCACGGGGTAGCGGCTCATGATCGACACCCGGTTGAACGTGTTGATCGTGATCGCCGACCAGATCAGCAGCGAGATCTGATCGTCGGTGAGATGCACCCGCACCCGGTCGTAGTCGTCGCCGCTCAGATGCCCACCGGCCACCAGGGTGACCGCCTCGGCGATCTCCAGCGCGGCGCGTTCGACGTCGGTGAACAACTCCGTCTCCCGCCAGGCCGGCAGCAGCGCCAGTCGTTGCGGGCTCTCGCCGGACTCCAACATGGTGCGGCTGTGCAGATTCAGGCAGAACGCGCACCGATTGATCTGCGACACACGCAGATTCACCAGCTCCAGCGTCGTCCTCGACAACCCGGCCTCCTCGGCGCGAGCCCGCACCTCGGCCGCCGCCGAGCTGTAGGCCCGATACACCGATGCCGACTGCTTGTCGATGAATACCCGCGCCACGGTCAGGCCAGCGCCGCGCGGACGGCGGCTTTCGCCTCCGGCGTCACCGGATCGAGGATGTCGTCGAAGTCATGGTGTTTCTCGACGTAGGCGGCCACGAACGGGCAGATCGCCACGATCCGTTTCCCGGCGGCACGGGTCTCGGCCAGCGCCGCCGCGATCAGCGTGCCGGCCAGTCCGCGTCCGCCGTACTCCTCGCCGATCTCGGTGTGGAAGAAGATCCGCTGGGCGCCGGCGTCGACATAGGCGGTCAACCCGGCCCGTGCTCCGTCGAGGTGGATCTCGTAGGCCTTGCGGGGGCCGTCGGCGGCGTTGGTGACACTCGGCTCGGTCATGGTGTCCCCGGCCTCAGTTGCCGGCCGGGTTCGCGTACTCGGGGTGCTTGGCGACGTAGGCCTCCACGAAGGAGCAGGTCGGCACGATCTGCTTGCCCGCGGAGTGGGTGTCGGCCAGCGCTGCGGCGATCAGCTTGGTGGCCAGTCCCTGACCGCCGAACGCCTTGTCGATCTCGGTGTGATGGAAGTCCCGCCGGTCACCGCTGTCGCGGTAGGACGCCAGCCCGGCGCGCACGCCGTCGACGCTGATCTCGTAGCGGTGCTGCTCGGGGATGTCGGTGACGATGGGCTCACTCATGGTTCTCCTTCACATCAGCCAGATTCCGTGGCGCATGACCCGCTCAACGTGCAGGCCGGCGTTCAACACCACCAGGTTAGCGATCGACCCGGCCCGCAGGACCCCGATGTCGTCGAGGCCGAGCACCCGTGCCGGGGTGGTCGAGGTCATGCGCACCGCGGCGGCCAGTGCGTCATCGCCGTCGCCGCCGAGCAGCTCCACCGCGGTCGCGAAGATCCGGTCCATGGTGGCGGTGCTGCCGGCGATCGTCGTGGTGCCGCGCAGCCGAGCCACCCCGCCGGTCACGTCGACGTCGAGCCCGCCGAGCGTGAAGGCGCCGTCGCCGGTCCCGGCGGCGGCCATCGCATCGGTGATCAGCGCGACCCGGTCCGGTCCGGCGGTCGCCACCACGTGCTCGATGACGGCCGGGTGCAGGTGAACGCCGTCGGCGATCAGCTCGACGGTAACCCGCGGGTCGGCCAGCAGCGCCGCGACCGGTCCGGGCTCGCGATGGTGCAGGGCGCGCATCGCGTTGAACAGATGCGTTCCCACCGTCGCGCCGGCGTCCAGCGCGGCCTGCGTCGCCTCGTATCCGGCGTCGGTATGCCCAACGGCCACAACCACTCCCGCATCGACCAGGTGCGTGATGGCTTCGATGGCGCCGGGCCGCTCAGGGGCCAGGGTGACCATCCGGATCGCACCGTCGGCGGCGGCCAGCAGCGCATCGACCTCACCGCGGTCGGGGTCACGCAGCAACGCGGCGTCGTGCGCGCCGCAGTGCAGCCCGCTGAGCCACGGGCCTTCCAGATGGATGCCGTCCACCACACCGCGCTGGGTCGCGTCGGCGAGTGCGCGCACCTGGGCCAGCAGCGTCGCCGGGTCGGCGGTCACCAGGCTGGCAAGACCCCCGGTGGTGCCGTGCGCGGCGTGCAGTGCCGCCGCGCGGTCCGGGTCGTCGGCATAGGAGACACCGCCGCCGCCGTGGCAGTGCAGGTCGACGAAGCCGGGCACCACCGTGGCCTCACCGAGGTCGGCGTCGGCGCGAACCGGCCCGGACCCGCAGTCGGTGATCCGACCGTCGTCCACCGCAAGCCAACCGGGCCGGTGCACCCGGCCGTCGAGCACGACGGTGCCGGCGGTGATGACAGTCATGCCGGCGCCTCTGCTGTGGCGATGTCCTCAAGGAGGTCCTCTGGGGGCCAGCGTCCGCCGTTCTCCCAGAAGTGCCGGATGTCCTCCAATTGGCGACCCTTGGTCTCCGGGGCGTAGCGGTACACGAACGCCAGGCTCGCCAGCGCCAGCACCCCGAACACCGCAAAGGTCCCGGCACCGCCCAGCGACGTGAGCATGGTCAGAAACACCGCGGCGACAACCGCGTTGGCCACCAGATCCGAGGTCAGCATGGCCGAGGCTCCCATCGAGCGCATCCGGGCCGGCAGACTCTCCCCGGCGTACACCCACACCAGTGAACCGAACCCGAACGTGTAGCCGACGGTGAACAGCAGCACCCCGCCGAACTTGACCGCTGCCGCCGCGCCACCGAACACCTCACCGCCGGCGAATACCGCGACCAGCAGCGCATTGGCCGCGACCATGGTGGCGATCCCCGACAGCAGGATCGGCCGCCGGCCGACCCGGTCGATGATCGCCAGCGACACCAGCATGGCGACCAGGGCGGCGACCTGCACCAGCGCCGGCAGGATCAGCAACGCGAAATCGCCGTGGAAACCCATCATCTCGAACAGCCGGGGGCTGTAGTAGACGATCGCGTTGATCCCGGTGATCTGGATGAAGAAGCCCAGCGTCACCACGAACAGCGTCGCCCGCAGATACGGCCGGCGCAGCATCTCGCGCAGCACACCGACCCCGCCGGAGGACTCCTCGCGCAGCGTCCGGGAGATCTCGTCCAGCTCGCGCTGCGCGTCGACTCCCGGCTCGATGCGCCGCAGGGTGCGTCGCGCCTCGTCGACGCGGCCCTTGAGCAGATACCAGCGGGCGGTGTCGGGGATACGGGCCAGCAACATCGCCACCAGCACCGCCGGCACGGCGGCCAGGCCCAGCATCGCCCGCCAATTGCCCGCCCCGGCCAGCAGATAGGCGGCCAGGTAGCCGACGATGATGCCGATCACGGTGGCCACCCCGTAGGTGACCAGCAGGGCGCCGCGCGCACCGGCCGGCGCCGACTCGGCCACGAACACCGGCGCCACCACCACCGACACCCCGATGGTGACCCCGAGCAGCAGCCGCGCCACGGTCAGCGTCGACACCGACGTCGACGCCGCCCCGGCCACCGCGAACACCGCGTAGCCCAGCGCCACCGCGACCATCGAGCGTTTCCGGCCGATCGCATTGGCCAGCCAGCCGCCGGCCAGGGCACCGCCGATCTCGCCGATGACCGTCGCGGTGGCCACCATCTCCTGTTGGGCGGCCGACAGGCCGAAATCACGCTCGATGAACAGCAGTGCGCCGGCGATGTTGGACAGGTCGTAGCCGTAGATGACCCCGACACTGGCGGCGGCCACGCCCACCAGCAGCGCCAGCGGCGAGGAGCGGCGCAGCTCACCGATTCGGCCCATGAGGCTCACCGTAGGGGTTACGGGGTGGGGCGGTCGGCCAGGGTCGCATACCAGTAGGTGAGCCCGGCCGCGGCGAACTCGACGACGCACGCCGCGGTGAACGCCGGATGCGGCATCCCGGCGTTGGTCATCGAGATCAGCCGGGACAGCCCCAGCAGCGCCATGGTGCCGGCCAACAGGCGCACCGCCCCGGTCGGGATGGGAGTGCGCCGGAACGCCTCCAGGTAGCCGACGCCGAAGCCGATCAACAGGGCGCCGGCGGCCCGGGTCTCACTGTCCACGGTGGCGTTGACGTCCTGACCGCCGGGAATGGAGTCCAGCGAGAACGCGATTCGGCTCAGTCCCAGCGCGATCAGCAGCAGGCCGGTGAACCAGCCGAAGTACCGCAGGGCCCGGATCACCAGGCCGACCCTTCGCCGGGTCGTCGATTCACCGCCCGGGCTCCCATGATGAGCGCGAACACGATGATGGTGCCGATGACGCCCACCCCGACCCGCACCGGCACCGTGTTGTCGGCTGACACCAGCGGCAGCGCCTGAGGGTTGGGGCCCAGCTCCGGAGCGCGCGGTGCCACCAGCGTCGGGTCGGGCTCGATCAGGGTGCCGACCCGGGTGCCTGGCGGGGTGGCGAAGCCGTAGTCGAGCAGCTGGGCGGCCTGCTGCCAGGGTGCGATCGGCAGGCGGGTGCCGTGCAGCAGCACCGCCACCAGCCGGCGTCCGTCCCGGTTGGCCGCACCGACGAATGTCTGCCCGGCGTCGTCGGTGTAGCCGGTCTTGCCGCCCAGAGCGCCCGGGTAGTTGTAGAGCAGTTGGTTGTCGTTCTCCAGGGCGTAGCCGGGGACGTCGCCGTAGCCGGGGAAGTCGAAGGCGCGGGTCGCCACGATGTTGGCGAACGCCGGATTGTTCCAGGCGTAGCGGTAGAACAACCCGATGTCGTATGCCGACGTGCTCATGCCCGGGCCGTCCAGCCCCGACGGGGTGGCGGCGCGAGTGTCGTAGCCGCCGAGCTTGAACGCCAGGGTGTTGATCTTCTCCAGCGCGACGCCCATGCCGCCGAGCTGTTCGGCCAGGGCGTGGGCGGCGTCGTTGCCCGAGCCCATCAGCAGCCCGTGCAGCAGCTGGTTGACGGTGAAGTTGCCGCCGGGGCCCACCCCGACCCGAGTGCCTTCGGCGTTGGCGTCCTCCTGGGTGCCGGGGACGACGCGGTCGGGGTCCAGCTCGTTCAGTGACGCCATGGCGGTCAGCACCTTGATGATGCTGGCGGGCCGGTGCCGGCCGTGCGGGTCCTTGGCGGCGATCACCGCACCGCTGTCGAGGTCGGCGACCAGCCAGGCCTCGGCGGAGATCTCACCGGGAACCGGCGGAGTGTCGGGAGCGGCGACGATCCCGCAGCCGCTCAGGGCCTGCCCGCCGACCGGGGTGGCCGGCACTGCCAGCGGCTGCGGCGGATCGCCGGCGGTCGGGACCTCCGAGGCGTCCACCGCCGGTGGGGTGTTGACCTTGTAGGGGCAGTTGGCCGGCCCGGCGATCAGTCCCGGCGTGGGATCAGCAGCCGCCAGGGGCGCGGCGGCCACCAGAAAACCCGCCGCCACCAGGGCCGACACCGAGCGCGCAAAAGTCATCGTGTGTGCAGGGTAGGCGAATCGGCTCGTGAAACCCGGGAGCCACGCTGTGGCTGGTGGGACGCAAGTTACACCCCACTTCCTCGCGAGCGTGCACAGTTGTCCGGCCCCACCTGGGCTTTTGCCGGACAACTATGCACGGTCAGCGGAGGTGGAAGTAGGCCAGACCCGGCCCGCCGATCCGGCCCATCCACAGGCGGTCATCGGCCTCGACCACCCCGGTCGCCATCCCGAATCTCGGATCGGTGCTGCGGAACTGGCTCAGCACCCGCCCGTCCTGCGCGTCGAACCCGACCACCCACGCCCCCGAATTCACGTCCGGCAGCCAGTGATACGGCAGCAGCCGCCACAACAGCGAGCGCAACACCGGCGCGCGCGGGCTCAGCCAGTCCGCCAGCGCGTTGCGGTCCGACACCATCGCCACCCAGATCCGCCCGTCGTGCCCGGTGGAGATGTTGTCTGGGTGGCCGGGCAGCTCGGTCACCAGCGGGGTGACGGTGCCTGTGCGTGGTCCGGTCAACCAGTACTTGGACAACCGTCGCGCGGTGCTCTCGGCGAACACCACCGCCGATTCGTCGGCGGTCAGTGTCACGCCGTTGGCGAAGTGCAGGCCGGAGGCCAGCATGCTGACCTGCCCGTCGGTGCCCAGCCGCATCAGCGACCCACTGCCGCGGGCCTCGATCACCGATGCCTTGTAATACTCGTAGTGGAACCGGTCGGTGGATTCGGTGAAGTAGATTGTGCCGTCACTGGATTCGACCGCATTGGAGCAGAACGTCAGCGTCCGGCCGGCCACCTGGTCCACCAGTGTCTCCAGCTGCCCGCCGGCGGGGTCGAAGCGCAGCAGCCCGCGGTGGCTGTCGCAGATCAACAGCCGGTGATCGCGAGTGACCGCCAGCCCCAGTGGGCGTCCGCCGGTGTCGGTGACCACCCGCGGTGCGCTGTCGGGGCCGACGGCGATGATCCGCCCGTCTTCGACCCCGGTCCAGATGGTTCCTTCCGCGTCGACGACGACGTCTTCGGGGGCGTTGCCGGGGATCTCGACCACGGTCAGCTCCGGTGTCGGATCCGGCGGCGGCAGCGGGCGTGACGGCGGAGGCTGCCAGCGGACGGGGTCGATGCGCGGCTTGCGGCTCATGTCGGCGACTCTAAGGCCACGGCCATACCGGATTGCCGCGTTCGGCCGTCCCGCGGCGTTGCCAGGATCTACTCTCGGTCGATGATGGGTGCCGACAAGGGCCGGGCGTTGTTGTGGCACGGGGTCTTCCTGTTCCTGCTGGGCCTGCTCACCGGAGTCGTCAGCAGATCGCTGGAGAATCCCCGGATGGGGCTGGCGTCGCACCTGGTAGGTGTGACGAACGGGCTGTTCCTGATGGCGCTCGGCCTGTTGTGGGGCCGGCTGCGGCTCTCGGCGCGCTGGCTGACCGCGCTGTTCTGGTCGGCGCTCTACGGCACCTACGTGAACTGGGCCAGCAGTCTGGCCGCGGCGATCTTCGGCACCGGCCAGATGACTCCCATAGCGGCCCCCGGTCGCCACGCCGCGGCGTGGCAGGAGAACCTCGTCAACTTCGGTTTCTACAGCCTGAGCGTCGCGATGCTCGTGGCATGCGTCATCGCCCTGGTGGGCCTGCGCCCCGGAGAGGACGCATCGCACTGAGCGATCCCCGCGCCTAACCTGGAGCAGATGACCGCGTCGGTGGACGACTTCGAGGCGCTGCGGCCGCATCTGCTTGCGGTGGCCTACCGGCTCACTGGGATGTTCGCCGACGCCGAGGACATCGTGCAGGACGCCTGGCTGCGCTTCGACGCCGCCGAACACGATCAGATCACCGATCTGCGGGCCTGGTTGACGACGGTGGTCAGCCGGCTCGGTCTTGACCGGCTGCGGTCGGCCCCACGACGTCGGGAATCCTATGTGGGGCAATGGCTTCCGGAGCCGGTGGTGACCGGGTTCGACGACGACGATCCGCTGTCGGCGGTGGTGGCCGGGGAAGACGCCCGGTTCGCCGCGATGGTGGTGCTCGACCGGCTGACCCCGGATCAGCGGGTGGCGTTCGTGCTGCACGACGGGTTCGCGGTGCCGTTCGACGACGTAGCCGCCACCCTGGGCACCACCGCGCCCGCCGCCCGCCAGCTGGCGTCGCGAGCCCGCAAAGCTGTGGCGGCCGATCCTGCGCCGCAACCCGATCCGGGCCACGCCGAGGTGGTCGGCACCCTGATGGCGGCCATGGCGGCCGGTGATCTGGACGCGGTGGTGGCGCTGCTGCACCCGGACGTGACCTTCACCGGGGACTCCAACCGCCGGGCCCCGACCGCCGCGCGGGTCATCCACGGTGCCGATCACGTGGCCCGGTTCCTGTTCGGCCTGGCGCGACGCTACGGGCCCACCCTGGCAGGCGCCCAACAGCTGGCACTGGTCAACGGTGAACTCGGCGCCTACACGCCCGGGGCGCCCGGTGCCGAGGGATTCGCCGAGTTGCTGCCGCGCGTCACCGCGGTGACGGTGCGCGACGGCCGGGTGGTGGCGATCTGGGACATCGCCAACCCGGACAAATTCCGCGGCACCCCGCTGCGTGAGTCGATCGGAGAGTGACATGACTGCCGCGGAGCGACTGGGCGCGTTGATGTTTCGCGCCATGGACAAGATGCGCGACCGCGCCGTCTTCGACATCGGCGACCCCACCGGTGCGGATTTCACCGGCTTCGACGCAGTCCGCCAGATCGTGTTGGTGACGTTCAAGCGCTCGCGCGAGGCGATGCCCAGCCCGATCAACCACGGTGTCGCCGACGGCCGGATCTACGTGCGCACCGACCCCTCTACCGGCAAGGTCAAAAGGATCCGCAACAACCCGAACGTCGTTGTGGTGCCCTGCGGTCTGCGTGGCAAGCCCAAGGGACAACCGGTGGCGGGGGTCGCCAGGATCCTTCCCGAATCCGAACACGCCCACGCCGAGCAGGTGATCGCCGCCAACTGGAGCTGGGCGATGAAGATCTTCGAGCGAGGCCTGGACAGGGGAAGCGCGGCGGTGGGGATCGCGATCGCCTATATCGAGATCACTCCGGCGGGGGGTTGACCGCCCACGGCACCCGGCAGGCGTCCCCGGAGTTGAAGCCCTGTTCGGTGACGCCCAGTGCGACGTACATCCGGGACCGCATGTTCTCCACCCCGATCTGATACGTCAGCTCGATGACGCCGGCGTCGCCGAACCGATTCCGCAGATCGGCGACCTGGGCGTCGGTGACGGTGTGCGGGTCGGTGGTCATGGCGTCGGCGTAGGCGATGGCGGCGCGTTCGTCGTCGTTGAATAACGGCGAGGTGGCGTAGTCGTCGATCTGCTTGAGCCGGTCGACGTCTAGGCCCTCCAGCCGCGTCAGCATGGACCCGAAGTCCACGCACCACGAGCAGCCGACGGTGCGGGCGGCCCAGAACACCGCCAGCTCCCGCACGCTGGCCGGCAGCTTGCGCGACGCGGACTGCAGCAGGCCTTCGTGTACGGCGTTGGCCACCAGCAGCCGTGGGTGATGTGCGGCGACGGTGAACGGCTCGGGGACCTCACCGAAGCGGCGTTTGGCGTAGCGGTACATGGCGCGCACCAGCAGGTTGGTGCGCTTCGGAGGCAGCGGCTCGATGCGCGTTTTGGTAGTCATACCCACTAGACGAGACGGCCAGCCGGAATGTGACGGCCTCAGATCACGAAGGGGACCAGCGCCTTGCGGTCGGTGGGGTAGTCGGCGAACTTCTCCCGGTACCAGCGGTGGGTGCCCAACGCCCGGGGGACCAGGTTGCCGGCGGTGATCAGCAGGATCGCCACGCCGGGCAGCGCCCAGGTAAGGATCGCGAAACCGCTCCAGGCGATCATCTCGCCCAGATACGCCGGACTGGTGACGAACCGGAAGCCGCCGCCGAACGGAATCCGGTACTCCGCGCCACCGGGGCTGTGCTTGTCGCGCAGGTTGCGCACGATCGACTCCGAATTGACCAGCAGGGCGAATCCGCACAGGTAGATCGCCAGGCCCACCAGGAAACGGGGATCGGTCAGCCAGCCGGTGCCGTACTGGTGAAAGTAGTCATGGCTGAACAGCGCGCCGTTGAGGTAGCCGTGCATCGAGGTGACGAGCATGCCCATCACCACCACCGAGATGTTGAACGTGCTGCGCTTGCCGGGCATCTGGCGGATCGCCAGCGGAAAGAACCAGCCGCGGTTGGCGTAGTGCAGCGCCCAGATCCCGGCCAGCACCAGCGACGTCGGCTCGAAGCGGGCCGGCCCGCTCAGATAGGCGACCAGAAAGACCACGGTCGCCGGGATCTCCATCAGCCACCAGCCGAACTTCGGGTTCAGATTCAACCCGAGTTTCGTCGTCGAGAACCGTCCGTAGGAGCTCTGGCCGAAGAAGCCGCCGACGATCACGAATGCGGCGAAGGCGAATGCCGCGGTCAGGACGGTGTCGTAAACGGTGTTGCCGGTGTACCAATGCATCCCTGTGTCCTATCACGGCCGGTCGTTCCCACCGCGAGCGTGCGTCGTTGTACCTACGCAGCGGCGTGTCGGCGGGCAAACGCGCACGCTCGCGCCGAGGAGAAGGGGGAGAGATCAGCGGGCGAACATCAACGCGCGCTTGACCTCCTGGATCGCTTTGGTGATCTCGATGCCACGCGGGCAGGCGTCGGTGCAGTTGAAGGTGGTGCGGCAGCGCCACACCCCGTCGACCTCGTTGAGGATGTCCAGACGCTCGGCGGCACCCTCGTCACGCGAGTCGAAGATGAACCGGTGGGCGTTGACGATCGCCGCCGGCCCGAAGTAGGACCCCTCGCTCCAGTACACCGGGCAGCTGGTGGTGCAGATGCCGCACAGGATGCACTTGGTGGTGTCGTCGTAGCGGTGCCGGTCGTGCTGGCTCTGGATCCATTCCCGGGTGGGCGGGTTGCCGGTGGTGATCAGGTACGGCTTGATCGCCTTGTAGGCGTCCATGAATGGTTCCATGTTGACCACGAGGTCTTTTTCCACCGGAAGCCCACGCATCGGCTCGATGGTCAGCGTCAGCTCTTTGCCCGGTTTCTTGGGCAGGATGTCGCGCATCAGCATCTTGCAGGCCAGCTTGTTGTTGCCGTTGACCCGCACCCCGTCGGAGCCGCACACCCCGTGCGCGCAGGACCGGCGGAAGGTCAGCGTGCCGTCCAGGTAGCTCTTGACGTAGATCAGCAGGTTCAGCAGCCGGTCGGTGGGCAGCGCCGGCACCCGGAAGCTCTGCCAGCCGTCGGTAGCCGCGTACTGGTCGGGGTTCTCGGGGTTGAACCGAGCGATCTTGAGCGTGACCATGTGTGCGCCCTCGGGCACCGGGGGCAGCGGCGGGTCACCGGCGGGGGCGCCGTCGATCAGCGCCGCCGGCGCGGTGCTCGCCGGGCTCGGCGAGCAGCATCCGCCTTCGGACGAGCAGCACGAGTCAGCCATCAGTACTTCCGTTCCTTCGGTTCGTAGCGGGTCTGCACCACCGGCTTGTAGTCCAGCCGGATGTCGGAGATCAGTTCGGGGCCCTGCTTGTAGGCCATGGTGTGGCGCATGTAGTTGGCGTCGTCCCGGTTGGGGTAGTCCTCACGGGCGTGGCCGCCGCGGGACTCCTGGCGGTTGAGCGCACCCACCACGGTGACCTCGGCGAGCTCCAGCAGGAAGCCCAGCTCGATGGCTTCGAGCAGATCGGAGTTGAAGCGCTTGCCCTTGTCGTGCACGGTGATTCGCGAGTAGCGCTCCTTGAGCGCGCGGATGTCGCTCAGCGCCTGCTTGAGGGTCTTCTCGGTGCGGAACACCGCGGCGTTGTTGTCCATCGACTGCTGCAGGGCGCCGCGGATGTCGGCCACCCGCTCGTTGCCGTGCTCGGACAGGATGTCGGCCACCCAGTTGACCACCATGTCGGCCGGGTTCTCCGGCAGCTCGACGAAGTCGTGGTTGGCCGCGTACTCGGCGGCGGCGATACCGGCGCGCCGGCCGAACACGTTGATGTCCAGCAGTGAGTTGGTGCCCAGCCGGTTGGCGCCGTGTACCGACACACACGCGCACTCGCCGGCGGCGTAGAGCCCGGGCACGGTGGAGGTGTTGTCGCGCAGCACCTGACCGGTCACCGTGGTCGGGATGCCGCCCATGGCGTAGTGACAGGTCGGGTAGACCGGCACCAGCTCCTTGACCGGGTCCACACCCAGGTAGGTGCGGGCGAATTCGGTGATGTCGGGCAGCTTCTCGTTGAGGACGTCCTCGCCGAGGTGACGCACGTCGATGTAGACGTAGTCCTTGTTCGGTCCGGCACCGCGGCCCTCGAGCACCTCGAGCACCATCGAGCGGGCCACGATGTCGCGGGGCGCCAGGTCGACGATGGTCGGGGCGTAGCGCTCCATGAACCGCTCGCCGTCGGCGTTGAGCAGCCGGCCACCCTCACCGCGCACGGCTTCGGAGATCAGAATGCCCAGGCCGGCCAGACCGGTCGGGTGGAACTGGTGGAACTCCATGTCCTCCAAGGGAAGTCCCTTGCGGAAGACGACGCCCATACCGTCACCGGTCAGGGTGTGGGCGTTGGAGGTGGTCTTGTACATCCGGCCCGAGCCGCCGGTGGCCAGCACGATGGCCTTGGCGTGGAAGACGTGAATCGCACCGGTCGCGAGCTCATAGGCGACCACACCGGTGGCCACCGGACCCGACGGGGTCTCGGTGAGCACCAGGTCCAGCACGTAGAACTCGTTGAAGAACTCGACATCGTGCTTGACGCAGTTCTGGTACAGCGTCTGCAGGATCATGTGGCCGGTGCGGTCGGCGGCATAGCAGGACCGGCGCACCGGGGCCTTGCCGTGGTCGCGGGTGTGACCGCCGAACCGGCGCTGGTCGATGCGGCCCTCGGGGGTGCGGGAGAACGGCATGCCCATGTTCTCCAGGTCCAGCACCGCGTCGATGGCCTCCTTGGCCATGATCTCCACCGCGTCCTGGTCGGCCAGGTAGTCGCCGCCCTTGACGGTGTCGAAGGCGTGCCACTCCCAGTTGTCGTCCTCGACATTGGCCAGTGCCGCACACATACCGCCCTGGGCCGCGCCGGTGTGGCTACGGGTGGGGTAGAGCTTGGTCAGCACCGCTGTGCGGGCCCGGGGCGCCGCCTCGACGGCCGCGCGCATTCCGGCGCCGCCGGCGCCGACGATCACCACGTCGTATCGATGTTCCTGAATCACCGCGATATCACCCGTTCGCTACCGAAATCTGCCGTCAAGAAATGTTCGCGTCGAAGCTCAGCAGCACGTAGCTGCCCAGCGCCAGCGTGAAGATCATCGACACCGCCAGCAGGCTCATCAGCCAGAACCGGCTGCGCCCGCTGCGGGTGTAGTCACCGATGATCGTGCGCATGCCGTTGCCGCCGTGCAGCTGGGCGAGCCATAACAGGCTCAGGTCCCAGATCTGCCAGAACGGCGAGTGCCAGCGCTCCGCCACGTAGTTGAAGTCGATGCGGTACACGCCGTCCTGCCACATCAGCATGATGAACAGGTGCCCGAGCACCAGGAAGATCAGCACGGCGCCGGAGAACCGCATGAACAGCCAGGTGTACTTCTCGAAGTTGGCCATCCCCGAGTGCCGGAACGGCGCCCGCGGGTTGCCCAGGCTGGCCGGGCGGTCGCGGTCCGGGCCGCGCACCGGCGCTACTCCGCCACGTCCGAGTTGCAGGTCAGGTGTGCTCATAAGAATCGCTCCGCCATGTGCATTCCGATCCGGACCACCACCGGGACCATCACCACCAGCCAGATCACGCCGACCGCCACCAGCATCTGGCGCTGCCAGCGGCAGCCCTGCCACCAGAAGTCGATCAGGATCAGCCGGATGCCGTTGAGGCCGTGAAACAGCACCGCGGCCACCAGGCCCAGCTCCATCAGGCCCACCAGCGGGGTCTTGTAGGTCGCGATCACCTCGGTGTAGGCCTGCGGGCTCACCCGGACCAGGGCCGTGTCGAGGACGTGTACGAACAGGAAGAAGAAGATGGTCGCACCGGTGATCCGGTGCAGTGCGAACGCCCACATTCCGGGGTCGCCCTTATAAAGACTCTGCCGCCGGCGCCGCGGAGCGTCTGTCCGCGTTCCCGGCGACCCAGTCGCATCGGCGGATGTCGCCGTCATCAGCGCCTCCATGTAGCTGCTTTGACCTGCTTTGCAGGGGCTTCCAGCGCCCGCGTCGCTACGCAACGGCGTCGCTGTTTGGCCAACCCCGTCTTGGACTCTAAACCCATCCACAGGGTCGAAACGACCTCATCGAAGTTACCGGTGAGTAGCAATGGCCTGCGGCTAGGCTGATTTTCGGCCGGCCAGACGGGTTGATGAGGTGATTCGGTGCGCACAGATCGAAACGGAGTCGGCTGACGTGGTCGTAGAAATCGACTGGAATATGTTGCGGCACAACGCTATCAGTGTTGCCTCCCAGGCCTACGCGCCGTACTCGGGGTTGCGTGTCGGGGCTGCCGCGCTCACCGGCGACGGCGCGGTGGTGACCGGCTGCAATGTGGAGAATGTCTCATATGGCCTGGGCCTGTGCGCCGAGTGTGCGGTGGTCTGCGCTTTGCACGCGAGCGGCGCCGGCCAGAGCCGCAAGCTCGTGGCGCTGTCGTGCACCGACGCCGACGGCACGCTGCTGATGCCGTGCGGCCGCTGCCGCCAGGTGCTGCTCGAACACGGCGGGCCGGGCCTGCTGATCGACCACCCCGCCGGTGCCAGGCCACTCGGCGATCTGCTGCCGGATGCCTTCGGACCCGACTCGCTGCCGTGACCTTCGATGCCCCCACCCTGATCGCCGCCAAACGCGACGGCCGCGCACTGTCCGACGCCGCGATCGACTGGCTGATCGAGTCCTATACCGCCGGCCGGGTCGCCGACGAACAGATGTCGGCGCTGTTGATGGCGATCTTCCTGCGCGGGATGGACGCCCGTGAGACCGCCCGCTGGACCGCGGCGATGATCTCTTCGGGGGAACAGCTCGACTGGCGCGACCTGCGGCGTCACGGTGAGCTGCTCCCCACCGTCGACAAGCACTCCACCGGCGGCGTGGGGGACAAGATCACCCTGCCGCTGGTGGCCGTCGTCGCGGCGTGCGGTGCGGCGGTTCCGCAGGCCTCCGGGCGCGGCCTGGGCCATACCGGGGGCACCCTGGACAAGTTGGAGTCCATCGCCGGATTCGACGCCACCCTGTCGACCCAGCGGCTGCGCGACCAGCTGGTCGACGTCGGCGCGGCGATCTTCGCCGCCGGAGCCCTAGCGCCGGCCGACGCCAAGCTCTACGCGCTGCGCGACATCACCGCCACCGTGGAGTCACTGCCGCTGATCGCCAGCTCGGTGATGAGCAAGAAACTGGCCGAAGGCGCCGGGGCACTGGTCCTGGATGTCAAGGTCGGGTCGGGTGCGTTCATGAAGTCGCCCCAGCAGGCCCGGGAGCTGGCCGACATGATGGTCGCCCTCGGTGCGGCGCACGGCGTGCCGACCCGCGCGGTGCTCACCGACATGAACACCCCGCTGGGGTCCACCGTCGGCAACGCCCTGGAGGTCGCCGAAGCGCTGGAGGTGCTGGCCGGTGGTGGCCCCGCCGACGTGGTGGCGCTGATACTGACGCTGGCCATCGAGATGCTCGCCCTCGCCGGACGCGACGGCCGTGATCCGGCGGCGAGCCTGTCCGACGGCACCGCGATGGACCGGTTCACCGCGATGATCGCCGCGCAGGGGGGCGACCTGAGCGTTCCGCTGCCGGTGGCGGCATGTTCGGAGACCGTCACGGCCCCGAGGAGCGGCACAATGGGAGACATCGACGCGATGGCAGTGGGATTGGCGGCCTGGCGGCTGGGAGCGGGCCGCACCCGCCCCGGCGAAGCGGTGCAGGCCGGGGCCGGGGTGCGGATCCATCGGCGGCCCGGTGAGCCGGTCAGCGCCGGAGCGGCCCTGTTCACGCTGTACACCGACACGCCGGAGCGGTTCGCACCGGCGTTCGCCGAGCTGGACGGTGGTTACGCAGTGCTCGGCACCCTTGACAACGTTGACAATCCGGGGAAGAGGCCATGACCACACCGCTGAACCTGTCCTCGATCAGCCGGGCCCCCAAGGCGCTGCTGCACGACCACCTCGACGGTGGTCTGCGGCCGGCCACCGTCGTCGACATCGCCGGGCAGGTCGGCTACGACGGGCTGCCGACCACCGATCCCGACGAGCTGGCGACCTGGTTTCGCACCCGCTCGCACAGCGGATCACTGGAGCGCTATCTGGAGCCGTTCAGCCACACCGTGGCGGTGATGCAGACCGCCGACGCGCTGCACCGGGTGGCCCGCGAGTGCGTCGAGGATCTGGCCGCCGACGCCGTGGTCTACGCCGAGGTGCGCTTCGCCCCGGAACTGCACATCGAGGGCGGGCTGTCCTTCGACGAGGTGACCGACGCGGTACTGGCCGGCTTCGCCGACGGCGAGCGTGATGCCGCGGCCGCCGGCCGAGAGATCACCGTGCGCACTCTGGTCACCGCGATGCGCCACGCCGCGCTGAGCCGCGAGATCGCCGAGCTGGCAATCCGCTTCCGGGACAAGGGCGTGGTCGGTTTCGACATCGCCGGAGCGGAGGCCGGCTATCCGCCGAGCCGGCACCTGGATGCCTTCGAGTACATGCGAGACCACAACGCCCGCTTCACCATTCACGCCGGCGAGGCGTTCGGGCTGCCGTCCATTCACGAGGCGATCGCGTTCTGCGGCGCCGACCGGCTCGGCCACGGGGTGCGGATCACCGACGACATCGTGCTTGACGACGACGGGGTGCCACAGCTGGGGAGGCTGGCGGCGATCCTGCGTGACAAACGGGTCCCGTTGGAGCTGTGCCCGAGTTCCAATGTGCAGACCGGCGCGGTCGGCAGCATCGCCGAGCACCCCTTCGACCTGCTGGCCCGCGCCCGGCTGCGGGTGACGGTCAACACCGACAACCGGCTGATGAGCGACACCACCATGAGCAAGGAGATGCTGGTGCTCGCCGAGACGTTCGGCTACGGCTGGATCGATCTGCAGCGATTCACCGTCAACGCGATGAAGTCGGCGTTCATCCCGTTCGATCAGCGGGTGGCGATCATCGAGGACGTCATCAAGCCGCGGTATGCCGCGCTGGCCGGCTGACACGGCGCCGCCTGAAACGGCGAAAGCCGGGCAATCGCGGCTGCGACTGCCCGGCCTTCGTCGTCAAGGATCAGTGCTCGGCGACAGTGGCCTCCGCGTCGCCCGTCTTCCAGGTGACGACGCCGTGCTCGAAGGTGCTCTGCTTGGCACCGTCGGCGTTGGTGGTCTCGTCACTGGTCGGGTAACCCAGCTTGCCCTGCGAACCGCCCAGCTCGTTCCACTTGTCGCGGATCTTGCCCCACACCACGTAGGACCGGGTGGTGTGCACGATCACGCCGCCGTCGAACTGCTGGTAGATGCCGCCGTCGGGGTTCTTCTGCTCGGCGCCGGTCGGCTCACCCAGGCTCTGCTTGTCGGCCGCGTCCAGGGAGTCGAGCTTGGCCAGGATCGGGCCGGAGACGGTGTACTCCTTGCCGTCGGCACCGGTCATCTCGGTGGAGCTGGCCGCGCCGCTCTCCTCGCCAGGTGCCGTGACCGCTGACGAGATCACCGAACTCGCCGCCGATCCGGCTGAGGATGCGGCCGAGCTGGCCGAACTCAGCACATCGCTGGTCTTCTCCTTGGCGGCGGTGCTGCAACCCGTGCCGACCAGTGCGATCCCCAAGACTGCGGCGGATACGGCTGCGGCTCGTTGCGTTGCCTTGCGCATATGTAGTCCTTTCAGGCGGGAAGGGCCACAAACCACACGGCCCAGACGTTAACGGGCCAAATGGTATCCGGGTCGCGACGGCCCGGCAATGAAATTCCTGCAATTGCCACCTGCAATTGCCGAAAATGACAGATAAGAAATTCTTATTCGCGTCGCAGGCGTGACTGCATGAACTGTTCGAGTTGCTCCCACTCCTTGATGGCGGGCGCAAACGGGCGCTGCGGCTCGTCCACCGAGTCCGGGTCCAGGACGTAGCTCACCAGCCGGCCCAGCGGGCGGTCCGGTTTGAGGGTCTCGGTGACTATGCCGTCCTCGGCGTAGGTCCCCACGTCCTCAAGGAACTCGACGGCCAGCTCGAGCTGCTCGCGGTCCACGGCGTCTGGCCCGTCGGTCAGGTCGTCGGCCATTCCGGACAGCACGTAGACGTTGTCGTCGGTGATGTCGATCGACAGCGAGCCGTCGGTGGCGGCGGTCCGGATGTCGTCGTAGGTGCTCAGATCCGCCAGGTCGTGATCGTGCTCATCGGCCAGGTAACGGGCCAGGGCACGCTCGGAGGCAAACACGCTGATCCGGCCGTTGCGACCGAGGAACACCGGCTTGTCGCCCAGGTAGCAGCGCAGCGAGAAGAACGTCCCGTTCTCGGTCATGATCCGGATCGGGTCGATACCCACCTTCGTCCAGAAGTCCTCGTCGCCGCCGAGCACCACCCGGTCTCCGGGTGCCGCATCGCTCGCCGGGGCGGCATCGGCCTGCTCGTCCAGCGGCTCTTCGGCGACGGAGGCCTCCGGCTCGGCCGGGGCTTCGGCGGCCAGTTCCTCGGCCGCCCGTGCGGACGCCGCGGCGTCGACGTCGGGGGTGGTCAGGATCTCTTCGACCGCGGTCAGCACGTTGCCCCAGCCGTTGTTGATGATCTCGGCGATCGCGTTCCAGCGCTTGCGGCCGGCACGTCCGCTGAAGTTGTCGATCCCGCCGGTCAGCGTTCCCAGGCTGGGGTTGCCGTTGAAGAACTTCGTCACCGCGGTCAGGTCGCACACCGACCCGATCGCCGACACGATCTCCATCGCGTCGGCCACGGTGCGCACCGACTTCTCGGACGGCTTGTCGCCGAGCAGCTCCTCCACCGCGATCAGGTCGTATCGGCGGCTGCCGCGCGGGTTGAGCCGGTGCGCGTTGGCCTCGGTGAGCGCCTGCCAACCCGGGTGGTCGGCCAGGTCGTTGTCGGTGTTGGTCCGCACGAACGCCACCAGGTCGGCGGCGGAGGTGAAGCCGTAGAGGTCCTCGTCCTTGCCGAGGAAGGCCTCCCACTCGTCACCGGAGTCGCGCCAGGCCGGCGCCCACAGGGTGTAGCGGTCACCAGCGGTTACCGCGACGCGGATCGGTACGAGGTCAGCTGCCATGCGGCACAGGATAACGAGACAGCGCCGGGGTGCTTGAACCGGGGAGATTCCTTAATGCTCCGTGTCGAATCTTGGCGCGCCATTCATCCAACGGTTAGGGTCGCACCAGCGAATGTGATCCAGGACACAGATTCGCGGTCGGGGAGGTCGTCATGACGGCAGGAAAGGTGCGCGCGCTCAGCGCCGCAGCACTGACAGCGCTGAGCGTGTCGGTGGTGGGTGCGACGACGCCGCTGTGGACGTTGGCCGCCTCCGGCGCCGAGCAGCTCAGTGCCCGGCTGCGGCTGCTCGCCGACGAGGGCTGGATCATGAGCGGCACCGGTGTGCCCGATCCCACCGTCGGGCCCTACATCAGCCAGATTCTGGCGAACTTCCTGCAGCCGTCGTCGCCGCATTTCCCCGGCCAGCCGACGTTTCCCGACTATGACTTCACCGGCCTGGTCACCCCGGAGCAGTTCTGCCCGTTCGTGTGCATCCCGGGGGCGCCGCCGCTCAACTTCAGCCAGTCGCTGGACGCCGGTGTCGCCGCACTGGATCAGTCGATCGTGCCGCAGCTGCTGGCCGGCGACAACGTCACCGTGTTCGGCTATTCGCAGAGCGCGGCGATCGCCTCCATTGAGATGAACAACCTGATCGCAGGCGCCGGCACCACCGGCAACCCGACCCTGGATCAGCTGGGCAACCTGCACGTGGTCCTGATCGGTGACCCGAACAACCCGATCGGCGGCATCCTGGATCGCTTCCAGTTCCCGGGAGATCAGCACGTGCCGTTCGTGAACATCCCGCTGAGCCTGGATCCCACTCCCACGGCACATATCTCGACCGACATCTACACCGGCGAATATGACGGCTGGGCCAATTTCCCGCAGGACCCGACCAACATCCTGGCCGTGATCAACGCGCTGATCGGCATCCTCACCGTGCACCCTTATTACCCGGATTACAGTGCCGAACAGATGGCCAGCGCGATCAATATCGGCACCATCGGCGATGCCAACTTCTACATGATTCCGCAGAATCTCCCGATTCTGCAGTTCATGTACAACGGCGGTATTCCCGGGCAGTTCTTTGGCGACTTCTTCTCGCCGTGGGCTCGGCTGGCCATCGGCTGGGGCTACGGCAACGCCGGGGATCCGGCGGTCAACGGCCTCTACAAAATCCCGGCCGGCGACTTCATCAGCGGCAGCCCCTACCAACAGGCGTTCGGGGTGGCCGGGGGACCGTGGGCCATGACCCCCACCGGCGAACTCTACGACGGCTCAAGCCTCACGGGTCTGTTCCCCAAGATGGACCCGCTGCAGATGCTGGCCGGCGTCGAGAACGCGCTGATCCAAAGCCTCGTCGGTCCGTGGGCCAATGTTGTGGCCGCCGCCAGCGGGGGTGTCCTGTCGGCCGGTGATATCAGCACGATCGCCGGCATCACCGACTTCCTGCAGGCCATCACCGGATACGACCTGATCAACTCGATCGACAAGTCGCTGCTGGATGCGTGGAGCAGCCTCGCCAATTCCATGGATCTGTCCGATGTGCTGGGCCCCGACGCTGTGCTGAGCGGGGTGGGTATTCCCGGCGACGGTCTGCTGGCGCTGGTCGGCGCGGGTTTCGACATCTTCAACGTCTTCGGCGCCTAGAACTCGCCAGGCCCGCCGTACTGCCGCGCCCGTGTTCCATTTGACAACGTCCGTGCTCTCATTCAAGGTGAACCCTTAAATGCGGCTGATAGACAAGCGTTCTGCTATTAGTCGGAACACAGTTCATCAAGGGTGTGGAGGTCTGGCATGACGGTGAAGCGGCTGCGTCGACTCGGTACTGCACCGTTAGCCGCTGTCCTGGGCGCCGCCGTGCTGGGCCCGGCGGCGCTGTTGTCCCCGGCATGGGCGGCCCGGCTGGACAACCTGATCGCCGACGCCACACTGCTGGCCGGCGAGGGCTGGATCATGAGCGGCACCGGCCAGGCCGACCCGACCGTGGGCCTCTACATGGACGCGGTGCGGGCCTTCTACCTGCAGCCGTCGACGCCGTGGTTCGCCGGGCAGACGACCTACCCGGACTACTCGCTGACCGGCCTGGTGACCCCCGAGCAGTTCTGCCCGATCGTCTGCCAGCCACTGCCCGTTCCGCAGCTGGACTTCGCCGGCTCGCTGGCGGCGGGCGCCGCCAACCTGGAGGGTGCGATCCGCCCGCAGTTGGAGGCCGGGGACGACGTCACCGTGTTCGGCTACTCGCAGAGTGCGGTGGTCTCCACCCTGGCCATGCACAACCTGCTCGCCAACGCCCCCGGCGGCGCCTACGACCCCGCCAACCTGAACTTCGTGCTGATCGGCGACCCCAACAGTCCGATCGGCGGAATCCTGACCCGCCTGCACTTCTCCGACGGTCTCGACGGTGCCATGCAGCACCTTCCGTTCCTCGGCATCCCGCTGGGCATCGACCCGACCCCGACCGGACCGTTCACCACCGACATCTACAGCACCGAGTACGACGGCTGGGCGGCCTTCCCGCAGGACCCCACCAACCTGCTGGCCGTGCTCAACGCGCTGATGGGAATCCTGGCGGTGCACACCGCCTACTTCGACGACAACCTCGCCAACGCCATCGACCTGGGCTCGATCGGCAACACCGACTTCTACATGCTGCCCACCGCGCAGTTGCCGATACTGGGACCGCTCTACGGGCTCGGCGACGTCGGCAGGGTCGTGGCGGACGCACTGGCCCCCATCCTGAAGACGACCATCGACTGGTCCTACGGCAACCCCGGCGCGCCCGATGCCGGGTTCACCGTGGACGGCGTCGACCCGATCGGTGCGGCCGGCTCATGGGCGGTCACCGCCAGCGGACACCTCTCGGAGGACACCGGCGCCGCCGGATTCCTGCTGCGGATGGACCCGCTGCAGATGCTGGCCGGACTGCAGTACGCCGGCGTGCAGAGCCTGACCAACACCGTCAACCACCTGCTGGACTTCGCCGGTCAGGCGCCGCTGTCGCAGTCGATCATCGACGCGATGCTGACCGGCTACCACCTGACCATCGACCTGGACCACTCGCTGCTCACCGCCTGGCAGGACTTGGCCACCGAGTGGAACCTGCTCGACGTGCTGGGGCCCGACGCCGTCTTCAACGGTGCACCGCTGATCTCCGCCGAGCCGCTGCTGGACCTGGCCGGACTGGGCTTCAGTCTCTTCAACTATCTCGACACATAACCCGTAGGGTCGCTGGCGTGGATGTGTGCGTCATCGATCACCCGTTGGCCGCGGCGCGGCTGAGCACCCTGCGCGACGAGCGCAGCGATCGAGCCACCTTTCGCTCGGCTCTGCATGAGCTGACCTGGATGCTGATCTACGAGGCAACCCGCGACGCACCCCGCGTCGAGATCACGGTGCGCACACCACTGACAGAGACCGCCGGGGCGCGACTGGCCGATCCGCCGCTGTTGGTGCCGGTGCTGCGTGCCGGCCTCGGTATGCTCGACGCCGCCCACGCCCTGATCCCGGAGGCGGCCGTCGGGTTCGTCGGCGTGGCGCGCAACGAGGCCACCCATGCTCCGATGCCGTATCTGGCCTCACTGCCGGCGGACCTGAGCGGCCAGCCGGTCATGGTCCTGGACCCAATGCTGGCCACCGGCGGCTCATTGGTGCACACCATCGGCCTGCTGGCCGAACGCGGCGCCACCGACGTCACCGTGGTGTGCGTGATGGCCGCGCCGGAGGGCATTGCGGCACTGGAAGATTCCGGTTTCCCGGCGCGCCTTGTCACCGCGACCGTCGATGAGCGACTCAATGACGACGCGTTCATCGTGCCGGGGCTCGGCGACGCCGGCGACCGCCAGTTCGGACCGCGCTGAGCTACCAGTCGCGCACCGCGTCGGCCAGTGCCGCGCAGACCCTTGTGGCCTGGGCGCGATCGTCGGCCAGTTCGGCGAGAGGGTCGAGGGGGTCCGATGGTTCCCTGACCACTTCCAGATAGCACTTGAGCTTCGGCTCGGTGCCCGACGGCCGCACCACCACCCGCACCGAGGTGCCGTCGCGGCTGCCGGTGAAATCCAGAGCGTCGGTGACGGGCCCGTCGCGGTGCAGCAGATCGGTTGCGGCCACCGCGAATCCGGCCAGTTCCTTCGGCGGATCGGCACGCAACCGTGCCATCACCGCCGCCGCCTCGCTCGGGTCGGCAAGCCGGCGGGTGACCGCGTCGGTCACGTGCACGCCGTGCCGGCGGGCCAGCGTCTCCAGCGCAGCAGTCAGCGTGGCGCCCCGATCGCGCAGGGCCGCAACCAGATCGCAGGCCAGCACCGCAGTGCTGATGCCGTCCTTGTCGCGAACCGCCTCCGGGTCCACGCAATAACCGATCGCCTCCTCGTAGGCGTAGATCAAGGTGGCCCCGGGCAGACCGGTATCGGCCCGTGCCAGCCACTTGAACCCGGTCAACGTCTCGACATGGCGGGCGCCATAGTGCTGCGCGATAGCGGCCAGCATCCGCGACGAGACCACGCTGCTTGCCACCACCGCACCCGCCGCCCGGCCCGCCGGCAGTTCGGCCAGCAGATAATCGCCTAACAGCCAACCGGTTTCGTTGCCGGTGAGCATGCGCCAGCCCTCTGATGTCGGAATGCCCAGCGCGCACCGGTCGGCATCGGGATCCAGTGCGATCGCGATGTCGGCGCCGGCCTCGGCGGCCAATTTCAACAGCTCGTCAGTGGCGCCGGGCTCCTCCGGATTGGGGAACGCCACCGTCGGGAAATCCGGATCGGGATCGAATTGGGTTGCCACGGTGTGGATATCGCTGATCCCGGCGGCACGCAACGCCGCGACCGCGGTCTCGCCGCCCACCCCGTGCAGCGGGGTCAGCGCCACCCGGACCTGCCCGTGTTGACGTCGCATCGTCGCCGCCCTCGCGACATAGTCGGCCACCAGCTCTCGCCCGGTCGGGGCCACCGGTTGGCGCGGGATCTCGTCGGCCGGGGGAGCGGCGGCCATCGCGGTCTCGATCTCGGTGTCGATCGGCGAGACGATCTGCAGCCCGCCGTCGAAGTACACCTTGTAGCCGTTGTCGGCCGCCGGGTTGTGCGACGCGGTGATCTGGATGCCGGCCGCGGCTCCGGTCTGCCGCACCGCGAACGCCACCACCGGCGTCGGCAACGGATCGGGCAGCAGCAGCACTGAAAAGCCCGCGGCGGCAAGCACTTGCGCGGTCGCCGCCGCAAACGACTCCGAGCCGTGGCGCGCATCGCGGCCGACCACCACCGTCGCGCTCGCGTGCCCCCGCGCGGTCAGCACCGTCGCCACCGCCCAGCTGGCGCGCAGCACCACGGCGAGGTTCATCGCATCCGGGCCGCCGCGGACCGGCCCTCGCAGGCCGGCGGTGCCGAACCGCAGCGGCGCGGCGAACCGGGCGGTCAGCTCCGCGGCGCTGCACCCGCGCAACTCCGCGGCGGTCACCGGGTCGGGGTCGTGGGCGATCCAGTCCGCTGGATTCACAGCCGGGTCACGACGTCGGCGAGCAGCGCGCCCATGCCGGCCGCCGACTCCCGGCCGGTGGCCAGCACCTCGGCGTGGCTGAGCGGCTCGCCGGTGATTCCGGCCGCCAGGTTGGTCACCAGCGATACCGCCAGCACCTGGGCGCCGGCGGCGCGGGCGGCGATCGCCTCGTGCACCGTCGACATGCCGACCAGATCGGCACCCAGCGTGCGCAGCATTCGGATCTCCGCGGGCGTCTCGTACTGCGGGCCGGGCATCCCGGCGTAGACCCCCTCGGCCAGCGTCGGGTCGACCTGCAGTGCCAGTGCCCGCAGTGCCGGGGTGTAGGCGTCGACCATGTCGACGAAGTGCGCGCCCCGCAGCGGAGAACGTCCGGTCAGGTTCAGGTGGTCGCTGATGAGCACCGGCTGGCCGACCTGGTAGCTGTCCCGCAGACCGCCGGCCGCATTGGTCAGAATCACCGTGGTGGCTCCGGCCGCGACCGCCGTGCGCACCGGTCGCACCACATCGGCCAGGCTGTGGCCCTCGTAGGCGTGGATTCGGCCGACCAGAACCAGTACCCGGTGGTCGCCGATCTGGATCGAGACCACCTCGCCGGTGTGACCGACCGCCGTCGGTGAGCTGAACCCCGGCAGGTCGGCCATCGGGATCGTCGCGTCGGCCGAGCCCAGCGCGGCGACCGCGGGCGCCCAACCGGAACCGAGCACGATCGCCACGTCATGGCTGGCGGCGCCGGTGCGCCGGGCCAGCACCGCAGCTGCCTGGGTTGCCAGCGGAACCGTCACAGCCCCCGAGCTTAGCCGCGTGCAACGGTGCGATACTGCCTAAATGTCTCCAGGTCTCGCATCTGCGGCCGCCCAAGCGTGGCTGGCCAACAACGCGGACGAGCTGGTGGCCTGGCGGCGGCATCTGCACCGCCACCCGGAGCTGAGCCGGCAGGAGTTCGCCACCACTCAGTTCATCGCCGAGCGGCTCGCCGGTGCCGGCCTCAACCCCAAGGTGCTGCCGTCGGGAACCGGCCTGACCTGTGACTTCGGCCCCGAGGACGGGCCGCGTATCGCCTTGCGGGCCGACATCGACGCGCTGCCGATGACCGAGCAGACCGGCGCGCCGTATGCCTCGCTGGTGCCGGGGGTGACCCACGCCTGCGGTCACGACGCGCATACCGCGATCCTGCTGGGCGCCGCGCTGGCGATGGCCGAAGCCGACCGCAGCGCCGGATTGCCGGTGGGGGTGCGGCTGGTGTTCCAAGCCGCCGAGGAACTGATGCCCGGCGGTGCGATCGACGCGATCGCCGCCGGAGTGCTGAACGGGGTCAGCCGGATCTTCGCGCTGCACTGCGACCCGCGTCTGGAGGTCGGCAAGGTGGCCACCATCCCGGGGCCGATCACGTCGGCGGCCGACACCGTCGAGATCAGCGTCAACGGTCCCGGCGGGCACACCTCGCGGCCGCACCTGACCTCGGATCTGGTCTACGGGTTGGGAACGCTGATCACCGGGCTGCCGGGGGTGCTGTCGCGGCGCATCGATCCGCGCGACGACACCGTGATGGTGTGGGGAGCGGTGAGCGCGGGCGCGGCCGCCAACGCGATTCCGCAGGCGGGCCGGCTGGCCGGCACGGTGCGCACCGCCAGTCGCGAGACCTGGCTGGCGATGCAGGGCATTGTCGAGGAGGCGGTGGACTCCTTGCTGGCGCCGCTGGGCGTCGAGCACACGCTGTACTACTACCGCGGGGTTCCGCCGGTGGTCAACGAAGAGCAGTCCACCCGGATGCTCACCCACGCGATCGAGGCCATCGGCCCCGAGGTGCTGGCCGACACTCGGCAGTCCGGCGGCGGGGAGGACTTCTCCTGGTACCTCGAAGAGGTTCCCGGCGCGATGGCCAGGCTCGGGGTGTGGTCGGGCAGCGGACCGCAACTGGACCTGCACCAGCCGACGTTCGATCTCGACGAGCGGGCGCTGGCGGTCGGCGTTCAGGTGATGACCGGCATCGTCGATCAGGCTAGTGAGCCCTGAGTTCTTTTCCCGCGAGCGTGCGCGTTTGCACGCCGACATGCCGCCCTTTCCGTACAACTACGCCCCTTCGTGCCGGGGCGGCTCACCACTTTGTTGGGGCCGCTCACGGCATCCGGGCGTCATCTGGCACGAGGGGCCGGAGGCGTTCGTCTACGAGCGTCAGCGACGAGCCGCACTGCAGGAGATGGGTTGGGTGGTGATACCGATCATCGCCGACGATGTCCGGCGCCGGCCGTGGGCAACCGTCCGCCGCATCCGAACTCACCTGGCGCGCGCTGCGGCTGCCGCCTGACCCCGGTCCGATTCCCGATTCCGCTGCGCGGCTTCCTGGCCGAATACCCGCACGAGCGTGCACGCTTGCACGGCCTGCAGCGGTGTTTCGGCGTGCAACACGCGCGCTCGCGGGAGGTGTCGCGGTAGGAAGGGCTAGCTGCCGGGCCCGATATTGCGCGCTGGTCGGGTACGCAGGTTGCGGACGTATTCGTCTGGCGCGCCGGCGATCTGGGCGGCTTCGGCCACCACCCCCAGGTACCGGGCCGAGGGCATGCCGCTCTCCCAGGCGTCCACCACGTACAGCCACGCCAGCACCGGCTCGGGTGCGCTGTCCACCCGGCAGCGGATCTTCTTGTGGATGCCGAAGTCCGAGCCCTCCCAGCTGTCCATGTTCTTCTCGTCTTCGGCCGTCACGTCGTAGAGAACGACGAACACGCTCGATTCCGGGTCCTCGACCACGGTGGCCAGGGCACCTTCCCAGCCGATGTCCTCGCCGGCGAACGTCAGCCGCCAGCCGTGCACCCAACCGGTGCCGATCATCGGGGAATGCGGTGCGCGCTGCAGCATCTGCTCGGGATGCATGTTCGACCCGTAGGCGGCGTAGAGCGGCACGGCAGAAAGCTTAAACGGCGAGGCGCCGATAGGTTAGTCGCTGTGACTTCTGACTCCACGCGCATTGTGATCATCGGCGGCGGCCCGGCCGGGTACGAGGCCGCATTGGTGGCGGCGGCCCGCGGCCCGGAAGTCGCCACCGTGACCGTGGTCGACTCCGACGGCATCGGTGGCGCCTGCGTGCTGTGGGACTGTGTGCCGTCCAAGACCTTCATCGCCTCCTCGGGGGTCCGCACCGAACTGCGCCGGGCCCCCCATCTGGGCTTCGACATCCATTTCACCGACGCCGAGATCGAGCTGGAGAAGATCGAGGACCGGGTCAAGACGCTGGCAGCGGCGCAGTCCGACGACATCGAGGCCCAGCTCGTCGCGGCCGGTGTCGAGGTGATCGCGGGTCGGGCGCAGCTGACCGACAAACATCACGGCCTGGCTCATCACCGCATCGAGGTGACCGAACACGATGGCACCAGCCGGGTGATCGAGGCCGACGTGGTGCTGATCGCGACCGGCGCCAGCCCGCGGGTGGTGCCGGGCGCCGAGCCGGATGGCGAGCGCATCCTGAACTGGCGTCAGATCTATGACCTTCAGGCCCTGCCCGAGCATCTGGTGATCGTCGGCTCCGGGGTGACCGGCGCGGAATTCGCCAACGCCTACACCGAACTGGGTGTGCACGTCACCGTGGTGGCCAGCCGCGACCGGGTGCTGCCGCACGAGGATCCCGACGCCGCCCGGGTCCTGGAGCGCTCGTTCGCCGAGCGCGGCGTGACGCTGGTCAAGAACGCCCGGGCCGCCTCGGTGGCCCGCGACGGAGACGGGGTTCTGGTCACGATGACCGATGGGCGCACCGTCGCCGGCAGTCACGCTCTGATGACGGTCGGGTCGGTGCCCAACACCGAGGGGCTGGGCCTGGACCGGGTCGGGATCGAACTCGGGCCGGGTGGCTATCTGCAGGTGGACCGGGTGTCGCGGACCTCGGTGGCCGGGATCTACGCTGCCGGCGACTGCACCGGACTGCTGCCGCTCGCCTCGGTGGCGGCCATGCAGGGCCGGATCGCGATGTATCACGCATTGGGCGAGGCGGTACAGCCGATCCGGCTGCGTACGGTGGCCGCGGCGGTGTTCACCCGGCCCGAGATCGCCGCGGTCGGGGTGCCGCAGTCCCAGATCGACGACGGCACGGTGCCGGCCCGCACCGTGATGCTGCCGCTGCAGACCAATGCCCGGGCCAAGATGAGCCGGATGCGGCACGGCTTCCTCAAACTGTTCTGCCGGCCGGCGACCGGAACGGTGATCGGCGGCGTGGTGGTGGCGCCGATCGCCTCGGAGCTGATCCTGCCGATCGCGCTGGCGGTGCAGAACCGGATCACGGTCGCAGATCTGGCCCAGACGCTGGCGGTGTATCCGTCGCTGTCGGGTTCGCTGACCGAGGCCGCCCGGCGGCTGATGACGCACGACGATCTGGACTGACGCACGATCGGCGACCGGGCCACGTAGCCTGTCAGTCGTGGTCAGCCCCGAAATCGATGACATCTGGGACGGCGCGACGCTGAGCCCGCAGCAGCGAGCACAGGCCTGGCAGCGCCTGGGCGAAGAACAATTCGACGTGGTGGTGATCGGCGCCGGGGTGGTGGGCGCCGGGTGTGCGCTGGACGCAGCCACCCGCGGCCTGAAGGTGGCGTTGGTCGAGGCCCGTGACTTCGCCGCGGGCACGTCGAGCCGAAGCTCGAAGATGTTCCACGGCGGGCTGCGCTACCTGGAGCAGCTGGAGTTCGGCCTGGTGCGCGAGGCGTTGCACGAGCGCGAGCTGTCGCTGACCACGTTGGCCCCGCACCTGGTCAAGCCGCTGCCGTTTCTCTACCCGCTGACCCGCCGCTGGTGGGAGCGGCCCTATGTGGCGGCCGGCATCTTTCTCTACGACCAGCTGGGCGGCGCCAAATCCGTTCCACCGCAACATCATCTGACCCGCGCGGGGGCGCTGCGGCTGGCTCCCGGGCTCAAGCGCAGCGCACTGATCGGCGGGATCCGCTACTACGACACCGTCGTCGACGACGCCCGGCACACCCTGACCGTCGCCCGCACCGCGGCGCACTACGGGGCGGTGATCCGCACCTCCACCCAGGTGGTCGCGCTGCTGCGCGAAGGCGACCGGGTGACCGGGGTGCGGGTCCGCGACTCCGAGGACGGTCAGGTCACCGAGGTGCGCGGGCACGTCGTGGTCAACGCCACCGGGGTGTGGACAGATGAGATCCAGGCGTTGTCCCGCCAGCGGGGCCGGTTCCACGTCCGGGCCTCCAAGGGCGTGCACATCGTGGTGCCGCGGGACCGGATCGTCTCGGAGGCGGCGATCATCCTGCGCACCGAGAAGTCGGTGCTGTTCGTGATCCCGTGGGGCACGCACTGGATCATCGGCACCACCGACACCGACTGGAATCTGGACCTGGCGCATCCGGCGGCCACCAAGGCCGACATCGACTACATCCTGACCCATGTCAACACCGCGCTGGCCAATCCGCTGAGCCACGCCGACATCGAGGGCGTCTATGCGGGCTTGCGGCCGCTGCTGGCCGGGGAGAACGACGACACCTCCAAGTTGTCCCGCGAGCATGCGGTAGCGGTGCCCACGCCCGGCCTGGTGGCCATCGCCGGCGGCAAGTACACCACCTACCGGGTGATGGGCGCCGACGCGATCGACGCCGCCGCGGAGTTCATCCCTACCCGGGTGGCGCCGTCGATCACCGAGAAGGTGCCGCTGCTGGGCGCCGACGGCTACTTCGCCATGGTCAACCAGGCCGAGCACGTCGGCGCGCGCGAGGGCCTGCACCCCTACCGGGTGCGGCATCTGCTGGACCGCTACGGCTCACTGATCCACGACGTACTGTCGGCCGCCGACGGCCGCCCGGATCTGCTGGATCCGATCGCCGAGGCACCCACCTACCTGAAGGTCGAGGTGGCCTACGCCGCCGCCGCCGAGGGTGCCCTGCACCTGGAGGACGTGCTGGCTCGTCGGACCCGGATCTCCATCGAGTACGCCCACCGCGGGGTGAACTGCGCCCGCGAAGTCGCCGAGGTGATGGCTCCGGTTCTGGGCTGGGACGACGCCGCCGTCGACGCCGAAGTGGCTAACTACGCCGCCCGGGTGGAGGCCGAGATCCTGTCGCAGGAACAGCCCGACGATGCCTCGGCGGACGCACTGCGCGCCGGGGCGCCCGAAGCCAGATCCGAGATTCTGGAGCCGATTCCGCTTACCTGAACCAGATGTCATTATCTCGGGGATGTCTCTACCGAAAAACCATACTTATAGGTTGTATTTTGCCTTCACATATGTTTGACAGTTGTGAAGTTCAGCATTAGCTTCTTGCACAATTAGGTGGATCACATGGGGGATCCGGTGCAATAAGGAGTGATCCATGTCGGCTGAAATCGGGGTGTCGCGCGGCCATGCGCTGGCCGCCAGGGGCGGCTCCTTGGCCGTGGCCACGATCCTCGCGAGCGCCGGCCTGTTCGGTGTCGCGACGGTGGAACCGCCGGCCTCGGGCGCATCGTTCACTTCGGTGCACCAAGACATCGAGCTGACGGCCCTCACCCCCGGCAGCTTCATGGACGCCCTGCAGAACATGCTGGCGGAGATGAACCTCGGCACCCTCAACCAGGTGCTCGCCCTGTTGGGAATGGTGCCCGGTACCAATCCCGAAGTGCCATTCGACGTCGATTCGACGGTCTCTGAGCTGTTGCAGAGCTTCAACCCGGGCGGGATGACCCTCGGGGATCTAGCCAACTCGATGGGCATCCCCCTCGCCGACAAGCTGTGGACCGCCTCCGGTGAGTCGCTGCTGGGCAGCGCCAACTTCGTCATCAACGGTCAGACCGTGGCCAACCCGCTGGTATTCACTGCGCCGGCGGCGTTCTACACCACGATCCACCCTGGCGATGCCAACCACCTCTACCCGAGCATCAACGGCACGCCACTGGGCAACGTCGACCTAGGCCGGCTGGTGGACCTGCTGCTCGGCGGGGCCGGCGAAGGAGACAACCACTCGGTGGCGGACCTGGCCAGTCAGCTGGGCTTCAACCTGAATCAGGCGCTGCCCCCGCTCGGCGGTCTGTCGGGTGTCCTCGGCTGGCTCAGCGGCGTCAGCACATATGGGGACGCCATCAACAAGCTCGGCGGCATGCTCGTCGACTTCAACATCGAGGAAAATTCCTGCACATCGGCGGGTTTGCTCAGTGTATGTAGCAATAACTACGTGAACCCGGACCTGAGTGTGAACAGCTCGCTGAACGACTGGCTCAGTGGGCTGCTGCAAAAGCCGACCACCGACATCGACCGCATCGTCCACTCGTACTCGTATACGGGCATCCTCGGTCACGAGGTCATCACTCCAACAACTCTGTCCGGCACCGCCACCACTCTCGGGCAGTACCTGCACACGGTCACTTGGTCCAGCACCGTCAATGGGACGACGACCACCGGTCCGTTGTCGGACCAGACACTGGCGAGTCTGCTGGGCCTGGACCCCAACCAGACCTGGAACGACTATCTGAGCAACATGCTGTTCGGTGGAACCTTCTTCCATGAGGGGACCGACAGCTGGGGCTCACAGACCTTGGGTGAGCTGCTGTCGAGCTGGCTTCCGGACGGCAGCCCGGCCGTCACCGGCCTCACGGAAGTCGGCGACTATCTAGCGGCGCTGCTCGGCGGATGACATCGATGCATCGGGCCCCCGCGCCCGCGCATCAAAGACAACGGTGCGCGTCATACCGCCGGTATGTTGTCAGCAATTTAATAGCAGGAATGACTGAATAGTCTCACTGGTGCTAACCGGGGTTTGACCAGCGGATTCGCGTGTTCTATATGCGCACAGCACAGGTCGAATATTCAAATTATCACGTTCGTAAATTTCGTAATTCGCGATTTGACAAGTTGCTGAGATAACAGTAAATTCAACGCCAGGTTTTGCGACGTAGCAGGGCCATCTCCGGGGGTTGTAAGAGAAATGAAAGGGTCCAAAAATGTCCAATCAGTACAACGGGCGGCGTAGCCGCCAGCGCGACCACGCGGAAGTGGTTGGCTTTGCTCCGGCTGTTGCGGTCGGCCAGCAGCGCGGTTTCATGACCAGGGCGGGTGTGGTCGCCGCCGGCGCCGCGCTCACCGGCGCCGCCGCCTTCGGCGCGGGCGGCTTCGCGCCGGAGCAGTCCGGCGGGTTCTTCTCTCACGTACAGCAGGATGTCGCGCTGACCGCCGTCCTCGGTGAGGGCAACAGCTTCGTCGACGCCCTGCAGAACGCATTGACCGGAGCCAACCTCGGCACCATCGGCCAGCTGCTGGGCCTGCTCGGCACAGACGCAAACGGAGCCCCGCTCTTCGACAGCGCTACCCCCCTCTTCACCGCTGCGGTCATCGATCAAGCCACCGGACAGGTGACGACGCCCGAAGGCGGCCTGCTCACCGCGCTGACGACCTTTGACGGGGCTCCGCTCACCCTGAACGGTGTCGGCAGCTTCCTCGGCCTGCCTCTCAACGAGGCACTGTGGACCGACGCTGTGGGCGCGGACGGTGTCACCCGCGTCGACTCGGTGTTGGGCGCCGGCAGCATGTTCACGTTGGACGTCAACGGGACTCCGACCGCGCTCGGTGACATGACCCTCAATGAGCTGGCGGGTGTCCTCCTGGGTGGGGATGTGGCCAGTAAAACCGTCGGTGACCTGTTCAACGGTCTGGGCCTGGGCGGCCTTGCCGGCTTCGTCACCCTGCTGTGCGACCCGGGAGTCGAATGCACCCCGAACCTCCTTGCTCCCGGCGCCGGCCAGCTGACCGTCGACGACACGATCAGCCAGCTGCTGGGCTCGCTGCTCAAGGTGGACACCTCGACCGAGACGCTCGGTGGGTACCTGGGCACGATCCAGCTCGCCCCGGGGCAGGACCTGGCCTCGGCGACGCTGGGTGGCCTGCTCAATCTGCCGCCCACTGAGAGCCTGGCCAGCTACTTGGCCGGAATGACACTGGGCGGCGGGACCATCCTGAACCCGACGACTCCCTTCGAGCTGGGCTCGCTGGATCTGGGTGGGCTGCTGGGCATGCTGGCCGGCGGGGCCACCATCGGTGACTCCACGCTGACCGGTGACTGGCTGATCGACCTGGGCTTGTTCGGCAGCCCCAGTTGATAGTCGGCCGTTGCGGCTGAACCTCGACCTGCCGCAACGGTAGAACGGGCGCATCGGTCATAGCTTGGGTTGCAGAACCCGGCTATGGCCGATGCGCCGTTTGCTGTCTCCGGCGCCATGTCCGGAGTTTGCTGGCAGTCGTCCTCCCCGACAGTGCGGTGGTCGCCGGTTCGCGTCTTGCGGCAAATCCCGGAAGGGCATGGCTTGGCCGGTAAATCGACATGATAATAAGCTGAGTTTCAATCGATTGTTTAGTGCAGATTCGGATTATCATCTAATTCGTATGGAATCTGCGACCCTTTGATGAGGCCCGTCCTCCGCGCAGTGTGCAAGCGAAGCGGAATTTCCCGGCGCGGCATACTTGAGAACATGGCTGCAGCGGTTGACCGGTGACCCGCCGACGCCTCGCGCCGCTGCCGGTCCGCGACGGCCTGGGCCCGGCCCGGCTGCGGCTGCACGGCGGGCCCGTCGCCGACGAGTTGCGGGCCCGGTTCGGCGCAGTGGCCGCGGCGAAGCTGGCCGCCGGTGAGGTGGTGACCGCCGACGGCGTCGTCGTCGACGAGGCCACGGTGCTGCCGGCCGGCGCCCACATCTTCTGGTACCGCGACCTGCCCGACGAGGTCCCCGTACCCTTCGACGTCCCGGTTCTGTTCCGCGACGACGACCTGGTGGTGGTCGACAAGCCACACTTTCTGGCGACCACGCCCCGCGGCCGGCACGTCGCGCAGACGGCGCTGGTGAGGCTGCGTCGTGAGCTGGAGCTTCCCGAGCTGAGCCCGGCGCACCGGCTCGACCGGCTCACCGCCGGAGTGCTGCTGTTCACCACCCGCCGCGAACTGCGCGGGCCGTATCAGATGCTGTTCGCCCGCGGCGCGGTACGCAAGCAGTACCTGGCGCGGTCGTCGGCGCAGCCGACGGGCGAGTTTCCTCGACTGCTGCGCAGCCGGATCGTCAAACCGCGTGGCAGCCTGCAGGCCGTGGAGGTGCCCGGCGAGCCCAACGCCGAGACCCTGGTCGAAGCACTGGGCCCACCCAATGGTGGCCACTACCGGCTGACCCCGCGCACCGGGCGCACCCATCAGCTGCGGGTCCACCTGGCCTCACTGGGACTGCCGATCGACGGCGACCCGCTGTATCCCGAGGTCATCGAGGTGGCCGCCGATGACTTCTCCACCCCGCTGCAGCTTCTGGCGCAGCGGCTGGAGTTCGAGGACCCGCTCACCGGGCGGCTGCGATGTTTCGCCAGCGGGCGCACGTTTGCGTTGTGAGCGTGCCGGGTACAGGAAGGTATGGCAGACCAGAGCAGAGGGGAGTCGGAATCTGATGAATGCACACGGCAGGATGACGATCGCGGTGCTCGGCAGTGCGGCCGCGCTGGTGGCGGCGGGTTGTAGCGGTACCAAGGAGGAAGCCCCGACCAGCACCACCGCCACGATGACCACCACAACCACCACAACCGCCGCCACCACCACCACGGAGCCGATGGCACCCGAACCCGGCCCAGGCGAGCCCGGATCCGAATACCCCGGCTACGAAGCTCCCGGCGGCGGCTAGATATCCCCCGGCCGGCGGTGAGTGGCGTCGCCGCAGATCATCTCACCGCTGACAGGACGCGCACCAGAAGCTGATCCGCTCACCGCTGCGGTCAGCTGACACCGGGGTGCCGCAGCGCCGGCAGGGCAGCCCGGCCCGGCCGTACACCCACAGCTGCCGGCCCCGCCTGGTGTCCCCGGTGGTGCAGCGGTTCCAGCGCAGCCGATTCGCCCACAACATCTCGCGTGCCAGCGATGTCAACCGGACCGGATCGGGAAGCGCGCCGACCGGCGTCGTGGGCAATCGCCCGACGAGGAAGCACAGTTCGTTGCAGTAGACGTTGCCGATACCCGCCAGCGCGGACTGATCCAGCAGCGCCGCCGCCAGGGCGCGCTGCGGATCGGCGACCAGATTGGCGGCGGCTGCGCCCGGATCCCATTCGGAACCGAGCAGATCCGGGCCCAGATCCGCGACGGGTTCGCCATCGCGGGCGCGGTCCAGCACCTCCAGCGTGCCCAGATCGATGCCCACGGCACGGACGTCGCCGGCCTCCAGAATGATGCGTACCCGATGATCTATCGGGTACGGCCCGATCCGCCAACTGCCGTCCATCTTCAGATGCGAATGGATGCTCGCCGGGCCCACCCGGATGAACAGGTGCTTGCCGCGGCTGACGACCTGGTCCACCCGCTGACCGGTCAGGTCTACGTCCGCGTAGCGGGGGACGCGGATGTCGCAGCGGGTCAGGGTCATTCCCGCCAATGCGGTGCCGAGCACCGCGGCGGTGTGAAAGACGGTGTCGCCCTCGGGCATCAGCGCAACCGCAGTCCGCGTGGCGTGCGAGAGAATCCGGCGCCGGTCAGTGCCGCCACCGTCGGTGAGTCGCGCAGCTCCAGTACCGCGACACCGTCCACTCGCTCGATGAGCAGACCGTCCACCCGGCGCTCGGCGATCAGCCCTACCAGCGCACCGGCGGCGGCCCGCTGGGTCTCGGCGGAATCAGCGGCGAAGTTCAACAGGGTTCGCCCGCCGCGCTCGACGAACCACACCAACCGGCCGTCGACGAGCACCACCAGTGCGCCCGCTTTGCGCCCGGGCCGCGCCGAGCCGGGGTGCGCCGGCCAATTCAGCGCGGCGCCATAGGGATTGGCCGGGTCGGCGGCCGCCAGCGCCACCGCGTGATAGTCGGGCCGGGCCGGATCGACGCCGTCGAGGTAGCCGCGAAGCCGGTCCACCGTCGAGGCGAGGGCGAACTGGGCGGCGCCGAGCGACTCGATGAAGTAGCCGCGCTGGCATCGCCCGGCCTCCTCGAACGCTGTCAGCACCTTGTACATGCTCGCGAACCCGCCCGGGACGCCCTCAGCCGCCACCGCTCCGCGGGTCAGCACCCCGTGGCGATGTAGCAGTAGTTCGGCCTGATGATGCAGCCACAGCGTCGAGGTTCCGGTGTCCGGTTGCGACGCGGGAATTTTCGACCACCGCCCGGCCACGGTGGCGTCGGTGGCCCGGGAGGTGGGGTGCGCGACGCTGTATCGGCTCAGTCGGGGTGGGCGCCGGGTGCGATGTGCCGGGGTGGCGCGCCGGGTGCCGGCCAGCACCGCCCGCACCGGTGCGAAGGTGTCACCGGTAACCCAACCGGACCAGATCAGTTCCCAGAGCGCAGTTTTCAGCGCCTTCGAGTCGACGTCACCGTCGTCTCCGAGCTGACGGAAGAAGTACGCACCGCCACCGGACAGCTTGTCCAGGATCGCCCGATGCGTGTCGGTGAACTCCAGCGGCGCGCCGGAGGCCAGCGTCAGCGGCGCCGAATCGGCGGTGTGGAAGGCGATCCAGCCGTCTACCGCGGGCGTGTCACCGGCCGGGGCGCCCGCACCTGACCACAGCACGTCCCCGCCTGCCAGCAGCTCGTCGAGCATGGACGGGGAGTAGTCGCGCACCCGCCGGCCCAGGATCAGCGGCTCGATGGCCGACGCCGGCAGGGCCACCCCCGCCAACTGTTCGATCACCCCGGCCAGGCCGTCTAGCCCTTCAGCACCGGGGGTGCCGTGGGTGCCGATCTGATGCCAGGACGGCAGGAAACGCCCATAGGCCGCCGTCGACACCGGCTCGATCGCCGAACGCAGCGCCGCCAGCGACCGGCGCCGCAGAATCCGCAGCACCTCGGCGTCACACCACTGCTCGCCCGGGGAGTCCGGGAAGTCAGCGAACTCGCCGCGCACCAACCGTCCGTCGGCGGCCAGGCGCCCCAGCGCGTCGGCCGCCACCCGCAACCCCAGCCCGAATCGCTGCGCGGCGTGGGCGGTGGTGAACGGCCCGTGGGTGCGGGCGAAGCGGCCCAGCAACTCGCCCAGCGGGTCGGCGACCGGATCGGTGAAACCGGCCGGCACGCCGGGCGGCACCGCGACGCCCAGCCCGTCGCGCAGCCGGCCGATGTCCTCTATCGCCACCCACCAGCGCTGCCCGGCGAACGACACCGTCAGCACCCGCCGGGCGGCCAGCAGGTGTTCCAGCCACCCGGCGACGTCCGCGCGGGCGGCCCTGGCCGCCACCTCCTCGGCGGTCAGCGGGCCCAGAAGCCGCAGCAGGTCCGCCACACCCTCGGCATCGCGGGCGGCCTTCTCCGGGGTCAGGTGCTGCAGTTGAGCGGCCACTGCGTCGACCACCGCCGCGTCGAGCAGCTCGCGCAACTCGACCCGGCCCAGCAGCTGCGCGAGCAGGGTGGGGTCCAGTGAGAGCGCTGCAGCCCGCCGCTCGGCCAGCGGGCTGTCGCCCTCGTACATGAACGCCCCGACGTAGCCGAACAGCAGCGACGCCGCGAACGGCGAAGGGCTGGCGGTCTCGACCTGCACCACCCGCACCCGGCGCTGCGCGATCCGCTCGGCCAGGTCGATCAGCGCCGGAACGTCGTAGACGTCCTGCAGGCACTCCCGAACGGTCTCCAGCACGATCGGAAACGTCGGGTATCGCCGTGCCACGTCCAGCAGTTGGGCGGCCCGCTGGCGTTGCTGCCACAGCGGCGTGCGACGGCCCGGGTTCCGGCGCGGCAGCAGCAGTGCCCGGGCCGCGCATTCCCGGAAGCGGCCGGCGAACAGGGCCGAGCCGCCCACCTCGGCGGTGACGATCGCCTCGATCTCGTCCGCGTCGAAGACGAACAGTTCCGCGCCGGGAGCCGCGCCGTCGTATTCGATGTCGGTGTCGGGCAGGCGAACCACGATGCCGTCATCGGATGCCGTCGGCTTCTCGTCGATACCGTAGCGCTCCCGCAGTCGCCGGCCCACCGCCAGCGCCAGCGGTCCGTGCACCCGCAGCCCGTACGGTGAGTGCAGCACCACCCGCCAGTCGCCGAGCTCGTCGCGGAATCGTTCCACCACCAGCGTGGTGTCCGACGGTATCGCGCCGGTGGCCGACTGCTGGTCGGTCAGGAGCCGCCAGAGGTTGTCGACCGCGTAGTCGTCGAAACCCAGTTGTGCGCAACGGGCATCGAAGGATTTCCGATTCATGCCGGCCAGCTCGGCGGTGAATGCCCCCACGGCAGCACCCAGCTCGGCCGGCCTGCCGATTCCGTCGCCGTGCCAGAACGGCAACCGGCCGGCCTGGCCGGGAGCCGGGACCACCAGCACCCGGTCGTGGGTGATCTCGGTGATCCGCCAACTGGTGGCGCCCAGTGAGATCACGTCACCGGGCCGCGACTCGTAGACCATCTCCTCGTCGAGTTCACCTACCCGGGAAGGTTTTTCGGCACCAGCTAGATACACGGCGAACAGTCCCCGGTCCGGAATCGCACCGCCGGAGGTGACGGCCAGCCGCTGCGCGCCCGGCCGCGCGGTCAGGGTGCCGGCGTCACGGTCGTAGACCAGCCGGGGCCGCAGTTCGGCGAACTCGGTGGACGGGTACTTGCCGCTGAGCAGGTCCAGGGTCGCCTCGAATACGTTGCGCGACAAGGTGGCGAACGGTGCGCTGCGCCGCACGGTGTCGAACCAGGCCTCGGCGTCCAGCGGTTCCAGCGCTGCCGCGGCAACCGTGTGCTGGGCCAGGATGTCGAGGGGATTGGCCGGTACCGACAGGGTCTCGATCTGGCCGGCCAGCATCCGCTGCACCGCGACGCCGCATCCGATCAGGTCCATGCGGTGCTTGGGAATCAGTACCCCGCGGGAGATCTCGCCGACCTGGTGTCCGGCTCGGCCGATGCGCTGCAGGCCGGCGGCCACCGACGGCGGCGCCTCGATCTGGATCACCTGGTCGACCGCACCCATGTCGATGCCCAATTCCAGGCTCGAGGTGGCGACCACCGCCCGCAGCCGCCCGCTCTTGAGCTCTTCCTCGACGTCGGCTCGGGTCTGGATGGACACCGAGCCGTGGTGCGCGCGTGCCAGTACCAGATCGTCACCGCTGCGCTGGGCGTGAATCTCGTTGAGCCGCCCGGTCAGTCGCTCGGCCAGCCGCCGGGAGTTGGCGAACACGATGGAGGAGTGGTGCGCTTCGATCAGATCGACGATGCGCTCCTCGACCTCCGGCCAGACGGTACCTTCGGCCGGGGCGGCCATGTCGGGAACCGGCACCTGCACGGTGAGCGCGAACGTCTTGGCTGCGGCGGGCGCCACGATCGTGGTCGGTGACTGCCCGGACAGAAATCGGGCGACCTCCTCGGGTGGCCGCACGGTGGCGCTGAGCCCGATGCGCTGGGCCGGGGTGTCCAGCATCGCGTCGAGCCGTTCCAGCGACAACGCCAGGTGGCTGCCGCGTTTGGTTCCGGCCACCGCGTGCACCTCATCGACGATCACCGTCTGCACCCCGGTCAGGGTGTCGCGCGCCGCAGACGTCAGCATCAGAAACAGTGACTCCGGGGTGGTGATCAGGATGTCCGGTGGCTTGCTCACCAACTCGCGGCGTCGGGCGGGGGAGGTGTCGCCGGAGCGCACCCCGACCGTGATGTTCGGCACGGGTTCACCGCGGTGCGCCGCTATCCGGCCGATTCCGGCAAGCGGGGTGCGCAGGTTGCGTTCGACGTCAACCGCCAGCGCCTTGAGCGGTGAGACATACAGCACCCGGGTGGCACGTTTCTCCGGGGACGGCGTGGCGGCCAGCCGATCCAGCGCCCACAGGAACGCCGCGAGCGTCTTCCCGGATCCGGTGGGTGCGACGACCAGCGTGTTGTGCCCGTCGGCGATCGCCGACCAGGCCTGTGCCTGGGCAGGTGTGGGGGCGGTGAATGTTCCGGTGAACCAGTCCCGGGTCAGCGCCGAGAACCGCGCCAGCGGGGCTTGGGTCTCTCGGCTCATCCAGCCATCGTGCCAATTGTGCGGCGACTTCAGTTGGTCAGGGCCAACTGCGGTTGAGGTGACGCCGGAACCATGTAACCGACGCCGCGAACGGTGTCGACGATCGATTCGTGTTCGACACCGAGCTTGGCGCGCAATCGCTGAATGTGAACATCCACGGTGCGGCGGCTGGCCTCATGGCCCCAAACCTCATGCAACAGCCTGGCGCGGGTGAACGCATGGCCTGCGTGCTGCACCAGATGGTTCAGCAGCTTGAACTCAGTGAGCGTGAGGTCCAGATCGCGATCGGCCAGAGACGCGGTGTAACTGTCCGGATAGATCACAAGATCTCCGAATTGCATTGCATTGCCGATCGATTGACGACGCCGCGCCAAGGCGAGGCGCAGTCGCGCGTGCGCCTCGGACGGGCCTGCGGCAGCAACCAGGACGTCATCGACGTGCCAGTCCAGGTCGACTGCGGCGAAGTCCTCGGCGTTCACCACCGCCAGTACGACAGCCGACGGTACCCAGACGTCGAGCCGTCGACAGGCCTCGCGCGCGGCTGACAGGTCGGTACAGCCGTCTACCAGTACGGCTTTGGCTCCCCGGCATTCGGTACGGGCGTCGCCGGCGAGCCGACCGCGGGTGATGGCATGTCCGAACATCCGCAGCGCGGACAGTGGTTGTTCGAATTCGTCGCCATCCGTCAGCAGCAAGATCTCCATGCCTGACTCTCCAACACTCGGTGCTTCGCTCTTCGCACTCGTCTACCCGCTGCGCCAGTCCGGTAACCCCGCAGCGATGGGCCCGGTCCGCCAGGCGGGCCGGGCCCATCTTCAATCTGGCCAAGGGTGGCTACTGGTGGGACTGTTCGCGCTTCTCCGCGGCTTTGGCCGCGGCCCGAGCCGCTTCGGCCTCGGCTTCGCGTTTGGCGGCGTCACGTTGGGCTTCGCCCTTGTCCTGCTGCGCTCGGCCCTCCCGAGCCATTTCGTCGTTACCGGTCACGGTTCCGACTGCTTCCTTGGCCATGCCTTTGACGCCTTCCACGGCGCCCCGGATCCCTTCTTCGGGTCCGCTCCTCTTGTCGTCCGACATAAATCCCTCCCTGGATTTGTGGGGGTGGCGGGCCCGCGCGGTCTGCAGGCCCGCCACACTTCAAGGCTTCCCCGGGGGGCGGTCGGCCCAAACCTGGGCGGTGGGAGACAGGCTTCTACTGCGAGATGCCTGTGAGATATCTGGAAATCGAACCAAAATCGAAACACATCGGACTACGATAGATTTTGGGCGTGCGCAGGTTCGGCTTAGCAAGGACGACCTGGGGACGCCTTCCGGATGGGCCGGACGACTCAGGAGAGGAACTGCACATGGGTGACACATTTCGCGACCCGGTTGACCACGTCCGGACGACCCGGCCGCATGCCGGCCGTGCCGTCATCGACGTGATGGGCTGGCCCGGCTATGCCCTGCTGGTGGTGGGCATGGTCACCGGAATCGGCTGCCTCACCGCATTCGGCACCGGACACGACCGTCAGGGTGTGGAGGTGGCCATCGTCGCAGTGGTCGCCGCCGCTCTGGGCGCATTGTGGCTGGTCATCGAACACCGTCGGATCGGCAGGGTGAACCATGAGTGGCACCGGGCCCACCCCGAGGCGCATTGGCAGCACTCGACGAGCTAGCCCCAGACGCAGAAGCGGCCCGGTTGGTTTTCCAGCCGGGCCGTTTTGCGTCTGGTCTCGAAAATTGTCGGAATTGATGATTCAATGCGCTGGTAACTGGGTATAGGCACACCCATGACTGGTCTTCGGGCAGCCGCAGATTTGCTGGCGCCCAACCGTGGTCTCGGTCCGAATTCGCCGGGAGGCTCAATGACCGACATGCCGGGAGGCTCAATGGCCGACATTCAGAGCCAGCGGATCCGGCGGCCACATAGCGAGCGGGCCGTGGAACTGCGGGTGACCCCACGGCTGGAGAGTCTGGCGGTGGTGCGCATGCTGGTCGGTGCGATCGCCACCTTCGAGGATCTCGACGTCGACAAGGTGGCCGATCTACGGCTGGCGATCGATGAGCTGTGCACCCTGCTGATCCGTTGCGCGGCACCGGACGCGACGTTGACTGTGGTCATCGACCCGCATGACGACGACGTGACGATACAGGCCTCGGCCGCCTGCGACGGGGCCGATGTGCTGACCCCGGGCAGCTTCAGCTGGCATGTGCTGACGTCGCTGGTGGACGACGTGCGGACGTTCCAAGATGGTCATGAAAACGGTAGCGCGGTTGCGGTATTCGGGGTGACCCTGACAACTCGACGGGCAGAAGCCGGGCGGTGATCCGGCGCGCCGCCTCTGGCGGCTCCCAGTCCGGCTCGGAGTACTCCGATGTCGGTGACCTGTTTCGCGAACTCGCGCAATACGACTCCGGCTCGGCCGACTACCGCAACCGCAAGGACAAGATCGTCGAGCGGTGCCTGCCGCTGGCCGACCACATCGCACGCCGCTTCGAGGGCCGTGGTGAGTTGCGTGACGACCTCGTTCAGGTTGCTCGGGTCGGGCTGGTCAACGCCGTCACCCGATTCGATATCGAGACCGGCTCGGATTTCGTCTCATTCGCGGTGCCGACCATCATGGGCGAGGTCCGGCGGCATTTCCGGGACAACAGCTGGTCGGTCAAGGTGCCCCGCCGGCTCAAGGAGCTGCATCTGCGGCTCGGCGCGACGACAGCCGAACTCTCGCAGCGCCTCGGGCGCGCGCCGACCGCCTCCGAACTGGCCCGGGAACTGGAGATGAGCCGCGAGGAGGTGGTCGAGGGCCTGGTGGCCGGCAGCTCCTACAACACGCTGTCGATCGACAGCGGCGGCAAATCCGACGAGGACGACGTCCGCTCGATCGCCGATACGCTGGGGGATTTCGACGCAGGCCTGGTCCGGATCGATGATCGAGAAACGTTGCGGCCCTTGCTCAACGCGCTTCCTGAGCGGGAACGCACCGTGCTGGTGTTGCGGTTCTTCGAATCGATGACGCAGACGCAGATCGCGGAGCGGGTCGGTATCTCCCAGATGCACGTATCACGTCTGCTGGCCAAATCGCTGGCCCGCCTGCGAGATCAGTTGCGGTAGCGGTGTGCTTCGCTCACCCAAGGCTTCAGCTCAAGCCGTGAAGTCTTCGGACAGAACATGTGCGGACTCGAACAGCAGCGCATGCGCGAACGCCTGCGGCAGGTTGCCGCGCAGCTGGCGCTGGCCCACGTCGTACTCCTCGGTGAGCAGGCCGGGCGGGCCGCAGGCGGTGCGGCCACGCTCGAACCACTGCAGCGCCGCGAGCTCATTGCCCTGCTGGTGGTCGGCCAGGGCCATCACGAAGTTGCACAACAGGAACGCCCCTTCGGCCTGGCCGAGGTCGCGCTGGTCCGGGCGATACCGGTAGACGAACCCGTCCTGGGTCAACTCGCGGCGCACCGCGGCCAGGGTGGCCACCGTGCGGGCATCATCGGCCGGGACGGCACCCCGCAGGCCGGGCAGCAACAGGGCCGCGTCGACCCCCGGATCGTCGGGCGCGCGTTGCCATCTGCCGTCGTGGTGCAGACAGTCGGTGCTGACATCCGCGACGAGCTTGTCGGCCAGTTGGAGCCACCGAGCGCCCTCGCGCAGCGATGCCACCCCGGCGATCCGGCGCAGTCCGGCCGCGCACATCAACCGGGAGTGCGCCCAGCGTCGGTCGTCTAGTTCCCAGATTCCGGCGTCGACATCACCGCAACGCTTTTCGATCGCATCCACCAGAGTGTGCACCGCACCCCAATGGGTGCTGTCCAACCGATCCAGTCGGGCGGCGGCGGCCAGCAGCAGCAGCGCCTCGCCGAAGCTGTCGAGCTGGAACTGCTCGCCCACCCAGTTGCCGGTCTTGACCGCCGCACCCGGGTAGCCGGGCAGTGACAGCTCCTGTTCTGCCGGCGGAGGGCCGGCGTCCACGCAGTAGGCCGGTCGCAGGTCCGGTCCGTCGGCCAGTACCCGCTCGGTGACGAACCGGACCGCATCGTCGAGCAGCGGATGCGCTCCGGCGACCGCGATCGCCTGCCCGGCGTAGCACTGGTCGCGGATCCAGCAGTAGCGGTAGTCGTAGTTGCGCCCTTCCTTGGCCCGCTCGGGCAGCGACATAGTTGCCGCGGCCACCATCCCGCCGCTGCTGCTGGTCAGGCCGCGCAACACCGCGTAGGCCAGCTGGGTGTCGACGTCGGCCATCGTGCCGGTGAGCTCCGGAACCGCGTGTCTCCATGCGCTTTCGGTGGTTGGCCAGGCCTCGGCGGCGTCCACCGGATCGCCGCTCAGTTCGTGGTCGGACAACTCCAGCACCAGGTCATGATCGCGGCCGGGAACCACGTCCAGGACCGTCCGCAGCGAACCGTCGTCGTCAGCCCGTGCCTCTGCGCCACCAGCCCACCGGAAGCGGTGCGGGCCGGATCGTCCGGTCCACAATCCGTCGGCGCAGGACAACTTCGTCATCGTGGTGCCGAAGTCGGCCCGGACGTCGAGTGCGACCCGCATCCGCACCGGCTTGTCCAGTGCCCGGATGCGTCGCAGCACCACCGCGGTGTGGGTGTCGCCGGGGAATGCCAACGCCTCACGACACTCGACGATCCCATCGGTGGTGACCCAACGTGACCGCCAGATCAGTGACCGCTCCTCATAGTGGCCGCCCCACACGTAACGCTGCTCCGGGGTGACGGCGTACACGCCCGCGCCGCCGAGCAGCGAGCTGAACACCGCCGGGCTGTCCCAGCGGGGCAGGCACATCCAGCAGAAATCGCCCCGGGGCCCGACCACGATCCCGCGCTCGCCGTCGGCGATCAGGGCGTATTGACGCAGCACCTGCGGCGGGCACAACTCGAGCAGCGCGGCGCTCATGTCTGGTGATCCACCGGTGGCGCCAGGCGTTCTGCGGCGAAATCCGCCGCCTGTGCTGTCATGCCGTTCGCGGAGTACGCCGCGTGCGCTGCGCCGTCGCTGCCCGTCGAGCAGACCGGGTCACCGGGCGCGCACAGGTCGATGGTCTTGGCCGCGTAGCCAGGGCCGAACTCCACCGGCGGAGCGCCGATCGAGCCCAAGAAGGCGTCGGAGGGCTTGCCGAACAGTGCGACGGCTGCGACGTGAACGGCTGCCTCGGGTGGCAGCGGGCCCGCCAGTCCGGCGGCGCTGGGATCGGTGGCGTAGCCGATGAGGGCCGCGCCGCGGGAGTACCCACCGAGCACCATCCGGGTGTGCGGGCAGTCGGTGGTCATTTCGCGGACGTGGCCGACCGCGTCGGCGACGCCGGAGGCGGTCGGGCCGAATTCGGGCACCGCTGGAAAGTCGACCGGGTAGACGTCCACGGCGCGCCCCCACAGCCGCCACCGCAGGGCGTCGATGAATTGTTGGCCCATCGATCCCACCCCGGGCGGTTCGCCGGTTCCGCGGGCGAACACCACGTTGACGTCGGGGCAGGCGGAAGCGGCCGCGTCACCGGCCCCGGGCCAGGACAGCAGCGTGTAGCCCGACAGGCCCACTGCGGTGAGAATCCGTCCAAACACAGCATTTCGATGACTACCCAATGCGACTCGTGGGCAAACCGTGGTTTAGCGCGGCTGAAAACGGCAAGCCTAGTTCGGTGCCGTCGTCGACGGAACATGAATTGAAGGGGAGAATCCAATGATCACAGCGTCTTTGACCAGGCTTGCCGCCGTCGGCGGTATGGCGCTGGCGTTGGCGGCCGGCACCGGACTCGCGAGTGCTGAACCGGCTCAACCGGGCCAACCGACTCAACCGGGCCAACCGGCTCAGCCAAGCCAATGGTCGCAGAATCCCGCGATCAACACGACGTGCAGCTACTCCCAGGTGGTGGCGGCGATGAACGCCCAATCACCGGAAACAGCAGCGAATTTCAATGCCACACCCGTGGCGCAGTCGTTCCTGCAGGACTTCCTCGCCTCGCCCGCGCAGCAGCGTGAGCAGATGCTCGAGCAGGCCCAGGGGGTGCCGGAGGCGGCCCAGTACGTCACTCTGTTCGGACCCATCGCCAAGACGTGTGGCAAGTACTGAGCGACGGCTGGAACCGGCCCCTGGAACCGGCCCCTGGAACCGGCCCCTGGAACCGGCCTACGCCAAAGCTCAGCGGGCCAGCGCAGCAGCAGACGATCGAAAGGACCTTGGGAGATGCCGAACCTGTCGACCACCACCGCCCCGGCCCGCCGTTTGACCAAGGCGGTTGAGCGGGCGCGCATCCTCGACGGCCCGGCGCAGCTGATCGCCGCCCGGGTGCGTCGCCTGACCGGGCGGGGCACCCTCAAGGACGTCATCAGCGGGACCGGCCTGGGGCACCCGGCGCATCCACCCCTGACCGACCTGGTTATCGGTTCATTCCTGTCGGCATTGCTCCTGGACCTGCTGGCTCCGCGAGCCGGCGCCGCGGCGGCCAACCGGCTGACCGCGGTCGGGATCGCCGGGTTCGCCCCGACCGCTCTCACCGGTATCAGTGACTGGGCCGACACCGAGCTGTCCGATGAGACGTCTCGACGGCTCGGGCTGGTTCACGCCGGCGCGAACACGAGCGCCCTGCTGATGTACGGCGCGTCGTTGGTCAACCGGTTGCGGGGCCGACGGCTGCGCGCGGCGTTCCTCGGCCTCGGTGGCGCCGCCACCTTGGGCGTGGGTGGCTATCTCGGCGGCCACCTCGCCTACGCCCGGGGTGTCGGCGTGAACCAGACCGCGTTCGACCGCGGACCACAGGACTGGGTGCCGGTAATGGATAGCTCGGAACTTGTTGAGGGGCAATTGCGTTCGTCCGACGCCGACGGAACACCGGTCCTGGTGGTTCGCCGCGGCACGCAGGTCTTCGCAATCCACGACCGGTGCGGGCACCGGGGATGCCTGCTCAGTAAGGGCGAGTTGGCCGGCACCGTGGTGACCTGTTCCTGCCACGGCTCACGCTTCGACATCCGCGACGGGGCGCTGCTGCGCGGGCCGGCAACCTGCGCCCAGCCCGCTTTTGACTGCCGTGATGCGGGGGGTCGGATCGAAGTGCGCCGGCAGTAACCGCGATGACCGCGACGACAGCCGCCTTCGGGTATCGGGCGGGACGGATCAGGGTGGAAGGAGAGCTTGATGTCCAGATCGCTGCGTGGCCGGCAGGTCGCATTTCTGGTGGCGCCCGAGGGCGTCGAGCAGGTTGAGCTGACCGAACCGTGGCGGGCGGTAGCCAAGGCCGGAGCCTGGCCCGCGCTGCTGTCGACCACCACCGGGCCCGTACGTGCGTTCAACCATCTGGACCGCGCCGACGATTTCGACGTGGACCGGATGGTCAGTGACGTGTCCGGGGATGACTTCGACGCGCTGGTGCTGCCGGGTGGAGTGGCTAACCCGGACCAGTTGCGTACCGACAGACGCGCGGTCGCGTTCGTCCGCGAGTTCTTCGACACCGGCAAGCCGGTCGCCGTCATCTGCCATGGCCCATGGACCCTGGTCGAAGCGGGAGTCCTTGCCGGACGGCGGATCACGTCGTGGCCCAGCCTGCGCACCGACATCATCAACGCGGGCGGGGAGTGGGTCGACGAGGAACTGGTGCGTTGCGACTGTGGGCCGTCGATCCTGCTGTCGAGCCGCAAACCCGACGACTTGCCCGCATTCTGCGATGCGGTGGTAAAGGAACTGGCGGGCCAAGAGGTGACGCTGTGATGGCAGAGCCGATGCCGGTACCCCTTGAGCGGGAAGCCAACCGCGCCCGATTCTGGGTCAACTGGGTGCTGGCACTGCTGACCATCGTCGGCGCCGCCCTGGTGATGACCTTCGCGGTCGGGGCGGTGATGAGCACCGCCGCATGCAGCACCGTTGAATGCCCCGACGTCGGCCCCAGCGGAGTCCTGTTCGGCGTGTTCTATTACGGCGCTCCGGCGATCGCCGCGCTGACAATCCTGGCCTCCTTCTTCACGGCGTGGCGCCCACGCGGATTCATTGTCCCAGTGACCGGCTGGCTGCTACTGGTACTAGACGTGCTGGCGTTGTCAATCGCCTTCCGGCGCTGATACATGACGCCAGCGCTTGCGGCGCAAGCTCTTTGAGAGAGGGACGGCCCGGTTCCTCTCCCGACTGCTCGCTGCGTCCCTTGGGGTAGTTCGGTGCGGGTTTCGCCCGCGTCCGGCCGGGGTAGCCCCTAGCTATGGCACAGACGACTTTGCACAACCCGACCGGCGTGGTCGATTTCCTCACCGCGCAGCACGAGAAGATCAAGGCCCTGTTCGACGAGACTCTGCTGGCCGCCGGCAACGAGCGCGAGGAGTCCTTCGTTCGGCTGCGCCGCCTCTTGGCGGTGCACGAAACCGCCGAAGAAGAGATCGTGCACCCGCGGGTCGCCCGCGAACTCGACCACGGTCGCAAGGTGGTCAGCGCGCGACTGGAAGAGGAGAAACAGGCCAAGACGGTGCTGGCCCACCTGGAGGACGTCGACGTGGATTCGGAGTTCTTCACCGAGAAACTCAGGGAGCTGCGCGACGACGTCATCGACCACGCAGAACGCGAGGAACGTGACGAATTCTCCGGGCTGCGAGCCGAACTCAGCGACGACGAGCTGCTGCGGATGGAACGGGCGGTCAGGCTCGCCGAGGCGATCGCACCGACCAGGCCGCACCCCGGGGTAGAGAGCCCACTGGCCAATGTGCTGGCCGGTCCATTCGCCTCGATGCTGGACCGGGCGCGCGACGCGATCCTCGGGTACGAATCATGATCGGCCTCGGGTTGGTCCTGTTGATCCTGGGGCTCGTCTTCGGCGTCTATGTGCTGTGGGCGATCGGGATCGCCCTGTTGGTCATCGGGGCCGTGTTCTGGCTGCTGGGCAGGATCGACCGCCCGGTTCTCGGCCGACGCCGCTGGTACTGAGTCCCAGCGGCGCCATCGGCCGAGTGAGTCAGCGGACCGATCGAAGGTCGGGTATGCCGGCCAGCGCCTCGGCCACCGACGCGGTGGTGGGCAACTCGTTGTTCGGATCGCAGATTCGCAGCAGCCGCGTTACCGCGACTCCGGGTACCGTCGTGCAGTGAACCAAGGCGTCGGCGCATCGACCCGTGATCGTCTTCAGTGCCGAAAAGCCCGCGATGCCAATGAATTCCAGATCGTTGAGATCGAGCACCAACCACTCGCAGTAGGCTGCGCAGCGCTGCACGTGGTCGGCCAGCTGTCCGGCGTTGGAAGCGTCGAGTTCGCCGTCCACGCTGATCACCGCCCCAGAACATCCCCAGTGGGTGACGGAACGAGCGGTGTGGCTCTCCCAGGTATCGCAGGGCGGAAGGGTATGTATTCGGGGCACCGGCGACGCCGGCGCAAGGGTTTTCACTGTGTGCATTGCTTTCTCCATCAGTCGAAACTCGTACTGTGGGATCGCGTCGATGCGAGTACACCTTCACGGATGAGATGCAGGGAGTAGGCCTCCCTGGCTGGCGTGGTTGACGCGTCTTCCGGGTGGCTGTGAACTCAACCTGCTAACGAACCTACGCCGATCCTCACGGCTCTGCAACGATTCGGTAACGGTGCTCGGGTCCAGGCCGTCGGTCTCGGGGTAACCGTCGCGGCAGGGCTGTCGAGGGAAATGTTGCCGGGTCCGCCCGATCAGAGGACCATGAACACGCTGGATGGCGACGTTGGGCGGAGCGAAGACATGACGGCGACGACGAACCGCAATGACATGATGCGTGATGTCGCGGGCCTGGTTCACACGCTGAACCAGCGGCCGTGCGTCGACAGCGACGTTGCGCTCGATGAGCTGCTCACGAACCTACTGGCTCACATGACCCGCGCCCAACACGCCGGCGTCACGCTGACAACCGTGGGCGGCGATGTGCAGACGCTGTCCTCGACGGGGCGGTATCCCGTCCTCCTCGATGACATCCAGCGTCGCCTGCGGGAGGGGCCGTGCCTGACAGCGGCCTGGAAGCACCACCTGGTTCGCCTGGATGACATCTCCCAAGAGGAACGCTGGCCGTCCTACTGCCAGGAGGTGTTCCAAACGACCCCGATCCGATCGATCCTGGCGTTCGAATTGTTCACCGGCGAGGGCACCACCGGAGCCCTGAACTTCTACGCCGAATCGCCCGGCGTCTTCGACGACGACGCGGTGGAGCTGGGTCTGACCCTGGCCACCCACACCGCACTGGCCTGGCACATGGTGCGCCGTGACGAGCAGTTCCGCAGCGCGCTGGCTTCCCGTGATGTCATCGGCCAGGCCAAGGGGATGCTTATGGAGCGGTTCGACGTCGATGCGGTGCGGGCTTTCGAATTGCTCAAACGGCTCTCGCAGAACATGAACATCCCGCTTGCCGAGGTGGCGCACCAGGTGGTGGACCGGCAAGGTGGGACCCAATGAATCCGTACGCGGCGATGCCGGCGTCGACCCCGTGCCGCTGATTCAGGTCACGGTCAGGAGCGTGTGGTCCAGATCGGACAGCACCTCGCTGGGCAACCTGCCGGTGAACGCTTCCAGGAAACGGGCCGCCAGGTCGCGGACCTTGACGTTCGTCTCCTGCGACCGCCACACCAGGATGTCGAATGCCCGCGCGGCGGAGATGCCATAGGCGACCATCAGCACACCCTTGGCCTGCTCGATCACCGCCCTCGACTCGGCGACCTCCGAGACCGCGGCGCTGACATCGGCTTGTAGGACATCGGTGACGTCGACGTAGAAGCCTGCCGTACCGGTCGGCACGCCGGTGTCGTCGAGCATGCGGTCGCCGACCACGATCACCCAGTGCACCTGCCCGGTGGTGTCGATGATGCGGTGCCGGCTGCTGAACGGCTCGCCCAGCATCACCCGATCCAGTACCTCGGCGACTTGGGGGCGATCCTCGGGGTGCTTGTGCTGTAGCAGCAACTGGGTGTTGGGCTCCACAGTGCCGGGCTCATAGCCGTGCATCCGGGCCACCGCGTCCGACCACTCCCAGCGCTGCTCGCCGAGCCAGTACCTGAACCGGCCGACCCGCTGCGCCTCCCCGTGGCCCACGATGAAGTCGAGGTCGCTGGGGACCTCGTCGTCTTCGCCCATCGGCGCCGTGAACCCAGCATTGACATCCCCGACCACCGCATACCTGCCTTCTCGTACCCAACCAGTATGAGCTGGTTCCAACGGCCGGCGGGGCAAACCGCGGTCTGGAATCGCAGGAATGAATGCACGGACGATCCAGACCGGCGCTACTTCCTGAACGCCCGAGCTTCGTAACTATCCACAATTTACCCAAGCGGCGCAACTGGTTGCGGGTTTCACCCTCCGGGCGCCCGGGTACGCGCTGAGACAAGGCGTAACCGTGTGCCGACAGAAGGGGAGCGCACCGTGCAGTTGACTCGGAAGCTGAAAACCGCGGACTTCATCATCGACCGACTCAGGCAGTGGGGAGTGCACCGGATCTTCGGATATCCCGGTGACGGCATCCTCTCCATGCTGGGCGCCCTCGACCGGGCTGATGGCGATCCGGAACTCATCCAGCCCCGCCATGAGGAGATGGCCGCCTTCATGGCGACCGGCCACGCGAAGTTCACCGGCGAGCTCGGCTGCTGCCTGGCCACCTCCGGCGGCGGGGCGATCCACCTGCTCAACGGGCTCTACGACGCCAAGCTCGACCACCAGCCGGTGGTCGCGATCGTGGGTCAGCAGAAGCGGATGTCGCTGGGTGCGGCGTTCCAGCAGGAGATCGACCCGCTGTCGCTCTACAAGGACGTCTCGTCGGACTTCGTGCAGATCTGCATGGCGCCGGAGCAGGCGCGACATCTGGTGGACCGGGCGTGCAAGATGGCTCTGACCAACCGGACGGTGGCCACCATCATCCTGCCCGAGGATGTCGCCGAAGAGGACGCGGTGCCGTCGCCGCCGCGGGTACACGGTGCGGTGTTCAGCGGTGTCGGCTGGTCCAAACCGCGGATGTTGCCGGCGCAACCCGAACTGCAGAAGGCGGCCGACATTCTCAACGACTCCGAGAAGGTGGCGATTCTGGTCGGTGCCGGCGCCGCCGACGCTTCTGAGGAAGTGGTGCAGGTTGCCGAGTTGCTCGGTGCCGGCGTAGCCAAGACCTCACTGGGCCGGGCTTCGCTGCCCGACGATCTGCCCTATGTCACCGGCCCGATCGGACTGCTCGGCTCCACCGCCAGCGAAGCGATGATGTCCGGCGCCGACACGCTTTTCATGATCGGATCCAGCTTTCCCTACTCCGAATGGCTGCCCAAGGAAGGGCAGTGCCGGGGCGTGGAGATCAACCACGACGGCCGGATGATCGGTGTCCGGTATCCGATGGATGCCAATCTGATCGGCGATTCGAAAGACACCCTGCAAGAACTGATTCCGCTACTCAAGCGCAAGGACGACCGGTCCTGGCGCAAGAAGATCGAAGGCGAGGTCGCCGAGTGGTGGCGGGTGCTCGACAAGCGGGCCCACGACAAAGCCAGCCCGCTCAACCCGGAGGTCGTGGTGCATGAGCTGTCCAAGCGGCTGCCCGACAACTCCGTCATCACCACCGATGCGGGCTCGGTCGCCAACTGGTGGGCCCGGCATCTGCGGCTACGACCCGGCATGGCGGCGTCGCTGGCCGGCAACCTCGCCACCATGGGACCCGGCACCCCGTATGCGATCGCCGCCAAGCTGGCGCACCCGGGCCGCCCGGTGATCGCACTGGTCGGCGACGGCGTGTTCCAGATGAACGGCATGGCCGAGATGATCACCGTCAAGCGGTACAAGGAGCGGCTGTCGAAGGGCCCGCTGATCTTCTGCGTGTTCAACAACCAGGACCTCAACCAGGTCACCTTCGAGCAGCGGGCGATGGGCGGGGAGAAGAAGTTCGAGGGATCACAACACATTCCGGATGTGCCGTACGCCGAGTTCGCCAACCTGCTCGGGCTGACCGGTATCCGCTGCGACGACCCGAAGAACATCGGGCATGCCTGGGACCAGGCTCTGGCGGCGCCGACCCCGGTGGTGCTGGAAGTGGTGGTGGACCCGGATATCGCACCGGTTCCGCCGCAGATCCGGATGGACATCGCGACGAACACCGCCAAGGCGATGATCAAGGACCCGGACCGGGTCAGCATCGCCACCAAGAATGCCAAGCAGAAGTTGCACGAGTTCACCGAGTCGGCGCGCCAGACCGTGCGCGATCTGCGCGACAACGATTGAGCGGTGAGCAATCGGGTGCGACAGCCGCTGCCGTCTGATTCAGGCGACTCGGAACTGTTCGAGGTCAGCGGATTTGACGGTCAGGCCGTGCCCGGGGGCCGAGCGGTCCGGGCGCAGCACTCCGCCCGGCTGCGGGTCGCTGGTACCGTCGAACGCCAGCCCTTCGATCCGCACATGGTCGTGGAAGTATTCGAGATGGCGCAGATGCCACAGCGCGGTGCCGACTTGACCGCTGATCTGCGGTGCGCAGTGCAGGGAAAGATCGATGCCCCGGGCATCGCAGAGCGCACCGACTTTGAGCACGCCGGTAATCCCCAGCGCCCGGGTGACGTCGGCCTGCAGGCAGTCCACCGCGCCCGCGGCCAGCATGTGCTCGAAATACGGTAGGTGATAGCCGTATTCGCCGGCGGCGATGTCCATACCGGGTGGCCCGTGCTCGGTCAGTTGGCGCAGGCCGTCGAGATCATCGGAGCTGACCGGTTCCTCGAACCACCGCACCCCGAAATCGGCGAAACGCTCCGCCCACCACAAGGCCTGCTTGCGGTGGTAAGCGCCGTTGGCGTCGACATACAACTCGATCCCGCCGCCGATCGCCGAGTGGGCCGCGGCAACCCGGCCGGCGTCGGCATCCGGATCGCGCCCCACCTTCATCTTGACCCGGGGGATTCCGGCGTCGGCCCACCCGCACAACTGCTCGCACAGGGTGGCGTTGTCGTAGGAGGTGAATCCGCCGCTGCCGTAGATCGGGGTGGCGTCGCGGACGGCGCCGAGCGTGACGGTCAGCGGCTCGTCGAGCAGGCGGGCCAGCAGGTCCCACAGTGCGATGTCGACCGCCGAGACCGCCATTGCGACCACCCCCGGCTTGCCCATGTTGCGCACCGCGTGCTGCATCGCGGCCCACCGGGCCGGCGGCTGCAACGCGTCCTCGCCGGTGATGACGTCGGCCAGCATGCACCTCACCACGGTGGCCGCCGCGGTGCCGGCATAGGTGTAGCCGGTTCCCACCAGCCCTCCGGCGCGCACGCCGACCAGCACCAGGACGGTCGAGTCCCACGTCAGGGTGCCGTCGGACTCCGGGGCGTCGGTGGGGATCGAGTACGCCGAGACCTCGACGGATTCGATGGGGATCGCGGTGGCGGCGCGCAGAGTCATAGCTGGGGACTACCCCTGACGCGGAACGGATATGCGCGGGGGTTCGGGGCGTTTGTCCGCCGCCGCGGTCGGGTAAACCGGCTGAGTGAACCCCATCACCGCTGCTCGCATCGTCAGGCCCGACTTGCTGACCCCGGCCGGAGTTTATGCGCCGCAGCAGGATTCACACCTGCTGATCGACACCATGGAAGTCTCCGGGCTGGTCCGCGGGAGCCGGGTGCTCGATTTGTGCACCGGATCCGGGGTCGTGGCGATTGCGGCGGCCCAGATGGGTGCCGGCAGTGTCACAGCGTTCGACATCTGCGCGCGTGCGGCGCGGTGCTCGCGGGACAACGCGCGCGTCGCGGGTGTCGAAGTGGATATCCGGCACGGTTCCTGGATCTGCGCTCTGGCCTGCCAGCCGTTCGACCTGGTGGTGTCGAACCCGCCCTATGTGCCCGGCCCACCTCACGGCGGCCGGATCCCGGCCGTGGCCGGCCCGGAGTTGTCGTGGAACGGTGGCGTCGACGGCCGGATCATGCTCGACCCGCTGTGTCACTGCGCTGCCACGTTATTGCGCGGGGGCGGCTCGGTGCTGCTGGTCCAATCGGCACTTGCCGATGTCGGTCGATCGCTGAAAGCGTTGCGAGACAGCGGCCTGGACGCCGAGATCGTGGCGTCACAGTGGATCTCGTTCGGCCCGGTGCTCTCGGCGCGGGCCGGATGGCTGGAACGAACCGGGCGGATCCCCCGAGGGTGCCGCGAAGAGCAGCTGGTGGTGATTCGGGCGGACAAGCCGTGAGTGCCGAGCGGCCGCGGCTGGTGAAGCCGGTGCGCAACGGCCCGGTGTTGGTATCGGGACCGGTGCGTATCGAGACGCCCGCCGGGGTCGTCGAGTCGGATCGGTTCATGGTGGCCATCTGTACCTGTGGGGCCAGCCGCATCTACCCGCTCTGTGATACCAGTCATCGGCGACGGGAACGCCGCGCCGCGGCTGAGCCGATCAGTGCCCAGCCCGACTATCCGGCATAGTCGTGGCTCATCGGCGAGCTCGGCCACCCCGCCATGCCGACGCGGACATTGTCGAAGCCGAGCAGGTTGACCAGTCGTTGCACCACCGGCCGATCGCTACGCAGCACCGCCACCAGACCGTGCGCGGCGCAGCAACGGTCGAGCAGGCTGAGCTGCCGGTGTCCGACGAACTCCAAATTCCGCGCATCGATGTCCACGGTGGGGTGCTTCACCAGGGGAAGGATTCGCTGCAAGGCGGCCGCGAAAAGGGACTCGCCCGCGGCGTCGAGGTGCCCGGCCAGTGCGATCGCATTGTGTTGAGCAGATTGGCCATACAGCTGAAACGGGACCGGAGCGGGGCCGGCCATCGGGTGTAGGCAGAGCAACCCGTCTGCTGCGCCGTCGCCGAGTTCGGTGGCGTCATAGGCGCACATCGCTGCGACAGGGAGCGTGGAGATCCGCCGTCCCCCAAGGATTTCCAGAGCCGCCTGCGCCTCTCGCTGTGCCGGCGTTCGTGCCACCGCCGTGACGTCGACGACGACCCGCAGGCCGTTGTAGCCCCTGGCGACGGCGGCGCGCGCGGCCGACGCATACCGTTCCGCCATTCGTTCGGCATCGACGACGTCGCCGCGCGCCTGGAAGATGAAGTGTTCCGGCACGGCCTTGACGTCGACGTCGCCCGCGTCGGCGCCGAGCCCGGCCGCGGCAAGACCGGCTCGAAGATTCGAGGGGTCGTCGTCGCCGACGTAGGCGACCTGCTGACCCAGGTTGAGTCCGACCTCGAGGTATTGCGCAGCGCGGTGCAGGAACTCGCCGTGGTCGGTGTATGCCCAGCCGAGGTGGCCGAACTCGCCGGTCGGGTTCTGCCGGCCGATGCTCATGCCGGCTCCGTTATCCGCAGATGTGCCTGCACCGTGGTTCCGGACGCGGTGGCGTGGATGCGTACCAGGTCCGCGGTGGCGTTGACCACGAACAGGCCACGTCCGTGCGCGACGTTGCGGTTGATCGGCCGGCGTCCCGCCATCGGATCCTCCAGCCGCCCGGAGTCGCGTACCTGGCAGACCAGTTGGCCGTCGGCCGCCCACAAGTACAGTGCGCGCGGCCCGCGTGCGTGCTGCAGACTGTTCGTCGCGAGTTCGTTGACGATCAATTGCAGGCCTGCGATGTCCTGGCCGGACATACCGAACCACCGGGCGTACTTGGCGGCGAACGAACGCGCGCCGGCCAGATCGGCGAGCCGGTTGATGGAATAGGTGGCCGCGGTCGGGCTGCCCGGCAGTGGTTCGTTGTAACGCGCCCAGATGATGTCGGGGGAGAAACCCGGGCTGGGTTTGTCGGCCTGCCCGGAGCTGCGCAGTCGTGGATGGGTGACCTCGGCGTCGCGCAGGACGTCGGCCGGCAGACGGGTGGCATCGTAGGGGCAGATCACCGTGCCGTCGCGGCCGTTGAAGGCCTGGTTGATCAACGCCTCGTGCTGCACGCACGCCGGATACTCCAACTCGGAGCGGCCTCCCAGACCTGTTCACCGATCATCCGTGGCAGTCGCGTCGGATGGCGTTCGGCGAAGGATCCCAGGACTCCGCCGAGGATGTGTCCGGGGTTTCGTCCAGCCCGGCTCATGTCGAGCAGCGTCACCATGTCGGCGGTGTCGCCCAGCGCGGTTCGCAGCAGCGACAGGTTCGGCTCGGGGACCGCCACCAGAACCGCGTCCCCGTCAGCTACGCCAGCGGCGACGAAAGGCACGAGTACGTCAAGGTATTCGTGCATCGACCGGTAGAACAATGCGACATGGATGAAGGAGTCGTGATCGAGCAGCGAACTGCCAACCATCGCACGTGCCTCTCATCCCCCGAGTGGGCGACGCAGAACCCGACCAGTCTAGCGCCGGGGACTCATGCCCGGGCAGATAAGCGGACCGGGTCGTGGGATCAATACCAGTATCGCCGGCCGGCCACCGGGCGTCCGATCGAGCCCAGAATCCACAGCACCGCTCCGACGACCAGCAGGATGACGCCGATCGACCACAACACCTGAATGTTGAGGACGAATCCCAGGATCAGCAGAATCACTCCGAGGGCAATCATCTCACCACTCAACTCCTCTCAACGGGGACTACCGTGGTATCGCCGCAGCCAGTCGCTGCGGCGCAAGTGAAAGCGCTTCCGGTAACCGGCAATCCGTTACGACGGGATTCGCGCCGAAGTAGTTCAGTGGTCCGGCGAGCGTGGTCAGCGCAATGGTTCCCGCGGTAGCGCAACTGGTTTGACCGCCGCGGAAATAGTCCCGTTGCCAGGTGGCCAGGACTCCGATGAGCAGCCACGCGAAGACGATGATTCCGAGAAGTCCGCCAGCCCTCATCTCGCCCTCCTCCGTGCATCTTCATGCATCGATTGGAGATTCCCACTTCATCTGTGCGCGAAACCTGGGGTTGCGAAAGCTGGGGTTGCGCGGCACCAGCTCAGGGCAGGTTTGGTGCGCTTTCGTGCGGGGTACGGCCAAGGAATGACGTTGCTGGGCACCGGCGAATCCGGTTTGCGGGAAGGCAGTCACGCGGAGTGGATCGGCGAATCCGGCGACCTCGTGGACCGAATGCTGCGCAATGTGGCACATGGCCGCTTCGAGAGGTCGCTTTCGGCGATGACCGCGTTCGCTGCAGTGGTGACCACCGCCGAGATCTATCTCGAGCATTACAAGGCCGGCTTCGGCAACAAATGGATGTGGAGCCCGGTGCTTGTCACGCCGCCGGTGGTGGTGGCTGGCATCGGCGGTGTGGTCTCCCGCCGCTGGGCCAAACGCTGGCTGCCCTTGACCGCCGGCATCTATGCCGCCGACGGCCTGCTGGGTGAGTACCTGCATGCCCGTGGGGTCGCCCGCAAACCGGGCGGTTGGAAGATGGCGTCCTACAACGTGCCGATGGGCCCACCGATCGCCGCACCCGGCCTGATGGCGATGGTCGGCGGGATGGGCCTGCTGGCCGCGGTCCTGCGCCGCGAACGCTGAGGTGCTCGTGGCGGACACCTCCCGGCCCGATCACCTGCCGAACCTGCGGGCCGGCCGTCAGCCCCCGCACCCGTCGTGGCTGCCCAGGCAACGCCGCGGCACGACACCGCAGATGATCGGTCGTTACCCGGACTTCGATGTGCTCGATACCACCGACAGCTGGGACGAGGCCACCCGGGCGGTGGTGCTCGCGCGGTTGGAGTCGCCGGGTCCGCTGCGGTTCTTCGGCGCCGACGAGGAACCCACGCTGCGGGCGTTCTGCGACATCGTGCTCGACCAGGACGACGAACCTCGAATTCCGGTCGCCGAGTTCGTCGACAGCAAGCTGGCCGATGGCCGACTCGACGGCTACCAGTACGCGGACATGCCCGACGATCGGGACACCTGGCGTCTGGTGCTGCGCGGCCTGGACGAGTCCGCCCGGGAGCGGTACGGCACGGCGTCGTTCGCCGAGGCCGAGGTCACCACGCAGCTGGCACTGGTCGATGCCTTCTCCCGAGGCTGGCTGCAGGGCGACAGCTGGTCGCGGCTCAACGTCAGCCGAGCCTGGTCGGTGTGTATGCGCATGACGCTGTCCGCGTTCTATTCACACCCGTGGGCGTGGAACGAGATCGGGTTCGGCGGGCCGGCCTACCCGCGCGGCTTCATGCGGCTGGGCGGAGCGAGTGGTGCGTCCGCCGGGCGCGAACCGTTCGAAACCCGCGGTGCCATCGCCAAGGATCCGGTGCGGTTGGTGCGAGAAGAGGAGTCGTAGTGGGCGACTTCTGGCGGGGCCTGCTCAAGGGATCGCTGGGCCCGCCCGACAACGACTCGCGGTTCCTGTTGGATGTGCATGCGCGCGACCTTCCCGGTGAAAAGACCATGCGCCGCTACGCGACCGACGATGACATCGATCTGGTGATCGTCGGAGCCGGCGCCGGAGGTTCGGTGCTCGCACAACGTCTGGCCCGGGCGGGCTGGCGGATCGTGATCATCGAAGCCGGTCCGTTCTGGCATCCCGACAGCGACTGGGTCTCCGACGAAGCCGGCTCGCACTCGCTGTACTGGACGCAAAAGCGCGTCATCGGCGGTGACGACCCGATCGAGCTGGGCAAGAACAACTCCGGGCGCGGAGTCGGTGGCTCGATGGTGCATTACGCCGGATACTGTCCCAGGTTCCATCCCAGTGACCTGCGGACCCGCAGTGCCGATGGAGTCGGGGTGGACTGGCCGATCGACTACGAGGACCTCCGCCGGCACTATGAGGTGCTGGAGGCCGAACTGCCGGTAGCGGGCCAGAACTGGCCGTGGGGCTACCCGCACCGCTACCCTTCGTCGCCCCACCCGGTCTCCGGCGCCGCGACGAAGCTCTGGGAGGGCGCGCGCAACCTGGGCATCGAGATGCGGGTCGGCCCGGTGGGAATCGTCAACGGCACCTTCGGAAACCGGCCGCACTGCATCTACCGCGGCTACTGTCTGCAGGGCTGCAAGGTCAATGCCAAAGCAAGCCCCTACGTCACACACCTTCCCGACGCGCTGGCGCACGGAGTGGAGATCCGAGCCAACTGCATGGCCGTCCGCATCGAACTCGACGACAGCGGAGCGGCACGCGGCGTCGTCTATTACGACGAGCCGGGTGGGGTCGAGTGGTTGCAGCGCGCGAAGGCCGTCGCGGTGGCCGGATACTCCATCGAAACCCCACGGCTGCTGCTTAATTCGACGAGTCGGAGCTTTCCGCACGGCCTGGGGAACAACAACGACATGGTTGGTCGCTACGTGATGGTGCAGGGCGCCGCCCAGACCGCGGGCCGATGGCCGGAAGAGCTGAGGATGTACAAGGCGCCGCCGCCGCAGGTGAGCAGCGAGCAGTTCTACGAAACCGACCTCACCCGCGGGTTCGCCCGTGGCTTCTCCATCCAGACCGTATCGCCGTTGCCCATCGGATGGTCCGAACACGTGCTGGCCGACGGACATTGGGGCCGGGCGCTGCGCGAGTACATGCGCGACTACAACCACTGGAGCACCATCGGGGTGCTCAACGAACTGCTGCCGATGCCGGATAACCGAATCACGCTCGCCGACGAGACCGACGAATACGGCGTTCCGGTTGCTCGAATGGACTACAGCCGCTGCGGGAACGACAAGGCGAACATGGAGTACTCCACGAAGGTGATCATTGACATCCTGCACGCCGCCGGCGCCCAAGACGTGCTCACCATTCAGCGCTACGCCCACCTGATCGGCGGCGCCCGGATGGGCACCGCCCCGGAGAACTCCGTCGTCGACGCCGATCACCGGGTGTGGGAGGTGCCCAACCTGTTCCTCGCCGACGGCTCGGTGTGCCCGACACAGGGCTCGGCCAACCCGGCGCTGACCATCATGGCGCTGGCCGCGCGCCTTGCTGAGCGGCTTTCCGGGAAACGACTTGTACACAGGGGGGTTCAGCCATGACTCAAACCGTCGTCATCACCGGAGCCAGCGCCGGGATCGGCCGCGCCGTCGCGCAACTGTACGGTGAGCGCCGGGCAAAGGTGGCTCTGCTCGCTCGCGGTGAAGCGGGATTACGTGGTGCGGCAAGCGATGTCGAGAATGCCGGTGGCACCGCGCTGGCCATCCCCACCGATGTCGCCGACCATTCGGCGGTGCAGGCCGCCGCCGATCGCGCCGAAGCCGAACTGGGACCGATCGACGTCTGGATCAACGTTGCCTTCGCCTCGGTGTTCGCGCCGTTCGTCGAGATCGGTCCCGAGGAGTTCAAACGGGTGACCGAGGTCTGTTACCTCGGATTCGTCTACGGCACCATGACGGCGCTGGCGAAGATGAAGGCCCGCGATCACGGCACCATCGTCCAGGTGGGTTCGGCGTTGAGCGAGCGGTCCATTCCGCTGCAATCGGCCTACTGCGGAGCCAAACACGCCATCAATGGGTTCACCGAATCGGTGCGCTGTGAGTTGCTGCACGAAGACTCCAAGGTCAACCTCACGATCGTCCAGATGCCCGCAGTCAACACTCCGCAGTTCTCCTGGGTGCTGTCCCGGCTACGACGCCATCCGCAACCGGTGCCGCCGATCTACCAGCCGCAGTTGGTCGCGCGCAGCGTGCTGTACGCGGCGGACCATCCGCGCCGCAAGCAGCGCTGGGTGGGCGACAGTACCGTCGCCACGTTGGTGGCGCAGAAGGTGGCCGCACCGCTGCTGGACCGCTATCTGGCCCGCACCGGCTACGACTCGCAGCAGACCGGCCAATGCATCGACGGCACCGCGACGCAGAACCTGTGGCGGCCGATGGATGCCGCCACCGATCACGGCGCGCGCGGGGAATTCGACGACACGTCGCACGCCCACAGTCCGCAGATCTGGGCGTCTCGGCATCCGGGACTGGTTGCCGGTGCTGCCACCGCGTTGGGCGTGGCCGGCGCCGGGGTCCTCGTCGCTCGGCGGCGCTGATAACTCACCGATTCATTGCAGATCGCACAATCGACCCCGAATGCGTGATGACGATGGTTGCCGCGCCGCCTCGGCGGGTACCCAGCCCGGAATGCATTCTCTGATTGGAGGTCTCATGCCTAAGACGACGAAGAGCGGCACCGCCAAGCGCAGCGAGTTGCCCAGCACGCTGCAGCGCTCCAGCGCCAAGGCGCAACGTACCTTCGCCAAAGCGCACGATGCCGCGGCCAAGGAGTACGGCAGCGAGCAGCGTGCGCACCGGGTGGCGTACGCGGCGCTCAAGCACAGTTTCGAGAAGGTCGGGGACCATTGGGAGGCCAAGAAGAAGCGCGGGCCGTCGGATCAGCGCGCGGCTCGCGGCGGCCCGAACGCTTCGGGGCCGACTGCCGAGGGTGTCGATGCCAATGCCAGCAAGCAGCATCTGCTGGACGTCGCCCGCCGGCTGGACATCCACGGCCGCTCGACAATGCGGAAGTCGGAACTGGTCACGGCGATCAAGAAGCACAACCGCCGTGTCCGCGGCAAGTAGGCGGATGACAGGCTGCCTATACCGCCGCTCCGCCGATCAGGTCTGAGATAGGTGTCTGGTCGAGGTGGTCGAGCAGATCATCAACGTTCTCGAAAACCGCAGTGGCACCTGCTGTTTCCAGTTCGGAACGGGAGATTCCGCCGCTGAGCACACCGATGCTGGGCAACCCGGCGCGCACGCACGCCCGCACATCCCAGACCGCGTCGCCGACGAACACCGCGTGTTCCGCCGATGCGCCGACCCGGTCCAGCGCGATCCCGATGATGTCCGGATTCGGTTTGGCCACATCGACATCGGCCGAAGAGGTGACCGCTGCGACGAGGTCATCACAGCTGAGAACCTTGCGCAGCACCGCCAGCTCGTCCTCGGGCGCCGACGTGGCCAACACCGCCGGCAGGCGCAGGGCCGCGATGGCTTCCAGCAGCCGCCGAGCTCCCGGCAGTGGCGACAGCAGGGCCGATGACTGCAGGTAGTACTGCGAATGCAGGTCTTTGAGTCGCCGGCGGATGCCGTCGGGTGCGTCGCCGGACAGCCGGCGCACGAGCACTGAGCCGTCCATCCCGATCGCGCGGTGGATGCGCCACGATTCCACGTCGACGTGCAGCTCGGCGAACGCGCGTTGCCAGGCGTGCACATGCAGATAGTTGGAGTCGACCAGCGTGCCGTCGACGTCGAACAGAACAGCCGATTGCGCGGACACGGCTTCCTCTCTCGTTTGCGGATGTCCCCTCCGGGATACCCATACCGGGAATTCCCAATACGACGGCGAGAGGAAAGCCCGTGACCACCGACGACCCCGACGCCAAGCAGCGACAGCTCGATGACTACCGGATCGACCGGCAAACCGGCTATCTGACGACGCAGCAGGGGGTCCGGGTCGACCACACCGATGATGCGCTGACTGTCGGTGAGCGTGGCCCGACGCTGTTGGAGGATTTCCACGCGCGAGAGAAGATCACCCACTTCGACCACGAGCGGATTCCCGAGCGAGTGGTACATGCCCGCGGGGCGGGTGCCTACGGCTACTTCGAGCCCTACGACGACTCGCTGGCGGAGTACACGGCGGCGAAGTTTCTGACCACGCCGGGCACCAGGACGCCGGTGTTCGTGCGGTTCTCCACGGTGGCGGGATCTCGCGGTTCGGCCGACACCGTACGTGACGTGCGGGGGTTCGCCACCAAGTTCTACACCGAACAGGGCAACTACGACCTGGTCGGCAACAACTTTCCGGTGTTCTTCATCCAAGACGGAATCAAGTTCCCCGATTTGGTGCACGCGGTGAAACCCGAACCGCACAACGAGATTCCGCAGGCACAGTCCGCCCACGACACGCTCTGGGATTTTGTGTCACTGCAGCCGGAGACGCTGCACACGATCATGTGGCTGATGTCGGATCGGGCGTTGCCGCGCAGCTACCGGATGATGCAGGGCTTCGGCGTGCACACCTTCCGCTTCGTCAACGCAATCGGCGAAGGGACGTTCGTGAAGTTCCACTGGACGCCCAAGCTGGGCGTGCATTCGCTGATCTGGGACGAATGCCAGAAGATCGCCGGCAAGGATCCTGACTTCAACCGTCGCGACCTGTGGGACGCGATTGAGGCAGGCCAGTACCCGGAGTGGGAGCTCGGTGTGCAGCTGGTGGCCGAGAGTGACGAGCACAAGTTCGACTTCGACCTGCTCGACGCCACCAAGATCATTCCCGAGGAACAGGTTCCGGTGCTTCCCGTGGGCAAGATGGTGCTCAATCGCAACCCGGAGAACTTCTTCGCCGAAACCGAGCAGGTCGCCTTCCACACCGCCAACCTGGTGCCGGGCATCGATTTCACCAACGACCCGTTGCTGCAGTTCCGCAACTTCTCTTACCTGGACACCCAGTTGATCCGGCTCGGCGGGCCGAATTTCGCGCAGCTGCCGATCAACCGGCCGGTCGCCGAAGTGCGCACCAACCAGCATGACGGCTACGGTCAACACACGATTCCGGCCGGCACGTCCAGCTACTACAAGAACTCGCTCGGAGGCGGCTGCCCGGCACTCGCGGATGCGGATGTGTTCCGGCACTACACCGAGAAGGTGGATGGCGAAAAGATCCGCAAGCGGGCTGCGAGCTTCGAGAACCACTACAGCCAGGCCCGGATGTTCTGGAAGAGCATGTCCGAACCGGAGGCCACGCACATCGTCGCGGCGTACGCCTTCGAGTTGGGAAAATGTGAGACCGTCGAGATCCGCGGGCGTGTCGTCGAGCAGCTGAACCGTATCGATCCCGTCCTGGCGAACCAGGTGGCCGAGAAGCTGGGTCTGCCGGTGCCGAGCGAACAGCCCGTCGACGAGGCGGTGGTGTCACCGGCCCTTTCGCAACTCAACACTGCCCGGCAGGCGGGAGGTATACCCCGCATCGAAAGCCGCAAGATCGCGGTGCTGGCCGCCGACGGCGTCGACGTGGACGGTACTAAGCGCTTCATCGAGGCGATGCGCGGGCACGGTGCCATTGTCGAGGTGCTGGCGCCCGTTGCGGGCGGCACCCTCGCCGGCGGTGCGGGCGGGGAGTTACCCGTCGACCGGGCCATCACCACGATGGCCTCGGTGCTCTACGACGCCGTGGTGGCGCCGTGCGGCCCGGATGCGATGCGCACGCTGTCCGCGGACGGTTATGCGATGCACTTCATCACCGAGGCCTACAAGCACCTCAAGGTGATCGGAGCGTTCGGGGCCGGAGTCGAGCTGTTGCCCAAGGCAGGGATCGGCGACGATCTCGCGACGGACACCACGGTCACCGTCTCACATGGCGTGGTGACGACGACCGCAGCCGCCGGCGATCTGGGGGAGCCGTTCTTCGACGCGTTCGCCACCGAGCTGGCGAAGCATCGCGCATGGGACCGGTCGGCAGACGCCGTGCCCGCTTAGCTCATCGCACGGCTTGCAGGGGCCGGCCGGACTTCTGCACAGCGGTCAGGGCGGCCTCCAGCGTGTCGATCAGCGGTAGCCGCGCAGCGGGGTCGCAGATCCGCAGCACAGTGGTCAGTGCCAGGCCAGGTATCACCATGAGCTGCACCTGCGCCTTGGTGCACCGAGCGTTGATCGACTGCAGTGCCGAAAACCCCACGGTACCAATGAATGCCAAAGCGGACAGGTCCAGGATCAGCCAATCGCAGCAGTCAGCGCAGCGCTTGACGTAATCGGCGAAGGGGCCGGCATTGGCGGCGTCGATCTCCCCGTTCGCTGCCATCACCGCTCCCGTTCGACCCCAATGCACGGTGAAATTGGCGGTATGGCTCTGCCATGCGTGCGCGGCTTCCGTTGCAGGAGCGGTGAAAGCGTTGCCCGAAATCTTGCCTGTAGTCATTCTGGTGGCTCCATCAGTCGACGAATCGTGCTGTTGGATCACGTCAGCGTAGTTGTTCCGACCTCTTGAAACGCGGTGACGTTCATGCGGCTGTGAACTCAACCGGAGAATCCAGACGTTACCGACGAGACTTCGGCTTGGTAAGGACTTAAGTCACAAACTCGGCAAAAACCCAGTGAAACCTTAAGTTTCAGATCGCGATCAATGACGACCGGCCTGCTGACCAGGCGGTCGTCATGGCAGCAGCGAGTCGATCCTCGACCGCGGCATGGGCGCGGATCCCGAACACCACGTCGACCTCCAGTGCGGGCTCATGACGCAGCAGGTCAGCGACCACATCGGTGCGCACAACCAGCTCGTGTACCGCGTCGGCTTCGACATGCTCGGCGTAGAACCTCACACAGGGCTCCGGCGCACCCATTCGACGCAGCCCGGCCACCAGCCGACTCGACCCGGGGGAGGAGGTGATCTCCGTCGCGGCGAAATGTCCAACCGCCGCGCCCCTCCAGCGGCGATGCAGGCCGAACAGCGACATCAGGTTCACCACCGCCAGCGACTCTGCGGGAACATTCCCCAGGTAGGCAAGGTATTCGGCATTCAGGCCGGCAGCGGCCAGCAGATCGGCGAACAGTTGCTGGTGGACCCGCTCGCCCCGGCCGGCGCCGTACTCGTCGAACTCGACAGCAACGAATGAGGCTTTGGCCTGGCCGCCCAGACGCGGGATGGCCCAGGCGTGCGGATCGCCCTCCTTGAGGTGATACAGCGATCGGTGCACAAAGTACTCCCGGGCCTGTTCCCAGGTACCGTGGTCCCGCAGATGCCACGACGGTCCGGTGCCGAGTGCGGGCTCGGTTGCCACAGAAGTCATTTCGCTGTCCGCGGTCGTGTGCGACCGTCTCGTCCCGACGTCTCGACGAACACTATCGAGGAACACGCGCTCCAGTTGTGCGCGTGATTCCAACAAGGTGGCGTCCCACTCCCAGTCGGGGTCGACATCGGCGAAACCGCGGTAGTGCAGTTCGTAACAGACATACAGGGCCAGTTGCAGATCTCGGCTGTAGGGATCGAGGTGGTCGGCCCGCGGTTCGAACTCGTCGACAACCCCCGCGGGCCGGCGCAGCAGGTCGAAGACCGCGGCGGACAACGGGCCGGCCGGAACCGGCAGGCGGGGTTCGGTGCGGGTAACAGCTGTGGTCACGCTGGCCGGTTTCCCCCGCGCGCTCACGGCCAAACGATCCCGTTTTGCGGGCGGCCCGTTGGGTACCCGTTGAGGCATGACACGGTTCGGCTACACCCTGATGACCGAGCAGCGCGGGCCCAAAGACCTTGTCCGCGATGCCGTCGGAGCCGAGGACTGCGGGTTCGACTTCGAGGTCTGCAGCGACCACTTCTCGCCGTGGCTGACTTCGCAGGGCCACGCGCCCAACGCCTGGTCGGTGCTGGGCGCGGTCGCACACGCCACCGAGCAGGTGGGGCTGTACTCCTACGTGACCTGCCCGACGATGCGCTACCACCCGGCCGTGGTGGCGCAGCAGGCCGCCACGCTGCAGATCCTTGCCGATGGCCGGTTCACCCTGGGCCTGGGCAGCGGGGAGAACCTCAACGAGCACATCGTCACCGGCGCCGGCTGGCCGAACGCGTCGCACCGGCAGGCCATGCTCGGTGAAGCGATCAAGATCATTCGCGAACTGCTCATGGGTGAGACGGTCACATTGCGTGGCGAGCATTTTCAGGTCGACGGAGCGCGGCTCTGGGACCTCCCCGAGATTCCGGTGGCCCTGGCTGTCGCCATGTCCGGAGAGAAGGGCATCGAGCGGTTCGCCACAGCAGCCGACCATCTGATCGCGGTGCAGCCCGACAAGGATCTGGTGCACGCCTGGCACAACGCACGCCACGCGACCGGGCTCGGTGAAGGCGACCGGGTGATCGGGCAGCTGCCGGTGTGCTGGGACCCCGACCGGGATAGTGCGGTGCAGCGTGCGCACGAGCAGTTCCGCTGGTTCGGCGGCGGATGGCTGGTCAACTCCGAACTGCCGACGCCGGCGGCGTTCGCGGCCGCCACCCGCTTCGTGCAGCCGCATGACGTCGCCGAGGCCATCCCGTGCGGACCCGATCTGGAGCCGATCGTCAACGCGGTGCGGGCCTACCAAGACGCCGGATTCACCGATGTCGCGCTGATCCAGATCGGTGGGGACACCCAGGAGGCGTTCCTCAAGGAGGCCGCGGAACCGCTACTGGCCGTGCTGCGTGACGCACGGTAAGGGTTTCGGTGTGAGTCGAAGGGGGTACAGGGGGTCCATGACCGAGACCGATAACCCCGTCGATCAGGAGAGAACCACCCAGCCGCGGGCCGGAATGGTGTTCAAAGACCGGCGCGAACTGCCTGGCCTGGCCATGCTGGTGATGGCGGCGTTGGCGCTGGTGGCCTTCGCGAGCGCTGCCGCGCAGGCCAGCGCGGGCTGGGCGCTGGCTTTCGGGATCGCGGTACTTGTACTCGCGGTCGGCGGCGTGACCTGGATGTTCGCCGGGCGGAACCGCACCGCCCACGCCGCCCACCACCGCAGGTAGACCCCCGCGGCGCAGCGGGCGACCCGGAAGTTCACCCGCGGCGCACATCGGCCCGTGGCATCAGCAGATGCCACGGGCCGATTGTGGCTGTGACTACTTGATCTCGCAGAGCACCGTGCCCTGGGTGATGGCCGCGCCGGCCTCCACTGCCAGGCCGGTGACGGTGCCGTCCTTGTGGGCCGTGACCGGGTTCTCCATCTTCATCGCCTCCAGGACGGCGACCAGGTCACCGGCGGCGACCTCCTGGCCCTCCTCGACGGCCACCTTCACCACGGTGCCCTGCATGGGCGCGGTCACGGCGTCACCGGAAGCCGCCGCTCCGCCGTGCGCGCCACGCTTGCGGGCCTTGGGCTTCTTTCTGAGTACACCGCTGGCTCCACTTCCGGCACCCCCGCCGCCGCCCAGCGCCAGATCACCCGGCAGCGAGACCTCCAGGCGACGGCCGCCGACCTCGACGACCACCTTCTGCCGCGGCTGCGCGTCCTCCTCGTCGAGGGGCTCGCCGGCGGTGAAGGGTTCGATGTTGTTCTCGAACTCGGTCTCGATCCAGCGGGTGTGCACGGTGAAGCCGTTCTCGTCGCCGATGAACGCCGGGTCGCGAACCACCACGCGGTCGAACGGGATGACCGTGGCCAGGCCCTCGACGTGGAACTCGTCCAGGGCGCGACGGGCGCGCTCCAGGGCCTCGGTGCGGGTGGCGCCGGTGACGATCAGCTTGGCCAGCATCGAGTCGAACTGGCCGCCGATCACCGAGCCGGTCTCCACGCCGGAGTCCATCCGGATGCCGGGGCCGGTCGGCGGGTCGAAGCGGGTGACCGGGCCGGGGGCGGGCAGGAAGCCACGGCCGGCGTCCTCGCCGTTGATGCGGAACTCGATGGAGTGCCCGCGCGGCTCCGGGTCCTCGGTGATGTCGAGGGTCTCGCCGTTGGCGATCCGGAACTGCTCGCGGACCAGGTCGATGCCCGAGGTCTCCTCGGTGACCGGGTGCTCCACCTGCAGACGGGTGTTGACCTCCAGGAAGCTGATCAGGCCGTCCTGGCCCACCAGGTACTCCACGGTGCCGGCGCCGTAGTAGCCGGCCTCCTTGCAGATCCGCTTGGCGGACTCGTGGATCTCCTTGCGCTGTGCGTCGGTCAAGAACGGTGCTGGCGCCTCCTCGACGAGCTTCTGGAAGCGGCGCTGCAGCGAGCAGTCGCGGGTGCCGGCGACGACGACGTTGCCGTGCATGTCGGCGATGACCTGGGCCTCGACGTGGCGCGGCTTGTCCAGGTAACGCTCGACGAAGCACTCGCCGCGGCCGAACGCCGAGACCGCCTCACGGGTGGCCGACTCGAACAGCTCGGGGATCTCCTCGATGCTGCGGGCCACCTTCATGCCGCGACCGCCGCCGCCGAACGCGGCCTTGATCGCCACCGGCACGCCGTGCTCCTTGGCGAAGGCCACCACCTCGTCGGCGTCCTTGACCGGGTCAGGGGTGCCCGGCACCAGCGGCGCCTTGGCGCGGGCCGCGATGTGACGCGCGGTGACCTTGTCGCCGAGGTCGCGGATCGACTGCGGGCTCGGCCCGATCCAGATCAGACCGGCGTCCAGCACGGCCTGGGCGAAGTCGCCGTTCTCGCTCAGGAACCCGTAGCCGGGGTGGATGGCGTTGGCACCGGACTGCGCCGCGGCGTCGAGGATCTTCTCGAACACCAGATACGACTCGGCCGAGGTCTGCCCACCCAGTGCGAACGCCTCGTCGGCCAGCCGGACGTGCGGCGCGTCGGCGTCGGGTTCGGCGTACACAGCCACGCTGGGCAGTCCTGCGTCGCGAGCGGCACGGATCACCCGGACTGCGATCTCCCCGCGATTGGCGACGAGCACCTTGGAGATCTTCGAGCTGGCATGGTTCGCCACTGGCCCTCCTGATGGCATGTTTAAGAAATGTCTTTAAGAATGTAGTTCACAGCAGTGTAAGGCGCGACCGCGGAACCTCTTCCGGGTGCCCCTTACGTCGTACGCAACCGCCGCTTGATCCTGGTCAGCATGGCCGACATGCCGCGCAGTCGCAGTGGGCTGATCAACGCGGCCAGACCGAGACGGGAGGCGAAGTCCTCCGGCACGCCCAAGATGACGTCGGCCGGCTGTCCGTCGAGGCCCGCCGCCCAGATCGATGCGAAACCCCGAGTGGTGGGGGCTTCGGCGGGCGCGCTGAAGTACAGCCGCACCCGTTGACGGTCATCGGCATCGACATGCAGGAACAGCGGTGACTGGCACTCGGGCACCGGTTCCATCGCCGATTCGACCAGGTCGTCGGGGAGCGCGGGGAGCTCATCGGCGAATTCCAGCAGCAGTTGCAGCTTGTCCTGTCCCTCGACCTCGGCGAAGTCGGACACCACCTGCGCCAATCCCTCCGGCAGGCTCATCAGGCCGGCACGGCTCCCGGTGCTTCACCGTCGACGACGGGCACCCGCACGGTGTTGCCCCACTCGGTCCAGGAGCCGTCGTAGTTGCGGACGTCAGGCAATCCGAGCAGATAGGTCAATACGAACCAGGTGTGACTGGAGCGTTCCCCGATCCGGCAGTAGGCGACGGGCTTGTCCCCGGGCTTCAGGAAGCCGTAGAGGGCGTCGAGCTCCTCGCGCTTGCGGAACCGCCCGGCCTCGTCGGCGGCCTTGCTCCACGGGATGGACACCGCGGTGGGGATGTGACCGCCGCGCAGCACACCCTCCTCCGGGTAGTCCGGCATGTGGGTGCGTTCGCCGGTGTACTCCTGCGGCGAGCGGACGTCGATCAGCGGCTGTTTGCCGATGATCTGGAGCACGTCGTCCTTGTAGGCGCGGATCGGGGCGTCGTTGCGCTTGACGACGGGGTAGCCGGTCGTGGTCTTCGACGGCACGTCCAGGGTGGTCTCGCGGCCCGAGGACACCCACAGGTCACGACCGCCGTCGAGCAGGCGCACGTCCTGGTGGCCGAACAGGGTGAACACCCACAGCGCGTAGGCGGCCCACCAGTTCGACTTGTCGCCGTAGATCACCACCGTGTCGTCCCGCGAGATGCCCTTGCGGTTCATCAGGTCGGCGAACTGCTCGCCGTTGATGTAGTCGCGGACCGGGGAGTCATTGAGGTCGGTGACCCAGTCGATCTTGACCGCACCGGGAATGTGGCCGATGTCGTAGAGCAATACGTCCTCGTCGGACTCCACCACGACGAGACCGGGTTTGCCCAGATTCCCGGCAAGCCAGTCGGCTGTCACCAACCTTTCCGGGTGGGCGTAGGACTGCAGGGCGGGGCTGGGATCGGCAGGTACTGGCACGGTGTCGAGCCTACTCAACGCTGCGGGGGTTCGACGCCCACAGTTGGGCGATCGACACGCCGGCCGCCTGCAGCAGCCGGCGCAGCAACGGCAGGCTCAAGCCGATCACATTGGACGAATCGCCCTCGATGCGGTCGACGAACCAGCCGCCACGACCGTCGATCGTGAACGCCCCGGCCACCCACAGCGGCTCTTCGCTGCCGATGTAGTGATCCAGGTCTATTGCCGACGGTTGGGCGAAAAACACTGTGGTGGAACCCACTTGGGCTTCGGACTGGACTACGGCGCCGTCGCGCAGCAGCAGTACGCAGTGCCCGGTGTGCAATGTCCCGACCCGTCCGCCCATCGAGTTCCATTGGGCGCGAGCTGCATCGGCGGATTCAGGCTTGCCGCACAGCCGACCGTCGAGCTCCAGCATCGAATCACAGCCCACCACAACGCAATCGCTGGTGAGGTCTGTGTCCAGGTCTGCGGCGACGGCTTGGGCCTTGGCCTTGGCCAGTGCGACCACCACCTGCCCGGCGGGGGCATCGGGGCCCAGCTCGGCGATGACGGCGTCCTCGTCGACGCCCGAGACCACCACCAGCGGCTCGATCCCGGCGCCGCGCAGTACGGCCAGCCGGCCCGAAGATGCGGAGCCCAGGACCAGTCGGGTCACCGGCGGTGCTTTCGGCGCCGGATATTCTCCGCCTCGCTGGCGCTCGGCCTCGTCACCGGCGGTGCTTTCGGCGCCGGATATTCTCCGCCTCGCTGGCGCTCGGCCTCGTCACCGGCGCATATGGGTGCGCTCAAGCAGGGTGATGCGCTGCCAGCTGATCAGCGGATAGCGCAGCTTGTCGACCGGGTGGCCCCACAGGTTGCGGTCTTGCACACCGGCTTCGGCGCTGCTGCCGCCGCCGGCCGCGCCCAGCACCGCGACCAGAGCCGCGATCTCGGCATCGCTGGGGTTGCCCCGCAGCACCTGGATGTGCGGCTCGGCGGCCCGCTGCTCGTCGGCCGCTGCCGGTGTCTCGTCCGTCATAGCGGAATGTTCCCGTGCTTCTTGGGCAGCGGCTGGACGATCTTGCGTTCCAGTAGCCGCAGCGAGGTCGCGATGTAGCCGCGGGTGTGCGACGGCGGGATCACCGCGTCGACGTAGCCGCGCTCAGCGGCGACATACGGGTTCACCAGAGTGTCCTCGTACTCCTGTTGCAGCTGCAGCCGCAGCGTGTCGACGTCCTCGCCGTTCTTGGCGGCCTCCGACAGCTGAGAGCGGTAGACGAACCCGACCGCGCCGGACGCGCCCATCACGGCGATTTGTGCGGTGGGCCAGGCCACGTTGACGTCGGCGCCCATTTCCTTGGAGCCCATGACGCAGTACGCGCCGCCGTAGGCCTTGCGGGTGATGACGGTGATCTTGGCGACGGTGGCCTCACCGTAGGCGTAGAGCAGCTTGGCGCCGCGCCGGATGATGCCGTTGTACTCCTGCTCGGTGCCGGGCAGGAAGCCGGGCACATCCACCAGCAGCACGATCGGGATGTTGAAGCAGTCGCAGGTCCGGATGAACCGGGCGGCCTTCTCCGAGGCGTTGATGTCCAGGCAGCCGGCGAACTGGGTGGGCTGGTTGGCCACGATGCCGACGGTGCGGCCCTCGATACGGCCGAAGCCGACGACGATGTTCTGGGCGTAACCGGACTGGACTTCCAGGAACTCGTCGTCGTCGAGGATCCGGGTGATGACCTCGTGCATGTCATACGGCTGGTTCGGCGAGTCCGGGATCAGGGTGTCGAGTTCGATGTCCTCGGCGGTGAGGTTGTCCTCGATGGCACCTTCGACCGCAGGAGCCGGGTAGCGCGGCGGGTCCGCGTAGTTGTTCGGCGGCAGGTAGCTCAGCAGGTCGCGGACGTACTCGAAGGCGTCCTGCTCGCCGGAGGCGACGTAGTGCGCGGTACCCGACTTGCCCATGTGGGTGTGGGCGCCGCCGAGCTCCTCCTGGGTGACGTCCTCACCGGTGACGGTCTTGATCACGTCGGGGCCGGTGATGAACATCTGGCTGGTCTGGTCGACCATCACGATGAAGTCGGTCAGCGCGGGGGAGTAGACGTGGCCGCCGGCGGCCGCGCCCATGATGAGCGAGATCTGCGGGATCACTCCGGAGGCGAGGATGTTGTTGCGGAAGATCTTGCTGTAGAGGCCGAGCGAGACGACGCCCTCCTGGATGCGGGCGCCGGCGCCGTCGTTGATGCCGATCAGCGGGCGGCCGGTCTTCATGGCCAGCTCCTGAACCTTGACGATCTTCTCGCCGTAGACCTCGCCGAGGCTGCCGCCGAACACGGTGGCGTCCTGGCTGAAGATGCAGACCTCGCGGCCGTCGATGGTGCCGTAACCGGTGACCACACCGTCGCCGAGAGGACGCTTGTCGCCCAGGCCGAAGTTGGTGCTGCGGTGCTTGGCCAGCGCGTCGAGCTCGACGAACGACCCCTCGTCCAGCAGGGCGTAGACCCGCTCGCGGGCGGTCAGCTTGCCCTTGGCATGCACCTTGTCCACCGCGGCCTCACCGACCGGGTGCAGGGTCTCCTCGGTTCGGCGCTTGAGGTCGGCGAGCTTGCCTGCGGTGGTGTGGAGGTCGACGACGTGGTCGGCTCGGGCCTCTACATGGGCGTCGGAAACGCTAGTCATAAGAAACGATCTTAAAGTGTGGGCCCTCGGTTCGCCCGACCGGACCGGTTACGGCACGTCGTCGTCTTCTCGGGGTTCGCTGTCGCGTAGCAGTTTTTCGGGGTGGTGGTAGGTGTTGGTGCGTGGTTGGCCGTGGTCGAGGTGGGTTGGGGGCAGGGTTTCGGTGATGCCGTTGTGGCGTTTGCGGGTTTGCCAGCCGTGGGAGAGTAGTCGGTGGTGGGGGCGGCAGCGCAGGGTGAGGCCGTCGATGTCGGTGCGGCGGGTGCGTGCGTAGTCGTCGATGTGGTGGACTTCGGTGAGTTGGGCGGGCACGGTGCAGCCCGGGTGGGTGCAGCCGCGTTCTTTGTCGTAGAGCACCAGTCGTTGGCCGGGGTTGGCGAGGCGTTTGGTGTGAAAGAGCGCGATTTCTTTGGCGCCGTTGTAGATGCGTAGGTAGTGGTGGGCCTTCGAGGCCAGTGCGATGAGGTCGCGGACGGGTAGCCAGGTGCCGCCGGCGGTGGTGGCTTTGCCGGCGGCGGATTGCAGGTCGGCGAGGCTGAGGGAGACCACGACGGTGGCGGGCAGTCCGTGGTGGCTGCCGAGTTCGCCGGAGGCCAGCAGGTTGGTGGCCATGGCTGCCAGGGCGTCGTGGTTGCGTTGGGCCGCGCTGCGGCGGTCGGCCTCGATGGCGGCCTGGGTGGGGGTGCCCGTCTGGCACGGAGTGTCGTCGTCGGGGTTGGCCATGCCGGGTGCGGCCCAGCGGGCCAGTACGGCGTCGAGGGCGGCGCGTGCTGCCGGGTCGAGGTGGCCGGTGATCGCGGTCATGCCGTCACGGTCTTGGGGACCGAGCACTACCCCGCGGCGTTGGGCTCGGTGTTGTTCGGCGCGTTCTTCGGGTTCGTCGCCGTCGGGGTGCAGGTGATCGGCCAGGTGTTGGGCCAGCTTCGCTAATTCGTCGGGGCGGCATCGGCCGGCCAGTTCGGTCAGATGCGCCTCGGCTTGGGCCAGGGTGCCTGCATCGATGTCGGTGGGTAGGTAGTCGAAGAAGGAGCGGATGACGATCACGTGGCCGGTGCCGAGGCGTCCGTTGCGTTGGGCGGCGGCCACCACCGGCAACAGCGGCTCCAACGGTTCGCCGGTCAGGGCGCGTCGTGGCCCCAGGTCGGCGGCGTCGTCGATCCGGCGTTTGGCGTCACTGCGGGTGATCCGCAGGGCATCGGCGAGGACCCAGTGGGGTTTGCCGCCGATCTCGGCGGGGTCGGTGGCGGCCAGGAGGTTGACCAGGGGATGCTCGACGGCGGGCAGCCGGCGGCGCAGGGCTTCGCAGCGCTTCAGCAGGTCCAGGCATTCTCGCGGGGTCAGGGCGGAGAAGTCCAACTCCAGTGCCCGGTCCAGATCGGCCGACAGCGCGTCGAACGCTTCGACCACTGTCTCCCGATCACTCGAACACATGTGCTAATTGTAGCGGCGCCCACCGACACGCGCAGACGCCAAAGCCACAGTGACGCAAGTTAATAGAGTGACAAACGAGGTTCGGTTTACCCGTCCAGGGTCCGCGGGTATGCAGTCCTGATGAAGCCCGACGTTGCGATCACCCACCCGGATCGGGTGCTGTTCCCTGCGTCAGCCACCCACGCCGCGCTCACCAAGAACGACCTCGTCGACTACTACCGCGAGATAGCGCCCGTCATGGTGCCGCACCTGGATGGTCGTCCACTCACTCTGACGCGATTCCCCGGCGGCATCGAGGAGGAGGGATTCATTCAGCAGAACTTCGCCACGTCGCTGCCCGACTGGATAGACCGTGCCGAGGTCGCCCGGAAGTCCGGTACCGGCACCGTCGTGCATCCGGTGGTCCGGCGGCGCGAAGCTCTGGTGTGGGCCGCCAATCAGGACTGCGTAACCCTGCATTCGTGGTTGTCGCGCAAGCCGCACTTGGATGTTCCGAACCGGTTGGTGTTCGACCTGGATCCGGCGGGCGATGACTTCGCGGTGCTGCGCGACACCGCCCGAGCCATCGCCGAGGTGCTCCGGGCGCTGGAGCTGACGCCCTACGTGCAGACGACGGGCTCGCGCGGCCTGCACGTCGTCGCGCCGGTGCGCGGTAGCGCCGACTTCGACACCGCTCGCGAGTTCGCCCGTGCTGTTGCACAAGTCATCGTCGACGACGATCCGGCGCACCGCACGAGTGAGATCCGAAAGAGCGGCCGCGGCGGCCGCCTATACGTCGACGTCATGCGAAATGTCTACGGGCAGACGGCGGTAGCGCCGTACTCGGTACGGGCACGTCCAGGTGCGCCGGTCGCCACCCCGCTGGAGTGGGACGAGCTCGAGGATCGCGGCATGCGTTCGGATCTGTTTACACTGCGCGACGTATCCAAGCGAATGGTCGAACGCGACGACCCGTGGGCCGGTATGGGGAGGCATGCGCGTTCCCTGGCCCGGGCTATGCGGCGGTCAGGTGTGGAGGGCTTTGGTCCTCGGTGACCTGCTGGACGAACTCGCCGATGTAGCGGATGGCCCGCCGGCCTTCGGGGAGCACGTCGGCCGCCAGAGGAAAGTCGTGAATCTGGCCGTCCCACAGGTGCAGATCGCACCGGACGCCGGCGGTATCCAAACGCTGGGCCATGATTTCGGCATCGGGCAGCAACAGTTCGTCGGAGCTGGCGTGGATGGTCACCGGCGGCAGCGACGACAGGTCGGCATCCACCGGCGACGCGGCGCGGGCGCGGAGCAGATAACGGCTGAACACCGACAGCGCCCCGCACGGGAACATCGCGCATCGGTCCGCATTGCGGTGGCGCAGCTTCGCTGCCGGATTGGCGTCGGTGAACGGTGAGATAACGGCTATGCCCGCGGGTTTCACCTTCTCCGAATGCTGGGCGGCCAAGACGGTCATGAAGGCCAGATAGCCCCCAGCCGAATCCCCAGCAACCACAATCTGTTCCGGGGAATAGCCGTGACGGAGCAGCCAGCGTAACCCGCTCAGGGCGTCTTCGATCGCATCGGACATCCGGTGCGAGGGCAACATTCGATAGCCGACGTTGAGCACGCAGGCATTGGCGGCCCTCGACAGCCGCGCTGCCAGCGAACGGTGAGTATTGAGTCCACAGGTGAGGAACGCGCCGCCGTGCAGATAGAGAATCGCCTGTTGCGCCGAGGTTCCCGCTGCCTGAATCCGCTCGGCCACACAATGACTCAGACGGACGCGCAGGACCTCGGCGGAACCGCCGTACGGCACCAGACCGGCGAACCGGTCGACCGACGCGAACGGCCAGGCGAGGTCAGGCCGGATCGCCCAGGCGCGTACCACGTTCTTCACGAAGAACCGACTGGTCAGCGACACGGCGACCGACTGTGTGCTGCGACGACGGTGAACTCGTCGCCGTAACCCCCTGGTGACCATGGCGATCACCTCCTCAACATCTGCAATCCGCATACCCCGCGGCCGGGCGTTTCAACCGGTACGGCCACGCCACCGCCCGTAGGCTGGCGAAATGGAATCTCAGCCGCCCCGGCCGCCGCTGGACGCCACCGTGCTGCGCGACGGACTGGCCGGACCCGGCCTGCCCTGGCGCAGCCTGGACGTCATCGCCGAAACCGGCTCCACCAACGCCGACCTGCTGGCCCGCGCCGCGGCGGGTGGCGACATCGACGGGGCGGTGCTGCTGGCCGATCACCAGACCGCCGGCCGCGGCCGGCACGGCAGGCAGTGGAGCGCCCCACCGCGCAGCCAGCTCGCACTGTCGGTCGGGGTCGCCGCCGACACCGTGCCTACGTCGGGATGGGGCTGGCTGACACTGGCCACCGGCGTCGCGGTGGCTGACGCGCTCGCGGAGGCCGGCCTGCAGGTCGGGCTGAAGTGGCCCAACGACGTCATCGCCAAAGACGGCAAGCTGGCCGGAATCCTCGCCGAGGTGGCCACGCCCAAGCAACCCCCGAAACCCGTCATCGTCGTCGGGCTCGGCCTGAACGTGACGATGACCGCCGACGAGGCGCCGGACCCGGCCGCCGTCTCGCTGGCGATGCTCGGTTCCTCAGTGCTCGACCGGAATATCTTGGCGGACAAAGTACTTCGTCACCTCGCGGCGCGGATCTCGGCCTGGCGAACGGCCGGCGGGGCCGATGACGCACTGGCCGCGGACTACCGGCGGCACAGCTGCACGCTGGGCGAGCGGGTACGCGCCGACATGCCGGGCGAGCAGCGGGTGGAAGGCGTCGCGCAGGCCATCGACGAGACGGGGCGGCTTGTCATCGACACCGGCGGCCAAACCGTGACGGTATCGGCCGGCGACGTCACCCGGCTGCGGCCGAATTAGGGCCGGTCGTGGGTTACCCCGAGAGCGTGCTGGCCGACGACGAACATGTGGTGCTGCACCGCCACCCGCACGTCAAGCGGCTGATCGGGCCGATTCTGGCCCTCCTGCTGGTCACCGCCGGCGCCGGCTTCCTGGCGGGGATCGTCAACCCCCTCGCCTGGGATCCCACCGCCAAGAACGTCGTCGTCGGGGTGATCGGGGCGATCTGGCTGGTGGTGGTCGGCTGGCTGGCGGTCCTGCCGTACCTGAACTGGTTGACCACCCACTTCGTCATCACCGACCGCCGGGTGATGTTCCGGCACGGGTTGCTCACCCGCAGCGGCATCGACATCGCATTGGCACGCATCAACAGTGTGGAATTCGTCCACGGGTTCATCGACCGGATACTGCGCACCGGCACCCTGGTCATCGAGTCGGCGTCACAGGAACCGTTGGAGTTCTACGACATTCCGCGGGTGGAACAGGTCCACGCGCTGTTGTATCACGAAGTCTTCGACAGCCCGTCCGTCGGCGGCTGAGACGCAGGCCGCCGGAACAGTGTCACCACACCGGTATCCGGGCCGCCGTCCAATTCGGCGTCCTCGAGGGCTTCGGCGAGCGCACCGGTCTCCAGAGTCGCACTGAGCGCAGCGTCGTCGCTGCGGCCGAACTCGTCGGGGAAGACCCAGCGCCGAAACGCCCAGAACCGGAACGCCATCTGCAACAGATTGCCGATGATGTAGGCCGAGATGAAGTCGGCGATGTTCTCAACAGTGAGGGACACATTGGGCGCCCGCAGCTGCAGCACGTAGCTGGAGAACCACAGCGGCGCCATCGACAGCAGCACGCCGACGGCGCTGACCCCGAAGAACAGCAGCGCCTCGTGGTGGCGTTCCCGGCCGCCCCGTGCCTTGAAGCTCCACTCGCGGTTGAGGATGTAGGACGCGATCACGGCCACGATCCCGGAGATGACCTTGGCGGTGACGGGCTTGGGCGACAGGATCGTCAGCTTGAGTGTGTAGAACAGCGCCGAGTCGATCACGAAGGTGGTCGCGCCGACGATGGCGAACTTGATCAACTCGTGGTGGCGCTCGGCCAGGGGTCGGATCACCCGCGGCAGGCGGGCGATGGTGGCGTCGGTAAAAGACACAAGTTGCCAGTGTACGGACTCTGCGGGTCTCCCGCCTAACGACTGGATAACGACCTCTGCCGGCGGTCGTGACACGATATTGCCCGTGTCTGCGCCTTCCACGTCCCCCGCAAGCGGGCGTTACCCCTTGGTCGCCATGGTCGGCGGCGGCCAGCTGGCCCGGATGACCCATCAGGCGGCGATCGCGCTCGGTCAGCGGCTGCGGGTGCTCGCCGCCGACGCCGACGAACCGGCGGCCCAGGTCAGCCCGGATGTGGTGATCGGATCGCACACCGACCTCGACGCCCTGCGCCGGGCCGCGGCCGGGGCCACCGTGCTCACGTTCGACCACGAGCACGTCCCAGGTGAGTTGCTGGAGAAGCTGGTCGCCGAGGGCGTCACCGTGGCGCCGCCGCCGGCCGCGCTGCTGCACGCCCAGGACAAGCTGGTGATGCGGCGCAAGCTGGCGGCGCTGGGGGCGCCGGTGCCGCGATTCGCCGCCATCGAGACTGTCGACGCAGTCGACGAGTTCGCCGTCGTGACGGGTGGTCCGATGGTGATCAAGGCGGCCCGGGGCGGCTACGACGGGCGCGGGGTCTCGATCGTCGACGACGCCGAGCAGGCCCGAGCCGCTGTGGCCGACTACCTGGCCGCCGGGGTGGCGGTGCTGGCCGAGGAACGAGTCGCGATGCGTCGCGAGCTCTCCGCGCTGGTCGCCCGCTCACCGTTCGGTCAGGGCGCGGCGTGGCCGGTGGTCGAGACCGTGCAACAGGACGGGATCTGCGTGACGGTGATCGCGCCGGCTCCGGATCTGTCCGACGAATCAGCTGCTGCGGCACAGCGATTGGCGCTCCGCCTGGCCGACGAGTTGGGTGTCGTCGGGGTGCTGGCGGTCGAGCTGTTCGAGACGACGGACGGCGCCCTGTTGGTCAACGAGCTGGCAATGCGTCCGCACAACTCCGGCCACTGGACCATGGACGGCGCCGCCACCAGTCAGTTCGAACAGCATCTGCGCGCGGTGCTGGACTACCCGCTGGGAGCCACCTCCCCGGTGGTTGCGGTGACCGTGATGGCCAATGTGCTGGGTGCTGCGGAACCGCCGACGATGACGATGGACGAGCGGCTGCACCACCTGTTCGCCCGCTATCCCGACGCGCGAGTGCACCTGTACGGCAAGGGCGAACGGCCCGGACGCAAGATCGGGCACATCAATCTGCTCGGGGATGACTTGTCGGAGTGGGCGAAGCTGCGTGAACGGGCCGAAAGCGCGGCACACTGGTTGTCGCACGGGGAATGGAGCGATGGATGGGACCCGCATGAGTGAGCACAAGCCCGGACCCCGGGTCGGCGTGATCATGGGCAGCGACAGCGACTGGTCGGTGATGGAGGAGGCGGCGCTGGCGCTGGCCGAGTTCGAGATCCCCTTCGAGGTCGGGGTCGTCTCGGCGCACCGCACCCCGCAACGGATGTTCGACTACGCCCGCGACGCAGCGGGCCGGGGCATCGAGGTGATCATCGCCGGGGCGGGTGGCGCTGCGCACCTGCCGGGGATGGTGGCTTCGGCCACACCGCTGCCGGTGATCGGGGTCCCGGTGCCGCTGGCTCACCTGGACGGGTTGGACTCTTTGCTGTCGATTGTGCAGATGCCGGCCGGCGTGCCGGTGGCGACGGTTTCCATCGGCGGCGCACGCAACGCGGGTTTGCTGGCGGCGCGTATTCTGGGCTCCGCCGACGCGACGATGCGGGCCCGGATGGTGGCATTTCAGGATCGGTTGGCCGACGTCGTGCTTGCGAAAGACGCCGCGCTTCAAGGTAAAGTTACCGGCGAGTAGCTTAGGAGGCTGTGATGGCTGGGTGGGCCGGGAATCCCTCGTTCGATCTGTTCAAGCTCCCTGAGGAGCATGATGAGTTGCGGTCGGCGATTCGGGCGTTGGCGGAGAAGGAGATTGCTCCGTACGCCAAGGATGTCGACGAGAAGGCGCGCTTCCCCGAGGAGGCCCTGGTGGCGCTGAACGCCTCGGGCTTCAACGCCGTGCACGTGCCCGAGCAGTACGGCGGTCAGGGTGCGGACTCGGTGGCGGCGTGCATCGTCATCGAGGAAGTGGCGCGGGTGTGTGCCTCGTCGTCGTTGATCCCGGCGGTGAACAAGCTCGGCACGATGGGCCTGATCCTGTCCGGTTCCGAGGAACTCAAGGCGCAGGTGCTGCCGGGTCTGGCGGCCGGTGAGGTGATGGCCTCCTATGCGCTCTCCGAGCGTGAGGCGGGCAGTGACGCCGCGGCGATGCGCACCCGGGCCAAGGCCGACGGAGACGACTGGATCCTCAACGGGTCCAAGTGCTGGATCACCAACGGCGGCAAGTCCAGTTGGTACACGGTGATGGCGGTGACTGATCCGGATTTGGATGCCAATGGGATTTCGGCGTTCATGGTGCATGTCGATGATGAGGGTTTTTCGGTCGGGCCCAAGGAGCACAAGCTGGGCATCAAGGGTTCCCCGACCACGGAGTTGTATTTCGAGAACTGTCGGATTCCGGGGGATCGGATCATCGGTGAGCCCGGTACCGGGTTTAAGACGGCGTTGCGGACTCTGGATCACACGCGTCCGACGATCGGTGCGCAGGCGGTCGGTATCGCTCAGGGTGCGTTGGATGCGGCGATTGAGTACACCAAGGACCGCAAGCAGTTCGGTAAGAACATCGCCACGTTTCAGGGTGTGCAGTTCATGTTGGCCGATATGGCGATGAAGCTGGAGGCTGCGCGGTTGATGGTGTATTCGGCGGCGGCGCGTGCTGAGCGTGGTGAGACCGGGTTGGGTTTTATCTCGGCGGCGTCGAAGTGTTTTGCCTCGGATGTGGCGATGGAGGTCACCACCGATGCGGTGCAGTTGTTCGGTGGGGCGGGGTACACCACTGATTTCCCGGTGGAGCGGATGATGCGCGATGCCAAGATCACCCAGATCTATGAGGGCACCAACCAGATCCAGCGCGTCGTCATGAGCCGACACCTCCTGCGCTGACCGGGCACCGATGACATCCCGGATCGACATCGTCCGCGCGGCGCGGCATGCGTTCGTCGACACTGTCGACGGGTTGACCGACGCGGAGTTCGATCACGGCACCACCCTGTGTACGGCCTGGTCACCGCGTGACGTGCTGGCGCATCTGATCGGCACCAGCGAGATCGGCCGGTATCTGCGGGCTCCGTGGCGGCTGCACAAGATCAACGCCGAGGTGGTGGCTCAGGGGCGTCAACGCGGCCGGGCCGAGCTTGTTGCCGCCGGCCGGCGCTGGGCGCAGGTGCCCGATCGCGCGGTCGCCGGGCTGTTGCTGGGCGATCTGGCGATGCATCACCAGGACGTGCTGCGCGGGCTGGGACGTACCCGGGAGATCCCTCCGGCGGAAGAGGCCGCGATCCTCGCCGAGGGAGTGAGCCTGACCGCGCAGAAGCTGCAGCCGACCTTGTTCCGCTACCGAGTGGAGCCCACCAACGGGATCGGCCGGCCCCGTGGCCGCGGCATCGTCGTCCGCGGCACCGCCGAAGCGTTGGGATTGTGGTTGGGTGGCCGGAACGTATCTGATGTCCAGATCGGCTGAACTGTTCGCGCACAACTAGGAGAGGCTTCATGCCAGGACTTCTGCCCGAAGTAGACCCAGACGGCCTTCTGGAGTACTCCGTCGTCTACACCGACCGGGCGCTCAACCACATGTCCGCGCGCTTCCAGGACGTCATGAACGACGTCTCGGCCATGCTGCGCGAGGTGTACCACGCCGACGTGGCAATCGTGGTGCCCGGCAACGGAACCTGCGGGATGGAGGCGGTGGCGCGCCAGTTCGCCAACGACGCCGAGGTACTCGTCGTCCGCAACGGGTTCTTCAGCTACCGGTGGAGTCAGATCCTTCAGACCGGCCGCATCACCGACCGCATCACCGTGCTCAAGGCGCGCCCGACCGGCGACGGCGACCAGGCGCCCTTCGCGCCCGCGCCCATCGACGAGGTCGAGGAGGCGATCGCGCGGACCCGGCCGGCGGTGGTGTTCGTCCCGCACGTGGAGACCGCCAGCGGAATCCTCCTGCCCGACGACTACTTGGCGCGCCTCGGCGCGGCGACAGCGGCGGTGGGCGGCCTGCTGGTCCTGGACTGCATCGCCTCGGGCGTCGTCTGGGTCGATATGGCAGCGCTCGGCGTCGACGTATTGGTGACCGCGCCGCAGAAGGGCTGGAGTGCCGACCCGGGCTGCGCCGCGGTCTGCCTGTCCAGCCGGGCGGCGGAGGTCATGGAGCGCACCCAGAGCACCAGCTTCGCGCTGGATCTGAAGAAATGGCGCGACATCATGGTGGCCTACGAGAACGGTGGCCACGCCTATCACGCGACCATGCCGACCGGGGTCATCAGAGGCCTGCGCGACGCCATGGCCGAGACCCGCGCGCGCGGCTTCGGCGCGGTGCGCGAGCAACAGTTCGCCCTGGGGCGCAAGGTGCGTGCGCTGCTGGCCGAACGCGGCTTCCCCAGCGTGGCCGCGCCGGGATTCGAAGCGCCCGGCGTGGTGGTCAGCTACACCACCGACCCCGAGATCCGTACCGGGAAAAAATTTCTGGCCCAGGGGCTTCAGACCGCGGCGGGAGTGCCGCTGCAATGCGACGAGCCGGCGACGTTCAGCACCTTCCGGGTGGGCTTGTTCGGCCTGGACAAGCTGGCCGATGTCGAGGGAACGGTGGCGCGGTTGAGCGCCGCGATCGATCGGATCGGCTGAGCCCACCGCGGCCCTGCAGTTGTTCGGCGGTGCAGGAGCCGGTGCGCCAAACCGCGTCTGAGTCGTTGCAACGGTGATGCAACCCGGCCAGCCCTACCTTGTGTGTGATCGCAGCCACAGTTCGCACATGAGGAGGAATTATGGCGGTCTATCGCCAACCCGGCGCCGAAGGCTCGCTGATGTCGTTCTCGTCGCGCTACGACAACTTCATCGGCGGCCAGTGGGTGCCGCCGATCAGCGGCAACTATTTCGAGAACCGCACCCCGGTGACCGGTCAGGTGTTTTGCGAGGTCGCCCGCTCCACCGCGGCCGATATCGACCGGGCGCTGGACGCCGCGCACGCGGCGGCACCGGCCTGGGGTAAGGCTTCCCCGGCCGAACGGGCGAAGGTGCTGAACCAGATCGCCGATCGGATGGAGCAGCATCTCGAGGCGCTCGCGGTGGCCGAGTCGTGGGACAACGGCAAACCGATCCGGGAGACACTGAACGCCGACCTGCCGCTCGCGGTCGACCACTTCCGCTATTTCGCAGCGGCGATCCGCGCCCAAGAGGGTGCGCTCAGTCAGATCGACCAGGACACCGTCGCCTATCACTTTCACGAGCCGCTGGGGGTGGTGGGCCAGATCATCCCGTGGAACTTCCCGATCCTGATGGCCACCTGGAAGCTGGCGCCCGCGCTGGCAGCCGGCAACGCGGTGGTGCTCAAACCGGCCGAGCAGACTCCGGCCTCGATCCTGTACCTGATGAGCCTGATCGCAGACCTGCTGCCGGCCGGAGTGCTCAATGTGGTCAACGGATTCGGCGCCGAGGCCGGAAAGCCGTTGGCCTCTTCGAACCGGATCGCCAAGGTGGCGTTCACCGGAGAGACCACCACCGGGCGCCTGATCATGCAGTACGCCAGCCAGAACCTGATCCCCGTCACGCTGGAGTTGGGCGGCAAGAGCCCGAACATCTTCTTCGCCGACGTGTTGGCAGCCGACGACGAATTCCGCGACAAGACTCTGGAGGGCTTTGCGATGTTCGCCCTCAATCAGGGCGAGGTCTGCACCTGCCCGTCGCGGGCGTTGGTTCAGGACGACATCTACGACGAGTTTCTGCACTTGGCCACGATCCGCACCAAGGCGATCCGGCAAGGTGACCCGCTGGACACCGCGACCATGATCGGGGCGCAGGCCTCCAACGACCAGTTGGAGAAGATCCTGTCCTACATCGAGATCGGCAAGGACGAGGGCGCCACGATTGTCGCCGGCGGACAGCGCGCCGACCTCGGCGGGGAACTGTCCGGCGGGTACTACGTGCAGCCGACCGTCTTCACCGGTCATAACAAGATGCGGATCTTTCAGGAGGAGATCTTCGGCCCGGTCCTCGCGGTCACCTCTTTCCGCGACTACGAAGACGCCATCGCAAAGGCCAACGACACGCTGTACGGACTCGGCGCCGGGGTGTGGAGCCGCGACGGCAACACCGCCTACCGGGCCGGCCGCGACATTCAGGCCGGCCGGGTGTGGGTGAACAACTATCACGCCTACCCGGCGCACGCCGCGTTCGGCGGCTACAAGCAGTCCGGCATCGGCCGGGAGAACCACAAGATGATGCTCGACCACTACCAGCAGACCAAGAACCTGCTGGTGTCCTACTCCACCAGCGCCCCGGGATTCTTCTGAGCCGCAACCCAGTTGAAGGAATCCACCCTCGAAGATAGGAACGAACGATGACCAGCGCCTCCCAAACCGCCCGCACAGCCGCGCCGCCCATCGCAACCATGCAGGCCGCGATTGTCACCGAATTCGGTGCGCCGCTGCAGGTTTCCGAATTGCCGTTGCCCACCCCCGGTTACCGGGAAGCTCTCGTGAAGCTCGAGACCTCCGGCGTATGCCACACCGACCTGCATGCCGCACAAGGTGACTGGCCGGTCAAGCCGCAGCCGCCGTTTGTTCCGGGCCATGAGGGATACGGCACTGTGGTCGCACTCGGTCCGGGTGTCGACGATCTCGAGGTGGGCGACAAGGTCGGCAACGCCTGGCTGTGGTCGGCGTGCGGACGTTGCGAATACTGCCACACCGGCCGGGAAACCATGTGCGAGAAGCAGCAGAACGGCGGGTACGCGGTCAACGGCAGCTTCGGTAGCTACATGTTGGTCAACGCAGACTATGCGGCCCGAATCCCGGACGGCGCCGACCCGGTGGAAGTCGCACCGATTCTGTGCGCCGGTGTCACCGTCTACAAGGGCCTGAAGCGAACCGAGACCCGGCCCGGCCAATGGGTGGCGATCTCCGGCATCGGTGGGCTCGGCCACGTCGCGGTGCAATACGCCCGGGCGATGGGGATGCGGGTGCTGGCCGTCGACGTCGACGACCCGAAGCTGGCGCTGGCCGCTCGGCTGGGCGCCGAGATCACCCTGAACGCGCGCACTGTCGACGTGGCCGCCGAAGCCCGCAAGCTCACCGGCGGAACGCATGGTGTGCTGGTCACCGCGGTGCACCCCCAGGCGTTCGCGCAGGCGATCGGGATGGCCCGCCGCGGTGGCACCATCGTCTTCCTAGGCCTGCCGCCCGGGGACTTCCCGGCGACGATCTTCGACATCGCGGTCAACGAATTGACCATCCGGGGCTCGATGGTCGGTAGCCGGCAGGACCTGGCCGAGGCGCTCGACTTCTACGCCCGCGGTCTGATCAAGCCCATCGTGACCACCGCCAAGCTGGAGGACATCAACGACATCTTCCACCGGATGGACCGCGGACAGATCGACGGCCGGATGGTGATCGATTACCGGTAGCGGAAGGTTGTTACGCCCGGTTGGCGATCGGACTACCCTGGGAGCACCGTATGGGGCCGTTGCGCGAGTTGGAGCGTGATGCAATGCCGATCGAGGGAATCGCCGACGAGCGGAACCTGAGGTCGACGTTGCGCGACATCCACGAACGGTTCGTCGCCGGGGGAATCGACGCTGCATACCTGGGTACGACGCCGCTGTCGCCGGTGATTGCGCAGAGCTGGCAGCGCAGCCTGGCTGGAGGGGTCGATCCCGACGGCCCGCCGCAGCAGGTGATCTCCGATGAACTGGCCGCGGTGCGTGACGGGCATCCGCTGACGGCGGCGATGCCGGTGATTCGGCAGCTGTTGACCGATGATGCGGCGTCTTCCGGGGTGGTGGTGGCCGTAGTCGGCGACGACGGCACGCTGCTGTGGGTGGAAGGTGATCGTCGGGTGTGCCGACGCGTCGAAGCGATGAACTTCGTGCCCGGCGCCGACTGGAGCGAAAGTCGGGTGGGAACCAACGCACCCGGGACCGCGCTGGCGCTGGATCGCCCGGTGCAGATCCGCGGAGCGGAACATTTCTCCCGCGCGGTGCACCCCTGGAACTGTACGGCGGTGCCCGTCCATGACCGTGCCACCGGTGCGGTGATCGGCGCTATCAACGTGACCGGTAGTGGCCGGGTGGTCACCCCGACCACTCTGGCCTTGCTGCGCGCGACGGCGGTCGCGGTGGAGAACCAGTTGGCGCTGCTGCGGCTGGCCGGTGTGGGGACCAACCCGGCGGTGAGCGCCCGCCTGACGGTGCTGGGCCCCGGGCCGTCGCGCTGGGTGGTGACCGACGCCGGTGGGCACGTTCGGGGGACGACCCTGAGCGGTCGGCACGCCGAGATCTTGGCGTTGCTCAGCCGTCACCCCGAGGGATTGACCGCCGACCATCTGGCGATACTGCTCGACGAAACCGACCTGGACCCGGTCACGATTCGCGCCGAGATGTCGCGACTGCGCAAGGCCATCGGCGCCGACTTCATCGACTCCCGGCCCTACCGGCTGCTCAAACCGATCAGCAGCGATATCGGCGATGTACTGACCGCCCTGGATGCGGCCGATGTGCGGACCGCGATGGGGCAGTACCAGGGACCGCTGCTGCCCCGGTCGCTGTCGCCCGGCATCGGACGGCTGCGCACCGAACTGAGCACCAGCATGCGCGGCGCGGTGCTGGCGTCGGGCAATACGGCCGCGATGCGGCGGTGGCTGGATCTTCCCGAGGGTCGGGACGACCGTGAAGGGTGGCAGTTGCTGCACGACACCGCCAACGGCGACACGGCGGTCTGCGCACGAGCCCGCGGTCATCTGGCGGGGCTGGACTCCGAGCTGGCCTGAATCAGCGGCGTCGTGGCGGATCACTGCGCGGGATCAAGGGCTGTGGAACTTGGAATACGCCGGCGTCGGCGAGCTCCTAAGCTTTCGGGGATGACGCAGCGCGAGACCGAACGCCAGGCGCGCCAGCAGCGAGCCGATATTGACGCGCTTTACGAGCTGGTCGAAGGCATCGACCAGAAGGTTGACGCGCTGGATGCCACGCTCGGTGGTCGGATCGACGCGCTGGATGCCACGCTCGGTGGTCGGATCGACGCGCTGGATGCCACGCTCGGTGGTCGGATCGACGCGCTGGGTACCACGCTCGGTGGTCAGATCCACACGGTCGGCGGCCAGCTCAGCGAGGTGCTGGAGCTGCTCCGCGGTCGATAGCCGGACTGCATCGCCCGAGTCAGATAATCCTGCAGCTGACCGCGTGTGGCTATCGACCGGTCCGGATCGCTTCGAAGACACTCGGGTCGACCAGGGTCGAGGTGTCGCCGAGTTCGCGGCCGTCGGCGATATCGCGCAGCAGTCGCCGCATGATCTTGCCGCTGCGGGTCTTGGGCAGTTCCGGAACCACATGCACCATGCGGGGTTTGGCGATCGGGGAGATCTCGGCGGCCACGCGCGTCCGCAGTTCGCCGATGATCGCGTCGTCGACGTCGGACCAGTCGCTGTAGCTCTTGGCCACCACCACGAACGCGCAGATGCGCTGGCCGGTCTGCTCGTCGATCGCCCCGACCACGGCCGCCTCGGCGATCGCGTCGTGGCCGACCAGGGCGGACTCCACTTCGGCGGTGGAGATGCGGTGCCCGGACACGTTCATCACGTCATCGATCCGGCCCAGCACCCAGATGTCGCCGTCGGCGTCGTAGCGGGCGCCGTCACCGGCGAAATACCAGCCCTGGTCGGCGAATCGCGACCAGTAGGTGTCGATGAAACGCTGGTCGTCGCCCCAGATTCCGCGGGCCATCGCCGGCCAGGGCTGATCGATCACCAGGTACCCGGTGACAGGTTCGGCGGAGCCGTCGGCGGGTGCGATGAGGTCGCCGTGGTCGTCGACGATGCGCGCCGAGATTCCCGGCAGCGGGGTCATCGCCGAACCCGGTTTGGCCGCGGCGACCCCGGGCAGCGGGCTGATCATGGCGGCGCCGGTCTCGGTCTGCCACCAGGTGTCGACCACCGGCACCGCGTCCGCGCCGATCACCCGCCGGTACCAGCGCCAGGCCTCGGGGTTGATCGGCTCACCGACCGAACCGAGCAGCCGCAGACTGGTCAGGTCGTGGGCGTCGGGCACCTCGGCGCCCCATTTCATGAAGGTGCGGATCAGCGTCGGGGCGGTGTAATAGATTGTCACGCCGTACTTTTCGATGATCTGAAAGTGGCGGTGCTGGTTCGGGAACTCCGGGGTGCCCTCGTAGATCACCTGGGTGGTGCCGTTGGCCAGCGGCCCGTACACCGCGTAGGTGTGGCCGGTGACCCAGCCGACGTCGGCGGTGCACCAGAAGACGTCCGATTCGGGTTTGAGGTCGAAGATCGCCTGGTGGGTGTAGGCGGCCTGGGTCAGGTAGCCGCCGCAGGTGTGCACGATGCCCTTCGGTTTTCCGGTTGTGCCGGAGGTGTAGAGCAGAAACAGTGGCTGTTCGGCGGGGAAGGCCTCGGGGGTGTGGTGCGGGGCGGCGGTTGCCATGACGTCGTGCCACCACAGGTCGCGGCCGTGCGTCCAGGCGATGTCGCCGCCGGTGCGGCGCACCACCAGGACGTGGGCCACGGTGCTTTCTTCGGGGGCGGTGCTCAAGGCTTCGTCGACGGCGGGTTTGAGGGCGGCGGCGACCCCGCGACGGTATTGGCCGTCAGAGGTGATGACGAGTTTGGCGGCTGCGTCGTTGATCCGGTCGCGCAGCGCGTGTGCGGCGAAGCCGCCGAACACCACGGTGTGCAGCACGCCGAGACGGGCGCAGGCCAGCATGGCGACGATGGCTTCGGGGATCATCGGCAGGTAGATCGCGACCCGGTCCCCGGCGACCAGGCCCAGAGTGGTCAGGGCGTTGGCTGCGCGGGAGACGTCGGTTTGCAGGTCGGCATAGCTGATGGTGCGATGGTCGCCGGGTTCGCCCTCCCAGTGGATGGCGATGCGGTCGCCGTGGCCGGCGGCGACATGGCGGTCGATGCAGTTGTGGGCAACGTTGAGCCTTCCGTCGGCGAACCAGCGGGCGAACGGGGCGTCGGTGTAGTCGAGTACCTGGGTGAAGTCGGTGTCCCAGTCCAGCCGGCGGGCCTGAGCCGCCCAGAAACTCAACCGATCGGCCTCGGCATCCGCGACGTCGGGAACGGTGTCGATCACGGTCACGGTGCTGCTCCCTACCTGCATGGTGTGGCGGTCGCCACCGAAGATACGAATCACCACGTTGCAGCACCGTTGCAGCGCCAGTCGATCCCGGGAAAATCGGCCGCGTGCGCAATTGATGCCGGCCAGGTGCCCGGTCACGCCGGCGCGCAGCACCGGGGAGTTGTGGCTGTTCTGGTGCAGCAGCCCACAGCCGTCCCGGTCGTCACGCCCCTCGGGGGTGTCCGGCCAGCGGCACAGCATCGCCAGACGAGACCTTCTTCAACGCCCTGGCGGTGCGGGCTCAAATACAGGCAACCCGATCAGGCCGTCACGGCCGGCTGCACGCTGTGCGATCTGCCCGACAGCGGAAAGGTCGGCGATGAGATCCCGGCGGTATTGATGAAGCATAATGACAACCTGTCGAATGCGCGCGCCAATACGGTCATGGATATCGCCTATCGGGCGCACCGTGTGAGTCTGTCTCCGAAGATCGAGACGGCCGTCACAGCTATTGAATTCCTGGTCGAACGTCACGCGCTGCCGCGTTGAACTCACTCGTATGCCGATATACGATTAATTCCATCGCGTGGAAGAAATGTAGATTAACGGACGCGATAATATTTATTTTTGGAAGGCTTGAATTCGCATGAGTAAAATTCACATGAGCAATTCTGTTGCGCGTTCTTTGGGTGTTGTCGCCGCCGGACTGCTGGCGGTCGGCATGGCGCCGGCCGGCGTGGCATTCGCCGCCCCCGACGCCGACGGTGCCACTCCGGCACCGGGACCCGGTGCTGTTGTCACCACCTCAGCCGGCCCCGGTGGCGGCGCGCAACCCGCGCCCGTCGTGCCTGCGGCGCCGATGATGGCCGGCGCTTCGGCGCCCGCCGGCCCGGCGACACCGCCGGCCGGCTGCCACGTGGTGTGGTTCAACGTCTTCGCCGCCGCCTGCATGCCCGGCAAGTAGTCGCCAGCCGTCCGAGCCTGCGGCCCTGTTCCATGATTCGCCGACCCAACCGAGGAGTCGGCCGGTTAGGTTGAACTCATCATGAGCGAGCCGACCTCCGACACCCCGACGTCGAGTATCTATCTGGCCGCCGCCGAAGGCGGTACCGGAAAGACCGTGATCGCACTGGGGCTGCTGCACCTGCTCGCCGCATCCGCTTCACGGGTCGGGGTGTTCCGGCCGATCGTCCGGTCGCTTGAGGAGACCGACGAGCAACTCGAACTGCTGCTCGCGCACGCCACCGCCAAGCTCGACGACCACACCGGCTGCCGCGGCGTGACCTTTCAGCAGGTCCACGCCGACCGCGAAGCCGCGTTGAGTGAGATCGTCTCGCGCTTCCACGAGGTCGCCCGGCAATGTGATGCCGTGCTGGTGGTGGGCAGTGACTTCACCGACGTCGTCAACCCGAGTGAGTTGAGCTTCAACGCCCGCGTCGCCGTGAATCTGGGTGCACCGCTGGTCCTGGCCGTCAACGGCCACAACCGCGACCCGCAGTCGATCTCCGAGATCACCGCACGCTGCCTGGCCGATGTGGCTTCGGTGCATGCACGGCCGGCCGCGGTGATCGCCAACCGCTGCGATCCCGACCGGCTCGCGGAGGTCACCACCGCTTTGGCGGGAATCGACGTGCCGGCGTTCGCGGTTCCGGAAGTGCCGTTGTTGTCGGCCCCGACGATGGCCGAACTGTGCACAGCCCTGGGCGGCACCGTCTACAGCGGCGACCCCGAGCTGATGCGCCGAGAGGCGCTCAGCGTGATGGTCGGCGGTATGACGGCCGAGAACATCCTGGAACGGCTCAGCGAGGGCCAGGTGGTGATCGTGCCGGCCGACCGCACCGATGTGCTGCTGGCACTGCTGAATGCCCATGAGGCGCCCGGCTTTCCGTCGCTGGCAGGGGTCATTCTCAACGGTGGGCTGTTGCCCCACCCGGCCGTGGACAAACTCGTCAAGGGTATGCGTCCGACGCTGCCGATGATCGCCACCGGTCACCGCACCTACGACACCGCGGAACAGGTGTCGCACACCGGATCGCGGATCACCGTCGGCTCGCTGCGCAAGATCGACACCGCACTCGCGCTGATGGCCGCCCACGTCGACGGTGCGGAGTTCGCCGAGAAAGTCCGGGTTCCGGCGTCGACCGTGGTGACCCCGCAGATGTTCGAGTACCAGCTGCTGGAGCGGGCCCGGTCCGACCGGCGTCACATCGTTCTTCCGGAAGGCTTCGACGACCGGATCCTGTTGGCGGCCGGGCGGTTACTGTCCCGCGGGATCGTCGACCTGACACTGCTCGGGGTCGAGGACACGGTGCGCGGGCGCGGTGCCGAGCTCGGTGTGGACCTGGACGCCGCGCAGGTGATCGATACGAACTCCAGCGATCTGCTGGAGTCCTTCGGCGCCGAATACACCCGGCTGCGCGCACACAAGGGGATGACCGAGGAGCGTGCCCGCGAAATCATGCGGGACATCTCATATTTCGGCACGATGATGGTGCAGTTGGGTCTCGCCGACGGGATGGTCTCGGGTGCCGCGCACACCACCGCGCACACCATCCGCCCGGCGTTCGAAATCATCCGAACCGCACCCGGAGTCTCGACAGTGTCCAGTGTGTTCCTGATGTGCCTGTCCGACCGGGTGCTGGCCTACGGCGACTGTGCCGTGGTGCCGGACCCGACCGTCGAGCAACTCGCTGATATCGCCGTCTCCTCGGCGGCCACCGCGGCCGCCTTCGGTATCGAGCCCCGGGTGGCGCTGCTGTCGTACTCGACGGGTGAGTCCGGTGCCGGCGCGGGCGTCGACAAGGTCCGTGCCGCAACACAATTGGTGCATGAGCGTCGGCCGGACCTGCTGGCCGACGGCCCGATCCAGTACGACGCCGCAGTCGACGCGGGGGTGGCCGCGGCCAAGATGCCCGATTCGCCGGTGGCGGGGCGAGCCACCGTGCTGGTGTTCCCGGATCTGAACACCGGTAACAACACCTATAAGGCGGTGCAGCGCAGTGCCGGTGCGATCGCGATCGGCCCGGTGCTGCAGGGGCTGGCCAAACCGGTCAACGACTTGTCCCGGGGCGCGCTGGTCGATGACATCGTCTACACGGTGGCGATCACCGCGATCCAGGCCCAGGGAGCGGCGACATGACCGGCTTGGTGCTCGTCCTCAACTCCGGTTCGTCGTCGATCAAGTACCAGTTGGTCGATCCGGTGGCCGGGACCGCGCTGCTTTCCGGACTGGTGGAGCAGATCGGCGAGGCGGACAGCCCGGTGGCCGACCACACCGCCGGGCTGCGGCTGATTCATCGGCAGCTCATCGACTCCGGCATCGACCTGGCTGCTGTGCGTGCCGTGGGACACCGGGTGGTGCACGGGGGCAACCTGTTCCACGCGCCCACGCTGATCACCGATGAGGTGGTGGCCGAGGTGGAGCGGCTTGACGAGTTGGCGCCGCTGCACAATCCGGCCAATGTGATCGGGATCGAAGTGGCCCGCAACGATTTTCCCGACGTCCCGCACGTGGCGGTCTTCGACACCGGCTTCTTCCACTCGCTGCCGCCGGCCGCCGCCCACTACGCCATCGATCGCGGCGTGGCCGCCGAATACGGTATTCGCCGCTACGGATTTCACGGCACCTCGCACGAGTACGTCGCCGCGGAGACGGCCGCGTTCCTGGGTCGCGACTCAGACGAGCTGAACATCATCGTGCTGCACCTGGGCAACGGTGCGTCGGCGTCGGCGGTGCGCGGCGGAATGGCCGTCGAGACCTCGATGGGGCTGACCCCGCTGGAGGGCCTGGTGATGGGAACCCGCAGCGGCGACATCGATCCCGGTGTGCTGTTCCATCTCAATAGGACCGCCGGCATGGGAGTCGCGCAGCTCGACGAGTTGCTGAACCGCCGCTCCGGACTGAAGGGACTCAGCGGGGTCAACGACTTTCGGGAGTTGCTGGACCAGCGCGCGGCCGGCGGCGCCGCGGGCGAGGCGGCCGGGCTGGCCTATGACGTCTATATCCATCGGCTGCGCAAGTACGTCGGGGCCTACCTGGCGGTGCTCGGCCGGACCGACGCGATCGCCTTCACCGCCGGGGTAGGAGAGAACGTGCCCGACGTCCGCGAGGATGCGCTGGCGGGCCTGGACGGGCTGGGCATCATCGTCGACCCGCAGCGCAACCGCTCCGGCAGGGGCGCGCGGATCATCTCCGCCGATGCCTCACGCACCACTGTCCTGGTGGTTCCCACCAATGAGGAGCTGGCGATCGCCCGCGCCGCCTGGGAGTTCGTGTAACGGCCGTGATGCGGGATTCGGATGCGACCGCACCGCTGTGGCGTGCGGCACAGCTGTTCCGCCTGCTGAGCTGCCTTTACGCACTGGGCTTTCAGATCGCGATCAACGACGACCTGGCCCGGCCCGGGGTCAGCTGGCTGCTGTTCGCGGTGCTGATCGCGTGGAGTGTAGCCTGCGCGATCGCCTACCTGCGCGGCTTCGGCCGGCGCCCGGCCTGGGTGATCGCCGAGCTGGCTGTCGTGGTGGCGTTGATGCTGTCCACCGAGGTGGTCGCCTCCCGGGCGTGGGCGCTCGACAACCAGACCTGGCCGACGACGCTGTGGGCCAGCAACGCCGTCATCTCGGCGGCACTGCAGTTCGGCCCCGCCGGCGGCATGCCGGCCGCGATCGTGATCACCGCCGCCAGTGCGTTCGTCAAGGGCTATCTGAGCCTCAACTTCGGCCGCAACGCCACAGTGGTCATCGAGTTGGCGCTCGCGCTGGCGGTGGGCATGGCCGCCCAGACGGCACGGCGCGCCCATGACGAGCTGCAACGCGCGGCCCGACTGTCGGCGGCGACCGAGGAACGCGAACGGTTGTCCCGGCATGTCCACGACGGCGTCATGCAGGTGTTGGCGCTGGTCGCCCGGCGCGGCCGTGAAATCGGCGGTGCAGCAGCGGAGTTGGCGGATCTGGCCGGAGAGCAGGAACGCGCGCTGCGCAGGCTGGTCAGTTCGACCGAGTTCGCCGCGACCGAAGACACGGTCGCCGGCGAAGCCGACCTGCGCGCCCTGTTGAGCCTCCGTGAGGACGACCGGGTGTCGCTGAGCCTGCCCGCCACGCCGGTGATGCTGCCGCGCGGCACCGCAACAGAACTCGACGCGGCGATCGGCAACGCGCTGGACAACGTGCGTCGCCACGCCGGCCCGGATGCGCGGGCATTCGTGCTGTGCGAAGACCTCGGCGACATCGTCACCGTCAGCGTGCGGGACGACGGCGTGGGCATCGCCGCGGGCAGGCTGGAGGAGGCGGCCCGACAGGGACGCGTCGGAGTCTCGAAGTCGATCGTCGGCCGGCTCGCAGCACTGGGCGGCAGCGCCGTGTTGCACACCGATGTCGGGGAGGGAACCGAGTGGGAACTCAGCATCCGACGGTGATGGTCGTCGACGACCATCCGATCTGGCGGGACGCCGTGGCCCGAGACCTCGCCGAGTCGGGGTTCACTGTGGTGGCCACCGCCGACGGGGTGGCCGCGGCGCGCCGCCGGGCCGAGGTGGTCAGACCCGATGTAGTCCTGATGGACATGCGGCTCGGTGACGGCGACGGAGTCGCGGCAACGACCGCGGTGCTTGAGGTCTCGCCGTCGACGCGGGTGCTGGTGCTGTCGGCCTCCGACGAACGCGACGACGTGCTGCAGGCCGTCAAAGCCGGGGCGACCGGCTATCTGGTCAAGAGCGCTTCGCGCGACGAGCTGAACGCCGCCGTGGAAGCCACCGCCGCCGGACGCGCGGTGTTCACCCCCGGGCTGGCCGGACTCGTGCTGGGTGAATACCGCCGACTCGAGCGCAGCCCGGACGCCGGGCCCACAACCCCCGCCCTGACCGAGCGGGAGACCGAGGTGCTGCGCCATGTGGCGAAGGGCCTGTCCGCCAAGCAGATCGCGGTGAAACTGTCGCTGAGCCACCGCACCGTCGAGAACCACGTGCAGGCCACGTTCCGCAAGCTGCAGGTCGCCAACCGGGTGGAGCTCACTCGGTACGCCATCGAGCACGGTTTGGATCAGTAGCCGATCTTCAGGTAGTCCTACTCATCCGCGGCGGGCGTCCACCGGGCATCGTGGACCGCATGAGCGAACCACGTGCCGTACTGAACCGGCTGACCAGCGAATGCCAGGCGATGTCCTGGCAGCTCTACCGGATCTCGACCGAACTCGCCGAGTTGGACCGCGCGCTCAGCGCCCCGCCGGCGCCGATTGCCGCGCCGGTGGTCCCGGCAGCCCGGCCGTTGCAGCCACAGCCGGCGCCCAGCCAGCCGGAATGGGAACCGGAACTCCAACCGGCGGTGGGTGATTCGGGCTGGGTCGGCAAGTTGTTGGCCGTCGCCGGCGTCGCCGTGACGTTGGTCGGCGTCGTGCTGTTGCTGGTGCTGGCGGCTCAGGCCGGCATCCTGCGCCCGCAGATCCGGGTCGTCGGCGGCTTCGCGTTGTCGGCCGCGCTGGTGGGTGTGGGCTACCGGCTGCACGGCCGGCCGGGCGGGCGGACCGGGGCCATCGCCCTGGCTGCCACCGGCATCGCCGCGGCCTACCTGGACATCATCGCTGTCACCGCGTACTACCAGTGGATTCCGGCGGCCGCCGGATTGGCCGTCGCTGCCGCGGTGGGCGGCGGCGGCCTGGTGCTGGCCCGGCGCTGGAACTCCGAACACCTCGGGCTGCTGGTGCTGGTTCCGCTGATCGTGCTGGCCCCGATCGTCACCGCCGATCTGGACCTGCTGCTCATCGGCTTCCTGCTGGCGCTGTCCGCGGCGGCACTGCCGGTGCAACTGGGCAAGGATTGGATCGGGATGTTCGCGGCCCGCATCGCGGCGGCGACGCTGCCGCTGCTGGCGGTGCTGGCCTCCTACGGCGATCACGACCAGGGCTTGCTGATCGGCGGGGCGTGCGCGGTGGCCGCGTTGCTGGCCGTCGTCAGCGGACTGCTGGTGCTGCCCACAACCACCCGACCGGGTGCGCTGGCGGTGCTGAGCGCCGCCGGAACCCTGCCGGTGTTGGTGGCGCGCGCCGTTGTCGGCCCGGTGGCGGCCACCGTGCTGGCCGCGGCGCTGTCGGCGGCGACGCTGGCGCTCGTCTTGGTGCGCCCGGGGCTGCCGCCGGCCGTCGTTCGGGTCTTCGCGACCCTGTCGGCGGTCGCCGCGCTGATCGCCGTCACCACCGCGTTGCACGGCTCGGTGCTGGCCCCGGTGCTGCTGGCGATGGCCGTGCTGATCGCCGTCGCCGGCCAGAGCAGCGCTGTGGCACGTTGGGCCGCAGTGGGATTCGGGTGCGTCGGTGTCTTGGTGTATCTGAGCTACGCGTCGCCGGGCAGTCTGATCACCGCCACGGCGAGGTCGGCCGCCGACACGGTGTCCACGTTGGCCGCCGGCGTGCTGCTGATCGCCCTGGTGGCCGCCACCGCCCGCGCTTACGCCGTGGCCGGGGTCGGCAGCGGCGCAGACCCCGCCCATGTGCCGATCCTGGCGGCGATCGGCGGATCACTGGTCGGCTACGCCGTCACCGCGATGACCGTGACCACCGGCGTCGCTCTCGCAGGCACCGGTGCCGGGTTCCTGGCCGGCCATATGGCGGCCACCCTGTGCTGGATCGCGATGGCCGCGGCACTGCTGCGTTACGCGTTGCGGCTGGCCGACCGCGACGCCCGCAGGTGGGCGGTCAGCGCCGGCCTGGTGCTCGTCGGAGCCGCCACCGCGAAGCTTTTCCTTTTCGACCTGGCGACCCTCGACGGCATGTTCCGGGTTGCGGCGTTCATGGTCGCGGGCCTGCTTCTGCTGGGCATGGGCACCGGCTACGCCCGCAGCCTGGCCCAGCAGGACGGCGGTCAGGGGCGATGACCACCCTGCTGCGTTTCCCCGGGCCCGCCGACCTGGCCGCGGCCACGCCGGCCGACCGCGATCGCGCGGTGGACGTCATGCGCATCACCGCCCTGCTGGGTGTGGTGATCGGGCACACCGTGATGGCCACCAGCGTGATCCGCGACGGCGTGCTGATCTGGGACAACCTGCTCACCACGTCGACGGCGTTTGCCGCACTGACCTGGATCTTCCAGATCATGCCGCTATTCTTCTTCGCCGGCGCGGCGGCCTGCCTCACGTCGTGGCAGCCGGGTGCCGACTGGGGCGGCTGGCTGATGAAGCGTTGCCTGCGGCTGTTCCGCCCGGTGTTCTACTACCTGGCGTTCTGGGCCTGCGCGCTGACCGTGCTGTACCCGGTGTTGCCTCGGCACGTCTACGAACCGGTGGCCGGGGTCAGCATTCAGCTGCTGTGGTTCCTGGGCGCCTACGTTCTGGTGCTGGCCGCGATCCCGGTGCTGTACCGGATCGCCACGCCCGCTCGGCTGGCTGTCGGCGTCGGCACTGTCTACGCCGGTATCGCCGCCGTGGACGCGCTGCGGCTGCACTGGCCGGCGTTGGCGCCGTTGGGATATCTCAACCTCGCCGTCTGGCTCATACCGGCGATGTTCGGGGTGGCCTACCGGCGCGGCCTGCTGGCCCGGCCCGCGGCGCTGGTCGTGGCGGCGGCGCTGCTGGCGGTCAACGTGGTTCTGATGCGGTTCGGGCCCTATCAGTTGAGTTTGGTCGGCACCGGCGATCACCAGCTGTCCAACACGAGCCCGCCGTCGCTGCTCTTGGCCGGCCATGCGGTCATCATGAGCGCCCTGGCGATCTGGGCGGCGCCGGCGATCACCCGGTGGGCGCAGCGGCCCCGGGTCTGGTGGCTGACCGCGATCGGCAACTCCGGGGCGATGACGCTGTACCTGTGGCACATTCCGGTGCTGCTCGGCGTGCACCTGCTCTTCGACGGCCTCGGCCTGCCGCGTTACCCGGGTCTGCCACACTTCGTGGCGCTCAGCGTCATACAGGTGCTCTTGGTGGCGGCGGTGATGGCGGTGCTGTTCGTGGTGCTGCGCCCGCTGGAGAACAACCCGTTGCCGGGCTGGGACTCCCCGGTGGCGATAGCACCGGGGCGCAGCGGGCTAGTCGGGTTGCTGCTGATGGTGGCCGGGGCCGCGACACTGGTCGCGATCAAATGGGGGCTCAAAGACGATGGGCTGATATGCGTAGCGGTGATGCTGGCCGCACTGGTGGGTGCCCGTGCGTTGGCCGCTCAGCCCAGCAGTTCGGTGTTGTGCTGACCCGGGGCCGGGGGAGTGCCGGTCACCGAGGCCTCGAACGAGCCGTAGCGAGCCGGGGTGCGCACCACGGTGATCGCGGTATCGCCGTCACCGGTTTGCAGCGCCAGCTCGTTCTCGGCGAACAGCGCGGTGTCCACCACCTGCTTCCAGGTGTTGGCCAGACATGCCATCAAACCGTTGTGCTGCAACAGGTCCACCCAATGGGCGGAGGTCGCCGTGGACAGCGTGGACTCGAGTTCGTCGGTGAGCTCGGCGTAGTTGATCGACCGGGAGCGCTGATCGGCGAATCGTGGATCGTCGGTCAGGTCCGGCCGGCCGATGCTGCGGCACAAGATATCCCAGTGCTTGGGCGTGTAGGCGCTGATGACGACGTAGCCGTCCGCGGTGCGGAACGCATCCGAGGGCTGGGTGGCGAAGCCGACTCCCTTGCGTCGCTTGGCCGGCGACGGCGATTCGGTGGCCGGCGCCGCCGGGCGGTTCAGGTGCACGGTGAGCTGGTTGGCCTGCAGCGCCACCGCCACGTCGTACATCGCGACCTCGACCACGTCGCCGGTGCCGTGGCGTTCCCGGTTGAGCAGCGCGGCCAGCACCGCCTGCGCCAGCACATGGCCGCTGGCGTTGTCGACCAGTTGGAACGGGATGATCTGCGGCTTGCCGTCGGGGGTGCGCATCCCGGAGGTCATGCCCGCCTCCGCGGCCACCATCAGGTCGACCCCGGGGCGGTCGCCGTTGGGCCCGTTGCCGCCGTACGCCGACAGTCGCGCATACACGAGTCGCGGGTTGCGGAGGCGTAATTCGTCGGGGCCCAGCCCGAGTCGCTCCATCACGCCGGGCCGGAATGACTCCAACACCACGTCGGCGCCCTCGACCAGCGCCAGGATCTTCTCGGCGGCCTCGGCGGTCCGCAGATCGGCGGTCACCGACTTCTTGCCTCGGTTGTTGGGCAGAAAATAGACGGCCAGTGGGGGGCGGCCGGGCAGCACCGAGGTGATCTGCCGGCTGGCGTCGCCGCCGGGTGCCTCCACCTTGATGACTTCGGCGCCCAGATCGGCCAGTACCTGACCTGCCAGCGGCCCGGCCACGTTCTGGGTGAAGTCCACGACCCGGAAGCCGTCCAGTGGTTTGGGGCCGTCGGCCATATCCGGTGCCCTCCGATCGACGAATATCCCGCAACCCTAGAGCCTCGCGATCCGATAAGTCAGGGGCGCACGGGAGGCTTCCGGCGATGCCGCGATCCCCTAAGGGCCGCCACGGTAAAGTCCAATCCTGTGAGATTCGGCCGATCGACCGTGTTGCCGGTTCTGCTCGTTGCTGGCGCGCTGACGGTTTCGGCGTGCGGCGTCGACGCCGGCGGAGCCGCATTGGTCGGCGCCCCGGACGTGGCGGTGGACTGCGGCGGCAAACAGGATCTGCGGGCCGGCGGTTCCACAGCGCAGGAGGCGGCGTTCGAGCAATTCGCCTACGCCTACAACCGATCCTGCCCGGGCCAATCCCTGACGTACAACGCCAACGGCTCGGCGGCCGGGGTCGACGACTTCCTGGCCAACGCGACCGACCTCGCCGGCACCGATGTGGTGCTCGACCTATCCAGGGGGCAGCCCGACCGGGCTGCGGAGCGCTGTGGCTCACCCGCATGGCACCTGCCGGTCGTGTTCACCCCGATAGCTCTGGCCTACCGCATCAACGGGATCACCAACCTGAACCTGGACGGCCCCACCGTCGCGAAGATCTTCAACGGCACCATCGGCACCTGGGACAACCCCGCGATCAAGGCGCTCAACGCAGGCGTGGCGCTGCCCTCGTTGCCGATCCACGTCGTCTACCGCAGCGACAGGTCGGGCACCACCGCCAGCTTCCAGAAGTACCTCGACAGCGCCTCCGAGGGCGCCTGGTACGGCGGTTCCGGTGAGTTCTTCAACGGCGGCGTCGGCGAAGGAGCCGCCGGGGACAGCGGCACGTCGGCGGCCCTGCAGAACACCGACGGCGCCATCACCTACACCGGGTGGTCGTTCGCGGTCGGCAAGCAGCTCCCGATGGCGCAGATCATCGCCTCGGACGGGGCGCGCCCGGTCGGCATCTCGGCCGAGTCGGTCGGCCAGACGATCGCCGGGGCGAAATTCGTGTCGGGCTCCGGGCAGAGCAACGACCTGGTGCTGGACCTGGCGTCGCTGTACAAGCCGACCGAGGCCGGCAGCTACCCGATCATGGTGGCGACCTACGAAGTGGTCTGCTCGACGTACTCGGACGCGGCCGTCGGGTCGGCGGTCAAGGCGTTCCTGCAGTCTGCGATCGGCCCCGGCCAGGACGGACTGGACCAGTACGGGGCCATTCCGTTGCCCTCGGCGGTCAAATCGAGGCTGCTGACGGCGGTCAACGCCATATCGTGAGCACCGGCCGGGCCGCCGCCGGTTAGGCTGGTGGGCGGACTTTCGCCGCGGAATCGCGGCTCAGCAGGGCTCAACAGTTGGGTGAAGGGAGCGTCGTCGGTGAACAGCGCCGAGCCGGGATCGCGGGTGGGTTCGCGATTCGGTCCCTATCAGCTCGAGCGACTGCTCGGGCACGGCGTTGTCGGTGAGGTGTACCGGGCCGAGGACACCCGCAACGACGAAACGGTCGCGCTCAAGCTGATCTCCGAGGACCTCTCCGCCGATGAGGCGTTCCGCAGCCGGCTGGAGGACGAGGCCGAAGCCGCCGGTCAGCTGACCGAACCGCACGTGGTTCCGATCCGCGCGTACGGGGAGATCGAGGACCGGCTCTATCTGGAACTGGGCCTGATCGACGGCACCGATCTGGCCACCGTGCTGGCCGACGGCGGCCCGATGAGCGCGCCGCGGGCGGTCGCGGTCGTGCGTCAGGTAGCGGCGGCGCTCGACGCCGCGCACAATGCCGACGTCATCCACCGCGACGTCAAACCCGACAACATCCTTCTCACCGACGACGACCTGGCCCATCTGGCGGACTTCGGTGTCGCCGCGGCCATCGCCGAACCGGACCCGGGCACCGTTCACTACATGGCGCCCGAGCGCCTGGCCGGCGAACAGGTCACCCACCTCGCCGACATCTATTCGCTGGCCTGCGTGCTGGCCGAGTGCCTGAGCGGGGTGCCGCCGTTCTCCGCTGACACCGTCGAAGATGCGTTGGCAGAACGCCTGACCGCCGAAGCGCCGCGGCCCAGCAAGTTGCGGCCAGGGCGCATAGCGGCGGGCGTCGACGACGTGCTGGCACGTGGGCTGGCCAAGCGGCCCGAAGACCGATACAGCAGCGCGGGTGAACTGGCCGCGGCCGCCTACGCGGCGCTGACCGAGCCGGAACGCCACCAAGTCGCCAGAATCCTGCGGCGTGGCGAGCCCGCCCTGCACCTGCCCGGTGGTCTGGAGGCCGACAGCCGAACCGACGGCACGCCGCGCCCGGTGGTCGACGGCCACGGCTGGACCGGCTGGACGCCGCCCGATTCGGAGGCCGGTGTTGGGCTCGGTGGCTCGCCGTTGTCCTCGGACGCATTCCCGATCACCTCGCTGCTGCAGCGCACCGACGCGCGGGTCATCCCGGTGGCGACGCGGCGCCGGCTGCGGATGCCGCGCAAACCCGTGCTGGTGGTGGCCGCCGCGGCGGCTGTCGTCGCGGTGGTCGTCGGGGTCGGAAACCTGGTGAGCGAGACGTCGTCGGCCTCGCCGGTGGCGGCCCCGCCGCAGGGCGTGCTGCCGTTCAACGACCTCGACTACCGGCTGTCGCCGGATGCGGTGGCGCTCGACGGCGACGGTGGCGTCTACGTCACCAGCGGGGGCATGCAAGGTCGGGTGGTAAAGCTGGCCGACGGCTCGGATCGTTCGACGGTGTTGCCGTTCAGCGACCAATACCAGCCGCGCGGGCTGGCGGTGGACTCCGGCGGCAACGTGTACTTCTCCGACGCCGACAGCCGTGTGGTCAAGATCTCCGCCGACGGCGATTCCCATGTCGCGCTGCCCTTCACCGGCCTGGCGGAGCCCCAAGGGGTGGCGGTCGATTCCGGCGGCAACGTCTACGTCGTCGACCGCGTCAATGAGGTCGTGCTGCGGCTGGAAGCCGGGTCGAACCTGCAGACCACGGTGCCCTTCGCGGGCCTCAACAAGCCCGAAGGGGTGGCGGTCGACTCGGCGGGCAACGTCTATGTCACCGACACCGGCAACAACCGGGTGCTCAAGGTCATGTCGGCCACCAATGAGCAGGTCGTACTGCCCTTCGCCGGAATCGTCGCGCCGTGGGGCATCGCGGTGGGTGACGGCGGGAGCGTCTACGTGACCGAGCGCACCCGCAACAAGGTCGTCAAGCTCGGCACCGGCGCGGCCATCCCGGCGGTGTTGCCGTTCACCGGCCTCAACGCACCGTTGGCCGTCGCGGTGAGCAAGAGCGGCGACGTCTACATCGCCGACCGCGGCAATGACCGAGTGGTCAAGATGGACCACGCCAACGGTTGAGACCTGACCCACGATCCGGGCTGAGGGGCGTGGCGGACGGTACGATTTCGGGGTGGACAGTCGCAGCTCCGAGCCCGAATCGGTAGGCGTCGTCGAGCATGCGGTCCAGCACGGCTATTCCCACGACCACGACCACGACCACGACCCGGTTTATGACGCCGGCTGGCACCGCGCGGCCGGGTGGGCGCGTCGTCTGGCCTGGGTCAGCATGCTGCTGGTGGGCGTGGAGGGCGTGGTGGGGCTGTGGCAGGGGTTGGCCGCCGGTTCGATCGCGCTGACCGGCTGGGCGCTGGGTGCCGTCCCCGAGGCGCTGGCCGGCGCCATCGTCATCTGGCGGTTCACCGGTTCGCGCACCCTGTCCCCGACGGCCGAACGGCGCGCCCAGATCGGGGTGGCGGTGTCGTTCTGGATCAACGCCCCCTATATCGCCGCGGCGTCGGTGAACCACCTGTTCGGCGAGCACCGCTCCGAGAGCAGCGTCATCGGCATCACCCTCACCGCAGCGGCGGTGCTGGTGATGCCGATTCTGGGTCGCGCCCAGCGGCGGCTCGGGGTCCGGTTGGGTTCGGCGGCCACCGTCGGCGAGGGTGTACAGAACTACCTGTGCGCGACCCAGGCCGTGGCGGTACTGATCGGATTGACGCTCACCGCGCAATGGTCGGGCTTCTGGTGGCTGGACCCGGTGATCGGCCTCGGTGTGGCGGCGGTTTCGGCCTGGCAGGGCGTTCGGTCCTGGCGCGGCGAGGGCTGCGGGTGCTGACCGGGGGCGAATAAAGTCCCGACTGCCCTGGAGCTGGTGGTGTTGCTCGACAGGGACAGTCGGGACGGTCACACATTACGCCGTGGCGTCCCCGGATGCCATCGGTTCGCGGTCCAGCTTGTACCGGATCAACCGCGAACTGTTGGCGACCACGGCCACCGACGACGCGTTATGCAGAATCGCCGCCAGCACCGGTGACAGCGCACCACCGGCGCCGATCAGCAGCCCGGCCGCGTTGACCGCGATCGCCATACCGTAGTTCTGCCGAATCACCTCCACGGCACGGCCGCCCAGGTCCCGGACATCGAGCAACCGGCGCAGATCATCGTTGGCCAAGGCCACGTCGGCGGTCTCCACCGCCACGTCGGTGCCGGCCAGCCCCATCGCGATCCCCATATCGGCGGCGGCCAGCGCGGGCGCGTCGTTGACGCCGTCGCCGACCATGCCGACCACGTAGCCCTCGTCCTGCAATGCCCGGACCACCTGGAGCTTGTCCTCCGGGAGCACCTCGGCGCGCCACTCGTCGATGCCGAGCTCTGAAGCCACCGCGGCGGCGGTCTCCGGGTGATCACCGGTGAGCATGACGATGCGGCGAATTCCTTTGGCGCGCAACTGGCTGAGGACTTCGTGAGCCTCGGGGCGGACCTCGTCGCGCAGGCTGATCAGCCCGACCAGGGTGCCGTCGACCGCCAGCAGCAGCGGGGTCTCGGCCTGGGCGCGCAGCTTGGTGACCCACTCCGAGGCCTTCTTCGGGATGCGGACCTTCTCCGAGCGCAGCAGGTTCGGGCTGCCCAGCAGCAGGGTGCGTCCGTCGGCCCAGGTGCGGATGCCCAGGCCCACCAGGACCTCGCACTCCTCATGCGGCGGGATGCTGATGTGGCGTTCCTCAGTGGAACGGATGACTGCTTCGGCCAGCGGATGCCGGGAGTGCAGCTCGGAGCTGGCGGCGTAGGCCAGCACCTGCTCGGGTTGCCAATCCTTGTGGATCGCAACGATATTGGTCACCACTGGGCGGCCGATGGTCAGCGTGCCGGTCTTGTCGAACACGATCGCGTCCACCCGGCCGGCCTGCTCCAGATGCGAGCCGCCCTTGATCAGGATGCCGCGCCGGGCGCCATTGCCGATCGCGGCACTGATCGCGGTCGGGGTGGACAGTCCCACCGCGCACGGGCAGGCGATCAGCAGCATGGTCATCGCTCGACGGACGTCGCCGGTGAGCGCCAGGGTGAGCGCCGAGAGGACGAACGACGCCGGCACGAAGCGCCGGGAGAAGTTCTCGCCGACGGTCTGGATCGGTGCGCGGTCATGCTGCGCCTCCTCGACCCGGCTGATGATCCGGCCGATCACGGTCTGATTGCCCACCGCCGTGGCACGCACCACGATCCGGCCGCGCACCACCACCGAGCCGGCGTGCACGACTGCTCCGATCGCGACGCTGGCCGGTAGGGTCTCCCCGGTGATCGCCGACTGGTCGACGATGGCCTCGCCGTCGACGACCTCGCCGTCGACCGGGATCGCCACATGGTCGTGGACGATCACCTCGTCACCGATCTGCACGGTGTCGATCGGCACCTGGACTTCGGTTCCGTCGGCAAGGCGGACCCAGGCGGTGTCCTGGTTGCCGCGCAACAGATCCGAGATGGCGCGCCGGGTCCGGCGCAGCGTCAGATCCTGCAGGTATTCGCCGATGTTGAGCAGCCACAGCACGGTCAGCGCGACGACGTTCTCCCGCAGCACCAGGCTGGCGACGGTCGCGGCGGTCACCAGCGCGTCGGTGCCGGCCTTACCGGAGCGGATCGAGCGCAGCGCGCCCCGCAGGAACGGATAGCCCATGAAGACCGTCGCCCCGGTCGCCACCAGCTGCCCGCTCGGCCCGAGCAGCGGCGGCCGGGCGAACACATAGCGCCGCACACCCAGCAGCGCCAATGCCGCGCCGCCGATCACCATGCGCAGCACGTCGGTGTTGCGGATGTCCGCCGAGCGCGGAGTGCGGGCCGGGATCAGCTCGGCGGCGACGGTGGCCGCCGAGGCGATCGCGGCCAGGATCTCGGCGGTGTCGCACCGCTTCGGCGAGTACCAGACCACGACGGCGCCGGTGCGCGGGTAGGCGTGCACGGTGCGCACCCCGTTGACCCGCCCGGCCGCCTCCTCGGCCGCCACCGCGCGCCGGGAGTCGCAGCGCACCCAGGCGACCTGCACCCGCATCCGTCCGGCGGCATCCGAGACTACGGTCAGCTCATCGGTGCCGTTGGTGGCCACGGTCAGTGGTCGTGGTCGTGGGCGACGGCCGCCGCCGGCGGGGTGGCCTCTTCGCCGATGCGTTCGCGCGCCTCGGCGACGACGTCGGCCACTTTGAGGCGCGCCGACTCGGCGACCTCCTCGGCCCGGCGGGTTCCGCGCAGGCTCCATTCGGTGGCGGTCACCGCGGCCTGGTGCAGCGGTGCCTTCTCCAGTGCCTTGCGTGCCAGCTCGTAGGCGCTGACCCCGACCAGTCCGGTGAAGACTGTGCCTGCCGCCTTCGCCAGCAGTCCCTGTACCGCCATGAGTGACCCCCTTAGTTCGCGTTCGTTGGTGGCGCCAAGGCTATCACCATATAAGCATTTATGCATATGTTGTTGCGGCCGATGCCGATCACCCCAGTGAACGGGTCACCTTCTCGGTGGCGCGGCGTCGCTCCTGTGCCCCCGGGTCCGGGTTGGCGACCTGCACCAGCGACCCGCCGGCGGCGAACACCGCCAGCATGTTGTCGATCAGCGCGGCCGGGGTGTCCCAATCGCTGGCCGACCAGATCCGATCCGAGGACATCAAACCCGTTGCGGCCGCTGATTTCTCGCAGGCCGCCAGCACCTCGTCGCCGGACAGCCCATCCAGTGCCTGGCCGGGGTGCGGCTCCGGGGTGAGCTGGTCGCCGTGTACCCGCACCGCAGTCGCGTAGTCGGTGACGCCCACCGGCAGATCCGGCACCGGCCGGCCGAACGGGTCCAGCGAGGCCACCACCACCTCGCCGCCGGAAGCGGCCACCGCTGCGTCGGCCTCGTCGAGCCGGGCCGCGGTGCACACCGCGACGTCGGCGTCACCGTCTGACTCCAGCAGCACCTGTGCGCCGATCCACCACGCGCCCAACAACACCGCCGCGGTCTGCCAATGCGCCGGCAGCAATACCGCGATGCGACTGTCGGGCCCGGCGCCGAGCTCGTCGCGCAGCAGGTTGCCGGTTTTGGCGGCCCAGTTCGCCAGGGTCACCGCGGACAGCTCGATGCGTTCGCCGGTCGCGTCGTCGTAATAGGTGATCCGTGGCCCCACCGGGTCGGCGCGCAGGAGGGGGTCCAGGATCGCCGAGCCGAGGTTGGTCACCCCAGCGACGTTAGTTCACGCACTGCGGGTCGTTGGAACCTGCCGTCAGAATCGGTGACGGAGCGGCGATTTGGGGCGCCGGATCGTCGTCCCCGGCGATACCGGCCAGCCCTGCCGGCTGCGCGCGGTCCCCGGCACCCAGGCCCGATCCCGGCCCGGTGTAGTCGCCGGCCAGCACCACCCGAACCGCCCCGGCCGGCACCGCCTCATTGGTCACCACCGGCAGCCCGCCCAGGTCCCGGGCCACCGCCTGAGCGCCGGGGTCGTCGGTATTGGCTGCCTGAACCTGGCTGGTGGGCACGTGACCGGCCTCGTTGTTGCCCACCGAGCCGGTGCCGAATCCCTTGGCGTTGAGCACACCTGACACCGCCGCGGCCAGGCCGTTGATGTCGGTGTCGTTGACCACGCTGGCGGTGGTGTGCTCCGGGTCGTAGGTCAGCTGTTCGGTGTGGCCCGCCTCCTGCTCGTGCAACAGCCCGGCGACCCACTGCGAAACCTGGGCGGGGTCGACTCGCACCACGCTGTGCATGCCGTCGTCGCTCCAGCCGGACTCCTCGAGAACCGGGATGGTGGCGAACGCGACCTTGCCGGCGGCCAGATCCTGAGCCTTGGTGACGAAGTCGATCACGTCCCAGCCCGCCGAGAGCACCACCGACCGCTGTACCGCCTCCTGCAGCCGCGTCAAGGTGGCCGGGCTGGACAGTGTCTTGCCGGAGATCACCTGGTGTGCCAGGGCCGCCATCACCGCCTGCTGGCGGCGGACCCGGTCCAAGTCGCCGTGCGGTAGTTCGTGGCGCTGCCGGACGAAGCTCAGCGCCTGCGCGCCACCGAGACGCTGCCAGCCGGCGGGGAAGTCCGCGCCGGAGAGTTCTTCGTACACCGGCTCCTTGAGGCAGACGTCGACGCCGCCCAACGCATCGGTGATCAGGGAGAAGCCCAGCAGTCCGATCTCGGCGTAGTGGTCGACGGTGACACCGGTCAGGTCGGCCACGGTCTTGATCAGCGCCTCGCGGCCGGCCTCGGTGCCGCGCGCCTGAGCCTGTTGGGCATCCATGCCACCCTCGAACAGCGCGTCGGCCGTCTCGAGTTTTGTGGCGCCGTAGACGCCGTTGATCTTGGTCTTGTCCAGGCCGGGCGCGTCGACGTAGGAGTCGCGGGGGATGGAGATCGCGGTGGCCGACTTCCCATTGTTGGGGATCCGGACCAGGATGATGGTGTCGGTGTTGGTGGCGTCGTCGTCGCCGACGCGCAAGGACGCCAACTCCTCGGGGGTCAGCGGGTTGCCGTGGGCGTCGGTGCGGCTGTCCATCCCGACCAGCAGGATGTCGACCGCTCCGTCGGAGCCGCCCTTGCCCAGGGCCGCCGAGGCGACGTGGAAGATGCCGTCCTCGAACGATCGGACGCGACTCCAGGCCACTCCGGTGCCGAGAACGACGGAGACGGCCGCCACCGTGGCAATCACGCGGGCCACACGATGCACAGGCATCACTTCAGGCTACTTGTGTCACAGCGGTAACGGCGGTAGCCGGACCCCGGCGTGCCAGGTGAAGCTGGAAACCGTCGCATAAGCTCGACGGTTATGACTTCTCGGCAGCGAATCGTGATCACCGGAGCCGGCGGCCAGGTCGGCACACTGCTGGCGGCCCGCGCCGCGCAACAGGGCCGCGAGCTGCTGACGTTCACCTCCGCCCAGTGCGACATCAGCGATTCCGCAGCGGTGGACGCCGTCGACCTGCGCCCCACGGACGTGCTGGTCAACTGCGCGGCCTATACCGCTGTCGACGCCGCCGAGGCCGATCCCGACCGGGCCTACGCCGTCAACGCGACCGGGCCGGGCCTGCTGGCCGCCGCGTGCGCCAAGGCCGGTGCGCGACTGATCCACATCTCCACCGACTACGTCTTCGACGGCGACTTCGGCGGTGCGCCGCCGCGCCCGTACGAGCTGGGCGATGCCACCCGGCCCCTGTCGGTCTACGGCAGCACCAAACTGGCCGGTGAGCATGCCGTGCTGGCGGGGTCGGCGGACGCCGTGGTGGCGCGCACCGCCTGGGTCTACACCGGTGCCCCCGACGGCACCGACTTCGTCTCGGTGATGCGAGGCAAGGCCGCCGCAGGCGCGGCTGTGGGGGTGGTCGACGACCAGGTCGGCTCACCGACCTACGCCCGGGACCTGGCCGAGGCGCTGCTGACCCTGGCAGATGGCTGGCCCACAGCTCGGCTGCTGCACGCCGCCAACGCCGGGGAGACCAGCCGATACGAGCAGACCCGTGCGGTCTACGCCGCCGTCGGCGCCGACCCGGACCTGGTGAGTCCGGTCAGCAGCGACGCCTACCCACGCCCGGCCGCCCGGCCGCCGTACTCCGCATTGTCGGGTGTCGAGTCGGCCCGAGCCGGCCTGGCGCCCCTGCGCGGGTGGCGCGATGCGCTGTCCGCCGCGCTCGGCAGATAACCTCTACGCCGTGAGTGAGGCCCTGCCGGTGGTGACGGTGACGTATTCACCGGGGTGGCACCTGGACCGATTCCTGGCGTCGCTGTCGCTGGCCACCGACCGCCCGGTGCAGGTGGTGATGGCCGACAACGGTTCCACCGACGGCGCACCGCAGGAAGCGGTGCAGCGCTACCCGGGCGTCCGGCTGCACGACACCGGGTCCAACCTGGGCTACGGGGGCGCGGTCAACAGCGCGGTGACCCTGCTGGCGAGCGGCGAATACGGTGAGTTTTTTATCGTGGCCAACCCCGACGTCCAATGGGGCCCGGGCAGCATCGACGCGCTGCTGGAGGCGGCTTCCCGGTGGCCGAACGCGGCGACGCTGGGACCGCTGATCCGGGATCCTGACGGCTCGGTGTACCCGTCGGCACGCCACCTGCCCAGCCTGATCCGCGGCGGTATGCACGCCGTCGTCGGTCCGCTGTGGCCGAACAACCCCTGGTCCCGGGCCTACCGCCAGGAACATCAGGAACCCAGCGAACGCCCGGTGGGGTGGCTGTCCGGGGCCTGTCTGCTGGTGCGCCGCGCCGCATTCGACGCGGTCGGCGGCTTCGACGAGCGCTATTTCATGTACATGGAAGACGTCGACCTCGGGGACCGGCTGGCCAAGGCCGGCTGGCTCAACGTCTACGTGCCCAGCGCCGAAGTGCTGCACCAGAAGGGCCACGCCACCGGCAAGGACCCGGCGGCCAACCTGGCGGCGCACCACCGCAGCACCTACACCTACCTCGCCGACCGGCACACCGGTTGGTGGCGGGCCCCGCTGCGCCGGACCATGCGGGGCGCGCTCTCGGTGCGATCCGGGCTGGCCGTGCGCAGCGCCCGCCGCAGGCTGACGAAAGGACGTCCATGACGTTGCAGCAAGTCGATGCCGTTGTTCTGGTCGGCGGCAAGGGAACTCGGCTCCGGCCGCTGACACTGTCGGCGCCCAAGCCGATGCTGCCGACCGCAGGGCTGCCGTTCCTCACCCACCTGCTGTCGCGGATCGCCGCCGCCGGAATCGAACACGTCATCCTCAGCACCTCCTACAAGCCGGAGGTGTTCGCCGCCGAATTCGGCGACGGGGCCGCACTGGGCCTGCAGATCGACTACGTCACCGAAGAGGAGCCGCTGGGCACCGGCGGTGGCATCGCCAACGTCGCCTCGCACCTGCGCCACGACACCGCGATGGTGTTCAACGGTGACGTGCTGTCCGGGGCCGACCTGGGGGAGCTGTACGCCTACCACCGTGAGCAGGCCGCCGAGGCGACCTTGCACCTGGTCCGGGTCGGTGACCCGCGGGCGTTCGGCTGCGTGCCCACCACCGACGGCCGGGTCACCGCGTTCCTGGAGAAGACCGAGGACCCGCCGACCGACCAGATCAACGCCGGTTGTTATGTGTTGTCCCGCATGGTGATCGAGGCAATCCCGCGCGGGCGGCCGGTCTCGGTGGAGCGCGAGGTGTTCCCGGCGATGCTCGCCGACGGCGTGAAGGTCTGCGGCTACGTCGACACCAGCTACTGGCGGGACATGGGCACCCCGGAGGACTTCGTACGCGGCTCGGCGGACCTGGTGCGCGGCATCGCACCGTCGCCGGCGCTGAGCGGACAGCGCGGTGAGGCCCGGGTGCACGACGGCGCCTCGGTGGCTCCGGGAGCGGTGCTGATCGGCGGCACGGTCGTGGGCCGCGGCGCGGAGATCGGCCCGGGCGCCCGACTGGACGGCGCGGTGATCTTCGACGGCGTGAAAGTCGAGGCGGGCAGCGTGATCGAGCGTTCCATCATCGGCTTCGGCGCCCGGATCGGGCCGCGGGCGCTGATCCGCGACGGGGTGATCGGCGACGGCGCCGACATCGGGGCGCGCTGCGAGCTGCTGCGCGGGGCGCGGGTGTGGCCGGGAGTGTCGATTCCCGACTGCGGGATCCGGTACTCCAGCGATATCTGAGCCGGTTTTCTCGTCGAGCGTGAAGCCAGTTTCACGCTCGGCGGGGTGGATTCATACGGTCAAGGCAACATCCATTGATCTGGGGGTTGTCATGCCGAGTGGTTATCCGCATCCGCAAGCGACGCGGCGGGAGTTGTTCGACCGTGTATGTCAGGGCGCGCCACTGATCCGAACGGCGCGGGAGATGGGCGTGTCGACGACCTCGGCTTGGGTGTGGTGGCGTGACGCTGGGGCGATGAAGCTACTGATGGGCAGGGGTGAGCGGGGTCTGGCCGATCCTGGTGATCTGGAACGGCCCGGTGGCCGTGGGCACCGACTCTGCTTCGACGAGCGGGTCGAGATCATGCGGGGCCTCGACAGTGGCCTGAGCCAAGCCGAGATCGCCCGACAACTCGACCGCGATAACTCGGTCATCAGCCGTGAGATCAGCCGAAACCGTAACCCGGACGGGGATTACCACGCCCGGATGGCGCATGCCCGTGCCAGGAAGAACGCCAAGCGTCCCAAGGGGTTCAAGCTCGACGACCCGCAATTGTGCGCTCAGATCACTACCTGGATGGACGACGGGTGGAGCCCGAAGTTGATCGCCGAGATGTTGGCCCGTGATCATCGCGATGACAGGCTGGCACAGGTGAGCCACGAAACCATCTACAAGTGCCTCTACGTGCAGGGCCGTGGCCAGCTTCGTGCCGATCTGCACAAGCAGCTGTCGACCAAACGCAGCACCCGCAAATCCCGTACTGGCTCCCCGCGGGGACCTGGAACATTCACCGGCGCGTTCACCATCAGCCAGCGTCCCGCCGAGGTTGACGACCGTGCGGTGCCCGGGCACTGGGAAGGCGATCTGATCCTGGGCGGCGGATGTGCCAGTGCGATCGGGACCCTGGTCGAACGCAGCACCCGGTTCACGATCCTGCTGCACCTGCCCGAGGATCACACCGCCGAGGCGGTGGCCACCGCGATGATCGAGGCGATGAGCGAGCTGCCGGCCCATCTGCGCCGCACCATCACCTGGGACCGCGGCAGTGAGATGGCCAGGTGGCAAGACATTGCACTGCAGCTACAGGCCCCGGTCTATTTCTGCGACCCACACTCGCCGTGGCAACGCGGCTCCAACGAGAACACCAACCGACTACTGCGATTCTGGTTTGAAAAGGGCACCGACCTCAGCGGATACACCAAAGCCGACCTAAAACGGGTCCAAGACAAACTCAACACCCGGCCCCGACCCACCCTCGACTTCGATACCCCAGCCCAACGCTTAGCCGCCCTCCTCGACCAAGCTGCCTAGCAACATTGCACTAACCACTTGACCTTGAGGTCGCGAGTGTGAAGCCAACTTCACGCTCGGCGGAAAGGGGAGCGGCTACTGCCCGGTGACATCGAAGTAGATCTTGCCGGCCTCCCACAACTTCCCGGCGACCGGATAGCCCGGTTCGGCTCACTTTAATCCTGGGGATAGCGTTGGTGGATCAACCGCAGCCGAACCACCCCGCGATCGTGGCGCCTGGTGATGGCGGTCGCGATCTGCGGACTGCTGCCGCAGTGCACCGGCGGGCCGTCCGCGCCGTCACTGACATTGGTGCCGGTACCGACGTCGTCCACCGAGACCCGACCCGAACCCGCCACCGTGGCAGCCGTCACCGCCGCCGAGCTCGGCGCGACCTGGCACCCGGACTGCCCGGTCACCCCGAAGCAGCTGCGCCGGGTCACGCTGACCCACCTCGGATTCGACGACAGACCGCACCGCGGCGAGCTGATCGTGCACCAGGAGCTGGTGTCGCAGGTCATCGCTATCTTCGAGCGGCTCTACCAGCAGGAGTTCCCGATCGAGAAGATGCGCTCGGTCGATCACTATCCGGGCGGCGAGGACGAGCTGTCGATGGAGGACAACAACACCTCGGCCTACAATTGCCGGCGCATCCCGGGGTCGGGCAGCTGGGCGCTGCACGCCTACGGGCGGGCGATCGACATCAACCCGCTGCTCAATCCCATGGTCGACGGCGACGACTTCGAGCCGAAGAACGCCAAGGTCTATCTGGACCGCCGCCGGATCGAACCCGGACTGCTGCACGCCGGCGACCCCGCGGTGCGCGTCTTCACCGACGCCGGCTGGAAATGGGGCGGCAACTGGAAATCGCCGGTGGACTACCAACACTTCGAGCGGCGCTGAGGCGCTACTCGACCAGCTCGGAGAGCTCCAGCCAGCGCGCCTCCTGCTCGGCCACCTCGTCCTCGAGTGCCCGCAGTTCCCGGCTGAGCCCGCCCAGGCCCACATGATCGGCCTGGTCGAAGGCGGCCAGTTCGTGATGCTTGGCCTCGATCTGTTCGGCCAGCCGGGCCAGCCGGCGATCCACCGCGGCCAGATCCTTTTGCGCGGCCCGCAATTCGGCACCGGAGAGCGCCCCGGACGGTGTCCCCGAAGCGGCCGGTGCGGTCCGTGAAGGCGCCCGGCGCGCGGCGGCGGCCAGCGTCAGATATTCGTCGACGCCACCGGGCAGATGCCGCAGCCGCCCGTCGAGGATCGCGTATTGCTGATCGGTCACCCGCTCCAGCAGATACCGGTCGTGGGAGACGACGATCAGCGTTCCCGGCCAGGAGTCCAACAGGTCCTCGGTGGCGGTCAGCATGTCGGTGTCGACGTCGTTGGTGGGCTCGTCGAGCACCAGCACGTTCGGCTCGGCCAGCAGGATCAACATCAGCTGGAGGCGTCGACGCTGCCCGCCGGAGAGCTCACCCACCCGAGCCGACAGCTGTGCGCTGCCGAATCCGAGCCGTTCCAGCAGTTGCGCCGGCGTCAGCTCCCGGTCGTCGACCTTGTAGTCGTTGCGCAGCCGGCCCAGCACGTCGGCCACCCGGTCTTCTTCGAGGGAGGCCAGCTCGCCGGACTGCTGGTCGAGCATGCCCAACCGCACGGTCTTGCCGCGCTTGACCCGGCCGGCGTCGGGCGTCACCGCGCCGGTGATCAGCCCGAGCAGCGTGGATTTGCCGGCCCCGTTGGCGCCGACGATCCCGGTGCGCTCACCCGGCCCGATCCGCCACTCCACATCGCGCAGCACCTCGCGCCCGTCGAAGGAGACCGAGACGTCCAGCAGATCGATCACGTCCTTGCCGAGGCGGGCCGTTGCCAGCTTCACCAGCTCGATCTCGTTGCGCAGCGGGGGAACGTCGGCGATCAGCGCGTTGGCCGCCTCGATGCGGAACTTCGGCTTGGATGTGCGGGCCGGAGCACCGCGCCGCAACCAGGCCAGCTCCTTTCGTAATATGTTCTGCCGCTTGGCTTCACTGGCCGCGGCCATCCGGTCGCGCTCCACCCGCTGCAGCACGTAGGCCGCGTAGCCGCCGGCAAACGGCTCCACGATTCGGTCGTGCACCTCCCAGGTGGTGGTGGCCACCTCGTCGAGGAACCAGCGGTCGTGGGTGACCACCAGCAACCCGCCGGTATTGCGGGCCCAGCGCTGCTGCAGGTGTGCGGCCAGCCAGGTGATGCCCTCCACATCGAGGTGGTTCGTCGGCTCATCGAGGCCGATCACGTCCCATTCACCGATCAGCAGGGCCGCCAGCTGCACCCGACGGCGCTGCCCGCCGGACAGCTGCGAGATGGTCGCGTCCCAGGTGATATCGGACACCAAACCGTCGACCACATCGCGAATCCGCGGGTGCGACGCCCACTCGTGATCGGCCTGGTCGCCCACCAGGCTGGCGCCCACGGTCGCGTCGGGGTCGAGGGTGTCGGACTGATCCAGCAAACCCACCCGCAGGTCGGTGCGTCGGGTGACCCGGCCGGAATCCGGTGTCGCAGCGCCGGTCAGCAGCCGAAGCAGGCTGGATTTGCCGTCGCCGTTGCGGCCCACGATGCCGATGCGGGCGCCGTCGTTGACACCGAGGGTGACCGAGTCGAGCACCACGCCGGTGGCGTACCGCAGGTGAAGTGCCTCAGCTCCGAGCAGGTGTGCCACTGCTTGAACGCTACTGCCTGGCCCGCGACGGTCGCTGAACCAGGCGGACGCAGCGCCCTGATATGCCAGAATGTGCACGTCATGGACGATCATGCGCGAGTAGGGGAGCAGCGGGTGGATCTGAACTTGTCGGCCATCACCCGGCCGGTCGAGTGGCTGATGGCCACGGCGCAGAACGGTCTGGAAGTCCTGCGATGGGGCGGGCTGGAGACCGGGGCCGTGCCGTCGCCGTTCCAGATCGTTGAGAGCGACCCGATGTACAAGCTGCGTCGCTACTTTCCGCCGGACAACCGTCCCGGCCAGCCGCAGCCCGGGCCGCCGGTGCTGCTGGTGCACCCGATGATGATGTCGGCGAACATGTGGGACGTCACCCGTGAGGAAGGCGCGGTCGGCATTCTGCACGCCGCCGGCGTCGACCCGTGGGTGATCGACTTCGGCTCACCCGACGAGGTCGAGGGCGGCATGCGCCGCAACCTGGCCGACCACATCGTCGGGCTCAGTCAGGCGATCGACACCGTGGCCGAGGCCACCGGACGCGATGTCCACCTGGCGGGCTACTCCCAGGGCGGCATGTTCGCCTATCAGACTGGGGCATACCGGCATTCGAAGAGCATCGCCAGCATCATCGCGTTCGGCTCCCCGGTGGACACCCTGGCGGCGCTGCCGATGGGCCTGCCGCCGAACCTGGCCTCCGGTGTCGCCTCGTTCATGGCCGATCACGTCTTCAACCGGCTGGACATCTCCGGGTGGCAGGCCCGTCTCGGCTTCCAGATGATGGACCCGCTCAAAACCGCCAAGGCGCGCGTCGATTTCATGCGCCAGCTGCACGACCGAGAAGCCCTGCTGCCGCGCGAGGCGCAACGCCGGTTCCTGGAGTCCGAGGGCTGGATCGCCTGGTCGGGCCCGGCGATCTCGGAGCTGCTCAAGCAGTTCATCGCCCACAACCGGATGATGACCGGCGGGTTCGCCATCAACGGACAGCTGGTCACGCTGACCGACATCACCTGCCCGGTGCTGGCTTTCGTCGGCGAGGTGGACGACATCGGCCAGCCGGTGGCGGTTCGCGGTATCCGCCGCGCCGCGCCCAACGCCCGGGTCTTCGAATACCTTTTGCGCGCAGGTCATTTCGGTCTGGTAGTCGGTTCCAAGGCTGCCGAGCTGACCTGGCCGACCGTCGCCGACTGGGTGCTGTGGCAGTCCGGTCAGGGCCCGCAGCCGGCCGGCGTGGCGCTGATGGAGGAGCAGACCCCGGAGACGGCCAAGGGCGGCGTGGCGATGACGTCGCGTATCGCGCACGGTCTCGGCGAGGCCTCCGGTGTCGCGCTGACGCTGGCGCGTGGTGCCGCCGAGGCCGTGGTCGCAGCGCAGAAGTCGGTGCGCACCATCGCCGTCGAGACCGCACGCACCCTGCCGCGGCTGGCCCGACTCGGCCAGATCAACGACCACACCCGGATCTCGTTGGGCCGCATCATCGATGAGCAGGCCGCCGACTCGCCGCACGGCGAGTTCCTGCTGTTCGACGGCCGCGTGCACACCTACGAGGCGGTCAACAAGCGCATCGACAACGTCGTTCGCGGCCTGATCGACGTCGGCGTCCGCCAGGGCGTACACGTCGGCGTGCTGATGGCCACCCGGCCCAGTGCCTTGGTCGCCATCGCGGCGCTGTCGCGCCTCGGCGCGGTCGCCGTACTGATGCCGCCGGACGCCGACCTGATCCCGGCGGCGCGCCTGGGCGGGATCTCCGACATCATCGCCGACCCGGGCAACCTCGACCACGCGCTGGCCGCGGCCCGCGAACTGGGCTGCCAGGTGCTGGTACTCGGTGGTGGTGAAGCCCGCGACCTGGACCTGCCCACCGACATCGACGTCGACGTCGTCGACATGGAGCAGATCGACCCGGACGCGGTCGAGCTGCCCGGCTGGTACCGGCCCAACCCCGGTTTCGCCCGCGACCTGGCGTTCGTGGCGTTCAGCAACGTGGCCGGCGAGCTGGTGGCCAAACAGATCACCAACTTCCGCTGGGCGCTCTCGGCGTTCGGCACCGCGTCGGCGGCGGCCCTGGGACCCAACGACACGCTGTACTGCCTGACCCCGCTGCACCACGAGTCCGGGCTGCTGGTCAGCCTCGGCGGCGCCGTGGTCGGCGGGGCCCGCATCGCGTTGTCGCGCGGGCTGAACCCGGACCGGTTCGTCGCCGAGGTGCGCCAGTACGGCGTCAGCGTGGTGTCCTACACCTGGGCGATGCTGCGCGAGGTCATCGACGACCCGAACTTCGTCCTGCAGGGCAACCACCCGGTCCGGCTGTTCATCGGCTCCGGCATGCCCACCGGGCTGTGGAACCGGGTCACCGAGGTGTTCGCGCCGGCCCACGTCGTCGAGTTCTTCGCCACCAAGGACGGTCAGGCCGTGCTGGCCAACGTCTCCAGCGCCAAGGTCGGCAGCAAGGGACGCCCGCTGCCCGGCGCGGTGGATGTCGAACTGGCCGCCTACGACTCCGACCTCGACCTGATCCTCGAAGACGACCGGGGCTTCGTGCGGGTCGCCGAGACCGACGAAGTCGGGGTGCTGCTGGCCAAGCCCCGCGGTCCCATCGACCCGTCCGCCTCGGTCAAGCGGGGCGTGTTCGCCCCGGCCGACACCTGGATCTCCACCGAGTTCCTGTTCCGCCGCGACGCTGACGGTGACTACTGGCTGGTCGGCGGCCGCGCATCCAGCATCCACACCGACCGGGGTACCGCGTTCCCGGTGGCCATCACCGACTGGCTCGGCGCCGTCACCGGCGTCGACATGGCCGTGACCTACCGGGTGCCGACCGAGGGCGATGACCTGGTGGTCTCGGCGGTGACCCTGCAGCCCGGTGCCACCGTCACCCCCGCCGACCTGAGCGAGGCGGTCAACACACTTCCCGCCGGTATCGGCCCCGACGTCATCCACGTCGTGCCGGAACTGTCGCTGAGCACCGTGTACCGCCCGGTGGTGGGCGCGCTGCGTGAGGCCGGGCTGCCCAAGGCCGGACGCAACGCCTGGTACTTCGACGCCTCCGGCCGGCAGTTCAAGCGGCTGACCGCGGCGGTGCGTGCAGAGCTGGCCGGCGGCCACCGATGATCGACTCGACGCTGCTGGCGATCCTGGTCTGCCCGGCCGACCGGGGACCGCTGCTGGCCGTGGAGCGTTCCGGCGTCCCGGTGCTCTACAACCCGCGCCTGCACCGTGCCTACCGCATCGACGACGGCATTCCGGTGCTGTTGATCGATGAGGCCGACCCGGTCGGTGATGACGAGCACGCCGCTCTCATCGCGCAGGCTGGTCCGGCAGATCCCCAGTGAGGTAACGCTGCAGGGTCGGGGCGATCATGGTCACGATCTGCTCGGGCGGCAGTGACGCCATGGGCTCCAGGCCGATGATGTAGCGCGCCACCACGATGCCCATCAGTTGGCTCGCGGCGAACTCGGCCCGCAGCACGCCGGTTCCGGCCGGTTCGTCGACCCGCTGGGACAGTTCGGCGACCACGATGTCGCGGAAGAACGAACGGGCCAGGGGCACTTTGGTTCCGGTGAGCATGGAGCGCAGGGCGGCGATCATGGCGGTGCCGGCATGGGAATCCCACAGCGGTAACAGCATTTCCGGCAGCACCCGGCCGAGCTGTTCGACGGGAGCTTCGCGCATCGGGCCCAGCATCACCATCGGATCCATCGGCAGCTGGGTCGCGGCAGCGAAAAGCTGCTGCTTGCTGCCGTAATAGTGGTGTACCAGCGCCGAGTCCACACCGGCTTCGGCGGCCACCGCCCGCACCGAGGTATTGGCGAACCCGTTGCGGGCGAACAACTGTCGGGCGGATTCCAGAATCCTCTCGCGGGTGTCGGAGGCGCCGGACGGGCGGCCCGGCCGCCGGCCGGCCGCGGCGCCGTCCTCGGGGGCGGGCGTCACGGAGTCCTCCGTCGCAGCGTCACCGCCGCCAGGCCCAGCGCGACGGCCGCGAACGCCAGCACGATCAGGATGTCGCGCACCGCGACGGCGGTCAGTTCCGGATTCATCCCGACCTGTTGCAACGCTTCCAGGGCATAACTGGCCGGCATCGCGTTGCTGATCCACTGCAGCCACTCGGGCATCGCCGCGCGCGGCACGATGATCCCGGCCAGCAACAACTGCGGCACCATCACCAGCGGAATGAACTGCACCGCTTGGAATTCGGTGCGGGCGAACGCACTGCACAACAATCCCAGCCCCACGCCGAGTACCGCGTTGACGATCGCGATCACGAACACCCACGCGGGGCTGCCGGCGGTGTCGAAGCCCAACAGCCAGAACGCGATCACACAGGCCAGGGTGGCTTGGGCGGCCGCGGCGATCGAGAACGCCACCCCGTAGGCGGCGAGCAGTTGACCCCGGCCCAGCGGGGTGGTCAGGATGCGCTCCAGGGTTCCCGACGAGCGTTCCCGCTGCATGGTGATCGAGGTGATCACGAACATCAGGAACCACGGGAACAGTCCCAGCAGGATCAGGCATGCGTTGTTGAACGGTGACGGCGTGCCCGGCGGGTGCACGGCGCCCGAGAACATGAAGTACATCAGCGTGATGACCAGACTGGGCACAGCCAGGATCATCGCGACGCTGCGGTGGTCACCGGCCAGCTGCCGCAGGATGCGCAGGGTGGTGGCCCAGGACGGCCGCAGCTGCAGTGGCCCGGTCAGCCGGCTCGGGGCGCGGTGCTGCGCCGGATGATGGACAGGAACGCTTCCTCCATCGACATACATCCGGTCTCCTCTCGCAGTCGTCTTGGTGTGGTGCGCGCCAACAGCCGTCCTTCACGCATCAACAGCAGGTCGCCGCAGTGGTCGGCTTCATCCATCACGTGGCTGGACACCAGCAGCGTGGTGCCACGCCGGGCCAGGTCGGCGAACTGCTGCCAGAGTTCGGCCCGCAGCACCGGGTCCAGGCCGATGGTCGGCTCGTCGAGCACCAGCAGCTCCGGTCGGCCCACCAGTGCGCAGGCCAGCGACACCCGGGCGCGCTGACCGCCGGACAGGTTGGCGCAGTAGTCACCGCGGTGCGAGGCCAGTGCCACCGCGTCGATCGCGTCGGGGGGGGGGGGGGGGGGGGGGGGCGGGGGGGGGGGGGGGGGCGGGGGGGGGGGGGGGGGGGGGGGGGGGGGGGGGGGGGGGGGGGGGGGGGGGGGGGGGGG
>NZ_CP084028.1:3108962-3111878 GCF_020181595.1 [Mycobacterium] vasticus | reverse complement strand
CCCCCCCCCCCCCCCCCCCCCCCCCCCCCCCCCCCCCCCCCCCCCCCCCCCCCCCCCCCCCCCCCCCCCCCCCCCCGACCCGGTGAGCGCGGCGAAGTACGCGACGTTGTCGATGACCCGCAGGTCGTCGTAGATGGTGGGCTGCTGCGGCATGTAGCCGACCCGGTGGCGCAGGGCGGCCGAGCCGGCCGGGCCTCCCAGTACCTCCACCTCACCGCTGGTGATGATCTGGGTTCCCACGATGGCGCGTATCAGGGTGGTCTTTCCGCAGCCCGACGGGCCGAGCAGTCCGGTGATGGTGCCGCGGGCGATCTGGACGGAGAGGTCGTGCAGCACGGTGCGCTTGCCACGGACCACCCGCAGGTGGTCGATGGCGACGGCCGGGGAACTCGCAGGCCGCAGGAATTCATCATGCGATGAAATCATCATGTGGTGAATATCCCTTCGGTCGCCACGCTTTGTCAAGGGTCGGGCAGAATCGTCGCCGTGAGCGTTGCCCGGCTGGCAGTGGATCCGCTGGCGGCCGCCCACGCGCTGCTCGGGGCCGTCCTGAGCGTGCGCGGGGTCCGCGCGACCATCCTCGAGGTCGAGGCCTACGGCGGGGTTCCCGACGGGCCGTGGCCGGATCGTGCGGCGCATTCCTATCGCGGGCCCACCGGGCGCAATCGGGTGATGTTCGGACCGCCCGGGCACCTCTACACCTACCGCAGCTACGGCATGCACATCTGCGCCAATGTGGCCTGCGGCCCGGACGGGACGGCCGCGGCGGTGCTGCTGCGGGCGGCGGTGATCGAGGACGGAGAACCGCTGGCCCGCGCCCGCCGCGGCGACACCGTGCCGGGTGTGGCGCTGGCGCGCGGCCCCGGCAACCTGTGCTCCGCTCTGGGAATCACCATGGAAGACAACGGGATCGACCTGTTCGATGCGTCCGGCGAGTTGCATTTGCAGCTTCGTGAACCGGTCGCGGCGCAGGCCGGCCCGCGGGTGGGCGTCAGCCATGCCGCCGACCGGCCCTGGCGATTGTGGGTGCCCGGACGGCCGGAGGTATCGGCCTATCGACGCAGTCCACGGGCACCGGCGCCCGGGGCTTCCGACTGATCCGGGAAACTCAACTCATGCCGACGACGATTCTCGACGAGCTGAGCTGGCGCGGGCTGATCGCCCAATCCACCGACCTGGAGTCCCTGACCGCCGACGTGACGGGCGGGCCGATCACCGTCTATGCCGGGTTCGACCCGACCGCGCCGAGCCTGCACGCCGGCAACCTGGTGCCGCTGCTGGCGCTGCGCCGATTCCAGCGTGCCGGCCACCGGCCCATCGTGCTGGCCGGTGGCGCCACCGGTCTGATCGGCGATCCCCGCGATTCCGGCGAACGCACGTTGAACACCGCCGACACCGTCGCCGATTGGTCGGAACGCATTCGCGGGCAACTGGAACGCTTCGTCGATTTCGACGATTCCCCCGACAGCGCGACCGGTGCGGTGGTGGTCAACAACCTGGACTGGACCGCGCCGATGTCGGCGGTGGAGTTCCTGCGCGACGTCGGCAAACACTTCTCGGTCAACGTGATGCTGGACCGCGACACCATCCGGCGCCGCCTGGAGGAGGGCATCTCCTACACCGAGTTCAGCTACATGCTGCTGCAGGCCAACGACTACGTGCAGCTGCATCAGCGGTATGGCTGTTCGCTGCAGATCGGTGGCTCCGACCAGTGGGGCAACATCATCGCCGGGGTCCGGCTGGTGCGCCAGAAGTTGGGCGCGACCGTGCACGCGTTGACCGTGCCCCTGGTCACGGCCGCGGATGGCACCAAGTTCGGCAAGTCCACCGGCGGCGGCAGCCTGTGGCTGGACCCGGAGATGACCAGCCCCTACGCCTGGTACCAGTACTTCTTCAACACCGCCGACGCCGACGTGGTGCGCTACCTGCGCTGGTTCACCTTCCTGTCCGCCGACGAGCTGGGGGAGCTGGAGGAGGCGACGGCGGACCGGCCGCACGAGCGGGCCGCCCAGCGCCGGCTGGCCCGCGAGTTCACCACCTTGGTGCACGGTGAGGCGGCCACCGAGTCGGTTGAGCTGGCCAGCCAGGCGTTATTCGGGCGTGGCGAGCTGTCCCGACTCGACGAGCCGACCCTGGCCGCGGCGCTGCGGGAGGCATCGGTGGCCGAACTGGAGCCCGGTGCACCGGACACGATCGTCGACCTGTTGGTCTCCAGCGGGCTGTCGGCCAGCCGGGGGGCCGCCCGGCGCACCGTCGGCGAAGGCGGGGTGTCGGTGAACAACGTCCGCGTCGACAGCGAGGAGTGGACGCCGCAGCCGTCGGACTTCCTGCACGGACGCTGGCTGGTGCTGCGGCGGGGCAAGCGGAACGTGGCCGGCGTGCAGCGGCTGAGTTGATCTTGAAGCGTGCCAAAAACCGGTGCTAGCAGGCGATTTGACTCGGTGATTGCACTCGCGTAACTTATGTCGAGTCGTCGCGACGAGGGAAACCTCCGAGCGCGACGGCTTCCCAGAGGAGACACCACTTCGGTGGGGTTCCTCACTGTCCGCACTGCCGACCGACGGCTTTTAAGCCGCGGGTCGACTGCGCGTCCAGATGGGGCGTGTTGTTTGAGAACTCAATAGTGTGTTTGGTGGTTTTTGTTTGTTGTTGTTTGGCCACATTCTTGACGCCCCGTGTTGGGGGTGTGGTTTTTGTTTTTGTCGGTTTTTCGGAACTGATGTTTTCAGGATTTTTCTGAACAGGTTTTGTTTGGAGAGTTTGATCCTGGCTCAGGACGAACGCTGGCGGCGTGCTTAACACATGCAAGTCGAACGGAAAGGCCCTTTCGGGGGTACTCGAGTGGCGAACGGGTGAGTAACACGTGGGTGATCTGCCCTGCACTTTGGGATAAGCCTGGGAAACTGGGTCTAATAC
>NZ_CP084028.1:2818400-3108862 GCF_020181595.1 [Mycobacterium] vasticus | reverse complement strand
CTTCGATACCCCAGCCCAACGCTTAGCCGCCCTCCTCGACCAAGCTGCCTAGCAACATTGCACTAACCACTTGACCTTGAGCGGTTGAGCGTGAACCTGGCTTCACGCTCGGCGGGGGGTGGGCATCGCGACGGCGCGGGCCACCAGATGCGTCACCGCGTCGTCGGCGTCCGGCGGCAGTGCATCCACCGGCCACCAGCGCAGGGCAAGCGACTCGTCGCTGATGCTGATCTGCGCGCCGGCCGGCGCGTGCGCCACGAATTGGAGGTCCAGGTGCCGGGTCGGCACACCCAGGGAGCACGTCAACGGATGCACGTGCACGGCCGCCAGCTGCGGATCCAGCCGCAGCCCGGTGATGCCGGACTCCTCGGTGGCCTCGCGCAGCGCGGCGGCGTGTATGTCGGCGTCGGTCGCCTCGCAGTGCCCACCGAGCTGCAGCCAACGGCCGACCCGCGGATGCAGGGTCAGCAGCGCCGTCTCGCCGGTGTGGTCGAGCACCAACGCCGAGGCGGTGATGTGGCCTGGCACGCAAGCGCGTTCGCACGCATCGCTGCGGGCGTCCAGAAACGCCAGTACCGCGTGCCGCAGCGAGTCCTGACCGGAATCCGGTGCCGCCCAAGACCGCAACGCCGCCACCGCGGAGCTGTGCAGGCTCATCGACGCACCAGCAGGTCGCCGACGTCGGTCGGATCACGTGGCTCGGGAGGCTCGGTGGGGTAGCCGATCGCGATGGCGCCCAACGGTTCCCAGTCTCCGGCGAGATCCAGCTCCGCACGTACCAGGTCGGCAGCGAAGATGGTGGACCCGATCCAGCAGCTGCCCACGCCGCGCACCGCCAGCGCCACCAGCAGAGCCTGAACGGCGGCGCCGGCCGCCACGGTGAACATGGTGTGCTCGGCGTCGGTGCGGGCGGCGTCGGGGTAGTGGTGAGCACCGTCGGGCACCATGATCGGGATCACGACTTCGGGTGCGTCGTAAAGGATCCGGCCGCGTGAGACGCGCTTCTCGATGGATTCGGGCGACTTGCCGTCGCCGGCCAGGTCGGTGCGCCACTGATCGGCCATCGCGTCGAGCAGTCGGGTGCGCACGGCGGGGGTCTGCAGCCAGACGAACCGCACCGGCCGGGTGTGGTGCGGGGCGGGGGCGGTCAGGGCCTCGGCCATCGCACCGGTGATCAGCTCGGCCGGCACCGGTTCGTGCGCGAACGTGCGCACCGAGCGGCGCAGCAGCTGGGCTTGGCGGTGACCGGTCTCGATGGCCTCGGCGGTGCCCAGCCAGAACAGGTCCTCGGGCCCCGAGCGCACCAGAGCCGCCGCGGTGGAACCGTCGTCTAGGCTGGCGACCCCACGCACCACCGCTACCGGAACGTCGGTGAGCTTGCCCTTGACCAGGTCTGCGGCCGCAGCGAGTTCGTCGGCGACGGCCACCTCGGTAACCACCAGCTCGTTGCCGTGCCGGTCGACGGATCCGGCGTAGCCGTTGAGCACCGACAGGCCCGATGCCCCGATTGCGACGTCGATCTGCCCGTTGCGCCAGGCGCGCCCCATGGTGTCGGTGATCAGCACCGCCACGCCGACACCCAGGCGATCGGCGAGCGCGGCGCGCAACGCCGCCGCACTGGCGTCGGGATCGACCGGCAGCAGGGCGAGTTCGTCGGCGCCGACGTTGGAGCCGTCCACCCCGGCGGCGGCCTGCACCAGACCGAGACGATTCTCGGTGATCCACGTGCGACCCTTGCGGGCCAATACCCGTACCGCTTCGGCCTCAACCAGCTGGCGGCGCAACGTATCCCGCGCCTCAGCGTCCTGGGGCGCCGGCACGATCCGGCCCTCGCACTTGGACACCACCTTGCTGGTGACCACGACGATGTCGCCGTCGGCCAGCCACGGTGCGGCCTGGGCCAGTGCGGCGGCCAGATCATCACCCGGCCGGAACTCGCCGAGGCCGGTTACCGGCAGGATCTCGACTCGGGCCGCGCTGCCGTGCTCGCTCATCGGAGGCCCGCGAGATCCAGTCCGGTACGCACCATCTCGGCCGTCGCCACCGGATCGGTCATCAGCAGCGGTGCGGCATGCACCCTCACGCCGGGGACCTCTACGCCGGTGGCGTCCTCACCGTCGTGCACCAGCCAGTAGTCCAGGATGCCGGTTCCGCTTCGCGCGCCGTGGTATTCGCCCACGGCCTGCGAGGTGGATTCGACACCGATCACGCTCAGGCAGACATCGGCCATGCCGCGCAACGGCTTTCCGGCGATGATCGGCGAGTACCCGACGATCGGCGCGGGCGTGGAGCGCAGTGCGGCCCGAATACCGGGGATGGCCAGGATGGCGCCGATGCTCACCACCGGGTTGGACGGCGCCAGCAGCACCACATCGGCACCGGCGATGGCCTCGAGCACTTCCGGTGCCGCGGTGGCCTTCTCGGAGCCCACGAAACCGAATCCGTGGGTGGGCACCGCGGCCCGGTAGCGCACCCACCATTCCTGGAAGTGGACGGCACGCTGGGTGTCGTCGTCGGGATCGGTGATGACGACGTGGGTTTCGCAGCTGTCGTTGGTGACCGGCAGCAGGGTGGCGCCCGGCTTCCAGCGGTCGCACAGTGCCGCGGTGACCTCGGTCAGCGGGTAGCCGGCCCGCAGCGCCTGGGTGCGCACCAGGTGGGTGGCCAGGTCGCGGTCACCGAGGCCGAACCAGTCCGGCTGCATGCCGTAGCTGTTCAACTCCGCCATGGCGTTCCAGGTCTCGTCGCGGTGGCCCCAGCCGCGCTCGGGGTCCACGCCACCGCCCAGGGTGTACATGCAGGTGTCGAGATCGGGGCAGATTCGCACGCCGTGCATCCAGGCGTCGTCGCCGACGTTGACCACCGCGGTCAACTGGTGCTCGACACCAGCGGACTCGTCGGCGAACTGGCCCAGACCCAGCAGTTTCTGGACGCCGAGCAGAAACCGGGCGCCGCCGACCCCACCGACGAGAACCGTGACCTTCACAGCGCACGACAGTACCTTCGACGAAGGGGTGCTCGCGGCGGCGGACCGGGCCAACGGCCGCCCCGCGGGCCCCGGTAGGACACGCCGAGGAGACGGTGTGGGTTAGATGACACGGACTCGCCGGTCTCGGACACATCGAAAATCAATCACGAGATGGTAAGGAATTTGGCCATTCGGCTTGACCGAGCCAGCTAACCCGTGTCTAATCACAACAGTGTCATTTCCCGGTTGGCCAGCCGATTCTGGTGTCGCAGACCGAGATTCGATCACATGTTCGAATTGAGATGTGCTGCATCCCAATATGCGGGCGACGGAGCAGGATTGGCGCAACGAGGTGAGGAGGCGGGGCATGTCCTATGAGCACCTTTGGGGCGCAATGGGGGAAACACCGCATGCCGGTACCGACATGACATCGATGGGAGCCGAGCCGGTCCGCAACCGGCCGCATCTGAGTCTGGTTCCCGAGCCCGAGGGCTACGACGAGTTCGACTCGTTCGACGCCGACTCGGCCACCAACGAGGAATGGCAGGAGCGCGCCTTGTGCGCGCAGACCGACCCCGAGGCCTTCTTTCCGGAGAAGGGCGGCTCGACTCGGGAGGCCAAGAAGATCTGCCAGCGCTGCTCGGTGCGCAGCGAATGCCTGGAGTACGCGCTGGCCCACGACGAGCGCTTCGGTATCTGGGGTGGCCTGTCCGAGCGTGAGCGCCGCCGCCTCAAGCGCGGCATCATCTGAGCGTTTGAGAACCTGAGCCTTCGGGGATATTCAGTCGTCGATCGTCGGGTCGATGACCGTGGGCTCGACATCCAGATAGGTGGCGACCTGCGCCACCAGAATCTCGCGCAGCAAGTCCTCGAGTTCGATGCTGTCGTTTGCGCGTTGCTCGATCGGCTTGCGGAACAACAGGATTCGTGCCCGAGTCGGATTACCTCGAACGTCCACCCCGGCGGGGATCAACCGCGCCAGCGGAATCGGTCCGTCGGCGACCACTTCGGGCGGCCACTGCACGCTGTCGGGATCCTTCGCAGCGATCCGCGGAATCTCGTCGACGGCGATGTCCACAGCCGACAGTCGTTGTTTCCAGCGCTGCTCGATCGGTTCGTAGGCCTCCAGCACCGCCATGTCGAATCGTTCGGCGCGGGTGCGCCAGCCCGGCACGGTAGGCGGCAGCAGCGGCCCGCGGGGCTCGCGGCCGCGCCGGCGGCGACGCGTGGCGATCACGCAGCGATGGTAACGGTTGCGCATAGGGTGCCCGCCCATTGCGCGTGTCCGCCGCCGCGGCGGTACACGGCCGCGATAGCCTCACGGGCGTGAACGTTCCGCGTCGCTGCTGTCGGCCAGCATGCCCGCACTACGCGGTGGCGACCCTGACGTTTGTCTACGCGGACTCCACCGCCGTGGTCGGCCCACTGGCCACCGCAGCCGAGCCGCATTCCTGGGACCTGTGCTTCAGTCACGCCGGCCGCATCACCGCCCCGCGGGGCTGGGAACTGGTGCGCCACCCCGGCCCGTGGGTGTCGCCCGAAGAGGACGACCTGATCGCACTGGCCGAAGCCGTCCGCGAGGGCGAGAAGGGCGCTGCCGCACCGGTCAACGGCTGGTACCCGCAGGTCGCGCCGACGGACACCGCGACGCGCGGCGCGCCGGTGACCACCCTGGGCGGCGGCGTACTGGCCCCGCCCGGGCCGTCGGGCAAGAACAACGGCCGGCGGCGTGGTCACCTGCGGGTGTTGCCGGACCCGTCGGACTGATCTCCGATTACGGGATAGGCTGGAGCGTCCAGAGTCCACTTCGTCAGGAGCCCTGTCCATGTCTCGGCCCGCTGCGGCTGTCCACCGTGTGATCAAGGCTTACGACGTGCGTGGCTTGGTCGGTTCCGAAATCGATGAATCCCTGGTTGCCGAGGTCGGCGCCGCGTTCGCCCGGCTGATGTCCGCCGAAGGCGCCGGCAGGGTGGTGATAGGCCACGACATGCGGGACAGTTCCCCGCCGCTGTCGGCGGCGTTCGCCGACGGGGTGGTGGCCCAGGGTCTGGACGTGGTCCGGATCGGTTTGGCCTCCACCGATCAGCTCTACTTCGCGTCCGGGAAGCTGGACTGCCCGGGCGCGATGTTCACCGCCAGCCACAACCCGGCCGCCTACAACGGCATCAAACTGTGCCGGGCGGGCGCCAAGCCCGTCGGCGCCGACACCGGACTGAGCGTGATTCGCGACCAGCTCATCGACGGCGTCGACCCGTCTGCTCCCGGCAAGCACGGCAAACGCGGCACGGTCACCGACCAAGACGTGCTGGCCGACTACGCGGTGTTCCTGCACTCGCTGGTCGACATCACCGGACTGCGCCCGCTGCGGGTCGCCGTGGATGCCGGCAACGGCATGGCCGGGCACACCGCGCCGGCGGTGTTCGGCTCGGTCGGCGAGATGACCCTGCTGCCGCTGTATTTCGAGCTGGACGGCAACTTCCCCAACCACGAGGCCAACCCGCTGGACCCGGCCAACCTGGTCGACCTGCAGAGGTTCGTCCGCGAAACCGGCGCCGATATCGGCCTGGCCTTCGACGGCGACGCCGACCGCTGCTTCGTCGTCGACGAGCGCGGTGAGCCGGTCTCCCCGTCGGCGGTCACCGGACTGGTCGCCGCCCGCGAGCTGGCGCGTGAGCCCGGTGCCACCGTCATCCACAACCTGATCACCTCTCACGCGGTGCCGGAGCTGGTGGCCGAGCGCGGCGGCACCCCGCTGCGATCGCGGGTCGGGCACTCCTTCATCAAGGCGCTGATGGCGCAGACCGGGGCGATCTTCGGCGGAGAGCACTCGGCGCACTACTACTTCCGGGACTTCTGGGGCGCCGACTCGGGCATGCTGGCCGCGCTGCACGTGCTGGCCGCCCTCGGCGAACAGCAGCGCCCGCTGTCGGAGCTGACCGCGGACTACCAGCGCTATGCCGCGTCCGGCGAGATCAACTACACCGTCACCGACGCCCAGGCGTGCGTCGACGCGGTGGTCGCGTCCTTCGGTGAGCGGGTGGTCTCGCTCGATCGCCTCGACGGCGTCACCGTGGACCTGGGTGGGGGCAGCTGGTTCAACCTGCGCAGCTCCAACACCGAACCGCTGCTGCGGCTCAACGTCGAAGCGCCCGACGACGCCACCGTGGCTGCGGTGGTGTCACAGGTCGCCGAGCAGATCGCCCGGTCGTGACCGGGTATTCCGGAGCGATTCCGGGAACCACCGTCGACCTCGACGACGCCGAGGCGCTGCTGGCCGCGGACCACGACGGGGCACTGTGGGCGGCGTCGATGGCCGGGGCACAGGTCCGGGCCACCGCATCCATGGTCGACGAGGGCGCGCTGGACGGGGTGCGCGCCGATGCCGGCGACTATCCGCCGCGCACGGTGATCTGGGTGTCTACCCGCGGTGCGGCCGCGACGGCCGGAAGTCTGTTGACCGCCGCGCGCGGCGACTCGGCGCGGGCGCCGCTGGTGACGGCCGCCGAGGCCCCGGCATGGATCGGCTCGCTGGACGTGCTGGTGATCGCCGGTGACGACCCGGGTGATCCGGCGCTGGTCGCGGCGGCCGCCGCCGGGGTGCGACGAGGTGCGCGGGTGGTGGTGGCCGCTCCTTATGAGGGCCCGCTGCGCGACGCCACCGCCGGCCGCGCCGCGGTACTGGAGCCGCGGATCGGTGTGCCGGCACAGTTCGGACTTCCCCGTTATCTGGCCGTCGGCCTGGCCGTGCTGGACGCGGTCGGCGACGGCGGTGCCCCCAGTGACCTCGCCACGCTGGCCGACGAACTCGACGCCGAGGCGCTGCGCAACAGCGCCGCCCGGGAGCACTTCACCAACCCCGCCAAGATATTGGCGGATCGCATCGTCGGCCGCGATGTCGCGCTGGTCGGTGACTGCGCGGCGACGCTGGCGCTGGCCCGGCACGGTTCGGCGATGATGCTGCGCGTGGGGCGGACAGCGGTGGCTTCGGCCGGTCTGGCCGACGCGGTGAGTGCGCTGCGCGACCAGGCCGCCTCCGGGTCGGCCGACATCTTCCACGACGACCAGATCGACGGCCCGGCCGCCGACCGGCTGCGGGTTCTGGCGCTGACGCTGGCCGCCGAACGTACAGTGGTGGCGGCTCGGACCAGCGGTCTCGACGACGTCGACCTGGTCGCCGCCGCAGACGTGCCGGTGGCGCCGGGGGAATCGGGGGAGCTGACGCCGGGCCGGATCGAGCAGCAGCTTGCGGTGTTGGCGGTGCGGTTGGAGATGGCCGCGGCCTACGTGCGGATTTTGCGGGGTTGACGAAGACAGTGGATCACTTGCGTGGCGCGATACGGACCTACGCCTGGGGGTCGAGGACCGCGATCGCCGAGTTCACCGGTCGGCCGGTGCCGGCGGCGCACCCGGAAGCCGAGCTGTGGCTGGGGGCGCACCCCGGCGACCCGGCCCGTCTGGAGACCGGCGACGGCGAGGTTTCGCTGCTCGACGTGCTGGCCGCCGACCCGGAGGGCCAGCTGGGCGCCGTGGCCCTGGCCCGTTTCGGTGACCGGCTGCCGATGCTGGTCAAGGTGCTCGCCGCCGACGAGCCGCTGTCGCTGCAGGCCCACCCCAGCACCGCGCAGGCGCTGGAGGGCTATCAGCGTGAGGAGCGGCTCGGGGTTCCGGTGACTTCGCCGATCCGCAACTACCGCGACACCAGCCACAAGCCGGAGCTGCTGGTGGCGCTGGCGCCGTTCGAGGCACTGGCCGGGTTCCGTCCGGTGGCGCGCACCATCGAGCTGCTGCGGGCGCTGTCGGTCTCGGACCTGGACCCGTTCATCGACCTGCTGGCCGGCCCCGACGGTGTCCTTGCAGAAGACGGACAGACCGACGCCGACGGCCTGCGTGCCCTGTTCACCACCTGGATCACCGCGCCGCAACCCGATCTGGATGTGCTGGTGCCGGCGGTGCTCGAGGGCGCCATCCACTACCTGAGCTCTGGACCCGCCGAATTCGCCGCCGAGGCCAGGACCGTGCTCGAACTCGGCGAGCGCTACCCGGGTGACGCCGGTGTGCTGGCCGCGCTGCTGCTCAACCGGATCAGCCTGGCGCCCGGCGAGGCGATCTTCGTCTCGGCCGGCAACCTGCACACCTATCTGCACGGCGTCGGGCTGGAGGTGATGGCCAACTCCGACAACGTGTTGCGCGGTGGGCTCACCCCCAAACACGTCGACGTCCCCGAACTGCTGCGGGTGCTGGACTTCACCCCCACCACCGAGGAGGAGTTGCGTCCGAAGACGCGGGTGGAGGGCCCGGAGCTGATCTATGCGACGCCCGCCGAGGAGTTCGCCGTCTCGCAGGTGACCCTCGACGGCGACTACCTGGGCCACGAGGTGGACGCACCCTCGCGGCACTGCGACGGTCAGGGCCCGCAGATCCTGCTGTGCACGCGGGGATCGGTCACAGTGCACGCCAAATCCGGGTCGTTGACGCTGCAGCGCGGTGAGTCGGCCTGGGTGTCCAGCGACGACGGGCCGATCCGGTTGCTGGCCCAGAAACCGGCGTCGCTGTACCGCGCGACGATAGGGCTCTAGCGTGTCGGCATCGGGCAGTTCCCGGGCGATCGTCGCCGCCCTGGTGGCCAACTTCGGCATCGCCGTCGCGAAGTTCACCGGCTATGCGATCACCGGCAGTGCCGCCATGCTGGCCGAGGCGGCGCACTCGGTGGTGGACACCTCCAACCAGGCGCTGTTGCTGTTCGGCCAGCGGGCGGCGACCAAGGCGCCGGACGCGCTGCACCCGTTCGGGCATGCCCGCAGCCGCTACTTCTGGTCGTTCGTGGTGGCACTGGTGCTGTTCAGCCTCGGGGCGCTGTTCGCGCTCTTCGAGGGCTACGAGAAGATTCGGCACCCCGTCGAGCTGACGTCGCCACTGGTTGCCATCGCGATCCTGGTGGTGGCGATCGGGTTGGAGACCTACAGCTTTCGAACCGCGCTGGCCGAGTCGCGGCCGCTCAAAGGCCAGGGCAGCTGGCTGCGGTTCCTGCACAACTCGCGTAATCCCGAGCTTCCGGTGGTGCTGCTGGAAGACACCGCCGCGCTGATCGGGCTGGTGCTGGCACTGCTGGCGGTGGGGCTCAGCGTGCTCACCGGCAACCCGGTGTGGGACGGCGTGGGTACCCTGGCGATCGGCGTGCTGCTGGCCGTGGTCGCGGTGTTCCTGATGACCGAGATGCACAGCCTGCTGATCGGCGAGGGCGCCACCCCCGACGAGGACCAGGCCATCCGTGCGGTTTTGGAGCGCACCGACAACATCACCCGGCTGATTCACCTGCGGACCCAATACTTCGGTCCGGACGAGATGCTGGTGGGAGCTAAGGTCGCGATGGCTCCCGAACTCGCGTTGGCCGACGTGGCCTCGACCATCGACACCGCCGAAGCCGCCATCCGGGCGGCGGTGCCCACCGTGCGCGTCATCTATATCGAACCGGACCTGGACCGGACACCTGTGCCAGACTCGCTGGAGCAGAAAGGTTGATCGCTTTGCCCAGCTTCACCTACCAACAGCTCGCCGCGGCCTGCCAGGCCGGCGGTGCCAGCACGTTGAGCGTGTCCACCCCGTTGGCCCCCGCCGGCGGCCCCCACGCCGCGATCAGTCCGGCGCACCGCGCGGGCCGCGGCCCGTCGGCCATCGCTCGGGAGACCCGCCTGATCGACGGCGAGCCGACGGCCGCGGTCGTCATCGACGACAACCAGAGCCAGATCCAGCGAGTGGAGGCCGCGATCCTGCAGGGGATCCGGGACCGGCACCCGTTGCTGAGCCGGGTGCCGCACATGCAGGTCTCCTACGAGGGCGGCCGGCTGCTGTACACCGACCTGGAGTTGCCGCAGCGGATCTTCGACGGCCACTTTCTGACCGGCGCCATCGACGGCAAGCCCGCGATCGCCCATCCGCGCTACCGGACGGCGCGCGAGGCCACCACCGAAAACGCCCGCACCGTCATGGAATTGAGCCCGGGGAGCCTGGCATTCGGCGCCATCGACGCGGCCCGCGGTAGCGGCCAGAGCCGTTTTCGCGGGGTGCTGTCCGGCGAGATCATCGGTGTGCTCGTCGACGGTGCGCCGGTCGATCCCCGCACGGCGGCCGAGCACGGGGTGTGCTGCGCGCGGATCATCCGCACCCAGGTGCTCAGCTTCGCGGCGCTGCGGCAACTGCGGTTCGACAGCGGGCCGGCCGGCGACGAGGCGGCCCGGGCGCTGCTGGCGGCCTACGCGCTGGCCGGGCTGGCGCGCGCCAACTCGGAGCTGAGCATCCGGGCCAACTGCGACCTGGTCGAGACCGGCCGGACGACCTTCACCCTCGATGCCCGCGACGGCGAGTTCGTCGAGCTGCCGGCGTTGTCGATCGACGAGGCCGACGCGCTGCTGGAGCATGCGCTGACGGAGGCCTACCGCGAAGCCGACATCACCTGGCGTGGCCAGGTGCTGGCCGTCACCGGTAACTCGGCGGCCTACAACGCGGCGCTGAACGGGGGAGTGGCGGAGGACAAGCCCGTCGTCTCCGAACCGCGTCGGTTCCGGCTGCCGCACTTCATCGAGGCCCGTCGCAGCGCTGCGCGCTGAGTTCTACTGGGCTATAACGGCTTTCGTCAGGCGCTACGCACCCGGCAACTCGATGGCGGCGAAGTTCACCGTCGCGGTGGCGGCCAGCTGGTCGTCGTTGCCGCGGTAGATGTCGACCTGGGCCACCACCGAGCGCCGCCCGGTGCGCAGGATCGACGCGACCGCCCGGGCGGGGCCGACGGTGATCGGCCGCAGGTAGCGGATGAACAGATCGGTGGTGGCGATGCCGTTGCCGAACGCGGTGCTGCGCGCGGCCAACTGTCCGGCCGCGACGTCGGCCATGGTGGCGATCAACCCGCCCTGCAGACCGCCGGCGGTGTTGACCACCCGCTCGTCGACCGGCATCTCCATGGTCAGGGTGCCCTCGGCCGAGGCCACTTCCTGCAGGCCGAGCTGGGCGAACAACTCCCGGATCGATTGGGGTGCGGTCATGGTGTCGCTTCAGCGCGCTTCGATGTCGTCCCAGACTGCGGACAGGGTTCGCAGGATCTCCTCGGCGCAGCCCAGGCCGGCCAGATGGCTCTCGCCGGGCAGTGTGTAGAGCGTGGCGTCGGGCAGCAGTGAGACCGCGTGCTCGCCGTGGGAGTAGGGCACGATGTGGTCGGCGTCGCCGTGCCACCAGTGCACCGGCACCGCGATCTCATCGAGCCGGAACCCCCAGTAGCGGGCGAACAGCACGGCGTCGGCGATCGGTGCCGCCAGCTGCTTGCGTGAGCCGTTGAGCAGGTCGTCGAGGAACATGGCTTTGAACTCCGGGCGGCCCAGCAGCCGGCGGTCGCCCTCGGGGGAGATCAGCGCATAGAGCTCCAGGGCCGGTGAGGCCACCGGGCGGATCATCCGGATCAGTCCGGTGGCCAGCATGCCGATCGGGCGCCCGGCGCGCTCGAGCACCGGCTCGGCGATCCGGGCCAGCGTCATCAGCGGGCTGTCGATGGCTTCGGGGCCCACCGCCGGGGCGACACCGCCGAGGACGCCCACGGTCACCACCCGATCGGGCATCGCCGACGCGCACGCCAGCGTGTACGGCCCGCCGCCGGACAGGCCGATCACCGCCATCTTGTCGATGCCGAGGGTGTCGGCCACGGTGCGCAGGTCTTCGGCGAACTGCGACACCGTCTCGTACTGGTAGGGCGTCGAGGAGCCGATGCCGGGCCGGTCTACCCCGATCAGCCGGATGTTGGCCTCGGCGGCATAGAGCCTGGCCTCGACCGGAATCTGCCGGCGGGCCCCGGGGGTGCCGTGCAACCAGAACATGGCCCGGCCGTGGGGGGCGCCGAACTCGGCGAAGCCGAGCTGGCGGTCTTCACCGACGGCAATGTTGCCCTCGATCTGGGGGCGGGCGATCGCGTAAACCACGCTCCGAGTGTGGCACGTACCTGGGAGCTGGGTCACAGGCGCCAACCAACGTCTGTTTACAAATAGATAGTAAATGTCTAGACAACGGACGAGTGCCAAGGTAATGTCCAAGCGCGACGGCGGCGGAACACGGCGAAAGGGGCATCGGTGAACGCAGGGGACACGCAGGTCTGGCAGGACAAGAAGCGCTACCTGTGGCTGCTGGGCCTGATCGCCCCCACCGCGCTGTTCATCGCGCTGCCGATCATCGCCGGGATGAACCGGCTCGGTTGGCACGTCGCCGCGCAGCTGCCGTTCTGGATCGGGCCGATCCTGATCTATGTGTTGCTGCCCGCGCTGGACCTGCATTTCGGTGCCGACGGCCAGAACGCGCCCGACGAGGTGATGGCCGCCCTGGAGAACGACCGCTACTACCGCTACTGCACCTACGCCTACATCCCGTGCCAGTACGCCAGCCTGGTGTTGGGCGCCTATCTGTTCACCGCCACCGACCTGAGCTGGCTGGGTGTCGAGGGGTCACTCAGCTGGTTCGCCAAGATCGGCCTGGCGCTGTCGGTGGGTGCCCTCGGCGGTGTCGGCATCAACACCGCCCATGAGCTCGGGCACAAGAAGGTCCGCCTGGAGCGCTGGCTGTCCAAGATCACCTTGGCGCAGACCGGCTACGGGCACTTCTATGTCGAGCACAACCGCGGCCATCACGTGCGGGTGGCCACGCCCGAGGACCCGGCGTCGGGCCGGTTCGGCGAGAGCTTCTGGAGGTTCTTTCCCCGCAGCGTCATCGGCGGCGTGCGCTCGGCCTGGGAACTGGAGACCGCCCGGCTGCACCGGCTCGATAAGGGACCCTGGCGGATGTCCAACGACGTGCTCAACGCCTGGTTGATGTCGGTGGTGCTGTTCGGCGCGCTGATCGCGGCGTTCGGTCCGGCGGTGATCCCGTTCCTGGTCATCCAGGCGGTCTACGGGTTCTCACTGCTGGAGTCGGTCAACTACATCGAGCACTACGGCCTGCTGCGCCGCACCCGCGCCAACGGCCGCTACGAGCGCTGCACACCCGAACACAGCTGGAACTCCGACCACATCGTGACCAACCTGTTCCTGTACCACCTGCAGCGGCACAGCGACCACCACGCCAACCCCACCCGGCGCTACCAGACGCTGCGCAGCATGTCCGAATCCCCGAACCTGCCCAGCGGATACGCCTCACTGATCGGGCTGACCTACCTCCCGCCGTTGTGGCGGCGGCTCATGGACCACCGGGTGCTGGCGCACTACGGCGGCGATATCACCCGGGTCAACATCGCACCGCGGCGCCGGGCGGAAATTCTGGCCCGCCACGGTGCCGCCGAACCCGCGGCGGCCTGATGGCAGCGGCTAATCTCGCGTTGGTGAAACGCATCCCCTACGCCGAGGCATCCCGGGCGCTGCTACGCGACTCGGTGCTCGACGCGATGCGCGAACTGCTCACCACCCGGGACTGGTCGTCGATCACGCTGGCTGCGGTGGCCGAGGCGGCCGGGGTCAGCCGACAGACCATCTACAACGAATTCGGCTCGCGTCAGGGCCTGGCGCAGGGCTACGCGGTCCGGCTCGCCGACCGGCTCGTCAACGCCGTCGACGACGCGATCAACGGCAACGTCGGCGACATCCACGCCGCGTTCCTGGAGGGCTTCCGGGCCTTCTTCACCGAGTCGGCCGCCGACCCGCTGGTGATCTCGCTGCTGACCGGCGCGGCCAAGGCCGACCTGTTGCAGATCATCACCACCGACAGCGGCCCGATCATCACCCGCTGTTCGCAGCAGCTCACGTCGTCGTTCATGCACAGCTGGGTTCGCGCCAGCGACGAAGACGCCGGGATCCTGGCCCGCGCGGTGGTCAGGCTCGCCATGAGCTACGTGTCCATGCCGCCGGAAGCCGACCACGACGTGGCCGCCGACCTGGCCCGGCTGTTCACGCCGGCCGCCGAGACCTTCGGCGTCATCGACGTCGATTGACCCGCCCGAGCTGCCCCGCACACGCGCCGGTAGCTTGTAGCGGAGCTAATTCACCGAACCCACGGGGGCGTTACACATGAGTTTGACCGCGGACACCCGCAACGGCATCGACTACAAGGTCGCCGACCTGTCGCTGGCCGACTTCGGCCGCAAGGAGATCCGGCTGGCCGAGCACGAGATGCCGGGCCTGATGTCGCTGCGCCGCGAGTACGCCGGCGTCAACCCGCTCAAGGGCGCCCGGATCACCGGCTCGCTGCACATGACGATCCAGACCGCGGTGCTCATCGAGACCCTGGTGGATCTCGGTGCCGAGGTCCGCTGGGCGTCGTGCAACATCTTCTCCACCCAGGACCACGCCGCCGCGGCCGTCGTCGTCGGGCCGCACGGTACCGTCGAGGAGCCCAAGGGCACCCCCGTGTTCGCCTGGAAGGGCGAGTCGCTGGAGGAGTACTGGTGGTGCGCCGAGCAGGCCCTGACCTGGGACGGCGAGCCGACCAACATGATCCTCGACGACGGCGGCGACGCCACCATGATGGTGCTGCGCGGCGCCCAGTACGAGAAGGCCGGCGTCGTGCCGCCCGCCGAGGACGGCGACTCACACGAGTGGAAGGTCTTCCTGGGCACGCTGCGCGAGCGCTTCGAGACCGACAAGACCAAATGGACCAAGATCGCCGAGTCGGTCAAGGGTGTCACCGAGGAGACCACCACCGGCGTGCTGCGGCTCTACCAGCTGGCCGCCGCGGGTGAGCTGGTGTTCCCGGCGATCAACGTCAACGACTCGGTCACCAAGAGCAAGTTCGACAACAAGTACGGTTGCCGGCACTCGCTGATCGACGGCATCAACCGCGGCACCGACGCCCTCATCGGCGGCAAGAAGGCGCTGGTCTGCGGCTTCGGTGACGTCGGCAAGGGCAGCGCGGAGTCGCTCAAGGGCCAGGGTGCGCGGGTCACCGTCACCGAGATCGACCCGATCAACGCCCTGCAGGCGCTGATGGAGGGCTACGACGTGCAGACCGTCGAGCAGGCGATCGGCGACGCCGACATCGTCATCACCACCACCGGCAACAAGGACATCATCACCCTCGAGCACATGAAGGCGATGAAGAACCAGGCCATCCTGGGCAACATCGGCCACTTCGACAACGAGATCGACATGGCCGCCCTGGAGACCTCCGGTGCCACCCGCGACAACGTCAAGCCGCAGGTCGACGTGTGGACCTTCGGGGACACCGGCCGCTCGATCATCGTGCTGAGCGAAGGCCGGCTGCTCAACCTGGGCAACGCCACCGGACACCCGTCATTCGTGATGAGCAACAGCTTCTCCAACCAGGTCATCGCCCAGATCGAGCTGTGGACCAAGGGCGACGAGTACGACAACGAGGTCTACCGGCTGCCCAAGCACCTCGATGAGAAGGTGGCCCGCATCCACGTCGAGGCGCTCGGTGGCACGCTGACCAAGCTGTCCAAGGACCAGGCCGAGTACATCGGCGTCGACGTCGAGGGCCCGTACAAGCCCGACCACTACCGGTACTGATCCGGTTCCCCGCCGAGCGTGAAGTTGGCTTCACGTTCGACCGCGAGTGTGAAGCCAGCTTCACGCTCGCGGAATGGGGGCTAGGCTTCCCGCCGTGCTGATCGCGATCGAAGGCGTCGACGGCGCCGGCAAGAACACCCTGACCACGGGGCTGCGACGGGAGTTCGAGGCCGCCGGGAAGACGGTGGCCACCCTTGCGTTTCCGCGCTACGGCGTCTCGGTGACCGCGGACGTGGCCGCCGAGGCGCTGCACGGCCGACACGGTGACCTCGCGGACTCCGTGTACGCCATGGCGATGCTGTTCGCGCTGGACCGTGCCGGCGCCAAAGACCAGATCACCGTACTGTGCCGCGACAACGATGTGGTGATCCTGGACCGCTACGTCGCCTCCAGTGCCGCCTACAGCGCCGCGCGGCTGCACCAGGACGCCGCCGGGGAGATGGTGGACTGGGTCCGGGAGCTGGAATTCGGGCGGCTCGGGCTGGCCGTACCGGACTGGCAGATCCTGCTGGATGTGCCCACCGAGCTCGCCGCGCAGCGGGCCCGGCACCGCGAGGACCACGATGCCGCCCGCGCGCGAGACAGCTACGAACGTGACGACGGCCTGCAGCGTCGTACCGGCCAGGTGTACCGCGGGTTGGCGCAGGCCGCCTTCGCCGGCCGGTGGCAGGTGGTGGGCCCGACGGTGGCCGCGGCCGAGCTGACGGCTGATCTCTGCGGTTAACCCGCAAAACACGCGTGTGGTAGCACGGTTTTGTCTCGCTCTGGTGACACCATGTACGCCATGAGGCAAAGGATTCTTGTCGTCGACGACGACGCGTCGCTGGCCGAGATGCTCACCATCGTGCTGCGCGGGGAGGGTTTCGACACCGCGGTCGTCGGCGACGGCACCCAGGCGCTCACCGCGGTCCACGAGCTGCGGCCCGACCTGGTGCTGCTGGACCTGATGCTGCCGGGCATGAACGGCATCGACGTGTGTCGGGTGCTGCGCAAGGACTCCGGCGTGCCGATCGTGATGCTGACCGCCAAGACCGACACCGTCGACGTGGTGCTCGGCCTGGAGTCGGGCGCCGACGACTACATCATGAAGCCGTTCAAGCCCAAGGAGCTGGTCGCCCGGGTGCGGGCCCGGCTGCGCCGCAACGACGACGAGCCCGCCGAGATGCTCTCGATCGCCGATATCGACATCGACGTGCCGGCGCACAAGGTGAGCCGCGGCGGGGAACAGATCTCGCTGACCCCGCTGGAGTTCGACCTGCTGGTGGCGCTGGCCCGCAAACCGCGCCAGGTGTTTACTCGTGAGGTGCTCCTCGAACAGGTCTGGGGCTACCGGCACCCGGCCGACACCCGACTGGTGAACGTCCACGTCCAGCGCCTGCGGGCCAAGGTGGAGCAAGACCCGGAGAACCCGACAGTGGTGCTGACCGTTCGAGGAGTGGGTTACAAGGCCGGACCTCCGTGATCCCCACCGGGGAGCGGCGCGCGTGATCTTCAGCTCCAAACGACGCCCCCGGCGCTCGGGTCCGCTGCTGCTCGGCGTCAACACGCTGCGCCGCGCGGTGCAGGTCGCTTGGCGGCGTTCCCTGCAGTTGCGGGTCGTGGTGCTGACGCTGGGGATGTCGGCGGCGGTCATCCTGGCGCTCGGTTTCGTGCTGACCAGCCAGATCACCGACCGGGTGCTGGACGTCAAGGTCCGGGCGGCCACCGAGCAGATCGCCCGCGCCCGGGTCACGGCCGGCGGCATCGTCGGCGGTGAGGAGGCCCGCTCACTGACCTCGAGTCTGCAGCTGGCCCGCAACACCTTGATGTCCAAAACCGATCCGACCGCCGGCAGCGGAACAGCCGGCGCATTCGACGCGGTGCTGGTGGTGCTGGGCGAGGGGCCGCGGGCGGCCACCGCCGTCGGGCCGGTCGAACAGGTTCCCGCCGCGCTGCGCGAGTTCGTCAAGGCCGGCCAGGTCAGCTACCAGTACGCCCCCGTGCACGTCGAGGGATTCTCCGGCCCCGCCCTGGTGATCGGGACGCCGACGACCTCGCGGATCACCAACCTGGAGCTCTACCTGATCTATCCGCTGGGCACCGAGCGCAACACGATCAGCATGGTGCGGGGCACCCTCGTGACCAGCGGCCTGGTGCTGCTGGTGCTGCTGGCCGGTATCGCGTTGCTGGTGTCGCGGCAGGTGGTGCTGCCGGTGCGGTCGGCCTCGCGAATCGCCGAACGCTTCGCCGAGGGGCATCTGTCCGAACGGATGCCGGTCCGCGGCGAGGACGACATGGCCCGGCTGGCGGTGTCGTTCAACGACATGGCCGAGAGCCTGTCCCGCCAGATCACCCAGCTCGAAGAGTTCGGCAACCTGCAGCGCCGCTTCACCTCCGATGTCAGCCACGAGCTGCGCACCCCGCTGACCACCGTGCGGATGGCCGCCGATCTTATCCACGATCACAGCGATGCCCTGGAACCGTCGCTGCGGCGCTCCACCGAGCTGCTGGTCAGTGAGCTGGACCGGTTCGAGTCACTGCTGGCCGATCTGCTGGAGATCTCCCGGCACGACGCGGGTGTGGCCGAGTTGTCGGTGGAATCGGTGGACCTGCGCTCCACGGTCAACAGCGCCCTGAACAACGTCGGCCATCTGGCCGCCGAGGCAGGCGTCGAACTCAAGGTGGACATGCCCGGCGAACCGGTGATCGCCGAGGTCGACCCACGCCGGGTGGAACGAATCCTGCGCAACCTGATCGCCAACGCCATCGACCACGCCGAGCACAAGCCGGTGGTGATCCGGATGGGCGCCGACGACGACACCCTGGCGGTCACCGTCCGCGACCACGGGGTGGGGTTGCGGCCGGGGGAGGAGAAGCTGGTGTTCAGCCGGTTCTGGCGTGCCGACCCGTCCCGGGTGCGGCGCTCCGGCGGGACCGGACTGGGGCTGGCGATCAGCGTCGAGGACGCTCGGCTGCACCAGGGCCGGCTGGAGGCCTGGGGTGAACCCGGTCAGGGCGCCTGCTTCCGGCTCACCCTGCCGCTGGTGCGCGGCCACAAGGTCACCACCAGCCCGCTTCCGATGAAACCGGTCAATCCCGCCGAGCGCCGTGACGGGCGCCCGCGGGCCCGTGAGCACGCCGAGCGGAGCGGGTGATGCGCCGGCTGATCATGGGCCTGGGTGTGGTTGTCCCACTGGCATTGGCTGTGGCGCTGGCCGGTTGCGCCGGGGTGCCCAGCACCTCGGCCCCGCAGGCGATCGGCACCGTGGACTCGCCACCGCCGTCGGTGCTGCCCAAGCCCACCCCGGCCATGGACCCCGATGTGCTGTTGCGCGAATTCCTCAAGGCCACAGCGGATCCGGCCAACCGGCATCGCGCGGCGCGCCAGTTCCTCACTCAGTCGGCCTCGGACGCCTGGGACGACGCCGGCAGTGCGTTGCTGATCGACAACGTGGTGTTCGTCGAAACCCGCAGTGCCGACCGGGTTGCGGTGACGATGCGGGCCGACATCCTGGGCTCGCTGTCGGACATGGGTGTCTTCGAAACAGCCGAGGGTGCACTGCCGGGCCCGGAGGCGATCGAACTGCTCAAGACCTCCGACGGCTGGCGCATCGACCGGTTGCCCAACGGAGTGTTCCTGGACTGGCAGCAGTTCCAGGCCACCTATAAGCGCAACACGCTGTATTTCGTGGACCCGACCGGCAAGACGGTGGTTCCCGATCCGCGCTACGTCGCGGTGTCCGACCCCGATCACCTGGCCACCGAGCTGGTGTCCAAGCTGATCGCCGGGCCGCGCCCGGAGATGGCCGGCGTGCGCAACCTGCTGGCGGCACCACTTCGGTTGCGCGGACCGGTGACTCGCGCAGACGGTGGCAAGAGCGGGGTCGGTCGCGGCTACGGTGGGGCGAAGGTCGACCTGGACAGTCTGTCCACCACCGACCCGAACAGTCGGCAACTGCTCGCCGCCCAACTGATCTGGACGCTGGCCCGGGCAGATATCAAGGGGCCCTACGTGATCGACGCCGACGGCGCGGCACTCGACGACCGGTTCCCGGACGGGTGGACGACCTCGGACGTGGCCACGACCGACCCGGGCGCCTCCGACGGCGCCGGGGCCGGCGTGCACGCCCTGGTGGGTGGCTCGCTGCTCGTTCTGGACGGCCAGCACGCCAACCGGGTGCCCGGGGCATTCGGCCGGGAACCCGACCAGGAGTCGGCGGCGTTGTCGCGCAACGGGCATCAGGTGGCGTCGGTGGTGGTGCATCCCGGCGGTCCCGACCCGGCGTCCACGCTGTGGATCGGCGACCTCGGTGGTGAGGCGGTGCAGGCTGCCGAGGGGCACACCCTGTCGCGGCCGAGCTGGTCGCTGGACGAAGCGGTGTGGGTGGTGGTCGACGGCAACAACGTGCTGCGGGCCATCCAGGAGGTGGCCTCGGGCCGTCCCGCCCGCATCCCGGTGGACTCCGGCGCGGTCAATGCCAGGTTCCCCGGGCCGATCAGCGAGCTGCAGTTGTCCCGTGACGGCACCCGGGCGGCGATGGTGATCGGCGGTCAGGTGATTCTGGCCGGGGTGGTGCAGACCCCGGCCGGTCAGTTCGTGCTGAACTACCCGCGCCGGCTCGGCTTCGGGCTGGGCTCGTCGGTGGTGTCGCTGAGCTGGCGCACCGGTGACGACATCGTGGTGAGCCGGTCCGACCCGAAGCACCCGGTGTCCTTCGTCAACATCGACGGGGTGAATTCCGATGCGCCCAACGGCAATCTGCAGCAGCCGGTGTCGACGATCGTCGCCGACCCGTCGGCGGTATACGTCGCCGATCAGCGCGGCGTGCTGGCGCTGTCGTCCTCGGCGGCCGAGGACGAGCCGAGCTGGTCGCCGGTGGCGCCGTTCATGACCGCCGGCGCGGTACCGGTGTTGCCGGGTTAGCCGCCGGCCACCAGTGACAGCTCGCCGTGGTGGCGGGCCGACTTGCGCCGCTTGGCGCTGACCACCAGCTTCGCCACCGCGGTCTCGATGCTGCGGGCGAACTCGTCGACGTCGGGCATGGTGTCGTAGTCGGCCAGAATTCCGAAGGACAGGTTCTCGGCGTAGCTCAAGATCGCCACCCCGGTGCGCAGTTGCAGCGCGATCGGCGGCACGGGCAGCACGTCGAGCACCTTGCGGCCCATGATGTGCAGGGTGTCGGAGGGTCCGGGCACATTGGTCGCAATGGTGGTGACGCCGTGCTGCGGCAGGTGTGTCAGCAGCCGGACCGCCCACGCGGTCAGCGGGAACGGAAGGTAGTTGGCCGCCGAGACGAACGCGCTGCCGGCCTGCCGCTGTCCGGTGCTCTTGGTTCTGGTCAACCGGGAGTGCACCAGCCGTAGCCGGCGCACCGGGTTCTCCTCCTCGACCGGCAGGTAGGGCAACATCACCGAGACGCGGTTGTCGGTCTGGTCCAGGGCGTCGCGGGCACGTGTCGACACCGGCACCAGGGTGCGCATCGTCTCGGGACGGGGCTGCTCGCCGCGGCGGGTCAGCATGCCGCGGTAGCCCTCGGTCAGGGCGGCCAACGCGACGTCGTTGAGGGTCACGTCGAACGCCTGGCAGATCTGGTTGACCTGCGCCAGCGGCACCTTGGCGGAGCTGTATCGGCGCATCGCGGACATCGGTCCGTTCAGCGAGGTGGCGATGCCGTGGTGCAGCAGCCCGACCGACAGCTCGACGGTGCCCCGCGCGGCCCGCAACGCGGTGCTGCCGATCGCGGTGGAGACGTTCCACAGGTCGGTCAGCCAATTCACCGGGTTCACGTTGATGCCGGACAGGTGCGGCGGGCCGGACGAGGCCTTGTGGGAACCGTGGATGTGGCCGGCGAAGCTGGCGATGTCGCCGACACTGTCGTCGCACAGGCCGGTGAACAGGTGCGACGCCGCGATCCCGTCGCCGATGCAGTGGTGCACCTTGATCAGCATCGCCCACCGGTCATCGGGCAGCCCTTCGATGATCCAGATGTGCCACAGCGGCCGGTCCCGGTCCAGGCGCAGCGCCATCTGGTCGGCGACGAAGCGGAACAGCTCGGCGTCATCACCGGGACTCGGCAGCCCTACCCGTTGCACGTGATGGTCCATATCGAAGGCTGGGTCGTCCACCCACCGGGGCGGCACGAGGTCGAGCGGGTGCGTCTCCAGCTTCTGTACGAATCGCCGGCAGCCGCTGATCCGTGCGCCCAGCACCGACACCAGCGATGCGTAGTCGGGCGGCGGCCCCTCCAGAACCACCAGACCGCCGATCGCCAGACTGATGTGGCGGTCGGAATCCTCGGCTTCCAGGAAACCTGCGTCCAGTGTCGTCAATTGCTCCACGATCGGACCTCCTACCTGCGCCCGCATCTAATGATCCGCCGGTGCGGGGCGGGTCGGCAGGGCCAGAAGTCCCGAAGCGGCTCCGGCGGCACAAAGTCCTCGAAGCTGGGGTATTCGTGCTCTGTCTCTCCCGGACCGGTTCGGGGGACCGTGAGATAGACACCGGTGACCGACGAAAGGGGCCGGGACCGTGGACGATCAGTGTGGCAACCGGGACGCCGAAGCCGTCCGGGAGACCATTCGGACCGCATTGTTGTTGGCGGCCCGCGCGCCGTCGGTGCACAACTCTCAGCCGTGGCGCTGGCGGGTGTACGAGTCCTCGACGGCGGCCACGGTGGATCTGTTCGTCGACCCCGGCCTGCAGCTGCGCCAGGTCGACCCCGACGGCCGCGGCATGGTCCTGAGTTGCGGTGCGGCACTGCATCATCTGGTGGTCGCGCTGGCCGCATTGGGCTGCCGATGTAAAGTCCACCGGCTGCCCGATCCGGGCAACCCGGATCACCTGGCTTCGATCGAGCTGTGTCACAGCGGCCCGGCCCATGAGCTCGAGCAGGTGGACATCAGCCTGGCCGCGGCGATCCCTCGCCGGCGCACCGATCGGCGCTACTTCAGCGACTGGCCGGTGGCCGCCGCCGACATCGCACTGATGGGTGCTCGCGCCGCCCGCGCCGGGGTGATGCTCCGCCGGGTGGACGAGCTGGACCGGCTCAACGCGGTGGTCGCCCGCGCTGTCTTCGAACACGACCGCGACTACGACTACCTCAGCGAATTGACCGTCTGGAGCGGCCGTTACCAGTCGGTGGCCGGCGTTCCCGCCCGCAGCGTGCCCCCGCCGAGTGCTGATGCTCCGATCCCGGGCCGGGTGTTCGCCGGTCCGGCGCTGTCTCAACCGGCCGGCGCGACGGCGGCCGACGACCGGGCCGTGATGCTCGCGCTGGGCACCGCGACCGACGATCGGCTGGCCCAGCTGCGGTCCGGTGAGGCCACCAGTCTGGTGCTGCTGACCGCGACAGCGCTGGGGTTGGCCGGGTGTCCGGTCACCGAGCCGCTGGAGATCGCCGAAACCCGTGCCGCGGTCCGCCGCGACGTCTTCGGAACCGGCGGCTATCCGCAGATGCTGTTGCGGGTGGGTTGGGCCCCGATCAACGCCGATCCGCTGCCGGCCACCCCGCGCCGTGCCCTCGACGACACCGTCGAGTGGCTCGGCGCCGGAGTCACTGTGTGAGAAGTGGTGCGCACCAGCGCAACACGGTGCCGCCGTCCGGCGGGGATGTGATCTCGAAGGTTCCGCCGGCCTGCTCGGCGCGCCGCCGCAGGTTCGTCAACCCGCTACAGGTGATCCCGTCCGGAATGCCGCAGCCGTCGTCGTGGACCTCGATCGACAGCTCGTCTTCGACCTTGACCGCAACGGTCAGGGTGCCGGCGCCGGAATGCCGGACGGCGTTGCTGACCGCCTCGGAGACCACCGCCTCGGCGTGATCGGCCAGCGCCGGTTCGACCACCGACAGCGGGCCGACGAACTGCACGGTGGTGTGCAGGCCGGACCCGGAGAACTGCGTGACCGCGTTGTCGAGCCGTTGGCGTAGTCGGGTCACCGTCGACGAGCCACCGTGCAGGTCGAAGATCGTGGTGCGGATCTCGCCGATGATCTCCTGCAGATCGTCTACCGCATCGGCCAGTCGCTCCTGCACCGCCGACGATCCGGCCTGCGCGATGGTGCTCTGCAGTGACAGTCCGACCGCGAAGAGCCGTTGGATCACATGGTCGTGCAGGTCGCGAGCGATCCGGTCCCGGTCGGTGACCACGTCGAGTTCGTGCATCCGCCGCTGTGTGGTGGCCAGCTGCCAGGCCAGTGCGGCCTGATCGGCGAACGCGGCCATCATGTCGAGCTGTTCCGTGCTGAACAAGACCGTGCTGCCGTGGCGCAGCACCACGACCACACCCGCGACCGCGTCGGTGGCGCGCAGCGGCAGGATCAGCGCCGGTCCGCGGGCCGCGACCCCGGTCAGCCGCAGATCGTCCACCTGGCGCGGAACCTGCTTGGTGAACGACTCGCCGACCTCGGTGTCGGACATGGGGATGGTCTCTCCGGCAATGGAAGCCATTGCCTCGCCGACGGTCTCGACCACGATCAGTTTCTGGTCGTCCGGTCCGTCGTCGTCGAGTGGGATGGCGACCATGGCCGCGTCGGCGCCGGTGAGTTCGGTCGCCTTCTCGGCGATCAGCCGGAACACCGTGGTGGGTTCGGCTCCGGCCAGCAGTTCGGTGGCGATGTCCCGGGTCGCCTCGATCCAGGACTGTCGAGCCTTGGCCTGGGCGTAGAGCCGGGCGTTGGCGATCGCGATGCCGGCCGCGGTGGCCAGCGCCTGCACCAGCACCTCGTCGTCCTCGGTGAACGCAACCCCGTTGGCCTTCTCGGTGAGGTAGAGGTTGCCGAACACCTCGTCGCGCACCCCGACCGGCACGCCGAGGAAGCTGCGCATCATCGGATGACCGGGTGGAAAGCCCACGGAGGCAGGGTGTTCGGTGATGTTCGCCAGCCGAAGCGGATGCGGATCCTCGATCAGCAGTCCGACCACGCCGTTGCCTTCGGGCAGCCGGCCGATCCGGCGGAAGGTCTCGTCGTCGATGCCCTCGTAGACGAACTCCAGCATCCGGCGGTCGGCGTCATGCACCTCCAGGGCACCGTATTGGGCGTCGACCAGGCTGGTGGCGGTCTGCACGATCGACCGCAGTGTCGCGTCCAGTTCCAGGCCTGAGGTGACCACCAGCATGGCCGCCAGCAGGCCGTCCAGCCGGTCGCGGCCCTCGACGATCTGCTCCACCCGGTCTTGGACCCCGACCAGTAGCTCGCGCAGTTGTAGCTGGGAAAGGCTGTCGCGCAGGGGATTGCGGCTGTCCGCTGGTTCGCCGTCAGCCATTCTGGGTGCGTTCGAGCTTGGTGGCGAACACCGCGGCCTGGGTGCGGCGTTCCATGCCGAGTTTGGCCAGCAGTCGTGAGACGTAGTTCTTGACGGTCTTCTCCGCCAGGAACATCCGGTCGGCGATCTGCTTGTTGGTCAGCCCCTCGGTGAGCAGCTTCAGCAACGTGCGTTCCTGGTCGGAGAGCCCCGACAGCGGATCGGGCACGGCGGCGGCACCGCGAAGCTTGGCCATCAGCGCGGCGGCCGCCCGGTTGTCCAGCAGGGAGCGCCCGGCGCCGACTTCCTTGACGGAGCGGGCCAGCTCCATGCCCTTGATGTCTTTGATGACGTAGCCGCTGGCGCCGGCCAGGATGGCGTCGAGCATCGCCTCGTCGGAGGTGAACGAGGTCAGGATCAGGCAGCGTAGTTCTGGCATGCGCGACAGCAGGTCTCGGCACAGCTCGATGCCGTTGCCGTCCGGCAGTCGCACGTCGAGCACCGCGACGTCGGGGCGCAGCGCGGGAATCCGAGCCATCGCCTCGGCCACCGAACCGGCTTCGCCGACCACGTCCAATTCGGGGTCGGCGCCGAGCAGGTCGATCAGCCCGCGCCGCACCACCTCGTGATCGTCCACCAGGAACACCCTGACCACATCACGTCCTCTCGCCCAAGCCGTCCGCACGCAGTTGTGTCCACGCTATCGGGGGTGACCGGTGGATGCACAGGGTATTAAGCCATTACGCTGCACCCGTGGACGCCGCCGCCCTCAACGCGTTGTTCGACCTGACCGGACGCACCGCCATCATCACCGGCGGCACCCGTGGTATCGGATTGGCTGTCGCGCACGGCCTGGCGGCCGCCGGAGCCAATGTCGTGGTGGCCAGCCGCAAGCCCGACGCCTGCGAGCGCGCCGCGCAGCAGCTGGGTCAGGCCGGTGCGCAGGCCATCGGGGTGCCCACCCATCTCGGTGACGCCGACGCGATCGGGCAGCTGGTCGAGGCCGCCGTCGCGCGGTTCGGCGGGGTGGACATCGTGATCAACAACGCCGCCAATGCGCTTGCGCTGCCGTTCGGGGAGATCACCCCCGCGGCGTTGGACAAGTCGTTCGCGGTCAACCTGCAGGGCCCGGTGCTGCTGGTTCAGACGGCGTTGCCGCATCTTCGCCGCAGCGGGCACGCCGCGATCGTGAACGTGGTGTCGGCCGGCGCCTTCGTGTTCTCGCCGGCGACGTCGATGTACTCCGCGGCCAAGGCTGCGCTGGTCTCCTACACCCGGTCCATGGCGGCTGAGCTGGCGCCGTCGGGGATCCGGGTCAACGCGATCGCCCCCGGGCCGGTCGACACCGACATGGTGCGCAACAACCCGCCGGAGTTCATCGCGGCGCTGCGCGGTGCGACGCTGTTGCAGCGCATCGCCGATCCCGACGAAATGGTCGGCCCGGTCCTGCTTCTGGTCTCCGATGCGGGCAGCTACATCACCGGGCAGACCATTCACGCCGACGGCGGGATGGTCGCGCGTTAGACGACGGCGTCTTGACGCCTATCCCCGCTTGGCGCCACCGAGGAACGGGGTGATGATGTCCACCGGCAGGGGGAACACCACCGTGGAGTTCTGATCCGCGCCGAGCTCCAAAAGGGTCTGCAGGTAACGCAGTTGCAGCGACGCCGGGTTCTTCGACAGTGTCTCGGCGGCCTGGCTCAGCTCTTCGGAGGCCTGCAGCTCACCGCGGGCGTTGATCACCTTGGCGCGGCGCTCGCGCTCGGCCTCGGCTTCGCGGGCCATCGCGCGCTGCATGGATTCGGGGATCTCCACGTCTTTGATCTCGACCACCCGCACCTGCACGCCCCACGGCTCGGTCTGCTTGTCGATGATGTTGCGCAGGTCGGCGTTGAGGTCGTCGCGGTGCGCCAGCAGGGTGTCGAGGTCGGCGCGACCCAGCAGCGAGCGCAGCGTGGTCTGGGCGATCTGCGAGGTGGCCACCGCGTAGTTCTCCACCGCCAGAATCGCTTTGAGCGGGTCGACGACCTGGAACATCACCACCGCGTTCACCCGGGCCGGTACGTTGTCGCGGGTGATGACCTCCTGCGGAGGGATGGTCAGCGTCACAACCCGTTCGTCGACGCGGATGATCTTGTCCGCTAAGGGAATCAGAAACCGCAGCCCGGGCTGATACAGCGGGCGGGCGTGGCCGAGCCGGAACACCACGCCGCGCTCGTACTCCGGCAGGACTTTGACGGAGAAGTAGGCCAGCGCGGCCAGTGTCGCGATCACGATCACCAACACGGTGATGACGCCCTCACTCAACGTGCCTTCTCCTTGTCTGAAGTGCCGGCGTACGAGCCGCCCCACCGGGTGGAGTATCGGTCGATGGCCGCTTCGGCGTTCGCGATCTGCTCCTCGGCGCCGGCCACGGTGACCGCCGGGGCGTTCGCCGGAGTGTTCCACAGATGGCGGATCAGTGGGGACCCGCCGGCAACCACGATCAGGATCGCGGCGCCCAGCACCAGCACGTCGGAGGGCCCGTGATTGGCGATCAGCGTCGCCAGCGGCATCACCACCCCGAAACCTGCTACCGCACAGGCGATACCGCGGTGGAACCGGCCTGCCTCGGAATGCGGCCACGGGTCCACCGGCCGACTGATCTGCCGGCCGTGATTCGACGTGGTGCAGGTGTCCTTGACCGGGCAGGCGTTGCAGATCGACGGCGTGGCCTGGTACCGCATCACCCGGTTGTCCGGGTCGAAGGAGGTCGGCCAGAGCCACTGGTCCTCCGGGCACTTCCAGGCGTCGTGATCCTCGTGGTAGACGAACTTTCCGGTGCGCCACTGGGCGGCGCGCTGCGAGGTCCGCTTGGCCATGGCGTCGAAGCCCCACGCGAAGACGAGCAGGAGCAGGGCGTAGCCGGATATCAGCCACACCCAAGCTCCTGGCATCGTCATCGCCTGTCCTCAGCCCTTCGCGGTGGTCTCGACATCGGCGGCCACCGGCTCATACAACGGGTTCTCCGGCAGTTCGTCGACGGTCTCACCGGATCGGAAGTTGCGCAGCGCCGTCAACGCGATCCAGCAGAACGGCACCACCCCGCCGACGATCAGGATCGCATCGCCCGGCAGCCGCAGCCACTCCAGCAGGGCGTTGCCCGGCTGGGTGATGTAGCCCAGCGACCGCGCCTCGAAGTAGCCGGCGTTGACCGAGTGGAACAGCTGCAGCACACCGAGCGGCAGCAGCGTGACGAACACCATCCAGGCCAGGCCGATGTTCATGCACCAGAACGAGAGTCGGGCCAGCTTGTTCGGCCATTTGTCGGCCGGGATGACATAGCGGAAGGCGAACATCGCCAGCGCCACCGCGAGCATGCCGTAGACCCCGAACATCGCTGCGTGGGCGTGGTTGGCGGTCAGTGCGGTACCGATCTCGTAGTAGGACACCACCGGAAGGTTGATCAGGAAGCCGAAGATGCCGGCGCCCAGGAAGTTCCAGAATCCGACAGCTACCAGGAACATCACCGCCCAGCGTGCCGGGAAGTTGTGCTCACCACCGGCTTCCTGGCGGGCACCCAACTGTAGGAAGGCCCACGCCTCCACGGTCAGGAAGGTCAGCGGGATGACCTCGGCGGCCGAGAAGAATGCGCCCATGGCCATGTGCTCCACCGGGGTTCCGGAGAAGTACAGGTGGTGCATGGTGCCGATCACGCCGCCGGCGGAGTACAAGATGATGTCGAGGAAGATCACCAGCAGTGCGACGCGCTCGCGCACCACCCCGAGTTGGACGAACAGGTAGGCCACCATCGCCGTGGTGAACAGCTCCAGGAAGTCCTCGACCCACAGGTGCACCATCCAGAACCGCCAGAAGTCGGCGACCGAGAAGTGCGTCTCGGTGCCGGCCAGCAGGCTGACCGCGTAGAAGGTCGGGATGGCCAGACCGGTGAAGAAGAACACCCAGGGCAGGTTCATCTTCGAAGTGGTCGCCAGCTTGGCGCGCATGCCGCGCCAGATGATGAAGATCCACAGGAAAAGTCCGACGATGAGCAGCAGCTGGAACACCCGCGGCAGGTCCAGGAACTCCCACTGCTGCGACATCACGGTGCCGGGCTCGACCTTGCCGAAGATCGACAGGGCCTCGAATGCCATCGATCCGAAGACCACCACGGCCAGCGCACCGAGCAGGCCGTAGACCAGCCACGACTGTTTGGCGGGCTCGCGACGGGTGATGAACGGCACCAGGAAGATTCCGCCGGCCAGGAATGCCGCCGCGGTCCAGAACAGCGACAGCTGCAGGTGCCAGGTACGGGCCAGGTTGTAGGGCAGAAGCTTGGCCAGGTCGATCCCGTAGAACGCCGACAGGTCCGCGCGGTAGTGCTCCACGGCGCCGCCGAGCAGCGTCTGGATCAAAAACAGCACGGCGACGACGGCGAAGATCCAGATCGCGGCCCGTTGCGACCGCGTCAGCGGCACGTCGCCGGGCTGGCGGAACTCGAGCTTGGTCATCTCCGAGCCGTGCCAGCCGATGTTCTGGCTCCACCGGCCGTAGACGGTGAACATGACCCCGATGCCGCCGAGCAGAACGATCAGTGACAGCACCGACCACACCACCACCGAGCCGGTGGGGCCGTTGTCGACGCGCGGCTCCGAGGGCCAGTTGTTGGTGTAGCTGTAGCTGTGGCCGGGCCGGTCGGCCGCCGAGGCCCAGGCCGTCCAGGCGAAGAACGCGGTGAGGTCACGGATCTCGCCGGGGTCGGTGATCATCTCCGGCAGCAGGCCGTACTTGGTGGTGGGCTCACCGAAGTATTCGGCGTAGTGCTTCTCGATGTTGTTGAACGCCTGGACCTGCTTGTCGGTGAACACCAGCGTCTTGGTGTCGGCGTTGTAGCGGTTGGTCCGGAATTCGGTGACCACCTGGGTGTGCGGGTCCGCCACGCCCTGGGCCTGGAACTGATCCGCCACGTCTTCGGTGGCCAGCCGCAGGTATTCGGCGGTGTAGTCCGGGCCGAGGTAGGCGCCGTGGCCCAGCACGGAGCCGTACTGCATCAGTCCGCGGGCCTGGAACAGCGTCTGGCCGCTGGTGATGTCCTTGCCGGTGAACTGTTGCTGCCCGGACTCGGAGACGACCTTGTCGGGCATCGGCATCGAAGCGGTGTAGGTGCGAATCGCGAGGATTCCCATCACCAGGAATCCGAAGATCATCACCAGGGCCACGCCCTGGGCCCAGCCCTTGCCGACCAGTGCCGCGCTGCGGCCGGAGTCGCTGGTGGGCGTACCCAGTTGAGTTGATTCGGAGGTCATGGGTCGGGACGGTAACAGCATCGCGAGGCGATGTTGGTAATTCTGTCAGCGAGGTCACTGCGACTGGGGTCCGCGGTCATCGGCGCTGCCGACCAACGGCCCTTGACATCAAAGTACGACGTGACGTAGTAGAAATTTGCGGGGGCCGACTGTCGGTGGCCGGTGGCACCCTGCGGGTGTGCTCGATGCGGTGCTTCCCCTGCGATGCGGTGGCTGTGGTGCGCCCGACACCCGTTGGTGTGCGGTGTGCGCCGGACAGCTCGCGGTCGCCCCGGATGAACCGCGACTGGTCAGCCCGCGGCTGGACCCGCAGGTGCCGGTGTTCGCACTGGGTCGCTACGCCGGGGCCCGGCGCCAGGCGATCGTCGCGGTCAAGGAACGCGGCCGCACCGACCTGATCGCGCCGCTGGCGGTGCCGTTGGCCGGAGCCCTGCACCGGCTGCTGTGCTGGGGGATGCTCGACGCGCCGCTGACCATCGTCCCCGCGCCCACCCGGCGCAGTGCGGCCCGTCGGCGCGGTGGTGACCCGATCGCACGAATCGCGGCCGGGGCAACGGCCGGCCATCCCGGGATCACGGTGGCGCCGGCGCTGCGGATGCGGGCACTGACGCGGGACTCGGTGGGTCTGGGCAGCGGCGCCCGGGAACGCAACCTGGCCGGCGGGGTGCTGCTGCGGCACCGCTCGATCCCCAAGAGCGCCGGTGATGTCCTCCTCGTCGACGACGTCGTCACCACCGGGGCCACCCTCGCCGAGTCGGTGCGGGTGCTTCGGGCGGGTGGAATTTCGGTGTCGGCGGCGCTGGTGATTGCGGCGGTATGAATTTGCAATGTCAAACCGGTGGCGAGTATCCGGCGGCATGGCTACGGTCGTCATCAAGGTCAGGCGAACATTGCAGCAACGTGGTCGAGACAACAAGAAGGAAGTGTCGAGCATGACGAGTCAATTCGTGGAAACCAGCGGTACATCCGACCACTCGGAGGGTCAGGCTCGGCCGGGCGCCGAGATCGTGGTCAAGGGCCGCAATGTCGATATCCCGGACCACTTCCGGGTCTATGTGGCGCAGAAGCTGGCCCGCCTGGAACGGCTGGACCGCTCCATCCGACTGTTCGACGTCGAACTCAAGCACGCCAACAATCGTCGGCAGCGAAAGTCCTGCCAGCAGATCGACATCACCGTGCACGGCCGCGGCCCGGTGGTACGCGGTGAAGCCCGCGCCGACAGTTTCTACGCGGCCTTCGAGGCCGCCATCGACCGGCTGGAGGGCCGGCTGCGCCGCGGCAAGGACCGGCGCAACGTCTCCTACGGCGACAAGACCCCGCTGTCGGTGGCCGAGGCGACCGGGGCCGCCATCGCCCCGGAGCTGCTCGCCGCGGCGTTCAATCGCGACGGCACCGCCGAACCCGACCACCGCCACGCGGCGGCCGACGGTCACGGGGCCGAGCACGACCACGAACCGGGCCGGATCGTGCGCACCAAGGAGCACACCGCCACGCCGATGTCCGTCGATGACGCGCTCTATGAGATGGAGCTGGTCGGGCACGACTTCTTCCTGTTTCACGACAAGGAGACCGAACAGCCCTCGGTGGTCTACCGGCGGCACGCCTACGACTACGGACTGATCCGACTGGTCTGACCGGCGGCCCGACCGCGGCGGGGCCGCCGCTGTGCGCGGCGTCACCTACGATGGGTGGCGCTCGTAATGGATGAAGACTGAGTAGGGGACATAGCTAGTGCTGTCCAAGTTGCTGCGTTTTGGTGAAGGCCGCATGGTCAAACGACTCAGGAAGGTCGCCGACTACATCGACACCCTGTCAGGGGAAATCGAGAGCCTCACCGACGCGGAGCTGCGCGCCAAGACCGATGAGTTCCGCAGCCGTCACGCCGAGGGTGAATCCCTTGACGACCTGCTGCCGGAGGCGTTTGCTGTGGCCCGCGAGGCGGCCTGGCGGGTGCTGAGCCAGAGGCCGTTCCAGGTGCAGCTGATGGGCGGCGCGGCCCTGCACTACGGCAACGTCGCGGAGATGAAGACCGGTGAGGGCAAGACCCTGACCTGTGTGCTGCCGGCCTACCTCAACGCGATCTCCGGCAAGGGCGTGCACGTCGTCACCGTCAACGACTACCTGGCCAAGCGCGACAGCGAGTGGATGGGCCGGGTGCACCGCTTCCTGGGCCTGGAGGTCGGGGTGATCCTGTCCCAGATGACCCCGGATGAGCGGCGGGTCGCCTACAACGCCGACGTCACCTACGGCACCAACAACGAGTTCGGCTTCGACTACCTGCGTGACAACATGGCGCACTCGCTGGATCAGTTGGTGCAGCGCCCGCACAACTTCGCCATCGTCGACGAGGTCGACTCCATCCTGATCGACGAGGCGCGCACCCCGCTGATCATCTCGGGCCCGGCCGACGGCAGCTCGAACTGGTACACCGAGTTCGCCCGGATCGTGCCGATGATGAACAAGGACGTCCACTACGAAGTCGACCTGCGCAAGCGCACCGTCGGCGTGCATGAGTTGGGAGTGGAGTTCGTCGAGGACCAGCTCGGCATCGACAACCTCTACGAGGCCGCCAACTCGCCGTTGGTCAGCTACCTCAACAACGCGCTGAAGGCCAAGGAGTTGTTCAACCGCGACAAGGACTACATCGTCCGCAACGGCGAGGTGTTCATCGTCGACGAGTTCACCGGCCGCGTGCTGGTGGGCCGGCGTTACAACGAGGGCATGCACCAGGCCATCGAGGCCAAGGAGCAGGTGGAGATCAAGGCCGAGAACCAGACGCTGGCCACCATCACCCTGCAGAACTACTTCCGGCTCTACGACAAGCTCGCCGGGATGACCGGCACCGCCGAGACCGAGGCCGCCGAACTGCACGAGATCTACAAGCTCGGCGTGGTGCCCATCCCGACCAACAAGCCGATGGCGCGCACCGACCAGATCGACCTGATCTACAAGACCGAGGAGGCTAAGTTCCTCGCGGTCGTCGACGACCTCGTCGAGCGGTACGAGAAGGGCCAGCCGGTGCTGATCGGCACCACCAGCGTCGAGCGCTCGGAGTACCTGTCCAAGCAGCTGACCAAGCGCCGCATTCCGCACAACGTGCTCAACGCCAAGCAGCACGAGCGGGAGGCGCACATCATCGCCGAGGCGGGCCGCCGCGGTGCCATCACGGTGGCCACCAACATGGCCGGTCGCGGTACCGACATCGTGCTGGGCGGCAACCCGGACTTTTTGGCCGATGACCGGGTGCGGTCGAAGGGCCTGGACCCGGTGACGACTCCCGACGAGTACGAGGCGGCCTGGGATGAGGTGCTGCCGCAGATCAAGGCGGAGGCGGCCGCCGAGGCCACCGAGGTGATCGAGGCCGGTGGTCTCTACGTGCTGGGCACCGAGCGGCACGAGTCGCGCCGTATCGACAACCAGCTGCGCGGTCGGTCCGGCCGGCAGGGTGACCCGGGCGAGTCGCGGTTCTACCTGTCGCTCGGCGACGAATTGATGCGGCGCTTCAACGGCGCGGCCCTGGAGTCGTTGCTGACCCGGCTCAACCTGCCCGACGATGTGCCGATCGAGGCCAAGATGGTCAACCGGGCGATCAAGAGCGCCCAGACCCAGGTGGAGCAGCAGAACTTCGAGATCCGTAAGAACGTCCTCAAGTACGACGAGGTGATGAACCAGCAGCGCAAGGTGATCTACGCAGAGCGCCGGCGCATCCTGGACGGGGAGAACCTGGCCGAGCAGGCGCACGACATGCTCGTCGACGTGATCAAGGCCTACGTCACCGGCGCCACCGCCGAGGGATACGCCGAGGACTGGGACCTCGAACAGCTGTGGACCGCCCTGCGGACCCTCTACCCGGTCGGCATCGACTATCACGAGCTGCTGCACGCCGACGAGGTCGGTGAGGCCGATGACCTGACTCCCGAGGAACTGCTCGACGCGCTGATCGCCGATGCCGAGAACGCCTATGCAGCACGCGAAACCGAGGTTGAGGCCACCGCCGGCCCCGGATCCATGCGGGAGCTGGAGCGCGGCGTGCTGCTCAGCGTGATCGACCGTAAGTGGCGCGAGCACCTCTACGAGATGGACTACCTCAAGGAGGGCATCGGTCTGCGGGCGATGGCCCAGCGCGACCCGCTGGTGGAATACCAGCGCGAGGGCTTCGACATGTTCACCGGCATGCTCGACGGCCTGAAAGAGGAGTCGGTCGGCTTCCTGTTCAACGTCGCGGTTCAAGCCGCGCCGCAGCAGTCGGTCGCGCCGATGGACGCTCCGGCCGGACTGCGTGCCAAGGGAATCGACGGCGCCAAGGGTGCCGACGGCGCGGCGGGTCTGACCTATTCAGGCCCCGACGAGGACGGTTCGGCAAAGGTTCGGCGTAACCGCGACCTCGAGCCGGCCGGCAACGTCTCTCGCCGTGAGCGGCGCGAGGCGGCCCGCCGCGAAGGCCGTGGGTCCCGGATGCCCAAGACGCCGCCCAAGGGCTGACGCCTGCGGCTCACCCGCTTGGGATCGGTGCTAGCCGATGTGCAGCGCGACGATCCGCCACGACGTGCCGGACACACCGCTGCGTGCCGGTACCGATTCGAGGCGGCAGGCCAGCGCGTGGGTGCGCCGGCCGCGCCGGTAGGTGCCGAAGGCCTCGATGGCGCCGGCCGGTTCGGCGGGCCGGACGCGAACGCGTTGCAGGGTCGCCGGCCCGGCCCGTTCCGGCGAGTTGGACACCCGAGCCGAGCGCACCGACTCGGCCAGCCCGGCGGAGAGCAGCGCGTGCAGGTGCTTCGGCGGGCGGCGCCCGTCCACGACTTCAAGCACCCGGCGCAACGCGGCGTCGGCGAACATCGCCGCTGACTGCAGCCCGGCGGGCAGTGCGGTGTGCGGTGGCCGGTCCGGCCGCAGTTGCGGCGGGTGAGCATGGCGGTGCCGGGTTGTCGGCGCCGGAGCGGACCGGCGCGGCGTCGCGGCGCGGGCCGGTGGTTCGTAGTCGATCACCGGCGCGACCGGAGTGGGTGTGACTGAGTCGGTGCTCACGGCTGTTCTCCAGGTTCGTATCCGACGGATGGACCTGCTGGAGAGTGGCAGGCGGGGTGCGGCGATCATCGCACAATCGCGACGCAGCCGTGTGCGCGTGCGTCTCGCGGTGGCGGCGGGCTACGGTGAGCGCAGAATTTCGGAGGTGAAGGAGGTGGTCGGCCGCGATGGTGAATCGACTGTCGGCGACGGATGCGTCCTTCTACCGGATGGAGAACACGACGACGCCGATGTACGTGCAGTCGCTGTATCTGCTGCGCAATCCGCGCGGCGGGCTCGGCTACGAGAAGCTGCTGGCCACCGTGGAGCAGCGGTTGCCGCAGATGCCGCGCTACCGGCAGAAGATCCGTGAAGTCACGCTGAGCCTGGCGCGGCCGGTGTGGGTCGACGACCATGACTTCGACATCACTTATCACGTGCGGCATCTCGCGGTGCCTTCACCGGGATCCGACCGGCAGTTGCACGAGCTGATCGCCCAGCTGGCCCAGCAGCCGCTGGATCGGTTCCGGCCGCTGTGGGAGCTGTATCTGATCGAGGGGCTCGCCGACAACCGGGTCGCGCTGTATGTGAAGTCGCATCAGTCGATGGTCAACGGGATGGCGGCACCGGCGCTCGCGCACGTCCTGGTCGACCGGACGCAGCGCCCACCGGCGTTCGACGAGGACATCTGGGTGCCCCGGCGCGAGCCCGGTGCCGTCGAACTGGTTCTGGACGCGGTCGGGGACTGGGTGGGGGCTCCGCAGGCACAGCTCAAAGCGGTCGGCTCGACCGTCGGCGGCCCAGTGATGTGGTTGGGCCGCAAGGTATCCGATACCGCCCGGGCCGTCGTGCGCGGCGCCGCACCGAGCAGCCCGCTCAACACCCAGGTCTCGCAGAACCGGCTCTTCACGGTGGCCCGGGGCTCGCTCGAGGATTACCGCACGGTGCGGGCCCGTTACGACTGCGCCATCAACGACGTGGTGCTCGCGGTGATCACCGGCGCACTGCGGAACTGGCTGCTGTCCCGCGGCGAGCCGGTGTCCTCCACCCGGACGGTGCGGGCCATGGCGCCGCTGTCGGTGCATCCGGACCATGAGTTGGACACCGCGGGTCAGCCGATCGGAGCGGTGACACCGTTTCTGGTGGACCTGCCGGTCGGAGAACCCAATCCGGTGGTCCGGCTCTCGCAGATCGCCTACGCCACCGAATCGCACCCCACGCCGACCGGCCTGGTCGACGCCCGCACCATCTTGACCGTGTCGGGGTTCGCCCCGCCCACGCTGCACGCGATGGGTGTTCGGGTGGCGACGGCGTTCTCCGGATTCTCCGGGCGGGTGTTCAACCTGTTGATCACCAACGCACCGGGAACCCAGCGGCAGCTGTATGTGTGCGGGGCGAAACTTCTTGAGACCTATAACGTTCCGCCGCTGCTGCCCAATAAGGCGTTGGCCATCGGGGTGACGTCCTACAACGGCACGCTGTACTACGGGGTCAACGCCGACCGCAAGGCGATGAGTGACGTCGGGGTGGTCTCGGCACTGTTGGATGAGGCGTTGGCCGAACTGCTGGAGGCGGCGAAGTGACCGGCGACCGGGACGCGAAACACAAGATCTCCGACGAGGTGTACGAGCGCGAACTGCTGCGCCTGCAGATCGAACTGGTCAAGCTTCAGGAATGGGTGCGCAGCACCGGCGCTCGGGTCGTGGTGCTCTTCGAAGGCCGTGACGCCGCCGGCAAGGGGGGTGCGATCAAGCGCATCACCGAGAGCCTCAACCCGCGCGTGGTGCGCATCGCGGCGCTCCCGGCGCCCAGCGAGCGTGAACGCGGGCAGTGGTATTTCCAGCGGTATGTCGCGCAGTTGCCGGCCGCCGGTGAGATCACCCTGTTCGACCGGTCCTGGTATAACCGGGCCGGGGTGGAGAAGGTGATGGGTTTCTGTACACCGGAGGAACATTCGCTGTTCCTGCAGCAGGCTCCGGTCTTTGAGAGGCTGCTGATCGACGACGGGGTCCTGGTGCGCAAGTATTGGTTCTCGGTCTCGCAGGACGAGCAGTTGCGGCGTTTCCGCAGTCGGCGCAAGGATCCGCTGCGGCGGTGGAAGCTCTCGCCGATGGACCTCGAGTCGGTGAACCGCTGGGACGCCTACTCCCGGGCCCGGGACGAGATGATGGCGCACACCGATGTCGATGAAAGTCCTTGGTATGTGGTGGAGTCCGAGATCAAGAAGCACGCCCGGCTGAATATGATCGCGCATCTGCTGTCCACGATTCCCTACACCGAGGTGAAGCAGGAACGGGTGGATCTGCCGGACCGCGCGAACGTGACCGGTGACTACGAGCGCCCCGACCGGGCGCTGTACCGCTATGTGCCGGACTACGCCGCAACGCTGTTGGGTGAGCCGTGAGGGTCTACATACCCGCGACGCTGGCCATGCTGGCCCGGTTGGTCGCCGACGGGTCACTGCCGGCGGTCAGCGGCACCGCATTCGCGGTGACGCCGGCGTTGCGGGAGTCCTACGCCCACGGCGACGACGACGAACTGGCCGAGGTGGCGCTGGCCGAGGCGGCGCTGGCGTCGCTGCGGCTGTTGGGTGCCGAAACGGCAGGGGTCGCCGACGACTCGGATACCGCATTGCCCACTCGCCGGGCGGTGTTGGTCGCCGAAGCCGAAGGCGCCACCGTGCGTCCCGACCTGGATGCCGCGGTGGTCCGGCTGGCCGGGCCGGTGCTGATCGGCGATGTGGTCGCGGCCTACGTGGACAATGCCGCCGCCGAGCCGGCGGTGCTGGCGGCGATGGCGGTGATCGACGACGCCGACCTCGGCGACGAGGACGCCGAGCTGACGGTCGGCGACGCCGCGGATCACGACCTGGCCTGGTATGCCACCCAGGAGCTGCCGTTCCTGCTTGACCTGCTGTGATGCGGGCGGAGCGAGAAGTTACGCTACCGTAGGTTCACTGTGAGTAAGAAACATTCGGCGATCACCGCGCGCATCGGCGACACCAGGCGACCGACCGTAGTCGGAGCTGACCTTCATCGTGGGTGGAATGTGTTGCGTCGCATCGCAACACAGATCACCACTCCGCTGTTGCCGGACGACTATCTGCGGCTGGCCAATCCGCTGTGGTCGGCGCGTGAACTGCGCGGCCGGGTGCTGGAGGTGCGGCGCGAGACGGCGGACTCGGCGACGCTGGTCATCAAGCCGGGGTGGGGCTTTCACTTCGACTATCAGCCCGGCCAGTACATCGGCATCGGTCTGCAGGTCGACGGCCGTTGGCGCTGGCGGTCCTACTCGCTGACCTCGACTCCGGTCAGCCAGGCGCGCACCATCGCCATCACGGTCAAGGCGATGCCCGAGGGATTCCTGTCCAGCCACCTGGTCGACGGTGTGGCTCCTGGCACGATCGTCCGGCTGGCCGCGCCGCGCGGCGAATTCGTGCTGCCCGACCCGCCGCCGGCCGCGATGCTGTTCGTGACGGCCGGGTCCGGTATCACCCCGATCATGTCGATGCTGCGCACTCTGTCTCGCCGGGGCGGTGTCACCGATGTCGTTCACCTGCACTCGGCACCGACCGCTGATGAATCGCTGTTCGCCGACGAGTTGGCGGCGCTGGCGCGCGAGCACTCCGGTTATCGGCTGCGGCTGCGGGCCACCCGCACCGAGGGCCGGCTGGAGCTCGGTGGACCCGGGGGCATTCAGGCCTTGGATGCCGAGGTGCCGGACTGGCGGGAGCGGGTGACCTGGGCCTGCGGGCCGACGGCGATGTTGGGCGACGCCGAGCGGATCTGGGCGGACGCCGGGATCGCCGACCGGCTGCACATCGAGCGCTTCGCGATCGCCCGCACGGCGGTGTCCGGGGGCGGCGGGACCGTCACCTTCGCCGCCAGCGGCAAGAGCGTCGTCACCGACGCTGCGACCACGCTGCTGGAGGCGGGGGAGAGCGCCGGCGTCGCAATGCCGTTCGGGTGCCGGATGGGGATCTGCCAGTCCTGTGTGGTCGAGCTGACCGAAGGCCAGGTCAGGGACCTGCGTACCGGGGAAGACCGCGAGCCGGGCACCCGTATCCAGACCTGCGTGTGCACCGCTGCAGGCGACTGCCAACTGGACGTCTGACAGTTACCCGCTGGTAACCTACGGAAGCGTAGGTTACGATGGTGTCGGTCAAAGTTGATCGAAGTACCCGAAGCCCGAAAGGCGGTCTGATGGCGGTTACCGACGTCGAGGTGTTCGCGCACCTCACCGACGCCGACGTGGAGAACCTCGCCGCCGAGCTGGACGCCATTCGCAGCGACGTCGAACAGTCGCGCGGTGAGCGCGACGCCCGCTACATCCGCCGCACCATCGCCGCCCAGCGCGCGCTGGAGGTGACCGGCCGGGTGCTGCTGGCGGCGAGCTCGCGCCGCTCGGCGCGCTGGGCCGGCATGGTGACCCTCGGGGTCGCCAAGATCGTCGAGAACATGGAGATCAGCCACAACGTCCTGCACGGTCAGTGGGACTGGATGAATGACCCGGAGATCCACTCCACCAGCTGGGAGTGGGACATGTCGGGCGCGGCCAAGCACTGGCGCTTCACCCACAACTTCGCCCACCACAAGTACACCAACATCCTGGGCATGGATGACGACGTCGGCTACGGCGTGCTGCGGGTGACCCGGGATCAGCGGTGGCAGCGCTTCAACGTATTCAACCTGGTGTACAACCTGGTGCTCGCCCTTGGCTTCGAGTGGGGAATCGCGTTGCAGCACTTGGAGATCGGCAAGATCTTCAAGGGGCGTAGCGACCGTCAGGCAACCCTGGTACGGATTCGGGAGTTCGGCGCCAAAGCCGGCCGACAGGTGTTCAAGGACTACGTGGCCTTCCCGGCGGTGACCTCGCTGTCGCCCGGTGCGACGTTCTCCTCGACATTGAAAGCCAACGTGATCGCCAACATCATCCGCAACGTGTGGTCGAACGCGATCATCTTCTGCGGCCACTTCCCGGACGGTGCCGAGAAGTTCACCAAGACCGACATGGTCGGCGAGTCGCGCGGCCAGTGGTATCTGCGCCAGTTGCTGGGCAGCGCCAACATCGATGCCGGACAACCGATGCGGTTCATGAGCGGCAGCCTGTCGCACCAGATCGAACACCACCTGTTCCCGGATCTGCCGAGCAACCGCTACCCGGAGATCGCGGAGCGGGTGCGTGCGGTGTGCGTCAAGTACGACCTGCCCTACACCACCGGGCCGTTTCTGGTGCAGTACGGCAAAACCTGGCGCACCATCGCGAAACTGTCACTGCCGGACCGCTTCCTGACCGACACTGCCGATGACGCCCCCGAGACCCGAAGCGAGAAGATGTTCGCCGAGCTGGAACCGGGATTCGTCGGCATCGATCCGGCCACCGGTCGCCGGCGCGGGCTCAAGACCGCGATCGCGGCCGTGCGGGGCTGGCGCCGCGACAAGACCGACCTGGCGGCCTAACTTTCGCGCAGCACCGTGAGCAGCCGGCGCGCTGCTGCGACCCGGCCCTGCGCCGGGCCGGTCAAGGTGTCCAGGGCGCACTCCGGATCGGCGGGCGGTCCCAGATGTCCGCAGCCGCGCGGGCATTCGCCGATGGACTCGGCGAGATCGGAGAACGCCAGCAGCACGTCGTCGGGTGCGATGTGGGCCAGGCCGAACGAGCGGATGCCCGGGGTGTCGATCACCCAGCCGGACCCGGCCAGCCGCAGCGCCACCGACTGGGTGGAGGTGTGCCGGCCCCGTCCGATGTCGGTTACCCGCCCGACCGCCCTATCAGCTTCGGGGACAAGGCGATTCACCAAAGTGGATTTTCCGACGCCGGAGTGCCCCAGTAGCACCGTGACCTGAGATTCCAGCAGCGGGGCGACGGCGTCTAGCGGGTCTTCCCGGCCCGCGGTGACCACGGTGAGCTCCAGGTCGGCGAACTGACCGGCGAACGGTCCCGGGTCGGCCAGGTCCGTCTTGGTCAGGCACAGAATCGGCTTGAGGCCTCCCGCGTACGCGGCGATCAGCGTGCGCTCGACCAGACCGGTGCGCGGCGGCGGGTCGGCCAGTGCCACCACGATCAGCAGCTGATCGGCGTTGGCGACCACCACCCGCTCGGTGGGGTCGGTGTCATCGGCGGTGCGCCGCAACACCGTTCGCCGCGGCCCGCGACGGACGATGCGAGCCAGGGTGTCGGGGCGGCCGGACAGGTCGCCGACCACGTCGACACGATCGCCCACCACGATCGGGGTGCGGCCCAGCTCACGGGCGCGCATCGCGGTGACCTGATCGGGGGAGTCATCGAGTACGCATCCCCAGCGGCCCCGGTCGACACTGACCACCATCGCCGATCGCGCGTCGGCATGCTCGGGACGGATCTTGGTGCGCGGCCGCGAGCCACGCCCGGAACGGACCTTGACGTCGGATTCGTCGTAGTCGCCGGTGTTGATTCGGCGGTCCAACTTCGCCTCTCCTCCGTCGAGCCTCGTTAACCGCCGGCTTTCAAGCGCCGGACCCCGAAGCTGCCAGCATCTCGGCCCACATCCGGGGGAAGGCGGGCAGGGTCTTGGCGGTGGTCTCGATGTCGTCCACCTCGACGCCGGGGACCCGCAGCCCGATGATCGCCCCGGCGGTGGCCATCCGGTGATCGGCATAGGAGTACCAGGTGCCGCCGTGCAGCGGGGCCGCGGTGATCACCAGGCCGTCGGGGGTCTCGACGGCCTGGCCGCCGAGCCGGTTGATCTCGGTGGTCAGCGCCGCCAGCCGGTCGGTCTCGTGGCCGCGCAGATGCGCGATCCCGCGCAGCTGCGACACCGATCCCGGTTCGGCCAGTGCCGCCAGCGCCGCCACCGTCGGGGCGAGTTCACCCACCGCACGCAGATCCACGTCGAACCCGGGATAGGCCGACGGTCCGGCGACCTCGAGACCGGAGGAGGTCAGGCGCACCGTGGCTCCGGTCCTGCCGAAGATGTCGGTGATGGCCTCGCCCGGCTGCACCCCGGCCGCCGGCCACCCCTGCACGCGCACGGTGCCGCCGGTGACCACCGCCGCAGCCAGGAACGGGGTGGCGTTCGACAGGTCCGGTTCGATCTCCCAGTGCCGGGCCGCCGCCGGCCCGGGCAGCACCTGCCAGCGGTTGGCGGTGCTGTCGTCGACGCCGACTCCGGCCTGGCGCAGCATCGCCACCGTCATCGCAATGTGCGGCGCCGACGGCAGCGATGCACCGGTGTGCACCACGGTCAGCCCGGCGTCGAACGCCGCGGCGGTCAGCAGCAGTCCGGAGACGAACTGCGATGACGACGAGGCATCGATCTCCACGGTGCCGCCGGCGACCGCGCCGGCGCCGTGGATCGTGAACGGCAGGCCCTGCCCGTCGACGGCGATGCCCAGGTTGCGCATCGCGTCCAGCAGGGGCGTCATCGGCCGGGTCCGGGCCTGCTCGTCGCCGTCGAAGGTGACGGCGCCGCTGCCCAGCGCGGCCAGCGGCGGAACGAACCGCAGCACGGTGCCGGCCAGCCCGCAGTTCAATCGAGTGTCGGGCTCCGGGTCGAGGCGACCGCTGACCGTGACCTGGTGAGCCAATGCCTCGATCCGTAGGCCCAGCGCCCGCAACGCGTCGAGCATCAGGTCGGTGTCGCGGCTGCGCAGCGCTCCCGACAATGTCGAGACCCCGCCGCCGCGGGCGGCCGCCAGCGCTGCCAATACCAGTGCCCGGTTGGTCTGGGACTTCGATCCCGGTACCGCGACCGAGGCGTCGACGGGCGTGGTGGTGGTCGGCGCCGGCCAAGTCGTCACGGGTTTCATCCTGCCAGCGCCGGTGCTCACAGCAACCCCTAGGTTCTTTGCCGGTTGGCCGCTTTGCGTCACCCAACCGTTTACCTGGGGTGTTTACCATCGCTGGCATGGCTCTTGCGGCGGGCTCAGTTTTTGCTGAGTACACCATCCTCAAACTTCTCGGTGCGGGCGCGATGGGAAAGGTCTACCTCGCGCAGCACCCTCGGCTGCCTCGCCTGGAAGCGGTGAAGGTGCTGCGCCGTTCGCTGAGCGCCGACGAGGAGTATGAGGAGCGGTTCCGGCGCGAGGCCGAGGCCGCCTCGGTCCTGGTGCACCCCAACATCGTGGGGGTCTACGACCGCGGCGAGTACCGCGGTCGGCTGTGGATCGCGATGGAATTCGTTGACGGCGAGACACTCGGCGAGCTGATCTGCCGCCGATTCCCGGCCGGCATGCCCGCCGAGATCGCGCTCCCGATCCTGGCCAACATCGCCGACGCGCTCGACTACGCGCACCGCCAGGGGGTGGTGCACCGCGACGTCAAGCCCAGCAACATCCTGGTGCCGCTTCCCGAAGAGGGCAGCGAGGACGACCTGACGGCGGTGCTGGCCGACTTCGGCATCGCGCGGCAGCTCAGCGGCCCCACCGGGCTGACCGCGAGCAATCTGGCGATCGGCACCATCGCCTACGCCGCCCCCGAGCAGCTGATGGGCTCCGAAGGCCTCGAGCGCGCCGACCAGTACTCGCTGGCGGCCACCGCATTCCATGTGCTGACCGGCGTTCCGCCGTTCCAGCACGAGAACCCGGTAACCGTGATCAGCCATCATCTGAACACCCCACCGCCTCTGCTCAGCGATCGGCGCCCGGATCTGGAGGCGTTCGACGACGTGATGGCGGCGGCGCTGGCCAAGGATCCCGCCGAACGGTTCCGGACCTGCTCGGAATTCGTGACGGCGCTCTCGGAGCAACTCGGCCACCCGGATGCCGACGAGCCATCGGATGCGGCCAGCACGATGGTGCGCGGTATTCCGCGCCAGGCGTTTCCCGAGCCCCCGCCGAGCCGCCTGGCCCCGTTGGCCCAGCCGGCGATTCTGATACCGGTCGGCATTGTGGCGGTGGGCATTGTTGCCGCCATCGTCCCGCACGTACTGGGCAGGGTCCCGGCCGAAACCGCCACTGCCGCCAGTGCTCCTCCTCCGGCCGCCGTGGTGGCGACGCCGGTCAAGGCTCCGGAATTCGACGGGACCTATCGGGTGGACGCCAACCGGGCCGGGGAGAAGTACAACGGCGTGCCCAACCCTCAGCCGCCCAACGTCAGCAGCTGGTGGGCAGTGAAGTCGACGTGCGACAACACCGAGTGCACCGCCACCGCGACCATGCTCGACATCAAGGATCACCACAAAGCGGTGAAACTGCCGGACGGGCGCTCCGAGATGTCTCTGGAGTACCGGGACGGTGCCTGGCATTCTCGGCCGCAGAAGCTCGATGCCGCGTGCGTGAGCGCCAGCGGTCAGCCGGGCATCCAGACCACGATGCAGGAATTGACGCTGGAGCCGACCATCCCCGGTGTCATGCACGGCGCGATGCTCGCCACGGTCGAGACCGACGAGTGTGGCCAGCGCGGTGCCCAGGTCTGGGTTCCGGTGGTGGTGAGCCGCTTCGGCGACATGCCGGCGGGCATCAATCCGTCGGTCGATGCCGTCAAGCCCGTCAAACCGGCCTGAGTATGTGACTTCTTAGGCCCTGCGCCTATGTTAATTTCGGGTAATTCAAAGTTTCCCGAGAGTTTTGGAGCGCAAGGCCATGCGATTCCCCTGTAGGGCACATTCGGCTGCCGGTGCCGTTATCGTCGGTCTGATCGGGGTTGCGCCGGTGGCGCCGGCGGTGGCCCTGTCGGATGGGGTCTCGTGGGTCTCCACCGCGGCGTCCCCGCTCGGCGGCGGCACGGCGTTCATCATCGGTGGCAGCAGCATGGCCACGCCCGGGCCGTCCTATGTGGAGGCGGCCGAACGGCTGTACCTGGCTCCGCATGGCTTCACCGGTGCCACGCAGGTGCTGACCACCCCCGAACAGCTCTATCCGTTCCTGGGGCCCTTCGGGGGGAAGCTCGACGATTCGCTGGCGCAGGGCCGGCAGATCCTCTTCGACGCGATCATGGCGTCGTACAACAATGGCGACCTCAGTGCCGATAACCCCGCGGTGGTGTTCGGCTGGTCGCAGGGCGCCATCATCGAGACGCTGGTGCAGTATCAGCTCGCTGATGCCGGAGTGCCCAGTGACAACGTGCATTTCGTGATGATCGGCGATGTCAGTGCCCCCAACGGCGGGATGCTTGAGCGCTTCAACCTGCCCGACGGCGCGCATCCCACCCTGCCAAGCCTGGGCATCACGTTCAGCGGCGCCGGGCCGTCGGATCTGTATCCGGCCGAGATCTACACCCGAGAATACGACGGCTTCGCCGACTTCCCGCAGTACCCGCTGAACTTCTTGTCGGTGCTCAACGCGATCATGGGAATCGCGTTCCAGCACACCACTTATCTGGGGTTGACGCCCGAGCAGATCGCCGATGCGGTGCTGTTGCCGACGGCGGGTGATTCGCTGGCCAACTACTACATGATCCCCGCCGGCGGGCTGCCGCTGCTGTATCCGTTGTTGTACTTCGGCAATGGGGGACAGGCGATCTACGACCTGCTCGAGCCGGTGACGCGGATCCTGGTGAACCTGGGCTACGGCAACATCGAGCACGGCTGGAGCCAGGGCCCCGCCGACGTGGCGACCCCGCTGGGGTTCATGCCGGACTCGGCGACCATGGCCACTCTCCTGCAACAACTTCCGCAGGCGCTGAGCGACGCTGCGCAGCGGGGCGTTTCGGCATTCATCGACGACATCTTCCACCCCAGTGACACCCCGCCGGCGTTGTTCGCCGAGATGGAGGGTTTCATCAACGCGATCTCCGACACCAAGATGGCGGAGTTCTTCTCGTATTTCCCCACGGAGCAGGACCTTTTCGGCACGTTCCCGCCGCACACCGGAATCCCGTTCCTGGACGTGGGCACCGCACTACTTTTCAACCTGCCGCAGATCGACTACCAGATCTTCAGCTCGGAACTGGCCGACGGCAATCTCTTCGACGCCATCGGCACCACGCTGGCCTTCGACGCCGGCATACTTCCGCTGGCCCTGCTGGGCGCAGTGATCTGACGCGGCCCGCCGGTGGCTATCCGGCGCTGGGCGGCCGCTGCATCATCCGGTGCCGGTAGCCGTAGCGGGGCACGAACCGCATACCGTTGGCTCCACCGCCGGCGGCCGCACTGGCCCCGGGCAGACCGGCCATTCCTGCCATGCCGGCGACTCCGGCCCGCGGCATCACGCCGGCCTCGGAGGCGGCAGTGGCTGCGATCCGGCTGGACACCAGGGTGGCCGCGGACGGATTGGCCGAAGCGGGAGCGACGGGCCAACTCTGCGGCACCGACAACAAGCCGATCTTGATGCCCCGGCCCAGCGCGGCCGACGGTGACCCGCCGCCGAAACCCGGGGTATAGGCCGCGGTTCCGACTTTCGGGATCTCGGCCGCTTTCGCCATGTCGGCGAACAAGGCCCTGACGTCCGCCACCGCCTGGCCGGAGACTTCTTGGCCATTCAGCCCCTGCCCGACCATGTCGATGAGCCGGAACGGGCCCATCGCCGAGTTGGTGTAGCCGGTGACGGTCGTGAGTTGTCTGACCAGTTCCTGCAGTGCGGCCGTGGTCGGCGGCACGGTGGTACCGGCCCCCGGGGCCACGGGCGTTCCGGTGGCGGCGCCCGCCTGGGCGAGCGACTGCGTCGTGGTCACGGCCTGCGACGCCGCGGCGTTTCCGACTGCCTGGCTGGTCGCGGTGGCCTGTCCCGCGGGTCCGGCCGGATTGGTGGTCTGCGGCGGCGAGGTGAATTCCGACAGCTGCGAGGCCGCCGCGGAACCACCGGCATAGGCATACATGGCGACGGCGTCCTGTGCCCACATCGACGCGTAGTGGGCTTCGGTGGCCGCGATGGCCGGGGTGTTCTGGCCGAAGAAGTTGGTGGCGATCAGTGCCATCAGCTGCATCCGGTTGGCCAGCACCACCGGGGGCGGAACGGTCATCGCGAACGCTGCCTCGAAAGCGGCAGCGGCCGCTTTGGCCTGGCTGGCTGCCAGCTCGGCCTGCGCGGCGGTGGTCTTGAACCACGTGGTGTACGGCAGTGCCGCGGCCGCCATGGCCGTGGCCGACGGGCCGCGCCACGGACCGCTGGTCAGGTCCGCGATAGTCATGTCCACCGCGGCCGCGGTCAGGCTCAACTCCTGGGCCAGCACATCCCAGGCCCCAGCGGCTGCCAGCAGTGGGCCGGAGCCAGCGCCCGAGTACATGCGCGTGGAATTGATCTCCGGTGGCAGTGCCCCGTAGTCGATCACTAGGCCTCTTGGTGCTATCCGCCGAAGGGCCGGCGAGGCATGACGGTCAACGCGGTTCCGTACCGCGGTCCACCGAATCCGCGGAATCCGGCTCCGGCCGCGCCTGCTGCGGGAACTCCGGGCATTCCGGCCATACCGGGCATGCCTGCCGGGGGTGCCATCGGGGCGGTGCCGAGAATTCCGGCGGCCGACGGGACCGTGGCGGCGGGACCGACCGGAACCCACGAGCCACCCGACACCGGCCCGAGCGTGCTGGCCGCGGCCATCGGTGGGACCCAGCTCGTCGGGACCGAGAGGCCGCCGATCGCGCCGGCGCCGCCCAGATTCGCCGCAGCACCTGCGGCGCCCGCGGCGCCCGCGGCCGCGTTCGCGGCGCCCGAGGCTGCCGGCGCTGCTGCCTTCATCGCGTCGGCGCCCAACTTCTGCAGGCCGAGCACACCGCTGACACCACGCCAGACCGCACAGATGTTGTTCGACTGCAGGTTGGAGTTGGTCACCAGCTGGGTCATGAGCTGGTTGCCCAGGTTGTAGTTCGGGTCGGCGAGGATATCGCTGGCGCCATACCCGGGTGTGGCCTGGGCTGATCCGCCGAACAGCGAGCTCAGCATGCCTTGCAACGTGTTGGACGCCGGCGGCGCCGTGGTCGAGGCATCGCCGACCGCCGAGGCGACCGCACTGCCCGGGTTGGTCGGGTTCGGCGGCGCGGTGAAGTCGCTGAGCTTGGTGGCCGCGCTGGACTGGGCGTGGTAGCCGTACATCGCGATGGTGTCCTGCGCCCACATCTCGCCGTGCTCGGCTTCGGTGGCCGCGATCGACGGGGTGTTCTGCCCGAGGATGTTGGTGTTCACCAATTGCTGCAGCTGCACGCGGTTGGCCGTGACCGCCATCGGCGGCACGATCGTCGCGTGCGCGGTCTCGTAGGCGGCCGCGGCGGCCCGGCCCTGGCCGGCGGCCTGCTCGGCCTGCTCGGCGGTCAGCTCCATCCAGGTCACGTACGGCGCGACCGAGGCCGCCATCGTCGCTGAGGCCGGTCCCAGCCATTCCTCACCGGTCAGCTGGGTGATGACCGCCCGGTAGGACGCCGCAATGGATTTCAGCTCGGCGGCCAGGCTGCTCCAGGCCGAGGATGCCACCGTCATCGGTTCCGAGCCGGGCCCGGTGTAGAGCTTGGTGGAGGTGATCTCCGGCGGTGAACTCAAGTAGTCCATGATCGCGACCTAACCGGCCGCGGCTGCGTTGGCAGCCTCGGTGGCGGCGTAGGCGGTGGCGCCGTTGCTCAGCGCGTTCACGAACATCTCGTGGACGGCCGCAGCCTGGGCGCTGACCATCTGGTAGGCCTGCGCGTGTGCGGCGAACTGCGCCGCGGTCAACGCCGAGACCTCGTCGGCGGCGGCGGGGATCACACCGGTGGTGGGGGCCGCCGCGGCGGCGCTGTGGGCCGCCATCGACGAACCGATGGTTCGCAGGTTGGCGACCGCGGCCAGTAGGGCTTCGGGCTGTGTCGTTACGAACGACATGACGCTCCTCGTACAGTCCTCGACGTTGTGGGCTTCCCACCGGGAGGCGGGTCGCGTTGCGCTGTGGGGCGCACTACCGAAGTTAGGCGATCTGGACGCGCCGACACAGCTGCGAAGGGGCCTTTTCGGAGACTGTCAGCAGTTGTTCACCGACCGTTCGGAACCGCATCCGGATCATTCACCGAACCACCCCTGGCCGTTCAGTTCTCATCACCGGGAGTTCATTTTTCGTTCATCATCTCGGCCAGCAGCCGGAGCGTGGATTCACGCTCCGGAGCGGTTGCCGGATCGTTGCCCCGCCAGGTCGAGGCGACGGGGTTGAGCATCACCTCGTCGACCTCGAAACGGGCCGCCAGCTCTCGCAGCTGCGCCATCGCCTCGGCCGGGGTGCCCACCACGGCGCGTTCCAGTTCACCCTGGGCGATCTGGGTTTGCTGCGCGGTCAGCGAGGTGTGCCCGGCGTCGTCGGCCAGATCCAGCCTGCCCGCCGGAGCGCCGTCGACGGCCTGGGCTTGCAGTTGCAGGTGGGGGAGGGCCAAAGTCAGTGCTTCCGAATGGGTTTCGGCAACAACCGTGTTGACGGTCACAATGCACACCGGTTCGTGTGCCGTCTCACTCGGCACGAACTGCGACCGGTAGAGCGCGAGTGCCTCGGCGGTGTGCTGACCGAACAGATGGTGGCCGAACACGTACGGCAAACCCTTGGCCGCGGCCACTTGCGCCGAGTACAACGAAGAGCCCAACACGAACACCCGCGGCGTCGTCAGCGCCCGCGGCGTCGAGCGCAGGACGTACTGGCGGTCGGGCAGTTCAACCGACACCCCGGCGGGGCCCAGCAGGCCGATCACGTCGTCGAGATGGTCGGGGAACGCATCGATATCACGATCGCCGCGACCGGCCGGTCCGCGCAGCACCATCGACGTCACCGGGTCGGCTCCGGCGGCCCGGCCGATGCCCAGATCGACGCGGCCCGGGTAGGCCGCCTCCAGCAGCGCGAACTGCTCGGCCACCGCCAGGGGTGCGTGGTTGGGCAGCATCACCCCGCCGGAGCCGATCCGCAGCCGCGAGGTGGCCGCGCCGATCATCGCGATCAGAACGGCCGGGCTGGTCGCGGCCACCGACGCCACGTTGTGATGTTCGGCGACCCAGTACCGGGTGTAGCCCAGGCCGTCGGCCAGGGCCGCCAGGCGCATCGACGCGGCCAGCGCGTCCGCGCTGGACTGGTCGGTGCGTACCGGTGCGAGGTCGAGGACTGAGAGGCGCACAGCGCGATCTTGCCATCGCGCGCGGGCCGTCGCCGGGCGTACACCGGGTGTTCGGATTTCGTTAACCGGAATCGCGCACAGTGGGACGCGATGAGCACCGACACCGTCCCGGGGGCCCCGCCGCCCGAGCCGTGGGATATCGGCCGCCCACAGCCGGCGGTACAGCAGCTGGTGGCCTACGGCGCGCTGCGCGGAGAGGTGCTTGATCCCGGAACCGGCTCCGGCCACCACGCGATTCACTATGCGGCCCACGGCTATTCGACAACCGGAATCGATCTCCTCCCGGCCGCGATCACACAGGCGCAACACAATGCCGCCCGCGCGGGTGTCACGGTGAACTTCCAGGTCGCCGATGCCGTCGAGCTCGCCGGATTCGACGGCCGTTTCGACACCGTCGTCGACAGCGCCTTCTATCACCTGTTCCAGGACGACGAGGACACCCAACTGCGCTATGCGCGCAATCTGCACCGGGCCACCAAACCCCAGGCGCGGTTGTTCATGTTCGAAGCCGGACGGCACAACATCAACGGCTGGCAGTTGGACGGCCCCGATCCCGAGCGATTCGGCCCGCTGCTCGTCGAGGCGGGGTGGCGGATCGACCACATCGGAACCACCGCCTATCAGGGCAGCTTCGACCCCGACTCGTTCACTGAGATGATCTCGGTGATGGAGGCGCTGGGGCGCGAGGACCTGCTCGACGGCGTTCGTGCGCTGCAGCAGCGGTATCAGATCCTGCAACCGCTGCTGGTGGACAACGTGATCCACATGCCGTTCTGGGCGGTGACCGCCACCCGGGTCGGATAGCTGTCACCATGAAGGCATGTGCGGGCGTTTCGCGGTAACCACCGATCCGGTCCTGCTGGCCGAGCAGATCGACGCGATCAACGAGGTGCCGGCCGGTGCGGATACCGGCCCGAACTACAACGTCGCCCCGACCGACAGCGTCGTTGCCGCGGTCAGTCGGCACGCCCATCCGCAGGATTCCGATGACGAACCCAGCCGCCGGATCCGGCTGATGCGGTGGGGGCTGGTGCCGCCGTGGACCAAGCCGGGCCCGGACGGCGCACCCGCAAATGGTGGGCCGCTGCTGATCAATGCCCGCGCCGACAAGGTCACCACCTCGCCGGCGTACCGCTCGGCCGCCGAGCATCGGCGCTGCCTGGTGCCGATGGACGGCTACTACGAGTGGCGACCCGCCAATGCCGAGTCGCCCAAGACCCCGTTCTACTTCCACCGCGACGGCGCGATGCTGTTCGCAGCCGGGCTGTGGTCGGTGTGGCGACCGGACCGGCGATTCGACCCGCTGCTCAGCGTCACCATCATCACCACCGAAGCGGTCGGGGAGCTCGCCACGATTCACCACCGGATGCCGTTGTTGCTGCCCGAAAACCGTTGGGACCGTTGGCTGGACCCCGACGCCCCGGCCGACACCGCATTACTGGCCGGCCCGCCGGACGTCACCGGAATCGAACTGCGTCAGGTCTCCACGCTGGTCAACAGTGTGCGCAACAACTCGCCCGAGCTGATCGCGGCGGCCCCGTCGCAGCCCGAGCAGGCAACGCTGCTCTAACGCCCGACCAGACTGCGTCGCTCGGCGACGTACTCCTCGTCGGTGAGAATGCCGGCGTGGCGCAGCTCGGCCAGTTCGCGCAGCTCGATGTCGGCGCCCATCAGCATGCCGAAAACCGACTCCGCCGGCATCTCTGGCAGCGCCCCGGGCTGCTCTGGGTCCTCCCGCCTGACCGGTTGCTTGGTGGCGGGGCCGATGGGCCGGGCCCCGCCGGACGCCCGGCCCGCCAGGCCTGCCGCGGCGATCCCCACCGCGGGCAAGACCGCCCCGCCGGCCGCCGCGGCGGGAACGGCGGACGCACCGCCGGAGGCGGCACTGGCCGCCAACGACATTCCGACCTGCGCGGCCATCTCCGGCGCCGCGGAAGCCCAGGCCAGCGGCACCGACAGCCCGCTGATGGAGGTCGCCGAGGCAAACTCGGCCGTCATCGGCAACGCCCCGGCCATCGCCGCCCGCAGCAGCGACTGGCCCACCTCGGCGGCACCCATCGCATCGATCAGGAATGTGCCCAGCACATCGATGCCGAACGTCCCCACGGTGTCGACGAGCACTCCGGTGCCAGCGAGGGCCAGTTCGGCGGCCGGTCCGCTGAACCCGGCCGCGCCGGCGCCGACGGCCTGCGCCAGACCCGACGAGCCGGCCACGGTGTGCAGTATCTGGGTGAGCGTGGTGACGCCGGTCTCGCCCTGGCCCTCGGCGGCGGTCGCGACCGCCTGCCCCACCGCGCCGGCCTGCACGGCGCCGCCGGCGGGATCGGAGGTGCGCGGCGGCGTGGAGAACGGGGTGAGCTCGGCCGCGGCCGCAGCACCGGCCGCGTAGCCGTACATGGCGGTGGCGTCCTGCGCCCACATCCGGGCGTAGTCGGCCTCGGCAGCGGCGATCGCCGGGGTGTTCTGCCCCAGGAAATTCGTCGCGACCAGGCTCATCAGCAGGCTGCGGTTGGCCGCGACCACCGGCGGCGGCACGGTCATGGCAAAAGCCGTCTCGTAGGCGGTGGTGGCGGCCCTGGCCTGTAGCGCGGTCTCCTCGGCCTGGACTGCGGCGCCGCGCATCCACTGGGCATACGGCGCCGCCGCGGCGGCCATCGCCAGGGCGCTGGGACCGGCCCAGCTGGTGCACAGCTCGGCGAGTATCGATTCGTAGGCCAGGCCGGCCGCGTTCAGCTCGGCGCCGAGGGCGTCCCAGGACGAGGCGGCGGCCAGCATCGGGCCCGCACCCGCCCCGATATACATCCGGCCCGAGTTGACCTCAGGCGGCAACAATGCGAAATCCATGGTGTTACCGCCCCAGCAGGCGCCGCTTCTCCTGGGTGAACTCCTCTTCGGTCAGAATCCCGGCGTCGCGCAGATCTGCCAGCTCTCGCAGTTCACCGGCGATCCGGGTGATCGGGCCGGTCAACGGCCGGGACTGCGGCTGCGGCGGCCGGGTGGGATTCTTCGGCGTCGGCCGTGGTCGCTTCGGGGCGTTGGTCGCCGAGGTTCCGGCGGCCTTCGGTGCCGTGCCGGTGCCGCGGGCCCGGCCGACACCGGCGGTGGCCCGGCCGGCCAACCCGGCGGCGCCCATCGCGGCCAGCGGCAGTGCGGTGGCACTCGCCGCGACCGCGGGAAGTGCGGCTTCGGCAGCGGTCGGCAGCGCTGCACCGATCTGCTGGATCACGGTCGGGCTGGCGCTCGCCCAAGTCTGCGGCACCGACAGACCGCTGAGCGTGGCGGCTTCACCCATCTCGGCTGTCACCGGAGTCACCGCGCTGGCCAGGGCCATCTCCGGCAGCAGTTCGCTCTCGATCGCGCCGACGCCGATCAGGTCGATGCCGAAGGTGCCGGCCGCGTCGACGCCGAACGTGCCGGCCGAGTCGATCACGAATGTGCCGAACAGGCTCGAGGCCAGCGCCGCATAGGAGAGGGCCAGGCCGGGCTCCATGGCTGCGGCGGTTCCGACGGAACCGCTCAGCGAGGCACTGGAACCGGCGGCCGCCGAGCCCGGGGCGCTGAGCCCCTGCAAGACCTGGCTGATCGTCGAAGTCACGTTGGTGGCCTGGCTACCGGCCGCGCCGGCGGTCGCCTGTCCCACCGCACCGGACTGGTTCGCGGCCCCAGCGGGGTTGGTGGTGCGCGGTGGTTGGGTGAGCGGTGCCAGGCGTGTCGCGGCGGCGGAACCGGCGGCGTAGCCGTACATCGCCGAGGCGTCCTGTGCCCACATCTCGTAGTACGCGGCGTTGGCAGCGGCAATGGCGGCGGTGTTTTGGCCCAGGTAGTTGGTGGTCACCAACGTCACCAGCTGGGCGCGGTTGGCGGTGACGACCTGCGGCGGAACGGTCATGGAGAACGCCGAGCCGTAGGCGGCGGCGGCGGTCCTGGCCTGCGAGGCGGTGTGCTCGGCCTGGGCGGCCGTGGCATGCATCCATTGGGCGTAGGGGGCGGCGGCGGCGGCCATCGCGGCGGCGCTCGGCCCGGCCCAGCCGCCGGACAGCTCATCGATCACCGAGTCGTAGGCCAGGGCGGCGGTGTTCAGTTCGGCGGCCAGCGCATTCCACGCGGTGGCGGCGGCCAGCAGAGGCTCGGCACCGGCACCGGTGTGCATCCGGCTCGAGTTGATCTCGGGTGGCAGCGCAGCGAAGTCCATCGCTAGACAGCCCTGTAGGTGACAGACATGAGCAACCCTCCGAAATCGGTTGCCGCGACGGTAGAACCTCAACTTGAAGTGAACCTGAAGACCGGTGTGACCTCCCGGTTCGGGCGGAGGTCCCAGCTTCGCCTCTCCTCCGTCGAGCCTTGCTGAACCTCCCGGTTCGGGCGTCATGGTGTTATCAATGGACCATGGCCGAATCCCGGTCCGCCGAACGTCGCGGTGGCAGCTCCTTCAGCGTGGGAACCCCACGGGTGCTGGTGGTAGAGGACTCCGAGACCATCCGCGAGATGGTCAGCGAGGCACTCTCGGATGCCGGCTACCTCACCGACACCCGACCCGACGGTGACGGGCTGGAGCAGGCGCTGGACGGATTCCGGCCCGATCTGGTGGTGCTCGACGTGATGCTGCCCGGCCGCGACGGGTTCGCGTTGATGGAGGAGATTCTGAGCTGGGGGGAGGTGGGCGTGGTGCTGCTGACCGCCCGCGACGGCCTGCCCGACCGGTTGCGGGGGCTCGACGGCGGGGCGGACGACTACGTGGTCAAGCCGTTCGAGCTCGCCGAACTGGTGTCGCGGGTCGGGGCGGTGCTGCGCCGACGGGGCCGGATGCCGGCCGCCGTGCAGCTCGGAGACCTGATGGTCGACGTCGACGCCGGGGTGGCCGCGCGCGCCGGAACTCCGTTGGGTCTGACCGCCACCGAGCTGCGGGTGCTGGTCTATCTCGTGGAACAGCGGGGCCGGATCGTCAGCACCGCGCAGATCCTCAACGCGGTGTGGGGGTACGAGGCCTCTGACCCCAATCTGGTTCAGGTCCACATCAGCGGGTTGCGGCAGAAGCTCGAGGCGCACGGGCCACGGATCCTGCACACCGTGCGCGGGATCGGGTACCGCATCCAGCTCCAGCAGGGCTCATGAGCGCCCGCACCGCGACACCGTCGCTGCGGCGCAGGCTGACCGTCACGGTGCTCGCCCTGCTCACACTGCTGATGCTGACCATGGGGCTGGTGATCAACACCACCTTGACCACGGTGTCGGATCGCAGTCTGCACGAACGGCTTTCGGCGGCCACCGCCCGTGCCGACAGCATGGTGGCCCGGGGGGCGACCGCCGAACAACTGGCCGAGGAGCTCAACGGCGGCGTCGTGGGCGCACTCGTGGTCACCGCCGACGGAACCAGCTACGGCGATCCGGCCATCGAGCCCGACGCAACCACCGGATCGCGAATCGCGCCGCCGCCGCTGGAACCCGAGGAGACCGCGACGGTACTGGTGCACCCGTTGCCCGACGGCGCCCGGGTCATCCTGGTCGCCGACAGCACCGAAGCCAGCGAGACATTGCGCCGACTGCGCCGTTTGATGATCGAGGCCGGGCTGGTAACCCTGGTGATCGCGGCGATCATGCTGGCGGGGGTGAGCTGGACCATGCTCGCGCCGCTGGATCGGCTCACCGACCTGGCCCGCGACATCACCACAGGGGACCGGGGGCGCCGACTGCGCCCCGACCGCCCGAAGACCGAACTTGGCCGTGCGGCAAGCGCTTTCGATGACATGCTCGATGAGTTGGAGGATTCCGAGGGGCGGGCCCGCAGCGCCGCAGAGAAGGCGCAACGGGCTGAGGCGGCGGTGCGTCGTTTCCTGGCCGACGCCGCCCACGAGCTGCGTACCCCGATCGCCGGAATCCAGGCGGCGGCCGAACAGATCGCCGGCAATGTCGGCCACGGCGTCGGGCAGGACGCCGCCGACCCCGAGGTGCTCCGTCAACACCGCCGCGCCACGATGCTGCTCACCGAGGCCCGCCGCGCCACCCGGCTGGTCACCGACATGCTCGAGTTGAGCTACATCGACGCCGGGCTGCCGTTGGAGCTCAAGGACGTCGATCTGGTCGGGCTCATCGACACTCAGCTGGATCGGGCGGCATTGCTGGCCCCGCAGCTGCATTTGACCCGCTCCGGGCCGGAAACCCTTACCGTGCAGGCGGATCCGACCAGGGTCGCGCAGATCCTGTCCAACCTGCTGGACAACGCCCGCCGCCACACCCCGCCCGGCGGCAGCGTCGTCGTCGACGTGCGATGCCGGGCGGGTTCCGCCGAAATCACCGTCACCGACACCGGAACGGGAATCGCTGCCGAGGATACCGAGCGCATCTTCGACCGGCTGGTGCGCCTGGACACCGACCGGGGCCGTCAGCGCGGCGGGGCCGGCCTGGGCCTGCCGATCGCCCGCGCATTGGCCGGTGCGCACGGCGGCCGGCTTAGCTGTGTCGCCCACGACGGCGGCGCCCGCTTCCAGCTGGTCCTGCCGTTGCGGGCGCAACAGCCGGGCCCAGTCGATATTTCCGGCTGATCGCCGCCGACGGCCCGACCGGGGCTCACGGCAGGCGTTCCTGTACCTCGAACGCCAGACAGAGTTCGGTGATGTCCCGCGGCCGCGCGAGTGATCGGCCGGTCAGCTCCTCGATGCGGCGCAGCCGATGGCGCACCGTGTTGGGGTGACAGAAGATGGCGGTCGCGGTGTCGTTGGCCGAGCCGTCGGCGTCCAGCCAGGCCCGAAACGTGTCGAACAGGATCGTGCGCTCCCCGGCCGGCAACGCATCGATGCGGCCCAGCACGGCTGACCTGAGCCTGGTCATCGTCTCCGGCGCGCTCACCGCCGCGACCGCCAGTGGGGTGTCGTCGAAGATCGTGACCAACGAATCGGCGGGTGGCTTTTCTGCGACCGCCAGCCGGGCCAGCCGCAGCCCCTCGCCGGTGTCGGCCAGCTCGGGAAACGGGGGGCTGATACCCACCCGGGTGCGCGCCGCCTGGCGCAGCACCTCGACCAGCGTGCCGAGTGTCTCGGCGACGCGCAGCGCGACGATGCCGACCTGCAGATCCGAGAGCAATCGCCACGCTGAGCGGATGTCGCGGGCGGCGAGCTTGCTCTCGATGGCGGGCAGCACCAGTTTCCCGATCTCCAGCAGCTCCGCGGCCACCACGACGAACGGGCCCGAGGTGGGCAGGCGCAGCAGGTGCGCGGCATCCCACAGGTTGTGTGTGTCGGTGATCCGGTTGAACAGCAGGGCCTCCAACAGTGCCGAGCGTTCCTCCTCCTGCTCCAGGAGCCGCGTGGTCACCTGCTCGCGATAGCCGTTGCTCATCGCCTCGGTGAAGGTGTCCTGGGCGAGGTAGACCCGTGCTGCGGCCTCCAGGATCGATTCGGTGGGGATGCCCGCCGCCCGTGCCGTGACGACGGCCTGCTCCCACATGTAGCGGAATCCCATCCGGTAGGCGGTCATCACTGCCGGTAGCGGAACGCCGGCGACGGCGCGGGAGGTGCCGGTACGTTGAGCGATCGACGTATCGGCGGCGTCCTCGCCGGCCAGTGCGTCGAAGACGAACGTCAGGTTGGCCACGCAGGTGTCGCACACCTCGGCGCGGGCGATCATCGCGCCGTCGCGGTAGGCCGCGATATCGCTGCAGATCAGATCGGCCATGGCTGCGCCCAACTCCGGCGCGCGGGCCAGCATCAGCTTGCTCAGCCGGCCGATGTGAGGATCGGATACGGCGCTCATATCCGGCAACGATAGGCGGGGAATGTGCGCGGCCACACTCGAATGGCCGGGGTGTTGTTCGCGTGGACATTGTTGCCCGGCGTCGTTCGCATCACGCTGGAGGCATGCCAGCACTGAGCATGAACCTGACGGCAGCCAAAGACCGCCATCCCGACCGTATTGCGTTGCGCTGCGACGAACTGACGGTGACCTTCGCCGAACTCGAGGCGGCGGCCGCCGGGGTGGCCGCGTTGTTGACACAGGCGGGCATCGAGCCCGGTGACCGGGTAGGGGTAATGCTGCCGAACACGCCGGCGTTCGCCATCGTGTTCTACGGCATCATGCGCCGCGGCGCGGTGGCAGTACCGATAAACCCGCTGCTCAAGGCGCGCGAGGTCGAGTTCTACCTGTCCAACACCGGCGCCACCGCGATGTTCGCGACGCCGGCCTTCGCCGACGAGGCCACCGCCGGTGCCGAGCGGGCGGGTGCGCGGTGCTGGGTGGTCGACGACGCCGGGCTGGCCGAGCTGCTCACCGGACTGCCCGACTCCATGGCGGCGGTGCACCGCGCCGACGACGACGTCGCCGTCATCCTGCACACCTCGGGCACCACCGGAAAACCCAAGGGCGCCATGCTCACCCACGCGGGATTGACCCGCAATGCCGAGGTGTGCGCGCGGACCCTGATCGAGATCGGTCCGGACGACGTGGTGTTGGGCTGCCTTCCGCTCTTTCACGTCTTCGGCTTGACCTGCGGGCTCAACGCGTCGGTTCTGGCCGGCGCGACGTTGACGTTGTTGCCGCGTTTCGAACCCGGTCGGGCGCTGGAGGTGATCGAGCGCGACGGCGTCACCGTATTCGAGGGCGTGCCAACGATGTACGCGGGGTTGCTCAGCCGGGCCGCCGACGCCGCGCCGATGGCGACCCGCACCCTGAGGACCTGTGTCTCGGGTGGCGCGGCGCTGCCCGTGCAGGTTCTCACAGATTTCGAGAAGGCCTTCGGCTGCGCGGTACTGGAGGGTTACGGACTGTCCGAGAGCTCACCGGTGGCGACGTTCAACCATCCGAACCGGCCGCGCAAGGTGGGCTCGATCGGTACCCCGATCGAAGGCGTTGAGCTGCGGGTGGCCGACACCGACGGCGCCGAGGTCGTGCAGGGGGAGGCCGGGGAGATCCAGATCCGCGGCCACAACGTCATGTTGGGCTACTGGAACCTACCGAAGGCCACCGCGGCCACCATCACCGCCGACGGTTGGCTGTGCACCGGAGATGTGGGGCGTGTCGACGAGGACGGCTACTACTACATCGTCGACCGCACCAAGGACCTGATCATCCGCGGCGGAATGAACGTCTACCCGCGTGAGGTCGAAGAGGTGCTCTACGAACACCCGGCGGTCGCCGAGGCCGCCGTCATCGGCACGCCGCACGACTCGCTCGGCGAAGACGTCGGCGCCGCGGTCGCACTCAAGGCGGGCGCGACCGCGACCCCCGACGAGCTCCGCGAATATGTGAAGGCCCGGGTAGCGGCCTACAAATACCCGCGCCGGATCTGGCTGGTGGACGCCCTCCCCAAGGGTGCGACCGGCAAGATCCTCAAGCGCGAAATCATCGTTCCGGCAACAGAAAGCAACAGATAGGCATGGCAACCACCACGACCAAACCCGATGAGCTGGCAGTGCCGCTGGACCTTGTGCTTACCAGCGGCGCCAAGCCGATCACGCGCCGGATCATGCCGGACGCCGCCTGGTTTCGGCTCGGCGCGAACCTGTCCAAACAACCCGGCGCGGTGGCGGACCGGGTGGGCACCCTGGCCCGCGAGCTCGGCTCGATCGTCGCGGGCAGATCGAATCGCGCCCCGGACCGGTCCGATAAGCGGTTCAGCGACCCGGCCTGGCAGCAGAACCCGCTGCTGCACCGGATCATGCAGGGCTACCTGGCGGCCGCCGAGACCGCCGATGCGCTGCTCGCCGTCGCCGACCTGGACTGGCGCGATGCCGACAAGATGCGGTTCGTCATCGACAACCTGGTGGAGGGCTTGGCCCCGACCAACAATCCGGTGATCAGCCCGCTGGGTTGGAAGGCGCTGATCGACACCGGCGGACTGAGCGCGGTGCGAGGGCTGCGGGCGTTCGCTCGCGACATGGCATCCCAGCCGCGGGTGCCGGCCATGGTGGAGCCGGACGCATTCGCCGTCGGTGAGACGGTGGCTGTCACCAAGGGAGCGGTGGTGTTCGCGAACTCGATGTTCGAGCTGATCCAGTACGCCCCGCAGACGCCGACCGTGCACACGATTCCGTTGCTGATAGTGCCGCCGGTGATCAACAAGTTCTACATCATGGACATCGCCCCGGGCCGCAGCATGATCGAGTACTTCGTCCAGCAGGGGCAGCAGGTGTTCGTGATGTCGTGGCGGAATCCGCAAGCACGGCACCGGGACTGGGGTTTCGATGCCTACGGCGCGGCGATCGTCGAAGCGCTGGACACCGTGCAGATAATCGCCGCCACCGACAGCGCGCACCTACTGGGGACCTGCTCGGGCGGGATCCTTGCGGCGATGACGGCCGCGCACCTGGCCGCGATCGGCGAGGGTGACCGGATCGCCGGGCTCACCCTGGCGGTGACCGTGCTCGACGAGACCAACGCCGGGTTCGCGTCGGCGCTGATGAGCGACCGGGCCGCCCAGGCGGCGATCCGTACCTCGGCCAAGAAGGGCTACCTGGACGGGCGGGCCATGGCGGAGATGTTCGCCTGGCTGCGGCCCACCGACCTGGTGTGGCGGTACTGGGTGAACAACTACGTGCAGGGCCGGCCGCCGGCCGCGTTCGACGTGTTGTTCTGGAACGCCGACACCACCCGGATGGCCGCGGCACTGCATCGCGACATGGTGCTGATGGGCGTGCACAATTCACTGGTCAACCCGGGCGAGCTGAGCATGCTGGGCTCTGCGGTGGACCTGTCGGCGATCACCGCCGACGCCTACGTGATCGGCGGGGTCGCCGACCACATCTCCCCGTGGCAGGCCACCTACCGCAGCGCGCGGCTGCTGGGCAGCAAGGACAACCGCTACGTGCTGTCCTCCAGTGGGCATATCGCCGCGCTGGTCAACCCGCCCGGTAACCCGAAGGCGTCGTATCGGGTCGGAGCGGTCGACTCCGCAGACCCGCGGGAGTGGCTGGGTGCCGCCGAGAAACTCAGCGACTCGTGGTGGCCGCACTATGTGGCCTGGCTCGCCGAACGCAGCGGACCCGAGATCGATGCACCGAAAACACTTGGTGGAGAAGATTTTCCGCCACTGGGGCCTGCGCCGGGAACCTACGTGATGCAGAAATGAGCACGGGGGGCCGATCGCGCCCGCAGCGTCGTCGCCTGCGCGCGGTGACACCCAGCGAGTTCGGCGAGGAACGCTACGTCGCGACCGGCGGTCAGCGCATCCGGGTGAACGTGCGTCGCGGTGGCTCCCGGGTACCGCTGGTGCTGTGCAACGGGATCGGTGCCAGCCTCGAAGTGCTCGATCCGCTGGTGCAACAGCTGGATGCGGACCTGACCGTGGTCCGGTTCGATGTGCCCGGGACGGGGGGGTCGCCGACCTCGGTGCTGCCGTACGGGTTTCCGTACCTGGCGTGGGTGCTGGGACGGGTGCTGACCGAACTCGGCCTGGGGGTGGTGGACGTGCTCGGACTGTCCTGGGGTGGTGCGCTGGCGCAGCAGTTCGCCTTTCAGAACCCGCGGCGTTGCCGCCGCCTAGTGCTGGTCTCGACCGGTACCGGCGCCGTGATGGTGCCCGCGCGGCCGCGGGTGCTGGCGAAGATGTTGACCCCGCACAGGTTCTCCGATCCTGACTACGCCGCCGCCATCGCCGGGGAACTGTACGGCGGTAGCGTCCGCGCACACGGCGAAGACGTGGCGCAGCTGTTTGTGCGTCAGCTCAGTGCGGGGTCGAAGATGGGCTACCTGCATCAGCTGCTGGCGGGTTCGATCTGGACCAGCCTGTTCGCGTTGTTCACGGTGCGTCAGGAGACGCTGATCGTGGCGGGCACCGATGATCCGATCATCCCGGTGGTCAACGCGCAGATCATGAACGCGCTGCTACCGCATTCGCGATTGCACTTGCACGCCGGTGGTCATATCGACCTGGTGCACAACGCCGTCAAGCTGGCGCCCGTCATAGACGAGTTTCTGCGGGACATCAGCGGACGAGCCTGATCGCCGGCGGCTGCCGGGCCGATTCGGTACAACAGTGCGATGGACAGTTCGACGCGCCCGCCGATGCTGCACGACGCGATGGCCCGGCGGTTGTATCGCAGGGCGGAGGCCGGCGGGCATATCAAGCTGCCGGCCGTTCCGGGCATGCTCGACGAGTACGTCAAGATGTGCTCCACGCTGTTCGGCGCTGTCGGTTCGCCGCTGAGCGCCGAGCAGTTGGAGCAACTGCGGGCGAACCTGGCCACGGAGTTGGCCACGGCGTTCGAGGCCTCGCCGCGATCGAACATCATCGTCACCTACCAGAAGCCGGTCGGCCAGCTGCTCAACTATGTGATCCGTGGGCAGTGGTACTCGATCGAGGGCGCCTACGAGAACTGGCTCGCGACCCGCCAGCCGCCGCTGTTCGGCACCGAACCCGACGCCCGGGTCTGCGCACTGGCCGCCGACGCCGCCGACCCGCGCGCGTACCGGGTGCTCGACATCGGTGCCGGGACCGGACGCAACACCTTGGCCCTGGCCCGGCGCGGGCACCCGGTGGACGCGGTGGAGATGACCCCGGCCTTCGCCGCGGACATCCGCGCCGAGGCCGAACGTGAGTCGCTGGACGTCCGCGTCGTCGTGCGTGATGTGCTCTCGGCCGGAGACGACCTGGCCGACGACTATTCGCTGATCCTGCTCTCGGAGGTGACGTCGGACTTCCGGACCGCCGGCCAGCTGCGCGACATATTCGAACTGGCGGCGCGGCGACTGGCGCCGGGCGGGCAGCTGGTGTTCAACGCCTTCTTGACCCGTGACGGCTACGTCGACGACGGGGCCGGGCTCGAACTGAGCCAGCAGTGCTACAGCACGTTCTTCACCCCGGACGAGATGGCTGATGCGGCAGCGGGATTGGGCCTGGAGCTGGTCTCCGACGAATCGGTGCACGACTACGAGAAGGCGCACCTGCCTGACGGAGCGTGGCCGCCCACCAGTTGGTATGCCGAATGGACCCGCGGTCAGGACGTGTTCGACCTGGACCCGGAGGTCTGCCCGATCTCGATGCGCTGGCTGGTCTATCGCAGGTCCGGCGACCTGCGTTCGGGCTAGGCCTGCACGTACCCGGGAGGGTTGACGTCGTCCACCCACAGGTCCAGGCCCAGCTCCCCGCCGGGTACGCAGTCATAGACCGACAGGTCGGTGACGCCGGACTCCACCAGGACGTCCTCGCACAGCACCGTGTTGCCGGTGTATTCGGTCGCCGGTTTGGTCAGGATCGCGTAGGCCGCGTCGGCGTAGACCTGCGGCGTGCGGGCGCGGGCCATCGCCTCGTCGCCGCCGAGCAGGTTCTGCACCGCGGCGGTGGCGATCAGGGTTCGCGGCCACAGGGTGTTGGAGGCGATCCCGTGCGAGCGCAGCTCTTCGGCCATGCCCAGCGCACATAGCGTCATCCCGAACTTGGCCATCATGTACGCGGTGGGCTTGAGCCATTTGGGCTCAAGCCGGACCGGCGGGGACAGCGTGAGGATGTGCGGGTTCTCCCGGCCGATCATGTGCGGGATGCAGGCTTGCGAGACCGCGTAGGTGCCGCGCACCTCGATTTCGTTCATCAGGTCGAAGCGTTTCAGCGGTACCTCCAGGATCGACCCGAGGTTGATCGCCGAGGCGTTGTTGACGCAGATGTCGATGGCGCCGAACCGCTCGACGGCCGTCGCCACGGCGGCCGACACCGAATCCCCGTCCCGGATATCGCCGACGATCGGCAGTGCCTGCCCGCCGGCCTCCTCGATCTCGGCGGCAGCGGTGTAGATCGTGCCGTCCAGCTTGGGGTGCGGCGTCGCGGTCTTGGCGATCAGCGCGACATTCGCGCCGTCGCGCGCGGCCCGCTTGGCGATCGCCAGGCCGATGCCGCGGCTGGCGCCCGAGATGAACATGGTCTTGCCGGAGAGGGACATGGACGTCAGCCTATGCCGTGCGCAGCGCCGGCGGTGGGCCGGTCGGTCCGACAGTGCGCGGTCCGAACGCACCGGCCACGCGGCGGCGCCGGGAATTCGCCGGGAAATCCAGTGCATCGAGACGGATGGATTATAAATCTAATTGCTTCCATATATGGCGACAGATTAACAATCGGGTCCGGGCGGTCGCGGCCGCGCTCCGCGGGGATCCGGTGACCGCCGGGGACCGAGTTCGACCTCGCGCTGCTCCTGCTCGACGCGGTCTCGGTTCCGCTGCAGAACAGCGGCCGGCCCGGTGGCGATCCACGCGCGCCCCGTCAATCGGCGGTGATCGAAATTCACGCGATCAAATGAAGCGCTCGTGGACATCGGGTAACCGCTGATCGGTATTCTGCCGTTTTCAGATCGGCAACGCCTGCGCATTGCTGGCGCCTTGGGTCGGTCCGTGCGCCGAGCGTGCGTATTCGGACGCAGACAGTCCGAATCGCATGAAAATTTAGCGGGAAACCACCGACGGCTGGCGGTCGCCAGTCGGTGGGGGGCCAGGCCGGCGGTGCCGGCTAGGGCGGCCCACGCATGGCGCTAGGGGCACGTCCAAAGGGGCGTTGACCAGGTGACGCTGAAACTCAGCTCGCACTGCGGCCCGAGACCGCGGACGGGTGCGGCGTTGACGACGGGGCTCGGAGGCGGTGTCCGATCGAGGGATTGGTTCTCAACGCTTGCGCTGCGTGGTTCGGTCAAGGTCTCACCCGGAGTTGCCGTCTGGGACGATCTCCCGACATCGTTGACCAAGCCGTTGTCGTCTGCGATCGCGCTCGGGCTGTTCAGGGCGGGGATGGTCATTAAGGCGCTGGCGACGCCGACCAACGCCAGCTGAATTTGTGTAATTGATTTCATCTGAAATGACCCAACTTATAAACGACTTGCCAACTTGAATGCTTTGCCTACCTAAATAATGCTAGGAAGTGGGATGTGCAGATGCAACATGATTTCGTGCAGGCATATTGCGATCTGTGACCTGCGTCATTGGTATCGATGGTCACCTGGTGGCGTGACGGGTTCGGATAGTGAAACCAACCCCTGTACGCGTTCGTCGACCACGGCGCAGCAGGCGCCGGCGGGCACTGTCGATCCTGCCGCGCCTCGGCCCGTCAGTCATAGGGAAGATCGGGGCCGGGAAATATTTTCCGGTACATACGTGCAGTTCGGCCATTCGGAAGATCGTTGAGGCCGAACCTCGGGCGATCGGCATGGTCCTCGCCCACCTGCACTGATGGAATCAACGCTTTAGCTGGCCGGAGATCGATCAGATTTATTTATGAATCACGCTGAATTAACTCTTGGACAGTTCAAAGTGGACTGCATTACTTTTGCGTCCCAGGGTGCCCCAGGACACAGCTGATGTAGTGAGCCGGGGGAATGGTTACCGAACGAAGGGATCAGCAAATGTTCGTGGCAACCGACCCGGAATCACTGCCCGTGGTTGTCACGAGCCCGGCCCAGGTGCAGGCCCGTTTCCACAACATCGTCCACATGTTGCACGCCCGGGATCGGCTGATCCGCGACACCAACCATCACAAGTTGCAGGAATCTGCGTCGCAGCAGATTCTGTCCGGCTAGCAGATAGGCGCTGTGATGGACTATGCGGTGTTGGCGCCGGAGGTGAATTCGGCGCGGATGTATGCCGGGGCGGGTTCGACGCCGTTGTTGGCTGCTGCGGCGGGGTGGGATCGCTGCTAATCGTGTTGCGTTGTCGGCTTTGGCCAGTGGCAATGTTTTCGGGCAGAACACTGCGGCGATTGCGGCGAATCAGGCTGATTACGAGCAGATGTGGGCGCAGGATGTCGTTGCGATGCAGACCTATGCGGCTGGTTCTGCTGCGGCGGCTCCTGATACGGGTGCTCTGACCGCCGCCCCGCAGACCACCAACCCCGACGGCAGTCCGACCAACACCGCTGCCCCGTCAGCCGGCGCTGCTTCCAACGCGCTGGTGGACTTCCTGAACAACAACCCGCTGGAATCCATGTTGAACAGCCCCTTTGTCACCGGTGGCGAGTCACTTTGGGGGCATCTCAACGGATTCACGATGGCCTACGGTGGAGCAACGGGGCTCGGCGGTGCCCTGTCGATGGCCTCGACGACACCCGCGATGGGGGCTACCGCCGCCATGCACTCGTTCATGATGATCACGTCAGGAATGCCGGAGCTTGCGTCTTCGGCATCAGGGGGCGCGCAGCAATTCACGCTTGCGGGCTCGCACGCCGCCACCGCGTTCCCGGCGGCCGCACCCCCCACGATGCGGGTGGCCGCTGCCGACGTGTCGGCGGCGGCGGGCCGTGCAACGCCGATCGGCGGGCTGTCGGTCCCGCCGTCCTGGGCCGGGTCGTCGCAGGGTGTCCGGCTCGCCTCCGTGGCGCTGCCGGCGAGCCTCGCCGCCCTCCCTGCAGCGGGCAGCGCCGGATCCGGTGCAGCGGGGCTGGAGATCAAACAGGGCTGGCTCAGCCATATCCCCCCGATGGTCGGTGTGGTGAACGCCCCGCGAAACGCCAGATCCAGAAGGCGGGCCCGCGTTGCGTCGGCCAGGCCGGCGGCCGGCACGGCAAGCCCGGAGGCCGATGGCGACTACCGGTCGGCCCTCGTCGAGGACGTCCAGAACGCACTGAGCGGCCGCGATCAACTGAACAGGTTGAGGCGTGCGGTGGCCGAAATGTCGCAGCAACAGGAGGCACTTGAAATCTCTGTCGCCTCGATGATCAAGGCGGGAGGGTGATGACGTATCGCTAATCACTGACGTCCGCATCGCACCGTCCGTCGATCTCGAAACGACAGCCATGCGGCGGACCGATCAACTCAGAACAGGCCAGCGACAATAGCGAAAGGAAAAGTCATGACGTTTGTAACCACGCAACCTGAGCTTCTCGACGAGGCTGCAGGTCAGTTGCAGAATATCGGTTCGGTACTGCTCAGCGAGAATGCGGCAGCAGCCACGCCGACGACTCAGATTGCGCCCGCTGCGGCCGACGAAGTGTCGGCATTGACGAGCGCGCAGTTCGCCATCCACGCGCAGCTGTATCAGTCGATCATGGCCCAGGCCAGCGCGATCCACGAACAGTTCGTCGCAACATTGCACACCAGCGCCGGATCCTATGCGGCGGCTGAAGCCGCAAACGCAGCCGCCGCCGGGTAGTCGGTTTCACCAGCAACGGATATAGGGAGAAGAAGCAGTGACCACACGTTTTATGACTGATCCGGACGCGATGCGGGCGATGGCGGGACGTTTCGACGTTCATGCGCAGACCGTTGAGGATGAGGCCCGTCGGATGTGGGCGTCGTCGACGAACATCTCCGGTGCGGGTTGGGGCGGTCTGGCGGAGAAGACCAGTTTCGACACGATGGGCCAGATGCAGACGGCGTTCCGCAACATCGTGACCATGCTGCACGGTGTGCGTGACGGCCTGGTGCGCGACGCCAACCATTACGAGTCCCAGGAAGCTGCGTCGCAGCAGATCCTGTCGAGCTAGAAGGAGACCTTTGAGATGAGCATTAATTACCAGTTCGGTGACGTTGCCGCCCACGGTGCGCTGATCCGTGCCCAGGCGGCCTCGCTGGAGGCCGAGCATCAGGCGATCGTGCACGACGTGCTCGCTGCCGGGGACTTCTGGGGCGGTGCGGGTTCGGTGGCCTGCCAGGAGTTCGTGACCCAGTTGGGGCGCAACTTCGCGGTGATCTACGAGCAGGCCAACTCCCACGGGCAGAAGGTGCAGTCGGCGGGCAACAACATGGCCAACACCGACTCGGCCGTCGGATCCAGCTGGGCCTGATGTCTCGGGAGACAACAGGTTGGTCTCAGTGTGTCCGTGACAACGGCTCGGCCACACTGAGACACCCTGTCGAGCCGGCCCGGCTTCGCGATGAGTTGGACGAGCTGGCAATGGATTACGACGCGATGGCGCGCCTGATGCGGGAGGCGATGCGCTGATGGTCGATTTTGCGGTGTTGGCGCCGGAGGTGAATTCGGCGCGGATGTATGCCGGGGCGGGTTCGACGCCGTTGTTGGCTGCTGCGGCGGGGTGGGATCGGTTGGCGGCGATGTTGGTGTCGGCGGCTGGTTCGTATCGGGCGGTGACGACTGCGTTGACTGATGGGCCGTGGCGGGGTGGTTCGGCGGAGGCGATGGCTGCTGCGGCGCAGCCGTATTCGGTGTGGTTGGAGGCGACGGCTGCGCAGGCTGGGCAGACCGCTGAGCGGGCCAGGGTTGCGGCGGCGGCGTATGAGGCGGCGTTTGCTGCCACGGTGCCGCCGCCGGTGATCGCTGCTAATCGTGTTGCGTTGTCGGCTTTGGTCAGTGGCAATGTTTTCGGGCAGAACACTGCGGCGATTGCGGCGAATCAGGCTGATTACGAGCAGATGTGGGCGCAGGATGTCGTTGCGATGCAGACCTATGCGGCTGGTTCTGCTGCGGCGGCTCCTGATACGGGTGCTCTGACCGCCGCCCCGCAGACCACCAACCCCACCGGCACCCAAGCCGGCGCAGCCGCAACAGGGCCGGCAGCCGACTCGAATGCACTACTGGATTTCTTGACCAGTCCGCTGGTTCAGGGCTTCGAGCAGTTCACGCATGAACTGAGTCCGTTCATGAGCTTCATGCAAAGTCTGGGTCTCAACTCGGTCGGGACCGAGTTCGGCTCCATGCTGCTCCCCACAGCGGGTGCGACCTTGGCGAATTACATCTGGACTGCATTCAATCCGTGGGCGGTAGGCCTGGCATCGTCGGTGTCCGGGACAGCACCGCCCGCCGCCACCCTCGCGGCCGCGGCCGTACCCGAAGGCAGTGTCGCGTGGGCTGCACGCGGCGCCGAGGTGTCGGCGAGTATGGGCCGCGCCGCGTCGTTCGGCGGGCTGTCGGTACCGCAAGCCTGGGGTGCGCTTCCTCACGGGATCCGCCCGGCCGCCGCACCGCCGATGACCGGCATGGCGGGTCTGCCTGAGGCGACGATGGGCTCGATGGGTGCCATCCCACCGATAGGCGGCGTAGTGAACGCACCCCGGGGCGGCGACGCACGTACCGGCACTGCTGGCGCGCGGACCCTCGTGACGGCAGGCGGGGGAGAAGGCCGCGCGGCGACGGCGGCAGACGACGAGGACGTGCAGCGCCAGCGGGACGAGCTCAACAACCTGCGTTGGAAGGTGACCGAGATGAGGGTGCGGCGCGATGCGCTCAGACGTTCGGCGGCGTCAGTCATCAGAAGAGTGAAGACGGGCAACGCATGAGGTCTGCCATTGGCGGTGCGGTCGCCGCCGCGCAGATATCGTGCGGCCACGCTGTTATCCGGATCCTGATGAAATACGTTCTGACACTGCTTGTTCTGCCCGGCATCGTCGTTGCTGCCGGGCCGGCACACGGTGACCCCGATGGTGGATCGTCCGCCGACCCCGATGCGGCTTTCCTCGCCGCTCTGAACGCGGCGGGAATCACCTACAGTGACCCGGGGAAAAGCATCACAGCCGGACAGACGATGTGCGATTTCGCCGATCAGGGTAAGTCGGGAAAAGCGTTGGTCGCGACGCTCCAGAAGCACAACGAGGAATTGACGTCAGAACGTGCACGACTGTTCATTGCGATTGCCCTGCACGAGTATTGCCCCCAGCATCTCGCGAACACTATGCAAGGCCTGGCGGTCCATGGGTGAGAAGCACCGGCGGTAGGGATCGCCTGGTGTCGTTTGTGGACCGGGTTCTCGACGTCGCGTCGATTATTGATAACCGATATTGATCAATCGCGCAATAATCAATACTTCAAAATATTATTGCTGGTAGTTACGGTGGGGACATGACCGAATCCGTCGATGTCGTGATCTGTGCGCCGTTGCGAACCCCGGTCGGCCGAATGGGCGGCAAGCTGGCACCGCTGTCAGCGGCCGCCCTGGCCACCACCGTCCTGCGTGAACTCATCCGCCGTACCGGGCTCGGCGAGGGCGATGTCGACGATGTCATTCTTGGCAATGGTTATCCCAGCGGTGAGGCGCCGGCGATCGGCCGAATCGCCGCGCTGGACGCCGGGCTGGGCGTCGGCGTCCCCGGCGCCCAGGTTGATCGCCGCTGCGGCGCCGGCCTGCAGGCTGTCCTGTACGCCGCCGGTCAGGTCGCCACCGGAGCCGCCGGGCTGGTGATCGCCGGCGGCGCGGAATCGATGTCGAACGTCGAGCACTACGCACTGGGGCTGCGCTCGGGGATCCGGCAGGGCGGCGTCGCCCTGATGGACAGGCTGGACCGGGCGCGTGAAACAGCGGGCGGCGTCAACCATCCGGTCAACGGCGGCATGATCGAGACGGCGGAGAACCTGCGTGCCATCTACGATTTGTCTCGGGAGGAGCAGGACGAGTTGGCGGTCCGCTCGCACCAGCGTGCCGTCGCCGCTCAGCGGGACGGGAAATTCGCCGACGAACTCATCCCGGTGACTATCCCCGGCAAGCGCGGCAGGCCCGATATCAGCGTTGATCGCGATGAGCACCCGCGCGCCGACGTCACTGCCGAGCAGCTGGCCACGCTGCGGCCGATCCGGAAGGACGTCGACCCAGATTCCACCGTCACCGCTGGCAACGCCTCCGGGCAGAACGACGGCGCAGCGATGTGCGTGGTGACCACCCGGGATAACGCTGAGAAGCACGGCCTCACACCGCTTCTGGCGCTGCGATCTTGGACGGTCACCGGCTGTGCGCCCGAGACGATGGGTCTCGGCCCGGTTGGCGCCACTGCTGCCGCGCTGGGCCGGGCCGGACTCACCCTCGACGAGATCGACCTGATCGAGCTCAACGAGGCGTTCGCTGCGCAAGTGCTGGCCGTTTTGGCGGAGTGGAAGATCGACCCGCTCGACGAGCGCCTCAACCCGAACGGGTCCGGGATCTCGCTCGGCCACCCGATCGGAGCCACCGGCGCGCGGATGCTGGCCACCGCGGCCTACGAAGCGCAGCGTCGTGATGCCCGCTACGTCCTGGAAACCATGTGCATCGGCGGGGGTCAGGGACTGGCCGCAGTATTCGAGGCCGTGCGATGAGCGCCGTCGAGGTCCACGCGGTGGTCACCGGCCCCGAAGACGGACCCGTTGTGCTGCTGTCGAATTCGCTGGGTTCCACCCACCGGATGTGGGACGCGCAGATCGGTGCGCTGCAGGAGCGGTTCCGGGTGGTGCGCTACGACACCCGTGGTCACGGCGGATCCCCGGTCCCGGCCGGCCCGTACACGATCGATGACCTGGCCGACGACGCCGTGGCACTGCTGGACCGGCTCGGGGTGCAGCGGGCGCACCTGGTCGGGCTGTCGCTGGGCGGGATGACCGCGATGCGGGTGGCGGCCCGCAACCCCGAACGGGTCGAGCGGATGGCCGTGCTGTGCACCGGCGCCCAGCTGCCGCCGGCCGACGCCTGGACGGAGCGGGCCGCGACGGTCCGGGCCAACGACAGCAGCAGCGTCGCCGCCGCTGTCGTGCAGCGCTGGTTCACCGCGGAGTACCTTGCCGCGCACCCGGATGTCCGCTCGGAGAGTGAGGCGATGGTCGCAGCGACACCGGCCGAGGGTTACGCCGGATGCTGTGAGGTGATCGCGGCGATGGACCTGCGCGCCGACCTGGCATCGATCACCGCGCCGACGCTGGCGATCGCCGGCGCCGACGACCCGGCCACCCCGCCGGCGAAACTCGACGAGATCGCAGCCGGCGTCAAAGACGGCCGGCTGCTGGTCGTTCCGCACGCCGCCCACCTTGCCAACGCCGAACAGCCGGGCATCGTCACTCGGGCCCTCATCGAACACCTGGAGCAGTCATGACGCTGAACAAATTGGTCGACTCGGCCGCCGCGGCAGTCGCCGACATCCCACACGGTGCCAGCCTGGCCGTCGGCGGTTTCGGACTGGCCGGTATCCCGTGGTTTCTCATCGAGGCACTGTTGGCACAGGGCGCGAGCGATCTGACGATCGTGTCGAACAACTGCGGCGTCGACGGTGCGGGGCTGGGGTTGCTGCTCGACGAGCACCGGATCAGCCGGGTGATCGCCTCCTACGTCGGCGAGAACAAGGAATTCGCCCGTCAGTACCTGGCCGGCGAACTCACCGTGGAGCTCACGCCGCAGGGCACCCTGGCCGAGCGAATGCGCGCCGGGGGCAGCGGGATCGGCGCGTTCTTCACCCCGACCGGGGTCGGGACCGCCGTCGCCGAAGGCGGCCTGCCCTGGCGGTACCACCCCGACGGCAGCATCGCGATCGCCTCACCGCCCAAGGAGGTGCGCAGCTTCCTCGGCAAGGACATGGTGCTCGAGGAGGGGATCGTCACCGACTTCGCGCTGGTGCGCGCGGCCGTGGCAGACAAGGCGGGTAACTGCCAGTTCCACGCCGCGGCACGCAATTTCAACCCGTCGGCCGCGATGTCCGGGCGGATCACGATCGTCGAGGCCGAGCAGGTCGTCGAGGTCGGTGAACTGGCTCCGGATTCGATCCACCTGCCCGGCATTTTCGTCAAACGCATCCTCGAGCTGACACCGGAGCAGGCGGCCCGCAAGGACATCGAGAAGCGCACCACCCGAGAACAGGAGGCGGCCCGATGAGCTGGACCCGCAACGAGATGGCGGCCCGGGCGGCGCAGGAGCTGCACGACGGCGACTACGTCAACCTCGGTATCGGGCTGCCGACGCTGATCCCCGGCTACCTGCCGGAGGACTCCAGCATCACCCTGCACGCCGAGAACGGCATCCTCGGCGTGGGACCGTTCCCCTACGACGACGAGGTCGACCCAGATCTGATCAACGCCGGGAAGCAGACCGTGACCGTGCTGCCCGGGGCGTCGTACTTCGACTCGGCCACCAGCTTCGCGATGATCCGCGGCGGCCACGTCGACGTCGCGGTGCTCGGCGGTATGCAGGTCGCGGCCAACGGCGACCTGGCCAACTGGATGGTGCCCGGCGCCATGGTCAAGGGCATGGGCGGCGCGATGGACCTGGTCAGCGGCGTGGAGCGGGTCATCGTGCTGATGGATCACACCACCAAGGCCGGGGACGCCAAACTCGTTGCGGCCTGCGATCTTCCGCTGACCGGGCGTGGCGTGGTCAGCCGGGTGATCACCGACCTCGGGGTGCTCGACGTGGCCGGGGACGGCTTCGATCTGGTGGAGCTGGCGCCCGGGGTGAGTCATGACGAGGTTGTCGCGAAAACCGCTGCGCCGGTGCGTGACCGCATCAGCGCGGATTCTTTTGTCGGATAGGGGCAGTGGTGGCTGAAGGTTTGCGGTCGCAGCTGATCGGTGCCTGGAAGCTGGTGTCATATCACGAGATTCCGGTGGACGGCTCCGAGCCGTTTGAACCCCTCGGCGACCAACCGCGCGGCATCATCATGTACACCCCCGACGGTTACATGTCCGCGCAGCTGTCCAAACCCGACCGGCCGGCCTTCGCGTCGGGGGACTGGTTCGACGCCACGACCGAGGACTACGTTGCCGAAGCGCGGTCCTACATCGCGTATTCGGGCCCCTTCCACGTCGACGAGGAGCAGCAGACGCTCACCCATTCGATGTTCGTGTCGCTGTACCCCAACTGGATCGGCCAGACCCAGCCGCGGGCGGTCAGAATCGAAGGGGACACCTTGCAACTGGGGACGACGGCACCGATTCGGTCCGGTGGCAAGATCGTCAACTCGGTTCTGGTCTGGCGTCGCGCCGAACCCAACCCCGGGCATTCGAAATGAGTGACCCGCGACGGGTCGTGGTGACCGCAGCAGCCTCCGGCATCGGGCTGGCGATCGCCAAAGACTTTGCTGCGCAGGGCGACCGCGTGCATATCTGCGACATCAGCGCTGAGGTGCTGCAGCGAGTCATCGACGACGACGCTTTGATCACCGGAACCGTGTGTGATGTGTCGAACCGGTCCTCGGTAGAGGCGTTCATCGTCGACGCGGTCGAGAAACTCGGCGGCATCGACGTGTTGGTCAACAATGCCGGCGTCTCTGGCCCGACGGTATCGGTGGAGCAGATGGACCCCGATGACTGGGATGCGGTCATCGCGGTGAATCTGACCGGCACCTTCAACGTCACCAGGCTTGCCATCCCGTTCCTGAAACAGTCCGATGCCGGCGTCATCCTGATCATGTCGTCCCTGGGCGGGCGGTTCGGCTATCCCGACCGCAGCCCGTACGCGACCACCAAACGTGGACTCATCGGTTTCGCCGAGACTCTCGCCGGTGAACTGGGTGATGCGGGTATCCGGGTCAACACGATCGCCCCCGGAGCTGTTGCCGGAGAGCGCCTGCGGCGCGCCCTGCAGGGCAGGGCCGATGCCGGAGGTCGAAGCCTCGACGCGGTCACCGCCGATGCGTTGAGCAATCAGTCGATCAAACGCTTCGTCGACCCCGCCGAGATCGGTGCACTGTGTGTCTTTCTCGCCTCCGATGTGGCGAAATCGATTTCGGGACAGACGATTCCGATTGACGGCGACTCCAAATCCGCGCAGTAGCGCACAACGGGCGTCAGGACCTCCAGGCCTCCGGGTTGACCGGGTGCGGCGGAACGACGCCGCGGGCCATCGCGATCGCGTTCTCGGCGCACAGCCTGGCCATCTCCGCGCGCACCGAGACCGTGGCACTGCCGATGTGGGGGAGCAGCACGGTGTTCGGTACCTCGGCCAGGCCGGCGGCCAGCTGCGGCTCGTGCTCGTAGACGTCCAGGCCTGCTCCGGCGATCTCACCGGCCTTGAGCGCCGCCACCAGCGCGTCCTCGTCGACGACCGGGCCCCGCGCGGTGTTGATCAGCACCGCGGTCGATTTCATGGCCCGTAGCACCTCGGCGTTCACCAGATGACGAGTCTCGGCGGTGAGCGGGACATGCAGCGACAGATAGTCACTGGAGCCCACCAGCTCAGCCCAGCCGACCTGGCGAACCCGCCCGGCGAACTCGCCGAGCTCGTCGTCACCGACGTGCCGGTCACCCGGCGGGCGCGGACTGAACAGTACCCGCATGCCGAAGCCGAGTGCCCGGCGCGCGGTGGCGCGGCCGATGCGACCGAACCCGGCCAGCCCCAGGGTGGCGCCGGAGATGTCGCGACCTAAGAACATGTCCGGTCGCCACCCGGAGAAATGCCCGGTGCGCACGAACGTATCCGCCTCCACCGCCCGGCGACCCACCGCCAGCATCAGTAGCACCGCGATGTCGGCGGTGGCGTCGGTGAGCACATCGGGGGTGTTGCCGACCATCACCGCGTTGGCGGTGGCCGCCGCCACGTCGATGTTGTCGTATCCGACCGCGAAATTCGAGATGCCGCGAATCCTGGCTGTACGTAACAGGTCTGCGTCGAACGGATTGCGGACCTGCGCGATGATCACGTCGTAGTCACCGGACTCACAGGCCCGCCGCAGCGCGGCCGGATCCGGTGCCACGTCGGGCATCTCGACGCTGCCCGCGGCGCGCAGCATCGGCAGTCCGGGGTCGGGGATCGGCGCGGTGACGTAGAACCGTGGCTCACTCATCGGCGGTACCGGTGCGCATGAGCGAATTGAGCGCGAAGCGGGTCTGCAGCCCGATGTACTCGTCGAGGCTGTACAGCTCGCCGAAGTGCCAGTGCTTGAGCGCCCACCCGTGCGCGAGCAGCATGATGTCGAAGACCATCAGGTCCACATCGACATCGCCGAACACCCCCGCGGCGATCCCGGCCTCGATGACGGTGCGAAGCGGCGCGGCACTGGATATTTCGAGGTCCTTGATCTGCGTGCGTCCGGCCGCATCCAGGGTGCGGCTCTCCCGATAGGTCAGCACCACCGCGTCCAGGTTCTCATCCACGATCTCGATGTAGCGCCGGATGCCGGCCGTCAACTGGGCGACCGGGTCGTCGCCGGCGGCGGCGATGACAGGGGCGAGCTGGTCGCGGAACGCGTCCTGGATCCGCATGATGGTCGCCAGCAGCAGGTCCTCTTTGCCGCCGAAGTACTTGTAGATCAGCCCGACACTCACGTCGGCTTCGGTGGCCAGTTCCTGCATCGACATCTGGTGGAAGCCGGTCCGCTGCATGACTTTGACGGCGGCATCGAGGATCTGACGGCGCCGTGAATCAGTGCGGGCCGCGCGCACCGCCTCCTCGACGGGCAGCTGACCATAGTCGACGGTCATGATCTCCTCCTATCGGCAATCGGTCCTCAGATGCCCAGGTCCTTGGCGATGATCGTCTTCATGATCTCAGTCGTACCGCCGTAGATCGTCTGGATGCGGGCGTCTACGAATGCCCGTGACACCGGGTACTCGCGCATGTAACCGTAGCCGCCGAACAGTTGCAGGCAGCGATCCGCGGTGCGTACCTGCAGGTCGGTGGTCCACCACTTCAGTTTGGCGGCGCGCGCGGCGGTCAACTGACCCCTCAGGTGTTCTGCGATGCAGTCGTCGAGGAAGGTGCGGGCGATGTCGAGCTCGGTGGCGACCTCGGCCAGCACGAACTGAGTGTTCTGGAAGCCGGCGATCGGTGAACCGAATGCCCGACGCTCCTGGACGTACTTCAGCGTCTCGGCCAACACGCCCTCGGCGGCGGCGACCGCACCGACTCCCAGCGACAGGCGTTCCTGCGGCAGGTTGCGCACCAGCTGAAAGAACCCCTGGCCCTCCTCACCGAGCAGGTTGGCGACCGGCACCCGCATGTCGGTGAAGGTCAGCTCGGAGGTGTCCTGGGCGTGCAGCCCGATCTTCTCCAGGTTGCGGCCGCGACCGAAACCGGGCGTGTCGGCCTCGACCACCAGTAGCGACAACCCCCGGTGCCGGTCGTCTCCGGTGCGTACCGCGACGACGAACAGGTCGCCGGTCTGGCCGTTGGAGATGAAGGTCTTCGCGCCGTTGACGACGTAGTGATCGCCGTCCCGGCGGGCGGTAGTGCGGATGCCGGCCAGGTCGCTGCCGGTGCCGGGCTCGGTCATCGCGATACCGAGCACCGTCTCGCCGGTCACCACCCCGGGCAGCCAGCGCCGCCGCTGCTCGGGTGTGGTCAGCTCGGTCAGGTACGGCAGCACCACGTCGTTCTGCAGCGAGAACGCGATGGCTTCGGCGGCCGCCCCGGCGCGCTGCAGTTCTTCGATCACGATGGCGTGGTAGCGGAAGTCGTGCACACCCGGTCCGCCGAGTTCCTCGGGAACCGGGAATCCCAGCAGACCGAGCTTGCCGGCTTCGGTGAACAGCGATCGATCCCAGCAGCCGGACCGCTCCCGGTCCTCATGCTCTCCGATGACCTTCTGCTGCACGAAATCGGCGACCATCTCCCGGAACTGCCGGTGTTCGGGGCTGTACTCCAGTGTGGTGCTCATCGTTGTCCGTCCTATCCGCGGAAGGCGTTGATGCCGGTGAATGCCTGGCCGAGAACGAGTTGGTGCATCTCGGGGGTGCCCTCGTAGGTGAGCACCGACTCCAGGTTGACCATGTGCCGAATAACCGGGAATTCCAGCGAGATCCCGTTGCCGCCCAAGATGGTTCGTGCCTCCCGGCAGATCTTGATGGCTTCGCGGGTGTTGTTGAGCTTGCCGAAGCTGACCTGCTCGGGGCGCAGGCCGACGGAGTCCTTGAGCCGGCCCAGGTGCAGGGAGAGCAGTTGGCCCTTGTGCAGCTCGACGGCCATGTCGACGAATTTGGCCTGGGTGAGCTGGAATCCGGCGATCGGTTTGCCGAACTGGGTGCGCTGGGTCGAATACTCCAGCGCGGACTCCCAGGCTGAACGTGCCGCTCCCATTGCGCCCCAGACGATCCCGTAGCGGGCCTCCGACAGACAGCCCAGCGGGCCCTTGACCCCGAGCACACCGGGCAGCATCGCCGCGGCCGGCAGCCGCACGTCGTCGAGCACCAGTTCGGAAGTGATCGAGGCCCGCAGCGACAGTTTGTGGTGAATGGTGTTGGCCGAGAAGCCGGGGGTACCGGCCGGGACGACGAATCCGCGGATCCCTTCATCGGTGGCCGCCCAGACGACGGCGACGTCGGCGATGGATCCGTTGGTGATCCACATCTTGCGGCCGTTGAGCACCCAGTCGGATCCGTCGCGGCGGGCCCGGGTCCGCATCGAGCCCGGGTCGGATCCGACATCGGGCTCGGTGAGGCCGAAGCAGCCGATCAACTCACCGGCAGCCATGCCGGGCAGCCACTGCTGTTTCTGTTCTTCGGAGCCGTAGTGGTGGATCGCGAACATCGCCAGCGAGCCCTGCACGCTGACCAGCGACCGGATGCCGGAGTCGGCGGCTTCGAGTTCCAGGCAGGCCAGCCCGTAGTGCACGGCCGACGCCCCGGCGCACCCGTAACCGTGCAGGTGCATGCCCAGTAGTCCGAGCGCGCCGAACTGCTTGGCCAGTTCCCGGGCGACGGGCAGATCGCCGGCCTCGAACCAGTCGGCGACATAGGGGGTGATGTGTTCGGCACAGAATTTTCGGACCGTATCGCGCACCGCGATCTCGTCGTCAGAGAGCGTGCTGTCCAAGCCGAGCGGATCGTTGGGGTTGAGGGCGGGCGGTGTGGCGGTGCTCATCGGGCGGTCCTTGTGTCGAGGGGATTCGGTGTGATGAAACGGCCGGCGGCGAATTCCTCGGCCGCCGTGGACGTCGCCTGGTGGTGGAGTTTCTTGCCGGTCGCCGAGATCGGCAGGCGGTCGACGAATCGATAGGCCCGCGGCCGTTTGAATCGTGACAGCAGGGCGTGGCAGCGGCAGAATTCGTCGAGTTCCTCGGCGCTGGGGGTGGGCTGGCCGGAGACGATGTAGGCCACCACCAGCGCGCCCCACTTCGGATCGGGCACGCCGACGACCAGGGAGTCCAACACCTGAGGGTGTTCGTTGATGGCCTCCTCGACCTGCACCGGGTGGACGTTCTCACCGCCGGAGACCAGCATGTCGTCCTTGCGGCCCACGATCGTGATGTACTGCTCGGCGTCCCAGGTGGCCAGGTCGCCGACGTGTAGCCAGCCGTTGCGGAATTTCTGCCGCTCCTGATCGTCGGCGGTGAGGTATCCGACACTGCACTTGGGGGAGCGGACGATCACCTCACCGACGTCGCTGCCGTCGGTGGCGACGGTGTCGTCCGGGTCGGCCGGCCGGTCGTCGTAGATCCGGACGACCCGCACGTCGTCGTCGGTGCAGCTGCGCCCGGCGCTGCCGGCATGGTCGGGCAGGTCGCCGGGCCGCAGGAAGGTGTTCCAGAACCCCTCGGTGCTGCCGTAACCGTTGAAGATCCGGGGGTACAACACCTGCTGATAGTGCAGGGCCGCATCGCGTTCCAGTGGGGCGCCCATCGTCACGATGCCGCGCAGACTGGACAGATCACGCGGGCGATCCTGCTGCGCGGCGGCCAGCAGCGCGAGGTTGGTGGGTGCCCCGATCAGGAAGGTGACGCTGTGTTCGGCGATGATGTCCAGCGTCTTCGCGGGATCGAAGTTGCGCATCGGAACCACCTGTCCGCCGACGTAGAACGTCGGATTCGGCCCGCCCGAATACAATCCGCCGCGATGGAACCACGGCGTCATGTTCAGCGTGACGTCGTCGGGGGTCATCGGGAAGTGCATGATCACGTCGTGCGCGCTGAATATCTCGATCATGCTGTTCAGCGGGACGGCCTTGGGCATCCCGGTGGTCCCCGAGGTGTAGAGCCGGGTGGTTTCGTCCCAGACGGTGCGGCCCGGATCAGGTAGCCGAACCGGTTGTTCGGCAAGCAGATCGGCGTAGCGGATCACCGCGCTGCCGGGAGCGTGGATCGGTTCATCGTTGCCGACGGCGACGATCACCGCCGGCCGGTGCGACGCGCGTTCGAGTGCACCGCTCAGCGTTGCGGACAGTTCGGCGTCATAGATGAACACCGTCGGCCGGCAGGAGTCGAGGATGTGGGCGACTTCGCCGGCCGCCAGTCGATAGTTGACCGGGGACCCGACCAGCCCGGCGGCCTGGGTGGCCAGGTAGAGCTCGGCGAACTCCGGACCGTTGTGCAGTTGGTAGGCGACCACATCGGTGCGCTGCGCGCCGGTTGTCAGCAGGCCGGCGGCGATCCGATCGACGCGCTCACCGAGTCGGCGGTAGGTCAGCCGGTGACCGGTAACCGGATCGGCGAGCGCCAGGTGGTCACCGTACCTAGCGACATTGCGGCGGAACCCGTTGAGATAGTTGAAATCCCGCTCGAAGAATGCCCGGTATGCGGTGGGGTCGTAGACGGTGCTCATTGGCGCAGATCAGCCTGCCATCGTCAGGCCACCGCTGACGCTGAGCACCTGGCCGGTGATGAACGACGCGGCGTCGGAGGCGAAGAACAGTGCCGGCGCGGCCACCTCCTCCGGACGGGCCAGCCGGCGGAACGGAATCGCTTTCACCAAAGCCTCTTTCAGCTTCTCGGGCTGAGCCGCAAACAGTGGCGTGTCGGTCGGCCCGGGGCAGACGCAGTTGACGGTGATCGCATGGCGGGCCATTTCACGGGCCAGCGACTTGGTCAGTGCGATCACACCGCCCTTGGCGCCGGCATAGATGCTCTCCCCGGCACTGCCGACCCGCCCGGCGTCGCTGGCCAGGTTGACCACGCGTCCGCCGCCCGCCTCGATCATCCCGGGCAGAAAGGCGCTGCAGATGTGCACCGGTCCCAGGTAGTTGATGGCCACCACTTTCTCGGCGAATTCGGTTGTGGCGTTGAGAAATTGATCGGTGCGGTCCCAGCCGGCGGCATTGATCACCACGGTGGGGACGCCGACCTCGGCGTGCGCACGGTCGCGCAGCGCGTCGACCTGGGTGCGGTCGGAGACGTCGACCGGCAGTGCGGTGACGAGCTCCGGGTGTTCTTTGGCGGTGGCTTGCGCGGCGGCCAGGTCGAGGTCGGCGGCGATCACCCGATCGTCCTGTGCGGCAAAGGCCAGCGCGATCGCCTTACCGATACCCGACCCGGCCCCGGTGACCAGTGCGATTGTCTTACTCATAGCGATGCTCCCGGTGTCGTGCGATCTCAGGCGGTGACGAATTGGCCGAAGTCGGCGGGACGCTTCTCGGCGAACGCCGCGGCGCCCTCCTTGCCCTCGTCGGTGTGGACGAAGATCTCCAGCGCCGACATCGCCATGTTGCTCAACCCGGCCTGGTGGTCGGTGTCGGCGTTGAACGACTGCTTGAGGAAGCGCAGCGCGGTCGGGCTCTTCTCGGCGATCTCGGCGGCGACGGACTTCGCCTCGTCGAGCAGGCGGTCGGCCGGAACCACCCAGTTCACCAGCCCCCAGCGCTCGGCGGTGGCGGCGTCGTACTGCCGGCACAGGTACCAGATCTCCCGCGCCCGCTTCTCGCCGACGACCCGGGCCAAAAACGCCGACCCGAAGCCGGCGTCGAAGGATCCGACGCGGGGGCCGGCCTGACCGAACTTGGCGTTCTGAGAGGCGATCGAGAGGTCGCACAGCACGTGCAGCACGTGACCTCCGCCGATGGCGACACCGTTGACGGCGGCGATCACGGGCTTGGGTACGTCGCGAATCAGCTTGTGCAGGTAGCCGATCTCGAACATGCCGCTCTCGGTGGGACCGTAGTCGCCGGTCTCGGCGCGCTGCTTGACGTCGCCGCCGGTGCAGAAGGCCTTCTCGCCGGCACCGGTGAGGATGATCGCCGCGACCCGGGTGTCGGCCCAGGCCGCCCGGAACGCCTTGATCATCTCCTCCACCGTCTGGCCGCGGAAGGCGTTGTAACGGTGCGGACGGTTGATGGTGATGACGGCCGCGGGGCCGTCGACCTCGTAGGTGATGTCTTCGTAGATGGTCACGGGATCTCCTGGGTCGGGCTGCCGATGGTCAACAGGTGAGAACAATGAGTCAGGGTTCATGAAGAATGAATCACGATTCATTTGTGATGAATGTAGATTCTCATCGGATTCGATGTCAAGCGTTTGGGCGGAAGATGGCCGGATCGCCGAATCTGGTCGCCGTGGTCGGCGACGGTCAGCGACGCAGTGCGGCCAACTCGGAACGCGACCGCACTTCCAGTTTCGCGTAGATGCGGGTCAGGTGGTACTGCACCGTCTTCGCCGAGATGTACAGCTCGGCGGCGACCTCCCGATTCGAGAGACCCTGTGCGACAAGTGCTGTCACTGCCTCTTCTTGCGGGGTGAGTTCGGCGTTGCGGCGTGAACCGCGCAGTTGATGCACGCCGCCGGCCTTGAGTTCGCGTTCGCAGCGGTCGACGAAGGTCTGCGCGCCCAGAGACAGGTACAGCTCGCGGGCGGTGCGGATGATCGGGTCGGCATCGCGGCGCTTACCGGCGCGGCGCAGCGTCTGGCCGTAGGCGAAGTTGATTCGGGCCAGGTCGTAGCGCATCGGCAGTCCGTCGAGTAGTGCCAGTGCCTCGTCGAAGCACCGGCGTGCCGCGGCGAGGTCGCCGGTGGCGCCCAACAGCCTGCCGCGCGCAGCGGACAGCCGCGCCTGCGCGGACCGGTGGCCGCGGCAGAACCGTTCGTGGGAGCCCAAAAACGCCTCGGCCGCACCGAGTTGGCCGTCGCTGACCAGCGCACCCGCCAGCATGTCAACCCACGGCCACAGCGCAGGTTCGTGCTGTGCGGGATCCCAGGACGCTTTGGTCAACGGTTCGAGAACCCGCCGCACGGTGGCGTGATCGGCCTCGGCCTCGGCGAGGCCGGCGCGGGCGATCAGTGTGGGAAGCCGCATCAGCTCGTAGTCGCCGGTCACCGCGTCCGCCGCCGACACTGCTGCAGTGGCGGCCTGCCAGGATCCGCGCAGCGCGTACACCTGGGCCTCGGTCCATGCCAGCAGCGGTGTGACCAGCACGATGCCCGTCCCGGCCGCCAGCTCGCGGCCCCGCCGGGCACTGTCCAGCGCGCGGTCCCAGTCTCCGACGGTGAACTGCACGCGGGCCAGCCACGCGAGGGCCCACAGCGTGATTCGCGACGAGCCGCCCAGCTCGGCCATCGCCACGGCGCTCTCCAGATTGCTGCGGGCGCCGTCGACCTCGTCCATGCTCAGCTGAAACCAGCCGCGGCCCATCGTGACACGCTGGGCCTGCGCCCCGTCCCGGACGCGCGCGCCGAGGTCGTCGTAGCCGGCGGCGGCTTCGCGGGATCGGCCCGACGCCGCCAGCCCGAGTCCGCGGATCGCGGCGGCCTCGAGCCCGGCGGGGGAGTCGTCGCCGGCCAGCGCGATCGCGCGATCCGCCCAGCCGACCAGCTCGTCCCCGCGGCACCGCATCAGCGAGTTCAGCACGTGGCGCTGGGCGATCAGGGCCGCCGTCGCCGGGTCGCGTTCGGCGTTGACGATGTCCCAGGCGCGTTGCAACCGGACCTCCGCCTCGGCCGCCCGGCCGCGAAGCACTGCCAGGTAGGCCAACACGGCGTTGCGCAGCGGGGTCTCCCGCAGGCTCTCCACAACCGGCACCAAGGTGGCCGCTCCCGCGCAGTCCCCGGCGGCGACCAGCGCATCCACCGACCGGGTCAGCCGCTCGTCGCGCAGCAGCGGATCGGCGGTGAGCCGGCTGGCATCGCGGTAGAGCCCGGCGGCCTCGGCCCACGCCCCGGCCCCGGACCGGTCGTGCGCCAGCTGATCGACGCGGTCGGCCAGCTGCGGATCGGTGGTCGGGGTGGCCGCGACCAGGTGCCGCAGCCGGCGGGCCGGGTCGACGACGACCTCAGCGGCCCGGTGATGCGCCGCCGCCACGGCGCGCACCCCCATGATGGCGACGACGGCGGCGGTGGTCAGCGGATCGCAAAGGTGGGGGCGTTGGTCGGCCGTCATAGTGATCAAGTTGGCTGCGACGCCCTCGTCGATCGCGTCGAGCGGATCGGTCAGACCGGCCAACTGCGTTGCGGCGTCAAGGGATTCGTCCGGGTCCAGGATCGCCAGGGCTTCGATCAGGGCGCGGGTGTCGGCGCTGCAGTGATCGAGCCGAACCCGTACGTCGGCGGTGACGTGCGCCGGGGCGGGCAGCCGGGCGTCCGGCTGCGCCCAACTCGACGCCGGCAGCTCGTCGAGCAGCGCGAGCACGTCGCGGGGATTGCCGCGGGTGTGGCGGGTCAACAGCTCGGCCATCGCCGGGTGCAGCACCCGGCCGCGCAGCCGGGCCAGGTCGGCGACCGCGGCGGGGGAAAGCCCGGTCAACCGGATCTCCTCGGTACCGAATCCGGCCAGCAGGGGAGTCGGAGTCGTCATCGCGAGCAGCACCAGGATCGCCGAGGACTGCCGGTGGCGTACCAGTGTGCTCAGTGCTTTCAGCGAGACCGGGTCGGCGAACTCGGCGTCGTCGACGACGATCAGCGTCGGGCCGTCGCCGGTGACCCGGTCGGCCAGCCAGGCGGCCGCGGCGACCGGTTCGGTCGGCGGGGATTCCTGTAGCAGCTGACGCAGAACCCCGGCGGGACTGTCGGTCTCCCAGTCCATCGCCTGTGCCGAGTGCACCGGACCGCGGTGGGTCTCGGTGAGGCGACGCAGCAGGGCGGTTTTACCGATTCCGGACGGACCGGTGATGCATACCATTGCGGCGCCGCGTGTTGCGGCGGCATCGAGAAACCCGGCCAGCTCAGCCAGCTCGTGATCACGTCCGACGCATGCCGCGGCCGATCTGCTCACCGCCACATGGTAAGTGCGGCCGGCATGTCGAGAGCAGTATTGCTCAGCCCTGATCGCCGCCGGCGACCGGCAACACCGTCCCGGTGATGTAGGACGCCTCGTCGGAGGCCAGAAAGCAGATCGCGGCGGCCTGCTCGTCGAGGGTGCCGTAACGCTTGAGCAGTGAGGAGTCGATGGTCTGGTCGATGTGGGCCTGAAACCAGGCCCGCTCGGTGTCGCTGCCGGCCTCCGGTGTGCCGCGGGAGATCCGGCGAGGTGGCGCCTGGGTACCGCCCGGCGCGGTGGCGCAGACCCGGATGCCGGCGTCGGCGTACTCCATCGCCAGCGACGCGGTGATCGCGTTGATGCCGCCCTTGGCCGCCGAATACGGAATCCGGTTGACGCCCCGGGTGGCCGCCGACGAGACGTTGACGATCACCCCCTGCCCGTGGGTCACCATTGAGGGCAGCACGGCGCGGCAAGCGAACAGCGTGGTGAGCAGCGAACGGTCCAGCTCGGCGCGGATCTCGGCGCCGCTGAACTCGGTGAACGGCTTGAAGTTGATCGCCCCGCCCACATTGTTGATCAGCACGTCGATCCGGCCGAACCGCGAAAGTGCCTGTTGCACAAGATCAGTAGCACCCTCGGGCTGTTCGAGGTCGACGGTGACCGCCAGGGTCTGCGGACTGCCGGCGACCGGTTCCTCGGCGAGCTCCCGGGCCAACTCGTCGACCAGTGCGGAGCGGTCGGCCAGCACCAGCGTGCCGCCCTCGGCGTTGATCCGCCGGGCGGTGCGTTCGCCGATGCCCTGTGCGGCCCCGGTGACCACCACGACCTTGCCGGCGAAGCGGCCGGGGGTGATGAACCTCGGGCGCCGTTCGGCCAGGGCGTCGGCCATCGCGCGGCGCATGGTCTGCTTGGCCCGGTCGGCGTGCGCAGAGATCAGACCCCGCGCGCCGGTGCGGTCGCCGGCCTCGAACGCCGCGACGATGTCGACGTGGTCCTGGGCGCACAGCGGGTGACACCAGGTGGCGTTGCGCAGCACCTCGCCCATCCGGCCCTTCACCCCGAGGGCCTGGTAGGCCTGCAGCAGGTGTTCGTTGCCGGTGAGGGTGAACAGGTACTCGTGGAACGCCGCGTTGGTCTCGGTGTACTGGGTGGCGTCGACCAGACGGTCGCCGTCGACGTAGGGCAGCGTCGACTCTGCCAGCAGCCGGTAGCCGGTGAGTTGTTGGCTGGTCAGCCGGCCCAGAGTCAGTTCCACCGCACCGAGCTCCAGTGCCTCGCGGGCCTCGAAGATCGCGTCGGATTCGTGCACCGCCGGGTGTTCCTCGCCGATCTGGTAGCCGTCGGGGGCGACAGTGGGCGCCGGGACGGTCGGCGCAGCCGAGGGCCCGGGGGTGGACACGGCCGCGAAGAGCTCCTGGCCGAGGACCGAGCGTGCGCCTGTTTCCGACAGCGGACCGCCCTCGTCGAGGGGCACGGTGACGCCACCGGCACCAGCCGGGGTGAGCGGCTGACCGAGGATACGACGGGCGGTGTCGCCCTCGGGCGTGGTGACCACCGCATCCGGCCACGGGTCGATGGTGGCGGCGGGCAGCATGACCTGGCCGATCACCGCTCGCGCGTCGGGGGCGGTGAGCAGATCTTCGGCCGGCACGGCGGGGCTCGGCAGCCCGCCCGGTTCGGCGGCGGTCTCGGCGGCGGGGGCCTCGCTGGCGCCGGGCACCGCCAGCGCGAACTTCTCGTAGTAGAAGCCGGTCAGCGCGACGTCGCCGTCGGTGAGGTGCTTGCGCACCGCCTCGACCATCGGCGGCGGGCCGCAGACGTAGGTGGCGACGTCACCGTCGTAGAGGTGTTCGGGGGCGATCAGGCTGGTCACGTGGGCCTTGTCCGGACCCCGGTTGGGTGCGGAGCTGTCGGGGTCCGAGACGCAGTAGTCCCAGCTGAAACCCGGTAGTCCGGTGGCGAGTTCGGCGAGCGCGTCGAGCTCCACCAGGTCATCGTCGGTGCTGACGCCGTAGATGAGGTGGGCGCGGCGCCGGCTGCCGTCGTCTCGGAGCTTGCGCAGGATCGCCAGCACCGGCGCCAGCCCGGTGCCGCCGGCCAGCAACAGCACCGGGCGCTCGGTCTCGCGCAGGAAGAACGACCCGTGCGGTCCGGTGAACTCGATGGGGTCGCCGACCGCCGCCCGATCGGTGAGGTAGGTCGACATCGCCCCGCCGGGAGTCAGTTTCACCAGGAACGTCAGCCGGTCGTCGTTGGGAGCATTGCTGAACGAATACGACCGGCTCACCTTCTCGGTCGGGGAGGCGCCGGGCACGACGATGTTGGCGTACTGGCCGGGCAGGAAGGTCAGCTCGGCGCGATGGGCGATCTCCAACCCGACCAGCATGGTCGTCGGCGAGAGCCGCTCGAGCGTGACCAGCGTGCCCGAGAAGGTGCCGGCCTGAGTTTTGGCGACCTCGGAGGTGCTGCGGATCTGCAGTACGACGTCCGACCGCGGTTTCATCACGCAGGGCAGGCAGTAGCCGGCTGCGGCCTCGTCTTCGGTGAGCGCATCGGGCACGTAGTCACCGAGCTCGTAGGTTCCGGACTCACAGAAAGCCTTGCAAGTGCCGCACACGCCATCGAGGCAGTCCACCGGGATGTTGATCCGCTGGCGATAGGAGGCGCCGGCGACCGTCTGGTCCTCGGCGCAGTTGATGAACCGGGTGACGCCGTCTTCGAATCCGAGCGCCACCTGGTGCAGCGGCGCCGCGTCGGTGGTGTCGGCTGAGGTCTCCGGGTGCGATGTGACGGTCATGGTGAGGTCCTCAGATGTGGTAGATGTCCACGACGTGGTCGATGTAGTCGTTCTTGAGCACCACCGTCTTTCGCCGGATCAGCGGCTGTTCGCCGGAGAAGTCGATGGTGTAGAACGACGTCCCGTAGTACGGGTCGACCGCCTCGTAGCGGTAATACATGGTGTGCCAGTTGAACCGGACGTCGACCACGTCGCCACGCCGCTCGATGACCTCCACGTTGGCGATGTTGTGGCTGGTGCGTGGATCCGGCAGTGACGTCGCCGAGGATCGCTCGGTGCGGATCCGGAAGACCCGGTCGTGCAGGCCGCCCTTGTTCGGGTAGTACATCAGCGACACCTCGGTCTGGGGATCCTCGGTGAGCCGGTCGTCGACGTCCCAGGCGGGCATCCAGAACACGACGTCGTCGCCGTAGCACTCCAGCCACTTCTCGAACTCGCGGTCGTCGAGATAGCGCGCCTCACGGTAGAGGAACGCCTCGATCGCGTTCTGGGTGATGTGCTTGGCACCGGTCTGGGTGGGGGTAGCGGTGGTCATCTGATGCTCCGTTCAGTGGTCGCAGGGGCTCGGGTGGGTCCTGTTGGCGCGGAGGGCGCGGCCGGCGCTGATCGCGGCTGCGATCGCCTGCTCCCGGGCTCGTTCCTTTTCCAGCCCGTCCTGCATGGCCTCCAGCCAGTACTGGTCCTGCACGACGAACAGGCCTTCGTCCTCGGCCTTGACCCCCGAGGAGAGGACGTGGTCCATGCCGAGGGACTTGGCCACCGGGTCCGGACCGGCGAGCCAGTGCTGGGCGCCGCGACTGACGTCGTTCCATTGGGCGGTGCTGGAGTGGAAGGCGTTCTGAACCGATCGGAACTCCTCCAGGTCGTCGGGGGTCGCCATCCCGGTGGCATTGAAGAAGTCCTCGTACTGACGGATCCGGTTGGCCCGGGCCTCGGGGTTCTCGCCCTTGGGCGCGATGCACCAGATGCTGATGTCGGTCCGGTCGGCTGAGATCGGCTTGATCCGGCGAATCTGGGTGGAGAACTGGTCCATCAGGTAAACGTTGGGGTACAGGCACAGGTTGCGGGAGCCGGCAACCATGAACTCGCCCTTGGCTTTCCCGTGCGCTTCCCGCAGCCGATCGATCTCGCCGTACAGCGGTCGGTCCTGGGGGTTGGCGGCCTGGGTCCACAGGCACATGTGGCCGTGCGGAAACGACCAGTAGCCGCCGCCGTCCGCGGCCCACTTGGAGGCGTCGAGCACCTTGGTCTCATAGGCGGAGTCACCGGTGGTGCGTCGCGACGTGGTGGCCGCGTAGTTCCAGTGCACCGAGGTCACGTGGTATCCGTCGGCGCCGTTCTCGATCTGCACCTTCCAGTTGGCGTGCAGCGTGTAGGTCGAGGTGCCGCGCAACACCTCCAGGCCCTGCGGGGACTGGTCGACCAGCAGGTCGATCACCTTCGCTGCGTCGCCGAGGTATTCGGTCAGCGGCACGACGTCGGGGTTGAGGCTGCCGAACAGGAAGCCGCGGTAGCTCTCGAAGCGGGCCACCTTGGTCAGGTCGTGGGATCCGTTGGTGTCGAACTCCGGCGGGTAGCCGGCGCCCTCGGGCAGCTTGACCTTGAGCAGTTTGCCGTCGTTGCGGAACGTCCAGCCGTGGAACGGGCAGGTGAACGTCATCCGGTTGTCGGTCTTGCGGCGGCAGAGGATCGCGCCGCGGTGCGAGCAGGCATTGACCAGGCAGTGCAGCTGCCCGTCCTTGTCGCGGGTGATGACCACCGGGCTGCGGCCGATGTCGGTGGTGAAGTAGTCACCGGGGTTGGGGATCTGGCTCTCGTGGGCCAGGAAGATCCAGTTGCCCTCGAAGATGTATTTCATCTCCAGGTCGAAGATGTCCGGGTCGGTGAAGATCCGGCGGTTGACCCGATAGATACCGGCGTCACGGTCCTCGATCACAGCATCGTCGAGCACGTCGGCCAGGCGGTCCAGCTTGGTGGTGCTTGGTGCGGTCATGTCAGCCTCCAAAGGGTCGGTTCTTAAACCCTGGCACTGGGTGGCGACCGTCACACCAGCTAAATGCCTAGTCCTGAACTAGGCATTTTTTGATAAAAAAACATGATTAATGATCGGAAAATATGTTCTTGTTCGATATGGATACCGGTCATACGCTGAGATCCATGGAGCTACGTCACCTGCGTTATTTCGCCGCGGTTGCCCAGACCTGCCATTTCGGTCAGGCCGCCGAGCGGCTGCACGTCGCGCAGCCGGCTCTGTCCTATGCGATCAGGCAGTTAGAGGCCGAACTGGACACGACGTTGTTCAACCGCACCACCCGGCAGGTGTCACTGACCGCGGCCGGCGAGTATCTGCAGGACCAGGTGGCCCGGATTCTCGCCGACGTCGAGGACGCGGTGCGCGGTGTGCGCCGGGTCGCCGCGGGCCGCAGCGGCCGGATCCGGCTGGGGCTGACCGGCACCGCCGCGCTGTCGCACCTGCCGCGGATCGCCCGGATGGTCCAGGCTGAGCTGCCCGGTGTCGATCTGGAGATCCAGGCCGACCTGCTTACCCCGGCGCACTGCGATGGGCTGCGTTCTGGCGCACTGGATCTGGGGGTGCTGCGACCGCCCGCAATCGGCGAGGGACTGGAGCTGCGGACCATCGCCGTCGAACCGCTCGTGCTGGCGGTCTCGGCCGACCACCGGCTCGCGGTGGAGCCGGTGGTGTCGCTGGCGGATCTGCGCAACGAGAAGTTCGTCGCCTACCAGAGCCGGGAATCGGCCGTCAACGACACCGTGCTGCGGGCCTGTCGCGCCGTCGGTTTCGTGCCGCAGCGCGAGCATCTGGCCTCGGGTACCGCGGTGCTGCTGGGCCTGGTCGCTGCCGGGCTCGGTGTTGCTGTGGTTCCGGACTCGGCCCGGCGAATCCCGTTGGAAGGCGTGGTGTTCCGCGATCTGCTGGACGCCGGGACCATCGAGTTGGCGCTGGCCTGGCGCAGCGGTGAGGACGCGCCGGTGGTCGGCGCCGTCCGGGCTGTGGTCGAGGCCGCCTTCCCTGCGCTGACATCGGGAGTGGTCCGATGAAAATCACTGCACTGGAAGCGATTCCGTTTGCCATCCCGTACGCCAAGCCGCTGAAGTTCGCCTCCGGACAGGTGCACGTCGCCGAGCACGTGCTGGTGCGGGTGCACACCGACGACGGCATCGTCGGTGTGGCCGAGGCCCCGCCGCGGCCGTTCACCTACGGCGAGACCCAGGCCGGGATCATCGCGGTGGTCGAGGGCATCTTCGCCCCGCAACTGGTCGGGCTGACCCTGCTGGAACGCGAGACCGCGGGCGCGCGGCTGGCCCGCACGGTCGGCAACCCGACCGCCAAAGCGGCGGTGGACATGGCGATCTGGGACGCGCTCGGCCGCACGCTGGGCTTCGGTGTCAGTGAGCTGCTCGGTGGATTCAGCGACCGGATGCGGGTCAGTCACATGCTCGGTTTCGACGACCCCGCGGTGATGGTCGCCGAAGCCGAGCGGATGCGCGATGACTACGGGATCACCACCTTCAAGGTCAAGGTGGGGCGACGCCCGGTGTCGCTGGACACCGCCGTCGTTCGGGCGCTGCGGGAACGCTTCGGCGACACCGTCGAGCTCTACGTCGACGGCAACCGCGGCTGGACGGCCGCCGAGTCGCTGCGCGCGATGAAGGAGATGGCCGACCTGGATCTGTTGTTCGCCGAGGAACTCTGCCCGGCCGACGACGTACTCGGCCGGCGCTGGCTGGTCAGCCACCTCGACGTCCCGTTCATCGCCGACGAGTCCGTCCCCACCCCGGCCGACGTCACCCGTGAGGTGCTCGGCGGGTCGGCCACCGCCATCTCCATCAAGGCGGCCCGCACCGGCTTCACCGGCTCGCAGCGGGTGCTGCATCTGGCCGAGGGACTGGGTATCGAGGTGGTGATGGGCAACCAGATCGACGGGCAACTCGGCACGGCCTGTGCTGTGACGTTCGGCGCGGCCCACCAGCTGACGTCGCGGCGTGCCGGGGAACTCTCCAACTTCCTGGACATGAGCGACGACCTGCTTGCCGAACCACTGCAGATCCGCGACGGGATCCTGCACGTGCCGCCGGGGAACGGCCTGGGCGTGCAGATCGACCCCGACAAACTCACCCGCTACCGCGTCGACCGCTGAGCAACCGAGGAGAAGAGATCATGACCACAGTGGATGCACCCCAGCCCAGCGCCGCCGCTTCCGGCAATGCTGCCAGTGACCGGTTCGCCCTGGACAAGGGCGGCTTCGACGATGTCAAAGACACCCCGAAGGAGCGGGTCGACACACTGGCCCGAGAGGTGCTCGGCGCGGTGCACGAGATCATCCACCGCCACCAGGTCACCTATCCGGAGTACAACGCGCTCAAGGCGTGGCTGATCAAGGTCGGCCACGACGGGGAGTGGCCACTGTTCCTGGACGTCTGGGTCGAGCACGCGCTCGAGGAGGTGACCACCGCCCACCGCAAGGGCAACAAGGGCACCATCGAGGGGCCCTACTACGTGCCCAACGCCCCCGAGCTGGGCCCGGACGCCACCATGCCGATGCGCGACGACGAGCCGGGCGACAAGCTGGTGTGGGAGGGCACCATCACCTCGCTGGACGGCACGCCGCTGGCCGGGAAGCTCGAGGTCTGGCACGCCGACGACGACGGCCTCTATTCGCAGTACGCGCCCGGCCTGCCGGTGTGGAACCTGCGGGGCACCGTTTCGACCGCCGAGGACGGGAAGTTCCGGGTCACCACGATCAAGCCGAAGCCGTACATGATCCCGACCGACGGCGCCTGCGGCCAGCTGATCGCTGCGGCCGGCTGGCACGCCTGGCGCCCGGCGCACGTGCACTTCAAGGTGTCGGCTCCAGGCCATGAGCTGGTCACCGGTCAGCTGTACTTTCCCGGCGACCCGCACAACGCCGACGACGTCGCCTCAGCGGTCAAGCCGGAGCTGATGCTGGATCCGAAGCTGCAACCCGACGGCAGTTACACGGTGACCTACAACTTCGTGCTGGACCCGGTGGAGGGCTGAGGCGATGCTGTTTCACGTACGGATGGATGTCCGGATTCCGCACGATCTCGACCCGCAGGATCGCGCCGAGATCGTCGCCCGGGAGAAGGCCTACTCGCAAGAGCTGCAGCGGTCCGGCAAGTGGCCGCACATCTGGCGGATCGTCGGGGAGTACTCCAACATCTCGATCTTCGATGTCGAGTCCAATGACGAACTGCACGAGATACTTTCGGGGCTACCGCTTTTCGCCTATATGGATATAAAGGTGACACCACTGGCAACCCATCCCAGTGACGTCGCGATTTAGCGAGCCCGAATGTCGGCGGTGACCGCCCCGGTCAGCCGAATCAGATCCGCCGGTGCCAGCGCGATGTCCCAGCCGCGCTGCCCGGCGCTGCACAGCACCATCTCGAAGTCCAGCGCCGAGACGTCCACCACCGTCGGCAACGGCTTGCGCTGCCCGAGCGGCGAGATGCCACCGAGCACGTAGCCGGTCGATCGCTGGGCGGCGACCGGGTCGGCCATCGCAGCCTTGGCCACGCCGAGTGCGGCGGCGGTCGCCTTCAGTGACAGCTGAGACCCCACCGGCAGCACCGCGACGGCCAGACCGCTCGGGATCGCCACGATCAGGGTCTTGAAGACCTGCTCGGCCACCACCCCGTCGGCGGCGAGCTGTTCGACGGCTTCGTCGCCGAAAGTCTGCCGGCGGGGGTCGTGGTGGTAGCGCAGCACCTGGTGGGGCACCTGTGCGGCGACCAGGACCGCGATGGCCGGGGTTGCCGCGCGACTCACCGGGTCAGGATAACGGCCGGAAATAGCTGCATGGCTCACGCTGTTGAGCGAGGAGTCGTGTGGTCGCTGCGTATGCCGGCGGCCGCGGTCCTAGGATCGGGAAGGAGTCGCCGATGTCAACGGCGGTCGGTCTGCTGGAAAACGAGCCATTGGCCGCACCCGTGGTGGGCGTTGCGACAGAAGGGACCGCTGCGATCGACATGGCTGACGCCGAAGGCACCAAGACCCCCGTGCGTACCGACGAGACCGACGAGCAGCTGACCGCGCGCTTCGAGCGCGACGCGATCCCGATGCTCGATCAGCTCTACGGCGGTGCGCTGCGCATGACGCGCAATCCCGCCGATGCCGAGGACCTGCTGCAGGAGACTATGGTCAAGGCCTACGCCGGGTTCCGCTCGTTCCGCGACGGCACCAACCTCAAGGCCTGGCTGTACCGCATCCTGACCAACACCTACATCAACAGCTACCGCAAGAAGCAGCGCTCGCCGGCCGAATACCCCACCGAGGAGATCACCGACTGGCAGCTGGCGGCCACCGCCGAGCACACTTCGACGGGGTTGCGTTCAGCGGAGGTGGAGGCCTTGGAGTCGCTGCCGGACATCGAGATCAAAGCGGCGCTGCAGCAGCTGCCCGAAGAGTTCCGGATGGCGGTGTACTACGCCGACGTCGAAGGATTCCCCTACAAGGAGATCGCCGAGATCATGGATACGCCGATCGGCACGGTGATGTCGCGTCTGCACCGCGGCAGGCGTCAGCTGCGCACGTTGTTGGCAGATGTGGCCCGAGACCGCGGTTTCATCCGCGACGGCCAGGCACCTGAGGAGATGTCGTCGTGACCGAACACGGGCACAGCACGCCGAACCCCGACGAACCGACAGTGGACTGTTCGGAGGTGATCGCCGAGGTCTGGACGCTGCTGGACGGCGAATGCACCGCCGAGAGCAAAGCCAGGCTGCGTGAGCACCTCGAAGCATGCCCGGGTTGCCTGCGGCATTACGGGGTCGAGGAGCGGATCAAGGCTCTGATCGCCACCAAATGCAGTGGCGACAAGGCCCCGCGGCAGCTCTATGAGCGGGTGCGGCTACAGATCAGCCAGACCACGATCATCCGCCGCGAGGGCTGAAACAGCTGCGCTCAGGCGTTGGGTCGCTTGCCGTGGTTGGCTTTGCTGTGCTTGCGATCGCGCTTCTTGCGGCCACGCTTTGCCATGATTGACCCTCCTAGCAGGTATTCCGGCTGGACAGTCTCTCATACCGCCGGATGTGACGCGGGCGGCGGGGTGTTGTGCGGTCGGACTCCAAGGCAGCGGCCCGGAGAGCCGTAGCCAAAGGTCCCGACTTCTAAACTATTGACGTGTTCTCGGAACTATGATCCGCGAAACGGTATCGTCCGATCGTCCACCGAATCAGGAGGTAGGTCGGCTCATGAAGGATTTGCTCGCTTGGGCGAGGTCGGGTATTGCACTTGGTGTCGGCCTGATGCTGGCCCCGGTCACCTTGGCTGCCTGTGGAAGCGGTGGTTCAAGCGTGTCGTCACCACAGGGCCAGGTGGGTGCGTCCAGGTCGGTGGTTGGTGAGACCATCGAATATCAAGGCTTCCGGTTCCCCAAGGCTATTGGTGGCTACGTGCTGCCCGACTGCCAAGAAACCGGCGGGGCACCTCTCACGCCGTTCGACTTGTCGGACTCGAAACTGGCCAATTTCACGTTGGTTAACTACTTCGAGTCGGGCGTCACTCGGACCGCACCTGTTGTTGCCCAGTTTTGCGAGACTGCCGACCCCCATTTGGCACTGGCGGTCGGGGTTACAGTCACCCGGTATTCGACGCCAGATGTCGCTCGGGCGGCTTTGGCGGCCGGCGACGAGCACGTCAGTCAAGTCGGCCAGTCACAGTGTGGCGTAGGCAGCCAGGGCGAGCCTTCCTGCGGCCGCGTCGAAGGCCCGACAATGTTCTATGCGTCTGGCGGGTTCGACATGAGCGCGGCCTATGACGGTTACCGCGTCCCCACCCAGTCCGATATCGCCCAGGTCCTTGACGCGGTGGTGGCGGCGCAGAACTGACGTCGGTGCTGGGCCAGTCAAGCGCCCGACGGTGGGGCTCTCGAATGGTCATCAATGGCTAGCAGTCGGCCGTCGGCCAGCGCCAACGGCCGACGTGCCTCACCTAATTCTTCGACCCGCTAAACGTGCGCGACCCCGCCAGGGTCTGCGGCACGAACCCCGGCGCCGGCGCGGCGGCGGGCGGCGTCCCGACCGGCGGCGTCTCCAGGGCGGGTGCACCCGGGACAGCACCCGGGACGGCGCCCGTGGGAGGCGTCAACGAGCTGACATCGGACGGCATGATCGAGCCGACGCCGGGCACCACCTTGTTGAGCATGCCGTTGAGCACCTGCAGGAAGGAGTTGGCGGCGTTGACGCCGGCCGAGGAGTTGCCCACGGCGGCGCCGGGCACCCCGGGCACCCCGCCGGGCAACGCTGCGGCACCGGGCAACGCCGGGGCGCTGATCGGGGCCGGGATCGGCATCGGGTCGTCGACCAGGGTCGGGGCGGCCTTGGCGGAGGCGACACTGAATCCGAGGGTGGCCGCTGTCATGGCGCTGACGCACACCAGGGGCAATCGGACCCGCGGGTCGGAAATGCTGGGAAGGGACCGGGGAAAGGACCGGGAACGGGACTGGGCGACAGACCAAGGGGCAACGGACCAGGCAACAGACCGGGAAACAAACAAGGCACTACTCCTCAAGTTCGACTTCGACTCGTCTCGCGCCACGGCGGATACGTCACGCGTTCGAAACACTCGAGTAACGGTGCTATGCAAATGTCACAGGAGAAACACGACACTGTCACGGTCGGAACTCTCTACGTCCTCTTAGAGATCTTGGAGTTCGCTTACCCGAGCGCCGTGCTCAACGTCCGGGGGTGTTGTGGTTCCATAAAGGCCAAGGATTTTCTCCGATCAGGGCGACCAGGTGATGAACGAGGTGAAGATGGCCGAGGATGTTCGCGCGGAGATCGTGGCCAGCGTGCTCGAAGTCGTGGTCCGCGAGGGCGAACAGATCAACGAGGGCGACACCGTGGTGCTGCTCGAGTCGATGAAGATGGAGATCCCGGTGCTGGCCGAGAACGCCGGCACCGTCAGCAAGGTGGCTGTGAAGGTCGGAGACGTCATCCAGGCCGGCGACCTGATTGCCGTCATCAGCTGATCCCGGCGTTCGCGCTGCGCGAATGAACGATGTCCACCCTCGGTGACCTGCTGGCCGAGCACACCGTCCTGCCGGGCAGGGCGGTGGATCATCTGCACGTCGTGGTCGGGGAGTGGCAGCTGCTGGCGGACCTGTCGTTCGCCGACTATCTGATGTGGGTGCGCGGTGACGCCGACGCCGGTGAGCCGCTGGTCTGCGTGGCGCAGTGCCGGCCCAACACCGCCTCCACGGTGCTGCTCAGCGACGCCGTCGGCACCGTCGTCGCCGCCGAAGCGCTACCGCTGGTGGTGGCGGCCTTCGCATCGGAAACGATAGAGAGAGCCGACGTTGAGGTCTCGGAAAGCGTTGTCGCGCAAGACGATTCCCCAAACAATATTGAAGCCGTCCCGATCCGGTTCGAGGATCGGGTGGTGGCTGTGCTGACCCATCAGCACACGCACACCGCCGGTCGCGAACCGAGCCGGCTGGAGGCGGCGTACCTGGACTGTGCGGCGGATCTGTTGCAGATGATTTCCCAGGGCACCTTCCCGGGAACCGGTGACCTGGTGGTGTCGCACTCGGGTCCGCGGGTCGGTGACGGCTTCATCCGGGTCGGGGTCGACGGCACGGTGCGCTACGCCAGCCCGAATGCGGTGTCGGCGTATCACCGGATGGGCTTGGACGCGGAGCTGGCCGGGCACGACCTGGTGGCCGTCACCCGACCCCTGATCTCGGACCCGTTCGAGGCACGCGAGTTGGCCGAGCACGTCGGCGAATCACTGTCCGGCGGGGCGAGTATGCGCTTCGAGGTCGACGCCGGAGGCGCGGTGGTACTGCTGCGCACGCTGCCGCTGATCGCGAACGGCGAGCCGACCGGGGCCGCCGTGCTGGTGCGTGATGTCACCGAGGTGAAGCGCCGGGACCGCGCCCTGCTGTCCAAGGATGCGACGATCCGCGAGATCCACCACCGGGTGAAGAACAACCTGCAGACCGTCGCGGCACTGCTGCGCCTGCAGGCCCGCCGCACCACCAGCACCGAGGGACGCGAGGCACTGTTGGAGTCGGTGCGGCGGGTGGCGTCCATCGCGCTGGTCCACGAAGCCCTGTCGATGGCGGTCGACGAGGTGGTGAACCTCGACAAGGTGATCGACCGGATTCTGCCGATGATGAACGACGTCGCCAGCGTGGACACCCCGATCCACGTCGGTCGGACCGGCGTCCTGGGTGCGCTGGACGCCGACCGGGCCACCGCGCTGATCATGGTGATCACCGAGCTGGTGCAGAACGCGATCGAGCACGCCTTCGACGCCGGCGAGCATCCGCGCGGTGTGATGATCCAGGCCGAACGCTCAGCGCGCTGGCTCGACGTGGTGGTGCACGACGACGGTCACGGACTGCCGGAGGGTTTCAGCCTGGAGAACTCCGACCGACTCGGGCTGCATATCGTCAACACGCTGGTGTCCGGGGAGCTCGACGGTTCGCTGACCACGCGCGACGCGCCGGGCGGGGGGACCGAGATGGTGCTGCGGGTGCCGGTCGGGAGCCGACGGCCCCGCCAGGCGCTGTAGAACCCGATGCGAAACGGCGCGGCCCCGACCAGGAAGGTCGGGGCCGCGCCGTCTGGCAGTGCTGGGCGGGTCAGACCCCGCTGCGTGCCCGAGTGCGGGCGTTGCGGCGCTTGAGCGCACGCCGCTCGTCTTCGCTCATGCCGCCCCACACGCCGGCGTCCTGACCGGTTTCCAGCGCCCACGTGAGGCATTCGGTGACCACGGGGCACCGGGTGCAGACCTGCTTCGCGGCCGCGATCTGAGCAAGCGCGGGACCGCTGTTTCCCACCGGGAAGAACAGCTCCGGGTCCTCGTCGCGACAGACCGCCTTGTGGCGCCAATCCATAGGTCTCCAACTCCTCACTCTGGGCGCAGCGGCGTGCGCAACGATGTTTCTTAACTGTTATGTGCGGCGCAAGAAATGGTTACGGCTTGCGTCCGATCGATTGATCGTTTCACAGCCTGGACAGATGTCAAGGGTGCGCTTTATCACGTGGCCGACGTCACGTCCGCGCGGGGCTGCTCCCGGAGATTCCGCGGGGGTGTACTAACATGAGACCCTCTGTGCGCTCGTCACCGGAATGATCGCCATCTCCGCAGTTCAGCAAGGCATTTTAGCCGGCGGCGCCACCACGCTCAACGCGTCCGGGACCGCGCGGAACGTCATCGAGGTACGCAGCCCGAGGTACTCGCCGTCGATCTGGGTGGCGATAGGCGTGTCGCCCGCGTCGACGCGCAAAGTGGCCACATTGTCATCGCGGATGAGTTGTTTGGCGCGCGGGTTCGGTCGTTTCGACAGCATCTGGCGGACCAGTCGCAGGGTCGGAAGCACCTTCAGGCTGGTGGTCGCGAATAAGCCCATGCCCGACTCGAAAGTGGTGTCGGGGTTGGTGAACACCGACCGCTGATCGGCGTAGGTCCACGGGCTGCAGTTCGAGATGAAGGCGAAGTGCACGCCGGTGATCGGGTCGGCGTCGTTGATCTGCAGGGTCAGCGTCGGTTCACGCCGGGTGGCGGCCAGCACCGTGCGGACCGCCGCGCGGATGTAGCGCAGTGCGCTGACATCGCTGCCCTTCTCGCGCTCGGCCTCGACCGCGGCCACAACCGCACCGTCGAGGCCCATGCCGGCGTTGAGCACAGACCACCGCTCACCGCAGTCGATCAACCCGATTCGACGCCAATTCGGGTGTCTGTCAACATCTTTGATCAATCCGATCAGTTGATTGGTGGCCGCGATAGGGTCGGCGGCCATCCCGAGTGAACGGGCGAAGACATTCGCCGACCCGCCGGGCACCACCGCCACCGCGGGCAGGTGCGGCGGCGGCGCCGAACCGGGCTCGCCGAGTAGACCGTTGACCACGCCGTGCACGGTGCCGTCGCCGCCGTGGGCGATCACCAGGTCGATCCCGTCGCGGGCGGCGGCCTGGCTGATCTCGATGGCGTGGCCGCGGTAGTCGGTGTGCGCGACGGTCAGATCGAGCCGACTCTCCAGGGCATGCGCCAACAGGTCACGGCCGGCCGCGGTGGTGGAAGTGGCATTGGGATTCACGATCAGCACGGCACGCACGAAGTAAGAGTCTATGGGCAATCGGCGGGTGGTCGGGGCGTGGTTAGGCTGGCCGCGTGAACGACCACGCCGACCGGCCGCCCGCCGTGCTCGTTGCCGGCGGGATCGTCGCGGCTCAGGGGGCGGCCGCGCTGGCGGTCGCGGCGGTGCTGGTGGTGCGCGGCCTGGCCGGCGCGGATCAGCAGGTGGTCAGCGGTTACGGCACCGCGGTGTGGTTCGCGCTGATCGGTGCGGCGGTGCTGGCCGCCGGCTGGACTCTGCTGCGGGGACGGCGGGCCGGGCGCGGCGCCGCGGTGATCACCAACCTGACCCTGCTGCCGGTCGCCTGGTATCTGGGAGTCGGCTCGCAGCGCTGGGGTTACGGCGCGGCGGTCGCGGTGGTGGCGCTGGCGGTGCTGGCGGCACTGTTCAGCCCGGCGGCGCTGCGCTGGGCGGCTGGGCGCCCAACGCCGTCAGGATCGTCCTGAACTTCGTCACGGTCTCGGCCAGTTCGTCGTCCGGATCGGATTCGGCGACGATCCCGCCGCCGGCGTGGGCCAGCGCGGATCGCCGGTCAGCGGAGAGCCGCGCGCCGCGGATCGACACCACCCACCGGCCGTCGCCGCCGGCGTCGCACCAGCCGACCGCGCCGGCATAGAAACCCCGATCGCCCTCCAGTTCGGTGATCAGGTCGACCGCGGCGGCGGTCGGGACGCCGCCGACCGCGGCCGTGGGGTGCAGCGCCAGCGCCAGATCCAGGGCCGTGGTGGAGGTGTCGCGCAGCCGGCCGCTGATCGGGGTGCTCAGGTGCCACACCGCTGCGGTGCCGGTCAGCCGAGCGGGCGCGACGTCCAACTCGGCGCAGAGCGGTTCCAGCACGGCCCGCAGCTGATCGACGACGAGCTGGTGCTCGTGGCGGTTCTTGCCCGATTCGGCCAGCGCGGCGCCGTTGGCGGCGTCCACGTCCGGGTCGGGGCAGCGGGGTGCGGAACCGGCGAACGGCCGGCAGGTGACCCGGTCGCCGTCGCGGGCGACCAGCAACTCGGGGCTGGCGCCCACCAGCACCGTGCCGGTGTGCTCACCGCCTGCCGCACTCAGGTCGGACAGGTAGCCGTAGCCGCTCGGGTCGGCGGCCATCAGTCGACGCAACACGGCGCCGGCGTCCAGCGGTGCGTCGGCGGCCAGTGCCAGGCCGCGAGCCAGCACCACTTTGTGGAGTACCGGCTGCGGCGCGGCCAGCTCGGCGATCGCCCGGCGGATCCGGGCCCGGTGCTCCTCGGGCTCGGGTAGCGCCCCGGTGATGTGCACCGCGGGCAGCACCGGATCCGGCAGCGGTGGCAGGGCATCGGTGCGAATCTGGCGGGGGACGAACAGCGCGGCGGCGGCATCCGGGTGGAAAGGCAACGCGCCCACCATGATCGGCGCCTGGCCGGCGGCCAGTGCCGCTTGTGCTTGAGCGACATCGCTGAAGCCGGCCGCCATCTCGTCGGCCCACAGCGTCCCGCCCGGTCCGGACAGCACGAATGCCGGTGTCGTCAAGGCGCTTGCGGCCCGGTCAGACCGAGCGCCGCCAGCTGGCGTGCCCCGTGCTCGAATCCGCACACGGCCACCGACGCCGGCGGCATCGCGAACCGGGCACCGTCGGCCACCGGCAACTCCAACCACCGGGTGATCACCGCCCGGGAGAAATGCGCGTGCCCGACGAACACCACGTCGCGGGTGGTCAACTGCCGCAGCGCGACTGCCACCATCCGATCGGCGCGGTCACCGACCTGGGCCACGGTCTCGCCGCCGGGGCTCCCGTGCGTCCAGACCAGCCAATCCGATTCCGTTTCGCGGATCTGGGGCGTGGTCAGTCCCTCGTAACGTCCGTAGTCCCATTCGGCCAGGTCGTCGGAGATCTCGTCGATGTGCAGCCCGGCGAGTTCGGCGGTCACTTGGGCGCGGCGACGCGGGCTGCAGATGACCAGCGGGTTGTCGGGCGCCAGCTTGGTCAGCGTGACGCGAGCGGCGACGGCCTGACGGCGGCCGGTGTCGGTCAGATCCAGGTCGGTGCGTCCGGTGTGCCGCCCGCTGCGGGACCACTCGGTCTCGCCATGGCGCAGCAGCAGCAGTCGGTGCTCCTCGATCCCCACGCCCGCCGATTCTGCCCGACGGCGAACTGTGGGGTCACCGGGCGTGCCAGTATGTCGGTGTGACGGGCATTCGAATCTTGGCGGTTGCCAATCAGAAAGGCGGCGTGGCCAAGACCACGACGGTGGCCTCGCTGGGCGCGGCGATGGCCGAGCTGGGCCGGCGGGTGCTGTTGGTCGATCTCGACCCGCAGGGCTGCCTGACGTTCTCGTTGGGGCATGACCCCGACAAGCTGCCGGTGTCGGTGCACGAGGTGCTGCTCGGTGAGGTCGAGCCCAACGCCGCGCTGGTGCCGACCGGCGAAGGTATGACGTTGCTGCCGGCCAACATCGACCTGGCCGGCGCGGAGGCGATGCTGCTGATGAGGGCCGGCCGCGAGTACGCCTTGGCGCGGGCGCTGGCCAAACTGGACGACCAGTTCGACGTGGCCATCGTCGACTGCCCGCCGTCACTGGGGGTGCTCACCCTCAACGGGCTCACCGCGGCCGGCGAGGTGATCGTGCCGCTGCAGTGCGAGACCCTGGCGCACCGCGGCGTCGGGCAGTTCCTGCGCACTGTCAACGACGTCCAGCAGATCACCAACCCGAAGCTGCGTCTGCTCGGGGCGCTGCCCACCCTGTATGACTCGCGCACCACGCACAGCCGTGATGTATTGCTCGACGTCGCCGACCGGTACAGCCTGCCGGTGCTGGCCCCGCCGATTCCGCGCACGGTGCGCTTCGCCGAGGCCAGCGCGTCGGGGGCCTCGGTGATGGCCGGGCGCAAGAACAAGGGCGCGCAGGCCTACCGGCAGCTGGCCGAGGCACTGCTCAAGCACTGGAAGAACGGTAAGGCGCTGCCCACGTTCGCCCCCGAGGTTTAACCGGCCATTCCCGCGAGCGTGCACAGTTGTACGCGACACGCCGGGTTGGGTCGTACAACTGTGCACGCTCGCGCAGGGGGAGAGGTGGCTCAGCCCAGCCCCACCACGGTGTCGTCGCGCTGCTCGAGGATCATCGGGCCGGACACGACCGGAAACACCGAGGACACCCCGGCCGGACGGCTGACCGGGATGACGCGTTCGGGTGCACCGGTCTTCTGGTCGTAGACGCCGACGCCGCCGGCGACGGGAATCAACAGCCGATCGGCCATGATCGCTGCGGGCCCCAGCGGAACCGCCGGCCCGGACGCGCCGATGGTGTAGCGGTAGGCCAGGGTGCCCGAGTCGAACACCAGTACCGCGTCGCCGGTCCACCAGCAGATCAACCCGCTGGGCCGCGACACCGTCACCGCGGCGCTGGCGGCGGTGGCCTCAGCCGGCAGCAGCGTCTTGGCGATCCGGGTGCCGGTCTGATCGAAGACCTCGACCCGCGGCTCCGGGGTGGGTAGGTACACCGCGGTGTTGGTGCCGGTGTCGGATTCGGTGACCGCCATCACCCGGGCGCCGGAGTCGGCGGCCACCCCGAGGTCGGGGACATGCTGCTGTTCGGGTTCGTCCTCTTCCTTGGCGGGGCGCAGCAGCGTCAATTGCAGATCCGCCTGGCCGGCGCAGGACTCCAGCACCGAGACCGCCGCGGATGACGCCGCCGCCGACACCAGGGTGCAGCCCTGGCCGCGGCCGCGGGCCGACGGCTTCACCCGGGCGTCGATCTCGCCGTAGGACAGCACCCGCACCATGTCCGAGCGCCACAGTTCCAGGCGGGTGCGCCCGGCCGAGAGCACCGCGCTGCCCTCCGAGGTGACGGTGACGGTCTTGTCGGCGTAGCTGGTCCGGGATGGCCCGCGCATGCCCGTCGCGGCGGTGACGGTGCTGACCTGGCCACACCCGCGGGAGTCGGGATAGACCCCGACGGCCTGACGGTAGATCCACGACACCGCGCACAGGTCGACGCCGCGCGCATAGCTCCAGCGCTGCTCACCGGTGTTGGGGTCGCGGCCGGTCATCTGCGGCCCGTCGCCGGTGACCAGCGTGCCGGAGACCACCACCGGGGAACTGGTGGCCGGGCTGGCCGCGGTCCAGCGCTGGCTCAGTGCCGCCGGCACCATCACTGCCGACTGCGGGTTGGCCGAGGTGTCCGATGCCGGGCGCAGCACGGTGGCGCGGGCGTCACTGGTCCACCAGATGGCCGCCCCGGCGATCACGACCGCGGCGGCTATCGCTGCGGCAGCCATCAGATCGCCTCTGGTGCGGCGTTCCGGTCGGACCATCGGACCTGCGCTCAGCTGCCGTTCGCGGCCGCGGCGGCGGGCTTGTTCGGCCGCCGGCGGCGACGACGCCGTGGCGCGGCCTGGCCGTTGTCGTCAGCGGCCGGTGTGGTTTCGGCAGTGGCCTGCGGTGCGGTGCCGTCGCCCTGGCCACCGCGGGTGCGCCGCCGTGACCGGTTCGGGTTGCGGGGCTCGCGCTGCCGGTCGGCCGAGGTCTCGCGGCGCTCGCCGTCCTCCCGCTTGGCCGGTGCGCGGCGCGGTTTGCCGATGCTGCCGGTGACATCGGTGGGGATGTTGAGCTCGGTGAACAGATGCGGGGAGCTGGAGTAGGTCTCGGCCGGGTCCGGGCAGCACAGGTTCAATGCCTTGTCGATCATCGTCCAGCGGGCCAGCTCGTCCCAGTCCACCAGCGTGACCGCGACGCCGGTGCGGCCCGCCCGGCCGGTGCGGCCGATCCGGTGCACGTAGGTCTTCTCGTCGTCGGGGCACTGGTAGTTGATGACGTGCGTGACGTCATCGATGTCGATACCGCGGGCGGCCACGTCGGTGGCGACCAGCACGTCGATCTCACCGCCGCGGAACTGCTTGAGCGCCTTCTCCCGGGCCACCTGACCCAGGTCGCCGTGCACCGCGCCGACCTTGAAACCGCGCTCGCCCAGATCGTCGGCGACCTTCTGCGCGGTGCGCTTGGTGCGGGTGAAGATCATCGTCGCGCCGCGGCCGCGGGCCTGCAGCACCCGGGCGACCAGTTCCGCCTTGTCCAGCGCGTGGGCGCGGTAGACGAACTGCTCGGTCGCGTCGTGTACCGCCGAGGAGTGCGGCGCCTCGGCGCGGATGTGGGTGGGCTGGTTCATGAAGCTGCGGGCCAGCGTGATGATCGGGCCGGGCATGGTCGCCGAGAACAGCATCGACTGCCGGTCGTCGGGGATGCGGGCCAGGATGCGCTCGATGTCGGGCAAAAAGCCCAGGTCCAGCATCTCGTCGGCCTCATCGAGCACCAGGACCGCCAACCCGCCCAGCTGCAGGTGTCCCTGCTGGGCCAGGTCGAGCAGTCGGCCCGGGGTACCCACCACCACGTCGGCGCCGGCCTGCAGCGCCTCGATCTGCGGCTCGTAGGGCCGGCCGCCGTAGATGGCCTGCACCGACAGCGGGCGGTCCCCGGCGGTCAGGTACTTGGCCGCGTCGGCGAGATCGCCGGAGACCTGGATGCACAGCTCCCGGGTGGGCACCACGACCAGCGCCCGCGGAATGCCGGACAGCGGCCGGTCGGTGCTGGTGGTCACCCGCTGCAGCAGCGGGACGCCGAAGCCGTAGGTCTTGCCCATGCCGGTGCGGGCCTGGCCGATCAGGTCGTCGCCGGCCAGGGCCAGCGGCAGCGTCAGCTCCTGAATCGCGAAGGCGTGCTCGATGCCGTCCTCGGCCAGGGCGCGCACGATCTCATCGCGGACGCCCAGTTCGGCGAAGCTCGGGGGAGTGGTCGGGGTGGTGGTGGAGATAAGCGGGGTCATGCGCTGGCAGATGCCTTTCGAAGTCGGCGCGGTATATCAGTCGATCGCGGTGTTGTTCGGGCGCACACACTGCGACAGTCGATACCTTGCCGATTCGGGGCCTCACACTCGCTGAGGAGGCGGGCCACCCGCGTGCACGCATATTGCGCGGCAGCGCCGAGAACGGCACTGCCTGCTGGTCATAGTACCTGGTCGGGCCGGACATCCGCCTATCGCAGCGCAACGCCTACAGTGTGGTGATGAATTCGGTTCCCTCGGCCGACCCGGTGGCGCAGGCTGAAAAGCCGCGGTTGTCTGCCGATCATCCCGGTGTCAACGAGCTCTTCGCGCTGCTGGCCTACGGCGAGGTGGCGGCGTTCTACCGGCTCACCGACGAGGCCCGGATGGCGCCCGACCTACGCGGTCGGATCTCGATGGCGGCCATGGCCGCAGCCGAGATGGGGCACTACGAACTGCTGCGTGCGGCACTGCACGCCCGTGGCGTCGACGTGGTGGCCGCGATGTCGAAATACGCCACCGCCCTGGACAATTACCATCGACTGACCATGCCCAGCACCTGGCTGGAGGCTCTGGTCAAGACCTACGTCGGTGACGCGATGGCCGCCGACCTCTACCGGCATATCGCCGACGGGCTCCCCGACGAGGCGGCCGACGTGGTGCGCGCCGTGCTCGCCGAGACCCACCACTCCCAGTTCGTGCTGGAGGAGGTGCGCAGCGCGGTGACGGCCAGCACCAAACAGCGCAGCCGGCTTGCGCTGTGGTCGCGCCGGCTGCTCGGCGAGGCGATCACCCAGGCCCAGTACGTGTTGGCCGACCACGATGAACTCGTCGACCTGGTGGTGTCGGGCTCGGCGGGGCTGACCCACCTGGCGGCGTTCTTCGACCGGGTCCAGCAGACCCATGACCAACGAATGCGGGAACTGGGTCTGGCCTGAACGTCACCGCGCTCGTCCACTAGCCTGCTCTACAACGCCCACCGCGAAACGAAAGGGGCCGGCGTGGAGGTCAAGATCGGGGTCACCGACAGTGCGCGCGAACTGGTCATCAACAGCTCGCAGACGCCAGACGAGGTCGAGAAACTGGTCTCCGCCGCGCTGGGGAAGGGCACGGAACTGCTCGCCCTGACCGACGAGAAGGGCCGCCGCTACCTGGTTCAGGCCGCCAAGATCGCCTACGTGGAGATCGGCGTCGCCGACAGCCGCCGGGTCGGGTTCGGGATCGGCGCGGACGCCGCTAGCGCTTAGCGCATAAGCGGCACGTGTGACAGCCCGCCCCAGGCGAACGCCACCGTGCCGTCGATGGCGTCCTCTTTGGAGATCGGGCGGTCACTGTCCAGCCAGTAGCGGGCGCAGTCGACGCTGATCGCCACCAACCCCACCGCGACCATCCGGGAGCGGTGCGGATCCAGGCCGGAATCGTGGCTGACCAGATCGAAGACCGCGTCGATGCAGGACTCGGTGGCCACCCGCACCTGGACCGCCACCTGCGGCTCGGCGACGTTGTCGTTCTCGAAGATCAGCCGATAGCCCTGGCCGTCGTGCTCGATGAAATCGAAGAACGCCTGCACCGCCGACCGCACCCGCTGGCGGTTGTCGGTGGTGGTCCGCAGCGCCTGGCGCACACCGGAGACCAGGTTCTCGACGTGTTTGGCCAGCACCGCGAGGTACAGCTCCAGCTTCGAGGCGAAGTGCTGGTAGAGGATCGGTTTGCTGACACCGGCACGGTCGGCGATCTCATCCATCCCGGCGGCGTGGTAGCCGCGGTCGACGAACACCTCGCTGGCGGCGATCAGCAGCTGGCCACGGCGCTCGTCACGGGGCAGTCGGCTGCCCCGGCGGTTGCCGGTCGCTGCCTTGGCAGCGCCAGAGCCGCGCCCGGCCGACTTTGCGGCGGCGCGCTCAGCCGTGTCGATCGGTTTGCTCATCGACTCCTCAATCCGGGTTCTGCCGACCGTCGGGCATGCTCACTCGACGGCCGGTGCGTGACAGCGAGACTACGCGCATGACCGTCATATCCCCGGATGACCCCCGGTTGGCGCGGCGAAGAGTCCCAGCTCGCGGTGGCTGTGTCATCCTGGGACGGTGACCTACGACCCGGGGCGGCACGGCGGTCGAACCCCGGTGCTTCGGGATCGCTTCCGTGAACCGCTGCGCGCCCAGCGTGACCCGCTGGCGGCCGGTGCCGGGCGGGTGCGCTCTGAGCGCGACATCCACCGCCAGTGGCGCAAGCAGAGCTGGTTGGGCCGGTTCGTGTCCACCTACGGCTGGCGGGCCTACGCGCTTCCGGTGCTGCTGGCGCTGACCGTGGTGGTGGTCTACCAGACCGTGACCGGTACCGGGGTGCGTACTCACGACGTCGAAGACGGGATTTCGAGCCCGCCGACGATCGGATCGGCCGGCACCTCGATCATCGGTGCGCCGCCGCGCGGCCTGACCCAGTTCGACGTCAACCTGCCGACCGGAGTCCTGCCCGACGGCGGGCCGATCAGCGAGGCCGGCAACATGACCTGGCATGTGATCCCCGGCGCCGGGCAGGAGTTCGGGCAGGGCACCGAGAAGGTGTTCGCCTACACCATCGAGGTTGAGAACGGCGTCGACACCACCACGTTCGGCGGTGACGAGGGTTTCGCTCAGATGGTCGACCAGACCCTGCGCAACCCCAAGGGCTGGACGCACACCCCCCAGATCGGCTTCGTCCGGGTGGACGCCGCCAGCGGCGTCGAACCCGACTTCCGTATCTCGCTGACCTCACCGATGACGGTCCGGGAGGGTTGCGGCTACGAGATCGAGCTGGAGGCGTCCTGCTACAACCCGTCCTACGGGGCGAAGTCAGAGCCGCGGGTGTTCATCAACGAGGCCCGCTGGGTGCGCGGCGCGGTGCCCTTCCAGGGCGACATCGGGTCCTACCGGCAGTACCTGATCAACCACGAGGTCGGTCACGCCATCGGCTATTCGCATCACGAACCGTGTGACAAGCAGGACGGCCTGGCGCCGGTGATGATGCAGCAGACGTTCGGCACGTCCAACGACGACGCGGCGAAGTTCGACCCGGAATGGGTCAAGCCCGACGGTAAGACCTGCCGGTTCAATCCGTGGCCGTCCCCGATCGCCTGAGCCGATGTCCCCGTCACTGCCACCGTTGGTGGAACCCGCAGCCGAACTGACCCGCGACGAAGTGGCCCGCTACAGCCGCCACCTGATCATCCCGGACGTCGGCGTGCTCGGGCAGCGGCGCCTGAAGAACGCCCGGGTGCTGGTGATCGGCGCCGGCGGCCTGGGTGCGCCCACCCTGCTGTATCTGGCCGCGGCCGGCGTCGGCACCCTCGGAATCGTCGATGACGACGTCGTCGAGGAATCCAACCTGCAGCGCCAGGTCATCCACGGGGTCTCCGACGTGGGCCGGTCGAAGGCCGAGAGCGCCCGCGACTCGATCGCCGCGGTCAACCCACTGGTGCAGGTTCGGCTGCACCAGGTGCGGCTGACCGCGGACAACGCTGTCGAGCTGTTCGAGTCCTACGACCTGATCCTCGACGGCACCGACAACTTCGCCACCCGGTACCTGGTCAACGATGCCGCCGCGCTGGCGCACAAGCCGTACGTGTGGGGGTCGATCTACCGCTTCGAGGGCCAGGTTTCGGTGTTCTGGGAGGACGCCCCGGACGGGCGGGGCCTGAACTACCGCGATCTGTACCCTGAACCCCCGCCGCCGGGAACGGTGCCGTCGTGCGCGGAGGGCGGCGTGCTGGGGGTGCTGTGCGCGTCGATCGGGTCGGTGATGGGCACCGAGGCGATCAAGCTGATCACCGGCATCGGTGAGTCGCTGCTGGGCCGGCTGATGATCTACGACGCGTTGGCGATGAGCTACCGCACCATCGCCGTCCGCAAGGATCCGGCGACACGGGCGATCACCGAGCTGACCGACTACGAGGCGTGGTGCGGTGTCGACCCCGCCGACGTCGGCGAGGCGGTTGCCGGGTCCACCATCACCCCCGCCGAGCTGCGTGAACTGCTGGACTCCGACCGGCCGCCGGCACTGATCGACGTGCGCGAACCCGGGGAGTGGGCGATCAACCACATCGAGGGTGCGGTGCTGGTTCCGCAGTCGGTGATCAACACCGGAGCGGGCCTGGCGAGCGTGCCGCAGGACCGGATGTCGGTGCTGTACTGCAAGACCGGTGTGCGCTCCGCAGAGGTGCTGGCCACTCTGAAGAAGGCCGGATTCGCCGACGCGGTGCATCTGCAGGGTGGAATTGTGGCGTGGGCCAAGCAGATGCAGCCCGACATGGTCATGTACTAGCGCTGTGAACGCAGTACGCCCCGTTACTCTTATCGCGTGACCGTCGAGCCGCCGCCCGAGCATGTGCTGGCAACCTTCGGCATCCGCAATGTCACACCCACCCCTCTCGGTGCCGGTTGGGAAGACGGCTGGAAGTGCGGGGAAGTGGTGCTGTCGATGGTTGCCGACCACGCCAGGGCCGCCTGGTCGGCAAAGGTGCGCGAGACGCTGTTCGCCGACGGAATCCGGCTCGCCCGTCCGGTGCGCTCCACCGACGGACGCTACGTGGTGTCGGGGTGGCGGGCCGACACCTTCGTCGCCGGCAGCCCCGAACCCCGCCATGACGAGGTGGTGTCGGCGGCGGCCCGGCTGCACGAGGCCACCTCCAAGATGGAGCGGCCCCGGTTCCTGACCCAGGCACCGGTGGCACCTTGGGCAGATGTCGACGTGTTCATCGCCGCGGACCGGGCCGCGTGGGAGGACCGTCCGTTCGCCTCACTGCAGGGTGGCGCCCGACTGGCCCCCGGATCGGTGGACGGCCAGCGCTCGATCGACCTGATCAATCAGCTTGCCACGCTTCGCAAACCGACCAAGAGTGCCAGCCAGCTGGTGCACGGCGACCTGTACGGCACGGTGCTGTTCTCCGGCGCCGCGGCACCCGGTATCACCGACATCACGCCGTATTGGCGGCCGGCGTCGTGGGCTGCCGGTGTGGTCGTGGTGGACGCGCTGTCCTGGGGTGACGCCGACGACGGGCTGATCGAGCGCTGGGAGACGCTGCCGGAGTGGCCGCAAATGTTGTTGCGCGCATTGATGTTCCGTCTCGCAGTGCATGCGCTGCATCCGAGATCGACGGCCGAGGCGTTCCCGGGTCTGGCGCGTACCGCGGCGCTGGTGCGTCTGGCGCTGTAGCGGCCTTTTCAGAACCGGTGCCGCGTGGCGCACAGGTCCACTTTCCCGTCGTCGGCCAGAACCCCTTCGGCGCGAAGCGCTTCCAATTGTCGGGCGCTCAGGTGCGGCGCCGGTCGCCCCGATGCCCGGATCACCCGGTGCCACGGCAGGTCGGCGGAATCGGTGCGCATGATCCATCCGACGATGCGCGGACTGGAAAGCCCTGCGGCGTCGGCGATGTCACCGTAGGTGGCGACCCGGCCGGCAGGTATCGCGGCGACCAGCGCGCGCACCAGCTCGACCTGGTCTTCGGTGACAGCAGCCATCAGGTTGCCGGCAGCCGCTCGCGGATCAGCGCGGCGACCTCGGTGGCCCGGGCGTGCGGCACCATGTGCTGAGATTCGATGTCCACCAACCGGAAATCCGGTCCCAGTCGCTCCTCCAGCGCTGCGATGAGCTCCTGGCTCACATACGGAGGCGAGGTGCGAGTGGCTCGCACCAGGGTGGTGGCGGTGGCGTCGGGCAGCACCAGGGGGCGGGCCAACTCGCTCCAGTACGACATCATCGCCGGCACGCTGATCCGCCAGCCGACGCGTCCACTCGGCAACGTGATGAGGTGTTCGTCGACTTCGGCGTCGAGCACGGCCGGGGGAACATCCGACCAGGAGCCGTGCTCCTTCTCCGCGCGTGCCTCGGCGGCGTCGGGATAGTCCGGGGACGCCAGCATCGCGTCGGCGATCCGGGCCATCCAGGCACCGTCCAAACCGGCCGCCGGGTCGAGCAGCACCAGTGCGGCCACCAGATCAGGGCGGGCGGCGGCCAACGCCAGGGCGATGGCGCCGCCGAACGAATGCGCCACCACCACGACCGGCTGTTCGGCGGCCGTGTCCAACAGTGTCGCGAGCTCGGCGACGTTGGCGTCGATGCTCCACGGGGCCGCCCACGACGAACGGCCGTGTCCGAGCAGATCCGGTGCGAGGACCCCGAACTCGGCCAGGTGATCATCGGCCAGGTGCTGCCAGCGTTGGCCGTGGCCGGTCAGGCCGTGAATCGCCAGGATCCGAACCGGTCCGGGTGGGCCGTAGCGGTGCACATGCAGGAGATCGCTCACCTCGGTGATGCTGCCAGTCGGGGTGTGCCGGCGGTGCGCCGACCGGGACTTGTCACACCACAATGCTGTGATGTCGACATGTCGCAACGCTGGAGTCCCGACGCGTGCGCCGCGCTGGACCCGGCGCGGCGCGGGGTGCTGCGGGTCCTGGGCGGGCCCGGCACCGGCAAGACCAGCCTGCTGGTGGATGCGGCCGTCGCCCACGTGGCCGGCGGCGTCGACCCGGAATCGGTGCTGCTGCTCACCCCCGGCCGCGTCAGCACCGCTGCGCGTGCGGCGATGACGGCGGCACTGCTGGGTGCCCGCCCCGCCGGCCGGTCGGTGATCCGCGAATCGGTGGTGCGCACCGTGCACAGCTACGCGTTCGCGGTGCTGCAGCGCGCCGCCCGGCGGGCCGAGGCCGCTCCGCCCCGGCTGGTCACCGGCGCCGAGCAGGACAGCGTCATCCGTGAACTGCTCGTCGGTGACGGCGCCGGTGCCTGGCCGGCGGCGCTGCACGCAGCACTGGCCACCGACGGCTTCGCCACCGAACTGCGCGACCTGATGGCCCGCTGCGCCGAACGCGGCGTCGACCCCGCGCAGCTGATCAGGCTGGGCAAGCAGCACCGCCGCCCGGAATGGACGGCCGCGGGTCGCTTCGCCCAGCAGTACGAGCAGGTGATGCTGCTGCGGGCCGCGGTCGGCACCGCCGCGCCGCAGGCGACCACGCCGGCGCTGGGCGCCGCCGAGCTGGTCGGGGCCGCCCTGGAGGCGTTCGCCGCCGATCCCGAACTGCTGGCCGAGGCGCGCAGCCGCATCCGGCTGCTGCTGGTCGACGACGCCCAGCAACTCGACCCGCAGGCCGCCCGGCTGGTACGGGTGTTGGCCGCCGGAGTCCAGAGCACCGTGATCGCTGGGGATCCGGATCAGGCGGTGTACGGGTTTCGGGGCGCCGAACCCGCGGCGTTGTTGGCTGACGGGGCCACGGTGCCCGTGGTTGCTTTGACGAAGTCGCACCGGTGCGCCCCGGCGGTGGTCGCGGCCGTCAACGCCGTCGGCCGGCGGCTGCCCGGCATCAGCGCCACCCGGAATCTTGAGGGCGCCGGGCCCGATGCCGGGTCGGTGACCGTGCGCACCGCCGCCACCGGGCATGCCGAGGCCGCCCTGATCGCCGACACCCTGCGCCGCGCCCACCTGGTCGACGGTGTGCCGTGGTCGCAGATGGCGGTGATCGTCCGCTCGGTGCCGCGGGCGGCCTCCGGGCTGCCCCGAACCCTGGCCGCTGCCGGTGTTCCGGTGAGTGTTCCGGCCGGCGGTGGGCTGCTCGCCGAACAGCCCGCGGTGGCTGCCCTGCTCAGCGTGCTGGAATGCACGGCCCACGGGGTCGGCGAGCCCCGGGCGCTGGCACTGCTCACCGGGCCGATCGGGCGGGTGGACCCGATCTCGCTGCGGCAGCTGCAGCGGGCACTGCGCCGGGGTGGTGGAGACGGGCAGGATGACCGGCTGGCGGCGGCGCTGTGCGGCGACACCGGCTCGCTGCCGGCCGGCCATACCCGGCCGCTGCGCCGGGTGCACGCGGTGTTGCAGGCCGCGGCACGCAGCCATGCCCAGGGCCACGACCCGCACCACACTCTGTGGCAGGCGTGGAATCGCTCTGGGTTGCAACAACGTTGGCTCTCAGCCGCCGAGCGGGGCGGCCCGGCCGGAGCGCAGGCCGGCCGGGACCTGGACGCGGTGACCGCATTGTTCGACCTGGCCGAGCAGTATGCGGCGCGCACCGCCGGGGCCAGCCTGGCGGGGCTCATCGAGTACGTCACCGCCATGCAGTTGGTGGCGCCGCGCGCCGAACCGGCAACGGGCACCGAGACGGTCGATGTGCTCAGCGCGCACGCCGCGCTCGGACGCGAATGGGATCTGGTGGTGATAGCCGGCGTTCAAGAGGGACTGTGGCCCAATACCATTCCGCGCGGCGGAGTGCTGGGAACCCAGCGGCTGCTGGACGCCCTGCGCGGTCTCGGTGACGACGTCTCGGCCCGGGCGCCGCTGCTGGCCGAGGAGCGCCGTCTGCTGGTGGCCGCGATGGGCCGGGCGCGGCGCAGTCTGATCGTCACCGCGGTTGACGGGGAGGCCGGCGGTGACGAGCAGATCCCGTCGGAGTTCCTCACCGAACTTCTCGGCTGCACGACCGGGGAGAGCGCCGTGCGGGTGCCGCCGGTGGTGGCCCCGCCGGTGCTGTCGGCGGCCGGGCTCGTCGGGCGGCTTCGGGCCGTGGTCTGCGCGCCGGATGGCGCGGTCGGTGATGACGAACGATCCGAGGCCGCAACGCAATTGGCCAGGCTGGCTCGAGCTGGGGTGCCCGGCGCCGACCCGGCCGACTGGTACGGCACCACGCCGGTCAGCTCCACCGAACCGCTGTGGCACACCGGGACCGGGCCGCCCGTCACGCTGTCACCGTCGGCGCTGGGGAATCTGCTGGACTGCCCGCTGCGCTGGCTGGCCGAACGGCACGGCGGCGCCGACGGCCGCGACCTGCGCTCGACCATCGGATCGGTGATGCACGCGCTGGTCGCCCAATCGTCGGGTACCCGTGAAGAGCTGCTCGCCGAACTGGACCGAGCCTGGCAGCAGCTGCCGTTCGACGCGCAGTGGTATTCGGCCAACGAACGTGACCGGCACCGCGCCATGCTGGAGACCTTCCTGCAATGGCGGGCGCAGACCCGCGACCAGCTCACCGAAGTCGGCACCGAGATCGCCTTCGACGGGGTGATCGACGCCGGCGACGGGGTCCGGCTGCGTGGCCGCATCGACCGGGTCGAACGCGATGCCGCCGACCGGCTGGTGGTGGTCGACGTCAAGACCGCCAAGAGCCCGGCCACCAAGGACGACGCGCAACAGCACGCCCAATTGGCCGTCTACCAGCTCGCCGTGGAAGCCGGCCTGGTCGGATCCGGCGAAGTTCCCGGCGGCGCCCGGCTGGTCTACCCGGCCAAACCCCGCGACGGCGGCGCCACCGAACGCGACCAGGACCCGCTCACCCCCGACACCGGTCAGCAGTGGCGGGAACGGATCGCCGAGGCCGCCGCGGCCACCGCAGGCCCGGAGTTCACCGCCCGGGTCAACCCCGGCTGCCGGCACTGCCCGGTCCGGCCGATCTGCCCCGCCCACAACGGGGGCGATGCATGACGAATCGTTACGACCCCGCCGAACTGGCGTCCGCGCTCGGGCTGCATCAGCCCACCGACGAGCAGGCCGCGGTGATCGCCGCCCCGCCGGGCCCGCTGGTGGTGATCGCCGGCGCCGGCGCCGGCAAGACCGAGACCATGGCAGCCCGGGTGGTGTGGCTGGTGGCCAACGGCCACGCCGACCCCGGCCAGGTGCTGGGGTTGACGTTCACCCGAAAGGCCGCCGGGCAGCTGCTGCGCCGGGTCCGTTCCCGGCTCGCCCGGCTCGCGGGGGTCGGGCTGGTGATCCCCGAACCCGTCGGTGCCGGGCCCGATGCCGCTCCGGCGGCTCCCACCGTCAGCACGTATCACGCCTTCGCCGGTGCGTTGCTGCGCGAGCACGGACTGCGCCTGGGGATCGAACCCGACACCCGGCTGCTCACCGAGACCGGACTGTGGCAGCTGGCCTTCGACGTGGTCAACAGCCATCCCGGCGAGCTGCGCACCGACCGGGACCCGGCCGCGGTCACCCGGGCGGTGCTGGGGCTGGCCGGCCAGCTTGCCGAGCACCTGGTGGACACCGATGCGCTGCGCGACACCCACCTGGAACTGGAGCGTCTGGTCCACACCCTGCCGCCCGGGCCGCGCCAGCGCGCCGAACCGAACCAGGCGCTGCTGAAGATGCTGGACACCCAGACCGGTCGCGCCGAACTGGTACCGCTCATCGACGCCCTGCACCAGCGGATGCGTGCGGAGCGGGTGATGGACTTCGGCGCCCAGATGTCCACCGCTGCCCGGCTGGCACAGGCCGACGAGGCCGTCGGCGCCCGGTTGCGGGCCACCTACCGGGTGGTGCTGCTCGACGAGTACCAGGACACCGGACACGCCCAGCGCATCGCCTTGTCGGCGTTGTTCGGCCGTGGCGCCGACGACGGCCTGGCGCTCACAGCGGTGGGCGACCCGATCCAGTCGATCTACGGCTGGCGCGGCGCCTCGGCGACCAACCTGCCCCGATTCGCCACCGACTTCCCACTGTCCGACGGCAGTCCCGCGCCCACCCTGGAACTGCAGACCAGCTGGCGCAACCCGCCGGAGGTGCTGCACCTGGCCAATGAGATCTCCGCGCAGGCCCGGCAGCGCTCGGTCAGCGTGCAGTCGCTGAGGCCCCGCCCGGATGCACCGCTGGGCCATGTGCGGCTTGCCCTGTTGCCTGACGTCAACACCGAACAGCAGTGGGTCGCTGAGCAGTTGGAGCAGCGCTATGCGCGGGCCGCCGCCGACGGTGTCGCCCCGCCGACGGCGGCAGTGCTGGTGCGGCGCAACGCCGATGCCGCGCCGCTGGCCGAGGCGATTCGGGCTCGCGGTGTCCCGGTGGAGGTGGTGGGACTGGCCGGCCTGCTGTCGGTGCCGGAGGTCGCCGACCTGGTGGCGATGCTGCGGCTGATCCAGGAGCCGACCGCCGGTTCCGCGGCGATGCGGGTGCTGACCGGGGCGCGTTGGCGGATCGGCGCTGCCGACCTGGCCGCATTGTGGCGGCGCGCAACACAATTGGCCCGGCCCGGCCATCCGGGTGAATCGGCCACCGAGATCGCCGCCGCGGCCGGAGCCGACTCCGACACCGCCTGCCTGGCCGACGCCCTCGCCGATCCCGGCCCCGCCGAAGGGTATTCGGCCGCCGGGCACCACCGCATCGTGGCATTGGCCGAGGAACTGAGGGTGCTGCGCGGCCACCTGTGGCATCCGCTGCCCGACCTCGTCGCCGAGGTGCGCCGGGTGCTCGGCCTGGACACCGAGGTGCGTGCCGGGCAGCCCGTGACCGTCGAGGCGTCGGGCACCGAACAGCTCGACGCGTTCGCCGACGTGGTCGCCGGCTACGTCGAGGGGGCCGGGGGAGCGGCCTGCCTGCCGGGCCTGCTGGGCTACCTCGCGGCGGCCGCCGATGCGGAGAACGGGCTGGCGCCCGCGGCCCCGGTGGTTGCCGCCGACCGGGTGCAGATCCTCACCGTGCACGCGGCCAAGGGCCTGGAATGGCAGGTGGTGGCGGTGCCGCACCTGGTGTCTCGGGTATTTCCCTCGACCGCGTCGCGGCGCAACTGGCTCTCCGATGCCGCCGAGCTGCCGCCGCTGCTGCGCGGCGACCGCGCCCAGCCGCATCAACTCGGCGGTTCAGCGAGGCTCGACGGAGGAGAGGGGAAGCTGGGACCGCCGCATGGGCTGGGCGATCACGGCGTCCCGCTGCTCGACACCGACGCGGTCACCAACCGCAAGCAGCTGCAGGAGGCCGTCGAGGGGCATCAGCGCCGGCTGGACCAACGTCGGGTCGACGAGGAGCGCCGACTGCTCTACGTCGCAGTCACCCGCGCCGAGGACACCCTGCTGATCTCCGGCCACCATTGGGGGACAGGTGAGGCCACGCCGCGCGGTCCGTCTGAGTTCCTCACCGAGCTCAAGGCCGTCCTCGACGATTCGGCCGCCGCCGGATCGCCCTGTGGAACCGTCGACCAGTGGGCGCCGGAACCCGCCCCCGGTGAACCCAACCCCCTGTCGGAGGCCCCCACCGAAGCCAGCTGGCCGGCCGACCCGCTGGCCGGCCGGCGCAGTGATGTCGAGCGTGGTGCGGCACTGGTCGCTGCGGCGCTGGCCGCCGGCGAGCCGCAGCCGGAGGGCCGGCGGGCCGGCTCATGGTCTGTCGAGGTCGAGGCGCTGCTGGCCGAGCGGGCGCGGGCCGCCGAGCCGCCGCAACGCCTCCTGCCCGGCCAGGTCTCGGTGAGCAACCTGGTCGAGCTGAGCCGCGACCCGGACGGTGCCGCCCAGCGGCTCACCCGCCGGTTGCCGAGTCGCCCCGACCCGCATGCGTTGTTGGGTACCGCATTTCACGAGTGGGTGCAGCGTCTCTACGGCGCGGAGCGACTGTTCGAACTCGATGACCTGCCCGGTGCCGCCGACGCCGATCAGGCCCGGGCCGACGCGCAGGACCTGGCCGCACTGCAGACGGCGTTCCTGGATTCGCCATGGGCCGCCCGCACCCCGACCGACGTCGAGGTGCCCTTCGAGATGGCCGTCGGGCAGGCCGTGGTGCGCGGCCGTATCGACGCGGTGTTCGCCGACCCGGACGGCGGCGTCACCGTGGTCGACTGGAAGACCGGTGCCGCCCCGGACGGGCCCGAGGCCCGTCGGCACGCCACCGTTCAGCTCGGGGTCTACCGACTGGCCTGGTCGGCGCTGACCGGCTGCCCGGAATCGCAGGTGCGGGCCGCCTTCCACTACGTGCGCACCGGCACCACCGTCGTCCCCGATGAGCTGCCCGGTTTGACCGAGCTCGCCGCACTGCTCAACTGCTAGCCGCCCGTGTGGTTACAGTGGGTCCGTGCGTCAGGCTGACCGATGACCGCCCGCCGTGGCAGGAGCTAGCTGGCGGCGGTTGCGTCGCCTCGACGAGTCGCTGACCGCCCAACCCAGCCATGCACTCGTCGGCGTGCTGCGCATCCCCCAAGGGCAGTCCAGCCCCGGCCGCATCGTCTACAAGCGCAGCCTCATCGCGCTGGCGGCACTGGTGGTCTCCGCCCTGCTCGTCTACCTCGACCGCGACGGCTACCAGGACGTGCAGGGCGACCGGCTGACCTTCCTGGACTGCCTCTACTACTCGGCGGTGACACTGTCGACCACCGGCTACGGCGATATCACGCCCGTCACCGAGTTCGCCCGCATGATCAATGTCCTGGTCATCACGCCGCTGCGGATCGCGTTCCTGATCCTGCTGGTCGGAACGACGGTGGAGGCGTTCACCGAGACCTCCCAGCAGGCGTACCGGATTCAGCGTTGGAGGAAGAGAGTGAAAGACCACACCATCGTGATCGGCTACGGCACCAAGGGGAAGACCGCTATCGCCGCGATGCTCGGCGACAGCGAGACCACCCCGAGTGACATCGTCGTGGTGGACAACGACAAGGCCGTCCTCGACCGTGCCAAAGCCGCCGGGCTGGTGACGGTCGACGGCGATGCGACCAAGTCGGACGTGCTGCGACTGGCCAGCGCCCAACGTGCGTCGGCGATCGTGGTGGCCACCGGCTCGGATGCCACGGCGGCGCTGGTCACCCTGACCGCCCGCGAGATCGCGCCCCAGGCCACCATCGTGGCGGCCATCCGGGAAGCCGAGAACCAGCACCTTTTGGAGCAGTCCGGAGCCAACTCGGTGGTGGTGTCCTCGGAGACCGCCGGGCGACTGCTCGGCATCGCCACGACCACACCCAACGTGGTCGAGATCATCGAAGATCTGCTCACCCCGGACGCCGGTTACGCCATCGCCGAGCGTGAGGTGGAGCGCAACGAGGTCGGCGCATCGGCCAAGCACCTCAACGAGATCGTGCTCGGTGTGGTGCGAGAAGGCCGACTGCTGCGGCTGGACACCCCGGAAGTGGATGCCATCGAGGACGGCGACCGGCTGCTCTACGTCCGAGCGACGGGCGGCCAGTGACCTTCCGGCTGCACCAGGTGCCCCTGCTGTCGCGGGTCGGGGCCGACCGGGCCGACCAGTTGCGTTCCGACACCGACGCCGCCGTCGCAGGCTGGACGACCGCGGCGCTGATGCGGGTGGACCCGCGCAACCAGGTGCTGGTCGCCGACGGCCGGGTGGTGCTGCACGACGCTCGCGAACTCGGCGCAACCCCGCCGGCCGACGCGGTGTTCCTCGGCCGTCTCGGCGACGGCCGGCATGTCTGGGCGGTCCGCGGCGCGCTGCAGGCCCCGCTCGGCTCCGACGCCACGGTGCTGGACCTGCGGGCGACCGGCGACATCTTCGACGACGCCAGCGCCCAGCTGGTGTCCTCGGCGATCGCCCTGCTGAATTGGCATGAGAGCGCCAGGTTTTCGCCGGTCGACGGCACGGCGACCAGGTCGGCGCGCAGCGGGTGGGCCCGAACCAACCCGCTGACCGGTACCGAGGAGTTCCCGCGGATCGATCCCGCGGTGATCTGCCTGGTGCACGACGGCGCCGACCGGGTGGTGCTGGCCCGCCAGCACAACTGGCCGGTCCGGATGTTCTCGTTGCTGGCCGGATTCGTGGAGGCGGGCGAGTCGTTCGAGGCCTGCGTGGCCCGCGAGGTCCGGGAAGAGGTCGGGCTGTCGGTGCGGGAGGTGACCTATCTGGGCAGCCAGCCTTGGCCGTTCCCACGCTCGCTGATGGTCGGCTTCCACGCGGTGGCCGACCGGGGCGAGGAGTTCGTCTTCAGCGACGGCGAGATCACCGAGGCCAACTGGTTCACCCGCGACGAGGTGCGAGCCGCGCTGGCCGCCGGTGCCTGGGACGGCGGCAACGCGGACGCGAAACTGCTACTGCCCGGCTCGATCTCCATAGCCCGGACCATCATCGAGTCCTGGGTCGAAGCGGACGGCTGAGTAGGGCTCAGCCCGCGAGTCGATCCAGCTTCGCCTTGACCTCACGCCCGGTCGGGTTCGTCAGCGTCGAACCGTCGGCGAAGCGCAGCGTCGGCACCGTCCGGTTGCCGCCGTTGGCCGAGGCGACGAACTCCGCGGCGGTCGGATCCATTTCGATGTCGATCTCGTCGTAGGCGATCTCGAACTTCTCCAGGGACTTCTTGAGCTGGCGGCAATACCCGCACCATTGTGTGGTGTACATGATGAGCGGCGGATCGCTAACGGTCATAGCTGTCCAAACTAGTCGAAGGCGAGTCAGAGGTGCCTGCCAAGATGGTCCCCATGTCCGACTCGCTGCTCGCCGCCCTGGACGACGAGCAGCGTGCCGCCGTGCTGGCGCCGCGCGGGCCGGTGTGTGTGCTGGCCGGTGCCGGGACCGGCAAGACCCGCACCATCACCCACCGGATCGCAGCGCTGGTGACCGGCGGTCATGTCGCGGCCGGGCAGGTGCTGGCGGTGACGTTCACCCAGCGCGCAGCGGGTGAGATGCGCTCCCGGCTGCGCGCCCTGGGTAACGCCGCCGATGGTGCCAGCTCAGTGGGCGGCGTTCAGGCTCTGACCTTTCACGCCGCTGCGCGCCGGCAGCTGCGCTACTTCTGGCCGCGGGTGGTCGGCGACACCTCCTGGGAGCTGCTGGACCGCAAGTTCGGGGTGGTGGCCCGCGCTGCCGGCCATGCCGGGCTGCGCCTGAGCAACGACGACGTGCGCGACGTGGCCGGCGAGATCGAGTGGGCCAAGGCGTCTCTGATAGGGCCGGAGCAGTATCCCGAGGCCGTCGCCGCCGCCGGCCGCGACACCCCGGTGGATGCCGCGCAGCTGGCGCAGGTCTACGCCGGGTATGAGGCGCTGAAGGTCCGCGGCGAAGTCACGATGCTCGACTTCGACGACCTGCTGCTGCACACCGCCGCGGCCATCGAGAACGACGCGGCGGTGGCCGCGGAGTTCCGGGATCGCTACCGCTGCTTCGTCGTCGACGAATACCAGGACGTCACCCCGCTGCAGCAGCGGGTGCTGTCGGCCTGGCTGGGTCAACGCGACGACCTGACCGTCGTCGGTGATGCCAACCAGACCATCTACTCGTTCACCGGCGCCTCCCCGCGCTACCTGCTCGACTTCACTCGCCGCTTCCCCGACGCCGCACTGGTGCGTCTCGAACGTGACTACCGCTCCACCCCGGAGGTGGTGTCGCTGGCCAACCGGGTGATCGCCGCGGCCCGCGGGCGGGTGGCGGGCAGCAAGCTGAAGCTGATCGGTCAGCGCGAGTCGGGTCCGGCGCCCACCTTTCGGGAGCATCCCGACGAGGTCGCCGAGGCCACCGCGGTGGCCAAGTCGATCGCCCGGCTGATCGAGGGCGGCACCGCCGCGGCCGAGATCGCGGTGCTGTACCGGATCAACGCGCAGTCGGAGGTCTACGAGGAGGCGCTCACCGAGGCTGGTGTCGCCTACCAGGTGCGCGGGGGAGAGGGATTCTTCACCCGCCAGGAGATCCGCCAGGCGCTGGTCGCGTTGCAGCGGGCCGCCCAGCGCGACATCGAGGGCCAGGCCCTGCCGATGCTGGTGCGTGCCGTGCTGGAGCCGCTCGGTCTGACCGCCGAGCCGCCGGCCGGAGCCCAGGCGCGGGAACGCTGGGAGGCCCTCGGCGCGCTGGCCGAACTCGTCGACGACGAAGTGGCCCAACGTCCGGACCTGGACCTGCCTGCGCTGCTGACCGAGCTGCGGATGCGCGCCGACTCCCGGCATCCACCGACCGTTCAGGGCGTCACGCTGGCCTCCCTGCACGCCGCCAAGGGCCTGGAGTGGGACGCGGTGTTCCTGGTGGGTCTGGCCGACGGCACGCTGCCGATCTCGCATGCCCTGGCGCACGGCCCCGACGGCGAAGCCGTCGAAGAGGAACGCCGACTGCTCTACGTCGGAGTCACCCGCGCGCGCATTCACCTGGCGTTGAGCTGGGCGCTGGCCCGCGCCCCGGGCGGGCGGGCGTCACGCAAACCGTCGCGGTTCCTCAGTGGGATCGCACCGCAGGCCGCCGCCACCACCACGCCCGCCAAACGCCGGCCGCGGGGTGCCCCCAAGCACTGCCGGGTCTGCAACAAGGACCTGGCCACCCCGGCCGCCATCATGTTGAACCGCTGCGAGACCTGCGCGGCCGACGTCGACACCGAGCTGTTGGTGGCGCTCAAGGACTGGCGGCTGCGCACCGCCACCGAGCTGAAAGTGCCCGCCTACATCGTCTTTTCCGACAACACCTTGACTGCGATCGCCGAGATGCTGCCGGTGGATGAGGCCGCGCTGGTGGCGATCCCGGGCATCGGTGCGCGCAAGCTGGAACAGTTCGGCTCCGACGTACTGGAGATGGTCCGCAACCGCGGCTGAATCCGCAGGTCAAAAAATCAGTTGTGCATCCCGCGGCGCAACCGTTAACCTGCCTAACCATGACCACCCGAAGCACGGTCGCGGTAGCCGCCGCACCCGCCGCAGCGCATGCCGCTGCCGGCGTGTCCGTGCATCGTGGTTTCGGTTAGCCCGTCAACCGACCGACCCGATGGCCACGGACCCCCTGAGGATCCGTGGCCATTTTTCGTTTTCCAGCTAGGAGCATCCCGATGAAGAACCGATTACGGTTGCCGTGTCGCACCGAACCCGATCTGTGGTTCTCGGAGAACCCCGCCGACCTGGAGCGGGCCAAGAGCTTGTGCGGAGGCTGCCCGATCCGTCAGCGCTGCCTGGCGGCGGCGTTGCAGCGCGCCGAACCTTGGGGGGTGTGGGGCGGGGAGATCCTGGACCGTGGCACCGTCATCGGCCGCAAACGGCCGCGTGGGCGGCCGCGCAAGGAACCGGTGGCGGCGTAAGGCACGTGCTCAGGCGGTGAAGCCCGGCACGTACTCCTCGGAGAGCCGCTTGACCGGCACGTGAGCGTCGAGCTGACACATGATCGCCGTGGTCGAGGCGAGCACCCGCATCGGCATCGCCAGCTTCGGCGGCAGGTCGAGCTGACGCGCGGTCTTGAGCTGCTCGACGGGACGCTCCAGCTGCTTGCCGGCCATCCTCATCAGCCATTTGCGGCTGTAGTGGAACACCTCGACTTGCACCGGCTCGACGTACTGGCGCAGCATCTCGTCGATCTCGCGGACCGAGACCTCCTGCCCCTTCTGGATGAAGCCGCCCTGGCGCATCGTCGCGATGACCTGGTCGTAATCCTTGTCCCGCGCGTAGCGGACCGCGGCGCCCAGTTCGGGGGGGAACCCGCCCGGCATCGGGGCGACCGCACCGAAGTCGATGACGCCCATCTTGGTGCCGTCGATCAGCATGAAGTTGCCGGGGTGGGCGTCGCCGTGGATCAGCTCCAGCCGGCGTGCGGCGTCCCAGGTGAACTCGGCCAGCCGGGTGCCCATCAGGTCGCGCTGCTCGACGGTGCCGTTGCGGATGATCTCGGCCATCCCGACGCCGTCGATCCACTCCTGGATCACGGTCTTGGGCGCTGAGGCCACCACGTTGGGGATGACGAAATGCGGGTGGTCCTTGTAGGCCTTGGCGAAGATCCGCTGGTTGTCGGCCTCCAGCCGGTAGTCCAGCTCCATCTCGGTGCGCTCGATCAGCTCGTCGACCACGCCCTGCACATCCACGCCGGGGGCCAGCTGCTTGAAGACGCCGGTCAGCCGCCGGATGGTCTTGAGGTCGGCGCGCAGCGCCTCGTCGGCGCCGGGGTACTGGATCTTGACCGCCACCGGGCGGCCGTCGGCCCAGACCCCGCGGTGAACCTGGCCGATGCTGGCCGAGGCGACGGGCTCGTCGTCGAACGAGCTGAATCGCTCCCGCCACTTGGTGCCCAGCTGGCCGTCGAGCACCCGGTGCACCTTGTCGGCGGGCAGCGGCGGGGCATCCTTCTGCAGCTTGGTCAGCGCTTCCCGGTAGGGCTCGCCGAACTCCTCGGGGATGGCCGCCTCCATCACCGACAGCGCTTGCCCGACCTTCATGGCCCCGCCTTTGAGTTCACCCAGGACGGTGAACAGCTGGTTGGCGGCCTTCTCCATCAGTTCGGCGGTGACCTCGTCTTTCGACTTGCCGGTCAGCCGTTTGCCGAGGCCCAGCGCGGCCCGGCCGGCGAAGCCGACCGGCAGGCTGGCCAGCTTCGCGTTTCGCGCCACACTCCCACGCTTGATCTCTGACACGTGTCCATCATCCATGACGGTGTTGTGTTCGGGGTCACCGCGTAGCCAATCGGGGCGGACCACCAGGCGTCAGCAATCGCACAGCGGGTGCCGGGTCCAGCGTCGCGTCATGATCGAGCCGGTGGACGGGTCCACTTCCAGGGTGGCGTCAAGCGTCGGGGGCGGCGCCAGCCGGCGGTCGCTGGCCGTCCCGCGTACTGCGGCGATCACCTGCTCGACCTGGCTCAGCGCCAGCGCGACGGTCGCCAGCACCGTCGCGCGGTTGGTGTGTGCGACGGTGTCGCGCAACTGGGCGGCCAGGGCCGGCCACGCGGCGTCGCGGTCGCGGCGATGTAGATCAGCGCAGCTCAAACAGCTGGTCCGGCCGGGTAGCACCAGCGGGCCGACGACGCCGGTGCCGTCACGGACCCGCACCGGCAGGTGGGCCACCTGCTCGGCGTGCAGTTCACGCAGCAGCCGCGGCTCGGTGACCAGGGCATCGGCGAGCACCACCAGATCGGTCCCGGAGCCGCTGACCACGGCGTGCGGGTGGCTGCTGCGCCGGACCACCGCACCCGAGCAGCGCAGTGATTCGACCAGTAGATCCGACAGTGGCCCACGACCGTGCACCCGCAGTGACGCCGCCCGGTGCGACCGGGCCGCCCCGCTGTCGCACGCGGCGACCCGCGCCTCGATGAGCGCGGCGAGCAGGCGATCCAACTGCTCGATGTCCACCTGCCCGTGCCGAGCGGCTTCGCGGCGCACGGCAGCCACCGTGGACGGGGTCTGCATGCTGCGCAGCACCGCCGCCAGCCCGGCCGTGCTCAGGCCGCTGGGCGGTTGCACCAGCACCGCGCGCTGCGGGTCCCAGCCGACCTGCACCGCGCCGTCGGGACGCAGCAGCACCGGCAGCGCGGGGTCCAACGCGTAAGCGGTCTCGGTGGTCATGACCCGAGCCTGGCATCCACAGCGGCGACGTTCATTCAGTTATCCACAGGGCGTCTTGGCGCGCTGGCTACGGTCACGTATTGCCCCACCCCGACGGGGCAGACCCCTCACACGACTAGTGTGCAACTCGTCCCGTTGCGACGTTCACTGGAATCCGCCCGGCCTACTACGCTTCGCACATGACCTCTCCGGTTCAGCGGGTCACTCCGGTCTGGCTGCGTGAATTGGCGCAGCGCTGCGAGACTCTGGTGGGTCGGGTCGCGCCGGCGCTGCCCGCGGTGACTGCGTCGGATTGGCAGGCCAGCGGCGCGTCCGTCAACACCGTCAACGCCGGTGGCACTATGGCTGCAGCGGCGGTTCGGGGGCGGATGACGGCGAGTGCGGGCAAGCTCACCAAAGCCGCGCACGAGTATGAGGCGAAGGACAACGACGGCGCTGCGGCCTTGGCCGCCGTGCCCCGGGGCGTTGCAGGCTTCACCCCGCTGGTCCCGCGCGGATCGGGCACCGATGGTGGCGCAGCCGGACTCGGGATGCCGAGGTAGCGAATGTCTGGCCTGCCACCCTTGAACGAGATCGAGGACGCGAACTGGGACTACCTGAAAACCAATGCCGCCATCTGGACAAATCTTGCCCACATGTGGGAAGCCGCGTTCACCGAGGTCCGCGACGCCTCGATGCGCCCCGGCGGCACCGAGTGGACCGGTGCTGGCGCCGAAGCCTTCCGGCACCGCGCCGCCACTGATGTGGTGCAAATCCACGGGCCTGCTGACATGTTGTTGAACGCCGCGGGGATCGCCACCCGTGGCCATGAGACGCAGGTGGCCAATCGGTGGCTGGTGATCTCCGCTGTGTTCGAGGTCGAGCGTCAGGACTTCCGGGTGGGCGATGACTACTCGGTCACCGACACCTATACCTACTACAGCTCCGCAGCCGAGCAAGCGCAACGAGAGCAGACCGCCCAAGACCAGCTTCATCAAATCCCGGGCAGCGAATCTGGTCAACAACGAAGCAGAGATCGCCCGCAACCTGGCCACCGCTACCGCGGGACTGCACGAGTTCGGATTCCCCGACGAGGGCGCAGACGGCGGCGCGGGCGGGAACAATGGGCAGCCCCACGTGATGCTGGTGGACGATCACTGGAAGATCGACTCCGATCGGACCCGTAACCAAGAGCAGGCGTTCGAGAAGGTGTATGGACACAAGCCCGCCACCGCGAACGACTGGAGAATGGCGGCGGCGCTAGACCCGCACAGCTATGACCCCAAGTACCACGGTGTCGCGCCCGAGATCGTCGCGGGCAGGTTCACCCCGCAACCGGGCAAGGGGGTGGTGCGGTCCAACATGTTCATTCCCACTGACCAGGTCGTAAACCTATGGAAGGACGCTACTGACCTTCGACTACGGCGGTTCGCGCCCCAGAATTTCGGTGACAATCGCGGTCCGAGTGCAAATGCCGATATCGACGCCGCACGGGTATCAGCGTTCGTTGACTACGATCACGGGGTGGTAGTGGTCCGTCAGAACCCGACATCGGCGGTTGATGGACTACGCGGCGGGGCGGCGGCAGCGGTGCCGAATGTCCATGTGGCACAAGCGTCAGATGGGCGATTGACAATTGACTACAACGCGCACGATGCATACGAGAATCCGATAGCCACTTGGGGAGGTGCCACCGTGAACGGACGGATTACATTGGATCCGCACGCGGACGGCACGATAGGTCTCGGCGGAAGCACGACGATCTATCCGAGCATGGAGACCTACCAGTATCGCGACGGTGCCGCACCGGCCCAGCTGCAGTGGACCCCTGCCAACTCGGGTGGCTCCGCGGGACCAGCCACCAGCCTCGAACGCCACCACTGGATTGGCGACACCTCAATCCCCGCTGTACGTCCCGACATGCCGAGCTGGAAGTGGGAGCTGGAAAATGCAATCCCGTTTATCCATGACCCGTTCCTAGAACATGCGACGCAGCTCACCGACCCGTTCAACGGCAGTGTCCCGACCGTGGGGTTGGGACGATGAGTCTTCATTTCGCCAAACCGTCTTTGCAGCGGGTGATCTGGTCGATGATCGCGGTCGCGGTTGCCAGCTGTGTGGTTGCAGGGCTGGCGGCGTCGATTGGCTTGATTGTTACGGCACGGGACACGCCGCCAGACTGCGGCGAATACGTTCGGCTGGTGGTCATGTGCCTGACGTTTTGGGGGCCAATTCTCCTGCTCACGATCTGGTTCATCACGATTCCCGTGATCATCGCCCTCGGTGCGCTCGTCGCGAGTATCCGCCGCCGTGAGGCTGCCGCGAACAGCGAACAGACGCCGTTGGAACGATGAACTGTCGTCTCCCTATACCGTCGCCGCGGCGGGTGGCACTCCTCGGGCTTATGTTTCAGACTTCGAAGACCTTCATCACTTCGTCGCCGTAGTCGTTGATCACCTTCACCGCAATCTTGCCGGTGGCCGGCTTGGCGAAGGGGCGAGATTCGGTGCGGTACAGGCTGTCCCAGGCGTCGACGTCGATGTCGGCCTTCAGTGACGTCTTGAGTCGCCGGTACGGGTCATTGCCGCCGGTGAAGTAGCAGTGCCGGACGAAGAACGATTCTTCGTCGTAGTTGGTGTCGATCATCCACAGCGCGATCTGGCCGGTGTCGTTGTTGCGGATCTCGCCGGTGGTGGGGTCATAGACGTCGACACCGCGCAGCTCGACCACTACCTGACCGTCGTCGGTGGAACGCAACTCGATGTCGGGCTCTCCGAACACAGTGAACAGGTTGCCGGCTCCGGTTTTCTTGAGGTCCTCGCCGATGAGTAGATCCGCGTTCATCCGCACCAAAAGCACCGGGATACGGCCGAGTCTGCGTTCCCCTGCCACGTTGGCGAAACCGTCGTCGCCGGCCTCGACGGTCACGCCGTCGTCTTCGGTGACTCCGGTGGCCTGCGGGTCGAACGCGAAACCCAATACGCAGAGCAGCTCGATATCGCCGGCCCGGATCGCTTCTTTGGCAGCGCTTTTGATGAAGGACGGGCTGACGGTGCCGTATTGCGGCCCCAATGCCAGGCCGACCCGGCTGCCGTCGGGACGCTCGCCGACGGCCTGGATGAACTCGCCGGCGTAGGACTCGACCGCGGCGAACTCGATGCGCTCCTGGCGTTTGCCGTTCTGGATGCCGGCTTTGGTGAGATTGTCCAGGATCGACTGCTCGAAGCTGGGGTTGTCGGGCTCCTGAGCTCCGGCGGCCTGGCTGATGGTCTCCCGGTTGGCGTCCTCGACGGTGCCGGCGAATGCCAGCGAGCGGTGCGGGGAGAGGCTTTCCACGGTGAACGGGCCAGTGACCCGGACCTTCTTGGTGTCTTCATACGGCTTGTCGTAGAGCTGCTCGAAGTCGGCGTGCCGCTTGATCGCCGCGTCGATCTGTTCGCGGGACATGCCTTCTTTGATGTCTGGGTTGTTGGCGATCGACTTGAGCGTGATGTGTTGCACGCGCTCGTAGACGAACCCGTGCCGGATATCGTTGGTGACCGGCCCTGGCGCAGCGGGCTTTCCGCTGAGTGCGGCCTCTTTGGCCTTGCCCGCCTCGGAGTCCGCAATCAGGTAGTAGGGGAACTTCGCGCCCATCAGGCGTTGGCGGGCCAGGGCCAGCGCCACCCGGGAGGTGTCGACGGTGATCCACCGGCGGCCCCACTGTTCGGCGACGAAAGCCGTTGTGCCGGAGCCACAGGTGGGGTCGAGGACCAGGTCGCCGGGGTCGGTGCACATGAGCAGGCAGCGCTCGACGGTGCGAGTCGCGGTCTGGACCACGTAGATCTTGGGATCGGCTCGGCTTTGGACACCGCCAATATCGGTCCACGAGTTGCTTACGGCGAACGCGGGAAAATCCTCCAGGTAACGAACGTAGCCGAGCGTATTACGGGTTCGGGCGACCCGCCCGGCGAGTTGGAGCCGTTCCATGCCTTGCCGGTTTGTCTTCCAACGACTCTGCATGGTGGGGGTGACCGTATGTCCGTCTACTTCGACGGGAAACCAAGAAGCGGCGCCTTCGCCCTTTGCTCGACCTTGACTTTGGCTCGTCAGATTGTCGATTCGATACAGGCGCCCCGAGTCGTCAGTCTGGCTGTACTTCGACGCCCCCGCACCGCCGACGGTCTTCTCAAGGTATATCTGCCGGAACTTCGCCAGCTTGCGATCCTTTGCATACCAGATGATGTAATCAATTGTGCCAGCAAGGAAGTCACTCGTCGCTCCGGCAGTTGTCGCGAATGCGATCTGGCTGACGAAATTCTCGCTCCCGAACACCTCATCCATCAAACTCCGCACGAGGTGCACGTTCTCGTCACCGATCTGGACGAAACAGGACCCGCTCTCGGTCAGTAGATCCCGCGCCACCACCAGCCGGTCCCGCAGATAGCTCAGATACGAGCTGATGCCCAGATCCCAGGTGTCCCGAAATGCCTTGATCTGCTCGGCTTCCCGCGCGGCGTCTTCCAGCTTGCCGTCCTTGACGTCGCGTTTGCGGGCCGACACCTGCCAGTTGGAGCCGAACTTGATGCCATAGGGCGGGTCGAGGTAGACCATCTGCACCTTGCCGCGCAACAGTTCCCGCTCGGCCAGGGAGCCCATCACCTGCAGTGAGTCGCCGAGGATCATCCGGTTCGACCAGTTGGCGGGGTGCTGGTAGAACTCCAGCTGGGACAGTTCATCGAGCCCGTCGAAGCTGTCGAACAGGCTCAGCTCGGGCTCGTCCTCGGGCTGCTCCGCGGTGCGGCGCAGGTTCTCGATCAGCACCCGCGGGTCGATCTTCTCCTGGATGTAGATCGGTGGTGCGTCGACCAGCAGGTCCGCCGAATCCTGTTTGTCCTTGCCGCGCCACACCAGCTGCGGGTCCAGGCTCGGATCACGCGGGTAGCGCAGCGGCGGTTGGCCTTCGATGCTGGGGTCGATGAACTCTTGGGCATCGGCGGTGGGGATGTTGGTGCGCTTATCGCTGTGCTGAATCGCCTCCACCGGGGTGGGTCCGGAATCGGTCTTCTTACGCGCCACATCGCACCTCGTTGTAGTCCAGCAGGTCGGGGTCGCCGATGATGGGCGCATCCGCATACAGCGCCTCTATCGCCTCGTTCAAAACATCTCGTGCAGTGGCCATGTCGGTGACCTCCACGTATCCCCAGCGGCCGAACCCGCCGTGGTTGTTCACCGCGGGGCACCAGCTGTCGCGGGCGGTGCGGGCCTTCTCCCGGGTCGGTCCGGGGCTCTTCTGGCCGCCGGAGACTTCGACGATCAGCACCCGATCGAAACCTTCTCCGTCAGCCCGCACCAGCCGCAACAGGAAGTCCGGCACGTAGGCATGCGAGCGGCCCTTGTGCACGTAAGGGATCGTGAAACCCAGGTGGTCGTTCTTCACGAACGCCGCCACTCGGGGACTGAGCTCGCACTCCAAGGCCAGAATCTGCTCCCAGGTGTTGGTGCCCACCCCGTCGAGCACCACGTGGCTGACTTCGGATTTGGTGGCCGGGATCGCCGGTTTGTGCGTCAGGAAATACACGTTCTCGGTGGAACCGGTCGGGTCGAACCGGCGCAGCATCGGCCGCAGCCGACCGCGGCGGTTGTTCTGCTGGCGGGCCAGCGTGTTGATCAGTGCCTCGGCGGCCTCGGCCTGCTTCTCGGCGCTGGAGATCAGGTAGCCGATGCTGCGCCCGTCACACACCCGCACGCACTGCTCGATCCACTGGATGCAGATCTTCACCAGCTGCGGGAACAACCACGGGCGCCGGTCCTCGTCGTCGTGCAGATAATGCGTCGTCAACAACCGGCGCGCCAAGTAGAACGCCACCGCCTGGGTCCGGTGGGTATCGGGATCGCGGTCCTCGATGCGCTCGCTGCGTCCGACGATCCCGGCGGTTTCGGTCCAGGTCGGCACGGTGTCGCGGCTGATCACGAAGTCGTCCATGCCCTCGGTGGAGAAGATCAGCTCGGCATCGGGAATCTCGATGCGGTAGCCGTCGAGTTTGGGAAAGCAGATCCGCAGGTGTTCGCGGCCCTCCACCGACGCCACCTCTTGGGCCGGTGGGCGTGGCGGAGCTTCCTTCGTGGCGCGATCCGACGGGATGAACGCGAACGGAATCCCGTAGATCTGGGCGTACTCGGGTTCGAATCTGCCGTCGTCGTTGACCGCGTAGGAGCGCCGCCGCAGGCCGCGGCCCACGACCTGCTCGCACAGCAGCTGGCTGCCGAACGCGCGGATGCCCAGGATGTGGGTGACGGTGTTGGCGTCCCAGCCCTCGGTGAGCATCGCCACGCTGACCACGCAGCGCACCCCGGCCCCGAGCGCGCCGGGTTTGCCGACGGTGTTCATCACCTCGCGCAGTAGGTCCTCGTCGGTGATCTTGTCGACGTCGGCCCCAGGATTGTTGAGGCGGTACTGGTTTTTGAAGGCCGCGATCTCGGTGGCCGCCGCAGTCTTGAAATCACCCTTGAGTGCTTCGCCTGATTCCAGCTGCGCCGAATCCACCAGGATGGTGCGCGGCCGATCCACCAGTTCGCCGTCAACCACGTTGGAAAACAGCTCCAGGTTGCCCGGCCGCAGCACGGTGTTGCCGTCGAAGTCGACTTCACTGCCGGCGATCCAGTCGTAGACCAGCTTGGAGACCACGGTGTTGGGGCAGACCACGATGTAGACCGGTGGCGTCTGCCCGAGCGGCTCCAAAGCCTCGTGCCAATAGGCGTAGGAGCGCTCATAGCTGCGGTACAGGCTGCGTAGCGCGCCTTCCAGCACTTCCGGCGGCGGCCAGTTGACGAAGTCGACGCCGTCTTTGGATTTGCGTTTGGGCAGCTTGTCGCCGATGTGGTCCCACAGCCGCAGGTAGGTGACCAGATCGCCGGCGGCGTCGTCGTCCACCGGGGTCTGGGGCACCTTGACGATCCCGGATTCGATGGCATCCATCAGCGAGAAGTCGCTGACTGTCCATGGGAAGATGAACCCCTCGTTGTAGCCCGAACCGGACAGGTAGAACGGTGTGGCGGACAGGTCGTAGACCTGTTTGACGCCGATACGGCGGTTGATGGCCTGAATCCCCTTGAACCAGACCCGCGCGTCTTCGTTGGCGGCCGCCTGCTCCGCGGTGATCTTGCCGTGCCCGGCGACCGCCTCGATCGGCTTGTCCTGGTAGCAGTGGTGGGCTTCGTCGTTGAGGACGACGATCTCCTGGCGGCCGGTGGTGTCGCCGACCCCGAAGTCCCGCAGCACCCGGGTCACCATCGCCTCGGGGGTCTCCTTGAACGGGTCGGTCGATTTACCCGCCAGCAGGATCTGGCGGGTCGTCTTGCTGACGCCCTTGATCTCCTTGGCGTCGCGCAGCAGAAACGCGTGGTAGTTGGTGATGATGATCTGGGCCTGGTGCAGCGCACCTTCCAGGTCGGGTGGAATCAGATCACGCAGCGCGTAGTAGTTGCCCGGATCGCCGGGGAACAGCACCCGCAGTCGGTCGCGGATCGTGATGCCCGGCGTGATGACCAGGAAGCGCTTGGCGAACCGGGCGTCGCGCGGGCTGTAGACCTTGTTCAGGGTCTGCCAGGCGATCAGCATCGCCATCACCACTGTCTTGCCGGCGCCGGTCGCCATCTTCAACGCCAGCCTCGGTAGGCCGGAATTGTGGGCAGCGTTCTCGTCGTCGACGCGGCGTCGCCAATCGGTATAGCCGTGCCGCCCGGCGACCTCGGCGAGGAAGATCGCGGTCTCGGCGGCCTCGCGCTGGCAGAACAACACCCGGTTCTCCCGGTTCGGGTCCGCCCAGTGCTGCAGCAGTTTGCGGCTGATCGGCGTGGCCCGCTCGTAGTCACGCTGGCGCCACCGGTCGACTTCGCGGCGCAGCTGGTTGATGAGGTCGTTGCGCTGGCGGCGTTCACCGGTGAGATCGAAATCGATCATCTCCTGCACGCCGGACGCCTGCGCCTTACGGGTAGCCGCGATCGGGATGAACGACTCGCTGGGCCGGCGGCCGTCGTTGATCTCGCCCGTCGGGCCGTTCTGGCCCATCGCGAAGTGCCGCGTCGGCGGGTCGTAGGGAGCGTTGAGGATCGGATTGTCGATCGAATCCGTCATCCCGCTCCCTTGGCGTCTGCTGTCAGCGGAACTGACTCTAGGCGCAGGCGGGGACAGATCTGGGGTGAACCCGACCGTGTCACGCCGAGCAGGTCGGGCCGATCAGCTATCCACAGATGAGAAGTTCACGCGTCTAACGCCTGGTTCTCGTGGTGCTTGATGAACTCGTCGATCGCTGCGCGCATGATCTTGGACATGCTCACGTGCTGGGTGTCTGCGATCGCTTGCAGCTTCGCATGAACGACGGCCGAGATGCGGGTCTGCACCACCGGGGAGTGTCGGCCATTACCGGACAGTGACTTGCCACCGGGGATCAGGTTCGCAGCCCGGCGTTCTGCGGCGTCGGCCATGTCCTGCGCCTTGGCGTTGGTCATGCGTTCGCCGTCGGCGAGGTAGACGATCTCTTGATCGAGGTCGATGTCGTCGGCCGGGTTATTTTCGTAGTCCTTGGGATCCATGTGTTCACCACTCAGTCATGACGAGGATGTCCGACATACTCGACATGATAGGTCTTATTGATCAAGCGGGTGAACCCTGACGCGTCAGTCGTTGCCGCCCTCGTCGGCTTCCCGCCGGAACTCGGCGATCGCGGCGTCGATGGCCGAGTCGACCTCGCTGGACCCGCCGATGATCCGGTCGATGAACGCGGCGGGGGCGTCGATGTCGGCGGCGCTGGGCAACAGGTCGGGGTGTGCCCAGACCTGGTCGCGGGCATCGATCCCGACGGCGTCGGTGAGCCGCTCCCACAGCACCGCGGCCTCGGCCAGCTTGCGCGGACGCAGTTCCAGACCCACCAGGGTGGCGAAGGTCTGCTCGGCCGGTCCACCGGTGGCCCGGCGGCGGCGCAGCGTCTCCGAGAGCGCCGCGGTTCCCGGGATCCGGTCGCCGAGTGCGGCGGTCACCACCGTGCGCACCCAGCCCTCGATCAGGGCCAGCAGGGTCTCCAATCGCTCCAGGGCGGCCAGCTGCTCGGGGGTCGACTTGGGTTCGAACACGCCCTGGTTGAGCAGCTCCGCCATCGCCGACGGATCGCCCATCGACATCGGGTCGAAGCCCTGCGCCAGTTCCTCGATGCCGCGCATGTCGATCTTCATGCCCCGCGCATAGGCCTCGACGGTGTTCAACAGCTGGCCGGCCAGCCACGGCACATGGGTGAACAGTCGGTGATGGGCGGCCTCGCGCGCTGCCAGGAACGTGACGATCTCACTGCGCGGCAGCTCCAGCCCGCCGGCCAGCTCCTCGATGGCGCCGGGCAGCAGGGCGGCGGTTCCCTTGGGGCCCAAGGGAAGTCCGATATCGGTGGAGGTGAGCACCTCTCCGGAGAGCCGGCCCAGGGCCTGGCCGAGCTGCGATCCGAACGCCAGCCCGCCCATCTGCGACATCACCGACAGCAGCGGACCGGCCATGCTCTTGGCCTCTTCGGGCAGCGCCGACGCCCACACCGACGAGACCTGCTCGGCCATCGGGTCGCACAGCCGCTGCCAGGTGGCCATGGTGTGCTCCACCCAGTCCACCGGAGTCCAGGCGACGGCGGCGGTGGTGCCGGCCGGCAGCGAGGTCACGCCGTTGAGCCAGGTCTCGGCCAGGTGCACCGCGTCGCCGATCGCGGTGTTGGTCGAGTCGGTGACGGGTGCCACCGAACCGATCGACTTGGCCGCGACCTGGCGGGCCAGGTCGTAGTTGACCGGCCCGGCCGGCTTTCCGTCCGCGCCGACGCGGCCGGCGCTGCTGAACATCTGGCCGAGTTGGGTGAACATCTGGCCCAGGTCGCCCATGTTGAACGCCCCGCCGGTGCCAAAGCCCATGCCGAACGGATCGCTGGGACCCGGGCCCGAACCGGACCGGTCGCGGTCGGGGTCGTCCCCGGTAGAGAATCCGAAGGGCAGATCAGCCATGGACCCAACGGTACCGATCTGTATCGGCCGGCGTGGCACCTACGTCGTCGATGGTCGGGCTTGCCCCGGTCTCGACGGGGGCCGTTTACCATTTCCGGGGTGAACAGGCGGATTGTGACGCTGTTGGCCGCGGTGCTGCCGATGGTCGTGTTCGGCGCGCTGCTGGCGGTGGTGACGGTGCCCTTCGTGTCGCTGGGCCCGGGGCCCACCTTCGACACCCTCGGCACGGTCGACGGCAAGCAGGTGGTCGATATCCAGGGCACCGAGACGCACCCCACCACCGGCCACCTCAACATGACCACGGTGTCGCAGCGCGACGGGCTCACCCTCGGCGAGGCGCTGACGCTGTGGTTGTCCGGTCGCGAGCAGTTGATGCCTCGTGACCTGGTCTATCCGCCCGACAAGTCCCGTGAGGAGGTGGACCGCGACAACGACGACGACTTCCGGGCCTCCGAGCAGAGCGCCGAATACGCCGCGCTGGGCTACCTGCGTTACCCGAGCGCGGTGACGCTGGCCGACGTACACGACCCGGGCCCTTCTGCGGGTGCCCTCAAGCGTGGCGACGCGGTCGATGCGGTCAACGGTGAACCCGTCTACACCGTGGAGCAGTTCACCAAGCGACTGGCGGCCACCAAGCCCGGTGAGAAGGTGGTGATCGACTACCGGCGCAAGAACGCCGCGCCCGGAACCGCCCGGATTACGCTGGGAGAGAACAAGGACCGCGCCAACGGATTTCTGGGTGTCTCGGTGCTCGATGCGCCGTGGGCGCCGTTCACCATCGAGTTCAACCTGGCCAACATCGGTGGGCCGTCGGCGGGGCTGATGTTCTCCCTGGCGGTGATCGACAAGCTCACCACCGGGGAGTTGGCCGGGCCGAAATTCATTGCCGGAACGGGTGTCATCAAGTCGAACGGCCAGGTCGACCCGATCGGCGGCATCACCCACAAGATGATCGCGGCCAAGGAGGCCGGCGCGACGGTGTTCCTGGTGCCGACCGACAACTGTTACGAGGCGCGGTCGGACGATGTCGGCCTGCAGCTGGTCAAGGTCGACAGTCTGGCCCGGGCGGTGGATGCGTTGAAGACCCTCGCCGACGGAGGTCAGCCACCGTCCTGCTGAGCGGGGTGTTGGCTACAGTGGGCGCATCAGCACCCAACCGATTTAGGAGCGTGGCCTGTGGGTATGCGACCCACCGCGAGGATGCCGAAACTGACCCCGCGCAGCCGGATCATGGTCGGCAGTGCCATCACCGTGATCCTGCTGCTGCTGGTGGCGCCGCGGATGATCGACGGCTACGTCGACTGGTTGTGGTTCGGGGAGCTGGGCTACCGGTCGGTGTTCGTCACGACGCTGCTGACCCGTCTGGTCGCCTTCGTGGTGGTGGCGCTGGTGGTCGGCGGGATCGTGTTCGCCGGGATGGCGATGGCGTTTCGGGTCCGGCCGGTGTTCGTGCCGACCAACGGTGCCAACGATCCGGTGGCGCGCTACCGCACCGTCGTGCTGTCGCGGCTGCGGACGGTCGGATTCGGGATCCCGGCGGGTGTGGGCCTGCTGGCCGGGATCGTCGCGCAGAGCTACTGGGTGCGCATCCAGCTGTTCCTGCACGGCGGTGAATTCGGTATCGCGGATCCGCAATTCGGCAGGGACCTCGGTTTCTACGCCTTCGATCTGCCGTTCTACCGACTTGTGCTCGGGCTGCTGCTGGTGACGTTCTTCCTGGCCGCACTGGCGAACCTGACGACGCACTACATCTTCGGTGGAATCCGGCTGTCCGGCCGCGCCGGTGCGCTGAGCCGTCCGGCCCGCATTCAGGTGGTCAGCCTGGTCGGCACCCTGGTGCTGCTCAAGGCCGGGTCCTACTGGCTGGACCGCTATGAACTGCTCAGCCACACCCGGGCCGGCAAACCCTTCACCGGCGCCGGCTACACCGACATCAATGCGGTGCTGCCCGCCAAGATGATCCTGCTGGCGATCGCGCTGATCTGCGCGGTGGCGGTGTTCTCGGCGATCGTGTTGCGCGACTTGCAGATTCCGGCGGTCGGTCTGGTGCTGTTGCTGCTGTCGTCGGTGATCGTCGGCGCGGGCTGGCCGCTGATCGTGGAGCAGTTCAGCGTCAAACCCAACGCGGCACAGAAGGAAAGCGAGTACATCTCGCGTTCCATCACGGCGACCCGGCACGCCTACGGGCTGACTGAGGACGTGGTGACCTACCGCAACTACGGCTCGGATACCCGGGCCACCGCCGCGCAGGTGGGCGCCGACGCGGCCACCACATCGAACATCCGGCTGCTGGACCCGACGATCGTCAGTCCGGCCTTCACGCAGTTCCAGCAGGGCAAGAACTTCTACTTCTTCCCCGACCAGCTCACCATCGACCGCTACCGCGACGACGACGGCCAGCTGCGCGACTATGTCGTCGCCGCCCGAGAGCTCAACCCGGACCGGTTGATCGACAACCAGCGCGACTGGATCAACCGACACACCGTCTACACCCACGGCAACGGGTTCATCGCCTCGCCTGCCAACACGGTGCGCGGAATCGCCAACGACCCCAACCAGAACGGCGGCTACCCGGAGTTCCTGGCCAACGTCGTCGGGGCCAACGGCGGGGTGGTCTCCCAGGGGCCGGCCCGCCTGGACCAGCCGCGCGTCTACTACGGACCGGTGATCGCCGACACCCTCGCGGACTACGCGATCGTCGGGCGCAATGGCAACGACCGCGAATACGACTACGAGACCAACACCGAGACCAAGAACTACACCTACACCGGTACCGGCGGGGTCGACATCGGAAACTGGTTGGCCCGCAGCGTGTTCGCCGCGAAGTTCGCCGAGCGAAATTTCTTGTTCTCCAATGTGATCGGCTCGGACAGCAAGATTCTGTTCAACCGTGACCCGGCCGGCCGCGTGCAGGCCGTGGCACCATGGCTGACCACCGACTCGACGGTGTACCCGGCGATCGTCAACAAGCGGCTGGTGTGGATCATCGACGGCTACACCACCTTGGACAACTACCCGTACTCGGAGCTGACGTCACTGTCGTCGGCGACCATGGACTCCAAAGAGGTGGAGTTCAACCGGCTGCTGCCGGATCGGCGGGTGTCCTACATTCGCAACTCGGTCAAGGCCACCGTCGACGCCTACGACGGAACGGTGCACCTCTACGCCCAGGACGAGCAGGACCCGGTGCTGCAGGCGTGGATGAAGGTGTTCCCGGGAACGGTCAAGCCCAAGGCGGACATCTCGCCCGAGTTGGCCGACCACCTGCGCTATCCCGAGGACCTGTTCAAGGTGCAGCGCATGCTGCTGGCCAAGTATCACGTCAACGACCCGGTGACCTTCTTCTCCACGTCGGACTTCTGGGATGTGCCGCTGGACCCCAACCCGACCGCCAGCAGCTTCCAGCCGCCGTTCTACATCGTGGCGAAAAACCTTGTGAAAGAGGATGGTTCGGCTTCGTACCAGCTGACCAGCGCGATGAACCGGTTCAAGCGCGACTACCTGGCGGCCTACATCTCGGCCAGCTCCGACCCGGACACCTACGGCAAGATCACCGTTCTGACCATTCCCGGTCAGGTCAACGGTCCCAAGCTGGCCAACAACGCGATCACCACCGACACCGCCGTCAGCCAGGACCTGGGTGTGATCGGGCGCGACAACCAGAACCGAATCCGGTGGGGCAATCTGCTGACGCTGCCGGTGGCCCAGGGCGGCCTGCTCTATGTCGAGCCCGTCTATGCCTCACCGGGTTCCAGTGACGCCGCGTCGTCCTACCCGCGCCTTATTCGGGTGGCGATGATGTACAACGACAAGATCGGTTACGGGCCGACGGTCTCCGATGCGCTGACCGGCCTGTTCGGACCGGGCGCCAGTGCCGCGGCCACCGACATCACACCCACCGACGGCGGCGGGGCCCAGCAGCAGAAGCCGCCGGCCGCCCCGCCCGTCGCAGCGGTGCCGGCGCCGCCACCGCCGTCGGGTGCCGCGGGGCTGTCGCCGGCGAAGGCGGCCGCGCTGCGCGAGATCGACGCGGCGATCAGCGCGGTGCGCGACACCCAGCGCCGGGGCGACTTCGCCGGCTACGGGGCTGCGCTGCAACGCCTCGACGACGCCATGGCCAAGTACAACAACGCCAAGTAGGGCGCGGGAGGCGGCTCAGGCGCCGAACAGTACGGCGTGCATCAGTGTGCGCACGCACGCCTGCGCGTAGTTGAACTGCTCCGGCTCGCTGTGATCCTCAGTGCGGTCGTAGTGCACCAGCCGCCCGACGTCGACCACCAAGCCCATCGCCGCGTGGACCAGGAATCGCGCAGTCATCGCGCTGAGATCCGGGCGCACGGCCAGCAGCAACCCGACCCAGGAGTCGATGGTGGATCGCTGAACGTTGCGCAGTAGCGTGCGGTCGATCTCGCAGAGATGGACCTGCTCGCTGTAGTAGATCGAGGCGAGCTCCGGGTTGGCGAACGAGGTGGCGACGTAGATGTCGACCAGTTGTGTCAGTGCTTCTCGCGGTTCGGAACGATTGGTGTTGACCACCGACAGCTCCGCGGAGAGCCGATCCGACGAGCGTCGCAGCGCGGTGCTGAGGATGTCGGCCTTGCCCGGAAAGTAGCGGTAGATGCCCGATGCTCGAAGATGGGCGAGCTTGGCGATCTGGGCCACACTGGTCTCGGGGTAGCCGTGCCGGTGAAACAACGTCATCGCGGCGTGCAGCACCGCTTCGTAGACTCCGGCATCCGCGGTGAAGATGCGTTCCCCGCGCACCCCGGGTGTGAAGTTGTCCGGGGTGGGCAGGGGAGTGTTCAGCATTGCCCACGACGCCTGCATCAGCAGCTCTTTGATCTGCTCGGCGGGGGCGCGCAGCCGGTGGTCGGTGATGCCGCCGACAACGCTGAGCACCGCCGCCGACAGCATTTGATGATGCAGCGGTGGGGATTCCGGCAGCAGCTCGGCCATCGGCAGCTGGAGGCGCTGATTGACCAGCCGCAACTGATCCAACAGCAGGGTGGCATCGTCGTCGCGCAGGTAGCGGGCCTGCCATCGGTAGAGGCCGCCGGATTCCCGGTTGCGCAGCGCGGTGTCGATCAGGGCCGCGATGAGCTGATCCAGTGCACCGGCCGGGCCGGCGTCGAGGTCGGGTTCGATGTCGGTGCCGTCGACCAGTTGTTGACTCAGCGCCAACACCGCGACTCTGAACAGGTCGTACTTGCTGGCGTAGTGCCGGTAGAGGGCCGGAGCCGAGATGCCGACCTCGGTGGCGATGTCTTCCACGCCGACCGTGTGATAGCCCTGGCTGCTGAACGATTCGGCGGCGGCCCGCACGATCTGGTCTTTGCGGTCCTTGGGGCGTCGCCGGACGGTCGGCGCGGCGTCAGTCATGGGTGGCGCCCAGCGGTGTCGTGGGATTGTGGTGGGCCGCGTTGCGAAGGGCGGTGCGCGCCCGGGCGTTCCAGCGGTGTCTCGGGGCCAGCGTCGAAATCTGGCTCAACCGGACGAACTGCCGCAGTGACCATTGGTCGGCGGCGCTGACGTCGATTCCGGCGAGCTCGCGGGCCAGGGGATGCTGCAGTGCGCGGATCGCGGGTTGGGGGACTGCGCGCATCCACCAGTCGGTGGGGGCGAAGATCTGTTCGCGGAACGGCTCGAAGTGCGGGCCGGACATCAGGTTTGAGCGGCAGTAGTCCTGGAAATAATCGCCGAACTCCGGCCAGGTCGCCGGCATCGGCCGGGTGGATACGCCGTACCGGCGATACCAGCTGCAACATTCGGAGTAGAGCTGCTCGTGCTCGTCGGCGTCGAGCCTGCGGATGAATGTGTTGACCATGACGAACAGCGACTCTACGTAGGCACTGTGCTGAAAATGGAAGGTATCGGGATTCAGCGCGTGGTACTTGTGTCCGAAGGCGTCGACGCCCTTGACGTGCTCGTGGGAGAACCGCATCTGCGGGCTCATGTCGCGATCGGAGTAGGCGTAGTTGACGGCCTGGGTGACGGTGCGCCGCTTGTGCAGCCAGATGCGGTCCCGCATCAGGGCATGCTCGGTGATCCCGGCGGCGATACCGGGATGCAGCATCAGCAGACACACCGCCCGGGGCAGCACGAACAGGTAGCGCCGGTCGGCCAGGACATGCCACAGGATGCTCTGGGGACCCAGTCCGTCGTCGTGGCTCCGCGACATGATCAGATCAGCGACTTGTTCCGGCGGAGGCGATACCGCAGATCGCCCATCAGCACGGCGTAGTTCGCGGTGCGGATGAATCGGGGGATGAAGCGGTTGACGAATGACACGAACAGGAAGAGGTTCTCGAACTGGCGCTGTTCGGTAGCCGACCATTCGACACCGAGCAGCTCACGAAAGACCGGTGAGAGAAAACCGATCGTCAAGAACCGCAACAGTGGAGCGAACAGCACCCGGATGATCGGGTTGACCATCTTCAATCCGATCAGGCGCAGCAGGAACTCGCGGACGGCTTCGTCCATCTCCAGTGTTCGGCAGGTGGTGTTCCAATAGGTGTCGAATTCGGCCCGGGTGGCCGGCCACTGGTCGGCGGTGACCTGCAGGGTGGTGCCCAGCGGCCAGGCGTGGTGGTAGAACTCCTCGGCCTGTTCCTCGGTCATCTTGCCGCGCAGCAGCTGATAGGTGTCTTCGTAGAAGACGAAAAGGCATGCGGCGACCCACAATTGCAGGTCCCTGTCGAAGGCGTTGTATTTGACCGGACTCTCATCGGTGGAGCGGACCTGCCGGTGCGCGACGTTGATCGCATCGCGGTAGGCGGCGCGTTCCTGGTCGGTGCCCAGCACCGCGACCGCCATGTATTGCGCGGTGGTGCGCAGCCGCTTCCACGGATGTTCCATCAGTGCACCGGATTCCACCCGGCTCTCCACGACGCCGTGTCCGACGCCGGGCATGCTCATCTGCATGACGACGTTGGCGGCCGATGCGGCGGCCGACCAGAAGTCCAGTGCCTCGGTGAGGTTGACGGGTTCGTCGTCCCAGCGCGGGGTGTAGGTCTCGACGCTGATCCGGGTCTGGTCGGTGGTGAGTTCATGCAGGGTGGACATACTCCGCGATCCTTTCGATTGGGCTACGGTCCGGCCAGGTAGTGCGGTAGTTGGGCGAGTCCCCAGATGAGCCCGGCAACCCCCACCAGTGCACCGAAGAAGAGCACCACCAGTACGCCGACGCGCAACAACCGGCCTTCGGGGGAGGCCAGGTAGCGCAGCAAGCTGACGACGAGGTCGATGAGCCTCACCAGAACCATCATCGGCGGGGTCCTCCAATCAGTGTGCGGTTCATGTTCCACCGTATTCCGGGCGCAGGGCACCCGACAGTGCTTCCAGCGGCACCCGGACCACCACCGCCCCGCCGTCCATCGACCACACCAACCGGTCGGCGGGTTGTGGCTTCTCCCGCAGCATCGGGGCATCGGGCAGGTACAGCACCAGGTGATCGGTGGACAGCGCGAAGGCCCGGTAGTCGCCGGTGTATCCGCTTCCGCGGGGGCCGGGCGCGAACTCCTCCGCGGTGAACGGATAGGTGTTCGGCGTATGTGGGGGTGCCGCGGCGTCCAGGGCCGCCGGGAGTACCGGGGCCGCTGCGGTCGGGATGACGCTCATCGGGTCGACGCCCGGCTTGAACAGGTCGGCCAGGCCGAGCCGGCGGCCGGAGGCCATGTCGAAGACAAAGGTGCGGTAGGCGTTGTTGGCCTGCATCCCAAAGGGTTCCAGACATTCATGAACGACCAGTGACTGCACTGGTCCCGGCCCGGAAAAGCTCTGGTAATAGGCGATCGCGCTGCTGTCCCGCACAGCCTCGGCGCCCGAACTGCGCCACCCGTTCATCAGGCGCTGGTAGAAGTCGCGCACCACGGGGCCCGCCGCGGCGTCGTCCAGCATCGGCTCGGGAAGGTCGAAGGCGATGTAGCGCTCGGCTTTTCGCGGTGAGGTGACCAGGGTGCTGCAACGCTGACCGTCCCAGCCGGCCTGCAGTTCGCCGCAGAACCCCGCGGCGGAGCCGGCAGGCGCCGGTGCGCAGAACAGCAGCGCGGTAACGGTTCCCGTCGCGGCTGCCGCGGCGGCGAAGCGCCCGGTCACGGGTTCAGCTCCGCGGCAGCGACGTCACTGGCAAGCCAGCGCCCGCCCACCTTCTGCAGGGTGATCGCCATCGGGGTGACGTCGGCCGGCGGATCACCGGGGGCGCCCTTCACCTTGGCGCTGCTGAAGGTCTGCTGCACGAACAACAACACGGTGGCGCTGCGGGCATCAGCTGACTTCACCGCCGAGTTGACCACGCTGCCGCGGGTGGTCACCTGGTTGGCGAGCAGCAGCGCCCGAAGATCCGAACTCTGCTTGGCGTAGCGATCGTGGAACTTGCCGGTCGACCCGTCGAGGATTCTGGTGATCTGCCGGTCGATGGTGCCGGGGTTCGCGGTGGTCAGGATCTCCGCGTATTGCGTTCCGGCGTCCAGAGCCTCGCGCGCGGCGACACCGGATCGATAGTGTTGGTGGAGCAGCCAACCCTGATATCCGGCGCCGCTGAGCACGGCTATCGCGGCGAGCGCCGCTGCCGGCTTCACGATGCGCCGCAGTCGGGTGGTCATGGGTGCCATCTTCTTTCCTCAGATCAGGTCGACTTGACCGGCCAGCCATCGGCCGTCGACGCGTTCCATGGTCATCTGGATCCGGTTGCGGTCGATACGCGGTTCGGAACGGACTGCGTTGGTGATGGATTGGTCGACGAACAGCAACACCTCAACCCGGCTCGTGGTGGCCGATTTGACCGCCGCGTCGATGACGACGCCCTTCCCGGACGCCTTGTTGTCGATCAGGATCTGGCGTAGCTGCTTGGCTCCCAGGCTGTAGGCCTCCTTGAACGCTCCGGTCGCCCCGTCGAGTGCGCGGGCGTAGTTTCCGTCGATGTCGGCGGTGTCCAGGGTGGTCAGGGCGATGGCGTAGTCCTTGGCGGCCGCCAAGGCGGACTGCGCCGCGGCGGCGCGTGCATCGAGTTGGTGCAGGCGCCATCCGGCGTAGCCCGAATAGGCCAGTGCCGCGATGAGCAGCGCGGCCACCAGCGCTGCTGCCCGGTTTCGCCGCGCCGACGGCGCACCCGATTCCACGGTGGATTCCACGGGATCGGCTGTGGCGGTCTCGGTCTCGGTCTCTGCGGGATCGGTGACGGACTCCTCGAGGAGTTGGTCGAAGATGTCGGGCTCGGCGACATTTCCCATGGGGTTCGGCTTTCTCATCAGTTGGGGATCCATGCGGGCAGCGCAGGACCGCCGTCGGGAGTGGGCAGGGTGTAGGGCGGGTAGACCGGCGGCGGATCCAGAGTCGCCAGCGGATCACTTCCGGGCACCGGGCCGGCGGTGTCATCCCCCGGGGGGCGCGGCGCATTGCGGGCACCGCGGACCAACAAGGACGGGTCGTCATCGGGACAATAGGTATTGCGGTAGGGGGCAGGGAAATTCACCGCCGACGGCGACTTGCGCGGCAGGCCGTAGTCGCAGCGATGCCGCGGGTAGATGTCGGCGATCACCCAGACCCCGCCGTCGTGCACGGTGCCGGCCAGGCGATCCACCAGGGATCCGTGGTCGGGGCGCCACAGGTCCTGCAGGGCAGGTACCCGCAGGTAGAAGATCTGCGACAGGGTGGTGAGGTTGCCCAGCAGGGCGTAGACGTTCTCGCGGTTGTCGCCGATGAAGCCGTCGACCTGCCCGAGTTCGGTGCTGCCGAGGTCGACCAGGGTGCGGAATCCGCCGTCCATCGTGTTGACGCCCTCGAGGATCTGCTGCAGGTCTTTGCTGGTTCCACGCAGTCCCGGGGCGACGTCGCCGAAGGTGGTGAACGTGATCCGGGTGTTGCGCAGCATGCTGACGGTCTCGGGCAGTACGCCGTCGAGTGTCGAGGCCAGCAACACAGTGCCGTCCAACAGCGCGGACAGCTTCTTGCCGCCTTCCGGGCTGACCCGCAGTTCGTTGAAGACCGCGGTGAGCTTCTCGGCATCCACCTGGCCCAGCGCGCCACGGCTGTCGTCGATGATCTGGGGCAGCGACACCGGCACGCCTGTCTGTTCCTGACCGATCAGTGAGCCGTCGGTCAGGTAGGGCCCGTTCTCGTGCTCGGGGCGAAAGTCGAGGTACTGCTCACCGGCGACCGACAGGCCCGATACCCGCACGGCGGTGTCGCGGGGAATCGGGCGGTCGGCGCGCACCGACACCACCGCTTCGGCTCCCGCTGCGGTCAGGTGTACGTCGGTGACCCGGCCGATCGGGATGCCGCGCACGGTGACGTCCTGATTGACCAGCAGACCGCCCGACTGCGGAAGCAGCACCCGCACCGAGATCGTCTTCTGCGCCGGATTGATCCCGACGCCGACGATCGTCACGTAGGCCGCGGCAACCACCGTGGTGAGCGCCAAACCTATGCCGGACAACAGGATGCGTTGCCGATGGCCGACCTGAACCAGCCAGACGCCCAGCCTGGCGAATAGGTCGAGGAGGTCGAGGAACGGTCTCACCGCTGCGCTCCGTAGATTCGGGAGAGCAGGATGTTCCACTCGTAGCGCAGGTCGCCGATCATCAGATGCCAGTCGGTGCCGTCTGACCAATGGAATTCGGGGTCGCCCGGGTAGTTCTTGTCGGGCCAGGGCACCAGCGTGATCTTGTCGATCTCTCCTTTGACGTGGGCGGCGGGGCCGTTGAAGGTCTTCATCAAGATCCCCAAGAACCGGTTGAACGACACCAAAGACAATTCCGGGTCCGTGGCGATGTCGTTGAATACACCGGCCATCTTGTTGATGTCGGCGGTGAGGCTGCGGGTGTCGGTGCCCTGCAACGACGGAAAACGGGACAGTTGCCGGGTGATCCGCGCGCCGGTGTCGACCAGATCGATCAAGCCGGAGGTGTTGTCGGAGATGACGTTGAGCGCCGGTGCCAGGTGGGTCAGTGCGTCGTCGAAGGTGGCCTGACGCTCCGACATGGTCGCGGCCAGATCCGAGGACTTGCGCAGCGTCAGGTCCAACTGCGTCGACCGGGCGCTCATCCGCGACAGCAGCGTCGCCGTCTGGTCCAGCAGCAGGCCGAGCTTCTCGCCGCGCCCGCCGACTGCTTTGCCCGCACCGTTGAGCATGGACACCAGATGGCGCACCGTGCCGCCGTTGACCAGCATCGCCATCGAGCTGATCAGTTCCTCGACGGTCGGTGCGTTGGCGGTCGCGTCCAGCGCAAGCGTGGCTCCGTTGCGCAGCAGCGCAGCGTCGGCGGGCCGGTTCTTGTCCGGCCAGATCTGGACGAAGATGTCGCCCAGCGGGGTGGCCGAGCGCAGTTCGGCGGTGCTGCCGGCATACAGCGGCACATCGGATTTGATCCGCATGGTGATGTAGGCGTTGAAGTCCTGCGCCCGAATCGATTCGACCTCACCGATCTGCGCGCCGTACAACCGGACCTTGGCCTTCTCCGGCAGGTTCAGGGCATCGGAGAACACCGCGGTGATGGTGTAGTAGGGCCCGCCGCCACCGGGTGCGGGCAGGGCCACGCTCTGCAGGTCCAGGCCGCATCCGACCGTCAGCAACGCCGTTGCGAACGCCAGCGTGGCGCGAAGCGCGCGCATCACACGCCGCGTCACGGTTGGTCACCGATCCCGTCCTGCATCAGGTCGAGCATGCTGCCCAGCCCGAAGTCCGGCCCGTAGTCGGCCAGCGTTCCGGTCGCGCACGCCAGCTGCTTCAGCCCCATCAGGTTGCAGATCTCCTTGCCGAACTGGCTGTTGAACAGTGTCTTGCCCAGCAGCAGGTGGGATCGCAGGCTGCCCGCGTGGTCGTCGATGATGTTGTAGAAGTTGTCGACGAACAGTGGTCCTACGTCGAGGATTTCGCGCAGGTCGCGTTCGTTGTCGGTCAGCGTGGTGGCCACCGTGCGGACATCGGAGAACGCGTCGCGCAGTCGGTCCTGGTTGCCTTCGAGCAGCCGCGAGGTCTCGGCGAGCAGCCGGTTGATCTTGGCACCGGTCTTGCCGGAGCCGAGGTTCTCCGCGGCCAGTATCCCGCTGAGTTGATGTACGTAGGAGCCGAATTCGCGTAGCGCGGCGTCATTTCGGGACGCGGCCTCGCTGAGTTCGGAAACGCCGGTGATGATCGTCTGGATGGTCTTCTTGCTATGTTCGCCCTTGTCCGATCCGACCTGCAGGGCTTGCGAGAGCCGACCCAACGTCGCCTTGATATCCGGCCCGTTGCCGACGGTGATCTGTGATCCCAGCGCCACGAACTCACCGAGCGGTCCCGAGTTCTTGTCGTCCCCGCGCAGTGCGCTGCCCAGCTTGTGCATCATCGCCAGGGTGCGTTCGAACTCGACCGGTGTGCGGGTGCGGTCGGTGCTGAGCACATCGCCGTTACGCAATTTGGGGCCGCCGGTGTATGCCGGTGTGAGTTCGACGTGGCGGTCGGTGAGCACTGAGGAGGAGACGGTGACGGCCTGTGCGTCGGCGGGGATGTCCACCCCGGCGTCGATCGCGAGCTCGACCTCGACGTAGCCGCCCCTGGGGGTGATGCCGGTGACCTTGCCGACGTCCATTCCCAGCACCGATACTCCGTTGCCGATGTAAAGGCCGACGGCGTCGGAGAACTGGGCGGTCACCCGGGTCTTGTGCAGGGCTATCCGGGGCAGGTCGGGGATCAGCTGGGGGACCACCGCGGCGCCGGTCACGGCCAGGACCATCGCCGCCGCGCCGGCGAGTGTGTAGAGCTTGAGGGCCCGGCTCATTCGCAGTCCTTGAAGTACTCGACGAGGTTGAACTGCCGGGCGCGTCCACTGAGGGCACACATCCAGGAGTCGACGAAGACACCGGCCGGCAGGAAGACGTCGACCGCGTTGCCGCTGCCGGTGGCGTTGGTGAAGTTGCGCAGCGCCACCGGGGTGGACTGCAGGAAGCTGCGCAGCAATGCGTCGTGGTCGGCGGTCATCTTCATGAACTCACCGAAGTCACCGATCATCTGATTGACGCCCGCCTCGTCGCCCAAGATCCCGTGGGCGCGGTCGATGAGCAGCGTGGCGCTGGCGAACAGCTGCTGCACGGCCGCACGCCGGGTAGCGATCTCGCGCAGCACATCCCGGCCTTGCAGCACCAGCGCACCGAGGTTGGCCCGCTGAGTGCGCAGCATCGTGGTCAACGTCTCGGTGTTGGTCAACAGGGTGCCGAGTTGGTCGCGGCGGTCGGCGATGATGTCGGCCATCGCCTGCAGGTTCTTCAAACTCTGCGGCAGTTCCTGCGCGACCCCGCCGAGGTTGGCGTTGAGCGTGTTCAGCGAGTCGACGAATCGGTCGGCGTCAACCGGTCCCAAGGTGCGGGTCGCCCCTGCCAGGGTTCGCTGCAAGTCGTAGGGAACCTCGGTGTGCGCCAGGGTGATGCGGCGATTCGTCAGTGCTCCGGTGCCCGCCGGTGACAGTTCCAGGTAGCGCGATCCCAGGATGGTCGTGAGTTTGATCGCGGCGCGGGTATCGGCGCCCAGGGGGATGCCGCGCTCGACGTTGAATCCGACCACCACGTGGTCGCCGGCCAGCTTGACGCGTTCCACGGTGCCGACCTTGACGCCGGCGATGGTCACCACCGCACCGGAACGGATCTGAGCCGCCTGGGCGAATTCGCCTTGGTAGCGGGTCCTTCCAACGCCCAGGCCGGAGTAGACGACGGTGGCGAGCAGCACCGTGGCGATGACGATGATCGAGACCACGCCCAGCCACGGCCTGCTGAAGGACTCGATGGGGCGTTTGAGCGCGGCCGGAAAGGGGCTCATCGGCACGCCGCCGAGTGCTGGTGGGCGAGGCCTTCGCTCGCGGTGGCCGCGCCGACGAACGCCCGGAACCAGTTGAACAACCCGCGCCACAGGCCGAAGTCGAGCTCGCAGGCATAGACGTCGCTGTAGGTGCCGCTCTGGGTGACCCGGGCAAGCCCCTGCAGGACATACGGCAGGTTCGCCGCCATGTAGGCGAACCGTTCACGGCCGTCGTTCACCCCGTAGTTGAGCAGCCCGGGCTGGCGCCCGATGAACTCTTCGAGATCGGGTGAGATGTTGTCGACGATGGTCGACAGTCGTGCCATGGTGGCATTGATCGAGCCCACCGAGTCGATCAGCGGCTCGCGCTGGTTGGCCAGGGTGACCATGGTGTCGCGGGACTGACGGATCATCCTCTCCAGGTTGGTGCTCTGGCCGGCCAGGTCTGCCATCAGCCGGTCCAGGTTGACGATGAGCGTGCTGAGCACCTCGTCGGGCCCGGCGAAGGTCTCGGCCATCTGCGAGGCCTGGGTGATCAGCGTCAGCATCGATGACTTGTTGCCCTGTAGCGCAAGGACTGTCGCATTGCTGATGTTGTCGATCTGCTCGGGGTCGAGCTCGGCGAACAGCGGCTCGAATCCATTGAGCATGTAGGAGACGTCCAACGACGGATTGGTGTGTTCGATCGGTATCTGGCCGTGGTCGGGCAGGGTGTCGTGGTTGTCACCGGGCCCCTGGGCCAGACCGAGGTAGCGCTGCCCGATGATGCTCTGATACGTCACCGAGGCGACCGTGTTCCGATAGAGCCGCTGGTCGCGTTGCACCCGGAACTGCACTTTGGCGGTGGTGCCCTGCAGGCTGACCCGGTCGACGCGCCCGACCCGCACACCGGCGACACGGACGTCGTCGCCGGGGCCCATGCCGGAGGCGTCGCTGAAGATCGCCGAATAGGTGTAGGTGGGCCCGGCGATGTCGCGGCGCAACGTGTTGTAGACCATCCAGGTGACGGTCAGGGCGAAGGTGGTGAAGATGGCCATGCCGATCACCGATCTGCTGCGTTGCCTCACCGGCCACCTTCTTTCGCGGTCTGGGACAGGTGCACCGTGCTACCGCGCAGCAACGGGGCGAGCAGCAGCACGGTGGGGGTATCGGCGCTGCCGGCGATCAGGCTGATCTGCTGCTTCTCCTGCGGACTTCCGACCAGTCCGACGTTGCCGCCTGCGACCGCCCCCTGCGGCTCGGCGGCCGGGACCTCGGCCGGGGGTCCCGGCGGCGGGGGGATCGGTGGCCCCTGCGGATCGCCCGGCATGGAGTGCCGCGGTGGGGTGACGTTTGGGCGATTCTCGGTCATGCCCGGGGTGGGTGATACGCCCTGAGATTCCAGCGCTGGGAACAGGTCCGGCGCGGTGGGCACCTCCGGTGCGGTCGCGCAGCTCGGCCCGGCCAGCTCGCCGTAACGTGGGCAGTCCGCGCGGACGTAGGTGCGGCTCGGCGTCAGTGCGATCGCCGCCTTGACCTGGAGCAGATTCTCGTTCGGATCCCAGATTATGTCGTAGATCCGATCGGCAAGAGTCTGCAACTTGGTTGACACGCCGTGGAATTCATCGGCGTGATCCGCGATCACCCCGAGAGCGGGGGTGAATTGACTGGTGATCGTGATCATCCGCTCGGACTGATTCTCCAGGGCGCCGGCCAGCGTGGTCGCGGTGTCGGTTCCGCCAGCCAGCAGACTGGACAGCTGCGGTCCCTTCTCGGCGATGGTGGCCATCGGCCGGATCGACCGGTCGAGTGCATCGAACAGTTCGGGCGACGCCTGCTGCAGGCCTTCGGCTGCCGCCGTGAGTGCGGACAAGGTGGTCGGCCCGGCGTCATCCTCGGCGACAACGGAGTTCAGCTGCGCCAGAATCTCGTTCAGGTTGTGTCCGGTGTCGGTGAGTTCCTGGCCGCGCCCGTGGGTGGCGGTGCCCAGGGCCGCGATCACGCCGACGGTGGTGTCGTCGGGTTTGCGGCCCAGAGGGCTGATCAACTGCCGGAGTTTGTTCAGTACGTTCTGGAACAGCACGGTGGGTAGTGACTCGTCTTCGAGGACCACGGCACCCGAGCGGAGGTGGTCGCGGGCAATGCCATTGTCCACCAGCTGGATCGCCGACACGGCGAACAGGTTGGCCGGTACGACCCGGGCGGTAACGGTGTCGGGGATGTTGACCGCATGTTCGGGTTTGAGCACGATGTGAACTTCGTTGGGCAGCCCGTGCGTGGACGGGGTGATGTCGGAGACCGAGCCGACCAGCAGTTCGTGGTACTTCACATCGGAGCGAGGCGGCAGGCCGTCGCCGATGTTGGTCAGCCGCACGTTGACTCGCACCAGGTTGTCCAGGCGGCCCTGGGATTTGGCGACCATGAGCGTCGCGATGGCGACGGCGACGATGATGAACACCACGCCCAGCACGAACACCCGAAGGTTGGAGGGCCCGCGCGGATCGGTGTCGAATGAGTTGGGCATCGCCTAACCCCCGAACCTGGCGCCGGATTCGACGCCCCACAGCGCCATGGTCATGAACATGTTGACCACAACCACCGCGGTCACGCTGGTGCGCATCGCCCGTCCGGCGGCCACCCCGACCCCTGCCGGGCCGCCCGATGCGACGAACCCGTAGTAGCTCTGAATGGTCGAGGACACGAACACGAACACGGTGGCTTTGAACGTCGCGTACAGCACGTCGCGGCCGTTGACGAACAGTGAGAAGTAGTGCAGGTAGGACCCGTTGGACTGCCCGGAGATCAGGATGACGGAGAACTGGCAGGACACGTAGGCGATGCCCAGCGCCACCAGGAACAGTGGGACCACCGCGATCACCGATGCGACGGCCCGGGTCGTGACCAGGAACGGGATGGGGTTGATCGCCATCGCTTCGAGCGAGTCGATCTCCTCGTTGATGCGCATGGCGCCGAGCTGGGCGGTGAAGCGGCAGCCGGCCTGGGCGATGAACGCCATCCCCACCATGATCGGGGCGAGTTCGCGGGTGGTGGCGAACGAGGAGATCAGGCCGGTGGCGGGTCCCAGGCCGAGCAGGTCCAGCACGTTGTAGCCCTCGACGGCGACCAGCGCACCGGCGATCGCCCCGAGTGCCAGTGCGACGGCGATGGTGCCACCGCCCACCACGATCGACCCGTTGCCCCAGGCGATGTCGGAGAGCAGTCGCAGCATCTCGCGCCGATAGTGACGCAGCATGGTCGGTATCGAGGCGAGGGTTCGGCCGAAGAAATGCACCAGATGGCCGGCGCGGGCCACCGCCAAGAACACGCCACTGAACAGACCGGTGACCGACCGCAGCCCGGGTATCTCAAAAGCGCTGGGAATGACCATTGTCTACAGCGCCTGCCTGGGGAACAGGATCACGTAGAGCTGGCTCATCAAGACGTTGACGAACATCAGAAGCAGGATGGACTCGACGACGGCGGCGTTCACCGAGTTGGCGACGCCGGCGGGTCCGCCGTGGCTGTCGAGGCCCTTCTGGCAGCTGACGATCGCGACGATCATCCCGAAGACGATCGATTTGGCGAATGCCAGCCACATGTCTCCGACGTCGGAGAACGACGAGAAGGTGGCGATGAACGAGCCGGCGGTCCCGTTCTGCAGGAAAACGTTGAAGATGTAGCCGGCGACGTAGCCGACGAAAAAGGTGATGCCGGTGAGCAGTACGCCGACGGTCATCAGGGCGGCCAGTCGCGGAACCACCAGACGCCGCACCGGTGAGACGCCCATGACCTCCATGGCCTGGATCTCTTCGCGCATGGCCCGTGAGCCCAGGTCGGCGCAGACCGCGGAACCGACGGCCACCGCGAGCAGCATCGCGGCGACCAGGGGAGCCGCCTGGCGGATGATGACCAGCCCGGTGGCCGCGCCGGCCAGTGATGAGGCGCCGACTTGGCCGGCTAGCACACTGAACTGGATCGAGAGTGTCACTCCCACCGGGATGGTGACGAAAACCGTTGGCAGGAAAGCGGCGCCGGCCACGAACGCCGTCTGGTCGATGAACTCGCCGAGCAGCAGCCGGCCGGTGAACAGGTCGACGAACAGGTACTGGACGGCTCGCACCCCCAGTACCACTTGGCTGCCGCCGGTGCCCAGCGACTGGATCGGATGGTTCTGCAGGTACTGCACGAGCCAGTCGACGACGGCGCGCAGGCCTGCTCGGCCGGCCAGTTGTCGGTCGGCGAGTTGGATCAGCCGACGCGCGGAATCCGGTGTGGCCATCGGGTCACTGCATGCACACGTTGGAGACCAGCAGCACCGGCCACGACACGATCGACCCTAGGAAGGACACGATCAGGTCAAGTCCTTGCATCTCGTGCAGGTGCGCGGTGTGGGTCAACGACCAGACCAACCCGATGATCAGGTAGGGCGTGCCGATGATCAGGCCCATGCCGATCAGTTCACCGACGCTCATCCGATAGCTGAGTAGACGGCCAATGCCGTCGACAATGCCTGGCATCTGAAAGTTCTCCCGACTCTTCTGGTCCCGCCGCAGCGGGATGTGATGCAGGACTCAATTGGCTTGTGCGAGAAGCATGCCACGGCCGAGGCCGCGCTGCAAGAGGAAAGTTAATTTTGCATTCCCGATTTTGCCCTCGATAGTCGCAGGACGCGCTGGGTAGAAGTGGATGCGGGCCCCAGATTAGTTAATTTTGATTACAGGCCGATTTGAGCCGCTGCGTTCCCACGACGGGCTGGCGAGGGCTTCGACAGCAGGCGATTTGGCGCGGTCGCCGCCTATTCGGTAACCTCGTACCTACCGACGCGGGGTGGAGCAGCTCGGTAGCTCGCTGGGCTCATAACCCAGAGGTCGCAGGTTCGAATCCTGTCCCCGCTACTAGTGGAAGGTGGCCCCCGGAGAAGTTTCCGGGGGCCACTTTTTCAGCTTCCTACGGCCCGACGCCGACCCAGCGACGGTACGTCGCCACATCGACGTTGCTGCCGCACACGATGGTGACGACGTGCCGACCGGCGAAGCGGGAGCGATCCTCCAGGATCGCGGCGACACCGAGTGCGGCCGAGGGTTCGACGACCAGACCCGCATGATCGAGAAGCAGTCGCATACCGGCGATGATCGAGCTCTCCCGGACCAGGACGGCGTCGTCGGCGACTTGCAGGAGATCGTCCAATGCGGCCGGGATAGGGCTGCGGCTGGCAACGCCGTCGGCGATAGTGGTGGTCGAGTCCGTGGTGACGACGCGCCGTTGCTGCCACGAGTACGTCATCGCAGGCGCGCCCAACGGCTGAACACCGATCACCTCGACGCCGGGCGCCAGCTCCTTCATCACATGACCGACACCGATGGTCAGTGCCCCTCCGCCGAGTGCGATCAAGACCGCGTCGAATGACGTTGCGGCGTCCACCAATTCCAGCCCGATGGTCGCCGCGCCTTCGCAGGTCTCGATGTCCACGGTGTCTTGGACCAGTCGGATGCCCTCGTGGCGCGCGATGGTCTGCGCCCGTTCGCGTGCCACATCGAAGTCACCGTCCACCAACTCCAGCCGGGCGCCCAATTCGCGGATGCGATCAAGCTTGGCGGCCGGCGCAGCATGCGATGCCACGACGGTGACGGTGAGTCCCCGGCGTCGACCGGACCAGGCGAGGGCATGGCCGAGATTGCCTGCGCTGGCGCACACCACCGCCTGCGCGCCGTCCTCGACGAGGCGGCTCGCGACGACCTCGGCACCGCGGGCTTTGAAACTGCGGACCGGGTTCAGTGTTTCGAGTTTGATGCTCACCGCGCACCCGAGTTCGGCTTCCAGCCCGTCGCAGCGGTACAGCGGGGTATCGAGAAAAGCCGGATCGATGACCCCGCGGGCCGCTCGGATCCGGGCAGTGTCCAGGCGTGTCCGCTGCACGAGACAGCAGCGTAGCGCCCCAGGTACGGCTCTACGCAGGTTCGACGCCGACGAACTGCCGCCATCGACAACGTTTCCGCCCACGGACCCACTCACACGCTAAATGTCGGTGCCATTCCCTACGCTGGGGACGTGGACTACCCGGCGATCGACGCGCTGCGAGAGCGGCACCCCGCGTGGCGGCTGCTGCGCGCCGGCAACGCCACGCTGATCTTGTCTTTCCTCGGCGCGTTCTTCGTCGAGAGCAACCGGGGCGGCTGCCCGGCTGGTGAGGTCGCGGCGGCGCTGGGGGATCACCTATACGCCTTGAACACCGCGAGTGATGATGTCGAGCAGCGCTTTCCGAAAGAGCCGCGGTCCTACCTGGAGGATTGGGCGGCCACCGACGCCGGCTATCTGAGGCGCTACTACCCGCCCGGCGATGACGACGTGCATTACGAGGTCACGCCCGCGTTCGAGAAGGCTTACGCATGGGTTACCTCACTACAGGGACGGTCCTTCGTGGGCACCGAATCGCGGCTGCACACCGTGGTCGAACTGTTGCGGCAGATCGTGCACGGCACCGAGGAGCAGGCCGATGTGCGCCTAGCCGAGCTGCGCCGTCGCCGCGAGGAGATCGATGCGCAGATCGCGGCGGTGGAATCCGGCGTGCTGACCTTGCTGGATGCGACGGCGGTGCGCGACCGCTACCAGCAACTGTCGGCCACCGCGCGCGAGCTGCTGTCCGATTTCCGTGAGGTGGAGGAGAACTTCCGGCTGCTCGACCGCGCGGCACGGGAGAAGATTGCCGCCTGGGACGGCTCCAAGGGCGAATTGTTGGCCGAGCTGGTCGGCAGCCGCTCCCAGATCGCTGGCTCCGATCAGGGCCGCAGCTTCGGATCGTTCTATGAATTCCTGCTGTCGGAGTCGCGTCAGATCGAGCTCACCGAGCTGCTCGCCAAGGTGTCAGCCCTGGACGCGATCGCTGCCGATGACCGGATCCGCGGCATTCACCACGACTGGTCGGAAGCCGCCGATCGCGCGCAGCGCACCGTCCGGCAGATCTCCGAACAGTTGCGCCGCTTCCTCGATGACCAGGTCTGGCTGGAGAACCGGCGCGTCCTGGAATTGGTCCGGGCTGTCGAGGTTGTCGCCCTTGACCTTCGCGGCAACCCTCCGCCCTTCGGCCTCGAAGTCGACCAGCCGGGCATCGAGATCGCACTGCCTTTCGAGCGCCCGCTGTATCAGCCCCCCGTCGCCGTAGCGGTCGAGAGCAAGATCCAGCAGGGGACCGAGGAAGTGGACGCCGATCTGCTGTTCTCTCAGACCTTCATCGACCAGGCCCGCCTGACCGAGATCATCCGCGACGTCCTGCCTGAGGGTTCCTCGGCGCTACTGTCGGATGTGGTTGCGATCCATCCGATCGAGAAGGGTGCGGCCGAGATCGTCGGCTACCTTGCGCTGGCCGACGACGACGTGGCGGTCGAGATGGATGCGGACGACGAGACGCTGCTGGACTACGTCGACCCCGCCGATCCAGAAGTAATCAAGCGGGCGCGGCTGCCGAAAGTGACGGTGCGACGCCGATGAGCAATGAACACGCGGTTGCCAGCGCGATCATCCGGCTGATGCAAGGTGTCGTCTACCGCGAGTCCGACGAGGACACCTGGGTGACGCTGGAACGGCTCGGCGCCGGTGTCCGCGATCATTTCGCCACCATCGGCGTCGACGTGGTCATTGACGACGCCGAAGGCTATGCCTATTTGCGGTCCCGATCGCAGGATGACGGCGACGACGTGCTGCCTCGGCTGGTCCGGCGGCGCGCACTGACCTACAACGTCAGCCTGCTGCTGGTGTTGCTGCGCAAGCGGCTCGTCGAATTCGAGACCATCGGCGCCGAAGGCAGGCTGGTGCTGACCACCGAGCAGATCGTGGAGATGCTGCGGCTGTTCCAGGCCGAGTCCACCAACGACGCCCGCGTCGTCGACCAGGCGGAGACCACCATCAAGAAGACGGCCGAGTTGGGCTTTCTGCGGCAAATGCGCGGGCAGCGTGACCACTGGGAGGTACGGCGAATCCTTAAGGCGTATGTCGACGCTGCGACGCTGTCGAACTTCGCGGCGAAACTGGAGGAATACGCCGGGGCGGGAGTAGACGATGAGTGATGGACTGTTCTCCGCGGTCGAGCTCGGCCCCGCCCCGCGGGCCGGCTACCGCCTGGCCTACGCGGAGGTTTACAACTGGGGCACCTTCGACAATCAGATCTGGCGGTTCACCCCCGGCACCGAAACCTCCCTGCTCACCGGCGATATCGGCTCAGGCAAGTCGACGGTCGTCGACGCGCTCACCACACTGCTGGTGCCGGCCCACAAGGCCGCCTACAACAAGGCCGCCGGCGCTGACGCCAAGGAACGCACCCTGCGCTCCTACGTCGAAGGCCACTACAAGTCGGAACGGGTCGAGGCCACCAGCAAGTCGCGTCCCAAGGGACTGCGGGAGAACCGCCGCACTTACTCGGTGATTCTCGGCGTATTCATCAACCACGGACACAACGAGACAGTGACCTTGGCGCAGGTCTTTCAACAGCGGGAGCCCACCGGCCAGCCCTACCGTTTCTACGTCACTGCGACCAAGGAACTCTCGGTCGCCACGGACTTCGCCGACTTCGGCACCGACTTGCGGGATCTTCGCAAAAGGTTGCGAGCGTCGGGGACCGAGATCTTCGACCAATTCCCCAAATACGCAACGTCGTTGCGTCGCCTACTGGGAGTGCGCTCGGAGCAGGCGCTGGAGCTGTTCCACCAGACGGTCTCGATGAAATCGGTCGGAAACCTCAACGACTTCGTGCGTGACCACATGCTCGAACCCAGCGACGCCAGTGCGCGTGTCGCGGATATCATCGCCCACTTCGACGACCTGACCAAGGCCCACGACGCCGTGAAGCGCGCCCGCGAGCAGTTGGAAGCTCTGGAGCCCATCGCGGCGACCGCCGCGAAATACGATGCCGCGCTTGCTGAACGCGACGCACTCGATCGCGAACGATCCGCGGTCGCACTGTTCATCGCCGAACTTCGCGCCGGTCTGTTCGCCGACGAGATTGCGGATCTAGAGGTCAAAGGCGCGGCGCTGTTGGCCGAGCAGGACACCGCCAAAGCCCGGCAACAGGTGATGACCGACGAACGCGAATCGCTCATCGAAGAACGTGCCAAGGCTGGCGGGGACCGTATCGGCGAGTTGGAGCGGCTGGCCCGCGAGGCGCAAACCCAAGCCGACAAACGTCGCGGTGCCCGCACCCTGTTCGACGCGGCCGTCGACGCCGCGGGGCTGAAACCCGTCACCGGCAGTGCGGAATTCGCGGCGCTGACCGCTGCGCTGCCCACCGAACGCACGCATCGACTCGACGACAAGCGTGCCCTCGACACCGCCACCTCCGAGCAGATCGGCCGCGAGCAGGACCTGCAGCGGAGATGTGACCTGCTCGCCGCCGAACTGACCAGCTTGGAGAACCGCACCAGCAACCTGCCTGTCGAACAGGTCGACGTGCGCGCGGAACTCTGCGCCGACCTCGGACTGACACCGGAAGATCTGCCCTACGCCGGTGAGCTCATCGACGTCGCCGATGAACACGCGCCATGGCGGGGCGCCGCCGAACGGGTGCTGCGCGGGTTCGCGCTGTCGCTGCTGGTGCCGCAACAACACTACGACGCCGTCACCGGCTGGGTGAACGGCCGACGGCTCACCTTCCGAGGCCGCGGCGGACAGGTGACCGGCGCCAAGCTGGTCTACGAACGGGTTCCCCGGCAACGAGTTCGGCTGCAACGACCGGTCAGCGACAGGCTGATACTCGCCGACTGCCTCGACGTCAAGGACGGACCGTTCCGGGATTACCTGGTCGATGAACTGACCAAGCGCGCCGACCACCGCTGCGCGGCTGACCTGGCGGAGTTCCGCAGTTGCAAGCGTGCCGTTACCCGCGAGGGCCAGGTGCGCTCCGGTGAGCGCCACGAAAAGGACGACCGGCACCGCCACGACGACCCGCGCCGGTGGGTGCTGGGCTGGGCCAACGAACGAAAGATCGCCGCGCTGTGCGCCGAACGCACCGAGGCCGAAGATGAGCTTGCCGGTGTGGCCGCCGGACTCGCGCAGCTCATGTCGCGGCGTGACGGGCTGCAAGCGGGTTTGGAAGCGCTGGCCCGGCTGGAGACCTTCGGCTCCTGGACCGACCTGGATGCCGACGAAGCCGAGTTGCGTGCGAAAGACCATGACGCCGAACGGGTCCGACTACAGCAGGGGTCATCACGACTGGCGGAAATCACTCGAGCCCTCGTCGATAACGCCGAGCAGGCCCGCGTGGTGGGGGAGTTGATCGACAAGATCACCGGACAACTGGCCACCGCGCAGGCTACGAAAATCCAAGCCGAGCAAGGCAAAAAGCGTGACGACGACTTCGTGGCCGGCCGGCCCGAAGAGGAACTGATCGCCGCCCAGGCGTCGTATCCGGCCCTTGGTGAGCGGCTCGGGAAAAACCGTCCGGTGCGTGCGGTCGACTGCGCGGACACCGAGGTCGCGCTCTCAGCGGATCTGCACCGCCGGATCGAGCGTCGCACCGGCCAACTCAACGGTCACGCCCTGAACCTGGGGCAGTACATGAGCGACGTCCTGCGCCGCTGGCCCGAGTTCCGTGCGGACATGGACGCCACCGTCGAGGCCCGCGCCGATTTCCTGGCGCTGCGTGACCGCGTCGCCAACGACGATCTGCCGCGATTCGAAGCCGAGTTCAAAGAGCAGCTCAATAAGAACGCCATCCAGGAGCTGGCCGGGTTCAACAACTGGCTGGGTCGGCAGGCCGCGGCCATCGACGAGCGGGTCAACCGCATCAACGAAGCGCTCGGTGCGGTGCCCTACAACCCGGGCCGCTACATCAAGCTGGAGAAAGAGCCCACCACCAACAGCGATGTTGCGCAGTTCCGTTCGGAGCTGCGCAACCTGACCAACGACAGCCTCGCCGTCGACGGGGACCAGTACTCCGAGCAGCGCTTCCTCGATGTCAAACGGATCATCGAGCGATTCCGCGGCCGAGACGGCTACGCCGAATCCGACAAGAACTGGACTCGGCGCGTCACCGATGTACGCAATTGGTTCGCATTCTCCGCCTCCGAACGCGACGCCGACACCGATATCGAGTGGGAGCACTACAGCGACTCCGACGGCAAGTCCGGCGGCCAGAAGGAGAAGCTCGCCTACACCATCCTCGCGGCATCGCTGGCGTACCAGTTCGGTCTGGAATGGGGTGTCGAACGATCACGCGACTTCCGGTTCGCGGTCATCGACGAGGCGTTCGGGCGCGGCTCGGACGTCTCGACCCGCTACGCGCTTGATCTCTTCGCGACGCTGGGCTTGCAGCTGTTGATCGTCACCCCGTTGCAGAAGGTGCACGTCATCGAGCCGTACGTGAAGGCTATCGGTTTCGTCGACAACCCGAGCGGTACGTTCTCGCGGCTGCAAACGATGACGATCGAGGAGTACCGGACCCGCCGCGACGGACGGCATTAATGGGGTGGACCACGCCAGAGGACATCGCCGCTAAGGTCCGACGCCGCTGGGCAGACGGATCGCTACTGCGCGGCTACGCCGACGGCGAGCCCTTCGCGCCGATCGAGGTGCCGCTGCGCGGCCCGAAACCCTCGCAGATCGGCGACGACATCTCCGCCGCCCGCGCCTGGGTGGCGGCCCTGGATGCCGGTCGGCGCGACGACACAAGGTACACGCTGGTCTGGCAGTCGATCGGCGGCAGGGCGGTCGGTCGCAACCGTCTGCCGCTTCGTGCGGTGGTGTCAGGTATTGAGCAGGCCTGGGTGCTGCTGGGGGTGGCGGCATCGGTGCGCCGGTTCGACGGGCTTTTGGCTCTCGCGCAAGGGTATCCGCTGGTGCGGCACTGGATCGTCGACAATCCGCATCGTGCCCTCGACCTGGGGTCGCAGCTGCCGCAGCTGATCGCCGCCTACGAGTGGCTGGACACGAACCGGGGCTCGCAGCGCTATCTGCGAGAGATCAGCGCACCCGGTGTGGACACCAAGTTCGCCGAGCGGCACCGCTCGGCTCTGGCGGCGATGCTGGGCGTCCCTTCGTCGGCGTCGGGATTCCTTTCCGGGCTTGGACTTCGGGCTAAACCCGGGTTGGTGCGGCTGCGGCCCGCACCGTCACTGGGGTTCCCGACATCGTTGACTGAGCTGGCGCTGCGTTCCGAGGAGCTGGCGCGGCTGGACGTGCAACCGGGGATCGTGATCATCGTGGAGAACGAGATCAGCTACCTGAGCCTTGAGGTTCCCGACGACGGGGTGGTGATCTGGGGCAAGGGTTTCGAGGTAGACGCCGTGGGCCGATTGCCGTGGCTGGCCGAGGCCGACGTCGTGTACTGGGGCGATATCGACACGCACGGGTTCGCCATCCTCGACCGGCTACGGGCTTGGTTGCCTTTGGCGCGTTCGGTGCTAATGGACCGGGAGACACTGCTGGCGCACTGTGATCGGTGGGTGACCGAGGACCGGCCGGCCCACTCGGCTCTCACCCGGCTGGCGACGGACGAGCAAGAGCTGTATGCCGACCTGGTCTCCGACGTGCTGGGGGAGCGTGTGAGGCTGGAGCAGGAGCGCATCGACTGGGGGTGGGTGCAGCAGCGGCTTCGATGTTGAGCGGCGAGCTCAGGCCAGCTGCAATCGCTCCGTGGGTTGCCCGGTAATCGCGGTGATCAGATCGAAGTCTTTGTCGACGTGCAGGATAGTCAGCCCGGCGAGTTCGGCAGTCGCGGCGAGGAGAAGGTCGGGGATCGACGGAGCACGGTGCTGACCGCGGTCAGCCAGCAAGGTCTGTACTTCGAGGGCGCGGTCCTCGATTCGCGGCTGCAGATACTCCACCGGAATCAAAGACACCGGTGGCTCACGCAGTTCGCGGCGGGCGATGTCGCCGGTCTGGCAGGAGAAGCCCACTTCCAGTCTGGTGACGGTGCTGATTCGGACGAGGCCTCGTCCGATGCGGTTGTGCCAGAGTCGGGGGTCGGCGCAGGCCGACAGTCGGACCAGGGCCGACTTGTCGATCAGCCACTGCTGCTCGGTCACCAGCCCCACGCTTTACGCATCAGCTCCTCGTCAGCGAGGGCGGCGCAGTTCTGCGCGAATCGCTCCATGTCCTCGGATGTGATCGACCGCCGCGGGGCGGCCGGTGTGGCCGCCAATTGGCGGCGCACGTACTCGACGCGGGAGAGGCCCAGTCGCTCGGCCTGTGCATCGAGGCGGGCGATCACGTCGTCGGGAACGTCACGGATCAGGAGATCGCTCATCTCACGATGATAGCAGTCGATATCGTTGCGCGGGGTGTGGAAACCACCTCACTCAAATCACCCACGGCGCAATCAATGTCATCGCCCCCAACACCGCCAGCCCGATGACGAAAGCCACCACCGTAAACCCCATCACCTGGCGGACATTGAGCTTCGCGATCGCCAGTAGCGGGAGCAGCCAGAACGGCTGGATCATGTTCGCCACGCCCTCGCCGACGGCCACAGCCATGGAGATCAATCCCAGATAGGCCGGCGACTGCTGCCCGATCGCCAGCGCGGAGTCGACCGCGATCGGGCCCTGCACCGCCCAGTGCCCTCCGCCGGACGGCACGAACAGGCTGATGATCACCGAGCCCAGGAACGTCAAGAACGGCAGCGTGTACTGCGTCGCGCCGGTCACGAGCATCTGGGCCAGCAGTGTTTGCAACGGCTTTGAGCCCTCGGAGCCCTGATAGGCGAGCAGGCCGACCAGGCCGCCGTACAGCGGATACTGCAGCAGCAGCGGGCCCGATACCTTCGCGGCGCCGGTGAACGCCCGGATGAACCGGATCGGGGTGTGGTGCAGCAGGGCGCTGGTGATGGTGAACAGCATGATCATCGACGAGATGTTCAGCGCGAAACCACTGGCCACGAAGTAGCTGATGCCCGCGGCGAACAGCAGCACGTTGAGGATCCACTGGTTCTCCAGCCATTCGGCGAACGTCGTGCCGGCCGATACATCAACGGCTGCTTCGTCTTCGAACACCGCGGGATCGGGGGCCAGGCTCTCGGAGGGTTCCATTCGCCACACCGCGAGCCCGAGTATCGCCAGCACGAGGATCACCGACAACCAGCTGTACGGCTGGAAGATGGTCTGGCTCAACGGCACGGTGAAGCCGGCGATCTTGTGGATCACGTTGATGGGGCTGCCCGAATCGGTGTTCGCCAGCGCGATCGACGACGAGAGCCCCTGCGTCCAGACGATGAAACCCATGAACGCCGCGGCGATCAGGTAGCCGAAATGCGAGTCGGGGAAACGCCGCGCCAGCTGCCGGGCCACCAGCGCTCCGGCAACCAGTCCGAGGCCCCAGTTCAGCAGGGAGGCAACGGCACTCACGGTGAAGCACAGCAGCGCGCCCTGCGCCTGAGTGCGCGGCAGCGCGGCGGCGCGAACGATGGCTCGCTTGAGAACCGGTGCCTCGGCCAGCGTGTATCCCGTCACCAGGATCAGCACCATCTGGAAGGCGAAGGTGAAGATATTCGCCTGCCCCCAGACGCCGGAGTACCACGCCGTCAGCATGCCGTGGGCGGATGCTCCGGGCACCAGCGCGGCGACCAGCCCGGCGACGATGAGCGTCAGGATCACCGCGAACAGATACGGGTCGGGCATCAGGCGCTCGACGTAGCGGACGCTGAGCCCGGTGAGCGATTGCATGACGCCCCGACGTCGGGTTCGCAGCTCGGTCATCGCGCCAACGATAGATGCCGCGGCTGCCCGGGGCGGGTCAACGCGGAGACACTGCAGCCGTCCGCAGCGCGGCAGCGATGTCGTCGAGTGCGCGGGCGGCGTCGTCGAAGGGCCAGCGGATGAACTCGTGGATCATGCCCGGGTAGCGGATGACGGTGGTGAGAACTCCAGCAGCCCGAAGCCGGGTGCCGTATTCCTCGCCTTCGTCGCGCAATGCGTCGTATTCGGCGGTGATGATCAGCGCCGGTGGCAGTCCGTCGAGTGCCGTGGCCAGCAGCGGCGAGACGTGTCCGTCCAGCTTTTCATGCTCGGCGTTGAGGTAGTGGTTCATGAACCACTGCTGCGTCGGTCGGCTGATGTTGCCGTATTTGCCGGCGAACTCCCGGATGGAGACGTTGCTGCGCCGGAAATCCACGTCGGGATAGATCAGCACTTGGGCTGCGATCTCGGGGCCACCGGCGTCGCGGGCGAGCAGTGCGACCACCGCCGCGAGATTGCCTCCGGCACTGTCGCCGGCGACCGCGAGGTTCGTACCGTCGCCGCCGAAGTCCGCCGCGTGCGCGGCCACCCAGCGCGTGGCGGCGAAACCGGCATTGATCGCGGCCGGATATTTTTGCTCCGGGGACAGCGGATAGTCCACGGAGACGACGACGCGACTGGTGCGGTTGGCCAGTGCTCGGGCCAGGCTGTCGTGGGTGTTCAGGTCGCCGAGTACGTAGCCACCGCCGTGGAAGAAGACGAGGACAGGCAGCGCCCGGTCCGGCTGCGGGTGATAGATCCGGATCGCCAACTCACCGGATGGGGTGGCAATGACGTGATCCTGCACGGCGGCAACGGCTTCGCCGGGGCCCAGGGCTTGGGTCATGAGTCGCATACCCTGGCGAACCTGCTCCGGGGTGAAGTCGTGCAGGTCGGCGAAGTTGCTGCCGGCCAGTCGATCGAGATGTGCTTTGACCTGCGGATGTAGCGTCATGATGGAGGTTTCCTTTCGCTGGGGGCGGGGGTGTCGCTAGTATCTGACTTGAACCACACTTCAAGTCAAGGAACGGACAATGCTGCTGGACATCGCCGAGGTGACCAAGCGATCGGGCCTGGCGTCATCGGCCCTGAGGTTCTACGAGCGGCGTGGATTGATCACCTCGGGGGAGCGCAACGGTCTGCGCCGCACCTACGAGCCGGCGGTGCTCGACCGGCTCGCGCTGATCGGCTGCGCCAAGTCGGCCGGGTTCACCCTGGCCCAGATCGAGCGATTCCTGTCGGCCACACCCAGCGACACCGAACTGCGGGTCCGAATGGCCGAGAAAGCCAGTCAGCTCGACGAGGAGATCGCGCGTCTCACCCGGATGCGCGACAGCCTCACCCACGCCGTCACCTGTACCCACACGCCGCTGGTGGAGTGCCCAGAGTTCAAGGCGCGCATCGCCGATACCGACGGTGACTCATAGTCACCTCACAGTTGCACGTCCACTAGGGTTCTCCCATCGACACATCGGGAGGGCGCATGCCGTTCGAGGCACATCTGAATCGTTGGCGGGTCGCGCGCCTGGTCGCCCTCGCGGTGGCGTTGCTGCTGGGCGGGGTGCGGCTCGCGGGAGGCTTCGGGCCGATCGACGCGGTGCGTGGGGTTCCACCCGAAACCCTGCACGTGATCGGCTGGATCGGGATCGTGTTCTTCGGTCTCGGTCTGGTGATGATGGTTCCGCAGCTCTTCCAGTCCGGCGTCGAGGTTCGCGTCGACGCCGAAGGTGTCTACGGGCGGCGCTACTGCAAACGGGTGATTCCGTGGAGCGCGATCGAGCGCATAGCCACCGTCGACATGGGCCGGATCCAGATCGCCGACCTGTACCTCAACGACCCGGAAAACTACCCGCCCGACGGCGTCGCGGGCTGGATCCGACGGGCAACCCGGGGACTGGGGACGAAAACCTTTGGTGACGTTTCGGTCACGCTGCAGAACACCGATGGGAACATCGCCGACATGCGCGCCGCCTTCGACCATTTCGCGCCGGGCAGGCGCCAAGACCCCGCTGCCTAGCGCCCCGGACGAAAGGTTCCACCATGGCCGGTCTCTACCACGCCGCGCTCATCTTCCTGATCGTCCTGACGATCGTCACCTTCGCCGGCAGCTTCTGGTTCACCAATCCCTACGGCCGGTTCGCCGGCCCGGATCAGCGCTTCACGCTGCCCGGCAAGATCAGCTGGCTGATGTTCGAATGCCCGCAGTGGTGGGCGTTCACCGTGACGTTCTGGCTCGTGGCGCACCGGCATGGAGCGCCGGCGGTCGTGTTGTACGCGCTGTGGCAGTGCCACTACCTCTACCGCGGGCTGCTCTATCCGCTCAGCCGCAAGGGCGATGACAAGCGGTTCCCCATCTCGGGTATCGCCTTCGGCTTCATCTTCAACGCCGTCAACGGGTTCGCCAACGGCTATGCGGTGGCACTGGCCCCGCACCTGCAGCAGGAGCGCTGGTTCGTCGACCCCCGCTTCATCCTGGGCCTCGCTGTCGCGGTGATCGGCTGGGTGATCAATTTCCAGGCCGACCGCATCCTGATCGTGCTGCGCGCCGACGGCAGCAGCGGGTACAGCATCCCGTACGGCGGGGTGTATCGCTGGGTGTCCTCGGGCAACTATTTCGGTGAGCTCATCTTGTGGGCGGGCTGGGCGATCATGGCCTGGACCGTTCCCGGCCTGATCTTCGTGCTCTTCTCCATCGCCAACCTGGGCCCACGGGCGATGGCGACCCACAAGTGGTACCGGCAGCAGTTCCCCGACTACCCGCCCAACCGCAAGGCACTCATCCCGGGCCTGCTCTAGATATAAAGGCGCACAGCCGAAATCGCGCCCCGGTCAGCGGAGTCGCGAGCGAACTCGAACAACCCCACCCCGCGCCTGCCGTTCAGCCGCACCGTGGCAGTCACGGTGTGTCCGGCGGCAAGCAGCTTGTCGACCGCGAGATGCTGTGCAGTTGAGACGAACTCGGCAACCGTGGCCTTGGTGACGCCGTCGGTGCTCAGCGTGGCGTTGGGTGCCAGCAGGGCGGAAACCGTTGGCACATCGGTGCGGCCCAGTGCCGCGACCAGATCCTCGACCCGGCGCTTGCCACGCTTGCGAACCCCGGACAGGCCGCGGAGGAAGCCGGCGCAGCCGGAGAGCCCCTGATGACGAAGCAGTTGCGGGCCCAGGATGACCGACGCCAACAGTCCACGACCACCTGAGGTCAGCAGCTGCCCGATCATCTTCTGCAGTTCCCAATGAGCGAACAGCCGCTGGATCTTCGGCGCGTTGTCCGGCCCTTCGGAGACAAGGTCATAGCGCAGGTGCATCGGGATGTGCATGGTCACACCCGTGGACATCGTGGTACGCACCGTGAGGTCTCGAAACACCGACATCCCCGCGACCACATCGTTGGCGACGTCGAACTCGATGGTGTTCGGTGCGATGAAGGTGTCGAAGAAACGCCCGATGGCTTCCGGGCCGACATGGGGAGTCGACCCGACGGGGTCGTTCACCTGCCCGTCGGCGGCGAAGAGCCCGACCCAGGCCGATTTATCGTGTACTGCAACTGCCTTCGGCGACTGTTCGACGGCGTCGAGCAACGCACTGGAGCTATGCGGAAAACTACTGTCCGGCATCGCGGTTCCTCTCGTTTCGAAGATCTAGGTACTGGTCCGGCGGGCCCGTGATCTCACCACAACACCGGAACGCCGGCAAGGCCGGCGAATGCGGCATCACCGGTGATCAGGGTCATGGATCCGATGATTGCCTGGGCCGCGAGCATGCGATCGAACGGGTCCCGATGGTCCCAGTCGAGTCGTCCGGCCAGGAGTGCGTGCTCCTCGGTGATCGGCAATCTGGTGGCGCCCAAGCGGTCAAGATGCCTGGAACAGGCGCCAAGGATTGCGTCTGCTTGAGGAAGCTTGCCCAGCCGCTGCTTGGTGGACAGTTCCCAGGCTGACACCGTCGACACAACGATGGGGACGGATCGGTCGGTGAGGACTTCGCGAGCCTCGCGTCCCAGGCGGGCCGGGGCCGTGAGCGCCCACAGCACAGCATGGGTGTCCAGCAGGTACGTCACTGCCATGCGGTGAGTTCTTCTTCGGGCAGTGGGTCGAAGAACGCCTCGGGAACCACATAAGCGACGAAGCCGAGTTCGCGGTCGCCTGGGCTGGCGAGCGGGATCAGTCGGGCGGCCGGGTGGTCGCCGCGGGCGATGACGAATTCTTCGCCGCCCTCGACGGCGGCGATCATCGCGGACAGGTGTGTCTTCGCATACTGGACCTTGACCTGCTTCATGACACCGATGCTAGGTGGTTGACCAAGGTTGGTCAATATTGTTGGTCAACTCGTGTGCGGGATGGGGGTCAGTCGCGCATCCGCAGCACGACCTTGCCGGCCGCCGTGCGGTTCTCCAACGCCGCCAAGGCATCTGCGGCCTGCTCCAGGCCGAATACGTCCGGCTGGGGAGCGGGCACCTTCCCCGATGCCAACAACGTCTCCAGCGTCGACCACTGCCGCTGCAGCTCGCCCGGATGAGACATCACCCAGGCGCCCCAGCCGACGCCGACGACGTCGATGTTGTTGAGCAGCAGCCGGTTCACCTTGACCGTCGGGATCTCGCCGCCGGTGAAGCCCACCACCAGCAGCTTCCCGCCCGGGGCCAGCGAACGCAGCGAGTCGGTGAACCGGTCGCCGCCGACCGGGTCGAGCACCAGATCCACGCCCCGCCCACCGGTCAGCCCGGACACCGCCTCGCGGAACCCGTCGGCCAGCACCGTGTCGGTGGCGCCGGCGGCCAGGGCGGTCTCGGCCTTGGCCGCGGTGGACACCACTGCGATCACCCGCGACGCGCCGAGCGGCCCGGCCAGTCGCAATGTCGACGTGCCGATGCCCCCGGCGGCGCCGTGTACCAGCAGCGTCTGGCCCTCGGTCAGCCCGGCGCGCGTGGTCAGCGCGAACAACACCGTGAGGTCGTTGAACAGCAGACCCGCTCCGGCTTCGAACGACACCGTGTCGGGCAGCTTGAACACCTGCTCGGCGGGCAGCGCGATCACCTGCGCCATCGCTCCGTTGAGCATGGTCAGCGCCGCCACCCGGTCACCGGCTTGGACATGGGCGCCCGGCGGAGCGCTGCGGACCACTCCGGCTGCCTCCCCGCCGGGAACGAAGGGCAGTGGGGGCTTGTGCTGGTACAGCCCGCGGGACTGCAGCACGTCGGGGAACGCCACCCCTGCGGCGTGGACTTCTACGACCACGACGTCACTGGCCCCGTTGTCGGCGGGTTCATCGAGATCGACCACTCGGGCGGCCGACGGTCCATCGAGCTGGGAAATCTGTACCGCGCGCATCGGGGTCCCTTCGTCGGCCGGACAGCAGTGGCTACCGAAAAACCTAGACCACCGGGCGTAGACTCACGAGGCGGCAGTGTGGCCGCAGCTCTGATGAGGTGGCAATGAGTTCTCCGAAATCCCGTCGGCGGGTCCGTGATGACAAGACCCCGGCGGCGTTGCCGCCCGGTCGCACCATTGCGGTTCGCGCCGCCGACGGAACCAAGCTGCATACCCAGGTCTTCGGGCCCTCCGACGGGTATCCGATCGTTCTGGCACACGGCATCACCTGCGCCATCCGGGTCTGGGGGCATCAGATCGCCGATCTGAGCTCGGATTTCCGGGTGATCGCCTACGACCACCGTGGCCATGGCGACAGTGGGGTGCCCAAGAGCGGTGGCTACAGCCTGACCCATCTCGCATCCGACCTCGACTCGGTGCTCGAAGCCACGTTGGCGCCGGGGGAGCGCGCCGTCATCGCCGGACACTCGATGGGCGGTATCGCCATCAGCGCCTGGTCGGACCGCTACCGGCACCGGGTTTCCGAGCGCGCCGACGCGGTCGCGCTGATCAACACCACCACCGGCGAGCTGCTCGAGCTGGTCAAGCTCTTCCCGGTGCCGCCACCACTGCAGCAGACCCGGGTTCAGGCGGCACGCCGAGCGCTGCTCGCTTTCGGCAGCGTCCCGATCGTCGGGCCGGCCAACCTCGCGGTCCGGCAGTTCGTGCACATGCTCGCCGTCGGTGGCGAGGCGGACCCGACAGTGTCGGCGTTGATCTGCGACCTGTTCGCCAAGACCCCGGCCGCCAGCCGCGGTCACTGGGTGCGGGTGCTGGTCGACGCGCTCGGACCGTCGCACATCAGCCTGGCGGGACTCACGGTGCCCACCCTGGTCATCGGCAGCACCCGCGACAGGCTGCTGCCGATCGCCGCATCGCGGCGAATCGCCTCGGCCGCACCGAGTCTCACCAAGTTCGTTGAGATGAGTGGGGGGCACTGCTCGATCCTGGAGCACCCGGGGGCGGTCAATAAGGAACTTCGCGGCCTCGTTGAGCTGGCCACCGGATTCGCCGACGGCCTGGCCGACGAGCGCGAAGTCGGCTCGTAGCGGCGTTGAGGGTTCTCACCGCGCTGAGCGGACTGACCGGTGTCGTCGAGCAGGCGACCCAGTTGCGCGATGCCGGCGTCAGCGGCGTCTTCACCTTCGAAGGCCCGCATGACGTGTTCGCGCCGCTGACCCTGGCCGCCGGTGTGGGTGGCCTGGACCTGATGACCAACGTCGCGATCGGGTTCCCGCGCAACCCGATTCACCTGGCGCACCAGGCCAACGACCACCAGTTGCTCAGCGGCGGGCGATTCGCGCTGGGGCTGGGCACCCAGATTCGCGCCCAGATCGAGAAGCGATTCGGCGCAGCCTTCGACCACCCGGTGGATCGCATGGTCGAACTGGTCGCGGCGCTGCGGGCGATCTTCGAATCGTGGAACACCGGTGCCCGCTTGGACTTTCGCGGCGACTACTACCGGCACACCCTGATGACCCCCACCTTCAGTCCTGGGCCGAACCCCTACGGTGCCCCGCCGATCTACGTCGGCGCGCTGGGCCCGCGCCTGACCCGTGCCGCCGCCGCGCACGCCGACGGGCTGTTGGTGATGCCGTTCTCCAGCAAGCGATTCCTGCGAGACTCGACGATGTCAGCGGTGAATGCCGGGCTGACCCGGGCCGGCCGCAGGTCCGAAGACTTCGCGGTGATCCCGGAGATCATCGTGGCCACCGGGGCCACCGACGCCGAACTGCGAGCCGCCGAAGCCGCCACCCGAAAGCTGCTCGGCTTCTACGCCTCCACCCCCGCCTACGCACCGGTGCTCGCCGCGCACGGCTGGGAAGACCTGCAGCCCGAGCTCAACGCGTTGTCCAAGCAGGGCCGTTGGGCGCAGATGGGCGAGCTGATCGACGACGACGTGCTGCACACCATCGCCGCGTGCGGCACCCCCGCGCAGGTGGCCGCCCACATCCGTGACCGGGTCGAAGGCATCTCCGACACCGTCTGCGTCTACCAGGCCGCGCCGGTCGCCCCGGCCGTGATCGGCGAGATCGTCGCCAACCTCGGTTAGGGCTGCGTCAGGGCGCCATGGTGACCCAGTCGGGGAATCCCGTCGGGTCGTGGCGGCCCAGCACACCGTGCTCGTAGAGCCCCCAGCCCTCCACCGGGGCGGCGTCGCCGTCGCGGCACACCGCGCGCCCTACGTGGTCGATCATCCCGAAGCTGGTGCGCCCGATGATGCCGGGATCGGTCATGTCGTAGGTGAGTCGTTCGGTGAACTTCTCGCCCTTCCACTCGCCGTGCAGCCAGTCGGCGTCGCCGCCGTACCCGCCGCCGACGTGAATCGGCACCGGCAGTTTGGATTCCACCTCGAAGACGACCGGCGTGCCGTCCGGCCGGGTGGCCTCGATGGTGGCACCGGTGGCGATGCGGGTGCCCGAGCGGTAACGGGTGGAGATCCGCGGCCAACCCAGTTGCTCGACGCGGCCGTCGCGCCAGACCCGGGTGCAGTCGTTGAGTGAGCGGAAGCCGTCGGGCTCCTCCTGGATGATCATCACCACCGCGAAGTCCTCGAACGCCATCGGCACGTACAGCCACCACATGCCGTCGAACGGCGGGTCGGCGGGCCGGCCCGCGGGTTCGCGTTCGCCGACCGGACGAATACCCCAGGACCGGTCCCGGGAGCCGATCCAGACGGCGGGGTCTACGGCGATCTCCTCACCGTCGATCACGATCTGCCCGCTCCAGGCGCCCAATTGGGCGAAGCGCTGCGCGTCCAGGGTCACCCGGGTGCCGGTCCGCAGGATGTGCCGCTGCTCCTGCACCGGGTCGAACAGGCCTTCCCAGCGCAGATCCAGTGCGATGCCCTCGGTCTCGTCCATGACCACTCGCAGGCAGCGCAGCGGGTCGGTGACCTCGATGCGGTAGTTGCCGATGCGCTGGTTGAGCCGGTCTTGATCGATGGCGTCGGACAGGTGCACCGCGGTCTGGGTGTCGCCGCGGCGAACCAGCACGTAGGCGTCCTTGACGCCGAGGTTGGGGTAGTAGCCGCAGCCGGTGATCAAGAAGATGTCGCCGGTGCGGTCGTGGGCGTTGAGGTAGCAGCGGTCGTAGAAGTTGCGATCCGATGAACCCGGCCAGGCGATCGGTTGCGGCAGTTGGTGAACGGGGTATTCGTCGAGGGGGCCCAGCATCAGTTCTGTTCTCCGATCAGCTTTTTCAGCAACCCGGCGTGGTAGAAGAGCGATTCGGGGTCCTCGGGCTTGTCCATCTCCCCGAAGTGCACCCGGCGGGCCCCGGTGCGCATGAACACGATCGCCCACATCACGCCCGCGTAGACGTAGAACCACTGCAGGTCACCGAGTTCGACGCCGGTGAGCTTGCGGTAGGTGGCTCGCACGTCGTCTTCGCGCATCACCTGGGGCAGTCCGGCGAATCCGGCGAGTCCGGCGAGTTCCTCGAACACTGCGTGGGCGAATATCGGCCATGACACGTCCAATTCGCGTGGCCCCAGTGAGACCATCTCCCAGTCCAGCACGGCGACCGGACTGAAGTCGCGGTAGAGCACGTTGCCGATCCGGGAGTCGCCCCAGCACAGCACCGTGTCGCCGGCGGCCGCCTCGGCCGGCCAGTTCGCCTCCAGCCACGCGAAGCTGCGGTCCAGCAGCGGTGAGCGGCCGATGTCGGGTACCGCGAACTCGTACCACGCCAGGATTCGGTCGAAGTGCCGGTGCAGCGCGGTCGGCCCGCTGCGGTCGCCTTCGTCGAGGAAGCCGAATGTCTTCACCGCGTCGGGGATCGAGTGCAGGGTGGCAAGAACCTCAATGGTGGAGTCCTGCAGGGTGCGTTGCTGCGCTGCGGTCGCGTCGGCGAACCAGTTGTTGCCGAATGTGTAGGGCATGACATCGGGGGGGACCTCGCCGTCGACGCGGTCCATCAGGAAGAACGGCCGGCCCAGCACCTCGCCGGTGTTCTCGATCCAGCGGACCTGCGGCACCGGAACATCCGTGAGCTCACCGACCAGGCGCATCACCTCGAACTGGTGGTCCAGCCGGTAGGACGTGAACACCGGGACGTCTTCGTCAGACGGTGCCACCCGCATGACCCAACGCTGGGTGACCGGGGACCCGTCGGCCTGCCAGCGGCCGGTGAGCATGATCGTCTCCGACGACATGCCGTTGGTGTCGACGCCGCTTTCCACGGTGATCTCCGGCGTGATTCCGCCGGGCAACTGTGTGGCAAGCCAGCGAGACATTACGGTGGGCAGGGTGGTGATATCGCGGCTGGAACGCTGGATCCGGCCGACGTCCTTCTCCACAGTCGGTTGGTCGACCACGGGTTGATCCTCCGTCAGTTAATTACGATACGACAGGTAGCGTTATGAAACCAGAAGCTTCATCGGTTGACAAGGGACCCGGGGCGGGCAGGCCTCGGGACCCTCGTATCGACGCTGCCATATTGCGGGCCGCTGCGGAACTGGTTGTCGAAGTCGGATATTCGAATCTGAGCCTGGCGGCCGTCGCCGAACGGGCCGGGACCACCAAGACCGCGTTGTACCGCCGGTGGCCGAGCAAGGCCGAACTGGTGCACGAGGCCGCATTCGCGGTGCCGCCGAGTGCGGTGACCGCGCCGCCCGGCGACGTGGCCGGCGACCTGCGGGCGATGATGGCAGGCGCGCGCGATTCGTTCACCAACCCGGTCGTCCGGGCCGCCCTGCCCGGTCTGATCGCGGACATGGCCGGCAACGCCGAGCTGACCGCGCGCATCATGGAGCGCTTCGCGGGCCTGTTCGAGGTGATGCGCTACTGGGTGGCCGACTCGATCGGCCGCGGTGACGCACGCGCAGACGTGGACCCCGATCGACTGGTCGAATTGATCGGTGGCGCAACACTGCTGGGAATGATGCTGCGCCCCGGTGAGGATCTGGACGGTGACTGGGTGGAGCGCACCGCCGACATCATCACCCACGGCGTGATGGTCTAGGGCGATGTCTGAGAACGCCGAACCACTGCCCTTTCCGGCCGACTGGGACTCGCTGCTGGTGTTGGTCCCGCACCCCGACGATCCCGAATACGGCACGGCCGCCGCGGTTGCGAAATGGACCGCCGCCGGCAAGACCGTGCGTTACGCCCTGGCCAGCAGCGGGGAAGTGGGCATCGCCGGTATGGCCCCTGAGCGGGCCGGGCCGCTGCGGGAGGACGAGCAACGGCGGGCCGCCGCGATCGTGGGGGTAGGAGACGTCGACTTCTGGGGATTTCCGGACAGCAAGATCCACAACACGGCGGCGCTGCGTGGCAAGATCGCTTCGGTGATCAGCGAGGTCCGGCCCGACGTGGTGGTGACGATATACGGCGGCGCGGAGTTTAGGCCGGGAGCGCCCAACCAACGCGATCACATCGAGTTCGCGGCTGCGGTCACCGACGCCTGGGACTCGCTGTCGGACCCGCCGCCGTGGTTGTTCCAGAACGGGCCGGAACCCACTCATGCCGAGATGGTCGGCGACTACCTCGACACGGCAGTCGATTCGCTGGCCGCGCACGAGGTCTACCTGTCGGTACTCGACCCGTCCACCCCGGTGCGCGAACAGGCCGGCGCCGTGGTCGCGATGACGACGTCGGGTCACGCGCGCGGGCCGGCGGCCGGATTCATCCTGCAGCGGAGCACCCAGCGATGAGCGGACCCGACCGGCAACTGCGTATCGGCGTGATCGGTGCCGCGCGGATCACGCCCGACTCGCTGATCAAGCCCGCGGCCGCCAATGCCGAGGTGGTCGTGAGCGCGGTGGCGGCACGCGACCCCGACCGGGCGCGAGCCTTCGCCGCCAAGCACGGCATCGCCCGGGTGCATGACAGCTACGACGCGCTTATCGCCGACCCGGACATCGACGCCGTCTACATCCCGCTGCCGAATAACCTGCACGGGCGGTGGACCCTGGCCGCGGTGGCCGCCGGCAAACATGTGCTCTGCGAGAAGCCGTTCACCGCCAACGCCGACGAAGCCCGGGAGGTCGCCGCGGTGACGGCGCGCAGCGACCGGGTGGTGATGGAGGCGTTTCACTACCGCTACCACCCGATGACCCTGCGCATCGAGGAGATCATCGCCTCGGGGGAGTTGGGCACACTGCAGCGGGTCGAGGCCGCGCTGAGCTTCCCGGTGCCCAAGTCCTCTGACATCCGCTTTCAGTACCCGCTCGCCGGCGGCGCGTTGATGGACGCCGGCTGCTATCCGATTCACATGCTCCGAACCTTCGGTGGGGGCACCCCGGAAGTCGTTGCCGCCCAGGCGAAACTGCGTGGCCCGTCGATCGATCGGGCCATGACCGCGCAGTTGCGCTTCCCGGCGGGGCACACCGGCGCCATCAGCTGTTCGCTGTGGTCGTCGAGCCTGCTGAAGGTCAGTGCCCGGGTGATCGGTGACCGCGGCGAACTGCGGGCGTTCAACCCGCTGATGCCGCAGTACTTCCATCGGCTGAAGGTCCAGTCGCAGCAGGGCAAGCGCGTCGAGCGATTCGACCACAAGGCGTCCTACGCCTACCAACTCGACGCTTTCGCCGACAGTGTACTGCGTGGAGCGCCGGTGCGGACGACACCTGCGGATGCGATCGAGAACATGACCGTCATCGATGCGATCTACCGCGTCGTCGGTCTGCCGTTGCGCCAGCCGAGCTGAGCTGTCAGCGCGCGAATTGTGTCGCGGCGTCGGCCAGTTCGAGCAGCGGCTGCGGCAGCACGCCCAACGTCACGGTGATCGCCGCGCACAGCGCAATGGCTGCCTTGCTCCACACACTGGGCGGCACCAGCTGCGGCGGATCGTCGGGGCTGTCGGTGAAGAACATCAGCACGATCACCCGGACGTAGAAGTAGGCGGCTACACCGCTGGTGATCACACCGATCACCACCAGCGGGGCGGCGCCGCCCTGCGCGGCGGCGGAGAACACGGCGAACTTGCTGACGAACCCACTGGTCAGCGGAATACCCGCGAATGCCAGCAGGAACATCGAAAACAGCAGGCCCACAATCGGATAACGACGGCCGAAGCCGGCCCACTGCGACATGTCGAGTTCCTCGGCACCGCCGGAGCGGCGGACCAGGTTCACCACGGCGAACGCACCCACCGTCGAGAAACTGTAGGCGACCAGGTAGAACAGCGTCGAGGAGATTCCCGCCGGGATCGCCGAGAGCACGCCGGTCAGCACGAAACCCACATGGGCGACCGAGGAGTAGGCCAGCATCCGCTTGACGTCGGTCTGGGTGATGGCCGCGAGGGTGGCGACCAGCATGGTCAAGATCGAGATCACCCACAGCAGCGGACGCCACTGATCGTGCAGCGCAGGCAATCCGACGTAGACGATACGCAGCATCGCCCCGAACGCGGCGACCTTGGTTGCGGCCGCCATGAATCCGGTGATCGGGGTCGGCGCACCGACATAGACGTCGGGAACCCAGGAGTGGAACGGCACCGCGCCGACCTTGAAGAACAGTCCCACCAATACCAGTGCCGCGCCGATCAGTGCCAACGGATCAGCGCTGTGGGAGAACAGTTGATCGCCGATCTCCGGCAGGGCCAGCGCCCCGGTCGCGCCGTAGATCAGCGCGATCCCGAACAGGAACAGCGCGGAGGAGAACGCCCCGAGCAGGAAGTACTTCAGCGCCGCTTCCTGTGACAGCAGGCGACGGTGGCGGGCCAGCCCGCACAGCAGATACAGCGGCAGCGAGAGCACTTCCAGGGCGACGAACAGGGTCACCAGGTCGTTGGCGGCCACGAACACCAGCATGCCGCCGACCGCCAGGATGGTCAGCGGGAAGACCTCGGTCTGGGTGACCCCGGTACGCGCCGCGTCCAGCTCGTTGACACTGCCCGGGACGGCCGAGGCCTGCGGGGTGAACGAATCCAGACCCGCTTGCGGGCGAACCGGAGCGATCGCCGCACCGGGCCCCTCCGGCAGACCGGTACCGATACTGCGTTCGGCGATGAAGATGACGGCCATGATCCCGACCAGCAGGATGACGCCCTGCAACACCAATGCCGGGCGGTCGATTGCCACCGCACCCAGCACCACGAGGCGGCCTGCGGCGGGTGTCTCACGGCCCACCATGACGACTGCGGCGAACGCGGCGGCCAATCCGGCGACGGCCAGCAGCACCTGCGTCAGGTAGCGCCCCCGGCGCCCGACGAACGCTTCGGCGAGCACGCCGAGCACCGCGGTGCCGAACACGATCAACAGCGGTAGCACCAGCGCGTATTCGATGGATGGGGTGGGCATGCTCGACATGATCAATGCGCTCCCTCGGCGGTCAGCAGTGCCGGGTCGGTCTGACCGATCGTGGTCAAGGTGTGGTCGACGCCCGGATTGATGATGTCCAGCGCGGGCTTCGGGTAGAAGCCCAGGAACAGCAGCAGCGCGATCAACGGTGCGACGACGACGAGCTCGCGGGGCACCAGGTCGCGGATGCGTTCGTTGCCCGCAGTCATCGGGCCGGTCATCACCCGCTGGTAGAGCCACAACATGTAGATCGACGACAACACCAGGGCGGTGGTGCCGACTGTCGCAGCCACCCAGTACCGGTTGAATGTGCCTATCAGCACCAGGAATTCACTGATGAACGGCGCCAGGCCGGGCAGCGACAGGGTGGCCATCGCCGCGACCAGGAAGGTGCCGGCCAGCACCGGGGCCACCTTCTGCACGCCGCCGTAGTCGGCGATCTTGCGGGCGCCGCCGCGCCGCGAGATCAGGAATCCAGCGATCAGGAACACCGCCGCGGTCGACAGCCCGTGGTTGAGCATGTACAGCGTCGAGCCGCTCTGGCCCTGACTGGTCATCACGAAGATGCCCAGGATGATGAAGCCGAAGTGCGAGATCGAGGTGTAGGCGATCAAGCGCATGATGTCGCGTTGGCCGATCGCCACCATCGCCCCGTAGACCACCCCGATCACCGCCAGCGTGATGATCGCCGGCCGGAAATAGATTGAGGCGTCGGGGAAGAGCTGCAGGCAGTAGCGCAGCATGCCGAAGGTGCCGACCTTGTCCATGATCGCCATCATCAGCACCGCGGTCGCCGGGGTGGATTCCACCGCGGCATCGGGCAGCCAGCGGTGCGCCGGCCACAACGGGGCCTTGACCGCGAAGGCGAACATGAAGCCGGCGAACAACAGTTTGAGCACACCCGGGTCGACGGTGGTGGTTCCCGGCGAGAACGCCGAGACCAGTTCGCGGAAGTCGAAGGTGCCGCCGGAAGTGCCCTCCTGGGCGCTCACCACGTACACCCCGATGACCGCGGCCAACATGATGAGGCCACCGAACAGGTTGTACAGCAGGAACTTCAACGCGGCCTGCGATCGTTTGGCGCCGTTGCCGAAGCCGCCGATCATGAAGTACATCGGGATCAGCATCGCCTCGAAGAACACGTAGAACAGCAGCACGTCCAGCGAGACCAGCGAGATCAGCACCATGGATTCGACGGTCAGGGTCAGAGCGACGTAGGCGTGCGGGCCGCGACTTCGCTCACCTCCGTCGTTCCAGGCGGCCAGCATCAGAAGTGGAATCAGTCCGGCGGTCAGCAGCGCCAGAATCACCGCGATACCGTCCACGCCCAGGGTGTAGCTGGCCCCGAACGCCGGTATCCAGGAATGGGATTCGACGAATTGATACGGTGCCGCCACCGGGGTGGTGTCGAAGCCGACGGTGATCACGACCGCCACCGCCAGCGTCGCCAGACTCACCAGCAGTCCGGTGAACTTCGCCAGCCGGGTCGCGCCGCCGGGCAGCACGATCACCAGTCCGGCACCGACCAGCGGCACCAGCCACAGCAGACTCAGCCAGGGCAGGTTTGCGTTCACAGGTGCACCGCCAGCACAACGGCGGTGACCAGCACCGCTCCGGCGAGCATGGTCAGCGCGTACGAGCGCACGAAGCCGGTTTGCAGGCGCCGCACCAGGATCGACCCGACGGCGACCAGACCGGCCAGGGTGTTGACCGAGCCGTCCACCGCGCGGTCGTCGACGTCGACCAGGACTTGCGCCAGTCGGTTACCCGGACGCATGAAAACCTCCTCGTTGACGGCATCGCCGTAGAGATACTCGCGGGCGGCCACCGTCAGGACGGACACATCGGTGGGCGCGGTGATGGGTATCGGCTTTCGGCCGTACATCCGGTAGGCCACCGCGCACCCGAGCAGTACGACGCCCAGGGTGACGGCGCCGGTGAGCCAGGCCGGGATAGCATGGGCCGCCTCATGTTCGGCCAACTCGGCGATCGGGGTCACTACCGGACCCAGCCAGTGCTCGAGGCGCCCTCCGATCGCCAGCACGCCGCCGGAGAGTACCGCGCCGGCGGCCAGCACGATGATCGGCCAGGTCATGACCCGCGGCGCCTCATGCGGATGTTGCAGTGCCCGCTCGGCGCTCACTTCGCTCTCGTTCGCCGCCCACCGCCGCTCGCCGCCGAACGTCATCAACATCACCCGGGTCATGTAGAACGCGGTGATGCCCGCACCTGCGATGGTGACCGCGCCCAGCACCCAGCCACGTGTCCCGCCCGAGGCCAGTGCGGCCTCGATGATGGCGTCCTTGGAATAGAACCCGGCGAACGGCGGCACCCCGATGATCGCCAGGTAGCAGATTCCGAACGTCACGAACGTCACCGGCATGAACGTCCGCAGCGCGCCGTAGCGCCGCATGTCCTGCTCGTCGTTCATGCCGTGCATCACCGCGCCGGAGCCCAGGAACAGGCCGGCCTTGAAGAAGCCGTGGGTGAGCAGGTGCAGGATCGCGACCGCGTAGCCGGCCGGGCCCAGACCCGCCGCCAGCACCATGTAGCCGATCTGGCTGACCGTGGACGCCGCCAAAGCCCGTTTGATGTCGTCCTTGGCGCAGCCGATGATCGCACCGAACAACAGGGTGACCGCGCCGACGACGATGACCGCCAGCCGGGCGTCGGCGGACAGGTCATAGACCGGTCCGGACCGCACGATCAGGTACACCCCGGCGGTCACCATGGTGGCGGCGTGGATCAGCGCCGACACCGGGGTCGGGCCCTCCATCGCGTCGAACAACCAGGCCTGCAACGGAACCTGCGCGGACTTGGCGCAGGCGCCGAGCAGCAGCAACAGTCCGATGGCGGTGGTCAGACCGCTCGGGCCGTCGGCCTGGACAGCACTGAACAGGCCGTCGTAGGACAGCGTGCCGAACCCGGCGAACATCACGAACATGGCCAGCGACAGCCCGAAGTCGCCGACCCGGTTGGACACGAACGCCTTCTTACCGGCCGTCGCGGCGGACGGCCGGGCGTACCAGAAGCCGATCAGCAGGTAGGACGCCAGGCCGACGCCTTCCCAGCCGACGTAGAGGCCGAGGTAGTTGTCGGCGACCACCAGCAGCATCATCGACGCGACGAACAGGTTCAGGTAGGCGAAGAAGCGTCTGCGGTCGGGATCGTGCTCCATGTAGCCGATCGAGTAGATGTGGATCAGCGCGCCCACCCCGCTGATCAGCAGCACGAAGCAGATCGACAGCTGGTCGATCAGCAACCCGAAGTCGACCTGCAGTGCACCGACCGGAACCCAGTTGAACAGGTGGGTGTGAATCGCCCGGTCGTCGCCCGCTCGGCCCAGCATGTCGACCAGCAGCCCCAGCCCGATCGTGAATGACCCGAGCACGGTGGCGGTTCCCAGCAGATGGCCCCACCGGTCGGTTCGCCGTCCTCCGACCAGCAGGACCAGCGCACCTACCGCGGGCAGCGCCACCAGAAGCCAGCTCAGCTGGCCCAGATTCGTCATAGAGCTCCCCAAATCCCTAGCCGCGCAAAAGGTTCGCGTCGTCGACCGACACCGAACGCCGGGCCCGGTAGATCGTCATGATGATGGCCAGCCCGATCACCACCTCGCAGGCGGCGACGACCATGGTGAAGAACGCCACCATCTGGCCGTCGAGCTCGGAGTGCAGCCGGGCGAAGGTGACGAACGCCAGGTTCGCGGCGTTGAGCATGAGCTCGACGCACATGAACATCACCAACGCGTTGCGCCGGAACAACACTCCGGTGGCGCCGATGGTGAACAGCATCACCGACAGGTACAGATAGTTCTCCGGATTCACTGGTTCGAACCCTCCCCGTCGGCGTGCGCGGCATTCCCGCTGGCGCCGACCCAGCGGTGCGTCAAGGTGTCCGACACCGACAGCGCCGAGAACGAGCCGTCAGGCAGTCTCGCGGCGATGTCCACGGCGTTGTGGCGCGCGTACACGCCGGGCGTCGGCAGCGGGGTCGGGTGGTGACCGGCCTGGAATCGCCGGATCGACAACTCCCGCTGCGTCATCCGCGGTTGGAGCCGCTCGCGGTGGGTGAGCACCATGGCTGCGACCACCGCGGTGATCAGCAGCGCGCTGGTGAGCTCGAACGCCCAGAGGTAGCGGGTGAAGATCAGCGCCGCCAGGCCCTCCACGTTGTTCTGATTCAATTCCTGGCCACTGTCGACCGCTGCGCCCGGAGCACCGACCTGGCGCAGATGCATGGTGGCGCCGCCGATCCCGGCGATCAGCAGGATTCCGAAGGCGGTGCCGGCCAGCGTTCCCGCGACTCGCTGGCCCCGCAGCGTCTCCCGCAGTGATTCGGGGGAGTCGACGCCGATCAGCATCATCACGAACAGGAACAGCATCATCACCGCGCCGGTGTAGACGATGACCTGCACCACGCCCAGGAACATCGCGTCCTGGGCGAAGTAGAACACCGCCAGGATGAGCATCGTCATCGCCAGGAACAGTGCGGAATACACCGCCTTGGCGGCGGTGACGACGCCGAGCGCGCCGACGACGGCCAGCGTGCCCAGCACCCAGAACGCCACCGCCTCACCGGTGGAGGTGCGGATGACGACGTCGGAGGCGAGTTGCACGGTGTTCATCAGGCCTTGCCCTGTTTCTTGCGGTCCAGCATCACGAACAGGTCCGGGTTCTCATCGAGCCCGTCGGGGCTGACCCGACCCAGGTAGTAGTCCTTGTCGGTCGCGCCCGGCGGCATCGCGTGCGGCGGAGCGGTCATTCCCGGTTCCAGTGGCGCCAGCAATTGGTCGCGCTCCCAGATCAGATCGGCCCGGTTGTCGGCGGCCATCTCGTACTCGTTGGTCATCGTCAGCGCGCGGGTCGGGCAGGCCTCGATGCACAGGCCGCAACCGATGCACCGCAGATAGTTGATCTGGTAGACGCGGCCGTAGCGTTCGCCGGGGGAGAAACGCTGCTCGTCTGTGTTGTCGGCGGCTTCGACGTAGATGGCGTCGGCCGGACAGGCCCAGGCGCACAGCTCACAGCCGATGCACTTCTCCAGCCCGTCCGGGTGCCGGTTGAGCTGGTGGCGGCCGTGGTAGCGCATGGCCGTCGGCTTCTTGTGTTCGGGGTAGCCGTCGTTGATCGGCTTTTTGAACATCGTCTTGAGGGTGACGCCGAACCCGGCCAGGGCGTCGCGCAGGCTAGCCATTGACGTCCTCCTTGAGCCGCGGCGAATTGCGCTGCGGTAGTGGTGGTGTCGGGAATGAACCCTCGTAGGTGGCGACAGGTGGCGGCAGCGGTTCGTAGTTGTCGCCGCGCACCGCACTGAATTGGCGATGCAGCAACACCACTGCCACCACGGTGGCCAGCGTGCTGACGGCGGCGAGTATCGCTTCCCAGTGCGGGTAGCCGTGGTTGCCCAGGCTGCGCATCGCTGCGGCGAACAGCACCCAGATCAGCGCCGACGGGATGAGGATCTTCCAGCCCAGGGCCATGAAGTGGTCGTAGCGCAGCCGGGGAAGGGTGGCCCGCAGCCAGATGTAGATGAAGATGAATCCCCACACCTTGGCGGTGAACCACAGCAGCGGCAGCCAGCCCTGGTTGGCGCCGGGCAGGAGGCTCAGCGGCAGCGGTGCGTGCCAGCCGCCGAAGAACAGGGTGACGGCCAGCGCCGACACCGTGGTGATGTTGATGTATTCGGCGAGGAAGAACAACGCGAACTTCAGCGACGAGTACTCGGTGTGGAACCCGCCGACCAGCTCGCCCTCAGCCTCGGGAAGGTCGAAGGGGGCCCGGTTGGTCTCACCGACCATCGCGGTCAGGTACACCAGGAAGGCCGGCATCAGCAGGAACGCGAACCACACTCGGTCCTGGGCGGCCACGATGCCCGCCGTCGACATGGTCCCGGCATAGAGGAACACCGACGCGAACGCCAGACCCATCGCGACCTCGTAGGAGATCACCTGCGCTGTCGAACGGATCCCACCCAGCAGCGGGTAGGCCGAACCCGACGACCAGCCGCCCAGGATGATCCCGTACACCCCGATCGAGGACATCGCCAGGATGAACAGCACCGAGATCGGCAGGTCGGCCAGTTGCAGCGTGGTGTGGTGACCGAAGACGCTCACCTCGGGGCCGAACGGCATGACCGCGAACGCCGTGACCGCCGGCACCGTCGAGATGATCGGCGCCAGCACGTAGATCACCTTGTCGGCGCCGACGGGGGTGATGTCCTCCTTGAGTGCCAACTTGATGCCGTCGGCGAGGCTCTGCAGCCAGCCCTTGGGTCCGACCCGGTTGGGGCCCGGACGCATCTGCATGCGCCCCAGCACCTTTCGTTCGATGACGATGGCGAACAACACCGTCAGCACCAGGAAGACGAAGACGCACAGCACTTTTGCCAGCATCAACCACAGGGGATCGATCATGGTCTGCGTCCAATCTGTACCACCGCGCCTGGGGTGACCCCCAGTTCTCGATGCACCGCCGATTCCGCCGAGTTCAACGGCAGCCACACCACCCGGTCCGGCATCTCGGTGACCACCAGTGGCAGGGTGACGTGGCCGCGCTCGGTGCTCACGGTGACCGGATCCCCTGGTGCCGCCCCGATCTCTTCCGCGGTCGCCGCCGACAGCCGGGCCACCGGCTTACGGGCGGTGCCGGCAAGGTTCGGTTCGCCGTCTTGCATCGATCCGTTGTCCAGCAGCATGCGCCAGCCGGCCAGTACGGCCGTACCCGCGGCGGGCTGCAGCGCGGTGCCGGCGGCTACATCAGGCCCGTCCGCCCGCGCACCGTCCCAGGTGCCCAGGCCGGTGAGTTCGTCGCGAGCCGCCTCCACTGTTGAAAGCCCCAGTGCCACACCCATTTCCTCGGCGATGGCGTCAAGCACCCGGACGTCGGACAAGGTACCGCGCTCACCCAACGCGACACCGAAACGGCGCGGCCGGCCTTCCCAGTTGAGATACGTGCCGGTCTTCTCGACTGCCGCTGCGATCGGCAGCACCACATCGGCTCGCTCGGTGACCTCACCGGGGCGCATCTCGAGGCTGACCAGGAAATCCACCGTGTCCAGCGCGATCAACGCCGCCTCCGGGTCGGCCAGATCGGCCGGTTCGACCCCGCCGACCAGCAGTGCCCCCAACGTGCCGTCCGCGGCGGCCGCCAGGATGGCGTCGGTGTCGCGGCCGGTCTGCGCCGGCAGATCGCCGGGGCCGTCGAGACCCCACGTCCGTGCGATCTCGGCCCGCGCGGACTCATCACCCAGCGGACGGCCACCGGGCAGCAGACCCGCCAGTGCACCGCAGTCCAACGCGCCGCGCTCTCCGGCGCGCCGCGGCACCCAGGCCAGCCGGGCGCCGGTCGCCTCGGCCAGCCGTGCCGCCGCCGACAACGCCCCCGGTGAACTGGCCAACCGCTCGCCGACCAGCACCACCGCGCCAGGCCGGCGCAGCAGCTGCCCGACCTCGCCGTCATGCAGTCCGTCCAGCACCGCGGCCTCACTGCCCGGCACCGTCGGCAGCAGGGTGCCGAACATCTTGGTCAGCGCGCGATCGGCGAAGGGCGCCACGCTGAACACTTTGGTGTCCTTCTTGCGGGCCGCCTTCCGCAGCCGCAGGAAGACCATCGGTGACTCTTCCTCGGGCTCGAAGCCGGCCAGCAGCACCGCCGGTGCGGATTCCAGATCGGCGTAGCTCACCCCGATTCCACGGCCGGCCACCCGGGCCGCCAGGAATGCGGCTTCCTCGGCGGACTGCGGGCGGGCCCGGAAGTCGATGTCGTCGCTGCCCAGCGCCACCCGAGTGAATTTCGCGTAACCGTAGGCGTCCTCGGCGGTCACCCGTCCGCCGACCAGCACGCCGGTGCGGCCCTGGGCCGCCGCCAGGCCGCGCGCCGCCACCGCCAGCGCGTGCGGCCAGGAGGTGGGCACCAGGGTCCCGCTGGCGTCGCGGACCAGCGGGGTGGTGATCCGGTCGCGCTGGGTGGCGTAGGTGAATGCCCAGCGGCCCTTGTCGCAGTTCCATTCCTCGTTGACGTCCGGGTCCTCGCCGGCCATCCGGCGCATCACCTTGCCGCGACGGTGGTCGGTGCGCTGGGCGCAGCCCGACGCGCAGTGCTCACACACGCTCGGGGTGGACACCAGGTCGAACGGCCGCGCCCGGAACCGGTAGGAGGCGCCGGTGAGCGCCCCGACCGGGCAGATCTGCACGGTGTTGCCGGAGAAGTACGAGTCGAACGGGGTGTCGGTGTAGATGCCGACCTGCTGCAGGGCGCCGCGTTCCATCATCTCGATGAACTTGTCGCCGGCGATCTCGTCGGAGAACCGGGTGCAGCGCGCGCACAGGATGCAACGGTCCCGGTCCAGCAGCACCTGCGAGGAGATGTTGATCGGCTTGGGATAGGTCCGCTTGGCCTCTTCGAAGCGAGTCTCGGTGCGGCCGTGGGTCATCGCCTGGTTCTGCAGCGGGCACTCGCCGCCCTTGTCACAGGTCGGACAGTCCAGCGGGTGGTTGATCAGCAGCAGCTCCATGACCAGATGCTGAGCCCGGTCGGCTTCGGCGGAGGTGTGCTGGGTGCGCACCACCATGCCCTCGGCGGCGGCCACCGCGCAGGACGGCTGCGGCTTGCGCTGACCTTCGACCTCGACCATGCACTGACGGCACCAGGCCACCGGGTCCAGCAGCGGGTGGTCGCAGAACCGGGGGATCTCGATGCCCAGTTGCTCGGCGGCCCGAATGATCAAGGTGCCCTTGGGAACGGTGATCTGCCGGTCGTCGATGGTGAACGTCACCGACTCCGGGTTCTCCGGCTGCCCGGTCATGCCGCACCGCCTTGCGTTCCGTTTGGCACGAACATGCTCGCTTTCGGGTCGAACGGGCAGCCCCCGTCGAGGTGGGCGATGTACTCGTCACGGAAGTACTCGATCGATGACTTCACCGGCATAGCCGCACCATCGCCCAAGGCGCAGAACGACTTCCCGAACAGCACATCGGCGATATCCAGCAGTGTGTCGAGGTCTTCGGGTGTGCCGCGGCCGGTCTCGAGCCGTTCGTAGATCGGCACCAGCCAGTAGGTGCCCTCGCGGCACGGGGTGCACTTGCCGCAGGACTCGTGTTTGTAGAACTCTGACCAGCGCCGGGCCGCGCGCACCACGCAGGTGGTCTCGTCGAAGATCTGCAGGGCCTTGGTGCCCAACATCGAACCGGCCGAGGCCATGCCCTCGTAGTCCAGCGGGATGTCGAGGTGTTCCTCGGTCAGCAGCGGCGTGGACGATCCGCCCGGCGTCCAGAACTTCAACCGGTGGCCGTTGCGGATCCCGCCGGCGTAGTCCAGCAGCTCCCGCAGCGTGATACCAAGCGGTGCCTCGTACTGGCCGGGCCGATTCACATGCCCCGACAGCGAATACAGCGTGTAGCCGCGGGACTTCTCGGTGCCCATAGACCGGAACCACTCCGGCCCGTTGCGCAGGATCGACGGCACGCTGGCGATGGATTCGACGTTGTTGACCACCGTGGGGGAGGCATACAGACCGGCGACCGCGGGGAACGGCGGGCGCAGCCGCGGCTGGCCCCGGTAGCCCTCCAGCGAGTCGATCAGCGCGGTCTCCTCACCGCAGATGTAGGCGCCGGCACCGGCGTGCACAGTGATGTCCAGGTCGAAGCCCGTGCCGCCGATGTCGGTGCCCAGCAGACCCGCCGCATACGCCTCGGCCACCGCGTTCTGCAGCCGCCGCAGGATCGGCAGCACCTCGCCGCGCACGTAGATGAAGGCGTGCCGGGCCCGGATCGCGTGGCAGCAGATGATCATGCCCTCGATGAGCACGTGCGGTGTCGCCAGCAGCAGCGGCATGTCCTTACAGGTGCCCGGCTCGGACTCGTCGGCGTTGACCAGTAGGTAGTGGGGTTTGGCGCCCGCTCCGTCGTTGCCCTGCGGGACAAAGGACCACTTGGTTCCGGTGGAGAAGCCGGCACCGCCGCGCCCGCGCAGCCCGGATTCCTTGACCAGCTCGATGACGTCGTCGGGTGTCATGGCCAGCGCCCGCTGCATGCCCAGGTAGCCGCCGTGCCGGCGGTAGGTCTGAAGCGTCCAGGACTCGGGGTCGTCCCAGTAGCTGCTCAGAACCGGCGTCAGTGCGGTGGCCGCAGTCGGGGAGGTCGGTGAGGGACTCACTGTGCGCTCCCTTCGGAATCCGGCGCTGACATGCCGTGCTCCTGGGCGAACCGCAGCCCCGCCAGTGTCGGCCCGGCCGGGCCGCCTTGGCCGTCGTCGGGACGGCCGTCAGCGAAACCGGCCAGCACCCGGGCGGTTTCGCGGAAACTGGTCAGCGGCAGGCCGCGGCTGGGCCGAACCTCGGCACCCGAACGCAGCGCGTCGGTGAGGTCGCGCGCGGACTCAGGTGTCTGCTGGTCGAAGAACTCCCAGTTGACCATCATCACCGGCGCACAGTCACAGGCCGCGTTGCACTCGATGCGCTCCAGCGTGACCTTGCCGTCGGCGGTGGTCTGCTCATCGTTGACGTCCAGGTACTCCTTGAGAGCGTCGTAGATGGCGTCGCCGCCCATCACCGCGCACAGCGTGTTGGTGCACACCCCCACCAGGTATTCGCCGGTGGGCTTGCGCCGGTACATCGAGTAGAACGAGGCGACCCCGGCTACGTCGGCGCCGGTCATTCCGAGCACCTCGGCGATGAAAGACATGCCGGCGGGCGTGATGTAGGAGTCCTCGGCCTGCACCAGATGCAGCAGCGGAATGATCGCCGAGCGCGGCTGCGGGTAGCGGGCGATGATCTCCTTGGCATCGGCCTCCAGCCGGGCACGCACCTCATCGGAGTAGGCCCGGGGCGCGTCGGGGTGGTTGAACTGATTGGGTTCCTCCGGCGGCCGGCCCAGCTGCAGGAACACCCGGTTGCCGTCGGTACCGGCGGTGGGCGGCATGAGCCGCCCCCGCCCGGTCTTGCTGACCTGTCCGCCCGTCTCGCTCACCGGTCCACCCCGCCCATCACCGGGTCGAGACTGGCGACCGCGGCGATCACGTCGGCGACCAGCCCGCCTTCGCTCATCGCAGCGACCGCCTGCAGGTTGGTGAACGACGGATCCCGGTAGTGCACCCGGTAGGGCCGGGTTCCGCCGTCTGAGACCATGTGCACCCCCAGCTCGCCGCGGGGCGACTCGACCGAGACGAACACCTGCCCCGGCGGTACCCACAGATCCTCGGTGACCCGCTTGAAGTGGTGGATCAGGCCTTCCATCGAGTGGCCCATGATCCAGCCGATGTGCTCCTTGGAGTTACCCTGCCCGTCCGGGCCGATAGTCAGGTCGGCCGGCCAGGCGATCTTGCGGTCGGCGACCATGACCGGCTGGCCGTGCAACTTGACCAACCTCTCTACACATTGCTCGACGATTTTCAGGGACTCCTTGATCTCTGCGATGCGAATCAGATAGCGGCCGTAGGCATCACAGCCATCATCGGTGATCACATCGAATTCGTAGTCCTGGTAGCCGCAGTACGGTTCCGCGCGGCGCACGTCATAGGGCAGGCCGGTGGACCGCAGCACCGGACCGGTGATGCCCAGCGCCATGCACCCGGTCAGATCCAGATAGCCCACGCCCTTGGTGCGGGACTTCCAGATGTAGTTCTCGGTGAGTAGGTCCTCGATGTCCTTGAGCCGCTTGGGCATCAGCTTGAGGAAGTCGCGAATCATGGGGATCGCCTCGTCGGGCAGATCCACCGACACCCCGCCGGGCCGGATGTACTGATGGTTCATCCGCAGCCCGGTGATCGCCTCGAAGATGTCGAGTACCAGCTCGCGTTCCCGGAAGCCGAACAACATCACCGACAGCGCACCGAGTTCCATGCCGCCGGTGGCCAGTGCCACCAGGTGCGAGGAGATCCGGTTGAGTTCCATCATCAGCACCCGGATCACGCTGACCCGCTCCGGAATGTCGTCGGTGATGTCGAGGAGCTTCTCCACCCCGAGGCAGTAGGCGACCTCGCTGAAGAACGGTGACAGGTAATCCATCCGGGTCACGAACGTGACGCCCTGGGTCCAGTACCGGCTCTCCAGATTCTTCTCGATGCCGGTGTGCAGATAGCCTATGCCGCAACGGGCTTCGGTCACCGTCTCGCCGTCGAGTTCGAGAATCAGGCGCAGCACGCCGTGCGTTGACGGGTGCTGGGGCCCCATGTTGACCACGATGCGTTCACCCGGGTCGGCGGCCTTGGCCGCTTCGACCACCTGGTCCCATTCCTGCCCGCCGACGTTCAGCACGGTGCGGGGCGTATCGGTGCTCATTACTTGTAGGCCCTCCGCTGGTCCGGCGGCGGAATCTGCGCGCCCTTGTACTCGACCGGGATACCGCCCAGCGGGTAGTCCTTGCGCTGTGGGTGGCCATGCCAGTCGTCGGGCATCTCGATGCGGGTCAGCGACGGATGGCCGTCGAAGACGAGCCCGAAGAAGTCGTAGGTCTCCCGTTCGTGCCAGTCGCAGGTGGGATAGATCCCGAACAGCGAAGGAATGTGCGGATCCGCATCCGGGGCAGTGACTTCCAGGCGCATCTTGCGGTTGTGGGTGATGGACCGCAGCGGATACACCGCGTGCAGCTCACGGTCGGTGTCACCGGGGTAGTGCACTCCGCTGACCCCTAGGCTGAGTTCGAACCGCAGGTCCGGGTCGTCGCGCAGCAGTCGGGCCACCGTCGGCAGCTGCGCCCGGTGGATGTGGAGCGTCAATTCGCCGCGATAAACCACGACTTTCTCTACGGCGTCGGCGAATTCGACACCATCGGCCTGCAGTCGCGCGGCCAGGGTGTCGACCAGTTCGTCGAAGTAGCCACCGTAGGGGCGCGGTGTCTCGGCGGGCAGCGCGGTCTCGGTCACCAGACGTCCGTAGCCGGAGGTGTCACCGCTGCCGGCCGCACCGAACAGGCCGTGGCGAACCTTGATCACGTCGGCAGAGGTGTCCGGACCGTCACCGGTGGTGTCCTCGCTCACCGCAGCAACCCCTTCATCTGCCAGGTGGACGGTGCCGACAATGCCGCCTGCTCGGTCTCGGTGATCACCTGTTCCCGGTTGGCTCCCAGCGGCATCTGGCGAATCTTCTCGTGCAGCTTGAGGATTGCGTACATCAGCATCTCCGGCCGGGGCGGACACCCGGGCAGATAGATGTCGACCGGGACGACATGGTCCACCCCCTGCACGATGGCGTAGTTGTTGAACATCCCGCCCGAGGAGGCGCACACGCCCATGGCCAGCACCCACTTGGGCTCCACCATCTGGTCGTAGATCTGCCGCAGCACCGGCGCCATCTTCTGGCTCACCCGCCCGGCCACGATCATCAGGTCGGCCTGCCGCGGCGAGGCGCGGAACACCTCCATGCCGAACCGGGAGATGTCGTAGTCGGGCGCCATCGACGACATCATCTCGATGGCACAACACGCCAGGCCGAACGTCGCCGGCCACAGTGATCCCTTGCGGAAGTACCCGGCCAGGTCCTCCACCGTGGACAGCAGCAGCCCGCTCGGCAGTTGTTCTTCTAGTCCCATCGCAAAGCCCCGCCCACTCAATCCCAACTAAGGCCGCCGCGCCTCCACACGTACGCGTACGCGACGAAGACGACGGCGGCGAACAGCACCATTTCAATCAGGGCGAACACCCCGAGCCCGTCGAAGGCGACGGCCCAGGGGTAGAGAAAGACGATCTCGATATCGAAGACGATGAACAGCATCGCGGTCAGGTAGTACTTCACCGGGAAACGCTGCCCGGGCGGTGCATGCGGACCGCTTACCGGTTGGTCGGTGGGCTCGATGCCGCACTCGTAGGCTTCCAGCTTCGACCGGTTGTAGCGCGACGGGCCGGCAAGCGCCCCTGCGACCACGGAAAATACGGCAAAACCGGCGGCGAGCGCCGCGAGCGCGAGGATCGGCAGGTACAGGTTCATGCGCTGTGACGTTGTTCCCTTCCGGGGCGTCGATGTGAGTTCACGCACAGCCTAGTCCGCGGCAACCAGGCGGTTGCGAAGAATCCGAAATTGCCGACAACTGTGACGGGCATCACCCGCACCGGTCAACGGCGACAGGGGATTTCGCGTCTGAGGGTGCCCTAACCCGTGCGCAGCAGACCCAGGACCGCGCGGCTGAGCGCCATGGGGTCCACCGGGTGGGCCACCGCGGCGTCGGCATGCGACCACCGGGCCAGCCAGGCGTCGTCGGCGCGGCCGGTGAGCACCACGATCGGCGGGCAGGGGGTGATCTCGTCCTTGAGCTGTTTGCACACACCCATGCCGCCGGCCGGGGTGGCCTCGCCGTCGAGCACCGCCAGGTCGATGCCGCCGGCATCCATCTGCCGGATCACCACCGGCTCGGTCGCCACCTCGACGTAGTCGAGCTCCGGCAGGTCCGGGTGCAGGTGTTTGCCCAGCGCGGCCGTCACCTTTGCGCGGGTCGAAGCGTCGTCACTGTAGACAAGAATCCGCAGCTTGGCGGTGGAGTCAGACACGGGGCCGATGCTACTGCGCGAGTCGTGGCGATTCGGCGGATTCGGCGAGCGGTGTAGTTCCGCGAGCAAGAGATCCGGCGACGAGGGAAATCAGCGGGTTTGGACAGTGCCGTCGAAGTGATTGGCGCGCAGCCACTTATTGGTCGTACCCCGGATGATCTATTGACAACCGGTGCCGGACCAGGGTGTAGAGGCAGTCGGTGAGCGCCTCGGCACGGTCGTCGAGGTCACCGGCCCGGATGGCCGCCGCCAGCGCGGCCTCGTCGGTGAAGCCCAGTGCGGCCAGTGCTGGCGCATCCGAGGACGTGTCGGACAGTTCGCGTTCGACGATGCGCAAAGCGTTGGCGGCCACTCGGGCGTGGAACCTGACCTGGCCCTGCGTGCCGGCGTCGCCGCCGGCAAATGCGCTGTCGAGGAACTCGGCGACCGCGGTAACCAGTTCGGCGGCGGTGGGGCGACGGCCGATCATGCCGGCACCTGATCGAGCAGTCGCAGCAGGTCCCACTCGGTTTCGCTGACCCGACGGCCGATGGTCGCCAATTCCACCGATCGGCTCTGCCCGCTCAGATGTCGTTCCGCCTGGTAGCGGCAGATGATGCCCCAGCGAAGCGTGCCCAACACCAGCCACCAGGCGAAACGGTCCTCATCGACGGTGGTTCCGGCGGCGTCGGCGTAGGCGGCCAGGAAACCGCCGATGTCGCCCAGACCGCCTGCGGCGCGTTCCGGCGGAGCGCCGAACCGCCAAGCCCGAAGGCAGAACCAGGCCAGGTCCTCACACGAGTCGCCGAGGTGCACCAGCTCCCAGTCCAGCACCGCGGCCAGCGTCGACCCGTTGACGATCAGGTTGCCCATCCGGAAGTCACCGTGCACCAGCTGTGCGGGCGCAGGCGAAGGTCGTCTGCTCTCCAGCCACCGAAACGCCCACTCGAAGACGGCCGTTGTGTCGTGCATCGAATCCAGCTGCGCACGGCAGGCCGACAACTGGTCCTCAGAGCTCAGTGCGACGCCAGCCGGGTCGGCCCGATGAATGGCCGCCAGCGCCCGGGCGCACTGATCCAGAAGATATGCGCGGCCGGTGTCGTCGAGCTGGCGCTCGATACGGCGGACCACCGTCTCGCCGGCGATCTCGTCGCAGATCAGGAACGGATTGCCCAGCGCCGCCGTGGAATCGTCGGCGATGAGAACTGTCGGCACCGGGGCTCCCGCCCGCTGCGCGGCGCGTTGGGCATCCGCTTCGAGCTCCATGCCGGCGTGGATCTCATCGGGTGGTCCGGTGCGCAGGATCAGCGCATGGCGTTGCGGCGCATCGCCGGCGGCAACGGCGTCAAAGGCCCAGGTGGTTCTGCTGGCGCCGCCGGTCAGGGTGCGCAGTCCCTCGACGGTGACCGGGCCGAGTTCCGGTGCCAGTACCGTGGCCAGCTTGTCGGCCAACTCGTCAGAAGTCATCGTCGGCGGTCGAACCCGAACAGCCGCTGCGCGACCCGGCGGATCTGAATCTCCTCGGCTCCTTCGGTGATCCGGTACCGGCGGTGGTGACGATAGATGTGCTCGAACTGCTGGTGCCGGGTGTAGCCGAGCCCGCCGAAGGTCTGGATCGCCTGGTCGGCGGCGTTGCACACCAACCGGTTGGCGCGGTAGTTGGCCATCGACACCTTGTCGGAGACCTCCAGGTGGTGATCACGGTCCAGATGCCATGCTGCGTAGTACACCAGCAGTCGCACCATCTGTGCTTCGGTCTGCAGCTCGGCCAGCGGCCATTGGACGGCCTGGTTGATCGACAGTGGCTTGCCGAACACCCGGCGTTGTACGGCGTATTCGGCCGCCCGGTCGATGCAGTACTGCGCGGCACCCAGGCTGGAAGCGGCCTGACGAATGCGGTTCTCGTGCAAGAAGGTCTGGGCGACCTCCAGGCCGTGGTCGACCTCGCCGAGCACCGCCGCGGCCGGTACCCGGACGTCGTCGAGCTCGACCTCGCCGTGATCGGTGGGCATGTTGAACGTCCACCAGTAGAACGGGACGGTGAAGCCGGGCGTGTCGGTGGGTACCAGGAATGCGGTGATGCCGGTCGCGGCGCCGGCCTCTCCGGAGGTGCGGGCGAACACCAGGTCGTGGGTGGCCCGATGCACTCCGGTGTTGAATCGCTTGGCGCCGTTGATCACCCAGCCGTCACCGTCGGGCTCGGCGCGGGTCTCCAGCCAGGTGGCGTCCGAACCGTGCGCCGGCTCGGTGAGGCCGAACGCCATGGACCGCTCGCCGGTGATCATGGCCTGGGAGAACTCGCGGCGCTGCTCGTCGGTGCCGAATCGCTCCATCATGATGACCTGCGGAAAGTTCCCGACGATCGACGACTCGTCCTGCAGGTCGTTGTGTAGGCCGAGTCCCTTGTGCGCCAGATGTTCCCGGATCACGGCCATGTCGATGTTGGTGCCGTCGCGGCCGCCCAGCGACGACGGCAGCCCGTAGCGCAGCCATCCCGCGGCGTCGGCCCGGCGGCGCATCTCGGCGAGCAGGTCCTCCCACTCCCGGCGCGGGATGCCGTCCTGCTCGATGTCGGTACGGGCGAATTCGCGGCGATGGTCGAAGTACTGCATGTTCTCGGCCTGCAGCGGAGCGATCTCGCGTTCGATGAAGGCGTCCATCTCGGCGAGCACGTCCGGCAGGTGGGCAGGCAGGGTGAAGTCCATTGCGTCTCCTTCAGTTGCCGTACAGGGTTTTTCGCCAGATCGTCGCCAGCGTCGCTATTGCGTCGCTGTCGCTGATTCGCCATCCCGGACCGGATGGGCCGACGAAGACGACGGTGAAGTTCTCGAACAGCAGGGCGATGGCCGCCGCGGTGTGGTCGGGATCGAGGTCGAGGCCGTGGCCCTGCTGCTGGGCGTGCCGCACCGAGGCGGCGACGATGTCCATGCCGAAGCGGCGGAACTCGTTCTGCAGCGCGGAGAATCGCGCGTTGGTGGAGGCCAGTTGGGCCACGGCGATCATGACGCCGATGTTCTGCTTGAACATCGACCAGTAGGCGCTGACCACCGAGGTGAAGAACTCGGTGTCGCCCGTGGGGGTACCTCCCGCTTGCGGGGGAGAGTCCGGTAGCCGCATCTTCAGGCCCGACGGCTCCACCACGTCGGTCAGGAACGACTCGGCCAGCGCGGCCAGCAGGTCCTCCTTGTCGGTGAAGTATCGGTAGAGCACCGCCGTCGACTTGCCGGCCGCCGAGGTGATGTCGGCCAGGGTGGTGCCGTGAAAGCCGCGCTCGGCGAAGAGTTTCCGGGCAGCCTGTTCGATCGCGCCGCGAGTCTGGCGGCCCTTCGTACTGAGCTCCCGCTGGCCGGCCATCTCCGGCTCAGTCCCGCTTCCGGTCCCCGGCGGCCAGCAGCGCGCTGGGCAGGCCGTGCCCGACGACGGAACCGGCCACCTGTGCCGCCCCGATCGCGGCCTGCAGGTCGATCCCGGTCTCGACACCACAATCGTGCAGCAGGTAGACCAGATCCTCGGTGGCGATGTTGCCGGTGGCTCCGGGTGCGAACGGACAGCCCCCGAGGCCGCCCGCAGACGAGTCCAGCCGCGTGATGCCGGCGCTGACCGCGGCGTACGCGCTGGCCAGCCCGGCGCCGCGGGTGTTGTGGAAGTGCGCGCCCAGCGGTATCCCGCCGATGATCGGCCGGACCGCCGCGATCAGTTCGGTGACCCGTCGCGGGGTGGTGGTGCCGATGGTGTCGGCGATGGCCAGCCGGTCGACTCCGAATTCTGTTGCCTTGGCTGCGATGTCGATGACACGCCGCGGGGCAGTCGGCCCGTCGAAGGGGCAGTCCCACGCGGTGGCGATGATCACCTCGACAGTCGCGCCGGCGTCGTGGGCGATGCCGGCGATGTCGGCGATCGCCGCGGTGGCCTCCGCGCTCGAGCGGCCGACGTTGGCGGTGCTGAACGCATCCGAGGCGCACACCACGTACTCGATCGAGGTCAGCCCGGCGGCCACCGCGCGAGCCGCCCCGCCCGGGCTGGCGACCAGCGCGGAGAACTCGGTGTCGGGGTAGCGCCACAGTTCGGCGGCGAGCTCCGCGGCGTCGGCGAGTGCGGGAACCTTGGTCGGCGACACGAAGGACGTCACCTCGACCTCGCGGACGCCGGTGGCGGCTATCGCGGCCAGCAGTTCCAGCTTGGCGCTCAACGGGATCGGCTCCTCGATCTGCAGGCCGTCGCGCAGTGCGACCTCGCGGATCGCGACCTTGCCGGGCAGCGTCATCACAGCACTCCCTCGCTACGCAGGGCTTCGAGTTCGGCGTCGGTCTTGCCCAGCAGCCCGCCGTAGATCTCGGCGTTGTGTTGACCGGGCCGCGCCGACCCAGCGTTGCGGATGGTGCCGGGTGTCTCGGAGAGCACTGGAATGACACCCGGCCCCAACACTTTCCGCCCGGCGCCTTCGTCCCAGTGCTCGGCGAGCATGCCGCGGGCCCGCAGCTGCGGGTCCTTGACGACGTCGGCGACGGTGTTGATCGGCCCGGAGATGACCCCGGCCGCACTGAGCGTCGCGATGATGTCCTCGGGCGCCCGCTGGGCGGCCCACGCGCCGATGATGTCGTCCAGCACGTCCTGGTTACGGCCGCGCGCACCGTGATCGGCGAACCGGGGGTCGGTTGCCAGCTCGGGGGAGTCCATCGCGTTGCACAGCCGGGCGAACACGCTGTCCTGATTGGCGGCGATCACCACCCAACTGCCGTCGGCGGACTGATAGATGTTCGACGGGGCGATGCCCTCCAGGCGGGTGCCGGACGGCCCGCGCACCACGCCGCCGACGTCGTAGTCGGGGACGGTGGATTCCTGGATGGCCAAACACGATTCGGTCAGCGCCACGTCGACGACTTGGCCCTCGCCGGTGACGGTGCGGCGGTACAGCGCTGCCAGCGCGCCCTGCGCGGCGAACATGCCGGCCAGGCTGTCACCGAGTGACAGTGCCAGCCGCGGCGGTGGCCCGCCGGGAAAGCCGTTCATGTGCCGCAGTCCGCTGGCGGCCTCGGCGACGGAGGCGTAGCCCGCCTTGCCGGCGTCCGGACCGGTCTGTCCGTAGCCGGAGACCCGCACCAGGATGATGCCCTTGTTGCGTTGGCGCAGCACGTCGAAGCCCAATCCCCAACGCTCCAGGGTGCCGGGGCGGAAGTTCTCGATGACGATGTTGCAGTGCTCGACGAGCTCGAGGAACAGCTCGCGGCCCTGCTCGCTGCGCAGATCCAGCGTGACGGCTTTTTTGTTGCGGGCGTGCACGGTCCAGAAGAAGTGGTGTCCGTCGAGTTCGGCCTGCCCCCAGGTACGCAACGGGTCCGGCTTGCCGGGCAGCTCGATCTTGATGACCTCGGCGCCCATGTCGCCGAGCAGGCGCCCGGCGAACGGCCCGGAGATCAGGGTGCCGAGTTCGACGACCCGGATTCCGTCCAGTGCGCCCGTCGCAGTCACAGGGTTGAGCTTACGAAGTCATGTCGGGTCAGCCAATCGGTGACGGTGCCGACGGCCTGTCGCAGCGCCCCGCGCTGGTCGACACCGGCGTAGTAGTGGTTGGCCCCGGCGATTTCGTGCATCTCCTTGTCGCCGGTGCCGATCGCCTCGAAGAGCCGCCGGGTGTGGCTGGGGGTGCAGGCGTCGTCGGCCGTGTTGCCGATCACCAGGGTGGGCACTGCGATGTCGGCACCGCAGTCCAGCCCGTCGCCGTTGGCGTCGTCGTAACTCCACTGCGACAGCCAGCTGCGCAACGTGCAGAACCGGGCCAGGCCGACCGGGCTCATGTTCACCACCTGCGGATCGCCCAGATAGCAGGTACCCGGTACGCGGTCGTTGGGGTCGACGGCCGGATCCAGCCAGCGCGGGTCGGCCATGGTGCCGTGCACCACGAACGCGAACTCATCATCGGGACGCCCGGCAGCCTTCAGCTCGGCCAGTTTCTCTTTGACCCACTCGGTGATCCGTCGATTGCGGTTGATCTGAGCGTCCCGGTAGCGGTCCAGGAACTCGGCGGTATAGGGCGGCTGGTTGGGGTTGGCCGGGTCGTAGAGATCCAGCTCCGGGTCACGCTTGGTCGGGTCGGTCTCGTCGAGGATGGAGGCATCCAGCCATTCGGTCATGGTGCCGTGCCGGCTGATGTGGGCGGCCAGCAGCATGACCCCGTCGGCGGGGATCAGCCCGAGCTTGGTCAGGTCGGGGCCGTCGCCGGACGGGCTGGCCGTCACGGTCGGGTGCTGTGCCTGCTGCTGGTAGAACAGCGACAGTGAGCCGCCGCCGCTCCAGCCGGCCAGCACCACCTTGGTATAGCCGAGCCGGTTCTTGGCGTCTTTGATGCACTCGCCGAGGTCTTGGACCACCTTCTCCATCAGCAGCGCGGAGTCGGTGCCCCGAAAGCGGCTGTTGCAGTAGATGACATGGTGTCCGGCGCGCGCCAGGGCATTGACCATCGGCAGGTAGGCGCCTCCGCCGATCGGGTGCATGAACACCAGCACGGTGTCGCTGGGGGTGTCCTTGGGGCGCAACAGATAGCTCTCCAGCACCACCAGCTCGGCCACCCCGCCGTAGACATCGCGGACCCCCGAATCATTCTGGTAGGCAATCAGATAGGGGATGCGTTCGTAGTCGTGTTTCATGCGTGCTGTCCCAGGTCTTTGGCGAGAACTTCCGGTGATGGAGCCAGGCGACGGCGGGTGTCGATCGCGATCACCTGCCAGTCCACTCGGGGATAGTCGTCGAACTTGCGGCGGGCGCGTTCGCGGGCGGCCTCCGGGGCGCCGTGGTGCACACCTTGGGGTGCATGGCTGATCAGGCCCGGCGGCATCGGGATCCCATAGAGCGATCCGCCGTGGAAGAAGGCGATCTCGTCGTAGTCGACGTTGCGGTGATACCAGGGGGTGCGTTCGGTGCCCGGCACCCCTTCGGCGGGCTTGGGCAGGAAGTTCATCACATACACGCCGGTGGCCTGCATGAACAGGTGCACGGTCGGGGGCAGGTGCACGCTGTCGGAGGTGACGACGTTGTAGTCGGCGATGTTGAAGCTGAACGCGAAGTTGTCGCCGCGCCAGCCCGCCACGTCGATCGGATTGTGTTGGTAGTACAGCGTTGTCGGTCCACCGTCGTGGATCAGCCGGACCTCGTACTCCTCGCGACCGTCGTCGTCGATGGGGGCCGGTTCGGGAATGACCGCCTGCGACGGATCGAATGGGAAGTGTCGCCCGAGCGGGCCCGGTGGCGGTACCCGGAACTCGTCGGTGGCCTCGATCAGCAGCAGCGTCGTCTCGGCCGCGGGTACCTGCCGCCAGGTGGTGGCCTTGGGCAGGTACACCCAGTCACCCTCGCGGTAGTCCAGCGGCCCGAACTCGGTCTCCAAGTGCCCGGATCCGGTGTGCACGAAGAACAACAGATCACCGTCGACGTAGCGCACGTGATACGGCATCTCCGCCGAGCGCCGGGACAGCGAGATGCGGCAGTCGTCGTTGTGGAACAACCGCAGCGGGTGCCCCGCCGGGTCGGTGGCGTCGGCCGGCTCGAGTTGAGTCGACAGCACGTCGATCGGCCGCAGCGGGCCCTCGGCCCGGTACGCGGTCGGGTCGCCCAGCCGGTACAGGTTGGCGGTGCGTCCGGTGAAGCCGCCGCGGCCCAGCTCGTCGTCCTTGAGGCCGTCGAGGTCGGCGTGCAGGCGGCGAGGGGTGGTGCCTTTGCGCAGGTGGACGAAGGATTCCATCGGCGACTCCCAAGGCTCGACACAAAAAGTGAAACTGATTTTACTTTTTGTGCCGGGCCGACGCAAGGGTTCACTCGCGCCGAGCGTGCACCAAGGTCCGGGCCCACCTGCGGGTTTGCCGGACCCTTCTGCACGCTCGCGGGGAAGGCTACTTCAGCTCGGCGGAGCTCAGGCCCAGCAGCCGGCGGGCCACCACCAGTAGCTGGATCTGCTGGGTGCCCTCGAAGATGTCCAGGATCTTCGAGTCGCGGCCCCACTTCTCCAGCAGGGTCTGCTCGGAATAGCCCAGGGTGCCGGTCAACTCGACGGTCTTGAGGGTGACGTCGGTGGCCATCCGGGCCGCCTTGGCCTTGCCCATCGAGGCTTCCTTGGAGTTGGGGATCGAGTTGTCGGCCTGCCACGCCGAACGCAGTGTCAGCAGGTTCGCCGACTCCCAGTCGGCCTCCATCCGCAGGAACTCTGCGGCCGGTGCGCTCTGGGCGTGCGCCGGCTTGTCGTAGGAGATCTCGATCCCGGCGTCGACGAGCACCTTGCGCAGCTCTTCGAGTGCGGCGCGGGCGATTCCGACCGCCATGGCGGCGACGATCGGCCGGGTGCTGTCGAAGGTCTCCATCACCCCCGAGAAGCTCTTCTCGGTGTTGATCTCCGGGCTGCCCAGCAGGTTGCCCTTGGGGATGCGGGCGTTGTCGAACCGGATCACCGCGGTATCGGAGGCCTTGATGCCGAGCTTGTGCTCCAGGCGCTCGACGATGACGCCGGGGTGCTCACGCGGCACGATGAACGACTTGATGGCCGCGCGTCCCAGCGAGCGGTCCAGGCTGGCCCACACCACGATATGGGTGCACCGCGATCCGGCGGTGACGAAGATCTTCTCGCCGTTGATCACGTACTCGTCGCCGTCGAGGGTGGCGGTGGTGGTCACGGCGGCCGAGTCGGAGCCGAAGCTCGGCTCGGTGATGGCCATTGCCGCCCACACCTTGCCCAGCCGCTCGAGCTGCTCGTCGGTGGCCACGCCGGAGATGGCCGCGTTGCCCAGTCCCTGATAGGGGATCGAGAGCATCAAAGCGACGTCGCCCCAGCTCATTTCGAGCACCTGCAGCATCGCCGCCATGTTGGCGCCGTTGCGGTTGCCCGCCGCGGCGGCGGTGTCGCGGAATGCCTCCGCGCCGGCCAGGTCGCTGCCGCCCGCCTTGGAGACGCCGTCGAACAGGGTCTCGAGCGTGTCCAGTTCGACCGGGTAGGCGTGTTCGCGCTGGTCGTATTTGCGTGAGATGGGGCGCAGGATCTCGGCGGCACCGGCGTGGGTCATCTCGATGACGCTCTGCAGCTTCTTGGGGAGTTCCAGATTGATTGCCATGACAGATCTTTCGTCTGGGTATTCGGGGAGAGGTCAGGTAACTGCTTTTAGATCACCAGGACGCCCTCGGCGACGCCGATGGCCCGCAGGTCGCGGTACCAGCGCTCGACCGGGTGTTCCTTGGTGTAGCCGTGGCCGCCGAGCAGCTGCACGCCGTCGAGGCCGATCTGCATGCCCTTGTCGGTGCCGAGCCGCTTGGCCAGGGCGGCCTCGCGGATGAACGGCAGGCCCTGCTCGGCGCGGCAGGCTCCGCGCCAGACCACCAGGCGCAGCCCGTCCAGCTCGATGGCGATGTTGGCGCACATGAAGGCCACCGACTGCCGGCGGGCGATCGGCTCACCGAACGCCTCGCGCTCCTTGACGTAGGGCATCACGTAGTCGAGTACCGCGTGGCTGGTGCCGACGGCCAGTGCGCCCCAACCCAATCGGGACAGCGCAATGGCTTCCGAATAGTTGGTCGCGTGATCGGCTTCGGTCGTGTCGGCTTCGCCGAGGCGGGCACTGAGGGGCACCGAGACCTGGTTCAGCTCGATCTGGCCGAGGGCGGCGGCACGGATTCCCATGCTGGGGTCCGGCTTGATGCTCAGGCCCTTGGCCGAGGACTCGACGATGAACAGGGCCGGCTTGCCGCTCAGCTGCGCGGCGACGATGAACACCTCGGCGCTGGTGGCCGCTGGGACCAGCGATTTGACCCCGTCGAGGCGGTAGCCGCTGGGGGTGCGCACCGCGGTGGTCTTGAGGTTGGTCGGGTCGAACAGCGGGTGCGGCTCGGTGATCGCCACGCAGGCCTGTGGGACGTTCTCGCCGGCGAAGGAGGGCAGGTAGGTGGCCTGCTGGTCGGCGCTGCCCCAGTGCGTCAGCGCCGAGGCGAAGCCACCCGGTGCCAGGATCGGCAGCGCCAAGCCCATGTCGCCGTAGGCCAGTGCCTCGGCGACCAGAACATTGGTGACGGCCGAGCGCTGTGCGGCGATCCCGTCGAAGTCTTCCGGGATGTTGATCGCGGTCACGCCCAGCTCGGCGGCCTTGGTCAGCAGCGTTGCCGGATAGTCGGCGGCCTCGTCGGCGTCGTGGGCGGCCGGACGCAGCAGTTCGGCGGCGAACTCCTCGACGGTCTCGACGATCATCTGCTGGTCGTCGTCGGGGGTCAGGTCGAAGTAGTCCTTACCGCTGGCCTTGAGTCGGGTGGGGGACTTGCCCAGCGTCTGAACACGCTTGAACTCGCGACCGGCGGTGGCGCCGACCGAGAACACGGTCTTGACCCCGTAGTTCAGGGCGCGGTTGAGCGGGCTGCGCAGGTTGTGGCGGTCCAGGAACTCCTGGCCCACCAGCGGTGTGACGATGGCGAGCGCGGTGGCGATCGGGGACCGCTTGTGCGAGCCGAGTCCGATCGCACTTGAGGGGCCGGTCCGCCGGGTACGGCCCTTGGATCCGGTGGTCGCCGGTGCGGTGTCAGTCATGTCAGAGCCTCACTGGTCAGCAAGCGTGGATGGCTCCACCTTACTCCGAAGTAAGGTGACTCGGTAGTAAGATGTGACGAAACCCTCAGCGCGCAGCCTAGCCCGTGGTCAGACGCCCCAACACCTGTTTGTGCAGCACCGCGTTGGTGGCCACTGCGCTGCCGCCGTGCGGCCCCGATGCACCGGTCAGGTCGGTGAATTGCCCGCCCGCTTCGCGCACCAGCACGTCGAGCGCGGCGAGGTCCCACACCGACACCGCCGGCTCGGCGACGACGTCCACCGCGCCCTCGGCCAGTAGGCAGTACGCCCAGAAGTCGCCGTAGGCGCGCACCCGCCACACCGCCTCGGTCAAGTCGAGGAACTGCTCGCGCAGGCCGCGGTGCACCCAGGTCGTCAGTCCGGCGAACGTCAGGCTGGCCGCATCCAGATCGGCCACCGAGGACACCGACAATTTCTTCGCCGGGCCGTTGCCGACGCGGGCGAAGGCGCCTTGGCCGTGCGCGGCCCACCACCGCCGGTGCAGAGCCGGGGCGCTGACCACCCCGATCTGCGGCACGCCGTCCTCCAGCAGTGCGATGAGGGTGGCCCAGACCGGGACTCCGCGGACAAAGTTCTTGGTGCCGTCGATCGGGTCGATGATCCACTGCCTGCCGCTGAAAATGGCTGTGCCGCCGAATTCTTCGCCGAGAATCTGGTCGTCGGGCCGCTCGGCCGCCAGCACCTCGCGCAGCGCGGTCTCGACCGCCTGATCGGCGTCGGTGACCGGCGTCAGGTCCGGTTTGGTGTCCACCCGCAGATCGAGTGCGCCGAACCGATCCAGGGTGATCTCGTCCGCCCGGCCGGCCAGGGTCAGGGCCAGGGCCAGGTCATCGTCAAGCTTGGTGTTGCTGTGCGCCATGGGTGCAGTCCTACCATGGCGCCATGTGGGAGATCGGGGCACTGCTGCTGCTGTTGGCGATCCTGGCGATGTTCGTCGCACCGCGATTCTTCCGGCCGGGCCCGGGCGGGTCGGCGCAGGAGGGCACCCTTCTGGTCACCGGTGTGAGTCCGCGGCCCGACGCCGAGGGAGAGCAGTTCGTCACCATCGCCGGCATTCTGCACGGCCCGACCCTCGACGAGCACGAGGTTTACCAGCGCCTCGCCGTCGACGTCAGCAGGTGGCCGAGCATCGGTGACCTGCTGCCGGTGGTGTATTCGCCGCGCAACCCCGACAACTGGAACCTGGTGGCCCGACCGCCGGGAGAGTGACCCTCAGTTACGCCCGATGCGCAGCATCTCCGCCACGCTGGCCAGCTTGATCCGCGGCCGGCCGTGCGGCTCGCCGGCGGACCGCTCATGGTCGTCGATCCGCTGCCAGTGCTCGTCGGTGATCAGCTCCGGCTGCCGGGACAGCAGCCAGGCCTGCAGTTGCGCTTCGTAGTCGGACCCGACGTCGGGTAGGTCCCGGGCGGCCAGATCGGCGGCCAGCGTGTCGATGGTCGCCTGGGAGTCGCTCTTGTTGCTGCCGATCACCCCCGACGGCCCGCGCTTGATCCAGCCGACTACGTACTGGTTGTCGGTGCCGTCGATGCGTCCGTCGGTGTGCGGGATGGTCGCGTTGCGCTCGTCGAACGGCAGCCCCGGCGTCGCCACGCCCCGATAGCCCACCGAGCGCACCACCAACTGGGCCGCCAGTACCTCGCGTTCACCGGTGTCGCGGGCGCTGACCCGGCCCTCGTCGTCGGTGACCAGTTCATTGTGGCCCAGCACGATCTCCTGCACCCGCCCTTCGCCGCGGATCTCGATCGGCGAGGTGGCGAATCGGAACACGATCCGACGATGCCCGGGGTGGAGCTCGCGTCCCACGTAGGTGCGCAGCACCTTCACGTTCTGCTTGGGATGCTTGGCTGCCGCTTCGACGTCCTCGTCGGTGATGCCGGCGAACTCAGCCGCCTCGATCACCACGTCGACGTCGTCGAGGCCGGCCAGCTCACCGAGTTCCCGAAGTTCCGGGCTGGTGAAGGTGGCCTGCAGCGGGCCGCGACGCCCGATGATCACCACCTCTTCGATGTCGCGCGGGCCGAGCCGCTCCAGGGCGTGGTCGGCGATGTCGGTGCGGCGCAGTTCATCCGGCTGGGTGATCAGGATGCGGGCCACATCGAGCGCCACATTGCCGTTGCCGACCACGACGGCACGCTTGACGGACAGGTCAGGGGCATGGTCGGCGAAGTGCGGATGGCCGTTGTACCAGCCGACGAAATCCACCGCGGCGACGCTGCCGGGCAGCTCCTCGCCCGGGATGCCCAGGTGCCGATCCGACTGCGCCCCAACGGCATAGACCACGGCGTCGTAGCGCTCGGCGAGTTCGGCCGGCGTCACGTGCTCGCCGACGGTGATGTTGCCGAAGAACCGGAACCGGGGATCGGCAGCGGTCTTCTCGAACTGCGCGCTGATCGACTTGATCTTGGGATGGTCCGGCGCCACCCCGGAGCGCACCAGCCCCCAGGGCGTCGGCAACATCTCCAGCATGTCGACCCGCACATCGACATCACCCCCGGCGGCGAGCTTGAGCAGGGAGGCCGCGGCGAAAAACCCGGACGGGCCGGAGCCGACGATGGCGACGTGGTAGGGACGCATCCGCACCAGCTTTCTGTTCGGGGCTTGTCCCGCTGATGCTAAACGCACACAGGGTCCGGGCGGTACAGGTCGGCATCGGTCCGTGACAACCGGATTCACCGGCGCCGGTAACCTTGGCGTTCGTGGAACCTGACCGCCAGTCCGACATCGCCGCCCTCGACGCCACCCTGACCACGGTGGAGCGGGTGCTCGACGTCGATGGACTGCGCCGTCGTATCGGCGATCTGGAACGCGACGCCTCGGATCCGAACCTGTGGGACGACCAGACCCGCGCCCAGAAGGTGACCAGCGAGCTGTCGCACGCCCAGGCCGAGCTGCGCCGGGTCGAGGAGCTGCGCCAACGCGTCGATGACCTCCCGGTTCTGTATGAGTTGGCCGCCGAGGAAGACGCAGCAGGCGGTGACGTACTCGCCGAGGCGGACGCCGAGTTGGCCAAGCTGCGCGAGGACATCGACGCGATGGAGGTTCGCACCCTGCTCTCCGGCGAGTACGACGAGCGCGAAGCGCTGGTCACCATTCGCTCCGGTGCCGGCGGGGTGGACGCCGCCGACTGGGCCGAGATGCTGATGCGGATGTATATCCGCTGGGCTGAGCAGCACAAGTACGGCGTCGAGGTGTTCGACACCTCCTACGCCGAAGAGGCCGGGATCAAGAGTGCGACGTTCGCGGTGCACGCGCCGTTCGCCTACGGCACCCTGTCGGTGGAGCAGGGCACCCACCGGCTGGTTCGGATCAGCCCGTTCGACAACCAGGGCCGCCGGCAGACGTCGTTCGCCGAGGTCGAGGTGCTGCCGGTGGTGGAGACCACCGACCACATCGAGATCCCCGAGGGCGACGTCCGGGTCGACGTCTACCGCTCCAGCGGGCCGGGCGGGCAGTCGGTGAACACCACCGACTCGGCGGTGCGGCTCACCCACATCCCCACCGGGATCGTCGTCACCTGTCAGAACGAGAAATCGCAGCTGCAGAACAAGGTTTCGGCCATGCGGGTGCTACAGGCGAAACTGATGGAACGCAAACGCTCCGAGGAGCGCGCCGAGATGGACGCGCTCAAGGGCGACGGCGGCAGCTCGTGGGGCAACCAGATGCGTTCCTACGTGCTGCACCCCTACCAGATGGTCAAGGACCTGCGCACCGAATACGAAGTCGGCAACCCGTCGGCGGTGCTCGACGGCGACATCGACGGATTCCTGGAAGCCGGAATCCGGTGGCGTAACTCCCCGGATGGCGACTGAGCCATGATGATGGCCTTCTCGCTCGGACAGCGCTGGCACGATGTGTGGAGCGGTCCGATCGGCGAGTGGGTGATCACCAAGGGCCTGCGGATCGTTCTGCTGCTGATCGGCGCGGCGCTGGCATCGCGGTTCATCACCTGGGCGGCGCGGCGGGTGACGCGGCGCCTAGAACACGGCTTTGCGACCAGCGACGCGCTGGTGCGCTCGGAGGCCTCCAAACACCGCCAGGCGGTGGCCTCGGTGATCTCCTGGGTGTCGGTGGTGATGTTGTGTGTGGTGGTGGCCGTGCAGATCACCGGGATCCTCGACATCCCGGTCGGATCACTGGTGGGGCCGGCGGCGGTGCTGGGCGGTGCGCTGGGTTTCGGCGCTCAGAAACTGGTGCAGGACCTGCTCAGTGGCTTCTTCATCATCACCGAAAAGCAGTACGGTTTCGGCGATCTGGTGCAGCTGTCGATGACCGGGGCGCTGACCGAGGCGCTGGGCACCGTCGAGGAGGTGACTCTGCGGGTGACCAAGCTGCGTACCCCCAACGGCGAGGTCTTCACCGTCCCGAACGGCAACATCGTTCGGTCGCTGAATCTGTCCAAGGACTGGGCCCGTGCCGTCGTCGACATCCCGGTTCCCACCACTGCTGACCTGAACCAGGTCAACGAGGTGCTGCACCAGGTGTGCGTGAACGCGCGCGAGGCCGACGCCCCGCTGCGGGACCTGCTGCTCGACGAGCCCTCGATCATGGGGGTGGAGAGCCTGGAGGTCGGCGTGGTCAATCTGCGGATGGTCGCGCGCACCCTGCCCGGCAAGCAGTTCGAGGTGGGACGCCGACTGCGCACCCAGGTGGTGCGTGCACTGGCCTCGGTCGGTGTGGCCACCGCCGGTGAGGTGAAGCCGGTGGAGACGCCGTGAAACTCAAGCTGACGAAACCGGAGACGGCCCGCCCGGCCGGCGACGGGCACCGCTGGCCCGGGTATCTGCTGGGCGGCCGGGTCCGCACGTCGACCGTGGTGCTGATCATTGCGTTCGCCGGGGTTTGGTGGGTCTATGACACCTACCGAGCGGACGTGACGCCGCCGGCCGCGCCGCAGGTGGTACCGCCCGGCTTCATTCCCGACCCGGCTTACACCTGGGTGCCGCGCACCAGACTGCAGCAGCCGCCGGCGACCGTCACCGAGACCGTCACCCCCACGCCGACCACCACCGAGACGCCCCCACCGACCAGCGAACCGCCGATCCGGACGCCCGTGCCCGGATTCCCGTTCTGCCCGCCGTTCTGCCCGCCGGACGAACCCGAGCAGCCCCCGGCGCCGCCCGAGTCGCCCCCGCCGCCCGCCCCGGAGCCGCCGCCGGCCCCGCCAGGGTCCCCGGCTCCGTCAACGCCGGTGCCGTCGGCGCCCCCGGCACCGCCCCCGCCCGCGCATCCCGCGGTGCCCTAGCACGTGGCCTGACCGGCATCGGTGCCCCGCACGGCTAAACTGCGTGCCGTGATGATCACGCTCGACCATGTCACCAAGCAGTACAAGTCGTCGGCACGTCCTGCCCTCGACAACGTCAACGTCAAGATCGACAAGGGCGAGTTCGTCTTTCTGATCGGCCCGTCGGGTTCGGGCAAGTCGACGTTCATGCGACTGCTGCTGGCCGAGGAGACCCCCACCAAGGGCGATATCCAGGTGTCGAAGTTTCACGTCAACAAGCTGCCCGGCCGGCACATCCCGAGCCTGCGCCAGGTGCTCGGCTGCGTCTTCCAGGACTTCCGGCTGCTGCAGCAGAAGACGGTGTTCGAGAACGTCGCGTTTGCCCTCGAGGTCATCGGCAAGAAGCCGGAGATGATCAATCGGGTGGTCCCCGAGGTGCTGGAGATGGTCGGGCTGTCCGGCAAGGCCAACCGGCTGCCCGGCGAACTGTCCGGCGGAGAACAGCAGCGGGTGGCGATCGCCCGCGCGTTCGTCAACCGGCCGCTGGTGCTGCTCGCCGACGAGCCGACCGGAAACCTCGACCCGGAGACCAGCGAGGACATCATGGACCTGCTGGAGCGGATCAACCGCACCGGAACCACGGTGCTGATGGCCACCCACGATCACCACATCGTCGACTCGATGCGGCAACGCGTCGTGGAGCTGTCGTTGGGACGGCTGGTGCGCGACGAACAGCGCGGTGTCTACGGAATGGATCGTTAAGTGCGCTTTGGGTTTCTGTTCAACGAGGTCCTGACCGGCCTGCGTCGCAACGTCACCATGACGGTGGCGATGATCCTGACCACGGCCATCTCGGTGGGCCTGTTCGGCGGCGGTCTGCTGGTGGTGCGGCTGGCCGATCAGTCCCGCAACATCTACCTGGACCGCGTCGAGTCGCAGGTGTTCGTCAACGCCGACGTGGCGGCCGACGACCCGAACTGTGAATCGCCGACCTGCAAGGCGCTTCGGGAGCGCATCGAGTCCCGCGACGACGTGAAATCGGTGCGCTACCTCAATTCCGACGACGCCTACGCCGACGCGATCCGCAAGTTCCCCGAATTCAAGGACGTGGCGAGCAAGGACTCCTTCCCGGCGTCGTTCGTGGTCAAGCTGGACAACCCTGAGCAGAGCAAGGATTTCGACGCCGCGATGCAGGGCCAGCCCGGTGTGCTCAGCGTGCTCAATCAGAAGAAGCTGATCGACCGGTTGTTCGCCGTGCTGGACGGGCTGAGCAGCGCAGCCTTCGCCATCGCCCTGGTGCAGGCGGTCGGGGCGGTGTTGTTGATCGCCAACATGGTTCAGGTCGCGGCCTATACCCGGCGCACCGAGGTCTCCATCATGCGCCTGGTGGGCGCCAGCCGCTGGTACACCCAGCTGCCGTTCCTGGTGGAGGCGGTGCTGGCCGCGACGGTCGGCGTGATCATCGCGATCATCGGACTGATCGTGGTGCGGGCGTTGTTCCTGGACAACGCGTTGAGCCAGTTCTATCAAGCGCATCTGATCGCACGCATCGACTACGCCGACATCTTCTATATCTCGCCGATCCTGTTGCTGCTGGGCGCGGCGATGGCGGGGGCCACCGGATATGTGACGCTGCGCCTGTACGTTCGGCGGTAGTGATGGCCAAGAAAGCATCGGACAAGGGCAGCAAGAAGCAGCCCACCAAACAGATCATCGCGTCTAATCGCAAAGCGCGGCACAACTATTCGATTCTGGATGTCTACGAGGCCGGGGTGTCGCTGGTGGGCACCGAGGTCAAGAGTCTGCGGGAGGGGCAGGCCTCCCTGGTCGACGCCTTCGCCACCGTCGACGACGGCGAGGTGTTCCTGCGCAACATGCACATCCCCGAGTACCAGCACGGCACCTGGACCAACCACGATCCGCGGCGCACCCGCAAACTGCTGTTGCACCGGCGCCAGATCGACATGCTGATCGGCAAGATCCGCGACGGCAACCTCACCCTGGTGCCGCTGTCGGTGTACTTCACCGAGGGCAAGGTGAAGGTGGAATTGGCGCTGGCGCGCGGCAAGCAGGCCCACGACAAGCGACAGGATCTCGCCCGCCGCGACGCCCAGCGTGAAGTGACCCGCGCGCTGGGGCGCCGCGCCAAGGGGATGAGCTGAACGGCGCCGCGCTCGCGCTGCTTTCGGCGGCCAGCTTCGGGACCAGTGATTTCGCCGGCGGGATCGCTTCTCGGCGGATACCTGCGCTGCGCGTAGTGCTGCTGTCCTACCCGGTGACGATGGTGCTGCTGGGCGGGTTGGCCGTAGTGGTGGGTGGACGGATCTCCCCGGGTGCCATCGGCTCCGGCCTGGCATGCGGGATCGCCCTGGGACTGGGCGGATGGTGGTTCTACGCGGCGCTGGGTTCCGGGCCGATCTCGGTGGTGTCGCCGATCTCGGCGGTGCTCACCGCGGGCGTGCCGGTGGCGGTCGGACTGGTCGAGGGCGAGCGTCCCAGCACGGCTGCCATGATGGGGATCGCGCTGGCACTGCTGGCGGTGGTCCTGGTGAGCCGCCAAGCAACCGATGAGGACATCCGGCCACACCGGTTCACCCGTAAGGTGGCCTGGCTGACCGTCGGCGCCGGGGTGGCCTTCGGGCTGGATTTCGTATTCATCGACGCGGCGCCGCCGGACTCCGGGTTGTGGCCGCTGGCGTTCGCACGGGTGACGGCCGCGGCGCTGGTGATCGCTGTTGCGACGGGCACCGGCGAATTGCGGCTTCCTTCGGGCCGGCCGATGAGGCTGGCGCTGCTGGCGGCGCTGGCCGACACCGGCGCCAATGTCGCGATGCTGCTGGCGATGCGGGGCTCGGACCTGTCATTGGTCAGCGTGCTGATCTCGTTGTTTCCGGCGGTGACGGTGGTGCTGGCCATCGTGCTGCTGCGTGAGCGGGTGCATCGGGCGCAGGTGGTCGGCATGGTGGCGGCGGTGGCCGCGGTGGTGATGATCACCGCCGGGTAGCGACAAGAACGCTTGCCTGGAGATGCCTCAGCCATTGTTGTTCGAGCGAGGCCGAGTATTGAGATTCCCAGTCTAGAATTGCAGGGTGGTTGAGCCGGGTGAATCCAACCACCGCGAGCAGACCTGGGTGACCGGTGGCGCGTGGCGGCGGCGTCGTTTGAGCGAGTCTGATCTGCGGGAACGCATTCTCGGCACCGCGGTGGCGATGCTGACCGAAAGCGGCGGGCTGACCGTGAGCATGGCCCACCTGAATATGGAAGAGCTCATCCGGATCGCCGATGTGCCGCGCAGCTCGGTCTACCGCGCCTGGGGTAGCAAAGAGGCGTTCTACATCGAGCTGATGGAGCGGATGGTCGCACCCGGCCCCGAAGGCAGCTATGCCGACGACGTGGTGAGTATCGCCCACAGGGTGCTGGATCAGAACAAGCAACTGCTCGGCACGCCGCAGGGTCGTCGCGCCGTTCTGGAGGAAGTGGTGCGCAGCACCGTCACCCAGAGTTTCCACGGTGCCGCAAGGTCACTGGCCTGGCGCTCGTTCACTGCACTGGCGGTCGCCGTGCCCACCCTCCACGACAAGGATCAGCAGCGCATTCTGGCGGCCATGGGAGCATCGCATGCCGGGATCATCGACCAGATCACCGACCTGTACGCCGAATTGCTGATGGTGGTCGGCATGCGGATGAAAGCCGGTTTCGACTTGAGGACGGCGATCGCCACCGGATCCGCGACGATGGACGGGCTGATCCGGTTGAGCTTCACCGATCCGGCCACTGTGGCTTCCCGGACGCTTAAACCGGGCCTGGATGGCGAACCGGTCGAGTGGGAGCTGCCGCCCATGGCGTTCATGGCGATCCTGGACGCCATGATCGAGCCCGACCCCGGGTTTGCCGAGTAGTTCGAACGCCCGCTTGCGCCGGCCGGAATTAATCAGTCGCGACCTGTCGTTGCAGACCGGTACCATGAGGTGACTCGTCGAGTGGCGGGATCGAGTAGAGAAAAAGGCAGGGGGCTGAAAGGTTTCGACTGCGTGTGTCGAATCAAGGGAAGCGTGCCGGTGCAGGCAGGAGACCACCGTAAGCGTCGCTGTAACCAAGTAAGCGCCAAGGTTGCACTTACTCCGGCTAAGGTCGCTCTTCAGAGCGACTTCGCTCTCGCTGCCTAAGCGATAGCGGGCCTGTCAGACCGGGACCTCCCTCGGCCCGGACCCTGGCATCGACTAGAGGGATCCACCGATACGTCCGGTCGCGGGATTTATCGGGACACCAACAGCGACTGGGATCGTCATCTCGGCTTGTTCACGTGACCGGGAGATCCAAGTAGAGGCACAGTGAACTGCGCACGGAGAAGTCTTGAGGGAATGCCGTAGGACCCGGGTTCGATTCCCGGCAGCTCCACCAGTATCAAAGCAGGTCAGAGGCTATAAGCCCTGGCCTGCTTTGTTTTCCGTCGCCGCCGTCACGTTTCGCCGGAATCCCGCTCCCAGCTCTCGGGCAGTAGCGGCACCACCGGCCCGGCGCCGAAAGCGTCCCCGCGCAGCCGCGTCAACCCCGCCGACGCGACGTCGGCCAGCCGCGCCGTTCCGGTGAATCCCAGCGGTCCCGCACCGGTTTCCGACGTGATCATCGCCGAGTCGGTGGGCACGTCGCCGAGGTCGGTGTCCATCGTCATGACGGCGTCGGCGTACTCCTTCATCGCCTTGCGCCGGCGCTGCCGTGCCCGCAGCGGTGCACGGGCTGACGGCGCCCTGGCCGCGGTCAGGGCCGACAGTCCGGACGCCGGTGCGGTGGCCTGGTCGCGATCGATCAGGGTGGGCCCGAAGTCTTCGGCGTAACCGCCGGAGACCAGATAACCCATCATCTCGGCGCCGCTGACCGGCAGCGCCGCGCCGGTGGTCGCCGGAGCGGCCGGGGCGGCGGTGGTACCCGCCGATCCGGGGACGCCGGGACCGATGCCGAATCCCATCGCCACCGGACGTTCGGCGGAAGCCGGGACCGGGTGCACCACCACGGGGCGGTGCGGGACGACGGCGGGCTGCGGCGCGGGTTCGTCGGCCTCCGCCTCGGGTTGCGACTGCATCGAGGCGATCAGATCGTTGATGGCGGAGATGAACAACGGCAGGAAGATCGGGATGCGCACCGCAATCGTCACCAGGTGCAGCACATTCGACCAGAAGACGATGTTCCAGAACCAGAACTGGAACTGGCGATTTGCTTCGTCGAGTGGGTCTGTCGGATCGGTCGGATCGGTGGAGCCGCCGGTGTCGGCGGCGAGGATCGGCGGTGCCGGGTCGATGCCGGGTAGCGATGCCAATGCGGCCCCGGACACCGCGTCGTAGGTCGTCATCACGGTGGCCGCCTGGATCCACATGCGTGCGTAGTCGGCCTCGTTGAGTGCTATCGGAATGGTGTTGACGCCGAAGAAGTTCGTGGCGGTCAGGACACCGTGGACGGTGTGGTTGAGGGCCAACTCCGCCAGCGTCGGCATGGCGGCAAGGGCGGAGCTGTAGGCGGCAGCCGTGACTTCGTGCTGCGCGGCGGCGCGCGCGCTGTCTGCGCCGGCGCGGGTCAGCCAGTCCAGATACGGCGTGTGCGCGGCGACGTAACTGTCTGCGGTGGGGCCGCCCCAGACCGCCGAACGGGTGGCCCCGAGCACGGTGACGAGCTCGCCGGCCGCCGCGGCGTATTCGGCGCTCAGCGCCGACCAGGCACTCGCGGCGCTCAGCAGTGCGCCCGGGCCGGGTCCGCTACTCAGCAGGGCGGAGTGCACCTCCGGTGGAGACGCGATCCAGATCGCGGCCATGGGCGCCGATAGCCGCCTATCGCCGCACGCCGCTGCCGCCAGCGGCACGGTCGTTGGCAGTCGTGATCAGGGCAGCGAACCCGTCGCTGTCCGCAAAACGGCGCTGCAGTCCGCAAAACGCGACGTCAGGCATGCCTTCAAAATAGCATTGCCTAAGCTAACCTTCGAGCCGTCGGGCGGGGTGCCGGGAGCTGGATGGCCGTCGCGAGTGGCGTCAGTACGCCGAATGGTCGACATCGGCCATCCGGCGGCCGGCCGGCGCTACCCTGAGTTATGAGCGCTAAAACGACGTTCCGGGTGGCCCGTGTCTACGAGCAACCCAGCCCCGTCGACGGTGAACGGATACTCGTAGACCGGGTGTGGCCGCGGGGATTCCACAAGGACGATCCGCGGGTGGGTCAGTGGTTCAAGGACGCGTCGCCGTCGCGGGAGCTGCGCAGTTGGTACAACCACCAACCGGAACGCTTCGACGAATTCGTCACCCGCTACGAAGCTGAACTGCGAACCCCCGAGGGCGCGGCGGCATTTGAGGCCCTACGCGCTTTGACCAAGGGTCACAAGACAGTCACCCTGTTGACCGCGACCCGCGCCGTGGACGGCAGTCAGGCCGCGGTGCTGGCCAAGCTGCTGTCCGGCGCGTCCTAGCCGCGGCCGGCGGTGGTGACCAGCATTCCGATCGGGATGCTGACGATCAGTACCACGATGACCAGTCGGTAGGCCACCAGCGGCCAGCCACGCCGCGCACTGTGCCGCACGCCGTACAACGACTCGACCAGCACGCCGAACAACAGTGCGGATCCCAACTGGAACACCACGACGTGATCGGTGACGACACCGAGCACGATCGCCGCTCCGGAGACGTTGAAAGCCGTGGCGGCGACCCTCATTCGGTTCGGCGTCGGTGACTCGGCCGCCAGCAGCACCCGTCCGGCACCGATCACCAACTGGCCCACCCCGAGCACCAGGACCAGGTAGGCGACCGCCCATACGCCGTGACGGGTGGGAGCGGGCGCGGCGATGGCAGACGCCAGGACGCCCCCGCCCACGATCGCGCCGACACCGGCCACAGCAAACGGTTTAAATGCGTCTCGCCGATCCCACAGCCGCAACAGCGCAGGGCGCAACTGAGCGTCGCCGCGGTCACTCGTCATGATCAGACCTCCGCGATGAGATTACCGGGGCGACGCAATGACCAGGCTCACAGCAGCCCGGCGGCCCAGCGTCCGAGCTCGGTGGCCGCCAGCCCCAGTACGATTCCGGCGACGATATTGGCCGCCGCCGTGCCGAACTGGCGTTCCTCGGCCAACCGGTGCGTCTCGAGCATCCAGGTGGAGAAAGTGGTGTAGGAGCCGATCAGCGCGGTGCCGACCAGCAAAGTCACCTCGGCCGGCAAAACCAGTCCGCTCATCAGGCCCAGCATGGCGGTGCCGCTGAGGTTCACCACGAGCGTGCCCGCAGGAAACGCCGACGCGGCGCGACGCGCCACGGTGCGATCCACCAGAAAGCGCAGCACCGCGCCCAGGCCTCCGGCCAGGCCCGCCCACACCCACACCAGCGGACTCACCCGCGGGCCCGAACCCGTCGCACCAGGCCGGTGGCCAGATGGATCGCGGCCAAACCGGCCACCACACTGGCGGACAGGTATCCCAGTGCCAGGCCCGGCCGCCCGTGCTCGAACATCCGCAGAATCTCGACCTGCAGGGTGGAGAAGGTGGTCAGCGTGCCACACAGTCCGGTGCCCAGCAGCGGACGCCGATAACTCGACACCGGCAGCCGCTCCAGCAGACGAGTGGTGAAGTAGCCCAACAGGAATGCCCCGACGATGTTGGCGCTGAACGTCGCCCACGGCCACTGCCCCGGACCGGCCGCTGCGACGGTCTCCAACACCGCACGGGCCAGCCCGCCCAGCACGCCACCGACGAAGATCGCCGCGAGCTCGCGGCCGTCGGGTGCTGCCATGTCGTGGCGTCTCCTTCCGCGACTAAGGTTAACCAGTGACCTCTGACTCTTCGGCCGCCGGATTGCGGCTGCCGCGGGAGATCTGGGTCCTGCTCGGCGCCAACTTTCTGATCGCGCTCGGCTACGGGGTTGTGTCGCCGGTATTGCCGGTCTACGCCCGCCATTTCGGTGTGAGCATCTCGGCGACCACCTTCCTCATCACGGCATTCGCACTGACCCGCTTGTGCTTCGCGCCGGTCAGCGGCGTGCTGGTGCAGCGGGTGGGGGAGCGCCGGGTCTATGTGAGTGGCCTGGTGATCGTCTCGGTGTCCACGATGGCGTGTGCGTTCGTTCAGACCTACTGGCAGTTGCTGATATTCCGGGCACTGGGCGGCGTCGGCTCGACGATGTTCTTCATTGCCGCCGTGGGTCTGATGATCCGGGTCAGCCCGACGGACGCGCGTGGGCGCGTCGCCGGCATGTTCGCCACCGCGTTCCTGCTGGGCACCGTCGGCGGGCCGGTATTGGGCAGTCTGACAGCGGGTTTCGGGCTGCGCGCGCCGTTCCTCTTCTACGGTTCGGTGCTGTTGGTCGCGGCCACCGTCGTCTTCGTCAGCCTGCGACACTCGCACCTGGCCGAGCCGGCCGAATCGACTGGGACTTCGGTCACGGTGCGGCAGGCCCTGACTCACCGCGCCTATCGTTCGGCGCTGCTGTCGAACTTCGCCACCGGCTGGTCGGTGTTCGGGCTGCGGGTCGCGCTGGTGCCGCTGTTCGTCACCGAGGTCCTCGACCGCGGACCCTCGTTTGCCGGCCTGGCTCTGGCGACCATCGGCATCGGCAACGTCTGTGCGGTGATGCCCAGCGGTCAGCTGTCCGACCGGATCGGCCGGCGCGGCCCGCTGATCGCCGGGCTGGTGGTGGCCGGTGGGGCGACCATCCTGCTCGCGGCCAGCTCGTCGTTGGTGGTGTTCTTGATCGCGGCATATCTGAGCGGATTGGCCACCGGCATGTACGGGTCACCGCAGCAGGCCGTGATCGCCGACCTGGTCGGAAGTCAGGCCCGGGCCGGTACCGCTGTGGCGACCTATCAGATGATGGCCGACCTCGGTTCGATCTTCGGGTCGCTCGTGGTGGGGCAGATCGCCCAGCGCCTGTCCTTCGAGTGGGGATTCGCGATCAGCGGCGTCGTGCTGCTGGTGGCGGCGGCGGCCTGGGTGATGGCACCGGAGACCCAGGGTCGCAGCCCGATCGGCGGAGACACCCCGAAAACCGAGGTACTCTAGCGGATTTGAACCCGCGGCCGGGGTCGTTTGAATGATCGTCGTGCACAACGCTGCCGGTGGCCGCATCATGGAGGAATGGGTGCGTCCGACGGCTTCGACGGTGCGCCACGATCGGTGATCGTGGTGGGCGCCGGCATTGTCGGGCTCTCAACCGCGTGGTTCCTGCAGGAGCGCGGTGTTGACGTCACCGTGGTCGACCGTACCGGCGTTGCCGCCGGCTCGTCGTGGGGCAACGCCGGCTGGATCTCCCCGGCGCTGGCCATCCCGCTCAACGAGCCCGCGAACCTGCGATTCGGCCTGCGTTCGCTGCTGAGCCACACTGCGCCGCTGCAGGTTCCGTTCGGAGCGGGCCCGGCGCTGTGGTCGTTTCTGGCGCGGTTCGCCATCAACAGCCGCCCGTCGGCGTGGCGCCGCGCGATACGGGCCAACGCGCCCCTGAGCGCCGAGTGCATCGAGGCCTACGACGTGCTGGCAGCCAATGGAGTCGACGCCCCGCTCACCGAGGCGCCGATCACCGCGATCTTTCGCGCAGCGGCCGATGCGCAGCGGCTCCTCGACGAACTGTGCCGCTTCGCTGAGGCCGGCGGGGCGGTGTTCGGCACCGAGCTGATCAGAACCGGCCTGCGCCAACGGGTTCCGCTCGCCTCGGCCGAGGTGGCTGCGGCCGTTCAGATCGACGGCCAGCGGTTCCTCGACCCCGGACGGTTCGTGACCTCGCTCGGGGCGGCCGTGGTGCAGCGCGGGGCCGCAATGCGGACCATGGACGTGATCGACGTGGCGCCGACGGGCGGCGGTGTGGCGGTGACCGGAGCCGACGGTACGACGCTGACCGCGGCGGCCGCGGTGATCGCCACCGGCGCTTGGTTGTCGCGACTGGTCCGGCGCTGGGTGCGGGTGCCGGTGCGGGCGGGGCGCGGCTACTCCTTCACGGTTCCGGTGGACGAGGCTGTCACCGGCCCGATCTACCTGCCGGATGCCCGGGTCGCCTGCACTCCGCTGGGCGGCCGACTGCGGGTCGCCGGAACCATGGAGTTCGGCGACCCGGACGCGCCGGTCGTCGGTGAGCGCGTCGAGGCGATCGTGGCGTCGACCCGTTCGCTGCTGGACAGGGTGCGCTGGGAGGAGCGCACCGACGTGTGGGTGGGCCCGCGCCCGGTCAGTCCGGACGGGCGGCCCGTTGTGGGCGAAGTATGTCCGCGTACGGTCTATGTCGCGGGTGGGCACGGTATGTGGGGCATGACGCACGGCCCGGTGACGGGTCGGCTGCTGGCCGAGCAGATCACCACTGGCAAACAGTCGGCCGTGCTGCGTGAGCTTGATCCATTGCGTTGACACCGGCGACGCGATGCGGATTTTGGGTAAAGGAGAGTGGGCGGTGTCTGATTCGCAGGGTGTCTGGATGACACAGCAGGCCAAGGACCGGCTGCTGGCCGAGCTGGAGGAGTTGTCCGAGCCGGTTGGTGGCTCCGGCACCGAGGACATCAGCGAGCAGCAGTCCCGGCAAGCCCGGATTCACCAGATCCACGACCTGCTGGCGGTCGCGGTGGTCGGGGAGGACCCGCCGGACGACGGTGTGGCCGAGCCCGGAATGGTGCTCACGATCCGCTACGAGGACGGCGACACCGAGACCTTCCTGCTCGGGGTTCGTGACGACGACCAGAGCGGCATGGAGGTCTACTCGCCGCAGTCGCCGCTCGGCAAGGCACTCACCGGTGCCCGTCCCGGTGAGCAGCGCAGCTACCAGGTGCCCAGCGGAGCCAGCGTGACGGTCACCCTGCTCGACGCGGTCCCCTACGGGCGGCATCAGACCCAGAATCCCGCCTGAGTGGCGGGTTGACCGACCAGGCGTTTTGAGCGCGGGTATGGCGGTGGTGTAACTTCGATGAGCACGACATCGCGGGGCTATGGCGCAGCTGGTAGCGCACCACACTGGCAGTGTGGGGGTCAGGGGTTCGAGTCCCCTTAGCTCCACTTCATTTTTTCGGGTGAATGTGGCTGATTCGCATCAGTCCGATAACGGATCAAATTGCGGTCCGGGTGACTTACAACCTTGTGATACGGTTCATTTCGCAGTTCAAAAACTGCGTGTCCGGGGGGCTGGATACTAGTAATTGGAGTGTGCGTTGAAGAGCCTCGGGAGACCCGGTATCGCAACAATTACCGGTATCGGCTTGTGTGCCGCTGCATTTGTGTGCAGTGCCGCCGCAGCTGCTACACCGTTTTCGATGGTGCCGCTGCCGACCGGCGGCCCGATCTGCAACGGGGGACTGACCTCGTTCGTCGGTCCGGCAGATGCCGGTGCCCCCGCGATCGCCGGTGCGCCAGTGGCCGCCGAAGCGACGCTGGTCGACGTAACCACCGCCGGCGGGGCTGCTCCCTGCGGTCCTGCCGTCGCTGACCTGACAACTCTTGCCGGTCCGGTGGTGCCGATGGGCCTGCCCGGCCCGGTGCCTCCGGTGCCGATCGCCCCCATTCCACCGGCTCCCGGTGGGCTTCCGCCGGTGCCGATGGTGGCCCCTGGCCCGGCCGGTGCCGCTGCGGCGAGCCCGGTGGCCGGCGTGCTGACCGACGTCATCGGCGCCCCCGTCGGATTGGCCGGCGGTACGAAATAGAGTTCGCTCGTAAAAAGGCTCGCGGACGGTTGTCCGCGAGCCTTTTTATTGTGCCGTGAATTCGTTCCCGAATTGTTATCAGAAATAGACCGGTCAACCGGAAACAGGCCGCCGTGGAGTTCCCTCGCAGTAGGCGACGATATCGTCGACGATATCCCGGTAGAACTTGCCCATGCACCCCTCGGTGACATAGCCCAGGTGCGGGGTGAGCACGGTGTTGGGCAGCGCGGTCAGCGGGTGCCCGGCCGGCAGCGGCTCCACGCCGTAGACGTCGAGCCCGGCGCCGCGGATCCGCCCCGAGCGCAGCGTCTCGAGCAAAGCCTGCTCGTCGACCAGCCCGCCGCGGGCAGTGTTGACCAGGATGGCGCTCGGTTTCATCGCCGCAAGCTCGTCGCGTCCGACCACGCCCCGGGTCGTCTCGGAGAGCACCAGATGAAGCGACACCACGTCCGCGGTCGCGAACAGCGCGTGCCGGTCGAGCAGTTCGGCCCCGGCTTCGGCGGCCCGTTCCGCGGTGAGGTTCGGGCTCCACGCCGCCACCCGCATACCGAATGCGTGCCCCACCGCGGCAACCAGTTTGCCGATGCGGCCCAGCCCGACCAGGCCCAGGGTGGCCCCGGCCAGGTCCGCCCCGACGGTGGTCTGCCAGCGCCCGGCGCGCAGCGCGGCATCCTCGGTGATCAGGTGGCGCCCCACGGCGTGGATCAGCGCCCAGGTGAGCTCGACGGTCGGCGTGATGGTTCCGCCCGTCCCGCACACCGTGATGCCCAGCCGGTGCGCGGCCGCAACGTCGATCGCCGCGTTGAACGGTCCGGTGGTCACCAGCAGCTTCAACGCGGGCAGCCGGGCCAGCAGATCGGCGTCGATGGTGGTGCGTTCCCGCATCGCGACGACCACCTCGCGGTCGGCCAGGCGGGCGATCAGCTCATCTCTGGGTGCGACGTGATCGCGGATCGCCAGCAGCTCGACGGGCCGCGGGATCGGCGACCAGTCCACGGCCTCAGCTATGCCCTGATAGTCGTCGAGCACCGCTATACGCAGCGGCGTCGAAGCCACCATCAGAACGCATCCGGATCGCGCTGGACGTTCTTGGGAACCGGATGCCTGTATAGACGCGAGGCGTTCTCCCAGGTGAACTTTCGGATCACCTCGGGTGGCAGGTGTCCGATCTCCTCGTGGATCACCCGCTGGGTGTTCGGCCAGGTGGAGTCGCAGTGCGGGTAGTCGGCTTCGAGCAGGATGTGATCGGTGCCGATCCGTTCGTGCTGGCAGAACGACGACTGGTCTTCGACTGCGCAGAACCAGAAGTTGCGCTGCAGAACTTCCGACGGCGACAGCGTCTCGCCGAGCGCTTTCCAGGTGCCGTACATCTGGTGATAGCTCAGCATGTGGTCGAGCCGGTCCAACAGCCCTGCGACCCAGCCGATTCCGCCTTCGGACAGGCAGATCTTCAGCTCGGGGTGGCGGGTGGGTAAGCCCGAGTACAGCCAGTCCACCGCTGCGGAGATGGCGTAGGCGAAGAACAGCACGCCCTGCACATCCGGCGGTGCATCGTCGGTGGTCGACGGCGCCGAGCCCGACGATCCGATGTGCAGATTGATCACCGTGCCGGTCTCGGCGCACGCGGCGACCATCGGCTCCCAGTATCCCGAGTGGATGGTGGGCAACCCCAGCATGGCCGGGTTCTCGCTGAAAGTGACGGCGCGGAAGCCTCTTTCGGCATTCTCGCGGATCATGGTCGCGGCCAGCTCCGGATCCAGCAGCCACGGCAGCTGGCAGCCGATGATGCGATCCGGGTAGGTGCCGGCCCACACCTCGTGGTGCCAGTCGTTCCAGGCGCGCACCGAGGCGAGCGCCAGCTCGCGATCCTTGGTGGCCAATTGCAGTCGCTGGCCGGCGAATCCGGGCAGGAACGACGGAAAATTCAGCGAGGCGTAGATGCCGTTGAGGTCCATGTCCTTGATGCGCTCGTGGATATCCCAGGCGCCCCGGCGCATCTCGTCGAAGCGGGCGGGCTCGAAACCGTACTCCGACACCGGCCGGCCGACGACGGCGTTGAACCCGACGTTGGGCAGGGACTGGCCGTCATAGATCCACGTCTGGCCGCCGTCGTCGGTCTCCACCACCTTCGGGGCCCGGTCGGCCAGCTTGTGCGGGACGCGGCCCTCGAAGGTGTCCGGGGGTTCGACGATGTGGTCGTCCACCGAGATCACCGTGTAGCGCCGTTGTGCGCGTGGCGGTTCCGGTAGGAAGGTCACCGTGCGCTCGGCGCCGGCCTTGGCCGTGGTGAACTTCAGGTCGGCGCTGAGATCGTCGAGTGATTTCACCGGCGGTCCTCCTCAATCCAGTACATGGCGGTCGGACTTGATGGTCATGCGCGCTGCGCCCGCCCAGTACACGTCGGCGGCGCGTTCGATCAAGGACGCCTGCATGCCGGCCATGTCGGAACGCCTCATCGGCGGGGGAGTGCGGCCGGTGAGCATGACGTGATAGGCCAGCTTGCATACCCGTTCGATGGTCGCCGACCGGTAGACCGCCTCGGCCAGCGTTCGTCCCATGGCGATCACCCCGTGCGAGGCCAGGATGGCCACGTTCGCGTCACCGATCCGCGAGGCGAGTTCGGCGGCGCGAGTGGCACTGTCGATTTCGCCGTCGTAGGCGTCGACGAAGCACAGGTCGTCCAGGAACAGTGCACCGGTCTGGTGGACCAGCTCCGGTGGGCTGTGCAGGGACGCCAGCAGGCTGACGTAGTAGGGGTGGTTGTGGATCACGACGCGCGCATCGGTGCGTGCCCGGTGCAGTTCGGTGTGGATGTGGATGGCCGGGGTGACATCCCAGCGGCCGCGGATCACCCGGGCGTCGGTGTCGACGGTGCAGATGTCGGACGCGGTCAGCTCGGCCCACCACAGGCCCCACGGGTTGACCAGCATGTCGTCCTGGCCGTCGGGCTGCCAGGTGATGTGACCGGCCATGTTCTCGGCGAAGCCGATCTCGGCCAGATGCCGGAACGCCACAGCCATGGCCTGCTCGTCGCTCAGTTCGACACCGATGGGCGGGGTGATCGAGGGCGTCCAGACGGCCGCACCACCGGGTCTGTCCATCACCAAATCATATGGAAATGAGCCCGAAGGTCAATGCCGCCGTCGCCGTCCGTCAGGCGCGGAACTCGCGGATCATCGCGGGGTCGACGATTCCCGACCGGCCGGGGTAGTGCTGGACGTGCAGCAGGTGTGCCGCGGCCAGCTCGCGGGCCCGCTGGGCGTCGCCGACGTCGATCGCGTCGATCACCTGCCGGTGATCTTCGAGCACCGCGCGCCGTTCGGCCACCGGCACAGTCGAGTGGTCGGTGACCTGGCTCGACCAGCTTTGCTCATGGGCCGACCACAGGGTCTCCAGTGCGCCTGCCATCACCAGCATCGTGGTGTTGCCGCAGTGCGTGACGAGGGCTTCGTGATAGCGCCGGCTGGCCGAGGTGGCCTGCTGCAGATCGTCGACGGAGGCCACCGATTCCTCATGCAGCCGGCGAAGAATCGGCACCACGGTGCTCTTGCGATCTGGCCGCCCCGCACACAGCGCCGCGCAGGCCGGTTCGACCTGCAGCAGTGCGGTGCCCACGTCGGCAAGGCTGACCTGTTGGGAGCCCAGCACCAGACCCATTGTGTAGGCGACGTTTGCCGGAGTGGGGCGGTGGATAAGCGCGCCGCCGTGCTTTCCGCGGCGTACGGTGAGCAGGCCCTCGGCCTCCAGGATGCGCATCGCCTCGCGCAGCGACGGCTTGCTGATGGCGAACTCCACCAGAAGCTCGTCCTCTTTGGGCAGCACGTGATCGTCGGTGAGCTCTCCGGCGAGGATGCGCCGTCGCAGCTCGTCGGCTACCTGTTCGGCGAGCCGCCGGAACCGGACGGTGGGCGCTGACACGGGTCGAGTGTGCCAGATGAACCGTTGAATCCAAATGATTTGTGCCATACGATCGCCGTGCGAGAAGGGGACTATGGCGTGCAGAACTGGACTGTCGGCGACATACGGATCCACGCGGTCCCGCAGGCAGTCATCCCGATCCCGCCGTCGCGGCTGTTCACCGGTGCGCCGTCGCCGCTTCCGGCGGACCTGACACCCGACTACGTCGACGCGTCGGGCAACATCCTGATCGCGATCCAGTCCTATCTGATCGAGTCCGCCGCGGAACGGGTGCTCGTCGACACCTGCTTCGGCGCGGAGTTCCTGCGATCTCGCGGCATACCCGACCGGCACGAGGAATCGTTGGCCGCCACCGGATTCGAGGCCGAGGACATCACCGCGGTGGTGTGCACACATCTGCACCGCGACCACGCCGGACGCAACACCACCGAGCGTGACGGGCGCTGGGTGCCGACCTATCCCAACGCCGACTACCTGCTGACCGCGGCCGAATACGACCACTGGTGCGGGTTCACCGGTGAGGACCGGGCGCCGGCGGAATGTGTTGTACCGCTGGAACAACACGGCAAACTGCGCCGGGTCGAGCCCGATCATCGCCTGACCGACAACGTCGTACTGGTTCCGGCGGCCGGGCACACCCCCGGCCACGTCGCGGTGCGCGTCGAGTCCAATGGCGACATCGCCTACATCAGCGGCGACACCGTGCACCATCCGATTCAGATCGGCGACGCCGAGATCACCGCCGTGCCCGACGCCGACCCCGCCGCGGCCCGCGCAAGCCGGGAGATGCTGCTGCGCCGCGTCGCCGACGAGCGGGCGCTGCTGCTCGGATCGCATTTCACCGCGCCGTCAGGCGGATTCGTCGATCGCGGCGAAGACGGCATGAGCTGGCAACCGATGGCTGACCGAGAGGGAGCACGATGACGCACACCGAGCGGCTGTTGCCGGAGGGGTTCGACTTCACCGATCCTGCGCTCATCGCACAGCGGATTCCGCATGAGGAGTTCGCGCTGCTGCGCAAGACCGAACCGATCTGGTGGAACACCCAGCCGCTGGGCGCCTCGGGTTACCCGGACGAGGGCTATTGGGTCGTCACCAAACACGCTGACGTGAAGGAGGTCTCGCTGCACGACGAGGTGTTCTCCTCGCATGAGAACACCTCGCTGATCCGAACGAACACCACCAGCAACCCGGATGTCCACGAAGCCAGCCGGGAGAACGTGATGCTGTTCCTCGACGGCCCCAAACATGCCAAGCTGCGGCGGATCGTGTCACGTGGATTCACGCCCCGAGTCGTAGCCGGCATGCGGGAGTCACTCGACCGCAGAGCAAGGGAGATCGTCGCGGCCGCCGTCGAACACAACACCGGCGACTTCGTCACCGAGGTGGCCACCCAGCTGCCGTTGACGACCATCTGCGAGCTGATCGGGGTGCCGGCGGACGAGCGCCAGATGGTCTTCGACTGGAGCAACCGGCTGGTCGGCGGCGGCACGGGGGAACCGGCGGCGGTCGCCGACGGGATGCAGGCCTCCGCCGAACTGCTGGGCTACGCCTACCAATTGGCCGAAGACCGCAAGAGCAAACCGCGTGAGGACATCGCCACCGCACTGGTCACCGCGTCGATCGACGGGGAGGCGCTGACCGCACTGGAGTTCGGCTACTACGTGATGATGCTGATGGTTGCCGGCAACGAAACCACCCGCAATGCCACGTCGCACGGGATGCTGGCGTTCATCGATCACCCCGAGCAGTGGCAGCGCTACGTAGCCGACCGGCCGCCGACCATGGCCGACGAGGTGGTCCGCTGGGCCACGCCGGTGATCTCCTTCCAGCGCACGGCGATGCGCGACACGCAACTCGGTGGGGTTGCGATCGCCAAGGGGGATCGGGTCGGAATGTTCTACGGCTCGGCCAACTACGACGAAGAGGTCTTCGACGACCCGTTCACGTTCGACATCCTGCGCAGCCCCAACCCCCATCTGGGTTTCGGGGCGCCGGGCGCGCACTACTGCATCGGGGCCAATCTCGCCCGCATGCAGATCAATCTGGTGTTCGGCGCACTGGCCGACATCACCCCCGACATCCGCAGGCTGGCCGAGGCCACGCGGTCGGTGCTGCCGTGGATCAACGGGATCGACGCCATGCCGGTCGAGTTCGGCGCTACTCCTTGATGATCACCGGGTCGCCGACGCCGACCCGGTCGAAGTACCACTCGGCGTCGGTGGGGCTCAGGCCGACACAGCCGTGGCTGACATTCTCCAGGCCCATCGAATGCAGCGCCCAGGGCGCGGAGTGGATATAGAGTCCGCGCTTGGTGATGCGCACCGCCTGCTCGACCTCGAAGCGGTAGCCCTCGGGGTCGTCGATCGGGATGCCGACGCTGCTGGAGTCCATCAGCACCTTGCGGTCCTTGGCCAGCACGGTGTAATTGCCTTTCGGCGTGGCGAATTCCTCCTTGCCCATGGTGGCCGGCAGGACTCCGTCCTCGCCCCAATGCGGGCGGTGGTGCGGAGTCGGCAGCGGTCCGGCCGCTTCGTCGTCGACCGACACGGTGAAGGTGTGGGCGGAGATGCTGGCCACCCCCAGTACCTTGGCGCCGGTATGGAAGTCGGCGGAGAGCTTGCCCACCGACAACTTGACGGCGCTGTGCGCCGGCCAGTAGTGGTCCGGAATCCACTGCACCTCATGGTCGTCGACCCAGTCGAAGGTCCCGGTTATGGGCGGGTTGGTGCGCACTGCGATGCGCCGCTCGGCGGTGTGCCGATCGGCCACCGCGCTGCTGAACGTCACCACCACCGGATGCGCCACTCCGACCGTCGTGCCCGCAGCGGGCAGGATCGATGTGATGGCCTCGGTCGGGAGTTGGCTTGCTGCAGCCCAACTCGATCCGGGAGGCATCACAACCGCTGCGGCTGAGACCGCGACCATTACTACTGCAGAACGCACCGATGTCCACATCTCCGGTGTACCTTCCCCGACCGATTACTTTGTTCGACGCCGTTGATGGTAGGTAGCCGCATAGCGCAAAACGCCTCGTCGACGCCCACGACTCGGTCAAGTCTTCATCAAGGTTTGATCACACGCCCGGGCCGGGAAAAGTCAACAGCACCGCGCACCGGGTTCGGCGTCGTGACGCCGCCGCCAGTAGTCGCGCTCGGAGAGCACCGGCTCGCCGGGGTGCGCACGGCGGCGGTAGTCCAGGTACCGCTGATAGTGGTTGTCGCCGAGCAGGCTCGCCCAATACCAGCGAACCTGACGGACGGCGGCGCGCGCTAACCGGACCGGTGGGCGTCCCATTGCGCCTGGACCCTTCGTTCGGCCGCCGACGGGATCAGCCCGGACGGCGCGAACCGCCGGGAGGGCACCGGTGCGGCTTCGGTGGTCGGTGTGCCGCCGCGGATCGCCCGCAGCGACACCACGATCCCGGTGACGAACACCACGGCGACGACGCTGGCGAAGATCACCGACAGGCTGCCCTGGATGAACGTGTTGCGCACGACGTCATGCAACTGCCCACGCGTGGTCGCCGAACCGTACGACGTCTGGCCGGATCGTTCGGCGGCCCGGTAGGCGAAATGCTGCGTCCAATACCCCAGCCGCGGATCCCCGGAGAAGATCTTCTGCCACGAGGCCGTCATCGTGACCGTCAGATCCCACAACAGCGGAATGCCCGGTATCAGCGCCCATTTGAGGTCGGATCTGCGTCGGGCGCTCTTGATCACGATCACCGTCACTACGGTCAGCGCGATCGCGGCCAGCAACTGGTTGGCGATGCCGAACAGGGGGTAGAGGGTGTTGATCCCGCCGAGCGGATCGGTGATCCCCATCAGCAGGATCGACCCCCACCCGGCTACCACGGCCAGGCTGGCCGCCCACGCGCCGATTCGCCAGCTCGGCTCGGACAACCGTCGTAGCGGCCCGCCGAGGTTGCTCAGCGCGTCGGAGAGCATGAACCGTGCGACCCGGGTCCCGGCGTCGATGGTGGTCAGGATGAACAGCGCCTCGAACATGATCGCGAAGTGATACCAGAAGCCCTTCAACCCCGGCCCGCCGAACACCCGGCCCAGCACGTCGGCCATCCCCAGCGCCAGAGTCGGTGCTCCACCGGTGCGAGAGACGACCGATTGCTCGCCGACGGCGGTGGCCGCCTCGGTGATCTGCGCGGCGGTGATGGGTGTGCCGGTCAGGCCGAGCCCGTTGACGTACTGCGCGGCGCTGGCGGCGGTGCCCCCGGTCGCGGAGACCGGGGCGTTGAGGGTGAAGAACAGGTGCTGGTCGAGGATCGACGCGGTGATCAGCGCCATCACCGCCACGAAGGATTCCGTGAGCATGCCGCCATAGCCGATCAGGCGCATCTGGCTCTCTTTTTCCAGCAGCTTCGGCGTGGTTCCGGAGGCGATCAGGGAGTGGAATCCCGACAGCGCGCCGCACGCGATCGTGATGAACAGGAAGGGGAACAGCGATCCGGCGAACACTGGTCCGTCGCTGGAGTGGGCGAACTGCGAGATCGCAGGGGCGGACATCACCGGCCGGGCGATCAGGATGCCGATCGCCAGCAGTGCGATGGTGCCGACCTTCATGAACGTCGACAGGTAGTCGCGCGGCGCCAGCAGCAGCCAGACCGGCAGCACCGAGGCAGCGAAGCCGTAGCCGATCACCCACCAGGACAGGGCTATCGGAGACAGGGTGAACCACGCCGCGCCCCATGATGTTTCGGCGACCCACCGGCCGGAGGCGACGGCGAGAAGCAGCAGCACGACGCCGATCAGCGACACCTCCGAGACCCGGCCGGGCCGCAGGAACCTCAGGTAGACGCCCATGAACAGCGCGATCGGGATCGTCATCGCGATCGAGAACACGCCCCACGGACTGACCGCTAGCGCACGCACCACGATCAGTGCCAGCACCGCGATCAGCATCACCATGATGAACAGCACCCCGATGATGGCTGCGGCCCCGCCGATCGGTCCGAGCTCCTCGCGGGCCATCTGCCCCAGTGAGCGGCCCCGCCGTCGCGTCGAGCACCACAGCACCAGGTAGTCCTGCACGCCGCCGGCGACCACCGCGCCGATGATGATCCAGATGGTGCCGGGCAGGTAGCCCATCTGGGTCGCCAGCACCGGGCCGACCAGCGGTCCGGCGCCGGCGATCGCGGCGAAATGGTGGCCGAACAACACCCGCCGATCGGTGGGCAGGTAGTCGGTGCCGTCCTCGAAGATCTCCGCGGGGGTGGCGTACTCATCGCGCGGCCGAACAAGCTTCCGCTCGATGAACCTTGCGTAGCAACGGAATCCGATGATGTAGCTGCACAGGGCTGCCACCACGAACCACACCGCGTTCACCGACTCGCCGCGGGCGAAGGCGATCACCGCCCACGCCAGTGCGCCGGCGACGGCAAGCGCGCCGAGCACGGCCTTACCGCGCGCGGAGATAGGCGAACGATCGATGACGGCCACGGCGGGAAGCTCGGCATCGGTGTGCAGATAACTCACCGGTCCGTCGCATCTCTCGACCAGCTGCGTGGGCGTCGAGGGTGCGGCCACGGCGACCTCCTGTCAGGCCCACCGGATGCCCGAGTGGCGGTGGGTTCCGAGCGGAACGATAGTTTGTTTGGCGATAGTCAAGTACTTGCTTACAGGAGTTCGCATGGAGATCAGCGGTAAGAAGGTCGTCATCGTCGGCGGTGCCTCGGGTATGGGTCGCGCAACAGCGGAGCTGTTGGCCTCGCGCGGGGCGGACGTCGCCGTGCTCGACCGCGAGGGCTCGGAGGGCAAAGAGGTGGCGGCCGGATTCGGCGGGACCTTCCTCCCCGTCGACATCACCGACTTCGACGCCGCGGAGAAGACCCTGGCCGCAGCGGTCGCCGGCCTGGGCGGTCTACACGTCATCGTCACCACCGCCGGCGGCGGAATCGCCAAGCGCACGCTGTCCAAGTCCGGCCCGCACGACCTGGAGTCGTTCCGGTCGGTGATCGACCTGAACCTGGTCGCCACCTTCAACCTCAACCGGCTGGCCGCGGCGCACATGAGCACCAACGAGCCCGAAGACGAGGAGCGCGGCGTCATCATCAACACCGCCTCGATCGCGGCGTTCGAGGGCCAGATCGGTCAGGTCGCCTACACCGCCGCCAAGGCGGGCATCGCCGGCATGGCCCTGACCATGGCCCGCGACCTGGGCTCGGTGGGCATCCGGGTGCTGGCGATCGCCCCGAGCCTGTTCGCCACCGGCCTGACCAAGGGCATCCCGGAGGAATTCGCCAGCGCCCTGACCAAAGACGCGGCGTTCCCCAAGCGTCTCGGCCGGCCCGAGGAATTCGCCAAGCTGGCCGCCGCCGTCATCGACAACCCGATGCTCAACGGCCAATGCCTGCGGCTGGACGCCGGACAACGCTTCGCTCCCAAGTAAATACAACCCAGGAGGCCTCCCATGGGCATCGCAGTAACCGAAGACCACCGCGAACTGGCCGAGGTGGCCCGCGGATTCCTGAACGCGCAGCAGGCCCGGTCCGCGGCGCGTGCCCTGCTGGACGACAGCGCCGAAGAGACCCGGCCGCCGTTCTGGGACGAGCTGGCCTCGCTGGGCTGGCTGGGCCTGCACATCGACGAGCAGTACGGCGGTTCGGGCTTCGGGCTGCCGGAGCTGGTGGTGGTGATCGAGGAACTGGGCCGGGCCGTGGCGCCGGGACCTTTCGTGCCGACCGTCATCGCCTCGGCCGTGATCGCCGCTGCCGGCACCGCCGAGCAGCAGGCCCGGTTGCTGCCCGGCCTGATCGACGGTTCGGTGACGGCTGGGGTGGGCTTCGCCGGCGACGTCGCCCTCGACGGCGGGGTGGCCTCCGGGGACGCCGGGATCGTGCTCGGCGCGGGGCTGGCTGACCTGTTGCTGGTCGCCGCCGGTGAGGATGTGCTGATCCTGGAGCGCGACCGGGCCGGGGTGAACGTCGACGTGCCTGGAAACGTGGATCGGACCCGGCGCTCCGGGCGGGTCACGCTGACCGGCGTGGGAGTCAGCGCCGACGACGTGCTGGCCGGCGCGCGCGAGTCGGCGCTGGCGCGCGCGCGGGTATTGCTGGCGGCCGAAGCCGTCGGCGGCGCGGCCGACTGCACGGATGCGGCCGTCGAGTACGCCAAGGTGCGCGAACAGTTCGGCCGGACCATCGCGACGTTCCAGGCGATCAAGCATCACTGCGCGAACATGCTGGTGGGCGCAGAGGCTGCCACCGCCGCGGTCTGGGACGCCGCGCGCGCCGACGGCGAGGACGAGTTCGCCTTCCGCCTGGCCGCCGCGGTCGCCGCCACCCTGGCGTTCCCCGCCTACGTGCGCAACGCGGAGCTGAACATTCAGGTGCACGGGGGCATCGGCTACACCTGGGAGCACGACGCGCACCTGCACCTGCGTCGCGCCCTGGCGGTGCAGGCGCTGTTCGGCGGCGACGCGCCGGCCCTGGCGGTGTTCGAGAGCGCCGCGGCCGGCATCACCCGGGCCAACAGCCTCGACCTGCCGCCCGAGGCCGAGGAGATGCGTACCCGCATCCACGCCGATGCCGTGGAGATCGCCGCACTGGCGCCCGACGCGCAGCGCGACCAGCTGATCGCGACCGGCTACGTGATGCCGCACTGGCCCAAGCCGTGGGGCCGGGCCGCCGACGCCGTCGAGCAGGTGGTGATCGAGCAGGAGTTCACCGCTGCCGGCGTGCAGCGGCCCGAGTACTCGATCACCGGCTGGGTGATCCTGACCCTGATCCAGGAAGGCACCGCGTCGCAGATCGAGCGGTTCGTGGAGAAGGCACTGCGCCAGGAGGAGATCTGGTGCCAGCTGTTCTCCGAGCCGGGTGCCGGCTCGGATGCGGCAGCGGTGAAGACCAAGGCGGTGCGGGTTGACGGTGGTTGGAAGATCACCGGCCAGAAGGTGTGGACTTCTGGTGCACAGCTGTGCCGGCGTGGGCTGGCCACCGTGCGCACCGACTTCGAGGTGCCCAAGCACGCCGGCATCACCATGGTGATCGTCGATATGGAGGCGCCCGGCGTCGAGGTGCGACCGCTGCGCCAGATCACCGGTGGTTCGGAGTTCAACGAGGTGTTCTTCAACGACGTCTTCATCCCCGACGAGGACGTCGTCGGCGAGATCAACGGCGGCTGGAAGGTGGCCCGCGCCACCCTGGGCAATGAGCGGGTCAGCATCGGCGGCGGCGGCTCCTACACCGCCGGCGTCGACCAGCGGCTGATCGCGCTGGCGCAGCAGCACCGGAATTCGGTGGCCGACGCCGAGGTCCGGGTCGGCCGCTTCGTCGCCGACGAGCACGCGCTGCGCCTGCTGAACCTGCGCCGTGCGGCGCGCAGCATCGCCGGCGCGGGTCCCGGCCCGGAGGGCAACGTCACCAAACTCAAGCTCGCCGAGCACATGGGCGACGGCGCGGCCATCGGGGCGGCGTTGCTGGGGTCCGACGTCGCGCTGGATGACGGGCCGGGTGCGATGGCGGCCCGGATGGTGATGGGCGCGCGCGGCATCGCGATCGCCGGCGGGACCTCGGAGGTGACCCGCAACCAGATCGCCGAGCGGATTCTGGGGATGCCCCGCGACCCGCTCATCAAGTAGCGTTTCGGGGGCAGACACCCCTGCGCGAGCGTGCAGAGTTGTCCGGCGAAAGTCCTGGTGGCGCCGAACAATTCTGCACGGTCGCGCCAGTTAGGAGACGCCAGATGGCAACCGTCGCCGACCATGTCATCGCCACCCTGCAACGCAGCGGCGTGCGTCGCGTCTACGGCATACCGGGGGACAGCCTCAACGGCTTCACCGACGCGATCCGACGGGCCGGTGACTTCAGCTGGGAACAGGTACGCCACGAGGAGACCGCGGCGTTCGCCGCCGCCGCCGATGCCGCACTGACCGGCGGGTTGGCGGTGTGTGCCGGCAGTTGCGGGCCGGGCAACCTGCACCTGATCAACGGGCTGTTCGACGCGCACCGAAGCCGGATGCCGGTGCTGGCGATCGCCGCCCATATCCCGCTGGCCGAGATCGGCTCGGACTACTTCCAGGAAACCCACCCGCAGAACCTGTTTCGCGAGTGCAGCGTCTACTGCGAGCTGATCAGCACTCCCGAACAGGCGCCACGAATCCTGGAGATGGCGATGCGCGCGGCGGTGGAGGAGAGCGGCGTCGCCGTGGTGGTGGTGCCCGGTGAGATCTTCAGCCACCGCCTGGATGCCACCGGTTGGGGGCAGGGTCCGGTGCGGCCGACCGCCTCGGTGTGCCGCCCCGACGAGCGTGCGTTGGCTGCGGCGGCGGGCATGCTCAACACCGCGGACAGAGTCACCATCCTGGCCGGTGCCGGGGTGGCCGGCGCCCACGACCAGGTGATGGACTTGGCGCGCACCCTGCAGGCACCGATCGTGCACGCGTTACGCGGCAAGGAATACATCGAGTACAACAATCCTCACGACGTCGGCATGACGGGACTGCTCGGATTCGCGTCCGGCTACAAGGCGATCGCCGAAGCCGACCTGCTCCTGATGCTGGGCACCGATTTTCCCTACCAGCAGTTCTATCCCGATCGCGCGCAGATCATCCAGGTCGACATCCGCGGCCGAAACCTGGGTCGGCGCACCCCGATCGATCTGGGGCTGCGCGGCACGGTAGCCGACACCGTCGCCGCACTGCGGCCGCTGTTGGCGCCCAAGACCGACCGCGCCCATCTGGAGCGGTCGCTGCGGCACTACGCCAAGACCCGACGACGGCTGGACTCGTTGGCGGCCAACGACCGGGACCGGACCCCGATCCGGCCGGAATATGTTGCCGCGGTGGCTAATCGACTGGCCGATGACGATGCGGTGTTCACCGTCGACGTCGGCTCCCCGGTGGTGTGGGCGGCACGGTATGTGACCATGAACGGGCGACGGCGGCTGATCGGCTCGTTCAACCACGGCACCATGGCGTGCGCACTGCCGCATGCGATCGGCGCGCAGACCGCCGATCGGGGCCGGCAGGTGATCGCGCTGGCCGGCGACGGCGGGCTGGCGATGATGTTCGGGGAGCTGCTCACGCTGAGGCAGAACCGGCTGCCGGTCAAGATGATCGTGTTCAACAACTCGTCGCTGAACTTCGTCGAACTGGAGATGAAGGCCGCCGGCATCGTCAATTTCGGCACCGAGCTGGACAACCCCGACTTCGGCGCGGTAGCGACCGCGCTGGGCATGTTCGGGCGCCGGGTGGAACACCCCGCCGAGCTGGAATCCGCCATAGCCGAGGCATTGGCCTATGACGGTCCGGCCGTGGTCGACGTGGTCACCGCACGCCAGGAGCTGTCGATCCCGCCGGCGATCACCGCCGAGCAGGCCAAGGGATTCTCGCTCTATGCGATCCGGACCATCCTGGCCGGCCGTGCTGACGAGTTGCTCGACCTGATGACCACGAATGTGGCCCGGCGCATCCTGGACTGATGCACGCTGCGCCCCGCCCCTCCCTGCCGAGGGTGCAGAAATGTTCGGCTTCACCTGGGACTTTGGCGGACATTTCTGCACGCTCGCGCCTAAGGGGGGCGTGGGATTAGAGCGGGCGCAACATAATCGGCATGCCGTCCATCGGGATGGGCATGCCGCCGTAGTCCCAGCGCGGCTGGTAGCCGGGGCGGGCGAGTTCGATGCGGTAGCGGCGCAGCATCCGGTGTAGGACGGTCTTGACCTCGAGGCGGCCGTAGTTCATCCCGATGCACTTGTGCGCGCCACCACCGAACGGCGCGAAGGCGTACCGGTGCTTCTTGTGCTCGGCTCGCGGCTCAAGGAAACGCTCCGGGTCGAATTTCCTTGGGTTGGTGTACAACTCGGGCAGCCAGTGGTTCATGCCCGGCCAGGTGACGACGTTCGTGCCGGCCGGCACGTAGTAGCCCAGCAGATCGGTGTCGCGCACCGTCTGGCGCATGTTGAACGGCAGCGGGGTGACCAGTCGCAGCGACTCGTCCATCACCAGATCCAGGGTTTCGAGTTTCTCGAGCGCCTCGATGTCGAGCAGCCCGTCGCCGAGGCGTTCGGATTCGTCGCGCGCACGTTCCTGCCACTCCGGATTGTCGGCCAGGTTGAAGACCATGCTGGTCAGCGTCGACGTCGTGGTGTCGTGAGCGGCCATCATCAAGAAGATCATGTGGTTGACGATGTCGTCGTCGGTGAAGGTGTTGCCGTCGTCGTCGGCCGTGTGGCACAACACCGTCAACATGTCGGTGCCCTCGGCGTTGCGGCGTTCGGTGACCCGGTTGTAGAAGTACTCCTCGAGCACCTTGCGGCCCTGCAGGCCGCGCCACCACTTGAACGGCGGCACGCCGGTCCGGATGATCGCCCCGCCGGCACGGATGGTCTGTTCGAAGGCGTGGTTGACCTTGGCCAGCTGGCTACGGTCCTCGCCCAGGTCGTGACCCATGAAGACCACCGACGCCACGTCGAGGGTCAACTCCTTGAGCGCCGGGTGGAGCAGGAATCGGGCGTCGTTGGTGGGCCACTGCGCGACAAGCTCGGTGGCGACCCGATCCATGTCCTCGACGTAGCTGGCCAGCCGTGGCCGGGTGAACGCACCCTGCAGAATTCGCTTGTGCCCCAAGTGTTCTTCGAAGTCGAGCATCATCAGACCGCGGTTGAAGAACGGTCCGATCACCGGGAACCAGCCGCTGGTCGAGTAGTCCTTGCTCTTGTTGGAGAACACGGTCTGGGTCGCATCGGGACCCAGCGCGACGATCGAAGGCAGGATCGGGGACTCGGCAAACGACACCGGACCGTACTTGCGGTACAGGTGCAGGCAGAACTCCGGACCCTCGCGATACATCTCGATGATGTGGCCCAGGATCGGCAGGCCGGAATCGCCGATCACCGGCTTGAGGCCGCTGCCCGGCGGCGGGGCGGCCAGTTCCTTGCGCGGCCAGTCCACCTTCAACAGCTGGCGTTCCAATGTCCCCAGCCCCGGGATGGTGTTCAGGGTCGGGACGAATCGGCGCCGGGCTTGGTCGAGGAGATAGTGCGGGGTGCTGATGGTGGTCACAGACGCTCCTTGCCGGGCTGGATAGTTGTGGTGGCGGTCACGCCGCCCCTATCCTCAGATCAAAATTGACGCGTGTCAAGTTTGAATCCGGCGCGGCGTGGTGCAAGGTTCTTCGGGTGACCAACCAGCACGACGCGGAGGAGCAGGCTTCCGGTGGCCTCCCCGTCCGGCGCGGCGACAAGCAGCGTCAGGCGATTGTGCAGGCAGTGCGGGATCTGCTGGAGGAAAAGCCGTTCGCGGAGCTGTCGGTCAGCACCATCAGCGACCGGGCCGGTGTGGCGCGCTCGGGGTTCTACTTCTACTTCGACTCCAAATACGCCGTCCTGGCCCAGATCATGGCCGAGGCGACCCGCGAGCTCGAAGAGCTCACCCACTACTTCGCGCCACGCGGCGTCGACGAGTCCACCGCGGCGTTCGCCGAGCGCATGGTGGGCAGTGCGGCCGCGGTCTACGCCCACAATGATCCGGTGATGTCGGCGTGCAACGCCGCCCGCAACAGCGACGCCGAGATCCGGGAGTTGCTCGACGCCCAGATCGACGCGGTGATCAACCAGATCGTCGGTGTGGTCAACGACGAGATCGCTGCGGGCACCGCGCACCCGATCAGCGACGACATTCCGACTTTGGTCCGAACCCTTGCCGCGACCACCGCGTTCATGCTCGCCGGCGAGACCGCCTACGTGGGGCCCGACGGTGACGTGTCCCGCGGCGTGCGGGTGCTCGAAGCGTTGTGGCGCAATGCGCTGTGGGGCGGCGCGCGGGACTGAATCACCGGTCGGCGGTACCGCCGGTATCGTCTGCGTCCATGACACGTGTAGCGCAGCACTACCGGGGTAAGCGGTGCTTCATCACCGGAGCAGCCAGCGGGATCGGCCGGGCCACCGCATTGCGGCTGGCCGAGTTGGGGGCCGAGCTGTACCTGACCGACCGCAACGAAGAGGGCCTGGCCGAGACGGTTGCCGACGCACGCGCCCTGGGCGCGGCGGTACCCGAGCATCGCAGCCTCAACATCGCCGACTACGAAGAGGTAGCCGCGTTCGGCGCCGACATCCACGCCCGCCACGGCGCGATGGACGTCGTGATGAACATCGCCGGGGTGTCGGCGTGGGGGACCGTCGACCAGCTGAGCCACGAGCAGTGGCGCAAGATGGTCGACATCAACCTGATGGGGCCGATCCACGTCATCGAGACGTTCCTGCCGCCGATGGTCGCCGGCCGTCGCGGCGGTCACCTGGTCAACGTGTCCTCGGCCGCCGGCATCGTCGCCTTGCCCTGGCACGCGGCCTATTCCGCCAGCAAGTACGGCCTGCGCGGGGTCTCCGAAGTGCTGCGGTTCGACCTGGCCCGGCACAAGATCGGGGTATCGGTGGTGGTTCCTGGCGCGGTCAAGACCGGGCTGGTCAACACCGTCGAGATCGCTGGCGTGGACCGCGAGGACCCGCAGGTGGAGAAATGGGTGGGCCGTTTTGCCGGCCATGCGGTGTCGCCGGAGAAGGCGGCGGACAAGATCCTGGCCGGGGTGGCGCGCAACCGCTACCTGATCTACACCTCCGGTGACATCCGGGCCCTGTATGCGTTCAAACGGCTGGCCTGGCTGCCCTACAGCGTGGCCATGCGTCAGGCCAACGTGCTGTTCAGCCGGGCGCTGCGGCCCGGTCGGGTCTAACGGCTGCCCCAGTGCCAGGCCGGGGCGTCGAGCAGGCCCTGGCCGTTGACGCGGGTCTCGCCGAAATCCCGCACGAGTTCGATCGCGCCGCCGTCGGTGTCCAGGCCTCCCCGCAGCGTCGGCGCATGGGTGATGACGACGACCTGGGTCTGTTGTGCGGCCGAGCGGATCAACCCGGCCAACGGGGCGACCAGCTCGGGATGCAGGGACGTCTCGGGCTCGTTGAGCACCATCAACGACGGCGGCTGCGGGCTGGTCAGCGCCGCGGCCCACAGCAGAAACCGCAGGGTGCCATCGGACAACTCCGCCGCCCGCAGCGGCCGCAGCATCCCGCGCTGGTGCAGTTGCAGATCGAACAGCCCGTCGTGCACCGCGACGGACACGGCGGCGCCGTCGAACGCGGCGGCCACCGCACGATGCAGGTCCTCGCTGCCTGACTCGATGATGGTCTGCACCGCTGCGGCCAGGTCCGCGCCGTCGTCGCCGAGCACCGGGGTGCGGGTGCCGACGTGCCGCCGGCGGGCCGGCGCGCCCGCGTCGACCCGGAATCCGTCGTAGAAACGCCAGCTGCGCAAGCGATCCCGGACCGCCGAGAGCTCGGGATGCGTGCCGGAGTGGGCGAATTCGGCCAGCACACTGCGATAGGTCGGCAGGCTGCGGGACAGCTCCTCGAAGCCGTCACCGCCATTGGCCTCGGCCAGGCCCCGGGTGCGACGGACCAGGGTCGCGGCCGGGCGCGGCACCGGCCCGGCGAACACGGTCTCCCGCTTGATCTCCGGGTCATGGGCGAAGGCGGAGGCGTGCCCGGGATCCTGAGGCAGACCCAGACCGACCAGGTAGCCGAAGTCGTCGGAGGCGAAGCCCATCTCCAGGGAGACCGGGCGGCTGCGGACGGTGCCCTGGGTGGTTCCGCTGCGCCGGGGCTCGCCGAGTTGCTCGGGGCCCGCCCACAGCACCGACTCCAAGCCGCCCTCGCGCGCCAGTGAACCGATCACCTCACCACGGCCGCAGTCGGCCAACAGTCGCAGCGCCCGGTACAGCGACGATTTGCCGGTGCCGTTGGCGCCGGTCACCACGGTGAGCGGACTCAGCGGCAGAACCAGGTCGCGCAGTGAGCGGTAGCCCCGCACGGCCAGCGTCGACAGCATGCCCGGCAGGCTATCCCTCAGCGGTGACACAGCGGCGGCGGGACACGATGGCGAACATGCTGGGTGCTGACACGACGAACCGGGAGGTCAGGTGAGCGGCACGACGAGTGGGGTGCGGGCCATCATCGAGCGGCTGCGGCCACTGCAAGCCGGTGTCCGCAGTCGGTCGGCGCTGGCCGCCGCGGTGGTGATGACCCTGTGCCTGGCGATCGCGGGCGCCGTCCTATCGGTGGTGCTCTACCGGTCGCTGGAATCCACCGCCGAGACCGCGGCAGGACTGCGTGCCGAACGCATCGCGGCCGCGCTGCGGTCCGACGACCTCGATGACCTTGATTCGACGTTGCTGGCCACCGACGGGCAGATCGGGGTCGTGCAGGTGGTCGGAGCGACGGGCGTGATCCGGGCCGCCTCCAACGGTGCCCCCCGATCGCCGCTGGCAGTGGTGCACCTTGACGACGGCGAAGCACGCAATCTGGGCCGCGTCGAATCATCCACCGACGATGAGTACTGGGTGTCGGCCCGCGGCGCCACCGTCGACCGGGAACCGGTCACGATTCTGGTGGCCGTGGATCGCGAACCGGTCGAGGAGATCGTGGCCAAGGTGGGTGCTCTGCTCGCCCTCGGCTCGCCGTTGCTGATCGCACTGGTGGCGGCGGGCACCTACCGGTTGGTGGGCGCGGCGCTGCGGCCGGTGGAGGCCATCCGAACCCGGGTGGCGTCCATCTCGAGCGCCGACCTCACCGAGCGGGTGCCGGTACCGCGAACCGGCGACGAGATCGCCGAGTTGGCGACGACGATGAACGCCATGCTGGCCCGGCTCGAACACGGCCGGGCCGCCCAGCTGCGTCTGGTCGGTGATGTCTCGCATGAGCTGCGCAGTCCGCTGGCGACCATCACCGCAGCCCTTGAGCTGGCGGCCGGCCGGCCGGAGCTGATGGACCGCGACCTGATCGACGAATCGCTGCTGCCGGAGTCGCGCCGGATGAATGAGCTGATCGAAGACCTACTGCTGCTGGCCCGTTCCGACGAGGGCGCACTCGGGTTGCGTCGCGACGACGTCGACATCGACGATCTGCTGGCGGCCGAGGTGAGCCGGCTGGACGCCGAGGTCGAGGTGGTGACCGACATCCGGGCGTGTCGGGTGGTGGGGGACACCGCGGCTTTGTCCCGGGTGATCCGCAACCTGGCCGACAATGCGGCCCGCTACGCGCGCACCACGGTGACGTTGACCTGCCGTCCGGAACCGGGCTGCGTCGTCGTCACCGTTGCCGACGACGGCCCCGGAATCCCGGCCGGCGACCGCAGCCGGGTCTTCGAACGGTTCGTCCGGCTCGACGCCGCCCGGACCCGGGCGTCCGGCGGAACCGGCCTGGGCTTGGCGATCGTCGACGAAGTGGTGCGTTCCCATCACGGCACCGTCACCGTCGGGGATGCGCCGGGCGGCGGGGCGGTGTTCACCGTCGCACTGCCGCAACAGGATCCGCCCGATCAGTCCTCGGTGTCCGAGCGCAGCCGGTAGCCCGCGCCGCGCACCGTCTCGATGGTGGCCAGCCCGAACGGCGCGTCGATCTTGCGGCGCAGGTAGCCGATATAGACCTCGACGACGTTGTCGTCGCCGGCGTAGTTCGAATCCCACACCGACCGCAGGATCTCGGACTTGGTGACGACGTCACCGTGATGCCGCAACAGGAAATGCAGCACGCCGAACTCCCGTGGTGTCAGGCTGAGCACGGTGTCCCCGCGCGTCACCCGGCGCCGAGCCGGGTCCAGCGACAGCGTTCCCGCGGTGAGCACCGTCGGACGTTCCGGGGCGCCGCGCCGCATCAGGGCGCGCAGCCGTGCCGCCAGGACCACGAACGAGAACGGCTTGGTCAGGTAGTCGTCCGCGCCGATGTCGAAGGCGTCGGCCAGGTCGTACTCGCCGTCCTTGGCCGACAGCATCAGCACCGGTGTCCAGACCTGCTGCGCCCGCAGCTCACGAAGTACCTGGTAGCCGCTGAGGCCGGGCAGCATGATGTCCAGCACGATCACGTCGTAGTCGCCGGCGAGGGCGAAGGCCAGGCCGTCGGCGCCGTCGTGTTCGACGTCGACGACGAAGCCTTCGCTGACCAGGCCCCGGCGCACCGTCTCGGCCAGCCGGGTCTCGTCTTCGACCAGCAGTATCCGCACGACACCAGTACAGCAGAGCTCGACCAGCGGGTTCGCCGCCTTCTCAGCGCCGCCACAGCGCCCGCCGGACAAGCTGGCGACATGACCACCAATCCGGACACCCTGATCGCCACGTTCGGGCTACTGGGCGTGCTGCTCATCGTGTTCATCGAAACGGGCCTGCTGGTGGGATTCTTCCTGCCCGGCGACTCGCTGCTGTTCACCGCCGGCGTCTTCGCCGCGCAACCGCATTCCGCCGTGCCGCTGTGGCTGTTGCTGCTCACCGTTCCCGTCGCCGCGATCGCCGGTGACCAGTGCGGGTACTTCATCGGGGCCAAGGCCGGGCCGGCGGTGCTGGAACGCCGCGGGGCCCGACGACTCGGCCGGCATCACCTTGACCGGGCCCGGCACTACTTCGACACCCGCGGCACGCTGACGGTGTTCCTGGCGCGCTTTGTGGCGGTGGTGCGCACGCTGACCCCGGTGATGGCGGGCGCGTCCGGGATGCGGCACCGGACCTTCACCATCTACAGCGTTGCCGGATCCCTGGTGTGGGGTGCCGGAGTTCCTTTGCTGGGGTACCTGCTGGGCGGCATCGCGTTCGTCCGAGGCCACATCGACCTGATCCTGTTGATGGTCGTTGTGGTGTCGGTGGTGCCGGTGGTGCTGGGTGTTCTCGGTGGACGCCTGCGCCGCAAGCGCCCCGAGGTCCCGGCCGAGGCCGCCGAGCTCGCGGAACCGGTGCTGGCCGGCAGCCGCTGACCGCCGCCGCGCGGGCTTTGCTGGGGCTTGCTGGGGCGCGACGGCCGGCCGGTCACCGCCGGCGTTGTCGGTGGCAGGTGGTAGACCTGCGTGTTATGAGCGGTAGATGGCCTGATTGTGAGATGCGACACGCCGACGGCCTGCGCGCCACAAGGTCACAACCAGCGAATTTCAAGAATGTTGTTCAGAACATCTGGTATCTGTACCGCCACCCGACCACTAGGTGTAGTGTTCGTGAAACCGACAGGCCCGGGATTTTCCGGCCATCCGGGCCGCGGCAACCGGCATCGATCTGGTGCCTTGCCGCGGCTGGGGGAGCTGGAGAATTGAAGTCTTGGCGGCCTGTTGAACCTAGTACCGATCCGTCACCCGTTCGTTGTCCAGGATTCGCTGAGGAGTCTGCCGCATGAGCATCACCGTCTACACCAAGCCCGCCTGCGTGCAGTGCAACGCCACCTACAAAGCGTTGGACAACCAGGGCATCGCCTACGAGGTCGTCGACATCTCGATGGACTCCGAGGCGCGTGACTACGTGATGGCGCTGGGCTACCTGCAGGCCCCGGTGGTCGTCGCCGGCGACGAGCACTGGTCGGGTTTCCGGCCGGACCGCATCAAGTCGCTGGCCCAGACCGCACTCAGCGCATAACTGGCCGCCGGTCGGGTGCGGGTGGAGTCTGACTGAGAGCTGAAGGAGGTCGCCGTGGCTGCCGATCCGCAATGCAACCTGGTGTACTTCTCCTCGGTCTCGGAGAACACTCACCGCTTTGTGCAGAAGCTGAACCTGCCGGCCATCCGGATTCCGCTGCACGGCAACATCGAGGTTGACCAACCGTTCGTGCTGGTTCTACCCACCTACGGCGGCGGCCACAAGCGGCCCGACATCAGCGATGCCAGGTATGTGCCCAAACAGGTCATCGCGTTTTTGAACAACGAACACAACCGGTCGCTGCTGCGCGGCGTGATCGCCGCCGGCAACAACAACTTCGGCACCGAGTTCTGCTACGCCGGCGACGTCGTCGCCCGCAAGTGCGGAGTGCCGTATCTGTACCGATTCGAATTGATGGGAACCGACGAGGACGTCCAAACCGTCCGCGCGGGCTTGGCCGAATTCTGGAAGGACGAGGAATGCCACCAACCGTTGCAACTGCAGAGCAGGTAACCGAAACCAATCACGGTGCTGCGGTGGGAGAGCTGGATTACCACGCGCTCAACGCGATGCTCAACCTGTACGACGGCGACGGCAGGATCCAGTTCGACAAGGATGTGCTGGCTGCCCGCCAGTACTTCCTGGAGCACGTCAACCAGAACACGGTGTTTTTCCACAACCAGGACGAGAAGCTGGACTACCTGGTTCAGAAGGACTACTACGAGCGCGAGGTGCTTGACCAGTACTCGCGAAACTTCGTCAAGTCGCTGCTGGACCGGGCCTACGCCAAGAAGTTCCGGTTCCCGACGTTCCTGGGGGCGTTCAAGTACTACACCTCCTACACGCTGAAAACCTTTGACGGCAAGCGTTATCTGGAGCGGTTCGAAGACCGGGTGTGCATGGTTGCGCTGACCTTGGCCGCCGGTGACACCAAGCTGGCCGAGCAACTGGTCGAGGAGATCATCGACGGCCGCTTCCAGCCGGCCACGCCGACGTTTTTGAACTCCGGCAAGAAGCAGCGCGGCGAGGCGGTCAGCTGCTTCCTGCTGCGCATCGAGGACAACATGGAGTCGATCGGCCGGTCGATCAACTCCGCGCTGCAGCTGTCCAAGCGCGGCGGGGGAGTGGCGTTGCTGCTGAGCAACATTCGTGAGCACGGCGCGCCGATCAAGAACATCGAGAACCAGTCCTCCGGTGTCATCCCGATCATGAAGCTGCTGGAGGACTCGTTCTCCTACGCCAACCAGCTCGGTGCCCGCCAGGGTGCGGGCGCGGTGTACCTGCACGCCCACCACCCCGACATCTATCGGTTCCTGGACACCAAGCGGGAGAACGCCGACGAGAAGATCCGGATCAAGACGCTGAGCCTGGGCGTGGTGATTCCCGACATCACCTTCGAGCTGGCCAAGAAGAACGAGGACATGTACCTGTTCTCGCCGTATGACGTGGAGAAGGTCTACGGCGTGCCGTTCGCCGACGTCTCGGTCAGCGAGAAGTACTACGAGATGGTGGACAACTCGGCGATCCGCAAGACCAAGATCAAGGCGCGCGAGTTCTTCCAGACCTTGGCCGAGTTGCAGTTCGAGTCGGGCTACCCCTACATCATGTTCGAGGACACGGTGAACCGGGCGAACCCGATCGAAGGCAAGATCACCCATTCGAACCTGTGCTCGGAGATCCTGCAGGTCTCCACGCCGTCGGTGTTCAACGAGGACCTGTCCTACGCCAAGGTGGGCAAGGACATCTCCTGCAACCTCGGCTCGCTGAATATCGCCAAGGCGATGGACTCGCCGGACTTCGGTCAGACCATCGAGGTCGCGATCCGGGCGCTGACCGCGGTGTCGGATCAGACCCACATCTGGTCGGTGCCGTCGATCGAGCAGGGCAACAACGACTCGCACGCCATCGGGTTGGGCCAGATGAACCTGCACGGGTACCTGGCCCGGGAGCGTATCTTCTACGGCTCGGAAGAGGGCATCGACTTCACCAACATCTACTTCTACACGGTGCTGTATCACGCACTGCGGGCCTCGAATCGTCTTGCCCTCGAACGGGGTCAGACGTTCAAGGGCTTCGAGAAGTCCAAGTACGCCTCGGGTGAGTTCTTCGACAAGTACACCGAGCAGATCTGGGAGCCCAAGACGGCACGCGTGCGTGAACTGTTCGCCGACGCGGGCATCCGGATCCCCGACCAGAACGACTGGCTCCGGTTGAAGGATGCCGTGCAGGCTCATGGGATCTACAACCAGAACCTGCAGGCCGTTCCGCCGACCGGATCGATCTCCTACATCAACCACTCGACGTCGTCGATCCACCCGATCGTGGCGCGGGTGGAGATCCGCAAGGAAGGCAAGATCGGCCGCGTCTACTATCCGGCGCCCTACATGACCAACGACAACCTGGAGTACTACCAGGACGCCTATGAGATCGGCTACGAGAAGATCATCGACACCTACGCCGCGGCCACCCAGCATGTGGACCAGGGGCTTTCGCTGACGCTGTTCTTCAAGGACACCGCCAGCACCCGTGACGTGAACAAGGCGCAGATCTACGCTTGGCGCAAGGGAATCAAGACGCTCTACTACATCCGGTTGCGGCAGATGGCGCTGGAGGGCACGCAGGTGGAGAACTGCGTCAGCTGCATGTTGTGATGGCTGGTCGCTGACGGCGCGGGTTCTGTGACCGCCGAAAATTTCCTGCTTACCAGGCCTGGCTCCGGCGGCTGCTGGCTAGGTCTTAGGCGCAGGTTCCGATTTTCCGGCCGGGGGGTGATCCATCCCGGCGGGGCACGGTTCGCCGGCGGCGGTGTAGAACGGCTGACCCGACGGGGTGTAGCAGGGTGGCAGGCCGGCGCTCTGCTGTGCGGCGATGTCGTCGGTCTGCGCGTGCCGGGTGCCGCGTGGCGCGTCGATCGCACCGCCGACGGCCCCGGCAGTGGCACCTACGACAGCGTCATTCACCAGTGCGCCCAGCAGGCCCGGACCGCAGGGGCCGGGCACGAAGACCGGGCCCAGGACGCCTGGGCAGATCCCGGCGTGCGCGCGCGGCGCCACCGCAGTGGGTACGACGGCCAGGGCTGCGCCCGCGGTGGCGACCGCAGCCAGTAGCAGTGTTACGCGGCGTTTGCCGGGCATGGCATACCTTCCTCTGGTTAGGGGGATTGGCCGCCAGGTTACCCGAAACCGGAATTTGGGCGCTCTAAGTGGCCATCATGACGCCACGAGCCGGATCGCGGACGGCGAGGAGAACCGCAGGGCCGGATCGGTGACCGGGCCGTGCTTCAGACGCGCGATGTCGTCCTCGTAGGCCATCTTGATCGTCCACGGTCCGGTGGTGCCGGCCTTGGGGAACGCGGCGATCTTGCGCTGGATGTAGCCGGAACTCATCTCCAGCATGGGGACGCGCTCCACACCGGACCCGGGCAGGACCGGGGTGACGACCGTGTGGCCATGGGCGTCCATGTGGTCGAGCAGCCGGATCATGTGCGCGCACACCAGGTCCACCTTGAGCGTCCACGCGAGGTTGGTGTAGCCGAACGCGAAGACGAAATTCGGTACCCCGCTGAGCATCATCGCCTTGTAGGCGACGGTGTCGGCGATGTCGACCGGAGCCCCGTCGATGCTCAGTTCGATGCCGCCCAGCGGCAGCAGGTCAAGCCCCGTCGCGGTGACCACGATGTCGGCGTCGAGGTGCTGGCCCGACTTCAGTGCGATGCCGGTTTCGGTGAAGGTGTCGATCTGGTCGGTGGCCACCGAGGCCCGCCCCGACGAGATCGCTTTGAACAGATCACCGTTGGGCACCATGCACAGCCGCTGATCCCACGGGTCGTACTTCGGGCCGAAGTGGGTGTCCACATCGAAGCCCTTCGGCAGCCGCCAGCGCACGTTGGCCATCAGCAGCCGGCGCATCAGCGATGGGGCCCGCATGCAGGCCTTGAACAGGCCCCGGTTGAGTGCGATGTTCTTGCGCCGGGTGATGGCGTAGGCGCGGTGCGGGCCCATCACCTTTTTCAGGGTGTTGGCGATCGCGTCCTCGCCGGGCAGGGAAAACACATAGCTCGGTGAGCGCTGCAGCATCGTGACGTGGGCGGCCGTGCCGGCCATCGCCGGGATCAGGGTTACGGCGGTGGCGCCGCTGCCGATCACCACGACCTTCTTGCCGTGGTAGTCGAGGTCTTCGGGCCAGTGCTGCGGGTGGATCACCTGGCCGCCGAAGTCCTCGATCCCGGGGAACTCCGGGGTGTATCCGGCTTCGTAGTTGTAGTAGCCGGTACCCGAGTAGACGAATTTGGCTGTGTAGGTGGCGGATTGGCCACCGGTGACGGTGTGGATGCTCCAGCGGCCGGTGCGGGTGTCGAAGTCGGCCGAGACCACCTTGGTGTCGAAGCGGATGTGTTCATCGATCCCGTTCTCGGTGACCGCTTCGTTGAGGTAGTCGAGGATGACGTGGGCGTCGGCGATCGACTGCTTGTGGGTCCACGGCTTGAACCCGAAGCCGAACGTGGGCATATCCGAGTCGGAGCGAATTCCGGGGTATTTGAACAGGCTCCAGGTTCCCCCGATGTCTGATCGGCCATCCAGGATCGCGAACGACGTCGCAGGGCGATGCGTCTTCAAGTGGTAGGCGGCGCCGATCCCGGAGATGCCGGCGCCGATGATGACGACATCGAAGTCGGTTTGCGTCGTGCTGTTGGTGGCCATCGGGACTCCTAGTGATCCAGGCTGGTGACAGCAATCACATTATGGATTAATTACTCGCTTGGATATGGCGTCATCTACATTATTGGTCGCATTGAATGTATGAAATGACATATCCTGACTCGGTGGTCGACGACTCCTCCCGACAGCTGGCCGAGCTCGCCAGCCGCATGCTTGCCGAACTCGACGACCTGGTCGCCACCATGAACGCCGCCGAGCTCGAGATCGCTCCGGGTCTGGCCGCCGACCGCGCCATCACCGAGGAGATGGCCGCCAGCAACCGGGCGAACGTGGCGCAGGTGCTGCACTCGGTGCTCGCGGACCCGACGAATGTGACGCTGCCCGACCCGCCGCGTGAGGCCTACGACGTCGTCCAGACCGTGGTGCGCCGGGGCCTGGACCTGGACGTGATCTTCCAGGCGTATCGGCGCGGGCAGATGGCGGTCTGGCAGCGCTTCATGCAGCTCGCCCCCCTGGTGGCTCCGTCCGGCCCGCAGCTCGTCGAGATGATCGACCGCTTCGCCACGGTGCTGTTCGCCTACGTGGACACGGTGCTGCTGGCGCTCGTCGCCGAGGCTCAGCGCCTGCACGAGGAGACGGCCGGCGGCGCACTCGCCCGGCGGATGGAGACGGTTCGGCTGATCCTCGACGGCGCGCCGATCGATGAACGCGTCGCGGCCGGCCGGCTGGGCTATGAGCTGACGCGCCGCCACACCGCGTTGGTGTTGTGGCTGGACGGCTCTGCTGTCGACAACGGCGAATTGGAAACGGTGGCAACCGAACTCGCGCGCTCCGTGCGTTCCGGGAAGCCGTTGACGATTGCCGCAGGCGTGCGGACACTGTGGGCGTGGATCGGCTCGGACGGGGTGCCTGCACCGAGTGCTCTCGGGAAGGTGATGCGAAGCGCACCCGCCGGAATGCGTGCCGCGGCAGGGCCGACACTGGCCGGGCAGGCGGGCTTTCGCGCCTCTCACGCCGCGGCGATGGCCGCTGCGCAGATCGTCGGCGACAACCCTGGCGGGGATCGTCTGGTCACCTCCACTGACCTGGAGCCGATCCGGGCCATTGCCGGCGACGAACGGGAAGCCGCGCGATTCGTCGCCGAGACCCTCGGCCGGCTTGCCGTCGACGACGAGCGCGGCGCGCGGCTTCGTCACACGTTGCGGACCTTCCTCGCCGAAGCCGACAGCGCCTCGGCGGCCGCCGCGCGGCTACACACGCATCGCAACACCGTGCTGCAGCGCGTCGCCAGTGCGACCGAGCTGTTGGGATACCCGCCCGGCCAGCGCCGGCTGGCGGTGATGACTGCGTTGGAGATCGCCCACTATGTGGGCCCGCGGGCGCTGTCCGGTATCAGTTCCCGCGAGCCTGGTCTGCCTGCAGTGCTTTGAGGCGACGTTGTTCGCGCAACACCTCCTGGTAGCCCTCGCGTTCGGCGACCAGCCAGTCCGGCTTCTCGGCCAGCAGTGCATCGATCTGTTCGGTGGTGAGTGCATTGCCGACGCCGCCGCGCGCGAGAGCTGCGATCGAGACGCCGAGCTTGGCCGCCACCAGGTTCTTCGGGTGCGGCCCGTTCTTGCGGAGGTCCTTGAGCCACTGCGGCGGGTCCGCCTGCAGGGCAGTGAGCTCGCTTCGGGTGATTGGGTTCTCCTGGAACTCCACCGGTGTCGCGGGCAGATACACGTCCAGCTTCTTCGCCGCCGTGGCGGGTTTCATGGACTGTGCGTTCGGCCTGCTCATGGCAGCAGCCTATCGGTAGCCTGATCCGGTGGCGCCGCTCTCGCTGACCCTCGGGTATGTCCCCGGTGCGACGCCCGCGAAGTGGGCCCGGATCTGGACCGAACGTCACGGGGGAGTCCCGCTGGAGTTGCGTTCGGTTGCTGCGGCAGCCGCGGCGGACGCCGTGCGGGCCGGCGCGGTCGACGTCGCGTTACTGCGGCCGCGGGGCGACACCTCGGGGCTGTCGGTCATCCCGCTCTACGAGGAGACGACGGTGGCCGTGGTGCCGGTCGATCACGTCCTGACGGCCGCCGATGAGATCCGCGCCGCGGACCTCGATGGCGAGCCGACACTGCTGCCGCTCGACGACGTCGTCGAATGGGTGCAGGCTCCCGGTGCCCGGATCGATCACCGTCCCGAAACCACCAAGGACGCAATAGAACTGGTCGCCGCCGGTCTCGGTGTGCTCGTCGTTCCGCAGTCGCTGGCGCGGCTGTATCACCGCAAGGACCTGACCTACCGGCCGATCACCGACGCGCCGAGTTGCCCGGTGGCGCTGGCCTTTCCGGACGGGCCCCAATCGGAACTGGTCGAGGAGTTCGTCGGGATCGTGCGGGGCCGCAAAGCCGGCTCGTCGCGGGGCCAGGCGCAGTCGGCACCCAAGCGCACCGCACGGGAGAAGACCCTGGCCAAGCAGGCCGCCCGAGCCGCTGCGGGCAAGGTCGCCCGCAAGTCCGGCCGCGCCGAGCGCGGTCGGCGCTGACCCGTCGAGGCCTGGGGCGCCACGTGCCGCGCGAGCACAACGAAATATTGACGCTGGCGTAAAGACTTGAGAATTTTCATGTACTTTCAGTTAAATTTCAGCTAGGCTGCGTGACCAGCGGAACACTAGCTGGGGGGCTAGCCATGAGTCGTCAAAACATCGCGAGATTCGCCTTCATCGCTGGTGCGGTCACCGGGGCAGTCCTCGGCGCAGCGTTGCTCACCAGCCCGGTTGCGTATGCGGAGCCATCCCTGCCGTCGAGCAACGACATTTTCTTCCCGCCCGGCGGACCGGGTACGCCGACCGATGTCAACGAGATCACCGGTGGGTTGTACACCAGCATCAAGGAGAACATCCCCTACTCCATCTACCAGCCTGACGGCGTGAACGTCATTGGTAATTACGAGGTGGCGCGGGATTACGAGGCCCTGGGCGGCGTCGGCCCGATCTTCGAGAACAACCTGCAGCAGGCGTTCAACAGTTCGGGGTCCGCTCCTGCCGACGGGACGGTGTGGGAGCAGACCGCGGCCGGGCTGCAGTTCGGGATCTCGCGGGTCAACTTCTTCGAAAATTTCTACACCAGCGACCCGACCGGATCGACGCAAGACCTGTTCCAGATCGACTTTCTCACCAACCCCATCCTCGCCAACTACTACTCGAGCGGCCCGGATGGAACACTCGATGTGTTGTTGTTCCCCGGCGGGGTGCACATTCCGATTATCGACATTCCGGGGGCCGACACCATGACGGCGAATTTTGACCCGGGCGACGCCAGCGCGATGTGGTCCGAACTGGCCGGTCTGTTCTGAATCAGCCGCGCGGCGTCGGCGCTGACCGGGGCGGTCAGTCTCCGCGGCAGGGCGAGCGCAGGGCGGCCAGCAGGCGCACGATGTCGGCCTGGCGATGAGTTCCAGTCTTGTCGAACACATGCTGCAGATGCGTTTTGACGGTGGCTTGGGACAGCGACATGCGTTCGGCCATGTCCTTGATGTCATGGCCGTTGAGCACCATGAGGGCGATCTGGATCTCGCTGGCCGTGAGTCCATAGTGGCGATGCAACAGCGTTGCAGCCGTTCGTGATTCGCTGCCCGGGTCGATGACCACCATGGCTCGCCGGGTGGGCTCGGAGGAATCGGCCGGATCGATGGGCAGCACTTCGACGAGGTAGGGCTGCGCGTTACAGCCGCGCTCGCACAGCAGGGAACTCCCCGACGGTGGCGCATCCCGGTGCGTCAGCGCGGCGCGAATACTGTGCTGCAGTGTGGTGTCGGTGGTGGCGAAAGTCGCTTCGAGCCGTCCGGCTCGGATGCGCAGTCCATCGGCTACGCGCAGCACCTCCTCGGCGGCGGCGTTGGCGTAGACGAGATGGGCGCCGGTGGTCACCACGATGATGGCCAGGCGCAACGCACCGGTGACTGCACTCAGGTCACCGGCGCGACGGCGCAAGTTGTCCAGGTGTGCTTGGCTGCGCAGGGCCTGTTGCAGGTGCGGCACCAGGGCGCTGACCAGCGGGACGAACGGTGTCGGCGGACGTGGCCCGGCGGCAAGGAACATCAGCGGCGCGGGGCCGTCGGTGAGCCGTACAAACAACCCGTCTGTCATCTCCAGGGGGCGCAGCCAGTCGAGATGGAACTCCGAGTCGCTCTGCAGTTCCACCAGGGACTGCCCGCCACGCAGTACGCCGATCGGGCTCTGTTCGACGGCTTCGAGCACGTAGTCGATTCGGTGGTAGTGCTGCTCGTAGTCGCGGCGCACCTGCGGGGCCAGGTGTGCGGCCTGTACCGATCGGCCGTTGCCGTCCGCCCGTATCAGCGCGCAACTGTGTACGTCGAGGGTGTGCCGAAGATCGCCGAGTGCCGCGGTCCAGTTCTCGGGTGTCAGCACCGAGCTGTATACCGTCGCGACTATGCGGGAGAAGTCATCCAGGGTCGCCATCGCCGCATCCCAGGTCTTTCGCTCAGCGGACGTAGCGTCCGATATCGCACATTCTGCGCCGCGTAGGCGGCCGTTGCTCTGCGAACTCCGGGAAAAATTTCAACCGTTCGGATGAGGCGCGGGGTGGATCGGGCCTGGTTGGCTGACCGCCATGACGGTAGGAGATGCCGGCGTCGATGTTCGGGCGCTGCCGCTGGCGCCGAAGAACCCGCTGCCGTACTGGCAGCAGGTGCGGGAGGTGCGGCAGATGCACACCGGTGTCGAGAAATTGCGGGATGCCGGCGGGCCGGTGACCCGACTGGTGCTGGCGCCGCGCCGACTCGCGCCGCCGATGGTGCTGGTGACTTCGCCGCAGGGTGTCCACGATGTGCTGAGCAGCGGCGACGTCGATCGAGCCCCCGCGCACGATGAGATTCGCCACCTGCTCGGTCCGAACCTGTTCGATCTGCGCAATGAAGCGTGGCTGCCCCGGCGGCGCACGTTACAGCCGTTGTTCACCAAGCAGCATGTCCGCGATTTTGGCGGACATATGGCGCAGGCCGCCGAGGTGGTCGCCGCCGCCTGGGGTGACGGCACAACGGTCGATCTGGACGCCGAATGCCGCCGGCTGACGCTGCGGGCACTCGGACGCTCGGTGCTCGGCGTCGACCTTGACGAACGCGCCGCGGACCTGACCGAGCCGATGCGCGTCGCGCTGGAATATGTCTCGGATCGGGCGTTCGCCCCGGTGCGCGCCCCGCGCTGGCTGCCGACCCCGGCGCGCCGTCGCGCCCGGGCCGCCAGCGCCACGCTGCATAGGGTTGCCGCGGACATCCTGCGGGCCTGTCACAACGACCCCGACAGGGACGCGCCCCTGGTGCGCGGGCTGATGGCCGCGACCGACCCCGAAACCGGCCGTGGGCTGACGGACCGCGAGATCTGCGATGAGTTGATCGTGTTCATGCTGGCCGGCCACGACACCACGGCGACCACTTTGGCCTACGCGCTGTGGGCGCTGGGCAACAACTCCGACATTCAACGCAGGGTTGCCACCGAGGTGGCCGCGGCCGGGGCCGAACTGACCCCCGACGACGTGGCCCGGCTGCCGTACACCGTCCAGGTGCTCCACGAAGCACTGCGGTTGTGCCCACCCGGTGCCCTGAACGGCCGAACGGTGTTGCGCGACATCGCCGTCGACGGCTTCCGCGTACAGGCCGGCTCGCTGGTTGGCGTCGGGGTCTATGCGCTGCACCGCGACCCCGCACTCTGGGAGCGCCCCGAGGAGTTCGACCCGGACCGGTTCAGCCCAGAGAACTCCGCGGGCCGCAGCCGGTGGCAGTATGTGCCGTTCGGGGCCGGACCGCGCAAATGCGTCGGCGACCACTTCGCCATGCTGGAAGCCACCCTGGCGCTGGCGACGTGCGTGCGACATTGCGAATTCAGCTCGCTGAGCACCGAATTTCCGCTGGCGGTGCCATTCACCACCGTCGCCGCTGAGCCGATCTACGCGCGTGTCACGCAGCGGGCGGGCGCGCTGCTGTGACGGCGCAACCAGCGGCACCCGTCAGTAGGTGTGCGTCGGCCCCTGCTGCCCCTTGTACAACCGGGCCAGCATCACGTCGCGGAAGCGCGCGTTGTCGAGCAGCTTCAGACCGGCGTTCGCGAGCTTCGGCGTACCGGCCAACTTGTGAAAGTACCTGCCGCGCCGGTATTCCCGGCCCCACGCCGCTTCCATGCGTTGCGCATAGTTGGTGAAGTCGTCCGGCCCACCGTTGGTCAGCGCCGCGACTGCGCACTCACCGGCCGCCAGCCCGGACTCCAGCGCCTTGGAGATACCCGCGCCCGAGGTCGGCCGGCCCGCGCCCAGGGAGTCCCCGGCGAACAGCACCCCGGGGCGCCACGGTGGCCACGCGGTGAAGCCCATCGGCAGCCGCCAGGCCCGCACGGTCTTGGACTGCTTGAGTTCGGTGATCGACGGCAGTTCCCAGTCGGCCGGCAGCGTCTCCAGGAAGTCGCCGAGGAACTGCGTGGCGTTGATGGCCTGCCAGTTCTTGTAGCTGTTGACATAGCCCAAGCCGATGTTGACCCGGCCGTCACCGAGCGGGAACACCCAGCCGTAGCCGGGCAGCTGATCGCCCTGGAACACCAGCTTCATGTAGATGTCGAGTGAGTCGACGTCGGGCCGCACGGCCGGCATCTCGGCCCGGATGGCGATCGCGGAGTAGCCGTTGTAGTCCGAGTCCAGCTTCAGTGCCCGTTTGATCGGGGAGTAGGCGCCGTCGGCGGCGATCACCGCGTCGGCCAGCACCTGCTCGCCGCTCTTGAGCAGCACCCCGATGACCCGGCCGGCGTCGTCGAGCACCGGACCCGCGGCCTCGGCGGATTGGCGAACCTCCGCCCCGGCCGACTCGGCGTGCTTGAGCAACAGGGTGTCCAGCTCCGGGCGGCGCGCCACGTATCCGTGGTCGGGCATCCCGGGCCGGCGCGGAAACGACAGCTCCCATTCGCCGGGGCTGAACACCTTCACCCGGTTGACCCGGTGAAACTTGTCGACCTGCTCGGCCAGACCCATTTTCTGCAGGTAGCTCACCGCGCGCGCGGTCAGGCCGTCACCGCAGGGCTTGTCGCGGGGAAACTCGGCCTTATCCAGCAGAACCACGCTCGCACCGGCCTGCCTGGCCTGCCAGGCGGCCGCCGACCCTGCTGGACCTCCGCCGACAATCGCAAGGTCGAATCGCTGCACCACAGCGGCGATGTTAGCCGACGGCCGGTCTCCCCAGGTCAGCGGCGGCAACGCGGTAAGGTGCTTGACGTGCGCGGAACCAGCAGACCCACCCCGGCCGACAACGGCGGGCAGAAGGTCGACGCGCGCAGCGAACGTTGGCGCGAACACCGTAAGAAGGTCCGCAGGGAGATCGTCGACGCAGCGTTCCGGGCCATCGACCGGCTCGGACCCGACGTCAGTGTCCGCGAGATCGCCGAGGAAGCCGGCACCGCCAAGCCCAAGATCTACCGGCACTTCACCGACAAGGACGACCTGTTCGAGGCCGTCGGCACCCGGTTGCGCGAGGAACTGTGGACTGCGATCTTCGCCTCCATCGACGTCGCCACCAACTCGCTGCGTGACGTTGTGCGGCGCAGCGTCGAAGAGTACGTCGCACTGGTCGATCAGCACCCCAATGTGCTGCGATTCTTCATCCAGGGCCGGGCGCGCGCACAGTCCGAGTCGAGCATGCGGGCACTCAACGAAGGCCGGACCATCACGCTGGCGATGGCCGAGATGATCAACCACGAACTGCAGGATCTCGAGCTCAACCGCGGGGCGCTGGAGCTGGCCGCCTTCGCGGCCTTCGGTAGCGCGACCTCGGCCACCGATTGGTGGCTGGGACCGGAACCGGACAGCCCGCGGCGCATGCCCGGCGAGACGTTCGTGGATTATCTGACGACGATCATGATCAGCGTCGTCAGTGGCACCGCCGAGAACCTCGGCATCGCGATGGACCCGGATCAGCCGATCCGTGAGGCGGCCCCGCGGCAACCGGTCGCCTGATCGACGACCTGCCTCAATCTCAACCGGAATCCTGATAAATGCCGTATAAACGGCTGAATGACACAGAATAAAATCTGGCGCATCAGTTCAGGTCTTCTTCCAGCGGTCGCCGCGGCAGCACTGGTCGTGCCGGCGACGCAGGCGACTGCGGTGTCGGCGGCGAACCCGGCGCCGGCGGTCTCGCCGACTGCGTTGCCCACCTTCCCGTACGGGGGTCCCCCGGGTGACCCGTACGCATGCATGGCGGCGGACGTGGTCGGTTGCTCGATCGTGTTCGGCGGCAGCGGCATTCCGATACCGCACCAGAACTACATCGACGCGGTGAATGAGCGCTTCATTCAGCCGTTGCACCCCGGGTTCACCCCGCAGGCCCTGTTCACCCCGGAGGGGCTGCAGCCGTTTACCGGTGTCAAGACCTTGCCGCTGGACGTTTCGATGGCGCAGGGATTGACGATGCTGCAACTCGCCGCCCAGAACCAGTTCGACTTGGGTCACGCGGTCAACCTCTACGGCTACTCGCAAAGCGCCTCGATCGACACGCTGCTGATGAGGCAGTATCTTGCGTTGCCCGCGGATCAACGGCCAGACGCGGATCAGCTGACGTTCACGTTCCTGGGCAACCCCAACACCCCCAACGGCGGACTGATGCAGATCTTCAATCTGCCGGAGTTCGGTGGATCGGTGCCCATTGCATCACTGGGGTTGACCCTCAACGGCGCAACCCCGGACGGTCCCTGGGCGACCAACAATTACACGTTGGAGTACGACGGATTTGCCGACTTTCCGCGCTATCCGCTGAATCTGCTCGCCAGCCTCAATGCGGTAGCCGGGATCGTGTACACGCACATCCAATACCCGATGCTGCCGATGACTCCTGATGGCCAGCTTGCCAACGCGATTCTGCTGCCGGGCTCGGTGGACTACGCCGGTGAGCTGCCAGACGGCGTCACGGCCAGTACCGCGACCAACTACTGGATGATCCCCACCGAGAACCTTCCACTGCTGGAACCGTTCCGCGGCAGCCCATTCGGGAACGCGATCGCCGACCTGGTGCAGCCGGCCCTGCGGGTGCTGGTCAACCTGGGCTACGGTCAGATCGAACACGGCTGGGATGCGGGGCCGGCAAACGTACCCACCACGATGGGGTTGTTCCCGGACGTGAACCCCACGGACGTCTTCACGGCCCTGGTCAACGGCGCCCAACAGGGCTGGCAGGACTTCGTTCAAGACTTGGGTTCCCTGTCGTCAGCCGTTGCGGACGGGCCCGACGCGGGCGTGGACGTTGCTGCGTTCACGATGCCGAGCCTCATCGACATCGCCAACGCATTCAGCGGCTCGATCTCCGCGGTTAATGGGCTGGCGATGGTGACCGGGGACATCCTCAATGCCTTGAGCACCACCCTGCCTGCCGCCATGGCCCAGGTCTTCTTGTCCGAGCTGTCCCAGGGGGATCTCGTCGACGCGTTCGGTCTTCCAATGGCTGCGGCCACCGGGCTGGGGTCGCTGGCGGCGGGTTTCGAGGTGGTCGGCATCATGCACGCGGTGTCCCAGATTCAGGCGGAATGGGCGGGCCTGTTCGGCTGACTGGGCGGGGCGGCACGCTAGCGAAGGCATTGTCAGCCGACGCCGCCGCGCCAGCGCAGTGCCTCCAATGCCACTGCCACTCGCACGCTGTTGTCGACGACGGGTGTGGGCAACAGCTGATCGGCGCGAGTAAGCCTGCGCAGCAATGTATTTCGGTGTAGATACATGTGTTCGGCGGCGCGTGAGGTGTTGCACTGTTGATGGATGAACGTAAGCACCGTCTGTTGTAGTTCGGCGTCGGCGAAGACGAAGTCACCGAGCGTATGGGTGATGAACCGGTCGGCCTGCTCGGGTTCGGCGCTGATCAGCGCCACCAACTCGATGTCGGTGAAGCGGGCGACGCGTTGGGTGGAGCCCAGCCGCATCATCATGCGTTGTGTGGTGACGGCGTCGAGGTGGCTGCGCCGGAACCCGTCGACCCCGCCGGCGGTGGTCCCCACCGCGATCTGCACGCCCGGCAGGCCGTCCACTGCGGCAACCACATCGGCCAGATCCGGCCCATCGGGCCCGGGAACCCATACCCATCGGGTGGCGGCGCTGGCCAGCACCGACAGCGCGCGCTGCCCGCCCTCGGTGCGGGTCAGCGCTTCGGCCGCAGCGTCCAGATCGGACAGGTCGGTGGTCGCCTCGTCGCCCCAGACGACGGCGGCGGTATGGCTCTGTTCGAGCCTGTAACCCAACCGGCTCTCGGCGCGCTGTCGAGAGATGGTGGCGCCGTCCAGGATCAGCGCGACGGTCTCGCGGCGTTCGGCATGGGTCCCGCGGGTGAGTGCCTCGCGTTCCATCTGCATCTGATGGCCGATTCCGGCGATGGTGGCATCGATGAACGACGTCAGCGATCGTGATGTCACGTCGAGCAGCTCACACAGCTCATCGTGGTCACGGGTGAGGGTGAATGCGGTCTGCATCCACGACCGCCACGCCACGTTCGTCCCGACCCGATAGGCGTCCAGCACCGCCGATTCGTCCATGCCGCGGCGGAACCCGTCGCGGACGATGAGCAGTGCCTCCGCCGAGAGGTTGGCCGCCACGGGCTCGCCGGGATGGCTGAGATTGGCTGCGGCCCAGTGCATCAGGTTGGACCGATTGCTGCGGCGGATACCTTCGGCGAGGACCGGATCCGAGGCGATGGTTTGCGTGTACACCGCTGACAGGGTGGCTTCGTGGAGCTCGTCGAGTGACTCCGGGGGAGCGCTCACCATGACCTGGGCGGTCTGTCGGATCAGCTCGCACACCCGCTCGGACGGTCGCTCCCAGTCCATCGGCCGAGCATAACGGGGTGGTGCATTCTGCATCGGCTGATTGCCTGATCCGGTGCGGATTGCTCTTTCGGCCGCGGATTGGCGCGACGAACAATCAGGCGGCTATCAGGTGACAGTCGTCACAGAGCGCTCTGACCACACACACGGAGGACCACATGTCGCGCATCGGATCCGCGCAACGCGCAGCAGTCGAACAAACCAACCGTAAGGCCGTTCAACGGCGCCGAGTTCGGCAGCGGCTGCGCGTTCTCGCCGCCACCGCACCGGGAGCGGTGGCCGGGGCGCTGGCGATGACGCTGGCAACCCCGCAGGCGATCGCCGAAGTGGCGCCGACCGCAGCCATGCAGTCGATCATCGACCAGCTGCTGGACGCCCAGCAGCAGGTCACCGAGACCAACAGCAACTACCCGTTCATCGTCCCGTCGGACCTGACGTCCCTGCAGCAGTATGTCCAGAGCGTCGCCTCCACCTCGCTGGCTTTGGAGTACGCCCAGCTCTACAACCCCAGCGGCGGCGTTCCCTGGATGCTCGGGCAGCCGTGGGACGCCAACTCCGCCGACCCGTCGGCCTTCTACATCCTGGTGAACCCTGACAATCAGTACGGCGTCATCCCGGTCAGCGAGGACGGCACCTACACGATGACGGTCCATCCCGGGCCCGGCAGCATCGACGTCACGTTCACGTCGCTGTCCGGAACAATCGGCTCGGTTCAGGGATTCGAGCCGACCGGTCACGTCCTCGGCCTGTCGGATGCAACACCCAATGCCGACGGAAGCTACACGATCATCTTCAGTTCCACGCCGCACGAAGGGAACTGGATCAACACGGCCGGCGCAGACAACGTGCTCATCCGCGACACCATCGGCAACGGGGGATTGCCGCACGACTCCTTCTCGCTGCAGCAGGACGGCGTGCCGCAGAGTCCGCTGACGTTCCTCTCGGACAGTCAGCTGTCGGAGTTGCTGAGCATTGTCGTCAAGGACATTCCGACCATCAACGCTGACGGCGTCTACTACGACCAGACGGCGATTCCCGATTCGTTGCCGCCCAACTGGATGACGCCCATCGCATCTTCCACCTCCTCGATCAACGGCCTCATGCCCGGCCAACTGAGCACCTTCGGCCACTTCCAACTGGACGCCGATCAGGCGCTGATCATCAAGGTGCCCGAAATCGATGCCGGCTACTACGGCCTCGAACTCGCCAACGCATGGGGGCAGAACGTTCCGATCGTCACCGCGCAGGGCAGCCTCAACAACACCGACACCTTCGAGTCCTCCGACGGCTACATCTACTACGTCGTCAGCAGTAAGGACCCCGGCGTCGCCAACTGGATCAACGACGGCGGGTTGGTCAACGGAATGCTCGGAGTGCGCTGGCAGGACGTGGCGACTGCTCCGACGAGCAACGCCGTCCACGCCGAGGTGGTCAACATCGCCGACGTCAAGAGCCATCTCCCGGCGGACACGCCGGTGGTCACCCCCTCGGAGCAGGCGGCGATGCTGCACGACCGCCTGTTCAACTGGAACTACACCCAGGACCAGGACCACAACATCAACTGGCTGGGGGCAAACCTGTTGCAGAACCAGGTAGAAGCGGCGATAGGCCACGACGCGTTCAACCAGATCTTCGGCGGGCAGGTCGGCGTGCCGACGGTCTGGGACCGGATGTCCGACCCTGCGCTGATGCCGGACCTGAACGCTGTCGCTTCGGAGTTCCTGACCAATCCGGCCGGTGCCATGGCGGCGGTTATCGGCAATCTGCCGTTGGCGTTCAAGGACATCGAGCTGCCGATGATGCTGAGCATGCTGAGCATGAAGGCTGTCATGGACCAGACCGCTCAAGCCGTGGAGGGCGACTTCAGCACCGGCGACTTGGCGCACGTCTGGACGGATCTGACCGGCGGAATGCAGGGCATGGGGACGCTCTTCGGCGATGCGTTCACCGACCCGACCACCGGCATCATCGCGGGCATGCTCAACGCACGCGATGACATGTCGACGGCAATCCTGCACGCCGGCAACAGTTTCGACCTGACTCCCTACTCCCCGCTGATGGATTCACTGGTCGACCTGAACCACCAGGTGATGGCCGCGCTGACGAGTTGAGCCTGGTAGTCGCTGTGCCGCCTTCCCGCACGGACCCTGCGGGAAGGCGGCACCCAACTTTGATACCCGACAAGAAAAGGACGCGTGATGATACGCACCCGAACACTGATCATCGGGACCGGTTTCTCCGGCCTGGGCATGGCCATCGCGCTGCAGAAACAGGGCGTGGACTTCCTGATCCTGGAGAAGGCCGACGAGATCGGCGGTACCTGGCGCGACAACACCTACCCCGGTTGCGCCTGCGATGTGCCCTCGCATCTGTACTCGTTCTCGTTTGAGCCGAAGGCGACCTGGAGCCGACTGTTCTCCCCGCAACCGGAGATCCTGGACTACCTCAAGGGCGTCACCGACAAGTACGGATTGCGCCGCCACATCCGATTCGGTTCGACGGTGACCCGCGCGGTGTGGGACGACGACGAGTTCCGCTGGCATGTGTTCACCGAAGACGGTCAGGAGTACGTGGCCCAATTCGTAGTCTCCGGTGTCGGCGGCCTCCACATCCCGCGGCTGCCTGACATCGAGGGAATCGGCGAATTCGCCGGTTCCGCATTCCATTCCGCCAAGTGGGACCACACCGCGGACCTGACCGGCAAGCGGGTCGCGGTCATCGGGACGGGTGCCAGTGCGATCCAGATCGTTCCCGCGATCGTCGACCGGGTTGCCGAACTCCAGCTCTACCAGCGCACCCCGCCGTGGGTGCTGCCGGTGCCACACAACCAGCTTCCCAACGTCGTGCGGCAGGCCTTCGCGGTGGTGCCCGGGCTGCGTTACGCGGTACGAGCGGCCACCTACTGGGCGCTGGAAGGCATCGGATTCGCGATGACGAAGCGACCGGGCCTGCTGCGCCTGATCGAGGCGGCCGGCAAGCTCAACATCCGTCGCCAGGTCCGCGACAAAGACCTGCGCCGCAGACTGACCCCGCGATACCGGGCCGGCTGCAAGCGAATCCTCTACTCCGGCAAGAACTACTACGGTGCGGTCGCCGATCCGACGACGACGCTGATCACCGAGCGGATATCCCGCATCACCCCGAACGGCATCGTCACCGCCGACAACGTCGAGCATCCGGTCGACGTCATCGTGTACGCGACCGGGTTCCACGTCACCGACTCCTATACCTATGTCGGCATCACCGGGCCGAACGGCGAGGATCTGGTGCAGCGCTGGAACAGCGAGGGGGTGCAGGCGCACCGCGGCATCGCGGTGGCCGACATGCCCAACCTGTTCTTCCTGCTCGGTCCCAACACCGCGCTGGGCCACACCTCGGTGGTGTTCATGATCGAGTCGCAGATCCGCTACGTGGCCCAGGCGATCGCCGCGGCCGACAAGGCAGGAGCACAGGCCCTGGCGCCGAGTCGCGCTGCTCAGGACCGCTACAACGCCGAACTTCAGGACAAGCTCGCCGGCACGGTGTGGATCACCGGTGGCTGCAACAGCTGGTACCTCGACGAGCACGGCGTCAATCGGACCCTGTGGAGTGGGATGACCTGGCAGTACTGGCAGTCGACGCGCTCGTTGCGGGCGGGGGAGTACCGCTTTTCCGGAGTGGGCTGAGGCGACACGCAGACACAACTTCTAGTGTTGCCGTCGGTTGTCGCCCCCCAGGGGTAGTGTCGTGGCACTGGCTTCCGGTGCGGCGAAATGGGGTTGACGGTGAGCGAGAAATTGAAGCTGATCGATCGGGTCTCGGCGATCAACTGGAACCGGGTGCAAGACGACAAGGACCTCGAGGTCTGGGATCGGCTGACCGGCAACTTCTGGCTGCCGGAGAAGGTTCCGGTGTCCAACGACATCCCGTCCTGGGGCACGCTGACCGACGACGAGAAGCAGCTCACGATGCGGGTCTTCACCGGCCTGACGCTGCTGGACACCATCCAGGGCACCGTCGGCGCGGTGAGCCTGATCCCGGATGCGCTGACCCCGCACGAGGAAGCCGTCTACACCAACATCGCGTTCATGGAGTCGGTGCACGCCAAGAGCTACAGCCAGATCTTCTCGACACTGTGCTCGACATCTGAGATCGACGAGGCATTCCGCTGGTCGGAGGAGAACTCCAACCTGCAGCGCAAGGCCGCCATCGTCATGCAGTACTACCGCGGTGACGAGCCGCTCAAGCGCAAGGTGGCTTCCACGCTGCTGGAGAGCTTCCTGTTCTACTCCGGCTTCTACCTGCCGATGTACTGGTCGAGCCGGGGCAAGCTGACCAACACCGCCGACGTGCTGCGGCTGATCATCCGCGACGAGGCCGTGCACGGCTACTACATCGGCTACAAGTACCAGCGCGGGCTGGCCATGGTCGACGAGGCCAAGCGTGCCGAACTCAAGGACTACACCTACGAGCTGCTGTTCGAGCTCTACGACAACGAGGTCGAATACACCCAGGACCTCTACGACGGTGTGGGCCTTACCGAGGACGTCAAGAAGTTCTTGCGCTACAACGCAAACAAGGCGCTGATGAACCTCGGCTACGAAGCGCTCTTCCCGCGCGACGAGACCGACGTCAACCCGGCGATCCTGTCGGCGCTGAGCCCCAACGGCGACGAGAACCACGACTTCTTCTCCGGATCGGGTTCGAGTTACGTGATCGGCAAGGCCGTCATCACCGAAGACGACGACTGGGACTTCTAGTCCGGCTGGGCGGCGCCGTGCATCCTTCGCAGCAGCGCTGATCCGGACCGCGACGGTATCCTTTGCCGCATGGAAATGCCCCAAACTGAATCATTGCGGGTCGTTGACAGTGGGTTGCTCTCAGAGGCGAGCTGGTGTGAATCGTTGGCGGGCACGCTGGTTGGTGGCGTCCCAGTCGATGCTGGACCGTCGTTGCTTGCCAGTGCGGCGGCGGTCAGAACTGCCAATGTCGCCGTCGCGGCGGCCGGTGCTAGGTGCATGATGCGGATGCAGGCGACTGCTGCGGTGCTGACCAGGGCAGCGAACGGTTACACCGAAAACGAAGCAGGGTCTGAGGCGAAGATGCGGGCAGTTGCGACGACGAGGATGTGTTAGATGCCAGCAACGCCGACGTTGACGTTGTCGCAGGTTGAATCACTGGATACTGCGTATCTGCGGGATGCGGCGGACCACTGGGAGCGCACTGCCAATCACTGGGAGGAGTCGTTCACTGCGGTCCACAGCCGGATCTCTACTCCTGGCGGCACAGTGTGGACCGGTTTTGGGAGCCAGGGTGCGCTCGGGCGTTCCTATGCCGACATGGTGAAAGTCCGCGAGCCTGCAGACGTGTTGAACCAGGCGTCGCGGACTGCGCGACGAGGTGAGGAGGCGTTGCAGGCCTGTAAGCACGGCGTGCTCGATGCAGTCCGGGAAGCTCGCGACGACGAGTTCTATGTGGGCGAAGATTTTTCAGTTATCGACCGACGCCAGGGAGGCTCTGAGGCCTATCTCGCCGAGCGCCAGATCGCGGCCCAGGGACACGCTTCATTCATCCGCCAGCGCGTGGGCGCATTGCATGCCAAAGATCACGAAATCGGCACCCAACTGGCGACCGTCTCGGCGGGGGTCGAGGGACTTACCTTCCAGGACGAACCGGCGCCTACTGGTTCCGGCGATCGGGTTAGCGACCAGCCCAGATCCGACACCCGGCGACCCGCGGTCCAGTTGGCGGGCTGGGGGCACAAGGGGATGCCGTTGGCGCCGAGTCCTGCGCCGGGTCCGACGGACCCGTTTCCACCGGGACCGGAAGCATTCGGAGGAGGGGCGGAGCCATTACCTCCGACACACGGTCCGCTTCCTCAGATCGGCCCGATTCCAGTGCTTCCGGAGGTTGCTGCCGCGGTCCCAAAGGACGCGCCCCCGATCCCTACATATCGACCTCGCGTTCCTGCACCACCGGTGGAGCCGAAAGCCGACTTTGGTCAGTGCGTCAAAGAAGAGTTCCGTGAAAATATCGGGATCAATATGGTCAAGGACGGGTTCAAGAGTGCTGGGACTGGTGCCTTAGGAGGTGCCGCGACCGGTGCCGGACTCGGTGCTGTAGTTTCGCCCGAGTTGGGCGGTGCCGGAGCTGTGCCCGGTGGCCTTGCCGGCGGTGTCCTGGGTTTCGTCGGCGGATTCACCAAAGGGCTCATCACAGCTCCGGCAAAGACGGCTGCCGAGGCTGCATTGGACTGCGCGAAATAAGCGGGAGCGTATTAATGGTTATTAATATTCGACGGATACTGATTATTGCACCGTTCTATGTTGCCGGTATGATCCTCCTCAATTTATTTTTTGATTCTGCGGGGTTGAACACCGATAGCGATCTTCCAATTTGGCTGATCATCGCTTTTGCTGCGATGTCGATCGCGGTGGTATGTGTGTTGGCATGGTTTATCTCGCAGAAGGCCCGCGGCAGGATTTCGGTCAAAAAGGAAAATTTTTACCTGGGAATACTGATAACCGTTATTGTCTCGGGATTCATCGGTGACGGACTCCAGGCGGTGGCCTCAATGATATTCAAGTCAACATCGATATGGGTCATGATTCCTGTCTATCTGCTCTCGTATGCCGCCCTGTGGGTGGTCGGTTCAATTGTGTTCACCAAGATTTCAAAAAGGTCCGAGGTCTCGGTTCTGGAGAACGCTGAACCCGATCAGTAGAATATCCGGGAGTGACATCCTGGATTCAAGCTGCGATCGGAACGTAGTGGTTGCATAATCCGGTGATGAGCACCGACCGCGCCATCGCCGCGCATCCGGGACTGCAGCTGTTGCTGGCCACCTGGGCCTCGGTGATCTGTTTCTGGGCGTGGAATCTGGTCGGTCCGCTGTCGACGCAGTACGCCACCCGGATGTCGCTGAGCTCCAACCAGCAGGCGCTGATGGTGGCCACCCCGATCCTGGTGGGGGCGTTGGGCCGGATCGCCACCGGGCTGATGACCGACCGCTTCGGGGGCCGCACCATGTTCATCGGGGTCTCGGTGGCCTCGATCATCCCGGTGCTGGTGGTCGGCTACGCGGCGCAGATCGGTTCCTATCCGCTGATGGTGGTGGCCGGATTCTTCCTGGGCATCGCCGGCACCGTGTTCGCGATCGGAATTCCCTTCGCCAACAACTGGTTTGCCCCCGAGCGCCGCGGATTCGCGACCGGGCTGTTCGGCATGGGGATGGCCGGAACCGCCGTGTCGGCATTCTTCACCCCGCGGTTCGTCAAGTGGTTCGGCCTGTTCACCACCCACGTGATCGTGGCGGTGGGGCTGGCGGCCACGGCCCTGCTGTGCGCCGTGGTGATGCACAACGGCCCGCGATTCACCCCGAACACCGCCAATGTGCTGCCGAAACTGGTGGCCGCCGCGAAGCTGCGGGTCACCTGGGAGATGTCGGTGCTCTATGCGCTGGTGTTCGGCGGATTCGTCGCGTTCTGCAACTACCTGCCGATCTACACCAAGACCATCTACGACTTCACGCAGGTGGGCGCCGGCGAACGTACCGCGGCGTTCGCCATGGCGGCCGTGCTGGCCCGGTTGGCGGGCGGAATGCTGGCCGACCACATCCTGCCCAAGTACGTGGTGCTGGCGGCGCTGGCGGGTGTGGCCGTCCAGACGCTGATCGCGGTGTTCCACCCGCCCGCGGACCTGTGGACGGGCCTGACGTTTATTCCCCTGGCCATTGCTCTCGGTATCGGCACCGGCGGGGTTTTCGCGTGGGTGTCGCGGCGTGCCCCGGCCGGGTCTATCGGCTCGGTCACCGGAATCGTCGCGGCCATCGGTGGACTCGGCGGTTATTTCCCGCCGCTGGTGATGGGTGCCACCTACGACCCGGTGAACAACAATTACACCGTTGCACTGATGATGCTGGTCGCCACCGCGGTGCTGCTGTTCGGCTACACGGCGATATTCCTACACGCTCGCGAACCGGCCACAAGCGCCTAGTCTCGGGTAGATGACCGCAAACATCGACCCGACCAAGCAGCAACGCTCCAAGGCATGGACCGCCGGCGCGGTGATCACGGCCGTGCTTGCACTGTTCTTCGCCTTCGACAGCATCCCGAAGATCCTCGGTGTGTCGTTCGCCCGCGAAGCCACTGAAGGTCTGGGCTTTTCGCCGGACAAGACCGCGGTGATCGGCTGGGTCCTGCTGGTGTGCCTGGTCGTTTTCCTGATTCCGCGCACCGCGGTGCTGGGCGCGCTCGGCCTGACCGCCTACCTGGGTGGCGCGGTGACCATGAATCTGCATGCCGACAAGCCGCTGGCCGGCTTTGTGTTGTCCGGGGTGTATGTCGGCGTGCTGCTGTGGATTGCGCTGATCCTTCGCCGGCCGGAACTGTTGCGGGTGTTGGGGCTTCGGCGCGCCTGACCGGCTCAGCAGGTAGGCAGCCCCTCCAGAAGTTCGTTGAGGAAGCCGCCCGCCTCGCGACCGGCCGCCTCGACGTCGCGCGCGGCGATCGCCTCCACCAGGCCCCGGTGCCGGATCTGGTCTGACTGAACGGGTTTCGCGCTGGTGCTGGCCACACTGGCCATCAGCACCTCGGTGAGTCCGCAGTACAGCTCGGTCAAGACCGGATTGTGCGAGCAGGCGACCACCGCGAGATGGAAATCGGTGTCGGACCGGATGAAGTCCTGGTGTCGGCCCTGCTCCTGGTGGGAGTCGCGGCGATCCAACAGTGCGCGCAACCGCGCCAGGTCCTCGTCGGTGCGGGCGGCCGCGGCCAGCCGTGCCCCCTCCACCTCCAGGCACCGTCGCACCTGTAGCACGTCGCGCAGCTCGGATCCGCACAATCGTCGTACGGCGCCGGACACCTCGCTGGTGGCGCGCACGTAGGTCCCGTCGCCCTGACGGACCTCCAGGATGCCGCTGTGGGCCAGTGCCCGGACCGCCTCGCGCACGGTGTTGCGGCCGACGCCGAGGGCTTCGGCGAGTTCCGGCTCGGGCGGGATGCGTGAATCGACCGGCCATTCTCCGGCCGTCACCGACGCTCGTAGCTGGTCGATCACCTGATCGACCAAACCGGTGCGGCGGGTGGTGACCAACGGCACAGCATCCTCCCTTCACCCAATCATCGGATGTATGCGACCCTACTTCAGGTGACCTGCCGCCCGCGCAACGAAACGCTCGGTCGGTACGAGCATGACCTTGAACTGGAGCTCGACGGCGCCACCGAGATCCAGCCCGCGGCGATGGCGGCCGGCGGCGCACTGCTGACCGTCGCGGTGGTGTTGACCGCGGTGAACCTGCGCCCGGCGATCACCAGCGTGGGGCCGCTGCTGCCGGAGATGCGCGGCGCCCTGGGCGCCTCGGACACCTGGGCCGGCGTGCTGACCACCCTGCCGGGCCTGTGCTTCGCCGGAGCCGGGCTGGCGGCGCCGTGGTTGTCGCGGCGGATCGGATTGGGCCGCACCATCTCTGCCGCGCTGCTCACCCTCGTTGCGGGACTGCTGATCCGGGTCTGCGACGGGCCGTTGGTCGTGCTCGGCGGAACCCTGGTCGCCACCGCCGGCATTGCGCTGATCAACGTGCTGATCCCGGTGGTCATCAGGGGCTCTTTCCCGGCGCAGGTGGGTCTGATGACCGGTGTCTACACCGCGGCACTGCAAGGCGGCGGGGCCATGGGTTCGGCGGTCACCCCGCTGCTCGACGATGCGCTGGGCGGCTGGCGATCGGCGCTGGGTACCTGGAGCGCGCTCGCGCTGTTGGCCTTCGCGGCATGGGTGGTGGGTTCGCGCGGATTCGACAGGGGCGCAACGAGTTCACCGGCGAGCACGACCAAGGGCCGGTCATTGCTGGGTAGCAGGCTGGCCTGGACCGTCACGCTGTTCTTCGGCACCCAGTCGTTTCTGGCCTACGTGGTGATGGGTTGGCTGCCCGAAGTGCTGATCGAGACCGGCATGAGCGACGCGCGCGCCGGCCTGCTGCTCGGCCTGATCTCGCTGATCGCGGTGCCGATCAGCCTGGTGGTCTCCCCGCTGGCCGCCCGCAGCGAAAGCCAGAGCGGCTGGATCGTCGGGCTGGGGGTGCTCGGCATCACCGGCATGCTCGGTCTGCTGATCGCGCCTGCGGCAGCCCCGCTGCTGTGGAGCGTGCTGGTGGGCCTGGGCATGAGCGTCTTCTCGTTGGCGCTCACCGTGATCGCACTGCGAGCCCGCGACGCCCAAGACACCGTGAGCCTGTCCGGGATGGCGCAGGGCTTCGGGTATCTGCTCGCCGGCGTCGGTCCATTCCTGTTCGGCCTGCTGCATCACGTCAGCGGCGGATGGACGGTGCCGTGGCTGATGATGCTGGCCGTCTACTTGGTGCAGACGATTTCGGGTGCCCTGGCCGGGCGTAACCGCTACGTGTGAGGACTCAGGACTGCCGCAGCGACTCGGTGTCGATGACGAACCGGTAGCGCACATCCGAGGCGAGCACCCGCTCGTAGGCGGTGTTGATGTAGTCGGGCTCGATGACCTCGATCTCGGGTCGCACACCGTGCTCGGCGCAGAAGTCCAGCATCTCCTGGGTCTCGGCGATCCCGCCGATCAACGAACCCGACACGCTGCGCCGCATTCGGACCAGCGGCCCCGGCGGCACCGCCAGCGCGCTCTCCGGCATGCCCAACTCCACCAACGTGCCGTCCAGGGTGAGCAGGTTCAGATACGCACCCAGGTCCAGGCTGGCCGAGACGGTGTTGAGGATGACGTCGAACCCGTTGCGCAGCTTCTTGAAGGTGTTCGGGTCGCTGGTGGCGTAGTAGTGCTGGGCGCCCAGGCGCAGCCCGTCCTCCATCTTCTTCAGCGACTGCGACAGCACGGTGACCTCGGCGCCCATCGCGGTCCCGAGTTTGACGGCCATGTGGCCCAGCCCGCCCAGGCCGACGACCGCAATCCGCTTGCCGGGGCCGACATTCCAGTGCCGCAGCGGCGAATAGGTGGTGACGCCCGCGCACAGCAGGGGAGCTGCGGCGTCCAGGGGGATCTCGTCGGGGATGGCCAGCACGTAGTTCTCGTCGACGACGATCGCGCCGCTGTAGCCGCCCTGGGTCGGCTGGCCGTCGCGGCCGACGCCGGCGTAGGTGCCGACCATGCCGCCGCCGGTGCAGTACTGCTCATTGCCGGCCAGGCAGCTGGGGCACTGCCGGCAGGAGTCGACGAAGCAGCCGACGCCGACGCGGTCACCGACCTTGTACTTGGTGACCTCGGACCCCACCGCGGTCACCACACCGGCGATCTCGTGGCCGGGAACCAGGGGATAGGTCGGGGCGCCCCACTCGGCTTTGACGGTGTGGATGTCGGAGTGGCAGATACCGGCGAAGGCGATGTCGAATGCCACGTCGTGCGGGCCGGGGTCCCGGCGGGTGATAGTGGTTGGGCTCAGCGGGTCGGTGGCCGAGGTGGCGGCGTAAGCGGAAACGGTGCCCATGGTGGTGATACCCCTCTTTGGATCTGTGGACTCAACGACGTATTGCATAGCTTAGCGAAGTAATTTTCGGCTGGCTGCCCGCTTTCCAGCCTAGGCGCGATTTCGGGGTGCGTTTGCCCAGCGTGGTGCTGGTGCGATCGTGGTGACGTAATCCTTGACACACTGTCTCCCATGGTGAATTTCGCGCTGCGATCGTGCGGTCTGCGTGGGCATGCCACCTTCGCGCCCGACGAACCCGAGCTGCGGGAGCGGCTGCGGGTCGACACCCCGGTCGGGGAGGCGTGGCGCTGCCTGCGGTGCGAGACATTCGTCGTCGGCCCGCCGCGTAGTCGAGGTCCGGCCGACACCGCGCCGGAGATTCCGCGTGGCCGGTTGCTGCGGGACCGGACCCTGATGCGGGTACTCGCGGTGGAACGCGCCGTCAGAGGCGCCCTGCTCCTGCTGCTGGCCACCGGCGTGCTCAAGGTCCGCGGCTCGCGGGAGCAGTTGCAGCAGGCATTCGCACACGACATTCCGTTGCTGCGGCCGTTGGCCGAACAGATCGGGTGGAACCCCGACGACTCGAAGATCCTGCACCACATCGGCCAAGCGCTGAGCTGGTCGTCATCGACGTTCCTGTTGATCGCGGCGGGCCTGTTCGCCTATGCCGCGATCGAACTGATCGAGGCCGTCGGCCTGTGGTTGGTGCGCCGGTGGGGCGAGTACTTCGCGGTGATCGCGACCAGCGTGTTTCTGCCGTTCGAAATCTACGAGCTCACCGAGAAGGTGACGACGCTGCGGGTGGCGGCCCTGGCGGTCAATGTCGTGGCGGTCGGGTGGCTGCTGTGGAGCAAACGGCTCTTCGGCATCAACGGCGGTGCCAGTGCCTACCGCCGAGAACACCGGGCGGAGAGCCTGCTCAGCGTCGAACGGGCCGGCCTCGCGGAATCCGCCACCGGCACATCGACGTAGCAGCCCCGACTGTCTGTGCCGACGGTTATGGTCGCGCCATGAGCACACCTCCGTCAGTCGACCGCCTCGTCCTCTACAAGCACGGCATCGCGTTCGTGAGTCGTTGCGGGACGGTGGACGGTGACTTCGGCCTGATCTTCCGCCGCGAGGACATGAAGGATGTGTTGAAGTCCTTGACGGTCGAGACACCCGGGGGCAGTGCGTCGGTGGGTGCGGTCTCCTTCGACACCCCCGCTGATCCGCGCTCCGAACTGGCCGACCGCAGCCTGCTGCTGAGCCCCGGGGAGGCGCTCGTGGGGCTGATCGACGCGCTGCGCGGTCGCGCCGTCGAGGCGCACTGCGCCGAGCAGGTTCACCGCGGTGAGGTTATCGGCGTCGATGACGCCGGCGAGCGCGGACGGCAGCTGGTGCTGCGGGCCGAGTCCGGCGCGGTCACCGCCGTCGACCTGGCCGAGGTACGCCGACTCGACATGCTGGAAGCCGCGTCGAAGTCCGACCTGGACTACCTGATCGATCGGTCTCGTGCCGCGACGGCGGGCCCGAATTGCGATGTCACTGTTGAGATTCGCGGTGGCGCTGCTGAGGTGCGGGTCTCCTACATCATCGCCGCACCGATGTGGCGGGTGTCGTATCGGGCGATCCGCGACGGTGACGCGGTGACACTGATCGCGACGGGCATCATCCACAATCCGATCGATGAGGATCTCACCGACGTCGCGGTGACACTGACCACCGGCCAACCGATCTCGTTCGACATCGACCTCTACCACAGCCGGCTGGTCCAGCGCGCCGTCGTCGAGGAGAGCGAGCGTGTCGCGGCCCCCGCACCCATGAGTCGCGGCATGGCGATGCGCCAGGCTGCGATGGACATGCAGCTCACGGCGGGAGGTCTCGGCGGCGCCTATGCGGATGCCGTCGACGCCATCGAAACCTCCGACCGCGGTGAGTATTTCGAATACCGGCTGACCGCCCCGGTTTCGATGAAGCGGGGTGGGGCGGCGATGATCCCGCTGGCCGTGGCACCGGTCGACGCCGTGCGGCGGGAAGTGGTGTGGCGCGAGGACCGTGGACCCTCACCCGACATCGTGCTGACCTTCACCAACACCACCGGTGTGGTGCTCGAGGAGGGCCCGGCCGTCGTCTACGAGCAGGGCGGCTACGCCGGAGAAGCCATGCTGGGCTTCACCTCTCGCGGCGCCGAGGCGCGGTTGGCGTTCGCCAAGGATCTAGCGGTGTGCGGCAGCACGCACTCGTCGGTGCGCACCATCACCACCCGGATCCGGCTGACCACCGACGCCGTCATCGAGGAGCAGCGCTGCGAACGGAAGCACACGTTGCAGGCCGACAACGACCACGATGATCCGGTCGAGGTCGTCTTCGAGCTGCCACTGGCCCACGACCACACCGTCAAAGCCGAGGGCGGCGCCACCGACGCCGGCCGCGACGGGTTCTGGCACCGGTTCGCCGTCACGGTGCCGGGGCACCAGAAGGCCGAGGCCACCGTGCTGGAGACCTGGCCGGTGTACGAGGAGGTCGATTACGACGACATGGAGCCCGGTCAGCTGGAGCAGTGGCTGGCGGAGCGCTCGCTGGACGCGGAGACCGTCGAGGTACTCAAACAGGTTCTGGCGCATCGGAATACAGCGCACCGCCTAGAGCAGCAACGCGAGCAGGCCGAGCAACAGCGCGACGAGGCCTACACCGCGCAGGGCCGTATCGCCGAGCAGCTGAGGGTGCTGGGCACCGACGGCGCAGAGGGCCAACTGCGGGCCCGCCAGGTGAGCGAACTGGAAGCGCTGCAGGACCGCGTGAACGACATCGACGCCGAGGTGCGTCGGCTGCGCGCTGAGGCCGACGCCGCGCAGCAGCAGGCCTCGGCGGAGCTTGCGCGGTTGATCGCCGCGGGGGAGTGAAGGGCTTTAGTTGATCGGTGCGCTCAGCCAGGCCAGGTCTTCGACCACGCCGGTCGCGGCGATCGGGCCCTGCCCGGTCTGCCATATCTCGTTGTTGACCACGAACACCCGGCTGTCGCGGTTGGCGGACAGGCGCCGCCAGGCCACGCTGTCGAACACGGTGGCCGCCCGCGCCTTTGCCGCCGGTGAGGCGAACGACACGTAGAGGATGTCGCCGTCGGCCGCCGAGAAGTCGCCCCGACCGGCCAGGGCGGACTCGCCCGCCGGGATCTCGATGTAGGGCTGGTCGGTGAACCGCTGCGCGGCCGGCCGGTCGACACCGACGGCCTTGAGCACGCTGGCGGCGAAGTTCGCCGCCCCGTAGACACGCACGCCGTTGTCGGTCAGCTGAACCACCGACGCCTGGAAGTGCGTGGCGTCACTGGACTCGCCGGTGGCATCGGCCTTCTCGGCGAACCTGGCAAGCACGTCGTCGGCGGCGCCGGTGCGGGCTGTCGCCGCGCCGACGGCACGCATGTTGTCCTCCCACGCTCCGCCCGGTGGCCCGGTGAACACCGTCGGGGCGATCGCCGCCAACTCCGAATGGCCGGGGGTGAGCCCTTGGGAGCCCAGGATCAGATCCGGGTGCAGCTCGATGATGGCCTGCAGGTCCGGGTTGCTGCGGGTGCCCACGGCGGGCAGCCCGTGCACCACCGCACCCAGGTATGACGGCTGGCTCTGGGAAGCGTCGGGCAGTGCGGCGCCGACAACGCGCGACTGCAGGCCCAGCGCGCACAGCGCGTCCAGCTGATCGCCGGAGAGCACCACGATGCGCTGCGCGTCCTCGGGCACCTCGACGGTTGAGGGCTGCACGTCGGTGAAGTTGTGGACCGACCGGCTCGACGGTCCGGGGTCCGGCCGGGCGGGCTCGGCGGCGCACGATTCATCGGGTCGCCGGTCATTGCCGATGACCCCGGCCCCGGCGACCATCGTGGTGGTGGTGCTGGTTGGTGTCGCCGCTGGCTGCGAGGTCTCATCGGTGCAACCGGCGACTGCGATCAACGCCACGGCCAGTGCTGTCGCCGACACCACCCGCCGGTCCGCCCTGGTCACGCGGTGACGGTAACACCCGCGTCGCGGGCGGCCTTTGAAGGAGACGAAGAGACGGCGAATACGACAGTTTGTAGGAGGCCTATACCGGCGGGGTGATGCGCGGGGTTAGGATTCGACAAAGTTTCCGGGATGCCCATGTTTGGAGGAATCTTGACCGCCGAAGCACCCCCGCGCGCAGAACTCGAGGCCAGTCGGCCGTTCCCTGCGCCGATGGGCCCCAAGGGCAGCCTGTTGTACAAGATGATCACGACCACCGATCACAAGCTGATCGGCATCATGTACTGCGTCGCCTGCATGGTGTTCTTCTTCATCGGTGGCCTGTTGGCGCTGCTGATGCGCACCGAGCTGGCGGCTCCGGGCCTGCAGTTCCTGTCCAACGAGCAGTTCAATCAGCTGTTCACCATGCACGGCACCGTGATGCTGCTGTTCTATGCCACTCCGATCGTGTTCGGTTTCGCCAACCTGGTGCTGCCGCTGCAGATCGGCGCCCCGGACGTCGCCTTCCCGCGGCTGAACGCCTTCTCCTTCTGGCTGTTCGTCTTCGGCGCGACGATCGCGCTGGCCGGCTTCATCACCCCCGGCGGTGCGGCCGACTTCGGCTGGACGGCCTACACCCCGCTGTCCAACGCGGTGCACTCACCCGGCGCCGGTGCCGACCTGTGGATCATGGGCCTGGCCGTCGGTGGTCTGGGCACCATCCTGGGTGGCGTCAACATGATCACCACGGTGGCCTGTATGCGCGCCCCCGGTATGACCATGTTCCGGATGCCGATCTTCACCTGGAACATCCTGGTCACCTCGATCATGGTGCTGATCGTCTTCCCGCTGCTGACCGCCGCGCTGTTCGGTCTGGCCGTCGACCGCCACCTGGGCGGACACGTCTACGACTCGGCCAACGGTGGTGTGCTGCTGTGGCAACACCTGTTCTGGTTCTTCGGCCATCCCGAGGTGTACATCATCGCGCTGCCGTTCTTCGGCATCGTCAGTGAAGTGATCCCGGTGTTCGCCCGCAAGCCGATCTTCGGCTACGTCACCCTGGTGTACGCGACCATGAGCATCGCCGGTCTGTCGACCGCGGTGTGGGCGCACCACATGTACGCCACCGGCGCGGTGCTGCTGCCGTTCTTCTCGCTGCTGACGCTGATGATCGCCATCCCGACCGGCCTGAAGTTCTTCAACTGGATCGGCACCATGTGGCGTGGGCAGATGACGTTCGAGACGCCGATGCTGTTCTCCATCGGATTCATCGTCACCTTCCTGGCCGGTGGTCTGACCGGTGTCATGTTGGCCAGCCCGCCGCTGGACTTCCACGTCAGCGACACCTACTTCCTGATCGCGCACTTCCACTACGTGCTGTTCGGCACCATCGTGTTCGCGACGTTCGCCGGGATCTACTTCTGGTTCCCGAAGATGACCGGACGGCTGCTCGACGAGCGGTTGGGCAAGCTGCACTTCTGGTTGACGTTCATCGGGTTCCACACCACGTTCCTGATCCAGCACTGGCTGGGCAACATGGGCATGCCGCGCCGCTACGCCGACTACCTCGACACCGATGGCTTCCAGCCGCTCAACATCGTCTCCACCGTCGGTGCCTTCATCCTGGGCGCGTCGATGATCGTGTTCACCTGGAACGTGTTCAAGAGCTGGCGCTACGGCGAGGTCGTCACGGTCGACGACCCGTGGGGCTACGGCAACTCGCTGGAGTGGGCAACCAGCTGCCCGCCGCCGCGGCACAACTTCACCGAGCTGCCCCGGATCCGTTCGGAGCGGCCCGCTTTCGAGCTGCACTACCCGCACATGATCGATCGGCTGCGTGCCGAGGCGCACGTCGGCCGTCACCCCGGTGACGAGCTGTACGAGGCCACGCCGGTCTGATGGGCCAGTCGGGGGTGAGGCGGCGCCGGGTCGGCGCTCGCCGCGGGTGAGCATGCCCAAGGTGCCGGTGCTGATCACCGTCACCGGCGTGGATCAGCCGGGCGTGACCTCGGCATTGTTCGAGGTTCTCTCACGCCACCAGGTTGAACTGCTCAACGTGGAACAGGTCGTGGTCCGCGGCAGGCTGACGCTGGGCGTGCTGGTGTCGGTGCCGGAATCGGTGGCAGGCTCGGCGGCGCTCGCCGACGAGGTGACCGCGGCCATTCAAGGTGTGGGACTTGACGTCACCATCCAACGCAGCGACGACGCGCCCATCATCGCCGTGCCGTCCACGCACCGCATCGTGGTGCTGGGCCGGCCGGTGGCGGCCACCGCGCTGGGAGCGCTGGCCCACGAGATCGCCGAAATCGACGCCAATATCGACATGATCCGAGGCGTCTCGGATTACCCGGTGACCGGATTGGAGCTGCGGGTCTCGGTGCCCGCCGGCGCTGCGGGGGAGTTGCAGTCCGCGCTGAGCAGGGTCGCCGCGCAGCAGCACGTCGACGTGGCGTTCCAGGACGCCAACCTGTCGCGGCGCACCAAGCGGCTGATCGTCTTCGACGTCGACTCCACCCTGATCCAGGGCGAGGTCATCGAGATGCTCGCCGCCCGCGCGGGCGCCGGCGATGCGGTCGCGGCCATCACCGAGGCCGCCATGCGCGGTGAACTCGACTTCGCCGAGTCGCTGCACCATCGGGTGGCCACCCTGGCCGGACTGTCCGCCGACGTCATCGACGAGGTGGCGGCACAGATCGAGCTCACCCCGGGAGCGCGCACGACGCTGCGCACCCTGCGCCGGCTGGGATTCCAGTGCGGTGTGGTGTCCGGGGGTTTCCGCCAGGTGATCGCGCCGCTGGCCGAGGAGCTGAAGCTGGACTTCGTGGCGGCCAACGAGCTGGAGATCGTCGACGGAAAGCTCACCGGCCGGGTGACCGGGCCGGTGGTCGACCGGGCCGGCAAGGCCGTCGCCCTGCGTGACTTCGCCGGCCGCGCCGGGGTTCCGATGGAGCAGACCGTCGCCGTGGGGGACGGCGCGAACGACATCGACATGCTCGCCGCGGCGGGTCTCGGGGTGGCGTTCAACGCCAAACCCGCGCTGCGCGAGGTGGCCGATGCGTCACTGAGCTACCCGTATCTGGACACCGTGCTGTTCCTGCTCGGTGTCACCCGCGCCGAGATCGAGGCCGCCGACGCCCATGACGGCGTGCTGCGCCGGGTGGAGATCCCCCCGGAATAGCTACGGGGCCACGTCGAACAGGCCGACCAGGTTCACCAGGGTGCCGCCGATGGCCTCGGCGACCGGCGCGATCGTGCCGTACATGACTGCGAACGGAACCAGGCCCGCCAGTGCGCCGATCGCGCCCTCGATGCCGGTGAGCGGGTCACCGGCGGAGAACTCGGCCAGCAGGTAGTCGATCCCGGCTGCGGGCAGACTGGTCAGCAGCGCGTTGATGGTGTCGGCGATCGGCAGCAGCGTCGCGTAGTCGGCCGCCAGGGTGCCGGTCAGCATGTTGATGATGTCGGTCGGCGACGACGCAAACGTCACGTCCGAGATCGGGAAACCGGCGAACTGACGCAGTGCGTTCTGCGCCAGGTCCAACAGGTCAGAGGGACTGGCCATCAGTTGGTCCAGGCTGGTGGCGTCGGTGAAGCCCATCATGTTTGCTGCTGTCACCAGCGGCGAGAGCACATCCGAGAAACCGGTTGCCCCGCTGGTCGGGTCCGCTAAGTCGTTGAGCGCGTTGGTGAATCCGGTCTGCGCTCCGGTCACCAGTGCCGTGAACAGCTGGCCCAGGTCGATGTTCGGGAACAGCCCCACCGATGTGGGGACGTCGGCCGGCCCCTGGTTCCAGCCCTCGGTGAGGCTGCCGTAGCCCAGATTCACCAGCACCCGCATGTCGGGTTCCAGCAGGTCGTAGAGGACCTTCCCGCCGTGCCCGAACAGCAGCAGTGGCTCCAGCAGCGGCAGGTACTGGGCGGGAATCACGTAGTAGCTCGTCAGGGAGTCGGCCGCCGATGTCGGCAGTGCAATCGCGTCGGCGATCTGTTCCGGCGTCACACTGCCGTAGCCCAGGTGCTGAAAAATAATGCCCATTAGGGCGTTCAGGGTGGACAACTCGTTGATCGGATAGCGCGGGAAGTCCGCGAAGCCGTCGTACTCGTTGGTGTAGACGGTGGTGGGGTAGAGGTCGTTGGGCTGCGCGCCGCTGAAGGTCAGCCCCAGGGCGGGTGCGGCCGGGTGCGCGCCGGCCGGCAGGTCGAACATCGACAGCGACCCGCCGTTGGGGATGCTCTCGTCACCCACCAGCACGAAGTGGACGTAGTCGCTGGGCACGCCCTTCTCGGCGAGTACCGACATCAGTTGCGCGGAGATGACGGCGCTCTGCGACCAACCGAACACCACCACCGGGTTGTCCGCGCTGACGTTGCCGGTGGCGATCTGATTCATGATCGCGTTTTCCAGGATCTGCTGGCCCTGGGCCACGGAGGTGTCGAACGGCAGGCTCTTGACGCCGGTGATCGGGTACAGCGCCTCGGGTGTGTCCAGCACCTGGGTGGTGCCGGTGAAACCGAGCGGTGCCAGGTAGAGCCGCTCCATCTGATCGGCGTAGGCCTGCGTCGGATTGGGAATCCCGCTGGGACCCAACACGAACGCCGTCCCGCCGCCCAGCGAGGAATCGGCACCGGCCAGTTGCACGGCGTGAATCTGGTGGTCCTGCACCGTCGGCGCGGGGGGCGCAACGAGTACCCCGGCTCCGACGAGACCGAGGCTGAGCATGCTGTGCAGACGAAACACCGAACCCCCCTGAGAAAACACCCGTGCACTGATGTGCGCTGACTGTGACAGAAATTACAACATGTTACTGGCTGGTAGCAAGCGTCCGGCCCCACCGGCAAGCGGGACCCCGTCACAGGTCGCGCAGGCGCGGTACGGCACCATGGTCGGGTGCCCGAATCCGGACGCCCCGGCCCTCAAGCAGCGGCCGACGAGGACCTGTTGCTCCACTTCGAGGGCATTTCGCTGACCCGTGGCGGGCGCACCCTGGTGGGTCCGCTGGACTGGTCGGTGGAGCTCGACGAACGCTGGGTGATCATCGGGCCCAACGGGGCCGGCAAGACCTCGCTGCTGCGGATCGCCGCCGCCGCCGAACATCCGTCGTCGGGGGTGGCCCACGTGCTCGGCGAACAGCTGGGGCGGGTCGACACAGGCGAACTGCGGGCCCGGGTGGGCCTGAGCTCGTCGTCGCTGGCGCAGCGCATTCCGGACGGTGAGGTGGTGCGCGACCTGGTGGTCTCGGCCGGCTACGCGGTGTTGGGGCGGTGGCGGGAACGTTATGACGCCGTGGACCACGACCGCGCGGTCGATCTGCTCGAGAGCCTGGGCGCCGAGCACCTGGCCGATCGCACCTACGGCACGTTGTCCGAGGGTGAGCGCAAACGGGTGCTGATCGCCCGCGCGCTGATGACCGACCCGGAGCTGCTGCTGCTCGACGAACCCGCGGCCGGTCTCGACCTCGGCGGGCGTGAGGAACTGGTGGCCCGGCTGGCGGATCTGGCCGCCGACCCCGACGCGCCGGCGATCGTGCTGGTCACCCACCACGTCGAGGAGATCCCGATCGGGTTCAGCCACTGCCTGCTGCTGGCCGAGGGGCGCACGGTGGCCGCCGGCCTGCTCAGCGATGTGATGACGGCGGAGAATCTGTCGGAGGCGTTCGGCCAGTCGATCTCGTTGGACGTCATCGACGGTCGGTACTTCGCCCGCCGCACCCGCGGTAGAGCAGCTCATCGGAGGCGCGCATGACCAATCCACCGCCACTGCCCACCCGGCCAGCCGCGACGGTGATGCTGGTCCGTGACGGCCGCACCGCGCTTGAGGTGTTCCTGATGCGTCGGCATGCCGCGATGGAGTTCGCCGCCGGGGTGATGGTGTTTCCCGGCGGCGGGGTCGACGACCGCGACCGCAGCACCGACATCGCCTGGGTCGGGCCGGACCCGGCCTGGTGGTCGCAGCGCTTCGGAGTGGACGCCGAACTGGCGGCGGCACTGGTGTGCGCGGCCGTGCGTGAGACGTTCGAGGAATCCGGGGTGCTGTTCGCCGGCCCGGCCGATGATGCGCACAGCGTTGTCGCCGACGCATCGGTGTACGCCGACTCCCGACGCGCACTGGCCGCCGGGGATCTGTCGTTCGCCGATTTCCTGCGCACCGAGAACCTGGTGCTGCACGCCGAGCTGCTGCGGCCCTGGGCGAACTGGGTGACCCCGGAAGCCGAACGAACCCGCCGCTACGACACCTTCTTCTTCGTCGCCGGCATGCCGGCCGGCCAGCGCGCCGACGGCGAGAACACCGAGTCGGACCGGGCCGGCTGGAGCACCCCCGAATCCGCGATCGATGACTTCTCGAACGCGCGCAGCTTCCTGCTGCCACCGACCTGGACCCAGCTCGATTCGCTGGCCGGCCGCAGCGTGGGGGACGTCCTGGCCATCGAACGCCAGATCGTGGTCACCCAACCGACCATGGCCCGCAACGGCGACAACTGGGAGTTCGAGTTCTTCGACTCGCAGCGCTACAACGCCGCTCGCGGCAACCGGTGGCCCCGATGAGGGAGTTCGTCGAGATCCGCCCGTCGCAGCAGCTGCCCGGGGTGGCCACCCTGGTGTTGTCGCGCCCGCCGGCCAACGCGTTGACCCGACAGGTATATCGAGAGATCGCCGAGGCCGCCGCCGAGATATCGGGCCGCGACGACGTGGTCGCCGTGGTGATGTCCGGCGGCCACGAGATCTTCTGCGCGGGCGACGACGCGCCGGAACTGGACACCCTGGACGCCGCGGAGGCCGAGGTCTTCGCCCGGGTTCGCCACGACGCCGTACGGGCCGTGGCGTCCATCGCCAAACCGACGGTGGCCGCCGTCACCGGGTACGCGCTGGGCAGTGGCCTGGCGCTGGCACTGGCCGCGGACTGGCGGATCAGCGGCGACAACGCCAAGTTCGGGGCCACCGAGATTCTCGCCGGCAAGGTTCCCGACGCCGCGGGGCTGGCCTGGATGGCCCGCACCGTCGGGGTGAGCCGGGCCAAGGAACTGGCCTACAGCGGCCGTTTCTTCGACGCCGAAGAGGCATTGGCGCTGGGACTGATCGATGAGATGGTGGCCCCCGACGGGGTATACGACGCCGCGATCGCGTGGGCCGGCCGGTTCGTCGATTCCTCGCCCGCCGCCCTGGCCGCGGTCAAGGCGATGTTGTCTTAGAGGCGCATACCAGCCGGACACCAGTCCGCCACGCCGGAATCCTCGTGGGGCGATAGCGGCCCATTTTCATGCTTCTATCAGCTAACGTCGCGTGACGCGGTGAAGTCCCGCGCCGTGCTGGGAGCGAGGAAGAGGCAATGCGACGACGTGTCACCCGCACCTGTAGTACCGCTGCCGTCGCGTTGGTCGGTGCCGGTGTCCTAACGGCCCTACCGACGCCGCCGGTCTCCGGTGCGACGGTGGCCGAGTTCCTGCTCGCGGCCCAGGACATCACCATCGACATGGTGCGACACGGCGAGTCGGTGGATAACGCCGAGGGCGTGCTGGGCACCATTCCTCCGGGCGCCGAACTGACCGCCCTCGGTCACGTGCAGGCCGCCGACGTCGCACCGTTGATCAAGTCCGCGTTTCCGGACGGGATAGCCGGGATCTACGCCTCGGAGATGATCCGGGCGCAGGACACCGCGCAACCACTGGCCGATCTGCTGGGGATGGGCGTCACGCACCTGGCCGGATTCAACGAGATCAACGCCGGCTGGTTCGAAGGGCACGATCTCGACGCGATCGGCCAGATCGCTTACGCCTTACCGACATTGATGTGGGTCATGGGGCAGTACTGGGTTCCGATGCTGGGATCCGAGACGGACCCGAACGGGGTGGCTTTCAACGACCGTGTCACCGACGCGATCGAGGCGGTCTACAACAACACCGTCTCCGACCCGGACAGCCCGCAAAGCGATGCGGTGTTCGCCCACGCCGGGACGATCGCGATCTGGACGTTGATGAACGTCAAGAACCCCGACTTCGGACTGGTCCTCGATGCGTTGCTCGACACCCACAGTCCGCTGGGCAACACCGGTCAGGTCGTGATCGAGGGCAACCCGACCGACGGTTGGACGCTGGTCAGCTGGGAAGGCCACGACGTGGCGGCCACCCCGGACCTGCTCACCGGTCTGTTCGTGGACTGGCGGGACTTGAACACGGCTCCGCAGATCGCCGGGTGGCACATTCTGGAGGCATTGCAGGGCGGCGACCCGGCCGAGCTCTCGGTGGCACTGCAGACCGGGTTCGACGAGGTGGTTACGGCGTTCGCCACGTTCCCGCAGGCGGTGATCGACACCGTCACGGGCGCGTTGAGCGGCTAGAACACTATGTCTGAACTGCGGCAAGTTGAGGATTGACATAGGGAAAACATCAGGTTATCTTCAGCAAAGGCCTTTGCGCTACGGGTCGTAGCGTAACTGGAGCCAGAGACTTGCCGAAGGAGATCATCATGAACCACACCCGCCCGTGGATCACCGCCGGAGTAGCCCTCGTCGGAGCCGGCCTCATGGCCGCTCCGGTGGCCCCGGCGGCCGGACAGCTGGCCGCCGTCACCATGCCCGGCATCCAGCTGACCGCCGCCGACATGGTGCTCGACCTGGTGCGCCACGCCGAGTCGGTCGACAACGTCACCCACGTGATGGGGACGGTGCCGCCGGGTGCGGACATCACCGACCTGGGCAAGACCCAGGCCGCATTCCTGGCCGACCCGACCAACCCGCAGCACCTCGCCGCACCGAGCTTCTACGACGGCATCTTCGCGTCGGAGCTCATTCGCACCCAGCACACCGCTGAGGGCTGGCTGACCGCGGCCGGCGCGCCGGACACCCCTGTGACGGTGCTGTCCGGTCTCAACGAGCTCAACGCCGGCTCGCTCGAAGGCACCATCCCGACCAGCCAGGCCGAGGCGTTGCAGTACCTGTTGGCCCCGCTGGCCTGGATGTTCGGCCAGTACTGGGTACCGCAGCTGGGCTCGACGATCGACCCGAACGGCATGGCGTTCAATGACCGGTTCACCGACGCCATCGACACGATCTACAACAGCAGCACGCCCGGCGCGGACGGTCAACTGAACGACGTGGCGTTCTCGCACGGGGCGGCCATCTCCATGTGGGTGATGATGAACGTCAAGAACCCCGACTTCGGCATGTTCTTCGAGTCGCTGCAGCAGGGCATGTTGCCCAACACCGGCCAGGTCGTGATCGAGGGCAACCCGACTGACGGCTGGACCCTGGTCAGCTGGGACGGGCAAGATGTGGCCGAGAACCCCGGCCTGCTCACCGGACTGTTCGTCGACTTCCGTGACCTGATGGTTGCGCCGCAGATGGCCGGCTGGCACATCAGCCAAGCCTTCGAGGGTGGGGACCCGACCGAGATCATGGCGGCACTGCAGACCGGCTTCAACGGCGTGTTCGGCGCGATCATGGCGTTCCCGCAGGCCGTGATCGAGACCCTCACCTCGGCTGCCGGCGACGCCGCCAGCAGCGCCGAGGCATCCGGTGACGTGTTCGGCGACCTGTTCGCGTCCCTGAGCGCCTGACAGGCGGCAAGCGTCCAGCCGGGCGCGACGGGAGATCCCGTCGCGCCCGGCTGTGCTTTTCTGGCAACCGCGTTTGGTTTCGCTGAAAGAGGGGTATCCGGCCGCTACTCGTGATGTGAACTGGGTCGCATCACACCCTGTCTGGGGGATAGAGATGAAGCGAACCGCCAACCGAACGTGGACAACCGCCGGCATCACGATGGCCGCACTCGGGATCGTCACCGTCACGCCGACGGCGCCCCCACCCGCTGCGGCCCTGGCCGTCGACATCCAACTCACCGCCGCGGACATCACACTGGATCTGGTGCGGCACGGGCAGTCGACCGACGACGTCAACAACATTCTCGGCACGCTGCCGCCCGGTGCTCCGCTCACCGCACTCGGCGAGCAGCAGGCGGGCGCCGTAGCCCAATCCATTCAGGCGGAGTTCCCGAGCGGCATCGCCGGCGTCTATGCCTCGGAGCTCATCCGCACCCAGGAGACCATGGCCCCGCTGGCCGCGGCCCTGGGGTTGGATGTGCAGGTACTGCCCGATCTCAACGAGATCCCCGCCGGCCTCTTCGAAGAGCAGCCCCGCAACCTGATCAGCGAAGCCTCCTTCTTCCTGCCGATGGCGTCGTGGATCCTCGGCAACCTCCTCGTCTCAGAGCCCGGCACCAACTACAACGGGGTGGTGTTCGACGACCAGGTCGACCGAGCCGTCCAGACGATGTACGACAACACCCTTGCGGGCAGCGGCACGACCGCTGTGGCGTCGTCCAGCGGCGGCGATATCGCCATCTGGACGCTGATGAACGTCAAGAACCCGGATATCTGGCCGATTCTGCAGACGGTGCTGGAAAACGGCGGCCCGCCCCCCAACGGTGGCCAGGCCGTCCTGGAGGGCAACCCCACCGACGGCTGGACGCTGGTCAGCTGGGACGGCATATCTGTGCCGGCGACTCCGGACCTGCTCACCGGGTTGTTCCTCGACTACCGCGATCTGATCACCGCGCCGCAGATCGCGCTCTGGCACCTCTGGGAGGCCATCCAGGGCGGGGACCCCGCCGACATCACCGCGGCGATGCAGACCGGCTTCAACGACGTGATCGCCGCGTTCGACGCGTTCCCGCAGGCGGTGATGGAAACCCTGGCCGCGGCGTGACGGCTCGACCCCAGCGCCCGACTTCGTCGTTCTCGCAGCCACCGCTTAGGCTGACTCACTATGACGAGCACGGACCCGACGCCGAACCCGCACGCCACCGCTGAGCAGGTGGAGGCCGCACGGCACGACAGCAAGCTCGCTCAGGTGCTCTACCACGACTGGGAGGCCGAGCAGTACGACGAGAAGTGGTCGATCTCCTACGACGAGCGGTGCATCGACTACGCCCGGGGTCGCTTCGACGTGATCGTGCCGGTGGACGAGCGCACCGGCGCAGCCCCGCTCTACGACAGGGCCCTGGAGCTGGGCTGCGGCACCGGCTTCTTCCTGCTCAACCTGATGCAGTCCGGGGTGGCGCGGCGCGGGTCGGTCACCGACCTCTCGCCGGGCATGGTCAAGGTCGCCACCCGCAACGGTCAGGCCCTGGGCCTCGACGTCGACGGCCGGGTCGCCGACGCCGAGGGCATCCCGTATGAGGACAACACCTTCGACCTGGTGGTCGGCCACGCGGTGCTGCACCACATTCCCGACGTCGAACTGTCGCTGCGCGAGGTGATCCGGGTGCTCAAGCCGGGCGGGCGGTTCGTGTTCGCCGGCGAGCCCACCACTGTCGGCAACTTCTACGCCCGTCGGCTGGCGGACCTGACCTGGAAGACCACCGTCGCCGCGATGAAGCTGCCCGGTATGGGCTCCTGGCGCCGGCCGCAGGAGGAGCTCGACGAGAACTCTCGCGCCGCGGCGCTGGAGTGGATCGTGGACCTGCACACCTTCGAGCCCGCCGACCTGGAGCGCATGGCCGCCAACGCCGGAGCGGTCGAGGTGAGCACGGCCAGCGAGGAGTTCACCGCCGCCATGCTGGGCTGGCCGGTGCGGACCTTTGAGTCGACCGTCCCGCCGGGCAAGCTCGGCTTCCGCTGGGCGCGGTTCGCCTTCGGCAGCTGGACGACGCTGAGCTGGCTGGACGCCAACGTGTGGCGCCGCGTGGTGCCCAAGGGCTGGTTCTACAACGTGATGGTCACCGGGGTAAAACCGTCCTAACCCTCGACCAGGTCACCTACCTGCGGTCGACGGCCGGCCAGGACGCCCTGCGGGAGGTGGCCGGACTGTCGTTGACAGAGGCCACCAAGGTCACCGACATCGCGGGCGTGCGTGCCCGGTTCGGCGACCGCACCCCGGCGCTGGTCGAGACCACTCTGCTGCGTCGCCGCGCGGCCGCCAAGCTGCCGGACGCCGGCGACTGGCTGTTCACCGACGAGGCGCTGCAGCAGGCCAGCGCGGCCGCGGTGGCCGTTCACCGCGCGGCGCGCCTGGCCGGGCGCGTCGTGCATGACGTCACCTGCTCGATCGGTACCGAGCTGGCGGCGCTACGCGGCGCGGCGACCGGGCTGGTCGGTAGCGACATCGACCCGGTCCGGCTGGCCATGGCACAGCACAACGTGGGCGGTGACGTGGCGCTGTGTCGTGCCGATGCGCTGGCCCCGGTCACCCGGGACACCGTCGTGCTGGCCGACCCGGCACGGCGAAGCGGCGGCCGGCGGCGCTTCGACCCGGCCGACTACCAGCCCGCCCTCGACCGGCTGCTGGACACCTACGCGGGACGCGATCTGGTTGTGAAGGCCGCTCCCGGAATCGATTTCGACAAGATCGCGCTGCTCGGTTTCACCGGCGAGATCGAAGTCACCTCGTGGCGTTCTTCGGTGCGGGAAGCCTGCCTGTGGTCGCCCGGCCTGGCCGGGCCCGGGGTGCGCCGCCGCGCGGTGATCCTCGACCGCGGCGAGCAGATCACCGACACCGAGCCCGGCGACTGCGACGTGCGGCCGGCGGGGCGCTGGATCATCGATCCGGACGGTGCGGTGGTGCGGGCCGGCCTGGTCCGCCAGTACGGCGCCCGGCACGGGCTCTGGCAACTCGATCCCGACATCGCGTATCTCTCCGGTGACGAGTTGCCGGACGGCATACGCGGATTCGAGGTGGTCGAGTCGCTGGCCTACAGCGAGAAACGACTGCGGCAGGCCCTGGCGGCTCTCGGCTGCGGCACCCTGGAGATCCTGGTCCGCGGCGTGCGCGATGTGCAGGCCGACCCCGACGCCCTGCGTCGCCGGCTGCGGCTGCGCGGGCAGGTGGCGCTGTCGGTGGTGATCACCCGAATCGGGGCCGGGGCCGCGGCCAAAGCGATTGCTTTCGTCTGCCGTCCGTCGCGCTGAACGGCCCGGTAGGCTGTCGGCTTCGGCCCATTCCTGCTTGCTGCGGCAAGGCGAGACAAAGCGAGACGAACCGACAATGCGCATTCTGGTGGCCGCCCTGATGGCGGGCGGGGCAGTGGGCGGCTGGCTGGGTATGGCGGGCGTCCCCACGGCGCAGGCGACCTCGCCCTGCGCCGAACTGGGTGGATCGATCGAATCCGGGCTGTGCCACGTGCACTCGGCGACCACGAGCTACACCCTGGACATGAAGTTCCCGGTCGACTACCCCGACCAGCACTCGATCACCGAATACCTGGTGCAGAACCGCGACGGGTTCCTTGCGGTGGCCAAATCGCCGGGGTCTCGTGACATGCCCTATGAGATGGACGCGACGTCCGAGCAGCACCGGTCCGGCCAGGGCGCCAAGGGCACCCAGAGCGTGGTGCTCAAGATCTTCCAGGACCTCGGTGGCCCGCAACCGTCCACCTGGTTCAAGGCCTTCAACTACGACCTGGCGACCCGCAAGGCGATCACCTTCGAGACGCTGTTCGCCTCCGGCACCAAGCCGCTGGACGCAATTTTTCCGGTGGTGCAGCGCGACCTCGAACGCCAGACCGGTGTCCCGGCGATCCTGATCTCGTCGGGCTCGGGGATGGACCCGGCGCACTACGAGAACTTCGCCGTCACCGACGAGGACGTGATCTTCTACTTCGCGCCCGGCGAACTGCTGCCGATGAGCTCCGGTGCCACCACGGTGAAGGTGCCGCGCACCGCGATCCCGGCGCTGAACGTCTAAGCCGGCGCGAAGCTGAAGACCTGCCCGGCGCTGGTGGTGGCCACCACCCGCCGGTCCTTGCCCACGGCGACCCCGAGCGGAAATCCCCGCGCCTCGGGAAGCGGATAGCTGTTGATGGTGTGCCCGTCGGCCGGGTCGAACACCAACAACGACAGGCCCGCCGGCCCCAGGCTGGTGCCGGCGACCACCGTGTAGCCGACCTTTCCGGCGATGCTGGACGACGACAGCGGAGCGGTGTCCTCGCGGCGCCACACCTCCTCGGCGTGCTCACCCTGGTCGGCGAACGCGACCAGCTCGGTGTCCGGGCCGCCACCGGAGACGATCAACCCCTCGGGCGTCACCGCCGGTGGGGTCTGCGCCAGGAACTTCAGCGGCACCGACCATTTCGCCTTGCCGCCGCCGGCGTCGATCGCCCACAGTCGTTGGTCGCGGCCGTTGACGTAGACGGTGGATCCGTCGGCCGAGAGCACCGGGCTCGACAGCACTCCGTCGACGACGGCGTCGCTGGTCCATTCCTGGGTGAGCAGAGACGTGCCGCCGGGGTGGTACTTGAGCCCGACCAGTACCGATTCCTTGGCGCCGGGCTGCCACAGGCCGACCACCACCGTGTTGCTCGCCGGTGAGAAGGCGGGCGCGGCGGCCACCGGGCAGTCCGGGCGGGCAGCGGGGCAGTCGGTGAGGCCACGCCGGAAGTCCGTCGGGTCCACACCGTCCACCAGGTCCAGCGGGGTACCGACGACGGTACCGGCGTGCGTGTCGAAGATCAGCACCTGACCCAGGTGTGTCACCACCAGCAGCAGGCCGTCACCGAGGATCCGCGGGGTCGACGGCATCCCGATCACCGGAGCACGCCAGCGAATCCACTGGGTGGGCGGAAACGACAGCATGGCACCCGGCTGGCCGACGTAGACGTTGTCGAAGCCGTCCATCAGCGGGCTGAAGAACCCGCCGCCCTGCAGCAGCCGCGTGCACCACCGCTGCCTGCCGTGATCGGCGTTCTCCCACTGCATCAGCGAGCAGCCCGCGTCGGTCTGGGCGTTGAGCATCAGCCAGCCCGTCGCGCCCAGTGCCGGTCCGGCACCCAGCTCACCCTTGACCGAGCGAGTCCAGTCCAACTGCAGGTCGCCGGCTCCTGCGGTGTCGGTGTGGCTGCTGTTGGCGGCGTCGGCGTACTGGGCGGGCCAACCCGGCGCGGGAGCGGCCTGGACCCACGAATCGGTGTTGGCGCATCCGCTCAGCGTCCCCGCCACCGCCAGGACTGCGATTCCGGCCAGGGCACCACGTCGCCGCAACACAGTGGCAATCCCCAATCCGTCGCTGAGCGGGTGAACGAGTCCAGGTGAGGGTAGCGCGTGGCACAAACCCGCTCGCGTAGGCTTTCCGGCCATGACGACCATGTGGGGTGCGCCGATCCACAAACGCTGGCGGGGTTCACGGCTGCGGGACCCGCGCCAGGCCAAGTTCCTCACTGTCGCCTCGCTGCGCTGGGTGTTGGCCAACCGCGCCTACACCCCGTGGTACCTGGTCCGGTACTGGCGGTTGCTGAAGTTCAAGCTGGCCAACCCGCACATCATCACTCGCGGCATGGTCTTTCTGGGCAAGGGCGTGGAGATCCAGGCAACCCCGGAACTGTCCCAGATGGAGATCGGCCGGTGGGTGCACATCGGCGACAAGAACACCATCCGGGCCCACGAGGGGTCGCTGCGATTCGGCGACAAGGTGGTGCTGGGCCGCGACAACGTCATCAACACCTATCTCGACATCGAGTTGGGCGACTCGGTGCTGATGGCCGACTGGTGCTACGTCTGCGACTTCGACCACAAGATGGACAACATCGATCTGCCGATCAAGGACCAGGGCATCATCAAGAGCCCGGTCCGGATCGGGCCGGACACCTGGATCGCGGCCAAGGTCACGATCCTGCGTGAGACCAGCGTCGGCCGCGGCTGCGTGCTGGGCGCGCATGCGGTGGTCAAGGGCGTCATCCCGGACTACTCGATCGCGGTGGGCGCTCCGGCCAAGGTGGTCAAGAACCGCAAGCTGGCCTGGGAGACCTCGGCCGCCGAGCGTGCCGAGCTGGCTGCCGCCCTGGCCGACATCGAACGCAAGAAGGCCGCTCAGAACTAGAGCGCGGGCAGCACCGTTTCGGCCAGCAGCCGCAGGCTTGCCCATCCTTCGTCGAGGGGCAGTCCGCCGATCAGCGGATGCAGGGTCACCCCGGTCCGCCCGGCGCGGCACTGAGCGATCAACTCTTCGGGGGTGAGGATTTCCATGCGCCCGTTGGGGCGCTGCAGATCCGGCACCGCCCACGAGAGGTATTCGGCTTCCTCGTTGCGGAAGTACTCGCCGCACCGGGCCCGGGCAGCCTCCGGGTCGGTGGTCAGATGCGTGACGGTGTTGCCGTTCTCGGGGCAGAACACGAAACCCTGCTTGCCGTTTCGTTCGAGTTCGGCCCGATACACCGCCTCGATGTCGGGCATCGGCATCGGCGGACAGAACGGCAACCCGAACCGGGCCGCCCGCCGTGCCGCCGCGGCGCTCATCCCGCCGATGAACAACACCGGATGCGGTGTGCTGCACGGTTTGGGCGTGACATCGATCCATTGGCCGTGGTACTCGAAAGGCCCGTCGCCCCAGGCCTTGAGCAACACGGCCAACGACTCGTCCATCAGCTTGCCCCGGCGCGCGAAATCCTTGCCGACGGCGTGGTATTCAGCCGGCCGGTACCCGATCCCGGCGACGTAGCTGACCCGCCCGGCCGACAGCTGGTCGAGCACGGCGATGTCCTCGGCGAGGCGCACCGGATCGTAGAGCGGCACCAGCAGCGCGCCGACGCTGATGCGGATGTTCTGCGTGGCGCCCGCGACGGCGGCCGCCATCAGCAGCGGGGCCGGCAGCCACCCGGTGGCCGCGAGATGATGTTCCTCGCAACCGATTGCGGTGACTCCGTGTGCATCGGCATAGGACGCCATCTCCAGCGCCGCCCGGTACCGTTCGGCATTGGCCGTCGTGGAGCCGGGGACGCATGTCATGTTCAGGCGCAGGGCGCTCAATAGCGGCATGGGATCGGCCGGTCACCTCCTGGGCGTCACGGTAGCGCACGAATTGGGCAATCGATCGATCACGGCGCGGCCGCGCCGTTAGCCTGGGGTGCGTGACCGGCCCGCCGACCTCCTTGCTGATCGACGGTGCACTGGTACCCGGCGGGGCCGGGGCGTTTCCGACCGTCAATCCCGCCACCGAGGAACCGCTCGGGCAGGCCGCCGACGCCGACGCAGCCGACCTGGACCGGGCCGTCGCCGCGGCCCGCCGCGCCTTCGACGGCTCGGACTGGAGCCGCGACACCGCGCTGCGGGTGCACTGCCTGCGTCAACTGCGCGACGCCCTCAATGACGAGATCGAGACTCTGCGCGAGATCACCATCGCCGAGGCCGGTGCACCGCGGATGCTGACCTACACCGGGCAGTTGCAGACACCGGTGGACGATCTGGCCTTCCCCGCAGACACTGCCGAGAACTATCCGTGGACGGTGGATCTGGGGGAGGCGGCACCGCTGGGCATCGCCACCCGGCGGACCATGCTGCGCGAACCCTTCGGGGTGGTCGGGGCCATCACCCCGTGGAACTTTCCGCATCAGGTCAACCTCGCCAAGATCGGGCCGGCCCTGGCCGCGGGCAATACCGTGGTGCTCAAACCGGCACCCGACACCCCCTGGTGCGCAGCAGAAGTCGGCCGCATCATCGCCGAGAGGACCGACTTTCCGCCGGGCGTGGTCAACGTCGTGACCGCTGCCGACCACCGCATCGGCGGGTTGTTGGCCGAGGATCCGCGGGTGGATGCGGTGTCGTTCACCGGCTCGACCACCACCGGCCGCTCGGTGATGACCGCCGCCGCGGCGACCATCAAGAAGGTGTTTCTCGAACTCGGCGGCAAATCGGCGTTCCTGGTGCTCGACGACGCCGACCTGGGGGCGGCGTGCGCGGCGGCGGCTCGCACCGTGACGACGCACGCCGGGCAGGGCTGTGCGCTGACCACCCGGCTGGTGGTGCCGCGTGAACGCTATGGCGACGCTGTCGATGCGGTGGTGGCCGCCGTGTCGGCGATCCCGTTCGGAGACCCCAGTGATCCGAAAACCCTGTGCGGGCCCTTGATTTCGGCACGGCAACGAGACCGGGTGCAGTCCTATCTCGACCTGGCGGTGGCCGAAGGCGGCACGTTCGGTTGCGGCGGCGGCCGGCCGGCCTGGGCGGACCGGGGTTTCTACATCGAGCCGAGTGTGATCGCCGGGCTGACCAACGACGCACGGGCAGCGCGCGAAGAGATCTTCGGCCCGGTGCTGGTGGTGCTGGCCCACGACGGCGACGCCGATGCGGTGCGCATAGCCAACGATTCGCCGTATGGCCTGTCCGGCACGGTATTCGGCGCCGACGGAGGGCGCGCCGCCGGCGTGGCCGCCCGGCTGCGAGCCGGGACCGTGAACGTCAACGGCGGCATGTGGTACTCCGCCGATGTGCCGTTCGGCGGCTACAAGCAGTCCGGGATCGGCCGCGAGATGGGGCTCGCCGGCTTCGAGGAGTATCTGGAGACCAAGGTGGTGGGGGGGGGGGGGGGGGGGGGGGGGGGGGGGGGGGGGGGGGGGGGGGGGGGGGGGGGGGGGGGGGGGGGGCGGGGGGGGGGGGGGGGGGGGGGGGGGGG
>NZ_CP084028.1:2764311-2818300 GCF_020181595.1 [Mycobacterium] vasticus | reverse complement strand
CGGCCGCGCCCGGCCGGCCCCCCCCCCCCCCCCCCCCCCCCCCCCCCCCCCCCCCCCCCCCCCCCCCCCCCCCCCCCCCCCGGGACGGAGCGTTGATGGCGGGTACCCCCGATCCCCAGGTGCTGGCGGCGCTGCTGGCGATGCGCGAGGGCAGCGGTGCCGGCGACGCGCCGCCCCCGCCGGCCGGTGACGTAGCCACCCGCCGCGCCAACACCGGCCGGATGTTCAACCAGGTACTGGCCGGGAGGTCGCCGGCCACCGGCGTTGAGACACAGGAGTTCTCGCTGACCCTCGATGACGGCGGCGCCATCGCGTTGCGCTGGTACAAGCGAACCGGCGTGGATCAGCCCGGCAGCGCCGTGCTGTATCTGCACGGCGGCGGCATGATCCTGGACTGGGGACACATGGGTCCGATGTATGACCATGCGCTACGCGGCTACGTCGCCGCATCCGGGGTGCCGATGCTGGCGGTGGACTACCGCGTGGCACCGGAATTCCCCTATCCCACACCGCTGGAGGACTGCTACGCGGCGCTGCGCTGGCTGGCCGAGCACGCCCCGTCGTTGGGCGTGGACACCGCGCGGCTGGCGGTGATGGGCGACAGTGCGGGCGGGGGACTGGCCGCCGGGCTGGGCCTGGCGGCCCGCGATCGCGGCGGGCCGGCGATCGCCGCGCAGCTGCTGATCTACCCGATGCTCGACGACCGGACGACCGGGGCTCCTGCCGATCCGCCGCCGTTGCAGATCTGGACCTACGACGACAACGCCACCGGTTGGGGAGCCCTGCTCGGCGGGCGTCCCGCCACCGGCTACGCGGCACCGGCCAGGGTCGCCGAGCTGGCCGGCTCACCGCCGACGTATCTCGACGTCGGTGGGCTGGACATCTTCGCCGAGGAGGACGTCGCCTACGCCGGGCGGCTGATCTCCGCGGGTGTGCCCGTCGAGGCGCACGTGTACCCCGGTTGCCCGCACGCCTTCGAGCTGATGGCACCCGATGCCGAAGTGTCCCAACGGGTTATCGACCACCGGCTGCGGTATCTGAAAGCGCTGTAATGGCCTACGACGCGGAGTTGGCGGCTCGGGTGCGGGCGATGTTCGCGGCCGGCCCGCCGGTACTCGAGAAGAAGATGTTCGGCGGGCTGGCGTTTCTGGTGGACGGTCGGATCTCTGTGGCCGCGAGTTCCGCCGGGGGACTGCTGGTTCGGGTCGGCGCCGAGCGTGCCGAACAACTGGTGGCGACCAGCGCAGCAGAACCGATGGAGATGGGCGGGCGAACCATGCGGGGGTGGGTGCACGTCGACGGTGAGCAGGTGCGCTCCCGGCGGGAGCTGGCCAGGTGGGTCGACATCGGCATCGACGCCTCCACGAACGCGAAAGGCCTTCGAACGTGACCGGCGGCCACGAGTTTCAGGGCCTGGGTTTCGATCCGAACGCCCTGCGGGACAAATACACCCGGGAGCGTCAACGGCGGTTGCGGGACGACGGGATCGATCAGTACGTCGAGGTGGCCGGCCGATTCGCCCGGTTCGCCGACGACCCGTGGGCCCAGCCGGGCTCTGACCGCGAACCCCTGTCCGACGAGGTCGATGTCGTGATCGTCGGCGCCGGGTTCGGCGGGCTGCTGACCGGAGCACGGCTGCGCGAACTCGGCGTCCAAGACATCCGGCTGATCGACAAGGCCGCCGACGTCGGCGGCACCTGGTACTGGAACCGGTATCCCGGCATCGCGTGCGACGTCGAGTCCTACGTCTACATGCCACTGCTGGAGGAACTCGGCTACGTCCCCACCGAGAAGTACGCCAAGGGCCCGGAGATCTTCGAGCACTGCAAGGCGATCGCCCGCCACTACGATCTGTACCGCAACGCCTGCCTGCAGACCGAGGTCCGCGAAATCCGTTGGGAACCGGACCTATCGCGCTGGGTGATCACGACCGACCGCGGTGATGCGATCCGGGCCCGATTCGTATCGATGGCCAACGGATATCTGCAGAAGCCGAAACTCCCCGGCATCAGCGGCATCGGCGACTTCGCCGGCCGCACCTTCCACACCAGCCGGTGGGACTACGGCTACACCGGCGCCAACCTGGAACACCTCGCGGACAAACGGGTCGGCATCGTCGGAACCGGTGCCACCGCCATCCAGTGCGTGCCCCGGCTGGCCGGGGCGGCCGGGCAGCTGTATGTCTTTCAGCGCACCCCGTCGACGGTGGACGTGCGGGGCAACCGGCCCACCGACGCGGCGTGGGCGGCCGGGCTGGAGCCGGGCTGGCAGCAGCGCCGCATGGAGAACTTCCAGATCCTCACCGCCGGCGGCAGCGCCGACGAGGACCTGGTCGACGATGCCTGGACCAGCCTCACCAAGAAGATGCCGATCGTCAACGAGGGCGGCCCGAACGCTGCCGAGATGGCCGATTTCGCCAAGATGGAGGAGATCCGCGGCCGCGTCGACGCGCTGGTGGACGATCCGGCCACCGCCGAGGCGCTCAAGCCGTGGTACGGGTACTACTGCAAGAGGCCGTGTTTCCACGACGAATACCTGCAGGCCTTCAACCGCGACGACGTCACACTCGTCGACACCAAAGGCCTCGGCGTCGAACAGATCACCGCGGACGGTGTCGTGGTGGCCGGCGTCGAATACCCGTTGGACTGCCTGATTTTCGCCACCGGCTTCGAGGTGGGCACCGACTACGGCCGGCGCACCGGGTTCGAGGTGATCGGCCGTGACGGGGTGACGCTGACCGAGAGATGGGCCGACGGGGTGCGCACCTTCCACGGTCTGCACGTCCACGGATTCCCGAACTGTTTCATCGAGAGCATCGCCCAGTCCGGGTTCACGGTGAACTTCCCGTACCTGATCGACACGCAGTCGCGCCACGTGGCCTGGCTGATCGCCCATGCGCTGCAACATGATGTCACCGCGCTGGAGGCCACCGCCGACGCCGAGCAGGGCTGGGTCGACGCCGTGGTGGCGCGATCCGATGTCATCGCCGGGCGCCGTGAGTCGTGTACCCCCGGCTACTACAACCGTGAGGGGCAGGCCAACGCGAGGCTGCGCCAGGACAGCTTCTTCTTCGGCAGTCCGACCGAGTACGGCGACATCCTGGCGGCCTGGCGTGACACCGGCGAACTCGAGGGCCTGAATTCGAAGGCGTGAACCTCACAGCCCGAAATCGATGACGCCCCGGATCAATTCGCCTCCGGCGAGGGCATGGTACGCCTCGTTGATGTCGTCGAGCCGGTAGCGTCGCGTGATCATCTCGTCGAGTTGCAGACGGCCCGCGTCGTAGAGACCGGCCAGCAGGCCGATGTCGGTACGCGGGTTGCACGACCCGAACACCGTGCCGCACAGATTCTTGTTCATCAGCGCCAGATCCTGCGGGTCCAGACCGGTTCGGGTGCCCTGCACCGACATCGCTGTCAGCACGCAGGTCCCGCCCTTGCGGGTCAGTCGCAGCGCGTCCTCGACGTCGCCGTCGGTGATCACCGACGGCGACACCACCACGGCGTCGGCCATCACCCCGCGGGTCAGTTCGGTGATGAGCCCGAGTGCCTCGGCGGCGCTGGAAGCGCTGTGGGTGGCGCCGAACGCCCGAGCCGACTCCCGCTTGAACGCAACAGGATCCACCGCGACGATCCGCGCGGCCCCGCGAATCCGGGCGCCCTGCACGGCGGACATCCCGATACCGCCCACCCCGATCACCACCACGGTGTCGCCCCCGCGCACCCCGGCGCGGTATACCGCCGAGCCGTATCCGGTCGGTACCGCGCACGCCAGCAGGGCGGCGGGCAGCAGGGGCAGCTCCGGGGCGACCTTGACCAGCGATGCCGCCGCGACCACGGTGTGCTCGGCGAACGCACCGATCTTCGACACGTGCGCCAGATCCCGGCCGTCGCGATCATGGTGCCGGAAGGTGCCGTCGGTGGGCATTCCGGGCAGCATGGTCCCCGCGCCGGCGTCACAGATGTACTCCATACCCGAAGCGCACCAACGGCATCGGCCGCACACCGCGACGAACGACGTCACCACATGGTCGCCCGGCGCCAGGTCGGTGACGCCGTCGCCGACCTGCACGACCACCCCGGAGCCCTCATGCCCGCCGATCGTCGGGGCCGCGGGAGCATCGGCGCCCGGCGCGGCCAAGTGGCCCAGCCGGATGTGCTCGTCGGAATGGCACAGGCCCGCTGCGGCCATCGCGACCAGAACCTCGCCGGCGCGCGGCGGGTCGAGCTCGAACTCCTCGATCGACCAGGGGCCGCCAAAGCGGCGCAGGATCGCGGCGCGGCTCTTCATCGCCTCTACCGGTCGGGCAGCGCGTGCTCGATGATCGGACGGCGCGGCTGCGGGTCGCGCAGCCGGCGTTTGGCCGCCAGGTACACCTGCGCGGTCTCCTCGGCCACGGTGTGCCAGTCGAAGTCGGCGGAGAGCCGGTCGCGGGCGGCCACGGCCCGTTGCTGAGCGGCGGCCGGGTCGTCGAGCACACGACACACCGCGGCAGCCAGAGCCGGTACGTCGCGCGGCGGGAACGACACTCCGGTGTCGCCGTCGATCACGGCCTCGCCCAGCCCGCCGACGTTGGCTGCCACCAGCGGGGTGCCGGCGGCAGCGGCTTCCAGGGCGGCCAGGCCGAACGGCTCGTAGTGGCTGGGCAGCACCGCGGCGTCGGCCGCATGGAGCTGGTGCAGGAGTTCGTCATGATCCAGACGCCCGACGAACCGGGTGGCCTTGAGCACCCGATGCTTGCGGGCGCACTCGAGGAGCCAGTCCTGCTGGGTGCCGTCACCGGCGATGGTCAGCGTGGTTCCGGGGTGGGCGCGCCGGATCCGGGGCAGCGCCGCGATCGCGTCGTGCACGCCCTTCTCGTACTCCAGGCGTCCCACGAACAGCAGCTCGGGCGGACCGTCGTGGGTGCGGCGGCGGGCGAACGGCCAACGGGCGGCGTCGATTCCGTTGCGGATCACGGTGGTCTCGGCCAGGCCCGGGCCGAACAGTTCGGTGATCTCGTCGCGCATGGACGCCGAACACGTGATCAGCGAGTCGGATTCGCGGACCAGCCAGGATTCCACCGCGTGTACCTGACGGCTGAGCGGGCCGGACACCCACCCGGAATGCCGGCCGGCTTCGGTGGCGTGGATCGTGGAAACCAAAGGCACGTCATAGAACTCGGCGAGCGCGATCGCGGGATGCGCCACCAGCCAGTCGTGGGCGTGCACCAGGTCTGGGCGCCACAGGGCCTGGCCGCCGTCGATCTTCAGTGACAGCCCGGCACGCACCATCGAGTGGCCCATCGCCAGGGTCCAGGCCATCATGTCGTCGCCGAAGGAGAACTCGTGCGGGTCCTGGGCCGCGGCGACCACCCGCACGCCCTCGCTGATCTCATCGGACGACGGGTGGGTGCTCGGGTCGGTGTCGGACGGGCGACGGGCCAGCACCACCACGTCGTGGCCGGCAGCGGCCAGCGCGGTGGACAGGTGGTGGACGTGTCGGCCCAACCCGCCGATGACCACCGGCGGGTACTCCCACGACACCATCAGGATCTTCATCAGGACTGTCCTTGTTGGTGGGAGCGGGGGGTCACCGTGGCAGCCTACGGGCATCGAGGGCACCGAACAGACCGTCGGCCCTATTCCAGTCCTGCGCCAGGGCCTGTGCGGCATTGTCCTGGCGGCCGCCCAAAGATCTGGTGAGGGCGTCGGAGATCTCCCGGGTGGCGTGTGCGTGCAGGTTCGCCCGGTGGCGGGCGTAGTCGGCGGCGGAGTCCTTGCTGACCATGAACGGCCAGTCGCTGGACACCGTGAGCAATGCCTCCCGCAGGATCTGGTCTGCGGCCCGGTCGCGGGGGACCGGGCCCGACGGGGACGCCGCCTGCGCCAGCGCCTTGTCGACGGCGCCGAGTGCGGTGTCGACCACCTCGTTGTTGAGTTGCACCAGGTCGGCGACTTTCTCCCCGGACCACACCTGCCAGTCCTTGCCCGAGCCCCAGGAGCTGGGTGGCAGTTCGGCGGGTTCGCCGATGTAACCGGCCTCGATCGCGCCGGCCAGCGTGCCCACCTGTACGCCGGCTTCCGGCAGGGCCCGCAATACGCGGGCCAGCCACTGCGGCCCCTCGTACCACCAGTGCCCGAACAGTTCGGTGTCGAATGCGGCGACCACGTGGGCGGGGCGGCCGATCCGCTCGGATTCCTCGGTCAGCCGGGCCCGCACCACGTCGACGAAATCGGCGACGTGGGCGTCGATCGCGGCGTCGGCGAGCTGCGGGTCATAGGGCGCCTTGTCCTCGGGGGCGACGTTGCGGCCGGTGACCCGCGACGGCTTCAAACCGGTGCGGTGGTCGTAGGTGTGGAAATCCCGGTAGGCGCCGTGGCCGGGGTAGCCCGACTTCGGCGACCACACCCGGTAGCTGACGGCCAGGTCGCGGCCGAAGGCGATCACGTCGGTGTCGGCGACCGGACGGCCCAGCGCGGTGTCGCCGTGCAGTGAGGGACCGTCGACCATGAAGTGCGAGACCCCGGCGGCGCTGTAGAGGGCCTCCAGGCCGGGGGCGTACGCGCATTCCGGGGCCCAGATCCCCGCGGGGGTGTGGTCCAGCCGTGCGTGGGCGTCGGCCAGGCCCTCCCGCAGCGCGAACTCGCGGAGCCGGGGGGCCAGCAGCGGCTGGAACGGGTGTGCCAGCGGGCCGCCGAGCATCTCGACGGTGCCGGCCTGCACCAGTTCGCGCAGCAGTGGGCTGGCGCCGTGGCGCCACAGCAGCGCGAACTCGTCAAGGGCGGCCTCGGCCGCGGCGCATTCGCGTGTCCCGAATTCACGCAGGTCGGAGATGGTGGCGGCCTGGGCGGCGCGCAGCCGCCAGTTCGACAGCCAGTGGTGCATGCCGTCGAGGCAGTACGGGTCGTCGAGCTGGGCGGCCACCACCGGAGTGATCCCCAGCGTGAGCAGGTCGCGGCGGCCTTCGGCGGCCAGCGTGCGCAGCACCCGCATCAGCGGCAGGTAGGCCGCAGACCAGGATTGATAGAGCCATTCCTCGCCGACCGGCCAGCGGCCGTGGTGCGCCAGCCATGGCAGATGGGTGTGCAGCACCAGGGTGAACATGCCCGGCACCGAACCGCTGGGTGTTTGTGTCACTGCCGCACCGCGATCGCGACCAGGTCCAGGCTGTCGTCAATCTCTCGCTCGGCGGCGTCGACGATCTCGAAGTCATCGCAGCTGACACCGGCGACGTCGGCCAACAGCTCGTCCGGCCAGGGCGCGTTGGCCAGCGCACGCGCGATCTGCGCGTCGATGATCGAGCCGCCGTGCCGGGCGTCCATCGCGCGCAGCGCGGGCCCGTGAAACACCCCGAGCATGGCCTCCATGGTGAATCCGCCGTCGAGCAGCAGTTCGGTCAGCTCGGCGGCGTTGAGCTCGCGGGTGTGGAACGGGTTGATCGGGGTGTCGCGGCCGGGGGAGAACGTGATCCGGTTCGGGGTGGACACCATCAGCAGCCCGCCGGGCCGCAGCACCCGGGCGCATTCGGCGATGAACTGGGCCTGGTCCCACAGGTGTTCGATGACCTGGAAATTGACCACGACGTCCACCGAGGCGTCCGGCAGCGGCAGGTCGGCCAGATTTCCCTGCAGTGTCTCCACCCGCGGGTAGCGCGCCCGCACGTGCGCCACCGCGGCGTCGTCGTAGTCCACTCCGATCACCCGGTTGGCGGCCCGGGCGATCAGGTCGGCGCCGTAGCCCTCACCGAACCCGGCCTCCAGCACGTCGCGGCCGCCGCAGCGCGGCGCCAATTGCTGGTAGACCACTTCGTGGCGGCGGAACCAGTAGTTCTCGACGTCGAGCCCGGGGATGGTGCGTTCCCCGGTCAGCACCATCGCGGTGTCGCCGGGGGACGTGCCGGCGGGCTGCTCGGCGGGATTCGTGGAATTCATCGCACAGGCAGGCTAACGCGAACGCTGCGGTCCGCGAACCGGCTACCCCGCAGTCGCCCTATCACGACCCGCTACGCTGTACACGCGAACCGCACGAAGTTACCCATGAGTAACAAGGATCGGGCGGCTGCGTGAATCGTGACCCAGTCTTGTGGCCGCCTGCCGCAGGACCCCTTCGAGGAGGACGAACCACACTCATGACGAACATCGTGGTCCTGATCAAACAGGTCCCAGACACCTGGTCGGAGCGCAAGCTCACCGATGGTGACTTCACGCTGGACCGTGACGCCGCCGACGCCGTGCTCGACGAGATCAACGAGCGCGCCGTCGAAGAGGCGCTGCTGATCCGTGAGAAGGAAGGCGCCGAAGGCACCGTCACCGTCCTGACCGCCGGCCCCGAGCGCGCCACCGAGGCGATCCGCAAGGCGCTGTCGATGGGGGCCGACAAGGCCGTGCACGTCCTCGACGACGGCATGAAGGGCTCCGATCTGATCCAGACCGGCTGGGCGCTGGCCCGGGCGCTGGGCGCCATCGAGGGCACCGAGCTGGTCATCGCCGGCAACGAGTCCACCGACGGTGTCGGCGGCGCGGTCCCGGCCGTCATCGCCGAGTACCTGGGCCTGCCGCAGCTCACCCACCTGCGCAAGCTGACCGTCGAGGGCGGCAAGGTCACCGGTGAGCGTGAGACCGACGAGGGTGTGTTCACCCTGGAGGCCGCGCTGCCGGCCGTGGTCAGCGTCAACGAGAAGATCAACGAGCCGCGCTTCCCGTCCTTCAAGGGCATCATGGCCGCCAAGAAGAAGGAAGTCACCGTGCTCACCCTCGCCGAGATCGGCGTGGAGGGCGACGAGGTCGGTGTCGCCAACGCCGGTACCAAGGTGACCGCGTCGACGCCGAAGCCGCCGAAGACCGCCGGCGAGAAGGTGACCGACGAAGGCGACGGCGGTACCAAGATCGCCGAGTACCTGGTCGGCCAGAAGATCATCTAAGACGAGCCCCCGGATTCTGAGGAAGAGAAAACATGGCTGAAGTACTTGTGCTCGTTGAGCACGCCGACGGGGCGCTGAAGAAGGTCAGCTCCGAATTGATCACCGCCGCGCGCACGCTCGGCGAACCGTCCGCGGTCGTCATCGGCGCCCCCGGCACCGCCGCACCGCTGGTCGACGGGCTGAAGGAGGCCGGTGCCGCCAAGATCTACGTCGCCGAGTCCGACGTGGTGGAAGGCGTCCTGCTCACCCCGTACGTCGACGTGCTGGCCGCACTGACCGAGTCGGCCACCCCGGCGGCGGTGCTGATCGCCGCCACCGCCGACGGCAAAGAGGTGGCCGGCCGGCTGGCTGCCCGCATCGGGTCAGGCCTGCTGGTCGACGTGGTCGAGGTCAAGGCCGGCGGCAAGGCCGTCCACTCGATCTTCGGTGGTGCCTTCACCGTCGAAGCCGAGGCGACCGGCGACACCCCGGTCATCAGCGTGCGGGCCGGGGCCGTCGAGCCCGCGCCGGCCGCCGGTGCCGGCGAGCAGGTCACCGTCGAGGTGCCTGCCGCCGCCGAGAACGCCACCAAGATCGTGTCGCGTCAGCCGGCCGTGGCCGGTGACCGTCCGGAGCTCACCGAGGCCTCCATCGTGGTGGCCGGCGGTCGTGGCGTCGGCAGCGCGGAGAGCTTCTCGGTGGTCGAGGAGCTGGCCGACTCGCTCGGTGCGGCCGTGGGCGCCTCGCGTGCCGCGGTGGACTCGGGCTACTACCCGGGCCAGTTCCAGATCGGCCAGACCGGCAAGACCGTCTCGCCGCAGCTGTACATCGCGCTGGGCATCTCCGGCGCGATCCAGCACCGGGCCGGCATGCAGACGTCCAAGACCATCGTGGTGGTCAACAAGGACGAGGAAGCGCCGATCTTCGAGATCGCCGACTACGGCATCGTCGGGGACCTGTTCAAGGTCGCCCCGCAGCTGACCGAGGCGGTCAAGGCCCGCAAGGGTTAATTTCTTCTGCGTGAATAGTCGTCAGGGCCCCCGCACATCAGTTGCGGGGGCCCTTTCGGCTCTTCGCGGGCGCGACGAGGAGTGCCGTCGGCTGCAAGACCTGCTGACGGCCGCCCGCTCCGGCCAGGGCCAGGTGCTGGTCGTGAGGGGCGAGCCCGGCATCGGCAAGACCGCGCTGCTGGACTACCTGGCCGAGCAGGCGTCCGGATTCCGGGTCGTCGGCACCGCCGGGGTGGAGTCCGACATGGAACTGGCCTTCGCCGGCCTGCAGCAGCTGTGCGCTCCGCTGATGGATTGCGCCGCTGAACTTCCCGCTCCGCAACTCGAGGCGCTGCAGATCGCGTTCGGGCTGGCGTCGGGTCCCGCTCCAGACCGCTTTCTGGTCGGACTCGCCGTGCTGGGCCTGTTGGCCGCGGCCGCCGGTGAGCGCCCGGTGCTGTGCCTGGTCGACGACGCCCAGTGGCTGGATCAGGTGACGGCCCAGACGCTGGGGTTCGTGGCCCGCAGGCTGGTGGCTGAGCCGGTTGCGCTGGTGTTCGCGCTGCGGCAGCCCGTCGAAGCGCTGACCGGTCTGCCACGGCTGATGCTGCGCGGACTCGGCGACGCCGACGCCCGTGAACTCCTGGACTCGGTGATCGCCGGGCCCATCGACACCCAGGTGCGCGACCGGATCGTCGCCGAAACCCACGGCAATCCGCTTGCCCTGCTGGAGCTTCCTCGCGGGCTGTCGGTCGCCGAGCTGGCCGGGGGATACCACCGGCCGGACATCCAGCCCGTCGCGGGCCAGCTTGAACGGCACTACCTGGCACAGGTCCGGTCGCTGCCCGACGACACCCAGCGATTGCTGCTGCTTGCCGCCGCCGAGCCGGTGGGGGACCCGACGTTGCTGTTACGGGCGGCGCAGCACCTCGATGTCTCGCCCGAGGCCCTGGCGCCGGCCGAGGCGGCGGGTCTGATCGAGCTGGGTGCGCGGGTGCGGTTCCGTCATCCGCTGGTTCGTTCGGCCGTCTACCGTGCCGCGCAGCACGACCAACGCCGGCGGGTGCACCGGGCGCTGGCCGACGCGACCGATCCGGCGCACGACCCCGACCGCCGCGCCTGGCACGCCGCGCACGCCGCGACGGCGCCCGACGAAGCGATCGCCGCCGAGCTGGAGCACTCCGCCGGCCGGGCCGCGATCCGGGGCGGAACCGCGGCGGTGGCCGCATTTCTGGTCCGTGCCACCGAACTCACCCCCGATCCCGCCACCCGCGGAGCCCGCGCGCTGGACGCCGCCGCCGCCAAGAGCGCCGCCGCCGAACTCGATGCGGCTGGTGCGCTGCTGGCCATCGCGCAGCTGGCGCCGCTGGGTGATCTGCAGCGCGCCCGGCTGGCACGCATGCACGCAGAACTGGCGTTCACCCGCAGTCGCGGCAGCGGTGATGCACCCGGCCTGGTGGATTCTGTCCACCAGTTGTTCCGCGCCGCAAGCGGATTGGAAGCCCTCGACGCGACCATGGCGCAGGAGACCCTGCTGGAAGCGGTGTGCGCGGGGATCTACGCCGGTCGCCAGTTCGGGACGGGTGTTCGCGGCCACGTCACCGCCGCGCTGGCGGCCGCGCCGGCCGTCGACCCGAGCCGGCCGTCCGAACTGCTGTTGCGGGCCTTGAACACCCGAATCAGCGCAGGAAGCGCCGCCGGAATGGCACACATGCGGGCCGCCGTTGCGGCGCTGGTTCCCGAAACCTGGTCGTGGCAGGCGTTTCCGGTCGGATACGAAGCGGTCGTGCACGATCTGTGGGACGACGAGTCCTGGCACCGGATCGCCGTCGACGCCGTGCGGGTCGCCACGGGCACCGGTGCACTGGCGGCCCTGCCGATGGCGTGGACCACCCGGGCCGGCGTCCACGTCATGGCCGGCGAGTTCGCCGCCGCCCAGGCCCTGATCGCCGACGCCGGCGCCATCTCGGCGGCCGCCGGTCAGGCGCCGGTGCGCTATCACGCGTTGGCACTGGCGGCGTGGGTCGGTGACGAGGCGCAAGCCGTCGCGCTGATCGACTCGGTCGCGCGCTACGGGGCCGCGCGGGGTGAAGGGCGGGTGACCGCGCTGGCCGGCTACGCCACCGCGGTACTGCACAACGGCCTGGGGCATTACCAACAGGCATACGAAACATTGTGCCGGGCATGCGAATACGAGGATCTGGGCCTGTACGGATGGAACCTTGTCGAACTGGTGGAGGCGGCCGTCCGCGCCGGTGAGCAGGACAGAGCGGTCGAGGCGTTGGCCGAACTCGAGGACCGTACGGTGCCCAGCGGCACCGACTGGGCGCTGGGAGCACTTGCTCGGTCCCGTGCGCTGGTGAGCGACGGCCCGGCCGCCGAGCAGCTCTACCTCGAGGCCATCGATCGTCTGGGACGCACCCGGGTCGCCGTGCACACGGCGCGGGCGCACCTGGTGTACGGGGAGTGGCTGCGCCGGGAACAACGCCGCTCCGAAGCACGCGCCGCACTGCGGACCGCACACGACATGTTCGGTGGGTTCGGAGCCCTGGCGTTCGCCGAGCGCGCCCGCCGCGAGCTGCAGGCCATCGGGGACAAGTCGAGTAAGCGGCGGGCCGCGACGTCCGGTGAACTGTTGACCCCGCAGGAACAGCAAATCGCCGAGATGGCGGGGGCGGGCCTGACCAACACCGAGATCGCGGCGCAGTTGTTCATCAGTGCGCACACCGTCGAGTGGCACCTGCGCAAAGTATTCGCCAAGCTGGCCATTCGGTCCCGCCGCGAACTGCGCAACACCCCGTGGCGCTGAGCTCACGGGGAAGACTACGGATTTTCCGGGGTACAACCACACCCGCCCGGTGCCAAGGTGGAGAAAGTGCAAGCTCCACTACGGGAAGGTCTGGGAAATGAAATTCACTGTGATGGGGGCCAGCGGTCAGATCGGCACGAAGGTGGTCGCACTGTTGGGCGCCGCCGGGCATGAGACGGTGGCGGCCTCGCGCAACACCGGTGCCGACGTTCTCACCGGCGAGGGTCTTCTCGACGCCCTGTCGGGCGCTGACGTGCTGGTCGACGTGGTCAACTCGCCGGACTTCGCCGACGGTCCGGTGCTGGACTTCTTCACCCGCTCGACCACCAACCAGGTGGCAGCCGCCCGCAAGGCCGATGTCAGCCACTATGTGGCGCTGTCGATCGTGGGCTGTGACGTCCTGCCCGACAGCGGCTATATGCGCGCCAAAGTCGCACAGGAGCGCATCATCACCGAATCGGGGCTGCCCTACACGATCGTGCGCGCCACTCAGTTCCACGAGTTCGCCGACGCGATCACCATGTCGCTGACCGTCGACGGCGTGGTGCACGCCCCCGAGGGACTCATCCAGCCGATCGCTGGGGCCGATGTGGCCGCCGCGGTGGCCCGGGCCGCCCAGGCGGCCCCGGTCGACGGGATCGTCGACGTCGGCGGCCCGGAGAAGATGACCTTCGCCGAGTTGGCCACGCTGGCGTTGGCGCACCGCGGCGAGCAACTGCCGATCGTCGTCGACCCGGAAGCGGTCTACTTCGGCACCAAGGTCGGCCAGACCGGGCTGGTCACCGGCGACGGCGCGACCCTGTCGCAGACCCGGCTGGCGGACTGGCTGGCCACCCAGTGAGGGAGCTGGCCGGCCAGACCGCATTGGTGACCGGCGGCACCGCCGGCATCGGATTGGAGTCCGCGCGGCTGCTGGCGCGCCACGGCGCCACGGTGATCATCACCGGCCGCTCCGAGCGGCGCGGCGCGGCTGCGGTGGCCGAACTCGGCGCCGGGGTGCGCTTCGTGGCTGCCGACCTGTCCGATCTGGAATCGGTGCAGGAGCTGGTCCGGCAATGCGGTGAGCACATCGACATCGTGGTCAACAACGCCGCGAGCTTCCCCGGCGCGTTGACCGTCGAACAGGATGTGACGTCGTTCGAGTCGACATTCGACACCAATGTTCGCGGCGCCTACTTCCTGGTCGCCGCCCTGGCGCCGGCCATGCTGCGGCGCGGGCGCGGCAGCATCGTCAATGTCACCAGCATGGTCGCGTTCAAGGGGGTTCCCGGCGCGTCGAGCTACAGCGCATCCAAGGCCGCGCTGGAGTCGCTGACCCGCACCTGGGCCGCCGAATTCGGGCCGCACGGGGTGCGGGTCAACAGCGTCGCACCCGGCCCCACCGCCACCGAAGGCGTGGCCGCCGAATGGGGCGACGTCAACGACGAACTCGGCCGGGCGCTGCCGCTGGGCCGCACCGCGCAGGCGTCCGAGATCGCCGAAGCCGTACTGTTTCTGGCCTCACCCAGGTCCAGCTTCATCACCGGTTCGACGCTGCACGCCGACGGCGGCGGCGTTGCCGCCTGAGGATCGGAGGGATGATGTCCGGCTTCGATGCCGTGGTCAACCGGCGGCATTCTTCGCGAATGTTCCTGCCCGACAAGCCTGTTCCGGTTGAGCTCCTGAACGAGGCGCTGGCGCTGGCGATGCGGGCGCCGTCGAACTCCAACATCCAGCCCTGGCATCTGTTCATCGCCACCGGGGCACGGCGCGAGCGTCTGGTCGCGGCGTTGTCGGCCGAGGTACGGGTCAACCGGCCCAAGGTGATCGGGGGACTTCCTGAGTCGCACAACCGGTTACGCAGGGAACTCGGCGCACTGGTGTACGGCGCGATGGGGGTGGCGCGAGAGGATCGGGACGGACGGTGGAGCGCCCAACTGCGCAACTGGGAGTTCTTCCGTGCCCCGGTGGCCGGCATCGTGTGCATGCACCGCGATCTGGGGTTCGCCGACGCTGTCGGGGTAGGGGCGTTTCTGCAGACCCTGCTTTTGGCGCTCACCGATCGTGGCCTGGACAGCTGTGTGCAGGTGTCCACCGCGATGTACCCCGACATCGTGCGTGAACAACTCGACATCCCCGATGAGCTCAGGGTGCTGTGCGGGCTGTGCATCGGCTACGCCGATCCCGCATTTGCCGCCAACAACCTGAGTATCCCGCGCAACCCGGTCGCCGAGAACGTGGTGATTCTGGACGCCTGAAGCAATTTCGTCACCGAGCGTGCATGAACCCGTCACGTGGTGATTGCCTTGCGGCAGCATGGCTGCGCGACCGTGGCGAATGTGAGCACTGGTTCTGTTCTCATCGCCCCCGACCCGACGACCACCTCTCCCGGAACCGGGACCGACACCCCGCGTTACTCGCTGCTGCTGTCCACCGAATCCGAGCTGATCGAGGCCGCGCAAAGGTTGCGCTACGAGGTCTTCAGCACCGAGCCCGGATTCAGCCTGCCGTCGGCCGCCGACGGCCGTGACGCGGACCGATTCGACCAATACTGCGACCACCTGCTGGTGCGCGACGACAACTCCGGTGAACTGGTCGGCTGCTATCGGATGCTGCCGCCCACCGGTGCCATCGCCGCCGGCGGGCTCTACAGCGCAAGCGAATTCGAAGTCAGCGCGCTCGACCCGCTGCGGCCGTCACTGGTCGAGATGGGCCGCGCGGTGGTGCGTCCCGGGCACCGCAACGGCGCCGTGGTGCTGCTGATGTGGGCCGGAATCCTGGCCTACCTGGACCGCTACGAATACGACTACGTCACCGGGTGCGTGTCGGTGCCGGTGTGTGGCGAAGGTGCGCCGGGCAGCCAGATCCGCGGCGTCCGCGACTTCGTGCGGCGTCGGCACGCCGCGCCCTACCGGGTGACCCCGTACCGGCCGGTGGTGCTCGACGGGCGGTCCCTTGACGAGATCACCCCGCCGGCCCGCCCGAGCATTCCGCCGCTGCTGCGCGGCTACCTGCGCCTCGGTGCGCAGATCTGCGGTGAACCGGCCCACGACCCCGACTTCGGGGTGGCCGACTTCCCGGCCCTGCTGTGCCGCAACGAGGCCGACACCCGCTACCTGCACCGCCTGCGTTCGGTGGCGGCGGCGGCCGAGATGACGGCGTGAACGACACGGTCGCCCAAGCCTGGGTGCCCCGGGCGTTCTGCACTCCGGCGTGCGTGCAGGGCGGCGGCGAGCGACTGTCCCCGGGCGGGGTCGCGCTGCGACTGGCCCTGGTGATCGTGCTGCTGCCGGTGTTGCCGCTGCTGGCGATACCGGTACCGGGAAGGATCCGGTTTCAGCGCACCTGCTGCCGGATGGTGTTGCGCTGCTTCGGGGTTCGAGTCGTCACCACCGGCGCGCCGGTGCGCAACCTGCGCGGCATGCTGGTGGTCAGCCCGCACACGTCCTGGCTGGACGTGTTCGTCGTCGGAGCGGTGTGCCCGGGTGTGTTCGTGGCACGTTCCGACCTGATCAGCTGGCCCGGAATCGGGGGGTTGGCTCGCCTGATGCGAATCATCCCGATCGACCGGGACAACCTGCGCCGGCTGCCCGCCGTGGTCGAGACGGTGGCGGCCCGGTTGCGGGCCGGTCGAACCGTGGTGGCCTTTCCGGAGGGCACCACCTGGTGCGGACTCGCCCACGGCCGGTTCTATCCGGCGATGTTTCAGGCCGCCGTCGACGCGGCACGGCCGGTGCAGCCGCTGCAGCTGAGCTACCACCATCGCGACGGATCCCGGTCCACGCTGTCGGCCTTCGTCGGGGACGACACCCTGCTGGCCTCGATGCGGCGTCTGGTGGTCGCGCGTCGCACGGTGGCCCAGGTTCACGTCGCATCCCTGCAGTTACCGGGGGATGACCGGCGGGAGCTGGCAGCCCGCTGTCAGGAGGCGGTGGGCTGCCGGGTGCGGCCGAACCGGGCGGCCTGCGTCTTCTGCTGACACACGCGGCCGGGGTGGCTGCGGCTGCCCGGTATTCTGGGCGGGTCATGGTCTATCTGGATCACGCAGCCACCACCCCGATGTACCCCGAGGCCATCGAGGCGATGACGGCTGTGATGGGCCGAGTCGGCAATGCCTCCTCGTTGCACGCCGCCGGCCGGGCGGCGCGACGCCGGATGGAGGAGTCCCGGGAGTCCATCGCGGCCCTGCTGGGGGCGCGCCCGTCGGAGGTGGTGTTCACCGCTGGCGGCACCGACGGTGACAACCTGGCGGTCAAGGGCATCTATTGGGCGCGCCGCGACGCCGATGCGCGCCGGCGCCGGATCATCACCACCGAGGTCGAACACCACGCCGTGCTGGATTCGGTCAGCTGGCTCGCCGAGCACGAGGGCGCCGAGATCACCTGGCTGCCCACCGAGGCCGACGGCTCTGTTTCGCCTGACGCGCTGCGCGAAGCCCTTCGCGACTCCGACGACGTCGCGCTGGTGTCGGCGATGTGGGCGAACAACGAGGTCGGCACGGTGCTGCCGATCGCCGAACTCGCTGCGGTCGCCGCCGAATTCGGGGTGCCGATGCATTCCGACGCGGTGCAGGCAGTGGGAGCGTTGCCGGTCGACTTCGGCATCGGCGGCCTGTCGGCGCTGACCCTGACCGCACACAAGTTCGGCGGGCCCTGCGGGGTCGGCGCGCTGCTGGTGCGGCGCGATGTGACGTGCGTCCCGCTGCTGCACGGCGGCGGGCAGGAACGCGACATCCGTTCGGGCACACCCGATGTCGCGGGCACCGTCGGGATGGCCGCCGCGCTGGAGATCGCAGTGGGGTCGCGCGAGGTGACCTCCGATCGTGTTGCGGCCCTGCGCGACCGGCTCATCGACGGGGTGCTGGCGAACATCTCCGACACCAGTGTCAACGGCTCGCGCGCAAACCGGCTGCCCGGCAACGCACACTTCACCTTCGCCGGCTGTGAGGGCGATTCGCTTTTGATGTTGTTGGACGCCAACGGTATCGAATGTTCAACCGGCTCAGCGTGTACCGCCGGGGTGGCGCGTCCGTCGCACGTACTGATGGCGATGGGCGCCGACCCGGTCACGGCTCGAGGATCCTTGCGGCTGTCGTTGGGACACACCAGCGTCGACGACGACGTGGACGCGGTGCTGGCGGTGCTGCCCGGAGCGGTGGACCGGGCCCGCCAAGCCATGCTGGCCACCGCGGGAGTGAGTGCCATGAAGGTAGCTCGATGAAGGTCGTCGCGGCGATGAGCGGTGGGGTGGACTCGTCGGTCGCCGCGGCCCGGATGGTCGATGCCGGCCATGACGTGGTCGGCGTGCATCTGGCGTTGTCGCGCAACCCGGGAACGCTGCGCACCGGCTCGCGGGGCTGCTGCTCGCGGGAGGACTCCGACGACGCCCGCCGGGTCGCCGACGTGCTCGGTATCCCGTTCTATGTGTGGGACTTCTCCCAGGAGTTCCAGGAGGAGGTCATCGACGACTTCGTCGAGTCCTATGCGCGTGGCGAGACCCCGAACCCGTGCATGCGCTGCAACGAGAAGATCAAGTTCGCCGCCGTGGCCGCCCGTGCCGTCGCGCTCGGATTCGACCTGGTGGCCACCGGCCACTACGCCCGGCTCGACGGTGGCCGGCTGCGCCGCGCGGTGGACGCCGACAAGGACCAGTCCTACGTGCTGGCGGTGCTCACGGCCGAACAGTTGAGCCACGCCGCGTTCCCGATCGGGGACACCTCCAAGCCGGCGATCCGCGCCGAGGCCGCCGAACGCGGGCTGGCGGTGGCGAGCAAGCCCGACAGTCACGACATCTGCTTCATCCCGACCGGTGACACCCGCACGTTCTTGGGCAGCCACATCGGGGTGCGGCCCGGAGCCGTCGTCGACGCTGACGGAGCGGTGCTGGCCGAACACGACGGGGTGCACGGGTTCACCATCGGCCAGCGCAAGGGGCTGGGCATCGCCGGACCGGGTCCGGACGGCATGCCGCGGTATGTGACCGGTATCGACGCCGCAACCGGCACCGTCACCGTCGGCGCCGCCGCGGACCTGGAGATCTCATCGCTGACCGGGCGGGCACCGGTGTTCACTTCGGGCACAGCGCTGCGCGGGCCGATCGAGTGCGAGGTGCAGGTGCGCGCCCACGGCGAGACCGTGCCCGCGGTGGCCGAACTCATCGGCGACGAGCTGGCGGTGCGGCTGCGGGAGCCGCTGCGCGGTGTGGCCCGCGGGCAGACCCTGGCCTGCTACCGCCCGGACGCACAAGGCGACGAGGTGATCGCCAGTGCGACGATCTCCGCGACCGCCGTCTAACCCGGGATGCCCGCTGACATGTTCGTGACCACCAGGTCGGCGATCGACTCCGAGAACCCGCAGTGGGTGACCTCGATCAGGGCCGTCGCCTTCCACTGGTAGGAGCGTCCGCAACCGCCGGGACGAGTGTGCAGCCACTGCCCGCCGACGGCCCACTCGCCGACCAGCCCCGGCCCCGACGGGCTGTCTGCGCACGCGGCGACGGTGCCCACCAGGGCGTCGAATGCGCCGCGGGCGGCATCCGGGTCGGGGTAGACGGCCACGCCCTGCGAGATCAGCCCGGGCCTGGGTGGGTCCTGGTAGCTGATTTTGCGGAACCGGGTGAATCCGCTGCCGAACACCGCGGTCTCGGCGTAGACGAACCGGCACGGCGACGGAACCGTCGCGGCGAGTTCGTCGATATCCACTGGGGCGGTGGAATCCATGGTGGGGATGGCGGTCAGCTCGTCGCCGGCGCCGACGATGGCGCGCAGCCGTGAGGTGCCCAGCATGATCCGGCCGATGTAGTCGGCGCTGTCGGGTGCCGGCGGTGTGATGAGTGGCAGCACGTCCCCGCCGACCAGCCGGGTGCAGCCGAGGGTGACCGCCGCCGCGGCCCAGACCGCCGCCAGCCGCAGTGTCCTCACGCCTGGAAGGCTAACCCGCCGTGTCGGGGCGCCGACGGCGTTCAATACGGTTGGCCGGTGAGTGCTTTCGCCACCGGAACGGGATTGGGGTCGTGGCCGGGTATCTCGGCACGCCAGGCCGCCGAGGTGGTCGTCGGTGAGCTGGGTGGCGGCCTGGCCCATCTGGTCGAACTGCCGGCCCGCGGGGTAGGTGCGGATCTGATCGGCCGGGCCGGTGCGCTGCTGGTCGACATCGCCATCGACACCGCTGCGCGCGGGTACCGGCTGGCCGCGCGCCCCGGCGCGGTGACCCGACGTGCGGTGAGCCTGCTCGGTGAGGACACCGATGCCCTCGAAGAGGCCTGGGAGGTCGCGGGCCTGCGGGGCAGCGGACACCCGGTCAAGCTGCACGGGCCCGGACCGCTGACTTTGGCCGCGGAGCTGGAGCTGGCCGGAGGACACCGGGCCATCACCGACCCCGGTGCGCTGCGTGATCTGGCCGCATCCCTGGGTGAGGGGCTGCGGGTGCGACGGGCGGAGCTGGCCCGGCGGCTGGACACCACGGTGCTGGTCCAGCTCGACGAGCCGTCGTTGGGTGCTGCGGTGAGCGGACGGCTGGCCGGGGTCACCAAGCTGAGCCCGGTGCCGGCGATCGACGAGGCGGTGGCGACCGGACTGCTCGACGACTGCGCCGATGCCGTGGGCGCCGACGTGCTGGTGCACAGCTGCGCCTCGGATGTGCCATGGAACGTGTTGCAGCGCAGTCGGATACCGGCGGTAGCAGTGGACTGCACGGCCATGGAGGCGGGCGACTACGACCGGATCGGGGCGTTCATCGACTCGGGTCGCACCGTGGTGCTGGGCCTGGTGCCGGCGCTTGCTCCGGCGCGGCGGCCGTCGATGGAGGAACTGGCCGCCGCGGCCGCGGCGATCACCGACCGGATCGGGTTCGCGCGTTCGGTGCTGGCCGAGCGGGTCGGCATCAGCCCGGTCTGCGGTCTGGCCGGTGCCACCCCGGCGTGGGCGCGGACCGCGGTCGGCCTGGTGCGGCGGGCGGGCGAGGCTCTCGCCGACGACCCGGACGCGCTATAGCCGAAAGACGGCCTACTCACCCGTCGAGCAGCCGGATCAGCCGCGCCGCCGCGGTCAGTCGAAACGACGCGTCGACCAACTCGCCGACCTCGTCCCAATCCACCGGAGCGGCACCGAAATCCAGGCCCAGCCACCCCGACGGTGCCAGGTACATCGGAGAGAAGAACCGGCGGTCCTGGCCGAGCGCACGTCGCTCGGACTCGTCGACCTTGACCAGCAGCGAATGCGGGTAGGGCACCATCGTGCCGTCGGACTTGGAGTTGCCGCCGTAGACCGCGAACATCTTCGGCGCGCAGAACACCGGTCGGCCGTGCGAGATCTTCTCGATGGCCTCGGGAAACCCCAACGCGACGCGGCGCAACTCGGTCAGGCCCGGGTCGTCGTCGCGGAACATGATCGGGTGGGGCATCACGGTATCGGGAGGACCTCAGCCGGTGGTGATCATCGTCACCGCCGCAGCGGCCAGTGCCATTCCGGCCACCTGCCAGCGACCGACCCGCTCGCGCAGCACCAGAACCGCCAGCAGCACCGTCGCCGCCGGATACAGCGAGATCAGCACGCTGCCCAGCGACAGCAGTGAGGTGTGCAGCGTCAGCACCATGGCCACGTTGGCCGCGGCATCGAGCACCCCGGCGATCAGTGCCAGTCGCAGCGGGAAACCCGACGGCGGTGCGGTGTTGCGGGTGGCCGCGGCCATCCCGAACACCAGCACGGTGGCCGCGGCGCGGGCGAACAGCAGCGGCCACAGCCGGGACTGGAACTCGGTGTGGTCGATGCAGACGAAATTGAGTCCCAATGCGACCCCGGAGCCGATCGTCAACCAGGCGACCTTGCTGGTGAAGCGGTGTGCAGCCGAGCCCGCGTCGGCTTGGCGGCTGATCAGGACCACCGCCATCAGCGCCAGCGCGATACCCGTCATGGCGACATGGCTCGGTCGCTCACCGGAGAACAGCCCGAAGGCGACCGGCACCGAGGCATCGACCACCGCGGCAAGGGGGGACACCACCGAGATGGGCCCGGAGCCGAGCGCGGAGAAGAACCACCAGATACCCATCGCCTGGCTGATCCCGCCGAGCACCCCGAAGATCACCGAGTGCGGTGTCACGAAGCCGCCGGTCACCACGGCCAGGCCGCCGATCAGCAGCATCGACACCGGTGTGGAGATCATGATCACCCGAAGTGCGGCGACCTGGCGGGCAGCCACCCCGCCGACGAAGTCGGTCACCCCGAAACTGGCGGCCGACACCAGGGCCAGTGAGGGACTTGAGGTCGGGCTGATCAGGTCACGCCCTTGATGAATCGCGATGTCGCCATGCCCGCCCAATCTCCCGCTTCAAAGTGAGGTCCCGCAGTGTTGAGCAAGCTCTCATACATCACGATGGCTTACGCATATCGCACATTAAACAACCTCGGTGTACACCTGGTAAACGGATTGCGTCGTCTTTGGTTATTCAGTACCTGGACACCGGCGGTTGGGGACAAGAATCACCGTGCGCCGAAATTCCACTGCCGGGTCCACCCCGATAGCCTGCGGAGGTGAATCCAGAGGCGGACGGCGTCACCGGCGACATCCGGCGGCAGTGGCATGAGCTGGCTGAGGAGGTCCGCGAACACCAGTTCCGCTACTACATCAAGGATGCGCCGATCATCACCGACGGCGACTTCGACCAGCTGTTCAACGCACTGCTCGCGCTCGAGGAGGCCCACCCGGAACTGCGCACCGCCGACTCACCCACTCAGCTGGTCGGCGGCGCCGGATTCACCACCGACTTCGCACCCGCCGAACACCTGGAGCGGATGCTGTCGCTGGAAGACGTGTTCTCACCCGATGAGTTGATGGCCTGGGCGGGCCGGGTGCGCGGCGAGATCGGCGGTGACACCGACTACCTGTGCGAGCTGAAGATCGATGGGGCGGCACTCGGGCTGGTCTACCGGGACGGCCGGCTGTCCAGCGGGGCCACCCGCGGCGACGGACGGGTCGGTGAGGACGTCACGCTCAATGCCCGCACCATCACCGGGGTTCCCGAATTCCTCAACGCCGACACCGAGTTCCCGGTGCCGGCGGTGCTGGAGGTGCGCGGCGAGGTGTACTACCGGCTGGAGGATTTCGAGGCGCTCAACGCCGGTCTGGTCGCCGAGGGCAAGCCGCCGTTCGCCAATCCCCGCAACAGTGCGGCAGGCTCGCTGCGTCAGAAGAATCCGGCCGTCACCGCGCGGCGCAACCTGCACATGATCTGCCACGGCCTGGGATACACCGAGGGTTTCAACCCGGCCACTCTGCATGAGGCCTACCTGGCGATGCAGGCGTGGGGGCTGCCGGTGTCCACCCACACCACCCGGGTCCAGGGGATCGACGCCGCCGCCGAACGCATCACCTACTGGGGTGAGCATCGCCACGACGTCGAACACGAAATCGACGGTGTCGTCATCAAAGTCGATGACCTGGCGCTGCAACGCCGGCTCGGGGCCACCTCAAGGGTGCCGCGGTGGGCGGTGGCCTACAAGTACCCGCCGGAGGAGGCGCAGACCACGCTGCTCGACATCCGGGTCAGCGTCGGCCGCACCGGCCGGGTCACCCCGTTCGCCTATATGACGCCGGTCAAGGTGGCCGGCTCCACGGTCGGTCTGGCCACCCTGCACAACGCCTCGGAGGTCAAGCGCAAGGGGGTGCTGATCGGCGACACCGTGGTGATCCGCAAGGCCGGCGACGTGATCCCCGAGGTGCTCGGGCCCGTGGTGGACCTGCGCGACGGCACCGAGCGCGAATTCGTCATGCCCACAACATGTCCCGAATGCGGCACCGAGCTGGCACCGGCCAAGGAGGCCGATGTCGACATCCGCTGCCCCAACGCGCGGTCCTGCCCGGCGCAGCTGCGCGAGCGGGTGTTCCACGTCGCCGGCCGCGGCGCTTTCGACATCGAGGCTCTGGGTTATGAGGCGGCGACCGCGCTGCTGGGCGCCGGGGTGATCTCCGACGAGGGGGACCTGTTCTCCCTCACCGAAGACGACCTGCTGCGCACCGAACTGTTCACCACGCAGAAGAATGTGCTGTCCAAGAACGGGCAGCAGCTGCTGGCCAACCTCGACAAGGCCAAAGCCCAGCCGCTGTGGCGGGTGCTCGTGGCGCTGTCGATCCGGCACGTCGGACCCACAGCGGCGCGTTCGCTGGCAACCGAATTCGGCAGCCTGGAGGCGATCACCGCGGCGTCCACCGAACAGCTGGCCGCAGTCGAGGGGGTCGGGCCGACCATCGCCGCCGCGGTCACCGAATGGTTCGACGTCGACTGGCACCGCGCCATCGTGGACAAGTGGCGCGCCGCCGGGGTGCGGATGGCCGACGAACGCGACGCCAGTATCGAGCGCACGCTGGAGGGTCTTTCCATCGTGGTCACCGGTTCGCTGACCGGCTTCTCCCGCGACGGCGCGAAGGAGGCGATCATCGCCCGCGGCGGCCGGGCGGCCGGATCGGTGTCGAAGAAGACCGCCTACGTGGTGGCCGGGGACGCTCCGGGTTCCAAGTACGACAAGGCCGTTGAGCTGGGGGTGCCGATCCTGGACGAGGAAGGCTTCGCCAGGTTGCTGGCCGAGGGCCCCGAGCCGCAACCGGCTTCAGAACCAGCCGACTAACGCAGCAGCGTCGCAACGATCCCGGCCAGATAGCCCAGCCGCAGCACCTCGGCGGGCAGGAAGTCCGGACCGCCGGTGCGGCCCAACACAATCGCGGTACTGGGGTTTCCGAGCGGCGCAGCGGCCAAGGCGATGTCCATGTTCCGCCACACCTCCGGCACCCAGTCCGCGGTGTTGTCCAGGGCGGCGGGGTGTTCGATCGGCAGCCAGGGCACCGCGCCGACTTCGGTCTCCGGGGTGCCCGGGCTGCCGGCGAGCCGGCGGAACCCTCTCTCGGATTCGTCGGCGCGCAGTACCGCGCACCAGCTGACCCGCAGCACCCGGGGTGCCTCGTCGACGAGTTTCTGCAGCTTGGCCTTGCGGGCACCGGCGGCCGCCACGTGATCGATGAGCTCGAGTTCGCGGTGTGCGTCCAGCAGGCCGGTATGCGGGCGGACACTGTGCACACGCACACCGTCGAGCCGTTCGGCGGCGGTGATCAGGACGTCGGGCATCGACCCGGCCGGCAGCTCGACCACCAGGTCGTCGATCGCAGATCCCTGCCCGCGCTCCACGACGTCCAGCGACAGGATGTCGGCCCGCACCGAGCCGAGGGCCACGGCCAGCGAGCCGAGGCTGCCGGGGCGGTCGTCGAGTTCGACGCGCAGCAGGTAGGAAGACACAAGAAAACTGTGCCACAGCCGGGCGGCTAGGCTTGCCTGTCGTGTCCCAGATCTCCCGTGATGACGTAGCCCATCTGGCCCGTCTGGCCAGGCTGGCGCTGACCGACGCCGAGTTGGACGGCTTCGCCGGCCAGCTCGATGCGATCCTGACCCATGTCAGCACGATCCAGGCCGTCGACGTCACCGGCGTCGAGGCGACCGACAACCCGCTCAAGGCGGTCAACGTGACCCGGCCCGACGAGATCGTGGCCTGCCTGACCCAGGAGCAGGCGCTGGCGGCGGCCCCGCGCGCCGAAGACGGCCGGTTCGCGGTCCCGCAGATCCTGGGGGAGAGCCAGTGAGTGAGCTGATCCGTTCCGACGCGGCCACCCTGGCCGGCCGGATCGCCGCCGGCGAGGTGTCCTCGGTCGAGGTCACGAGGGCCCACCTGGACCAGATCGCCGCCACCGACGAGCGTTACGGCGCGTTCCTGCACGTCGGCGCCGAGCAGGCGCTGGCCGCCGCAGCCGCCGCGGACAAGGCCATCGCGGCCGGCGAGGCGCCGTCGGCGCTGGCCGGGGTGCCGCTGGCCCTCAAAGACGTCTTCACCACCGTCGACGCGCCCACCACCTGCGGCTCGAAGATCTTGGAAGGCTGGCGCGCGCCGTACGACGCGACCGTCACCGCCCGGCTGCGTGCGGCCGGTATCCCGATCCTGGGCAAGACCAACATGGACGAGTTCGCGATGGGCTCGTCCACCGAGAACTCCGCCTACGGTCCGACCCGCAACCCCTGGGACGTCGAGCGGGTACCGGGCGGCTCCGGCGGCGGCAGCGCCGCGGCGCTGGCCGCATTCCAGGCGCCGCTGGCCATCGGCACCGACACCGGCGGCTCCATCCGCCAGCCGGCCGCCCTGACCGCCACCGTCGGCGTCAAACCCACCTACGGCACCGTCAGCCGCTACGGGCTGGTGGCGTGCGCGTCGTCGCTGGACCAGGGCGGGCCGTGCGCGCGAACCGTGCTCGACACCGCCCTGCTGCATCAGGTGATCGCCGGGCACGACCCGCGCGACTCCACCTCGTTGGACGTACCGGTTCCCGACGTCGTCGGCGCCGCGCGCGCCGGGGCCACCGGTGACCTGTCCGGGATGCGGGTCGGCGTGGTGCGCCAACTGCACAGCGGCGAGGGCTATCAGCCGGGCGTGCTGGCGTCGTTCAACGCCGCCGTCGAAGCGCTCAAAGCCCTTGGTGCGCAGATCTCCGAGGTCGACTGCCCGCACTTCGACTATTCGCTGTCCGCCTACTACCTGATCCTGCCCTCGGAGGTGTCGTCCAACCTGGCCCGCTTCGACGCGATGCGCTTCGGGCTGCGGGTCGGCGATGACGGCACCCACAGCGCCGAGGAGGTGATGGCGCTGACCCGGGCGGCCGGATTCGGCCCGGAGGTCAAGCGCCGCATCATGCTCGGCACCTACGCGCTGTCGGCCGGCTACTACGACGCCTACTACAACCAGGCGCAGAAGGTGCGCACGCTGATCGCGCGGGATCTGGACACCGCGTACGAGTCCGTCGACGTGCTGATCTCGCCGACCACGCCGACGACGGCGTTCCGGCTGGGCGAGAAGGTCGACGACCCGCTGGCGATGTACCTGTTCGACCTGTGCACGCTGCCGCTGAACCTGGCCGGGCATTGCGGCATGTCGGTGCCGTCGGGGCTGTCCGGCGACGACGGGCTGCCGGTGGGGCTGCAGATCATGGCGCCGGCGCTGGCCGATGACCGGCTGTACCGGGTGGGTGCGGCTTACGAGGCCGCCCGCGGGGAACTGCCCAACGCGATCTAGGCGGGCGCCTCAGAACTGGCCGGCCAGATCGGCCAGCTGGCTGCCGACGTCGTTCCAGCCGACGGACTGTGCGATCGCCTGCCCCATTTCGAGCAGCGACGCGAGCGGCCCGACCTCCATGGCCGGCGATACCAGGTTCGCCGATGCCGACCAGGTGACGCCGAGGATGTCGGTGCTGGAGCTCACGCCGAAGTCGAAGCCCAGTGCGTTGAAGAACGAGCCGGCCGGGCTGAGCAGCCCGCCGAGGTCGAGCTGGAATCCGCCGTCGGCGATGCCGAGATCGGACAGCAGATTGCCCAGGTTGCCGTAGCCCTCCAGGTAGGCGTTGGTGACATTGGCCGGGATGGCCCCCAGGTCCGCCAGTGCCGTCGTGTAGTCCGGTGCGGGGGCCGTCAGCGCCTGGTAGATGTGCATGCCGTCATCGAGCAGCTGTGCCATGGGGCTCAGGTTCGCCCCGACCATTCCCCACAGCACACCGCTCAGCGGTGATCCCATGAATTCCAGGTAGGGCAGCACCTGGCCGGCGAGGCTGCTGCCGAGCAGGTCGGAAAGAATGTTGATGGTGCCGAAATGGATCGTGCCGAGCTTGCCGAGATCCAAATCGATGGGCAGCCCATTGATGAAGTCGTTGAGCAATGCGGCATGGCCGCCCAAGTCAATGGAGGGGCTGAGGCACAGGCTTCCGGCGCACGCGGAGAAGTCCAGCGAAATTGGCGCGTTGTCCAGGGACGGCAGCAGATATGACGCGGAACCGGTGGGGTCGAATGGCACCATCGGCGCGTTGTGGGCGGCTGCCAGGTGATCGGCGATGTCCGCCGCGATCGCGGTGGACGTGGCCTGGATCCCCGCGTAGTTGCCGGTCGCCAGGTCCTTGTACAGGTCGCCCAGATAGCCGGCCCAGTTGAGCACGACCTGCTCCAGCGCCGGGAACGGGGCGCCAGCAAATGGGCCCGAGACGTTGCTGGTCAGGGCGGCGGAGGCGTTGTCGAACACCTGGGTCCAAGACAGGTCGTCGAAGGCGGCGGTGAGCTGTACCGCGCTCTGCGCTGCGACGGACGGCACGTGCGGTGCTGCCGACGGGGGCGCGACGAGCAGGCCGGCCACCGCCAGACCGACACCGGCGGTCGCCAGCGGTGGAGAACAGGTGATTCGCATGGCCGTATCCGTTCGAATTGTAGTGATCAACCCCCCGGGGAATATGCGTAGCATAAGGACCGATTAATTGTGCGGTCAAGGAATATCAATATATATCTTCGGCGTTAAAATTACCCTGTTTCAAATTGACGTTCAAAACAATATGTGGGGTATTCAGAACGTGTAAAGATCGGTCAATTCGAATGATTCGACTATGTCCACATTTCCGCACGAGTTGATCCTTGATGGCCCCGCGTGACGGGTAATTGGCGGCTCTGTGTGATTCGGCGTCCGCCCGCGGCGACCGGCGGCACCCGGCAAGATGGGCACCATGCGAATCGGAGTGCTCACCGGCGGCGGCGACTGCCCCGGACTGAACGCGGTGATCAGAGCGGTGGTGCGCACCTGCGACTCCCGCTACGGCTCCACAGTGGTCGGATTCTCCGACGGTTGGCGCGGCCTGCTGGAGAACCGCCGCATCCAACTGGCTAACGATGACCGCAACGATCGGTTGCTGGCCAAGGGCGGCACCATGCTCGGCACCGCCCGGGTGAACCCCGACAAGTTGCGCGCCGGCCTGGATCAGGTCAAGGCGACCCTGGATGACAACGGCATCGATGTGCTGATCCCGATCGGCGGCGAGGGCACGCTGACCGCGGCGCACTGGCTGTCGCAGGAGAACGTCCCGGTGGTCGGGGTACCCAAGACCATCGACAACGACATCGACTGCACCGACGTCACTTTCGGCCACGACACCGCACTTCAGGTCGCCACCGACGCCATCGACCGGCTGCACTCCACCGCCGAATCCCACCAGCGGGTGATGCTGGTCGAGGTGATGGGCCGCCACGCCGGCTGGATCGCACTGAACGCGGGCCTGGCCAGCGGTGCGCACATGACCCTGATCCCGGAGCAGCCCTTCGACGTCGAGGACGTGTGCCGGCTGGTCAAACAGCGGTTCCAGCACGGTTCGTCACACTTCATCTGCGTCGTCGCCGAAGGCGCCAAACCCGCTGCCGGATCGATGGAGTTGCGGGCCGGCGGGGTCGACGAGTTCGGTCACGAGCGATTCACCGGAGTCGCCGCCCAGTTGGCCGTCGAGATCGAGCGGCGAGTCAAGAAGGAGGTGCGCACCACGGTGCTCGGCCATGTGCAACGCGGCGGCACCCCAACCGCCTACGACCGGGTGCTGGCCACCCGGTTCGGTGTCAACGCCGCCGATGCCGCTCACGCCGGCGAGTACGGCATGATGGTGTCGCTGCGCGGCCAGGAGATCGGCCGGGTGCAACTGGCCGACGCGGTGCGCCAACTGAAAGTGGTGCCGCAGAGCCGCTATGACGATGCGGCGGCGTTCTTCGGCTGAGGCAGGCGCCGCCCGCACGCGGCATGCGCATGACAAAGAGCGAAAATGGCCGCACAATAGTCAACGTATGTTCGGCGGTGGGCCGATCACCTGCTTGACGACTGATGATGGGGCGGAGATGACAAAACTGACATGGATGGTCGCTGCCCTGAGTGCGCTGCCGGTGGCTTTGCTCTCCGCCGGTTCGGCTCACGCCAGCGGTGACGCGGTCGGCGGCTACGTCGACGACCACGGCGGCGAGGTCTGCGGGTTCATGCGTGACCAGCCGAACCTGGGCGGCGTCAAGCGCGCGGTCGACCACATCCTGGCGACCAGCGGCCTGCCGGAGGATCAGACCGGGCGACTGCTCGCGGCGTCGGTGTCGGTGGACTGCCCCGAAAGCGGCGCACTGGTCGAGGAATTCGTCCGGTACGTCCGTAGCCGCCAGCAGAGCAGCGCGGGTGGCGGCGGTACGGGCATCACGCTGGGTTACTGACTCACAGTTCACTCGGACTGTCGGGCACGTCAACCGCATACTGCTGCAACACATCCAGCGAAACCACGTCGAGGGTTCGTTCTCCGGTGGCGGCCAGTACCACCGGTGCCGCACAGCCGTCTTGGTGCGCGCGAAGCCAATTCACCGCGGTGACACACCACCGGTCACCGGGGGTCAGACCCGGGAACCGATAGGCCGGCATCGGGGTGGACAGATCGTTGCCGATAGAGCGCTGATGGGCGAGGAACTCAGTGGTGACCACCGCGCAGATGGTGTGCAGCCCGATGTCTTCGGGACCCGACGAGCAGCAGCCGTCGCGGTAGAAACCGGTGACCGGGTCTGTGCCGCATTGTTGTAGGGGTTGGCCGAGGACGTTGCGGTCGGACATCCGGCCAGTTTAGTGCGACCCGATAGCCTGGGGCATGGCCGAACGGACGGGTGAGGCACTCTGGGGCCTGGCCGCCGACATCTATGAACGAATCTGCGTGCACCCCTTTCTCACCGGTCTGGCCGACGGCTCGTTGAGTCACGACCGATTCCGCTACTACCTCGTCCAAGACGCCCACTACCTGCGGGCGTATGCGCGAGCGCTGGCGGGGTGTGCGGCCAAGGCGCCGGTCGAGGCGGAGCTGACGATGTTCGCCGAGCACGCCGGAGTGGCCATCGCCGCCGAAAACGAGTTGCACGCAGGGCTGCTCGCCGACCTGGGCCTGGGCGCGGCAGGGGCCGCATCACTGCCGGTCGCCCCCACCACCCAGGCCTATGCCAGCTACCTGTTGGCGGTCACCGCATCCGGGTCCTACGCCGAGGCCGTCGCAGCGGTGCTGCCGTGCTACTGGATCTACGCCCGGGTGGGTGAGCACCTGCAGCGCATCGGCTCCCCGGACCCGCTGTTCCAGCGCTGGATCAACACCTACGCGGGAGCGCAGTACCAGGCCGTGGTCGAGCAGGTGCTCGGTGTCATCGACCGGGTCGGCGCCCAGGCCTCACCGGCCGAGTGGGACCTGATGTGTCGACATTTCCACACCGCGTCGCGCTACGAGTGGATGTTCTTCGACGCCGCCCAGCGGATGGAGGACTGGCCGGTGTGATCCGGTCGCTTAGACTTCCGGGCATGACCGCTGCTGTCGCCGAACTGCTCGATTACGACGACGTGCTCGCCCGCTTCGACCCGGTACTGGGCCTGGAGGTGCACGTCGAGCTGTCCACGGCCACCAAGATGTTCTGCGGCTGCTCGACGGAGTTCGGCGCCGAACCCAACACCCAGGTGTGCCCGGTGTGTCTGGGCCTGCCAGGTTCGCTGCCGGTACTCAACGGGGCTGCGGTCGAGTCCGCGATCCGGATCGGGCTCGCGCTGAACTGTGAGATCGCCTCCTGGTGCCGGTTCGCCCGGAAGAACTACTTCTATCCCGATCAGCCGAAGAACTACCAGATCTCCCAATACGACGAGCCGATCGCCTTCAACGGCTACCTCGATGTGCCGCTGGACGACGGGACGGTCTGGCGGGTCGACATCGAGCGCGCCCACATGGAGGAGGACACCGGCAAGCTCACCCACGTGGGCAGTGACACCGGCCGTATCGAGGGTGCGGTCGAATCACTGGTCGACTACAACCGGGCCGGGGTACCGCTGATCGAGATCGTCACCAAGCCGATCACCGGCACCGCCGAGCGTGCCCCGCAAATCGCTCGGGCGTATGTGACCGCGCTGCGGGACCTGCTGCGCGGACTGGATGTCTCCGATGTGCGGATGGACCAGGGGTCGATGCGCTGCGACGCCAACGTCTCGCTGAAGCCAACCGGTGCAACCGAATTCGGCACCCGCACCGAGACCAAGAACGTCAACTCGCTCAAGAGTGTCGAGGTGGCCGTCAGCTACGAGATGCGCCGACAGGGCGCGGTGCTCACCGGTGGCGGAACGGTGGTCCAGGAAACCCGGCACTTCCACGAGGCCGGCTACACCAGCCCGGGCCGGGCCAAGGAGACCGCCGAGGACTACCGGTATTTTCCCGAGCCCGACCTGGAGCCGGTGGCGCCGAGTGCGCAATGGGTCGACGAGCTGCGCGGCACCATTCCGGAGCTTCCGTGGCTGTCACGCAAGAAGATTCAGGACGAGTGGGGCGTCTCCGACGAGGTGATGCGCGACCTGGTGAACGCCGGTGCGGTCGAAATGGTCGCCGCCACCGTGTCCGCCGGGGCGTCCAGTGAGGCGGCCCGGGCCTGGTGGGGAAACTTCCTGGTTCAGAAAGCCAACGAGGCCGGCATCGAACTCGACGCATTGGGCATCACGCCAACCCAGGTCGCCCAGGTGGTGGCTCTGGTGGATTCGGGCAAGCTCTCCAACAAGCTGGCCCGGCAGGTGGTCGAGGGTGTGCTGGCCGGCGAGGGCGAGCCCGAGCAGGTGATGAACGACCGGGGCCTGGTCGTGGTCCGTGACGACTCGGTGATTCAGGCGGCGATCGACGAGGCGTTGGCTGCAAATCCGGATGTGGCCGAGAAGATTCGGGGCGGCAAGGTGCAGGCCGCGGGTGCGATCGTGGGTGCGGTGATGAAGGCCACCAAAGGCCAGGCGGACGCCGCCCGGGTGCGTGAGCTGGTGCTCGCAGCCTGCGGCTAGTCCCGCGCGGTTCAGGCCGCGATGGCGGCGTGCGGCTGCGGCTGCTGACGTGTCGAGTGGTGGCCCAGGTGGTCCAAGATGTACTGCAGCCACCGAACGTCGATCAACATGGTGTCGTCATCCTTTTCGCTGGGCGGTCGTTCTGTCGACCGCTCGATTCCCAACGTAAGGCGGATATTTAAGGCGCTCGGGCGGAGTCAGTAATACTTCTGTGAGAACCGACGCCCAAGTGGCCCCCTTCGCGGTCGAAGGGGGCCACTTCGCGGTCAGCCCGAGATTCAGATGGAGTCGAACAGACCGTCCAGCGGGTCACTGACACCGTCCCAGCCCAGCGCAGCGGCGATGATCTGGTCCAGGCTCTCCCACGCGCCGATCGACCCGACGCCCTGGCCCTCGATCACCAGCGGGAAGCCCATGAGACCCGTGGTGAGCCCCAGTCCGTTGATGATCGACCCGCCGATGCCGGGGGAGCTGCCATCGGAGACCAAATTGACGTAGCCCTCGACGTCGCTGGCGGTGAGACCGGGGGACAACAGCCCGCCGAAGGTGTAACTCAGTGCGGTGACGTCCAGATTCTCGGGCAGCAGGCCGGCTTCGGTCAGGGTCGGCAGCAGGGCGTCGAGGTTGAGCGTCGCGCCGTTGAGGAGGCCGCCGACCATGTTGGCCGGAATGTTGACGATGTCCTGCAGGGCCGTGTCCCAGTCCGGGTTGTCACCGCCCAGGGCATTGCTGATGTCGGTGAAGCTGTTACCCAGTGCCACCAGCGGAGCGATCGACGGGCCGATCGCGCCCATCAGGACACCGCTGAACGGGGAGGCCAGGAACGACAGGATCGGGGTCAGCTCGTCGGTGGTGAGGGGGAAGTCGCTGGGCATGAACTGCGGCATCACCAGCGTGACAAGCGCCTGCAGCGCGTCGTTGCTCAGAAGCAGCGGAGACATCGGCAGGTCGGTTGCCATGTTGGGTTGCACGATGGCGTCGATGACTGCCTGCGGATCGATCGACGTGCCGTTGACCAGGTCGGCGATCAGTTGCTGTCCCGCGACGAACGAGCTGTTATCGGTCAGCGTGGTGATGTTGGCCTTGGCGGTGTCGAACACGTCCTGCCAGGCGCCGAATGCATCGAAACCGGCGGTCAGCGCGACCGCGGGTGAGTCAACCGAGGGCAGGGTGGGCAGCGCGGCGACCGGGGTGGCGGCGATGGCACCTGCACCGACCAGCGCGATGCCGGCGGCAATCAAGGGACGGGGGGCTGCGTGTTGCATGGGACTCCTTGTTACGTGAAGCGTGACGATTGCCACGGCGACGCACATTACCTGAAAGTAGATTAGGAATCTATAAATTGATTTATGGGACACAATTGCATGTCAGTGGATTTATGTGGACATGTGTTCATGTTTTGTCAACGACTTGACGTTGAGTGTCATGTGTTGATACTCAGGTGATTGACAGGGGAGTTCGGGATTGTTGCCCGGCTCGGATGGCGACGAAAGTGGCACCCCGCGCAATCGCGGGCTACTGGGCGGGCAAGCCCGACGGAAGTTCTAGTCCTTGTCGTCGTTGGCGCGCGGGAAACCGCCGCCGGACGGGAACAACGGGAACACCACGTCGTCGAGCTTCTCGGCATCCCCGGCGGTCTTGTTCACCGTCGCGCCCCAGACGTTGCCGTCGGGAGACATCTTCACCGCCCAGACATGCCCGTGGGTGTCCTGGCGCATGACCTCGGGCTCGCTGCTGACCGAACCGGTGCCGGCGGCCAACCGGACCGCCACCGTCTGCTTGGTGTTGACCAGGTTGACCAGCACGATTCCGTCCATCGCGGCGCAGCCGGCCACACCCGGCTTGTCCGGCCAGGTCCACACGGTCGAAACCTGGGAGTCTTTGGTGATGCGCTGCAGACGGTCGCCGCCGGGGCTGCGGTCGGTGACGTAGAGCGAACCGTCGACGCGGTCGACGCACATCCCGCCGCCGGCGCCCAGTCCACTGAGCGCGGTGGTGGGGGCGGCCTGTCCGATGGTGGTCGGCTGCTCGATGCGCAGCACCTTGCCCGCGGTCGAACCGGGATCGGCGGCCGCCGCCGGGTTACCCGCATCACCGGTCTGCACCACCAGCGTGGTGGGGCTGGTGAAGATCAGTGCGCCGGTGTTGCCGGTCGGCCCCTTGGGTATTCCGGTCAGGATGTCTTTGGGAACGTCGCCGTCGGCGACGCGCACCACCCTGTTGTCGGTCGGGGTGCTGATGTAGGCGTACATCAGCCGGTCCTGGGCGTAGGTGGGGGACAGCACGATGTCCATCAGTCCGCCGTCGCCTGCCGGATCGACACCGATGACGGTCTTCACCTTGGGCTCGGCGCTCAGCGAGACCTCTTTGACCGCACCGGTGGTCCGCTCGGCGACCAGGGCGGATTTGCTGTCGGCGTGCATGATCAGACCGCTGGTGCTCTCCAGGCAGCCCTGCATCACCCCGGGCGCCGGGCATTGCTTGGGGAACGGATTCGCCGGCAGCGGCGGGGGAGGCGGGGGCGTGGTGGCCGGGGCCATTCCCCGCCGGGGCACCGTGGTGAACGGCTGCGACTGTGCGTCGTCGAAATGCGCGCAGCCGGTCAGCGCCAGGAGTGCCGTGCACAGGACAACTGGCATCCGCTGAACCGCCCCGCGCATCCGCATGCCCGTCAGGTTACGGACCCCGGGTCCGTTCTCGCCAGGAAGTCCACTCCGGGCGAAGGCGGCGCGGTGTTGCTGTGGCTGTACCGGGCCGGATTCGATTCGCTAACGAAGCCGTTCAAATCCCCAATCCGATCCGGGTTGCCCTTACCCTGGCTGGGTGACCAGTCAAGGTGAGGGCTCACGCTGGCGCAAGCCGGATGAGACTGCCGACGCAGGCAAAAGGCGTCCCAAATCGGCACGTCTGGTAGATCCGGAGGACGACATGCCATCACCGACCTATACCGGTGATTTCGAGACCGCAGCCATTCCGCCCTACGACCCCACCGGTGCCCGCGGCATCGGTGGCGATTACCACCCGTTGCCGTATGCCGAGCCGCAGCCCGCCGGCGGGCGGCTGTCCGGGGCTATCGACGCCGACGAGCCGTTTCGTGCGGTGGACCGCCGCGGCACCCAGGACCTGGGCCTGCTGATCCTGCGGTTGGGTCTGGGCATCCTGCTGGTGGCGCACGGGCTGCGCCAGCTGTTCGGCTGGTGGGGCGGTGCGGGCCTGAACGGGTTCCAGGACTCGATCTCCGCCGCCGGCTACCAGCACGCCGACATCCTCACCTACGCCGCGGGCGGAGGTCAGATCGCCGCCGGCCTGCTGCTGGTGCTCGGATTGTTCACCCCATTGGCCGCCGCCGGCGCACTGGCCTACCTGATCAACGGCGTGCTGGCCGGTGTCTCGCACGAGCAGGGCCGCTTTGCGGTGTTTCTTCCCGAGGGCCACGAGTTCCACCTCATGCTGATCGTCGTCGCGGTGGCGATCGTGCTGGTCGGTCCGGGCCGGTACGGGCTGGACGGCGACCGTGGCTGGGCCCGGCGGCCTTTCATCGGGTCGGTGGCGTCGCTGCTGCTCGGGATCGCCGGCGGCGTGGCGATGTGGGCGTTCCTCAACGGAGCGAACCCGCTGAGCTGATCTGCGCCGCGGCGGGACCGCCGTAAAGAATAAATATTGACTACTTATTTTTAGTGGGTCATGATGGGCCGGTGACGCCCACCAAGCCCCGCCGCACCCAGGCGGAACGTACCGCCGAGACTCGGCGTGCCCTGCTGGACGCCACCCTCGACGCCCTGATAGAGGTCGGATTCAAGGGCACCACGACCACCGAGGTGGCCCGCCGCGCCGGGGTGTCGGTGGGGGCGCTGCAAGGTCACTTCCCCTCGAAGATCGGCCTGCTGACCGCCGCGGTCGAGTTCTCGCTGAACCGGCGTATCGAGGAGTTCGAGGTCTTGATGGCGGGACTGGATCCCGCTGCCGACAAGCTTGACGAGGCCTTCGACCTGCTGTGGTCGATGTTCTCCGGTCCGACCTTCACCGCGACACACGAACTGTGGGTGGCGGCGCGTACCGACCCGGAGTTGGCGCCGGCGGTCATCGAAACCGATCGGCAGTTCGCGGAAGCCTGCGAGCGGGTCTACGACCAACTGCTCGGCCCGGCCGACCCCGCTGGTGCCGCCGCCCCACGGTCGCGCATCGGCCTGCAGATGGCTTTCGTGTTGATGAACGGCCTTGCGATGTCGCGGTCGATAGACGGCCATGAACCGGTGGCCACCAACGACGTTCTCAACACTTTCAAAATGCTGGTTCGGCCACTGGTGACCGGCTTTGCAGACCCACAAACCGAGAGAGAGTCATGACCGCCAACGAGAACCGCCACCCGGCGGTACAGCCCCGCCGCATCCGGTTCAACTACCCGGTGGCGACGCTGGATCGTCACTTCGTCCAGGGCGACCTGGTGATGAGCCACATGATCGCGCACCTGTCGGCGGTATTCCCGGAGGGCGAGGACTTCTTCATTCGTTCGGTGCGCCGCTACGCCGATCAGATCACCGACCCCGATCTCAAAGATCAGGTCAAAGGATTCATCGGCCAGGAGATGACCCACGGGCGCGAGCACCGTGCGCTCAACGAGCGCCTGCACGAGATGGGTTACCCGACGCGCAGGATCGACCGGCTGGTGGCGCGCCGCCAGGAGGTCATCGAACGACGGTTCTCCCCGCTGACCTGCCTGGCCATCACCGCCGCACTCGAGCATTTCACCGCCGTCTTCGCCGAGACCCTGCTCTCCGACGAGCGGGCGCAGGCCCTGCTCGGCACGACCGAGGTGCGGTCCATGCTGCTGTGGCACGCCATCGAGGAATCCGAACACCGGTCGGTGGCATTCGACGTCTATCGCGCAGTCGGGGGCGACGAAACCCGACGCATCCGGACGATGCGGATCATCCGCTTCACCTTCCCCCTCACCGTCATGGTGAACACCGTCATCTCGCTCTTCGGCGACCGGGCCGCCTATCACCCGGTACGACTCGTCCGCAGCTTCGCGGCCCTGCGGCATTCGCCGTTCCTGACCCGCACGGTCTTCCGCCGGCTGGGCACCTACAACGAGCCCGGCTTCCACCCCGACGACTTCGACAACGCCGCGCTGCTGCAGCATTGGACCACCGAGCTCTTCGGGGAGCGGGGCGCCCTTGTCGATCATCTGCACTGACCAGGTTTGACTGCCGGTCGGTGCAGCGACTACCGTCAACGGCTATGGACAACGGCATGCTCGTAGTAGCCCCCTGCGCGTTGGTTGTTGCCTGAGTTTTCAACCACCAACGCGCAACCCTCGTACAGCAGCTGAGCTGGCGGGGGTTTTTTGTTGCCACCAGTCCAGAGCACCAGAGGAATCGAAGAGGAAATCGTGAGCGCACCCACCACACGACCGTCCGAGCGGTCGGCAGCGCAGCAGTCAGCCAACGCGGGTTCGGCCTCGGACGTCCCTTCTGACAAGGCCAAGTCGCCCGCCAAGCACGTCCCGCCCGAGCAGATGACCGGCGCCCAGTCGGTGATCCGGTCGCTGGAGGAACTCGACGTCGACGTCATCTTCGGCATCCCGGGCGGCGCGGTGCTGCCGGTCTATGACCCGCTGTTCGACTCGAAGAAACTGCGGCATGTGCTGGTTCGTCACGAGCAGGGCGCCGGGCACGCCGCCAGCGGCTACGCGCACGCCACCGGCCGGGTCGGGGTGTGCATGGCCACCTCGGGCCCCGGTGCCACCAACCTGGTCACCCCGCTGGCGGATGCGCAGATGGACTCCATCCCGGTGGTTGCGATCACCGGGCAGGTCGGTCGCCAGCTGATCGGCACCGACGCCTTCCAAGAGGCCGACATCTCCGGCATCACCATGCCGATCACCAAGCACAACTTCCTGGTTCGCAACGGCGACGACATCCCGCGGGCGCTGGCCGAGGCGTTCTACATCGCGGCAAGCGGACGGCCCGGTGCCGTTCTCGTCGACATCCCCAAGGACGTGCTGCAGGGTCAGTGCACGTTCGCCTGGCCGCCGCGGCTGGACCTGCCCGGCTACAAGCCCACCACCAAGCCGCACAACCGGCAGGTGCGCGAGGCTGCCAAGCTGATCGCGGCGGCGCGCCGGCCGGTGCTCTACGTCGGCGGGGGCGTGATCCGCGGCGACGCCTGCGAAGAGTTGGCCGAGTTGGCCGAGCTGACCGGGATCCCGGTGGTCACCACGCTGATGGCGCGCGGCGCCTTCCCGGACAGTCACCGCCAGCACCTGGGAATGCCCGGCATGCACGGCACAGTGTCGGCGGTTGCCGGGCTGCAGAAATCGGATCTGCTGATCACCCTCGGCGCCCGGTTCGACGACCGGGTCACCGGCCAGCTGGATTCATTCGCCCCGGACGCCAAGGTGATTCACGCCGACATCGACCCGGCCGAGATCGGCAAGAACCGGCACGCCGATGTGCCGATCGTCGGCGACGTCAAGGCCGTCATCGTCGAACTGATTGCCGCGCTGCGCAATGAGAAGGCGGACGCCGGGCGTGATCTCACCGAGTGGTGGTCCTACCTCGACGACCTGCGCTCCACCTATCCGCTGAGCTACGGGCCGCAGAGTGACGGCAGCCTGTCGCCGGAGTTGGTGATCGAGACGCTGGGCCGCATCGCCGGACCCGACGCGGTCTATGTCGCCGGCGTGGGCCAGCACCAGATGTGGGCCGCGCAGTTCGTCAAATACGAGCAGCCGCGCACCTGGCTGAACTCCGGGGGGCTGGGCACCATGGGCTTCGCGATACCGGCGGCGATGGGCGCCAAGATGGGCCGCCCCGACGCCGAGGTGTGGGCGATCGACGGCGACGGCTGCTTCCAGATGACCAACCAGGAGTTGGCCACCTGCGCCATCGAGGGCATCCCGATCAAGGTCGCACTGATCAACAACGGAAACCTGGGCATGGTGCGCCAGTGGCAGACCCTGTTCTACGGGGAGCGGTACTCACAGACCGACCTGGCCACCCACTCGCATCGCATCCCCGACTTCGTGATGCTCGCAGAGGCCCTTGGCTGTGTCGGATTGCGTTGCGAGCGTGAAGAAGACGTAGAAGACGTGATCAAGGCGGCGCGGGCGGTCACCGACCGGCCGGTGGTGATCGACTTCATCGTCGGCGCCGACGCCCAGGTGTGGCCGATGGTGGCCGCCGGCACCAGCAACGACGAGATTCAGGCGGCCAAGGGCATCCGGCCGCTGTTCGACGACGACGACAACGAGGGACACGCCTGATGTCTTGGAAGACGCATACGCTGTCGGTGCTGGTCGAGGACAAACCCGGTGTGCTGGCTCGGGTTGCGGCGCTGTTCTCCCGGCGCGGCTTCAATATCGAGTCGCTGGCCGTGGGCGCCACCGAGACCAAGAACATGTCCCGGATGACGATCGTCGTCTCGGTGGAGGACACCCCGCTCGAGCAGATCACCAAGCAGCTCAACAAGCTGATCAACGTCATCAAGATCGTCGAGCAGGAAGACGACAATTCGGTGGCGCGTGAGATCGCCCTGATCAAGGTCCGCGCCGACGCCGGCACCCGCGGGCAGATCGTCGAGGCGGTGAATCTGTTCCGCGCCAGGGTGATCGACGTCTCGCCGGAGTCGCTGATCATCGAGGCCACCGGCACCCCGGCCAAGTTCGAGGCGCTGCTGCGGGTGCTGGAGCCCTATGGCATCCGCGAGATCGTCCAGTCCGGCCTCGTATCGTTGTCGCGCGGCCCGCGCGGCATCGGCACGGCCAAATAGTCCCCAAGAGAAGTAAGGAAGCAAACAAAGTGGCAGTTGAGATGTTCTACGACGACGACGCCGACCTGTCGATCATCCAGGGCCGCAAGGTCGGCGTGATCGGTTACGGCAGCCAGGGCCACGCGCACTCGCTGAGCCTGCGCGACTCCGGCGTTCAGGTGAAGGTGGGCCTCAAGGAGGGCTCCAAGTCGCGCGCGAAGGTCACCGAGCAGGGCCTGGAGGTCGACACCCCGGCCGAGGTCGCCAAATGGGCCGACGTGATCATGCTGTTGGCGCCCGACACCGCGCAGGCCGAGATCTTCACCAACGACATCGAGCCCAACCTCAAGTCCGGTGACGCGCTGTTCTTCGGCCACGGCCTCAACATCCACTTCGGCCTGATCAAGCCGGCCGCCGACATCACCGTCGGGATGGTCGCGCCCAAGGGCCCGGGTCACCTGGTGCGCCGGCAGTTCGTCGACGGCAAGGGCGTGCCCTCGCTGATCGCGGTCGCCCAGGACCCGACCGGCAACGGCGAGGCGCTGGCGCTGTCCTACGCCAAGGGCATCGGCGGCACCCGGGCCGGCGTCATCAAGACCACCTTCAAGGAGGAGACCGAGACCGACCTCTTCGGCGAGCAGGCCGTGCTGTGCGGCGGCACCGAGGAACTGGTCAAGGCCGGCTTCGAGGTGATGGTCGAGGCGGGCTACGCCCCGGAGATGGCCTACTTCGAGGTGCTGCACGAGCTCAAGCTGATCGTCGACCTGATGTATGAGGGCGGGATCGCCCGGATGAACTACTCGGTGTCCGACACCGCGGAGTTCGGCGGCTATCTGTCCGGTCCGCGGGTGATCGACGCCGACACCAAGCAGCGGATGCGCGACATCCTGTCCGACATCCAGGACGGCACCTTCGTCAAGCGCCTGGTGGCCAACGTCGAAGGCGGCAACAAGGAGCTGGAAGGTCTGCGTAAGGCCAACGCCGAGCACCCGATCGAGGTCACCGGCAAGAAGCTGCGCGACCTGATGAGCTGGGTGGACCGGCCGATCACCGAAACCGCCTGAGGTTCGCCGCTGATATCAGCGGGCATAAGACGAGTGGCCCCTTCCGCTGGGAAGGGGCCACTGGTCTTTGTGTCGGCAACGGCTACAGGCCGCCCAGCAGGCCGCCCAGCATTCCGTCGAGCAGGCCGGACGCTTCGAGGCTGTCCAGCAATACCGTCAGGTGCAGGTCGGAGATCAGGCCGGGCAGGTCGAAGTCGGTCAGGAAGTTGCCGAGACTGTCGAAGACGTTCGACATGTCGAAGTTGGTCAGGAAGTCGGTGAGACCGTTGAGGATTCCGGACAGGTCCAGGTTGCCCAGGATGCCGCCCAGTCCGTCGAGGAGTCCGGACAGGTCCAGGTTGCTCAGGAAGTCGCCGAGGCCGTTGAGCATCGAGGAGAAGTCGAAGCCGGTCAGGAAATCTCTCAAGCCGTCGAAGATTGCCGACAAGTCGATGTTGCTGAGCAGCTGGCTGAAGTTGTCGAAGATCTCGGACAAGTCGATGTTGCCGAGCAGTCCGCCGAAGATCTGCGAGAAGTCGATGTTGTTGACCAGTCCATTGAAGATGTCGGACAGGTTGAGAGTGCTCAGGAAGTCGGTGAGGCCGTTGAGGATTGCTGTCAGATCGAAGTTGCCCAGGATGTCGCTCACGTCGGCGGTGAGCTCGATGGCCGGCATCGGCACGTTCGCCGGGGCCACCAGTACGGGGGTGGCGGCGATGGCACTGGCGCTGATCAGCGTGGCGCCCGCGAGGGCAAGGGGTCGGAGAGTAGTACGCATGGGAATCCTCCTCTGAGTGTGAACTGTGACACGCCTATAAAGTTTTGTGACGAACAACACACATAAGCTGAAAGTACACTGAGTCTGACAACTTGTCAGCAAATAACTGGCAATAAACTGTGCGGATGACGCAATGCATTGCCGCATCGCGTCCAGTCGAATAGATTGCGCCGTCTCTGGGAGGGGTAGACCGCACTCGGGTGTGAGGCATGCGGGTTGCGCCCGGCTCCGCCGCGCTCGCGACCGCCCACTACGCTGTCCGGGTGACTCTGCCCGTGGTTCTGATCGCTGACAAACTCGCCCAATCCACCGTTGCCGCCCTCGGTGACCAGGTCGAAGTGCGCTGGGTGGATGGCCCGGACCGAGAGAAGCTCCTGGCCGCGGTTCCGGAAGCCGACGCACTGCTGGTGCGGTCGGCCACCACCGTCGACGCCGAGGTGCTCGCGGCCGGAACCAAACTCAAGATCGTGGCCCGCGCCGGGGTGGGCCTGGACAACGTCGACGTTGACGCCGCCACCGCGCGCGGGGTACTGGTGGTCAACGCCCCGACCTCCAACATCCACAGCGCCGCCGAGCACGCAATCGCGCTGATGCTGGCCGCCGCGCGGCAGATTCCCGCCGCCGACGCCACCCTGCACAACCATGAGTGGAAGCGCTCGTCGTTCTCGGGCACCGAGATCTTCGACCACACCGTCGGCGTGGTCGGCCTGGGTCGGATCGGACAGCTGGTCGCCGCGCGACTGGCGGCCTTCGGTGCCCACATCGTGGCCTACGACCCCTACGTGTCGGCCGCACGAGCGGCGCAGCTCGGCATCGAACTTCTGTCCCTCGACGACCTGTTGGCCCGCGCCGACTTCATCTCGGTGCACCTGCCCAAGACGCCGGAGACTGCTGGGCTGATCGGCAAGGAGGCACTGGCCAAGACCAAGCCGGGGGTGATCATCGTCAACGCCGCCCGCGGCGGGCTGATCGACGAGGCCGCGTTGGCCGAGGCCATCACCAGCGGCCATGTCCGCGGCGCCGGCCTGGATGTGTTCGCCACCGAGCCGTGCACCGACTCGCCGCTGTTCGACCTGGCGCAGGTGGTGGTGACTCCGCACCTGGGTGCCTCCACCGCCGAGGCGCAGGATCGCGCCGGTACCGATGTCGCCAAGAGCGTGAAACTGGCGCTGGCCGGGGAGTTCGTGCCCGACGCGGTCAACGTGGGCGGCGGTGCGGTCAATGAGGAGGTGGCGCCCTGGCTGGATCTGGTGCGCAAGCTCGGGCTGCTGGCCGGAGTGCTCTCCGACGGGCTGCCGGTCTCGTTGTCGGTGCAGGTGCGCGGTGAGCTGGCCGCCGAAGACGTGGCGATACTGCGACTTTCGGCCCTGCGCGGACTGTTCTCGGCCGTCATCGAAGACCCGGTGACCTTCGTCAACGCCCCGGCCCTGGCCGCCGACCGCGGGGTGGACGCCGAGATCGGCACCGCCACCGAAAGTCCCAACCACCGCAGCGTCGTCGAGCTGCGAGCGGTCACCGCCGACGGGTCGGTGGTGACGGTGGCCGGCACGCTGTCGGGTCCGCAGCAGGTGGAGAAGATCGTCATGATCAACGGGCGCAACTTCGATCTGCGGGCCCAGGGCGTCAACCTGATCATCAACTACTCCGACCAGCCCGGTGCGCTCGGCAAGATCGGCACGTTGTTGGGGTCCGCCGAGATCAACATCGCGGCCGCGCAGCTCTCCGAAGACGCCGAGGGTCCCGGGGCGACGGTGTTGCTGCGGGTGGACCGTCCGGTGCCCGCCGATGTCCAGTCGGCGATCAGCGCGGCGGTCAAGGCGAACAAGATCGAAGAGGTCGACCTGTCATGAGTCTGAAACTCGCGGTCATCCCCGGCGACGGGATCGGCCCGGAGGTCATCGCCGAGGCCGTCAAGGTGCTCGACGCCGTGCTGCCCGGTATCGAGAAGACCGGTTATGACTTGGGCGCCAAGCGTTATCACGCCACCGGCGAGGTACTGCCGGACTCGGTTCTCGAAGAGATCCGCGGGCACGACGTGATCCTGCTCGGTGCGATCGGCGACCCTTCGGTGCCGCCCGGCCTGTTGGAGCGCGGGTTGCTGCTGCACGCCCGGTTCGCGTTGGACCATCACGTGAACCTGCGTCCCAGCCGGCTGTATCCGGGGGTGGCCAGTCCGCTGGCCGATCCACCCGAGATCGATTTCTTGGTGGTTCGGGAAGGTACCGAGGGGCCCTACACCGGCAACGGCGGCGCGCTGCGGGTCGGTACCGAGCACGAGGTCGCCACCGAGGTCAGCGTGAACACCGCCTACGGCGTGGCCAGGGTGGTGCGTTTCGCGTTCGAGAAGGCCCGGGCCCGGCGCAAGCACCTGACCCTGGTGCACAAGAACAACGTGCTGGCCTACGCCGGCTCACTGTGGACCCGTACGGTGGCCGAGATCGGCAAGGACTACCCGGACGTCGAGACGGCCTACTGCCACGTCGACGCCGCCACCATCTATCTGGCCACCGACCCCGGCCGGTTCGACGTGATCGTCACCGACAACCTGTTCGGTGACATCATCACCGACCTGGCGGGCGCGGTGTGCGGTGGGATCGGGCTGGCGGCCAGCGGCAACATCGACGCCACCGGGGCCAACCCGTCGATGTTCGAGCCGGTGCACGGCAGCGCGCCCGACATCGCCGGGCAGGGCATCGCCGACCCGACCGCCGCAGTGATGTCGGTTGGCTTGCTGCTGGGCCACATCGGTGAGCATGACGCCGCCGCGCGGGTCGACTCCGCTGTCGAGCGGCACCTGGCCACCCGGGGGGACAAGAAGTTGTCCACCGCCGCGGCCGGTGATCGGATTCTGGGTCTGCTCTAGCTCGTCCGTGTTCGCGCAGGATCCGCCGGAACCAGCGGTATTGCGGCCAGTGGGAAGATCGCACAGACGGCGAATGCCAGCGGATATCCGGCCGCTCCGATCAGGGTTCCGAACAGGGGTGGCGCGAGCCCGGCCGCGAAGTGCTGGCTGGTGTTCTGGGTGCCCAGGGCGCGTCCGCTCCAGAACGGCCCGGCGATCTCGGCGATCGCGGTGAACGCCAATCCGTTGTCCGACACCGTGATCACCGAGGCTGCCACCATGAGCGCGATACTGACCGGCCAGCCGGCCCAGGCGGTCGCCGCCAAAGCAAGAATGGTCAGTGCGGCCGCGGCGGCGATGGTGCGAATCGGGCGCAGCCGCAACCCGACGTGATCCGACCACCGTCCGGCGCTGATCCGGCCGGCGGCTCCCAACAGCTGGCTCACCGTCACCAGGGCTCCGGCCGCGCCCGCGGTCCAGCCCCGTTCGGTCATCAGCCATACCAGCATGAACGTCCACACCATGACCTGCGGCACCACCAGCAGCACCGACATCGCGTGGATCCGCCACAGCAGCGCCGAGCCTCGATACGGGTTGGCCAAATGTTCGGCAGGCGCTTCGGTGCGCGGCGGGCGTGGCGGATCGCTGACCCCCACCGCACAGGCCAGGGCGGAGGCCGCGCACACCGCCGCCGGAAACAGCAGTGCCGCGCCGATGCCATGATGCTCGGCCAGGCGGGGAATCACCAAGGCGCCCAACCCAACTCCCAGTGGTTGAGCGGTTTGGCGAATCCCCATCGCCAGGCCACGCTGATGCGCCGGGAACCACCCGACCACCAGGCGCCCGCTGGCGGAGTTGCTGCTGGCCGCGGCCATGCCGCCCAGCAGCAGGAACGCCCCGGTGGCGGTCAGGGAGCGGGCCGAGGATGCGGCCCCGAATGCCGCCAGCGCGGTGAGCGCGGAGCCGGCCACCAGCACCAGGCGTTCGCCGAATCGGTCCACCAGGTAGCCCCAGGCGATCAGCGTGGCCACCAGGCCGAAGCTCGGCAGTGACGACAGCAGTCCGGCCTGGGCCAGATCCAGCCCACGGTCGCTGTGCAGGGTGGGGATGAGGAACGCGACACCGTTGATGAACACGTTGGCGCACAACGTTGCCGCCAACGCCAGACCCAGGATCGACCAGCGACGGGCGCCACTGATCTCGTCGGTCACCTCAGTGCTCACCCGGCGATCGTCGCATGCGATGCGAACAGGACGACTACACCGGGTCGAAGACGCGACTGGCGATGAACGTCGGCCGCGGTGTGACGGCGCCGTAGGGCTGCGCCAGGGCGTTGTCCACGCTGTTGTAGACGATGAACACATTCGAGCGCGGATAGGGCGTGATGTTGCTGCCCGACCCGTGCATGCAGTTGCTGTCGAAGAAGACCGCCGATCCGGCCGGGCCGGTGATCTGGCGGATGCCGTGCTGCTCGGCCAGCCACGACAGACTCTCGTCGTCGGGCGTGCCGATCTCCTGCTGCACCAACGACGATCGGTAGTGATCCGGCGGCGTCTGGCCCGGGCACGACACGAACCAGCGGTGCGAGCCCGGCATGATCATCAGCGAACCATTGGTGTCGAGATTCTCGGTCAGAGCCACCGACACGCTGACCGCACGCGGGGCAGGCATACCGTCTTCGGCATGCCAGGTCTCAAAGTCGGAGTGCCAGTAGAACTCTCGGCCGTTGAAACCCGGCTTGAAGTTCACCCGGCTCTGATGCACGTACACATCCGAGCCCAGCAGTTGGCGGGCCGGGCCGACCAGGCGGGGGTCGGCCACCAGCGCGGCGAACGCCGAGCTGATCCGGTGCACCTCGAAGATGGACCGGATCTGCCCGCTGTCGCGCTCGCGGATCGACCGCTCGTCTGCCGCCAGGACCGGATCGGCGCGCAGCAAGTCCAGCTCATGGCTCAGGTCTGCGACCACGTCGGCGTCCAGCAGGCTGTCGATCGCCAGGAACCCGTCGGCGTCGAACCTGCTGACACCGTCGGCATCCAATGGGCCACCACTGTTCTCGGGCGCCCAGACCACCGGGTCATGGCGTGGCTGGATACCGATCGTGACGTCGTTACGGGTGGGGTAGTGGTCGGCGACGACGACCGTCACGGCACGGCCTGTTGTGGCTCTTCGATGAGCAGGGGATAGGCGCCCGTCTCATCGTGCACCTCCTGCCCGGTCACCGGCGGGTCGAAGACGCACACCATACGCAGATCGGTGTGAGCCGAAACCCGGTGGTGCTCATGGCCGTCCAGCAGATACAGGGTGCCGTCTGTCAGTGGAAAGGTCTCACCCGTCTCGTCATTGATCAACTCGCCCTCGCCACCGACGCAATACACCGCCTCGACGTGGTTGGCGTACCACATTGCGGTCTCGGTGCCGGCGTACAGGATCGTCTCGTGCATCGAGAACCGCTGACCGTCGCGGGCGAGCAGCAGACGCTGGCTGTTCCAGGTCTTGGACTGCACGTCGCGGTCAGTGCCCTTGATCTCGGCGAGAGTACGAACGATCATCGATTGGCTCCTGAGGTTGTTCCGACGAGTTCCCTGGCGGCGACCGCCTCGATCGATTGGGCTGCGATGGTGAGTCCCTCGGCAAGATCGTCGTCGTCGATGGTCAGCGGCGGCATCAGCTTCACGACTTCGCCTTCCGGGCCGGAGGATTCCAGCAGCAGGCCCCGTTCGAACGCCTCTCGGCAGACCTCGCCGGCCAGTTCCGGGCGGTCGAAGGCCACGCCGCGGATCAGGCCGCGACCGCGGGTGCTGATCCCGTCGAACGGCTCCACCACCTCGGCCAGTGATTGCTCGATCAATTCGCCCTTGCGCAGCACGGACTTCTCCAACCGATTGTCCGACCAGTAGTCCAGCGCCGCGGTGGCGGTGACAAAGGACGGGTTCTGGCCGCGGAAGGTGCCGTTGTGCTCACCGGGATCCCACACATCGAGCTCCGGCTTGAACAGGGTCAGCGCCATCGGAAGCCCGTAGCCGCTGATCGACTTGGACAGGCAGACGATGTCGGGGACGATCCCGGCCGCCTCGAAACTGAAGAAGGGACCCGTTCGACCGCAACCCATCTGGACGTCGTCGACGATCAGCAGCAGCTCGTGGCGCCGGCACAAATCGGCCAGGCCGCGCAGCCATTCCAGCCGGGCCACGTTGATGCCGCCCTCACCCTGAACGGTTTCGACGATCACCGCGGCCGGGTCGTTGAGGCCGCTGCCGCTGTCCTGCAGCAGTCGTTCGAACCAGATGAAGTCGGGGACGACACCGTCGAGGTAGTTGTCGTAGGGCATCGGGGTGGCGTGCACCAAGGGAATACCGGCTCCGCCGCGTTTCATCGAATTGCCGGTGACACTCAGCGCCCCCAGCGTCATGCCGTGAAACGCGTTGGTGAAGCTGATGATCGACTCGCGCCCGGTGATCTTGCGGGCCAGCTTCAGCGCCGCCTCCACTGTGTTGGTTCCGGTCGGTCCGGGGAACTGGACCTTGTAGTCGAGCCCGCGTGGCTTGAGGATCACTTCCTGGAACCGTTCCAGGAACCGGCCTTTGGCCACGGTATTCATGTCGAGGCTGTGCACCACCCGGTCCGAACTCAGGTAGTCCAGCAACGGACCACGCAGTGCCGGGTTGTTGTGGCCGTAGTTCAGCGCACCGGCACCGGCAAAGAAGTCCAGGTATTCCTTGCCGTCGACATCCCACATCCGGGAGCCGCTGGCCCGGTCGAATGTCACCGGCCAGGATCGGCAATAACTTCGCACCTCGGATTCGAGGGTTTCAAAAATGGTCATGGTTCCTCCGTCCGTCGATCACAAACAACGGAACGGAACGACAGGTCGATTTTCGGTGTCGCGGGCCTTCTCCCGCCCGACCCACCACCCCGCTCGGGATGCTCCGGCCACGGTCGGCCAGAGCTCACGTTTACGCGAGCGTGACGTTACCGATATCAAATCGTTATCTCAACCGTGCCGGGCCGGTCTAACGGGATTTTGATACCCGCAGTGGCCCGATCCGAAACAGGTCCTCGGACAGATGTGACTCGGGAAACAGCCCGGTCCCGAACAGTTCCGAGCAGTTCAACGTCGCGTCCCACCTGCGGGCGAAGGCACTGAACAGCCGTCGGCTGGCGTCGTTGTCGGGTGTGATCGACGTCTCGATATGTGTGACGCCATCGGGCAGTTGCGCCGCCACCAGATGATCAAGCATACGGCCGGCCAGCCCGGCACCGCGGTGCGCGCCGTTCACCGCCACCTGCCAGACCATCAGAGTCTCCGGCTGCTGTGGGCGCCGGTAGCCGGTCACGAACCCGGCCGGAGCGCCGGTGCGCTCGGCGATCACCGAGGTGGTGGCGAAATCGCGGCACCACAGCAGGTACGCGTACGGCGAGTTGACGTCGAGGGTGGCGCTGTCGACGGCCATCTGCCACAGGGCCTGGCCGTCGGTCAGCGTCGGTGTGCGCAGTCGGTAGTCGCCCGTGTCAGTCATCTCTTCGACGGTACGGCCTCTCCCGAATGGCCGGGCGGGTCGGGAGGCGGCCCGGGCGGCACCCGCAGCGTGCGCAACGCCTCGAGCACCGAGCGGCCCTCGGGCTCGGCGTGCACCGGAACCAGCCCCGTTGCGGCAAGCGGGAACAGTCCGCACACCGCGAACGCCAGCGGATAACCGGCCGCGCCGATCAGCGCACCGAAGAGCGGCGGAGCGATACCGGCGGTGAGCCGCTGGGTGGTGTTCTGGATGCCCAGCGAGCGTCCGCTCCAGTACGGTCCGGCGATCTCGGCGACGGCGGTGGACGACAATCCGTTGTCCAGCACACTGATGAACGCCGCGATGACGATCGCGGTCGGGGCCAGTTGCCAGTGCAGATGATCGGTCACCGCCAGAGCCGACATGGCCAGCGTGCTGCCGACGGCGATACTGCGGACCGGTCGCAGCCGCGATCGAACCCGGTCCGACCATCGCCCGGCCAGCACCCGGCCGACCGCGCCCAGCAACTGCGAGACAGTGACCAGCGAAGCGGCCGCGGCGATCGACCAGTTGGTGTCGACAATCAGCCACACCAGCATGAAGGTGGCGAGCATGCACTGCGGAACCATCAGCAGTGCCGACGACAGATGGATGCGCCACAACACCTTCGAGTCGGCGTAGGGGTTGGCCAACTCGGAAACCGTTGCGGCCGAGCGTGGCCGGCGTGGAGGATCTACGATCCCGATGGCGCAGGCCACCGCCGCCAGCGCGCACAGCGTTGCCGGGAACATCAATGCCCGAGACAGGCCGTGTTCAGCCAGTTCCGGTATCACCTCGGCGCCCAATGCGATTCCCAGCGGCTGCGCCGTCTGGCGGATCCCCATCACCAATCCGCGCTGATGCGGCGGGAACCAGCCGGTGACCAGCCGGCCGCTGGCGTTGTTGGCGCTGGCGGCGGCCATCCCGCCCAGAAACAGGAAGGCGCCCACTCCTACCAGTGAGCTCATCGAAGCGGCGGCGAAGGTGGCCAGTGCGGTCAGCGCCGAGCCGGCGGCCAGCACGATCCGTTCGCCGACGCGGTCCAGCAGGGCTCCCCAGGCGAACAGCGTCAGCACCATGCCGAAGCTGGGCATCGACGCCAGCAGCCCGGCGACCGCCAGGTTGGTGTCGCGTTTGGTCTCCAGCATCGGGATGACGAATGCGATGCCGTTGATGAAGACGAACGAACACATGGTCGCCAGCAGCGCGACGATCATCACCGACCAGCGTGCGGCCATGCTGATCGGCTCCGCGGGCATCCGACCATGGTTCCACAGAGCTACCTGCTGTTGAGGCAGCCCGCGCCGCCGCGGCGACCGCGATTAGGCTTGCCGAATGCGTCTAGGTCGAATTGCCAGCCCGGACGGTGTCGCCTTCGTCAGTCTGGAGGGCGATCCCGACCGGCCCCACGAGATGACGGCTCGCGAGATCGCCGAACACCCCTTCGGAACGCCGGAGTTCACCGGGCGGTCGTGGCCGTTGGCCGATGTGCGTCTGCTGGCTCCGATTTTGGCGTCCAAGGTGGTCTGCATCGGCAAGAACTACGCCGCGCACATCGCCGAGATGGGCGGCGCCCCACCGGCCAACCCGGTGATGTTCCTCAAGCCCAACACCGCGATCATCGGGCCCAACGTGCCGATTCAGCTGCCTGCCGACGCCAACCCGGTCCACTTCGAAGGCGAACTGGCCGTGGTGATCTCGCGGCCCTGCAAGGACGTCCCGGCCGCTCGGGCCCGCGACAACATCCTGGGCTACACCATCGGGAACGACGTGTCGGCGCGTGAGCAGCAGGCCTCCGACGGGCAGTGGACCCGGGCCAAGGGGCACGACACCTTCTGCCCGATCGGGCCGTGGATCGTCACCGACCTCGACCCGGGTGACCTGGCTATCCGCACCGAGGTCAACGGCTCGGTCAAGCAGGACAGCCGGACCTCGCTGATGATGCACGACGTCGGCGCCATCGTGGAGTGGATCTCCGCGGTGATGACCCTGTTGCCGGGCGACATCATCCTCACCGGCACCCCGGAGGGCGTCGGCCCGATCGAGCACGGCGACACCGTGTCGGTGGCGGTCGAGGGCATCGGCACTTTGACCAATCCGGTTATCCGCAAAGGAAAGTCGTGACCCAATCTGCTGTTCGCGTCCGGTTCTGCCCCTCACCGACCGGCACCCCGCACGTCGGGCTGATCCGCACCGCATTGTTCAACTGGGCCTACGCGCGGCACACCGGCGGGACCCTGGTGTTCCGGGTCGAGGACACCGACGCCGAGCGCGACAGCGAGGAGAGCTATCTGGCCTTGCTGGACGCACTGCGCTGGCTGCAGCTGGACTGGGATGAGGGCCCCGAAGTGGGTGGGCCCTACGGGCCATACCGGCAGTCGCAGCGCGCCGACATCCACCGCGACGTGGTGGCCCGGCTGCTGGCGGCCGGTGAGGCCTACGAGGCGTACTCCACGCCGGAGGAGGTCGAGGCCCGGCACCTGGCTGCGGGGCGCAACCCCAAGCTGGGCTACGACAACTTCGATCGTGACCTCAGCGAGGAGCAACGCGCCGCGTACCGCGCGCAGGGGCGCAAGCCGGTGTTGCGGCTGCGGATGCCCGACACCGACCTGGGCTGGGATGACCTGGTGCGCGGGCACACGTCGTTTCCCGCCGGCACCGTTCCCGACTTCGCACTGACCCGCGCCAACGGGGACCCGCTGTACACGTTGGTCAACCCGGTCGACGACGCGATGATGAAGATCACCCATGTGCTGCGCGGTGAGGACCTGTTGCCGTCGACGCCGCGTCAGATCGCGCTGTATCAGGCGTTGATCCGCATCGGTGTGGCCGACCGGATTCCAGAATTCGCCCATCTGCCCAGTGTTTTGGGCGAGGGAACCAAGAAGCTGTCCAAGCGCGACCCGCAGTCGAATCTGTTCTTGCACCGCGACCGCGGCTTCATTCCGGAGGGGTTGCTGAACTATCTGGCGCTGCTGGGATGGTCGATCGCCGACGACCGTGACGTGTTCAGCATGGCCGAGATGGTGGCCGCCTTCGATGTGGCCGACGTCAATTCCAACCCGGCCCGGTTCGACCAGAAGAAGGCCGACGCGCTCAACGCCGAGCACATCCGGCTGCTCGACGCCGGCGACTTCACCGCCCGGCTGCGCGCCTACTTCGACGCCCACGGCCATGACACCGGCCTGAACGACGCCGACTTCGCGACGGCCGCGGGCCTGGTGCAGACCCGCGTGGTGGTGCTCGGGGATGCCTGGGGACTGCTGAAGTTCTTCAACGACGACGAGTACGCGCTGGACCCGCGGGCCGCCGCCAAGGAGCTGGGGCCCGATGCGGCGCCCACCCTGGATGCGGCCATCGCCGCGCTGGAGGGCGTGGGGGACTGGACCACCGCCGGCATCGAGGCCGCCCTGAAAGCCGCGCTGCTGGACGGTCTCGAGCTCAAGCCGCGCAAGGCGTTCGGCCCGATCCGGGTGGCCGTCACCGGCGGAGCGATCAGCCCGCCGCTGTTCGAGTCACTGGAGCTGCTGGGCTCGGGGCGCAGCCTGGACCGGTTGCGGGCGGCCCGCGACGGGCTGAGCTAGGCGCGATGCGAACTTAGCGGGAGAAGTTTGGTAGTCTGCTCGTCGGCCCGAAACGGCTGGCCCGAAGTGCCCGACCGGCACTCTGACCAGCGGTTATGGCCAGGCCTGAAGAGGCCAATGGGGTATGGTGTAATTGGCAACACAGCTGATTCTGGTTCAGCCATTCTAGGTTCGAGTCCTGGTACCCCAGCAAAACTGGTCCGCCGCAAGCGATTAGGCGGGCCGTTTGGGTTGGGCTATGCTGACAACCCGGAAATGTTCTAGCCCCCGTCGTCTAGCGGCCTAGGACGCCGCCCTCTCACGGCGGTAGCGTGGGTTCGAATCCCATCGGGGGTACAAATGTGATGTCTCACGACATCGGAATAGTCCGAACCCTCGTTTAGGGTTCGGATTTTTTCTTTGGGCGGCCGCCGGGCCTTGGCCGGCCAATTGGTTGCGCAGTGCCGTGATTAGGTCGACGGTGGAGTGCGGCAGTCAGGTCGGGCGTGGAGATCCAGCTCTGCGAGACGCCGTAGACGCGAGCGGTCTCGGATTGGCTGAGCCCTTGCTCGACGACGGCGGTGATGACAGAAGCGCTTTCGACACCAGCCGGCGGTGGGCACTGGACCTATTCCAGTGTCTTGGGAAGGCCATTCCTATGTCCTGGAACCACCCTGTCGGGGTACAGAGTTGGGATCGACTATGGCTTCGGCATCGTTGTCGCGCTCGTAGAGCATCGGGCGGCTGAACGGTCAACCGCCGAAGATCACGAGCGCCACGACGTAAGCCGACATGATTGATGGCAACAGCGGAGCAAACCAGTACGCGAACGCAACTGGCTTCCCTTTGCGGCTTCGTGCCTTGGTAAAGGCGACCGAAGTGAGGATCGCCAGAGCTGCGGCGGCAACGATGGTCCACCAGTAATAAATCGGAGTAGTCAGAATTATTGCGGCAAGGGCGACCAGCCACGCCAGATACCCGAGAAACATGCCTAACAGCGCGAACGCAACCGAATCAACTCGTAGTCGCCTCATGAGTGTCGGCGGACATGAAAAACTGCCCACTGGCGGACATGAAAGTGCCCAGTAGCGGCCATTAAGAACTGCCCACCAGCGGACACGAAAGTGC
>NZ_CP084028.1:2525444-2764211 GCF_020181595.1 [Mycobacterium] vasticus | reverse complement strand
GGGCAGATTCGTGTCCGCCACCGGGCAGTTCTTATTGGCCACCTACGGGCAGTCCTCATGTCCGCCCACGGGCAGTTTCCGATGTCCATTGACACATGAGGTCACCAGGCTGAGCGGCCGGGGGTGGTAGGCAGGTGGGGAAGCCTGGTATCCAGATTCGATGCAAAGACTTGCCAGATGGCCTTGTTTGCCCAGCTGGCTCCGGGATGAGGCTTCCCTTGGACAATGGGCCCGACGCGGCCACCTGTACTTCCCAGTTGAGATGGCGGGGCACTGGACTCGCGGGCGCAGGCACGATGTCGAATGTGATGGATCGCCTAGCTCCCTCGTTATGGCCAGGAGGTGAAACAAACGAGAAGCTGTTGGATGTAGCATTCGTCACCTGAACGGGTTCATTTTCGCCGAATGGATCTTTTAGCCCCATAAGCACCTGACCCTGTTTGTCATCCGGGAGATGAGAAAAAGGGCATGTATTTGACAGAAATCCATAAATGATATTATGGTGATAACAGTACAAGTGACCTGTCTGCCAAGGACTTTCAATGTCGCACTTTTCAGGCTACAAGACCAAGATCGCTCGTAGCATCGCTATCGGTGCCATGGGCCTCGGCGCGCTGTTCATGACCGCCTGTGGCTCGTCCCCCTCTGCGATAGTGTCGTCACCCGGTGTTGGTGATGCTTCCGCGGTTTCAACACCCACAGCCATACCAGGTCTTGCCTCGCACGACATGGGCGGGTACTACACGTTGAACCTCAACGGTATCGACGACTACAAGTACTACCTGCACTATTTGGTAAACCACGCTGGCAGCGACCCCGAATCGATTATCTCGGCGTACGTTCACGGTCGGTGTGATTACAGCGTGGCTATCAGTAAGCTGTCCGATGCGGACCAGATAGCCTTCGGTGACGCGGTCACGGACGTCTTTGATAGCAAGGCGAGCGACGCTATCGGGGCCAGTGGTAACGAAAACATCGTTTCCGACCATATAGCCTACGCAGAAAACCCCGGGGGACTAACCCTCATCTGTGTCGCCAAGGAGAAGTAGTCGAAACGACCCAGGTGTCGTTGCCTGCCAGGTTGGGGCGGCGCGGTGTTTGATAAAACTTGAATGGGCTTCGGTCTGTGCCTGGCGTTCTTCGAGCCTTTCTTGGGTGTAGGTCGGCCGCGTGTCGACCACTCGGTAGTCGGCTCCTACTAGGTAGCCGTCACGTTCGGCGTCGTTGACCGCGTTAAGCACGAGTTGCCTGCCGGCTTCCAGGGTTTCTTGTCCTCGCCGGGCAACTTTGGCGGCGTCAGCGTGCGACCATCCCCAGTCGCGTAGTTGCCGCACATCTGCGTCGGCTTGGTGGATCGCTGCGTTGGCTCCGGCGCCTTGCCATTCGGTACCGCCGGGGGCGTGTACTTGCTGGGCAATGTCGGCAAATGCCTTGGGTCTTCGCGGAGATGCCTTCGCACCAGTCCGCGAATGCCCCGAGGTGGTCGAACGTCGCCGACCGGATCTCCTCCAGCGTCGGCAACCCGACTGGCAGCGCACCAAGCGCGGGCAGCAGCGTCGTACGAGGAAGGTGAACTGAGCGGCGTTGTGCTGCTCGTTCGCCGTGTAGTCGGTAGTGGCCTTGGTCTGCCATGTCGACGTGGCTACCGCGGGCGCAGCGGCAGCCGTGGACAGCTCGTCACCTACTGCCGGGCAGCGCGCGCTCAGCTGTTGCAGGCCAGCGGCCGCGACCCTCAAGAGTTGACTCGGCAACTCGTCGGGCACTATTTCGCCGGGGCGGTGGAACCGGCCAGCGGCATCGCCGGCAATCCCAGCTTGCGGTGGTCCCAGGACCGGGTGCGGCGTGTGACGATGCGCACGGCGACCCGGTTGTTCATCATCGCGTCGACGCCGGGCTTCATCTCCTCGGTGTAGGGACCGTTGTAGCGCTCCCAGACGCTGACGCCCACCCGGAAGATGGTGTCCGGGTCGTCGATGATCTCCGCGACACCCTCGAACGACACCCCGCGCAGGGTGTCGTAGGTCTGGCCGGCCTCCAGCAGGAAGCTCACCCGCGGATCGCGCTTGAGGTTGACCGCCTTCTGGGACTTGGCCTTGGTCTCCAGCCAGATCTCCCCGTCGAGCACTCCGTACCACATCGCGGTCAGGTGCGGCTGACCGTCGGGGCCGATGGTGGCCAGTGTTCCGGTGCGGTGGGTGGTGACGAAGTCGGCGACCTCGGCGTCGGACATGACGATCTGTGCGCGCTGCTTGGTTCCCATGCCCTGCAGTCTGTCAGGTGCTGCGCCGGTGCGGCCCTACAACCGGGCCGTGAGGGCTTCGGCGGACGCCAGCAGGTCGGTGGCCCAGCGCGCTCCGGGCCGTCGCCCCATCCGATCGATTGGACCCGACACCGAGATCGCCGCCACCACCGCGCCGCGCCGATCGCGCACTGGCGCCGACACACTGGCCACGCCGGGCTCACGCTCGGCGACGCTCTGCGCCCAGCCCCGCCGGCGCACCTCGCTCAGCATGCGCGCAGTGAACTTGGCCTGCGCCAGCACCTCCTGCTGGACGGCGGGCTCGGCGTAGGCCAGCAGGACCTTGGCGCCGGAGCCGGCCGTCATCGGCAGTCTGGCGCCGACGGGAACCGTGTCGCGCAGTCCCGCAGGAGGTTCGAGTGCGGCGACGCAGACCCGCGCGGAGCCCTCGCGGCGGTACAGCTGCACGCTCTCTCCGGTGATCTCGCGCAGCCGCGGCAGCACCGTGGCGCTCACGCTGCGCAGCGGATCGTCGGCGCGGGCCGCCAGTTCGGTGACCGCCGGCCCGATCAGCCAACGGCCGTCGTCGTCGCGGCCGAGCAATCGGTGGGACTCCAGTCCGGCGGCCAGCCGGTGCGCGGTGGCCCGGGGGAGGCCGGTGCGCTCACACAGTTCGGCCAGCCCGCACGGAGATTCGGCAACCGTGTGCAGTACCGCCAGGGCTTTGTCCAGAACGCCGATGCCGCTATGCTGTCCCATATATAGATACTAGCGTCTCACAATGTGAGATCAACCAGATTTTGGGGATGGCAGTGATGTCCAAGACGCAGCAGCCTCGCACCCTGGCCGAAAAGGTCTGGGCCGACCATGTGGTGGTGTCCGGCGGCGAGACCGAGCCCGATCTCATCTACATCGACCTGCACCTGATCCACGAGGTCACCACCCCGCAGGCCTTCGAGGGCCTGCGCCTTGCCGGCCGCAAGGTGCGCCGGCCAGATCTGACCATCGCCACCGAGGACCACAACGTCCCGACGATCGACATCGACAAGCCGATCGCCGACCCGGTGTCGCGCACCCAGGTTGAGACATTGCGGCACAACTGCGCCGAGTTCGGCATCCGGTTGCACCCGATGGGCGATGACGAGCAGGGGATTGTGCACATCATCGGGCCGCAGCTGGGTCTGACCCAGCCGGGCATGACCGTCGTCTGCGGTGACAGCCACACCTCCACCCACGGCGCGTTCGGCGCGCTGGCAATGGGTATCGGCACCTCGGAGGTCGAGCACGTGCTGGCCACCCAGACGCTGCCGCTGCGGCCGTTCAAGACCATGGCGGTCAACATCGACGGACAGCTGGCGTCGGGGGTCACGGCCAAAGACATCATCTTGGCGGTGATCGCCCAGATCGGCACCGGCGGCGGCCAGGGCTACGTCATCGAATACCGGGGCAGCACCATCGAGTCGCTGTCGATGGAGGCCCGGATGACGATCTGCAACATGAGCATTGAGGCCGGTGCCCGGGCCGGCATGGTCGCCCCCGATGCGACCACCTACGACTATCTGCGCGGGCGCCCGCATGCGCCGCAAGGCGCGGACTGGGACGCCGCCGTCGCCTATTGGGACAGCCTGCGCACCGATCCCGGCGCGGTGTTCGACGCCGAGGTCTACCTGGACGCCGGCGAACTGACGCCGTTCGTCACCTGGGGCACCAACCCCGGCCAGGGGGTGCCGCTGGGCGCGGAGGTCCCCGACCCGGAGTCCATTCTCGAGGAGGCCCAGCGCCGCGCCGCCGAGAAGGCGTTGGCCTACATGGATCTACGTCCGGGCACTCCGATGCGCGACATCGCCGTCGACACGGTGTTCGTGGGGTCGTGCACCAACGGCCGCATCGAGGACCTGCGCGCGGTCGCGGAGGTGCTGCGCGGGCGGCAGGTGGCCGACGGCGTGCGAATGCTGGTCGTGCCGGGGTCGATGCGGGTGCGTCAGCAGGCCGAAGCCGAAGGTCTGGCCGAGGTTTTCACCGCTGCCGGTGCCGAGTGGCGCCAGCCCGGTTGCTCGATGTGCCTGGGAATGAACCCCGACCAGCTCGCTCCCGGCCAGCGCTGTGCGTCGACCTCCAACCGCAACTTCGAGGGCAGGCAGGGCAAGGGCGGGCGTACCCATCTGGTGTCTCCGGTTGTCGCGGCGGCCACCGCGATCCGCGGGACGCTGTCCGCCCCGGCCGACTTGAACTGACCCGCAACGGTATTTAAAGGAGCTAAGTCATGGATGCTTTTCACACCCATACCGGGATCGGGGTGCCGCTGCGGCGGTCCAATGTCGACACCGACCAGATCATTCCGGCCGTCTACCTCAAGCGCATCACCCGGACGGGATTTGAGGACGGCCTGTTCGCGACCTGGCGCACGGATCCGTCGTTTGTGCTCAATACCAGTCCCTTCGACCGGGGTTCGGTACTGGTGGCCGGACCCGATTTCGGCACGGGATCGTCTCGGGAACACGCGGTGTGGGCGCTGATGGACTACGGCTTCCGGGTGGTGATCTCATCGCGGTTCGCCGACATCTTCCGGGGCAACGCGGGCAAAGCGGGGTTGCTGGCGGCCCAAGTGGCTCAAGATGACGTGGAGTTGCTCTGGAAACTCATCGAGAGTAGCCCTGGGCTGGAAATCACTGTCAATCTTCAAGATCGGAATATCACCGCCGGAACGGCGGTGGTGGCGTTCACTATTGACGACTACACCGCCTGGCGGCTGTCCGAAGGACTCGACGATATAGGCCTTACGCTGCGGAAACTGGATCAGATCGATTCCTTTGAGGCGAGCCGTCCGAACTGGAAACCGCGCACCGTTCCCGCTCCCTGACGACGGTCACCCAGAGCGAATTCGGGGGGATTCAACACCGGTCGCCAGCTCCCTAGGGCGGTAACCGGTTTGCCGCATTTGCCGATAATCTCACGTGAAATTGCGCGTGGCTCTTGGAAATCAGTGGTATCAGGGTTTACCGTGTGCTCTAGTCGGCTCAAGTAGGGCCACTGGTCTCGGAGGGATTGGATGAACAAAGCAGAGCTCATCGAGGTTCTCACAAAGGAATTGGACACCGACCGTCGGTCGGCGACCGAAGCCGTCGAGCACTTCGTCAATGCCATTGTGCGCGCCGTCCACAAGGGTGAGAGCGTCACCATCACCGGGTTCGGCGTTTTTGAGCGCCGTCGCCGCGCTGCGCGCGTCGCCCGCAATCCCCGTACCGGTGAAACGGTCAAGGTGAAGCCGACGTCGGTTCCCGCCTTCCGGCCCGGCGCGCAGTTCAAGGCGATTGTGTCTGGCGCGCAGCGTGTCCCGTCCGATGGGCTGGCCGTCAAGCGCGGTGCCGGTGCCGCCGGCGGTGGCACGGCCAAGAAGGCCGCGAAGAAGGCTCCGGCCAAGAAGGCCGCTGCCAAGAAGACCGCGGCCAAGGCTCCGGCCAAGAAGGCTCCGGCCAAGAAGGTCGCCGCCAAGAAGGTCGCCGTCAAGAAGGCTCCGGCCAAGAAGGTCGTCGCCAAGAAGGTCGCGACCAAGGCTCCGGCCAAGAAGGCCGCGGTCAAGAAGGCTCCGGTCAAGAAGGCCGCAGTCAAGAAGGTGGCTGCCAAGAAGGTCGCCGTCAAGAAGGCTCCGGCCAAGAAGGTCGCCGCCAAGAAGGCCCCGGCCAAGAAGGCCACGGCCAGAAAAGGCCGTAAGTAACAACATCACTGGCCGAGCGCCGCGGGGGATACCCTCGCGGCGCTCGGTTTTTCACACCGGTACCGGCGCCGCCAGCGGACTGCCGAGATGGTCGGCGGCGATCAGTCGACCGCCCGACAGTGACAGCACCCACGTGCTGCCCTTGCGGTTACGGGACTTATCCGGGCTCACGCCGTCGCGCGCGCACCACCAGGCGATCAGATCCGGAATCACCTTGCCCTGCGTACAGATCACCGGGGTACCGCCCTGGCGGGCGATCTTGAGTACCCGGTGACGCGCGGTCTTCGGATCGCGAGAGTAGGCCTCCTCGGTCAGCGCCGGCTCGTTGTGCACCGGCACCTCCAGTTCGGCGGCCAGCGGCTCCACCGTCTGGTGACACCGCGTCCGATCGCCCGCGTAGATCTCGGCGGCGCCGAACGCCATCAACTGAGAGACCAGAGCCTCGGCCTGCGCCCGGCCCTTCTTGTCCAGCGGGCGCAGGGTGTCGTCTCCGGAGAACCGGGCCCGACGACCCGCGCTGCCATGCCGCACGATCAGCACTGTCTGGGTATCGGCCGGCGCCTTGGTGAACCGCCGCAAGATCTTCCGGTCGTAGGGGTACTGCAGCTCCTTCATCGCGTGCTCGGGCGAGAGCCAGACCAGATCGTCGACTTCGTGATTCGGCACGAAGTCACCGCCCAGGGCGCGCGCATTCCAGTAGCACACCTTTTTCACGCCCTGCTGCACCGGATAGCTGACCGCTCCCAACCGGCGCCCCAGGCGGGCGAACTGGCCGGTCTCCTCAAGGATCTCCCGTACCGCAGTCACCGGGGCGGTCTCGCCGGGGTCGACTTTGCCCTTGGGCAGGGACCAGTCGTCGTAGCGGGGGCGGTGAATCAGCGCCACCTCAATAGCCTTGCGACGACGCCGCCAGAGCACAGCGCCGGCGGCGTGAACGATCCGATCCTCGGGCGCCGAGCCGTTCGACGACGAGTGGTTGGGCACCTTGCAACTCCTGCCGGTCAATTCGGGCCTGCTGGACGGCGTTTGGTGAATCAGGGGTTGCGATGCCGCTCCATCAGCGACACCTGGTGATCACGCACCGTCGCACCTGCCCGCGGCCGGGCTGTCCACTGACCGTCGGGGCCGAGCTCCCAGCAGCGAGTCGACGGATCCATCGTCGAGTCGAACACCTCGCCGAGTTGCGCGGTCAACCGCGGATTCTTCACCTGGGCCATCACTTCCACCCGCCGGTCCAGATTGCGGTGCATCATGTCGGCGCTGCCGATCCAGTACTCGTCGAGGGCTTGGAAGTGGATGATCCGGGAGTGTTCCAGGAACTGGCCCAGAATCGACCGCACGACGATGTTCTCGGAGAACCCCTCGACTCCCGGTCGCAGCGCGCAGATCCCGCGCACCACCAACTCGACCCGGACGCCGGCCCGCGACGCCCCATAGAGTGCGTCGATCACCTGCTCGTCGACCAGCGAGTTGAGTTTGAGCCGGATCCGGCCCATGCCCGCCCCGGTGCCGGCGCCTCGATGCGCGGCGATCTCACGCTCGATGCGTTCGATGATCCCCGCCCGGACCCCGTGCGGGGCCACCAACAGGTTGCGGTAGGCGACCTTGCGCGAATATCCGGTCAGGGAGTTGAAAAGGTCGGTGAGGTCGGCGCCGATGTCCGGGTCGGCTGTGAGCAACCCGACGTCCTCGTAGAGCCGGGCGGTTTTGCTGTTGTAGTTGCCGGTGCCGATGTGGCAGTACCGCCGGATCGCCGAGCCCTCCCGGCGCACCACCAGAGCCACCTTGCAGTGGGTCTTGAGCCCGATCAGCCCGTACACCACGTGCACGCCGGCCTTCTCCAGCTTGCGCGCCCACTTGATGTTGGCCTGCTCATCGAACCGGGCCTTGATCTCCACCAGTGCCACCACCTGCTTGCCGGCCTCGGCGGCGTCGATCAGCGCGGTGACGATCGGTGAGTCACCCGAGGTGCGGTACAGCGTCTGCTTGATCGCCAGCACGCCCGGGTCGGCGGCGGCCTGTTCCAGGAACCGCTGCACGCTGGTGGCGAATGAGTCGTAGGGATGGTGCACCAGCACGTCGCCCTCCCGCAGGGTGGCGAAAATGCTTTTGGGCGTTTCCCGTTCGGCAAACGCCGGGTGGGTGGCCGGCACGAAGGTGTGGTCCTTGAGGTCCGGACGGTCCTGGCTGTAGACCTGCCACAGCGCCGAAAGATCCAGCAGCCCGGGCACCTCGATGACGTCGCCGGGGTCAACGTCGAGTTCACGCAGCAGCAGCTCCAGCATGTTCTCGGTCATATCGTCGGCGACCTCGAGACGAACCGGTGAACCGAACCGGCGCCGCGCCAACTCGCGCTCGAGGGCTTGGAGCAGATCCTCGTCGCGGTCCTCCTCGACCTCGAAATCGGCGTTGCGGGTGATGCGGAACGCATGATGCTCAACGATCTCCATGCCTGGGAACAGCACCGGCAGGAACGCGGCGATCAATTCCTCCATCGGCAGGAAACGGACCTCGCGCGCTCCGTCGCCGCCGTCGGCGCGTGCCTTGAGCTCGACGAAACGGTCGACGTTGTCGGGGACCTTGACCCGTGCGAAATGACTGCCGCCGTCTTCGGGCCGCTTGACCGTGACCGCCAGGTTCAAGCTGAGGCCGCTGACGAACGGGAACGGGTGCGCGGGATCGACCGCCAACGGTGTCAGGACCGGAAACACCTGCTCGGTGAAGTACGTCGACAGGTGGTCGCGTTCGGCCGGATGCAGGTCGGCCCAGGTGACGATGTGGATGCCTTCGGCGGCCAGCGCCGGGCGCACCGAATCCAGGAACACCCGGGCATGGTTGGTGGCGATCTGCTGGGTCTGCTCGCCGATCCGGCGCAGTTGTTCGCGCGGGGTCAGTCCGTCGGCCGAACGCACCGACAGGCCCATCTCGTCGCGGCGTTTGAGCCCGGCGACCCTGACCATGTAGAACTCGTCGAGGTTCGAGGCGAAGATCGCCAGGAACTTGGCCCGCTCCAGTAACGGCAACGACGGGTCGGCCGCCAGGGCCAGCACGCGGGCGTTGAAGTCCAGCCAGCTCAGTTCGCGGTTGAGGTAGCGATGCGCGGGCAGTTCCTCGTCGGCTTCGGCCGGTTGGGTGGCGGCGGCCGGGGTGGCCGCCGGAGGTGCCGCGGGGGCGACGTCACTGGGATGCCAGTCGGCCTCGTCGATGCTGGGCTCGGCGAGTCTGCCGGCTTCGATTTCGTCCACTCCGAAATCATGGCGCATCGGCGGTCCTGCCGCTACCGAACTAATGGCGGGCCAACGCACGTGAAGTCGCGGGCCCGACGCCGAGCTGCCGGGCAACCGCCAGGTCATCGGGGGTGTCGATGTCGCAGCGCAGTCCGGGCCAGGCCCCGGTCAGTTCCAGCGCACCCGATTCCCGGTGTCGCGTAGATGAATTCCTGCCGAACATCGGGTGCAGCGGGGTGCCGAACGCGAACAGCGCCGCGGTGCCCATCCCGTGCCGGTCGGAAACGAAACTGCGCGGGTGGGCCCGCGCCGCGTTGATCGCCTCGTCGAGTTCATACGTTTGTAGTGCCGGCAGATCACCCTGCAAGACAACAATATTCGGTACTGAGGAAGCCACCGCGCGTTCGGCGATGGCCAGTGCGTTGTTCAGCGGATCGGCGTGACCGTCTGGAGTCGGGTCGGCCAGCACCTCAGCGCCCAGCTCGGCGGCAGCTGCAGCGGCGGCCTCATCGGGGGTGACCACGGTGATGTGTGCGAGCCCCGCCGCGGCCAGCGCCGCGGTGATGGTGTCGACCAGCATGGCCAAGACCACGGCCTCGCGCTGCGGTGCCGGAAATGCCGGCGCCAGCCTGGTCTTGGCAACGCCGAGTTGCTTGACGGCGATGATCAGGCCGATACCGGTTTCCTCGGCCACAGAGTTCACAACTCACATCCTGCCAGCGTCGGGTTCGGCGGCTGGAGTGTCCGCGCCGAGTTAGGGTGATGCGCCTAGAGGGAGGTGGTGCGAAATGGTCGGGACCGAGGGCACCGTCGCGGTGATGGGGGCCGGGGCGTGGGGCACCGCCCTGGCCAAGGTGCTCGCCGATGCGGGCAGTGAGGTCAGGCTGTGGGCGCGCCGATCCGACATCGCCGCGCAGATCAACGAGACTCGCCGAAACCCCGACTATCTGCCGGGCATCGTGATGCCCGATCGGGTGCGTGCCACCACCGACGCGGCCGAGGCGCTCGACGGGCTGACCACGGTGGTGCTCGCCGTGCCGGCGCAGACCATGCGTACCAACCTTGAGGGGTGGACGCCACATGTGGCTGACGGCGCCACCCTGGTCAGCGTTGCCAAGGGCATCGAACTGGGCACCCTGATGCGGATGAGTCAGGTGATCGCCGCGGTGACCGGGGTCGACACCAGTCAGGTCGCGGTGGTGTCGGGCCCCAACCTGGCCGCCGAGATCGCCGCCGGGCAGCCGGCGGCCACGGTGGTCGCCTGCACCGACTCCGGTCGCGCGGTGGCACTGCAGCGGATGCTCAACACCGGATACTTCCGGCCGTACACCAATGCCGACGTGACCGGCACGGAGATCGGTGGTGCGTGCAAGAACGTCATCGCACTGGCCTGCGGGATGGCCGCCGGGGTCGGTCTGGGGGAGAACACGGCCGCGGCGATCATCACCCGCGGCCTGGCCGAGATCATCCGACTGGGCGTGGCGCTCGGCGCCAAGGGCGCAACGCTGGCGGGTCTGGCCGGGGTCGGTGATCTGGTGGCGACCTGCACGTCGCCGCAGTCGCGCAACCGGTCGTTCGGGGAACGGCTCGGGCGGGGCGAGGTCATGCCCCCGGCGCCGGGATCGTCGGGGCTGGCGGGCACCAGCGACGGTCACGTCGTCGAAGGCGTGACGTCATGCCAGTCGGTGCTGGCGCTGGCGTCGAGCTATGACGTGGAGATGCCGCTGACCGACGCTGTGCACCGGGTCTGCCACAAGGGCTCGTCGGTCAACGAGGCGGTGGCGCGCCTGCTGGGGCGCAGCACCAAGCCGGAGTAAGCGGGCGCGGCGGGCCGGCCGGTACCCTCTGGCGTGTGAATTCCCACGAACGCATCCGGGTGGCCGTCGTGTTCGGCGGCCGCAGCAGCGAGCACGCCATCTCCTGCGTCTCGGCGGGCAGCATCCTGCGCAACCTGGACCCGGCCCGTTTCGAGGTCGTCACGGTGGGCATCACCCCGGAAGGCGCCTGGGTGCTCACCGATGGTGATCCCGACGCGCTGGCGATCAACGACCGGCAGTTGCCGGCGGTCACCATGGCAGACGGGGCCGAGCTGGCGTTGCCGGCCGATCCGCAACGGGCCGGCCAGCTCATCGCGCTGTCGGCTGGGACGCCGGGGCCCACCGCGGTACTGGGGTCGGTGGACGTGGTGTTCCCGGTGCTGCACGGGCCTTACGGCGAGGACGGCACGGTGCAGGGCCTGCTGGAGCTGGCGGGGGTGCCCTATGTGGGTGCCGGCGTGCTGGCCAGCGCCGCCGGCATGGACAAGGAGTTCACCAAGAAGCTGCTGGCCGCCGAGGGCCTGCCGATCGGCCCCTACGCCGTGCTGCGGCCCGGGCAGTCGACGCTGTCAGCCGCCGATCAACAGCGGCTGGGGCTGCCGCTGTTCGTCAAACCGGCACGTGGCGGGTCATCGATCGGGGTCAGCCGGGTGACCGATATCGCGGACCTGCCGGCCGCGATCGCCGACGCGCGCCGGCACGACCCCAAGGTCATCATCGAGGCTGCGATCGTCGGCCGCGAACTCGAGTGCGGTGTGCTCGAATTCCCCGACGGCACGGTCGGCGCCAGCACGGTGGGGGAGATCCGGGTGGCCGGCCTGCGCGATCGCGACGACTCGTTCTACGACTTCGCAACCAAGTATCTCGATGATGCGGCCGAGCTCGATGTGCCCGCCAAGATCGAAGACGAAACCGCAGCGGCATTGCAGGAGTTGGCTGTTCGGGCGTTCTCGGCACTGGATGGTCAGGGCCTGGCCCGAGTCGACTTCTTCCTCACCGACGACGGCCCGGTGATCAACGAGATCAACACCATGCCCGGGTTCACCACCATCTCGATGTACCCGCGGATGTGGGCGGCCAGTGGTGTCGACTACCCGGCGCTGCTGGCGACCATGGTCGACACCGCGCTGGCGCGCGGTGTGGGCCTGCGTTAGCGCGCCGGCCCCGGCTTGATCGGCACCGCGGGCACTGAAGCGGCGATCAGATCCGACAGCTCCTGGATCGGTGTCGGACCCGATCCCGGCGGCAGCGTCAACGCCAGATACACCGGTCGGTCGACGGCGTACCAGGTGGCGCGGTCACCTTCGCGGACCTCGAACCACTGCACCGCGTCGACGACCTGGAGCGGTGAGCCGACCACGAAGTCGGCCGGCCGGTCCAGTCCGCAGCGCAACACCACCGACTGGCCACTGCCGGCCGTCCAGGCCGCCGCGCCCGCCGGTGCCGGCTCCAAGAGTTCGGCACGGCGATAGTCGCCGAGCTGCGGCGGCAGGCCGTGCAGCACGGAGCGGCAGGCCGCGTCGTCGGCGTGCGGGGCGGGCACCATGGCGAGCGGGATCGGCCCGGTGGGTGGTTCGCCGGACTGGCGCGCCGCCGCATAGGCCAGCGCGGCGCCCACCGCGACCACGGCCACCACCAGCGCGGCGATCAGCACGGCGCGAGGTGGCCCGTCGGTCTCCGGATTGCTCAAGGCCTGCGTTCCCTTCGGTCGCATCTAAACTCGGTGGCTGTGCGCGGTAACGAGCCCACGCTGGGTCAGCTTGGAGAGTTTCCCATGATCGACCGGCTGGTGTCCGGCCGCCGCCAGCCCACCACCACCGAGTTGGGACCGGGTGACGACGCTGCGGTGGTGCGCTGCGCCGACGGACGGACGGCCGTCTCGACCGACATGCTCGTCGAAGGCCGGCATTTCCGGCTGGACTGGTCGACTCCGCACGACGTCGGCCGCAAGGCGATTGCGCAGAACGCCGCCGATATCGAGGCGATGGGTGCGCGTCCCACCGCGTTCGTCGTCGCATTCGGAGCCCCGGCGCACACCCCGGCCGCCGACGCCGCCGAGCTGGCCGACGGGATGTGGGCCGAAGCCGGCCGGCTGGGCGCGGGTGTGGTCGGCGGTGATCTGGTGCAGGCCGATTCCTGGGTGGTGTCGGTGACGGTGCTCGGGGATCTGGCCGGCCGGGCGCCGGTGCTGCGGTCCGGGGCCCGGCCCGGTGCGACGCTGGCCGTGAGCGGCGACCTGGGCCGCTCCGCGGCGGGATTTCGGCTGCTGTGGGACAGGATGGCCGGTTTTGACGAACTGCGCCGACGGCACCTGGTCCCGGAGCCGCCCTACGGCCAGGGCGCGGTGGCCGCCGACACCGGAGCACAGGCCATGACCGACGTCTCCGACGGGCTGATCGCCGATCTCGGTCATCTGGCCGTCGCCTCCCAGGTGGGCATCGACGTGTTCACCGAGGGGTTGGTGTCCGATCACCTGGCACTCGTCGCGGCGGCCGCCGCGGTCGGCGAAGACCCGTGGTCGTGGGTGCTGGGCGGCGGCGAGGACCACGCGCTGGTGGCGGTGTTCCCCGCTGCGGTGCCGGATGGCTGGCGGGTGATCGGGCGGGTGGTCGACGGTCCGGCCCGGGTGCTGGTCGACGGGGCGTCGTGGGGCGGTGCGCCGGGCTGGCAGTCCTATGACTCCGGCGCCCCGTTACGTTGAGACACCATGAGCGCGCGACCACTTCCTGAACTCGTCGAAAGCGGTTGGGCCACCGCCCTGGAGCCGGTGGCCGAGCAGGTGGCCTTGATGGGGAAGTTCCTGCGCGAGGAGGGCGCCGCCGGCCGCGGCTACCTGCCGGAGGGGCAGAATGTCTTGCGCGCCTTCACTTTCCCGTTCGACGCGGTGCGGGTGCTGATCGTCGGGCAGGACCCGTATCCGACTCCCGGTCACGCGGTGGGGCTGAGCTTCTCGGTGGCCCCGCAGGTGCGGCCCCTGCCGCGCAGCCTGACGAACATATTCACCGAGTACTCCGCCGATCTGGGCTATCCCACACCGTCCAGCGGCGACCTGTCCGGGTGGGCGCAGCGCGGTGTGCTGTTGCTCAACAGGGTGCTCACGGTGCGGCCGGGCACACCGGCGTCGCACCGCGGCAAGGGCTGGGAGGCCGTCACCGAGTGCGCGATCCGGGCGCTGGTGGCACGCAGTCAGCCGATGGTGGCGATCCTGTGGGGGCGCGACGCCGGGACGCTCAAGCCGATGCTGAACGAGAGCTGCCGCACGATCGAATCACCGCACCCGTCGCCGCTGTCGGCGTCGCGCGGGTTCTTCGGATCACGGCCGTTCAGCCGCGCCAACGAACTGCTGGGGGAGCTGGGTGCCGAGCCGATCGACTGGCGGCTGGATTAGCCGCGGGTGACCTTGCCGGCCTTGATGCACGAGGTGCAGGCGTTGAGGCGCTGCTTGTTGCCACCGGGACGGGCGGCGTGCACGACCTGGATGTTCGGGTCCCACCGACGGCTGGTCCGACGGTGCGAGTGGGACACCGACTTGCCGAAGCCGGGGCCCTTTCCGCAGATATCGCACACGGCAGCCATATGTGACACTCCTCAAAACTCTTGCTTGAGGGCCAACAACCGAAAGTGGGTGGCCCGACAACCTGATCAGGATACCCGCCGAGCCGGGCAACAACAAAAACGCCCCACTCGGGCCCGTCAGCCGCAGTGGATAGGCTGGCGGCCACCGGAGGTGCCGGCGGGAAGGTTGGGTGGCGGTGGGCAACCTCGATCGTCGGCTGGACGCGGCCGCCCTGCGGGATTGGGCGCACACCGCCGTCGGCGACCTGATCACCCACACCGACGAGATCAACCAGCTCAACGTCTTCCCGGTCGCCGACTCCGACACCGGCACGAACATGCTGTTCACCATGCGTTCGGCCCTGGCCGAAGCCAACACCGTGGCCGCCGCCGGCGAGGTGTCGCGCGTCGCGGCCGCCCTGTCCTCGGGTGCGTTGCACGGGGCACGCGGTAACTCCGGGGTGATCCTGTCGCAGATCCTGCGCGGCCTGGCCGACGTCACCGCCCCGGACAACCGGGACACCGCCGTCACCGCCATCGATGCCGCGCTGCTCGGTGCCGGGCTGCGGCACGGGGCCGAGTTGGTGGTCGCCTCGATGGGGGGCCGGGAGGTGCCGGGCACCATCGTGTCGGTGTTGGCCGCCGCCGCCTCGGCCGCCGAACGCACCGCGGCCGAGGGGCTGGGCGTGGCGATCACCGCCGCCACCGACGCCGCCGCCGACGCGTTGGACAAGACCACCGAACAGCTCGATGTGCTCGCCGACGCGGGCGTGGTCGACGCCGGCGGCCGCGGCCTGCTGGTGCTGCTCGATGCGCTGCGCTCGACGATCACCGGCCAGGCCCCGGTGCGGCCGGTGTATCAGCCGTCGCCGCGGCCCCGCACACAGGCGGCCGGCACCGAACAACCCGAACCCCAGTTCGAGGTGATGTACCTGCTCGGCGAATGCGCCCCCGAAGACACCGAGATGTTGCGGGAACGGCTGTGCCAACTCGGAGAATCGGTGGCGATCGCGACATCGGGGGTGGTCGGCGGATATTCGGTACACGTGCACACCGACGACGCCGGGGCCGCGGTCGAGGCCGGCCTGGAGTTCGGCCGGCCGCGGCGCATCCAGGTCTCGGTGCTGGCCGGGGCGGCCGGACCGTCGCCGGGCGGCTGGGCTCGCGAACGCGCGGTGCTGGCCGTCGTCGACGGCGACGGGGCCGAGGGGCTGTTCGAGTCCGAGGGTGCCTGCGTGCTGCGGCCCGAGCCGCACAGCGCCGATCCGGCCATGATGATCACCGCCCAGCAGCTGCTGCGGGCCGTGGTGGACACCGGCGCGGCTCAGGTGATGCTGCTGCCCAACGGCTACGTCGCCGCCGAGGAGTTGGTGGCCGGCTGCACCGCGGCCATCGGCTGGGGCATCGACGTGGTGCCGGTCCCGGCCGGGTCGATGGTGCAGGGCCTGTCCGCACTGGCCGTGCACGATCCGGGCCGCCCGGTGGTGGACGACGGTTACACGATGGCCCGCGCGGCGGGCACCACCCGGCACGGTTCGGTGCGGGTGGCCACCGAGCAGGCGCTGACCTGGGCCGGTACCTGCCGTCCCGGTGACGGATTGGGCATCGCCGGTGACGAGGTGCTGATCGTGTCGCACGATGTCGCCTCGGCCGCCATCGGCCTGATCGATCTGCTGCTGGCGGCCGGCGGCGACCTGGTGACGGTGCTGTTCGGAGCGGGCTTCGACGGCGACCTTGTCGATGTGCTCACCAAACACGTGCACGACGAGCATCCCGGCATCGAACTGGCGGTCTACTTCACCGGGCACCGAGGGGACGCACTGCTGATCGGGGTCGAGTAGCGATGGTGACGCTGCGCGATCGACTGGATTTCATCCTGGGCTCCGACGCCGCCGACAAACTCGACGAGGCGTTCGGTATCCGCACCGTCGGCGACCTGCTGGGGCACTATCCGCGCAGCTATGTCGAAGGGAATGGTGTACGCGGCGCATCCGACAGCCGCCCCGTCGAAGGCGACCACATCACCGTCGTCGACACCATCGACACCGCGGAGCTCAAAGACATGCAGCGCCGCAAGGGGCAATTCCTTGCCGTCACCGTCGGCACCGGCCGCAACAAGGTCAGTGCGACGTTCTTCAACCCCAAGGGCCTGCGTTGGCGGCTGACCAAGGGGACCCGGGTGATGCTGTCCGGTGAGGTGAAGCTGTTTCGGGGTGCCATCCAGCTCACCCATCCGGATTTTCTGGTGCTCAAAGAAGCCGACGGTGTTGCGCAGGAACGCAATTTCGGCAGCAGTTCACTGCGCAACATCGCCGATGCCTCGCAGAAGGTCACCGGACGGGTCAGTCAGTCGGATTTCGAGCGCAGCTGCTATCCGATCTATCCGGCAACCGCCAAGCTGCAGAGCTGGGACATCTTCAGCTGCGTCCGCCAGGTGCTCGATGTCCTTGAGCCGGTGGACGATCCGCTGCCGGCAGTGGTGCGTACCGAGCGCGGCCTGATCAGTGAGGACGAAGCGCTACGGGCGATCCATCTGTCGGAGAGCGCGGCCGAACGCGACCGCGCTCGCGATCGGCTCGCCGTCGACGAAGCCTTCGGCCTGCAGTGGGCGTTGGCGATGCGGCGCAACTCCGAACTGTCGCAGTCCGGCCCTTCGGCCGTCGCGCGTGCCGACGGCCTGGCGGCGGAGATGCTGGGCCGGCTGCCCTTTGAGCTGACCGCCGGGCAACGTGAGGTGCTCGGTGAGCTGGGTGCCGAGCTTGCCGCTTCCCGCCCGATGAACAGGCTGCTGCAGGGCGAGGTCGGCTCCGGCAAGACGATCGTTGCGCTGCTTGCCATGCTGCAGATGGTCGATGCCGGCTATCAGTGCGCACTGCTGGCGCCCACCGAAGTCCTTGCTGCTCAACATCTCCGGTCGATACGCGACATGCTGGGCCCGCTCGCGCTCGCCGGTCAGCTGGGCGGTGCCGACCATGCCACCGGGGTGGTGCTGCTCACCGGGTCGATGTCGGCAGCAGCCAAGAAACAGGCCCGCGCTGAAATCGCCGGCGGCCGGGCCGGCATCGTCGTGGGCACCCACGCCCTGCTGGTCGACGCTGTCGAGTTCGACAACCTGGGCATGGTGGTCGTCGACGAACAGCACCGATTCGGTGTCGAGCAGCGAGATCAGTTGCGCGCCAAGGCGCCGGCGGGCATCACTCCGCACCTGTTGGTGATGACCGCGACTCCCATCCCGCGGACCGTCGCGCTGACCGTCTACGGCGACCTGGAGACCTCCACGCTGCGCGAGCTGCCGCGCGGCCGCAAGCCGATCGCAAGCTCGGTGATCTTCGCCAAGGAGAAGCCGGCCTGGCTGGAACGGGCCTTGTCGCGGGTGCGCGAGGAGGTGGCGGCCGGACGTCAGGCCTATGTGGTGGCGCCGCGCATCGATGAGGCCGACGAGGCTCCCAAGCCCGATGCGACCGGCGAGGGCGGCCGAACCTCGGAGACCGCGGTGGGGCTGTTCGACAAACTGCGTGCCGGTCCGTTGTCGGGGCTGCGGCTGGGCCTGATGCACGGGCGCCTGTCCGGCGACGAGAAGGACGCGGTGATGACGGCGTTTCGCACCGGCGGCGTCGACGTACTGGTCTGCACCACGGTCATCGAAGTCGGGGTCGACGTACCCAACGCCACCGTCATGCTGATCTCCGACGCGGACTGGTTCGGCATCAGCCAGCTGCACCAGCTGCGTGGCAGGATCGGCCGGGGTGAGCACGCCAGCCTCTGCCTGCTGGTGACCTCGAGTCGCCAAGGCTCCAAAGCGGGAAAGCGACTCGAGGCGGTCGCGGCGACCCTGGACGGGTTCGCCCTGGCCGACTTGGACCTGCGCGAGCGTGGCGAGGGAGATGTGTTGGGGCGCAATCAGTCCGGATGGCGAGGCGGTTTGAAGCTGTTGTCGCTGGCAGACCACGGTGAGGTGATCGAGGCTGCGCGGGCCTTCTGTGACAGGGCCTGGGAAATCGATCCCACCGATCCCGGATTGGCTCTGTTGGCAGCGCCTTTCACCGACATCGAATACCTGGACAAGGCGTGACGAACCGCAAAACCCTGGTGTGGCTGGCCGTTGCGGCGGTGCTGGCCGTGATCGTGGCGTATCAGACGGTGTCGGCGGTGAGCAGGGGCCACCGCACCGCCGCCGCACTGGCCGGCATGCCCACCGTGGCGGCCGGCACCGACGTGCTGGCCGGTATCACCGTGGTTCCGGTCCGCACGCACCGCTTCGACTACCGGCGCTCGGTGTTCGGCGACGCCTGGGACGACGACAACGACGCGCCGGGCGGGCACAACGGCTGCGACACCCGCGACGACATCCTCAACAGGGACCTCGTCGACATCACCCACGTCTGGACCAAGCGCTGCCCCGAGGCGGTGGCCACCGGCACCCTGCACGACCCCTACACCAATGCCACCGTCTCCTTCACCCGCGGCGCCAAAATCGGTGAGGCAGTACAGATCGACCACATCGTTCCGTTGTCCTACGCCTGGGATATGGGCGCTTCGGCATGGCCGTATCGTCAGCGGTTGCGCTTCGCCAACGACCCGGCCAACCTGCTGGCGGTCGCCGGGCAGGGCAACCAGGACAAGGGAGACGCCGGGCCGGGACAGTGGATGCCGCCGAATAAATCATTCGCGTGCCAGTACGCCGTCGCCTACATTGCCGTCGTGCGGGGCTACGGGTTACGCCTCGATCAGCCGTCGGCCGAGGAGCTGCGCCGAGCCGCGGCGACATGTCCGACCGGATAGCTGCCCGACCGAACGGGGAATGCATGGCGATCGACCACTGGACCACCACGCCGACCCTGCGCGGTGAACGGGTGCTGCTGCGCCCGACCGTGCTCGCCGACGTCGACGGCCTGGCACGGGCCTACGACGTCGAGACCACCCGGTATTTCCTCTACGGCAGCCAATCCGGCCCGCCCACCGAAGAATCCGTGGCCGAAGCGTTGGCATCCGATCGGCAGGTACTGACCCAGGTCGAGGCCGGCACCGGCGAGATCGTCGGGACCACGTCGATCTACAACATGAGCGAGCTGCACCGTCGGGTGACGGTCGGCTACACGTGGCTCTCGGCACGGGTCCGCGGGTCGGCGATCAACTCCGAATCCAAGCTGCTGTTGTTCGACCACTGCTTCGAGCGCCTCGGTGCGGTTCGGGTGGAACTCAATGTCGACGAGAAGAACGAACGTTCCCGGCGTGCGGTGCAAGCCATCGGGGCGACAGAGGAGGGTGCGCTGCGCCGCCACGCCCGCCGCACCGACGGCTCGTGGCGGACCACGATTGTCTACTCGGTGATCGACCAGGAGTGGCCGCAGGTGCGGGCCCGGCTGGTGGAGCGGATCAACCGCCGAACCCGCTGAGCGCCGATCAGATGCCGGTGTAGGTCAGCGGGTCCTCACGCACCCGGGTGCCGTCGTTGAGCCCGCCCAGGGTGCTCATGTGCTCGTCGGCGAGTTCGAAGCCGAACACGTCCAGGTTGGAGGCGATGCGCTCCGGGGAGGCCGAGCGGGGGATGACCGAGTTGCCCAACTGCAGGCTCCACCGGATCAGCACCTGCGCCGGGGTCTTGCCGTACTCGCCGGCGATCGCGGTGACGGCCGGGTGGTCGAGCAACCGGCCCACCGCCAGCGGGCTGTAGGCCTGCGTGACGATCCCGCGCTCGGCGTGGAAGGCCCGCAGCTCGGCCTGGTTGAGCAGCGGGTGCAGCTCGATCTGGTTGACCGCCGGGGTCTCGAAGGCCAGGTCGGTGACGTCGCTGAGATGCTCCGCGGTGAAGTTGCACACCCCGATCGAGCGGGCCCAGCCAAGTTCCTTGGCCTGGATCAGCCCGCCGAAGCTGTCGACGTAGAGGCCCAGCGCCGGAGCCGGCCAATGGATCAGATACAGATCCACGTAGTCCATGCCGAGCCGCTCCAGGCTGGCCTGGCAGGCCGCGATGGCGGCGTCGACGCCGTGGTCGGCGTTGGCCAGCTTGGTGGTGATGAACAGTTCGTCACGCGGGACACCCGAGGCGGCGACGGCCCGGCCCACGGCCGCCTCGTTGCCGTACACCTTGGCGGTGTCGATCAACCGGCACCCCGCCTCGAGTGCGGCCGAGACGGCCCGCTCGGTCTCGGCCTCCGAGAGCTCGGCCACCCCGATGCCCAGAGTCGGCATCGTGTGCTCGTCGTTGAGGGCGACGGAGGGGATCGAAGTACCCGGCGTCATCTCACCTACCTGTGTAATCGAACGTGCGTGGATCCGGTCCCAATCGGGTGCCGTCGTCGAGCGAGGATATCGCGGCCATCTCGGCATTGCCGAGTTCGAAGTCGAAGACGTCGAAGTTACTCACGATGCGCTCAGGGCTGACTGATTTCGGAATCACGATATTACCCAGCTGAAGATGCCAGCGGATCAGCACCTGCGCCGATGTCCTGCCGCAACGCTGCGCAACCTCGGTCACCGTCGGGTTCTCCAGCAGTGCGCCCTGCCCCAGCGGCGCCCACGCCTCGGTGGCGATGCCCAACCGGGCGTGCACTTCCCGCAATTCTGCCTGGCTGAAGCGGGGATGCAGTTCAACCTGGTTGACCACGGGCACGATGCCGGTCCCGTCGATCAGCGTTTGGAGATGTTCGGGTGCGAAGTTGCTCACCCCGATCGAGCGGATCCGGCCCTGATCGCGCAGGTGGGCCAGCGCCCGGAAGGTGTCGACGAACTTTCCGCTCGCCGGCAGCGGCCAGTGGATGAGGTAGAGATCCAGGTAGTCCAGGCCCAGGCGCGCCATGCTCGCGTCGAACGCCGCCAGCGCCGTGTCGTAGCCCTGATCGGCGTTCCACACCTTGGTCACCACGGAGATCTCCTCGCGTGGCACCCCGCTGGCACGCACCGCGGCGCCGACCTCACGCTCATTGCCGTATATCGCCGCTGTGTCGATGTGGCGGTACCCGGCGGCCAGTGCCGTGGCGACCGCCTGTTCGGCGTCGGCGGCCGGAATTTGGAAAACCCCGAAACCCAGGCGGGGTATCGAATTACCGTCATTGAGCGTGACCGTGCGCAAATCATTTCGAGCAGTCATGCCAGGCAGTCTGCCAGGCGGCTCCGGGCCCGCTCCGCGGTGGACTCACCGGCTCAAGAGCACCGCCATGAATGTCGGGATGAAGGCGATGCCGTGGCTGCCGATCGGGGTGCAGCGGCTGATGACCGGCGTGCGGTCGGTGACCATCGACGGCAACACCTTGGATCCCACGCTGCAGCTGACCCTGGTCGCGCAGCGCGCCATGGGTGTCAACGGCCTCGTCGTCGGCGACGACGTCGTGGCCTCGCGGGCCCAATTGGGTGAGTTGTCCGTCGGGCTGGGCGGCGGTGGTATCGGCGGCGTCGAGGTGCGCGACATCACACTGCCCGGCCCGGCCGGTGAGATCGCCGCCCGGCACTACCGGCCGGCCGGCGGCGGCGCCAAGGCACTGCTGGTCTTCTACCACGGCGGCGGGTTCGTACTCGGTGACCTCGAGAGCCACGACGCGGTGTGCCGGCTCACCTGTCGGGACGCCGACGTCGTGGTGCTGTCGATCGACTACCGGCTGGCGCCTGAGCATCCTGCACCCGCGGCGGTCGACGACGCCTACGCGGCGTTTCGCTGGGCCTACGACCACGCCGAGGAGCTGGGCGGCCTACCCGGACAGGTGGCGGTGGGCGGGGACAGTGCCGGCGGCAACCTGGCCGCCGCGGTGGCGTTGCTGGCACGCGACGACGCCGGCCCGGCGCCGATTCTGCAGTGGCTGCTCTACCCGGTGACCGACTGCACCGCGGTGACCCGCTCGCGCACCCTGTTCGGCGAAGGTTTCCTGCTGACCAAGCACGATATCGACTGGTTCACCGCCCAATATCTCGGCGGCTCACAGGTGGATCCGAGCGACCCTCGGGTGTCACCGTTGCTGGCCGGTGACCTGTCCGGGCTGCCGCCCGCGCTGGTTGCGGTCGCCGGATTCGATCCGCTGCACGACGAAGGGAAACAGTTCGCCACGGCGCTGCGTGAGGCCGGGGTTGAGATCGACCTGCGCCAGATGAGGTCGATGACGCACGCTTTCATGAACCTGTTCCCGCTCGGCGGTGGCAGCGCGGCGGCAACCGCCGAGCTCATCTCGGCGTTGCGGGCACACCTCAGCCGCAGCTGAGACCTCCCGGCACGCGCCGGTAGGCTGAACCGCAAACCCACCACCGAAGACGAGGACCAACCGACAGTGGCCAGCAAACCCAAACGCCCCGGCGCCTCCGGCCTGCGGGCCAACGACCACAAGCGCAACCTCGCCATGCAGATCGGTCTCATCGCCGTCGTGGTGATCTTCGCGGTCGGCCTGATCAGCTACATCGTGTTGTCCAACAACCACAAGCGCGAGGGCGCCAACCAGGCCATTCGGGTGACCTCCAGCAAGCTGGTCACCAAGGACGGCTCAGGCGAGCCCAAGGCCGTGCTTGAGTTCTACGAGGACTTCCTCTGCCCGGCGTGCGGCAACCTGGAGCGGGCGTTCGGCCCGACGGTGTCGCGGCTGATCGACAGCGGCGCCATCGCCGCGGACTACCACATGGCCGCGATCGTGACCGGCCGTGACGACTACTCGATGCGCGCCGGTGCCGCGGCCTACTGCGTGGCCGACGAGAGCAACGACGCGTTCCGCCGGTTCCACACCGCGCTCTACACCAAGGAAATGCAGCCCGAGGAGACCGACACCACCTTCCCGGACAACAACCGTCTGATCGAGCTGGCCCGCCAGGCGGGTGCCGGCGGCAGCGTTCCGGCCTGCATCAACAGCGGTAAGTACCTCAAGCTGGTCGACGGCATGGCCCGGGCCGGCGGCATCCACGCCACGCCCACGCTGCGGATCAACGGCGAGGACTACCGGCCGTCGACCCCGGAGGATCTGGTCGCCAAGATCCGGGAGATCGTCGGAGACGTGCCGGGTATGGAAGCGACGGCCAAGGAGTCGTGACCATCGCGGCACCGCCGGTCGAACCGTCACGGTCGCCGGTCCCGATGGCCCGCGCCTGGGCGGTGCTGATCGCCGGGGCCATCGGCCTGGTGGCCTCGCTCACGCTGACCGTGGAGAAGATCCGGCTGCTGACGGATCCCGGCTACGTACCGTCGTGCAATCTCAACCCGGTGCTGTCCTGCGGGCCGGTGATGGCCACCTCGCAGGCATCGGTGTTCGGTTTCCCCAACCCGCTGATGGGGATCGTGGCGTTCACCGTGGTGGCGGTCACCGGGGTGCTGGCGGTCGCGAAAATCGAGTTGCCGCGGTGGTATTGGGTCGGCCTGACGCTCGGGACGCTGGTCGGCGCCGGATTCGTGCAATGGCTGATCTTCCAGAGCCTGTACCGGATCGGCGCACTGTGTCCGTACTGCATGGTGGTCTGGGTGGTCACCATGTCACTGCTGGTGGTGTTCGCAGGATTCGCGCACCGGCCCGATGCGCAACGCTTTATTTCGCAGCATTTGCACCGGTGGCGGTGGACATTTGCTGCGTTATGGTTTATCGCGTTATTCCTGTTGATATTCCTGCGATTTCAGGACTACTGGCTGACGCTGCTGTAGGGGGTGCTGATTGATCTCGAAGGTGCTGGTCGCCAACCGCGGAGAGATCGCCATCCGCGCGTTTCGCGCCGCCTACGAACTCGGAATCGAGACGGTTGCCGTCTACGCCTACGAGGACCGCAATTCGCTTCACCGGCTCAAGGCCGACGAGTCCTATCAGATCGGCGAACCCGGCCATCCGGTACGCGGCTACCTGTCGGTGGAGGCCATTGTCGGCGCGGCCAAGCGATGCGGCGCCGACGCGGTGTATCCCGGGTACGGATTCCTCTCGGAGAACCCACGGCTGGCGCAGGCCTGCGCCGAAGCCGGCATCACCTTCGTCGGTCCGAGCGCGGCGGTGCTGGCGCTGGCCGGCAACAAGTCCCACGCGGTTGCCGCCGCACGCGAGGCCGGCCTGCCGGTACTGGTGTCCTCGGAGCCGTCCCGATCAGTTGACGAATTGGTTTCCGCCGCAGCCGATATGGCCTTCCCGCTGTTCGTCAAGGCGGTCGCCGGCGGGGGTGGCCGCGGAATGCGCCGGGTGGCCGACTTCGACGGGCTGGCCGAGGCTGTGGAGGCCGCCAGCAGGGAGGCAGAGTCGGCGTTCGGCGACGCGACGGTCTATCTCGAACAGGCGGTGATCAACCCGCGCCACATCGAGGTGCAGATCCTGGCCGACACGCACGGCAACGTGGTGCACCTTTACGAGCGGGACTGCAGCGTGCAACGCCGGCACCAGAAGGTCGTCGAGCTGGCCCCGGCGCCGAACCTGGATCCGGTTCTGCGGGACCGGATCTGCGCCGACGCCGTGACTTTCGCCAGGCACATCGGTTACAGCTGTGCGGGTACCGTGGAGTTCCTGCTCGACGAGCGCGGCCACTACGTCTTCATCGAGATGAATCCGCGAATCCAGGTGGAGCACACCGTAACCGAGGAGATCACCGACATCGATCTGGTGTCGGCTCAGCTGCGGGTCGCCGCCGGGGAGTCGCTGGCCGATCTGGGTCTGCGCCAAGACGACATCGTGGTGCACGGCGCGGCATTGCAGTGCCGGATCACCACCGAGGACCCGGCGAACGGTTTCCGGCCCGACACCGGTCGCATCACCGCCTACCGCAGCCCGGGCGGCGCCGGCATCCGGCTCGACGGCGGCACGAACCTGGGTGCGGAGATCAGCCCGCACTTCGACTCGATGCTGGTCAAACTGACCTGCCGGGGCCGGGATTTCTCCATCGCGGTCAAGCGGGCCCGGCGTGCGATCGCGGAGTTCCGTATCCGCGGGGTGTCGACGAACATCCCCTTCCTGCAGGCGGTTCTCGACGATCCGGACTTTCGTGCCGGGCACCTGACCACGTCGTTCATCGATGAACGTCCGCAGCTGCTGACCGCGCGTTCCTCAGCGGACCGCGGCACCAAGATCCTGACCTTCCTGGCCGATGTGACCGTCAACCAACCGCACGGCGCGCGGCCGTCGGCGTCCTACCCGCGTGACAAGCTGCCCCCGGTGGACTTGTCCGCCCCACCGCCGCCCGGTTCCAAGCAGCGGTTGGCCGAACTCGGACCAGACGGCTTCGCCCGCTGGCTGCGGGAGTCGCCGGCCGTGGGGGTCACCGACACGACGTTCCGGGATGCGCACCAGTCACTGCTGGCCACTCGACTGCGCACCAAGGGGCTGCTCAACGTTGCGCCGCATATCGCCCGGACCACCCCGCAGCTGCTGTCGATGGAGTGCTGGGGTGGTGCGACTTACGATGTGGCGCTGAGGTTTTTGAAGGAGGACCCGTGGGAGCGGCTGGCGGTGCTGCGGGAGGCCCTGCCCAACATCTGTCTGCAGATGCTGCTGCGGGGCCGCAATACCGTCGGCTACACGCCGTATCCGGAACTGGTGTGCTCGGCGTTCGTGGCCGAGGCCACCGCGACCGGTATCGACATCTTCCGGATCTTCGACGCGCTCAACAATGTCGGCTCGATGCAACCGGCGATCGACTCGGTACGCGAAACCGGCAGTGCGATAGCCGAAGTCGCCATGTGCTACACCGGCGACCTGACCAATCCGGCCGAGAATCTCTACACCCTGGACTACTACCTGCGGCTGGCCGAGCAGATCGTGGCCGCCGGCGCGCACGTGCTGGCCATCAAGGACATGGCCGGGCTGCTGCGGCCCGCGGCGGCGACCACTCTGGTGCGGGCACTGCGCAGCCGCTTCGACCTGCCGATCCATGTGCACACCCATGACACACCGGGCGGCCAGCTGGCCACCTATGAGGCGGCCTGGCACGCCGGCGCCGACGCCGTGGACGGGGCGTCGGGGCCGCTGGCCGGCACCACCAGCCAGCCCGCGCTCAGCTCGATCGTGGCAGCCGCGGCGAACACGGCCTATGACACCGGCCTGTCGCTGGAGGCTGTGTGCGATCTGGAGCCGTACTGGGAAGGCGTGCGAAAGGTGTACGCGCCGTTCGAATCCGGGCTGGCCGGGCCGACCGGCCGGGTGTACCGCCACGAGATCCCGGGCGGCCAGCTGTCCAACCTGCACCAACAGGCCAAAGCACTCGGTCTGGCGGATCGATTCGAGGAGATCGAGGCCAACTACGCCGGAGCCGATGCGGTGCTGGGCCGGCTGATCAAAGTCACCCCGAGCTCCAAGGTGGTCGGCGATCTGGCTCTGGCGCTGGTAGGCGCCGGAATCACCGCGCAGGAGTTCGCGGCCGACCCGGGGCGCGTGGACATCCCCGACTCGGTGATCGGATTCCTGCGCGGAGAACTGGGCGAGCCGGCCGGCGGCTGGCCGGAACCGTTGCGCACCAAGGCGTTGGAGGGCCGCGACCCGGCCCGAGAGGTGCAGTCACTGTCGCCGGAGGACGAATCCGTGCTCATGCTGTCCGGGCCGACGCGGCGGGCGACACTGAACCGGCTGCTGTTTCCCGGCCCCACCAAGGAATTCGAGGCGCATCGCGAACTCTACGGAGACACCTCGCAGCTCTCGGCGAACCAGTTCTTCTACGGGCTGCGGCAGGGGGAGGAGCACCGGATCCGGCTGGAGCAGGGGGTGGAGCTGCTGATCGGTCTGGAGGCCATCTCCGAGCCGGACGAGCGCGGCATGCGCACCGTGATGTGCATCATCAACGGTCAGCTGCGCCCGGTGGAGGTGCGCGACCGCAGCATCGCCAGTGAGGTGCCGGTGGCCGAGAAGGCCGATCGCACCAAGGCCGGTCACGTCGCGGCGCCGTTCGCCGGAGTCGTCACGATCGGAGTGGCCGAAGGCGAGAAGGTCAGTGCCGGTCAGACCATCGCCACCATCGAGGCGATGAAGATGGAGGCCGCCATCACCGCACCGTCGGACGGCACCGTGGCACGGGTGGCGGTTACCGGGACCGCGCAGGTCGAAGGCGGCGACCTGCTGGTGGTGCTGAGCTGACCCGCATCGTCGGCGGTGCGGCGGGTGGGCGGCGCATCGCGGTTCCCCCGCGCGGTACCCGGCCGACCACCGACCGGGTACGCGAGGCACTGTTCAACGTGCTCGACGCCCGATTGGATCTGACCGGAATGGCGGTGCTGGACCTGTATGCGGGCTCAGGCGCGCTGGGGCTGGAGGCATTGTCGCGTGGCGCGTCGACAGCACTGTTCGTCGAATCCGATCGCCGAGCCGCCGAGGTGCTGGCCGGCAACATCGCCGCACTGGGACTGCCCGGTGCCACGCTGCGCCGTGGTGCCGTCGCGGCGGTGCTGGCCGGCGGGACACCGGCTCCGGTGGATCTGGTGCTGGCCGATCCGCCCTACGAGGTGGGTGCGGCCGACATCGACGCGCTGCCGGTGTTGTTGGCCGACGGCGGCTGGGTGGGGCCGGGCACCGTCGTGGTGATCGAGCGGGCGGCGGGCAGTCCGGCGGTGCGCTGGCCGGACGGTTGGCAGACCTGGCCGGAACGCCGCTACGGCGACACCCGCCTGGAGCTGGCTGAACTGGGCTAGCGGTGCTGCTAGCGTCGTCGTCTATGAGTGGCGCGGTATGCCCCGGTTCCTTCGACCCGGTGACCCTGGGACACGTCGACATCCTGGAGCGCGCGGCCGCACAGTTCGACGAGGTGGTGGCCGCGGTGCTGATCAACCCCGCCAAGAAGGGCATGTTCACCCTGGACGAGCGCCTGGAGATGATCGCCGAGGCCACCGCGCACCTGCCCAATGTGCGCGCCGAATCGGGCCGCGGCCTGGTGGTCGACTTCGTCCGGGAGCGGGGACTGACCGCGATCATCAAGGGCCTGCGCACCGGCACCGACTTCGAGTACGAGCTGCAGATGGCCCAGATGAACAAGCACATCGCCGGGGTGGACACGTTCTTCGTGGCCACCGCGCCGCGGTACTCGTTCGTGTCGTCGTCGTTGGCCAAGGAGGTGGCATCGATGGGCGGCGACGTCTCCGACCTGTTGCCCGAGCCGGTGAACCGGCGGCTGGCCGCGAAGCTGAGCGCCTAGGTCCGGCGGGCCTGCAGACGGTTCGCGGTCTGCGCGCGCATCCGGGCGAAACCCTTCGCGCAGCCCAGGACCCGCAGCGCGGCCTCGGCGGTGGTCCATGGATAGTCGGGTGGGCAGTCGCCGTCGTCGGCCCGCCGGTTGATCACGGCCTCCACCAGCCGGAACGGTAGGTCCTCGGCGCCGGCAGGCCCGTCGTGCTCGGCGATCACCGCGTCAGACAGCGTGCGGTAGTGGCTTCGCAGCTCGTCTCGGCGCCGGTGGAACGCCGCGAAGCGTTCGACGCGCAGGTCCGGCAGCAGATACAGGGTGCCCAGATTCCAGCTGCCGCCGCACAGTTGGGTGGTGTCGGCGACCACGAGTGTGTGCAGCCGGGGCGCGGCGGGCCCGCCTTCGCCGAGCAGGTCAGTGGCCAGCTCCAGTGAGGCGTCCACGGTGCCGGCCAGCAGCGCGTCGAGGATGTCGTCTTTGGCGGCGAAGTGGTGATACAGCGAGGCCTGCCGGATCCCGACACTTTCGGCGATGCGCCTGGTGGAGGTGGCGGCGTAGCCGACGGTGGTGAACAACTCCGCTGCGGCATCGAGGATCTCGTCGCGCGCACTGCGGCCTGGCCGGCGAGATTCGACCAGCCTGGGACGCCCACGTCGGTCGGTCTCCACAGCGCACCTCCTGCTATTTCTATCAAGTGATAGGTAACCATGTTAGGGTGCCGGGTGTCGAGAGGAGACACCCGTGAACACCGATTCGACCAGCGGGGCTCGGTCGCACGCCCGCGCCCAGGCCTACCGGGCTGAAATGCGGACACCGCAGACCCCCGAGGGCGTCGACCCGGAGTCGCTGAGCTGGGCCGAGTCGATCCCGGCGGGCGGCTACGCCACCAAGGTGCTCGCCCGCGGCAGCCGCGTCCGGTTGATCGACGTCGACGGCGGCGCGTGCGCGAATCTGCTGCTGTACCGCGCCGAGTCGCCCTGGGAGCGGCTCAATGTCGCCGACACAATGAAGGTGCCGTGGCAGGCCTACCTGGGCGCCGGGCACCCGCTGCTGTCCGATCAGGGTCGGGTGCTGGCCACCGTCATCGTCGACTCCTCGGGCCACCACGACATGCTGTGCGGGCCGGATGCCACCGGTCGGCAACTGCTGCTGTTGGGTGCGATCAAACACGGCATGGATATTCGCGACGTCGCGCCGTCGGTGTCGCTGTTCCGTGGCGTGCGCGCCGATCCGGTCAGCGGGACGCTGGAGTTCACCGGATCGGCCGGCCCAGGCGCTGTGGTCGACCTGTTGATCCACCTCCCGGTGCTGATGGTGCTCGCCAATGCCGCGCACCCGCTCGATCCCGATCCGCCTGCCACCGGCCTGGACGTGCTCGCCTGGCGGGCCGACGAGGAATTAGCCGCGCTGATCGGGCGGAGCGACACGGACCCGGAATACCTGCGCGCCGTGGCCAACACCGAGGCGGTGGTGCGGGCATGGTGATCATCTCCGACGACGTGGTCCCCGCCCGCGCGCCGTGGTCGGCGGTGGTGCACGCCGGCGACCGGCTGCAGATCATCGACCTGCACGGCAACCAGGCCGTGGACTGCCTGCTCTACGACGCGGCCGACCACACCCGGCGCTACAGTGCCCAGGCCACCGTGGCCGGCCAGCGCAACATCTTCCTGGGGACCGGGTCGGTGTTGCGCTCCGCCGACGGCACCGAGCTGATGACCGTCGTCGCCGACGACGTGGGCAATCACGACACCATCGCCGGAGCCTGCTCGCAGGAGTCCAATACGCTGCGCTACGGGCATCACACCGCCCACGAGCACGCCTGCGTGGAGAACTTCCTGGCCGAAGGCGCCCGCTGGGGCCTGGGCAAACGCGACATCGTGTCCAACATCAACTGGTTCATGAACGTCCCGGTCGAGGCCGACGGGATGTTGGGCATCGTCGACGGAATCTCCGCGCCGGGCAAGAGCCTGACGTTGCGGGCCGAGACCGACACCCTGGTTCTGGTGTCGAACTGCCCGCAGATCAACAACCCGTGCAACGGTTTTGACCCGACCCCGGTCCGGATGGTGATCACCCGAGCATGATCGGCATCGAGGTGGTCTCGCCGGGGCCATTCACCACGGTGCAGGACTGGCCCGGACGGGTCGGTTACTGGCATGTCGGGGTGCCGCCGTCGGGTCCGATGGACGACCTGTCGTTCCGGGTCGGCAACCAGGTGCTCGGCAACCCCGAGGGCGCGGCCGGGCTGGAATGCACCAGATCAGGCCCCGCTCTGCGTTTTTCGAGCCCGACCTGGGTCTGTGTCACAGGCGCCGCGGTACCGGTCAGCCTGGACGGCGCCCCGGTGCCGCAGTGGCATTCGGTGCGGGTACCGGCCGGCGGACTGCTGCGGGTCGGCGCCATATCCGGCCCCGGGATGCGCTGCTACGTGCTGATCGGCGGTGGCATCGCTGAGCCGCAATTCCTGGGCAGTGCAGCCACATTCACCCAGGGTGCGTTCGGAGGGCATCGGGGACGGGTGCTGCGCGAAGGCGACTTGCTGGGCGCCGTCGGCGGCGGTGCCCCCGCCCTGGCCCGAGCTCCCGACGAGAGTCAGCCCAGCATCGGTCACCGTTGGGAGCTGGCGGTCACCGAGGGCCCACACGCCGCGCCGGAGTTCCTCACCCGCGCCGACATGGCCACCCTGACGAGCACCGACTACACCGTGCACTTCAACTCCGACCGCACCGGTGTGCGGCTGGTAGGGCCCAAGCCACGATGGGCGCGCGCGGACGGCGGTGAGGCCGGCCTGCACCCGTCGAACATCCACGACACCGCGTACAGCGTTGGGGCGCTGGATTTCACCGGCGACACCCCGATCCTGCTCGGCCCCGACGGGCCCAGCCTGGGCGGCTTCGTCTGCCCGGTGACGGTGGTGCGCGGCGACCGCTGGAAGCTTGGTCAGCTCGCGCCGGGCGACACCGTGCGGCTGGTGCCGATCCGGGCCGGCCACGCCCCGCCGGTGGCATCGCTGGGGCGCTGTCGCCGGGCGGCGCTGCCGGTGGTCTCGAAATCCGGTGACGCCGACGACGGGGTGCTGGCGCGCTACACCGGCCGAGACGGGACGGCGGTGACCATGCGCCGAGCCGGTGACGGCGGGATTCTGCTCGAATACGGCCCGATGACACTGGATCTGGCGTTGCGGGCACGGGTACAGTTGCTCTACGAGCGGGTCCGGCAGCGCGGAGTACCCGGGTTGGCGGAACTGACGCCCGGGGTGCGCTCGCTGCAGGTCCAGTTCGACACCGAGCAGTCCTCGTGCGCCGAGGTGGTCGAACAACTGGCTGCGATCGACGATGCGCTGCCGCCGTGTGATGAGCTCGTGGTGCCGAGCCGGTCGGTGCGCCTGCCGCTGAGCTGGGATGACCCGGGTACACACGAGGCGATCCGCCGCTACATGTACGGCGTGCGCGCCGATGCGCCGTGGTGCCCGTCGAACATCGAATTCATCAGGCGCATCAACGGACTCGACGACGTCTCGCAGGTGTACGACATCGTATTCGACGCCCAGTACCTGGTGCTGGGCCTGGGCGACATCTACCTGGGCGCGCCGGTGGCCACCCCGCTGGATCCGCGACACCGGTTGGTGACGACCAAGTACAACCCGGCCCGCACCTGGACCCCGGAGAACGCCGTCGGCATCGGCGGTGCCTACCTGTGCATCTATGGCATCGAAGGACCGGGTGGCTATCAGTTCGTCGGCCGCACCACCCAGGTGTGGAACCACCGGCACGCCACCGCCGGCCTTTTTGATCCCGAAGCGCCTTGGCTGTTGCGTTATTTCGACCGGATCAGCTTCTATCCGGTGAGCGCCGATGAGCTGCTGGAACTACGTGCCGAGACCGCCGCGGGCCGCGGCCGGGTCGAGATCTCCGACGGTGAGTTCTCACTGCCGGACTATCGAGAGTTCCTTGACGGCGATGCCGAGAGCATCGACGGATTCCGCCGGCAACAGTTGGCCGCCTTCACCGCCGAACGAAACGCGTGGCGTGCGGCCGGTGAGATCGGGGCGCCCGCCGGGGTTTAGAACACCACGGTTTCGCCTGCGACCCGCAGCACCCGGTCCTGGCAGTGCCACTGCACCGCCCGGGACAGCACCGCCCGCTCCACGTCGGCACCCAACCGCATCAGGTCGGTCACGCTGTGGGTGTGGTCGACGCGCACCACGTCCTGTTCGATGATCGGTCCCTCGTCGAGCACCTCGGTGACGTAGTGCGCGGTGGCGCCGATCAGCTTCACGCCGCGTTCCCGTGCCCTCTGGTAGGGCGCCGCACCGATGAATGCGGGCAGGAAGGAGTGGTGGATGTTGATCAGCGGGCAGCCCAGCGTCTCGATGAAGTCGCCGCTGATGATCTGCATGTAGCGCGCCAGCACCACCAGATCGACATTGCCGCAGAGCAGTTGCAGCTGCCGCTGCTCGGCTTCGGATCGGATGTCGCGGGTGGCGGGGATGTGGAAGAACGGCACCCCGAACGGGCGGACCTGCTCGGCCAGGTCCGGGTGGTTGGAGATCACCATCGCGACGTTCATCTCCAGTTCGCCGCGACGGTTGCGCCACAGCAGATCCAGCAGGCAGTGATCCGTCCGGGAGGCCATGATCGCCACCCGTTTGGGTTTGGCCGCCTCGGCGAAGCGGTAGTCCATCGCGAAGCGGTCGGCCACCGTGGCGCCGAATCGTTCCCGCAGCCCGTCGATGGCGGCCGGCAGGCCGGGAAGGTGGAAGATCGCGCGCTGTACGAACGTCCCGTCTTCGGGGGCGGTCGAATGCTGGTCCAGCGAGATGATGTTGCCGCCGGCCTCGGCGAGGAAGGCGCTGACCGCGGCGATGATGCCGTGACTGTCGGGGCAGCGCAGCAGCAGTCGCCCGATGTCGGCCGTCGCGGCGTCCGGCGCGCCCGTACTGCCCGGACTCCCGGAAGTACTCGCCATGGCCGCCCTTCGCCGATCCGGATGTCAACGGCTCAGGGTACCGGTGTAGTGGACCGAAATCCGACACACCGAGCAGCTAACGCAGTCACACACGTAACACCAGGCACACTAGTCACAACAACTAGGCCTGGAGGGTGCTGCCGTGTACCGAGTGTTTGAAGCCCTTGACGAGCTGGGCTCCATTGTCGAAGAAGCGCGTGGCGTGCCCATGACGGCCGGCTGCGTGGTACCCCGCGGCGACGTCCTCGAGTTGATCGATGACATCCGCGACGCCATCCCCGGCGAGCTGGACGACGCGCAGGACGTGCTCGACGCCCGCGACTCGGTGCTCAACGAGGCCAAGGAGCACGCGGACTCGATGGTCACCTCAGCCACCGCCGAATCCGGCTCGATGGTCAGCCACGCCCGGGCCGAGGCCGACCGGCTGCTGGCCGACGCCAAGGGCCAGGCCGACCGAATGGTGGCCGAAGCCCGCGGACACAGCGAGCGGATGCTCACCGAGGCCCGCGAGGAGGCCGGCCGGCTGACCGCCACCGCCAAGCGCGAATTCGAGACCGCCACCAGCCGTGCGCAGGCCGAGTGCGACCGGTTGGTCGAGAACGGCAACGCCGCCTACGAGAAGGCCGTGCAGGAGGGCATCAAGGAGCAGCAGCGGCTGGTCGCGCAGAACGAGGTGGTGGTCTCGGCGCGTGCCGAAGCCACCCGGCTCATCGACTCCGCCCACGCCGAGTCCGACCGGATGCGCGGCGAATGCGACATCTACGTCGACGCCAAGCTGGCCGAGTTCGAGGACTTCCTCAACGGCACCCTGCGCTCGATCAACCGCGGGCGCCACCAACTGCGCACCGCCGCCGGGACGCACGACTACGCAACCCGCTGATCGGCAGGCGCGGGCTCGCCCGCTGCGTAGAATCGCGCCATGGCGAAACACCCGCACGCAGGAAAGCGGCCTTCGCCGTTCGTGGTCAACGTCGCCCGGCTGGGCCGGCGCCCCGGATCGATGCTGTCGCTTCGCGAGCAGCGTTGCAGTGCCGCGTCCATCGGTCTGGATCTGGTGGCGATCCCCGCCGACGCCGAGGTGGACCTGGATCTGCGGATCGAGTCGGTCTCCGAAGGTGTGTTGGTGACGGGCTCGGTCTCGGCACCCACCGCGGGTGAGTGCGCGCGGTGCCTGCGGCCGATCACCGGCGACATCGAGATCACGCTGACTGAGCTGTTCGCCTATCCCGACAGCGCAACCGACGCCACCACCGACGACGACGAGATCGGCCGTGTCGTCGACGACTCGGTGGATCTGGAGCAGGCCATCGTGGACGCGATCGGTCTGGCGCTGCCACTGTCACCGCTGTGCGACCCGGATTGTGCGGGGCTGTGCCCGGACTGCGGGGTGGTGCTGGCAGAGGCGGAGCCGGGACATCATCACGACAAGATCGACCCGCGCTGGGCCAAACTCGCCGAGCTGGCCGGGCCGCCGGCGAACGACGACGGGGACAGGTGAGCCGTCCCCGCCGCGCCGTGCTCGATGCACTGGGCGTGGATCTGACCGATGAACTGCTCACGCTGGCGGTCACCCACCGCAGCTATGCCTACGAGCACGGCGGGCTGCCCACCAACGAACGGCTCGAGTTCCTCGGCGACGCCGTACTCGGGCTGACGATCACCGACGAGCTGTTTCACCGTCACCCGGACCGGCCGGAGGGCGACCTGGCCAAACTGCGCTCCAGCGTGGTCAACACCTCGGCGTTGGCCGATGTCGCACGGGGACTGACCGCCGACGGCCTGGGCGCCCACCTGTTGCTCGGCCGCGGCGAGGTCAACACCGGTGGGGGCGACAAGTCCAGCATCCTGGCCGACAGCATGGAGTCGCTGCTCGGTGCGGTGTATCTGCAGCACGGTATCGACACGGTGCGCGAGGTGATCCTGCGACTGTTCGGTCCGCTGCTCAACACCGCCGCCACCCTGGGCGCCGGACTGGACTGGAAGACCAGCCTGCAGGAACTGACCGCGGCGCGCGGTATCGGCGTGCCAAACTACCAAGTCAGCTCCACCGGGCCTGACCATGATCGGGAGTTCACCGCGACCGTCGTCGTCGCGGACACCGAATACGGCACGGGAGTCGGCCGGTCCAAGAAGGAAGCCGAGCAGAAGGCGGCGGCCGCGGCCTGGACGGCGCTGGACGCGCTGGACGCCGGCGCGCCCGGGTAGCAGCGCATGCCGGAGCTTCCCGAGGTCGAGGTGGTGCGTCGTGGCCTGGACACCCACCTGGTGGGCCACACCATCACCGGTGTGCGGGTTCATCACCCGCGTGCTGTGCGCCGCCATGAGGCCGGCCCCGCCGATCTGACCGGCCGTCTGCTGGGTGCGAAGATCACCGGCACCGATCGGCGCGGCAAGTACCTCTGGCTGCTGCTCGGTACCGGCGAGGCCCTGGTGGTGCATCTGGGCATGAGCGGGCAGATGCTGCTGGGAGAGTTGCCCGACAACAGGCACCTGCGGATCGCCGCGGTGCTCGACGACGGTACGAAGGTCAGCTTCGTCGACCAGCGAACGTTCGGCGGTTGGCAGCTCACCGATCTGGTCACCGTGGACGGAAGTCTGCTGCCGCTGCCGGTGGCCCATCTGGCCCGCGACCCGCTGGACCCGTGCTTCGATGTCGAATCGGTGGTGAACGTGCTGCGGCGCAAGCACTCCGAGATCAAGCGGCAGTTGCTGGATCAAACGGTGGTGTCCGGCATCGGCAACATCTACGCCGACGAGGCGTTGTGGCGGGCCGGGATTCGCGGCACCCGGATGGCCGACGCGTTGTCCCGGCCGCGGTTACGCGCGCTGCTCGGGGCGGCGGGGGACGTGATGCGCGATGCGCTGGCGGTCGGGGGCACGTCGTTCGACTCGCTGTATGTCAACGTCAACGGTGAGTCCGGCTACTTCAGCCGGTCGCTGGACGCCTACGGCCGCGAAGACGAGCCGTGCCGGCGGTGCGGAACGCTCATCCGGCGGGCGAAGTTCATGAACCGCTCGTCGTACTACTGCCCGAAATGCCAACGCTGACGCTGTCCCTTCCCCCGCCGAGCGTGCGGAAATGTTCGGTAAAACCCCTGGTCGAGGTGGACACTTCTGCACGCTCGGCATGGATGGCGGGCACGCTCGGCATGGATGGCGGGCACGCTCGGCATGGATGGCGGGCACGCTCGGCATGGATGGCGGGCACGCTCGCCGCAGCTGGGCGTCATTCGAAGATGTCGCCGCACACCCGCCCCGGCGGCAGCGCCGGATCGACGAACCACTCCCGGCCCAAGAACGCACCGACCATCTGCGGGGGCAGCCACGACAGCGTGCCGAACAACACCGCCGCCACTCGGTTGTTTCCGACCTGCGAGCGATGCGCGGCGAACGCATCCCGCTTCTGCCGACCGTACCGGAACACGTTGATGCGGTGGGTGATTGCGGACCCCGGCGTGTAGGCGGTCGGCAGTATCTCGGGCTCATACGGCGCCGGCAGTCGCAGCGCCCGCGCGACCCTGCTGATCCGGATCAGCATCTCCCGCGGCATGGTCGCCTCCAAAATCCGCGGTGTGCCCGCGAGTTCGGCGGCCCGCTTGCCGACGTGATGCACCTGCACATGATCGCGATGGCCGTAGCCGCCGTTGGCCTGGTAGCTGAGGAGCAGATCGGCGCTCTCGTCGCGCAGGATCGCGGCCAACCGCTGTGCGGCCTCCTCGACATCGGTGCGGGCGAAGCGGACCCGGCCCGGCGGGTCGGGATAGAACCGCGCACCGTAGCCGCTGTCGGCATAACCGAGGTGCTCGACCCGATGCACCCCGAGAGCGTCTGCGCTGACCCGTAATTCCTCGAGTCGCACGTCGTCGTCCTCGTTGTGGACGCGGCCGTCGGTGGCCACCACGAGCACCACCCGGTGCCCCTGGGCGACCGCCCGAGCCAGGGTTCCCCCGGTCAGCACCACTTCGTCGTCCGGATGGGCGTGGAAAGCGACGACAGTGGCCATGACCGCCCAGTATGCCCGGCGGCTGCCAAGATATCCCCATGACGAAGTTGTGGGTGGAACGCACCGGAACCCGTCGCTACACCGGGCGCAGTTCCCGGGGCGCGCAGGTGCTCATCGGCAGCGAGGACGTCGACGGCGTGTTCACCCCCGGGGAACTGCTCAAGATCGCCCTGGCGGCCTGCAGCGGCATGTCCAGCGACGCCCCGCTGGCGCGCCGGCTCGGTGACGACTACCCGGCGACGATCCAGGTCTCCGGTCCCGCCGACCGGGAGCAGGAGCGCTACCCACTGCTGGAGGAGACCCTGGAGCTGGACCTGTCCGGCCTGGACGACGCCGAGAGGCAACGCCTGCTGACCGTGGTGCATCGCGCCGTCGACCAGGTCTGCACCGTGGGCCGCACGCTCAAGTCCGGCACCGAGGTGCGGTTCGAGATCGCCCAACGTGACTGACGTTCGGCTGACGGCGTGGGTGCACGGTCACGTCCAGGGGGTCGGTTTTCGCTGGTGGACCCGCTCGCGCGCGCTGGAGTTGGGACTGACCGGATACGCCGCGAACCGCCCGGACGGCCGCGTCCAGGTCGTCGCGCAGGGCCCCCGCGAGGACTGCCGGCGTCTGCTGGATCTGCTGCAAGGCGGCGCCACACCGGGCCGGGTGGACACCGTGGTCGCGGACTGGATGGCCGTCGGGGACCCGATCGACGGGTTCGCCGAACGCTAGACCGGTAGTCTCACACCCCGTGCACCTCAAGAGTCTGACGCTGAAGGGCTTCAAGTCCTTCGCCGCGCCCACGACTCTGCGCTTCGAACCTGGCATCACCGCGGTGGTCGGACCCAATGGTTCGGGCAAGTCCAACGTGGTCGACGCGCTGGCCTGGGTGATGGGTGAGCACAGCGCCAAGACGCTGCGCGGCGGGAAGATGGAAGACGTCATCTTCGCCGGCACCTCCTCGCGTGCGCCGCTGGGCCGTGCCGAGGTCACCGTCACCATCGACAACTCCGACAACGCGCTGCCGATCGAGTACGCCGAGGTCTCGATCACCCGGCGGATGTTCCGCGACGGTGCCAGCGAATACGAGATCAACGGCGCCGGCTGCCGCCTGATGGACGTCCAGGAGCTGCTGAGCGACTCCGGTATCGGCCGCGAGATGCACGTCATCGTCGGCCAGGGTCGGCTGGCGCAGATCCTGGAGTCGCGGCCCGAAGACCGGCGGGCGTTCATCGAAGAGGCCGCGGGCGTGCTCAAGCACCGCAAGCGCAAGGAAAAGGCGGTGCGCAAGCTCGACGCCATGTCGGCCAACCTGGCTCGGCTGACCGACCTGACGACCGAGCTTCGCCGCCAGCTCAAGCCGCTGGGTCGCCAGGCCGAGGTGGCGCGCCGCGCCGCGACCATCCAGGCCGACCTGCGTGACGCGCGGCTGCGGCTGACCGCCGATGACCTGGTGTCCCGGCAGGCCGAGTTCGCCGGGGCCGGCAACGCCGAGGCGACACTGCGCCGCGAACACGACCAGATCACCGAACGCCTGACGGTGGCCGCCGACGAGCTGACCACTCACGAATCTGCTGTCGCCACGCTCACGCACCGTGCCGAAGCCGCCCAGCAGACCTGGTTCTCGCTATCAGCGCTGGCCGAGCGGGTCAGTGCCACCGTGCGTATCGCCAGCGAACGTGCCCAGCATCTCGATGAGGAGCCGATCAGCACAGGTGGCGTCGACCCCGAGGCGCTGGAGGCCGAAGCCGAACAGGTGGCCGCCGCCGAACAGCAGCTGCTGGCCGAGCTCACCGAGGCCGGCACCCGGCTGGAGGCGGCCCGCGCGGAGCTGGCCGAACGGGAGCGTCGCAGCACCGAGGCGGAGAAGGCGCACCTGGCCGCGGTCCGCGCCGAGGCCGACCGGCGCGAGGGTCTGGCCCGCCTCACCGGCCAGGTGGAGACCATCCGGGCGCGAGTCGAGTCGATCGACGTCCACGTCGGGCAGCTGAGCCAGCGCATCGAGGAGGCCGCCGAGCGCGCCCAGACCGCCCAGGCGGAGTTCGAGACGGTGCAGGGTCGGGTCTCCGAACTCGACCAGGGTGAGGTCGGCCTGGATGAACACCACGAACGCACGGTGGCCGCGCAGGTTCTCGCCGATCAGCGGGTGGCCGAGCTGCAGGCCGGTGAACGCGGCGCCGAACGTCAGGTGGCATCGCTGCAGGCCCGTATCGACGCGCTGTCGATGGGGCTGGAACGCCGCGACGGTGCCGCCTGGCTCACGGCGAACCACAGCGGTTCAGGGCTGTTCGGGTCGATCGCCAAGCTGGTCAAGGTCCGCTCCGGTTACGAGTCGGCGCTGGCCGCGGTGCTGGGATCGGCCGCCGACGCGCTGGCCGCCGAGAATGCCGGTGCGGCCCGTTCGGCGTTGACCGCACTCAAGACCGCCGACGGGGGCCGGGCCGCGATCGTGCTGGGGGACTGGCCGATCCAGACGCCCCCCGAACACGCCGGCGGGCTGCCCGACGGGGCCCGGTGGGCCCTGGAGCTGATCGAGGCGCCGGATCGGCTGCGCGGCGCGATGACGGCGATGCTGGCGTCGGTGGCGGTGGTCGCCGACCTGCCGGCTGCGCTGGAACTGGTGGCCGCCCGTCCGGGAGTGCGCGCGGTGACCGTCGACGGTGATCTTGTGGGCGCCGGTTGGGTCAGCGGCGGTTCGGACCGCAAGCCGTCCACTCTGGAGATCAACAGCGAGATCGACAAGGCGCGCGCCGAGCTGGCCGGCGCCGAGACGCAGGCCGGGGAACTGGGTGCGGCTCTCTCCGGTGCGCTGACCGAGCAGGCCGCCCGCCAGGACGCCGCCGAGCAGGCACTGGCCGCGCTCAACGAGTCCGACGCCGCCATCGCCGCAACCCACGAGCAGTTGGGCCGTCTCGGGCAGGAGGCCCGCGCCGCTGAGGCCGAATGGCACCGCCGCCTGCGCGAGCGCGAAGAGCTGGAGGCCGGCCGGGCGCAGACCGTCACCGAACTCGGCGAGCTGGAGTTCCGGCTGCGCAATGCCGAACAGGATCAGCCTGCAGACGCCGTCGAGCCGGTGGATCGCCAGCAGATCGCCGCGGCGGCCGAGGCGGCCCGCAGCATCGAGGTGGAGGCGCGGCTGGCCGTGCGTACCGCCGAGGAACGCGCCAATGCCGTTCGGGGGAAAGCAGATTCACTGCGCCGGGCCGCGGCGGCCGAACGGGAGGCCCGAGTGCGCGCCGAGCAGGCCCGCGCCGCCCGCGCGCGTGCCGCCGCCACGTCGGCTGCGGTGGCCGAGGCCGGTGTCACCTTGGCTCAGCGCCTGCAACTGGTGGTGGCCGCGGCCTCGCGCAGCCGAGATGCGCTGGCCGGCGAACGCCAGCACCGGTCCGCCGCGATGGCCGCCGTGCGCGACGAGGTGAACTCCCTGAGCACCCGCATCACCGCGCTCACCGAATCGCTGCACCGCGACGAGGTCGCCAAGGCCCAGGCATCGCTGCGGATCGAGCAGCTCGAACAGAACGTGCTCGAACAGTTCGGGATGAGCTCGGCGGACCTGATCGCCGAATACGGCCCCGACGTCGCTCTGCCGCCCACCGAGTTGGAGATGGAAGAGTTCGAGCAGGCCCGTGAGCGCGGCGAGCAGGTCACCGCGCCGGCTCCCATGGCGTTCGACCGGCCCACCCAGGAACGCCGGGCCAAGCGCGCCGAACGTGAACTGGCCGAGCTGGGCCGGGTCAACCCGCTGGCACTGGAGGAGTTCGCCGCACTCGAAGAGCGCTACAACTTCCTGTCCACCCAGCTCGAAGACGTCAAGGCGGCCCGCAAAGACCTGCTCGACGTGGTGTCCGAGGTCGACGCACGCATCCTGCAGGTGTTCACCGACGCCTACGCCGATGTGGAACGCGAGTTCACCGAGGTGTTCGCGGCGTTGTTCCCCGGCGGGGAGGGCCGGCTGCTGTTGACCGACCCCGGCGACATGCTGACCACCGGCGTCGACGTCGAAGCCCGCCCGCCCGGCAAGAAGGTCAAACGGCTCTCGCTGCTCTCCGGCGGCGAGAAGTCACTGACCGCGATCGCCATGCTGGTGGCGATCTTCCGGGCCCGCCCGTCGCCGTTCTACATCATGGACGAGGTCGAGGCGGCTCTCGATGACACCAACCTGCGCCGTCTGCTGGCGCTGTTCGAGATGCTGCGGGCCCGCTCGCAGCTGATCGTCATCACCCATCAGAAGCCGACCATGGAGGTCGCCGACGCGCTGTATGGCGTGACCATGCAGGGCGACGGGATCACCGCGGTGATCTCGCAGCGCATCCGCGGCGAAGAGCTGGTCGCCAGCCCGAGCTAGCCTGTCCACCGCTGCCCGCCACGCCCCTGAAACAATGGCGCTCGTGTCTGACGGTCTCTGGATTGCCCTCGCGGTCGCCGCCGCGCTCATCGTCGTCGCCGCACTGGTCTTCGGCCTGGTGCGCCAACGCCGGCGGCGCATCAGCCTGTCCGCGCCCGGGCGCGAGAGTCTGGACCGCTCGGGCGGCTATGCGGCGTCCTCGGGGATCGAGTTCAGCCGAACCGAGACCCCGGTCGTCGGCGACGACGCGACCGTGCCGCGCGATGCCCCCCGGCGCACCATCACCGATGTCGCACTGCCCGACGCGCCGGTCGAGGCCGTGGGCGAGCCGGCGGTCGAACCGGACATCAAACCGGACATCGAGCCGGTGGACGGCCGGATGCAGCGCCTGCGCGGCCGGTTGGCCAAATCGCAGAATGCATTGGGGCGCAGCGTGCTCGGGCTGCTCGGCGGTGGCGATCTCGACGACGACTCCTGGCAGGACATCGAGGACACCCTGCTGGTCGCCGACCTGGGGCCCGTCGTCACCGAGTCGGTGGTCACCCAGCTGCGGGAACGGCTGGCCGGTGGTCAGGTGCGCACCGAAGCCGAGGCCCGCGCCGTGCTGCGTGACGTGCTGATCGGTGAGCTGCAGCCCGGCCTGGACCGCGCGATCAGGGCGCTGCCGCATGACGACCATCCCTCGGTGCTGCTGGTGGTGGGGGTCAACGGCACCGGCAAGACCACCACGGTCGGCAAACTGGCCCGGGTGCTGGTGGCCGACGGCCGGCGGGTGGTGCTCGGCGCCGCCGACACGTTCCGGGCCGCCGCCGCCGACCAGTTGCAGACCTGGGCGGCGCGCGTCGGCGCGGAGGTGGTGCGCGGCCCCGAGGGGGCGGACCCGGCCTCGGTGGCGTTCGACGCCGTCGACACCGGTGTGCGATCCGGTGCCGATGTCGTCGTCGTGGACACCGCCGGACGGCTGCACACCAAGACCGGGCTGATGGACGAACTCGGCAAGGTCAAACGGGTGGTCACCAAGCGCGCAGCCGTCGATGAGGTGCTGCTGGTGCTCGACGCCACCATCGGACAGAACGGGCTGGCCCAGGCCCGGGTGTTCGCCGACGTCGTCGACATCACCGGGGTGGTGCTGACCAAACTCGACGGCACCGCCAAGGGCGGGATCGTGTTCCGGGTGCAGCAGGAGCTGGGCGTTCCGGTCAAGCTGGTGGGCCTCGGCGAGGGGCCCGACGACCTGGCCCCGTTCGAGCCGGAGGCGTTTGTCGACGCGTTGCTGGGCTGAGCGAAATGCGCCGATCGTGACCGTCCTGTGACCTCGCGGCGATCGTAAGGTAATTTTTCCCTGTGACCCCCACACTCTTTGGCGCTGTTGCGCGCTGCCTTACCCCGCTTTTGGCTGTTGCCGCACTGGCCGGCGCGAGTCCGGCCCAGGCCGACGGGGACAACCCGCTGGCCGGTAGGCCGTTCTATGTCGACCCGATCTCGAAGGCGATGCATGCCTCCAGCGCGCAGCCGGACAGCGCCGAACTGGCTCGGGTAGCCAACACCCCCCAGGCCTACTGGCTTGACCAGGCCTTCTCGCCCGGCTCGGTCGGTGCGACCGTGGCCCGCCACACCGGTGCGGCGGCTGCGGCCGGGGCCACGCCGGTGCTGGTGCTCTACGCGATCCCGCATCGGGACTGCGGCAGCTACGCCGCCGGCGGATTCTCCTCAGGCGCGTCCTACCGCGCCTGGGTCGACGGCGTCGCCGACGGAATCGGCGGCAACCCGGCCGCGATCATCCTCGAGCCCGACGCGCTGGCGATGGCCGACTGCCTCTCCGGTGACGCGCGCCAGGAGCGCTTCGATCTGATCAGCTACGCCGTGGACACGCTGAGCCGCAACCCGGCCACCGCGGTCTACGTCGACGCAGGACACTCCCGCTGGGTGAGTGCCGGCGAGATGGCAAACCGGCTCAACCAGGCCGGCGTGGGCCGCGCCCGGGGCTTCAGCCTCAACTCGACGAACTACTTCACCACTGAAGAGGAAACCGGTTACGGCGAAGAGATCTCGGGTATGACGGGCGGAGCGCACTACGTCATCGACACCTCCCGCAACGGTGTCGGTCCGGCCGAAGGCGACCCGTTCAGCTGGTGCAACCCCAGCGGCCGGGCCCTGGGCACGCCGCCCACCACCGACACCGCCGGACAGCACGCCGACGCCTACCTGTGGGTCAAGCGGGTGGGGGAGTCCGACGGCAGTTGCGGCGCAGGGGAACCCGCCGCCGGGCACTTCGTCAGCGACTACGCGATCAACCTGGCGCGCAACGCCGGCTGACAGGCAGCTAGCAGGCCTCACCGCCGTGCCACCGCGCGAACACGTCGGGGTGGGCGCGTGCCTTGGCTTTCCACATATTCTCGCCGTAGGTGCTGTGGAGTTGATTGCCGGCGTCGTGGCTGATCGGGCGGGTTTTCGCGGCGAGGTCCGCCGGTAGTTCCAGAGTGGGTACGACGCCGCCCAGCGCCGGACCGAAGAAGTACGGGATCGAGATGCGTGAGGGGGCAGCTGCGGGTGTCAGCACGCGATGCGGCGTGGCGCGCAGATAGCCGCGGCTGGAAACCTCAAGCAGCTCACCGATATTCACGATGAACGCATCTGCCATGGGCGCGGCGTCGATCCACTGCCCGCCCAGCGCCTGCACCTGCAGCCCCGTCGAATGCTCTTGCAGGCAGAGCAGTGTCAGCACCCCGGGATCCTTGTGGGCGCCGACGCCCTGGTCCCCGGCGGCACCGGCGGGCCGCTGCGGGTAGTGGATCAGCTTCATCAGGGATGCCGGCTCTGTGCCGAATGCACTGTCGAAGACGTCCGACGGCGACCCGAGTGATGTTGCCCAGCCGCGCAACAACTCCAGCGCGACCCGGTCCATCTCGCTCTGAAACTCACCGATGAGTCCGGCCATCCCGGGAAGGGCCCTCGGCCACTGATTGGGGCCGCGTAGCCATTGCGGCCCAGCAGGATCGGCAACGGGTTCCAGTTCGGGACCGAAGTCGATCTGTTCACGCCAGTCCACCTCGCCGTTGGTCAACTCACCGCCGACCCGGGAATAGCCGCGAAAATGCGGACTGCGGGAGAGCTCGATCGCCAGCTTGTCCTCGGGCGGCCGGGCAAAGAATTCCTGCGCCACGGCATGCAGCGCACGGATCAGCTCCGACGACACCCCGTGGCCAACGAGATAGAAGAACCCGCTGGTGTGGGTGATCTCGCGAAGCCGGATACGTTCTTCGGCATCGTCGAGCAGGGTGAGGTTTACGACCGGCAGCACGGATCAGCCCTTGGTGGCGAGGTAGTAGTAGTTCGACGGGTCCGCATCGGATTCGGTGAACTCGATCTCGGTGAAACCCGCGTCGGCAAGCATCGACATCGCGAGCTGACGCCCCCACATGGTGCCCAGGCCGGCACCGTTCAACGCCAGCGAGACCGGCATGCAGTGCATCAGCGAGACTGTGTAACGGTAGGTATTCGTGGGGACACCGACGTTGTCCTCCAACCGACTTGACGCCTTGGCGTCGGCCATCAGGAAGGTGCCGCCGGGCCGCAGCGACCGGTAGATGTTCTCCAGCACCCGCGCGGGCTGGGCCTGATCGTGAATGGCGTCGAACGCCGTGACGACGTCGTAGGCATCGGGCCGGTCGAATGTGGTCAGGTCGTGGCTTTCAAAGGTGGCGTTCGCCAGTCCCCGCTGACCCGCTTCGCGTGTCGCCCGCTCGATCCCCTCGGCGGAGAAGTCGATGCCGGTGAACCGGCTGTGGGGGAAGGCCTGTGCCATCACGTTCACGGCATGCCCACTGCCGCAACCGAAGTCGGCGACCTCCAGGCCCGAGTGCAGGCGCTGCGGTAATCCGTCGACCAACGGCAACACGACATCGACCAGCGCTGTGTCGAACACCTCGCCGCTGCGTTCGGCCATCACGGTGTGAAACCGGGGGTATTCGCTGTAGTCCAGGCCCCCGCCGGCGTGGAAGCAGGCCAGTACCTTCTGCTCGACCTCGCCCAGCAGTGGGATGTACTGCGCGACGCGGGCCAGATTCGCCGAACCGGCTGCGCGGGTCAGCGCTGCGGCATGGTGCTCGGGCAGTCTATAGGTCTGCGTCTCGGGGTCGTAGTCAACGACGCCGGCCACAGTCGTGCCGCCCAGCCATTCGCGGACGTAACGTTCGTTGAGTCTTGCGGCTGCGGCGATCTGAGCACTGGTCGCCGGTGCCGCCAGGTCGGCCATCGTGTCGAACAGTCCGGTTTGATGTCCGATGCTCAGCAGCAGCGCGAGGCTGGCGGAGTCCAGCGTCGCGGTGATTCGGTCGGCGAATGCCGCTGTGTCCGCTGTCGGCGTTGTCATCGCGCACCTCGTCTCGGATCCGGTCTGGATATCAGACGCGTCATCTAGGATACTAGTTGTATCCGAGTGGACTTTCGAGAGACAGGGGTGCGCATGGGTGAGGCGACATCCAACGCCGCGCAGCGCGCGCACTCCGTGATCCGGGCCGGCATCCTCAGTGGGGAGTTCACTGTCGGCTCCATGCTGAGTGAGTCGGTCCTGGCGGCGTCGATGTCGATGAGTCGCACCCCGGTGCGCGCCGCGTTGGGGCGTCTGCAGGACGAGGGGCTGGTGCGGATCTATCCCAAACGCGGCGCCCTGGTACGAGAACTGACCGCCGCCGAGATCCGTGAGTCCGCACAGGTGCGGCACGCCTTCGAGTGCGCCGGGGTGCAGATCGGTGGTCCGGTGGCTCGCCGCGAACTGGGGACCAGGCTGTTGAAGAACGTCGAGGACCAGGAGAAGGCACTGCGGGCGGGTGATTTTCCAGGCTTCGCGACGCTGTCGCTGCAGTTTCATCGAGCCTTCGTGGAGTTGGCCGACAACACCACGATGCTGGCCTTCTACGACCGCCTTCAGGACCGCCAGCATCTCTCGATCGTGCGCAACTCAACGATCCGCGGGCAGCCAGACCTCGTGCTGACCGAACATCGGAGCCTGCTCACCGACGCCGCGGCCGGCGACTGGACGACCTTCTCAACCCGGCTTCGCGAACATCAGTCCCACGGCAGCGACTTCGAATAGTCGCCGGATCGTCAAGTGCCGGGATCATTCTCGCCACGGCGCCTATGGTCAAGCGGTGACGATCAGCTATGACGAGACGCTGCGGGAACGGATCCGGGCCCACCTGGCCGGGCACGACCGCCGCGCCGTGACCGACCCATCGAAGCGGCAGGCAGCCGTCGCAGTGGTGATCGTCGACTCCGAAGTGGCCGAAGACCGAGTCGACCCCGCGCCCGTGGACGACTGGATCGCCGGGCGGCCCATGCCGGAGGCGGGTCTGGACGGCCGGATGATCGATGTGTCCGGGGGTGCTGCCTTCCTCTTGTGCCGCAGAGCCTCTCGTCTCACTTCGCATGCCGCTCAGTGGGCGCTGCCCGGTGGCCGCCTGGATCCCGGCGAAACCGCGGTCGAGGCGGCCCTGCGTGAGTTGGATGAGGAGGTCGGCATCCGGCTGTCCGACTCGGCTGTACTCGGCGTACTGGACGACTATCCGACTCGCTCCGGATACGTCATCACGCCGGTGGTGATCTGGGGCGGAGGGCGGCTTGATCTCCGCCCCGCCGCGGCTGAGGTGGTGGCGGTCTACCGGGTGGGGCTACATCAGCTGCAACGCGATGATTCGCCGCGCTTCGTCAGCATTCCGGAGAGCCCACGTCCGGTCGTACAGATCCCGTTGGGCAATGACCTCATCCACGCGCCGACCGGGGCGGTGCTTCTGCAACTGCGATGGTTGTGCCTGGAGGGCCGAGGTGACCGCGTCGATGAGTTGGAGCAACCGGTATTCGCCTGGAAGTAGGTTCGAGCGCAGCCGTCGGGTCCTAGGCTGCGGTCCATGATCAAAGACCGTGCCGCGCTGGTCGCCGGCAGCATCCGGTTGGCGTCCGGGATCTCCTTTCTGGTCGATCCCCTTCGGGCGAATCGGTTGTGGGGAGAGCCGGACGATCCCGGGCCTTCCGCGCGCCTGCTGCTTCGTTCGATGGGATACCGCGACGCTCTGATCGGCGGGCTACTGGTGAATGCGGCGTTGCGCGGCAGCGACACGCGCGGCTGGTTCCTGGCATCCGGTGGTGCCGACGCGGCCGACCTGCTGGGCGGGATCAGCGTGCACGCCGATCTCAAGCGCGGACAGCAGATGGTCGGCCTCGGTGGAGCGATCCTCGGCATCGGCGTTGGGCTGTGGGGAGCGACGCGGCGGTCGGCAGACTGAAAGCGGCAGGCCCCGACTGGGAGCCTGCCGCTTCGGGACGAAAACTACTTGGGTGGCATCCGGATGCCGCCGTCCACGCGGACGACTTCGGCGTTCATGTAGGAGTTGGTGATCAACTCGATCACCATGGACGCCAGTTCGTCGGGCTTGCCCAGCCGGTGCGGGAACAGCACGGACTGACCGAGCTTGGCCTTAAACGCTTCGGAGGCTTCGCCTTCCCCGTAGATCGGGGTGTCGATCAGGCCGGGCGCGACGGTGTTCACGCGGATGCCGACCGCCGACAGGTCCCGGGCCACCGGCAGGGTCAGGCCCACGACGCCGCCCTTGGACGACGAGTAGGCGGCCTGGCCGATCTGGCCGTCGAACGCCGCGACGCTGGTCATGTTGACGATCGCACCGCGTTCGCCGGTATCGGTGAGCTCGTTGCGGCTCATCGCGGTGGCCGCGATCCGGATGCAGTCGAAGGTGCCGACCAGGTTGATGTCGATGACCTTCTTGTAGAGGTCCAGCTTGTGCGCCGACTCGAACTCGCCGTCCTTGCCGATGGTGCGCTGAGCCCAGCCGACGCCGGCTGAGTTCACCAGTGCCCGCAGCGGGCCGAGGTCGGCGGCCGTGTTGACGGCGTCGATGATCTGGTCGGTGTTGGTCACGTCGACGGGCACGTACACTCCGCCGATCTCGTGGGCCAGCGCCTCACCCTTGTCCGCCTGCAGGTCGGCAACGACGACCCGGGCCCCCTTGGCGGCCAACTGACGCGCAGTTGCCGCACCGATTCCTGACGCGCCACCGGTGACGATCGCGCTCGCTCCGTTGATATCCACGCCGAGCACCTTACGCGGGCACGGTGCGGCATCCGGACGCGGGCGAGGGATGAGGCGGGGGCATCGCGGAATTATCACGATGTCCGGCAGCATCGGGTTATGTCAGCTTGGTTGCCTTTTGGTAGAACGACTGACTAAAACTGTTGTGGGTGGTTCAATTTCGATTGAATAACGGTTCGGTCGCAGATCCGCCGTTAGCAGTTCTCTTGGAAGGCGTGGCTGCGATGACTGTCATTGATGGTGCGGTTGCGCTGCGCCGTGTTCGCGTATTGCTCAGCTGCGTAACTGCTTTAGCTGTGCTTGCCGGCGCGGCCGGAGTATTCCGCGCTTCGCCTTTGACCCCAACGGCGTCCGCTGCATCGGCTTCGGCAGCGGAGCTGACCGGGGGCGGTACCGCGTTCGTGATGGGCGGCAGCGGTGTTCCGTTGCCGTCGGACGGTTATGTGAACGCCGCCAACCTGTTTTATCTGCAGCCGCACGGTTTCACCGGGACGCCACAATCGCTTTTCACACCGCAGTTGTACTTTCCCGGAAATGTCTCCGAGGTCCAAGGGGCGCAGATACTTGCCGATGCGATCAGCAAAGAGATTGCCACCGGACAAGTGAACGCCGAAAATCCGGTGTACGTCTTCGGCTACTCGCAGAGTTCGGCGATGTCGTCGATGACCATGGAACAGCTGCACTACCAAGGTGTGCCGGCCGAGGACGTTCACTTCGTGTTGGTCGGCAATACCGCCAATCCCAACGGCGGCCTGGTCGAGATGCTGAATTTGACGGGCGGCGATGTCAGCTTCCTGGCCGGGCTGACCCTGGGCCACCCCACGCCGGACTACTTCGCCACCGACGTCTACACGATGGAGTACGACGGGTTCGCCGACTTTCCGAAGTATCCGCTGAACCTGCTGGCGACACTCAATGCCCTCGCCGGCATGCTCTTGCTGCACAACGGGTATCTGGGACTGAGTCCCAGTGACATCGCGAACGCGATCGAACTGGACACCACCGACCCCAGCAGCCTGACCAACTACTACATGATCCCCAGCCAGAGTCTGCCGTTGCTGGATCTGTTGCGGCTCAACCCGTCCTGGGGCAGCCCGCTGGCCGCGTTGCTGGAACCGAGCATGCGCATCCTGGTGAACCTGGGCTACGGCAGCCTGACCGAAGGCTGGAACCAGGGGCCCGCCAACGTGCCGACCACCATCAGCTGGAACCTGTTGCCCAGCAACATCAGCCTGTCGGACATCAGCTCCGCCCTGGCCAACGCCTGGAACCAGGGCGTTCAGGACGCGTTCAAGGAATTGGCTGACCCGAAGACCTACATTCCGGGCGGATTCCTGTCGGAGGAGCCGTTCTCCACCTTGTGGGCCGCGGCGGAGCGCGTCTTCTTCGACGTCCAGGACACCGGTTCGTGGTGGGGCGCACCGGCGATGGCCACCGACCCCCAGGACGCTCCGTTGGACACCAACGTCGACCTGTCCCCGATCGCCGACGCCCTCGGCTTCGACTCCTGAAGAAAGGTCGTTCGACAATGAAGCGTCTTGATCGTGTGGGACGTGCGCTCGGTGGTGCCGTCGCGGCACTGGCCCTGGCGTTGACGCCACTCGCGGTGGCACCGTCGGCGCAGGCGGACTTCGACTTCCTGGACCCCGGCACCTGGTTTGATCCGGCCGCCTTCGAGCCCGCCGCTGTGGAACCGGCCACCTTCGACGCCGGTGAGATCGGCCTCGCCGCCGCCGAACCGTTCGACATCGGCTCGGTCGACTTCAATGCGTTCTCACCGGGTGACTGGGCCGACCTCTACCAGGACTGGTTCTACACGCCGATCCACAGCATGGTGGAGGACTGGCTGCACAACGCCGGTAACCAGCTCACGATCGATCTGATCAACACCCCGTGGGTGCTGATGTTCGGTCGCGACCTGATCGGTGACGGCGTCGACGACTTCACCGGCGCCAACACCTCGCTGTTCGGTTGGCTGGGCCTGGGCGACCTCGGTGACGGCGGCTTCCTGTTCGGCGACGGCGGCACCGGCGTGGCCGGGGTGGCCGGAGTCAACGGTGGCATCGGCGGGGCCGGCGGTGACGCCGGACTGTTCGGCAACGGAGGCATGGGCGGCCAAGGTGCCGCCGCCTACCTCGCTGCCGACGGCACCGTGATCGAGGCCGCTGATGGTGGCCAGGGCGGCAACGGTGGCCTGTTCTACGGCGACGGCGGCATCGGCGGTCAGGGCGGCACCGGCTTCCATGACACCTTCGACGGCACCAACCTGGTGGCGCACGACGGCGGCGACGGTGGCACCGGTGGCAACGCGCTGGCCAGTTGGGGCTTCGGCGGCACCGGTGGTCAGGGCGGATCCGGCTGGGCGGGTGTCAACGGAAATCTCGTGACCGCGTTGAACGGCGGCGACGCCGGCAACGGCGGCGTCGGCGGCAACGCCGGGTGGTTCCTGGGATCCAGCGGAAACGGTGGTGCCGGCGGTGTTGGCGGGGTCGGGGCGACTGGCAGCGACGGAACGGCTTCCCAGCCGATGGGCGGCAACGCCGGCGACGGTGGTAACGGTGGAAGTGCCGGAGCCGCGGGCGCCAAAGCCGGATGGGTCGGCGCCTTGGGGAAGGCTGGAGACGACGGTGATGGCGGCGCGGGTGGCGCAGGCGGCGCCGGCCTGACCAACCCGATGGGCACCGGAGGTGCCGGCGGCGACGGCGGCAACGGCGGGGCCGGAGGCACCGGTGCGACCGGCGGTAACGGCGGCGCCGGCGGTGCCGGTGGGGCCGGCGGCAGCGGCAGAGTCGGCGCTGACGGCGGTAACGGCGGCAAGGGCGGCGCGGCCGCCGACCAGGTGGGCAGCGTCGGTGGCCGGGGTGGCGACGGCGGCAACGGCGGTACCGCAAGTGTCGGCGTCGGCGGTAGCGGCGGTAACGGCGGCAACGGCGGGGCAACCGGTGGTGTAACCGGTGGCTCGGGGCTGCCCGGCAGCCCCAACGTCGACGGCACCGGCGGCGCCGGTGGGGCCGGCGGCACCCCGGGGGCGCCCGCTTAGCGCTGCCCGGCCAGCATGGTCCGCACGTTGTCGGCGAACGCGGCGGTGCTGAAACAGACGGGTTCGGCGAACTCCTCCAGCGCTAGAGCCTCGTTCCAGCCGGCGTCGGCGGCCGCGCGCAGCAGCGGTTTGACCATGGCCGTGGCGTGCGACGGCATCGCCGCTACCCGCGAACACCACTGGTCGGCGGCCGTCACGAGCTGATCATGGGGGACGACTTCATGCACCAGGCCGAGCTGTTGCGCGCTGCGGGCATCGATCGGCTCGCCGCACAGGTAGTAGGCCAACGCGCCCTGGTAGCCGAGCCGCCGGGTCAACGCCCAGCTGGTGCCCACCTCCGGAAGCAGGCCCAGGCGGCCGAAGGCGGGCACGATCACCGCACGATCGCCGGCGATGGTCAGATCGCAGGTCAGTGCCCACGCGAGGCCGACACCCGCGGCGGCACCGTTGAGTGCGGCGATGAAGATGGTGTCCGATCCGGCGATGAGCCGCGCGACACCGCCGAACTCGCGGCGAATCCACCGCCAGACGTCGGCGACGCCCTCCGGTGCCGGGTCATTTCGCCCCTCGGTGACCGCGGACATCATCTTCAGGTCGCCGCCGGCACTGAATCCGGGATCGGCGCCGGTCAGCACCACGGCGCGGACGCCGGGGTCGGCGTCCAGGGCGATCAGCGCGCGCCGCAGTTGGCGCACCAGCGGCGCCGACAGCACGTTGAGCCGGCTGGGTTCGTGCAACGTCACCACCGCCCGGTCACCACGATGCTCCACGTGGACCCGCACCGGCGCGTCCGGCGCGTCGCCTTCGGCGACCAATCGGTTGTATAGGGATTCGGTCATGGATCCTCCTCCGGTTTGCCGCGCAACGTCGCCCACGCCGCGTCGGCGAAGGTGGTGATGACGCCGCGTGGAAGTTTCGCCGCGTGGCCTGCCAGCCAGTGCCGGCTGAACTCCTGAGCCGGTCCGAACCACAGCGCGGCGGTGATCGAGGTCTGCAGGGGCCGCAGCGCACCATAGCCCTGGTGGGGGCGCCACCAGTCCCGGACCGCGCCGAAGAACTCCGCGTTGGATTCCCGCAGTTCCGGGCTGTCGAGCCGGTCGCCCAGCAGCAGTTCGGCCTCGCCGCGGTGTGCCGCAACCCAGCGCAGATGGTGCTCGACGCCGCCGCGTATCCCTCCTTCGGCGGTCGCCTGCCTGCGCAGCATCACGAGGAACCCGGCCTGGTAGTCGGCCATCACCCGGGCGTACACCGCGGCCGCCAGTGCGGCCTTGTCCGGAAAGTGGTGGTACAGGGCGCCCACGCTGACGCCGGCCTGCTGCCGGATCTCTTCCAGGGTCGGGGCCAGTGTCCCGCTCGCGGCGAAGCGAATCCGTGCCGCTTCCAGCAGCCTGCCTCGCGCAGTAGGTCCCGCCACGAGGAATATTCTATTCGAACAGAGATATCCTCGGTAGGGGGTTTTGGGCGACGTCGATGGGGTCGATCGGTACGCTCCGAAAATCATGGGGACGACGTGAGTACGGCGATTGTGGTGGGCAGCGGGCCCAACGGGCTGGCCGCCGCCGTAACCCTGGCGCAGCAGGGCCTGCAGGTCAGCGTGCTCGAAGCCGCCGACCATGTGGGTGGCGGCACCCGCAGCGGTGAGGCGATCCTGCCGGGCCTGTTGCATGACCACTGCTCGGCGATCCACCCGATGGCCGTGGGCTCACCGTTCCTGTCCGGGCTGGACCCGCAGCGCTACGGCTTGGCGTGGCGCTGGCCGCAGATCGACTGTGCCCACCCACTCGACGACGGCTCTGCCGGGGTGCTCTACCGCTCGGTCGATCAGACCGCAGCCGGACTGGGCCGCGACGGCCGCCGTTGGCGTGCGCTGTTCGACCGCCCGGTCGCCCGCTTCGATGCCCTCAACGACGACATCATGGGCCCGCTGCTGCGGGTGCCACACCATCCGCTGACCCTGGCCCGATTCGGCGCACCCACCACGCTGCCGGCATCGGCTCTGGCCCGATGGTTTCGGAGCGCCCAGGCCCGGGCCTTGTTCATCGGCGTTGCCGCACATGCTTTTCGGCCGTTGCACTACCCGATGACCTCGGCGATCGGGCTGGGCATTCTGACCGCCGGGCACCGGCACGGATGGGCGGTGGCCGCCGGTGGATCGCAGGCGATAGCCGATGCGATGGCCGCAGCGCTCACCGATCTGGGTGGCACCATCGAGACCGGGGTGCGGGTGCAGTCCGCGTCACAGTTGCCGCCCGCGGACGTGACGATGTTCGACCTGGCGCCTGAGGCGGTCGCGGAAATTCTCGGTGACCGGCTGCCGGCCCGGGTCGCGCGCGCCTACCGTCGCTTCCGACGCGGACCCGGCGCCTTCAAAGTGGACTTCGCCGTCGAAGGCGGTGTGCCATGGGTCAATCCGGATGCCCGGCGGGCGGGGACGGTTCACCTGGCCGGGACGCACGCCGAGCTCGAAGCCACCGAACGCGATGTCCATGCCGGACGCATGCCGCAGCGGCCGTTCGTGTTGGTCGGCCAGCAGTATCTGGCCGACCCCCAGCGATCCGTCGGCGACGTGCACCCGGTGTGGACCTATGCGCATGTGCCCAACGGCTACACCGGCGACGCCACTGCCGCGATCATCGCCCAGATCGAGCGGTTCGCACCAGGTTTCGTCGACCGCGTGGTCGGTCAGATGGTACGCAGCACCGTCGAGATGGCGGCATACAACGCCAACTACATCGGTGGAGACATCATGACCGGTGCAAAGGACCTCCGCCAGTTGATGTTTGGGCCGCGAGTGACCCTGTCGCCGTATGACACCGGAATCCCCGGCAGATACCTCTGTTCAGCGGCGACCCCGCCGGGTCCCGGCGCGCACGGGATGTGCGGAGTCAATGCGGCGCAGCTGGCGCTGAGCCGGCTGTAGTCGCCGCCCTACCTGTGAGCAGCTTGTGACATGGCCGCAACAACGTGGCGCTGCAACCGAAACAACCTCTACGCATTGTATGAGCAACGTGATCCGCGAAGCGGGCAGTTGCGTCGGCGAGAGGGGTTGGGCTCTTGGATGGTTATCCGCTTACCGGGGTGCCGGACACCGGCGATACCGCGTGGATGCTGATCAGCGCCGCTCTGGTGCTGTTGATGACGCCGGGTCTGGCGTTCTTCTACGGCGGCATGGTGCGTGTCAAAAGCGTGCTGAACATGATCATGATGAGTGTCAGCGCGATGGGTGTGGTGACCGTGCTGTGGGTGCTCTACGGGTACTCGGTGGCCTTCGGTGACGACGTCGGCAATGTGGCGGGGCGCCCGAGCGACTACTGGGGCCTCAAGGGCCTTATCGGAGTCAACGCGGTGCCCGCCGGCCCGGACGGAGGCCCTGCGGCCGTGCAGATTCCGATCGTCGGCACTGTGCCGGAGAACGTCTTCGTCGCGTTTCAGCTGATGTTCGCCATCATCACGGTGGCGTTGATCTCCGGGGCGGTCGCCGACCGCATGAAATTCGGCAGTTGGCTGATGTTCGCCGCCCTGTGGGTGAGCATCGTGTACTTTCCGGTGGCGCACTGGGTGTTCGCGTTCGACGGTGCCACCGCGGCGCACGGCGGCTGGATCGCCAACAAGCTGCATGCCATTGACTTCGCCGGCGGCACCGCGGTGCATATCAACGCGGGCACCGCAGCACTGGTGCTCGCGATCATGCTGGGCCGCCGCCGCGGCTGGCCGATGGCGATGCGGCCCCACAACCTGCCGCTGGTGATGCTTGGTGCCGCTCTGCTCTGGTTCGGCTGGTACGGCTTCAACGCCGGTTCTGCGGTCAGTGCCAACGGAATCGCGGGGTCGACGTTTCTGACCACCACGATCGCGGCCGCCGCGGCCATGCTCGGCTGGTTGTTGGCCGAGCGCATCCGCGACGGGCATGCGACCTCGCTGGGTGCCGCGTCGGGCATTGTGGCCGGGCTGGTGGGCATCACCCCGGCGTGTGCCTCGGTGAACGTCGTCGGCGCCCTGGCTGTCGGCGCGGTGTCCGGCATCGCCTGTGCCTTGGCGGTGGGGCTGAAATACCGCTTCGGACTGGATGATTCGCTGGATGTCGTCGGGGTTCACCTGGTCGGCGGTGTCGTCGGCACGGTGCTGGTGGGTTTCCTGGCGGCTCCCGCCACCGCCGCCATCGCCGCTGGGTCCGGCGTGTCGCCCGGGCTGCTCTACGGCGGCGGTGCCCAGCAGTTGTGGCGTCAGATCATCGGCGCGTGCAGCGTTGCGGCCTATTCCGCGATCGGAACGGTCATCGTGGCGTGGATCGTCAAACTCACCGTCGGACTTAGGGTGGACGCCGAAGCCGAAGCCTCGGGTATCGACGAAGCACTGCACGCCGAGAGCGGTTATGACTTTGCGGTGGCCGCCAGCCCGGTATCAACCCACTTCGCCGAAGAGAGAAGAGAGTATGAAGCTGATCACCGCGATCGTGAAGCCGTTCACGTTGGAGGAAATCAGGACCGGGTTGGAGCAGGCGGGCCTGCAGGGCATGACGGTCAGTGAGGTTCGGGGCTACGGGCGGCAGAAGGGCCACACCGAGGTCTACCGTGGGGCCGAGTACTCGGTCGACTTCGTACCCAAACTGCGAGTCGAGGTCCTCGTCGATGACGCTGCGGTGGAACGGATTCTGGACATCATCGCGCGTGCGGCCCGCACCGGCAAGATCGGCGACGGCAAGGTGTGGGTGACCCCGGTGGAGACCGTGATGCGGGTACGCACCGGTGAACTGGGAGTCGATGCCCTGTGAGATTCGACCCGAGCTGATCGTGGCGAGACACGATGACGCGCGTGGAGCTGTCGGAGGCGCGGGCCGCGTTTCGGTCGCAGGCCGCGGGCCGGCTGGATTCTGCAGCTTTGCGCGACGCCTGGCGGCAGCTGCATGAGAACTGGCTGACCGCCAGGGCAGCCGAGATCGGCGTGTTGGCCGGCAGCGGTTTCGCGATCGTGGCGACCGGTTCGCTGGGCCGGTGTGAGTTCCTCCCGCATTCGGACGTGGATCTGCTGCTGCTGCATGACGACAAGCCCGCCGGCTCCGTCGAGGAGGTCGCCGCGCTGCTGTGGTACCCGCTGTGGGACGCCGGTGTTCGGCTCGACCACAGCGTGCGCACCGTGGCCGAGGCCGTCGAGGTGGCCGGTGCTGATCTACTCGCCGACCTGGGCATGCTCGACGCCCGCCACATCGCCGGAGACGAGCACCTGTCGGAGCAGCTCATCCGGGATGTCCGCCACCAATGGCGGCACGGAATCGCTTCCCGCTTCGGCGAACTCGTCGAGACGACACACGTGCGCTGGCAGCGCAGCGGAGACGTGGCGCATCGCGGGGAACCCGATCTGAAAAGCGGACGGGGTGGATTACGCGACGTTCAACTGCTCAATGCACTGGCACTGGCACAACTTGCCGACCGTGCGACCGTTCGCCGTGCCCAGATGCTCGGAGGCTCGGTGAGCCAGGCCTATGTGCGTCTGCTCGATGTGCGCACCGAGCTGCACCGCATCTCGGGTCGTGGGCACGATCTGTTGCCGGCCCAGTACGCCGACCAGATCGGTGAGGCGCTACACATCGGCGACCGCTACGAGCTGTCCCGCAGCCTCTCCGATGCGGCCCGCACCATCAATTACCGCGTCGACGCAGGCCTGCGCATCGCAGCCAACGCGCTTCCCCGACGCGGGATGTCGGCGGTGCGGCCACGGCTGCGGCGTCCGCTGGACGACGGCGTGGTCGAGTACGCCGGCGAGGTGATCCTGGCTCGCGAAGTCCGGCCAGAGCGGGATCCGGGCCTGGTCCTGCGCGTGGCGGCCGCGTCCGCCGCCACCGGAATGCCCATCGCGGCAGAAACCGTGAACCGGCTGGCCCACGAGGCACCCGAGCTGCCCGTGCCGTGGCCGCGGGAGGCGCTCGATGACCTGTTGGTAGTGCTGTCCGCGGGGCCGGCGATGGTGCCAACCGTCGAGGCACTCGATCGCGGGGGACTGTGGGGCCGGCTGTTTCCGGAATGGGCGGCGGTACGCGACCTGCCGCCGCGCGATCCCGTCCACATCTGGACCGTCGACCGGCATCTGATCGAGACGGCGGCTCGAGCTGGGGCGTTCACCACCGCGGTGGCGCGCCCTGACCTGCTGGTGCTCGCCGCCCTGCTGCACGACATCGGCAAGGGCAGCGGCGTGGATCACAGCCTTGTCGGCGCCGAGCTGGTCACCGCGATCGGCACCCGGCTGGGCCTGTGGCCGTGTGATGTCGCGATGCTCGCCACGCTGGTGACCCACCACCTGCTGCTGTCCGACGTCGCCGTCCGCCATGACCTCAATGACCCCGACGTCATCGCCGGTGTCGCCTCGGCGCTGGGCGGGGACGTGGTGCTGATCGAGGTGCTGCACGCCCTGACCGAAGCCGATTCGGTGGCCACTGGGCCGGCGATGTGGAGCAGCTGGAAGGCGTCGTTGGTCGCCGACCTCGTTCGACGCTGCCGCCTGGTGATGGCCGGCGAGCCGCTGCCGCAGGCCGACCCGATCCCCGCCGAATACGTGGCGACGGCGCGCGAGGTTTCTGTGGAGCTGCGCGCCGACGACGGTGGGCGCGGCTATCGCGTGAGCATGATCGCCCCGCACCAGCGCGGTCTGCTGTCCAAGGCCGCCGGTGTGTTGGCGCTGAACTCGCTGCGCGTCCACGCGGCGACGGTCAACATCGCCCACGAGACGGTGATCACCGAGTTCGTGGTGTCGCCGTACTTCGGCCCGCCGCCGGCTGCGGAGCTGATCTGCGAGCAGTTCGGTCTGGCCCTCGCCGACGGCATCGATGTCGCTGCCGCGCTGCAACAGCGACCACGCGAGTCCCGCCGGATGGGCTCCGGCGATGTCGCAGGGGTTCCGGCGAGCGACCTGACGGCCCCGCCTCGCATCGTGTGGTTCGACAGCACGCCGGGCCGCTCGATCGTCGAAGTCCGCGCCGCTGATCGGCCCGGCCTATTGGCCCGGCTGGCGGCCGCACTGGAGGGGGCGGGAATCGACATCGTGTGGGCTAAGGCCACCACCCGGGGATCGACGGTCGACGACGTTTTCTGTGTGGTCCTGCCGAATACGGCTGATCGGGCGGTGGCCGAGAAATATTTACGTACCGCGTTGGATTAAATTGCGGGCGCGGTTATTTTTGCGCTCAGAATTATGTCTGTTTTAAATTGCGCGTCCATTAATTTGTCCCGAATTGGCATCTCAGGATGCCGCCTGGCCCTCAGGGAGCTGCCAGGGTGGCGGCGTAGCGTTGCCAGCAAGACGTAACATGAATGAAACACTTGGGACAAGCGATGAAGCATTTCGGCAGGATGGCGTCCGCGGGGCTCACCGTAGGCGCGGTCTTGACGGTTGGGCTCGGTGGTTTCGGTCCGTTGCCGGCGGGCATCACCGAGGTGACCGCTCCGGTCAGTCAGGTGCTCTCGGCGCCGGGTCCGCAGGCCTGCATCGTCGGCCTCAACTGCGGCTGCATCCGTTACCGCACCTGCCCGGGGCACAAGCGTCCACCGGCACGCGTGCCGGAGGCCCGGATGGACGGCGAACTCCCCGCCGTCAGCAGCGAACTGGGCAGCGGCCCGGGCGTGGCCCCGGCAGCGGTTACACAAACACCTGTTTGGGCATCACTGTCGGTTTGACGCCGTAGCGGGGGGCGCCCAGGCCGAGGCCGGAACGTCCCGCCGCGCCCGCCGACGCCATCCCGGCCGGTACCGCGTGCAGCGGAGCGGCCTCTTCTGCGACACCCGTCCAGCCCGATCCGCTCGATGCCGCGACCTCGGTGCCCGCCGCCGCCGACCAGGCACCCGGTACCGACACCCCGCCGACCGCAGACGACTGACCGAGGCTCGCCAGCACGGGCGTCGCGCCGGCTGCCACCGCGCTCACCGGCTGCGTCATTCCCGCCAGGACCGCCGGGCCCAACCCGGCCGCAAGTCCCTCGACACCCGTGACATCGGATGCCAGGGTGGCCGGACCCGCCAGAGCCAGGGTGTGGCCCAGCGAGACCGCCGTCGGGATGGCGGTGCAGACGAACCAGGCCGCGGTGTTCACGCCGCCGTTGACGGCATTGGCGATCAACGGGGTGCCGAGAAGCAGGTCGAGTGTGCTCCCGGATCCCACCGGCGCGGCGGCGGTCTGCAGGGTGCCCTGCAGTGCCGCGATGACCTGGGCCAGCTCCTCTTGGAATCCGCCGGTGGCAGCGGCGCTGGCGACCGCCGATCCGATCGGGTTGGCGGGCTGCGGCGCCGGAGTCATCGGCGACAGCTCGGCCGCCATCGCCGACGAGCTGCTGTAGCCGAACATGGCCAGGGTGTCCTGCGCCCACATCTGCATGTAGTGGGCCTCCGTGGCGAGGATCGCCGGGGTGTTCTGCCCCAGAAGGTTCGAGGCCACCAGCATCGCGAGCTGGCTTCGATTGGCGACGATCACCGGCGGGGGCACCGTCGCAGCGCGCGCGGCCTCGAATGCGCCAGCTGAGGCCATCGCCTGCGAGCCCGCGTGTTGCGCGGCTGCGGCGGTGGTCTGCAGCCAGGCCAGATAGGGCGTGACGGCGGTGGTCATCGCCGCCGAAGCCGGGCCGGTCCACTGCTCGCCCGACAGTTCCGAGATCACCGAGTGCGCCGCCGCCGCCGTCGACTCCAACTCGGCGGCCAGGCTGCTCCAGGCCGAGGCCGCCGACATCAGTGGAGCGGAACCGGCTCCGCTGTACATCCATGCGGACACGATCTCCGGGGGCAATGCTCCGAAATCGAAAGGCATCTTCGTCTATCCCGTTCTGGTCGGTGATCGGTGGTCGGGTCGCTAGACAGCCGTCGGCTTGGGCATGACGGTGGGCTTGTCGCCGTAGCGTGGCGTGCCCAATCTCCCCACGCCGCCGCCCGATCCCGCGGACGGCATGACCGCAGGTACGGCCGCCATGCCCGCCGCGGGGTGCGCAGTGACCATGCTCGCGGTGGCCAGGCGGGCGGCGGGTGCGGCCGCCACGCCCTCGCCCGCCCAGCTGGGCGGGACCGACATGGCGCCGAGCGTGCTGGCCTGCGCGACGCCGGCCGCCACCGGCGCGACACCCATACCGGCAGGTGCGACGGCCCCGGCCAGCATCGCCTGGTCGAATCCGATCAGGCCGGCGCCTGCCTCGGCGGCGACTTCCTCGGGGAAGTCCAGGAGACCACCACCGGCCATGCCGAGCAGGGCCGAGCAGGCCGACGCCCAGTTGCCCGTCCCGATGTTTCCGATGTTGGCCATGTTGCCCGACAGCAGCGAACTGCTGCCGCTGGTCGGCACCCCGAAGAAGTCGGTCAACAGGCTCTGGATCGCGGTGTCCAGCGACGTCGTGGTCTGGTTGGTCGCCTCGGCGGAGGAGTAGGCACCGGCGTTCTGCCCCAGAACCGTCACCAGTTGCTGGTGGACGGCGGCCGCCTGGTCGCTGATCGACTGGTAGAGGTTGCCGTAGGTGGAGAACAGCGTGGCCTGCAGCTGCGAAATGGGGTCGGTGCCGGCCGGCGCGATCACGGTCGTCGGGGCCAGCACCGAGCCGTTCGCGGCGGTCAGTGCTTCGCCGATGCCCGCCAGTTGGCTCGCAGCGGACGTCATTGCCTCGGGGAGCGCTTTCACAAAAGACATGCATCCTCCTTGCTGGAAGCCGAACCGATGCCGTGAAGCATGGCAGGAATTCCACAGAGAAAGTCGGTCGGTAACGCTTTTTTAGCGGCCGGGAGCCAATCCTTAACGGAATTCGATATCCCGTGAAAGGTCGGCAACATTTCTTTAACCGAGGTGAATCTCCGGATTAACTGAGCAATTTATCTAACGTGGCGGTTACACGTCGGCGGCCGTGGATTAGGCTGGCTGGCGTGTTTGAATCGCTCTCCGACCGGTTGACCTCCGCCCTGGCTGGGCTGCGCAGCAAGGGACGTCTCACCGACGCCGACATCGATGCCACCGCGCGGGAGATCCGGCTGGCACTGCTGGAGGCCGACGTCTCGTTGCCGGTGGTGCGGGCGTTCATCGGCCGGATCAAGGACCGCGCCAAGGGCGCCGAGGTCTCCGGTGCGCTCAACCCGGCCCAGCAGGTCGTCAAGATCGTCAACGAGGAGCTCATCGGCATCCTCGGCGGGCAGACCCGCACCCTGACCTTCGCCAAGAACCCCCCGACGGTCGTCATGCTGGCCGGTCTGCAGGGCGCCGGTAAGACCACGCTGGCCGGCAAACTGGCCACCTGGCTGCGCGGCCAAGGTCACACGCCGCTGCTGGTGGCCTGCGACCTGCAACGTCCCGGCGCGGTCAACCAGCTGCAGGTCGTCGGGGAACGTGCCGGCGTCGCGGTGTTCGCCCCGCACCCGGGCACCTCGCCGACCGGGGACGCGCTCGGCGCCGGGGGAGACGCCCCCGGTGACCCCGTCTCGGTGGCCGCCGCCGGCCTGGCCGAAGCCAAGGCCAAGCACTTCGACGTTGTCATCGTCGACACCGCCGGCCGGTTGGGCATCGACGAAGAGATGATGGCCCAGGCCGGCGCCATCCGCGACGCCGTCCAGCCCGACGAGGTGTTGTTCGTCCTCGACGCGATGATCGGCCAGGACGCGGTGACCACCGCCGACGCGTTCCGCGAGGGCGTGGGCTTCACCGGCGTGGTGCTGACCAAGCTCGACGGCGACGCCCGTGGTGGTGCGGCGTTGTCGGTGCGCGAGGTCACCGGCGCCCCGATCCTGTTCGCCTCCACGGGAGAGAAGCTGGAGGACTTCGACGTCTTCCACCCCGACCGGATGGCCAGCCGGATCCTGGGCATGGGCGACGTGCTCAGCCTGATCGAGCAGGCCGAGCAGGTCTTCGACGCGCAGAAGGCCGAGGAGGCGGCGGCCAAGATCGGCTCCGGCGAGCTCACCCTGGAGGATTTCCTCGAACAGATGCTGGCGATCCGAAAGATGGGTCCGATCGGCAACCTGCTGGGCATGCTGCCCGGTGCCGGACAGATGAAGGACGCGCTCGCCGCCGTCGACGACAGCCACCTGGACCGGCTGCAGGCCATCATCCGCGGCATGACCCCGGCCGAGCGCGCCGACCCGAAGATCATCAACGCCTCTCGCCGGCTGCGCATCGCCAACGGCTCCGGGGTTGCGGTGTCGGATGTCAACCAACTCGTCGACCGGTTCTTCGAGGCCCGCAAGATGATGTCGTCGATGATGGGCGGCCTGGGCCTGCCCGGCATGGGGCGCAAGAGTGCCACCCGAAAGGCCAAGGGCGGCAAGAACAAAGCCGGTAAGAAGGGCAAGGGCCGCGGTCCGACTCCGCCCAAGGTGAGAAGTCCGTTCGGCCCCGGGATGCCTGCCGGGTTCCCCGACCTGTCGCAGATGCCCGCGGGCCTCGATGAGTTGCCGCCCGGGTTGGCCGATTTCGACCTGTCCAAGCTGAACTTCCCGGGCCAGAAGTAATTTGGCGCTGCACGTATCCGGTCGCAGGCTGCCCGATGAGCAGCCTGTCGAGTACTGGATCGTCGACGGTGCGATCAGCCTCGAACCGGTCGCCGGCGCCGAGACCGTCGTCGCGGGCGGCTGGATCATCCCGGGCCTGGTGGATGCGCACTGTCACGTCGGAATCGGGCCCGGCGGTCCGGTCGACGCCGACGAGGCGCTGCGCCAGGCCGAGACCGAGCGCCGCGCCGGGGTGCTGCTGATCCGCGACGCCGGATCGCCGATCGACACCCGCGGATTCGACGACCGCGCCGACCTGCCGCGCATCATCCGCGCCGGGCGCCACCTGGCGCGCACCAAGCGCTACATTCCCGGGCTGCCGATCGACGTCGACGACGAGATGCAACTGCCGGAAGCCGTTGCGGCCCAAGCCCGCCGCGGCGACGGCTGGGTGAAGCTGGTCGGTGACTGGATCGACCGGGGGACCGGTGACCTGGCGCCGCTGTGGTCCGACGACGTGCTGAAGTCGGCCATCGACGCCGCCCACGCCAACGGCGCCCGAGTCACCGCCCACGTCTTCGGCGAAGACGCGCTACCGGGTCTGATCAACGCCGGCATCGACTGCATCGAACACGGCACCGGAATCACCGACGACATCATCGCGCTGATGCTCGAGCACGGCACCGCGCTGGTGCCGACGCTGATCAACATCGACAACTTCCCCGGGATCGCCGATTCGGCGGCCAAGTACCCGACCTACGCCGCACACATGCGCGCGTTGCACGCCACCTGTCGATCGCGGATCGGTGCCGCTCGGGAAGCGGGCGTGCCGATCTACGCCGGCACCGACGCCGGCGGCATGGTGGCCCACGGCCGGATCGCCGACGAGGTCGACGCCCTGTCCGGAGTGGGCCTTAGTCGGACCGAGGCACTGGGCGCGGCCTGCTGGGATGCCCGGCGCTGGTTGGGTGCGCCCGCGCTGGAGCACGGTGCCCCGGCCGACCTGGTGTGTTTCGCCGACGACCCGCGCAACGGCCCGGAGGTACTTGGGCATCCCGATCTGGTGATGCTGCGCGGCCGGGTGTACTAATTCACCGCCGAGCGTGCACAGTTGTTCGGGCCCACCTGGGAAACGCTGGACAACTGTGCACGGTCGCGGGTTGGAGGGGTCAGAGGCTGCCGACGCCCGACGCCAGCGGGCCCTGCCCGAAGCCCCAGTCCAGCAGCGCCATCGCCTGGTCCCAGTAGTTCGGGCCGCCCTCGTGGATCAGGCCGTACATCATCGCGACCACCAGGTGCCGGCCGTTGCGTTCCGCCCCGCCGACGTAGGTCTTGCGGGCGGCGTCGGTGAAGCCGGTCTTGCCGCCGAACGCGCCCGGGTAGCGGGTCAACAGCTCGTTCATGTTCACGATCGGCCGCTCACCGGACTCGGTGGGGAACATCGCCGAATGCTGCGCGGTGATCTGGGCGAACACCGGGTTGGCCATCGCCGCCCGGAAGATGACCGCCAGGTCGTGCGGTGTGGTGCCGCCGGGACCGCCCGGGCCGTCCAGCCCGGACGGGGTGGACGCGTGAGTGTCGGTCGCGCCGACCTCGCCGGCCTTGGCGTTCATCTTCGCCACCGCCGCCTCGGGGCCGCCGAGCATGTCGGCCAGCGCATTGGCGGCGTCGTTTCCCGACACCAGCAGCAGGCCCTCGAGTAGTTGCCGGGCGGTGTAGGTGTGGCCGGCCTTGAGCCCGGCGCAGTTGCACTCCACCGCGGTGTCGGCCCCGGTGGCGACCACCGTGTCGTCGACGTTCAGCTCGTCGAGCACGGTCAGCGCGAGCAGCACCTTGATGGTGCTGGCGGGTGGGGTGACGGCGTAGCCGTTCTGTTCGGCCAGGATCTGGCCGGAGTCCATGTCGGCGATCAGCCAGTTGGGGGCCGGGCCCGCGGGGATCGGTGCTGATCCGAAGGGCTGCGCGACATCGGCGGAGGTGGTCACCGCGGGAGTCGCGAACAGGGCTGCCGCGGCCACGGCCGTTACGGCCAGAATTTTCCGCATGGCCGGTCACCTTACCGCCCGTGGTGTTGAATCGAGGAATGCTGAGCCAGGCCGAGATGTCGGATCGGTGGCAGATCCAGCAGTTGCTGGTCGACTACTCCACCGCGATCGACACCGGAAACTTCGACGCCCTTGATGTGATCTTCACCGCCGACGCCTACATCGACTATCGCGCGATGGGCGGCATCGACGGGCACTACCCGCAGGTCAAGGTCTGGCTGGCGGAGGTGCTGCCGAACTTCGCCGGCTACGCCCACATGCTGGGCCTGCCCTCGATCCGGGTCGACGGCGACACCGCCACTGCACGAACGTTCTGTTTCAACCCGATGGTGTTCGGCGGCGAGACCCCGGCCACCATCCTGCTGGGCCTCTGGTACGACGATGACTTCGTCCGCACCGCAGACGGCTGGCGGATGAGCCGCCGGGTGGAGACCAAGTGCTTCGAGAAGCTGCCCTGAGCCGATTTCTGCTGACCGGGCCGGTTCTGGCACAATGGGCGGCTGCAACACGCGAGGCAAAACCGGATGTGGGCAAATCCGCCCGTATCGCTGAATTGCAGCGTGATACGCCCAGGAGTAGTTCATGGCTGTCAAGATCAAGCTCACCCGGCTCGGCAAGATCCGCAATCCGCAGTACCGCATCTCGGTCGCCGACGCCCGCACCCGCCGCAACGGCCGGGCCATCGAGGTCATCGGCCGCTACCACCCGAAGGAAGAGCCCAGCCTGATCGAGGTGGACTCCGAGCGCGCCCAGTACTGGCTGTCGGTCGGTGCTCAGCCCACCGAACCGGTGCTCAAGCTGCTGAAGATCACCGGTGACTGGCAGAAGTTCAAGGGCCTGCCGGGCGCCGAGGGCCGCCTGAAGGTCAAGCCGGCCAAGCCGAGCAAGCTGGAGCTGTTCAACGCCGCGCTGGCCGAGGCCGAGGGCGGCCCGACCACCGAGGCCACCACCGCCAAGAAGAAGAAGGCTCCGGCCAAGAAGGCGGAGAAGGCCGACGAAAAGGCTGAGGCTCCCGCCGAGGACGCCGCCGAGGCCGCCGAGCCGGCCACCGAGAGCTGACCGCGGCCATGAGTGCAGTGGTGGCAGACGCCGTCGAGCACCTGGTGCGCGGCATTGTCGACAACCCCGATGACGTCCGGGTCGACATGGTGACCAATCGGCGTGGCCGCACCGTCGAGGTCCACGTCCACCCCGAGGACCTGGGCAAGGTGATCGGTCGCGGCGGTCGCACGGCCACTGCGTTGCGCACCCTCGTCGCCGGAATCGGCGGACGCGGCATCCGCGTAGACGTGGTGGACACCGACCGGTAGCAGGCCGGTCATGGAGCTGACCGTCGGACGGGTGGTCAAGGCCCACGGCATCACCGGTGAGGTCGTCGTCGACGTCCGCACCGACGATCCCGAACTCCGGTTCGCGCCGGGTGTGACACTGCGTGCCCGCAAGAAGGGCGAGCCGCAGCGTGATTTCGTCATCGAGGCGGTGCGCCCGCATGGTGCGCGACTGCTGGTGCGGCTAACGGGTGTCAACGACCGCGACACCTCAGATGCGTTGCGCGGCAGCCTCTTTGTGGTCGACTCCGCCGACCTTCCGCCGATCACCGAAGCCGACACCTACTATGACCACCAGCTCGAAGGTCTGCTGGTGCGCACCGCGGCGGGGGAGGAGATCGGCACCGTCACCGAGGTGTTGCACACCGCGGCCGGCGAACTGCTGGCGATCAAGCGGATCGACGGACGTGAGTTGCTGGTCCCGTTCGTCGCCGCGTTCGTCCCGTCGGTGTCGCTGACCGAGCAGAGTCTGGTCATCGACCCGCCCGACGGCCTGCTGGAACTGGAAGACTGAGAAGTGCGCGTTGACGTCCTGACCATCTTCCCCGACTATCTCGATCCGATCCGTCAATCGTTGCCGGGCAAGGCCATTGAATCCGGCGCCGTCGACCTTGCCGTCCACGACCTTCGGCGCTGGACCCACGACGTGCACCGCTCGGTGGACGACTCGCCGTACGGCGGGGGGCCCGGAATGGTGATGAAGGCCCCGGTGTGGGGTGCTGCACTCGACGAGATCTGTTCGGAGCAGACCGTTCTGGTCATACCCACCCCGGCCGGTGTGCGCTTCGACCAGGCCACCGCGCAACGGTGGAGCCACGAGGGCCATCTGGCGTTCGCCTGCGGGCGCTATGAGGGCATCGACCAGCGAGTCGCCGACGACGCCGTCCGGCGGATGCGCGTCGAAGAGGTGTCGATCGGTGACTACGTGCTGGCCGGCGGCGAGGCCGCCGTGCTGGTGATGCTGGAGGCGGTCTTGCGGCTGATGCCCGGAGTCCTGGGCAATCCGGCTTCCCCGCAAGACGACTCGCACTCCGCTGCCCGTGACGGACTGCTGGAGGGGCCGAGCTACACCCGCCCGCCGATCTGGCGCGACCTACCGGTTCCCGAAGTACTGCTCTCCGGTGACCACGCCCGGATCGACGCCTGGCGGCATGAGGCGGCGCTGCAACGCACCCGGGAACGCCGTCCGGATCTGCTCGGCTAGATCCGGCCGCCGGGGAAGATGGTCTTGACGGCCTGGGTGATCGTGGTGCGCGCGGTGGCGTCATCGCTGGGCTGCAGCGACTCGATCACCACCACGTAGCGGCGGTCCGCGCCGACCACACCGGTCGACAGGTGCATCCAGTTGTTGCCGATGCAGCACATCCAGCCCTGCTTGACCGCCACCGGCTCGTTGTAGAGGCCCTCGGGGATGCCGAACCGCTGCGGGTACCCGTCGATGCCGGTCGGGGTGGACTGGGCCAGGTTGTTGATGATGATGTTGGCGCGGTCAGCCGGCAGCCCGCCGGAGCCGTTGAGCAGCATGTCGTAGTAGCGCGCCAGGTCCGGCGCGGTGCTGATGGTGTTCCACCAGGCGCCGTTGGACGGCGGCCAGGTCCCGGACAGGCCGTAGCGGCTGGCCACCCGGGAGACGATCGCGTTGCCGCCGCCCGAGTTCCAGAACGTCTCGGCGGCGCCGTCGTCGGATGACTGCAGCATCACGTCCACGGCGGCGCGGTCGTCGGCGGACAGCGGGTTCTCCGACGATGTCCGCATCAACAGGTCGTCGGCGATGAACAGCTTGACCACCGAGGCGGTGGCGATCGGCCGGGTGTTGCCGTTGGTGACCAGCTGATGCGTGGTCCGGTCCAGCACGGCCACCGAGATGTTGGCGCCGGTCTTGGCGGCATCTTCGGTGGCGTCCTGCAGCCGCGAGGCCAGGGTGTCGACCACCGCGGCCGGCTGGATGGCGGGCGCGCGCGGGGCTTCGATGGCCGTGGCCACCGGGGTGACCTCCGGGGCGCGGTACTGGGGCCGGGCGTCGGCGGCGCCGTACACCTTCTCGTCGCAGCCGAAAATCACCGTCGACATCACCATGACGATGGTCAGCAGGAGCATCGATGGCCGCACGGCGGTTGGCCTCCTCAGCAGGCAATAGGTCAGATATGAATACCGACGTGGGATCACGGGCTCGCCGCAAAAGACGCCATCGGCTCGGCGGACAGATTACCGCGTGGACGCCCGGATTGCGCAGTTCGGTCGCGGCGATTTGCGCGATTTCGCCGAATCCGCTGCGTCTGGCACAATTGAGCAGTTGTCGCCCGACGGGTGGGCCTGGCGTCCCGGTCACCGCGCAGTGCGACAGCAGGCCCGAACCCATCGGCTCGGCTACCGTCTGCACGCGTACTGCGCGTGCCGGCCGGTCGGCAGCCGCGAACCACGAGGAAGTGTTTCCGCATGAACACGCTGGACATCGTCGACAAGGCGTCGCTGCGCGACGACATCCCGGCCTTTGCCCCCGGTGACACCATCAACGTGCACGTGAAGGTGATCGAGGGCACCAAGGAGCGCATCCAGGTGTTCAAGGGCGTGGTCATCCGCCGCCAGGGTGGCGGTGTCCGCGAGACCTTCACCGTCCGCAAGGAGAGCTACGGCGTGGGTGTGGAGCGGACCTTCCCGGTGCACTCGCCCAACGTCGACCACATCGACGTCGTGGTCCGCGGTGACGTCCGCCGGGCCAAGCTGTACTACCTGCGTGAACTGCGCGGCAAGAAGGCCAAGATCAAGGAAAAGCGCTGAGCTTGCCCGTCGGTCAACGGCGCCGCTGATGCGGTCACTACCCTGATCTCGTGACCGACACCACGGGCTCGTCGCCCGAGAACTCCCCTGAGGCCGAACAGCCCGAGGCGGTTGACTCCACGCCGGATTCCGGTGACGGCAAGCGCACCACACTGCGTGAGTCGACCATCATGGTCGCGATCGCGCTGCTGCTGTACTACCTGATGCTGACGTTCGTCGCGCGTCCGTATCTGATCCCGTCGGAGTCGATGGAGCCGACGCTGCACGGCTGCCACGGCTGCGTCGGCGACCGGATCATGGTCGACAAGGTCACCTATCGGTTCAGCAAGCCGCAACCCGGCGACGTCGTCGTCTTCGCGGGCCCGCCGTCCTGGAACGTCGGTTACAAGTCGATCCGGTCGTCCAACACCGCGATCCGGTGGGTGCAGAACGCCCTGTCCTTCATCGGATTCGTCCCGCCGGACGAGAACGACTTGGTCAAGCGAGTCATCGCGGTGGGCGGCCAGACCGTGCAGTGCCGCAACGACACCGGGCTGACGGTCGACGGCAAGCCGCTCGACGAGCCGTACCTGAACCCGGCCACCTTGATGGTCGACCCGATGGTCTATCCCTGCCTGGGCGCTGAGTTCGGCCCGGTGACCGTGCCGGCCGAGCGACTGTGGGTGATGGGCGACAACCGGACCCACTCGTCGGATTCGAGGGCGCACTGCGACAACAGCCCGGCCGACATCGCGAACCGGCTGCTGTGCACCGGTGACGACCCGAACCTGGGCACCGTGCCGGTGGCGAACGTGATCGGCAAGACCCGATTCATCGCCTGGCCGCCGTCGCGCTGGGGACCGGTCAGGGCGATCAACCCGCAGCAGGGCCCCTAGCCATGGCTCCGGCCTGGCCGCCGCGCGCGGTGATCCGGCGTTCGCCGGGGCTGCGCACGCTGGAGTCCGCGCTGTATCGCAGCGGTCTGGGGCCGGTCGCCGGGGTCGACGAGGTGGGCCGTGGCGCTTGCGCCGGACCGCTGGTGGTGGCCGCCTGCGTTCTCGGGCCGGGCAAACCCGCCGCTCTGGCGGCACTCGATGACTCCAAGAAGCTCACCGAGAAGGCGCGCGAGCGGTTGTTTCCACTGATCCGCCGGCATGCGCTGGCCTACCACGTGGTGTTCATCCCGTCGGCCGATGTCGATGTGAGCGGTGTGCATGCCGCCAACATCGAGGGCATGCGGCGCGCCGTGGCAGGGTTGGCGGTTCGGCCGGGTTACGTGCTCTCCGACGGATTCCGGGTGCCGGGGCTGGCGATGCCGTCGCTGCCGGTGGTCGGCGGCGACGGCGCGGCGGCCTGCATCGCCGCCGCGAGCGTGCTGGCCAAGGTCAGTCGTGACCGCTACATGGCGACGCTGGACGCCGACCACCCCGGCTACGGTTTCGCCGTGCACAAGGGGTATTCGACCGCCGCACACACCGCGGCCCTGACCGCGCTGGGGCCGTGCAGCCAGCATCGATACTCGTTCGTCAACGTACGCAAGGTGGTGAGTGCCAGATGAGCGCTGAGGATCTCGAGAAGTACGAAACCGAGATGGAACTCTCGCTGTACCGCGAATACAAGGACATCGTGGGGCAGTTCAGTTACGTCGTGGAGACCGAACGGCGTTTCTATCTGGCCAACAGCGTGGAGATGGTGCCGCGCAATGCCGACGGCGAGGTGTACTTCGAGCTGCGCCTGGCCGATGCGTGGGTGTGGGACATGTACCGTCCGGCCCGGTTCGTCAAACAGGTACGCGTGGTCACCTTCAAAGACGTCAACATCGAAGAGGTCGAGAAGCCCGAGCTGCGACTGCCGGAGTAAACACCGCGACGCCGGTGCGCAGTCCCTGGGCTTCGGTCTAGGCTGACAGCCATGACCGCTGTCGACCGTGCCGTCTCCCGTCGTGAAATCGCAGATGCTCTACTCAAGGCCATGGAGCGCCGCCATGAGGTGCTCGACGTGATCGTCGACGCCGACGACCGCGCCTCGGCCGTCCAGGCGATCGCGAAGTTGCTCGGCACCTCGGCGTCCGGATGCGAAGCCGTGATCGGTATGTCCTTCGACCAGCTCACCAAGGACTCGCGGGAGCGTATTCGGGTAGAGGTCGAGGACCTGAACAACGAGTTGACCTTCACCCTCGGCGAGCGTCCGGCCAGCTCCGGGGAGACCCTGCTGCTGCGCCCGTTCGCCGGCGACCCGGACCGCGACATCTTCGCGTTGCGCACCACCGACGTCGGCGCCAGCGGCGACGGGTCCGGCGGGCCGGCCGGCGGCCTCGACGACGAGATCCACTCCGCGCTGGTCCGCGTCGACGACGAGGACGCGGCCTGGTTCGTCGCGATCGACGGAGCGGACAAGGTCGGGATGGTCTTCGGCGACCTGGCCCGCGGTGAGGTCAACGTACGGATCTGGATCAGTCCCGAGTACCGCAAGAAGGGCTACGGCACTGCCGCCCTGCGGCGAGCCCGCTCCGAGATGGCAGCGGTTTTTCCTGGTGTGCCCCTGGTGGTTCGGGCACCGGGCGCGCACTCCGGCTAACGCCCGGCCGTGAGCCAGGACTGCCTCAAGCTCACTGCGTACTTCGACGAACGGCAACGCGGCGGCAGCGGCTTCCTGTCCGAGGAGATGCTCGACCTCTTCGGCCGGCGTGCGATCGCGACCAGCGTGGCGTTGCGCGGTGTCAGCGGATTCGGGGCGCGTCGGCACCTGCGCAGTGATCGCTCACTGAGCCTGTCGGAGGACCCGCCCGTCGTTGTCGTCGCCGTCGACGCCGAGCCGGCGATCGAGGCGTTGTTGGACCCGCTGCGCGCCATGCCCAAGCGCGCGCTGGTCACGCTGGAGCGGGCGCAGCTGCTCGAACCAGCCGATACCGTCGACGGGGCCGTCAAGCTGACCGTCTATCTCGGACGCAAGGAGCGGATCAACCGGCGCCCCGGGTACATCGCGGTCTGTGATCTGCTGTACCGCAACGGTTTCGATGGCGCGTCGGCGTTCCTCGGCGTCGACGGCACCTTCGGCGGCAACCGAGAACGGGCGCAGTTCTTCGGCGGCAACACCGATGTCCCGGTGATGATCACCGCCGTCGGGCGTGCCGAGTGCGTCAATGCGGCACTGCCCGAGCTGGGCCGGATGCTGCGTCGGCCGTTGATCACCGCCGAACGGGTCACGGTCTGCAAACGCGACGGCCAGTTGCTGGGGCACCCGCGCGCGGTGGCCGGTGCCGACGAGCACGGTCTGAAACTGTGGCAGAAGCTGACGGTCCACACCGGCGAATCCGACCTGCACGGCGGCGTCCCCATCCACCGCGCCCTGGTGCGTCGGTTGTGGGAACACCGATCCTTGGGCGGTGCAACGGTATTGCGGGCCGTCTGGGGGTATCAGGGCGGGCGTGCGCCGCGCGGAGACCGACTGCTCCAGGTGACCCGGCAGGTACCGGTCGCCACGATCATCGTCGACACACCGCGCAATATCGCCGAATGCTTCGAAGTCGTCGACGAACTCACCGACACCCACGGCCTGGTGACCAGTGAGACGGTGCCCGCCGTAGCCGCACCTGACGGCTGTGGATACTCGCCGGACTGGGGATAACCGAGGAGTTCACCGGGGTTTCGGTTATCCGGCGGGGGCGCGCTGTCGGGGGTGCCGCAGAACCTGACCGGCATGACAACGATGACGAGGGCGCAACTGGGTGCGCTGGGCGAACAGACCGCCGTCGACTATCTGATCCGGCAGGGCTGGGAGATCCTGGCCCGCAACTGGCGCTGCCGATACGGGGAGTTGGACGTGATCGCCGCCGATCCGGCAACCGGGACGGTGGTCTTCGTCGAGGTGAAGACCCGCAGTGGTGACGGGTTCGGTGGCCTGGCGTATGCGGTCCCGGAACGCAAGGTGCGGCGGCTGCGGCGCCTGGCCGGGATCTGGCTCGGCGCTCAGGACACCCATTGGCCGCGGGTGCGCCTGGACGTCATCGGTGTGCGGGTCGGCCGCAGTGCCACACCCGAGATCAGCCACCTGTCGGGTGTGGGCTGATGGCGCTGGGACGGGCGTTCTCGGTGGCCGTGCGCGGACTGGACGGCCTGATCGTGGAGATCGAGGCCGACATCGCCTCGGGGCTGCCCGGGGTGCATCTGGTCGGGCTTGCCGACGCCGCGCTGCAGGAGTCGCGAGACCGGGTGCGCGCGGCGATCACCAACAGCCAGCAGAGCTGGCCGGCGGCCCGGCTGACCCTGGCGCTGTCCCCGGCGACGGTGCCCAAAGGCGGATCAGGGTATGACCTGGCCCTGGCGTGTGCCGTGCTCTCGGCTGACCGCGAAACGCAGTGGTCGCGGCTGGAGAAGACCGTGCTGCTCGGTGAGCTGGCGCTCGACGGGCGGGTGCGGCCGGTGCACGGCATCCTGCCGGCGGTGCTGGCCGCCAAGGGCGAGGGCTGGGCGGCGGCGGTGGTACCGGTCGAGAACCTGGCCGAAGCCAGCCTGGTCGACGGCATCGACGTCTACGGGGTGTCGACGCTCACGCAGCTGCTGGACTGGCTGGCGGGATCGTCGCACCTGCAGGGCCGCCTAACCGCGGTGGCGCCCGAGCCCGAGGCGACCGCGGATCTGGCCGAGGTGGTCGGTCAGGCCCAGGCCCGCTTCGCCGTGGAAGTGGCCGCGGCCGGCTCACACCACCTGCTGCTGACCGGACCACCGGGAATCGGTAAAACCATGCTTGCCCAACGGCTTCCGGGACTTCTGCCGCCACTGACCGAATCCGAGTCGCTGGAGGTCACCGCGATCCACTCGGTGGCGGGCCTGCTGTCGGGCTGCGCCCCGTTGATCACCCGTCCACCGTTCATCGCCCCGCACCACAGTTCCAGCGTCGCGGCACTGGTCGGTGGCGGTTCGGGAATGGCCAGACCTGGCGCGGTGAGCCGGGCCCACCGCGGGGTGCTGTTCCTCGACGAGTGCGCCGAGATCCGGGTCAGTGCCCTGGAGGCGCTGCGAACACCGTTGGAAGACGGAGAGATCCGGCTGGCGCGTCGCGACGGGGTGGCCTGCTATCCGGCTCGCTTCCAGTTGGTGATGGCCGCCAACCCCTGCCCGTGCGCGCCCGCTGATCCGCGGGACTGCACCTGCAGGTCTATGGTGAAGCGGCGTTACCTCGGCCGGTTGTCGGGACCGCTGCTGGATCGAGTGGATCTGCGCGTCGAGATGCATCCGGTGCGCGCCGGGGCGTTCTCCGCAGACGACGGGGAATCCACCGCGATGGTGCGGGCCCGGGTGGCCCAAGCCCGTGCCGCGGCCGCGCACCGGTGGGGGCCGCATGGCTTCGCCACCAACGCCGAAGTCGGCGGGGCGCTGCTGCGCCGCAGGTTCCGGCTCAGCGTCGACGCGATGGCGCCGCTGCGCACCGCGCTGGACCGCGGGCTGCTGTCCATTCGCGGCGCCAACCGCACGCTGCGGGTGGCGTGGACGCTGTCGGATCTGGTGGGCCGCACCTCGCCTGGTCTCGACGAGGTGGCCGCGGCACTGAGCTTTCGCCAGGCGGGAGCGGACCGATGAAGGCCGACCACACCACCCTGCGGGCCTGGGCCTACCTGTCTCGGGTGGCCGAACCGCCGCGTGCGGATCTGGCCGCACTGGTCAGGCGGGTCGGGCCGGTCGAGGCAGCCGACCGGATCCGGTGCGGTGCAGTGGATGCCGATCTGGCCCGCCACACCGAGGTCCGCCGCGAGATCGACCAGGCCGCGCAGGATCTGGAGTTGCTGGACCGACGCGGCGGCCGGCTGATCACTCCCGACGATGACGAGTGGCCGGCGCTGGCGTTCGCCGCCTTCGGCGGAGCCTCGGCCACCGGCAAGCCGGACTGCCGCCCGCCAATGGCGCTGTGGGCGCTGGGCCCGGTGTGCATCGACGAAGCCGCCGAACGTGCCACCGCCATCGTCGGGACCCGCGCGGCCACCGCCTACGGGGAACTCGTGGCCGCCGATCTGGCGGCGGGGGTGGTCGAACGGGGTGTGGCGGTGGTGTCCGGCGGCGCCTACGGCATCGACGGCGCCGCGCATCGCGCCGCGCTGGCCGCCGACGGCATCACCGTGGCGGTATTGGCCGGCGGAATCGACGTCCCTTATCCGGCAGGGCATTCCGCGCTGCTGCATCGCATCGGTGCAAACGGTCTGCTCCTCACCGAGTACCCGCCGGGGCTTCGACCCACCCGGTACCGGTTTCTGACCCGCAACCGGCTGGTGGCAGTGCTGGCGGGAGTCACGGTGGTCGCCGAGGCCGGCCTGCGCAGCGGCGCGGCCAACACCGCGGCGTGGGCGCGGGCGCTGGGCCGGCCGGTGGCCGCGGTACCCGGGCCGGTCACCAGTTCGGCGTCGGCGGGCTGCCATGTGCTGCTGCGCGGCGGCGCCGAGCTGGTGACCCGCGCCGACGAGGTGCTCGAGTTGGCGGGCCGGATCGGGGAGCTGGCGGCTGACCAGCCGCATCCGGGCACTGTGCTCGACGGGCTCAGTGACGCCGAGCGACTGGTCTACGAAGCGCTGCCGGGCCGAGGTGTGGTCACCGTCGACCAGATCGCGGTCGCCGCCGGGCTGCCGCCGGCGCAGGTGTTCGGTCCGCTTGCGCTGCTGGAGGTGGCGGGCCTGGTGCAGCGGCGCGACGGCAGCTGGGGGATAGTCCGCGGCCCAAGCAAGCTCGTATAGTCGGCGGGGAGCAGGCTCAGACGGGGAGGCAGCGTGGCGGGACGGCCGGTACACACCTTCGAAGTCGTCCGTACCCAACAGCGATCGCCGCACTTGATCCAGGTGGTGTTGGGCGGTAGCGGATTCGACACGTTCACCCCGGGTCCGCACACCGATTCCTACGTCAAGATCATCTTCGCCGCCGACGAGGTCGACGTGGCCGCCATGCCGGCACCGTTGACCCTGGACAGCTTTGATGCGCTGCCCGCCGCGCAGCGACCGACCATCCGGACCATGACCGTGCGCCATGTCGATCCGGTGGCACGTCAGATCAGTATCGGGGTCACGGTGCACGGCGAACAGGGCGTCGTGGGCCCGTGGGCGCTCGGCGCGCAACCCGGCCAGCCGGTGTACCTGATGGGCCCCGGCGGGGCGTACTCGCCCGACCCGGCCGCCGACTGGCACCTGCTGGCCGGTGACGAGAGCGCGCTGCCGGCGATCGCCGCAGCCCTGGAGGCGCTGCCCGCCGACGCGGTCGGCAAGGCATTCATCGAAGTCGCAGGACCCGAAGACGAGATAGCGCTGAGGGTCCCGCCGGCAGTGGAGCTGACCTGGCTGCACCGTCGCGGGCGTGCCGACCAGGTCGCCGACGACCGCGCCGGTGACCACGCGCCGCTGATCGAGGCGGTCACCGGCGCGCAGTGGCTGCCCGGCCAGGTGCAGGTGTTCATCCACGGTGAGGCGCAGGCCGTCATGCACAACCTGCGGCCGTATGTCCGCAAGGAGCGCGGCGTCGACGCGAAGTGGGCTTCGATCTCGGGCTATTGGCGGCGCGGGCGCACCGAAGAGACCTTCCGGCAGTGGAAGAAGGAGCTCGCAGCATCGGAAGCCGCGGCGAAGGCATAAGGGGCGGCATGGTATACGGCGACTACCAGTTCGAGATCTACCTGCAGGGCCTGGCCGGAGTCGTGCCCTCGCTGCCGATGACCTACTCCGAGTTGGAGGCCAAGGCCGCTGCGGCGATGCCCCCGTCGGTGTGGTCGTATGTGGCCGGCGGGGCCGGTGACGAGCGCACCCAGCGGGCCAACGTCACCGCGTTCGACGGCTGGGGCCTCATCCCGCGGATGTTCGTCGGCGCCGCCGAGCGTGACCTGTCCGTGGAGATGTTCGGGTTGCGCCTGCCCGCACCGGTATTCATGGCGCCCATCGGCGTCATCGGCATCTGCGCCCAGGACGGCCACGGCGATCTGGCCGGCGCCCGGGCCGCGGCGGCCACCGGGGTTCCGATGATGGTGTCCACCCTGACCGCTGACCCGCTGGAGGACGTCGCCGCCGAATTCGGTGACACCCCAGGGTTTTTCCAGCTGTACACGCCCAAGAACCGAGAACTGGCCGCCAGCCTGGTGAACCGCGCCGAGGCCGCGGGCTACCAGGCCATCGTCGTCACGCTGGACACCTGGATCCCGGGCTGGCGTCCCCGGGACCTGGCGACGTCGAACTTCCCGCAGCTACGCGGACACTGCCTGGCCAACTACTTCAGTGACCCGGTGTTCCGCGCAGGCCTGGCCCAGCCGCCCGAGGAGAACCCGCAAGCCGCCATCTTGTCCTGGATACAGACCTTCGGTGCTCCGTTGACCTGGGATGACCTGCCATGGCTGCGGTCGCTGACCGACCTGCCGCTGATCGTCAAGGGCATCTGCCACCCCGACGACGCCCGACGCGCCCGCGACGGCGGCGTGGACGGCATCTACTGCTCCACCCACGGCGGGCGCCAGGCCAACGGCGGCCTGCCGGCCCTGGACTGCCTGCCGGATGTCGTGGCGGCCGCCGACGGCTTGCCGGTGCTGTTCGACTCGGGTGTGCGCACCGGCGCCGACATCATCAAGGCGCTGGCGCTGGGCGCCACGGCGGTGGGGATCGGCCGGCCCTACGCCTACGGGCTGGCGCTGGGTGGTGCCGACGGGATCGTGCATGTGCTGCGCTCACTGCTGGCCGAAGCAGATCTGATCATGGCCGTCGACGGCTATGCATCACGGGTTGATCTCACCCCGGACACGCTGCGGCGCGTCACCTGAGCCGCGTGGCGCCATCTGTCACGGTGGGCCGGTGGACGCGATTCTCGAGGACTTCGACGAATACCTGGCATTGGAACGGGGTCGCTCGGAGCACACTCGGCGGGCCTACCGAGGCGATCTGCGATCACTCTGGGTTTTCCTCGGGGAACGGGGCTTTCGCGGCGTCGACGGGCTGAGCCTGCCGCTGCTGCGCGGTTGGCTGGCGCAGCAGGCAGGCAACGGCGCGGCCCGCAGCACCCTGGCGCGCCGTACCTCGGCGGTCAAGACCTTCACCGCGTGGGCGGTGCGGCGCGGTCTGCTGGAATCCGATCCCGGTGCGCGTCTGCAACTGCCCAAAGCCCACCGGAGCCTGCCCACGGTGCTGCGCCGCGATCAGGCGCACGACGCGATGTGTGCCGCCGAACTCGGTGCACAGCAGAATGATCCACTGGCACTGCGGGACCGGCTGATCGCTGAACTGTTGTACGCCACCGCGATTCGAGTCAGCGAACTGTGCGGCCTGGACGTCGATGAAGTCGACGTGTCCGCCCGGCTGCTGCGGGTGCTCGGCAAGGGCAACAAGCAACGGACGGTGCCGTTCGGCAAGCCGGCCGCCGAGGCGCTGCGGGCATGGCTGGCCGACGGGCGCCCGGAACTGGCGAACGCGGAATCCGGTCCGGCACTGCTGCTCGGGGCCCGCGGCGGGCGCCTGGACCCGCGGCAGGCCCGCACCGTGGTGCACCAGACTGTCGCCGCGGTCGGCGGCGCCCCCGACATGGGGCCGCACGGATTGCGCCACTCCGCGGCCACCCACCTGCTGGAAGGCGGGGCGGACCTACGCATCGTGCAGGAGTTGCTGGGGCACTCCAGCCTGGCCACCACCCAGCTCTACACCCACGTCACCGTCGCCCGGCTGCGCGCCGTGCACGATCAGGCCCACCCGCGGGCGTGACGGTGCGATCCGTTCTCGAGCTGTCGTCGGGACCGGTCTCCTACCTCGACTTTCGGCCCGATCACACGGCCGGCACCGTGGTCCTGCTGCACGGCGGCGGGGTGGACAGCGCCGCGCTGTCCTGGGGCGAAGTGGGTCCACGGTTGGCAGCCGCCGGTTTTCGGGTCATCGCTGCCGACCACCCCGGCTTCGGCCACAGCCCGCCCGCACCGTGGCCGTTGACCCAGCAGCGGCTGGTCGGCTACGTCGGGGAATTCGTCGATGCGCTCGGTCTGGATCGCTATGCCATCGGTGGGTTGTCCCTGGGCGGGGGACTGTCGCTCGGCCATGTCTTGGCGCGGCCCGAGAAGGTGACGGGGGTGATGCTGCTGGGCAGTTATGGACTGATGCGGCGAGCCTCGGACGGGCCGCTGGCGGCTCTGCGGCAGGCGGCGACATGGGCGATGCTCCGCAGCGGAGCGCTTGGACTGGTGGGCCGCTGGACGGCCCGCAGTCCCGCCCTGCTGGCGTGGAGCGTCAAAACCGCACTGATCCGCGACCCCGCGCGACGCACCCCCGAGCTGATGGCCGAGATCACCGCGGCGACCCAACGAGACACCGGCGTCTTCGAACAGTGGCAGCGCGACGAGGTGCGGTGCAACAGGCTCAAGACCGACTACACCCCGAGGCTGGCATCGCTGCGGTGCCCGGCGTTGATCATCCACGGCGACAAGGACCCCGGTGTGCCCGTCGCACGCGTGCGGGCGGCCGCCGCGCTGATCCCGCAGGCCGAACTGAAAGTCCTTGCCGGGGCCGGCCATTGGGTCCAGCGGGAGCAGCCCGACGCCGTCGTCGCCGCGATGGCCGAATTCCTCCGCCGGCAGTATTAGCCCAAACACCACCGTCACCCACCCAGCGGCTTGAGCCGGATCGGCGTCGACGCCAGCAATCCCAGCGGGTCGACGTAATCCGCGCGTGACGCCGGACCCCACATCGCACCCCAGTGCAGGCACGCGGCACCACCACAACCGGGGTGCCCGCCCACCAGTTCACCGATCGTCGTGCCGGCCAAAACCCGCTGACCGGGCCGTACGGCAGCGGACACCGGCTCGTAGCTGGTGCGTAACCCGCCCGGATGGGCCAACGACACCACCGGCACCCCGCCGGCCGACCCGGCGAACACCACCGTCGCCGCCCCGGCGGCATACACCGGCTGGCCCGGCGCCCCGGCCAGGTCCACCCCCCGGTGCCCGCGCTGCCAATTCGGCCGCGGAGCGTCGAATGCCCGCGTCACCGTCGGTTGTGGCCGCAGCGGCCAGTCCAGCCGGAAATCGTCGGCGCCCGCCGGCGCGGCCGTGACCAGCGCCAACGTCGTCAGCAGCGCTATCCATCGCATCGACCCAGTGGACCGCAGCTGTGCCGGGCCGGCCAGTCACCGCTGTGGACAAAGCACCTGGCCGAACCGTGTAAACTCATCGGCGCAGTTCGCGTAAGCGGGCTGACTTCGCGTGTCTGCACCACAACGTAGATGTCGGGTGGTCCCCAAGGGGTCCGGCATCACAGCAGACACCAGGGCCCGGTCTCACCCGACGCCGGGCGTCAACCGAAAAAAGGAACCATGGACTCATGGCTGTTGTAACCATGAAGCAGCTGCTTGACAGCGGCGCTCACTTCGGGCATCAGACCCGACGCTGGAACCCCAAGATGAAGCGGTTCATCTTCACCGACCGCAACGGCATCTACATCATCGACCTGCAGCAGACGCTGACCTTCATCGACAAGGCGTACGAGTTCGTGAAGGAGACCGTCGCGCACGGCGGGTCCATCATGTTCGTCGGTACCAAGAAGCAGGCGCAGGAGTCGGTTGCCGAAGAGGCCACCCGGGTCGGGATGCCCTTCGTCAACCAGCGCTGGCTGGGCGGCATGCTCACCAACTTCTCCACCGTCCACAAGCGTCTGCAGCGCCTCAAGGAACTCGAGGCCATGGAGCAGACCGGTGGCTTCGAGGGACGCACCAAGAAGGAAATCTTGATGCTGACCCGCGAGAAGAACAAGCTGGAGCGCAGCCTCGGCGGTATCCGCGACATGGCCAAGGTGCCCTCGGCCATCTGGGTCGTCGACACCAACAAGGAGCACCTCGCCGTCGCGGAGGCTCGCAAGCTGAACATCCCGATCATCGCGATCCTGGACACCAACTGCGACCCCGACCTGGTCGACTACCCGATCCCGGGTAACGACGACGCCATCCGCTCGGCCGCGCTGCTGACCAAGGTGATCGCCTCCGCGGTCGCCGAGGGCCTGCAGGCCCGGTCCGGTGCCGGCAAGGCCGAGGCCGAGGCCGTCGAGCCGCTGGCCGAATGGGAGCAGGAGCTGCTCGCCGGTGCCACCGCTTCGGCGCCTGACGCCGCGGCCGGCACCGAAACCCCCACCACCGACGCATCGTAGGAAAGGCAACACAACAGTGGCGAACTACACCGCTGCCGACGTAAAGCGGCTTCGGGAGCTCACCGGCGCAGGCATGTTGGACTGCAAGAACGCGCTGAGCGAGAGTGACGGCGACTTCGACAAGGCCGTCGAGGTGCTCCGTATCAAGGGTGCCAAGGACGTCGGCAAGCGCGCTGAGCGCGCCACCGCCGAAGGTCTGGTGGCCGCCAAGGACGGCGCGCTGATCGAGATCAACTCCGAGACGGACTTCGTCGCCAAGAACGACGAGTTCAAGGCGCTGGCCGACCAGATCGTCGCGGTGGCTGCCGCCGGCAAGATCGACGACCTCGACGCCCTGAAGGCCGCCAAGGCCGGCAGCGGCACCGTGGAGGAGGCCATCGCGGCACTCTCGGCCAAGATCGGCGAGAAGCTCGAACTGCGCCGGGTCGCCTACTTCGGCGGCACGGTGGAGACCTACCTGCACAAGCGGGCGTCTGACCTGCCGCCGGCGGTGGGTGTGCTGGTGGAGTACACCGGTTCGAGTACAGAGGCAGCGCACGCGGTCGCACTGCAGATCGCCGCGCTCAAGGCTCGGTACCTGACCCGCGACGACGTGCCCGCCGACCTGGTGGCCAATGAGCGGCGCATCGCCGAGGAGACGGCCAAGGAGGAGGGCAAGCCCGAGGCCGCCCTGCCCAAGATCGTCGAGGGCCGGGTCACCGGTTTCTTCAAGGACGTCGTGCTGCTGGAGCAGTCGTCGGTGTCCGACTCGAAGAAGAGCGTCAAGGCCCTGCTCGACGAGGCCGGTGTGACCGTGACCCGCTTCGCGCGGTTCGAGGTCGGCCAGGCCTAACAGCCGTACTACGCCGAAGGCGATCGTGAGCGTGCTCACGGTCGCCTTTTGCGTTCTTGCTAGCGTGGGCACCCATGCGACATGTGCACGCCTTCGGTGATGACGCGCTCGGCGACTCCGATGCGGTGGGTCTGGTGGAGCGGCTGCAAGCCGGCGAGGTGTCGCCCGCCGAGCTTGTCGAGGCGGCGATAGCCCGCACCGAGGCGGTCAACCCGCAACTGAACGGGGTGGCCTACCGGGCGTTCGAGGAAGCGCGGGCTGCGGCGCGCCAGGGTGCGAAGGCCGCATATTTCGCGGGCGTCCCGACGTTCGTCAAGGACAACGTCGACGTCGCCGGGATGCCCACCATGCAGGGCACCGACGCCTGGCAGCCGCACCCGGCCGCCGCCGACGGTGACTTCGCGCGAACGTACCTGGGCACCGGGCTGATCGCGCTCGGCAAGACGCAGTTGAGCGAGTTCGGGTTCAGTGCCTCCGCGGAGCATCCGCGCCTGGGCGCGGTACGCAATCCGTGGAACACCGACCACACCGCCGGGGCGTCGTCGTCGGGGTCGGCGGCGTTCGTGGCGGCCGGGGTGGTGCCGATCGCGCACGCCAACGACGGCGGCGGGTCCATCCGAATTCCCGCCGCCTGCAACGGACTTGTCGGACTCAAGCCGTCTCGGGGCCGGCTGCCGCTCGACAAGGATTTGCGCGCCATGCCGGTGCGCATCGTCTACAACGGGGTCGTGACGCGCTCGGTGCGCGACACCGCCGCCTTCTACCGGGAGGCCGGACGGATCTGGCCCGCCTCCAAGCTGCCCGCGATCGGTGACATTCGGGAGCCCGGACGCCAACGACTCAGGGTCGCCGTCATCACCTCGTCGCTCAAGCGTGAGACGTCGGCGGAGATGACGGAGTTGACGCGCAAGACGGCCGCGCTGCTCGAAGAGCTCGGCCATCGTGTCGAATACCTGGACAGCGCACCGGTTCCGGAGCACTTCGCCGACGACTTCCTGCTCTACTGGGCCTTTTTGGCCACCGCGCTGGTCCGGGGCGGACGGCGGATGTTCGGCCCCAGCTTCGACCGCACCAAGTTGGACAACCTGACACTGGGGCTGGACCGCCACGCCACCCGCCACCTCTACCGGCTGCCGCTGGCGATGGCCCGGCTGGCGTCAGTGCGCCGGCGGCACACCTCACGGCTGTACGGCGCCTACGACGTGGTGCTCACTCCGACGCTGGCTCACGACACCCCGCGGATCGGTCACCTGGACCCGACCGCCGACTATCAGCAGATCATCGACCGGCTGATGGATTGGGTGGCGTTCACCCCGCTGCAGAACGTCTCCGGGGAGCCGGCGATCTCGTTGCCGCTGGCCGAATCCGCGGCCGGACTGCCGGTGGGGATGATGTTCAGCGCCCCGCTGGGAGCTGAAGCCCGGCTGCTGGAGTTGGCCTATGAGCTGGAGGCGGCCAAACCCTGGCCGGTCATCGCCGGCATGGCCTAGCGCCGATCAACCCAGGCGTCACTGGACGCCGATCCGTTCCAGCATCAGCCGCAGCTGATGCTGCTCGTCTGCACTCAGGGCGGACAGCACGCGACGGTCGGCGATCCGCACCTCGTCCTCGGCCCGGGTGAGCAGCTCGCGCCCGGATTCGGTCAACTCTGCCGGCAGGGCGCGTCCAGACGACACCGTTTCGGGTCTGGCCACCGCACCGCGGTTCTGCAGCCGGTGCAGCACGGTGTTCATGGCCTGCGGTGTGACGCTGGTGTGCCGGGCCAGCTCGGCGTTGGACAGCCCGGGAAACACCGAAAGCACACGCATGCAGACGAATTCGGGAAGTGTCAACCCCAGCGGTGTGAGCGCAGCGCTCGCGTGCGGGCGCAGCGCGGAAGTCACCCGGTAGAGCAGATACCCCAGCGGGGCGTCGTCCACAGCAGTCATATCAAATATCTTGACATACCGTGGACTGGTGCCGGCACGCTATAGATCGTTTCCGGCGTAGGACAGGTTGAAGCTCTTATTCGTCAGCGGGAAGTCCGGAACGATGGTGTCCGTCATGGACATCGGCAGGGCCGGCCAGTTGAACCAGGACGGGTCGACGATCTTGGCGCGGGTGAAGGTGCCCTGGGCGCTGATCTCCACTCGGTGCACGATGCTGCCGCGCCAGCCCTCGGCGATACCGACACCGCTGCAGGCCCGGGTCGCGGCGGGCAGCTCCGCCCGGATCTCGAGAGGGCCTTGGTGTCCGTCGATCAGGTTGCGGCACAACGCCACCGATGCCACGAACTCATCGCGGCGCACGGTGTAGCGTGCCAGCACGTCGCCGGCTGTCTCGCCCACCTCGTGGATCGGTAACGCGGTGGTGGGATGGTCCAGCCGCGCGTCGGTGACGATGCCGCTGGCGCGCGCCACGTAGCCCAGCGTGCCCAACGCCTCCGCGTCCTGGCGGCTCAACACCGATGTGGTGGCGAACCGGTCGTAGATCACCGAGTTGCCCAACGTCAGCTCGGCGATCTCGACGACGTCGCCGGCCAGCTCCTGCAGCCGCACTGGGTCCGGAAGTGCTTGCAGTGCAACACCCCCGGGCCGGATCGCCCCGCGAAGCAGGCGGTGCCCGGTCACCTGCGCGTTGATACGCAGCAGTTGTTCGCGGACGCGCTGGGCGTGCGCGTTGGCCAACCCGAAGCCGACATCGTTGGCCAGGGCGCCCAGATCCGCGACGTGGTTGTAGAGCCGCTCGAGTTCGACCAGCAGTGTCCGCAGCCGGTGGACTTCGTCGGGTGGTTCGACGCCGAGCGCGTCTTCGACGGCCAGGGCGTGTGCCAGCGCATGACCGGCGGAGGTGTCACCGCTGATACGTTCGGCCAGATCGACCGCCGCGCCGGCCGGCCGGTCGTGAAACAGCCGCTCGATTCCGCGGTGCACGAACCACAGGCGCGCCTTGAGCCGCAGCACCGATTCACCGACCACCGAGAAGCGGAAGTGGCCCGGTTCGATCAGGCCGGCGTGCACCGGCCCGACCGGGATCTCGTAGACGCCGGCCCCGTCCACGTTCAAGAACGGGAACCGTCCCGCCGCAGCGAATTCCGGGGGCGGACCGGCGTCCTTGCGCATCGGGTGCCAGTCCTGCGGCCAGTGCGCGTGCCGCACCAGGCGACGCGGCTGCGGATGGCCTACCGGGGTGATCCCGTACAGATCCATCATCTCGCGCTCGAAGCGACTGGCGGGGAACGAGAGTTCGGCCAGCGTCGGGACTCTCGGCTGCGCGGCGGGCACGGTCAGGGTCAACTCGGTGCGGCGATCCGGGCGGCCGGCGAGGAACAGGTACACCACTCGCAGGCTGTCGCCGTCGTCATGGGCCGCCACCAGGGCCAACCGGAATCCGTCGGCCAGCAGGGCCGCGGCGGCGCCGGTCAGCTCGGCCTCGGAGACCGACTGTGCGTGCGTGAGCGGACTCATCAGTGTGCCCCGAGTTGGCTTGCGGCGGTTGCGAACAGATCGGAGAGCGGGCCGGCGGTCACGCCCAGGGCGATTGAGACGAGCACGCCGGTGACCAGTGCTGCGGCGACCGTCAGCGGCACCCGGATCGCCGGAGCGTCGGAGCTCGGTGAGCCCAGCAGGATCCGTCCCGAGTTGCGGACCAGCGCGGCGAACGCCACCACCAGCGCCGTCAGTGCCAGGCCCAGCGCCCACGTCAATCGGGTGTCGGCCAGCGAGATCGCGATCGCCAGTTCACTGGCGAACATCGCGAACGGCGGCAATCCGAGCAGTACCACCATCCCGACCGCGAACGCGCCACCGACCAGCCGTGATCGGCGCAGCACCGCGGTGATATCGCCGATCGCCGTCGAATCATGGGCGGCCTGCAGCTGCCCACCGGCCAGGAACAGCACCGTCTTGCCGACGCCGTGGGCCAGGATGTGCAGCAGCAGCGCAGCGATCGCCAGACCGGTGCCTGCCGCGGCGGCGACCGCCATCAGGCCCATGGTCTCCATCGATGAGTAGGCCAGCATCCGTTTGAGATCGCCTGTCACGGTCAGCAGCAGCGCGGCGACGAACAACGTGGTCAGCCCGGCGCCCAGCAGCGCGGTCCGCAGAAAGCCGGGGCCCACCGCGACATCGATGATCGGCTTGATCCGGATGATCACCGAGAACGCGACCGACAGCAGCACGCCACTCATCAACGCCGACACCGGGGCCGGGGCCTGGCTGTGCGCATCGGCCAGCCAGGTGTGGAACGGGGCCAGGCCCATCTTCGCGCCGTAGCCGATCAGCAACAGCGCACCGGCCAGCCGGGTGACCGCCGGGTCCAGGGCGGCGGCGTGGGCGATCAGGACATCGAGGTGCAGCGCGGTCTCGCTGCCGGCGCCGGCGTGGCGTGCGGCGAAGTGCAGAAACACCGTCCCCAGGAACGCGATGGTGATACCCACCGAACACACCATCACGTACTTCCAGGTGGCCTCCAGGGCGGCCCGACTGCGGTGGTGCCCGACCAGGAACGCGGTCACCACAGTGGTGGCCTCCACGGCGATCCACACCACGCCGATGTTGTTGGCCGACACCGCAAGAGCCATCGCCGCCAGGAACGCCGGGGTGAGGATTCCGTACAGCCGGGCACCGCGCGCATCGGTGTGCCCGCGGGCCAACTCGGCGTCGAGGTAACCGATGCTCGCCCAGGTGGCCAGGCTGCCCACCACCCCGATGACGATCAGCATGGTCGCCGACAGCGCGTCGGCGCGCAGCAGGCCGGACAACCCCAGGTACACCTGGTCGTCGACCCGAAGCCCCAGGGCCACACCGCATCCGAGGATGGTCAGCGCCGAGGCCAGCGTGACGACGGCACTGGTCCGGCGCCACCCGAGGGCAAGGCAGAACAGTGACGCCGCAACGGGCGCCAGCAGCGAGAGCAGGATCACCGGTGTCATCAGTCCCGCAACTCCCGCAGCAGGTCCAGGTCCACGCCACCGAAGGCGTTGCGCAGTTGTCCGGTGAGCACGCCGAGCACGATCAAGACGAACAGCACATCCAACGACGCCCCGAGTTCGACGATCAGTGGGACACCGGCGGTCAGCAGGAACGCGGTGGCGGCGATTCCGTTGTCCAGCATCAGCAGTCCGACCGCCTGCGAGATGGCGTTGCGGCGGGTCGCCATCATGAACAGCGCGATCAGCACTGTTGCGATGGCCGCCGGGGCGGCGTTGGTGGCGGTACTGGGCGCCAGCGCGATCACCGGTCCGGTGATGGTGAACGCCGCGACCACCAGGGCGGTGACCACCAGCAGCGACGCGCCGTTGCTGACCAGGGGAGCGGCCTCGCGGCGCTCTTTGCGTTCGGCGCCCAGCGCCCGGGCCAGCAGCCACGGCAGCAGGACCGCGCGCACGGCCAGCACCGCGATCCCGACCATGACCAGGGCCCGATCCTGGTCGTGCACACCGCGAATCATCGGGATGGCGGCCAGCGCCAGGCCTTGGGCGACCAGCAGTCGGCGCACGATCGCCGACAGGTCCCGGCGCCAGACGGCCAACACGGCGGCCAGCAGCACCCCGCCGGCGGCCAGATCCAGCATGTTGACGTAATTCATCCGCCTGCCCCCGAGAAGAAATTCGCCGCGGTGACGGCCAGCAGCGCCAACAGGAACGAGCCGGCGAGCAGTTCGGGCACCCGGAACAGCCGCAGTTTGGCGATGAACACCTCGACGCCGGCCAGGGCGACGGCCAGCACCGCCACCTTGATCGCGATCGCGCCGGCGCCGAGGAGCACGTCGATCAGGCTTGGGTCCGCACCGGCGATGCCCCACGGCACGAACAGGTTCGCCAGCAGCGCGAGCAGCACCGTCAACCGCATGCCGCCGGCCCATTCGACCAGGGCCAGCTTGGGGCCGGCGTATTCGAGCACCATCGCCTCGTGCACCATCGTCAGCTCCAGATGGGTGGACGGGTTGTCCACCGGCAGCCGGCCGGTCTCGGCGACGATCACGATCACCAGCGCGACGAACGCCAGCGCACTGGCCAGGGAGATCACGTGACCTGGGTGATCGATGGTGTTACCGACTATGGCGCCCAGGTTGGCCGAGCCTGCCGGAACGGACAGGGCGAACACCGCCAGCAGGATGGTCGGTTCGACCAGTGCGGCGATGGTGATCTCGCGGCTGGCGCCCATTCCACCGAAAGCCGTCGCGGTGTCGATCCCGGCGAGGGTGAGCGCCACAGTGCCCAGGAACAGCAAGCCCACGACGGTGATCAGGTCGGCGACCGGATCCAGTGGCGAGCCCGTGGCCACCAGCGGCGCTGTGGCGACGATGACCAGCGTGGTGGCCGCCAACGCGGTCGGGGCCGCGGCGAACACCCAGGTGGTGCCCAGCGGCTTGAGCACCTGCTTGCCGAGCAGCTTGCGGGTGTCGCGCCAGGGCTGCAGGACTCCTGCACCGACTCGGCCCTCGGCTCGGGCCCGGACCTGGCGCATCAGTCCGATCACCAGCGGGGCGCCGAGGATGACACCGGCGACCTGCACGAAACCGGCCAGGTAGGCCATCGCGTTCATCGCGCCACCAACAGGGCGATCAGCACACCGACGGCGCCGTAGGCCAGATACAGGTGCACGCTTCCGGTGTGGGCGCGCCGGACCAACTGCGCGGCCGCCGCGATGCTGCGCAGGACCGGCGCGTACCAGCGGTCCTCGATGACGTCGGCGACGCGTGCCCGATAGGCGATCCGCTCCACCACGTAGGTCGAGCTCGCCTGGCGGGTCACCTCGACGTCGGTGTCGGTGCGCAGCACGTCGTCGAAGACCTGCTGAAGGGGCTGGGCGAAAGACGTTGCGGTGTACTGCATACGGGGTGTCAGGTCGTCCGCGCCGCAGGCCCACAACGGCACCGTGGCCGGGCTGGGACGCCGGCTGGCGCGCCAGCGCGAACCGATCAGCACCACCAGTACGGCGGCGGCCACGACGGCGGCCAGCAGACCGGGGGACATCGAACCGTGCATTCCCGGAATACGCAGGAACACCCCGAGGGTGGGGGCGTCCCCGGCGATCGGCAGGGCGTCGAGCGCCCGGTTGATCATGGGCGCAACCGCACCCGGGGCCAAGGCCAGCACCAGGCAGGCCAGCGCCGGCAGCGCCATCGCGGCGATCATCGTGCGGGGCGCCTCGTGCGCGGCCGCCGCGGCGTCCGAGCGCGGACGCGCCAGGAAGCCGATCCCGAACGCCTTCACCATGGCGGCCACCCCCAACCCTGCGGTCAGGGCGACCGCCGCCACCGCCAGCGGTGTCAGCAGCGCGATCGTGGCGTCGTGGTCGGGCTGGGCGTGCATCAGCGACTGGATCAACAGCCACTCGCCGGCGAAGCCCGCACCCAGCGGCAGCCCGGCGGCGCCGAGCGCGGCAACACCGAAAAGCGCTGTGGTGACCGGCATTCGGCGAGCCAGGCCGCCGAGCCGGTCCAGATCGCGCAGGCCGGTGGCGGCCAGCACCGAGCCGGCGGCGAAGAATCCGAGGCTCTTGAACGCGCTGTGGGCGATCAGGTGCAGCAACGCCGCAGTCATGGCGACGGCCGCTGCCTGGCGGGATCCCGAGCCCGACAGCAATATCGCTGTGCCCAGTGCCAGGGTGATCAGCCCGATGTTCTCGGTCGTCGAATAGGCAAGCAGCCGTTTGAGATCGGTCGCCACCGATGCCTGCAGCACCCCGTACACCGCGGATACGCCGCCGACGATCAGGAGTGTCAAGGCCCACCACCGCGGGCCGGGGCCCAACAGCTGCAGGTCGATACGGATGATCCCGTAGATGCCGAGGTTCACCATGGCACCGGACAGCAACGCCGAGATCGGACTCGGCGCCTCCGGATGCGCCCGGGGCAACCACGCGTGCAACGGCAGCAGACCGGCCTTGGAGCCGAAACCGATCAGCGTCAACACGAAGACCGTGTTACGCACGCCGTCCGGCAGCACGCCGATTCCCGCGAAGTCATCGCCGGCAGTGGCCGCCAGCACCACCATTCCCAGCAGCAGCGTCACGAAGCCCAACTGCGTCATCACCGCGTAGACCAGGGCGGCTGAGCGCACCTCGCTGCGCTGCTGGTCGGTGAGCACCAATACCAGTGAGGTCAACGCCATCAGTTCCCACGCGAACAGGAATGTGGTGACCGACCCGGCCGCCGGAACCGCCAGCAGGGCGAGCACGAACAGGGGCAGTGTTACCAGCGGGACAGCGCCGAACTTCTCGTGGCGCGCGTAGCCGATCCAGTACAGTCCGGCCGCGACGGCCACCGCGCCGGTCAGCACCATGAAGAAACCGCCGACCGGCTCTACGCGCAGCTGCATACCCAGCAGGGGGATCAGCCATCCGATCCGGACCGCGGGCAGGTTGCCGAACATCCCGGCCAGGCCCACGCCGATGCCGGTCGCGCCGATCCCGACCGTCACCGCACCGCTGAGCAGTGCTGCCAGTGCGTTGCGGCGCAACGATTCCGGGGGAGCCGGGGTCGGTGTGCTCACTTGCCGGTGACCGACCGTAGTGCGGCGAGTATCTGCTCCGGCGTGGGTGGGCAGCCGGGGATCTCCACGTCGACGGGAACGACGTCGCCGACGGCGCCGACGGTTCCGTACGCCTGGGCGAACACTCCCCGGTTCAGTGCGCAGTCGCCGCAGGCGATGATCCGGCGGGGCTGCGGGGTGGCCTCGACGGTGTTGCGCAGCGGCTCAGCCATGTTGCGGGTGACCACCCCGGTGACCAGCAGGGCGTCGGCGTGCCGGGGTGATGCGACGAGCCGGGCGCCGAATCGTTCGGCGTCATAGACCGGGCCGAAGGCCCCGGCGATCTCGATCTCGCAGCCGTTGCACGATCCGGCGTCGACGTGACGGATCTGTACCGAACCGCGCGTCATCGCCGCCGCGCCGTCGGGCCGGTCCTCGGCCGGTTCGGTGATGCGGCCGAGGGTGAAGATCCGTCTCAGCCAGCTCATCGCTGGGTCTGCAAGTCGTCGAGGATCGCGGTCTGTTCGGTGAGCAGGCCGGCCAGCGCCTTGCGGGCCACCGTCATCAGTTCGCCGATCACCGGTGAGGCAATGGAGTAGATCACCGTGTTGCCGTCCTTGGTGGCGGTCACGACACCGGCCCGCCGCAGGACGCCCAGTTGCTGGGACAGGTTGGAGGCTTCCAGCCCGATCTCGCCCAGCAGCTCGGCGACGGTGCGGTCGCGCTCGGCCAGGAGTTCGAGGACCCGGATCCGGGCCGGGTGGCCAAGAGTCTTGAAAAACTCGGCCTTCACCTGGTGTAGCGAGTTCGGCACGGACCGACCCTAGCAAAGAGTTCATCAATTGAAAATATTTTCATAAGCGAAGGGGGTTGGTCGTTCGAGGTGGATATTGGAAAGCGGTCACCCCCGCAACGGTTTGACCAGCCCGATAGGGCAGGATGGGACGTGCCGTCGCGGATGATTTTCGCGATGGCGCTCTCATGCGCGGACCCCGAGGAGCCAGATGACGGAGCCCCAGATGACGGAGCCGACTCCCGACCGGCCCATGGCCGACCGCCCCCATTACTCCCGGGTGCTGCTCAAGCTGGGTGGCGAGATGTTCGGCGGCGGCCAGGTGGGCCTTGACCCCGACGTCGTCGCACAGGTCGCCCGGCAGATCGCCGAAGTTGTGCGCGACGGGGTGCAGGTGGCCGTCGTGATCGGCGGCGGGAACTTCTTCCGCGGCGCCCAGCTGCAGGAGCGCGGCATGGAGCGGATGCGCTCGGACTACATGGGCATGCTCGGCACCGTGATGAACAGTCTTGCGCTGCAAGATTTTCTGGTGAAGGAAGGTATCGACACCCGGGTCCAGACAGCGATCACCATGGGCCAGGTCGCCGAGCCGTACATTCCGCTGCGCGCCAAGCGGCACCTGGAGAAGGGCCGGGTGGTGATCTTCGGTGCCGGCATGGGGCTGCCGTACTTCTCCACCGACACCACCGCGGCTCAGCGAGCGCTGGAGATCGGCGCGCAGGTGGTGCTGATGGCCAAGGCCGTCGACGGCATCTTCACCGCGGACCCGCGAGTCGACCCGGACGCCGAACTGCTCACCTCGATCAGCCACCGCCAGGTCATCGACCGCGGGCTCAAGGTGGCCGATGCCACCGCGTTCAGCCTGTGCATGGACAATGGCATGCCGATCCTGGTGTTCAACCTGCTGACAGACGGCAATATCGCGCGGGCGGTCGCCGGTGAGAAGATCGGGACACTGGTCACCACCTAAAAGGGGAGAGGCGCACATGATCGACGAGGCTCTCTTCGATGCCGAAGAGAAGATGGAGAAGGCCGTGGCGGTGGCCCGCGACGACCTGACGACCATCCGCACCGGCCGGGCCAACCCGGGGATGTTCTCCCGGATCGCCATCGACTACTACGGCGCGATGACGCCCATCACCCAGCTGTGCAGCATCAACGTCCCCGAAGCCCGGATGGTGGTGATCAAGCCCTACGAGGCCTCGCAGTTGGGGCCTATCGAGACGGCGATCCGAAACTCGGACCTGGGCCTGAACCCCAGCAACGACGGTTCGCTGATCCGGGTGGCGGTGCCCCAGCTCACCGAGGAGCGGCGCCGGGAACTGGTCAAGCAGGCCAAGGGCAAGGGCGAGGACGCCAAGGTCGCGGTACGCAACATTCGCCGCAAGGCGATGGAGGAGCTGCACCGCATCCGCAAGGACGGCGACGCCGGTGAGGACGAGGTCGGCCGGGCCGAGAAGGACCTCGACAAGTCCACGGCGCAGTACGTGACCCAGATCGACGACCTGGTCAAGCACAAAGAGGGCGAGCTGCTGGAGGTCTGACGGCCTTCGAGCAGCAGAATTGAAGTGGCAGACAAGACTTCCGGCACCGAAGCCGGACAGAAGCATTCGCGAGCGGGACGCAACCTTCCCGCTGCGATCGCGGTCGGAGTTCTGCTCGGCGGCACGCTGGTCTACACCCTGTTGTTCGCCCCGCGCTTCTGGGTGCTGATTCTGGCGGTGGCCACCCCGATCGCCACCCACGAGATCACCAGGCGGTTGCGCGAAGTCGGCTACGACGTGCCGTTCATTCCGCTGGCGCTCGGCGGTCAGGCGATGCTGTGGCTGTCGTTGCCGTTCGGGGCCAGGGGAGTACTGGGCGCGTTCGGTGCCACGGTGGTGATCTCGATGATGTGGCGGTTGGTGGGCCGGGGGCTGAACCATGCCCCGGTGAACTACCTGCGCGACATGTCGGCGACGGTGATGATCGCCGTCTGGGTGCCGCTGTGCATGAGTTTCGCCGCGCTGCTGGTCTTCCGCGACGACGGGCCCGGCCGGGTGTTGTGCCTGTTGTTCCCGGTGGTCTTCTCCGACATCGGCGGGTACGCCGTCGGTGTGCTGTTCGGCAAGCACCCGATGGCACCGGCGATCAGCCCGAAGAAGTCCTGGGAGGGCTTCGGCGGATCACTGGTGCTCGGTATTGCCGCGGCGGTGTTCGCGGTGACGGTGTTCCTCGGCCGGCCGTGGTGGGTGGGGCTGCCGCTGGGGCTGCTGCTGGTGTTCACCGGAGTGTTCGGTGACCTGATCGAGTCCCAGGTCAAACGCGACCTGGGCATCAAGGACATGGGCCGGCTGCTGCCCGGCCACGGCGGACTCATGGACCGGCTCGATGCGCTGCTGCCGGCGGCCGTGATGACCTGGATCGTGCTGACCGTGCTGCCGTGACCAAGCAACAGTTGGTCTTCACCGCACCGCGACGGGCATTGCCGCCGCGGCACCTGGCCGACCTCGACGCCGACGGTGTGGTGGCCGCGGTCGCCGAACTGGGGTTGCCGGCATTCCGTGCCAAGCAGCTGGCGAACCAGTACTACGGCCGGCTGATCGCCGACCCGCAGCAGATGACCGACCTGCCCGCCGCCGTGCGCTCGACGGTGGCCGAGGCGCTGTTCCCGACGCTGCTGACCGCAGCCAGCGAGATCGAATGCGACGCCGGTGAGACGCGCAAGACGCTGTGGCGGGCGCATGACCACACCAAGTTCGAGTCGGTGCTGATGCGCTATCCCAAGCGCAACACCGTCTGCATCTCCTCGCAGGCCGGCTGCGGCATGGCGTGTCCGTTCTGCGCGACCGGCCAGGCCGGGCTGACCCGCAACCTGTCCACCGCCGAGATCCTCGAGCAGGTGCGGGCGGCCGCGGTGGAGTTGCGGGATCGCGATCACGGGCGCCTGTCCAACATCGTGTTCATGGGCATGGGGGAGCCGCTGGCCAACTACGCGCGGGTGGTGGCGGCGGTGCGGCGCATCACCGAGGCGCCGCCGAACGGCTTCGGCATCTCGGCGCGGTCGGTGACGGTGTCCACGGTCGGGCTGGCCCCGGCGATCCGCAAGCTCGCCGACGAGCGCCTCGGGGTGACGCTGGCGCTGTCGCTGCACACTCCCGACGACGAGTTGCGCGACACGCTGGTCCCGGTCAACAACCGCTGGAAGGTCTCCGAAGCGCTCGATGCCGCCCGGTACTACGCCGACGTGACGGGCCGGCGGGTGTCGGTGGAATACGCGCTGATCCGCGGCGTCAACGACCAGCCGTGGCGGGCGGATCTGTTGGGCCGCAAGCTGCACAAGGCGTTGGGGCAGCTGGTGCACGTCAACCTGATTCCGCTCAACCCCACGCCGGGCAGCGACTGGGACGCCAGCCCCAAGCCGGTGGAGCGGGAGTTCGTCCGCCGGGTGCGGGCCCAAGGCCTGGAATGCACGGTGCGGGACACCCGTGGGCGTGAGATCGCCGCCGCGTGTGGGCAGTTGGCGGCCGAAAGCGAGTAGTTAGCGCAGCGAGCCGCGCTTGCGGCCGATCATGTCGCGCAACACAACGACCAGCGACAGCGCCGCGAACGCCAGCAGGAAGTAGTCCTCGACGTGGCCGACGTGGTTGCCGCGCAGCATCAGCAGCAGGAAGCCAACGATGCCCAGGCCGGCGAGATGCCAGGTGCGGTGGTTGATCTCGCTCCAGCCCCATCCCACGGACGGAACATCGGCGGGGTCAAGCCCGGTGTGACGCTCCACCTCGGTACCGGCCACTTCGACTCCTTAGGTTCGCAGCAAGTTCGCATCATTCTGGCATACCGGCTAGATCTCGAATGTCCGGTAGGCGGCGGGGCCGACGATCGCGGCCAGGCTCTCCGGCGTCCACTGCTGTTCGCCGTCGAGGAGCATCCGTGCGGCGGCCTCGCAGATCGCCAGGAACACCTCGGTGAGCGCCGCCAGGGTGTGCTCGGAGTGGGGTCGGTGCTCCAGCAGTGGCCGCATCACCGCGGCGACCCGGTCGGTCAGCCGGGCCCGGCCCGAGACGACGGCCGCCGCCAGCACCGGATCCTGGTCGGCGGTGAAGATGATCCGCCACGATGCCGGCCGATCGCGCACCGCGGACAGAAAGGCCCGGAAGCCCGCGACGAACCGGTCCTCGACACTGGCGGCCCGCTGCGGTGGCAGCGCCCCGAGCAGGCTGGTCAGCATCAGCTCGGTCTCCCGGTCGAGCAGCGCGGCCAGCACCTCGCCCCGACCGTCGTAGCAGGCGTACACCACCGGCCGGGTGACTCCGATCCGCTCGGCGATCGCCGCCATGGTCACCCCGGCGACGCCGTGCTCGGCAGCGATCTGCAGGGCGGCGTCGAGTACCAGCGGACGACGTCGCTGCGGGCCCAGATGCTCGGCGCGGGACCGGGTGGGTTCGGGCACCGGCTCAGCGTAGGTGGACATCGGCGATGATCAGTACCGGCCAGGCGACGATCTCCCCGAGGACCGAGAAGGCCTTGTCCAGTCCGTGCAGTTCGTGCAGGTGCTGGTGGTGGCTGCCGGCCCAGAACAGCCCGATCACCAGGTAGGCGCCGAGCAGCACCGAGCCCATCGTGGCGAGGTAGAACAGTTGGCGGACACTGAGTCGGCGATCCAGCAGGCGCGCGAGGCCGTCCAGCCTCATCGGATGCTGCCCAGGATCGGCTGGGACTCGATGAGCCCTTGGTCGCTGGGCGCCAGGCCTTGACCGAACACCCGATTCGACTGCTTGGCGCGGAATTCCAGGTGGGCCTGCGCCGGGATGGCATAGCCGTAGCGCCGCTGAGCCTCCCGCGGGGTGGTGGTGACCGGGTTCACCGGCGGGATCGCGCGCAGCACCCGGGTGCCGATCGGCAGTGTCATCGGCGAGATCAGTCGCAGCAACATCAGCTCCACGCGAGGGCTCAGGCTCAGCAGTGTGAAGGCGGCACTGAGCGGCGGCACGATCAGGGCGTCGAGCACCCGGGAGGTACCCACCCCGCCGAGCCTGCGCATCCAGCGGGGCATGGTCGCCAGGGTGCCGCGCCGCAGGAACGCCGTGACGACCAGCATGGCCGGCCACAGCAGCTTCGGCAGCGTTGGCGGCAGGATCACCTCGGCGCGCAGCAGGTGCGCCATCGCGCGCCGGGCTATGTCGGAGTCGACCAGCAACGGCCGCATCCGCTCGAAGTAGGCCTGGATGCCCTCGCGGGTGCGCGGCACATCGGCCGGGTCGAGCGTCTGCAGTTCGGCCGCCTTGGCGCAATCGGCCCAATACGAGGCCTCGTCGTCGGCCGACAGTCGCCCGGGCCCGTACTTCCCGTAGGCGTAGAGGATCGAATGCCACGCGGTGAGGTGGATCCACAGCTGGGCGGCCGGGTCGTTGGCGTCGTAGTGCGCGCCGGTGACCGGGTCGACGCCGATGGCCTTGGAGTGGATCCGGACCAGCATGTCGGCGGCTTCGGCGGTGGTGCGGCTCTCGCCGAACGCCACCATCGCGAAGTAGCGCAGGGTGCGGTCATAGCGGGTTCGCGGCCGGTCGTAGATCGCCTGGGTGGCGTCGACGGAGGCGACCAGCCCGGGATCGAGTTCCTCGATGACCACGGCCCGCTGGAAACCGATCGACAGTGAGGTCGGGTAGCTCCAGACCCTCCAGGTCACCGAGTCGGGACCGAAGAACCCGTAGTCCTCGGCGGGGTCGGCATCCGGCAGGGACAGCCACGTGCGCAGGGTGCTCATTTCGTCTGCCTTTCACATTTCCTACAGTGTGTAGGATTCTGCACGGGGCTGCCCGGAGCGTCAAGGGTGTTCGCCGGTGAACAACGCCGCCGGATTCGGGCACAATGATCAGGTGAGTGTGTCGCCGGCGCGCCGGACCAAAGTGCTGCTGCTGGGGTCGACCGGCTCGATCGGAACCCAGGCGTTGCAGGTCATCGCCGCGAACCCGGATCGCTTCGAGGTGGTCGGCCTGGCCGCCGGCGGCGGCAACGCGGCGCTGCTGGCCGCCCAGCGCGCCGAGACCGGGGTCACCAACATCGCCGTCGCCGACACGCGGGCCGGCGAAGCGCTCGAGGCCCCGTATCGCGGTCCGGACGCTGTCACCCGCTTGGTGGAAGACACCGACGCCGACGTCGTGCTCAACGCCCTGGTCGGGGCGCTGGGTCTGCGGCCCACCCTGGCCGCACTGGAGACCGGGGCCCGGCTGGCGCTGGCCAACAAGGAATCCCTGATCGCCGGGGGGCCGCTGGTGCTGGCTGCCGCCGAGCCGGGCCAGATCGTGCCGGTGGACTCCGAGCACTCCGCGATCGCCCAGTGCCTACGCTCCGGAACGCCCGACGAGGTCGCCAGGATCGTGCTGACCGCCTCGGGCGGGCCGTTCCGCGGCTGGAGCGCCGCGGACCTGCAGCACGTCACACCCGAGCAGGCCGGAGCGCATCCGACCTGGTCGATGGGCCCGATGAACACCCTGAACTCGGCATCGCTGGTGAACAAGGGCCTCGAGCTCATCGAAACCCACCTGCTGTTCGGCGTCGGATACGACCGTATCGACGTCGTGGTGCATCCCCAGTCGATCGTGCACTCCATGGTCACCTTCACCGACGGATCGACGATCGCCCAGGCCAGCCCGCCCGACATGCGGCTACCGATCGCGCTGGCGCTGGGCTGGCCGGCCCGGGTGCCCGGCGCGGCCGCGGCGTGCGACTTCACCACCGCCTCGACCTGGGAGTTCGAGCCACTGGACAGCCGCGTCTTCCCCGCGGTGGATCTGGCCAGGCGTGCCGGGGAGACCGGCGGGTGCATGACCGCGGTCTACAACGCGGCCAACGAAGAGGCGGCGGAGGCGTTCCTTTCAGGACGGATCGGCTTCCCGGCCATCATCGACACCATCGCCGGTGTGCTGGACGCCGCAGACCAATGGGCTGCACAACCCGCTACCGTGGACGAGGTACTCGATGCGCAGCGTTGGGCCCGCGAACGGGCGGCACGCGCCATCGATGCCACAGTTACGAGAAAGGTCGGAAGCTCCCGATGATGTTCGCGGTCGGCATCGCGTTGTTCGCGCTGGCCATCCTGGTGTCGGTGGCACTGCATGAATGCGGCCACATGTGGGTGGCCCGGGCCACCGGCATGAAGGTGCGTCGCTACTTCGTCGGGTTCGGCACCACGCTGTGGTCGACCCGACGCGGCGAGACCGAATACGGCCTCAAGGCGATCCCCGCCGGCGGGTTCTGCGACATCGCCGGAATGACCTCGGTGGAGGAACTGGAGCCCGACGAGGTCGAGCGCGCCATGTACAAGCAGAAGACCTGGAAACGGGTGGCGGTGCTGGTGGCCGGCCCCGGCATGAACTTCATCATCGGCCTAGTGCTGGTCTACGCGATCGGGGTGATCTGGGGCCTGCCGAACCTGCACGCTCCGACCACCGCCGTCATCGGCGAAACGGCTTGTGTGGCACCGGAAGTCGTCAAGGGAGAACTGGGAACCTGCACGGGTCCCGGCCCGGCGGCCCAAGCCGGCATCCAGACCGGCGACGTCGTCGTCAAGGTCGGCGACATCCCGGTGTCGACCTTCGCCGAGATGGCCGCCGCAGTGCGCAAGCAACACGGCGTGACCCCGATCGTCGTGCAGCGCGACGGCACCACGCTGACCAAGAACGTCGACGTGACCCCGACCCAGCGCTGGATCGCCGACGGAGGCGACAGCGCGGCGGTTCCCAGCACGGTCGGCGCGATAGGCGTGGGGGCCGCCCAGTTCGGGCCCACCAGGTACAACCCGATCACCGCGATTCCGGCCACCTTCACCTTCAGCGGTGACCTGTCGGGATTGCTGGTCAAGTCCCTGGCCAACATCCCGTCCAAGGTCGGTGCACTGGTGCACGCCATCGGCAATCCGAGCGGCCCGCGTGACCCCGAGACCCCGATCAGCGTGGTCGGGGCCTCGATCATCGGCGGCGACACCGTCGACCACGGTGTGTGGGTGGCGTTCTGGTTCTTCCTGGCGCAGCTGAACTTCATCCTCGGTGTGCTGAACCTGGTGCCGCTGCTGCCGTTCGACGGCGGACACATCGCGATCGCGCTGTATGAGAAGCTGCGCAACTTCGTCCGGTCGGCGCGCGGGAAGGTAGCCGCGGCGCCGGTCAACTACATGAAGCTGATGCCGGCCACTTACGTAGTCTTGGTGGTGGTCGTCGGCTACATGTTGTTGACCGTGACCGCGGACCTGGTCAACCCCATCCGGCTGTTCTGATAGGAGCGCACCCATGAGCGTCGGCCTCGGTATGCCGAAACCGCCGGCGCCCACGCTGGCGCCGCGCCGCAAGACGCGCCAGCTGATGGTGGGCGGTGTCGGAGTGGGCAGTGATCACCCGATCTCGGTGCAGTCGATGTGCACCACCAAGACCCACGACATCGACGCCACCCTGCAACAGATCGCAGCGCTGACCACCGCCGGCTGCAACATCGTGCGGGTGGCCTGCCCGCGCCAGGAGGACGCCGACGCGCTGGCGACCATCGCCAAAAAGAGCAAGCTCCCGGTGATCGCCGACATCCACTTCCAGCCCAAGTACATCTTCGCGGCCATCGACGCCGGATGTGCTGCGGTGCGGGTCAATCCGGGCAACATCAAGGAGTTCGACGGCCGGGTCGGCGAGGTCGCCAAGGCCGCCGGGGCCGCCGGCATCCCGATCCGCATCGGTGTCAACGCCGGATCGCTGGACAGTCGTTTTCTGAAGAAGTACGGCAAGGCCACCCCGGAGGCGCTGGTGGAGTCGGCGCTGTGGGAAGCGTCGCTGTTCGAGGAGCACGGCTTCGGCGACATCAAGATCAGCGTCAAGCACAACGACCCGGTCGTGATGGTGGCCGCCTACGAGCAGCTCGCCGAGCAATGCGACTACCCGCTGCACCTCGGTGTCACCGAGGCCGGTCCGGAGTTTCAGGGCACCATCAAGTCCGCCGTGGCGTTCGGCGCGCTGCTGAGCCGGGGCATCGGTGACACCATCCGGGTGTCGCTGTCGGCGCCGCCGGTGCAGGAGGTCAAGGTCGGCAACCAGATTCTGGAGTCGCTCAACCTGCGTCCGCGGGGGCTGGAGATCGTCTCGTGCCCGTCGTGCGGGCGGGCCCAGGTCGACGTCTACAAGCTGGCGAACGAGGTGACCGCCGGGCTGGAGGGGCTTGACGTCCCGCTGCGGGTCGCGGTGATGGGCTGCGTGGTCAACGGGCCTGGTGAGGCTCGTGAAGCGGACCTGGGTGTGGCCTCTGGCAATGGCAAGGGACAGATCTTCGTCAAGGGCCAGGTGATCAAAACCGTGCCGGAGGCGCAGATCGTCGAGACGCTGATCGAAGAGGCACTGCGGCTGGCGGCCGAGATGGGCGCGACGGGTGAGGGAACTTCCGACGGTGCGCCCACCATCACCGTAAGCTGAGGCACTATGTCGGCTCCGCCGGAACTCCGCATCGAGCAGCGACGGGTTTCGGTCGTCCGAGATGCCGCGGCGGTCTGGCGCGTGCTCGATGCCGATCCGGTCGGCTCCTGCATGGTCGCCGCTCGGGTGGCAGACCACGGCGTCGACCCCCGATTGATCGGCGGAGAACTGTGGACCCGCGGCGGCGTCGACGAATCCCTTTGTTACGCAGGGCCGAACATGATTCCGCTGCGCGGGTCGCCGGCCGACCTGACTGCTTTCGCCGATCAGGCGGTGAGCTCCATCCGTCGTTGCTCGTCGCTGGTCGGACGGGCCGATTTGGTGTTGCCGATGTGGCAACGGCTGGCTGATGTCTGGGGTCCGGCCCGCGACGTTCGCGAGAGCCAACCGTTGATGGCGCTGCGCACCATGCCCACCTGTTCGCTGGACCCCGAGGTTCGCCAGGTGCGCCCGGACGAACTCGACGCCTACCTGGTGGCTGCCGTCGACATGTTCATCGGCGAGGTCGGGGTGGATCCGCGGGCCGGCGACGGCGGCCGCGCCTACCGTCGGCGGGTGGCAAACCTGATCGCGGCCGGACGGGCGTGGGCGCGCTTCGAACGCGGCGAGGTGATCTTCAAAGCCGAGGTGGGCGCGCAGTCCCCGACGGTGGGCCAGATCCAAGGTGTCTGGGTGCATCCGGAGCGGCGCGGGCACGGGCTGGGCACCGGTGGCACCGCGATGCTGGCCGCGGTGATCGTCGGCACCGGCCGGATCGCCAGCCTCTATGTCAACGACTTCAACGAGGTGGCCCGGGCCACCTATGAGCGGGTCGGCTTCATCGAGACCGGCACTTTCGCGACGGTCCTGCTGGACTGACGTCCGGCGTGGGTCACCGCACCATCACGGTTGGATCTCGGTGCGCCTCCGTCGTTCCCGGCGATCCAGCTCCTAACATCAGCCCCAATGACAACATCAACCTCATTTGTCACACGCGTCACGGGTGTGTTCACCGTACTGCTGACCGCGGCCGGCATGGCAGCATGCACCCCCCGGCCCGAGGGCCCCGGTCCCGTCGCCGAGCAGTTCTTCGCCGCGCTGGCTACCGGCGACACCGGGGCGGCCGCCGAACTCAGTGACGATCCCGCCGCCGCCCGCAGCGCCCTCAACGCGGCCTGGGCGGGTCTGCAGGCCGAACACCTCGACGCGCAGGTGCTCGGCTCCCGCTACAACGACGACACCGGCACGGTGTCCTACCGCTACAACTGGCAGCTGCCGAAGAACCGGACCTGGTCGTATGACGGTCAGCTCAAGATGGTGCGCAACGAGGGGCACTGGGCGGTCCGCTGGACGGCCACCGGTCTGCACCCGCGACTCGGTGAGCACCAGACCTTCGCGCTGCGGGCCGACCCGCCGCGACGCGCCTCGGTCAACGAGGTGGGCGGCACCGACGTGCTGGTTCCCGGCTACGTCTACCACTACCAACTCGACGCCGGCCGGGCCGGACGCAACCTGATGCGCACGGCACGCGCGGTGGTCGACGCGCTCCGGCCGTTCGACGACGCCCTGGGCGACCCGCAGCGGCTTGCCGAGCAGGCCAGTTCCTCGGCGACTCCGCTGGACCTGATCACGCTGCGCAAGAGTGACCACGACCGCGTCGAACCCGCCATCGGACGGCTCCCGGGGGTGGTGGTCTCCCCGCGGGCGGACCTGCTGCCCACCGACGACCAGTTCGCGCCGATGCTCATCGGTGAAGTCAAGAAGGCCGTGTCGGCGCAGCTCGACGGCGAAGCCGGCTGGCGGGTGGCCAGTGTCAACCAGAACGGCGTCGACGTGGCCGTGCTCAACGAGGTCGAGCCGTCGCCGGCGCCGTCGGTGACGATCAGCCTCGACCGGGCGGTACAGCGTGCCGCCCAGAACGCGGTCAACACCCGCGGCGACAAGGCGATGATGGTGGTGATCAAGCCGTCGACCGGCGAACTGCTGGCGGTCGCCCAGAGCGCCGCCGCCGACGCCGACGGACTGGTGGCCACCACCGGCCTGTACCCGCCCGGCTCCACATTCAAGATGGTCACCGCCGGCGCGGCGATCGAACGCGACATGGTGACCCCGAACTCGATGGTCGGCTGCCCCGGCGAACTCGACATCGGCCAGCGCACCATCCCCAACTACGGCGGATTCGACCTCGGCCTGGTGTCGATGTCGCGGGCGTTCGCCAACTCGTGCAACACCACGTTTGCCGAACTGGCCAGCCGGATGCCGCCCCGGGCGCTGTCGCAGGCTGCCACCCGCTACGGGATCGGGGTCGACTACCTGGTGGACGGCATCACCACGGTCACCGGTTCGGTACCGCCGACCGTCGACCTGGCCGAACGCACCGAGGACGGATTCGGTCAGGGCAAGGTTCTGGCCAGCCCGTTCGGGGTCGCGCTGGCAGCGGCGACGGTGGCCGCCGGCACGACGCCGGTACCCCGGTTGCTGGAGGGCCGGCCGACGGTGGTCAACGGCCCGGCAGCTCCTCCGGTCAGCCGGGAGATGCTCGACGGCCTCCGCGAGATGATGCGTCTGGTGGTGACCGACGGCACCGCGCGGGCCCTGGCAGGCTGCGGGCCGGTGTTCGGCAAGACCGGGGAGGCCGAGTTCAGCGGCGGCTCGCATTCCTGGTTCGCCGGCTACCGAGGCGACATGGCGTTCGCGGCCCTGATCGTCGGCGGCGGCAGCTCCGAGTACGCGGTCCGGATGACCAAGGTCATGTTCGACTCACTGCCGGACAACTTCCTGCTCTAGACGGCCGCGGGTACCGGTAAGTTGGAATGCCATGACCGGCCTCGATGACGACGTGCTGTCCGCGTTGCGGGTTTCCGACGCGGACCGTAACGGGACGCTGCGCCGGCTGCACAACGCCGTCTCCCTCGGGCTGATCGACCTCGGCGAATTCGAGGAGCGAGCCGCGCAGGTGTCGCAGGCCAGGATGCGCGCGGAACTCGACACGCTGATCGGCGATCTGCCGGGGCCGCGCGCCATCGTCACCTCAGCGGCGGACCGAGTGGAACTGCGCGGCTGGGCGGGCTCGCTCAAACGTCACGGCGAATGGGTCGTGCCGACCCGGTTGTCGCTGGTGCGCCGCCTCGGCTCGGTCGACCTCGACCTGACCAGGGCGCGTTTCGCCGGGCCGGTCGTGGTCATCGAGCTCGACATGCGACTCGGGTCGGTCGGGATCCGGCTGCCCGACGGCGCCAGCGCCTCGATCGACGACGTGGAGGTCTACGGCGGCAGCGCCAAGGACCGCCGTAAGGCCGCCCCCGCCGAGGGCAATCCGCATGTGGTGCTGACCGGGCGGGTGGTGTGCGGGTCGGTGGACATCCGAGGCCCTCGGCGTCAGCTGCGCTGGCGGCGCTGATCAGCTCCGTTAAGCTGGCGTAATGCCCGCTCGTGCCGCACTTTCCCCCGGCGTTGTGTCGCCGACACTCCCGGTGCCGAAGTCGATTCCGCGCCCCGAATACGTCGGCCGGTCGACGGCCGCCGAAGGCAGCGAACCATGGGTGCAGACGCCCGAGGTGATCGAGAAGATGCGGGTGGCCGGCAGGATCGCGGCGGGGGCGCTGGCCGAGGCGGGCAAGGCCGTGGCGCCCGGTGTGACCACCGACGCGCTCGACCGCATCGCGCACGAGTACATGGTCGACCACGGCGCCTACCCGTCCACGCTGGGCTACAAGGGTTTTCCCAAGTCGTGCTGCACTTCGCTGAACGAGGTCATCTGCCACGGCATCCCGGACTCGACGGTCATCGCCGACGGCGACATCGTCAACATCGACGTCACCGCCTACATCGACGGCGTGCACGGCGACACCAACGCGACGTTCTTGGCCGGCGATGTCGCCGAGGAACACCGGCTGCTGGTCGAGCGCACCCGGGAAGCCACCGAACGCGCCATCAAAGCGGTCAAGCCGGGGCGCGCTCTGTCGGTGGTCGGCCGGGTCATCGAGGCGTACGCGAACCGGTTCGGCTACACCGTGGTGCGCGACTTCACCGGCCACGGCATCGGCGAGACCTTCCACAACGGGCTGGTGGTCCTGCACTACGACCAGCCCGCGGTGGACACCATCATCGAACCCGGGATGACGTTCACTATCGAACCGATGATCAACCTCGGGGGCCTGGACTACGACATCTGGGACGACGACTGGACGGTGGTCACCTCTGATGGACTCTGGACCGCGCAGTTCGAGCACACCCTGCTGGTGACCGCCGACGGAGCCGAGATCCTCACCCTGGTGTGATCGGCCGTTGGCTGTTGAGCCCCTGCGGGCCTCGCAAAACCCACCCCGTGCGGCTCCGCTGCCGGTACCGTTGCGCAGATGCCTGGCACGATGATGACCATCGACGGGTTTCCGATCCCGGTCGATGTCAACGGCCCGCAGAACGGGCCCGTCATTGTCGTGCTCGCGGCCGCCCAACATCCGCTCACCGCCTATGACGCGGTCTGCCAGCGTCTGCACACCGCCACCATGCGCACCATCGTGATCGGCGCGGACCCGCGGCTGACGCCGAAGTCGGTGGTGGGAATTCTCGATTCGCTGGGCGTGCAGTGCGGTGTGCTGGTGGGTGATCGAAGCGGCGCGGACAACGCCTGGGAGCTGGCGGCCACGCGCCCGGACCGGTTCACCGGCCTGGTGGTGCTAGATCGCGGGCATCCGCGGGCACCGGATCTGAGCGGGGTGATCCGCGACGACCGTTGCCCGCCGGTGGAGATCAACACCACCGTGCTGGTCAGTTCGCGTGCCACCGCTGCGGTGGCCGAAGCCAGTCAGCCGTTCATCTACGGCGAACACCGGTTGGTGGTGTTGCCGGGGCGGCGCACGGCCAGTGAGTTCACCGCGCAACTCGCGATGGAGATCGTGCTGCGGGCCAGCACCTGGTAGGCGGCTCTCGGGGGGAGAGTCATCCGACACTGATGGGGGAAATGCCATGTTGTCATGGGGGAGATCGATTCCTGGGCTGCTGCGGGAACGAGCCGAGCAATGGCCGGACCGGCCGGCGTTCACCTTTGTCGACTACGACCTCGACCCGTCCGGCTACGCCGAGACGCTGACCTGGTCGCAGATCTCCTGTCGCACCGATGCGGTGGCCGCCGAGGTGGCCGCGGTCACCTCACCCGGCGACCGGATCGCGCTGCTGGCGCCGCAGGGCCTGGAGTACGTCGCCGCGTTCTTCGGTGCGATGGAGGCCGGCTGCATCGTGGTGCCGTTACCGGTACCGCTGTTCGGCAGCCGCGACGAGCGTGTCACCGCGGCCTTGAAGGACTGTGCCCCGACGGCAGTGCTCACCACATCGACTGTGGCCGGCGACATTCAAGCCTGCCTTGCTGCCGCCGACGGCCACCGGCCCGCGATCATCGAGGTCGATCTGCTCGACCTCGACTCACCCTCGGGCTGGGATCACTCGGGTGCGATCACCACCAAAACAGCTCTGCTGCAGTACACCTCAGGCTCGACGGGCTCGCCGAGGGGCGTGGTGGTCTCGCACGGCAACGTGTTCGCCAACATCGAGCAAGTGATGGCGGACTACTTCGGCGGCGACGGGGGAGCGCCACCACCGGAGGCGACGTTGGTGTCCTGGCTGCCCTTCTACCACGACATGGGCTTGCTGCTCGGCGTGATGGGTGCGGTCACCCTGGGGCGCCATTCGGTGCTGATGACCCCGATCGCGTTCCTGCAGAAGCCGGCCCGTTGGATGCAGCAGCTCGCGATGAACTCCTCGTCATTCTCCGCTGGGCCGAACTTCGCCTTCGAGCTCACCGTGCGCCGCACCGCCGACGACGACCTGGCCGGACTCGACCTGGGTGGCGTGCACACCATCCTGTCGGGAAGTGAGCGCATCCATGCCGCGACAATCCGTCGCTTCACCGAACGGTTCGCCCGCTTCAACCTGCCGGCCAACGCCCTGGCGCCGTCCTACGGGCTGGCCGAGGCGATGGTCTACGTCTGCTCGGCGCCGCGCACCAACCGTCCGGTGGCCGTGCGGCTGGATTACGAGCAGCTGGTGGCCGGTCTCGCAGAGCCCGCGCCGGCGGGTGCCGAACTGGTCAGCATCGGTGCTCCGCGGGCGTGCACAGTGCGCATCGTCGACCCCGAGGCGCATATCGAATGCCAGGCCGGTCAGGTCGGAGAGATCTGGGTGCACGGGGCCAACGTCGCTAGCGGGTATTGGCACAACCCCGAGGCCACCGAACGGACCTTCGGTGGGCGTATCGACAACCCGACTGCGGGCACACCGGCTTCTCCGTGGCTGCGAACCGGCGATCTCGGGGTGATCCACGATGGCGAGCTGCTGGTCGTCGGGCGGATCAAGGACCTGCTGATCGTCGACGGACGAAACCACTACCCGGACGACATCGAGGCCACGGTGCAGGAGATCACCGGGGGTCGCGTCGCGGCGATCCCGGTCACCGCCGACGGCCGGGAACAGCTGGTCATCGTCGCCGAACTCAAGGCCCGGGGCAGCTTGGAGGAGCAGGCGCAGCGGATGGCGGCCCTCAAACGCGATGTGGCAGCTGCGGTCTCACGCGCACACGGGGTGCGGGTCTCCGACCTGATGTTGGTGGCGCCGGGTTCGTTGCCGATCACCACCAGCGGCAAGATCCGCCGGTCGACATGTGCGGACTGCTACCGATCCGAACAGTTCCAGCGGCTCGAACTCGTCGGCTGACCCGCCCCGTTAGGGGCCTTCGTCGTCGGAATCGCTGTCCCGCAGGAGTTTCTCCGGGTGGTGGTAGGTGTTGGTGCGTGCTTGTCCTCGGTCGAGGTGGGGTGGGGGCAGGGTTTCGGTGGTGCCGTCGTGTCGTTTTCGGGTTTTCCAGCCATTGTTGGTCAGGAGTTGGTGGTGGGGTCCGCAGCGCAGGCTCAGGCCGCCGATGTCGGTGATGCCGGTGGCCGCGTAGTCGAGATCGTGATGCACTTCGCAGAGATACGCCGGGACGGTGCAGCCCGGATGCGAACACCCGCGTTCTTTCGCATACAGCACGATCCGCTGCCCTGTTGAGGCCAGTCGTTTGCTGTGGACGAGGGCGATCTCTTTGCCCTTGTGGTGGATGCGTAGGTAGTGATGCGCGTGGGTGGCCAGGGAGATGACATCACCCATGGGTAGCCAGGTGCCGCCACCGGTGAGAGTCTTTCCGGTGGCGGCTTCCAGATCCGCCAGCTCGACCGAGACGACGATGGTCGCCGGGAGGCCGTTGTGTTGGCCGAGATCCCCGGAGGCGAGCAGGGCCCGGCCCATGGCCGTGAGGGCATCGTGTCGGCGTTGGGCTTCGGTGCGGGAGTCTGCGTCGATCTGGGCCTGGGTCGGGGTGCCGCTGGTGCAGGGGGCGACGTCCTCGGGATTGCACATTCCTGGTGCGGTCAACGGGGCCAGGGCGGCATCGAGGGTGGCCCGTGCTTGGGGGTCGAGGAAGCCGCTGATCGGGGTCATGCCGTCCCGGTCCTGGGGACCGAACGTCACGCCGCGGCGTTTGGCGCGCTGGTGTTCCGCCTGTTCGTCGTTGGGTTCATCGCCGTCAGGATGCAGGTGATCAGCCAGACGCTGCGCGAGCTTCGCCAATTCATCCGGGCGGCGCTCACTGCCCAACTCCGCCAGATGCTTCTCGGCCTGGGCCTGAGTGCCCAAGTCGATGCCGACGGGTAGGTAGTCGAAGAACGACCGGATCACCGAGATATGACCCTCCCCGAGCTTCCCGTCGCGTTGCGCAGCAGCCACGGCTGGCAGCACGGGCTCCAACGGTTCCCCGGTCAGAGACCGTCGTGGCCCCAACTGCTCGGCGTCGGTGATCCGCCGCCGGGCCTCACCCCGGGTGATGTGCAAGGTATCGGCGAGCACCCATTGGGGCTTGCCGCCGATCTCACCGGGTTCGGCGGCGGCGATCTGGTTGACCATCGGATGCTCCACCGCAGGTAGGCGTCGGCGCAGCTTCTCGCAGCGCTCCAGCAGGGCCAGGGCTTCCCGGGAGGTCAGGACGTCGAAGTCCAAGTTCTGTGCCCGGTCCAGGTCAGCGGCCAGGGCGTCGAACACCTCGACGACCTCATCGCGACCCGGATTCGCAAGCATGTTCGAATGGTAGCGCGGCCGGCTGACAAGTAGCCTGCGATCAAAACCACTGTGACACAAGTGAAAAGAGTGAACTCAGAACCAGTTGGGCTGCATCTCCAGGGTGGTCCGATCCAGACTCTCCAGCAGATCGAGCTGGGGGCCGACCCGAGGCAGCTCGTAGCGGAAGAAGTACTGCGCGGCCCGGCGCTTGCCGTCGTAGAAGTCCCCGGTCCGCTGACCGATAGCCAGCAGCTGCTCCAGCCACATCCAGGCGATCACCATGTGGCCGAAGGCCTCCAGATAGATCGCGCTGTTGGCCAGCGCGGCGTCGATGTCGCCGGATGCGAACATGCCCGCCGTGACCGAGACCAGCCGCAGAACCACCGCTTCGAGTTGTGCTGCGACATCAGCGGGTTCACCGCCGGCGGTGCGAGCGGCACCAATGCTGTCGGCCATCGCCTGTTGCAGCGCAGCCAGGCTCGCGCCGCCACGCTGAACCACCTTGCGGCCCAACAGGTCCAGGCTCTGAATACCGTGGGTGCCTTCATGGATCGGGTTGAGTCGATTGTCCCGGTAATGCTGTTCGACGTCATACTCGCGGGTGTATCCGTAGCCACCGTGCACTTGGATCGCCAGGTCGTTGGCGGCCAGGCACCACTGCGAGGGCCAGCTCTTGGCGATCGGGGTGAGGATGTCCAGCAGCGCGGTGGCGTGCTCGGATTCCTCATCGGACTCGGCGGTGTGCGCGATGTCGACGAGCCGCGCGCAATACAGTCCCAACGCCAGCGCGCCTTCGACGTAGGACTTCTGTGCCAGCAGCATCCGCTTGACGTCCGCGTGCACGATGATCGGAACCTGCGGTGTCGCCGGGTCTTTCGTCGTCGCCGGACGGCCTTGCGGTCTGCTGCGCGCGTAGTCCAGCGACTTCAGGTAGCCGGTGTAGCCCAACGCGATCGCGCCCATACCCACCCCCAGGCGGGCTTCGTTCATCATGTGGAACATGTAGGTCAGCCCGCGATGCGCCTCGCCCACCAGATAGCCGACCGCGCCCGCCTGGCCGCCCGGCCGATGGCCGCCCTCACCGAAGTTGAGCACGGTGTTGGTGATGCCGCGGTAACCCATCTTGTGGTTGAGCCCGGCCAACACCACGTCGTTGCGCTCACCGAGAGCGCCGTCGGGCCCCACCAGATACTTCGGCACGATGAACAGAGAGATGCCCTTGGTGCCCGCCGGGCCGCCGGGGATCTTGGCCAGCACCAGATGGACGATGTTGTCGGTCAGTTCGTGATCGCCACCGGAGATCCACATCTTCGATCCGAACAGCCGATAGGTGCCGTCGGGTTGCGGCTGCGCGCGGGTGGTGATGTCGGCCAGCGATGACCCCGCCTGGGTCTCCGACAGGCACATGGTTCCGAAGAAGCGGCCGGCGAGCATCGGTCGCACGAAGGTGTCGACCTGCTCGGCGCTGCCGAACTTGGCGAGCAGGTTCGCATTCGCCATGGTCAGCATCGGATATCCCGCGGTCCCGACGTTGGCCGCGAACAGCCAGGCGAAGCCGGCCTGGGCCACCGTCGCCGGAAGCTGCGCACCGCCCAGGTCGTAATCCATTGCCATGCCGATCAACTCGGCCTCAGCGCAGGCGCCCAAGGCCTCCTTGACCTCACCGATGATCGTCACCGTCGTCCCGTCGAAGGTGGGCTCGTTGGCGTCGCTCTTCTTGTTGTGCGGCGCGAAATGGCGAGTGGCCAACTGTTCGCAGAGGTCCAAGGTGGCGGCGAACGTCTCCCGGGAGTGGTCGCAGAACCGGGGGCGCCGGGTCAGCTCCTCTACCCGCAGCCAGTCGAACAGCAGAAAATCCAGGTCTTGCCGCGACAGTAGAAGAGACTTCATCGCAATCCTCTCAGTCGAGGCCCAGTAGGGCATTCTCGACGACTTCCGGCAACGCCGGGTGTATCCAGTATTGGCCGCGGGCCATCTCGGGTGCGGTCAAACCGAAGCTCATCGCCTGGATCAACGGCTGGATGATCGACGACGCCTGATGGCCCATGATGTGCGCCCCCAGCAGGCGACCGCTGCCGCGTTCGCCAATCAGCTTGACGAACCCGGTGGTGTCCTCCATGGCCCAGCCGTAGGCCACGTCGCCGTAGTCCTGAATCTTCACCGAGATGTCGAATCCCTGCGCGAGGGCCTGTGTCTCGGTGAGACCGACGGTGGCGATCTGCGGATCGGTGAACACCGCGAACGGAACGTAGCGGTGATCGGTGCTGCGCATCGATGCGGTGTCGTCCCAGTCGCACAACAGGTTGTGCTGCACCACCCGTGCTTCGTGATTGGCCACATGCTTGAGCTCGTAGGGGGAGGAGACGTCGCCGAGTGCGAAGACGCCGCGCGCCGAAGTTCGTTGGTACTCATCGACGCTGACCCGGCCGCCGGAAACCCCGACGCCGGCCAGCTGTGCGTCGAGCAGGTCCCCGTTGGGTATCCGGCCGGTGGCCACCAGCAGGGCCTCGGCTCGCACCACCGATCCGTCGTCGAGGCGCACCTCGATGCCCGTGCCGACATTGCGGGCGCCGGCCACCGTGCGGCCTCGGCGCAGGTCCCACTTTCCGGCCACGACGTCGGTGTAGCGCTGCGCGACGGTCTCATCGCAGTGCCGGAGCATGGTCTGGCCCCGGACCACCACGCTGACCCGGACACCGAGTGCGGAGAACACGTGGGCGAACTCCGCCGCCACGAATCCGGCACCGACGATCACCAGGGACTCGGGCAGTTCGGCGATGCGCATGATGTCGTCGCTGGTGTGAAAGCGCACACCGCTGTCGGCTATCGCCGCCGGGATGGTGGCGCGTGCGCCCGCGGCGATCACCACTTGCTCGGCGGTGAACTGATCGCCGGTTTCGGTGCGCAGCAAGTACTTACCGTCGGCGCCGACGGGCCCGAAGCGGGTGTGCGCGGCATACACGTCGATGTTCGGTAGTCCGCGCCGGTACTCCTCGCCGCCGGCGGCGATCGGATCGATGCGCCCGAACACCCGCGCGACGATGTCGGGCCAGCGGACCCGATCGATGTGGGCATCCACGCCGTAGCGGGCCGCGTGGGTCACCGCCTGGGCCACCTCTGCGGCGTAGACGAACATCTTCGTCGGGATGCACCCCACGTTCAGGCAGGTACCGCCGAAGGTGCCCTGCTCGCAGATCGCCACCCGCTTGTCGGCGTAGCGTTCATCGAGAATGCTGTTGCCCGAACCGGTTCCGATGATCGCCAGGTCGTAGCTCTCCATTGCGCCAGCTTAGAGCCTGTGCCGGTTAGCCTGGACACCGTGCCCGCCACCGCCGCCACCGATATCGCATTGATCGGCGCGGGCATCATGAGCGCCACCCTGGGGGCGATCCTGCGTCGGCTCGAACCGGACGCCTCGATCACCGTCATCGAGCGATCCGAGGCGGCCGGCACCGAGAGCAGCGGTGCGTGGAACAACGCCGGCACGGGTCATGCCGGCCTGTGCGAGCTGTTCTACACGCCGCAGCGGCCCGACGGCTCGATCGACGTCGCCAAGGCGGTGCGCGTCAACGAGCAGTTCCAGGTCACCCGCCAGTTCTGGGCGTATGCGGTGCAACACGGCATGATCGAGCGACCGCGCGACTTCGTACACCCGATTCCGCACGTGAGCTTCGTCCATGGAGCGCACGGCGTGGACTACCTGCGGCGGCGCCACGACGCACTGGCCGATCACCCGTTGTTCGCCGGAGCGGAGTTCATCACCGACTTCGCCGAGTTCGCCGCGCGACTGCCGCTGATGGCGGCGGGCCGCGACCCCGCTGTGCCGGTGGCGCTGGATTGGGCGCCGCACGGAACCGACGTCGACTTCGGCGCCCTGGCCCAGCACCTGATCGGCTACGGGGAACGGAACGGTACGACGGTGCTGTTCGGTCACCAGGTGCATACCATCTCCCAGGCACCGGACGGCCGCTGGGAACTGAATATCGGGGATCGTCGAACCGGTCAAAGCACAAGAATCACAGCGAAATTCGTCTTTGTCGGCGCCGGCGGCGCGACGCTGCCCCTGTTGCAGCGCTCGGGTATCGGGCAGGCAAAGGGGTTCGGCGGATTCCCGATCGGCGGGGTGTTCCTGCGCAGCGGGTCGCCGCAGCTCACCGCCGGGCACCGAGCCAAGGTGTACGGCGCACCGGCGCCGGGTGCCCCGTCTACCACGGCGCCGCATCTGGACGCCCGGACGGTCGACGGCGCACATTGGCTGCTGTTCGGCCCGTTCGCGGGCTGGTCGCCGAGATTCCTCAAAGACGGCCGGCGCAGCGATCTGGCGAGATCGGTCCGCCCCGGCAATGTGACGTCGCTGCTGCGCGCCGGATTCGGTGAGCGCGAGCTCGTCGGTTACCTGATCGGCCAACTTCGGCGCACACATGCGACCCGCACGCAAGAACTGCGCGAGTTCGTTCCCGGCGCGCTGGAGCAGGACTGGTCGGCGGTCCGGGCCGGTCAGCGGGTGCAGGTCATCCGCGGCGGGCGGCTCGAATTCGACACCACCATCATCCATGCCGACGACGGCAGCATCGCCGGATTGCTCGGTGCCTCGCCCGGGGCGTCAACCGCGGTGCCGGCCATGCTGGATGTCCTGCGACGCTGCTTTCCGGGCCGGATGGGGGACTGGACGCCGACGCTGCGGGAGATGGTTCCGTCGCTGGGCACGCGCCTGGCCGATGAGCCTGCGCTGTTCGAGCAGGTATGGCGGTGGGGTAGCCGGGTGCTTGAGCTTTAGAGTTACCCGGTGACCGAGAACCCCTATCTGGCCGGGCTGCGGCTGGCCGGCCGCAAGGTTGTCGTGGTGGGCGCCGGCAGCGTCGCGCAACGACGGCTGCCACTGCTGATCGACAGCGGCGCCCAGGTGACGGTGATCGCGCCCAGCGCCACCCCGGCGGTCGAAGCGCTGCCCGGCATCACCCTGGTCTCGCGCGGCTACCGCGACGGTGATCTGGCCGACGCCTGGTACGCGATTGCTGCCACCGACGACGCCGACGTCAACACCGCCGTCGTCGCCGAGGCGGAGCGATGCCGGATCTTCTGTGTGCGTGCCGATCTGGCCGTCGAGGGATCAGCGGTCACCCCGGCCACCTTCGGCTACTCCGGCCTGTCGGTCGGCGTCCTTGCCGGTGGCGAGCACAGTCGGTCGGCGGCGATCCGCTCGGCGATCCGCGAAGCCCTGCAGTCCGGCGCTATCACCGCCGAGACCTCCGACGTGGTGCGCGGCGGGGTGGCACTGGTGGGGGGCGGGCCCGGCGACCCGGAACTGATCACGGTGCGGGGCCGCCGCATGCTCGTGCACGCCGACGTCGTGGTGGCCGACCGGCTCGCCCCGCCGGAGCTGCTGGCCGAGCTGCCTCCGCACGTCGAGGTCATCGACGCCGCCAAGATCCCCTACGGGCGTGCGATGGCCCAGGACGCCATCAACACGCTGATGATCGAGCGCGCCCGGGCCGGCAAGTTCGTGGTGCGGCTCAAGGGCGGGGACCCGTTCGTCTTCGCCCGCGGCTATGAAGAGGTGCTGGCGTGCACGGACGCCGGGATTCCGGTGACGGTGGTCCCCGGCGTGACCAGCGCCATAGCGGTGCCGGCGCAGGCCGGTGTTCCGGTCACCCACCGGGCGGTAAACCACGAGTTCGTGGTGGTCAGCGGGCATGTCGCGCCCGATGACCCCGAATCGTTAGTCAATTGGGATGCGCTCGCCGCGATGCGTGGAACCATCGTGCTGCTGATGGCCATCGAACGCATCGAGCAGTTCAGCGCGGTTCTGCAAAAAGGCGGCCGACCTGCGGATACACCCGTTTTGGTGGTTCAACACGGCACCACCCCGGCCCAGCACACCCTGCACGCCACGCTGGCCGACGCGCCCGAGAAAATCCGTGCGGAGGGCATTCGACCTCCTGCAATCGTCGTTATCGGCGCCGTCGCGGGCTTTGGGGTTTAAACATCTCTTAATATTACTGTAGGGTAGCCCGTTATGACTGCTCTCGATGATGCAGGACGAACGACCGCGCAGTGGCAGGCACAGGGTGCCGAATCAGTGCCGCCGGGCCGGAGCGAGGCAAATATTGTGAGCCGGACCAGCCGATTCGTGGCATCGCTGCTGCCGTCTCGCCGTTTCATCTACGCCGTGATCGCCATCGGTGGCATGCAGCTGCTCGCCACCATGGACAGCACCGTGGCCATCGTCGCCCTTCCCAAAATCCAGGACGACCTGGGTCTGTCCGACGCCGGCCGCGGCTGGGTGATCAGTGCCTACGTGCTGACCTTCGGCGGGCTGATGCTGCTCGGCGGACGGCTCGGTGACACCATCGGCCGCAAGCGCACCTTCATCAGTGGGGTTGCACTGTTCACCATTGCCTCCGTGCTCTGCGCGGCGGCCTGGGACGCCCCGACACTGGTGATCGCCAGGCTGCTGCAGGGCGTCGGTGCGGCCATCGCCTCGCCGACCGCCCTGGCCCTGATCGCGACCACGTTCCCCAAGGGGCCGGCGCGCAACGCCGCCACCGCGGTGTTCGGCGCGATGACCGCCGTCGGCTCGGTGATGGGCCTGGTGGTCGGCGGCGCGCTGACCGAGGTCTCCTGGCGACTGGCGTTCGCGGTCAACGTGCCGATCGGGCTGCTGATGATCTACCTGGCCCGTACCGCGCTGACCGAGACCAACCGGGAGCGGATGAAGCTCGACGCCGCGGGCGCCCTGCTGGCGACCATGGGCTGCACGGCGGCGGTGTTCGCGTTCACCATTGGCCCGGAGAAGGGCTGGATCTCGACCATCACCATCGGCTCCGGCGCGGTGGCGGTCGTGGCTTTGCTGGCCTTCGCCGTGGTGGAGCGCACCGCGGAGAACCCGGTGGTGCCGTTCAGTCTGTTCCGCGACCGCAACCGGCTGGCCACCTTCGCCGCCATCTTCTTGGCCGGCGGTGTGCTGTTCACCGTGACCGTGACCATCGGCCTGTACGTGCAGGACCTGATGGGCTACTCGGCGCTGCGCGCCGGGGTGGGCTTCATCCCGTTCGTGATCGGGCTGGGCATCGGCCTGGCGGTGTCGTCGCAGCTGGTGAGTAAGTTCCCGCCGCGGGTGCTGGTGATCGCCGGCGGCATCGTGGTGCTGGGCGCGATGGTCTACGGCTCGACCGTCAACCGGAACATCCCGTACTTCCCGAACTTCGTGACGCTGATCGTGCTCGGTGGGCTCGGCATGGGAGTCATCGTGGTGCCGCTGACGCTGTCGGCGATCGCCGGCGTGGGCTTCGACCAGATCGGCCCGACCTCGGCGATCGCGCTGATGCTGCAGAACCTGGGCGGCCCGATCGTGCTGGCCGTCATCCAGGCCGTGATCACCTCGCGCACGCTGTATTTGGGCGGCACCAACATGCCGGTCAAGACCATGAACCCCACCCAGGTCGCCGCCCTGGACGCCGGCTACACCTACGGCTTGCTGTGGGTGGCGGCGGTGGCGGTGCTGGTCGGCGCCATCTCATTGCTGATCGGCTACTCCGCACAGCAGGTCGCACACGCCCAGGAGGCGCAGGACGCCTTCGGCGCCGGCAACCTGTAACGCTTCCGCCGGAAACCCGCTGGGGCAATGCCCCCGGTTCGGCGCCGTCACGCGGCGAGAACCGACGTTCTCGTCGCGTGCTATCGTGTGAGAACGATGGTTCTCGAGCACGCGGAAGTCGACCTCCTTCGCGACCAGGCCCTGGACGCCGCGGAGCGGCTGTTCTATGAACGCGGCATCCACGCAGTCGGCATGGACGACGTCCGATCCGCCTCGGGCCTGGCACTGCGTCGGCTCTATCGCCTGTTCCCGTCAAAGATGACGTTGGTCTGCGCCTATCTGGAACGCCGCAACGACCGTTGGCTCGACTCGCTCAAGTCGCACGTATCCATCGACGACACCGGCCCCCGCGGACAGGTTCTGGCCGTCTTCCAGTGGCTGCGAAGCTGGTTCGAAACGCCGGGATTCCGCGGCTGCGCGTTCGTCAACGCGTTCGGGGAATCCGGCGCCACGTCACCGGAGATCGTCGAGATCGTCCAACGTCACAAAGACGAATTCCGGTCCTATGTCACTGATCTGGTGGTCGCTGCCGGCGCCACCGCCGACGTAGGCAGACAACTGGCACTGCTCGCGGAGGGGGCGATGGTGACGGCCGCGATCTCGGCCTCACCGGAACCGGCGACCTGGGCCGAGGCCGCGGCCGAGGCGCTGCTGGCCCAATGAGCATCCCTCCCCTGGACGAGAGGACACCATGATCATCGATCCCGCAGAGCTTGACGTCGCGTCGAATTACAAACTGCTGATCGGCAGCGTTCTGCCCCGGCCCATCGCCTGGGTCAGCACCTCCTCCGCGGCGGGGGTGGGCAACATCGCGCCGATCTCCTTCTTCACCGTCGTCGGGCGGCAGCCCCCTGTTCTGTCCATCACCCTGATGCCTCGCTCCGACGGCGTCACACTCAAAGACACCTTCATCAACATTCGGGACACCGGTGAGTTCGTCGTCAACATCGCCTCTGTCGCCCAGGTCGGTGTCCTCAACGACTCGGCTTATGAATTTCACTGGGAGGCAGACGAATTCGATGAGGTAGGTATCGCAAAGGCGCCCTGTGAAACGATATCCGTGCCGCGCATCGCCGAAGCCCCCATCTCGTTCGAATGCGTCCTCGACCGCATCATTCCGATGCCTCCGCTGCCCGACCATGTCGTGTGGGGCCGTGTTCAGAAGATCCATGTGCGCGACGACCTGTACCTGCCTCGCGGCCGGATCGACACCGGCGCACTGGGTGCCGTGGGCCGGCTCGCCGCGGAATACACCGCGGTGGACAACATCTTCACCACGCCACTGCCCGAAGATGCGCTGACCGTGTTGACCGCGCAACGTGCGCGACGCCTCGACGGCAAGGAGTCGGCCTTCTCGCCGGTGGATTCAGAGAACTGGACTCCGTCGGGGTCGACCGCCAAGGACCCGCGGGGGTGATGGGGGAGGCGCGGGGGACTACGTCGTCAGCAGCTCATCCTGGCGGGTGCTCAGGGTTCCGCCGCCCGCCAGTGCGAGCAGCGTAGCGCGCGGATCGGATTCCGCATCCGAACATGCCGCGGGATAACGGAATTCGCTGATCGTGGCGCGCGGTGCATGCAACACGTCGTCGGACAGCGATCCCGCCCCGAGGTCCATCCGGTGGCGCAGCAGCGGCCGGTGATTCCGGTCCACCCGCAGCGTTCCCGACCAGAAGCCCTGCCGCTCCCCGGTTCTGCCGATCTGTACGCGTTCCCGCAGGCGCACCGATCCGTGGTCGTCGAGGTGCACGGTGGTGACACTGGCATGCCGGGCATCGGCGGCGACGATGGTCGGCTCAAGATCGACATACAGTTCGCCTGCCGCCTCGATCTGCCAATTCGCGTGCGAGGTCAGGGTCGTGGCACCGGGCAGCACCACGGTGGCGGCCGCGCTGCGCAGCGTCAGCCGGGCACCGGGCTCCACGATCAGGCGGATCTCGATGACGTCGCCGCCCAGGGGAGTGGCGGCCGCCGACACCAGGTGCACCGTGTCCGCTCCGGTACGGCGGGCCGCCAGACCGCCACCGAATTCGATGCGCGGCAGCCGGTGCGGGCAGGCGACCACCGTGACGCGGGAATGCATCAAAGGTTCGAATGCTCGCGCAACTGGTCCCGGACCCAGGCCAGGACCTCGGTGGCGGCCGGGTCCTCCGTCAGCGACTGCAGCACGGTGGGCCGGCCGTCGCGGACCGTCGCGGCGTCGCGGGCCATCACTCCCAGGTCCGCGCCGACCATCGGTGCCAGGTCGGTCTTGTTCACCACCAACAGATCCGAGAACGTGACGCCGGGACCGCCCTTGCGCGGCACCTTGTCGCCGCCGGCCACATCGATGACGAAGATCTGCACATCGATCAACCCCGAGGAGAACGTCGCAGTCAGATTGTCGCCACCGGACTCGACCAGAATCAGGTCGAGCCCGCTGTGTGCGGCCGTCAGATCGTCGATGGCATCCAGATTCGCGGTGATGTCGTCGCGGATCGCGGTGTGCGGGCAGCCGCCGGTCTGCACGGCCGAGATCCGGTCGTCGGGGAGCACGGCGTGCTTGCGCAAGAAGTCGGCGTCCTCGGTGGTGTAGATGTCGTTGGTCAGCACCGCCAGTGACAACTCATCCCGTAACTGTCGGCACAGCGCCGCAACCAGCGCGGTCTTGCCGGAGCCGACCGGACCGCCCACGCCGATGCGCAGCGGTTCCCCGGGCTTGCGGACCCGTTTCGGCCGATCGGAATGGGTGTGCGGCGCACCGTCGAGGAAATGGGGTGGCATGAGGCTCCTTTCACGAAACGAATAGGGGGCGCTCGCGGGTGGCGTGCCGCTGAGCGAGCGTGTCCAGCAGGGGGTCGGACAGGTCGGCCAGGCCGGAGGTCGCCTCGGCGGCGGTGCGCTCGCACAGGCCGGCCAGACTGAATGTCAGGGCGGCGACATCGGCCGGATCCAGTGCCAGCAGGCGCTGCGCAGCGGTCGCCGGACCGGTCATCGAGGTGTACACCAGCGTCAGCGTGTTCTCACCGGGACTCAGGCCGCTGACCGCACCCACCAGGCCGGCGACGGCGGCCAGGTGCGGCCGGGCGTCGAGTCCATCCCAGCACGGATCGGGCCAGACCCGCCGCGCCAGCCGCGCCAGACCGCGTCCCTGACTGCGGGACGCCTCCCGGGCCGCCGGGGCCGGGGTGCGGGCATCGGTCTCGTCGTCGGCATCGGCGACGCTGAGATCGCCCCGGTGCACCGCTGCCGCAATCGAGGCGGTGACCAGCCCGTGGCTGCGGATCCGGCGCACCAGAAACGCTTCCAGCGTCACCAGATCGGTCACCAGTCCACTGGTCACGGCCTCCTCCAGGCCGCCGGAGTGCACGTGTGAGCCGATCGGCAGCCGCGAATCAGCGAGGGAGAGCAGCGTTGCCAGTCCACTCATCACGGTCCCATCAGAACAGGAAGTAGCGTTGTGCCATCGGCAGTTCAGCCGCCGGTCGTTCCTCCCACACGTCGCCGTCGATGCGGACGGTGAAGGTGTCGGGTTCCACCACGATGTCGGGCAGGGCGTCATTGAGCGGCATCTGAGCCTTCCCGATCGAGCGGACATCGGCCACCGGAACCAGTCGTCGGTTGACCGCCAGCCTCTCGGCCAAGCCCGCTTCGATGGCCGCTGGAGCGACGAAGTGCACCGACGTCGCCGCGGCGACGCCTGCTGCGGCGCCGAACATCGGCCGGGGCAACACCGGTTGCGGGGTGGGTATCGACGCATTGGCGTCGCCCATTTCGGCCCAGGCGATCGCGCCGCCCTTGAGCACGGCGTGCGGGCGGACACCGAAGAACGCCGGCTTCCACAACACCAGGTCGGCAAGCTTGCCCACCTCCACCGAACCGATCTCGTGGTGCAGCCCATGGGCGGTCGCCGGGCAGATGGTGTATTTCGCGATGTAGCGCCGGACCCGGGTGTTGTCGGCCGCGCCGTCGCCGGGCAGCGCACCGCGGCGGCGCTTCATCACATGAGCGGTCTGCCAGGTGCGCAGCACCACTTCGCCGATGCGGCCCATCGCCTGGGAGTCGCTGCCGATCATCGAGATCGCACCCATGTCGTGCAGCAGGTCTTCGGCGGCGATCGTCGACGGCCGGATCCGGCTCTCGGCGAACGCCAGGTCTTCGGGCACCGCGGGATTGAGGTGATGGCAGACCATCAGCATGTCGAGGTGCTCTTCGAGGGTGTTGATCGTGTGGGGGCGGGTCGGATTGGTGGAACTGGGCAAGACGTTGGATTGGCCTGCGACGGTGATGATGTCGGGCGCGTGCCCGCCGCCGGCCCCCTCGGTGTGGTAGGTGTGGACGGGCCGGCCGGCGATGGCGGCCAGGGTGTCCTCCACGAACCCCGTCTCGTTGAGGGTGTCGGTGTGCAGCGCCACCTGCACCCCGGCCGCCTGCGCGACGGTCAGACAGGCGTCGATGGCCGCCGGTGTCGCGCCCCAGTCCTCGTGCACCTTGAAACCCGATGCGCCGTCACGTAACTGCTCCCACAACGAGGCGGCGTTGACGGTGCTGCCCTTGCCGAGCAGCGCGACGTTGACCGGCCATCCGTCCAACGCCTCGAGCATCCGGGCCAGGTGCCAGCCGCCGGGGGTGACGGTGGTGGCCTTGGTGCCCTCGGCGGGCCCGGTGCCGCCACCGATCAGGGTGGTGATCCCCGAACCGAGCGCCTCGGGTATCTGCTAGGGGCAGATCAGGTGGACGTGACAGTCGACCGCGCCGGCGGTGACGAGGTAGCCGTTGCCGCCGACGATTTCGGTAGACGGTCCGACCACCAGAGCCGGGTGGACGCCGTCCATCGTGTCGGGGTTTCCGGCCTTGCCGATCGCGACGATGCGCCCGTCACGGATCCCTATGTCGGCCTTGATGATTCCCCAATAGTCAATGATGACCGCGCCGGTGATGACGGTGTCGGGGGCGCCATCGGCCCGGGTCGCACGTCCCTGGCCCATCGACTCGCGCAGCACCTTGCCGCCGCCGAAGATCGCCTCCTCGCCGGAACGCCCGGGCCCACCACTGCGGTCTTCGGTGATCTCCACCAGCAGATCGGTGTCGGCCAGCCTGATCCGGTCGCCGGTGGTCGGCCCGAACAATTGCGCGTAGTGCTCTCGGGAAAGTCGAGCCATCAGTCGTCCAACCTCCCCGGCGGGTTCAATGTGAGGCCGGGTACCTCACGGCGTCCGCCCAGCGGTATCAGCCAAACGGTGCGCGGAACCCCCGGTTCGAAGCGAACCGAGGTGCCCGCCGGGATGTCCAGCCGGCGACCGTGGGCCGCGGCCCGGTCGAACGACAGCGCCGTGTTGGCCTGCGGCAGGTGGACATGACTGCCGACCTGGATCGGGCGGTCGCCGGCGTTGACGATCTGCAGCTTCAATCGTTCGGCGCCTGCGTTGATCTCGATCTCGCCGGGACCGAACAGGATCTCTCCGGGGATCACCGTCAGCCGATCGGATGGTGCACGGAGACCAGCTTGGTGCCATCGGGAAACGTTGCCTCGGCCTGCACCAGATCCAGCATCTCGGGAACGCCCTCCATGACGTCGTCGCGTCCGAGCACGTCCCGTGCGCTGGCTGTCAATTCTGCAACGGTCCGCCCGTCCCGCGCGCCCTCGAGAATGTGGTCGGTGATGACCGCGACGGCTTCGGGATGGTTCAGCCGCAGCCCCCGAGCGCGACGCCGGCGCGACAGCTCTGCGGCATAGGACAACAGCAGACGTTCCTGCTCATGCGGGGTGATGCGCATATCACGCGATCATGCCACGCGGCGGCGGGGAGGTTTCGGGTATCGGACCCGATAGGCTGGCGCGCTGTGATCACCCGGATGTCCCAGCTGTTCCTGCGTACCCTGCGCGACGACCCCGCCGATGCCGAAGTCCCCAGCCACAGACTGCTGATCCGGGCCGGCTACGTTCGGCCCATCGCGCCAGGCCTGTACAGCTGGCTGCCGCTGGGTCTGCGGGTGCTGCGCAACATCGAACGGGTGGTGCGCGAGGAGATGAACGCCATAGGTGGCCAGGAGATCCTGTTCCCGGCGCTGCTGCCGCGCGCACCGTATGAGACCACCAACCGCTGGACCGAGTACGGCGACGGCCTGTTTCGCCTGCAGGACCGGCGCAAGAACGACTATCTGCTGGCGCCCACCCACGAGGAGATGTTCACCCTGACCGTCAAGGGTGAATACAACTCCTACAAGGACTTTCCGGTGGTGCTCTACCAGATCCAGACCAAATACCGCGACGAGGCGCGGCCGCGCGCCGGCATTCTGCGCGGCCGTGAGTTCGTGATGAAGGACTCGTACTCCTTCGACGTCGACGACACCGGGCTGGGTGCCGCCTATGACGCGCACCGGGCGGCCTATCAGAAGATCTTCGACCGGCTGGGGCTGCGCTACGTGATCGTCTCGGCGACGTCCGGGGCGATGGGCGGCTCGGCCTCCGAGGAGTTCCTGGCCGAAAGCGAGATCGGCGAGGACACCTTCGTGCGGTGCGTGGAGTCGGGGTATGCGGCCAACGTCGAAGCCGTCATCACCGCGCGCCCGGAGCCGGTACCGGTGGCCGGGCAGCCCGAGGCCACAGTGCACGACACCGGTGACACCCCGACGATCGCCACCCTGGTCGACTGGGCCAACACGGCATTGGGCACGACCGTCACCGCAGCCGACACCCTCAAGAACGTCATGGTCAAGGTCCGCGAACCCGGTGGTGAGTGGGAGCTGCTCGGCATCGGGGTCCCCGGTGATCGTGAGGTCGACGACAAGCGGCTGGGCGCCGCACTGGAGCCCGCCGAGTACGTGCTGCTCAGCGAGTCCGACTTCGCCAAGTATCCGTTCCTGGTGAAAGGCTATATCGGCCCGAAGGCGCTGCAGGACAATGGGGTTCGCTACCTGGTCGACCCGCGTGTGGTGGACGGCACCAGTTGGATCACCGGTGCCGATCAGCCCGGCAAGCATGTGGTCGGGTTGGTGGCCGGTCGGGACTTCACCGCGGACGGCACCGTCGAGGCCGCCGAGGTACGTGACGGTGATCCGTCACCGGACGGCGCCGGCCCGCTGGTCAGTGCCCGCGGGATCGAGATCGGCCACATCTTCTCGCTGGGCCGCAAATACACCGACGCATTCACCGCCGACGTGCTCGGGGAGGACGGCCGGCCGGTGCGCCTGACGATGGGGTCCTACGGGATCGGGGTGTCGCGACTCGTGGCGGTGATCGCCGAGCAGCAGCACGACGAGCTGGGGCTGCGCTGGCCGGCGCAGGTCGCCCCGTTCGACGTGCACCTGGTGATCGCCAACAAGGACGACGCGGCGCGGGCCGGGGCCGAGGCACTGGCCGCCGAACTGGACGCGCTCGGCGTCGAGGTGCTGCTCGATGACCGAACCGCGTCGCCCGGGGTGAAGTTCAAGGACGCCGAACTGCTCGGGATGCCCCTGGTGGTGGTGGTCGGCCGCGGCTGGGCCGACGGGGTGGTGGAACTGCGGGACCGCTTCGCCGGGGAGAAGCGGGAACTCGCCGTCGGCGCCGAGCTGGCCGCGCAGATCCTCGACGCGGTCCGCGGTACAACCGGCTGAGCCGGCTTCGCGCCGGCTCCCGCTCAGTCCTCGCCGCCCGGGAATGGGCGGGTGATCGGCCAGTTGCCCAACGCGCGATTCCAGTGCGCGGCCAGCACCGCGCTCTGGCCCAGCGCGGTCGCGGCGAACTCGCGGTCGGCGGCGTCTCGGGTCTGCTCGACCACCGCGCGCCACGCCGTCGCGGTGTCGTTCTCCATCCGGACCGCCAGCCGCAGTGCGTCACCGGAGGAGTTCACCGGCAGCGGCAACTGGTAGCCGGCGGCGGCGGGCGGGGCCTCGACGGCGCGGCTGGTCAGAATCGTGATCGTCCGATCACGGCGTTCGCGGTGCTGGCGGATGGTCGCCACCACCAGGCCGTTGAACTCCGGCAGTGAATAGGCCGACACCAGCCCATAGCCGTAGACGACCCCGTGTTCGGTGGCCAGTGCTTCACGCAGGGCCGCGTCGGGGCCATCGATCGGTTCGGTGGACGTCACGACTGCACCGCCAAGGCGACCGCGTAGGAGGCCGTGCAGGACGCCGCGATCGAGGCGAGCAGTCCCGCCCGGTAGCCGGATGAGGCGATCGCCAGCTTGCCGGAACTGTCGGCCGCGGCGCGCAGTGCGTTGACCACCTGCGACACCGTGGGGGCCGGAGCATCCGGTACCGCGGTGGATGTGCTGGTCTGCGATGTTTCGGGGGCGGGGCGCCCGGATGCTCGGCTGATCTCGGTGGCCAGCGCCCGGGCGTGGTCGGCGCGCTCCAGCGAAACCTGCGCCAGCGCGGTGGCCTGGGCCGTGTCGTCCGGCCCGGTCAGGGCAGTCCCGGCCGCGGCGGCCAGCTCACTGTCGTGCTGCGCCAACAGTCGTTGCGCCTCCAGGGCGTCTACCTCCGGTGGAGTCGGCGCCGAGCCGCACGCCGGTGCCGCCACGGCGAGCAGCGCGAGAATCCCGGCGCCGGTCAGTACGCGCCGCCGGTCGATGGCGGTCAGGGGGCCGGACATCTGAGACATCCTGCCATTGCCGCGCCCGCCCAGCGTTGTGACGTGGCCGCCGAGTGCCACTGTGGAGTGACTGAGCGCTTTCGCCGGTTTGCTGTGACCCCGCACCCCACGGCGTATCGTGGGAGGCCGGTTCCCGGCTGCGCCTGGCGCGCGGGAATGCGTTGACCGCACAACTCAAGATGAGGAGCTCGCCGTGGCCACCGGGCTACCTTCCCAGACACAGGTGATCGAGCTGCTCGACGCTGAGTTCACGCGCGCCGGATACGAGATCGAAGACGTCGTCATCGACGCGGCCGCACCGTTACCGCGAATCACCGTGGTCGCCGACGGCGACACCCCCCTGGATCTGGACACTGTCGCGGCGTTGTCACGCTCGGCGTCGGCTTTGCTCGATGAGCTGGACTTCGACGCCCCCTACGTTCTGGAGGTCAGCTCACCTGGTGTGCAGCGACCGCTGACCACGGTGAAGCACTTCAGGCGCGCTCACGGCCGCAAGGTCGAAGTGACCCTGACCGACGGATCGGGTCTCACCGGCCGGGTGGGCCTGGTCGCCGACGACGACGTGCTGACGCTGGTGGTGCGCGCCGGGCGGGACTTCAACCTGCGCCGATTACCGCTGAGCGAGATCAGCCAGGCGGTCGTGCAGGTCGAGTTCTCACCGCCCGGTGAACGGGAGTTGGAGTTGGCGGGCCGGCAGGCCCCGGATGCCGGAATGGAGAGGCGCCAATGAACATCGACATGGCCGCGCTGCACGCGATCGAGGCCGACAAGGGCATTCCGGTAGACGTGGTGGTGGACACGATCAAATCGGCGTTGCTCACCGCCTACCGGCACACTGAGGGGCACCAGGCCGACGCGGTGATCGACGTCGACCGCAAGACCGGCGTGGTGCGCGTGCTGGCCCGCGAGACCGACGAGGACGGCAACGTACTCAGCGAGTACGACGACACCCCGGAGGGATTCGGCCGGATCGCGGCGACCACCGCCCGGCAGGTGATCCTGCAGCGGCTGCGGGACGCCGAGAACGAGAAGGCCTACGGCGAGTTCTCGGCGCGGGAAGGCGACATCGTCGCCGGCGTGGTGCAGCGCGACGCCCGGGAGAATGCCCGGGGTGTGATCGTGGTGCGGCTGGGCACCGAGGCCAAGGGATTCGACGGAGTCATCCGGCCCGCCGAGCAGGCGCCCGGCGAGGCCTACGAGCACGGCGACCGGTTGCGCTGTTACGTCATCGGCGTCACCCGGGGGCTGCGCGAACCGCGCATCGAGCTGTCGCGCACCCACCCGAACCTGGTGCGCAAGCTGTTCGCCCTGGAGGTGCCCGAGATCGCCGACGGCTCGGTGGAGATCGTCGCGGTCGCGCGCGAGGCCGGCCACCGATCCAAGATCGCGGTGGCCTCGGCGGTGCCGGGGCTCAACGCCAAGGGTGCCTGCATCGGGCCGATGGGCCAGCGGGTGCGCAACGTGATGAGCGAGCTGGCCGGCGAGAAGATCGACATCATCGACTTCGACGAGGACCCGGCTCGGTTCGTCGGCAACGCGCTGTCGCCGGCCAAGGTGATGTCGGTGACGGTGATCGACCAGGCGACGCGCGCCGCCCGGGTGGTGGTCCCGGACTTCCAGCTGTCGCTGGCCATCGGCAAGGAGGGCCAGAATGCCCGGCTGGCGGCCCGGTTGACCGGCTGGCGGATCGATATCCGCAGCGACACCCCAGAGCCGGGGGAGGGCGATCATCCTGAGCACGACGCCAGTCAGGGTGCCGTGGGCGGTCGATAGCGGTCCTGGGTCTCCGACGTTGGTTCGGGACGACGTTGGTTCGGGACAGCGCCGTCGTATGGGTAGACTGAGCCGTGATCCAGCGCGAGGTTTCGTCAACGGGCTCGCGGACGCACCGCTCCCCACGGGGACCGGTGCGCACGTGTGTCGGATGCCGAAAACGCGAATTGGCCGTCGAATTGCTTCGAGTGGTCGCTGTGTCGACGTCGGACGGCAATGGGGCCGTGGCCGTTGACCGGGTGGGTAACCAGCCGGGACGGGGTGCGTGGCTGCACCCCGCGCCGGACTGCCTGCAGGCGGCGATCCGGCGACGAGCCTTCGCACGCGCGCTGAGGATCAGCGGTTCCCCGGATGTATCCGGGGTGGAGGAGTACTTCGATCACCAAGATCGGCTCGCCACCCCGGGCAACAGAACAGGTAGCGAAGAACATGAGCACACCGTGAAGTCCCGATGACCATGCGTCATAGCTAAACCCGAGGCGCGGCCCACCACCGCTGTCGCCTCATAGACAGGAGATGTAGTGGCAAAGGCCCGCGTACACGAGTTGGCTAAGGAACTCGGTGTTACCAGCAAGGAAGTCCTCGCCCGCCTGAGCGAGCAGGGCGAATTCGTCAAATCGGCGTCCTCGACCGTGGAAGCGCCCGTCGCCCGACGGCTGCGCGAGGCGTTCGGTGGCTCCAAGCCCGCTCCCAAGAGCGAGGCACCGGCCGCCAAGGCGCCCGCACCGGAGAAGCCGGCGTCGGCCCCGAGCGCGCCGTCCGAGGCTCCGGCACCCGCACCCACCCCGGCCGCCGCGAAGCCGGCTGCCCCGGCCGCGCCGGTCGCCGAGGCCCCCGCACCTGCGGCGTCGGCTTCCCCGGCCGCATCGACCGCAGCTCCGGAGGCGCCCCCGGCTCCCGGAGCCCCCGGCCCCCGGCCGGCCGCACCGGGCCCCAAGCCGGGCGCTCGGGCTCCGCGCGTCGGCAACAACCCGTTCTCGTCTGTGCAGCCGGTGGAGCGCGCCATCCCGCGTCCGCACCCGCAGGCCGCACCCCGGCCCGGCGGCGCACCGCGTCCCGGCATGCCGCGTCCCGGCGGCGGCGCGACACCGGGCAACATGCCCGGCCGCACCAGCAACTTCGGCGCACCCGGTCGCCCGGCGCGTCCCGGCGGTCCCCGTCCGGGTCCCGGCGGCGCACGTCCCGGTGGTCCTGGTGGACGTCCCGGTGGCCCCGGCGGTGGTCCCGGCGGTAACTACCGCGGCGGTGGAGCCGGTGGTCCCGGTGGCGGTGGTGCTCCCGCCGGCGCCGGTGCCGGCGGATTCCGTGGTCGTCCCGGTGGCGGCGGCGGAGGCCGTCCCGGCCAGCGCGGCGGCGCGGCCGGTGCATTCGGCCGTCCCGGCGGTGCCCCCAAGCGGGGTCGCAAGTCGAAGCGGGCGAAACGCGCCGAGTACGAGAACATGCAGGCCCCGGTCGTCGGTGGTGTGCGGTTGCCGCACGGCAACGGCGAGACCATCCGGCTGGCCCGCGGCGCATCGCTGAGCGACTTCGCCGAGAAGATCGACGCCAACCCGGCTGCCCTGGTGCAGGCGCTGTTCAACCTCGGTGAGATGGTCACCGCCACCCAGTCCGTCGGCGACGAGACCCTGGAGCTGCTCGGCAGCGAGATGAACTTCGTCGTGCAGGTCGTCTCGCCCGAGGACGAGGACCGCGAGCTGCTGGAGTCCTTCGACCTGTCCTACGGTGAGGACGCCGGCGACGAGGAGGACCTGCAGGTCCGGCCGCCGGTGGTCACCGTCATGGGTCACGTCGACCACGGCAAGACCCGCCTGCTGGACTCGATCCGCCAGGCCAACGTCCGCGAGGGCGAGGCCGGTGGCATCACCCAGCACATCGGCGCCTACCAGGTCGGGGTCGACTTCGAAGGCAGCGAACGCCTGATCACCTTCATCGACACCCCCGGTCACGAGGCGTTCACCGCCATGCGTGCCCGTGGCGCCAAGGCCACCGACATCGCGATCCTGGTGGTGGCCGCCGATGACGGCGTGATGCCGCAGACCGTCGAGGCGATCAACCACGCCCAGGCCGCTGATGTGCCGATCGTGGTGGCGGTCAACAAGATCGACAAGGAGGGCGCCGACCCGGCCAAGATCCGCGGGCAGCTCACCGAGTACGGCCTGGTGGCCGAGGACTTCGGCGGCGACACCATGTTCGTCGACATCTCCGCCAAGCAGGGCACCAACATCGCCGCACTGGAGGAGGCGGTGCTGTTGACCGCCGACGCCGCCCTGGACCTGCGGGCCAACCCCGACATGGAAGCCCAGGGTGTGGCGATCGAGGCGCACCTGGACCGCGGTCGCGGCCCGGTGGCCACCGTGCTGATCCAGCGCGGAACGCTGCGGGTCGGCGACTCGATCGTCGCGGGCGACGCCTACGGCCGCGTGCGTCGGATGGTCGACGAGCACGGCGAGGACGTCGAAGAGGCGACCCCGTCGCGGCCGGTGCAGGTCATCGGCTTCACCTCGGTGCCCGGTGCCGGTGACAACCTGCTGGTCGTCGACGAGGACCGGATCGCCCGCCAGATCGCCGACAAGCGCAACGCCCGCAAGCGCAACGCGCTGGCGGCACGGTCGCGCAAGCGGATCTCCCTGGAGGACCTGGACTCGGCGCTGAAGGAAACCAGCCAGCTGAACCTGATCCTCAAGGGCGACAACGCCGGTACCGTCGAGGCGCTGGAAGAGGCCCTGATGGGAATCCAGATCGACGACGAGGTGCAGTTGCGGGTCATCGACCGCGGTGTCGGTGGTATCACCGAGACCAACGTCAACCTGGCATCGGCGTCGGACGCGATCATCATCGGGTTCAACGTGCGCGCCGAGGGCAAGGCCACCGAGCTGGCCAACCGCGAGGGTGTCGAGATCCGCTACTACTCGGTCATCTACCAGGCCATCGACGAGATCGAGAGTGCGCTCAAGGGCATGCTCAAGCCGGTCTACGAGGAGAAGGAGCTGGGGCGCGCCGAGATTCGCGCCATGTTCCGCTCGTCGAAGGTGGGCAACATCGCGGGCTGCCTGGTCACCTCCGGCATCATGCGCCGCAACGCCAAGGCGCGGCTGCTGCGGGACAACGTGGTGGTCGCCGAGACCGTCACGATCTCCTCGCTGCGCCGGGAGAAGGACGATGCCACCGAGGTCCGCGAAGGCTTCGAATGCGGTCTGACGTTGACCTACAACGACATCAAGGAAGGCGACGTCATCCAGGCGTACGAGCTCGTCGAGAAGGCGCGGACGTAGCCGTGGTCGACGTGGGCCGAGCTCGCCGGCTTTCCAAGCGCATCGGGACCATCGTCGCGTCGGCCATCGAGTTCGAGATCAAGGATCCCCCGTTGGCCTTCGTGACCGTCACGGACACGAAGGTGACGGGTGACCTGCACGACGCGACGGTGTTCTACACGGTGCGCGGACAGTCCCTGCAGGACGAGCCGGACTATGCCGGTGCGGCCGCCGCACTGGAACGTGCGAAGGGAACACTGCGGACCAAGGTGGGCGCCGGTACCGGTGTGCGGTTCACCCCCACGTTGTCCTTTGTCCTGGACAAGGTGCCGGACACCGCCGCCCACATGGAGGAACTGCTGGCCGCTGCCCGCGCCGCCGACGCCGACCTGGCCCGGATGCGTGAGGGCAAGAAGCCGGTGGGAGAGGCCAACCCGTATCGGGAGGCACCCGCGGAACCGGATGCCGAAGACAGCGGTTTCGGTGAGCGATTCGGCGACTGAGCTGCCGCCGGAGGGTCGGCGCGTCGACGTCGCGGGGGCCGTGGGTCTGCTGGCTGCTGCTGGCAGCGTTGCGGTGGTCTGCCATGTGCACCCCGACGCCGACACCATCGGATCCGGGCTCGCGCTCGCGCTGGTTCTGAAACGATGCGGCAAGGCGGTTCAGGTCTCCTTCGCCCGTCCGGCAACCCTGCCGCAGTCGCTGCAGTCGCTGCCGGGCGGTGAACTGTTGGTGGCCCCTGACGAGATGCGTCGCGACGTCGATCTGGTGGTGAGCGTCGACGCGTCGAGTGCGGACCGGCTCGGGGCGCTGGGGGACCTGGCTGCCGGTCGCGAGCTGTTGGTGATCGACCACCACGCCTCGAATCAGTTCTTCGGGACCGCCAATCTTGTTGATCCGACCGCGGATTCGACGACGATGGTGGTGGCCGAGCTGATCAAGGAGTGGGGCCGGCCGATCGACGCCGACGTCGCGCACTGCCTGTATGCCGGGCTGGCCACCGACACCGGCTCGTTCCGGTGGGCAAGTCCTCGCGCGCACCGGCTGGCGGCGCAGCTGGTGGACCTCGGAGTGGACAATGCCGCCGTTGCCCGCACGGTGATGGACAGCCACCCGTTCGACTGGCTGACGATGCTGTCGCGGGTGCTGGCGAAGGCACGGCTGTTGCCCGAGGCCGCGGGCGGCCGCGGCCTGGTCTATGCCGTGGTCGACCATGCCGAGTGGACCGCGGCGCGGCCCGAGGAGGTGGAGAGCATCGTCGACATCGTGCGCACCACGGCACAGGCCGAGGTGGCGGTGGTGTTCAAGGAGGTCGATCCGGCACGTTGGGCTGTGTCGATGCGGGCCAAGTCAGCGGTGGACCTGAGTGCGGTGGCCGTCTCCTTCGGCGGCGGCGGGCATCGGCTGGCCGCCGGGTACAGCGCGGCCGGCCCCGTGGACGAGGTGGTCGCAGCTCTGGTCGCCGCCCTCGGGTGACGATGCCTACGAGCGGATACCGCCAGATCGCGGCGCTGGCCTTCCCGGCGCTGGTGGTGCTGGCCGCCGAGCCGCTGTACCTGCTGTTCGACACCGCGGTCGTCGGACGGCTCGGCGCGCAGGGGCTGGCCGGGCTGGCCATCGGCGGGCTGGTGCTGGGTCTGGTCGCCTCGCAGGCCACCTTCCTGTCCTACGGCACCACCGCACGCTCGGCGCGTCACTTCGGTGCGGGGGATCGGCGCGCCGCCGTCGCCGAAGGCGTCCAGGCGACCTGGCTGGCGCTCGGCCTCGGTGTTGTGGTGGTCGTCGTCGTAGAGCTCGGGGCGGCGCCGTTGGTGGGGGCCGTCGCCGGCAGTGAAGACATCGCGTACGCGGCCCTGCCGTGGTTGCGGGTTGCCATCCTCGGTGCCCCGGCGATCCTGGTCTCATTGGCGGGCAACGGGTGGCTGCGCGGGGTGCAGGACACTGTGCGGCCACAACGCTATGTGGTTGTGGGCTTTGCCCTTTCGGCTCTGCTGTGCCCGCTGCTGGTCTTCGGACTCCTGGGTATGCCGCGCATGGGCCTGACCGGCTCGGCGGTGGCAAACTGCGCGGGTCAGTGGCTGGCCGGGCTGCTGTTCCTGGGTGCGCTGCGTTCCGAGCGGGCACCACTGGGGCTGGACAAGGCGGTACTGCGGGCGCAACTGAGGATGGGGCGCGACCTGATCGTGCGGTCACTGGCCTTTCAGGCCTGCTTCGTCTCGGCGGCCGCCGTCGCCGCGCGATTCGGGGCCGCAGCCCTGGGAGCGCACCAGATCGTGTTGCAGCTGTGGACGTTTCTGGCCTTGGTGCTCGATTCGCTGGCCATCGCCGCGCAGGCCCTGGTCGGTGCGGCGCTGGGCGCCGGCGATGGCGCCCGGGCCAAGTCGGTGGCCGAGCGGGTGACGGTAGTCTCCACGGCGGCCGCCGCGCTGCTGGCTGCGTTGCTGGCCACCGGCGCGGCCGTGATTCCGGGACTGTTCACCACAGATGCCGCGGTGCTGGCCGCGGTGAGCGTTCCGTGGTGGTTCCTGGTCGCCCAATTACCCCTTGCCGGAATCGTTTTCGCCCTCGATGGCGTGCTGATCGGTGCCGGCGACGCAGCGTTCATGCGGACCGCCACGGTGATCAGCGCGCTGGTCGGCTTCCTCCCGCTGACCTGGCTGGCGTTGATCCTGCACTGGGGACTGGCCGGGATCTGGTCGGGGCTGACCACGTTCATCGTCCTGCGATTGGTGTTCGTCGGGTGGCGCGCGCTGTCGGGGCGATGGGTTCAGGCCGCCCACCCATAGGATCTGCCGACATCGCGCTCGACGGCGACGATCGGCGCCGGACCCTGCCGTGTCATCCCGCGGCTGCGCTCGTGAGCCCTGCCAAGTCCATTTATGTGGACGTCATTACAGATTTCCGACAATCGACAGAAAAAAGAAAAATTTTTGTCGAGCCTCTCTATACATTCAGGTTACTCATGGGTAGGGTTCTGCAGGTTGTTGCGGGTGTCACGCGACGGTGTTGGAGCGCCGTGGGGCACGGACTTTTGATAGCGCATGGACTGGGAGTCATTGAATGATGAATTATCGGTTGATAGCCGCAGGTCTAGCCGCTGGCGGTGGATTGCTGGCCGCGGCGTTTCTGCAGGCGGCCCTCGCGGTGGCCGACACGAGCGAGGCTGTCGGCCCCAGCGCCGACGGTGCCGACGCGTTCAAGTCGGCGGCTACACGTTTGATCCGTTCAGCAATGCCACAGGAACTGACGTCGAGGGTTTCGACCTCGTTCACCCGCTCACCAGCGCTCCGCCGCTGTTGACGCTGGGCGGCGGCAACCCCGCCGGCCTGCTGCCGATCGCGCCCCAGAGCTTCGCGATTTACGGCTCTGACGGCACCGATCTGGGCAGCATCAACTCCAGCGTGGTCGTAACGAACCTGGCGGGCTTCACCAACACCCAGTTCACCGTCACCGACGTCACCGCCGCGGCAGGCGGTTCGGCTGCGGATCTCCCGACATCGGGGTCGGTCTACGACGTGTTCAATCTCGGTGGCGGCTTCGCGAACGTCTACAGCGCCATCCCGGGAGCCGACGGCGCCAAGGCCACCATCACCGACACCTTCATAACGCCGTTCGGCAGCATGGATCTGAGTTCGCTGTTCGCCGGTATCGACGCCTCGGCGCCGCTGCAGCCCGGTGATGCCTTTGCCGCGCTGGAGGCCGGTGCCTCCGGCGGCGGTGACGACGCCTTCGCGATCGGCGGCTACACCCTGGACCCGTTCACCGGAACCGGTGACTCGGCCACAGAGGGTTTCGCCGCGGTTCCCGCGCTGGGCGGAGCCGCACCGTTCTTGGCCATCGGCGGCGCATCGCTGGGTGATCCGAGAACTAGCGGGAACGATCTTGCGCAGCAGAGCTTCACCGTCTACGACGGCACCGGCGCCAACCTCGGCACCATGACGGCAGGCGTGGACGTGACGAACCTGCTGGGGATGACCAACACCCAGCTCGTGGTTGCTACGCCGCTTGGTGTTCCGACTGAGGCGGGTCTGCCGGCGCTGGGCACGGTGTATGACGTGTTCAACTTCGGCGGTGGCTTCGCCAATGTCTACACCGCCACTCCGGGCGAGAACGGTACCGTCACCGACACCCTCCTCACTCCGTTCGGCAGCATGGACCTGAGCTCGCTGTTCGCGGGCATCAACGGGGCCGCTCCGCTCGACCCGAGCGTCGCGTTCACCGGGCTGCAGGCGGGCACGGCCGCCGGTGGCGAGCAGGCCTTCGCGATCGGCGGCACCACCTTCGATCCGTTCACCGGGTCAGGGGACAGTACAACCGAGGGCTTCGCGCCGGTCTACCAGACGATCGGTTCGCTGCCGCTGCTCAACATCGGTGGTGGTACGCCCGGCCTCAACCTCGGTGGCATGTATTTCCCACTGCCGCTGACGTCGCAGGACTTCAACATCTACGACGGCACGGGTGCGGACGCCGAACTGCTGGGCAGCGTGCACGGGCAGGAGACCGTGACGCAGCTGTTGGGCCTGACCAGCACGTCGTTCGTCGTTGACGATGTCACCGCAGCCGCAGGTGGAGACGCCACGGATCTGCCGGCGGTGGGCTCGGTGTACGACGTGTTCAACCTCGGCGGTGGCTTCATGAACATCTACACCGCGATCCCGGGCCTCGACGGGGCCGCCGGCACCGTCACGGACACGTTCGTGACGCCGTTCGGGGACTTCGACCTGAGCTCGATGTTCGGCGGCTTCGACGCGTCGGCGCTGATGGACCCGGGCGCCGCGTTCGTGGGCTGGTAGACGCGACAAGAACACCCGTCCCGGGCGGCGCACACCGCCGCCCGGGACGGGTGTTTTGTCAGTGTGGCTGTACCTATCGTGGACTACATGAATGCCGCTCTGAGCACACCCGCCCTCAAGGAGTGGGGCGCGGCGGTGCACGCACTGCTGGCCGGTCGGCAGTCGGTCCTGTTGCGCAAGGGCGGTATGGCGAGAAGCGCTTCGCGGTGGCGGCCGATGATTTCCTGTTGTTCCCGACGGTCGCACACAGCCATGCCGAGCGGGTGCGGCCGCAACATCGAGACCTGCTGGCTGCCGCCGCCGCAGACTGCGACGATGATCGGGTGCTGGTCCGGTCGGCGGCCAAAGTGGTTGCGGCAGTGCCGGTCAACCGGCCCGACGGGCTGGCCGCCATCGAGGATCTGCACATCTGGACCGCCGAGTCGGTGCGGGCCGATCGGCTGGATTTCCGGCCCAAGCATCGGCTGGCGGTGCTGGTCGTGCAGGCGGTGCCACTGCTGGAACCGGTGTGGCTGACCCGCACCCCGGAGTGCGCCGGCTGCACCAGCTGGGTGCACCTTCCGATCCACCCGGCGCGGTCCGCGCCGGTCTGTGACGACCGGACGCTGGCACAGGTGGCCGACCGGGTCCGTGACGCGGTGAGTTAGCGCCCGACGGGAAGCAGCAACCGTGACTCGCCGAACGCCACCGTGTGCACCGCGGACCGCACCCCGGTGCCGCTGATCGGGGCTTCGCCGGTGCCCAGGTTCACCGCGTACCGGGGGTGGTTTCCGCCGCCGATCACCACCCGGATCCGGGAGCCCGCGGCGAAACGTCGTGCGACGGCGTCCAATTCGATGCGCACCGGGCCGGTGTGCCGGTGCAGTCGCCGATAACCCTCGGTCACATTCACTGAGCGACCGCGCGGGTTGACCTCGCTGACCCGGACGAACACGTCGACGTCGTCGTTGTCGGCACTGTGCTCCAACTCCACGACCGGGACGCCGCACACATCGAGGTCACGGGTCAGTGCCGCACTGGTGAAGCTGAGCAGGTCGTTGCGGCGGGCCAGCTTGCTGTCGTTGCGGTAGCCGCCGGCCGCGGACAGCAGCCGGCCTCCGATCGTGGGCGGCGGGTCGGTCGGGTCGAACCGAAACGAGACCGGCGCGCACGCCGGGTCGGGGGCGGACTGCCCGAGCAGGCCGCCGGGCTGCAGATGCCACGCGTCAGCGGCGTCGGCCGGTGCCCAGTCCGGCCGGTCCTGCCAACCCCGGCCGGCGGAGTAGATCCGCACCCTGCTCGGCCTCGGCGCCGTTTCCGCACCGGCCAGATGAGTGTCCAGCCACTGCAGTGACTCCGAGGTGACCCGGCTCAGGCCGGACGTCAGCATCTGGGTGTGGGTCCACGGCCCGATGGTCATCGCCACCTCGACGTCCCGGTCTCTTAGCGCCCGGTACTGGTCCAGGGTCTGATCCAGGAACAGGTCCTGCCAGCCGCCCAGCAGCAGCACCGGCACCTCGGAGCGCTTCAACGCGTCCGGGTGGCGCAGCGCATTCCAGAACGGGTCGTCGGCCTCGGGGTGTTCGACCCACGACTCGTACCACGGCGAGCCGGTGCCCAGCAGTGCCCGCCCGGCCGCACCCAGGGGCCGCCGGGCCGCCGCCCGGCGCACCCTGCGCTGGGCGGTGAGCTGGTGCAGGCCGGCTCGCAGCCTCGGGCGATCTTCCTGGTGGGCCATCAGATGGCTCCAGCCCAGGAAGTCGTTGAGGGCGAACGAGCCCACACCCCAGGTCGACTGGTGCAGATCGTGTGGCCCGACGGTGATGACGGCGGCCGCCAGCTCCGGTGGCGGATCAGCCAGCAGCGCCCACTGGGTGAAACCCAGATAGGACAGCCCGATGGTGCCGAACGAGCCGGTGAACCAGGGCTGGGTGCGCATCCAGGCCACCGTGTCGGCGCCGTCGGCGGCCTCGTTGACCATCGGCTCGAACTCGCCGCCCGAGCCGAACGTGCCGCGAACACTCTGCAGGATCACCCGGTAGCCGCGCGCGGCGTACATCCGGCCGAAGACCAGTGCGAACGGGAAACCCCGCCCGTACGGGCAGCGGACCAGCAGGGTGCCCCGGATGTCACCGGTCGGCTGGTAGTGGTCGGCAAGCAGGACCACGTCGTCGCGCATCGGGATGCGTTCCCGCCGCACCGTGTAGCCGGTGGTGGGTGGCGGAAGCTGCCGCAGTACCCGGTTCAGGATTACATCGGTGCGGCGCGGGCTGCTCACCGCTGATCAGTACTTGTAGTACGGCGCCAGCTGGTGGGCCCGCATCAGGTTCTCGGCGGCGCAGTCGACGTCGGGGTTGGAGTACACCGGGGAGTAGTACAGCGCCTGCTGGATCAGCCCGTAGCTGGTCTTGAACGCCACCATGCACGAGACCCACCAGCGGTTGTTCCACTCGGTGGGCTTCATCACCCAGAACTGCGCCGCACGATGTCCCCCGATGTTCGTCTCGATGGCGTCGGCCGGGATGCTCTCGTCGTAGCTGCGCCAGATGAACGTCTCGACTGCCATCTGATAGTTGCCGGCGTCGTACTCGCAGCGCACACCCTCGACGGGCCTGGGCGGGGTGTAGGCCAGCCCCAGCTCGGCGACGACGCCGAAGGGGATGTCCTCGCAGGCGTCGAACGGGCGCGGGTTGGTGAGTTTGACCGGGTCGCTGGAGGTGGGCGGTGGCGCCAGCGGCAGGGCGGTGGAACGCAGTTGCACGCCGTGCGGCCCCATCTCATGGGACACACCGCCGAGCGGGGATTGCTGGCCGACCATGACGACAGCCAGGATCAGCGCACTGAAAGCGGTGATCAGGCGCAGTTTGGTGAGCATGCCACTCCTCTTGTTCCCGCTGGACATCTGCCGGGAGTGTACAAGTTGTGGTGGCGGCCACTGCCCGGAAGGTGAGAACACGTTCCAGTTTTTCCCCACCCGCTAGGCTCGAACCTCGTGAGGACCCCTGAGCCGACGCCGTCGCACGGGCCGACGCTGTGGGCGATCTCCGACCTGCATACCGGCCACATGGGCAACAAGCCGGTCACCGAGTCCCTGCATCCGGCGACCGGTGACGACTGGCTGATCGTCGCCGGGGACGTCGCCGAACGCACCGATGAGATCCGCTGGGCACTGGATCTGCTGCGCAAACGCTTCGCCAAGGTGATCTGGGTTCCCGGCAACCACGAGCTGTGGACCACCACCAAGGACCCGATGCAGATCTTCGGGCGCTCGCGGTACGACTACCTGGTCGACATGTGTGACCAGATGGGCGTCATCACCCCAGAGCACCCCTTCCCGGTCTGGACCGAGGAGGGCGGACCGGCCACCATTGTTCCGCTGTTCCTGCTGTACGACTACACGTTCCTGCCCGCCGGGACCACCAGTAAGGCCGAGGGGCTGGCCGTCGCGCGGGAGAGCAACGTCGTGTGCACCGACGAGTTCCTGCTGTCGCCCGAGCCGTACGGCACCCGGGACGCCTGGTGCCGCGATCGGGTGGAGGCCACCCGCAAGCGACTCGACGACCTGGACTGGATGACGCCCACGGTGCTGGTCAACCACTTCCCGATGGTGCGCCAGCCCTGCGATGCGCTGTTCTATCCGGAGTTCTCGCTGTGGTGCGGCACCACCGAGACCGCCGACTGGCACACCCGCTACAACGCGACGTGTTCGGTCTACGGCCACCTGCACATCCCGCGCACCACCTACTACGACGGGGTGCGCTTCGAAGAGGTGTCGGTGGGCTACCCGCGGGAGTGGCAGCGCCGCAAGCCGCACCGGTGGCTGCGCCAGATCCTGCCCGACCCGCAGTACCCGCCGGGCTACCTCAATGAGTTCGGTGGCCACTTCGCCATCACCGAGGAGATGCTGGCGGCCCGAGCCAAGTTCGCCGAACGGCTGCGGCAACGGCAGTCCCGATGAGCGGGCTGCTGGACACCGTGCTGACGCCGGCATCAGGGCATGCGCTGGCGTGGGCCGAACGCTACGACGATCCGCCCGGGCTGGCTCCGCTGCCCGAGGAGGAGCCGCTGGTGGCGCGGTCGGTCGCCAAGCGCCGCAACGAATTCGTCACGGCGCGCTACTGCGCCCGGCTGGCGCTCGAACAGATCGGCCAACCGCCGGTGCCGATTCTCAAGGGGGAGAAGGGCGAACCCTGCTGGCCCGACGGCGTGGTGGGCAGCCTGACGCACTGCGCGGGCTTCCGTGGCGCGGTCGTGGGCCGCAGCGCGCAAGTGCGATCGGTGGGCATCGACGCCGAACCGCACGACACGCTGCCCGACGGAGTGCTCAACGCCATCAGCCTGCCGGCCGAACGGTCCGAGCTCGCCGCGCTGGGGGACGTCCAGCATTGGGACCGGATCCTGTTCTGCGCCAAGGAAGCCACCTACAAGGCCTGGTTTCCGCTGACCAGGCGATGGTTGGGCTTCGAGGACGCCCACATCACCTTCGATCCAGGCGGGAGATTCGTCTCTCGCATCCTGATCGACCCGGCCGCGCTGTCCGGCCCGCCGCTGAGCGAGCTGCACGGGCGGTGGTCGGTGACCGGCGGCCTGGTGCTGACGGCGATCGTGCTGTGAGCGGGCCGCCGCAGCCCGGCCTGGTGATCGTCGACAAGCCCGCCGGGATGACCAGCCACGACGTGGTGGCGCGCTGTCGCCGATTCTTCGGCACCCGCAAGGTGGGGCACGCCGGAACCCTGGACCCGATGGCCACCGGGGTCCTGGTGATCGGCATCGAGCGAGCCACCAAGATCCTCGGCTTGTTGACCGCCTCGTCCAAGTCGTATGCCGCCACTATTCGGCTGGGTCAGACCACCTCTACCGAGGACGCCGAAGGCGAAGTGCTGCAGACGATTCCCGCCGCGCACCTCACCGACGCCGAGATCGAGTCCGGCATTGCGCCGCTGCGTGGCGATATCGAACAGGTGCCCTCGGCGGTCAGTGCGATCAAGGTCGCCGGCAAGCGGGCCTACCAGATGGTGCGAGACGGCCAGACCGTCGAGTTGCCCGCCCGCCCGGTGCGCATCGAGCGTTTCGAGGTGCGTGACGTCCGGCGCGCGGGTGAGTTCGTCGACGTGGACGTCGAAGTCGACTGCTCGGCCGGCACCTACATCCGGGCGCTGGCCCGCGACCTCGGTGCGGCGCTGGGAGTCGGTGGACATCTGATCGCGTTGCGGCGCACCGGGGCCGGGCGCTTCGGCCTGGATCAGGCGCGCACCCTCGAAGAGCTGGGGGGGAGCCCGCGGCTCAGCTACAGCCTGGATGAGGCGTGCCTGCAGACCTTTCCGCGCAGGGACCTCAACTCCGATGAGGCGCTCGACGTCAGCCACGGCCGGCCGCTGGCGCCGGCGGGCATCGAGGGCATCTACGCGGCAACCGACACCGGAGGCCAGGTGATCGCACTGCTGGAGGACTCCGGCAAGCGGACCAAATCGGTGGTCGTGATCCGCCCGGCGACGCTGTAACGCGTCGAGTTACCTTCCGGCAAGAACGTATGTAAAGTATGCTGACGCCATGACTGTGAATGGTGCGGCGCGGCGCACCCAGGCCGAGCGCAGCGCGGCCATGCGCACCCGGCTGCTCGACGCCACCATCGAGTGCCTGGTCACCTACGGCTACGCCGGCACCACCACGCCGCGCATCGCCGAGTTGGCCGGTGTCACCCGAGGTGCGCAGGTTCACCATTTCCGGTCGAAGGAAGACCTCGTCGTCGCCGCGGTGGAGCATCTGGCGCAGCAGCGCACTCAGGCAGCGATCCGTGAACTCGGCCAGGTGGATTCGATTCCCGACCCGGTGGCCACCGCCCTGGATTTCCTCTGGGAGTCCCATCAGGGACCGATGTTCATTGCGACGGTGGAACTCTGGGTGGCCGCCCGCACGGATCGGGTTCTCGCCCAGCACATCGAAAGAGTCGAACCCGTCGTCAACACCACGCTGATCACGGCCATCGCCCAGCTGATGCCGGAGCATCCGGCGCAGAAGGAGATCCGCAACGTGGTCTACACCGCGATGGACGCGCTGCGCGGCATCCTGGTGTCGAGCTTCATCGACGACGACCCCAAGCGCGCCCGGCGGCGGTGGGAGCGGGCGTGTGAGCACCTGCGCCAGGTGGCCGCCGGAGTCCTGCCACAGCCGGGCTGACCGCACCCTTGTAAAGATGCAGTCACGGCTGTATGTTTCTGGCTATTGTCCGGTTGCGATAGGAGCGTGATGGCCAACAAGGTGTTTGTGATCGGCGTCGGGATGACCAAGTTCGAGAAGCCGGGCCGGCGAACCAACGACGACGGTTCGGCGTGGGACTACCCCGACATGGCCCGCGAATCCGGCACCAAGGCGCTCGCCGACGCCGGGATCGACTACCGCGAGATCGAGCAGGGCTACGTCGGCTACGTCTACGGCGAGTCCACCTCCGGGCAGCGCGCCCTGTATGAGCTGGGGATGACCGGTATTCCGGTGATCAACGTGAACAACAACTGTTCGACCGGGTCCACCGCGCTGTATCTGGCCGCCCAGGCCATCCGCGGCGGGCTCGCGGACTGCACGATTGCGCTGGGCTTCGAGAAGATGAAGCCCGGCTCGCTGGCGTCCACCTACGACGACCGCGCCCAGCCGATGGAGAAGCACGTGTTGGCGCTGGCGGAGATCTCCGAGGTGCTGTTCCCGGTGGCGCCGTGGATGTTCGGCGCCGCGGGCCGCGAGCACATCAAGCAATACGGCTCCACCGCGGAGCATTTCGCCAAGATCGGCTACAAGAACCACAAGCATTCGGTGAACAACCCCTACGCTCAGTTCTCCGACGAGTACAGCCTCGATGACATCCTGGGTTCGCGGATGATCTACGACCCGCTGACCAAGCTGCAGTGCTCGCCGACCTCGGACGGCTCGGGGGCGGCGATCCTGGCGAGCGAGGCGTTCGTCGACAAGCACGGGCTGGCCGGACGGGCGGTCGAGATCGTGGGGCAGGCCATGACCACCGATTTCGGGTCGACCTTCGACGGCACCGCCAAGAACCTGATCGGCTACGACATGAACGTCCAAGCCGCCCAGCGGGTTTACCAGCAGTCCGGGCTGGGGCCCGAGGACTTCCAGGTGATCGAGTTGCACGACTGCTTCTCCGCCAACGAGCTGCTGCTCTACGAGGCGCTCGGCCTGTGCGGGGAGGGTGAGGCGCCCAAGCTGATCGACGACGGCGACACCACCTACGGAGGGCGCTGGGTGGTCAACCCCTCGGGTGGACTGATCTCCAAGGGGCACCCGCTGGGGGCGACCGGGCTGGCGCAGTGCTCGGAGCTGACCTGGCAGCTGCGCGGCGACGCCGACAAGCGCCAGGTCGACGGTGTGACCGCCGCTCTGCAGCACAACATCGGCCTCGGCGGCGCCGCCGTGGTCACGGCCTACCAGCGCGCCGAGCGCTGAACCTGACCTCGAAGGAGATCCACCATGGGACACATCGAAGCCACCAAGAAACTGGCCGTCAGCCCGGAAGCGCTGTGGGGCACCATCAGTGACCTGTCCAGCTGGGACAAGTGGTTCACCATCCACGACCGCTGGATGGAGGAGCCGCCCGCCACCTTGACCCCCGGAAGCAAACTGGTCGCCAAGATCGTGATGCTCGGGATGGCCAACAAGATCGAGTGGCAGGTCGAGAAGGTCGACTCCCCGACCAGCCTGACGCTGTCGGGCACCGGCATGGCAGGTGTGAAGTGCCGCTTCGACTTCGCCGTGACGCCTGAGGGCGACGGCTCGCAGTTCAGCGTCACCGGCGACTTCGAGGGCGCACTCATCAAGGGAGCGCTGGGCAAGGCAGTCGAGAAGGACGGCGCCAAGCAACTGGAGAAGACCCTCGAACAGCTTGAGGCACTGGCCTCTACGGCAGCCTGATGTCAGACGATCTGGCATTCGACGATGCCGGGCTGGACAAGTGGAGCGACGAGGACCGCTTCGAGGTCACCCGGGAGCGGATCGTCGAGTACGCCGAGGCGACCAACGATCCGATCGCCGCGCATCGCACCGGTGTCCTGGCGCCCCCGGTGTTCGCGATCGTGCCGGTGTTCGAGTCGCTGCTGGTTCCCGCGGTCGAGGTGGCACCGGTCGAGCTGATTCCGCGAGTGGTCCACGGCGAGCAGGACTTCCACTTTCACCGGCCCATCCGACCGGGGGACCAGCTTGTCTCCCGCGGCAAGATGATCGGCTACGAGGGTCTGGAGAAGGGCACCCGCGCGGCGATCTATCTGGAGTGCCGGACCGAAGACGGCGAACTGGTCAATGAGCAGTATGTGACCTGCTTCTTCCGGGGTCACAACGCGGGCAAGAAGATCGGTGAGCTCAGCCCCGAGCACCGGTTCGACGCCGCGCTACGGGATGGGGCGCCGATCGCCAAGGTCGCCGCGCACATCGATGCCGATCAGACGTTCCGCTACGGGCCGGCTGCGGGCGATCCGATGCCGATCCACCTCGATGAGGAGGTCGCGAAGTCGGCAGGCCTGCCGGGGATCATCGCGCATGGGCTGTGCACCATGGCCTTCGCCTCCTGGGCGGTGCTCACCGAAGTGGCGGGCTCCGACGTCAACCGGCTCAAGCGGCTGGCGGTGCGGTTCTCCAAGATGGTGCTGCCCGGTGACGACCTGGAAACCCGGATCTGGCAGGCGGATTCGAGTGGCGGGACCACCACCTACGCGTTCGAGACCGCTCGGCTGGGTGCCGACGAAATGGCCATCACCGATGGTTTGGCTGTGATCGCAGAGGAGGCGTGATGGGTGCATTGGAAGGCCGGGTCGCGGTGATCACCGGTGCCGGGCGGGGGATCGGGCGCGAGCACGCGCTGCTGTTCGCCGCCGAAGGTGCCGCTGTGGTGGTCAACGACCTGGGTGGCAGCAACGCCGGCGAGGGCGCCGACACCGGGCCCGCTCAACAGGTCGTGGATGAGATCGTCGCAGCCGGTGGGCGCGCGGTGGCCAACACCGACAATGTGAGTGATTGGGGCGCGGCGAAAAACCTTGTCCAACAGGCCATCGACGAGTTCGGCCGGCTTGATGTGCTGGTCAACAACGCCGGCATCCTGCGCGACGCCTTCATACCGGGTATGGAGGAGTCCCAGTGGGATGCGGTGATCAACGTGCACCTCAAGGGCCACTTCGCGATGCTGCATCACGCCGCGGAGTACTGGAAGGCGCAGTCCAAGGCGGGGGATCAGCCCAATGCCGCGGTGATCAACACCGCGTCCGGATCCGGTGTGACCCTGCCTAACGCGGGACAGGCGAACTACGGTGCCGCCAAAGCCGGCATCGCCGCACTGACCCTGATCGCCGCCGAGGAACTCGACCGCTACGGGGTGCGGGTCAACGCGATCGCGCCGATCGCACGCACCCGGCTCACCCTGGCCACCCCCGGCATGGGTGCGCTGATGGCCGAGCCGGAGGAGGGTGAGGTCGACCTGTTCAGCCCCGCCAACATCTCGCCGCTGGTGGCCTACCTGGCCACCGACAAGTGCCCGGTCACCGGGCGGGTCTTCGCGGTACAGGGCGGTGCCATCTCGGCCCTGCAGGGCTGGCATGACACCGAGACCATCGAGACCGACGGCCTTTGGCAGATCGATGACATCGCGGCGAGGTTGCCATGATCGAGTGGTCCGACACCGACGAACTCATCCGGGACAGCGTCCGGGAATTCATCGACCGGGAGATTCGGCCGAACCTCGACGCGCTGGAGAGCGGCGAACTGCCGCCGTATCCGATCCTGCGAAAGCTGTTCGCCGACTTCGGGATCGACGTTCTCGCGGCAGAGGCCATCAAAAGCCGGCTGGAGAAGTTGCATGCGAAGCCGACCGTCGAAACCGGGGGCAAGCCGGCCGCGTCGCCGGAAGGCGGATTCGGCGACCTGGGCGCTCAGGCCTCCATGGGGTTGATCCTGGTCAGCGAACTCGCCGGCGTGAGTTTGGGATTGGTCGCCGCGGTCGGTGTCAGCCTCGGCCTGGGGGCCGCGACGATCATGTCTCGGGGCACCCTGGCGCAGCAGGAGCGCTGGTTGCCCGAGCTGGTCACCCTGGAGAAGATTGCGGCGTGGGCGATCACCGAGCCCGATGCCGGCTCCGATGCGTTTGGCGGGATGAAGACTTATGTCCGGCGTGACGGTGACGACTACATCCTCAACGGCCAGAAGACGTTCATCACCAACGGACCCTACGCCGACACGCTCATCGTCTACGCCAAGCTGGATGAACAGGACGGCGCCGACCCGCGCAACCGCAAGGTACTCACCTTCGTACTCGACGCCGGCATGCCGGGTCTCACCCAGGGCAAGCCGTTCAAGAAGATGGGCATGCACTCCTCGCCGACCGGTGAGTTGTTCTTCGACGACGTGCGGTTGGGGCGCGACCGGCTGCTGGGCGAGACTGAGGAGCACACCGGCGGTGACGGGCGTGACAGTGCCCGGGCCAACTTCGTCGCCGAACGGGTCGGGGTTGCCGCACTGGCGCTGGGGATCATCAACGAGTGCCATCGCCTCTGCGTCGAATACGCCAAGAGCCGTACCCTGTGGGGCCGCAACATCGGGCAGTTCCAGCTGATCCAACTCAAGTTGGCCAAGATGGAGGTGGCCCGGATCAACGTGCAGAACATGGTCTTCCAGACGCTGGAGATGGCCAAGCACGGCAAGATCCCGACGCTGGCCGAGGCGTCGGCGATCAAGCTGTACTCCTCGGAGGCCGCCACCGAGGTCGCGATGGAGGCGGTGCAGCTGTTCGGCGGCAACGGCTACATGACCGAGTATCGGGTGGAACAGCTGGCCCGGGATGCCAAGTCGTTGATGATCTACGCCGGCAGCAACGAGGTTCAGGTCACCCACATCGCCAAGGGTCTGCTGAACAGCTGACTCAGCAGTAGAGCGCCTCGAACTTCTTGATCGATCCCTCGATGTCGCCCTTGACCGTGCGGGCGGCGGCCGCCCCGATCGGTCCGAACAGCGGGCGGCCGCCCAGGTCTATCCGCAGAGTGAACTTCGAGCCGGAGGGTGCCGGCGCGATGGCCAGGCTCAGTGCGTACTTGGTGCCGCCCACGCCGTTGCCGGTGAGTTCCAGCAGTGCGGGCGGGTCGTATTTGCGGACCGTCCAGGTGACGCGATTGCGCATACCCTTGGCGCCCGCCACCCCGACCAGGGTGGTGCCCGCGGCGAGTTCGGCCGGAATCTCGCAGCGCCAGCCCTGGTGCAGACAGAGCCAGTCGCCCAGTTCGGCCAGGTTCGACGCGTGCGCCCAGGCGTCGTCGGGCGGCAGCGAAAGGTCGCGGGACAACTCAAGTTTTGCCATCGGCAAATCGTAGTGCGGCAGGTGCGCCACGAGACAAATTTGATAGATTCGGACACATGTCGATCGGCGGTGCCGCGCAGGCGGATTGGGATATTCCGCGGCCCGCGGCTACCAGCCGGCATCTGCTGGCCGCCGCCGCGCTGCATGGCATCGACGCCGCGGACTGCCTGGCCGGAACCGATCTCAGCGTGGCCGAGATCGAGGACAGTGCAACCGAGGTCCAGGCCGGACAGGAGCTTGCCATCCTGCGCAATATCCTTGCCCGCGTTGCCGATCCGCGCGAGTTGGCTCGCGATGTGGGTGTCCAGTACAACTTCGCCAACATGGGGATCTTCGGCTACGCGCTACTGGCCAGCCCGACCTGGGGCGACGCCGTCAACGTCGCCTGCCGCTTTGCGACGTTGTCGTCGAGCTTTCTGCGGATCATCCGCTGTGACACCGACACCGGTACCGCCATCGAGTTCGACGACAGCCAGGTGCCCGCCGACGTGCGGCAGTTCATGCTCGAGCGCGACCTCTACGCGCTGATCAATATGGCGCCGCTGCTGATCGGGCAGCTGGAATCGGAAGTGGCGATCAAGGTCGAGTTGCACGGCATCGACATTCCCCAGGAACGTCTCGAGTTCGCCGGACTGGCGATCGAGATCGACACGTCGTCGACCCGCGGTGCCATCACGATCCCCAACGAGGTGCTGGGACAGGCGATGCCGGCGGCCGATGCCGCAACCGCACAGGCATGCGTGCAGCAGTGCGAGGAACTGTTGGAGGCTCGCCGTCAGCGCCGGGGGATTGCCGCCCAGGTACGCACCCGCCTGGTGCGCGACCCCGGCCAGCTGCCGTCGATGGCCGTGATCGCCGACGAACTGTGCATCACCGAGCGCACCCTGCATCGCCGCCTGGTTGCCGAGCACACCAGCTACCGCGCGTTGGTCGACGAGGTGCGGGTGACTCTGGCCTCGGCGCTGCTCGGTTCGGGCCTCACCGTCGAGGAGACCTCACGGCAGCTGGGGTATTCCGAAACCGCCGCTTTCAGCCGCGCTTTCCAGCGGTGGAGCGGTGGCACACCACCCAGCAGGTACCGAACGAGGGCGTCCGAAAACATCAAATAGCTGTCCGGTTCGCGCATTACGCCGGTCAGGCCACCGGCTTAGCGTCGTTGACATGACGAACGTGATGACGTACCCGGCCGTCCGCCGACTGAACTTCGGGTTCGACGCGCAGGCCTCAACCGACAAGTACTTCGCCGACGGCAACATCGTGTTCAGCCACCTGGTGGCGATCCTGTCGGCGATCTTCCCGCCCGGCGAGGACATCTTCGTCCGCTCGGTGCGCCGCTACGTCGACGTCATCGACGACCCGGATCTGCGCAAGCGCGTCACCGGGTTCATCGGCCAGGAGAAGACGCACGGCCTGCAGCACCGTGAGCTCAATGAGCAGCTCACCGCCATGGGATATCCCACCGCGTGGTTCGAATACCTGCTGGGAATCACCGAGCGGATGGAGAAGTTCCTCGACAAGCAGTACCCCGACCCCAACCGGCTGCCCCGTATTCGCCGCTTCTTCCTCGGATTCACGGTGGCCGCAGAACATTTCACCGCGGTGTGGGCGGAGAACATCCTCAAACGCCCCGCGGTCCAGGCGATGATGTACGACGACGAGATCCGCAATCTGCTGAACTGGCATGCCCTGGAAGAGCTGGAGCACAAGTCGGTCGCCTTCGATGTGTACCGGGCTGTGGGCGTTCCGGAGTCGACGCGCATCCGCTGGATGCGCTTCGCGCAGAACTGTGGAATTCCGATCCTGGTGTTGTTCTCGTGGCTGTCGATCGCCACCACCGACGTCGAGGGCCGCCGTCAACCGTTCCGGATCCTCAAGGAGACGGTGCAGATGCTGCGCAACCCGATGTGGAAGGGCTTCTACTCCGACATGCGGCCGTTCAAGAAGCGGGACTTCCACCCCGACCAGATCGGCACCGCCGAACTCGTCGCCCGCTGGCAGCAGGAGCTGTTCGGGACGCAGGGCCAACTGGCCGACCATCTCAGGTGACGGTCAGACCACCCAGATCGCCTGTGCAGCCGGGCTTCCCAGGTCGATAGTGGCCTGTTCGCCCGATTCCAGTGCCACCGAGATGATTCCGGCGAACTCCCGGCGGGTCAGCACCCGCAGCCGGGCATCCAGGCTGATGCCCACCTGGGCGAAGTAGCGCAGCATCTCCGGGTCGTGGTCGGAGATGCGGGCCACCGTGCCGGACTCGCCGTCGGCGCACTCCCACAACTGGCGCGCCGGGGGAGTCGGCACCTGACCGTCGGCGGCCGGGATCGGGTCGCCGTGCGGGTCACGCTGCGGGAAGCCCAGCTTGGCGTCGATGCGTGCGATCAGCTGGTCGGACACCGCGTGCTCGAGCACCTCGGCCTCGTCGTGCACCTCGTCCCAGCCGTAGCCGAGCTCGCACACCAGGAACGTCTCGATCAGCCGGTGCCGGCGCACCATCGCCAGCGCCGCCCGGCGTCCGTCGTCGGTGAGGCTCACCGCGCCGTACTTCTCGTGATCCACCAGGCCGGCGTCGGCGAGCTTGCGGATCGACTCCGAGGCGGTACTGGCCGACACGCCGATCTTCTCGGCCAGCATCTTGGTGCTGACTTTGTCCGGCGACCACTCCTGGGCGGTCCAGATGACTTTCAGATAGTCCTGGGCGACGGTGGTCAGGCCATCCGACTGCTCCCAAGGGCTCACGTCGGACAGTTTAGGCTTGCGGTTGTGCAGCGGTGGCGGGGGCAGGATGAGATCCCCACAGACTGGGGCAGGTGCGTGCTCACCATCGGGGTGTTCGACGGTGTGCATCGCGGCCATGCCGAATTGATCTCACGTGCGGTGAAGACCGGCAAGGCGCGCGGTGTGCCGACCGTATTGATGACGTTCGATCCGCACCCGATGGAAGTCGTCTATCCCGGCAACCACCCGGCGCAGCTCACCACGCTGGCGCGCCGTGCCGAGCTGGTCGAGCAGTACGGCGTGGACGTGTTCCTGGTGATTCCGTTCACCCCGGACTTCATGAAGCTCACCCCGGACCGCTACGTCCACGAGCTGCTGGTCGAGCACCTGCACGTCGTCGACGTGGTGGTGGGGGAGAACTTCACCTTCGGCCGCAAGGCCGCGGGCAACGTCGAGACGCTGCGCCGCGCCGGTGAGCAGTTCGGCTTCGGCGTGGAATCGGTGTCGCTGGTGGCCGAGCGTGCCGACACCGCGGCGGCCCAGTTGGTCACCTTCTCCTCCACCTACATCCGGTCCTGCGTGGACGCCGGTGACGTGGCCGCGGCCACCGAGGCCCTGGGCCGGCCGCACCGGGTCGAGGGGCTGGTGGTGCGCGGTGACGGCCGGGGGCGCGATCTGGGCTTCCCGACCGCCAACGTGGCGCCGTCGGCGTATGCGGCCATTCCGGCAGACGGGGTGTACGCCGCCTGGTTCACCGTGTTGGGGCACGGCCAGGTTCCCGGGACCGTCGTCGCAGGTCAGCGTTGTCGGGCCGCGGTGTCGGTGGGCACCAACCCGACCTTTTCCGGGCGGGCCCGCACCGTGGAGGCGTTCGTGATCGACGAGACCGCCGACCTGTACGGCCAGCGCGTCGCCGTCGACTTCGTCAGCCGGATCCGCAGCCAGGAGAAGTTCGACTCGGTGGACGCCCTGGTGGCGGAGATGAACAACGACGTGGAGAAGACCCGCGGCCTGCTCTGCTAGACTCGCCGCTCGGTGCGCTGCAGTCCGCGGTGGCCACCGTCATTTCATTCGCGGGACCTATTGATGGAGATTCGTCGTGGCACTGACTGCCGAGCAGAAAAAAGAGATCCTGGGCAGCTACGGACTGCACGAGACCGACACCGGCTCGCCCGAAGCGCAGATCGCCCTGCTCACCAAGCGGATCGTCGACCTGACCGAGCACCTCAAGACCCACAAGCACGACCACCACTCGCGTCGCGGTCTGCTGCTGCTGGTCGGTCGCCGGCGTCGTCTGCTCAAGTACCTGACCCAGGTCGACGTGGCGCGCTACCGCTCGCTGATCGAGCGCCTGGGTCTGCGCCGCTGACCACGAACGGGCCGGTGCAAGCCGGCTCCATGTAGAGTGAGACCGTTCCGGGCCGCCTTGGTCCGGACATCGGTGTGGCTCGCGCAGTCCGTGCGCGCCGCTCCGGCACGTCACAACGGGACACGTTCCTGCGACCAGCGGAAGAACTTGCGTCGGTCGGTCTTCGGTAGTGGCAGCCGGGTCTGGATGTGCGTCCAGCGATCCGGCCGCTTCGATCGACGACCGTAGCCGAATCCACGTTCTTGCCGGTCACGAGGTTGACGCTGCGAAACAGCAGAACGAATCAGAGAGGCCGCACGAGCGTCCATGTCTGCCACTGAAATTGAACAAGGCGTATTCGAGACCACCGCTGTCCTGGACAACGGCAACTTCGGCAAGCGCACCATCCGCTTCGAGACCGGCCGGCTGGCCAAGCAGTCCGCCGGCAGCGTCGTCGCCTACCTCGACGACGAGACCATGCTGCTGTCGGCGACCACCGCCAGCAAGGCTCCCAAGGAGCACTTCGACTTCTTCCCGCTGACCGTCGACGTCGAGGAGCGGATGTATGCGGCCGGTCGCATCCCCGGCTCGTTCTTCCGCCGCGAGGGCCGGCCCTCCACCGACGCGATCCTGACCTGCCGCCTCACCGACCGTCCGCTGCGCCCGTCGTTCGTCGACGGCCTGCGCAACGAGATCCAGGTCGTGGTGACGGTGCTGAGCCTGAACCCCAACGACCTGTACGACGTGGTGGCGATCAACGCCGCGTCGGCCTCCACCCAGCTGGCCGGCCTGCCGTTCTCCGGTCCCGTCGGTGCGGCGCGGGTCGCCCTGATCGACGGCACCTGGGTGGCGTTCCCCACCGTCGAGCAGCTCGAGCGCGCGACGTTCGACATGGTGCTGGCCGGACGTGCCCTCGAAGATGGTGACGTCGCGGTCATGATGGTCGAGGCCGAGGCCACCGAGAACGTCATCGAGCTGATCGAGGCCGGTGGGACCGCGCCGACCGAGACCGTGGTCGCCGAAGGCCTGGAGGCCGCCAAGCCGTTCATCGCCGCGCTGTGCAAGGCCCAGCAGGAGCTGGCCGACGCGGCGGCCCGCCCGACCGCCGAGTACCCGCTGTTCCCCGCCTACGGCGAGGACGTCTACTACGCGGTGGCCTCGGTCGCCACCGACGAGCTGTCCAAGGCGCTGACCATCGCCGGCAAGGCCGAGCGTGACGAGCGCACCGACGAGCTCAAGGGTGAGGTGCTGGCGCGCCTGGCCGACACCTACGAGGGTCGCGAGAAGGAGATCAGCGCCGCCTACCGCAGCCTGACCAAGAAGCTGGTGCGCCAGCGCATCCTGACCGACCACTTCCGCATCGACGGTCGCGGCATCACCGACATCCGGGCGCTGGGCGCCGAGGTGGCCGTCGTGCCCCGGGCGCACGGCAGCGCGCTGTTCGAGCGTGGCGAGACCCAGATCATGGGCGTGACCACGCTGGACATGATGAAGATGGCGCAGCAGATCGACTCGCTGGGGCCGGAGAAGTCCAAGCGCTACATGCACCATTACAACTTCCCGCCGTACTCGACCGGTGAGACCGGCCGGGTCGGTTCGCCCAAGCGTCGCGAGATCGGCCACGGTGCCTTGGCCGAGCGGGCCCTGGTTCCGGTGCTGCCCAGCGTCGAGGAGTTCCCCTACGCCATCCGTCAGGTCTCGGAAGCCCTGGGCTCCAACGGTTCCACCTCGATGGGTTCGGTCTGCGCGTCGACGCTGGCGCTGCTCAACGCCGGTGTGCCGCTGAAGGCTCCGGTCGCCGGCATCGCGATGGGCCTGGTCTCCGACGATGTCGAGGTCGACGGTAAGACCGAGCGCCGGTTCGTCGCGCTCACTGACATCCTGGGCGCCGAGGACGCGTTCGGCGACATGGACTTCAAGGTCGCCGGCACCAAGGACTTCGTCACCGCGCTGCAGCTCGACACCAAGCTCGACGGGATTCCGTCAACGGTTCTGGCGGGTGCGCTGGCTCAGGCCAAGGACGCCCGGATGACGATCCTCGAGGTGATGGCCGAGGCCATCGACGCCCCCGACGAGATGAGCCCGTACGCACCTCGGGTCACCACCATCAAGGTTCCGGTGGACAAGATCGGCGAGGTGATCGGGCCCAAGGGCAAGATGATCAACTCGATCACCGAGGAGACCGGCGCCCAGATCTCCATCGAGGACGACGGCACCGTGTTCGTCGGCGCCACCGACGGCCCGTCGGCGCAGGCCGCGATCGACAAGATCAACGCCATCGCCAACCCGCAGCTGCCCAAGATCGGCGAGCGGTTCCTGGGCACCGTCGTCAAGACCACCGATTTCGGCGCGTTCGTGTCGCTGCTGCCGGGCCGTGATGGGCTGGTGCACATCTCCAAGCTCGGCAAGGGCAAGCGGGTCGCCAAGGTCGAAGACGTGGTCAAGGTCGGCGACAAGCTGCGCGTGGAGATCGCCGACATCGACAACCGCGGCAAGATCTCGCTGGTGCCCGTGGATGATTCGGCTGACTCCGCTGAGCCCGCCGATGCCGCGACCGCCGAGAGCTGACCTGCGACGCACCACCCTGCCGGGCGGGCTGCGGGTAGTCACCGAGTACCTCCCAGCGGTCCGTTCGGCGTCGGTGGGTGTCTGGGTCGGCGTCGGGTCCCGTGACGAGGGCACGACGGTGGCCGGGGCGGCGCACTTCCTGGAACACCTGCTGTTCAAGGCCACCCCGACCCGCACCGCGGCCGGGATAGCCCAGGCGGTGGACGCCGTCGGAGGCGAGCTCAACGCCTTCACCGGCAAAGAGCACACCTGCTACTACGCTCACGTGCTCGACACCGATCTGGAGCTGGCCGTGGCACTGGTCAGCGATGTGGTGCTCAACGGGTGCTGCGCGGCGGAGGACGTCGACCTCGAGCGGGACGTGGTCCTCGAAGAGCTCGCGATGCGCGACGACGACCCCGAGGACGCCCTCGGGGATGTGTTCTTGTCGACGTTGTTCGGCGACCATCCGATCGGACGGCCGGTGATCGGCAACGTCGAGTCGGTGTCGACGATGACCCGCGCCCAGTTGCGGTCGTTCCACCAGCGCCGCTACACCCCCGAACGCATGGTGGTGGCGGTGGCCGGCAATATCGACCACGACACCGTGGTGGCGTTGGTCCGGGAGCACTTCGGGCACAGGCTGATTCGCGGCGAGAAGCCCGCCGAACCGCGGCGCGGGACGTCCCGGGTTCCGGGTGTGCCCGGCCTGAGCGTGGTGAACCGGGACGCCGATCAGACGCACATGTCGCTGGGCGTGCGCGCCCCGGGCCGGTACTGGCCGCATCGCCAGGCGCTGGCGGTGCTCAACACCGCATTGGGCGGTGGGCTGAGTTCCCGGCTGTTCCAACAGGTTCGGGAATCCCGTGGCCTGGCGTACTCGATCTACTCGTCGGTGGACACCTTCGCCGACGCGGGGGCGCTGTCGGTCTACACCGCATGCCAGCCGGATCGGTTCGGCGAGGTGGTGGCGGTGACCGCCGACGTGCTCGAGTCGGTGGCCCGTGACGGCATCACCGCCGACGAGTGCCGAATCGCCAAGGGCTCGCTGCGCGGCGGTCTGGTGCTCGGTCTGGAGGATTCCGGTTCGCGGATGAACCGGCTGGGCCGCAGTGAGCTCAACTACGGCCGGCATCGGCCCATCGCCCGCACGCTCAAGGAGCTCAACGCGGTCACCCTCGACGAGGTCAATGCGGTGGCCCGCCAACTGTTGAGCAAGCCCTACGGCGTCGCGGTGCTCGGTCCTTACCGGTCGAAAGGATCACTGCCCCGGAGGCTGCGGGCACTGGCTGGTTGATGGCAGGCTAGAGCGATGGCTTTCAGCTTCTCCGAACTCGCTGTCCCGCTGGTCGGTGCTCCGATGGCAGGCGGGCCCAGCACGCCGGCACTGGCCGCGGCGGTGTCGCAGGCCGGCGGCCTGGGATTCGTCGCCGGTGGCTACCGCACCCCCGGGCAGCTCGCCGATCAGATCACCGCGGCGCGGGCGGCCACCTCCGGTCCGATCGGGGCCAATCTGTTTGTGCCGCAACCCAGCGATGCCGACATGGTGGCGCTCGACGACTACGCCGACCTGCTGGCGCCGTTGGCCGACCACTACGGCGTCGAGCTCGGTCGGCCGCGCTTCGGTGACGACGACTGCTGGCCGGAGAAACTGGAGGTGATCGCCGATCTGCGGCCCACGGTGGTCTCGTTCACCTTCGGGGCACCGCCGCCGGAGGACCTGGACCGGCTGCGCGGCCTGCGCATCCTGACCGTGGTCACGGTGACCTCGGCCTATGAAGCCGGGATCGCGGTGGCGCACGGTGCCCAGGCATTGGCGGTTCAGGGCCCGGAGGCCGGCGGACATCGCGGGACCTTCGCTCCCGACACCCAGCCGGGAACCCAGAGTCTCGCCGCGTTGCTGGCCGAGATACGCCATGCGCACCCCGACCTGCCCCTGGTGGCGGCGGGCGGTCTGGGCACCGCGGACAACGTGGCCGGCGTCCTGGGCGCCGGCGCGGTGGCCGCACAGGTGGGCACCGCACTGCTGCTGGCTGATGAGGCGGGTACCAATCCGACGCACCGGGCGGCGCTGACCAACCCGGAGTTCACCAACACGACCGTGACGTGTGCGTTCTCCGGGAGGTATGCCCGCAGCCTGGAGAACGATTTCACGCAGACCTTCGAGAATGTGGCGCCGGTGGGATACCCGGAGATCCACCACATGACCTCGCCCATCCGGGCGGCGGCGGTGGCGATGGACGACCCGCACGGCACCAGTCTGTGGGCCGGAACCGCCTACCGGACGATCCGCTCGGGGCCGGCCGCCGAGATCATCGCGGGCTTGACGCCCCTATGATCACCGCATGACTGACACAGCAGCACCTACGGCCACCGGAACCGTGCAGATCAACGCTGCTCCGGACGCGGTGTACCGGCTGATCACCGACTTGTCCGTGCTCGCCGACTGTGCCGAGGAGAACGTCGGAATGGATTGGCGCACCGGTGATTCCGCTCGCCCCGGCGCGGTCTTCGTCGGTCACAACCGCCATGGCGGACGGCAGTGGAGCACCACGTGCACCGTCACCGACGCCGACCCCGGCAAGGTATTCGCCTTCGACGTGCGCTCCGCGGTTATCCCGGTGGCCCGCTGGGAGTACCGGATAACCCCGAATCCCGATGGACAGGGCGGCTGCCAGGTCACTGAGAGCATGTGGGACCGCCGGCCCCGTTGGTTCGTCGGCATCGCCGGGCTGGTCACGGGCGTCAAGGACCGGCCGACGGTCAACACCGAGCACATCCGGATCACGCTGGAGCGCGTGAAGCAACGTGCGGAAAACGGCGGCTAGCGCGAGCGTGAACCTCCGATGGGCGCGCGGCCTCATGGGCGTCGCCGTCCTGGCGTCCGCGTCGATCGGGTGCACGACGACTGTACCCGGGCATCCGGTGGGTGCTGGGTCGATACCGGGTGACACGAGAGCCGCGCTCTCCGCAGAGGGGTTGCTGCTGCCCGATGGCAGCCGGACGCCGCTGGGGCAAGCCCAGGCGACTGAGGTTGGTGGGACGTACTTCACCCGGGCCGAGCCGGTGCAGTGTTCAGCGGCGGTCCTGTTCAAGGGTTCGCCACTGCCGCCGGAGGGCGCGACCGACGGCGCCGAGTCGGCGTTTCTGATCAAGGGCACGGTTGCGCTGTACGCCGAATCGGTCAAGGTTTACGACCGACCGTTGGCCGTGGCCGACGTGGTGCGCGCTGCGCTGAGCGCGGTGACCGCCTGCGACGGCGCCGCACGCGGAATCAGCCCCAGCGGCGGTGGTGGTGAACCGATGCAGCTGAGTCGGGTGGTCGTTCCGTCTGACGGTGTGCTGGTGTGGAGTCTGGTGCGCAGCGGTTGGAGCTGCGGGTACGGATTGGCGGTCATTCCGGCGGCGGTCTTGATGACTTCGCTGTGCGATCGCGATCCCGGGTTCGACATGGCCGGCTGGGCCACCACCCGGCGTAGCCAGATCCAGCGTCTGTCCGTGTAGCTCGGGCCTGGGGCAAGCTACAGCGTTGAAGGAAATTAATTCATCAGTGTAGGAATCCGCTAGGCTGTCGGCATTGTGAGTGCACCAACGAAAACCCGGGCGAGCCATCTTGGGCCAGAGCGGCGTCGGCCGATGGTGTTGGATGCGGCGCTGGACGTCGCCGTGCAGCACGGTGTCAACGCGGTCACGGTCGGTGCGGTCGCCGAGCGCCTCGGTGTGACCCGCCCGGTGGTGTACGCGTGCTTCGTGGACCGGATCGAGCTGATCGAGGCGCTGCTGGAGCGTGAACACATCCGGTTGGTGGCCGATGTGCTGGCTGCCCTGCATTCCACCGGCGGCGACGACCCGCAGGCGGCTTTCGCCGACGGCTACCGGGCCCTGCTGCTGGCGGCCGAGGGGCGTCCCGCCGCCTGGCAGCTGATCTTTGCCGCTGCGCCGGATGCGGCGGTCGCCGACCGGTTCCACCGGGCCCGGGGCGCGCTGGCCGCCGAGTCCGCACGGTGGATCCGGCCGGCGATGACGCGTTGGTGGGGCACCGCCGATCTGGACCGCAAACTGCCGGTGCTCATCGAGTTGTTCGTGTCGTCATGCGAGGCCGCGGTTCGGTCGCTGCTGGACCCGCAACTGGATTGGACCGCGGATCAGTTGGCGGACCTCTACGGTCGGGTGATAGCCGAGTCATTGCGGGTTGCGTAACCCAGCCGATATACTTTTACACACGTTCTGTCGAGTATGAAGACAAATCATCCATAAATGTAAATCCTGGCAGGGGGTTTGACATGCTGAAAGTCGATGACACCGCGGCCGGTCCACACGACGCCTCGATCGACCACGAACGCATCGTTCTGCAGGCCCGGGACGTCAACTTCGACTGGTCGGACCTCCCGGTGCACTACGTCCCGGGTGAAGTGTTCGCCACGCACTTCTGCAACGTGCTGCACCTGCTGCTGCCCGCCGGCGAGGAGTTCTTCGTCGAGGTGTTCAAGCAGGCGCTGCCGCTGATCAAGGACGACCAGCTGCGCCTGGATGTCCAGGGCTTCATCGGGCAGGAGGCCGTGCACTCCCAGGCGCACGCCGGCGTCGTCGAGCAACTGGCCGCCCGCGGCGTGGACATGGCGCCCTACACCGATCAGATCAAGTGGCTGTTCGCCCAGTTGCTCGGCGACCGGCCGAAGTGGAGCAAGCGCCGACAGCAGCGCTGGCTGCTGGAGCGGGTGGCGCTGGTCGCCGCCGTCGAGCACTACACCGCGATCCTGGGCGAGTGGGTACTCGACAGCCCCGCACTCGACGCCACCGGCGCGCACCCGGCGATGCTGGACATGCTGCGCTGGCACGGCGCCGAGGAGGTCGAGCACAAGGCCGTCGCGTTCGACGTGATGAAGCACCTGCAGGCCGGTTACCTGCGGCAGGTCCGCACCCAGTTGGCCGTCACGCCGCTGATGCTGTGGTTGTGGGTGCGCGGGCTGCGGTTCATGTACAAGGCGGACCCCGAATTGGCGCCGGGTGTCAAACCCCGCTGGCGGGACTGGTTCGCGGTGTCACGGCGCGGACTGGTGCCGGCTCCCTTCGAGTTCCTTCCGGCGATTGCGTCCTACTACCGGCCCGGTTTCCACCCGGCGCAGCTCGGCGGCGTGGAGAAGGCGGTCAACTATCTCGCCGTCTCACCCGCAGCCCGCGCCACGCACTGACACTTGAGGAGCGCAGTAGATGACCACCCTGACCGCATCCGACGGCGTGAGCCTTGCCGTCCACCCCTACACCGACCTGGATCCGCGCCGGCCGACCATCCTGGCCATCCACGGCTACCCGGACAACCACCACGTCTGGGACGGGGTGGCCGAGCATCTGGTCGCCCAGGGGCGCTACAACGTGGTCGCCTACGACGTGCGCGGCGCGGGTGAGTCGTCGGCGCCCGCCGACCGATCGGGATACCGCTTCCCCCAGTTGATCTCCGACATCGGCGCCGTGATCGAGCAGCTGGGCGTGGATCAGGTCCATCTGCTGGGCCACGACTGGGGCTCGATTCAGGGCTGGGCGGCGGTGACCGATCCGGTCGTGTCGGCCAAAATCGCCTCCTACACCTCGGTTTCGGGACCGCACCTCGATTACGCCGGCAGGTTCCTGCGGTCGGCGCGCAACGTCCGCGGCGCGGTAGACGTCGTCCGGCAGTTCCTGGAGTCGACCTACATCTGGCTGTTCTTGACCCCGCGGTTACCGGAGCTCATCTTCCGGTCCGGTTTCGGTGCCAGAGTCATTGGCGCGCTTGACCGCATCGGTCGGTCAGGCGGGCCGCAGCGCGAAGTCCCCCGCGGCGAGAACGACTACGTCAACGGGCTGAACCTGTATCGAGCCAACATGCCCAAGCCGCTGCTCATGCCGGCGTCACCGTTGCCGGTCACCGAGGTGCCCGTGCAGGTGCTCGCACCGCGCTGGGACGTGTTCGTCAGTCCCGCTGTGCAGCGGTTCGGCGGCTCGATCCCCGCCCACCACCGGGTGCTCGACATCGACGGTGGCCACTGGGTGGTGACCGATCGCCCCGAGGTCATCGCCCGGCACACCGCGGAGTGGGTCGAGCTGACTGTCGCCCGCGGTGTGGCCTGATATGCCGCAAGCGATCTGGGGTTCCCGTCCGCGCGACCTGTATGGCCGGCGCAAGCACGACAGGTTCTTCGGCCTGCTCTGGGGTGCGGTGACGGTCTTCGGCGGTGTCGCTGCGCTGTCGAGGTGGAAGCCGTCGCGCGTGGTGCCGGTGCCGCGGACCATCACGGCCGTCGTCACCAAGCGGGAGATGCTGACTCCCGATGTGGTCGCGCTGACCATCGCCGACCCGGATGGGGGACTGCTGCCGTCGTGGACGCCGGGCGGTCACATCGACGTGCAGCTGCCCTCGGGCCGTCGCCGACAGTACTCGCTGTGCGGAGTACCGGGCCGTCGCACCGAATACCGCATCGCGGTGCGCCGACTCGACCAGGGTGGTGGCGGTTCGGTCGAGATGCACCAGTCCTACGCGGTGGGCGACACGCTGATCTTCGAGGGCCCGCGCAATGCCTTCTATCTGGGCACCGACGAATCCGAGGTGCTGTTCGTCATCGGCGGCATCGGGGTGACCCCGATCCTGCCGATGCTGCGGGAAGCCGCTCAACGCGGAATCAATTGGCGCGCAGTCTATGCCGGCCGCAGCCGTACCGACATGCCGTTGCTCGACGAGGTACTCGCGGTCGATCCCGAGCGGGTCACGGTGTGGGCCGACGACGAGCAGGGGCGCTTCGCCGGGGCCGAAGAACTCCTGGCCGGAGCCGGCCCCGGAACCGCGGTGTACGTCTGCGGGCCGTCAGCGATGCTCGAGGCGGTGTGCGCCACCCGCGACGAACATGCGGACGCCCCACTGCACTACGAGCGATTCAGTCCTCCGCCGGTGGTCGACGGTGTGCCGTTCGAGCTGGAGCTGGCCCGGTCGGGGCGCCTGCTGCTGATACCCGCGGATCGGTCGGCGCTGGATGTGATGCTCGATATCGACCCGACCACGGCGTGCTCGTGCCGCCAGGGCTTCTGCGGCACCTGCAAGGTGAAGGTGGTCTCCGGTGACGTCGACCGGCGCGGTCGCACCGCCGAGGGCGGCGACGAGATGCTGGTCTGCGTCTCGCGGGCCAACGGCGGCCGGATCGTCATCGACGCCTGAGGACCGGCGATAGACTGCCCGGATGTCTTCAGTGGCGCAGGTCCATCGCGCAAGTCTGCCGGCCAGGATCATCTACGCAGTCTTCGCGGCGCTGATGCCGCGCTGGGTGCGGTGGAACAACCGCCGCGGAGGTCCGGACGGCCGGGCCGGTGTCTTGACGAAGTTGGGCCGGCGCACCAACACCATCGCCCGTCTGCAACGGGTGCGACCGTTCTTCGGGGTCCACTTCACCCGCGAGTCCGCCGCCGGCGTCCCCGTCGAGATCGTTCGCCGCACCGACGCTCCTTTCAGCAACGGCGTCATCCTGTACTTCCACGGCGGCGGGTTCTTCACCGGCGGCCTGGACACCCACCTGCACGTAGTGGTCAAGCTGGCGCGACGCACCGGGCTGCCGGTGGTGCACGTCGACTACCGGCAATTCCCCGAGGTGACCGTCGACGGCTCGGTGGCCGACTGCGTCGGCACCTACCGGTGGCTGCTGGACCACGGTGCCGACCCGGCCAAAACGGTGATCGCCGGGGACTCCGCGGGCGGCTTCCTCACGTTCGCCACCGCACTGCGAGCCCAGCAGGAGGGGATGCCGGCCCCGGCCGGGGTGATCGGGATCTCGGCGTGGCTGGAGCTCGACGGGCAGGCCCGCAGCACCCACCCGAACCAGGGCAGCGACGCGTTCGGCATCGCCGACGCGCTGCCGGACCTCGTCGACCAGGTGTGCCCGCTGCCCGAGATGCGTCGCGAGCTCGCTCCGATCAACGGGCCGCTGGCCACCATGCCGCCGGCGCTGCTGATCGCATCCGAGTCAGAGATCCTGCGCTGCGACAACGAACGGCTGCATGCCGCGCTGCTGGCGGCGGGCCGGCCCAGCAGGCTTGAGCTATGGGCCAGCCAGGTGCATGCCTTCCCGGCGTTGTTCCCGTTCCTGCCGGAGAGCCGAGCGGCCTTCGCGCTGATGACCCGCTTCGTCGCCGAATGCCTGGCGGACGCCGACCGTCCCGACCAGAGCCGCCGGGAAGTGTCGTAAGTAGGGTGGCAGCCATGCGGGTAGCGGTGCTGGGAGCCAAGGGCAAAGTCGGAGCCACCATGGTGGCGGCGGTGCGCGACGCCGATGACCTGACGTTGTCCGCCGAGGTCGACGCCGGTGACGCGCTGAGTCTGCTGACCGACGGCGGCACCGAGGTGGTGATCGACTTCACCCACCCCGACGTCGTGATGGACAACCTGAAGTTCCTGATCGACAACGGGATTCACGCGGTGGTGGGCACCACCGGATTCACCGCCGAACGGATCGAGCAGGTCCGCTCGTGGCTGGCGGCCAAACCCGGTGCTGCGGTGCTGATCGCCCCCAACTTCGCCATCGGCGCGGTGCTGTCCATGCACTTCGCGGTGCAGGCCGCCAAGTACTTCGAATCGGTGGAGGTCATCGAGCTGCACCACCCGCAGAAGGCCGACGCGCCGTCGGGTACCGCGTCTCGAACCGCCGCGCTGATCGCCGCCGCGCGAAAAGGCCTGCCGCCCAACCCGGATGCCACCAGCACCGGTCTGCCGGGCGCACGCGGTGCCGACGTGGACGGTGTTCCGGTGCACTCGGTGCGGGTGGCCGGGTTGGTAGCTCACCAGGAGGTGCTGTTCGGCACCATGGGGGAGACGCTGACGATCCGGCACGACAGCATCGACCGAACGTCGTTCGTGCCCGGGGTGTTGTTGGCGGTGCGCCGGGTCGCGCAGTTCCCGGGTCTGACCATCGGCATCGAACCCCTGCTCGACCTGAAGTAGGCGCGGTGAAGCTTTCGGCGCCCGCGCGGACGAAACTGCTCCTCGCGTTCATGTGCGTGGCGTTGCTGATGTATCTGGTGTTTCTGGGCCGGATCGCGGTGATGCTGATCGGCTCCGGATCGCTTTCGGCAATCGGGCTGGGCGTGGCGCTGCTGATCATGCCGTTCATCGGGCTGTGGGCGATGGTCGCCACCCTGCGTGACGGATTCGCTCATCAGCGGCTGTCGCGGCTGATCGCCGCCGACGGGATGGAACTGGACGGCGGTGCGCTGCCTCGCCGGCCGTCCGGGCGAATCGAGCGCGACGCCGCCGACGCGCTGTTCCACACGATTCAGGATGAGCTCGACGCCGACCCGGACAACTGGCAGCGCTGGTACCGGCTGGCCCGCGCCTACGAGTTCGCCGGGGACCGGCGCCGCGCGCGGGAGGCGATGAAGACCGCGGTGCGCTTGCAGGAGGGCCGATGAGCAAGACGCTGCTGGTGGTGCACCACACGCCATCGCCGCACTGTCAGGCCATGTTCGAGGCGGTTCTGGCCGGCGCGAGTGATCCCGAGATCGAAGGCGTGGAGGTGGTGCGCCGACCGGCGTTGAGCGTGACGGCATCGGACATGCTGGCCGCCGACGGCTACCTGTTGGGCAGCCCGGCCAACCTCGGTTACATCTCGGGCGCCCTCAAACATGCCTTCGACGTGTGCTACTACCCGATCCTGGACTCGACCCGGGGACGGCCGTTCGGGCTTTTCCTGCACGGCAACGAAGGCACCGAGGGCGCCGAACGTGCCGTCGACTCCATCACGACCGGGCTCGGCTGGCTGAAATCCGCTGACTATGTGGTGGTGTCGGGCAGCCCCGGCAAAGCCGAGTTGCAGGCGTGCTGGGAACTCGGAGCGACGGTGGCCGCGCAGTTGATGGACTGAGTGCCGCTACGGGTCGATGTGGGTTTCCGGCATGTAGAACGAGTGCAGCGGATAGTCCCGGCCGGGGCCCATCGAGTGGCAGTCCTGTTGCATCGGTGGCGATTTCGGCGGCTCGTAGTAATAGAACACGCAACGCTGCCAGCTGCCGTCGGGCTGAATCGGGCCGTCGCACTTCTGAGCCGTGGAGAAGAAGAGCAGCGGGTTGTCCGCACACCCGGCTTGGGCCGGCGGGGCCGAGGCGATCAGCCACCCGGACAGGGCCGTCGCTGCTCCCAGCACGGCGCCCAGAACCCCGGCGTAGTAGCGCTTCACGGCCCGTCCCCCTCCCGTCTCGGCTGACTATGCCGGATGCCGCCGCGGTTTGCTACGGGTTTGCACCCAGTACCCATCGTGAGGCGATAGGCTGCGATGCCGTGACGCAAGCTAACGACACCCAGACCACTGACCTGCTGGCGCGCACCCTGGAATCGGTGCGCGCAGCCTACGAGAACATCGCGGAGCTGGCCCAGCAGAAGGACGGCATCCATGCCGTGGCGCACACCGCCAAGGGCACCGCGCTGATTCATGACCTGCGCAAGGAACTCGACCAGCTCAACAAGATCCTGCCCTTCAAGAGCTGACCGATTATCAGGGCGGGGCATTAAGGGCCCGTTCGGCTTCGATCTGTGCGGAGCGGTTCTGCGCCCGGGTTCGGGTGCGGGTCGGCATCATCACGCTGCGGCACGTGCCTGGTGCCAGTGGTGTTCGTGGTGGTGGGGATGCACCCGTAGGTAGGCACAGGCTGGGGAAGAGCAGTGTGCTGCCGGGGGTGGTGGTGTAGGTGTGGCCGGTGGGGCTGGTCCATTCGATGGTGCCGTCGGGGTTTTGGGTGTTGTGCCAGCCGGTGTCGCCGGTCCAGAAGGTTTTGAGTAGGTGGTGTTTTCGGCATAGGCAACGCAGATTCGCGGGGTGGGTGGGACCTGCCGGGTAGGCGATGGCGTGGTCGATGTCGCAGGCGGTAGCGGGGCGATCGCAGCCGGGGAATCGGCAGGTCATATCGCGGGCGCGGATGAACGCGGCCAGGGCGGTTGAGGGTCGGTAGCGCGGTTGGGCGGGTGCATCGCCGGGGTGGTGCAGTGGTTTGACGGTGGCGCCGCGGCGAATCAGCTGCGAAAGCAGTGGCCCGGGAATGCTGCCGCCGCCGATGATGCGCCCCGATGGTGCAGGGCGCGCATGGCGCTGCTTGCCGGGCGGTTCGGGATCGCTGTGAGGGGCGGCGGTGGCGTCGAGTGCGGCTTGATCGGCGACGACGTAGACGGTGACGCTGGTCGAGCGGGCGTCGGAACCGGCGGACGACGGGCAGTTGCTGTTGGTGCAGGTGCAGGTGAGGGTGTCGGCGCCTGCGGCCAGGGCGCCCAGGGCGTCGGCGCGCCGCTGGGCCAGGGTGCGCGGGTCGTCGTCGCAGACGGTGTGGGTCATCTGGGTCAGTCGTTGGGCGAGGGCGGTGGCATCGGCATCGAGTAGCCGGCCCCACACCCCGGTGGTGCCGTTTTCGGCGTTGCGAACATGGCGGCGACCCGTGGCAGCCGGTCACGCAGTGCGGAGGCCAGATACATCTGGGAGGAGGCCATGCCGTGGCTGATGCGTTCGGTGGCCGCGACTTCGGAGGCTGCGAGGTCCCAGTAGTCGCAGGTCCAGCGGGATCGGTTCACCGCGTCGACCCCGCGGGTGCGCCGTGCCACCAGCTCGCCGATCGCAGCCAGCCGGCGGGCCGCCGCAGCAGCCTCCACCCGGGCCCAGCCACCGATCGCCTCCACCAGGGCGGCGTCGTCGACGTCGGCCAGGTCAGCGGGCTCGGGCAACTGCGAATCGAACATATGTGCGAGACTACACGACTCGTCGACAGGCCGCCCTAAACTCGGCCCATGAAACAGCAGGTGCACTTCATCACTGTTGCTGCCACCGATCTGGTCGCCACCCGCGCCTTCTACGGCGCCCTGGGCTGGAGCCCGTTGCTGGACGTGGAGGGCGAAATCATCTTCTACCAGTCCGCTCCGGGGCAGGTGCTGGGTTTCTTCCTCGCGGAGAAGTTCAACGCCGATCTGGCCGTGCCCGGCGACCAGTCCAGGGTCTCCGGTATCACCGTTGCCCACAACCTCGACAGCCCCGGTGACGTGGCGACGCTGGCCGATGCGATGGCCGCCGCGGGAGGCGCCGTCCTCAAGCCGCCGCAGCCCGGTCAGTTCGGCGGGATATTCCACGCTCACGTCCAAGACCCCAACGGACTGATCTGGGAGATCGCCCACAACCCGCACTGGCGAATCGAACCGGACGGCACGGTAAAGCTTGGCTGAGGTCGTAGGGTGACCCGAGTAGGTAGCGCGAAAGGAACGACACGACGATGCCGACTCTGCTGAGTATGGCGCTGGGCGCCGCACCGGTCTTCGGTGGAGCCCTGGTCACCGCTGCCGCCGGCCAGTTCAAGGGCCCGGACCTGCGTAGCCTGATCAAGCAGGACCTCGATCTGCTGGACCGGATCCCGGCCGATCAGACCGAGCGCAAAGCTCGCCTGCAGCGCACCGTCGACGAGCGGATCGACGACCTGGTCGCGGTGGCCGACCGTAACCGGGCACTGCGGGCCGCGGCGCTGTCATATGAGGGCAATTGGCGAGACTTGGTGCTGTTCGCGTGTTCACTGTTGTTCACCTACGTCTGGTGGCACATCAGCCATGAGCGCGGCAACTGGTTACCCATGTTCGTGGTGCTGATTGCGGCGTGCGTGCTGACCGCCGCTTACGCGCTGCGCGGGACGCTGCGAAGCCTCGCGCATCGCCGGCAGGCACGGTGACGGTGGGCTGCGCATGACGGACGTCATCGAGATTCCACGCAGCCGCAATCCTTTTCCGACGACCGGGGTGGTCCGCGACCGTGACGGCGTCGCGCACTACGAGCACCTGCCCGCAACCCTGCTCGACGTCCTCGCCGAACAGGCCGAGCAGCGGCCGGACAGCGAGGCCGTCGTTGAGTTGGGCGCAGGGTCGCTGACCTACCGGCAGTTGTGGCAGCGGGCGGCCCGGGTGGCCGGCGGGCTGCGCGAGCAGGGTCTTGGGCGCGGCGACCGGGTCGCAGTGCGCTATCCCGCGGGCCTGGACTGGGTGCTGGCGTTCTGGGGGACGCTGATGGCCGGCGGTATACCGGTGGCCGTCAATATCCGTTCGGCCGCACCGGAAGTCGACTTCGTGCTCACCGACGCCGGGGTGCGAGTGGATCTGGCACCCGGCACCGCGCTGCCCGACGGCCGGCCTCATGTGGTGGACGGGCTCGAGTCGGGCGACACCGCCGCGCTGTTCTACACCTCCGGGACCACCGGGAGTCCCAAGGGCGTGCCCACCACCCACCAGGCATTCCTGACCAACGCCGAAAACATGGTGCGCACCATGGGGCAGTCCCGGCAGCTGGGCGAACAGTTGCGCACCCTGATCTCGGTCCCGCTGTTCCATGTCACCGGCTGCAACTCGCAGTTGCTGGTCGCCGCCTACACCGGGGGCGCGGCAGTGATCATGCCGACGTTGAACCTTCCGGAATTGGCCACTGTTCTTCCTGAGCAACGGATTTCGTCGTTGGTCACGGTGCCCGCGGTTTACTCGCTGTTGCTGCGGCACCCCGAGTTCGCGCACGCGGACGTATCGGGGGTGCGGTGGGTCGGCTACGGCGGCGCTCCGACGGCACCGGTGCTGGTGCGTTCGCTGCGCGACGCCTTCGGTGCGGCAACGGTGTTCAACGGCTATGGTATGACCGAGACCGCCTCGCTGATGACGGTGCTGCCGGATGGCGACGCGGTCAAGCACGCGGACTCGGTCGGCTACGCGGTGCCCTCCGGTGACATCGGTATCGCCCCGCTCGGCGAGGAAGCGAACGTCGGGGAACTGGTGGTTCGCGGCGCGAATGTGATGCGCGGCTACTGGAATCGGCCGGAGGCCACCGCCGCCGCGATTATCGACGGGTGGCTGCACACCGGTGACGTGGTGCGGGTCGACGACGCGGGCCGGGTGCACATCATCGACCGGCTCAAAGACATCATCATCCGCGGCGGCGAGAACATCTCCAGTGTGGAGGTGGAGGCGGCTCTGCTTGCCGCTCCCGGGGTCGCCGATGCCTGCGTGCTGGCGGTGCCCGACGACGTGATGGGCGAGAAGGTCGGCGCAGTGCTGGTCGGCGATGACGTCGACGTCACCGCGGTGCTTGAGCACTGCCGCGGAGAGTTGGCGGACTTCAAGGTCCCGCAATACATCACGATCCACACCGACGCGCTGCCCCGCACTCCCAGCGGCAAGGTGCTCAAGGGGCACCTGCGCGAACAGGTGCGGTGGGGTGACCCGCTGCGTTGAATGCCACCGCCGCCGTGACGAAAACGGTGTTGATCGCCAACCGTGGTGAGATCGCACTGCGAATCATCCGCACCGCAACCGAATTGGGCTATTCCACTGCGGCCGTCTATGCCGAGGACGACGCGGACAGCCCGCACGTATCGGCCGCAGACCTCGCCGTCGTCCTGCCCGGCACCGGTCCGGCCGCCTACCTCGACGTCGCAGCCGTGCTGGCCGCAGCGGCAAAGTCCGGCGCCGATCTGATTCATCCCGGCTACGGATTCCTCTCGGAGAAAGCCGAATTCGCCCGCGCTGCTACTGCGGCGGGGCGCACCGTCGTGGGGCCCGACCCCGAACTGCTCGAGGTCTTCGGTGATAAGTCGGCGGCCCGCCAGGCCGCGATCACTGCCGGCCTGCCGGTTCCGGCCGCGACTGAGGGGGCCTCCACGGTCGAGCAGATCCGTGAGTTTCTCGGCACCCACCCCGGCGGGATCATGCTCAAGGCTCTCGCAGGAGGCGGAGGGCGGGGGATCCGCACGGTCCGTGACGCCGGTCAGATCGAGGACGCCTACCGGTGGTGCGCCGCAGAGGCCCGTCTCGGGTTCGGTGCCGCGGAGGTGTTCGCCGAGGAGATCATCGACGCCGCACGCCACATCGAGGTACAGGTGGTGGCCGACGGGGTGCGCGCGGTCGCGGTGGGCGACCGCGACTGCAGCATTCAGCGGCGCTATCAGAAGCTGATCGAGATCGCCCCCGCGCCAGGGATCTCCAGCGAGCTGCGCGGAGCGCTGTATGACGCAGCCGTCCGACTCTGCGCCGACGTCGGATATCGGGGCCTGGCGACCGTGGAATTCCTGGTCGCACCCGGCCGGTTCGTCTTCCTTGAGGTCAACCCACGAATTCAGGTGGAGCACACCGTGACCGAGGCGGTCACCGGACTGGATCTGGTGGCCCTGCAGTTCAAGATCGCCGAGGGTGCCGCGCTGGGAGACCTGCAGCTGGCGACCGAGGCGCGGGGGGTCGCGGTCCAATGCCGGGTCAACACCGAAACGACCGGCACCATCTCGGCGTTCACGCCACCGAGCGGGCCCGGGGTGCGAGTGGACACCTATGCCCGCCCGGGCCTGACCGTCGGCCCGCGCTACGACCCGCTGCTGGCCAAGGTGATCACCCACGTCCACGCCGACTCACCGGCGGCCGCGTTGCACAAGGCGCGGAGTGCGCTGGCGGAGTTCACCATCACCGGCGTCGGCACCAATATCGTTCTGCTGCAGGCCATTCTGGCTCACGAAGACCTTGCCGCCGGGGCGGTGACAACGGGCTGGCTGGACCGGCAGCTGCCCGCGCTGGTCGGAGCCCCGATGCCCGTAAGCGACGAATACCGGCCCGGTGAGCAGCTGCTCCACACGCCCATGGCAGGCACGATCGTCGAGGCCGGACCCGACGGCGTCGTGCTGGAGGCGATGAAGATGCAGCACGTGCTCGCCGCTCCCGCCGGCACCCGCACCCTGCGCACGCTGGTCGACCCGGGGCAGGTCGTGAACGCACGTGAACCCGTGCTGGTGTTCGTGGCAAGCGACGAGCAGTCCGCGGAGGGGGCCGATGCGGGCCCGGTGCTCGATTCTCCGCGAGCCGACCTCGACGAGGTCGCCGACCGGCACCGCCTCACCCGGGACGAAGGTCGGCCCGAGGTGGTCGCCAAACGGCACGGGCTGGGCCGGCGCACTGCCCGGGAGAACATCGCCGATCTGGTCGACGCAGGCAGTTTCGTCGAATACGGGGCGCTGGCGGTGGCAGCGCAGCGCAGTCGGCGCTCGGATGAGGATCTGATCGTCAACACACCTGCCGACGGCCTGGTCGCCGGACTGGCGACTATCGACGCGGTACCGGTGGCGGTGGCCTCTTACGACTACACGGTGCTGGCCGGCACCCAGGGCATGCGCAATCACGTCAAGACCGATCGACTGTTCGAGGTGGCGGCCCGCCGGAAGCTGCCGGTGGTGCTGTTCGCCGAAGGCGGTGGTGGGCGTCCCGGGGATACCGATGTCGCGGGTATGGCCGGGCTCGACCTGATGACGTTTCGGTCGCTGGCCGCATTGAACGGCCGAGTTCCGTTGGTGGCCATCGTGTCCGGCCGCTGTTTCGCCGGCAACGCGGCGTTGGCCGGGGCGTGCGACGTGATCGTCGCGACCCCGGACGCCAACATCGGCATGGGTGGTCCGGCCATGATCGAAGGCGGCGGGCTCGGCGTGTTCGCGCCCGAGGCGATCGGACCCATCGGGGTGCAGTGCCGCAACGGGGTGGTGGGCCTGGCCGCCGCCGACGAGGCCGATGCGGTGGCGCTGGCCAAGCGATACCTGTCCTACTTTCATTCCACGGCCACCGACTGGCGCGAACCCGACCCGCGCCTGGCCCGGCATGTGGTGCCGCAGAACCGGTTACGGGCCTACGACGTGCGTCGGGCCATCGAGGCGATCGTCGACGTCGATTCGGTGCTGGAACTGCGGCCCGACTACGGGGTCGGGATCGTGACCGCACTGGTGCGGGTGCACGGCGTCGCTTACGGAGTTCTTGCCAACAACAGCCACCATCTCGGTGGTGCCATCGATGCGGAGGCGGCCGACAAGGCGGCCGACCACCTGACCCTGTGCGAGTCGTTCCGGCTGCCGGTGCTGGCCCTGTGTGACACACCGGGTTTCATGGTCGGCCCCGACGCCGAACGCGACGCCACCGTGCGCCGGTTCAGCCGGATGTTCATCGCCGGAGCACGGCTGACGGTGCCGATGGGAATGATCGTGCTGCGTAAGGGCTATGGACTGGGCGCCATGGCGATGGCGGGCGGCTCGTTTCACGCCCCGCAGTTCACCGTCGCCTGGCCGACCGGCGAGATCGGCGGGATGGGGTTGGAAGGCGCGGTGCGGCTCGGGTTCCGCAAGGAGCTGGCCGAGATCGCCGACCCGCAGCAGCGGCAGAAGCTCTTCGACGACCTGGTCGCGGCGGCCTACCGGCGCGGGCGCGCCCTGAGCGCTGCGATGACGTTCGAACTCGACGACGTCATCGACCCGGCGGACACGCGGGCGTGGATCGCGCGGCTGCCTGACGGTTGATGTCGGTGGGTCGCGCTACCGTGCGCCCATGGACACAGCCCTGCTGATCCTCCTCACCTCACTGGCCATGCTGGCGGTGATCCTGCAGCTCATGGTGCTGCTGCGTCCCGGGGGCGCGCCGATGGCACCCGAGCAGCTCGCGGCGTTGCGCGCCGACAGTGAGCGGGTGGAGCGCACCCTGCGCGAAGAACAGCACGCCGGACGGGCGGAGCTCGCTCAGGCCTTCCACCAGTGGCAGCAGACCCTGCACCGCTTCGGCTCCGGCCTTCAGGAGGCCCAGGAGAAGCAGGGCTACGTACTGGATCGTCAACTGGAGAAGATGCGCGCCACGGTGGACGAGAAGCTGCAGGCGACCTTGGAAACCCGGCTGGCGCAATCCTTCACGCAGATCTCCGAGCGGCTCGAGGCCGTGCAGCGCGGCCTCGGTGAGATGCAGAGCCTGGCCACCGGGGTGGGTGATCTCAAGCGGGTGCTGTCCAACGTGAAGACCCGTGGCATCTTTGGGGAGACGCAACTGGCCGCCTTGCTGGCCGAGACGCTGACGCCGGAGCAGTACCTCACCAATGCCGTCACGGTGCCCGGCTCGAATGCGAGGGTGGAGTTCGCGATTCGGCTGCCCGGCGGGTCGGATGCCGCGGAGGTGCTGCTGCCGATCGACGCGAAGTTTCCGCGTGAGGACTTCGAGCGCCTCCTCGACGCGCAGGAGTGCGCCGACACCGCGGGGGAGGCCGCTGCGCGACAGGCTCTGATCCGGCGGATCGAGGCCGAGGCCGGCGACATCTGCGACAAGTACCTCGCGCCGCCGCACACCACCGACTTCGCGATCCTGTTCCTGGCGACCGAGAGTCTGTACGCCGAGGTGCTGCGCCAGCCCGGCCTGTTCGAACGGATACAGACCAAATACAAGGTCACCTTGGCCGGGCCGACCACGTTGGCGGCGCTGCTCAACAGTCTGCGGATGGGGTTTCGCACGCTGGCGATCGAGCAGCGCAGTTCCGAGGTGTGGCAGGTGCTCGGCGCGGTCAAGACCGAGTTCGGCAAGTTCGCGGCAGTCCTGGAGAAGACTCGCAAGCAGCTCGACCAGGCCCGCAACACCATCGAGAGTGCGGGTGTGCGTACCCGCGCCATCGAACGCAGGCTGCGCGGCGTCGAGTCAATGCCGAACCCGTCCGACGAATGGGGTGAACTTGACGTCGGATTCAGCTAAGCTCCCGGCATGGCCGCCCCCGCTCGCCCCTTGCCGGCAACGGTGCGCGGCGCCCGGACCCGGGCGGCACTGGTCGCAGCGGCCCGCAGGGTGTTCGAGCGGGACGGTTACCTCGACGCCAAGCTGACCGATATCGCCAAGGTGGCCGGCTGTGCCACCGGGTCGTTCTACACCTATTTCACCAACAAAGAAGAGATCTTCGCCGCCGTCCTCGAGCAGGCTCAACAGGACATGATGCATCCGGGGATGGGCCGGGTCAGCGACACCGACGACCCGTACGCGGTGCTGGAGGCCAGTAATCGTGCATATTTAGAGGCATATCGGCGCAATGCGAAGTTGATGGGACTGCTCGAGCAGGTGGCCCAGGTCGATCCCGAGTTCCGGGCCTTCCGGTCGCGGCGCGCCGACGCGTTCATCGCGCGCAATGCCGCCGGGATTGCAGACCTGCAGGAGCGGGGGATTGCCGGCGCCGACGTCGATCCGCAGTTGGCCTCGCGGGCGCTCTCGGGGATGGTCAGCCGATTGGCATACGGGATCTTCGTAGCTGGGGAGGTGCCCGACGGCGCCGGGGTGGACTTCGACGCCATTGTCGACACCGTCACCAGATTGTGGGCCAACGCCCTCAACATGAATTCGGATTCAACTCGAGCGATAGGGACTTGCCCATGAAGGTTGCCGAACGGGTCACGATCGTCACCGGCGGCGGAGGCGGTATCGGTGGGGCGGTGGCGACGGCGCTGGCCCGTGCCGGGGCCCGGGTGGTGGTGGCCGACCTCGACATCGAAGCCGCAACGGTGGTTGCCGATCAGATCAACGTGGCCGTGCCGGGCGCGGCGGTCGCCGCCGGCGGCGACGTATCCGACACCGAGGTGATCGAGGCACTGATCGGCCTCGCCGAGCGCCACTTCGGGCCCGTCGACATGTACTTCGCCAACGCCGGCATCACCGGCGCTCCGGGCCTGGAGGCCACCGATGGTGACTGGGACCAGGCCATCGACGTCAACCTGCGCTCCCACATCCGGGCCGCGCAGCTGCTGGTGCCCGGTTGGGTGCAGCGCGGCGAGGGCTACTTCGTCTCGACCGCGTCGGCCGCCGGCCTGCTCACCCAGCTCGGCGGAGCCACCTACGCCGTCACCAAGCATGCCGCGGTCGGATTCGCCGAGTGGCTCAATATCACCTACGGCGATCAGGGGATACGGGTCAGCTGCCTGTGCCCGATGGGTGTGAACACCAAGCTGCTGTTCGCCGGTGCGCAATCCGGTGACCCGGTGGGCGACCTTGCGACCCGGGCGGTGACCGCGGCCGGCGAGGTGCTCGAACCCGACGCCGTCGCCCAAGAGGTGCTCGCCGCCGTCGACGACGAACGCTTCCTGATCCTGCCGCATCCCGCGGTGCTGGAGATGTACCGGTTCAAGGGAACCGACTATGACCGCTGGCTGCGCGGCATGCGCCGCTACCAGCGAAGCCTGCTGGGCAACTGAAAGGAATCCGCATGTCGCTGTTTGAAACATCCGAGCGTGCCAGCAAGATTCGGGCCGACCTGCTCGAATTCATGGACAGCCATATCTACCCGGCCGAGCCGGTCTATGAGAGGCAGATGGCGGAGTCGGGCGACCCGCACTTTCAGCCGCCGATCATCGAGGACCTCAAAGCGCAGGCGCGCAAACGCGGTCTGTGGAACCTTTTCCACCCGCATGCCGAGTGGGGCCCGGGGTTGACCAACCTGGAATACGCGCCGCTGGCCGAGATCATGGGCCGCAGCCCGCACCTGGCCCCGGAGGCGACCAACTGCGGTGCACCCGACACCGGCAACATGGAGGTGTTCACGCTGTTCGGCAGCGACGAACACAAGGAGAAATACCTCAAGCCGCTGTTGGACGGCACTATCCGCTCCGCGTTCGCCATGACCGAGCCACAGGTGGCGTCCTCGGATGCCACCAACGTGCAGCTGTCGATGGCCAAGGACGGCGCAACCGGCGACTACATCCTCAACGGTCGGAAGTGGTTCGCGTCCAACGCATTGCACGCCAACTGCAAAGTGATGATCGTGATGGGCAAGACCGATCCCAACGCCGCCCCCCACCGGCAGCAGTCGATGATGGTGGTGCCCATCGACGCGCCCGGCGTCACGGTCATGCGGGGGCTGACGGTCTTCGGCTACCAGGACCGCGAAGGTCACGCCGAAATCGATTTCAAAGACGTCCGCGTGCCAGCCAAGGATGTGCTCAAGGGCGAGGGGGAGGGCTTCGCGATCGCCCAGGCCCGCCTCGGTCCGGGGCGCATCCATCACTGCATGCGCTGTATCGGCATGGCCGAGCGGGCACTGGAACTGATGTGCCGGCGGGCGAATTCGCGAATCGCGTTCGGCAAGCCGATCAGTGCCAACTCCAACATCCGCGACTGGATCGCCGAGGCACGCATCGATATCGAGATGATCCGGCTGCTCACGCTCAAGGCGGCCTATCTGATGGACACCGTCGGCAACAAGGCCGCCCAGGTCGAGATCGCCGCGATCAAGGTGGCCGCACCGAACATCGCGTTGACCATCGTCGACAGGGCGATCCAGGTGCACGGCGCAGGCGGCGTCACCGAGGACTTCCCGCTGGCCGCGTTCTGGGCGCACCTACGCACGCTGCGACTCGCCGACGGCCCCGACGAGGTACACAAACGCGCGATCGCCCGTCAGGAACTGGGCAAGTACCTCCAGGACGCCCGATGACAGATCTGAAGGGACGCACCGCGATCGTCACCGGCGCATCGCGCGGGATCGGGTTGGCGATCGGGCAGCGGCTGGCCGAAGCGGGCGCCAACGTGGTGCTCACCTCCCGCGACCAGGAGAGTGCCGACGCCGCCGCAGCTCAGGTCAACGGCAACGCAATCGGGGTGGCCGCGCACGTCGCCGAAGACGGCGCCGCGCGGCATTGCATCGAGACCACCATGGAGCGCTTCGGCAGCGTCGACATCCTGGTCAACAATGCTGGCACCAACCCGGCCTTCGGCCCGCTGATCGACCAGGACCACGCCCGGTTCGCCAAGATCTTCGACGTCAATCTGTGGGGTCCGTTGCTGTGGACCTCGCTCGCGGTCAAGGCATGGATGGGCGAACACGGCGGCACGGTGGTGAACACGGCGTCCATCGGCGGGATGAGCTCCGCGCCGCTCATGGGCATGTACAACGCCACCAAGGCCGCGCTGATCCACATCACCAAACAACTCGCGCTGGAACTCTCACCGGGCGTGCGGGTCAATGCCGTCTGCCCCGGCGTGGTGCGGACCAAGCTGGCCGAGATCCTCTGGAAGGAGAACGAGGACGGCCTGGCCGCGGCGATGCCGCTGGGCCGGATCGGTGAGCCTGTCGACATCGCCGAGGCGGTCGCCTTCCTGGCATCGGATGTGGCGAGTTGGATCACCGGTCAGACCCTGGTGATCGACGGCGGCCAACTCCTCGGCGGCGCAGCGGGATTCCGGTCGGGCGCTCATGGCTGACGTGGTCGGCGTGGACCCGGCGATGGTCGCGCGTTGGATTGTCCAGCTCGGTATACCCGTTACCCGCCCGCTGAGCTTCGAGCGGATCGGCATCGGTCAGTCGAACCTGACGTATCTGGTCTGCGACGCGGCCGACCACAGGTGGGTGTTGCGACGGCCGCCGATGGGTCAGCTGCTGGCATCGGCCCACGACGTCGCTCGGGAGGCGCGGATCCTGACTGCCCTGCAGGAGGCCGATGTGCCCTCTCCGCGGGTGTACGGGCTCACCCGCGATGCTGAGGACGTGCCGCTGCTGTTGATGGAGTACGTCGACGGGGTGGTGGTGGACCGGATGGCGGTGGCCGAATCGCTTACGCCGCAGCGCCGCCGCCAGATTGCGCTGTCCATGGTGGAGACACTGGCCAAGATCCACGCCGTCGACATCGACAAGGTCGGCCTGGACGACCTGGCCAGCCACAAGCCGTACGCCCAACGTCAGCTCAAGCGCTGGGCCGGGCAGTGGGAGCAGTCCAAGACTCGCGAGCTGCCCGAACTCGACGACCTGACCCGGCGGCTGGTTGCCGCGGCGCCGCCGCAGCAGGAGCTGACACTGGTGCACGGCGACTTCCACATTCGCAACGTGATCACCTCGCGCACCGACGGTGCGGTCACCGCGGTGCTGGACTGGGAGCTGTCCACCCTCGGTGATCCGCTGGCCGACATGGGCAGTCTGTTGGCGTACTGGCCGCAGGCCGGTGAGGAGAACATCGCCGGCGAGTTCGTCGTCACCACGCTGGACGGCTTCCCGGACCGGGCCGAGATGGCCCGGGTGTATCTGGAGCGCACTGGACGCGACGCGGCGAGCCTGGCGTTCTGGCACGCGCTGGGTCTGTGGAAGGTGGCGATCATCGCCGAGGGGATCGTGCGGCGGGTGCTGAACAACCCGGAGAACCGGGCGGCGTCGGGGACGCCGCTCACCGGTTGGATCGACGCGCTGGTGGATCAGGCCCGCAAGGTTGCCGACGACGCGGGAATCTGAGCGGGGGATGACCCGCAGGATCGCGCTGGCGGCGATGATCGGCACCACCATCGAGTTCTACGACTTCTACGTCTATGCCGCCGCGGCCGTCACGGTATTTCCGCACCTCTTCTTTCCGCGGGGCAATCCGACCGTGGCGCTGCTGGCGTCGTTGGCGACGTTCGGACTGGCCTTCGTGGCCCGGCCCGTGGGCTCGGTCCTGTTCGGCCACTTCGGTGATCGGCTGGGCCGCAAAACCACCCTGGTCGCCTCGTTGCTGGTCATGGGTGTCGCCACATTTGCGATCGGGGTGCTGCCCACCTATCACCAGATCGGTCTGCTCGCACCGGTTCTGCTGGCTGTGCTGCGGTTCAGTCAGGGCGTGGCGCTCGGCGGGGAATGGAGTGGTGCGGCACTGCTGGCCACCGAGAACGCCGAACCGGGCCGGCGCGCGAGGGCGGGGATGTGGCCGCAATTGGGCGCACCGCTGGGTTTTCTGCTCGCCACCGTGATGTTCCTGATCCTGCTGCACGGTCTCGGGCCGGCCGCCGATGGGCAGGACGGGCCGTTTCTCGCGTGGGGCTGGCGGATACCGTTTCTGCTCAGCGTGGTGATGGTAGGCGTAGGCCTCTATGTTCGGTTGCGACTCACCGAGACTCCGGTCTTCGCCCAGGCCATCGAGAGCGGTCAGCGGGTCAGTGCGCCGATAGCAGAGGTGCTCCGGGGTAATTGGCGTCAGCTGATCATCGGAACGCTGGTGATGGTGGCGACCTACACGCTGTTCTACACCGTGACGACGTGGACGCTGAGCTACGGCACCGCACACGGCACCGGACTGGGCTACAGCTACGCGGAATTCCTTGGACTGCAGGCGATTGCGGTGCTGTTCTTCATGGCGGTGCTACCGCTGACCGGCGCGCTCGCCGATCGATACGGCCGGCGTCCGGTGCTGCTTGTGTTCACCGCCGGAATCGTGCTCTACGGAACCACCTTCGGCGTGTTCTTGAAGCCGGACAGTTCCACCGGCGCGGTACTGATCTTCCTGATCGTCGGAATGACGTTGATGGGGTTGTCGTTCGGGCCGATGAGTGCGGTGCTGCCCGAACTGTTCCCGCCCAACGTCCGCTACACCGGCTCAGGGGTGTCCTACAACGCGGCGAGCATCCTGGGTGCGGCGGTTGCGCCGTTCATTGCCACCTGGCTGGCCACCGAGCACGGGGTGCGGTGGGTGGGTGTGTACCTGTCGACGGCGGCGGCATGCTCGTTCGTCGCGCTGCTGGTCATGCACGAGACCAAAGACGCCGCGTTCGGTGAGGTCACCATCGCCGACCACCTCGGGGACGCCCTGCACCCGGGCTAACCGCCGAGCGCGCTGCCGAACACCTCGCGCAACGCCGTCCAGTGCCGGGCCGCGGCGTCGGCGTCGTAGGGCGCATTGTCGGGGACGGCGAAGCCGTGCTCGGCGGGATAGAACTCGACGGTGTGCTCGACACCGGCCGCGGTCAGCGCCTCATCCAGGGTCGCGGCGTGGGCCTTGGTGAACGCGCCGTCGTTCTTAGCGCCGGCCACATAGACCCTGGCCCGCATCTTCCCGGCCAGCAGGTGCGGGCTGTCCGGTGCGTCGGTGACCAACCCGCCGCCGTGGAACGACGCCGCCGCGGCGACCCGCTCCGGGACACGCCCGGCCACCACCACCGAGGTGCGCCCGCCCATGCAATAGCCGCACACCCCGAACCGGTCCCCGCGGACCTCCGGACGCCCGGCCAGATAGTCGAAGAACGCCCCGGCATCGGTGGCCATCCGATCCTGCGTCACCTGGCTGATCATCGAGAACAGCCGGGCGCGCTCCTTGGCGTCGCCGAACACCGTCCCCATGTCGAAGGGTGCCCAGCCCGGATGGCGGTAGTAGACGTCGGGCAGCAGCACGGCGTAGCCGAGTCCGGCCAGCTCGGCGGCCATGCCGTCGAAGGTGTCGCGGACACCCCCGGCATCGACATACATGACGACGCCGGGCCACGGGCCCGGGCCGTCCGGGGTGAACAGCCTGACACCGCAGGTGCCGTCGGGCGTGGTGATCGTGTCGTTGATTGCGGGCATGGCATCCGTTCTACTCCGACCGATCACCGCTAGGCTGGGCGACGTGCCGATCGCGACCCCGTATGAGGACCTGCTGCGGCTGGTGTTGGCGCAGGGCACACCGAAGGCCGACCGCACCGGTACCGGCACCCGCAGCCTGTTCGGTCACCAGCTGCGCTACGACCTGGCCGCCGGCTTTCCGCTGATCACCACCAAGAAGGTGCACCTCAAGTCGGTGGTCTACGAGCTGCTGTGGTTCCTGCGCGGTGACTCCAACACCGCGTGGCTCAACGAACACGGTGTCACCATCTGGGACGAGTGGGCTTCGCCGACAGGCGATCTCGGGCCGGTCTACGGGGTGCAATGGCGGTCCTGGCCGACCCCGTCCGGAGAGCACATCGACCAGATCGCCAAAGCGGTGGAATTGCTGCGCACCGACCCGGAGTCACGGCGCATCATCGTCTCGGCGTGGAACGTCGGCGAACTGGACAAGATGGCCCTGGCGCCGTGCCACGCGCTGTTCCAGTTCTACGTCGCCGACGGCAAACTGTCCTGCCAGCTGTATCAGCGCAGCGCCGACCTGTTCCTCGGGGTGCCGTTCAACATCGCCAGCTACGCGCTGCTCACCCACATGATGGCCGCTCAGGCCGGGTTGGGCGTGGGGGAGTTCGTCTGGACCGGCGGCGACTGCCACATCTACGACAACCACGTCGAGCAGGTCACCGAGCAGCTGTCCCGCACACCGCGTGCCTATCCGAAACTGATCCTGGCGCAGCGGGATTCGATCTTCGACTACACGTTCGACGACATCGAGATCCACGGCTACGACCCGCACCCGGCGATCAAGGCGCCCGTGGCGGTATGAGCGCGCTGGCGTTGATCTGGGCACAGTCGGTGTCCGGGGTCATCGGGCGCGACGGCGGCATCCCGTGGCGGCTGCCCGAAGATCAGGCGCGGTTCAAAGAACTCACCCTGGGACACCGGGTGGTGATGGGCCGGCTGACCTGGGAATCGCTGCCCGCCGGCGTGCGTCCGCTGCCCGGGCGGGCCAACGTGGTGGTGACCCGCCAACCGGACTACGACGCCGACGGCGCCGAGGTGGTGTCGACGCTGGACGCCGCGGTGACCGGCGCCGAGACCTGGGTGATCGGTGGCGCACAGATCTACGCGCTGGCACTGCCCAACGCCGACCGCTGCGAAGTCACCGAGATCGACATCGAACTGGCGCACCAAGATGGCGATGCGCTGGCTCCGGTACTCGACGACGGCTGGTCGGTGCGCAAAGGCGAGTGGCTCACCAGTGCGGCGGGGCTGCGCTACCGGTTCTGCAGCTACCGTCGGTGACGGTGTCACTGACGGCCGCCCAGGCGCGCCGAATCGCAGTCGCCGCACAGGGATTCGCGGAGGCCAAGCCGCGCGCCGAGGTCAGTCGGGCGCACCTGAGGCGGTTGATGTCACGGATCCAGGTTCTGCAGATGGACTCGGTGTCGGTGGCGGTGCGTGCCCACTACGCCCCGGTGTTCAGCCGGCTCGGCCCGTATGACCGCACCGTGCTGGATCGCGCCGCCTGGAGCCACAGCGCCCGCTCGCCGCGGTTGTTGGTCGAGTACTGGGCGCACGAGGCGGCGCTGATGGCCGTCGACGACTGGCCGCTGTTGCGATGGCGGATGCGCCAATACACCCAGGGGCGGTGGGGCAACGTGCGGCCAAACCCGCGACTGGCCGACGATATCGTCGCCGCTGTCACCGAACTCGGGCCGGCCACCGCCGGACAGATCGAGTCGTATCTGGCGGCCGGGCCTAAGCGCGGTAAGGGAACCTGGTGGAACCGCAGTGACACCAAGTGGGTGGCCGAGGCACTGTTCGCCGCCGGGGTGCTCACCACCGCCACCCGGGTCGGATTCGCCCGGCACTACGACCTGGTCGCAAACGTGCTGCCGGCGCAGGTGCTGGCTCGCGAAGTCGACGACGACGAGGCGGTCCGGGAGTTGGTCCTGCGAGCCGCAGGTGCGCTCGGGCTGGCCACCGAGGCGGACCTGCGTGACTATTTCCGACTGTCTGCCGGCCAGACCAAGCCGGCTATCGCGGCGTTGGTGGCCGCTGGTGAGCTGGAGCAGGTGCAGGTGGCCGACTGGGGCGCCGCGGCCTATCTGCGGGCCGGGCAATCGATTCCGCGGACTGATCGCGGTACCGCGCTGCTGTGTCCGTTCGATCCGCTGATCTTCTTCCGGCCGCGGGTGCAGCGGCTGTTCGACTTTCACTACCGCATCGAGATCTACACCCCGGCGCCCAAACGCCAGTACGGCTATTACGTGTGGCCGTTCCTGCTGGACGGGCAGCTGGCAGGCCGCGTCGACCTCAAGGCCGACCGGCAGCACGATGCCCTGCACGTAGTCGGGGCGTTCGCCGAAGAGGGGCAGTCACGTCCGTGGGTTGCCGACGCGCTGGTGGCCGAACTCGAGTCCATGGCGTCCTGGCTGGGCCTGAGCCGGGTAACCGTGGGCAGCCGCGGCGATCTGGCAGGACCGCTGCGCCGACGCTAGGGTGGCGACCGGGAGCTGATCGGCGAAGCTGAGGGCTGGCGCGCCGATCCGGGGTCGGGGATGCCGAGGTGATCGAATGCGGATTCTTGGTGCGTGGGTGCTTGTTGTCGCGGGCGTTGTGCCGGCCGCCGGATGTGGCAGTCACGAACCAACAGTCCTGCCCAGCGCCACATCGTCGGTGCCCACCACCACGGCCGTCGTGCCCGTCGCCGAGGACGCCCTTCGTGCCCTGCTGCTCACCCCCGAGCAGATCAATCCGATCATGGCGGCGACCGACATGGCCGTCACCCGCACCCACACCGCCCTGTCGGACGACAGCGCGACCATGCAGCCCCGAGAATGCCTGGCAATCGACGGTGCGGCCCAGGCACCGGTATACGCCGACAGCGGCTACACCGGGGTGCGGGAACAGGCGCTGAGCGAGGGCGACGATTTCGAGCACTTCGCCGAACAGGCCGTCATCGCGTTTCCGTCGGCCAAGCAGGCCGCCGCCGTCTTCGCCGCAGCCGTCCAACAATGGCCGGCCTGCCACGAATACAGCCACCTGCAGAGTGGCACCACCTGGACCGCCGGGCCGATCTCCAACGTCGACGGCATGTTGAGCACGGTCGCGACCCAAGACAATGCGGGCAACGACGTGAGCTGGGCCTGCGGGCGGGCGTTGACCGTGGTCAACAATGTCGTGGTCGACGTCAACACCTGCAGCGCGGACCCCAAGGACACTGCGGTGGTCATCGCCGGGCAGATCGCCGCGAAGGTGCCGAACGGCTGAAACCGGGCCGGCACGCCTTAAGGTGATTGCCGTGGCCGAAAAGGCGCCGCTGCGCGTGCAACTGATTGCCAAGACCGACTTCATTCCACCGCCGGACGTGCCGTGGAGCACCGACGCCGACGGCGGCCAGGCGCTGGTCGAGTTCGCCGGGCGGGCCTGCTACCAGAGCTGGTCGAAGCCCAACCCGCGGACCGCCACCAACGCCACCTACCTGCGGCACATCATCGACGTGGGGCACTTCTCGGTGCTCGAGCACGCCTCGGCGACGTTCTACATCACCGGCATCTCCCGGTCGGCCACTCACGAGTTGATCCGGCACCGGCACTTCTCGTTCTCCCAGCTGTCGCAGCGCTACGTGCCCGAGCCGGATTCGCGGGTGGTGGTGCCGCCCGGCATGGAGGACGACCCGGAGCTGCAAGAGGTCCTGACCGCGGCCGCTGATGCCAGCCACGCGGTCTACACCGAGCTGCTGGCCAGGCTGGAAGCCAAATTCGCAGACCAACCAGGTGCGCTGTTGCGGCGCAAGCAGGCCCGCCAGGCCGCCCGCGCGGTGCTGCCCAATGCCACCGAGACCCACATCGTGGTGACCGGCAACTATCGGGCGTGGCGGCACTTCATCGCGGTGCGGGCCAGTGAGCACGCCGACGTCGAGATCCGCAGGCTGGCCGTCGAGTGCCTGCGGCAGCTGGTGGCGCTGGCCCCTGCGGCATTCGGGGACTTCCAGATCAGCGCCCTGGCCGACGGCACCGAAGTCGCCACCAGTCCGCTGGCCACCGAGGTCTGAGCCGGGCGGAAAGCCAGGTAATCTGGACGCCGTGAGCAGCAGCGGATTCGACGCCAAGGCGCAGTTGGGCACCGTTGTGACCGCGATGGTGACACCGTTCAGCGCGGACGGTTCAGTGGACACCGACGCCGCCGCTCGGCTGGCGAATCGCCTGGTCGACGCGGGCTGCGACGGACTGGTGGTCTCCGGGACCACCGGTGAGTCGCCCACCACGGCCGACTACGAGAAGCTCACGCTGCTGCGCGCGGTGGTCGAGGCCGTCGGGGACCGGGCCCGCGTCATCGCCGGTGCCGGCAGCAATGACACCGAACACAGCGTCCGGCTGGCCGAGGCCTGCGCCGGGGTGGGCGCGCACGGACTGCTGGTGGTGACGCCCTACTACTCGCGGCCCTCGCAGGCAGGTCTGCTCGCGCATTTCACCGCCGTGGCCGACGCCAGCGCCCTGCCGGTGATGCTCTATGACATCCCGGCCCGCTCGGTGGTGCCGATCGCCCCGGACACCATCTTCGAACTGGCCGAGCACCCGAACATCGTCGCGATCAAGGACGCCAAGGGCGACCTGCACGCGGCCGCCCAGATCATGGCCGAGACCGATCTGGCCTACTACTCCGGCGATGACGCGCTCAACCTGCCGTGGCTGGCGATGGGGGCCACCGGCTTCGTCAGCGTGATCGGGCACTTCGCCGCCGGACAGTTGCGCGACATGCTCACCGCCTACCAGTCCGGCGACGTCGACACCGCGCGCAAGATCAACGTCGAGATCGCGCCGCTGTCCAACGCGATGGCCCGCACCGGCGGGGTGACCTTCGTCAAGGCGGGCCTGCGACTGCAGGGCGTCGATGTCGGTGACCCGCGACTGCCGATGGTGCCGGCGACCGCGGTCGAGGTCGACGAACTCGCCGTCGACATGCGTGCCGCCTCGGTGCTGCAGTAGGTGCCGGTGAATGAGGACCTCAAGCCACCGGAGCCGCTGACTCCGGGTGGCCTGCGCATCACGGCGCTGGGTGGTATCAGTGAAATCGGCCGCAACATGACCGTTTTCGAGCATCTCGGCCGCTTGCTCATCATCGACTGCGGGGTACTGTTCCCCGGGCACGACGAACCGGGCGTCGACCTGATCCTGCCGGACATCCGGCTCATCGCCGACCGGCTCGACGACATCGAGGCGCTGGTGCTGACCCACGCCCACGAGGACCACATCGGCGCGATCCCCTTCCTACTCAAGCTGCGGCCCGACATCCCGGTGGTCGGCTCGAAATTCACCTTGGCCCTGGTCGCCGCCAAATGCCGCGAACACCGCATCAAGCCGGTGTTCCAGATAGTGGCCGAAGGCGAGCACAGCACCCACGGGGTGTTCGAGTGCGAGTACTTCGCCGTCAACCACTCGATCCCGGATGCGCTGGCGATCGCGGTGCGTGCCGGCAGCGCAACTGTTCTCCACACCGGCGACATCAAGCTCGATCAGCTGCCGCCGGACGGACGTCCCACCGACCTGCCCGGCATGTCGCGCCTCGGCGACAAGGGCGTGGACCTGTTCCTGTGCGACTCGACCAATGCCGAGATTCCCGGCGTCGGGCCCAGCGAGAGCGAGGTCGGGCCCACCCTGCACCGGCTGATCCGGGGCGCCGAGGGACGGGTGATCGTGGCGTGCTTCGCCTCGAATGTGGACCGGGTCCAGCAGATCATCGACGCTGCGGTCTCCCAGGGCCGGCGGGTGGCGTTCGTCGGCCGGTCGATGGTCCGCAACATGGGTATCGCCAAGGACCTCGGTTTCCTGAAGGTAGGCGACCGGGACGTGGTCGACATCGGCGCCGCCGAGGAGATGCGGCCGGACCAGGTGGTGCTGATCACCACTGGAACCCAGGGCGAGCCGATGGCGGCGCTGTCGCGGATGTCGCGCGGTGAGCACCGGTCGATCACCCTGACCGCCGGTGACCTGGTGGTGCTGTCGTCGTCGCTGATCCCCGGCAACGAAGAGGCCGTCTTCGGGGTGATGGACGCGCTGGCCAAGATCGGCGCCCGAGTGGTCACCAATGCCCAGGCGCGCGTTCATGTCTCCGGTCACGCCTACGCCGGCGAACTGTTGTTCCTCTACAACGGGATTCGGCCCCGCAACGTGATGCCGGTGCACGGCACCTGGCGGATGATGCGCGCCAATGCCGCACTGGCCGCGCGTACCGGGGTGCCCGAGGAGTCGATCCTGTTGGCCGAGAACGGCGTCAGTGTCGACCTGATCGGTGGGCAGGCCAGCATCGCCGGCGCGGTGCCGACCGGCAAGATGTTCGTCGACGGGCTGGTGGACGGCGATGTCGGCGATGCGACGCTGGGGGAGCGGCTGATCCTGTCGTCGGGATTCGTTGCGGTGACCGTGGTGGTGCGCCGGGGGACCGGCAAGCCGGTGGCGCCCCCGCATCTGTATTCGCGGGGTTTCTCCGAAGACCCCAAGGCGCTGGAACCTGTGGCCCGCAAGGTCGAGGCGGAGCTGGAATCTCTTGCCGCGGAACAGATCACCGATCCGACCCGGATCGCCCAGGCCGTCCGTCGCACGGTGGGCAAGTGGGTGGGCGAGGTCTACCGGCGGCAGCCGATGATCGTGCCGACCGTGCTCGAGGTCTAAGCCGGCTCAGAGCTTTTCGGCGTACGCCGACCATTCCAGGTCGCTGGTGGCCAGCTTGCGCCCGGCGGGTTCGACGTAGCGTGCCAACAGTTGTTGCGCCCCGGCCTGCTCGATCAGGCGCCAGCCGTACCCGGCCAGGAACTCAGCGACCTCCTCGGTCCGCAACCCGAAGTGCCACAGCTTGTTGACCACCCGGCGATATAACGTCGGCGAACCGTACCGGTTCGTGCCGTCGATGAAGTCGCGCCGGACGTAGGTGAACGCCAGCCGGCTTCCCGGCGCCGCCGCCCGCAGGCCCGTCAGCGTCGCGTGGACCGCCTGCTCGGTCAGGTACTGGGTCACCCCCTCCCAGACGAAGAAGGTGCGAAACGACGTCTGATAGCCGTGCTCGGCCAGGGTGGTGAGCAGGTCGTCGCGTTCGAAGTCGAGCGCCACCAGCCGCACCGAGGGCGGCAGGGCGCCCAGCACCCGGCGCGCCGCGCCCGCCTTGCGGGCGATGTTGACCGGCTGGTCCACCTCGAAGATCGGGATCCGGGAGTTTCGGGCGGTGCGGCAGCCGAGCGTATCCATGCCGGCGCCGAGGATCACCACCGCGTCGATATCTCCGGCCGCCTCATCGAGGTGATCGGCGATGAAACGCTTGCGGCAGGTCAGATTGGCCCAGAGGCCGGGCCCGGTGCGCTCCATGGCCGCGATGAACCAGCCGCGCAGCAACGCCGGCCGCAACGCCGCGACCATCCAGCGCACGCGCGCGGGTAGGAACGATGCCGCCAGGTCGTCGTCGACAAGGCGGCGCTCCGGCGGCTCGAGGTGCTCCACCGCCGCCAGCATCATCGGGCCGAAGGCGGTCTGCGCTGCCGGATTGCCCGCCACGGTTCAGCCTCGCAGCAGGCCCAACGCGTCGTCGCCGGCCGGAACCGGCTGCAGCATCTTGATGTCGGGCGGGCCGGCCAGGTGCTCGCTGAGGCTGCCGAACAGCTCGGCGACCGATGGTGCGGCCGAATGCGCCTTGAGTGCCTCTTCGTCGGCCCACTGCTCGACGAAGACGAAGGCGCCGTCGGTCTCGTGCAGGGAGTACAGCTGGCAGCCGGGTTCATCGTGGACTTGCGGCACCGCCTTGGTACAGATGTCGCGGACGGCTTCGACCGATTCCGGCTTGACGGCAAATGTGGCGACGATGACCACGGGCATGTGCGGCTCCTCGGCAGGCGGGGGTTTCTCCGGTCACCTTACCCAGCGCGAATCGGCCTGCGAGATGAACCAATGCGCCGGGGCCAGTGTGCCTTATGGTGCAGATGAGGCTATTGCGACTACGCTTGCCGATATGGCTAGTAAGACCACTAGTAGGGCTCCCGCACGTTCCGGCACCCGAACGACCAGGTCAAAGGCCGGCGCCAAAGGTGGATCGCGGCCGGCACGTGCCCGGCAGCCGGCCAAAACCCGCCGCCCAGCACAGCAACACTCCTGGCCGGTGGCCGCCGGGCTGGCCGGCGGGCGGATGGCGCGCGCAACCTGGCTGATGATGGCCAAGGGCGCCGGCGGGGCAGCCCGATCGGTGGGCCGCGCACACGACATCGACCCGGGACACCGCCGTGACGGCATCGCGCTGGCCCTGCTGGGTCTGGCCGTGGTGACCGCAGCAAGCTGCTGGCTGGACGCCGCACGCCCCGTCGGGGCATGGGTCGACACCGGCCTGCGCACAGTGATCGGTGGCGCGGTGATGCTGCTCCCGCTGGCCGCGGCCGCCGCCGGTGTCCTGTTGATGCGCACCGAGCCCGACCCGGAGAACCGGCCCCGACTGATCCTGGGCTCGGTGATGGTCGCGCTGCCGATCCTGGGCCTGTGGCACCTGTGGTCGGGCTCGCCGCAGAGCCCCGACGGTCGCCTGCACGGCGCCGGCTTTGTCGGATTCGCCATCGGTGGGCCACTGGCGGACGGGCTCACCCCGTGGATCGCCGCGCCGCTGCTGTGCATCGGGGTGCTGTTCGGGGTGCTGCTGCTGACCGGCACCACGCTGCGCGAGGCCCCCGAGGCGCTGCGCACGATGTTCCGCGGCGCCTACGACGATGACGACTACTACGACGACTACGGCTACGGCCAAGGCGACGACTATGCCGAGGATTACGACGACGGCCATGACGATCAGGTCTTCGTCGACGAGGGTGCCGCTGCCGCCGACGAGCCGGCCCCGGACTGGCAGTCGCGCACCCCGCTGGACAACTACCCGCTCGACGAGCCGCCCGCCGAGCCGCCGGCCAAGCCGGCCCGCCGCAAGGCGCCCAAGGCCAAGCCCGCCAAGTCCAACGACACCGTCGTCCTGGACCGGGTGGTCGAAGGCCCCTACACGCTGCCGTCGCTGACCCTGCTCGTCGCGGGCGATCCGCCCAAGACGCGCACCGTCGCCAACGAACAGATGGCCGACGCGATCACCTCGGTGCTCGATCAGTTCAAGGTCGACGCCGCCGTCACCGGCTGCACCCGCGGCCCGACCGTCACCCGCTACGAGGTGGAGCTGGGGCCCGGCGTCAAGGTCGAGAAGATCACCGCGCTGCAGCGCAACATCGCCTACGCGGTGGCCACCGAGAGCGTGCGGATGCTGGCGCCCATCCCGGGCAAGTCAGCCGTCGGCATCGAGGTGCCCAACTCCGACCGTGAGCTGGTGCGGCTGGCCGACGTGCTGACCGCGCCGTCCACCCGCGCCGACCACCATCCGCTGGTGATCGGGCTGGGCAAGGACATCGAGGGTGACTTCATCTGCGCCAACCTGGCCAAGATGCCGCACCTGCTGGTGGCCGGCTCCACCGGCTCGGGCAAGTCCAGCTTCGTCAACTCGATGCTGGTGTCGCTGCTGGCGCGGGCCACCCCGGAAGAGGTCAGGATGATCCTGATCGACCCGAAGATGGTCGAACTCACGCCGTACGAAGGCATTCCGCACCTGATCACGCCCATCATCACCGAGCCCAAGAAAGCCGCTGCCGCACTGGCCTGGCTGGTCGAGGAGATGGAGCAGCGCTACCAGGACATGAAGTCCTCGCGGGTGCGCCACATCAACGACTTCAACGACAAGGTGCGCTCCGGGGAGATCACCGCGCCGCTGGGCAGCGAACGGGTCTACCGGCCCTACCCCTACATCCTCGCGGTCGTCGACGAGCTCGCCGACCTGATGATGACCGCCCCGCGCGACGTCGAGGACGCCATCGTGCGAATCACCCAGAAGGCCCGCGCCGCCGGCATCCACCTGGTGCTGGCCACCCAGCGGCCGTCGGTGGACGTCGTCACCGGGCTGATCAAGACCAACGTGCCGTCCCGGCTGGCGTTCGCCACCTCGTCGCTGACCGACTCCCGGGTGATCCTCGACCAGCCGGGCGCCGAGAAGCTGATCGGCATGGGCGACGGACTGTTCCTGCCGATGGGCGCCAACAAGCCGATCCGCCTGCAGGGTGCGTTCATCTCCGACGAGGAGATCCAGGGCGTCGTCAACGCCTGCAAGGACCAGGCCGAACCCGAATACACCGAGGGAGTCACCGCGGCGAAGCCCAGCGGGGACCGCACCGACGTCGATCCCGACATCGGCGACGACATGGACGTGTTCCTGCAGGCCGTCGAACTCGTGGTGTCCAGCCAGTTCGGTTCCACCTCGATGCTGCAGCGCAAACTGCGGGTCGGGTTCGCCAAGGCGGGCCGGCTGATGGACCTGATGGAGACCCGCGACATCGTCGGCCCGTCCGAGGGGTCCAAGGCCCGGCAGGTACTGGTCAAGCCGGACGAGCTGGCGGCCACGCTGATGCTGATCCGCGGCGGCGGCGGCGAGCCGGAACCCGCCGACGACGGCGACGAGTTCTAGCCACGCCCGTAACGGAGGGTGACAACCCGGTGAACTGCCGGGATAATCACAGCGTGGATTGGGCGAAATTATTCAGTTTCGATACGCCGCCGGCCGAGATTCTGATACGCGGAACGGTTATCTACATCACCATCTACGCGCTGTTGCGGGTAGTGCTCAAACGCGAGGCCGGCACCAACGGCATCACGGATCTGATCGTGGTGGTGCTGATCGCCGACGCAGCGCAGAACGGCATGGCGGGCGGGTACAAGTCGATCAGCGACGGCGTGTTGCTGGTCAGCGTGATCATCGGCTGGTCGTTCGTGCTGAACTGGGCGGCGCACCGCTGGACGTGGGCGGCGCGGGTCATCCGGCCCGGTTCGCTGCTGCTCATACGCGACGGTGAGCTGCTGTTACAGAACATGCGCAAAGAGATGATCACCGAGAATCAACTCCGCGAGCAGGGGCGCAAGCAGGGCATCGCGGATCTGAGCGTGGTGCGCGAAGGCCGGATGGAGTCCGACGGGCAGTTCAGCTTCCTCATCGGAGCGGCCCCCGGCTTCCTCGCCTCTACGGCGTAGCCGTCACAGCACCAGCAGCATCCGGGTGTTGCCCAGGGTGTTCGGCTTGACGTAGCTCAGGTCCAGGAACTCGGCCACCCCGACGTCGTAGGAACGCTGCATCTCCTCGTAGACCTCGGCGGTCACCGGCGTGCCCTCGATCTCGGTGAAGCCGTGCCGGGCGAAGAAGGCCGTCTCGAAAGTCAGCACGAACAGGCGCTGCAACTCCAGATCGCGGGCGACCCGCAGCAGCCGGGCGACGATCGCATGCCCGATCCCTTGGCCGGTCAGCGCCGGATCCACGGCGATGGTGCGCACCTCGCCGAGATCCGACCACAACACGTGCAGGGCGCCGCAGCCCACGATCCGTTTGTCGGAGTCCTCGGCCACCCAGAACTCCTGAACGGATTCGTAGAGGGTGACGAGGTTCTTCTCCAGCAGGATCTTGCCCGCGTACACGTCGATGAGCCTCTTGATCGCCGGGACATCAGAGGTCCGGGCGCGCCGGATCCGGGTCTGGTGGACCGGTTCCTCAGCCGCTGGGTGCACAGCTGAACACTAACGGTTTCTCATTTCCGGCCGGGTACCCGATATTCTGTCTGCCGTGTCAGGGCACTCCCAACTCGATCCGGCGGTGACGCGTGTCCCCGTGATCAATCTGCCCAACGCGCTGACCACCATGCGCCTGTTGCTTGTCCCGGTCTTTCTGGTCGCCCTGTTCGCCCAGCACGGCCATGACACCAATACGCGCATCGTGGCTTTCGTCGTCTTCGCCGTCGCGATCGTCACCGACCGGCTCGACGGCGCCCTGGCCCGCCGCTACGGGCTGGTGACCGAGTTCGGCGCCCTGGCCGACCCGATCGCCGACAAGGCCCTGATCGGTGCGGCGTTGATCGGGTTGTCGATGCTCGGCGACCTGTGGTGGTGGGTGACGGTGCTGATCCTGGCCCGCGAGATCGGCATCACCCTGTTGCGGTTCGCGGTGCTGCACCGTGGGGTGATCCCGGCCAGTCGCGGCGGCAAGCTCAAGACGCTGGTTCAGGCCGTCGGTATCGGGCTGCTCGTCCTGCCGCTCGACGGTCCCTGGCTGGTGACGGCCTGGGCGGTGATGGCCGCCGCCGTGGTGCTGACCGTGGTGACCGGGGTGGACTACGTGATCTCGGCCGTCACCGATCTTCGAGGCTCCTCGCGGGGTTGAATCGGGTGATTCGGGAACCCGAACGGGCTCGTGCGCGTTGTCTCTCCTGACTGCGGAGTTTTTCCACGTCGACCAAGAGGGAGTGCACAGATGACAGCGTTGCTGCGGGAGTCCGTCGGCGAGATGCTGCGCGAGGCCCGGATGACGCAGGGCCGCACGCTGCGTGAGGTGTCCGACTCGGCGCGGGTCAGCCTGGGGTACCTGTCGGAGGTCGAGCGCGGCCGCAAGGAGGCCTCCAGCGAGCTGCTGAACGCCATCTGCGCGGCGCTGCAGGTCCCGCTGTCGGAGGTGCTGTTCGACGCCGGAGTCCGGCTGGCGCGGGCCGAGCGGGCCGAGCAGGACCGGCAGGCTCAGCGGGTCGGTTCCGTCACCCGCATCGACGCCGGCACCAAGGTCGTGATCCCGCCGATTCGGGCGATGGCCTCGGCGTGACGCGCCGCAACCGAGCCTGATCACCCACCCGGTGCGCACTGACCCGATAAATTGGTCAGGGGTGCGCCGCGGACCCGCTGACACTGGACCACAACTCATACGGAGCTGACTGATGGCCAACCCGTTCGTCAAGGCCTGGAAGTACGTGATGGCGCTGTTCAACGCCAAGATCGACGAGCACGCCGACCCGAAGGTGCAGATCCAGCAGGCCATCGAGGAGGCGCAGCGCCAGCACCAGGCGCTCACCCAGCAGGCCGCGCAGGTGATCGGCAATCAGCGTCAACTCGAGATGCGGCTGAACCGGCAGCTGGCCGACATCGAGAAGCTTCAGGTCAATGTGCGCCAGGCGTTGACGCTGGCCGACCAGGCCACCGCCGCCGGCGACGCCGCCAAGGCCACCGAGTACAACAACGCCGCCGAGGCGTTCGCGGCCCAACTGGTCACCGCCGAGCAGAGCGTGGAAGACCTCAAGACACTGCACGACCAGGCGCTGTCGGCAGCGATGCAGGCCAAGAAGGCCGTGGAGCAGAACGCGATGATCCTGCAGCAGAAGATCGCTGAGCGCACCAAGCTGCTCAGCCAACTCGAGCAGGCCAAGATGCAGGAACAGGTCAGCGCGTCGCTGCGGTCGATGAGCGAGATCGCCGCGCCGGGGACCACCCCCAGCCTCGATGAGGTGCGCGACAAGATCGAGCGCCGCTACGCCAACGCGATCGGCGCGGCCGAACTGGCGCAGGGCACGGTGGCCGGCCGGATGATCGAGGTCGAACAGGCGGGCGTGCAGATGGCAGGCCACTCCCGGCTGGAGCAGATCCGCGCCTCGATGCGCGGGGAAGCGCTACCGGCCGGTGGGGCGGCCAACGCCCCGGGCCAAGCCACCCCTGCCCCGGGCCAGGCCGCCACCGACCGCACCCCCGAGAATCCGCTGGGCCGGTAGTAGATGGCCTCAACAGTCGGGGGGCGTACCCGGGGGACCCTGCTGCAGCGTGCTGTCGATCGCGCCAGCGAGGCCGCCGACATGCTCGCCGACAAGTTGGGCGCGCTGGCCGACCCTCGGGCCCGGCTGCTGCGAAAGCGGCGCTGGGCGCTGCGGCTGGGACTGTTCTTCGCTGCCGCATGTGGGTTTTGGATGCTGGTGACGGCGGTGCTGGCGTCGTGGGCCACCCCGGTGTGGGTGCTGCTGATCACCGGGCTGATCGCTGCCGGGGCGGCCGCACCGGCCACGCTGTTGCTGCTGCGGTACCGCTGGCTGCGTTCTGTGCCGTTGCCGACCACGCCGGCCACCGCAGCGCGCCGCCTGCCACCGCCGGGTTCAGCGGCACGACCGGCCATGTATGCCCTCGGAGCCTCCGAGCGCGGGATGGTGTCGCTGCTCAGCGTGCTCGAGCGTGGCGGGCTGCTGCCTTCCGATGAGATCGTCGAGCTGACGTCCGCGGTCAACGGCGCCACATCGGCGATGGCAGCCACTGCGGCACAAGTGGTTTCGATGGAGCGGGCCGTGCAGCACAGCCCGCAGTCCCGTGACTATCTGGTGCCGACCATCAACGCGTTTACCGCCCAGCTCAGCGCCGGAGTGCGTCAGTACAACGAAATGGTCACCGCCGCAGCGCAACTGGTGGCCTCGGCCAACGACGGGCCGTCGTCGGGAGTTCCGGTGAATTCACCTATGTCGCAGCATCGTTACCGCGACGAGCTGGCGGGCGCCACCGAGAAGATGCTGGGCTGGGCGCAGGCGTTCGAGGAGCTCGCCGAGCTGCCTCAGGCCTAGATGTCGTCGCTGCGCTGATCGGCCGATTCGGGCCGGGCTCCGTAGCGTTCGACGTAGGACCGGTGAATGTGGGCGTCGCGCTGGCGGACGCGTTCGTCGGCCAGGTTCGGGTCGAGGCCGTGCATCCGCAGCATGTGCTTGCGCCACACCTTGTTGAGCGCATGCGAGAACAAGATCACCATGAACCAGATCGGGAACGTCATGCTCAGGTGCGTCATGAAGTCTGTCGGCAACAGCCAGAACGGGGCCAGGATCAACGTCGTCGGCACCAGGCCGCGCATGATCATCCGAATGGTGGCACCCGGACCGGCCAGATCGTTGCGGACCCAGTCCCGCATCGAGGCCGGCAACGGACGCCCGATGCAGTAGCGCAGGTATTGGATCGCGTTGGGCCGCCTGCGCGCGCCGGTGTCGTTCATGTCAGCGTCGGGCGCAGCGCCGGGAAGACCGTGGCGGCCACCGCCCGCAGCGTCGCCTTGAACATGTCCAGGAAGTCGAAGTAGTCGCGCCACAACGTGATTCGCCCGTCGTGGACCTCGAATACCCCGCACACCCAGAATTGGAGCCGCAGCGGGCCCAGCGTCAGCACGTCGGTGCGTTCGGTGAGCACCGCTGAGCCCTCGGCGGCGATTCGATGCGTCTTCACGTCGAAGCCCATCCGGCCGCTCATTCGCTTGAACATCCCGATGGTGGCCCGGCGCCCGTGGATGGTCGGCAACCCGACGTTCTGGTACACCACGTCCTCGGCCAGGGTGGCTGCCGCGGTGTCGAGATCGTCGGCGGCGAGCGCGGCCAGGAAGGTCTCCACGGTGCGGATGTTGTCGATGCCGGTCTGCGTGACACTCGATTCGGTCATGCCCACCAGCCTAGGCGGACGGTGCTGTGGCACGGTAGGCCGATGCGAGTGGTGGTGGTAGCCGGGCCGGATCCCGGACACGCGTTCCCGGCGATCGCGTTGTGCCGGCGGTTCGCCGCGGCGGGCGACACGCCGACGTTGCTGACCGGCGTGCAGTGGCTGGACACCGCACGGGCGGCCGGGGTGGATGCGGCGGAACTGCTCGGGCTCGATCCCACGGCAGACGATGACGACGGGGACGACGGGGACAAGATCCACCGCCGGGCCGCGCGGATGGCGGTTGCGAACCTTGACCAGCTGCGGGAGCTGGCGCCGGACCTGGTGGTCTCCGACGTGATCACAGTCTGCGGCGGGCTGGCCGCCGAGCTGCTCGGTATCGCCTGGGTGGAGCTGAGCCCGCATCCGCTGTACCTGCCATCCAAAGGGTTACCGCCGATCGGCAGCGGCCTGGCGCCGGGCGTCGGTGTGCGAGGCCGGGTGCGCGATTCGGTGATGCGCTACCTGACGGCGCGGTCGGTGCGGGTCGGACTGCGGCAGCGGGCCCAGGCTCGCGCCGGGATCGGCCTGCCCGACGTCGACCCGGGGCCGCTGCGCCGGCTCATCGCCACGCTGCCCGCGCTCGAGGTGCCCCGGCCGGACTGGCCCGCCGAGGCCGTCGTCGTCGGGCCGCTGCACTTCGAACCGACCGAGCAGGTGCTGGCCGTGCCGCCGGGTTCCGGGCCGGTGGTGGTGGTGGCGCCGTCCACGGCGACGACCGGAACCGCTGGGTTGGCCGAGCTGGCGCTGGAGCACCTGGTGCCCGGAGTCGGGTTGCCCGCCGGCGCCCGGGTGGCGGTGTCGCGGTTGGGTGGTGCGCCGCTGGAGCTGCCGCCGTGGGCGGTGGCCGGCCTGGGACGTCAGGACGAGCTGCTCACCCATGCCGATCTGGTGATCTGCGGCGGCGGGCACGGCATGGTGGCCAAAACGCTGTTGGCCGGGCTGCCGATGGTGGTGGTGCCCGGTGGCGGCGATCAATGGGAGATCGCCAATCGTGTTGTGCGCCAGGGCAGTGGGCGGCTGATTCGGCCCCTGAACGGGCCGGCGCTGGCCGAGGCGGCCGGTGAGGTGCTGTCGTCGCCGGGTTATCGCGACGCCGCCCGTCGGGCTGCGGCCGGCGCCGCCGGGGTGGCAGATCCGGTCCGGGTGTGCCGTGAGGCATGCTCCGGCGCGAAGTAGGTTGTGACGCGTGCGCCTGACTGAATTTCGCGAGCGGGTCACGCTGCGTTTCGGTGCGGCCTACGGCGCGTCGGTGCTGACCGACCACGTGTTGTCCGCGGTGGGCGGGCGGACAGCCGCCCAGGCGATCGAGGCCGGTGTGGAGCCCCGCGACGTGTGGTGGGCGCTGTGCTCGGACTTCGACGTGCCGCGCGATCAGTGGTGAGTGCGATCCTGCGGTTGCCCGATGATGTTGCCGACCACCGAAACGCACAGATCGGCGCAGACGGAGGCCAGTTCGGTGGTGGACTCGACCGGATCGGCCAACCAGGATTCGATGATCTGATTGACCCCGCCGACCAGGAACAGCGCGCCCCGGCGTAACTCGGCCGGCTCGGGGGTCTCGGAGCTGAGCACGGCCGGTGCCTGTTGCACGACCAGGTCGGCGATCATCTCCAGGATGTGCGCGCGGTGTTCGGTCAGGCCGGGCACGCCGGACAGATCGTCGGTGGCGATCCGATGGATGTGCGGGTCGGCGGCGATGCGATCCAGAAATGCCGTCAGTGCGGACCGGAGTTTGTCGGTCAGGGTGCCCGGGTCGGTGACGCCGGCGGTGAGCAGGGCTTCGAGCAGTTGGTCACGGACGTCGTCGGATACCGCGAAGATCAGCGCGTCGCGGTTTCCGAACTGCTCGTAGAAGTAGCGGGGGATCAGGCCGGCTTCGGCGCATACCCCGCGCACGGTGACGTCCCGGAGTCCTGACTCGCCCCACAGTCGTCGGCCGGCGGCCAGCAGCTTGGCGCGCCGTTCGGCGCGACGGTCGACGGCGCTGATGCCGCCGTAGTCGCGCACCACCTCCCGACGTTTCATTGACAGCACTCTACTCGCGTCCTAGATTTGGAACACGAATGTTGTCCAAACGCCCTATTGGGAGGCCGCCTTGACGAACTCGCCGATTCCCACCCGGCATCCGGATACCCCCGGTGCGGTTCCGGTAGGCATCCGGCTGATCGCCGGTGCGCTGGGGATCGACAAGCCCCCGCCACAGCGCTGGCATCAGATCGGTGTGGACCTGACCGTCGGCGACGAGCCGATGCGACTGCTGGTGGACGCGATGTCGGCCACCGCCGGAACCCGGCCGATCTTCGACGAGATCCTGACGCGCGGTCTGGCCGCCGTGCCGGACGCGCCGGAACCGTTGCGGGAGTTCTTCGGTGAGTTCGAACCGGTTCCGGACTGGGTCGATATGGATCTGCTGCGCCGGGGGCAGCGGGCACTGCGGCGCGGCGGCGCCGACGGCACCTACATCGCCCGTGATGTCTCTTTGCTGGGCGGCTACCGGTTCTCCTCGTTCAACAAGACCCTGCTGCGCACCGGGGTGTTGGAGAAGGGCTCGAACAAGCGGTTCGCCGAGACCTTCCAGTGGGCGCTGGATGTCAGTGCCGAAGGCGGTCTGGAGCCCCTCGGGGTCGGTTACCAGGCGACCATCCGGGTCCGATTGATCCATGAGTACGTCCGGCGACACGTGGCGGCGCTACCGGATTGGCGGGGTGACGAGTGGGGTCTGCCGGTCAATCAGACCGACATGGCCGCCACCCTGGTGGGAGCGCTGATCGCCCCACCGGTGGGCGGGCTCGCGATGGGGCTGGTGCTGTCTCCCGCCGAACTCGATGCCATCGCCCACCTGACCCGATACGTCGGCTGGCTGATGGGGGTGCACGACGAGTGGCTGCCCCGCAGCTTCCGCGACGCCATCCGCATCCTGTACCACACGCTGGGTGCGCTGTCGGCGCCCGACGAATCGACGCCGCAGTTGGCGATTCCGATGGCCGACGATCCGCTCGAGTGGCACTACGCCAGCATGGCCGGCTTGCGGCGTCGGATCGCCCGCGCCCAGCATCTGTCGTTGACCAGTGGTTTTCTGGGGCCGCGCGCGATGCGCGAGCTGGGGCTGCCGGCCTACGTCCCGCCGTGGTACCAGGCGCTGCGGATGCCGATCAACCTGGTGCGCAGCGCCGCGGCACTGGCGCTGCCGGGCGGCCTGGACCGCGCGGCCGCCCGTGGCCGCCGAGAGCAGGAGACGTTCATGCGCACCATGATGGGCGCCGACGACACCACCATCGGCGCCTCGGCGCATGTGATGCGGGTGGCCTGACCGGGGCGTGAAAGTCCGACACGCCGACACGCCGCGTGTCTGACTTGATTCGAACATTCGTTCGCCTACTGTGGACAGAGTTCGGCGGATTGTCGGACCCCGCTACTAGCGTCACGGCCAATCGACCGATACCCGGTCAACCGAACTACAGGAGAGACATCATGGCGCAGGCCCCCGATCGCGAAAAAGCACTCGAACTGGCGATGGCCCAGATCGACAAGAACTTCGGCAAGGGCTCGGTGATGCGCCTCGGCGACGAGGTGCGTCAGCCGATCTCGGTCATCCCGACCGGCTCCATCGCGCTGGACGTGGCGCTGGGCATCGGCGGCCTGCCCCGGGGCCGGGTCGTTGAGATCTACGGCCCGGAGTCCTCCGGCAAGACCACGGTGGCGTTGCACGCGGTGGCCAACGCCCAGGCCGCCGGCGGGATCGCGGCGTTCATCGACGCCGAGCACGCGTTGGACCCCGAGTACGCCAAGAAGCTCGGGGTGGACACCGACGCGTTGCTGGTGTCCCAGCCCGACACCGGTGAGCAGGCGCTGGAGATCGCCGACACGCTGATCCGCTCCGGCGCGCTGGACATCCTGGTCATCGACTCGGTGGCCGCCCTGGTGCCGCGCGCCGAGATCGAGGGCGAGATGGGGGACAGCCACGTCGGCCTGCAGGCCCGGCTGATGAGCCAGGCGCTGCGGAAGATGACCGGCGCACTGAACAACTCGGGCACCACCGCGATCTTCATCAACCAGCTGCGCGAAAAAATCGGAGTGATGTTCGGGTGCATGAACTACAGCACCCGGGTGACCCTTGCCGACGGCAGTACCGAGAAGATCGGCAAGATCGTCAACAACAAGATGGACGTCGAGGTGCTGTCCTACGACCCCGTCGCCGACCAGTTGATGCCACGCAAGATCGTGAGCTGGTTCGACAACGGACCCGCCGAAAAGTTCTTGCAGTTCACCGTCGAGAAGTCCGGTGGCAACGGGAAGTCGCAGTTCGCCGCCACGCCCAACCACCTCATTCGGACCCCCGGGGGTTGGACCGAAGCCGGTGAACTGATCGCCGGTGACCGGGTGTTGGCTGCCGAGCCGCAACTGCTCAGCGACCAGCAGTTCCAAGTTGTCCTCGGCTCGCTGATGGGTGACGGAAACCTCTCGCCGAATCGGCGCGACCGCAACGGTGCCCGGTTCCGGCTGGGGCACGGCGCCAAGCAGGTGGACTATCTGCAGTGGAAGACCGCGCTGATGGGCAACATCGGGCACTCGACGCGGGAGAACGCCAAGGGGTCGCACTTCGTCGACTTCACTCCGCTTCCCGAACTGGGTGAACTGCAGCGCGCGGTGTACCTCGGGGACGGCAAGAAGTTCCTCTCCGAGGACTACCTCAAGGCGCTCACGCCGCTGGCGCTGGCCATCTGGTACATGGACGACGGCTCATTCACCTTGCGCTCCAAGGGCTTGCAGGAACGCACCGCCGGCGGCAGCGGGCGGATCGAGATCTGCGTCGAGGCGATGACCGAAGGAACGCGGACCCGGTTGCGTGATTACCTGCGCGACGTGCACGGGCTGGATGTGCGGCTGCGGCTGGCTGGCTCGGCCGGCAAGGCGGTGCTGGTGTTCTCCACCGACGCCACCGCCAAGTTTCAGGAACTGGTGGCGCCGTACATGGCGCCGTCGATGGAATACAAGCTGCTGCCGCGGTTCCGCGGTCAAGGCACCGTGACCCCGCAGTTCGCCGAACCCACCCAACGGCTGGTGCCGGCTCGGGTGCTCGACGTACACGTCAAGCCGCCGACTCGGTCGATGCACCGCTTCGACATCGAGGTGGAGGGCAACCACAACTACTTCGTCGACGGGGTGATGGTGCATAACTCGCCCGAAACGACCACGGGCGGAAAGGCTTTGAAGTTCTACGCGTCAGTTCGCCTGGACGTCCGGCGGATCGAGACGCTCAAGGACGGCACCGACGCGGTCGGCAACCGCACCCGGGTCAAGGTGGTCAAGAACAAGGTGTCGCCGCCGTTCAAGCAGGCCGAATTCGACATCCTCTACGGCCGCGGCATCAGCCGTGAGGGCTCGCTGATCGACATGGGTGTGGACCAGGGCTTCATCCGCAAGTCCGGTTCCTGGTTCACCTACGACGGCGAACAGCTCGGGCAGGGCAAGGAGAACGCCCGCAACTTCCTGCTGACCAACGTCGACGTGGCCAACGAGATCGAGAAGAAGATCAAGGAGAAGCTCGGCATCGGCGCCGTGCTGACCGATGAGCTGATCGATGACGTACTGCCCGCCCCCGTCGACTTCTGAGGCCCCTGAGGCTCCTGAGGCTGTCGAACCCAAGCGTGAGGAGCAGGCGAAGTCACTGTGTCTTCGCCTGCTCACCGCGCGGGCGCGTACCCGGGCCGAACTCGCCGGGCAGCTGACCAAACGGGGTTATCCCGACGAGGTCAGCACCCGGGTGCTCGACCGGCTGGCAGTGGCCGGCCTGATCGACGACGCCGAATTCGCCCAGCAGTGGGTGCGGTCCCGGCGTGAGCACTCGGGCAAGGGCCGCAAGGTGTTGGCCGCCGAGCTGCGCACCAAGGGCGTCGATGAGGATGTGATCGCCGCAGCGCTGGCCGGCATCGACGCCGGCGCCGAGCGCGCCCGGGCCGAGCAGCTGGTCCAGGTCAAACTTCGGCGGGAGACCCTCGGCGAGGACGACATGCGTGTCACCCGGCGGCTGGTGGCGATGCTGGCCCGCCGCGGCTACAGCCCGTCGATGGCCTACGACGTGGTCCGCGACGAGCTGGCTGCCGAGCAGGAGCGCCGCCGGGTGTAAGGCTCAGGCGTCCTCGGCGTCGTCGGCGTCGTCTTTGGCGGTGAAGACTTCCTTGGTCCGCTCGACGGCGTGGGTGGCGATGTCGATGGAGTCTTGAACGATGGCGCTGGCACCGCCGGCAATGTCCCCGCGGATGATGTCCCCGGCGTCCTCGACAATGTCGGAGGCTTTCTCAACAGCGTGTGCGGCGATGTCACGGGCGGCATCGAACGCGTCCTTGGGGGTGATAGCCATGGAAGTCTCCTGTCGGTAGCTGTCGGGACCGACTCTAGACGCCGAGCCGACCGCGCGCACCGCCTAACGGACCCGGGCACCGGGGGTGCCCTCGGGCTCGATCGCGGCCGCCTCCAGCGCCCGGTGACGCGCCCGGCGAAGCCGCCGCTCCAGCCCGGTCGCGGCCGCCGAGAGCACCAGGTTCCCGGCGATCATCAGCGCCGCGATCACCAACAGGGCGGGCAGGTAGTTGCGGTACTGGGAGCCGACCACGGTGCCCTGGCGGACCATCTCCACGTAGGTGATCTGGTAGCCGATCGCGGTGTCTTTCAGCACCACCACCAATTGCGACACCAGCACCGGCAGCATCGCGGTGACGGCCTGAGGCAGCAGCACCAGCCGCATCGAGGTTCCCCAGCCCAACCCCAGCGCGGCGGCCGCCTCGGACTGTCCGCTCGGCAGCCCATATACCCCGGCCCGGACTATCTCGGCGATGACGGCGCCGTTGTACAGCGTCAGGCCGGTGACCACCCCGGCCAACGCGATCTGCTGCGGCGGAAAGACACCGAGCGTCCCGTAGACGAAGAAGGCGAAGATCATCATGATCAGCACCGGGATGGCCCGGAAGAACTCGACCAGCACCGCGCAGGTCCAGTGCACCGGCCCGATCCGCGACAGCCGGCCGACCCCCAGCCCGACCCCCAGGATCAGCGCCAGCGCGATCGACCAGGCCGCGGCCGTCAGGGTGCCGGCCACCCCGGGCAGAACGTAGGTGCGCCACAGGTCGGCGGTCAGAAACGGCGTCCACTTCTCCGCCGTCAACTGGCCCTTGGCCGCCAGCCGATCAAATATCGTCCAGCACAGCAGGCCAGCGGCCAGCAGCGCCAGCACCGTCAACCCATGATGGCGAGCGCGGGCCCGCGGTCCGGGCGCGTCGTAGAGCACCGTTGCGGCGGGCCTCATCGCGCCACCGTCCAGCGCCGGCCCAGATAGCCGAACAACAGGCCCAACGGCAGGGTGAGCACCACGAAGCCGGTCGCGAACACCGCACCTACCGCGAGCAGGGCTGCGGTGTTCTCGGTCATCGACTTCATCAGCAGGGCCGCTTCGGCGACACCGATCGCCGAGGCCAGCGTGGTGTTCTTGCTCAGGGCGATCAGCACCGACCCGAGCGGGATGATGACCGCGCGAAAAGCCTGGGGCAGCAAGATGATCCGCAGGTTCTGGGTGAAACTGAGCCCTAGCGAGCGGGCCGCCTCGGCCTGTCCGATTCCCACAGTGTTGACCCCGGAACGCACCGCCTCGCACACGAAAGACGCGGTGTAGACGCTCAGTCCCAGCACGGCCAGCCGAAAGTTGCTGTCATCGATCGACGTCGGCGACTGCGAATCGACCAGCGTCACCCCCAGGGTCTGGGCCAGGCCGAACGAGCACAGCAGCAACAGCAGCGTCAGCGGCGTATTGCGGACCAGGTGGACATAGCAGGCTCCCAGCCACCGCAGGGCCGGCACCGGAGCCAGCCGCATGGCGGCCAGACCGGTGCCGAGTATCAGCGCGAAAAAGCCCGACAACACCGCCAATTCCACGGTGACAGTGAACGCCTCGAGGATCTGGCCCCGATTCTGGGCGAACATCATCGATCGATCGGCGGAGGCGCGGGAACCGCGAACCCGGCGGCGCCGAAGTTGGCGGTGAACGCCGCCCGCCACGAACCGTCGCTCTCCATCTCGACGAGCGCATTGTTGATCTGGGTGCGCAGCGCGTCGTCGCCCTTGCGCACCCCGATCCCGTAGCTCTCCGCCGAGAACGGCTCGCCCACCAGCTTGAACGCTCCGGGACTTTGGGCGGCATAGCCGGCGAGGATCACGTCGTCGGTGGTCACCGCATCGATTGCGTTGTTGCGCAATGCCTCCACGCAGGCCGAGTAGGTGTCGTAGCGCTGCAGCTGCACGCCCGGGTAGCGGTCCTTGATGCGCTGCGCCGGCGTGGAGCCCGACACCGAACACAGCTTCTTGTGGTGCTGCAGCGACGATGTCCCGGTGATGTCGGTGTTGTCGGTGCGCACCAGCAGTGACTGCCCGGTGAGCAGGTAGGGGCCGGCGAAGTCGACTTTGCGGCGCCGGTTGTCGGTGATCGAGTAGGTGGCCACCACATAGTCGACCTGGCCGTTGCGCAGCAGCGTCTCGCGTTGGCCGGACGGCGCTTCGATCCAGGTGATGCGATCGGGCGGATAACCCAGCCGCCCGGCGACGTAGCGGGCCACGTCGACGTCGAACCCGCGCAGCGTCCCGTCGGGTTCCTTGACGCCCAGGCCGGGCTGGTCGAATTTGACTCCGACGGTGATCCTTCCGCTGTCGTGGGCGGTGCAGGCCGTGATCGGAGCGGCCAGCGCCGCGAGCGCGGCGCAGACCCGGGCCAGAAGGTGCAGAGCCCGCATCAGTGGCCGATCACCTTGGCAAGAAATTCTTGGGCGCGAACGGATTTCGGGTTGTCGAAGAACTCCGCGGGGGAGCCGGCCTCGACGATGGCCCCGTCGGCCATGAACACCACCCGGTCGGCGGCGCGGCGGGCGAATCCCATCTCGTGGGTGACCACCACCATCGTCATCCCATCCTCGGCGAGTGTGGTCATCACGTCGAGGACCTCGCTGATCATCTCCGGGTCGAGCGCACTGGTGGGCTCGTCGAACAGCATCACCTTGGGGTCCATCGCCAGCGATCGGGCGATCGCCACCCGCTGCTGCTGCCCCCCGGAGAGCTGGGCGGGGTGCTTGTGGGCCTGATCGGCCACACCGACCCGCTCCAGCAGTGCCATCGCCCGCAGCCGAGCCTGGTCGCGGGGGGTCTTGTGCACCTTCATCGGAGCCAGTGTGACGTTGTCCAGGACACTCTTGTGCGGAAACAGATTGAAGGCCTGGAAGACCATCCCGACCTGGGCGCGCAGTCGGGCCAGCGCCGCGCCCTCGGCGGGCAGCGGTTCGCCGTCGATGGTGATGAGGCCGGAGTCGACGGTCTCGAGCCGATTGATGGTGCGGCAGAGGGTGGATTTTCCCGAGCCGGACGGGCCGAGGATCGCCACCACCTCGCCGCAGGCCACCTCGAGGGTGATGTCTTTGAGGACATGCAGGCCACCGAAGTGCTTGTTCACGTCTCGGATGGCGATCATCGGCACCGGATCGGCTCCGCCGCTGGTCATGGGTTATGAGCCTACCCAGCAGCGCCGTACCATGGCCGGGTGAGTGCGACGACGCTACCGACTCGCACCTATGAGGTGCGCACCTACGGCTGTCAGATGAACGTTCACGACTCCGAACGCATCGCCGGCATGCTGGAGTCCGCCGGATACCGCCGGGCTGCCGAGGGCGCTGATGCCGATCTGGTGGTGTTCAACACCTGCGCGGTGCGTGAGAACGCCGACAATAAGCTGTACGGCAACCTGAGCCACCTGGCGCCGAACAAGCGGAGCAACCCCGATATGCAGATCGCCGTCGGCGGCTGCCTGGCCCAGAAGGACAAGGACGGAGTGCTGAGCCGGGCCCCCTGGGTCGACGTGGTGTTCGGCACGCACAACCTCGGCTCGCTGCCGGCACTGCTGGAGCGGGCCCGGCACAATCGGATAGCTCAGGTCGAGATCCTCGAGGCGCTGCGCGAGTTCCCGTCGACGCTGCCCGCCGCCCGGGACTCGACCTATTCGGCCTGGGTGTCGATCTCGGTGGGCTGCAACAACACCTGCACGTTCTGCATCGTCCCCTCGCTGCGGGGCCGCGAGGTGGACCGCAGTCCCGACGATATCCTCGCCGAGGTGCGGGCCCTGGTCGCCGACGGCGTGGTCGAGGTGACGCTGCTGGGCCAGAACGTCAACGCCTACGGGGTGTCGTTCGCCGATCCGGAACTGCCGCGCGACCGCGGCGCGTTCGCCGCGCTACTGCGGGCCTGCGGCACCGTCGACGGCCTGGAACGGGTCCGCTTCACCTCCCCGCATCCGGCCGAATTCACCGACGACGTCATCGAGGCGATGGCGCAGACACCGAATGTCTGTCCGGCCCTGCACATGCCGCTGCAGTCCGGCTCTGATGCGATCCTGAAGGCAATGCGCCGCTCCTACCGCGCCGAGCGCTACCTGGGCATCCTGGAGCGGGTTCGGGCCGCCATCCCGGACGCGGCGATCACCACCGACCTGATCGTCGGATTCCCCGGTGAGACCGAGCGGGACTTCCAAGACACCCTCGATGTGGTGGCCGCCGCCCGCTTCTCGGCCGCGTTCACCTTCCAGTACTCCAAGCGGCCCGGTACACCGGCGGCCGAACTGCCCGACCAGCTGCCCAAAGCGGTTGTGCAGGAACGCTATGACCGCCTGATCGAGCTGCAGGAACAGATCTCGTGGGACGAGAACAAGGCGCAGGTCGGCCGCACCGTCGAGCTCCTGGTAGCGGTCGGGGAGGGCCGCAAGGACGCCCAGACGGCACGGATGAGCGGTCGGGCCCGCGATGGCCGACTGGTGCACTTCGCCCCGGGCGCGTCGCAGGTGCGTCCCGGCGACGTGGTCACCACGACGGTGACCGGAGCGGCGCCGCATCACCTGCTGGCCGACGGGCCTTTGCTGCACCATCGGCGCACCAGGGCCGGCGACAGCCTGGCCGGCCCGCCGCCCGGTGTCGGGCTGGGCATGCCGAAGATGCCGGGGGCCGCGTCGTGAGCGACTTCGACGCCTACCGGGCCGACATCGAGGCCGCCGAGCGCCGGGTGGCAGGCGAGATCGACCCCGGCGGCAGGGGACTGGTCGTCTTGATCTGCGTGTTCGTGCTGGTGGCGTCGTTTTTGTTGCCGCACACCGGAAGTGTCCGCGGTTGGGACGTGCTGATGGCCGGCAACGGCGCCGACGAGGCCATGGTGACGCTGCCGTCACGGGTGTTCATGTGGCTGGCGCTGGTGTTCGGAGTGGGGTTCTCCCTGCTGGCGCTGGTGACCCGGCGCTGGGCGGTGGCCTGGGTGGCGCTGGCCGGTTCGGCGGTGGCCAGCGCGGCCGGGCTGCTGGCGGTGTGGTCTCGCCAAACCGTCGCGCAGGGCCATCCGGGGCCGGGCATCGGACTGATCCTGGCCTGGATCACGCTGATCGTGCTGACCTTCCACTGGGCCCGCGTGGTGTGGTCGCGCACCGCGCTGCAACTGGCCGCCGAAGCTGAGCGGCGGCGCAACACCGCCGAGCTGCACTCCAAAAACCTGCTGGACGGCTTACACGGCCCAGACGACCCGAACGGCCACAAGGACTCCTGAGGAGTCAGCGTCTGCCCAGCGCCTGCTCGGCGGCCTGCGCCCACTCTCGCCACTGCGCGGCGTTGGCGCCGGCCTCCGCGGCCTCCTTGTCCCGGCCGGCAGCTTGGGCTTTGGCGGCCTGAGCCTCGAATTGTTCGGCGCGAGAGCGGAACTGGGCAGCCCGGGCCTCGGCCTCGGGGTCGACCACGACGGCGTCGGCGGCGGCACCGGCGTCGCGCACCTTCTTCTCCACCGCGCGCAGTCGCCGCTCCAGGTCCGCGGAACGCTCGCGGGGAGTCTTGCCGATCGCATCCCACTTGGTGACGATCGACCGCAACGCCGCCCGGGCGGCACTCTGATTGGCCGGGTCGATCCGCTCCGCCTCGGCCAGCAGCGCCTCCTTGGCGGTGGCATTGCTCTCGAACTCGGCATCGCGTTCGGCGTTCGCGGCGTTACGAGCGGAGAAGAACGTGTCCTGGGCGGCCTTGAACCGCTGCCACAGCGCCTCGTCGACGTCCTTGGACGCCCGCCCGGCCGCCTTCCAGGTGGTGAGCATCTCCCGGAACACCGCGCTGGTGGCCGACCAGTCGGTGGAGCCGGACAGTTCCTCGGCCCGTCTGCACAGTTTTTCCTTGTCCTCGCGGGCGCCTGCGCGGCCGCGGTCGAGGTCGGCGAAGTGCGAGCCGCGTCGCCGGTTGAAACCGTCGCGGGCCGCGGCGTAGCGCTTCCACAGCGCATCGTCGGTCTTGCGGTCCAGCCCGGTGATGGTGCGCCATTCCTCCAGGATGGTGCGTAACCGGTCGCCGGCGGACTTCCACTGGGTCGAATTCGCCGCCAGTTCCTCGGCTTCGGCCGCCAGCGCCTCCTTGCGCGCGGTGGCTTCGGCGCGCTGCTCATCGCGGTGCGCCCGGATTTCCGCGGCGGCCGCGACAGCATGCTCGCTGACCGCTGCGATCCGCGCGGCGAGTGCGTCGACGTCACCGAGGACGCTGGCGGTCGGCAGTGACTCGGCCAGCGCGGCCGCGGACGCCTTGATCTTGCGGGCGTCGCCGCTTCCGGAGGCCAGTCGCTCCTCGAGCAGGGTGACTTCGGTGCTCAGATCGTCGAACCGACGGCCGAAGTGTCCGAACGCGGCGTCGGGGTCACCGGCCTGCCAGGAGCCGATCTGCCGCTCGCCGGAGGAGGTGATCAGCCACACCGTTCCGTCGTCGTCGACTCGGCCGAACCGGTGCGGATCACCGGTCGGTGGGCTGCTGACCTGTGGCCGAGCTCCCGGTTTGGGGCCAACACGAGGTCCGGGACGAGGCCCCGGTCGTGGCGTGGGAGTGGGCGAACCGCTGTCGGTGGTCCCGTCCGTGGTCATGCGTCGTCACCTAACCCTTCGCGCAGACATCGCGCATCTGCCGCGCACCGCGGCGCCTTCAAAGCTGCCTAAGGGTATTGAAGCAGTTCCCGGCCGCGGCGGTAGCGTGTCCCTTCGCATCTGTGAACCACCTTCAGGAGGCCGGCCATGGCCAAAGAGACCATCGCCGTGCTGCTCGCTCTGGGCGCGGCGCTGTTCATCGCGATCAGCGACGTGATCCACCAGCGCAGCGCCCAGGCGGTCGGGGACGAGTCGATCGGCCATATCGCGCTGTTCGCCCGACTGCTGGCCGACCGGCGGTGGTGGGCGGGCAGCCTGGTCGCGGTTGTCGGTTTCGGCCTGCAGGCCACCGCGCTCGGACTGGGGTCGGTGTTGCTGGTGGAATCGCTGTTGGTGAGCTCCCTGTTGTTCGCGCTGCCGATCAGCGCGCGGCAGTCCGGTCGGCGGCTGGGCCGGTCGATCTGGCTGTGGGCGGCGCTGCTGGTCGCGGCGGAGACCGTCATCATCACCGTCGGCCACCCCACGGCCGGCCAGGCCCACGCCTCGCTGCTCACCTGGTTCTGGGTCTTCGCAGTGCTGGGGCCGGTGGTGGTGCTGTGTCTGCTGGGTGCCCGAATGTACGGCGGGCGGGTTGCGGCGGTGCTGCTCGCGGTGCTGTCGGCCACCTCGTGGGGCATCGTCGCGGTGCTGACCAAGGGGGTGGTCGAGCTGATCGGTCACGGTCTGCGGCCGCTGCTGGCCTCACCGGAGCTGTACGCGTGCGCGGCGGTCGCGGTGGCCGGGACGGTCTTCCAGCAGTCGTCGTTCCGTGCCGGGGCGCTGACGGTGTCCCTGCCGACGATGACGGTGCTGGAACCGATGGTGGCCGCCGCGCTGGGCATGGTGCTGCTCGGTGAGGTGCTGCGACCCAGCCACGGGGCCGAGCTGATCCTGGCGCTGGCAGTGGCCGTCCTGGTCTGTTCCGTCGCGGTGCTCTCGCGCGATGAGGCCGCCAGTGGAGCCGATTCGGTGCCCACCGGCGTTTAGCGGCTGCGCGGTTATCGCGAGCCCGGCGGGTATTGTGGCGCCGGTTGGAAGGGCGGGAATGTCGACAGGGAATCTCATAGCGGCGCTGCTCGCGTTGTGCGCCGCACTGGCGTCCGCGATCGGCGACGTGATCCGTCAGCGGTCCGCTCAGGAGATCACCGACCAGCAGGTCGGCCACCTGAGACTGTTCTGGCTGTCGCTGCGTGACCCCCGGTGGTGGGGTGGTGGTGCGGCGGCGGTGGCCAATTACGCCCTGCAGGCGGCGGCATTGGCGGTGGGTTCGGTGATGCTGGTGACCGGGCTGCAGGTGACCGCACTGCTGTTCGCGCTGCCCATGTACGCCTGGCTGACCCACCGCCGGGTCAGCAACTGGGAATGGATGTGGGCGATCGTGTTGGCCGGCGCGCTGGCCGTGGTCGTGATCGTCGGCGACCCGACCGAGGGCAAGCAACACGCGCCGGCGAGCACCTGGATCGTGGTGTCGGTGGTGCTGACTGCGGTCCTGCTGAGCTGCGTGCTGTTCGCTCGCAAGTTCAAGGGCCGGCCGGCGGCCGCGGTCCTGCTGGCCGTGGTGGCCGGCGCTTCGCTGGCGGTGTTCGCGCTGCTGACCAAGGTCCTCGTGGAGCTGGTCAAGGCCGAGGGCCTGGAAGACGCGCTGGAATCGCCCGTGGTGGTGCCCTGGCTGGTGGCGACCCTGGCCGGAATGATCTTCCAGCAGTCGGCGTTCCGCGCCGGCGCATTGACAGCCTCGATGCCGACCATGACCGTGGCCAAGCCGCTGGTGGCCAGCGTGCTGGGCGTGCTGCTGCTCAACGAGCACATCAACGCCGGCGGGATCGAGGATGTCGCGGTGATCATCGGGGTGGTTCTGATCGTCATCGCGACGGCGGCATTGGCCCGCGGTGAGGCCGCCACGATCGTCGCCGATGCCGGAGGCGCCGACCGGGGAACGCCGGTGCCGTCAGCGACGAGCTAGCTGTGGTCTCGTGCTGGGTCCGATAGCGATCGTGCCGTCGGCGCCGGTGCTGGTGCCCGAGCTGGCCGGCGTCGCGACCGAGGCGGCCGAGCTGCGGACCGCGGTGTTGGCCGCCGTCGCGGCCCTGCCGCAGCGGTGGGTGGCCTTCGGCACCGGAGCTGATGCGGTCTACGGACCCGACAGCGTGGGCACGTTCGCCGGATTCGGCGCCGATGTGGCCGTGCAGCTCTCGCGCGATGCCCACCGACCGGTCGACTTGCCGTTGTGCGCGCTGGTCGCCGGCTGGATGCGCGGTCAGGCCCGGCTGGACGCTGAAGTGGTGGTGCACGCCCACGCCGATCCCGACGTCGCATTCGCTGCGGGCCGGCGAGTGCGCGCCGAGATCGACCTGGCGCCCGAGCCGATCGGGGTGCTGGTCGTGGCCGACGGCGCCAACACCCTGACCGCCGCCGCACCCGGCGGCCACCGTCCGGCCGACGTCGAGGCTCAGCGCGCCCTCGATGACGCATTGGGCGGTGGCGACGTCGGCGCCCTGACCGGACTGCCGGCCTCGATCATCGGCCGAGCCGGGTTCGCCGCACTGGCCGGGCTGGCCGGGGGCTCGCCGCGTAGCGCCACCCAGCTCTACCGCGACGCGCCCTACGGTGTCGGCTACTTCGTCGGCGTCTGGCAGCCGTGAGACCGATCGCGGTGGTCGGGCCCACCGGCACCGGCAAATCGGCCCTGGCCCTGCAACTCGCCGAGCGGATCGGGAGATCGGTTGAGATCATCAACGCCGACGCCATGCAGCTCTACCGCGGCATGGACATCGGCACCGCCAAGCTGACACCGGCAGAGCGCGGCGGCATCCCGCATCATCAGCTCGACGTCCTCGACGTCACCGCGACCGCGACCGTCGCCCGCTACCAGCAGGCCGCGGCCGCCGACGTGGAGGCGATCGCGCGCCGCGGTGCCGTACCGGTGATCGTCGGCGGTTCGATGCTCTACCTGCAGGCGCTGCTGGACGACTGGGCGTTCCCGGCCACCGACGCGGCGGTGCGGGGCCGCTACGAGCAGCGGCTCGCCGAGGTCGGGGTGGCGGCGCTGCACGCCGAGCTCGCCGATGCCGACCCGGCCGCCGCGGCGGCCATCCTGCCCACCGATGCCCGGCGGATCGTGCGGGCGTTGGAGGTGGTGGAGCTGACCGGCGAGCCGTTCGCCGCGTCCGCCCCCAGTATCGGCGCCCCCCGCTGGGACACCGTCATCATCGGATTGGACTGTGACACAGCCATTCTGGACCAGCGACTGGCCGCCCGCACCGACACCATGTTCGATCGGGGACTTGTCGCCGAGGTGCACGCGCTGCTGGCCGTGGGCCTGCGCGAAGGGGTCACCGCCCGAAGGGCGCTGGGCTACGCCCAGGTGATCGCCGACCTCGACGCGGGTGGCGACGGAGCCGCAGCCCGCGAGCCGACGTTCATCGGCACCCGCCGCTATGTGCGCCGGCAGCGGTCCTGGTTCCGCCGGGATCATCGCATCGAGTGGCTCGACGCCGCCGGTGACGGCCTGCTCGACGCGGCGCTGGCCGCGTGGCGGCACGTATCCTGAGCAAGTGAATTTCGCCAAGGGCCACGGCACCCAGAACGACTTCGTCGTGCTGCCCGATCTGGGTGTCGACGTGGACCTGACGCCCGCCGCGGTGGTCGCGCTCTGCGACCGGCGCCGCGGCCTGGGCGCCGATGGCCTGCTGCGGGTGACCACCGCCGGAGCGCTGGTGGACGCCGGGGTGCTCGAGGCGCTGCCCGAGGGAGTGGCGGTCGGCGACTGGTTCATGGACTACCGCAACGCCGACGGCTCGATCGCCGAGATGTGCGGCAACGGGGTCCGGGTGTTCGCGCACTACCTGCGGGCCGCCGGTCTGGAGTCCAGGGACGAGTTCGTGGTCGGCTCGCGCGCCGGAGCACGGCCGGTGGTGGTGCACCACGCCGACGACGTCCGGGCCGAGGTCACCGTAGACATGGGCAAGGCCAACGAGTTCGGGAGCGGGGGACCGGCGTTCGAAGCGACCGTCGGCGGTCGGAGGTTCGCCGGGCTGGCCGTCGACGTCGGCAACCCGCATCTGGCGTGTGTGGTCGAAGACTTCTCGGCCGTCGACCTGGCCGCCCTGGACGTGGCCGCACCGGTGTCATTCGACGCCGCCCAGTTCCCGGACGGCGTCAACGTGGAGATCCTGACCGCACCGCGCGACGGTGGGGTGTCGATGCGGGTGCATGAGCGCGGGGTCGGGGAGACCCGGTCCTGCGGCACCGGAACGGTGGCCGCGACGGTGGCCGCCCTCGCGCACGTCGGCGCGTCGACCGGCACCCTGCGGGTCGACATCCCCGGCGGGCAGGTCATCGTCACCGTCACCGAGGCCACCAGCTATCTGCGCGGCCCCTCGGAGCTGGTCGCCCGGGGCGAGATCGCACCCGGGTGGTGGGCGGCGCAGTGAGCTATCCCGAAATCCCCAGCACCGGCGAACTCGCACTCGATGACCGTGCTGCGCTGCGCCGGGTAGCCGGGCTGTCCACCGAACTCGCCGACGTCTCCGAGGTCGAATACCGTCAGCTGCGCCTGGAGCGGGTGGTGTTGGTCGGGGTGTGGACCGAGGGCACTTCGGCCGAAGCCGACGCCAGCATGGTCGAGCTGGCGGCGCTGGCCGAGACCGCCGGCTCGGAGGTGCTCGAGGGGCTGATCCAGCGCCGGGACAAACCCGATCCGGCCACCTACATCGGCTCCGGCAAGGCCCAAGAGCTCCGCGAGATGGTGCTGGCCAGCGGTGCCGACACCGTCATCTGCGACGGCGAGCTGTCCCCGGCGCAGCTGACCGCGCTGGAGAAGGCCGTGAAGGTCAAGGTGATCGATCGCACCGCGCTGATCCTCGACATCTTCGCCCAGCACGCCACCAGCGCCGAGGGCAAAGCGCAGGTGGCGCTGGCCCAGATGCAGTACATGATTCCGCGGCTGCGCGGCTGGGGCGAGTCGATGTCACGCCAGGCCGGTGGCCGGGCCGGCGGCGCGGGCGGCGGGGTGGGTACCCGCGGACCCGGTGAGACCAAGATCGAGACCGACCGGCGTCGCATCCGGGAGCGAATGGCCAAGCTGCGCCGCGAGATCAAGGCGATGAAGCAGGTGCGCGATACCCAGCGCAGCCGCCGGCTGGGCAGCGACGTCCCCTCGGTGGCGATCGTCGGCTACACCAATGCCGGAAAGTCCAGCCTGCTCAACGCGTTGACCGGTGCCGGTGTGCTGGTGCAGGACGCGTTGTTCGCCACCCTGGAACCCACTACGCGCCGTGGCACTTTCGACGATGAGCGACCTTTCGTGTTGACCGACACGGTCGGTTTCGTACGGCATCTGCCCACCCAGTTGGTGGAGGCGTTTCGTTCCACCCTGGAAGAGGTGGCCGACGCCGATCTGCTGCTGCATGTGGTCGACGGCTCCGATTCGGCGCCGCTGAGTCAGATCAGCGCGGTGCGTCAGGTGATCTCGGAAGTGATCGCCGAGCGGGACGCCAGCCCGGCGCCGGAACTGTTGGTGGTCAACAAAATTGATGCCGCCGGGGACCTGGCTCTGGCGCACTTGCGCCGTGCACTGCCCGACGCGGTGTTCGTCTCGGCGCACACCGGCGACGGCATCGACGCCCTGCGTCGCCGGATGGGTCAACTGGTGGCCCCGGTCGACACCGCGGTGGATGTCGTCATCCCTTACCACCGTGGAGATCTGGTGGCCCGAGTGCATGACGAGGGTCGGGTCCGCGACGCCGAGCACACCGCGGAGGGGACCAGGATCCGGGCGCGGGTTCCGGTGGCACTGGCCGCCAGCCTGCGGGAATTCGGCTCGCCATAGCTGCGTCTGGCTGTGGTGTTGTCGGTCACAGGGGTTACGGGTTCGGCGCTGCGATGGGATAGGCTCGCAGCAACGCTGGTGTGAATTGACGCCAGTACGTCGTGGAACGCTTTCTCGCCGGGAGATCCTGGCGAACGGTGCGATCCAGCACAGGCTCTTCTCGCGGCGATCGATTTTGCCCACCGGCAATCTCGCCCAACCCGATGCCCGAAAGGCACCACATTCATGACCACTAGTTTTGCCGACCTCGGCGTGCCCACACCCCTTGTGGCAGCGCTGAACTCTCAACAGCTCACTGCGGCGTTCCCGATTCAGGTGCGTACCCTGCCCGACACTCTGGCCGGCCGTGACGTGCTGGGCCGCGGAAAGACCGGCAGCGGAAAGACGCTGGCGTTCTCAATTCCCTTGGTGGCCAGGCTGTCCGAGGTTCGGCGACGTCCGAACCGGCCGTCGGGCCTGGTGCTCGCGCCCACCCGTGAACTGGCCAGCCAGATCACCGAGACGGTGAAACCCCTTGCCGCCGCTTACGGGTTGAAGGTCACCACGATCTTCGGTGGGGTGTCCCAGAGCCGCCAGGAGACCGCGCTGAACGGCGGCGTCGACATCGTGGTGGCCTGCCCCGGCCGCCTGGAAGATCTGATGAAGCAGCGGCTGATCAGCCTCGATTCGGTGGCGATCACCGTTCTCGACGAGGCCGACCACATGGCCGACCTCGGCTTCCTGCCCGGCGTCACCCGGATTCTGGCGGCCACCCCCGCCACCGGTCAGCGACTGCTGTTCTCGGCGACCCTGGACAACGGGGTGGACAAGCTGGTGCAGCGCTTCCTGCACGATCCGGTCTCGCACGCCGTCGATGACGGCAAGGACGAGCCGCCGCCGGATATGACCCATCACGTGTTTCACGTCGCGGGCGCCCAGGACAAGAAGGACCTGGTGCACCGGCTGGCCTCCGGTACCGGTCGCCGAATCCTGTTCATGCGCACCAAGCATCAGGCCCGCAAGCTCGCCAAGCAGCTGACCGAGGCCGGGATCCCGTCGGTCGACCTGCACGGCAACCTGTCTCAGCCCGCACGGGACCGCAACCTGGCCGCGTTCAGCACCGGGGAGGCCCGGGTGCTGGTGGCCACCGACATCGCCGCGCGCGGTGTGCACGTCGACGAGGTGGAGCTGGTGGTGCACGTCGACCCGCCGGCCGAGCACAAGGCCTACCTGCATCGCTCGGGGCGCACCGCTCGCGCCGGCAGCGCCGGTGACGTGGTGACCGTGGTGCTGCCCGAGCAGCGCAAGGACACCCAGGTGTTGCTGCGCCGGGCCGGCATCACGGTGGCGCCGATGCAGGTGGGCGCCGACTCCGGGCCGGTTCAGGCGCTGGTCGGCGAGGTCGCCCCGCTGCAGATGCCCGCTCCCAAGCCGGTCGTTCCGGCGCGTCCTGCGTCGCCGAAGGGCCAGGGCCGCGGTTCCGGTGGCGGTGGCGCCCGGCGGCGTCGTGGCCCGGCTCCGACTGGATCGCAGCGGCCCGCACGACGCGGCGGCCCTCGCCGAAGTGGAGCGGACGCGCGGTAGGACCGCCGGTCCGACCAACCACTCGGTTGGTCTATTCTCGTCGGAAAGTTTCCGTCGATCCCGGAGGTCAGGCGATGAGCGCCGCAGTGAAGTACCAGCGAACCCTTTTCGAGGCCGAGCACGACCTGTTCCGGGAGTCCTTCCGGGCGTTCCTGGACCGCCACGTCGCGCCGTACCACGAGGAGTGGGAGAAGGCCAAGATCGTCGACCGCTCGGTCTGGCTCGAAGCCGGCAAGCAGGGCTTTCTGGGCATGGCCGTCCCCGAGGAGTACGGCGGCGGCGGCAACCCGGACTTCCGCTACAACACGATCGTCACCGAGGAAGTCACCGCCGGTCGCTACAGCGGGCTGGGTTTCGGCCTGCACAACGACGTCTGCGCGCCGTACCTGCTGGAACTGTGCAACGAAGAGCAGAAGCAGCGCTGGCTGCCCGGATTCTGCACCGGTGAACTCATCACCGCGATCGCCATGACCGAGCCGGGCACCGGCAGCGACCTGCAGGGCATCAAGACTCGCGCGGTCCGCCAGGGCGACCACTACGTGCTCAACGGCTCCAAGACGTTCATCACCAACGGCATCAACTCCGACCTGGTGATCGTGGTGGCCCAGACCGACCCGGAGAAGGGCGCGCAGGGGTTCAGTCTGCTGATGGTGGAGCGGGGCATGGAGGGCTTCGAGCGTGGCCGCCACCTGGACAAGATCGGCCTGGACGCCCAGGACACCGCCGAGCTGTCCTTCACCGACGTGCACGTCCCGGTGGAGAACCTGCTCGGCCAGGAGGGCATGGGCTTCATCTACCTCATGCAGAACCTGCCGCAGGAACGGATCTCCATCGCGATCATGGCCGCCGCTGCGATGGAGGCCGTGCTGGAGCAGACGATCACCTACACCAAGGAGCGCAAGGCGTTCGGCAAGTCGATCGGCAACTTCCAGAACAGCCGATTCGTGCTGGCTGAGCTGGCCACCGAGGCCACCGTGGTGCGGATCATGGTCGACGAGTTCATCCGGCTGCACCTGGACAAACAGCTGACCGTGGAGCAGGCCGCGATGGCCAAGTGGTACACCACCGAGAAGCAGGTCCACCTGATCGACCGCTGCCTGCAGCTGCACGGCGGTTACGGCTATATGCGCGAATACCCGGTTGCCCGGGCGTATCTGGATGCCCGCGTGCAGACCATCTACGGCGGCACCACCGAGATCATGAAGGAGATCATCGGGCGCAGCCTGGGTGTGTAAAAGGCCGGCGCGATCCGGTGCGCCAAGGGGCCTATTTTCGGTCGCTCCAGCCGTTTGAACTGCGGATTTGACCGAAGATTGGGCCCCGTCGGCGTCAGTTGGTTTTGGCATCGTTTTGGCATCGGCTGGGTCACTGTTTTCGCAATATCCATGTCTTGGCTTCGCAATTCGGGCCGATTGCGGGAAAGTCGATGCCGGGAAGAATTGCGTCTTTATGCGATGCCTGGGAGGGCTGGTGACTAGTCGGAGAGATCGATTCGGCAAGACGGCGGTGCGTGTGACGCTCGGCCTGGCGGCCTCGGTCGCCTTGCTGTTTTCGGTGGACACTGCAGCGGCCACGCCGGACAGCGACGCCCATGACGCCATCACCGCGGCCTGGGAGGCTGCCGGTGGAGACGGGTCACCACTGGGTGCCCCCAAAGGTGACGTGCACCCGGCCGGCGCCGGATTCGCTCAGGAGTTCGCCGGCGGCGCGATGTTCTACACGCCGGAGACTGGCGCCAAGGCGCTCTACGGCGCGATCCTCGACAAGTACCAGTCGTTGGGCGGCGCGGCGGACAGTGACCTGGGATTCCCCACCGGCGACGAGGTCCCCGGGCTGGTTCCCGACAGCCGGGTGGTCCTGCTGTCCGGCGACGACAAGCCGCTGATCTACTGGACGGGCGAGCACGGCGCGCACGTCGTCCGCGGACCGATCAACGCCGCCTGGGACGAGCTGGGCAGCTCAACCGGTGCCCTCGGGGTGCCGATCGACGACGAGAACTACGTCGGTGCCGTGGTTACCCAGAAGTTCAGCAACGGTGTGCTGTCCTTCGACGGTGCCACTCGGACGTTCACCACGCAGCCGCCGGATCTGGCGGCCAAGCTGGCTGAGCTGAAGGTTCAACTGGACCCGACTGCGGCGATCGACCAGGCCTGGCGCGGTGCGGGCGGCCCGTCGGGGTCGCTCGGGGCCAAGCAGGGCGGCGAGTACGGGGTCCCCAATGACGGTGTGGGCCAGGATTTCGCCCGCGGCAAGGTCTACTTCAGCCCGGCGACCGGCGCGAATGCGATCGACGGTGACGTTCTGGCCAAGTACGAGTCGCTGGGCGGTCCGGCCGGAAGTGACCTTGGTTTCCCGATCACCAGTACCGCCGACGGAAAGCTGAGCGGCAGCAAGTTCAGCGCGTTCGCCGCCGACGACGAGCCGGTGATCTTCTTCAGCCCCGACAACGGCGCGTTCGTCGTGCGGGGCGCGATGAAGGTCGCCTGGGACAAGCTGGACGGCGCCTCCGGGGCGTTGGGTGCCCCGGTGGGCGACCAGACCGTCGACGGCGACGTGGTGTCGCAGAAGTTCACCGGCGGGCTTGTCAGCTGGAACCAGGCCACAAACGCCTACAGCACCGAGCCGGCCAAGCTGGCACAGCAGCTGTCGGGTCTGCAGATACCCGGGGCGAACCTGCCCGACGGCAGCACCGCCACGTCGACCGGTGCCGGCGAAGAGGGTCACTGGAACTGGCTGTGGGTGCTGATCCCGGTCGGGGTGCTCGCGGTGCTGGGTGCCGTGGCGGGTGGAGTCATGTGGTGGCAGCGCCGCCAGTCGGCCGCAGCGCCGGCGCCGGCCCCGGCGCGGGTGCCGGTCCCGATGCCGCCTGTCAACGACGACTACGACCACGACGACGAAGACCAGCAGTGGGCGCACCACGAGCAGAACGATCACGAGGGCACGGTTCGGTTGCCCAGCCGCTACGGCACATCGTTCGGGGCGACAGCAGAGGCCGACGTGCCATCCCAGTCGATTCCGAGCGCGCCCTGGTTGCACTACGGCGAATCGGAAACCGACGCCGCCGATGACGACGACGACGACACCGACACCGCGCCGACCCGGGTGGTCGCCGACGACTTCGGCACCGGCCGGCACGCGGTCGGTCACGAGTCCTCGGGCGCAGAGCCGCGGTCGTTCGAGGCGCCGGAGGCGCCGTCTTACGGCGCACCGGAGCCGCGCTCGTATGGCGCGCCGGAGCCGGGGCTGTTCGGTGTGGCGGAGCCACGCGGCTTCACCGCCGACGAGTCGTCTCACCCGGTGATGCACCTGCCGTTGGACGATCCCTACCAGCAGCCGGCCGGTTATCCGATCAAGGCGAACATCGGCTCGGGGCTCTACTACACGCCGCAGAACGCGCTCTACGACGACACGCTCGCTGAGATCTGGTTCGCCACCGAGGAGGCCGCCCGGCTCAACGGGTTCACCAAAGCCGGCTGATCAGGGCGTCAGGCGCGCCAGCGCCTCGGCGGCGGGAACGATGTCGTGGATGCGGTGGATGGTCTCACCGGCATACAGAGCCGACCGGTCGACGATGGCGGGGTGCATTCCCTCCAGTGGCAGCGCCGGGGTGTAGAGCGGTACCGAGATCCGCTGCGCCGCCAGGATCGTGCCCTGGGCGCTGATGGGCAGCAACCTACTCAGCGGTGCGCTGATCCGGTTGAATCCCCGCGCCACCGCAGGGCCCAGTTCGTCTCGTGCACACCAGCGTTCGGTTGCGGCGTTCGGAACGACCCGGTGCGCGAGCGGCCACCCCATCCCGAACAGCATCGTGCGGATGGTTCGCTGCGCGCCCAGCACCCTCTGCTTGTAGCCCGGGTGTGCGCGTGATTCCTCGGTGAGCAGGAAGCGGGTTCCGGCGACCGCTCCGGCGGCCCCGGCCGCGAGGAGGGCGGAGACGTCGTTGCCGTCGGCGATGCCGCCGGCCGCCAGCACCGGGGCGCCGTTGGCGGCATCGAGTACTTCGGGCAGCACCACCGAGAGCGGTCGGTCGGCCACCAGATGGCCGCCCGCCTCGACGCCCTGCGCGACCAGCCCGTCGGCGCCGGCGGCCAATGCCCGGCGGGCCTGGCCGGCGTCACCGGCCGAGCACAGCACGAGAATGCGGGCGGCCCGCAGGGCGGCGATCCAGCGACCGGGAGCGCCGTCATGGAAGACCACCAGCGCGGCGCCGGCCGCGATGCAGGCGTCGATATGGGCCCGGTGGGTGAAGGGCACCAGCAGGTTGGCCGCCACCGGTCGGCCGCCGGCCATCGCCACGGCACGATGCAGCTCGGTGGCGAAGCTGCGCGGATCACTCAGCCCGATGGTGCCAAGTCCGCCTGCGGCCGAGACCGCGGCGGCCAGCTCGGCACTGGTCACGCCGCCGCCCATACCCGCCTGCATGACCGGGACGCTGAGTCCCAGTGCCTCCAGCACGTTCACCGGTGTCGGCCGATGCGCCCGGGTGCGCGGACGGTGACACAGCACCTCCGCTCGCAGGGTGTCAGGTCTGCCTGCTGCGGCGGCACATCGATGCCCTCCAACATGCCTTGGATCAGTTGCAGATTGAGCCCGCATACCGTTTCGGTGTGCTCGCGGGCCAGTCGCTCGAACGGGCAGTTGCGCAGTTCGATGTCGCCGTCGTCGGTGACCGCCGGCTCGTAGCCGTGTTCCCGCAGCGCGTCGAGGATGCCGTGTTGGGCCGCCGTGATCCGGCCTGCCCGGCGTGCCGCCGACCAGACCGCGGTGCGCACCGTGCCGTCGCCGTCGGCGTCCATCGCGGTGATCAGCAGGTCGGCCAGCAACCCGTAATTGCGTGGTGGCACGCTCACCGAGAGCTCATTGCGGGTGCGCTCGTAGCGCTTGGCGGGGCGCCCGGCGCCCGGTCCGGAGCGGCCGGCCGGCCTGGCGTAACTCACCGAGAGGATGCCCGCCTCGGCGAGCTTGTCGAGGTGGTAGGCCGCCAAGGTGCGACTGATGCCGGCGGCTACCGCGGCGTCGTCGCGGGCCACCGGGTCGTCGCACGAGGCGATGTAGTGGTAGAGGCGTTGCCGTACCGGGTCGTCCAGGCTGCTCAACCCGGCTAGCGGATCAAGGCCGCCGCTGGCTGGGGTGCTCATCATCCCAATGTAACACCAATTAGTTTTGACAAATAGGGTCGGGTGTGGTCAATCTAAACGCAATGCTGATTGTCATAGGGGAGGCTTAGATGTCAGTGGCCGTGTACGCCGACCTGCGGGTGGCTGACCGTCCGGTTCCGGACCTGGACGCCGCTGAACAGGCCGCCGCGGCATTCCTGCACGCGCTGGGTATCTCCACCGCCGACGAGCAGCTGCGCAACACGCCGCGCCGGATGGCCCGCGCCTACGCCGAGATGTTCGCCCCGAAGCCGTTCGAGGCCACCACGTTCCCCAACGACGGGCGGTACGACGAGCTGGTCCTGGTCCGAGACATCCCGTTCCGGTCGGTCTGCGAGCACCACCTGCTGCCATTCACCGGGACCGCGTGCGTCGGCTACCTGCCCGGCGAGCGCATCCTCGGCCTGTCCAAGCTGGCCCGGGTCGTCGACTACTTCGCCGCCCGCCCGCAGGTGCAAGAGCGGCTGACCAAGCAGGTCGCCGACTGGCTCACCGACCACCTGCAGCCGCGTGCTGTGGGAGTGGTTCTTCGTGCAGAGCACAGCTGCATGACGTTGCGCGGGGTGCATGCCAGCGGATCGACCACCGTCACCTCAACCCTGCTGGGCACGCTGCGCACCGACGGACGGTCCCGTCAGGAGTTCTTCGCACTGGCCGGTATCGGCTGAGGCTGGGACTGGCGGTGGTGTGCCGTCAGATCTTGCGGATGACCGTCACGACCTTGCCCAGCACCACCGCGTCGTTGCCCGGGATCGGGTCGAAAACGGGGTTGTGCGGCATCAGCCAGACCTGGCCGCCGGTGCGCTTGAAGGTCTTGACGGTGGCTTCGCCGTCGATCATCGCGGCGACGATATCGCCGTTGTCGGCGACGTTCTGCTGACGAACCACCACCCAGTCGCCGTCGCAGATCGCGGCGTCCACCATCGATTCGCCCACCACCTTGAGCAGGAACAGCTCGCCCTCGCCCACGAGTTCGCGGGGGAGTGGGAACACCTCCTCGACTGCCTCCTCGGCCAGGATCGGTCCACCGGCGGCGATCCGGCCCAGAACCGGCACGAAGGTGGGTTCGGGCAGTGCGTCCGAGCCCGCGAGGTCGGTGCGCGCGGCGCGGACCGTGGAGTCGTCCGCGCCGCGCACGTCGACGGCGCGTGGGCGGTTGGGATCGCGGCGCAGATAGCCCTTGCGCTCCAGCGTGCGCAGCTGGTGGGCGACCGACGACGTCGAGGTCAGCCCGACCGCGTCGCCGATCTCACGGATGCTCGGCGGGTAGCCGCGTTCGTTCACCGATGCGCGGATCACATCGAGGATGGTGCGCTGCCGCGCGGTCAACGGTGAGTCCGGCGAGCTGGTCGGCGTATTACTGCTGCTGTCGCTCATGGGTGCGAATGTAGTCGCCTCGAAGCGAATTATCAAACATGTGTTCGAGGCGTGTCGCGCGGACGTTCGAAGGGCGGTGCTCGACGGGCCGGGTTGTCGGAGGGATCCGCTAACGTGTTCGACAACGAATCGATCACATGTTCGGACATCGAACGTATTATCGATTATGATTCGAACAGTCGAGCGAACAGGCTCGCCGACCACGAGTGAGGGAGAACCGCACATGATGCTCACCGACACGTTCGCCCCGACCTTCGACCGGGCTGCGTCTGCGTCTGCGTCGGCCTATGACCGGGCCGGGGCCCCCGCGCCGGCCCGCAGGCGCCCGGTGTCGACTCGCCCGGTGCGGCTGGCCCGCTCCCGGCCCGGTGGTGAGCCGCTGCGGCACCGCGGGACCGGTGTGTCGATGTCGCGCGCCGCGCACCGTCCGCGCCCGATCACCCCGGGTACCACGGTGCTGCTCGCTCTGATCGCCGCGGCGTTCACGGTGTGGCTCGGGCTGGTGGCACAGTTCGGCGCGGCGACGGCTGGAAGCGCTCCCGCGGTACCGGATCACCTTGGCGTGGTGCGGGTCCAGAGCGGGGAGAGCCTGCAGCACCTGGCGGCCCGGGTCGCCCCCGACGCGCCCACCCATCAGGTGGTCGAGCGGATCCGCGAGCTCAACGCCCTCGAGTCGGGCACGCTGGACGCCGGTCAGCCGCTGATCGCGCCGATCGGCTGACCCGAGGTGTCCGCCCGGCCGCGGTTCGCGGCGACGGCGGGCCGCCGTCCGATGGTCGCGCAGGTACGCTCACAGTTGTCCCAGTGGCCCGAGGGCGAAGGAGCGGCCGTGCACTGCCCGTTTTGTCGCCATCCAGACTCACGGGTGGTCGATTCCCGCGAAACCGATGAGGGCCAGTCGATCCGGCGCCGGCGCTCGTGCCCCGAGTGCGGCCGCCGGTTCTCCACGGTGGAGACCGCGGTACTGGCGGTGGTCAAGCGCAGCGGAGTCACCGAGCCGTTCAGCCGGGAGAAGGTCGTCAGCGGGGTGCGCCGGGCCTGTCAGGGCCGCCAAGTCGACGACGACGCGCTGAATCTGTTGGCCCAGCAGGTGGAGGACGCGGTACGCGCCGCGGGTTCACCCGAGATCCCCAGCCACGAAGTCGGTTTGGCCATCCTCGGCCCGCTACGCGAACTCGACGAAGTGGCCTACCTGCGATTCGCCTCGGTATACCGGTCGTTCTCGTCGGCGGCGGACTTCGAGCGGGAGATCGAAGCGCTGCGCGAGCACCGTGAGGTTCCCAGCACCAGTTGAGGGCCGGCGAGCGTCTCGGCGCACTACGCTTGCGCCATGGCACCCGACCTGCATCCCAATCTCGTCGAACTGGCTCCGCTGTTGGGCACCTGGTCCGGCCGAGGCCGCGGGATCTATCCCACGATCACATCGTTCGACTACCTCGAAGAGGTGGTGTTCTCCCACGTCGGCAAGCCGTTTTTCGTTTACGGCCAGAAGACCAGATCCGCCGCCGACGGCCTGCCGTTGCACGCCGAGACCGGCTACCTGCGGGTGCCGGAGCCGGGCCGCATCGAATGGGTGCTGGCGCACCCGAGCGGCATCACCGAGATCGAGGTGGGCGGATACACGGTCGACGGCAACCGGATCGACCTGCAGATGTCCGCGCCGACGATCGGACTGACGCCCACGGCCAAGGAGGTGTCGGCGCTGAGCCGGCACTATCGCCTCGACGGCGACGAGTTGTCCTACACCATGGACATGGGCGCGGTCGGCCAACCGTCGCAGAACCACCTCACCGCGTCACTCCGGCGAAGCTGAGCGGCTCACTCGTCGTCGAGGTTCTTCCGGGCCTCCTGGGCCAGGAACCGTTCGAACTCCGCGCCGAGCTCGTCAGCGCTGGGCAGGTCCTCGTCGCGGGCCAGCAGTGACCGATTCTCCTGGGCCGAGACGAACGCGTCGTACTGGCGTTCCAGTGCGGTGACCACTTGCGCCACCTCGTCGCTCGCCCCGACCTGTTCGTCGATCTTGGTGCGGATGGCCGCGGCCGCCGCGCTGAGTTCGGCCAGCGGCAGCTCCAGGGCCCCGGTCTTGGCGGCCTGCTTGAGCAAGGCCTCGGCCGCCTCGGGGTAATCGGTCTGCGACACGTAGTGCGGCACGTGCACGGTGAACCCGACCACCTCGTGGCCGTGCTGGGCCATCCGATACTCCAGCAGGTTGGAGGCGCTGCCGGGGACCTGGACCTCGGTGATCCACGGAGTGAAGTCGGTGATCAGGTCACGGTTGCTCGAGTGTGCGGTCAGGGTCACCGGCCGGGTGTGCGGAACGGCCATCGGGATGGTGCCCAGACCGATCGTCCGGCGCACGCCGAGTCGTTCGGCCAACAGCCGCACCGCGGTGATGAATCGCTCCCACTTCAGGTCGGGCTCCATGCCCGCCAGCAGCAGGAACGGTGTGCCCGCACTGTCACGCAGGGCATACAGGCTCAGCTCGGGTTCGGTGTAATGGGTGAAGTGATCAGACTTGAACGTCATCAGCGGACGCCGGGACCGGTAGTCCAGCAGGTCGTCGATCGCGAACGACGCCACCAACTCGCTGTCGAGGGCAGCCTTGAGATGCCCGGCCGCCAGCCGGATCGCGTGGCCGGCGTCGGAGAAGCCCTCCAGCGCATGGATCAGGACCGGACCCTCGCCGTCCGGCGTCGTCAGCTGCGGCGCCGGGACCTCCAGCTCATACATGCCACTCTGGTCGGGCTGGTAGTGCCGGTCCGGGTGGTCGGCCATGGCCTTCGCCTCCTCGTTGTGCAGATCTCACGTGTGGATCGCACGGTCTAGTTTCCCCCAAGTCGGGCCGCACCGGGAAACCGGTGCTCCACATGTGGTGGGCAACGCGCGCGGGTGCCGGGCGAATTCCCCCGGGCGTGAGGCGTTCGCTCAGCGGTGAATCGCTGCGGGTTGGCGCTTTCAGCCGCGGAACTGTTGCAGGGCCCGCATCTTGTTCATCACGTCCAGTGCGGCGTTCTTGTAGGCCTCGGAGAACGTCGGATAGTTGAAGACCGCGTCGACCAGGTATTCCACCGTGCCACCGCATCCCATGATCGCCTGTCCGATGTGCACCATCTCGGTGGCGTTGGTCCCGAATATGTGCACACCGAGCAGAGTGAGATCGGTGGTGGACACCAGCAGCTTGAGCATTCCGTAGGAGTCGCCGGCGATCTGGCCGCGGGCCAGCTCCCGATAACGCGCCACGCCCACCTCGTAGGGTACCGCGCTGCGGGTGAGTTCCAGTTCGGTCTTGCCCACGTAGGAGACTTCGGGAATGGAATAGATCCCGATCGGCTGCAGGTCGGTGATTCCGTCGGTCGGTTCGCCGAATGCGTGGTAGGCGGCCAGCCGGCCCTGCTCCATCGAGGTGGCGGCCAACGCGGGGAAGCCGATCACGTCCCCGACGGCGTAGATGTGTTCCACCGGTGTGCGGTAGTCGCCGTCGACCACGATGCGGCCCCTGGGGTCGGCCTCCAGGCCGGCAGCCACCAGGTCGAGGTGAGCGGTATGCCCTTGGCGGCCGGCGGAATACATCACCGTCTCGGCGGGAATCTGCTTGCCGCTGGCCAAGGTGGTGACGGTCCCGGTCGGGCTGACCTCGACAGCGGTAACCTCCTCGCCGAACCGGAAGGTCACCGCCAGATCGCGCAGGTGAAAACGCAGCGCCTCAACCACTTCGGGGTCGCAGAACTCCAACATCGAATCGCGTTTCTCTACCACCGTCACCCGGGTTCCCAACGCGGCGAACATCGATGCGTACTCGATCCCGATGACGCCGGCGCCGACCACCACCATCGAGGACGGGATGAACCGTAAGTCGAGGATTCCGTCGGAGTCCAGCACCCGTTCCTCGTCGAAGGCGACCCCGGGCGGCCGGACGGGTTGGGTGCCGGTGGCGATGACGATGTAATCGCCTGTGACGGTCGTCGTTTCGGCTCCCTGGTGCTCTTCGACGACGATCGTGTGCGGGTCGATGAATCGGCCATGGCCGACGAGCAGATCGATGCGGTTGCGCATCAACTGGTTTCGCACGACTTCGATTTCCTTGCCGATCACATGCTGGGTGCGTGCGAGCAGATCGGCGGGGGTGATCTTGTCCTTGACCCGGTAGCTGGCCCCGTACAGTTCGCGTTGACTCATCCCGGTGAGGTAGAGCACCGCCTCGCGCAGTGTCTTGGACGGAATGGTGCCGGTGTTGACACAGACACCGCCGATCATCCGGCCGCGCTCGATGACCGCCACGGACTTGCCGAGTTTGGCCGAGGCGATCGCGGCCTTCTGCCCTCCGGGGCCTGAACCGATGACGACGACGTCGTACTCGCGCTTGGAACCCATGACACTGACACTTACCTCCATTCGCCGCGCCGTGCACCCCGAACGCGGGTTGATCACAGTTGCCGGTTCATCCCAAGGGCGGCGGCTCGCGATGGTCCGACGTGCCCCCGATGACGGTGGTGGTCGTCACCGTTGCTGTCATGACAACCAAGCAACCGGAATTCACCCTCAGTCGTCCCGGAGCGCTGATCGCAGCGCTGCCGGCCATCCTCGGCTTCGTGCCGGAGAGCTCCCTGGTCCTGGTGTCGGTCGACGGTGGCGAGCTCGGCTCGGTGCTGCGGGTCGACCTGTCCGAGGAACTCGCCGACTCGATCGGCCACCTCGCCGACGTCGCCGCGGCCGCAACACCGGAAAAGGCCATCGCGGTGATCGTCGACGCGCACGGCGCCTGCTGCCCGGTCTGCAACGACGAGCACCGCAGGCTGATCGCAATCCTTGAGCACGAACTGTCGCGCAACGACATCGGGTTGTTGAGCGCGCACGTGGTCGATGAGGTGGCGCCCGGCGGGCGCTGGCACTGTGCTGACGGCTGCGGTGCGGGCGGCACAGTCGATGACCCCGCAGCGTCCCCGCTGGCCGCCGCCGCGGTGCTGGAGGGCCGACAGCTCTATCGCCGGCGGTCGGACCTGCAGGCGGTGATCGCCCCCGACGACGCGGCGCGCAGCGCCGCTGTGGCAGCCGCGATCGACGACGCCGCGGCAGACCGGGCCGCCGCAGCGGCCGGCGATGCCCGCGGACTGGCCCGCCGGGACGTCGAACAGGCGGTGGCGGCCATCGTTGCAATGGCCGTCGGCCGGATGCCGGGTGGCACCGAACTGGCCCGGCTGGGTGCCTCGTTGAGCGACGTGCTGGTCCGGGACACCCTGTGCGCGCTGGCGATCAGTGAGCATTCCGGCGCCGCCGAGATGCTGTGGTCAACCCTGGCGCGAAGCCTTCCCGAACCGTGGCGGGCCGAGGCTCTGGTGCTGGTGGCGTTCAGCGCCTACGCGCGCGGGGATGGGCCGCTGGCCGGGGTGTCGCTGGATGCCGCGCTGCGGTCTGTGCCCCGGCACCGGATGGCAGGTCTGCTCGACACCGCCCTGCAGTCGGGGCTGCGGCCGGATCGGATCCGAGGATTGGCCGACACCGGCTATCGGCTGGCGCGGCAGCTCGGGGTGCGGTTGCCGCAACGCCAGGAGCTCGGCCGGCGCGCCGGGGGCGACAGCGCCGCCTAGACCTTTTGGACCTTCACGGCGTGGGCCATCTCGTAGGGCAGGCTGACGTCGGTGTGTCCGGGAATCACGATGGTGACGCCGTCGTCCTCGTCGGCCTCGACGGTCACCCGGGCGTTGGGAACCACGCCGGCCTCCTTGAGCCGGGTGATCAGGTCGATGTCGCCCTGGACGTGTTCGGTGAGCTGACGCACAACCACCGCCACCGCCGCACCGGCCGGCAGCTCGGTCAGCCGGACCAGGTCGGAGTCCCAGCCGCGGGAGTCCCCGCCGAAACCCAGATCCGGCAGTCCGGGAATCGGGTTGCCGAAGGGTGAGGTGGTCGGATTGTCGAGTACCTGCACGAGGCGGCGCTCGACGTCCTCGCTCATCACGTGCTCCCAGCGACATGCCTCGGCGTGGACGTCCTCCAACGGCAGGCCGATGATGTCGACCAGCAGCCGTTCGGCGAGCCGGTGCTTGCGCATCACCGATACGGCCAGGTTGCGACCCTTCTCGGTGAGTTCGAGGTGTCGATCGCCGGCCACCCTCAGCAGCCCGTCGCGCTCCATCCGGGACACCGTCTGGCTGACGGTCGGCCCACTCTGCTCCAGGCGCTCGGCAATCCGCGCGCGCAGCGGGGTGACACCTTCTTCCTCAAGGTCGTAGATCGTCCTGAGGTACATCTCGGTGGTATCGACCAAGTCATTCATTCGGCGCCTTCCGTCGCCGCCGAGTCTACTTCGGCGGCCCGGCGCAACGGTGCGTCAGCTCGCGTAGGAACGCAGCCGGTCGGCCCGGTCGCCGTGACGCAGCTTCGACATCACCTCGCGCTCGATCTGGCGGACCCGCTCGCGGGACAGCCCGAAGAGCTTGCCGATCTGGTCGAGCGTGCGCGGCTGACCGTCGTCGAGTCCGAAGCGCAGGCGGATCACCTGGTGCTCACGCTCGTCGAGGGTCGCCAGCACACTGCGAATGTCGGTGTGCAGCAACTCGGCGATCACCGCGTTCTCCGCTGACATCGCCTCGGCGTCCTCGATGAAGTCACCCAGCGGGGCCTCCTCGTCGGAGCCGACCGGCATGTCCAGGCTCACCGGGTCGCGGCTGTGCTCCAGCAGGTCGTTGATCTTCTCCGCCGGAATGCCCGACTCGGCGGACAGTTCCTCGTCGGTGGCCTCGCGGCCGAGCTGCTGGTGCATCTCGCGCTTGATCCGGGCCAGCTTGTTGACCTGTTCGACCAGGTGGACAGGCAGCCGGATGGTGCGGCTCTGATCGGCCATGCCGCGGGTGATGGCCTGGCGGATCCACCAGGTGGCGTAGGTGGAGAACTTGAAGCCCTTTGCGTAGTCGAACTTCTCCATCGCGCGGATCAGGCCCAGGTTGCCTTCCTGGATCAGGTCCAGCAGGGGCATGCCCCGGCCGGTGTAGCGCTTGGCCAGCGACACGACCAGGCGCAGATTGGCTTCGAGCAGGTGCTGGCGGGCCGCCTGGCCGTCGCGGGCCACGATGGCCAGTTCGCGCTTGCGCTTCTCGCCGAACCGCGGGCGGCTGTCGAGTAGATGCTGTGCGTAGAGCCCGGCCTCGATACGTTTGGCGAGCTCGACCTCGTCGGCGGCGTTGAGCAGTGCGGTTTTGCCGATGCCGTTGAGGTACACCCGAACCAGGTCGGCGGCTGGGCTCTGAGAGTCCAGATCCCTGTCGATCCGACTGATGGTTGCATCTGCCCTTGCCATTGCGGCCTCCCGTTCATCGGCTTCAGCTGTCACAGGTGACAACGCTCGACTAGGGTGCAGAGTTCCCGCGGGATCGCTTTTCCACACCTCTTGACGTGCGGAAATAGGCCTTAGATTTTGAGAATGTACTAAGAACCGGTACCGTGCGGCGATTCGGCGGGGGGCTCATCGGAGTTTGGGCCGGTTCCCGGGTGCTCAAGCTCGGGGCGTGAGCCGGTGGGGAACAGCGGGGTGTGGGTCGGCGCGGCCTCGTATCTGCGGGGCTCCTCGGCGCTGCGGGGCGGCCGGTCGTTGGCGATCAGCACCGCCATCCACGGCAGGGGGATCGACCCGAGCAGGATCAGCAGCGAGATCAGGCCGTTGTGCCACAAGTTGTAGGCCACCGCGGCCAGTATCAGTGCCGGAACACGGAACGCCATCAGCAACAGATATTTGCGCACCCGTTCGCGGTGCTGCTGCTCATAGGACGGTGCGGCGGCGGTGATGAGCACCGGCCGGCCTTCGTCGTCGAAACCCAACTCGGGGCCGTGCCTCATGTTTCCACTGTCCCACACCTGCGCTTGGGAGTGGCAGGGCACAATGGAGCGATGGGAATCCAGACCGACACCCTCGAACGTACCGATGCCGATGAACGCGTCGACGACGGGACTGATGGCGATACCCCGAAGTATTTCCATTACGTCAAGAAGGACAAGATCGCCGAGAGCGCGGTGATGGGCACGCACGTCGTCGCGTTGTGCGGCGAGGTTTTCCCGGTGACCAAGTCGGCCAAGCCCGGGTCGCCGGTCTGCCCGGACTGCAAGCGGATCTACGCCACCCTCAAGAAGGATTGACCGGATCGGTGTCATGACCGACCCGGCCGGTGTGTGACACCAGCCAGTTGCGGAACTGGTGCAGGTGCGTGGTCTGTGCCGGCCACTCCTCCTGGATGGCGGCGTTCAACTCCGCGCCCATCATGATCGCGAAGCCCAGCAGAAACGCGAACAGCAGGAATGCGATCGGCGTGGCCAACGCGCCATAGGTGTAGCCGGTGCTGGTGATGTAGCGCAGGTAGATCCGCAGGCCCATGGTGGCGACCACGAACACCGTGGTGGCCAGCACGGCCCCGATCACCAGGCGATGCGAGGGCAGTGGCCTGGGCAGTGAAACGCGGTAGAGGACGGTCACCGACACCAGCAGGCCCAACACCAGTGTGGGGTAGTAGGCGAACCGCAGCAGATCTGTCCAGCTTTCCGGCAGGTGTTCGGCCACCGCGTGCGGCCCCAGGGCGGCGAACGGCGCGCAGGCCACCGCGATCACCAGCATCGCCACGTAGAGGCCCAGTGCGAAGAATCGCTGGCGCACCGGATGGCGCAGCGGTGTCTGCCCGTGCGCCTCGACCACCGAGTCGACAAAGGCCGAGACCGCCGACGAACCGGCCCACAGTGAGATGACGAAGCCCAGTGACACCACTTCGCCGCGTGCGTTGGCGACGATGTCGCGCACCGTGGGTTCGATGATCTCGACCACGACGTTCTTCGAGAAGAAGCTGCTGGCCATGCCGATCAGCCGGTCCTGGATGGTCCCCAGGGTGTCCGGGCCGAACAGCGGCGCCACATAGGACAGGCTGCCCAGCATCCCGAGCAGCAGCGGTGGCAGCGACAGCACCGACCAGAAGCCGGCCTGGGCCGACTCGGCGAAGATCGAGTCGTCCCAGCTCTTGACCAGGGTGCGGCGCGCAATGCGCAGGAAGTGGCTACGGGAAGGTCTGGGGATTTGGTCAGTCATGACCAGCCCAGCATTCCTGACGGGAGGTGCTACCGCACAATCACTGCCGTCGGCGTGTTGGATCTAGACCTCGCCCGCGGAGCTGGTGTGCAGCACGGCGGCCAGCTCAACCAGCTTGGCTTCGTGCTCGTTGGCGTGGTGCTGGCAGAAGAGCAGCTCGGCTCCGGAGGGCAGCGTGGCGCGCACCTGGGCGGCGGCGCCGCACCGGTCGCATCGATCAGCCCGAGTGAGCTCAGGACTGGTCAGAGTCGCGTTCATGGGCTCCTCCGTATCTCGCGGGTCAGTCAAGTGTGTCAGACGCTTGCGCGTTCGGCGTTGTTCCCGGCTTTGGCTGTGTCGTGTGTCACCACGCGCGCCGGTGCGGCAGGATCGGATCGATGAACGACGACGGCATTCTCGTGCACCTGTGCAGCGATCGGGACTGGGCGAGCGCCCAGCGCAGCGGGGCACTGCGTCCGGAGTCCCTGGACGACGTCGGCTTCGTGCATCTGTCCACACCGGACCAGGTGCATCTGCCCGCCAACCGGTTATACCAAGGGCGAACGGATCTTATTCTGCTGCAAGTGGATTCAACAAAAGTGGGGGCGCCGGTGCGTTGGGAGCCCGGCGTGCCGAGCGATCCGGATTCGATGCTGTTCCCGCATCTGTACGGGCCGTTGCCGACCGACGCGGTGGTCGGCGTCAGGGCGTATCGGCCCCGCCCGGACGGGCGGTTCGACGCGGCGGATTGATGTTGATCGGGGTGGTGGGCTTGGCCGCGCTGACCCTGGTTCGTTCGCTGCGGGCGAACGTGTTCTGTGCCTTGTTGATCAGCGCGACGGGCACCCGGGGCCACGCGGCGGCCACCGCGTTGAGGGCGGCCAGCACCGCGGGGTCCAGATCGGTATCGGCCGGCGCCGGGTGACCGTGGTCCACCGCCTGCTTGAGTAGTGCGGAGAACGTCCGGGGTGCATCGGTCGGCATGATCGGCGTCCGTCTCAGACGGCTCGGGCTTCGACGATGGCCAGCGGGCTGGTGGTGGGCACCACCCGCCGGAGCTCGAATCCCGCTTTCGCCAGCAGCTCGGCGTACTCGCGGCGGGTGCGTTCCTGCCCGCCGGCTGCCACCAGCATCTCCAGGTCCAGCATCAGGCCCAGGTGGGCGGGTGCGCCCTCGGGCAGCACCATCTCGAACAGCAGCACCTTGCCGTCGGGCGCGATGGCCTTGCGGACGTTGCGCAGAATGGCCAGGGACTGTTCGTCGTCCCAGTCGTGGATGACGGTCTTGAGCAGGTAGGTGTCGCCGCCTGCGGGGACCGACTCGAAGAACGACCCACCTTGGATGTCGCAGCGTGACGCCACGTCCGCCAACGTCGCGTCCGCACCGGCCACCACCTGCGGCAGGTCGAACAGCACCCCGCGGGCGTCGGGCGCCTGCCGCAACACCGCGGAGAGCAGCGCGCCGTGGCCGCCGCCCACATCCACGATCAGCTTGCTGGCGCTGAAATCATATGCGGGAACAGCGCTTTCGATCGCCATGGCGGACGCGCCGGTCATGGCGTCATTGAAGACCTGCGCCAGCTCGGGGTCGGTGTCGGTGTACTCGAAGAACGACATTCCGCGAACCTTGCCGACGGCGGTCTCACCCGTCCGCACGGAGTGCTCCAGGTGAGACCAATGTTCCCGGTGCTTCGGGTGACCGATGAATGCCGCCATCGGGGCCACACTGGCCGGATTGTCGGAGACCAGCGTTCGGCCGACGCGGGTCAGGGCGAACCGGCCGTCGCGGCGCAGCTTGAGCACCGAGTTGCTGGCCAAGGCCCGCATCAGCCGGTAGGTGGCGCGGGGGTCGGTGCCCACCCGGTGGGCGACCTCGTCGGCGGTCAGCGGGCCGTCACTCAGCGTGTCGGCGATACCGAGACGCACCGCGGCAACAAGCGCCTGGGTCAGCCAGCCGCCGAACCCGAGCTCCATGACGGCGACGGAGGCGGGGACGGTGGCCTGGCGCAGACGCTGCAGACCACCACGAAACGTATTGACGGCATTGAGCACTGCCGCAGGCGGCGATTTGGGCATCCGCGTGACGTTAGTCGAGGTAGTCGCGCAGGACCTGGGATCGGCTCGGGTGCCGCAGCTTCGACATCGTCTTGGACTCGATCTGACGGATGCGCTCGCGGGTCACCCCGTAGACCTGCCCGATCTCGTCGAGCGTGCGGGGCTGGCCGTCGGTCAGGCCGAAGCGCAGTCGCACCACGCCGGCCTCGCGCTCTGAGAGCGTCTCCAGCACCGACTGCAGCTGGTCCTGCAGGAGGGTGAACGAGACAGCGTCGACAGCCACCACGGCCTCGGAGTCCTCGATGAAGTCACCGAGCTGCGAGTCGCCCTCGTCACCGATGGTCTGGTCCAGCGAGATCGGCTCCCGGGCGTATTGCTGGATCTCCAGCACCTTCTCCGGGGTGATGTCCATCTCGCGGGCGAGCTCTTCGGGCGTGGGCTCGCGGCCGAGGTCCTGCAGCAACTCGCGCTGGATACGGCCGAGCTTGTTGATCACCTCGACCATGTGGACCGGGATACGGATCGTGCGCGCCTGGTCGGCCATCGCGCGGGTGATCGCCTGGCGGATCCACCAGGTGGCGTAGGTGGAGAACTTGTAGCCCTTGGTGTAGTCGAACTTCTCCACCGCGCGGATCAGGCCAAGGTTGCCCTCCTGGATCAGGTCCAGGAACGCCATCCCGCGACCGGTGTAACGCTTGGCCAGCGACACCACCAGTCGCAGGTTGGCCTCCAGCAGGTGGTTCTTGGCCCGGTCGCCGTCGCGGCAGATCCAGGCCATGTCACGCCGGTAGGCGACGGCCAGCTTCTCGCCCTTCTCGGAATGCTCGGTCATCTTCTGAGTGGCGAACAGGCCGGCCTCGATGCGCTTGGCCAGCTCGACTTCCTCTTCGGCGTTGAGCAGCGCCACCTTGCCGATCTGCTTGAGGTAGGCGCGCACCGAGTCGGCCGAGGCAGTGAGTTCGGCGTCCTTGCGGGCTTGGCGCAGCGCTTCGGACTCCTCTTCGTCCCAGACGAAATCGCCTGAGGCCTTGTCCTTCTCGCTCGGCTCGGCGATCTCTTCGTCTTCTTCGTCGGCCGCACCGCCGGCCGTGACGGCGGCCGGTCCGGGCGCGGCTTCGTCGGTGCCGCCGTCTTCGATGTCGTCGTCGATGGCTACGTCCTCGCCGACGTCGATGTCGTCGTCACCGGGCTCGCCGTCGAGTTCGGTGTCGAGATCCTCGGGAGTGGCTTCGGCGTCGTTGGTCTCGGCGGCGGTCGCCTTCTTCGCCCGGCTGGTGCGGGCCTTGGGCTTGGCGTCGACGTCGCCGGCGGCCTTCTTGGCGGGGGCGCTCTTGGTCGCCGCGCGCGCCGTGGTCTTGGTGGCCTTGTGGGCGGGAGCCGCGGCCTTGGTGGCCTTGGCTGCGGTGCGCTTGGCCGGTGCGGCTGCGGCCTTGGCGGGCGTCTTGGCGGCGGCCTTGGCGGGTGCCTTGGTGGCGGTGCGCTTCTTCGGCTCCTCAGTCGCCGGCTGTGCCTTACTCGCTGCCACGTCCACCCCTTCGGTCGGACTGACTTCCGGTGTGCAGGCTGCGCACGACCGAAAGTGTCGGGTATGTCGGATACCGGCTCTATATCAGTTGGGATATCAACCGGGATAGTTCGCCGCTATCGGTTAGTCGGCCGCCGCGGACCATTGTAACGACAGGCCGCGGCGAACGCTGAACCGGCGGAACTCAGTGTGTGGCGTCGGTAGCTGACGCCATTGCCGCCCCGACGATCCCCGCGCTGTTCTGCAGAGTGGCGGCGACCACCGGAGTGCGGTTACCCAGCAGCGGCACCCACCGGTCGGCCTTGCGGCTGATGCCGCCACCCACGATGATCAGGTCGGGGCACAGGGCGTCCTCGATCGCGATCAGCACCCGGGTCACCTGCTTGGACCACTTCTCCATGGACCAGTTGCGGCGTTCCTTGACCGAGGCGGCCGCGCGGTGCTCCGCCTCCTTGCCGCCCACGTCGATGTGCCCGAGTTCGGTGTTGGGCAACAGTTTTCCGTCGTGTATCAGCGCCGAGCCGATCCCGGTCCCGAACGTCAGCAACACGACGACCCCGTGGTGGTCGCGGCCCGCCCCGAAGCGCACTTCGGCCAGGCCCGCGGCGTCGGCGTCGTTGAGGACGGTGACCGCTTGGCCGTCGAGTTCGGCGGCGATCGTGTCCCGCGCGTTGAGACCGATCCAGGAACTGTCCACGTTGGCGGCGGTCTGCACGACCCCGTCGACCACCACGCCGGGATAGGTGACACCGAGCGGGCCGGTCCAGCCGAAGTCCCGGACCACCGCCGCGACGGTCTGGGCGACCAGGGTCGGCGTGGCGGGGCTGGGGGTGGGCAGCTTGAATCGTTCGCCGATCAGCGCCCCGGTGTCCAGATCGACCACGCCGCCCTTGATCCCGCTGCCGCCCACGTCCACGCCGAAACCGCGGCGCTGCGGCCACACCCCTCCGGTCGGGACGGCGGAAGCGCCGGCCTGGCCGGGCGTCGGTTGGGTGCCGGTCATCGGGTCTCCTCGTCGGCGATCGGTGGTCAGCAGGTGCCGGAATGGATCTTGGTCAACAGGGCCCGGTCGGGCAGCCCGGTGGCATCCGGGCGCAGTCCGGCCAGTGCTGCCTCGATGTCGTCACTGTGCGCCAGGCTGACGAAGTCGCTTCCGACCGCCAGGTCGACGGAGTCGTCGGTGCGGTCGTCGCGGAACAGTTCCGCGCACGGCGCGACCAGCCAAACGGCGGCGGCGGCGGCTTGGCCCGCCTGGCCGAAACGAATCTGGCCGTGGCAGTCCAGCGGGTCGCCTGCGTAGATCGGATCGTTGGCCGCGGTCGGCTGCGGAAAGCCCTCGTCGCGCAGCGCGTCGGCGGTGTCGGCGGCCTGTCCGGCCCGCCCGCTGGCGTTGAGGACCCGAGCCTTGACCTCGGCCAACTTGGCCGGGGTCGCGGTGATCATCGCCGCGCTCGCCACCTTGGTGCCCAGTCGCGGCTGGTCAGGCTCGGTCGAAGCCGGCGGCGCGTTGCACACCGCCACCTCATGGACGTCGGCCGGCCGGGTCAGTGCGACCCCCCAGGCGACCGCGGTCAGCAGGGCCAGGCAGGCCAGGGCGTAGGCCGCCGGCCGGTTGTTGCGCCGCCGGAACGGCAGGCCATGCTTGTCGAACTCGGTGCCGGAGGTGATTTGCGTGACCACGTAACGCACTCTAAAGGGCGCGCGGACCGGCGATAACCGTGGTCAGGGGATGAATGTGATGCAAATCACAGTTGATCTTGCCGTGAACCGGGCACGAATCATTTGGTGGATGCGTTCGACGCTGGTACAAAGCTCGCGCAGGGTTACGAGGGGAGTGAGGGGAGAAGACGATGGCTACCGACTACGACGCACCGCGGCGCACCGAGAGCGACGATGTTTCTGAGGATTCGCTGGAGGAGCTCAAAGCGCGGCGCAACGAAGCGCAATCTGCCGTCGTCGACGTCGACGAATCGGAATCCGCCGAATCCTTCGAGCTGCCCGGCGCGGACCTGTCCGGCGAAGAGCTGTCGGTGCGTGTCGTTCCCAAACAAGCCGACGAATTCACCTGTTCGAGCTGTTTCCTGGTGCAGCACCGCAGTCGTCTGGCCAGTGAGAAGAACGGCGTGATGATCTGCACCGACTGCGTGGCCTGACCGGGCGAACCCTCCCCACTCAGTCGTTCTGCAGGGCTGCCAGCACCCGCTGTGGATGCCGGCAACTGAACAGCCAATACGGTGTCGGGTCGTCGGGGTCGTCGAGGACCACCAGTACCAACGGGCCCACCCAGCCACGATGCACGACATAGGCCGCGGGATCGAGCTGGCGTCCCAACGCCGCCGACTTGGCCGACTGCGGAACCTCGGCGCTGCGCGCGATCACCTCGGTGGGCAGATGCGCCTCGCCGACCCAGAGCTGCCTGCGCCCCCCGCTCTCGGTGACGCGCACCTGGACGCGACCCAGCCACAGCAGCGCGGCGATGGTCATTGCGAAGAACGCGGCGAACGGCAGCCACCCGGGCAGGTTGCGCAGGCCCAACCGGACCTCGTAGGCCATCAGACCGGTACCCAGCAATCCCAGTGGCCACCACCACCACGGCACCCACAGCTGCTCCCGGTAGTGCACCGTTTGTGATGCGACATACGATCCCGACACGGGGCTAAGGGTAGTCTTGCGCCTCGTGTCGCAACGTCTGGCGGTTGTTCGCCTGGATCCCGATCTGCCGCTCCCGAGCCGCGCTCATGCCGGTGACGCCGGTGTCGACCTCTACAGTGCGGTCGATGTCGAACTGGGCCCTGGTGAACGTGCCCTGGTGGCCACCGGCATCGCGGTAGCGATACCGTTGGGAATGGTGGGTTTGGTGCATCCACGGTCGGGTTTGGCCGCACGCGTTGGCCTTTCGATCGTGAACAGTCCGGGAACGATCGACGCCGGCTATCGCGGCGAGGTCAAGATCTCGTTGATCAACCTCGACCCGGCGACGCCGATCCAGATCCACCGCGGCGACCGGATCGCCCAACTGCTGGTCCAGCGGGTTGAGCTTCCCGAGCTGGTCGAGGTGACGTCGTTCGACGAAGCCGGGCTGGCCGCCACCACCCGGGGCGCCGACGGACACGGTTCGTCGGGCGGCCATGCGAGTCTGTAATAGCGAAGTGACGAAGATGGGTGGGCGTGATGGCATTCGGTAGAGGCAGAGGCGGATCGGCCGACGAGCCCACAGGTGATTCGGACCTGGGTGGTCTTGAGCCGCAGGACGACGAGGTCGACTTCGGCGAGGAGCTCGACGGCCCTTTCGACATCGAGGACTTCGACGACCCGGCGGCCGCGACCACGGCCCGCCTCGACTTGGGTTCGGTGCTGGTGCCGATGCCCGAGGGCGCCCAGGTTCAGGTCGAACTGACCGATGCCGGCGTGCCCAGCGCGGTGTGGCTGGTGACGGCCAACGGGCGGTTCAACATCGCGGCCTATGCCGCGCCGAAGTCCGCCGGATTGTGGCGTGAGGTGGCCGGCGAGTTGGCCGATGCGCTGCGTAAGGACTCCGCCAGCGTCAGCATCATCGACGGCCCGTGGGGCCGGGAGGTGCTCGGTTCGGCGACCGGCTCCGTCCGTTTCATCGGCGTGGACGGCTATCGCTGGATGGTGCGGTGCGTGGTCAACGGCCGGCCGGAGACCATGGACGCGCTGGCCGCGCAGGCCCGGGAAGCCTTGGCGGACACCGTTGTCCGTCGTGGCGATACCCCGATGCCGGTGCGTACCCCGCTGCCGGTGCAGCTGCCCGAGCCGATGGCCGAGCAGTTGCGGGCCGCCGCGATCCAGCAGGCCCAGCAGGCTCAGCAGGCCCAGCCCGCGCAGCAGGAACCGCAGCCCCCGTCGGAGCCGGCCGCGCGCCGCAGTGTCGAGGGCTCTGCGATGCAGCAGCTGCGGACGATCACCGGCGGTTAGCGAGTCTCGACGGAGGAGAGGCGCTGCTGGACCGCCGTTTAGAACCGGCGGTTGATATAGATCGGGGTAGTCCTTCACAAACACCTCCGGAGGTGTCAGGAAGGGATCTGTAAGTGATTCCTTTCGAGGTCCGCATGTTCGCGCATGTGGGTTCTCCTGACACGCCCCGGAGGTGTTGTTATGGCTGTGCATTGTGCCCCAGTCACATCGTCCACGATCGTTGTTGCTGTCGATGTCGGCAAGACCTCGGCGATGTTGTCTGTGACCGATAGTGGCCGTCAGCGTGTGTTCGGTCCGGTCGAGTTCGCGATGAACCGTTCGGGCCTGGTCAAGGTTGTTGATCAGGTGAGCGCGGTAGTTCCAGCGTGTGCGCAGGTCAAGGTGGGTATCGAAGCGGCTGGCCACTATCACCGCCCGGTGCTGGACTATCGGTGGCCGATCGGGTGGGAGGTACTGGAACTCAATCCCGGGCACGTTGCCGAGCAACGCCGTGTCGCGGGCCGGCGCCGGGTCAAGACCGATGTGATCGACCTGGAGGCGATCACTGAACTGGTGTTGGCCGAGCGGGGGCAGGTGATTACCGGGCGTGCGGTGCTGATCGGCGAGCTGGCGGCGTGGGCATCGCACCGATCACGGCGGGTGGCTACACGAACCGCGACGAAGAATCAGCTGCTGGGGCAACTCGACCGCGCGTTTCCGGGGTTGACGCGTGCGTTGCCCGATGTGCTGGGTACCAAGATCGGCCGGCTGGTCGCCGCTGAGTTCACCGACCCGTCGCGGCTAGCCGCACTCGGGGTCAATCGGTTGATCCGGTTCGCAGGGGCCCGGGATTTGCAGCTGCGGCGCCCAGTTGCAGAGCGTATGGTTGCCGCGGCACGCGACGCGCTGCCCACCCGCGACGCGGTGATCGCCCGCCGGATCCTGGCCGCCGACCTGAACCTGCTGGCCGATCTCGACGAGCAGATCCAGTCCGCTGAGTCCGCGATGGCGGTGCTGCTGCCGCGCAGCCCGTTTGCCACCCTGACCACGGTGCCGGGATGGGGCGTGGTTCGAGCATCCAATTACGCTGCCGCCCTTGGCGACCCGAACCGATGGCCGGGGCCGCGTCAGGTCTACCGGGCCTCAGGACTGTCTCCGGTGCAGTACGAATCGGCAGGCAAACGCCGAGACGGAAAGATCAGTCGCGAGGGCAGCGTGGCATTGCGTCGAGCCCTGATCGACCTCGGCGTCGGCTTGTGGCTTACCGAACCGGCCGCCAAAACCTACGCCACCGAACTGAAATCACGCGGTAAGCATGGCGGGATCATCGCTTGCGCGCTCGCAAACCGCGCCTGCCGCATCGCCCATGCGCTAGTCCGTGACCGCAGCAGCTACGACCCGGCTCGCTGGATCTGACCCGGATCAACACAGGGATTTCCTCGATCCTGCGCGCACGCTACGCACTGAGTGTCGACCGTCACGTAATTCCGCCGGGGTGTCTGTCAGGTAATTCCGCCACCGGTGGGCCTCGGGTGTAGGTCTACCGGGTCGGCTTGGTGTTGTCTACTGGCGCCGTAGCGCCGGGTCTTTTTCGGGGTCGGTAGCTGGGTCCGTCCATCAGGATTTGGT
>NZ_CP084028.1:2517960-2525344 GCF_020181595.1 [Mycobacterium] vasticus | reverse complement strand
GCCCAGCACCGCATCGGCTCCGGCGTAGTTGGCCTCGATCTCCTCGAATCGATCCGCCAGACCGAGTGCTTTGGCCTGTTGGTGCAGGTTGGACAGCTGACCGCCCGGGATCTCGTGGCGATACACCCGGCCGGTCGGCCCGGCCAGCCCGGATTCGAACGGCGCGTACACCTTGCGCACGCCTTCCCAGTACGGCTCCAGATCACACACCGCCTGCAGGGACAGGCCGGTGTCATAGGCCGTGTTGGCCGCGGCGGCCACGATCGAGCTGAGCGCGGGCTGGCTGGTGGTGCCGGCCAACGGCCCCGACGCCCCGTCCACGGCGTCGGCGCCGGCGTGCCAGGCCGCCTCATAGGTGGCCAGCTGACCACCCGGGGTGTCATGGGTGTGCACATGGATCGGCAGGTCGAAGCGGCTGCGCAGTGCCCGCACCAGAGTGGTCGCCGCCGCGGGCCGCAACAGTCCGGCCATGTCCTTGATGGCCAGCACGTGCGCGCCGGCGGCCACGATCTGCTCGGCCAGCCGCAGGTAGTAGTCCAGGGTGTAGAGATTCTCCGCCGGATTGGTCAGGTCACCGGTGTAGCACATGGCGACTTCGGCTATCGCACTGCCGGTTTGGCGTACCGCGTCGATCGCCGGTTGCATCGAGTCGACATTGTTGAGTGCGTCGAAGATCCGGAAGATGTCGATACCGGTCGCGGTGGCCTCGGCCACGAACGCCGAGCACACCAGTTCCGGATACGGCGTGTAGCCGACGGTATTGCGGCCCCGCAGCAGCATCTGCAGACAGATGTTGGGCAGTGCCTCCCGCAGCACCGCCAGCCGCTCCCACGGGTCCTCCTTCAAAAACCTCAGCGCCACATCATAAGTCGCACCGCCCCAGCACTCCATCGACAGCAGTTGCGGGGTGCTCCGGGCGATATGCGGCGCCACGTTGAGCAGCCCCTTGGTGCGCAGCCGGGTGGCCAGCAGCGACTGGTGCGCATCGCGGAACGTCGTGTCGGTGACCCCCACCGCCGGCGACTCCCGCAGCCAGCGGGCAAAACCCTCGGGTCCGAGTTCGGCCAACCGCTGCTTGGAACCGGGCGGCGGCGGGGCCGACAAGTCCACCGGGGGCAGCTTGTCGCGCGGGTAGGACGCCGACGGCCGCGCACCGTGGGGCTGGTTGACGGTGACATCGGCCAGGAAGGTCAGGATCTTGGTGCCCCGGTCCGCTGAAGAACGCGCGGTCAGCAACTGCGGACGTTCATCGATGAACGACGTGGTCAGATGCCCGGCACGAAAGTCCGGATCGTCGAGAACCGCCTGCAGGAACGGGATGTTCGTCGACACCCCGCGGATACGGAACTCTGCGATCGCCCGGCGGGCCCGCTTGACCGCGGTGGGGAAATCCCGGCCCCGGCAGGTCAGTTTGACCAGCATCGAGTCGAAGTGCGCACTGATCTCCGCACCCAGGTTCGTACCCCCGTCAAGCCGGATGCCAGCACCACCTGGACTGCGGTAGGCGGTGATGCGACCGGTGTCGGGCCGGAAACCGTTCGCCGGGTCCTCAGTGGTGATCCGGCACTGCAATGCCGCACCATGCACGACGATGTCGTCCTGGCGCAGACCCAGATCGGCCAGGGACTCCCCAGCGGCGACCCGCAGCTGCGAGGACACCAGATCGATGTCGGTGATCTCCTCGGTGACGGTGTGCTCCACCTGGATCCGCGGATTCATCTCAATGAACACGTAGTGGCCGCGCTCATCGAGCAGGAACTCCACGGTGCCCGCACAGCTGTAACCGATATGACGGGCGAAGGCCACGGCATCGGCGCAGATCCTCTCCCGCAGAACCGGATCCAGGTTCGGCGCCGGAGCCAGCTCAACGACCTTCTGATGCCGACGTTGCACGCTGCAGTCCCGCTCATACAGATGCACCACATTGCCGTGCGTGTCGGCCAGGATCTGCACCTCGATGTGACGCGGGTTGATCACCGCCTGCTCGAGATAGACCGTCGCGTCGCCGAACGCCGACTCCGCCTCCCGGCTGGCGGCCTCCACAGCCTCGGCCAGCCCGTCGAAGTCGGCCACCCGACGCATTCCGCGGCCACCCCCGCCGGCGACCGCCTTGACGAACAGCGGGAAGGTCATATCGGCTGCGGCGGAAACCAATTCGTCTACCGATCGGGACGGATCCGAGGACACCAGTACCGGCAGACCGGCCTCGCGTGCGGCGGCCACCGCGTGGGACTTGTTGCCGGCCAGCGCCAGCACCGCCGCACCCGGACCGACGAAGGTGATACCGGCCTCAGCGCAGGCCTGCGCCAACCGCGGATTCTCCGAGAGGAATCCGTACCCGGGATACACCGCATCAGCACCACAACGCCTAGCCGCACCGACGATGGCCTCCACCGACAAATAACCACGGACCGGATGCCCGGGCTCACCGATCTGATACGACTCATCGGCCTTGAGCCGGTGAAGCGAATTACGGTCCTCATAGGCATAAACCGCAACCGTCTCGATCCCAAGCTCATAAGCGGCACGAAACGCACGGATCGCGATCTCACCACGATTAGCGACCAGCACCTTCGAGATCAATCAGCACCCCCTACAGCAGCCAACGCGAGAACCAGCGCAGCCAATGGCTGCGCCGGTTCTCGGTCGGTTCTGACTTTGGTCAGGCCCAGCTGGAGCCGACGGAGGCGTCGGTGTTGGCCATGTTGTTGCCGGCGGTCTGCACCTTCTGACCGTGAGCGTTGGCCTGCTCGTAGATCACCGCGAAGTTGCGGCCCAACTGGGACACGAACTCCTGGCAGGCCACCGAACCCGAACCACCCCAGAAATCACCGGCGGCCAGCACGTCGTGCACGATCGCCTGGTGCTCGGCCTCCAACGAGGCAGCCTGGGCGCGGATCAAGGCGCCGTGAGCGTTGACATCACCGAACTGGTAATTGATGGACATCCCTGGTTCTCCTTCTAGCTCGACAGGATCTGCTGCGAGGCAGCTTCCTGCTGCTCGTAGTGGTTGGCATCGCGGATCAGACCGTCACGCACTCCGTGCAGCATCGTCACGATGTTGCGGAACGCGGTCTGCATCTGACCCATGGTGTCCATCGAGGTCCGTTCGGCCAGACCGCCCCAGCCTGCGCCGGAGATATTGGTCGAGGACGCCCACATGCGTCGGGCCTCGTCCTCGACCGTCTGGCCGTGCACATCGAAACGGCCCGCCATCGCGCGCATCGCGTCCGGGTCGGTCATAAAGCGCGTAGTCATATTTCTAACTCCTGTTCATTGGTGATGCACGAGGAAATCGGCTGGACGGATATTGATCCGAATGGCGCCCCCTTAACCAGCTGACGCGGCATTGGCCGCCTCGGTGAGTTCATACGAGCCGGCGCTGGTCGACAGCATGTGGACGAACTGGTCGTGTATCGCCTTGGCCTGTGCACTGACCGCTTGGTAGACCTTCGCGTGGGCGGCGAACTGCGCCGCGGTCAGCGCCGACACCTGGTCACCGGCGGCGGGAATCACCCCGGTGGTCGGACCGGCGGCACCCGCGTTCTCGGCGTTGACCGAGGTGCCGATGCTCATCAGGCGGCCGGCGGCGAAATTGAGATCCTCCGGCTGTGTCGTCACGAATGACATTTGGTTTCCCCTCTCTTTGTTGGTTGGTTTCCTGGCTCACTAATTCGAGACGTCTTTGAGCAGCGCGACCGCCGAGCGGTGGAGAATGTCGCGTTCCTTGACCAGGTCGGCAGCCACCTTGCGAAGCTCCTTGAGCTCGTCGCGCTCGGTGAACTTGGCCGCACCGCTCGCGGCGGGTTGTGCCGACGCTGCCCACCGGTTCGCTGGTTCCTCAGTGGCCTGCCCGATCGCTTCGGGGAGCACCTTGAGTCGCGGGCCGGGACGGGACCCGGATTCGCCGCTGCGCGGCGCATTGACAGCACCGGCGAGCATGGGCATCCCGCCCATGAATCCACCTGGGGCCGCGGGCATTCCACTGAGGCCGCCCATGGGTACGGCTGCTGATGCAAGCCGCACATTCGACGACGCGGCGGCCAGCGGCGAGGCCGCGGTGCTCCAGGTCGGCGGCACGGTCAGCCCACCGACCGAACCCGCCCGGCCCAGTCCCGCCAGTGCTGAGCTGCCGACCCCCGAGGATCCCACCAGGCTGGCCCCCATCGTCCCCATTTCGGGAAGCGTGGTCACTGCACTGACCGGTACCACGCCCGCTGCCGACATAGCCGACGTCATCGCTGAGGATGCCGTGATGGCAGCGTTCACGCCGGGCACGATGGTGAACATGGAGCCGGATGCGGTGTAGCCAAGCCCACCGATGACTGCTTGCGCCCCTGAAAAGGACCCGTTCAAGGCCAGGAAGTCCTTGCCGAGCTGCGTATCCGCCAGGTTGAAGTTCAAGATCTGGTCGATGATGCTCTGAGCCGAATTGCCGGCCGCTGATCCGGACCCCTGACTGACGGCGGCTGCTTGGTTGGCGTCGCCGGTGGGGTTGGTGTTCTGGGGGGGTGGGTTGAATGGTGTGAGGGTGGTTGCGGCTGCTGAGCCTGCTGCGTAGCCGTACATGGCAGCGGCGTCTTGTGCCCACATTGCGCCGTATTCGGCTTGGTTGGCTGCGATTGCGGGCAGGTTCTGTCCGAGAAGGTTGGTGGCCACCAGGGTTGCCAGGGTTGTGCGGTTGGCGGTGATCACCGGTGGTGGCACGGTGGCGGCGTGCGCTGCTTCGTAGGCGGCTGCGGCTGCTCGTGCTTGGGAGGCGGCCTGCTCGGCTTGGGCGGCTGTGGTGCCCATCCATTGCACGTAGGGCGCTGCTGCTGCGGCCATCGTCGTTGCGGTTGGGCCCTGCCAGGCTTGGCCGGTGAGTTCTGTGATGACCGCCTGATAGTTTGCGGCCGCGGTACTGAGTTCCGCAGCGAGCCCGTCCCAGGCTGCGGCGGCCGCCATCATCGGGGACGATCCCGGTCCCACGTACATCCGCCCGGAGTTCACTTCCGGAGGCAACACCCCAAAATCCATCAGGCTCATGCCCTAAATTCCTTTCTGATCAGGCGTGCCGCCGCATCGCGCTCCTTGGTCAATTCCCCTACGGCGCTGCGTAACCCCTCCAGTTCGCGGCGTTCGTGGCTGCTCAGCGAGCTGGCTGCAGCCGCGGGAAGGGAACTCGGCTGCACCCACCGATCCGCCTTCCCCTGATACGCATCGGACTTTCCGGCTGCCGGAGCAGCCGCCCGCGCCAGAGTCTTGAACCGGGACTTGGAACCGCCCTTCTTCGGCGTGTTCACCACACCGGCTATCAGCGGCCGATCACCGAAGTGGCCGCCGGCTCGCATTGCCGTTGCCGCCGGTACAGCGCCTAGATCCGCACTCGGCAGGGCCGCCGCGGAGTACAGCGCAGCCGGGGAATTCGCCGCCACGGCAGTCGAGGCGCTGGCCCAGGAGTGGGGCACCGAGAGACCACGAACCGACGGGGCCTGTCCCAGACTTGCCGAAACCGGGCTGGCAGATCCGGCCAGCGTGGCTCCGGTGCCGGCGCCGGACACCTGGGATGAAAGTGCTGCTGCAGGCAATGCCGCCGCGGCCGCCGCCTGACCGGCCGCAGTGCCATTGGCGCCGCCGGCACCGAGCATCCCTGACAGCTCGAGCATCTGGAACGCAGAGCTGTTGAACGGGCCCGCGCCGTAGTTGACCATCGACAACCCGAAGCTGCCCGCGAGCTGGTTGGCGGAACTGATCAGCGGGGTGCCGGTGAATCCCAGCCAGCTGTCGATCAGCGACTGGATGGGCCCCGGTACCGCACCTTGTGTTGCTACCGGGCCGGCGAGATTCTGCAGCGCAGAGGCGGCTGACGATCCCGCCGCGGACCCGGCTTGGCTGGTCGCGGCCGCCTGGTTGGCTTCGCCGGCCGGGTTGCTGTTCTGCGGCGGTGGGCCGAACGGGGTCAGCGTGGATGCGGCGGCCGAGGCGCTCGCGTAGGTGTACATCGCAGCGGCGTCCTGCGCCCACATCTGGCCGTATTCGGCCTGATTGGCCGCGATCGCCGCCGTGTTCTGCCCGAGGGTATTGGTGGCCATCAACAGGGCCTGCCGGGTCCGGTTGGACGCGATCACCGGTGGTGGAACAGTGGCGGCGAACGCCGTCTCGAAGGCTGCCGCCGCTGCTCGGGCCTGCGTGGCGGCCTGCTCGGCCTGGGCCGCAGTCGTTCCCATCCAGTGAACGAACGGGGCCGCCGCGGCAGCCATCGACGCCGCGGCCGGGCCCTGCCAGGCCTCACCGGCCAACTCGGAGACCACGTCCTGATAGTTGGCCGTCGCCGCGCTCAACTCCGCGGCCAACCCGCTCCAGGCCGCCGCGGCAGCCATCAGCGACCCCGCGCCTGGACCGGCATACATCCACCCGGAGTTCACCTCTGGTGGCAACATCGCGTAGTCGACGCCGATCACGACCGGCTGACCTCGCGTAGCAGGAAGGCCACCGCGTCGCGCTCCAACGCCAACTCGGCGATCTCTTGGCGCAGCTCATCGCGTTCCTGGAGTTCCTGGTCGGTGAGCTTGTTCGCGGCATCGGCAATGACCTCATTCGCCGAAACCCACTTGTCCGCGTCGCCGAAGCGGGCGTCCGACTTCTCGCCGGCCGTCGGCAGAACCTTCATCCGAGGCAGGTAGCGGGAGCGGGTCTCGCCACTCTGCGACGCGTTGACCGCCCCGGCGACCGCGGGCAGGCCGCCCATCATAGGGGCGCCCATTGCGGCGGGCATGGCGCCGGCATTGGGTACGGCCGCGGCTGAGGCAAGCCGGATCGCAGGGGATGTCGTGCCCGAGAACGCCGGGGAGGCGACCCAGGACTGTGGCACCGAGAGCCCCCGAATCGATGCGGCTTGCCCGAGGCTGGCCGAGATCGGCCCGGACGATCCGGCCAAGGTGGCGCCAAGTCCGGCACCGGATACCTCGGACGACAAGGCGGCGGCAGGCAACGCTGCAGCGGCCGCCGCCTCGCCCCAAACGCCTCCGTTGACGCCGGCGGCGTTGAGCATCCCGATGAACTGCAGGAATTGCATCGCCGAGCTGTCCCAGATCGGCGCCGCAAGCAGGGTGCTGGTCAGACCACCGCTTCCCACCAGTTGGTTCAGGGAACTGATCAGCGGTGTGCCGGTGAAACCGAGCCAGCCGTCGATCAGCGACTGTATCGGCGCAGGTACCACGCCCTGCGCCGCCGTCGGCCCGGCCAAGGTCGCCAGTGCGGAGGCAGCTGTGGACCCGGTCGTGGCGCCGGCGTTGGCGACGGCGGCTGTCTGGTTGGCGTCGCCGGTGGGGTTGGTGTTCTGGGGGGGTGGGTTGAATGGTGTGAGGGTGGTTGCGGCTGCTGAGCCTGCTGCGTAGCCGTA
>NZ_CP084028.1:2370397-2517950 GCF_020181595.1 [Mycobacterium] vasticus | reverse complement strand
GGTGAGTTCTGTGATGACCGCCTGATAGTTTGCGGCCGCGGTACTGAGTTCCGCATCGAGCCCGTCCCAGGCTGCGGCGGCCGCCATCATCGGGGACGATCCCGGTCCCACGTACATCCGCCCGGAGTTCACTTCCGGAGGCAACACTCCAAAATCCACTGTCACCACCTATCTACTCGGGTCTGAGCGAGCCAGACCGACGTGCAGATAGATGCAACGCTGTGATGCGGGGCAGAGGTGTCTCAATCTGAGATAACAGTCACATTCTGGCTGTGTGCGAAATAAATTGTCAAAATACCTGCGCGATGTAGGGCGTTCCGTGATGGCAGGGGTATGGGGCGATGTTCAAGGCGGCAGTGGCAATGGCCGAGGAGCGGGCTGCGAAAGAGCTTGCGAGGGACCAGTTTCTGACCACCGGCATCATCGAGTCGGGTCTGATCGAGCCCTACGTGATGAACTCGTGGCGCCGGGCCAAGGAGCGGCGCGTAGGACCCGATCGGCTGAATGAGCAACGGCAGCGCGATGTTAACGCTGAATCACCACTTGTGCGCGCAGCGTTTCCCGTACTTCGCCGACTCACCGACGACATGGCGCTGCACGCGGTCGGCATCGTCCTGACATCGGCGGACGGATTGGTACTTGACCGGATGGTCACGGACGCGGCCATTCTCAAGACGCTGGACGAGGTTCAACTGGCTCGCGGCTACTCCTACGCCGAGGAGTTCACCGGTACCAATGGAATCGGCACCAGCCTGGAATGCGGTAGGCCTACTTTCATCCGGGGAAGTGAACACTACGTCGGCGCACTGACGGGCCTGGCCTGCGCGGGCACGCCGATCCGCGACCCCATCACCGGCCGGGTCCTCGGTGTCGTCAACCTGACCTGCTGGGTCGGCGAATCGGACCCCATGCAGTTCACCTTGGCCAAGAACGTCGGCAACCAGATCGAAAGTCATCTCAGCGCCCTCAAGACCGAGGACGAGGTCGCACTGCTGTCGGCTTACCGTCAGCAGTCCCGCAGGCATCCCGGCCATGTGCTGGCAGTCGGCGGGGACATCGTGCTGATGAATCAGTATCTCCGGCAGGCTCTGGATCCGGCCGATCAGATCGCGTTGCTCGGTAATGCCACCGAGATGATCCAGGCGGCTGACGCCACAACCGCAGTGGCCGCCCTGCCGAGCGGGAACGTTGCACGAATCTCCGCCGTAGAGCGAACCTCGACAGGCAGTGCCGTGCTTCAAATACAGATTCAGTCGACGGCTGAGCGCAGCGTCACCGCCGGCCAGTCCCGTCACATACCCGGGTTGGCAGGCCGCAGCAGTTCGTGGCGCCGTTGCGGGCAGCTGGTGGAACAGTGTTGCCGCGACCGCAATTGGGTGGTCATCGAAGGAGAACGCGGGTCAGGTCGTGCGAAGCTCGGTCAGGCGGTCGCCCAGTTCGTCACGCCGCAGCGCTCCGTCCGCCTTATCCGGGTGGAAAACTTCAGCAGCGCAGATGATTTCATCGCTGAAGTCGAGGTCCAAACCGTCGACGACGACTTCTCGCTGGTACTCGCCAACGTCGACGATCTGCCGGAGGTCGCCGTCGAACAGTTGGCGGCCATTCTGCAGGCACATGCCGGGCACGGCTGGATCGCGGTGACGACTGACGTCGCGGTGCGCTCGCCGCTGGTGCACATGCTCATCGTGCCGCACTTCACCCATACCGCTGTTGTCCCACCGCTTCGACACCGTATCGACGACGTCGAGGAATTGGTGCCGATGCTGCTGCGTGAACTCACCCGTGGAGCCGACGTACGACTGGCCCCGGATGCGATGCGGCAGTTGGCGAAACTGGCGTGGCCGGGCAATGTCGCCCAACTACGCAGGGTGCTGGCCGAAACCGTTGCTGTGCAACGTTCCGGTGTCATCGGTGTGGACAAGCTACCCGCCGAATGCCGTTCGCTGGCGCGGCACCGGCTCACCGCTCTCGAGGCGCTGGAACGCGACGCGATCGTGCGCAGCCTGCTTGAAGCCGGTGGCGACAAGGCTGCGGCGGCTCTGGCGCTGGGAATGTCGCGCGCGACGATCTACCGCAAGATAAACCAGTTCGGTATCGCATGATGCGGGCTGGCTGTGGGGTCTCAGACTGAGACGCATCTGCGGGCCACGCCGCGGTTCAATGGCGATGACGGTGCCTCGGCGGTGACGGCGTGCGCCGGCAAGGCAATTCACCGGAACCATGGCGAGGAGTTCGCAATGAAGGCAGTCCAGGTCGTCGGCTATCACACCAAGCCTCAACTTGTTGAGGTACCGGATCCCGCGATCGAAGGACCGCTGGACGTCATCGTTCGTATCGGTGCCGCCGGGGTGTGTCGCACGGACCTGCACATCCTGGAAGGCCAGTGGGCCGAGATCACCGGAGTCGGGCTGCCGTATACGATCGGCCACGAGAATGCCGGATGGGTCCACGCCGTCGGTGACGCGGTCACCAATGTCGCGGTGGGGGACAAGGTGATTCTGCATCCGCTGGTGACCTGCGGGCTGTGCCAGGCGTGCCGATTCGGTGATGACGTGCACTGTGAGGGCAGTCAGTTCCCGGGCGTCGACACCCACGGTGGCTACGCCGAATTCCTCCGCACCAGTGCTCGCAGCGTCGTGAAACTCGACGACAGCTTGGAGCCGGCCGATGTTGCCGCACTAGCCGATGCCGGATTGACGGCCTACCACGCCGCCGCCAAGGTGGCACGGCTGACTCGCCCCGGCGATGTCTGCGTCGTTGTCGGCGCCGGCGGGTTGGGGCACATCGGAATCCAAGTCCTCAAGGCGATTTCAGGCGTCACCGTCGTCGTGGTGGACCGGAACCCCTCGGCGGTGGAACTGGCCGTGGCCGTAGGCGCGGACGAGGGGATCGTGGCCGACGGCAGTCATGTGCAGCGAGTGCTCGATCTGACCGCTGGGCGTGGAGCAGAGGCGGTGCTCGACTTCGTCGGCGAGGGTGGCGCGACCCGCGAGGGTATCGCCATGTTGCGGCGGGCGGGCAACTACTTCGTGGTCGGCTACGGGGAGAACATCGACGTCCCCACGATCGAGGTCATCTCAAAAGAGATCAACTTCATCGGGAACCTCGTCGGGTCCTACAACGATCTGCAGGAGCTGATGGTGCTGGCGGCTCAGCGCAAGGTGGTGCTGCATACGACCGAGTACCCGCTCGATGAATTCCAGCGCGCGCTAGACGATCTCGACGCCGGGCTGGTGAGGGGCAGGGCCATCCTCATCCCGTGATGGCCCTCATCGCCGTGGTCGGCCCGACGGGACAGGCGTCCGCTGGGCCGGCCACGGCGACCCCGTAGGCCTACATGACGTTGAAACCGATTGAGGCCGCTGATGATCAGCGCGCGGTCACGCGCGCAGCGGGAGCTCGTCCACCGGCAATGGCCGACCTTCGTCATCGACGAAGACCTTGCTGTTCAGGCACATGCTCAATCCGAGGGCGTAACGGCAGTGGAGCAGTCTGGTCTTGTCGCGACCGTCAGGCAGATCGCGCAGGATGAGGCGCTGAATTGCGGAGGGGGTCAGTGAGTCCCGCGCTGCGAGCGCCGACACACACCTTTCCAGCGCTGCCTGGTGCGCCTTGCGCAGGAAGGCAGGGCCGGCGTTGGTCGTGTCACTGTCGGCATGATCGTCCAGGAGGACCTCGATCGCGCCGATACCGCCTACCTCCCGAAGCGCATTCTGGATCTCGAATGCACTCAGATAGGCGTGGCTCTGTGAAGTGGATACCGGTGGCACCTGCAGGTTGATGGTGACACCTTTGTCGTCGATGGTTACTGTTCGTACGTAACCCAGCTCGGTGATGGTCTGATCCGATTCGGGGTTTGCGACGGTCGACAGGACCGCCATGATCTGCGCCTCCAGCGGCATAGTGGGTTCGTTCATATCGTCCACTTCCATCCCGTTCCCTTTGCGCGGATCACGCGACGTTGAGTTGGTAGGGGTGGTCCGAGGAGGCCGCGCCACCCCTCGGACCACCCTGATCTGTGTGCCCTGTTGGCGAACTCGTGCACACGCCCGACTCAAACGGGCCGTCCAATCAACTAACCGGAGGTGTGCTCCTGGACAGGTGAGGTCTCTCCTCCACCCGGAAGGGGGGTGGGTCCGCGTGACGACCCCGATTGGAGTGTCATATACCGCCTTGCCTGTCACGTTGACAGTAACCGGGGCGCTATCGGTGGGGCGTCTCACTGTGAGATTGTTCAGGACCTCTGCCATTGCCAATGGTGGGTCCGAAATGTGTTGTGGAGAATGGTATTTCACGCATGTTGAATGCGGGCGAGGCGCGCGGAGAACTGCGGCGGTACAGCGCTGATGCTGACGTCCCGGTCCGGCGATAGCTGGGGGCGGTGTGGCTGCCGGACCGGGACGTTGTCTTGAGAAGCTGCCGAACCGATCAGCTGGTCGAGGGTCCCAGCCCCAGGGACTGGGGCGTGTTGGCGTCGGGGGAGGGCTGTCGCAGACCCTCATCGAGAGGCCCGAACTCGGTCATCAGGGCCGCGCTGCCGCCCCACGCAGTCTGCTCCTCGGCAACCAGGGTGTTGGTTGTGAGCAGCAGCCCGGCTACCGAGGCACCGTTCTGCAGAGCAGAGCGGACCACCCGCAACGGGTCGATGATGCCGAATTCGATCATGTTCCCGAAGCGTCCGTCGAGGGCGTCGAAGCCCTCGTCGGCACCGAGTTCGAGGGTGCGGGCAACGACCTCGTCCGGGTCGTAACCGGCATTGGCCGCAATCAGATATGCCGGCGCGGTCAGCGTACGACGCACGATCTCGACGCCGGTGGCGTAATCGTTCTTGACGTCGAGTTCGTCGAGGACGGGCGCCGCGTGCAGCAGGGTGGCGCCGCCGCCGGCGACGATGCCCTCCGCCATCGCGGCCCGCGTGGCCGACAGCGCATCCTCGACGCGATGCTGCAGTTCCTTGAGCTCGGCCGGGGTCGGGGCGCCGACGGTGATCAGCGCGACCTTGCCGGACAGTGCGGCGATACGCTCGGTCAGCACGTCGCTGTCACGGAAATAGGTGGCTCGTTCGCGCTCGGCTCGCAGCTGGGTGAGGCGGAAGTCGATCTGGTCGGCCGCGGCCCCACCGATGATGGTGGTGTTGTCCGCGGTGACCCGTACCTGCTTCGCGCGGCCGAGTTGCTCGATGGTCATCGTCTCCAGCGAGAATCCGGAGTGTCGGCTGAATACCGCACCGCCGGTGAGGGCGGCGATGTCTTCGAGCTTCTCCAGGCGACGGTCTCCGAAGCCCGGGGAGCGAACCGCCACACATTGGAACAGCCCGTTCACGTGGTTCTGCACCAGCATGCTCAGTGCCGAACCCTCGAGGTTCTCCGCGAGAATGACCAGCGGCCGGGGAGCCCGCATGATCTTGTCCAAGATCGGCATGATCTCCTGGACTTTGGATATCTTCTCGCTGCACAGCAGGATGTAGGGGTCGTCGACGACCGCCTCCATACCGGCTGGATTGGTGACCATGTACGGCGACAGATAGCCGTTGTCGAACTGGAACCCCTCGACGAAGCTCGCACTCATTCCGGGCTCGCCGGCCTCCTCGACGGTCACCACGCCCAGCTCACCGACGGTGTGCAGGGCCTTGGCGATCACGGCGCCGACGACATCGTCATCGTTGGCCGAGATGGCGGCGATCCGGGCCAGGTCGTGCTCGGTGCGTACCGGCTGCGCAACCGATTTCAGATGCTCGACCAGGCGGCCCACGGCCATGTCGATACCGCGTTTGACCAGAACCGGGTTGCCGCCTTGGGCGATCGCCGCCATGCCTTCGCGCACGATTCCCTGCGCGATCACGGTGGCCGTCGTCGTACCGTCGCCGACGACGTCGTTGGTCTTGATCGCCGCTTCCTTGACCAGTTGGGCGCCCATGTTCTCGAACTGGTCCTTCAGATGGATCTCACGCGCAATCGTGACGCCGTCATTGGTGACCACCGGTGAGCCGGTGATCTTCTCCAGAATCACGTTGCGGCCCTTCGGGCCCAGAGTCGTTTTCACCGCATCCGCCAGCTGGTCTACACCGGATTGCAGCAGCGCGCGTGCCGTGGGGCCGAAGCGCAATTCCTTGGCCATGGTGACTCCTAATGTTTGGCGGGTGGGACGGATCCTTATTCAGTTGGTGGTACTGAGGTGGGTTGCGGGTGGGCCGGCGGTCCGACCGGCCCACCCACAACGACGCCCTAGTCGCGGGCGATGAGGTCGAAGTCGAGATACTCGGCTGCGTCCTCGGGGTTGGCAAAGACGATCGCGCGATCGTCGAGGAAGACCATCCGCCCATAGTGGGTGGACATGTTCGCCTCGAACTCCGCCTGGTCGAACCAGCCGCTCTCCTCACCGGCCGCCTCATCCATCTCGGCGTAGAGAACCTCGATCCGGTCGTTGCCGTCGACGCGGATCAACGAGGGCAGCGGCGAGGTGACACTGACGTTGTCCTTGCCTCTCATGACGCCCGCCATGACCTCGCCGACCTGGTTGTTCATCAGCGTGAATCCGCACATGTTCGACGGCGTGCTGTCGACCTTGTACGACGTAGGCACCTTCTTCTTCAGGGGGTTCTCGGAAGACGTTGTCGTCGTGCTCATTACAGAAAACTCCTCAGGGTTAGGCGGCCTGTCCGGCCGAGTGGTTGGTGTTCACTGTGCGAGTTCCTTGGGGACGTCGAGGTGAAGTCCGGTGACGAGTTCGCTGAACCTGTTCTTGACGCGGTCCAGGCACTCTTCGAACCGTGCCGGCTTCACGTCGGGCTGAGACCACAACGGCTGGAGGACGCGTGCAGCAGACAGGCAGCGCGGTACCCAGGTGGACAGCCAGGTCTCCATCGTTTCCTTGTTGTGGGCCGCGAATTCCTTGTCGTCGACCAGCAACTGGAACAGGTGAGTCGTGTACTGCAGGTCTCGCTCGGCGAAGTCGTACTCCTCGGCGCCCATCAGGGTCGGGGTGATGAAATCGCCGTTGCCGGGCGCGGCCTGCTGAACCAGGTGACTCCGGAACAGCTCACCGACCAGTGGCTCGAAAACGATGTTGGTGGCAAAGATCGCCTCGGCCCAGTCGTTGGTGGCCGTCAACATCTCGGTGGTCTCACGCACGCCCTGCCAGGCACTGTCGGTGTTCCACGCGGACAGGTGTGCCGTCTCGTCGAAGCCGTCGAGCTCGTCGGCGAGTGTCATGTTGTACAGCGCCAATTCCTGTGCCATGCGCAGCCGGTGCATGCCGTTGATGGCGAACGCGGTGTTGTGCATGTTCGTCGGCCCGCGCCGGTTGTTCTGGACGAAGACGTGCATGCCCAGCCCGTGATCGACATGCATCCATGCGCCCACGTGGCGGGCGACGAAGTCGATCCAGTTGGTGCGCCACTGCGCGAATGCGTTGGTGTGGCGCGCGGCGTCGATGTTCTGGGTCAGCTGGCGTACCACGCTGGCGTTGTACCGGTACATGGTGAGCTCCCAGCCCTCATTCGGGTCCCGAAACTCGTGCCAGCCGTGCGCCGGCCAACTGTAGCCCCGCCCACCCGAGCCGGGGCTGCGTACCGGTACGGCACGGTCGGAGCCCCAGGCCTTCAGCGCTGTCCAGTCGAGTGGGTAACCGCCCTTGCCATCGGCGAACGAGTAGAGCCAGCCCTGCGCCAGCCAGCGTCGGGGGTCGGGCTGCACGTCGACGGTCACGTCTTCGTAGTGCGACTGCTTGCGTTTACTGGGTTCAAAATAGTTGTATCTCCGCGAATCGGAGTCGGGAAACTCCTTCGCGCCGGCCTCGGCATCGGTGAATTCGAGTCGAGGCACGCTGCGTTCGGACGTGACGGTCATCAATTTCTCCTTGGTTGGTGGTGAATATTAGGAGCTTTCGGATTCACCTGTGGTGGTGAATTTGTCGAAGAAAATTCGTTTCTCATTGGCCCCGAGTGAGGGCAGGATCTCGAGCGCTGCCTCCACCATCGGTGGTGGGCCGCAGATGTAGACGTCGGTGCCGTCGAGACTCGTCTCGTCGCGACGGAGGACGTCGGTGATCATGCCCGTCGCGCCATCCCAGTCGCTGTCGTCTCCCGCGTCGGAGAGTGCGGGAATGTAGCGAAAGTCCGCCAGAGTCGATTCGAATTCGTGCAACTCGTCCTCGAAGCACAGGTCATCCTTGGTGCGTGCACCGTAATAGAAGCGGACCGGACGTTTGATGTCGTTTTCAGTCATCGAGCGAAGCAACGAGAGCATCGGAGCCATGCCGGCGCCACCGCCGAGGAACAGAAGGTCGGCGCCGGGATTGTCCCGCAGGGTGAACATGCCGTAGGGGCCGTTGATCTCCAGGCGGTCGCCCACCGCCACCTGGTTCTCGAGGATCTGCGAGAAGTAACCGTCCGGGTAGATCTTGATCACGAACTCGAGCAGGCCGCTCTCGCCCGCGGGGGTGTTGGCCATCGAGAACGACCGGAACGTGTCAGTGCCCGGAATCTTGAAATCCACGTACTGTCCTGGGAAGAACCTCAGTGCCGGCGGGTCGACAAGTCGCAGCACAAGATTGCAGAGATCGCGGGTGACCTTCTCTTTCGATACGACCTCGACGGTCGCGTCTTGGATGGGTATCCCGGACTTGATGACCTCCTCGTCGTAGTTGAGCAGCTCAATGGTCAGGTCTTCATAGGCGTGTGCGCGACACAGCAGGATGTAGCCTTCGTCGCGTTCGAAATCGGGCAGCGCGAATGTCGAATACCGGTCGTGCTCGACCTCGTCGGGCTCGCCTTCGAGAAGGTAGGACTTGCAGGCGGCGCATTGGCCCTCCTTGCAGCCGTGCATCAACATGATGCCCTGATCGAATGCGGCCTGCAGAATTGTCTTGCTCTCCGGGACTTCGATCTCGAGATCCACCGGTTCAAAGCGCACAAGGTGCTGGTCGCCCATTATGTTCTCCTTTTGATGTTTACTGCCCCAGGGGGGAGGGATGTTCGGTCTGCGCTGTGGCCGACACATCCCTCCCCGTCGTGGACCCGCTACGCGGTGCGCTTTGCGCCCGGTACTGCCGGCTCTGCGTAGCGCCCGCCGGGGCCGCCGAGTCGGTAGTCCTTGGCCCACAGATCGCGTTCTGCGTCGGTCATCTCGTTGATCGCGACGTTGGGGCTCGCAGCGGGTGGGGCTTTACGGATGTCGTCGAGCGTCCACATGTCCTTCGGGTCGAGACTCAGATGAGGCTGTGCGGTACAGGTTTTGCCGTCCGCACGCACATATCCGGCGTCTTCCATCAGGTCTGCGTTGTTCCAGCCGTGGTACAGGGTCTCCCACTCGCGGGTGCCCGTCAGCTGACCCATGTTGGGGGTCGGGCGTCCGTTGTAGGTGGGCCGGAAGGCGACCGCGTCCGTCCAGTGGCAGGTCTCCGAGCAGTAGGTGCGCCACTGCCCGTCGACCTTCTCGCAGACCATGTCCTCGCGGATCATGCACGGGACCATGCAGGTCCAGCAGCGGTGCGGGTAGTAGTAGTTCACCGGCTCGTAGGCGATCGGCAGGTTACCGTGCGGCTTCGACAGCCGTGCGTAGTTCTCCCACCAGGCGCCGTACTTGTCGTACCAGCCCGGGTACTTGTACTCGAACCACTCGAAGTCCTTGTCGGTCATCGGGTCGATGCGCCAGTAGTTCCACATCCAGCCGGTCGCGAAGAACTGCGCGGTCTCGTGGATGTAGCCCTTGTTCCAGATGCGGTTCCAGGACTCCTCGACCACATCGTGCGGAATCTTCAGCCCGTACTTCTCGAGCGGAACGAGGTAGCTGCGGTAGTAGTCGTCGTAGATCCACCGGCGCCACATCTCGGCGTAGCTTTCCCGGTCCTTGCGCCGGTCTTTCGTGCCGTACTCGATGAAGGTGCCGATCGCCGCGTCGACGACGCAGTGGTTGTTCCACCACGCGTAGCGAAGGTCGCGCTCCAGCAGCTCCCGGTTGTCCTCGTCGGACAGTGCCATCAGCAAGGTGGCATAGCCATTGCTGATGTGGCGTGATTCGTCCGACTGCACCGAGTGGAACACTGTGGGAAGCAGGTAGTCGCCGTTGGCCGCGGCCTCGCCGGGCATTGCGACGAACAAGACGTTGGTGAACGCGGTTTCGGCGACGAGTTGCAGATAGATGTTCGCCGCGGTGATCGCGTCACCCGTGATGAATCCCTCCGCGAACTGGCGTCCGATCGTGCCCGCGTAGTTGTTCTGGAAGCACCGGAGGCTGGAATTGAAGCCGGCGGGGTCTATGTAGTTGTTCATGTAGATGCGCTTGAGATTCTGTTGAATCGTCGAGTGGCGTACCTCGTCGATCATCTGAATCGCCAGGGTGTTGTGCAGTTCGGGGTTCGGAACCGTGTCCACCAGAAGGGGCATGGCCCGAGCGGCCGAGATCTCCGGCAACGGGATGATCGACAGGAAGAGCTTCTGCCACTCCATCCAGCGTTCCTGCACCTGCCGGAACATGTTGCCGCGGATGGCTCCGTCGGCGGCTCCGTACACTCGGTGGTCCTTTTCCTCCTGCATCGGGAAGTAGGACCGGAGCACCTGCTTGAGCGGATCTTTCTTGTTTGCCTTGTGGAATTTGTAATCGGTCCCGTACTGCGACACCGGCTCGTGATACAGGGGATCCCAGGACAGCTCTTGAATCTTCTGGTGAGCCCTCGCCACGCTTTGACGTGTCATCGCCTCTCCTTTTATTGATTGGGCTGAAGTCGGTGAGCGCGTAGTCCGCTCGCGTCTAACGGGATCAGAGTGCACCAGCGCCGGCTGTTCGAGTGTCTTAATATGAGACGTCGCGCACAGTGTTGAGCCGCCTACCGTGGAGGCGTTGCCGTGCGGTCGCTGTCACAGGGCGTGCCACCGGCGAGAACTCATCAACGGAGGTCCGGTAGTGAAGATGTCAACGGATTCAGTACCAGTCGCGTACAACCCCTGGACGGTCGTCAATCTGGTCTTCACGCATTTGGCGGAACATGGTCTGGTGCCGGTGATCGGCCGGCAGGATCCCTCGAAACCCGCCGGTGAATTGCTGAGTGCGCTGGGTATTGTCCCGTCGCCCATACCTGACGCCCACAGCACGCGGCGTCGCGACGAGGAGCTGGCCGCCCTGCGCGAACGCATGCTGCCCGAGCCGATGCCGCCGATCTGACCTCAGGGACCGATCGCGTCGAGTGCGGCGCGAACCACCGAATCGGTGTCTATGCCGTGGTACCGGTAGACGTCGGCCAGGTCGCCGGACTGGCCGAACCTGGTGGCGCCCAAGGCCACAGCCGGTACCCGATTGATCGTGCCCAAGAATGCCAGGGTGTGCGGATGGCCGTCGAGCACCGTGACCATCGGTGCCGACCGCGAGGCGGGGAAGACCTGATCGAGAACCCAGGTCGGCGCGTCGCAGAGGCCGCGACGGGCCTGGGTCGCATCGAACAATCGGTTCGGACTGGTTATGCAGACCACTTCGGCGCGGATTCCCGACTCGGCCAGCCGATCCGCGGCTTGAAGCACTTCGGTGATCATGGCCCCCATCCCGACCAGTTGCACATGCGGGCGTTCGGCGGGGCGCAGTGTGTAGGCGCCGGCCAACACTTGGCGGCGCCGTCGCTCTCGCGCGGCCGGATCCGTCGGCACGGCAGCCAGGGCCTGGTCGACGGGCCGAGTGGAAAGCCGAAGATACGAAGCGCTGCCATCGCGATGGCCTAGCCGCGAAATAGCCTCCAACAGAGTCCATTCCACCTCAATCGCGAACGCCGGCTCATAGCTGACGCAACCGGGTTGCTCGATTCCGATCGACGGTGTCTTGATGGACTGATGCGCGCCGCCCTCCGGGGCCAGGCTGACTCCAGAGGGCGTGCCCACCAGGATCGATTGGCCGCCGGCGTAGATGCCGAACGACCACGGCTCGAGCGCTCGTTCGACGAACGGGTCGTAGAGGACGCCTATCGGAAAGAGGGCTTGGCCCCAACGGCTCCAGGTGGTGCCGAGCTCACTCATCAGTCCTACCAGGTTGACCTCGGCGATACCGAGTTCGATGTGTTGGCCGGTGGGCTTCTCCCGCCAATGCATGATGGTTTCCGGGTCGTCGGCGAACCAGTCCTGTCGTTCGGTAGGCGACCACACGCCTACCTTGTTCAGCCACCCGGCCAGGTTCGTCGAGGAACTGACATCCGGGCTGACGGTGACAACCCGTCGGGCCACCTGCGGCGCCTCGCGGGTCAGGTCGAGGAGGGCTCGCCCCAGCGCGGCCTGTGTCGTCGAGATGCCTTTCGGCGTTCGGCCGATATCGCTGGGCACCATCGGTGGTGCGACATGGTCAGGTTCGCTGCGGTGCAACCGCGCCGCGGTGGCGGAGCACAGGCGCCCCGCGGGGGAGTCCGGGTCGAAAAGCTTCCAGGGCTTGTCGGGGTCGGCGTCGAGATCGGCCGCCAGCCGGTGAAACTGTTCGACGGTCAGCAGGGACGAATGATTCTGCGGATGGCCCTGGGAGGGCAGCCCGTAGCCCTTCACGGTATAGGCGATGATGACCGTCGGTCGGGTGTCGTCGATCTGGGCGTATGCGGCGCGGAGCGCCCGGAGGTCATGACCACCGAGATCGCTGATCGCGCGGGCGAGGGTGGCGTCGTCGAGATCGGCGATCAGTCGCGCGATCTCACCGGCTTCGGCCCCTGCGCCGGGCAGTCGGGCGCGCAATGTCTCCGGGCTGCAGCGCAGTAGCCGCTGATATTCGGGGTTGGGCATTTCGAGTAACCGTGTGCGCAGTGCCTGACCGCCCGGTTGGGCGAACAGATTCCGCAGCAGCCTCCCGAAATTCAGGACGATAACCTGCCAGCCCGCGGCGGCGAACATGGCCTCCAGTCGCCCCGCGGCGATACTGGGCACCACGCGGTCCAGGGACTGCCGATTCAGGTCGATGATCCATACGACTTCGCCGAGTTCTGCGGTGGCGGGATCCATGATCGCCTCCCACACCGCGCCCTCGTCCAACTCGGCGTCTCCGACGAGGGAATACTGTCGGCCTGAGCCGGTCTGACCGCTGACGGTGTTGACATAGCGCCGGGCGAGGGCGCCCCAGATCGGCGCGGTGGCACCGATGCCCACCGAGCCGGTGGCGTAGTCGGCCGGATCCGGATCCTTGTGCCGGCTGGGGTAGGACTGCAGTCCGCCGAATTCACGCAGTGTCGTCAGGTACTTCTGATCGAGGTTGCCGAGCAGGTAGTTGATGGCGTGGAGCACCGGCGCGGCATGCGGTTTCACCGAGACCCGGTCGTCTGGGCCCAACAGGTCGAACCACAGCGACGTCATGATCGTCACCATCGAAGCGCACGACGCCTGGTGCCCGCCGACCTTGATCCCGGACGGGTTCGGGCGAATCAGATTGGCGTAGTGGATCATCGCTGTCGAGAGCCACAGCACCCGGCGTTCAACTTCGGTCAGCGGTTCTGTCATCGGGTGTTGCCCTCACACACGGGACAGCAGCGGGTCTCCGTTGCTGGTGCGCCCAACCTCCACCCAGATCTGGTCGTCCAGCACTGTCACGCGTCGCCAACCCGTACGCTCATGCGCCCAGGCCTGGTCGCCGATGGCGACGACGTCTCCGACGGAAAGGTTATGGTCGCGACGGGACCGGTGGTCGATCCCCCAAAGCTCTTTCGGCGCATCACGATTGAGTTGATCGGCAACGAACGACAACAACATCTGGATGGTGTTGGGCGTCGCGTCCGCGTCCATACTGATGCCGAACTCCGCGACCTTACGCAGCTGGTCGTCGGCGTGGAACGGGATGGGCTCCTCGTTGAAGTTGTGATACACCCGTACCGGAAGCTCAGTCCGTGCCGTTGGTCTCCCGCACCGGTCCGCGCACCCCATGGCTACTCGGACATTTCCTCGGCCATCACCGAGGTGATGTATTCCGCCTGGCGGATCGCCAGGGCGCTGATGGTGAGCGTGGGGTTTTCCGACCCGCTGGTGGGGAACACGCTGCCGTCGGCGATGAATAGGTTGGGGACTTCGTGGGCCTGTCCAAATTCGTTGACCACCGACGTGGCGGGGTCCGACCCCATCCGGCAGGTGCCCATGTTGTGCGTCGCAGGGTAGGGGGGCGTGTCCCACACGGTGGTCGCACCACCGGCGTTGTAGAGGTCGCGGGATTTGCCCCATGCGAATTCACGCATAGCGGTGTCGTTGGCGTGGTCGGCGTAGTTGACCACCGGAATCGGCATACCGAACTGGTCCTTGCGATCCGGGTCTACCGTGACCCGGTTGTCTGCCTGCGGCATGTCTTCGCCGACGATCCACAGGCCGGCGAGATGCGTGTAGGACTCCATCATGTCGGCCAGTTCCTCGCCCCACAGAGCACGGCTGCCGCTGGTCGATGTCAGCGGGCCGGGGGCGACGAAGACAGCGGTGAATGCCGGGCCGAGGAAGATCGTCTCGAGGTGGAATCCGCCGACGAACCCGCGGTCTCCGGGTTGGCTGTCGTGCCATTCGTCGACCATGCCCATCATGGTGATGCCCTTGTAGGCGTGCACCGGCTTCTCGAACTTGGCGTAGCTGGACGCGGTCAGGTGCCGCATGTAGTAGCGGCCCACGGCGCCACTGCCGTTCGCCAGGCCGTCGGGGAAGCGCGGTGTGGCCGAGTTGAGCAGCAGTCGGGGTGTCTGGATGCTGTTGCCGGCGACCACGACGTACTGAGCCTTCTGCTCGACGATCTTGCCGTCCGGATCGGCGTACACAACTCCGCTGGCACGTCCGTCGTCATCGGTGGTGATGCTCAGCGCCTGGCAATTGGGGCGCAGGTCGAGCCAACCGGTGTCCTCGGCCGTCGGGATCGCCTCGAACAGGCTGCTCCACTTGGCCTGGTTGCGGCAGCCTTGAAAGCAATAGCCGCGTTGCGTGCAGATACCGCGACCCAGATAGTCCTCGGTGGTGATCGCGATGTTTCCGGCGTGGGCATTGACTCCCAGGGCGTCGGCTCCGCGCTTGAGGGCGAGGAAATTCGTGTTTCCGGTGGGCAGCTTGGTGACTGCACCCGCCACCCCGAGGAGCTTCTCGGCCTTCTCGTAGTAGGGGGCGAGGGTGTCGTAGTCGATCGGCCAGTCCACGAGGTCCGCGCCTTCGACGTCGCCGTAGGTGCTTTTGGCCTTGAACTCATGCGGCTGCCACCGGAGTGCGGCACCTGCCCAGTGAGTCGTGCTGCCCCCGACCGTTTTACATATCCAGGCTGCGCTTCCGCTGATGTCGGCTCCGGTGACGCCGACCGGATCGAGCCAACTCAGCTTGTGGTACATCCCGACTTCGTCTTCCTCGAAGTCGTTGTCGGCGTCGAGTCGCGGACCGGCCTCCAGGGCCACCACCCGTACGCCCGCGAGGCAGAGCTCGCGGATGACGTTGCCGCCCCCGGCTCCGGTCCCGATCACAACGACTTCTACCGCCTCGTCTAGGGGTACTTGGAGTGCAGTTCTAGCCATGTGGCACCTTCTTTCGATACTCAAGCAATGTGTTCGCGCGTGTTGCGATCAGGCCTTCGGCTCGTCCCAGTCGAGGACGTCGAATCCCTGATTGATGTAGCCCTTGCCATCCCGCTGGGCCAGGCCCGGATAACCGATCGCCTGCCAGACGATGTGGCGGTTGTAGAAGTCCGACACCGTGGCGTAGACGAGCTGCTGGAAGATCGGTCGGCCTTCGACTGCGGTGAGCAATGATTTCTGGACGTCCGGTGCGGCCGCTGCGAAGGACGCGGCGCCGCCTGCGACGGCCTGATGGTCGAGTTCTTTGAGCAGCTCCCGTACTTCTGTGCGCAACGCCGTGGCGGTGGCCAAGCCGGCGTCGAAGCACAGGGCCGTATAGAAGACGATGTCGCGGAGTTCAGGATCCCGATGGGGGACGATGTTCTCCATCAACGCCACGAGGTTCGCGGCCTCAGCCGGAACCAGCGCCTGGAACAACAACTCTCTCTGATCCGCCAATTTCTGGTTGGTCATCGTTACTACCTTTGCTTCGTCGTCAGGCGGCTACTGCTCGAACGTGGGGATGATGATCGCGCGCGCCAGGGTGTGGCTGAACAGGTTGAAGCCGAGGAATGCGGGCGTCGCCTCGGCAGGAAGCCCCAGGTTCTCGACGTCGACGGCGTGCACGGTGAAGATGTAGCGGTGCGGGCCGTGGCCCGCCGGGGGAGCCGCCCCCAGATATCCGGGGAGCCCGGCATCGTTGGCCAAAGAGATCGCACCGTTGCTGAAGTCGCGCTTACCCAAAAGCCCTATTCCGCTGGGTAATTCGGTCACATCCGCGGGGATGTCCGCGACTGCCCAGTGCCAGAAGCCGCTTTGCGTGGGAGCGTCCGGGTCGTAGCAGGTGACGGCAAAGCTCTTGGTCTCCGCGGGGAATCCGGACCAGGAGAGGTGCGGAGAGCAGTCGTCGCCGCCGGCACCGAACTTCCCCGATGCCTGCGGTTGGGGCATTGGTTGGCCGTCGGTGATCTCCGTACTGGTAACGGTGAACGTCGCCACCTCGGGCAAGAAATCAAAGGGCAGGGGCGGGCGTGCGGCCATTTGTTGAAATCCTTTGGTAGACGTCGGAGGCGATAACCCGTGCGTACCGACGGGGTGCCGGATGGGTTAATGCACAACAGATCTAATCCGCGGATTCGGCGCTGTGACGTCTCACTCTGAGACAAATCGAATTGCTACAGGCGATGCGGTGCGCTGGCCGCAGCGAGGCCGGACGGCACCGACGCGGTGTTGAGATCGACCCGCTGCTGGGTCCGATGCCGAGGAATGACCTCGTCTCAGTGCCGCGGGGGACAGCTGCCCTGCGGCCCGCGTGCGACGCAGCGGGCGAGCTCGCCGCCGCTGTCGCGCAGGCACCACAGGTAGAAGGCGTCGCCGATCTTGTTGACGCCCTCGAACGGCTCAGCGGTGATCTCACCGTCGTCGACGGTGACCGAATCGCCGGCCACCGATGCGGCGAATCCGGCCGCGCTCAGCCGATCGCAGGCCTCCTGCGCGGTCTGCGCGCCGGCCAACGCGGCGGTATAGGTGTCGATCTCGGCGATGGTGCCCACCTGACCGAGGCTACCGGTGTCCACGACCCGCGCACACGGTCTTTAGCAGGTGGATCGCAGGCCGTTGTGCCCTAGCGCGCCTAACGGACCACCGCCGCAAAAGCACCCCATCGCGCGATGAAGCGGGCCACACTGGCCCTATGACGTCTGGCAGTGACGGGCGAGGGCGCAGGCTGCGGGTGTCGGCGCTGGCGGCGGTGGCCAACCCGTCGTACTCGAGGGTCGACACCTGGAACCTGCTCGACGACGCCTGCCGGCAACTCGCCGCGGCCGACCGGACCGGGCTGGACACCGCCCATCACGCCGCACAGGTGAAACGCCTGCTGGACCGGATCGGCGCCTACGAGCGGTACTGGCTGTTCCCGGGCGCGGCGAACCTGGCGACATTCCGCGGCTACCTCGAATCGATGGCCACGGTGTCACTCACCGAGCACGTCTCCCTGGTGGTGCGGCTGCTGTCGGACTACGGCGACCGAGCGGCGTTGTTCGACCTGGGCTCACCGCTGTCGGACCAGGAGCTGGTGGCGGCGGCCCGGCACCAGCAGTTCTACACGGTGTTGTTGGCTGACGACTCGCCGCCGAACGCCCCCGAGTGCCTGGCCGAATGCCTGCGTGAGCTGCGCAATGCCGACGACGAGGTGCAGATCGAGCTGCTGGTGGTGTCCAGCGTGGAGGACGCCGTGACCGCGGTGGCGCTCAACGGCGAGATCCAGGCCGCGATCGTTCGCCATGACCTGCCGCTGCGGTCGCGCGACCGGGTGCCGTTGATGAACACCCTGCTGGGGGCCACCGACGACGCCGGGATCGTCGACTGCGGCCGTGATGCCATCGAGTGCGGCGAGTGGATCCGCGTGCTGCGTCCGCACATCGATCTCTACCTGCTCACCGATGAGTCGATAGCTGCCGACACCGAATCCGAACCCGACGTCTACGACCGCACCTTCTACCGGCTCAACGACGTCACCGACCTGCACAGCACCGTGCTGGCCGGCATTCGGAAGCGCTATGCGACGCCATTTTTCGATGCGCTGCGCGCCTATGCCGCCGAGCCGGTCGGTCAGTTCCACGCGCTCCCGGTGGCGCGCGGAGCCAGCATCTTCAACTCCCGCTCCCTCCAAGACATGGGGGAGTTCTACGGCCGAAACATCTTCATGGCTGAAACATCCACCACCTCAGGCGGATTGGACTCGTTGCTGGACCCGCACGGCAACATCCGGGCGGCGATGGACAAAGCCGCTCTGACCTGGAACGCCGACCACACCTACTTCGTCACCAACGGCACATCCACGGCCAACAAGATCGTCGTGCAGGCGTTGACCCGGCCGGGCGACATCGTGCTGATCGACCGCAACTGCCACAAATCCCACCACTACGGCCTGGTGCTGGCCGGTGCGTACCCGATGTACCTGGACGCCTACCCGCTGGCGCCGTTCGCGATCTACGGCGCGGTGTCGCTGCACACGATCAAGCGCGCGCTGCTGGACCTGGAGGCCGCCGGTCAGTTGCACAAGGTGCGGATGCTGCTGCTGACCAACTGCACTTTCGACGGGGTGGTCTACAACCCGCAGCGGGTGATGGAGGAGATCCTGGCGATCAAGCCGGACATCTGCTTCCTGTGGGACGAGGCGTGGTACGCGTTCGCCACCGCGGTGCCGTGGGCCCGGCAGCGTACTGCGATGGTCGCCGCCGAACGGCTGGAGGCCAAGATCAATTCGGCTGACTACGCCGCGGAATACCAGGCGTGGTGTGACTCGATGGCCGGGATCGAACGCTCCCAATGGACCGAGCACCGGCTGCTGCCGGCCCCCGGCACCCGGGTGCGTGTCTACGCCACCCACTCCACCCACAAGTCGCTGTCCGCGCTGCGGCAGGCGTCGATGATCCACGTGCGCGATCAGGACTTCAACGCGCTGGCCCGCGAGTCGTTCACCGAGGCGTTCCTGACCCACACCTCCACCTCGCCGAATCAGCAGCTGCTGGCGTCGCTGGACCTGGCCCGACGGCAGGTGGACATCGAAGGGTTCCAGATGGTCCGGCGGGTCTACGACATGGCGCTGGTGTTTCGCCACCGCGTCCGCAAGGACCGGTTGATCGGCAAGTGGTTCCGCATCCTCGACGAGGACGACCTGGTGCCCGACCGGTTCCGGGCGTCGACGGTGAGCTCCTACCGCCAGGTTCGCCAAGGTGCGCTGGCGGAGTGGAACGAGGCCTGGCGCTCCGACGAATTCGTGCTCGATCCCACCCGGGTCACACTGTTCGTCGGCAAGACCGGGATGAACGGCTACGACTTCCGCGAGAAGATCCTCATGGGCCAGTTCGGAATTCAGATCAACAAGACATCGATCAACTCGGTGCTGCTGATCTTCACCATCGGCGTCACCTGGTCCAGCGTGCACTACCTGCTCGACGCGCTGCGCCGGGTCGCCACCGACCTGGACCGCGCCTGGAACGCTGCCAGCACCGACGATCGGGCGCTGCAGCAGCGCCGCGTCGCCGAGATCACCGGGGACCTGCCGCCGCTGCCGGATTTCAGCGAGTTCGCCAACGTGTTCCGACCCGACGATGCGAGCCCGTTCGGCGACATGCGGTCGGCGTTCTATGGCGGCTACGAGGAGTCCGATCGCGAGCACGTGTTGATCGCAGATGCCAATCGCCGCATTGCCGACGGCACGACGCTGGTGTCCACCACCTTCGTGGTGCCGTATCCGCCGGGCTTCCCGGTCCTGGTTCCCGGGCAGGTGATCTCCAAGGAGATCCTGTTCTTCCTGACCGAACTCGACGTCAAGGAGATCCACGGCTACAACCCCGACCTGGGGTTGTCGGTGTTCACCCAGGAGGCGCTGGCCCGGTTCGCCTGAGCGGGTCTGGCGATCCTTTTCTCTCACCGCGATTGTTTCCCGGCCCGGTGATGCCGTGGCGGCGCAATGGCCGCCCGGTGCCGGGTTTGCGCTGGCAGGCCAGTGTCACCGGGTGGCGCAATGGGTCAACCCGCTGGTCAGCACCGGTTTGTTCCGGTGTCTCCGGCCATGGGTGCGGACTTAGCGTGTCTGCATGGCCGAGGTCCGTGACGCACCGCAGCCGCTCCGCCGCGCGGACCGGGCACGGCAGGTCGCCGACGTGCTGCGCCACCAGATCCACGGCGGCACCTATAACGGCGGGTTGCCCGGTGAATCCGAACTGGCCGTCGAGTTCGCGGTGTCCCGCAACATCATTCGCGAGGCGCTGGGCGCCCTTCATGACGAAGGCCTGATCAACCGCGGGCCCCGGGTCGGAACCCATGTCGCACAGCGCAAACTCGACCACGACCTCGACGTACTGCAGGGGCTGGCCGAGACCTTCGACGGTCACGGTGAAGTGCACAACGAGGTGCGGGCGGCCACCACGATCGCCGCCCCGCCGTCGGTGGCCCGCCGGCTTTCGCTCGACAGTGGTGCGCCGGTGGTGTTCATCGAACGACTCCGCTACCTCGGCGATGTGCCGTTGAGCCTGGACCAGACCTATCTGGTTCCCGACATCGGCACCGCGATGCTGGCCCACCCGCTGGAGACCAACGACGTCTTCCCGCTGATCGAACGCATTACCGGGCAGCGGCTGGGAGCGGCAAGCCTGGCGCTGGAGGCGATTCCGGCCGACCGGCACTCGGCGGCGATCCTGGCGCTGCCCGGCGGCGCAGCCCTGCTGATGCTCGAACGGCTCACCAGCCTGGCCGACGGCAGGCCGGTGGACCTCGAATACATCCGGATGCGCGGTGACCGGGTCACCATGCGCGGCAGCCTGATAAGGAGCACATCATGACACTGATCAACGGCCGGTCCGACGTTCCCGTGACGATCGACGAGTCGCTGTGCATCGACGGTTGCACGCTGTGCGTCGACATCTGCCCGCTGGACTCCCTGGCGATCAACCCCGACAACGGCAAGGCGTTCATGCACGTCGACGAGTGCTGGTACTGCGGGCCGTGCGCGGCGCGCTGCCCGACCGGTGCGGTCACCGTCAATATGCCCTATCTCCTCCGCTGAGTTCTTCGACCTCACAAGGTGTTCCATGAAGAGAACCGTTCTGACGCTGGCCCTGGCTGCCGCCTTGGCGGCCGGCTGCTCGCTGGACTCCACCCCTTCGGATGATTCGGTGGACGTGGTGGTGGGCTACCAGTCCAAGACCATCAACACCGCGACCGCAGGTGCGCTGCTGCGCGCCCGCGGCTACCTGGAGAGCCGGCTCGCCGACATTACCGCCCGCAGCGGGATCCGCTATCGGGTGGACTGGCAGGACTACGACACCGGCGCGCCGATCACCGCGCAGATGCTCGCCGAGAAGATCGACATCGGCTCGATGGGCGACTATCCGATGCTGGTCAACGGGGTACGCACCCAAGCTAATCCGCAGGCCAAGACCGAGATCGTCGCGGTGACGGGGTACCACCCCCGCGGCGCACTGAACATGGTGGTGGTGCCGCCGGACTCGCACGCGGACACCCTGACCGACCTGTCCGGAGCCAAGGTGTCGGCCAGTGTGGGCTCGGCTGGCCACGGCACCCTGCTGCGTGCGCTGGCCGGCTCGGGAGCCAGTGTGGACGTGCTCAACCAGCAGCCTCAGGTCGGTGCGTCGTCGCTGGAATCCGGTCAGGTGCAGGGGCTCTCGCAGTTCGTGGCCTGGCCCGGGCTGCTGGTCTATCAGGGCCGGGCGAAACTGCTCTACGACGGCGCCGAGCTGAACTACCCGACCCTGCACGGCGTGGTGGTGCGTCGCGGCTACGCCCGAGCACATCCCGAAGTGCTCGGCGCTTTCCTGCAGGCGCAGCTGGACGCCACCGACTTTCTCAACCGCAAGCCGCTGGAGGCGTCCCGAATAGTGGCCGCCGACAGCGGACTTCCCCAGGAGGTGGTCTATCTCTACAACGGGCCCGGCGGGACCTCCTTCGACACCACCCTCAAGCCGTCCCTGATCGAGGCGTTGAGAAACGACCTGCCCTACCTGAAGTCGATCGGCGACTTCGGTGACCTCGATGTCGACGGATTCGTTGACGACGCGCCGCTGCGGGCGGCGTTCGCCGAACGCAAAGTCGACTACGACTCGGCGCTGGCGTCGGGAGGCGGCTCCGCACCGGGGGGCGGTGAGCTCTGGCTCGACGGATCGGATTCGACGGTCACCGTGGCCGATTCGACCAGACTGCTACAGGCGGTGCGGGCTGCCGGCGACCGCGGCGATCACGTCCGGGCGGCCTATGTCTACGACACCGAGCTGGGCACCCGCTGGTTCGCCGACAAGTCGGTCTGGGTCCGCGACGGCTTCCGCTACCTGCCGTTCGACACCAGCGCGGGCGCCAAGCGCTACCTGGCGGCGCACCCCGGCTCGGCGGCCGTCGAGTACCAGCAAGCACTGGCGGGTGTGGTGTGACCGCCGTGCTGACCGGTGTCGCGACGGACTCAGGCCCGGCCGCCACCGTGGCGCGCCGGAAGCGCGCGGTCCGACGATCCTGGCTGCTGCGCCTGGCCTCGGTGGCCGCCGCCATCGGACTGTGGGAAGTGCTGACCGTGGCCCACGTTCGGTGGTGGCTGAGATTCGACACGCTGCCCACCGTCGGTGAGGTCACCCGCACCCTGCTGCGCCGGCTGGGCACCGACGCCTACTGGCTGGACCTGGCCCAGTCGTTGATTCGCATCCTCACCGGATTCGGGCTTGCCGCGGCCACCGGGGTGGCCACCGGGATCCTGCTGGGCCGGTCGCGGGTGGCGGCCGACGTGCTGGGCCCACTGACCGAACTGATCCGGCCCATCCCGGCGATCGCGGTGGTCCCAGTTGCGATCCTGCTGTTTCCGGCTGGCGAGCAGGGGATCGTCTTCATCACGTTCCTGGCGGCCTACTTCCCGATCCTGGTCAGCACCCGCCACGCGGTGCGGGCACTGCCCACGCTGTGGGAGGACTCGGTCCGCACCCTGGGCGGCGGACGGTGGGATGTGTTGAGCCAGGTGGTGTTCCCCGGAATCCTGCCCGGGGTGTTCGGCGGCCTGTCGGTCGGCATGGGGGTGTCCTGGATCTGTGTGATCTCCGCGGAGATGATCTCCGGCCGGCTGGGCATCGGCTACCGGACCTGGCAGGCCTACACCGTGCTGGCCTATCCCGATGTGTTCGTGGGCATCATCACCATCGGAGTGCTCGGCTTCGCCACGTCGGCGGCGGTGGAGCTGCTCGGGCGCCGGTTGACCCGCTGGTTGCCGCGTAACGAGGAGAAGCCGCGATGACGGCCGGCATGAGCCTGACCCTGGACCGGGTCCGGCTGTCCTACACCGACATTCCCGTCATCGACGAACTCAACCTCGCGGTGCGCCCGGGGGAGATCCTGGTGTTGACCGGGCCCTCGGGCTGCGGTAAGTCGACGGTGTTGCGCGCCCTGGCCGGGTTGCTGGCGCCCGATCACGGCCGGGTGCTGGCCGATGGCGCAGTGGTGCGCACCACCGCGCGTGATCGCGGAGTGGTCTTCCAGGACAACGCATTGCTGCCGTGGCGAACGGTGCGCTCCAACATCGATCTGGCGCTGCGGCTGCGCGGTGTGCCGCGTGCCGGACGCCGGGCGCAGGCCGATCGGTGGATCGCCGAGGTGGGTCTGACCGGGTTCGGCGACTACCTGCCCAACAGCCTCTCCGGCGGTATGCGGCAGCGGGTTCAGCTGGCCCGCGGGCTCGCTGGCGCGCCCCGCGCGGTGATGATGGACGAGCCGTTCGGGGCGCTGGACAGCGCGACCCGCGCCGCCATGCAGGCCCTGCTGATCACCACCTGGCGCTCACATCCGACCACCGTCGTGTTCGTCACCCACGATGTCGACGAGGCACTGGCACTGGGGGATCGGGTCGCGGTGCTGGGCCGTGCCGGTGCGCCGCTGCGCGCGCTGATCGACGTTCCCCGACCGCGCAGCGGCCGAGCCGAGCCCGGCCTGCGCGCTGAAATCCTTGCAGCATTGGACAACTCATGATCGAAATTCCCGACGTCGAGCCGCAGCGGCTGGACTGCGACGTCCTGGTGATCGGTGGCGGCACCGCGGGCACCATGGCAGCACTCACCGCCGCCGAGCACGGCGCCCGGGTGCTGCTGCTGGAGAAGGCCCACGTCCGGCATTCCGGAGCACTGGCGATGGGCATGGACGGCGTCAACAACGCCGTCATCCCCGGCAAAGCCGAACCCGAGGACTACGTCGCGGAGATCACCCGCGCCAACGACGGAATCGTCAACCAGCGCACCATCTATCAGACCGCCACCCGCGGCTTCGCGATGGTGCAGCGGCTGGAGCGCTACGGCGTGAAGTTCGAGAAGGATTCTCGCGGCGAATACGCGGTGCGCCGGGTGCACCGCTCCGGCTCCTATGTGCTGCCGATGCCCGAAGGCAAAGACGTCAAAAAGGCGCTGTACCGGGTGCTGCGCCAGCGCTCGATGCGCGAGCGGATTCAGATCGAGAACCGGCTGATGCCGGTACGTGTTCTGACCGAGGACGGCCGTGCTGTCGGTGCGGCCGCATTGAACACCCGCACCGGCGAATTCGTGGCCGTCGGCGCCAAAGCGGTGATCCTGGCCACCGGGCCCTGCGGCCGGCTGGGCCTGCCAGCATCGGGCTACCTGTATGGCACGTACGAGAACCCGACCAACGCCGGCGACGGCTACTCGATGGCCTATCACGCCGGCGCCGAACTGTCGGGCATCGAATGCTTCCAGGTCAACCCGTTGATCAAGGACTACAACGGGCCGGCGTGCGCGTATGTCGCCAACCCGTTCGGCGGGTACCAGGTCAATGCGCTCGGGGAGCGGTTCGTCGACTCGGACTACTGGTCGGGTCAGATGATGGCCGAGGTGAAGTCCGAGATCGACTCCGCGCGCGGGCCGATCTACCTCAAGGTGTCGCACCTGCCGGATGAGACCCTCTCGGCGCTGGAAGGCATCCTGCACACCACCGAGCGGCCCACCCGCGGCACCTTCCACGCCAACCGGGGCCACGACTACCGCACCCACGATATCGAGATGCACATCTCCGAGATCGGCCTGTGCTCAGGGCATTCCGCGTCCGGTGTGTGGGTCGACGAGCATGCCCGTACCACGGTGCCCGGCCTGTACGCGGCCGGTGACCTGGCCTGTGTGCCGCACAACTACATGATCGGTGCGTTCGTGTTCGGCGACCTCGCCGGCGCGCACGCGGCATCCACGCTGGCCGATGTCGCAGCGCCGCAGGGCCTGCCGGCCGACCAGCTGGCGCAGGCGCACGAGCTCATCTACCGTCCGCTGCGCCACCCGGACGGCCCGCCACAGCCCCAGGTGGAATACAAACTGCGGCGCTTCGTCAACGACTATGTGGCGCCGCCGAAGACCGCCGCGAAACTGTCGTTGGCGGTGAACACCTTTGAGCGGATGCGCACCGAGATCGCCGAGATGGGCGCCCGGACCCCGCATGAGCTGATGCGCGCGGTGGAGGTGTCGTTCATCCGGGACTGCGCCGAGCTGGCCGCCCGATCGTCGTTGACCCGCACCGAATCACGCTGGGGGCTCTATCACGAACGTGCCGATCTGCCCAGCCGAGACGACGGGCAGTGGGGGTATCACCTCAACGTCCGCAAGGACGCGTCCGGTCAGATGGAGTTCCTGAAGCGGCCGGTGGCGCCGTACTTCGTCGCGGTGCCCGAATTCGACGGACTGCCGCCGGTCGACCAGTCGGTGCATGCCGTCTCGCAGCCACCGTTGCTGGGCGGCCAGGCTCCGGCGACCATCCGGTCGCGGGTCAGCGCACCGGCCAGCGAGAACCGGCCGTCGCCGCGGATCGCCGCCGTCGTCGCGCTGGAGGAGCCGACGCTCGCGGAGTTGACCGGCTATCTCACCGATCCCGATCCCGGTGTGCGGCGTACCGCGGTCGCCACCCTGACCGAGCACACCCCGGACGGGTACTCGGCCGCGCTGTTGGCCGCGCTGGCCGACGACGACGCCGCGGTGCGCCGGGCCGCCGCCGACGGGGCGCGGGAACTGGTCGAGGTGATACCGGATCCGGCAGCGGCAGAGATCCACCTGGGCTCAACCGATCCGGTGGTCCGCGCCTGCGTGGTGTACGTGTTGTCCAGCCGGGGAGTCGGGGGCCCGGAGCACTACCGGGCCGCGCTGGCCGACGCCGACCACCGGGTGCGCATCGAGGCGGTACGTGCGCTGGTTTCGGTCGGCGACGTCGCTGCTGTAGGTGTCGCCGCCGCGGACGGCAACCGCGAGGTGCGGATCGCGGTGGCCAATGCGATGGCCACCCTGCGGGCCGGCGCCGGCACCGTGCGCGGGCTGATCGGCGACCCCGACCCGCTGGTGCGTGCCGCGGCGCTCGCTGCCCTGGGCGAAGTGGGTTTCAGTGACGATGATCTCAGCGTTGTGACGATGGCGCTGAAGGAGTCCGCCTGGCAGGTGAGGGTGGGCGCGGCACGGGCGCTGGGCGGCTCGCATGCGGACGCGGCGGTGCCCGGGCTGTCGGTGGCGCTTGAGGACCCGCACCTCGACGTCCGCAAGGCTGCCGTGCTGGGGTTGACCCGGTGGGCTGGCACGGATGCTGCGGCCCGAGACGCGCTGAGCATCGCGGTCAAGGACACCGACGCCGACGTCCGCGCGTACGCGCGTCGGGCCTTGCAGGAAGCGGTCGGGTCGGTACGCTGACTCGGCATGGCCGCCTCCGACGCCGCGGGAGCCAATGCCCGCCTGTCCGTGCAGGACTGGGTGCAGGCCGGCTTCGAGCTGCTGGCCACCGACGGCATCAAGGCCCTGACCATCGACCGGCTCTGCCGGGGGCTCGGGGTCACCAAGGGCAGCTTCTACTGGCATTTCACCGACCTGAAGGCCTATCGGCTGGCCCTGGTCGGCACCTGGGCGGCCGTGCGTGACTCAGACCGCGGTGACTTCGATGCGATGGATGCGCTGCCGCCGCGTGAGCGACTGGTCGCGATGATGAATTCGCTGGTGGGCCCGCGGCATTGGATGTTGGAGCGCGCGATGCGGGAGTGGGCGCGTTCGGAGCCCAGTGTCGCTGAGGCGGTGCGTGCCTCGGATCGTCGGGTGCTCAAGGCGGTTCGGCAGGTGTTTCTCGACGACGGCTTCGACGCCGAGGAGGCCGAGATGCGTGCGGGCGCCACTTTCGCCGCCGGGATCGGGTTCCTGCATGTGTCCGGTTCACGACCGGGCCGGCTTGCCGCGGAACGCCGCGAGAAGTTCGTGGATGTGATGCTGCGGCACTGATCCACCACCGGCCATACTAAAAGGTATGGTAGCGTCCGGGCATGACGCGCAGCGCGGACGCCGGTGTGACCGATGCCTTCATTGCGGCCCTGGCGCAACGTGCCGCCGAGGCCGAAGAACTGCGCCGGCTTCCGGAAGAGACCCTCGAGGACTACCGTGCCTCCGGGCTGGCCGGGTTGCTGCTGCCGGCGCGCTACGGCGGTGAGCAGGCCGAGTTCGGCCAGATCCTCGACCCGATCCGGCGGATGGCGCACGGCTGCGCCTCCAGTGCCTGGACGCTGGGCTTCTACACCCTGCACAACTGGATGCTGGCGCTGTTCGGCGAGCAGGCCCAGGACGAGGTGTTCGCCAATGGGCCGGTGCGCTGCCCGGCACCGCTGGCCCCGACCGGCCGCGGGGTGCCTGATGGTGAGGGCATCCGGTTGTCCGGACGGTGGTCGTGGGCCACCGGCGTGATGGCCGCCGACTGGATTCTGGTCGGCGCGATCTGCGGGCCTGACGAGGCGCCCTACCCGGCGCTGGCGCTGCTGCCGGCCGGTGACATCATCGTCGAGGACGTCTGGCACACCGCCGGCATGCGCGCCACCGGCTCCAACGACGTCGTCATCACCGACGCCTGGGTGCCGGAACACCGCCTGGTCAAAGTCATCGACATCTACTCCGGAACGGCACCGGGCGCTGCGCTGCACGACGCCTCGGCGTACCGGTGGCCGATGGTTCCGGCGCTGGCGCTGGTGGCGGCCATGCCCGCCCTAGGCTCGGCCGAACGGGTGGCCGAGCTGTTCGCGCAGCGGCTGTCCGAGCGGGTGCTGGCCTATTCCGGTGCGGCGCAGAAGAATCAGCCCGCCGCGCAGATCCGCCTCGGGGATGCCCGGGTCCGGTTGCGGGCCCTGCGCGGGTTGCTCGACGACACGGTGTCGGGGCTGCAGCATGGGGTCGACGCGGGGGAGCGGATCGGGCGGGCCATGCGGGCCGATGCCCGCGCGGCCGCCGCCCACATCGTGCACGAGTCCCGCACGGTGATCGCCGATCTGCTCGAATCATCTGGGGCCAGCGTGCATTTCCTGACCAATCCGATGCAGCGCGCCAAACGCGACGTCGACATCATCTGCGGGCATGTGGTGTTCGACTACGACGTGGCACGCGAGCTGGCGGGTGCGCTGGAGGTCGGCGTGAAGATATCCCCGATCGCGATGATCTGAAGGCCCCGATGAGAACGCTGTGGGTGGAAGCCAGCCCGAAACAGGAACACTCGCTGTCGTCGGCCCTGGCCCAGGCGTTCCTGGACGCCGCACCCGCCGCCGTCGGTGAGGTGGAGCGGTTCTCGGTGTGGACCGACGAGATGCTGGTGTTCGGGCGAGATGCCGCACTCGCCAAGTTCGCACCGCTTTACGGCGAGCGACGAACCCCGGAGCAGAAGCAGATCTGGGACCAGGTGCTGGCCGAGATCGACCGGGTCCGCTCTTTCGACCGGCTGGTGGTGTCCTCGCCGATGTGGAATTGGCATGTGCCGCATGCGCTCAAGGCGTGGATCGATGTCATCGTGCAGCCGATGGCCAGCTTCACGCTCAACGAGCGCGGCGAACACGTGGGCATGCTCGGTGAGGGCAAGCCGGTGCAACTCATCCTGACCCGTTCCAGCGCCTACGACGGCAATCGCGCCGACCTGCAGGACTTCCAGCGGCCCTATCTGGAGTACGTGTTCACCATGCTCGGCTACAGCGTCCAAACCCTGGTATTCGAGCCGACCACGCGGTGGACTCCCGAGGAGCGGGCACAGATGCGCGAAGCGGCTCTGGACAAGGCTCGCCGTGCGGGAGCGAGCCTCTAGCTCACAGGCCCAGCGCCGCGTAGGTCCGGCGCACGAACTTCGGTTGCGCGACCCGCAGTTTGGCGACCGAGGTGTTACCGGCGATCGCCGCGGCCGACTCGGTGGACAACGTCGGCGAGTTCTGCACCAGATAGATCAGGATCAGGCCTGCGGACGGATCGGCCTGCCACCAGGTTCCGTAGGCGCCCGGCCAGCTGAACGCACCCACACCTCCGGGACCGTAGAGCGGTTGAGACTTAGCCGGGTCGGTCACCACCGACAGATTCAGCCCGAACCCGCGGCCCACCCAGAATGGTGCCCCCAGAAACGGATGCCGGCGTTGCCCGGCGGTGAGCCGATCAGTGCGCATGGCCCGCGCCGAATCCTCCGAGAGCACCCGGTTGCTGTCGAACATGCCGTTCGCCAACAGCATCCGCGCAAATGCCAGATAGTCGTCGGCCGTGGACATCAGCCCGCCGCCGGCGTTGGGGAAGGCCGGCATGGTGATCGGCATCGGGCCCATCGCGTCGTCGCGCAGTGTGTCGCCGTCGACGCGATACATGGTCGCGCTGCGCCTACGGCCTTCCGGCGAGATGCAGAAGCCGGTGTCGGCCATCCCGAGCGGACCCAGGATCCGTTCGTCGAGCACCTGCGGCAGAGGCTTGCCCTCGATGCGGGACAGCAGCACGCCCAGCACGTCGATGCCGTGGCCGTAGGTGACCCGCTCGCCGGGCTGATCCACCAGGGGCAGGGCTGCCAGTGCGGTCAGCCAGGCGTCGGGTCCGCGGCCGAACGGCAGGCGTTGATACTCGCGGGCGATCGGGCCGGGCACCGAGAACCCGTAGCCGATGCCGCAGCGGTGCGTCATCAGGTCTTCGACCGTCAGCGGCCGTCGGGCCGGCACGGTCTGCGTCAGCGGGCCGGCCGGGTCGGACAGCACCTGCGGTGCGGAGAACTCGGGCAGCCAGTGCGCGATCGGGTAGTTCAGCCGCAGCCGGCCCTCGTCGACAAGGATCATCGCGGCGGCCACCGTGACGGGTTTGGTCATCGAGGCGATCCGGAACACCGTGTCGCGGGTCATCGGCAGGCCCGCTCCGACATCGCGGTGGCCGATCTCGTTGACCTGCAGCACCTGCCCGCGCTGCCAGACCAGGGTGACTGCGCCGGACAGGAGGCCGGCGTCACAGGCCTCGCGGATGGACGCCTGGTTCGGGTCGAGATTCACCCGGTCAGGGTAGCGGCGCGCGCTGATGGGCCCCACGCGTGCGTTCCCTCCGACGCATATCTGGGTCTGCGGCTCGAATGGCGGGTAACCAACTCCCGTGCTAGACAGGCCGCGTGAAGATCTCAGGTTGGCTTAAGGCAAATGGGTCCGCGTCACTGGCTACTGCGGGAGCGTCTTTCGGGGTGTTGGCGGCGTTTGGACTGGCCCCGGCCGCACACGCCGACTTCGACGACGTCATGGCCGACCTGCTGGACCCGGCCGCGTGGGGGACGCTGTTCGACCCCGGCTATTGGGGCGGCCTGGACTCGGCACCGACGCTCGACCTGGCGGCGATGTCCGGTGGCGATGACCTGGCCGGCGTGGCGGTAGGCACTGACTTGGGCGACTGGTTCCAGGACGACTTCTATCTGCCGCTGCACGCCGCACTGCAGGAGTGGATCGACAGCCCGCTCGGCGCGCAGACCAACGACCTCATCAACCCGCTCTTCGCGTTCGGCGGGGCCTGCGGCCTGATCTGCAACGGCGTCGACGGCACCGAGACCCATGTCGACGGCGGCAACGGCGGCTGGATCTTCGGTGACGGCGGCACCGGCTGGAGCAGCACGCAGGACGGCGTGGACGGTGGCGCCGGTGGCGCCGCCGGTTGGCTGGGCAACGGTGGTGCCGGCGGTGACGGGGGCGCCGGTGGCGACGGTGGTGCTGGCGGGGCGGCGAACTGGGCCGGCAACGGCGGTGCCGGCGGCAACGGCGGCGCGGGTCTGGACGGGCTGCACGCCGGCGATGGCGGCAACGGTGGTGCCGGCGGTCGCAGCGGATACCTGTTCAGCACTACCGGTGATGGTGGCAACGGCGGCAACGGCGGAAACTCGGTCGGCAATGGTGGCACGGGCGGCACCGGTGGTAACGGCGGCGCCAACGGCCGCGCCCCGGGCATCTTCTCCGTCGGCGGTACCGGTGGCACGGCCGGCAACGGCGGCAACGGCGGCAGCGCTGACGGAGTCGGCAGCACCGGCGGTGACGGCGGTGAGGGTGGCAAGGGCAGTCAGTCCGGCTACTGGCTCAGTGGTGACGCCGGCACCAGCGGCAACGGCGGTGACGGCGGCGCCAGCAGCGGCGCTGACAGCATCGCTGGTAACGGCGGCAATGGCGGAATCGGTGGCGCCTTCGCCCTCGGCATGGGAAACATCGACGGCAGCAGCGGAGGCACCGGTGGCAACGGTGGCGCTGCCATCGGTGACGGCAGCACCGCCGGCAACGGTGGTGACGGCGGGCGAGGCGGCCCCGGCAGCGCCATGGGTGGCGGCCGCGATGGTGGTGTCGGTGGTGCCGGCGGTAGTGGTGGCGCAGCCACTGGTGACGGCAGCACCGCGGGTAACGGCGGCAACGGCGGTCTCGGCGGTGTCGCCGGTGGCTTAGGCAGCGGCCGTGATGGTGGTGTCGGTGGCAACGGCGGCGCCGGTGGCTCGGCCCAGGGTGTCGACAGCACCGCCGGTAAGGGTGGCGACGGCGGCAGCGGCGGCCCGGGCAGCGCCCTGAGCAGCGCCCGTGACGGCGGTGCGGGCGGCAATGGCGGCAACGGCGGTGAGGCCAGCGGTGCCGGCAGCGTCGCCGGGGCCGGCGGCAACGGCGGCGTTGGGGGCATCACGAGCCCCATGACCGGTGGCCGCAACGGTGGCGACGGCGGCACCGGCGGTGACGGCGGTGATGGCGTCGATGGCGGAGCTGCGAGCCACGGTGGTGCGGGCGGCATAGGTGGCGGCGCTGGTTTGGGCGCCAGCGGTACCGGCGGCAAGGGTGGTGTCGGCGGCAACGGCGGCGCCAGTGACGGCGGCGTCGGCGGTGCAGGCGGCAGCGGCGGAGCCGGCAACAGCTCCGGCGGCTCGATGCATGCCGGTGGCGGCGGGGGTGGAGGTGGCGGCGCAGGCACAGGAGGCCAAGGCGGCAACGGCGGCAACGGTGGCGTCGGCGGCAGCGGCCTAGGCCCTCTAGGCTCAGACGACAACAGCTTGCAAAACGGCTACGGCGGGACCGGCGGCACGGGCGGAGCCGCCAACGGCGGCACCGGAGGAACTGGTGGCGACGGCGGCAACGGCGGTGGCGGCGCCGGACTTGTCGCAAGCGGTAGCGGCGGCAACGGTGGAATCGGCGGACAGGCCGGCCCCAACGGCGATGGTGCCGGTGGCAACGGCGGCGACGGTGGCGGGAGCTACCAGAACCCCGGCGGCAACGGCACCGACGGCGGCGCCGACGGAACACCGGGAACACCCGGAGCTGACGGCGCATCTGCCCCGAACCCCAACAGCTGACGGGTGACGTGAGCTACCGCGTCACTCGTTGGCGGCTCGCCCTTGCCCTCGCCCTGATCTTCGGCGTCGGACTGCCGGTCGCCCCGCCAGCCGCTGCGATGGTGATCCTGGGCGGTGGGGCCGTCATCGTCGTCGACGGCAACAGCTACTGCACGCTGACCACGATCGGACGCGATCGGGCCGGTGGCACGGTGGGCTTCACCGGCGCGCAGTGCGGCGGGCCCGGCGCCTCCGTCGCCCTCGCGGGAACAGACACCGTCGTCGGCACCATCGCGGCCGTCAACGGTGACCTTCGCTACGCGGTGATCAAGTTCGATGTGCCCGACATGATTGCGGCGTCGGACTACGGCGGCATTGCGATCAACGGCATAGGCCCGGACCCGGGATTCGATTCTCTGGTGTGCAAATTCGGTCCCACCACCCCGGGCATCTGCAATCGCATCAGATTCGACGGCTGGCCGCGCATGACGATGTGGGGACAATTCGAGGCCGGTGATGTCGGAGCCCCAGTGACCGTGGACGGTCTGTTGGTCGGCCTGGTCTACGGCGGTGCCGTCAGTCCGGGCAACAGGTTCAGCCTCCCGATGCCGCTGACGTACTTCACGAGATTCAGCGCGATCCTCGATGACGTCAACGCCGGCGACGGGCCGGGCAACGGGTTCGTCCCGATCGGAAGCTGATGGGCGGTCGACTGTCAGAGGCCGAGCACGCGACGAAGACCACGGTCGATCTCGGTCATCAGGCTCGGCGGTACCTCTCCGACTCGGTCGGCGAGGTCACTCTTGTTCAGCGTGACTAGCGCCGTGACGTTGACAACCGAATCGCGTGGGAGCCCCGTTGCGGTTGCGGGCAGAAACACGTTGCCGGGCATCGTCGCCAGCGCGGTGTTGGAGGTGATCACCGCGGCGAGGACGGTGGCAAGGCGACTGGCGTTGTAGGGATCGGACTGGACCACCAGCACCGGGCGCCGCTTAGCGGGGCGACTGCCGGATGGCGTTCCGAGGTCAGCCCAATAGATATCGGCGCGGCTGATCACCACTCATCGTCCACGGCGTGCAACACGTGGTGTCCTACGGCCACCGCGGCGGCCCCCGCCTCGTCTCTGCCATGGAGGTGTTCCAATGCGCTGTCGATCTGTCCGGTCAAGGATTGTGCGTCCAAGTCGTCCAGGTAGAGCTGCGCGGCTCGAGCGAAGAACTCCGATCGACTCACGCCGAGCTCCCTTGCCTGTTGGGTGACCCGATCGAACGTCTCATCCGGGAGGGAGATGGCGGTCTTCATACGAGCAGTATAACCAGGTATAACCGAGCTGGCCCAGCGGCGCCCCGAGCGGATGCTAGGCTTCCGGGCAGTTCGACATCCTTTAACGACCCGTCCCGAGAGGCGGAGAAGGAGGTCCAGCGGTTTCCCATGGGCGCTGCCGGTAATTCCAGCACCGACCGAGAGTTGATGTCCTCGGCGGATGTGGGTCGCACGGTTTCTCGTATCGCGCATCAGATCATCGAGAAGACCGCTCTAGACGGTTCCGATGACCCCGACGGCGCACCCCGGGTGGTGCTGTTGGGCATTCCGACCCGCGGAGTCACCCTGGCCGAGCGACTGGCCGCCAAGATCAGCGAATTCTGCGGCGTGGACGTCGCGCACGGCGCGCTGGACATCACCTTGTACCGCGACGATCTGATGCGCCAGCCGCCACGGCCCCTGGAGACCACCTCCATTCCGGCCGGCGGCATCGACGACGCCTGCGTGATCCTGGTCGACGACGTCCTGTTCGCCGGCCGGTCGGTGCGTGCCGCACTTGACGCGCTGCGTGACGTGGGCCGGCCCAGGATCGTGCAACTGGCGGTGCTGGTCGACCGGGGCCACCGAGAGCTGCCCGTTCGCGCCGACTATGTCGGCAAGAATGTGCCGACCGCACGCGGCGAGAGCGTGCACGTCTTACTGGCCGAACATGACGGACGTGACGCGGTGGTGATCACCCGATGAGTACTCGACACCTGCTGGCCGCGGGAGACCTGAGCCGCGATCAGGCCACCGCGATCCTCGATGACGCCGACCGGTTCGCCGAAGCGCTGGTGGGCCGCGAGGTCAAGAAGCTGCCCACCCTGCGCGGGCGCACCGTGATCACCATGTTCTACGAGAACTCCACCCGCACCCGGGTCTCGTTCGAGGTCGCCGGCAAGTGGATGAGTGCCGACGTGATCAACGTCTCGGCGTCGGGATCCTCGGTGAGCAAAGGGGAATCGCTGCGCGACACCGCCCTGACGTTGCGGGCCGCCGGCGCCGACGCGCTCATCATCCGGCACCCGTCCTCGGGGGCCGCCCACCTGCTCGCGGACTGGACGGCTGAAGCCGAGGCGGGCGGCCCGTCGGTGATCAACGCCGGTGACGGCACCCACGAACACCCCACCCAGGCGCTGCTGGACGCCTTGACCCTGCGCCAGCGACTCGGCGGCATCGAGGGCCGGCGGGTCGTGATCGTCGGCGACATCGTGCATTCCCGGGTGGCCCGTTCCAATGTCAGCCTGCTGGCCACCCTGGGCGCCGAAGTGGTGCTGGTGGCCCCGCCGACCCTGCTGCCCACCGGTGTCGCCGACTGGCCGGTGACGGTCTCGCATGACCTCGACGCCGAGCTGCCCGCGGCCGACGCGGTGCTGATGCTGCGGGTGCAGGCCGAGCGGATGACCGGCGGGTTCTTCCCGTCCACCCGCGAGTACTCGGTGCGCTACGGATTGAGCGAGAAGCGGCGCGCCATGCTGGCCGAGCACGCCGCGGTGCTGCACCCCGGCCCGATACTGCGCGGTATGGAGATCGCCTCTTCGGTGGCTGATTCGCCGCAATCGGCTGTGCTGCAACAGGTCTCCAACGGAGTGCATGTGCGGATGGCGGTGCTGTTCCATCTGCTGGTGGGTAGCGGGGCGCCCGGGTCGGCCGGGTCAGCCGGAGAGGAAGCAGCGCTATGACCGTGCTGATCCGCGGCGTGCGGTGCTACAGCGAAGGCGATCAGGTCGACGTACTGGTCGACACCCCCGGCTTCGAGGGTCAGATCGCGCAGATCGGCGCGGGCCTGACCGCGCCGGACGGCTGCGAGGTGATCGAGGCGGCCGGCCAGGTGCTGCTGCCCGGCTTCGTGGACCTGCACACCCACCTGCGCGAACCGGGTCGGGAATACGCCGAGGACATCGAAACCGGCTCGGCGGCAGCGGCTCTGGGCGGCTACACCGCGGTGTTCGCGATGGCCAACACCGATCCGGTCGCCGACTCGCCGGTGGTCACCGACCACGTCTGGGCGCGTGGACGCCAGGTCGGGCTGGTCGACGTGCACCCGGTCGGCGCGGTCACCGTCGGGCTGGCCGGCACGCAGCTGACCGAGATGGGCATGATGGCCGCCGGCGCGGCGGGCGTGCGGATGTTCTCCGATGACGGTGTGTGCGTGGCTGATCCGCTGGTGATGCGCCGGGCCCTGGAGTACGCCAGCGGCCTGGGGGTGCTGATCGCCCAGCACGCCGAGGAGCCCCGGCTGACCGTCGGGTCGGTGGCTCACGAGGGTCCCACCGCGGCCCGGCTCGGGCTGGCCGGCTGGCCGCGCGTCGCCGAGGAGTCCATCGTGGCGCGCGACGTGCTGTTGGCCCGGGACGCCGGTGCCCGTGTGCACATCTGTCATGCCTCCACCGCCGGGACCGTGGAGCTGATCAAATGGGCTAAGGCACAAGGGATTGCGGTGACCGCCGAGGTCACGCCGCACCACCTGATGCTCGACGACAGCCGGCTGGCCGACTACGACGGCCGCAACCGGGTCAACCCGCCGCTGCGGGAGGCAAGTGACGCAGTTGCCCTCCGCGCCGCACTGGCCGACGGCGTCATCGACTGTGTGGCCACCGACCACGCCCCGCACGCCGACCAGGAGAAGACCTGCGAGTTCGCCCATGCCCGCCCCGGGATGCTCGGCCTGCAGACCGCGCTGTCGGTGGTGGTGGCAACCATGGTCGAGCCGGGGCTGCTCGGCTGGCGTGATGTGGCACGGGTGATGAGCGAGCGGCCGGCCCAGATCGTCGGCCTGCCCGACCAGGGCCGCCCACTGGAGGTCGGGGAGCCGGCCAACCTGACGGTGGTCGACCCGCAGGCGAGCTGGGTGGTCACCGGCACCGACCTGGCCAGCCGGTCGGCGAACACCCCCTACGAGGAGATGACGCTGCCGGCCGCCGTCACCGCGACGTTGCTGCGTGGCCGGGTGACCGCTCGTGACGGGAGGTCACCGGCGTGAACACGCCCACAATGGTGGGGTCGCTGATCTTCGCCGCGGTGTTGGTGGTCATCATCGGCCTGCTGATCCGGTTGATGATGCGCGGCTGGCGGCACCGCGGGCAGCTGCAGGACGCACTGATCGGCGCCCTGCCCTCGGTGCCCGACACCGTCGGTGCGCCCAGTGTCGAGGCCACCCGAGGCGTCTACCTGGGCTGCACCCTGGCCCCGAAGTGGAACGACCGGGTGGTGGTGTCGGACCTGGGCTATCGCACCAAGGCGGTGCTCACCCGGTACCCCGAGGGAATCATGGTGCAGCGCAGCGGAGCTCAGCCCATCTGGATTCCGGAAGACTCGATCACCGCGGTGCGCACCGAAAGCGGCATCGCCGGACGGGTCATTCCCACGCTGCCCACCCGGCCCAACGACGGCGTGCTGGCGATCCGCTGGCGACTGCCGTCGGGCACCGAGATGGACACTGGCTTCCGGGCCGACGACCGTGCCGAATACACCCGCTGGTTAAAGGATGATCGATGAGCAACGTGCGCGCCGCCCTGGTTCTCGAGGACGGCCGGGTTTTCACCGGAACCCGGTTCGGGGCCGTGGGCCAGAGCCTGGGCGAGGCGGTGTTCTCCACCGGCATGTCCGGCTACCAGGAGACCTTGACCGACCCCAGCTACCACCGGCAGATCGTGGTGGCCACCGCCCCGCAGATCGGCAACACCGGCTGGAATCACGAAGACGGCGAGAGCCGCGACGACAAGATCTGGGTGGCCGGCTACGTCGTGCGTGACCCGTCGCCGCGCGCATCGAACTGGCGCGCCACCGGAACCCTCGATGACGAATTGGTGCGCCAGGGCATCGTCGGGGTGGCCGGTGTGGACACCCGCACCGTGGTGCGCCACCTGCGCAACCACGGCTCGATGAAGGCCGGGGTGTTCTCCGGCGATGCGCTCGCCCCGGAAGAGGAGTTGGTGCGCCGTGTGCGTGAGCAGCCGGCGATGCTCGGCGCTGACCTCGCCGGCCAGGTCAGCACTGCCGCCGAGTATGTGGTGGAACCCGAAGGGGCGCACCGGTTCACCGTCGCCGCGCTGGACCTGGGGATCAAGACCAACACGCCGCGCAACTTCGCCCGTCGTGGAATTCGCAGCCACGTGCTGCCGTCTTCGGTGAGCTTCGATCAGATCGCCGCACTCCAGCCCGACGGGGTGTTCCTGTCCAACGGACCCGGGGACCCGGCCACCGCCGAGGCCATGGTCGCGTTGACCCGCGAGGTGCTGGGCGCCCGAATCCCGGTGTTCGGGATCTGTTTCGGCAACCAGATTCTGGGCCGGGCGCTGGGGCTGAAGACCTACAAGATGACGTTCGGGCACCGGGGCATCAACATCCCGGTGATCGACCACGCCACCGGCCGGGTGGCGGTCACCGCGCAGAACCACGGCTTCGCGCTGGAAGGCGAGGCCGGCCAGCGCTTCGACACCGACTTCGGTCCGGGACTGGTGAGCCACACCTGCGCCAATGACGGCGTCGTCGAGGGCGTGAAACTGGCTGACGGCCGGGCGTTCTCGGTGCAGTACCACCCGGAGGCCGCGGCCGGACCACACGACGCCGAATACCTGTTCGACCAGTTCGTCGACCTGATGGCAGGGGAGAAGTAATGCCAGCGCCCACTTCTTCCCCCGCGAGCGTGCAGAGATGTCCGCTGCGACCTGGGATTTGCCGTACATCTGCGCACGCTCGCGCAAGAGGGGGAGAAGGCTGATGCCGCGCCGTACCGACCTGCAGCACGTCCTGGTGATCGGCTCCGGACCGATCGTGATCGGCCAGGCCTGCGAATTCGACTACTCCGGCACTCAGGCGTGCCGGGTGCTCAAAGCCGAAGGCCTGCAGGTGAGTCTGGTCAACTCCAATCCGGCCACCATCATGACCGACCCGGAATACGCCGACAACACCTACGTCGAGCCGATCACCTGGGAGTTCGTCGAGAAGGTGCTGGCCCAACAGGCCGAGCGCGGCAACAAGGTCGACGCGCTGCTGGCCACCCTGGGTGGGCAGACCGCGCTGAACACCGCTGTCGCACTTCATGAGAACGGAGTGCTGGAACGCTACGGCGTCGAGCTGATCGGCGCCGACTTCGAGGCCATCCAGCGCGGCGAGGACCGCCAGCAGTTCAAGGACATCGTCGCCAAGGTCGGCGGCGAGTCGGCACGCTCCCGGGTCTGCTACACCATGGCCGAGGTCACCGAGACGGTGGCCGAACTCGGGTTACCGGTCGTCGTGCGGCCCTCTTTCACGATGGGTGGCCTGGGCTCCGGGCTGGCCTCCAGCGTTGAGGAAGTCGCCCGGATGGCCGGCGACGGCCTGGCCGCCTCACCGACGGCCAACGTGCTGATCGAGGAATCCATCTACGGCTGGAAGGAATTCGAGCTCGAGCTGATGCGCGACGGCAACGACAACGTCGTCGTGGTCTGCTCGATCGAGAACGTCGACCCGATGGGCGTGCACACCGGCGACTCGGTGACGGTCGCACCGGCGATGACGCTGACCGACCGGGAATACCAGACGATGCGCAGCCTGGGCATCGCGATCCTGCGCGAGGTCGGGGTGGACACCGGCGGCTGCAACATCCAGTTCGCGGTCGACCCGAAAGACGGTCGGCTCATCGTCATCGAAATGAACCCGCGGGTGTCGCGGTCGAGCGCGCTGGCGTCGAAGGCCACCGGTTTTCCGATCGCCAAGATCGCCGCCAAACTGGCGATCGGCTACACCCTCGACGAGATCATCAACGACATCACCAAACAGACCCCGGCCTGCTTCGAGCCGGCGCTGGACTACGTGGTGGTCAAGGCACCGCGGTTCGCGTTCGAGAAGTTCCCCGGCGCCGACCCGCGCCTGACCACCACCATGAAATCGGTGGGCGAGGCGATGTCGTTGGGCCGCAACTTCATCGAGTCGCTCGGCAAGGTGATGCGGTCGCTGGAGACCGACCGGGCCGGGTTCTGGACCAAACCCGACCCCGAGGAAGACTCAGCCAGCGCTGCGCTGGACCGGCTGCGCACGCCCGTCGAGGGCCGGCTCTACGACATCGAGTTGGCGCTGCGACTGGGTGCGAGCGTCGAGACGGTCGCCGAGGCCTCCGGGGTGGACCCGTGGTTCGTCGAGCAGATCAACGGCCTGGTGGCGCTGCGCGCCGAGGTCGTCGACACCCCGGTGCTCGACGCCGACCTGTTGCGCCGCTGCAAGTACAGCGGCCTGTCGGATCATCAGATCGCCGCGCTGCGGCCGGAACTGGCCGGCGAGGATGGGGTACGGCTGCTGCGGAATCGGCTGGGCATCCACCCGGTATTCAAGACCGTCGACACCTGCGCGGCCGAGTTCGAATCCCAAACCCCTTACCACTACAGCACTTTCGAGCTGGACCCGGCCGCTGAGACCGAGGTGGCCCCGCAATCGGTCAAACCCAAGGTGCTCATCCTGGGCTCCGGACCGAACCGGATCGGGCAGGGCATCGAGTTCGACTACAGCTGCGTGCACGCCGCTATCACCTTGACCCAGGCCGGGTTCGAAACCGTGATGGTCAACTGCAACCCCGAGACGGTCTCCACCGACTACGACACCGCCGACCGGCTCTACTTCGAACCGCTGACGTTCGAAGACGTGCTCGAGGTGTACTACGCCGAACAGCAGTCCGGCCAGGGTGGACCCGGTGTCGTCGGCGTCATCGTGCAACTCGGTGGGCAGACCCCGCTGCGGCTGGCCCAGCGGCTGGCCGACGCCGGGGTTCCCATCGTCGGAACCAGCCCGGAGGCCATCGACCTGGCCGAGGACCGCGGCGCCTTCGGCGACGTGCTGACCTCGGCCGGCCTGCCCGCGCCGCGATACGGCACCGCGACCACGTTCGATCAGGCCCGCCGGATCGCGGCCGAGATCGGCTACCCGGTGCTGGTGCGTCCGTCCTACGTGCTGGGCGGACGCGGCATGGAGATCGTCTACGACGAGGAGACCCTGCGCGGCTACATCACCCGGGCCACCGAACTGTCGCCGGAGCACCCCGTGCTGGTCGACCGGTTCCTCGAGGACGCCATCGAGATCGACGTCGACGCCCTGTGCGACGGCACCGAGGTCTACATCGGCGGGATCATGGAACACATCGAGGAAGCAGGTATCCACTCCGGCGACTCGGCGTGCGCCCTGCCGCCGGTGACGTTGGGCCGCAGCGACATCGAGAGGGTGCGGCGCGCCACCGAGTCGATCGCGCACGGCGTCGGCGTGGTGGGTCTGCTCAACGTCCAGTTCGCCCTCAAAGACGACGTGCTCTACGTGCTGGAGGCCAATCCGCGGGCCAGCCGGACGGTGCCGTTCGTGTCCAAGGCGACCGCGGTGCCGCTGGCCAAGGCGTGCGCGCGAGTCATGCTGGGCGCCTCCGTCGCCGAGTTGCGGGCCGAGGGCCTGCTGGCGGCCGACGGCGACGGCGCCACCGTCGGCCCGCACGCGCCGATCGCGGTGAAAGAAGCCGTCCTTCCGTTTCATCGGTTCCGCCGCGCGGACGGATCCGGGATCGACTCGCTGCTGGGCCCGGAGATGAAGTCCACCGGCGAGGTGATGGGCATCGACCGGGATTTCGGCACTGCGTTCGCCAAGAGCCAGACCGCGGCCTACGGCTCGCTGCCGGCCAACGGCACGGTGTTCGTGTCGGTGGCCAACCACGACAAGCGTTCGCTGGTGTTCCCGGTCAAACGCCTGGCCGATCTGGGTTTCCGGGTGCTGGCCACCGAAGGGACCGCGGAGATGCTGCACCGCAACGGCATTCCCTGCGATGTGGTGCGCAAACACTTCGAAGAACCCAGTCCCGAGCGGCCCGCCCTGTCCGCGGTGGAGGCGATCCGTGCCGGCGAGGTCGACCTGGTGATCAACACCCCCTACGGCAACTCCGGTCCGCGGGTGGACGGCTACGAGATCCGCTCGGCAGCGGTCAGCATGAACATCCCGTGCGTCACCACTGTGCAGGGCGCCGCCGCAGCCGTGCAGGGCATCGAGGCCGGCATCCGGGGTGACATCGGGGTGCGCTCACTGCAGGAGCTGCACAGCACGCTCGGCGGGAAGTGATGACGGCCGGGTTCGGGACACGCCTGGCAGAGGCGACTGCCGCCCGCGGGCCGCTGTGCCTGGGCATCGACCCGCACCCCGAGCTGCTGGCCGCGTGGGGCCTGCCCGCGACATCAGACGGCCTGGCAGCGTTCAGCGACACCTGCGTGAGCGCGTTCGCCGGGTTCGCCGTCGTCAAGCCGCAGGTGGCGTTCTTCGAGGCGTACGGATCAGCCGGGTTCGCAGTGCTGGAGCGCACCATCGCCGCGCTGCGGCAGGCCGGCGTGCTGGTGCTTGCCGACGCCAAACGCGGCGACATCGGTTCGACGATGGCCGCCTACGCCGCGGCCTGGGCCGGCGACTCGCCGCTGGCGGCCGACGCGGTGACCGCCTCGCCGTATCTGGGCTTCGGGTCGCTGCAGCCGCTGCTGGACACCGCGGAGGCTAACCGGCGGGGTGTCTTCGTGCTGGCCGCCACCTCGAACCCGGAGGGTGCCGCTGTGCAGCGCGCCACCGCGGCCGACGGCCGCACCGTCGCGCAGACGATCGTCGACGCCGCCGCCGCGCTGAATCGGGGCACCGGACCCGGATCGGTCGGAGTTGTGGTGGGCGCAACGCTGTCCGACGTGCCCGACCTGAGCGCTCTGGGCGGCCCGGTACTGGTGCCGGGCGTCGGAGCCCAGGGTGGACGTCCCGAGGCGCTGGCCGGCCTGGGCGGGGCCGCTGCGGGCACACTGCTGCCGGCGGTCTCGCGCGAGGTGCTGCGCGCAGGTCCCGACGTCGCGGCGCTGCGTGCGGCGGGGGAGCGGTTGCGCGACGCCGTGGCGTATCTGAACGCCGAGTAGCGGCGCACGTAGCGGCCTGGCGGACAAAAGACTGCGCGGGCACCCGGTATGGGCCCCCGCGCAGTCTTTTCGATCTCTGGTTACCGGCCGATATTGGCGCCGGCGTTCTCGCCGCCGCCGCCCTCGACTCCGTTCGGGCCGAAGTTGAACCCGCCGTTGTTGCCGGTGTTCACACCGCCGCCGAAGGGACCGAAGTTGACGTTGGCGGCGTTGTTCTCGCCGCCACTGCCGCCGATGCCCTCGGGGCCGATCTCGCCGCCGCCACCGGTGTTGGAGTTGAACCCGCCCCCGAAGGGCCCCATGTTGATGTTGGCACTGCGGTTCTGGTCGCCGCCGCCCTCGATTCCGTTCGGGCCGAAGTTGAACCCGCCGTTGTTGCCGGCGTTGACATCACCGCCGAAGGGACCGAAGTTGGCCTCCGCCTGGCGATTGTCGACCGCGCCCGCACCGATGCCGTTATCGGGATCCGCACCGGCCACGCCGGCGCCGGCGATGCCCAGAGTCAACGCCGCGGCTGCCGCCAGCGCCCACCGGCCAGAAGTACCGACTGTCCTCATGAATTCCCACTTTCACTACCGATAAGGTATTCAGCGGAAATGCGCGCGCGCATGATCCCCCCCGTTTAAATACCCCCTGGTGGGCGATCCACCGTTTGAAACTCTATGCAGCTGACCGGCAACTTTGCAAATATCAATTTCTCCTGAATTGTCGCTGTCAGTCCGCCTGATATCGCTTTACATTTCGCCGGTGTGTCATTCGAATGGCGCAAATTTCCGAAGGGTTTCCCAGGGTGCTCTGGGGCGTGTCATTAGTCGGCGAAGGATCCTTGTCCGCCCGTTGCGTCCGCCGCGGTTCGGCGGCCCTGAACCCGGTCCAACCACGGGGCCCAGGTCCGGCTGCCGTGCGGAGGCTTCCGGCACGCCGGCAGGTTGCCCGTACGGCGGGCGATCGTCTCGCGGCGGCCGGTAACCCGCCTCGACACGCCCGACACGCCGTGCGGAACGAAGTTGCTGCCGTGACTGTCCCATCACCTCGTGGCGGCGCTCGCGAGTCGTCGCCACGGCGTCGGCTGGCTCCACGAACCGCAACAAAACCCCAGCTCGGCGAGGGTTTCCCCGATCAGGCCGGCGGTGTGCGCAGGGTGCCGGTGCCCCTTTTCCCGATAGCGGCCGACTCGGTCGGACGGTGCCACGCCTGACCCCACAAGCTGGGCTTATGTAGCCGGAAACCGGGGGTGGGGTTAGATTTCGTCAGACGGCGTGGGTACGGTCGTCGTCTCTGGCAGGAGTACCCGGCCGGGACAAGGAAAACATCGGCGTTTGCCGATGACTATGAGACGGAGGAATCGTGGCCCTTCCCCAGTTGACCGACGAGCAGCGCGCTGCCGCTTTGGAGAAGGCTGCCGCCGCACGTCGAATCCGAGCCGAGCTCAAGGACCGGCTGAAGCGCGGTGGCACCAACCTGAAGCAGGTGCTGAAGGACGCCGAGACCGATGAGGTCCTGGGCAAGATGAAGGTCTCCGCACTGCTGGAGGCGCTGCCCAAGGTCGGCAAGGTCAAGGCGCAGGAGATCATGACCGAACTCGAGATCGCCCCCACCCGCCGGCTGCGCGGCCTGGGCGACCGGCAGCGCAAGGCGCTGCTGGAGAAGTTCGACTTCTCCTGATCCGACAGTGAATGCCGGTGGAGGACCGGACAGCCGGTACGCGGGACGCGTCGTGGTGCTGTCCGGTCCCTCCGCGGTCGGAAAATCCAGCGTTGTCCGCTGCCTGCGCGAGCGGGTGCCGAACCTGTACTTCAGCGTCTCGGCCACCACTCGCGCACCGCGGCCCGGCGAGGTCGACGGTGTCGACTACCGGTTCGTGACGCCCGAGGAGTTCGACCGGCTTATCGACACCGATGCGCTGCTGGAGTGGGCCGATATCCACGGTGGCCTGCAGCGATCGGGCACCCCGGCCGCCCCGGTGGACGACGCGACCCGCTCCGGGCGCCCGGTCCTGATCGAGGTCGACCTGGCTGGCGCACGATCCATCAAGAAGGCTCTTCCCGAAGCCGTCACGGTGTTTCTGGCGCCCCCGGATTGGGACACGCTGCAGGCCAGGCTGGCCGGCCGCGGCACCGAATCCGAGGACGTCATGGCGCGCCGGCTGGCCACCGCACGCACCGAATTGGCGGCCCAAGGCGACTTCGACCGGGTGGTGGTGAACGCTCGATTGGAAACCGCCTGCTCAGAATTGGTATCCTTGCTGGTGGACAGCACACCGGGTCCGGCCTGACCGACCCGAACCCCAGTCATCGCACAGCTCAAGACAGCACAAGCGCAGGAGAATGTCTCACGTGAGTACCGCACAGGCCGAGTCGACCAACGACGCCGACGAGTTCGACCCGTCGACCATCGGCGGGTACGACACGCCGCTCGGCATCACCAACCCGCCCATCGATGAGCTGCTGCAGCGTGCGTCGAGCAAGTACGCCCTGGTGATCTACGCGGCCAAGCGCGCGCGCCAGATCAACGACTACTACAACCAGCTCGGGGAGGGCATCCTCGAGTACGTCGGGCCGCTGGTCGAGCCCGGCCTGCAGGAGAAGCCCCTGTCGATCGCCATGCGCGAGATCCACGGCGACCTGCTCGAATACACCGAAGGCGAGTAGCAGAGGTTCGGGGGCGCGTAGCCGTGGATGCCAAACGGGTCGTCGTCGGCGTCTCCGGCGGCATCGCCGCCTACAAGGCCTGCACCGTGGTGCGGCAGCTGGCCGAAGTCGGCCACTCGGTGCGCGTGCTGCCCACCGAGTCCGCGCTGCGTTTCGTCGGCGCCGCGACCTTCGAGGCGCTCTCCGGCAATCCGGTGCACACCGGGGTCTTCGACGACGTTCCGCAGGTGCCCCATGTCGCCATCGGCCAGCAGGCCGACCTGGTGGTAGTGGCGCCGGCAACCGCGGACCTGCTGGCCCGTGCGGTGGCCGGCCGCGCCGATGACCTGCTGACCGCCACCCTGCTCACCGCCCGCTGTCCGGTGCTGTTCGCGCCGGCGATGCACACCGAGATGTGGCAGCACCCGGCCACCAGAGCCAATGTGTCAACGTTGCGATCGCGCGGAGCGGTGGTGCTCGAGCCCGCGTCGGGACGGCTGACCGGCGCCGACACCGGGCCCGGGCGGCTGCCCGAGGCGGAGGAGATCAACACGTTCGCCTCGCTGCTGCTGGAACGCGCCGACGCGCTGCCCTACGACCTGGCCGGCCAGCGGGTGCTGGTGACCGCGGGCGGCACCAGAGAGCCGATAGACCCGGTCCGCTTCATCGGTAACCGCAGTTCGGGCAAGCAGGGCTACGCCGTGGCCCGGGTGGCCGCCCAGCGCGGCGCTGAGGTCACACTGATCGCCGCGCACACCGCCGGCCTGGCCGACCCGGCCGGAGTCGACATGGTCCACGTCAGCTCCGCGCAGCAACTGCACGACGCGGTGACCAAGCACGCCCCGGAGGCCAACGTGCTGGTGATGGCCGCCGCGGTCGCCGACTTCCGTCCGACCCGGATGGCCCCGGCCAAGATCAAGAAGAGCGCCGACGCCGACGATCAGGCTCCCACCATCGATCTGGTTCGCAACGACGACGTCCTGGCCGGTGCGGTCCGGGCCCGCAACGACGGGCAGTTGCCCCACATGCGCGCCATTGTCGGATTCGCCGCCGAGACCGGTGACGAGAACGGCGATGTGCTGTTCCACGCGCGGGCGAAACTGCGCCGCAAGGGCTGCGATCTTTTGGTCGTCAACGCCGTCGGGGACGGACTGGCCTTCGAGGTGGACCACAACGACGGGTGGCTGCTGACCGCCGACGGCACCGAGTCCGCCCTCGAACCCGGCTCCAAGACGTTGATGGCCAGCCGGATCGTCGACGCGGTCGCGGACTTCCTGCATGTGCACGATCGGTGAGGGCGCTGCTACGGTAGCGAGCCGGGGGTCATGACGTAGGGGTGTTGCCCACTCCATAGCGGGCAGAGCATGGACGCTATATTTGCCCGGCCTAGCTTTTTGTACAGCGCGGTGACGCGCGGAAGGGTTGACATTGTGAGCGAAAAGGGTCGACTGTTCACCAGTGAGTCGGTGACCGAGGGACACCCCGACAAGATCTGTGACGCCATCAGCGACTCGGTGCTCGACGCACTGCTGGCCGATGACCCCCGCTCACGGGTCGCGGTGGAAACCCTGGTCACCACCGGCCAGGTGCACGTGGTCGGTGAGGTGACCACCAGCGCGCGCGAAGCGTTCGCCAACATCACCAACACCGTGCGCGAGCGCATCCTGGAGATCGGCTACGACTCCTCCGACAAGGGCTTCGACGGCGAGACCTGTGGGGTCAACATCGGGATCGGCGCTCAGTCGCCCGACATCGCCCAGGGCGTCGACACCGCCCACGAGGCCCGCGTCGAGGGTGCCGCCGACCCGCTGGACTCCCAGGGCGCCGGCGACCAGGGCCTGATGTTCGGCTACGCGATCGCCGACACTCCCGAGCTGATGCCGCTGCCGATCGCGCTGGCTCACCGGCTGTCGCGCAGGCTGACCGAGGTCCGTAAGAACGGCACGCTGGGATACCTGCGTCCCGACGGCAAGACCCAGGTCACCATCGAATACGAGGATGACGTCCCGACCCGGCTGGACACCGTGGTGATCTCCACCCAGCACGCCGACGGCATCGACCTGGTGAACACCCTGGACCCGGATCTGCGGGAGCACGTGATCAGCACTGTGCTCGCCGAGCTGGCCCATGACACCCTGGATTCCTCGTCGACTCGCATCCTGATCAACCCGACCGGCAAGTTTGTCGTCGGCGGCCCGATGGGTGATGCCGGCCTGACCGGTCGCAAGATCATCGTCGACACCTACGGCGGCTGGGCGCGGCACGGCGGTGGCGCGTTCTCCGGCAAGGACCCGTCGAAGGTGGACCGTTCGGCCGCGTACGCGATGCGCTGGGTGGCCAAGAACATCGTTGCCGCGGGTCTGGCGCAGCGCGTCGAGGTGCAGGTCGCCTACGCCATCGGCAAGGCCGCACCGGTCGGTCTGTTCATCGAGACCTTCGGCACCGCAACCGTCGACCCGGTCAAGATCGAGAAGATCGTGCCCGAGGTCTTCGACCTGCGCCCCGGCGCGATCGTGCGGGACCTGGACCTGCTGCGGCCGATCTACGCGCCGACCGCCGCCTACGGTCACTTCGGCCGCACCGACATCGACCTGCCGTGGGAGCGGCTCGACAAGGTCGAGGACCTCCAGCGCGCCATCTGATTTCGCCACGCCCACGCCGAGCGTGAACCTGGCTTCACGCTCGGCGGGGGCCTAGGCGCTGAACCGGTAGTCGTCGAGGTCGAAGCGCCGGCTGCGCCAGTACGCCTCGACGGTGGTGGTTGGCCGCAGCGGCACGTCGCCGTTCTTGTCGAAGTAGTAGCTGTTGGCCTGCCGGCAGCTGTCCTGCCAGAACACCTGCCGGTGCCGCTTGCGCATCATCTCGGCGAAATACCGGTCGTTGGCGGCCTCGGAGATCTCGATGCGGGTCGCACCGTCGTGGCGGGCGCGTTTGAGGCAGCGCACGATGTGATGGGTCTGCGCCTCGACCAGCGCGAAATACGACGACCCGACGTAGCCGTACGGCCCGAAGACGCTGAACATGTTCGGAAACCCGGGGATGCTCACCCCTTCGTAGGCCTGCAATCGGTGCTCGTCCCAGAACCGGCTCAGCGACTGTCCACCGCTTCCGGTCACCGCGAAGGTGGGGATGTTGTCGCTGTCCATCACCTTGAACCCGGTGGCCAGGATGAGCACGTCGACGTCGCGGGCCGTTCCGTCGGCGGTCACCACACCGGTGGGGGTGATCCGCTCGATCGGGTCGACCACCAGGTGCACGTTGTCGCGGTTGAACGTCGACAGGTAGGTGTTGTGGAACCCGGGCCGCTTGCAGCCCACCGCATAACGCGGAGTGAGTTGATCGCGGACCACCGGGTCGTGCACCTGCCGGCGCAGGTACGCCCGGCCGGCGGATTCCATCTGCTTGGCCAGCGGAAACACCGTGAAGTACTGCGCGGCGATCGGGAAGGTCGCCTCGACGTAGGCCTGACTGGCCCACCTCTGCAGGGCCTTTCCGCCGGGCATGTGCATCGCCCAGCGCACCGGTGCGGCAAGCGGCATGTCGAATTTCGGGAAACACCAGATCGGTGTGCGCTGAAAGACGGTCAGATCGGCGACCTTCGGGGCGATCTCGGGGACCACCTGTACGGCCGAGGCACCGGTGCCGATCACCGCGACGCGCTTGCCGGTCAGGTCCTGGGAGTGATCCCAGCGCGCGGTGTGGATGGTCACCCCGGCGAAGGTGTCGACGCCGTCGATGTCGGGCAGGTTCGGGGTGGTCAGCACACCGCTGGCGTTGATCAGGAACCGTGCGGTGAGCTCGCCGCTGTCGGTCTGCGCCCGCCAGAACCCGTGCCGGTCATCGAATGCGACCTCGATCACCTTGGTGTTGAAGCGGATTCGGGAGCGCAGATCGTACTTGTCGGTGCAGTGCTCGGCGTACGCCTTCAGTTCACGACCGGGCGCGTAGGTGCGCGACCACGCGGCGCTCTGCTCGAACGAGAACTGATAGGAGAACGACGGAATGTCCACTGCGATACCGGGATAGGTGTTCCAGTGCCAGGTACCGCCGACCCCGTCGCCGGCCTCGACGATCAGATAGTCGGCCATGCCGGCCGCATCCAGGCTGATTGCCGCGCCGATGCCGGAGAAACCGGCTCCGACGATCAGGACTTCGTGGTCGGGTTGTTCGGTCACTGGTCGCTCCTGTCGATTCGCCACGGCGGATTCCGGCGGGCCTCGCCGGCGGCATACAGGCACAACCGGTGCCCGTCGGGGTCGCACAGTCGGGCTTCGCGCCACAACCACGGCATATCGGTTGGGGGACTGGTGAACTCGACCGAGTCGCGCAGGCGTTGGTACTCGGCGTCCAGGTCGTCGCATTCGAAGTAGACGGTCACCTGCTCGGCCGGGCGGACCGCATCGAGGAGTTCCACCGAAAAGCTGCTGTCGCCGTCAGGGCACTCGAACCTCAGGTAGTGATCGGTCTTGACGATCAGCCGCAGGCCCAGCAGCCGGTAGAACCGCTCGGCACGGTCCAGGTCGGTACTGCCGATGGTGACCTGGTTCAGTCTCATCGGACTACTTCAGGGCGGCTTTCAGTGCGGCCAGCCCGCGGTCGGCGGCCTCGGTGGCCGCCGGGATCGCACCGGCATAGCCCAGGTAGCCGTGAATCAGCGTTTCGGCGTTGTCCACCTGCACCGGCACCCCCGCCGCGGCCAGCAGCTCGCCGTAGCGAATGCCGTCGTCGCGCAGCGGGTCGTGGCCGGCCACTGCGATATAGGCCGGCGGCAGTCCCGCCAGATTCGTGGCGCGGGCCGGCGCCAGGGCCGGCGGGGGGTTGCTCAGATCGACATGGCCGGCGTAGGCCAGGCTCAACGCGGCGATCGCCTCGGTGTCGATGATCGGCGCGTGGGCGTTCTCGGTGAACGACGGCAGGCTGATGTCGTAGGTGGTTGCCGGATACCACAGCAGCTGGAAGGCGATAGCCGGGCCGCCGGCATCGCGGGCCAGCTGCGACACCACGGCGGCCAGGTTCCCGCCGGCCGAGTCGCCGGCCACCGCGAGCCGGGCCGGGTCGACACCCAGTTCGTCGGCGTGCGCCGCCACCCACTTGGTGGCCGCGAAGGCGTCGTCGACGGCGGCCGGGAACGGGTGCTCAGGGGCCAGCCGGTAGTCCACCGACACCACCACCGAGTCGGCACCGGCGGCGTGCAGGCGAGCGGTGCCGTCATGGGTGTCGAGGTCGCCGGCGACGAAACCGCCGCCGTGGAAGAACACCACGACCGGGGCACCGGAGGCCGGGGCGCCGGCCGGGCGGTAGATGCGGATCGGCAGGTCGCCGCCCGGGCCGTCGATGACGCGGTCTTCGCCGGCCACCTCCGGGTGTACCGGCAGGCGCGGCAGGTCCCGCATCAGCCGGCGCGCCGCTTCCACACCGTCGTCGAGTGACAACCGGAACGGAACCGCGTCCAGTACCTTCAGCACTATGGGGTCGATAGCGGGCATGGACACACCGTACGCACCACGCCAGGTCTCCCTCGCGTGGGCTGCCGCGGGTTGGGCCGGCGCGGCCTACGGCGTCTTTCTGACGGCGCTGGCCTTCTCCGCGACTCCCGGCGACGCGCTGACCGGACACTGGGTCGGCCAGCCGGCGTTCAAGACGTTGATGGCGGTGCTGCTGGCGGTCGCCGCCGCCGGCCACCCGATCCGCCGTGAGGCACGCTGGCTGGTCCCGGCCCTGATGTTCTCGGCCGCCGGCGACTGGCTACTGGCCATCCCGTGGTGGGAGCCGTCATTTGTTGCCGGCCTGTCGGCATTCCTGTTGGCGCACTTGTGTTTTCTGGGCGCACTGATCCCGCGGGCGGTGGTGTCCGGCCGGGGTCTGATCGGGGTGGGCGTGGTCTGTGTGAGCTGCGTGGGCCTGCTGGTCTGGTTCTGGCCCGGCCTGGTCCGTGAGGGTATGACCGTTCCGGTCGTGGTCTACGTCGCGGTGCTCGCCGCCATGGTGTGCGCCGCCCTGCTGGCCGACCTGCCCACTCGCTGGACCGCGGTGGGTGCGGTGTGTTTCGCGGTGTCGGACTCGATGATCGCGATCAGCCGGTTCGTACTGCGCGACGAGGTGCTGGCGGTGCCGGTCTGGTGGACCTACGCAGCGGCCCAGGTGCTCATCACGGCGGGGTTCTTCTTCGGCCGGTCCACGTCCGAAGAGCAGTCGGCCGAATAGTCGGCGAAATCCTTTCAATGCCGGTGGTTTCCGCTGCCGAGGCGCAGTCGTTCCGGGTCGAACGCGGGCAGCCGGCGTCGGTGTAGCGCGGTCATGTGATCGCGCGCCAGTGCGTCGCCGTGCCCGGAGGCGATGTCGCCGATGCTGAACAGCGCCTCGCCGCTGGGACGAAAGTACGAACTGTGTGCACGCATCGGCGATGCCAGGCCCGGGACCTCGGCCTTGAACCGGGTGGCTCCGTAACCGTCGGCAGCCGGGTCGGCGCCGAGGCCTACGGTGACCGACGTGGTGGGAACGGGAATTTGTGGCTGCCCGCCCAGTCGAGTGATCGGATCCATTGACGACGCACCGACATACACGTGCCCGGCCGGCGAGAGGTGAAAGTCGGCGGCGCTGCGCGCCAGGTCGGTCCCGGGTGACCCGACGAGCACCACGTCGTGGGCGCGCATCCCGAATGCCGCGGCGGCGTCGGCGACCGTCGTCGACCCGTAGGAATGCCCGATCACCGTGACGTGTGCGGGACCGCGGTGGGTGAGCGCCAGAGCGTTGACGTCGACGGCCAGCGACCGTCCGCCGACGCGAGCCGAATCAGGTTGCGCCACTTGTGAATCAAAGAGACTATCCGGGGTCCGGTAGCCCATCCAGACGATCACCGAATTGCTGCGGCCCGGGTCGGTGTGGCAGGCCTCCCGGTAGACGTTCAGGCCGTCGGGCTGCGACAGGTAGCCGTCGCGCACGCTGCAGTGCGCGCCGGGCACCAGCACCGTGGTGTTGTCGGCGGTGTCGGGGTCGCCGATGGCGATCGCGGCCCGGCCCCGTCCTTCGAAGGCCGCCGGATCGTAGGTCAGCAGCAACGCCGGGCCGGCTTCGGCGCTGACCCGCAGACCGTCGAGGACCCGCATGGCGTTGTCGTAGCGGCGCATGTCCTCGGTACTGATCGCCTCGGTGGCGTTGCGCACCCGGTCGATGTCCCCGGCCAGCACCTGCCGGTTGACCCGGTCGCGTTCGCGCGCGGGCAAGCCGTACCCGTCGCCCGCCGAACGCAGCAGCGTCGTCCGCGACCGGGCGTCGGCCATGGCGTCGGTGATCACCGTGCGGATGGCACGGGCCTTGGCCGCCAAGAACAGTTGCAGCTGGCGGGAACCGGTGGGGGTGTCCCACGCGCGCACATCGGAGACCACGTCGGCTATCTCGGCGCCGATCGCGTCGAGGCGCCGCCGGCTCACGCGGGCATGGTCGGCCGCATCCCGCAGGGTGGCGGCCAACAGCTGATCGGTGTCTGCCGCCGACCGGAACCCGTCGGCCAGCGCGGCCTCACGCATTCGGGCGGCCTGGGCGTGGGCGCCGCGCAGCTCGGACATACCCCGGCAAGCTAATTCGGTCCCGACCCCGCCGTATGCGCCGATGCACATGAAGATTGGCCTGTGAGCCGGCGGCTGCCGCGGTCGGGGGAGTCTGCTACACCTGCGTAGTGACCGTCGACAGCGAGCCCATAGCGCGGGTGCTGCCGATGTTGTCGGTGCCGCACCTGGACCGCGAGTTCGACTACCTGGTCACCGCGGAGCAGTCCGAACAGGCCCAGCCGGGGGTGCGGGTCCGGGTGCGTTTCCACGGCCGGCTGGTGGATGCCTTCATCTGGGAGCGCCGCGCCGACACCGACCACACCGGCCGGCTGGGCCGCCTGGAGCGGGTGATCTCGGCCGAACCCGTGTTGACCGCCGAAGTGCGCCGGCTGGTGGAGGCGGTGGCGGCCCGCTACGGCGGCAGCCGCGCCGACGTACTGCGACTGGCGATTCCGCCCCGGCATGCCCGGGTGGAACGCGAACCCGCGCCCGCGCCGACACTGCCGGTGATCGATCCGGTCGATCCGGCGGCTTGGGGGCGCTACCGGGCGGGCAGCCAGTTCCTGACCGCACTCGGACAGGGCCGTGCGGCGCGGGCGGTGTGGCAGGTGCTGCCCGGCGATTCCTTCGCCGAGCGGTTCGTCGACGCCGCCGCGCAGACCATCCGGGCGGGCCGCACCGCGCTGGCGATCGTGCCCGACCAGCGCGACGTCGACGCCCTGGTGCGCGCGGCGGTCACCCGGATCGACGAGTCGGCCGTCGTCGCGCTGTCGGCGGGCCTGGGCCCGACCACCCGCTACCGGCGCTGGCTGGCGGTGTTGCGCGGCGGGGCCCGGCTGGTGATCGGTACCCGCAGCGCGGTGTTCGCCCCGATCGCCGATCTGGGCCTGGTGATGGTGTTCGACGACGGTGACGACAGCCTGGCCGAGCCACGGTCGCCCTACCCGCACGCCCGGGAGGTGGCCATGCTGCGGGCCCACCTGAGCGGCTGCGCCGCGCTGATCGGGGGATACGCCCGCACCGCCGAGGCGCAGGCACTGGTGCGCAACGGATGGGCCCACGACCTGGTGGCCTCGCGCACGGTGCTGCGGGCGGCCGCGCCGCGAGTGGTGGCACTCGATGACAGCGGCTACGCCGACGAGCGCGACGGGGCGGCCCGCACCGCCCGGTTGCCGTCGATCGCGCTGCAGGCCGCGCGCACCGCGCTGACCGCGGGTGCTCCGGTGCTGGTGCAGGTGCCGCGACGCGGCTACGTGCCGTCGCTGGCCTGCGCACGCTGCCGCGCCATCGCCCGCTGCCGGCACTGCACCGGGCCGCTGGCGCTTCCCGAACACGGCGGTGCGGCCACCTGCCGGTGGTGCGGGCGCGCCGACCCGGCGCTGAAATGCGCGCGCTGCGGGTCCGAGGCGGTGCGCGCCGTGGTGATCGGCGCCCGGCGCACCGCCGAAGAGCTCGGCCGGGCATTTCCCGGCACCACCGTGATCACCTCGGCCGGTGACACCATCGTCGAGCACACCGACGACGGGCCGGCCCTGGTGATCGCCACGCCCGGCGCCGAGCCCCGCGCGCCGAGCGGTTACGGGGCGGCCCTGCTGCTGGACAGCTGGGCGCTGCTGGGCCGGCAGGACCTGCGTGCGGCCGAGGACACCCTGCGGCGCTGGATGGCGGCGGCCGCGCTGGTGCGTTCCCGGGAATCCGGTGGGGTGGTGACGGTGGTCGCCGAATCCTCCATCCCCACGGTGCAGGCGCTGATCCGCTGGGATCCGGTCGGCCACGCCGACGCCGAGTTGTCCACCCGCGCCGAGGTCGGCCTGCCGCCCGCGGTACACATGGCCGCCGTAGACGGCGACCCGGATGCGGTGACGGCACTGCTGGAGCAGGCCCGGCTGCCCGAGGGGGCCGACCTGCTCGGCCCGGTGCCCTTGCCACCGGGGGTGCGGCGCCCGCCGGGGGTGCCCGACGACCTGGTCGTCACCCGGATGCTGGTTCGGGTAGGCCGCGATCACGGCCTGGCGCTGGCCGCGGCCCTGCGACACGGCGTCGGGGTGCTCAGCGCCCGGGGTTCGCACCATCCGGTCCGGGTGCAGATCGACCCGCTGCACATCGGTTGAGCCGCCCGCCTGTTGAGGTCCAACGGCCCTGTCGACCGCCCCCGAACCGCAGTACCTTTGAAAGATAGAGCCGGCTAGTTCGGCTGGCCGGCCCGATATTGGTTGGAGGGCCGAGCGATGTCAACAATCAAAGCGCCGCACGGAATCGTGGTGGGTGTCGACGGGTCGGCGGAATCCGAGGCCGCGGTGGCCTGGGCCACCCACGAGGCGATCCTGCGCAAGCAACCGATGACGCTGCTGCATGTGGTGGCCCCGGTCCCCGTCGGGTGGCCGCCCGACCCGGTAGTCAAGGGCATGCCCAGCTGGCAGTCCGAGGAGGCGGACAAGGTGCTCGCCCGGGCCCGCACCGTCGTCGACTCGGTCCGCGGCGACGCATCGCCGGAGGTGCACACCCAAGTGGTCTACGGCCAGGTGGTCCCGACGTTGATCGATGCCACCGAGCACAGTCTGCTGACGGTCGTCGGAAGTGTCGGACTGGGTGCCATCGGCCGGCTGCTGCTGGGCTCGGTCAGCACCAGCCTGATTCACCACGCGCACGGCCCGGTCGCGGTCATTCGCACCGATCGGGCCACCGTCGACGGTGGCCCCGTGGTGGTGGGAATCGACGGCTCACCCGCATCGGAGACGGCGACAGCCCTGGCGTTCGACGAAGCGTCCCGCCGCGGCGTGCGGCTGGTGGCGTTGCACGCCTGGAGCGATGCCGGGGTCATTCCGCTGCTGGACGTCAACCGCAGCGAACACGAACGGCAGGCACACGAGATCCTCGCCGAACGCCTTGCCGGTTACCGGGAGCGGTACCCCGATGTGCTCGTCGAGCAGCGTGTGCGCCTCGATCACCCCGCTCGTCGGCTCATCGAGGCGGCCGAGCACGCCCAGCTCGTGGTGGTCGGCAGTCGCGGCCGCGGCGGGTTCGCCAGCCAGCTGCTGGGTTCAGTGAGTTCGGCGGTGGTCCATGCCGCGGGCATTCCGGTGATCGTGGCGCGCGGGGAGCCGTAGCCGCCGGAGGCTTCCCTAAACTGTGTCGGTGCGCATTGTCTTCGCCGGCACGCCGGACACCGCGTTGCCGTCGCTGCAACGGTTCATCGACTCACCCCGCCACGACGTGGTGGCGGTCCTGACCCGGCCCGACGCGGCGTCCGGACGACGGGGCCACCTGCAACCCTCCCCGGTGGCCCAGCGGGCGCTCGACCATGGCATCCCGGTGCTGCGTCCGGCGCAGCCCAATGCACCCGAATCGGTGGCCGCCCTGGCCGAAGTGGCACCCGAATGCTGTCCGGTGGTCGCCTACGGCGCACTGCTGCGTGACGAGTTGCTGGCGGTGCCGGCCCACGGCTGGATCAACCTGCACTTCTCGCTGCTGCCGGCCTGGCGGGGCGCGGCGCCGGTGCAGGCGGCCATCGCCGCCGGCGACGAGGTCACCGGCGCCACGACATTCGCCATCGAGCGCGAACTGGACTCCGGACCGGTCTACGGTGTCGTGACCGAGACCATCCGGCCGGACGACACCGCGGGTGAACTGCTTGCCCGGCTGGCGATTTCGGGTGCCGAGCTGCTGACGGCCACCCTTGACGGCGTCGCCGACGGCGCGCTGACCGCGGTGCCGCAGTCACCCGACGGGGTCAGCTACGCCCCGAAGATCAGCGTCGACGACGCCCGGGTGCGCTGGGATCTGCCGGCCGCGGTCATCGACCGCCGGATCCGGGCGGTCACCCCGGCGCCGGGCGCCTGGACCCAGATCGGCGATCTGCGGGTCAAGCTCGGCCCGGTGTGCCTGATCGACGATGCGCCGAAAGACCTGCCGCCGGGCGACATTCACGTCGACCGGCGACACGTCTGGGTCGGCACCGGTACGGCACCGGTCCGGTTGGGGGAGCTGCAGCCGCCCGGAAAGAAAGCGATGAACGCCGCCGACTGGGCTCGCGGCGCCCGGCTCGACGAGGGGGTGCGGGCGTCATGACCGGGCCACGCAGGCGTGCGCGCAAACCGCTGGATCCGGCGCGTCGTGCCGCCTTCGACGTGCTGCGCGCGGTCTCCGAACGCGATGCCTACGCCAACCTGGCGCTGCCGGCGATGCTGTCCGAACGCGGGATCACCGGCCGCGACGCCGCTTTCGCGACCGAACTGACCTACGGCACCTGCCGTGCGCGCGGCCTGCTCGACGCGGTGATCGGGGCGGCGGCGCAGCGCGCACCGGAGTCGATCAACCCGGTGCTGCTGGATCTGCTGCGGCTGGGCAGTTACCAGTTGCTGCGCACCCGGGTCGAGCCGCACGCCGCGGTGTCCACCACCGTCGAGCAGGCGGGTATCGAATTCGATTCGGCGCGAGCGGGATTCGTCAACGGCGTGTTGCGCACCATCAGTACCCGCGACGAGGCGTCGTGGACCGCCGAGCTGGCCCCGGACGCCGCCACCGACCCGATCGGGCATCTGGCGTTCACCCGGGCCCACCCGCGCTGGATCGCCCAGGCGTTCGCCGATGCACTCGGCGCCGCCGCCGGCGAGCTGGACGCGGTGCTGGCCGGCGACGACGAGCGGCCCCGGGTGCACCTGGCCGCACGTCCCGGCGTCCTGACCGCGGCCGAGTTGGCGGCCGCGGTGGACGGTGAAGTCGGCCGGTATTCGCCCTACGCCGTCTACCTGCCCGGCGGTGATCCCGGCCGGATCGACGCCGTGCGCGACGCCCAGGCCCTGGTGCAGGACGAGGGCAGCCAGCTGGTGGCCCGCGCCCTGACCCTGGCCCCGGTGGACGGCGACACCGGGCGGTGGCTGGATCTGTGCGCCGGGCCCGGCGGCAAGACCGCGATGCTGGCCGCGCTCGCCGCGCAGGCCGGGGCCGGGGTGACCGCGGTGGAGCAGGTGCCGCAGCGGGCCGCCCTGGTCGTGGAGAACACCCGCGGCCTCGACGTCGAGGTGCTGACCGTCGACGGCCGCGAATCCGGCCTGCAGCCCGGCTTCGACCGGGTGCTGGTGGACGCGCCGTGCACCGGGCTCGGCGCCCTGCGGCGGCGGCCCGAAGCCCGCTGGCGCCGGCTGCCCGCCGACATCCCGGTGCTGGCGAAGCTGCAGCGCGAGTTGCTGGCAGCGGCGATCGCACTGACCCGGCCGGGCGGCGTGGTGCTCTACGCCACCTGTTCGCCGCACCTGTCGGAGACGGTCGGGGTGGTGGCCGACGCGGTGCGCCGGCACGGGGTGACGCAGTTGGACACCCGGCCGCTGTTCGCACCGGCCGACCAGCTCGGTGACGGGCCGCACGTGCAGTTGTGGCCGCACCGGCACGGCACCGACGCCATGTTCGCCGCCGCGCTACAAGTAACCTGAGGCCATGTCACGACCCATGATCGCGCCGTCGATCCTGTCCGCGGACTTCGCCCGCCTCGCCGAGGAGGCCGCCGCCGTCAAGGGGGCGGACTGGCTGCACGTCGACGTCATGGACGCCCACTTCGTCCCCAACCTCACCCTCGGGCTGCCGGTGGTGGAGAGCCTGCTCAAGGCCACCGACATTCCGATGGACTGCCATCTGATGATCGAGAACCCGGGCCGGTGGGCCCCGCCGTACGCCGAGGCCGGCGCCCACAACGTCACCTTCCACGCCGAGGCCACCGACAGTCCGATCGCGGTCGCCCGCGACATCCGGGCCGCCGGGGCCAAAGCGGGCCTCAGCATCAAACCGGGCACCCCGCTGGAGCCCTACCTGGAGATCCTGCGGGACTTCGACACCCTGCTGGTGATGTCGGTGGAACCGGGCTTCGGCGGGCAGTCGTTCATCCCCGAGGTGCTCGACAAGGTTCGCACCGTGCGCAAGCTGGTGGACTCCGGGGAACTGAACATCCTGGTCGAGATCGACGGCGGCATCAACGCCGACACCGTCGAGCAGGCCGCCGAGGCCGGCGTCGACTGCTTCGTGGCCGGCTCCGCCGTTTACAGCGCCGCGGACCCGGGCGCCGCCGTCGAGGCGCTGCGCCGCCAGGCGGGCGCAGCGTCGCCGCACCTGACGCTGTGAGCGCCAACCCGGTGCTCGACGACGACGCCGCCATGTTGCTGGCTGTCGAACAGGCCGAGAAGGTCAAAGGCGCCACCTACCCCAACCCGCCGGTGGGCGCGGTCATCCTCGACCGTGAGCACCGGGTGGTCGGCGTCGGCGGCACCCAGCCGGCCGGGGAGGCGCACGCCGAGGTGGTGGCGCTGCGCCGGGCCGCCGGCTCGGCCGCCGGAGGCACCGCGGTGGTCACCCTGGAGCCGTGCGATCACCACGGCAGGACCCCGCCGTGTACCGAAGCGCTGCTGGCCGCGGGCGTAGCCCGGGTGGTCTACGCCGTCACCGACCCCAATCCGGTCGCGGCCGACGGGGCCGCCCGGCTGACCGCCGCCGGTGTGGAGGTGATCGCGGGGGTGCGGGCCGACGCGGTGGCGTCCGGGCCGCTGCGCGAATGGCTGCACAAGCAGCGCACCGGCCGGCCGCATGTCACCTGGAAGTACGCCACCAGCATCGACGGTCGTAGCGCCGCCGCTGACGGGTCCAGCCAGTGGATCACCAGCGAGGCGGCCCGCGCCGACCTGCACCGCCGCCGGGCTGCCGCCGAGGCCATCGTGGTGGGCACCGGCACCGTGCTCGTCGACGACCCGACCCTGACCGCCCGGCTGCCGGACGGCACCCTGGCCGATCGGCAGCCGCTGCGGGTAGTGGTGGGCGAGCGTGACATCTCCGCGGAAGCAAAGGTGCTCAACGACGACTCGCGCACGATGGTGATTCGCACCCACGATCCCGCCGAGGTGCTGCGGGCCCTGGCCGACCGCACCGATGTGCTGATCGAGGGCGGGCCGACTCTGGCGGGAGCGTTCCTGCGGGCCGGGGCGATCGATCGCATCCTGGCCTACGTGGCGCCGATCCTGCTGGGCGGTCCGGTCACCGCCGTCGACGACGTCGGGGTGTCCAGCATCGGCCGGGCGTTGCGCTGGCGGTACGACTCGGTGCAGCCGATCGGGCCCGATCTGCTGTTGAGCCTGGTCCCGAACTGACTCAGCCCGCCAGGGCGGCTTCGGCTTCGGGCTCGGGGTCGGAGACGTGATCGGCATTGCTGCCGATGAACAGCCCCAGCACCGCACCCGCCACGCAGATCAGGGCGGTGATACCGAAGATCTCACCGTACATCGCCGCGAAGGCCTCTCGGGAGTTGCGCGCGATGGCTTCGACCTTCTCGGCCAGATTGCCGTTCGGCGTGGTCTTGCCGGCCAGGATCTGGTTGAACCGATAGAGCCCCCACGCGCTCAGCGCGGCCATTCCGACCAGCATCCCGGTCATCCGGGCCACCACCACACCAGCGGCGGCGATGCCGTGCTCACGCGGCGGCACCACCCGCATCACCGCTGAGGTCAGCGGGCCGATCACCAGGCCCAGACCCAGCCCGGCGATCAGCTGATCGGTGTGGGCGGCCGGAAGGCTCAGCCCGAATACGTCGTGGTGGTAGGACATCAGGTCCACCGGCCACTTCGAGATGAACCAGTAGCCCACCGCGGCGACCAGCAGGCCCACAAACGTCACCACCCGGTCACCGGCCCTGGTCGCGATCGCGCCACCCGCCACAGCACCGATCGGCAGCGCGATCAGGAACCACAGCAGCAGCATCGCCGCCTCGTTCTGGCTCTTGCCGAGCACGCCCTGACCGAACAGTTCGACGTCGACCAGGGTGACCATCAGCGCGGCGCCGGCACACAGCGAGGAGCCCAGCGCGGCCAGGAACGGGCCGAATCGGGCACCTTCGGGGTCGATCAGCTTGGTCGGCGACTTGATCTCCCAGACCGCGAACGCCACCAGTGCGGCCGCGGCGACCGCCAGGTACACCAGGCCGTGGTCAGGCAGCGCCTGCTTGGCGCTGGGGTCGGGGTTGTACAACCCGATGGTCAGCAGACCCAGGATCGCCGCCAGCAGCAGCCCGCCGACCACGTCGACGCGCTCGCGGGGGCCGTCCTGGGACTTCGACGGAAGGCTGAAGTGGATCAGCGCCATGGCCAGCAGGGTCAGCGGTACGTTGATCCAGAACACGTCTCGCCAACTGGTCAGCGCCCAGACGATGAAGATGCCGTACAGCGGGCCCAGCACGCTGCCGAGCTCCTGGGCGCCGGCGATCCAGCCGAGCACCGCCGACCGGTTGCGCTGGGCCCACAGATCGGCGCCGAGGGCGAACGTCACCGGCAGCAGCGCACCGGCCGCGATGCCCTGCACGGTGCGGCCGATCACCAGCGTCTGCAGGTCCAGCGACATGGCCGTGACCACCGAACCGGCAGCGAACAACGCCAGGCTGAACTGCAGCAGCAGCTTGCGTCCGAACCGGTCGGAGGCCCGGCCCAACAGCGGCATCGCGGCGATGTAGCCCAGCAGATAGCAGGTGATGATCGGGGTGAGCTGCTGAATCTTGTTGATCGGGATCCCGACACCGGCCGGTTGCGGCGCCATGATGTCGCGCATGATCGTGACCACGACATAGGTGTCGAGGGCCCCGAGCAGGACAGCGATGCTGCCCGCGCTGATCGCGAGTTTGCGGTTGGCCCGCATCACGCTCCAGCCGGCTTCTCGACGGTGACCGGGGCGTTCCAGTTCGACAGCGTCATCTGGATCGAGTTGCCCGCGCTGGGGTCGAGCCTGGCCTGAATCAGCTGGTGGTCGCCGTCCTCGGAGATCCAGACGGTGGCCGGGATGGGGGCGGTCGCCTTGAGCTGCGGCGCCAGCTTGTTCACGTCATCGGCGGGAACGTCGCCGGACACCCGGACGGCCTTCTCGCCGTTGATGGTGTCGCGGCCCTGCGCTTTCGGGTTCTCCATGGTGTTCAGCAGGTTGGCCAGGCCCTTTTCCGGGCTCAGGATCGCCGCGACGTCGTAGATCTTGTCGGCCGAACCGAGGTTGTCGTAGGAGTCGCCGGTGATCGCCGCGTACAGATCGCCGTCGATCACCACGAACTTCGCGTCGAGGTCGGAGCCCAGCATGGTGATGGTGGCGCTGCCCTTGGCGGCGGTGGTCGGCTGGTTGGTCAGATCACCTTCGAGGGTCTTGACCGGGAGGTTCTTGATCTGGCCGGCGACCGACAGGGCCAGGTGCGCGCTCTTGAGGTCGGCGGTGGTGGTGGCCGATTCCTTGACCAGCGTGGCCGCGTCGGGCAGCGGCCCACCGGCGTCCTTGCCGGAGCAGCCCGCGAGCAGGGCGGCGGCGGTGGTGGCGGTGGCCAGGGCGATGAGAAGTCTGCGCATGGGTGACATCGTATAGAGGCCGTCCGGTAGGGGGCCGCTAGCCTGTTGTGATGTTCACCGGAATCGTCGAGGAGCTGGGCGAGCTGGTCAGCCGTGATGAGCTGACCGACGCCGCGCGCCTGGTCATCGAGGGGCCCACCGTCACCTCCGACGCCCGGCACGGCGACTCGATCGCCGTCAACGGGGTCTGCCTGACCGTGGTCGAGGTACTGCCCGGCGGACGGTTCTCCGCCGACGTCATGCATGAGACCCTGCAGCGCTCCAGCCTGGACAAACTGTCACCGGGAAGCCGCGTCAACCTGGAGCGGGCGGCCTCGGTGGGCAGCCGGCTGGGCGGGCACATCGTGCAGGGACACGTCGACGGCACCGGGGCCGTGGTGGCCCGAACGCCCGCCGAGCACTGGGAGGTGGTGCGCATCGCACTGCCCCGCGAACTGGCCCGCTACGTGGTGCACAAGGGCTCCATCACCGTCGACGGCATCTCCCTGACCGTGGCCGGGCTGGGTTGTGATCCAGAAGACTTCTTCGAGGTGTCGTTGATTCCGACCACATTGGAATTGACCACGTTGGGCCGCGCGCCGGTGGGAACGCGGGTCAACCTGGAGGTCGACGTGATAGCGAAATATGTCGAGCGACTGGTGGCAAATCCCGCTCAGTGAGTGACGTGGCAAACCGGGCCGCTCAGGTGGTTCATACTGGACGGACGGACTGCCTCCGACCGGCGTCCGGCAGACAGCGAACCAAGGTGGAGTGAAGATGACGAAGTTGGACACCGTCGAGCGGGCGGTTGCCGACATCGCAGCGGGTAAAGCCGTCGTCGTCATCGACGACGAGGACCGCGAGAACGAAGGCGACCTGATCTTCGCCGCCGAAAAGGCCACCCCCGAACTGGTGGCCTTCATGGTGCGCTACACCTCCGGCTACCTCTGCGTGCCGCTGGACGGCGCGATCTGCGACCGGCTCGGGCTGCTGCCGATGTACGCGGTCAACCAGGACAAGCACGGCACCGCCTACACCGTGACCGTCGACGCGAAGAACAATGTGGGCACCGGGATTTCGGCGTCCGACCGGGCGACGACGATGCGCCTGCTGGCCGATCCGGGCAGCATCGCCGACGACTTCACCCGGCCGGGTCACGTAGTGCCGTTGCGCGCCAAGGACGGCGGCGTGCTGCGCCGCCCCGGGCACACCGAGGCCGCGGTCGACCTGGCCCGGATGGCCGGCCTGCAGCCGGCGGGGGCGATCTGCGAGATCGTCAGCCAAAAAGACGAGGGCGCCATGGCCCAGACCGACGAACTGCGGGTCTTCGCCGACGAACACGGGCTGGCGCTCATCTCGATCGCCGACATGATCGAGTGGCGGCGCAAGCACGAGAAGCACATCGAGCGGGTCGCCGAAGCGCGGATCCCGACCCGGCACGGCGAGTTCCGGGCTGTCGGCTACTCCAGCATCTACGAGGACGTCGAACACGTCGCACTGGTTCGCGGCGAGATCGCCGGGCCGCACAGTGAAGGCGACGATGTCCTGGTCCGGGTGCACTCGGAGTGTCTGACCGGCGACGTGTTCGGTTCTCGCCGTTGCGATTGCGGTCCGCAGCTCGACGCCGCGCTGGCGATGGTGGCCCAGGAGGGCCGCGGGGTGGTGCTCTACATGCGCGGGCACGAGGGCCGCGGCATCGGGCTGCTGCACAAGCTGCAGGCCTATCAACTTCAGGACTCCGGCGACGACACCGTCGACGCCAACCTCAAACTCGGGCTGCCCGCCGACGCCCGCGATTACGGGATCGGCGCACAGATCCTGGCCGACCTGGGCGTGCGCTCGATGCGGCTGCTCACCAACAATCCGGCCAAGCGGGTCGGGCTGGACGGCTACGGGCTGCACATCATCGAGCGGGTTCCGCTGCCGGTGCGGGCCAACTCCGAGAACATCCGCTATCTGATGACCAAACGCGACCGGATGGGCCACGACCTGACCGGTCTGGAGGACTTCGACGACGTGACTCCGGTTTCCGACGAGTTCGGCGGGGCGCTGTAGATGAGTCCCGCCGCGGGAGTGCCGGATATGCCGGCACTGGATGCCTCAGGTCTGCGGCTGGCCATCGTGGCCAGCACCTGGCACACCCGGATCTGCGACGCCCTGCTGGAAGGCGCCCGCAAGGTGGCCGCCGACGCCGGTGTCACCGAGCCCACGGTGGTGCGGGTGCTCGGCGCGATCGAGATCCCGGTGGTGGCCCAGGAGGTGGCCCGCAACCACGACGCGGTCGTCGCACTGGGTGTGGTGATCCGCGGCGGCACACCGCATTTCGACTACGTCTGCGACGCGGTGACGCAAGGCCTGACCCGGGTGTCACTGGATGCGGCCACCCCGGTGGCCAACGGCGTGCTCACCGTCAACGACGAGGACCAGGCGATCGACCGCGCCGGGTTGCCCGGTTCGACCGAGGACAAGGGCGCCCAGGCCGCGGCGGCCGCGCTGAGCGCCGCGCTGACCCTGCGCGACCTGCGCGCCGCGCTGTGAGTGGGCCGAGCCCGCTCTGGGAGCTGGACGTGCGGCCGCGGCTGATGCGGATCGGCCTGTGGAGCGCTGCCATCCTGATCGTGGCGATCCACGTGGTGGTGAGCTTCCTGCTGACCATCCGCGCCAGCGGGGTGATCTTTCGGACCTACGACCGGGTGGCGGTCGTAGTGCTGGGTGTGATCGTGGCCTGCTCGATGCTGTTGTGGACGCGGGCCCGGGTGCGCGCGGGCGCGTCGGGGGTGTCGGTGTGCAACGGGCTCGGTAACCGGCTGATTCCGTGGTCGCAGGTGCTCGGCGTGACGTTCCCGCCCGGCAAGCGCTGGGCCCGGCTGGAGTTGCCCGACGACGAATACATCCCGCTGGTGGCCATTCAGTCCGCCGACAAGGAGGCCGCGGTGGCGGCGATGCGGACGCTGCGGGAGCTGATGGCGCGCTACCGGCCGGGCGACGGACCGCCCGACTAGCCTTGTAGTCGTGCCAGATCCCGCGACCTATCGCCCGGCACCCGGGTCCATTCCCGTCGAGCCCGGCGTCTACCGGTTCGTCGACCCGCACGGCCGGGTCATCTACGTCGGCAAGGCGAAAAGCCTGCGGTCGCGCCTGACGTCGTACTTCGCCGACGTCGCCGGCCTGCACCCGCGCACCCGCCAGATGGTGACCACCGCGGCAGGCGTCGAGTGGACGGTGGTGGGCACCGAGGTCGAAGCGCTGCAACTGGAATACAACTGGATCAAGGAGTTCGATCCCCGGTTCAACGTCCGCTATCGCGACGACAAGACCTACCCGGTGCTGGCGGTCACCCTCAACGAGGAATACCCGCGGCTGATGGTCTACCGCGGACCGCGCCGCAAAGGGGTCCGCTATTTCGGGCCGTACTCGCATGCCTGGGCCATCCGGGAGACGCTGGACCTGTTGCTGCGCGTCTTTCCGGCGCGCACCTGTTCGGCCGGGGTGTTCAAGCGCCACCAGCAGATCGGCCGGCCCTGCCTGCTGGGCTATATCGGCAAGTGCTCGGCGCCGTGCGTTGGGCGGGTCAGCGCTCAGGAGCACCGTGCGATCGTCGACGACTTCTGCGACTTTCTGGCCGGCAAGACCGACCGGCTGGTCCGCAGCCTGGAGCAGCAGATGCTGGCCGCCTCCGAGGAACTCGACTTCGAGCGCGCGGCACGGTTGCGTGACGACGTCGCCGCGCTCAAGCGCGCGTTGGAGAAACAGGCCGTGGTGCTCGGTGACGGCACCGACGCCGACGTGGTGGCCTTCGCCGACGACGAGTTGGAGGCAGCGGTGCAGGTCTTCCACGTGCGCGGCGGCCGGGTCCGTGGGCAGCGCGGATGGATCGTCGAAAAGCCCGGGGATCCAGGGAATTCCGGGAGTTCGCTGGAACGCCTGGTGGAGCAGTTCGTCACCCAGTTCTACGGCGACCAGGCCGAATTGGAGGGCGCCGCCGACGAGCCGGCCAACCCGGTGCCGCGCGAGGTGTTGGTGCCGTGCCTGCCGGCCAACACCGAGGAATTGACCAGCTGGCTGTCCGGGCTGCGGGGCTCGCGGGTCTCGTTGCGGGTGCCGATGCGCGGTGACAAGCGCGCCCTGGCCGAGACCGTGGAGCGCAACGCCAAAGAGGCTCTGGCGCAACACAAGCTGAAGCGTGCCGGGGATTTCACCGCCAGATCCGCTGCGCTGCAGAATATTCAGGAGGCGCTGGGGCTGGCCGACGCGCCGCTGCGCATCGAATGCGTCGACATCAGCCACGTGCAGGGCACCGATGTGGTGGCCTCCCTGGTGGTGTTCGAGGACGGACTGCCCCGCAAGTCCGACTACCGCCACTTCGCGATCCGCGAGGCGGCCGGGGAGGGCCGCTCCGACGATGTCGCCTCGATCGCCGAGGTGACCCGTCGCCGGTTCCGTCACCATCTGGACCCGGAAATGCTTGCCCCCGAAGGCAAGTCCCGCAAGTTCGCCTATCCGCCGAACCTGTATGTGGTGGACGGCGGCGCCCCGCAGGTCAACGCGGCCGCCGCGGTGCTGGCCGAACTGGGCATCACCGACGTGGCGACCATCGGCCTGGCCAAACGCCTGGAAGAGGTGTGGGTGCCCTCGGAGCCGGACCCGATCATCTTGGCGCGCCAGAGCGAAGGCCTCTACCTGTTGCAGCGCATCCGTGATGAGGCACACCGGTTCGCCATCACCTATCACCGCAGCAAGAGGTCCCGGCGGATGACCGCGTCGGTGCTCGACGCCGTCCCCGGACTGGGCGAACACCGGCGCAAGGTGCTGATCTCGCATTTCGGCTCGGTGGCGCGGCTGAAGAACGCTACGGTCGAAGAGCTCACCTCGATCCCCGGGATCGGCGCGGCCACCGCCACCGCCGTCCTGGAGGCCCTGGGAGCCGACGGCGCGCCGGGCGCCGCGCAGCAGCAACGGATGTCGGGATGAACCAGGATTCAGCCAAGGGCGTGCGTGAGCGCGACGTCGCCGGCCCCGGAGACGGCGCCGGCATCGACGTCGTGCTGGTGACTGGGCTGTCCGGCGCCGGCCGCGGCACAGCGGCCAAGGTGCTCGAAGACCTGGGCTGGTACGTCGCCGACAACCTGCCGCCGGAGCTCATCGCCCGGATGGTCGACCTCGGGCTGGCGGCCGGTTCGCGGATCACCCAGCTGGCGGTGGTGATGGACGTCCGGTCGGCCGGCTTCACCGGTGACCTGGACTCGGTGCGGTCCGAGCTGGCGACCCGCGGGATCAACCCCCGGGTGCTGTTCATGGATGCCGCCGACGACGCGCTGATCCGCCGCTACGAGAACAACCGCCGCAGCCACCCCCTGCAGGGCAAGCAGACTCTGGCGGAGGGGATCGCCGCCGAGCGCGCCATGCTGGCGCCGGTGCGTGCGGTGGCCGACCTCGTCATCGACACCTCGGTGCTGAGCGTGCGGGAGCTTCGGGAGAGCATCGAGGACATGTTCGGCGGCGACGCCGTCACCGCGCCCACGTCGATCACCGTGGAGTCCTTCGGTTTCAAGTACGGCCTGCCGATGGACTCCGACATGGTGATGGACGTGCGATTCCTGCCCAACCCGCACTGGGTCGACGAGCTGCGCCCGCACACCGGGCAGCACGAGGCGGTGCGCGACTACGTGCTGAGCCAGCCGGGCGCCGACGAGTTCCTGAGCACTTACCACCGGCTACTGTCCCTGGTGGTCGGCGGCTATCGACGAGAGGGAAAGCGATACATGACCGTGGCCATCGGTTGCACCGGCGGCAAGCATCGCAGTGTCGCCATCGCCGAGGCGCTGGCGCGGCTGTTGGACAGCGAAGACACCTCCGGAGAGCTGTCGGTGCGGGTACTGCACCGGGATCTGGGCCGTGAATGAGTATTGAGCCCGCGAGCGCCAACCGGAGCATCGTCGCGCTCGGTGGCGGGCACGGTCTGTACGCGACCCTGTCGGCCGCCCGCCGGCTGACCCCGCACGTCACCGCGGTGGTCACCGTCGCCGACGACGGCGGCTCGTCGGGGCGGCTGCGCGGCGAACTGGACGTGGTGCCGCCCGGAGACCTGCGGATGGCGCTGGCCGCGCTGGCGTCGGACAGTCCCAGCGGACGGTTGTGGGCGACCATCCTGCAGCACCGATTCGGCGGTACCGGTGCGCTGGCCGGGCACCCGATCGGCAACCTGCTGCTGGCCGGCCTCAACGAGGTGCTGGCCGACCCGGTGGCCGCCCTCGACGAGCTGGGCCGGATGCTCGGCGTCAAGGGCCGGGTGCTGCCGATGTGCCCGATCGCGCTGCAGATCGAGGCCGACGTCTCGGGCCTGGACGCCGACCCGCGACTGTTCCGGCTGATCCGGGGGCAGGTGGCGATTGCGACCACCCCGGGCAAGGTTCGCCGGGTGCGGCTGCTGCCGGGCAATCCGCCGGCCACCCGCCAGGCCGTCGACGCGATCATGGCCGCAGACCTGGTGGTGCTCGGTCCGGGGTCGTGGTTCACCAGCGTGATCCCGCACCTGCTGGTGCCGGGCCTGGCCTCGGCGTTGCAGGCCACCAAGGCGCGGCGCGCCCTGGTGCTCAACCTGGTGGCCGAGCCGGGGGAGACGGCGGGCTTCTCGGTGGAGCGTCACCTGCACGTATTGGCCCAGCACGCACCCGGATTCACCGTCGATGACATCGTGATCGACGATGGGCGGGTGCCCAGTGAGCGGGAGCGCGACCAGCTGCGCCGGGCGGCGGCGCTGTTCGGTGCCGAGGTTGCGTTCGTGGACGTGGCCCGACCTGGTACACCTTTACATGACCCAGGAAAGCTGGCAGCTGTGCTGGACGGGGTTCGGGAGGCCGGCGCGCCGCCGCTGACGGTCCCGACGCCGGTCGCATCGACCGATGAGGGCGGGGGCCGGCAAACCGGCGTGAGTGGACCGAGCGGACTCGGACCAGGAGGTGGCAAGCCGTGGCGATGACGGCCGAAGTCAAAGATGAGCTGAGCCGTCTCGTGATCAGCTCGGTCAGCGCGCGCCGTGCCGAGGTGGCGGCGTTGCTGCGCTTCGCCGGCGGGCTGCACATCGTGGCGGGCCGGGTGGTGGTCGAGGCCGAGGTGGATCAGGGTGTGATCGCCCGCCGGCTGCGCAAGGACATCTTCGACCTGTACGGCTACAACGCGATCGTGCACGTGCTGACCGCCAGCGGGATGCGCAAGAACACCCGCTACGTGCTGCGGGTGACCAAGGACGGTGAGGCGCTGGCCCGCCAGACCGGTCTGCTGGACCTGCGCGGACGCCCAGTGCGCGGACTGCCGGCCCAAGTCGTCGGCGGCAGCGTTGCCGATGCCGAAGCCGCTTGGCGCGGAGCGTTTTTGGCGCACGGATCGCTGACCGAGCCGGGTCGCTCATCTGCACTGGAGGTCGGCTGCCCGGGCCCGGAGGCTGCGCTCGCGTTGGTGGGTGCGGCGCGGCGGCTGGGCATCAGCGCCAAGGCCCGCGAGGTGCGCGGCGCTGACCGGGTGGTGGTGCGCGACGGCGAGGCCATCGGTGCGCTGCTGACCCGGATGGGTGCCCAGGACACCCGGCTGGTCTGGGAGGAGCGCCGGATTCGCCGCGAGGTGCGCGCTACCGCCAACCGGCTGGCCAACTTCGACGACGCGAACCTGCGGCGCTCGGCGCGCGCGGCGGTGGCCGCCGCGGCCCGGGTGGAACGTGCGCTGGCGATCCTGGGCGACGGGGTGCCCGACCATCTGGCCTCGGCGGGCAAGCTGCGCGTCGAGCACCGGCAGGCATCCCTGGAGGAGTTGGGCCGGCTGGCCGACCCGCCGATGACCAAAGACGCTGTGGCCGGCCGGATTCGGCGGCTGCTGTCGATGGCCGACCGCAAGGCCAAGCAGGACGGGATCCCCGACACCGAGTCGGCGGTCACGCCGGATCTGCTCGAAGACGCCTGACGGATCGGGTGGCTGCCCGAGGTGAACCAGGTGAACCGACCCGGCTACCGGCCCGTCATCCCGAGCCGGCTGCTCTACCTCACCGAACCCGCCCGTGCCGCCGTCGATATCGGGCTGCTCGTCGGGGCGGCACCCCTGCTGCGAAACCTGCCGCGCGGTGACGGCCACCCGGTGTTGGTGCTGCCCGGCCTGGGTGCGGCCGACTCGGCGACCCTGGTGCTGCGTCGCGTGCTGCGGCGGCTGGGCTATCGGGTTCACGGCTGGGGGCTGGGCACCAACTTCGGCCCGACGCCGCGGGTGCGTGACGGGATAGCCGCACGGCTCGACGCGCTCTCGGCCCGCTATCAGGTCCCGATCTCGGTGATCGGCTGGAGCCTGGGCGGCCTGTACGCCCGTGAATTAGCCTGGCGCAGAACCGAATCGATCCGCCAGGTGATCACCCTGGGTTCGCCGCTGCGGCTGGCCACCGGTACGGCTGGCCAGGCCGACCCCGTAGCGACCGACATGTCCGACTTCCCGCAGTGGCCGCGCTTCAACGAGTGGGCCCGCTGGTACGGCGACTATCAGTCGGCCATCAACGAAACACGCGGCGAATCCGGGCCGCTGCCGGTGCCGGCCACCGCGATCTACTCCGTGGTGGACGGAATCGTGGGCCGGCAGGTCTGTCTCGACGACGCCGACACCGGCCGGCAGGCGGAGTACATCGCGATACGGGCCAGCCACATCGCCTTCGCCTACCACCCCGCGGCGGTCTACGCGATCGCCGATCGCCTGGCGCAACCCGCCGGCGACTGGCACCCGTTCGAGCCACCGGCACTGCTGCGCGCCGCCTACCCGAAAAGCTGACCGGCCCCGCGCTGCGGCCGTTATAACTGAACGGTCGGTCGTCAGGGAGCGAGGACAGCATGGGATTCATCAAACCGTCGGTTCCCGACGTCGACCCCGAAACCTGGCGCGCCGCCGGGTGGGCGACGCGTATCCAGATCGTCAGCCGGCACTGGGCCGAACAGGGCTTCGGCACCCCGTCGGGGGTCTACCTGATCTACCTGCTCAAGATCGCGGCCTACGTCGCGGGTGCGACGGCCGTCATCGCAGCGACCCCGGGGCTGGACGGCTTGAGCCGCATCTCCGAGTGGTGGACCCAGCCGATCGTCTACCAGAAGCTGGTCGTGTTCAGTCTGCTGTTCGAGATCCTGGGCCTGGGCTGCGGATCGGGTCCGCTGACCGCCCGGTTCTGGCCGCCCATCGGCGGGGTCCTGTACTGGTTGCGGCCCAACACGATCCGACTGCCGCCCTGGCCTGACAAGGTCCCACTGACCCGGGGCGACACCCGCACCGTGATCGACGTCGCGTTGTACGCCGCGGTGCTGATCTGCGGTGTGCGGCTGCTGCTGTCGGCCGGTCAGGGCGACCCCGGCCCGGTGGGTCTACTGGACCCGAAGCTGGTGGTGCCGGTGGTGATCACGCTGGTCGTGCTGGGTCTGCGCGACAAGACGATCTTCCTGGCCGCTCGCGCCGAGCACTACGGCCTGACCCTGCTGGTGTTCTTCTTCCCCTACGTCGACCAGCTGGCCGCGTTCAAGCTCATCATCCTCGGATTGTGGTGGGGTGCAGCCACATCCAAGCTCAACCACCACTTTCCCTATGTGGTCGCGGTGATGACCAGCAACAACGCCCTGCTGCGGGCGAAGATCTTCACCGGCCTCAAGCGCCGGATGTACGTCGATCACCTCGATGATCTGCGCCCCACCCGGATACCGCAGCTGATGGCCCACGTCGGCGGTACCACCGCCGAATTCGTGGTGCCGGCATTACTGGTGCTGGTCGCCGGAGATCACCCGTGGCGGTGGTTCCTGATCGCCTTCATGGTGATCTTCCACCTCAACATCCTGTCCAACCTCCCGATGGGAGTCCCGTTGGAATGGAACGTGTTCTTTCTGTTCTCACTGTTCTTCCTGTTCGGGCAGCACCCCGAAGTCAGCGTCTACGACCTGCGCTCACCGCTGCTGATGGCCATCCTGCTCACCGGGCTGGTCGTGATCCCGATCGCGGGAAACATGTTTCCGCAGCAGATCTCGTTCCTGCCGGCCATGCGGTACTACGCCGGGAACTGGGCGGCCAGCTTCTGGTGCTTCCGTGCCGGCGCCGAAGACGCCCTGGAGACCAAGATCGTCAAGAGCTCGCCACTGGTCATCAACCAGTTGGCGAAGTTCTACGACCCGGCGACCGTCGACCTGGTGGCCGCCAAGGTCCCGGGGGCGTTTCGTGCCATGCACCTGCACGGCCGGGCGCTCAACGGACTGCTGCCCCGGGCACTGGGCGGAGAGGGCAACGCGGCCGACTACACGATCCGGGACGGCGAGGTCATCGCCGGCCCGCTGATCGGATGGAACTTCGGCGAGGGACACCTGCACAACGAGCAGCTGCTGGCGGCGGTGCAGCGCCGCTGCGACTTCGCCGACGGCGACCTGCGGGTGATCACGCTCGAAGGCCAACCCATTCACCGGCGCGAACAGGCCTACCAGATCTTCGACGCCAAAACCGGGCTGATCGAGGCCGGCTATGTCGCGATCGCCGACATGCTCAGCCGCCAGCCGTGGCCACAGCCCGGCGACGAGCTCCCCGTCCGCATCACCAAGCGCGGTCGGGTCAAACCGGACCGGTAGCCGCCTCAGCGCGCAGTGCCGCAGCGAACGTCGCCACCTCCGCCGCCCCGGAGATCGCCGTGCGCTCGTTGATCAGGAAGTGCGGCACCGCGTGGATACCGAGTTCACCGGCTCGGCGCTCATCGTCTCGCACCTGCGCGGCGTAGGCGTCGCCGGCCAGCACCGCCGCCACCGCCGTGGCGTCCAGACCGGCCTCGACGGCCAGACCGGCCAGCACGTCGCGGTCCCCGATTGCGGCGCCTTCGGTGAAATACGCCCGCAGGAACCGCTCCTTGACATTGTCGGCCAACCCCTGTGATGCGCCCAGGTGGATCAGCCTGTGAGCGTTGAAGGTGTTGCCACGCTTGATGTTCGCATAGTCAAAGGACAGGCCCACGGCGGCAGCCGATCGGCGCTGGCCGTCGAGAAAGGCCCGGGCCCGGTCCTGGCTGAAGCCGTACTTGGCGGCCATCGCCTCGGCCAGCGGCCGATCGAGCAGGGGCGGCGCCTGCGGGTCCAGCTCGAAGCTGCGCCACGCGATGTCCGCGGAGATCCCGGTCTCGGCCAACGCGGCCTCCAGCCTGCGTTTGCCGATGTAGCAGAACGGGCACACGACGTCCGACCAGATCTGTATGCGCATGGCACTAGCCAACCGCACTGACCGCGGACTGATTCCCGCACCGGCCGCCGGTCCGGCCGGTGTCGCGGGATTAACGTCGAGACCCTGCGCCGTGTGCTACGTCACGCACTAGGCTGACTGGGAATACATCGGCTCATTTCAGCAAGACACGAGGAGTAACCAGTGACGGTCCGGGTAGGCGTGAACGGCTTCGGCCGCATCGGGCGCAACTTCTTCAGGGCATTGGACGCGCAGAAGGCGGCGGGCAACAACACCGACATCGAGATCGTCGCGGTCAACGACCTGACCGACAACGCCAGCCTCGCGCACCTGCTGAAGTTCGACTCCATCCTGGGCCGGCTGCCCCACGACGTCAGCCTCGAAGGCGACGACACCATCGTCGTCGGCAACACCAAGATCAAGGCCCTCGAGGTCAAGGAAGGCCCGGCGGCGCTGCCCTGGGGCGACCTGGGCGTCGACGTCGTCGTCGAGTCCACCGGCATCTTCACCAAGCGGGACAAGGCGCAGGGCCACCTCGACGCCGGTGCCAAGAAGGTCATCATCTCCGCGCCGGCCTCCGACGAGGACATCACCATCGTGCTCGGCGTCAACGACGACAAGTACGACGGCAGCCAGAACATCATCTCCAACGCCTCGTGCACCACGAACTGCCTCGGACCGCTGGCCAAGGTCCTCAACGACGAGTTCGGCATCGTCAAGGGCCTGATGACCACCATCCACGCCTACACCCAGGACCAGAACCTGCAGGACGGCCCGCACTCCGACCTGCGTCGCGCCCGCGCCGCCGCGATCAACATCGTGCCCACCGGCACCGGTGCCGCCAAGGCCATCGGCCTGGTGCTGCCCGAGCTCAAGGGCAAACTGGACGGCTACGCGCTGCGGGTGCCGATCCCCACCGGCTCGGTCACCGACCTGACCGCCGAGCTGGCCAAGTCGGCCTCGGTCGCCGACATCAACGCCGCCATGAAGGCCGCCGCCGAGGGCCCGATGAAGGGCATCCTGAAGTACTACGACGCGCCGATCGTCTCCAGCGACATCGTCACCGACCCGCACAGCTCGCTGTACGACTCGGGCCTGACCAAGGTGATCGACAACCAGGCCAAGGTGGTCTCCTGGTACGACAACGAGTGGGGTTACTCCAACCGGCTGGTCGACCTGATCGCGCTCGTCGGCAAGTCCCTCTAAGCGCTGTGGCTCACAAGACGCTCGACGACCTGCTGGCCGAAGGGGTGACGGGTCGGGGCGTGCTGGTGCGCTCCGACCTGAACGTCCCGCTCGACGACGACGGAAACATCACCGACGCCGGACGGATCACCGCCTCGGTGCCCACCCTGCGGGCACTGTCGCAGGCCGGCGCCAAGGTGGTCGTCACCGCGCACCTGGGCCGGCCCAAGGGTGCTGTCGACCCCAAGCTGTCGCTGGCGCCGGTCGCCAAGGCACTGGGCGAGCAGCTGGGCCGGCACGTCCAGCTGGCCGGTGATGTGGTCGGCACCGACGCGCTGGCCCGCGCCGAGGGCCTGACCGACGGGGACGTGCTGCTGCTGGAGAACATCCGCTTCGACCCGCGCGAGACCAGCAAGGACGACGCCGAGCGGCTCGGGCTGGCCCGCGCACTGGCCGAGCTGGTGGCCGCACCGGACGGCTCGCCAGGGGCGTTCGTCTCCGACGGCTTCGGCGTGGTGCACCGCAAGCAGGCCTCGGTCTACGACGTGGCCACCCTGCTGCCGGCCTACGCCGGGACACTGGTCGACGCGGAGATCAAGGTCCTTGCGCAGCTCACCGAGTCGACCGAGCGGCCGTACGCGGTGGTGCTGGGCGGATCCAAGGTCTCCGACAAGCTGGGCGTGATCAAGTCGCTGGCGACCAAGGCCGATTCCATCGTGATCGGCGGCGGCATGTGCTTCACCTTCCTGGCCGCCCAGGGGCTGCCGGTGGGCACCTCGCTGCTGGAGGCCGACATGGTCGACACCTGCCGGCAGTTGCTCGACGACTACGCCGACGTGCTGCGGCTGCCGGCGGACATCGTGGTCGCCGAGAAGTTCGCCGCCGACGCGACGCCCACGACGGTCCCGGCCGAGGACATCCCGGAAGGCCAGATGGGCCTGGACATCGGCCCCGGCTCGGTGGAGCGGTTCGCCACACTGCTGTCCAACGCCAAGACCATCTTCTGGAACGGCCCGATGGGCGTCTTCGAGTTCCCGGCGTTCGCCGCGGGCACCCGGGGTGTGGCCGAGGCGATCGCGGCGGCCACCGCCAAGGGCGCGTTCAGCGTGGTGGGCGGGGGAGACTCCGCGGCCGCGGTGCGGGCCCTGGGCCTGCCCGAAGACGGCTTCTCCCACATCTCCACCGGTGGCGGGGCGTCACTGGAATACCTTGAGGGCAAACCACTCCCAGGCCTGCAGGTACTGGACAATTAAATTTTTCAAGGGGAGCTGCACATGAGTCGCAAGCCGCTGATCGCCGGCAACTGGAAGATGAACCTCAACCACTTCGAGGCCATCGCCCTGGTGCAGAAGGTGGCGTTCTCGTTGCCGGACAAGTACTTCGACAAGGTCGACGTCACCGTGCTGCCGCCGTTCACCGACCTGCGCAGCGTGCAGACCCTGGTCGACGGCGACAAGCTGCGGCTCACCTTCGGCGCCCAGGACCTCTCGCAGCACGACTCGGGCGCCTACACCGGTGAGGTCAGTGGGGCGTTTCTGGCCAAGCTGGGCTGCACCTTCGTGGTGGTGGGGCACTCCGAGCGGCGCAGCTACCACGGCGAGGACGACGCGCTGGTGGCCGCCAAGGCCGCGGCCGCCCTGCGGCACGGCCTGACCCCGATCGTCTGCATCGGCGAGCACCTGGAGATCCGCGAGGCCGGCACCCACGTCGAGCACTGCCTGGAGCAGCTGCGCGGCTCGCTGGCCGGCCTGAGCGCCGAGCAGATCGCCCAGGTCGTCATCGCCTACGAGCCGGTGTGGGCGATCGGCACCGGCCGGGTGGCCGGTGCGGCCGACGCCCAGGAGGTGTGCGCGGCGGTGCGCGCCGAGTTGGGCAAGCTCGCCTCACCGAAGATCGCCGAGACGGTCCGGGTGCTCTACGGTGGCTCGGTCAACGCCAAGAACGTCGGCGAGCTCATCGGCCAGCCCGACGTGGACGGTGGCCTGGTCGGCGGGGCGTCGCTGGACGGCGAGCAGTTCGCCATCCTGGCCGCGCTGGCCGCGGGCGGGCCGCTGCCTTGACCAAAGCCGGGAAACGGTAGGGTGGCGGCATGATTTTGACGCTGCAGATCCTCTTGGTGATCACCAGCCTGCTGGTGATCCTGCTGGTGCTGCTGCACCGCGCCAAGGGCGGCGGCCTGTCAACCCTGTTCGGTGGCGGCGTGCAGTCCAGCCTGTCGGGCTCGACCGTGGTCGAGAAGAACCTGGACCGGCTGACCTACTTCGTCATCGCCATCTGGCTGGTATCGATCATCGCGGTCGGCCTGCTGATCAAGTACCAGAATCACTTCTAACGCACGACGCGGTTGCGCATGGCGTTGAACATGCCGCGCACCGCGTTCTCGGTCGCCGCCAGCGGCGACATCGCGGTCTCGCCGACCTCGACGAGGTAGTCGATCCGGCTGACGATGGCCTCCACCGGTTCGATCAGCGCAACCAGCCGCCGGGCCAGGTCGTCGAGGCCGGCCATCGTCGCCTCCAGATGATCCAGCCCGTTGCCCAGACGTTCGACGGTGGCATTGAGACCGACCAGGGAACTGTTCAGCTCACCCATCGTGGTGCCCAGGCCGCCGAGGACGTCTTCGAGCTGTCCGACTGTCACGTCGGCGTTCAGTGCCGCCTGGGCGAGGGTCTTGAGCCGTCTGCGTTCGGGGCCTGCGCCCGGGGTCCTGTCAGCCATGTCAGTCATTATGGCGTGTCGAGGGTGTGCTCACTGCGGCAACCGCGAGGCCGCGGCCGCGTCGAGCAGCCACACCGTCTGTTCGCGGCCCACCGCACCGGCCGCCGGCACCTGAACCGGGTCGGCGCCGCCGATCGCGGCAGCCACCGCTTCGGCCTTGGCTTCGCCGGCGACCACCAGCCAGACCTGGCGGGAGCGCCGTACGGCCGGCAATGTCAGCGTGATACGCCGCGGCGGGGGCTTGGGCGAGTCGGGCACCCCGACCACCAGCCGGACCGTCTCGCGCACCGCATCGGTATCGGGGAACAGCGAGTTGATGTGGCCCTCGCCGCCCATCCCCAACAGGTGCACGTCGAAATCCGGTGCGGGCTGGCCGGGTTCGGCATTGGCCGCAAGCACCTGCTGGTAGGCCAGTGCGGCGGCATCCAGGTCGTCGCCGGCCGCGCCGTCACTGGCGGGCATGGCGTGCACGTTGTCCGCCGGGATGTCGATGCGGCCCAACAGGGCGTCGCGGGCCTGCTTGGCGTTGCGGTCGGCGTCGTCGGCGGGGACGAACCGGTCGTCGCCGAAGAACAGGTGCACCCGGGTCCAGTCAATGCGTCCGGCATGCTCGCCGAGCCGGTGCAGCAGCGCGATCCCGTTGCCGCCCCCGGTCAGCACGATCAGCGCCCGGCCCCGGTCGGCGACCGCGGCTTCGATCGCATCGGCGAGCCGATCCCCGGTGGCGGCCACCAGCTCGTCGGCGTCGGGGTAGATCTGCACGACGGTCGTCGTGGGTGTCACTGGTACTCCACCCTTTCCAGACCGCGCAGGGCGGCGCCGTAGATGACGTCCTGATCCAGCCGGCGCAGATCCTCGGCCAGACACTCGGAGGTGTCGCGTCGCGGCAGCGGCAGCAGTGCGTCCGGCCGGCCGGTGCGGCTCAAGGTGGCCACCACCCCGTCCTGGGGGCGGCTGAGCGTGACGGTCTCGCTATCGCGCACCAACTCGATCTTCAGCTCTCCGACGGCGCGGCGCACCGGCCCCTCGATGCAGCTGGCCAGCCAGCCGGCCAGGATGTCCAGGGCCGGTTCGGTCGACAACCCGGAGACCAGCACCGAATTGACCGGCTCATACGGCGGCTGATCCAGCGCGGAGGCCAGCAGCGCCCGCCAGTAGGTGATCCGGCTCCAGGACAGGTCGGTGTCGCCGGGGCGGTAGCCGTCGCGGCGGCCCTTGATCGCGGCGAGCGGGTCGGTGCTGTTGGTGGCGTCGGTGATCCGTCGTACCGCCAGCGCGCCCAACGGGTCCTCGGAGGGCGAGGCGGGAGCGGCCTGCGGCCACCAGGCCACCACCGGGATGTCGGGCAGCAGGAACGGCACCACCGCCGCATCGGCGTGTGCGGCCAGTTCGCCCGCCAGCCGCAACACCACCACCTCGCCGGCGCCGGCGTCGCCGAACAGCCGCAGCTGGGCGTCCAGGCGCGTGTCGCCGGTGTCGCCGGTGCAGACCACGATGACCCGGCATGGATGCTCCTGGCTGGCCACGGTGGCCGCCTCGATCGATTCCTCCAGCAGCGCATCGCCGGACACCGCGATGATCAGGCTCAGCACCCGTCCGGTGTTGCCCGCACCGACTTGCTCGCGCAACTCGGTGAGCTTCTTGTTGATCGCCGTGGTGGACGTGTCGGGCAGGTCCAAGATCATTGGCGCCGCTCCTCCGCATCGCTCATTCTTCGTTCTGCCTCGTCGGCGGCGCGAATCACGGCCGCCGCCATTCCCGGCCCGAGCGGGCCAGCATCTCGAACGACGAACTCGGCCCCCAACTGCCGGCCGGATACTGCTCGGGTCTGCCGTGCTCGGCCCAATTGTCTAGCACCGGATCGAGTATCTCCCAAGACAATTCAACCTCGGCATTGACCGGGAACAATGACGGCTCACCCAGCAGCACATCCAGGATCAGCCGTTCGTAGGCCTCCGGCGAATCCTCGGAGAACGTCGAACCGTAGGAGAAGTCCATGTTGACGTCGCGCACCTCCATGAGGTTGCCGGGCACCTTCGACCCGAATCGCAAGGTGATTCCCTCATCGGGCTGCACCCGGATAACCAGAGCGTTCTTGCCCAGTTCATCGGTCATGGTGGCATCGAAGGGCAGATGCGGTGCCCGCTTGAACACCAGGGCGATCTCGGTGACCCGACGCCCCAGCCGCTTGCCGGTGCGCAGATAGAACGGCACCCCCGCCCAGCGTCGGGTGTCGACCTCCAACGTGATGGCGGCATAGGTCTCGGTCGACGAATCCCGAGCGAACCCCTCTTCGTCGAGCAGCCCGACCACCTGCTCGCCACCCTGCCAGCCGCCGGTGTACTGGCCGCGGGAGGTGGTCTCGTCCAGCGGCTGCGCCAGCTTGGTGGCCGAGAGCACCTTGATCTTCTCGGCCTGTAATTCGCTGGGGGAGAAGCTGACCGGCTCCTCCATCGCGGTCAGCGCCAGCAACTGCAGCAGGTGGTTCTGGATCACGTCGCGGGCGGCGCCGATGCCGTCGTAGTAGCCGGCGCGGCCACCCAGCCCGATGTCTTCGGCCATGGTGATCTGGACGTGGTCGACGTAGTTGGCGTTCCAGATCGGATCGAACAACTGATTGGCGAAGCGCAGCGCCAGGATGTTCTGCACCGTCTCCTTGCCCAGGTAGTGGTCGATGCGGAACACCGACTCCTCCGGGAAGACGCGGTTGACCACTGCGTTGAGCTCACGAGCGCTGGAAAGGTCATGGCCGAACGGCTTCTCGATCACCACCCTGCTCCAGCGGCCATCGCGCGGGCGGGCCAACCCCGAGGCGTGCAGCTTCTCGCACACCACCGGGAACGCCGCGGGCGGAATCGACAGGTAGAACGCGTGATTGCCGCCGGTGCCCCGTTCGGCGTCCAGATCCTCCAGGGTCTTCGACAACCGGGCAAACGCATCGTCGTCGTCGAACGTGCCGGCCACGAACCGGAATCCGGCAGCCAGCCGATCCCACACGGCCTGACGGAACGGGGTGCGAGCATGCTCCTTGACGGCCTGGTAGACCACGTCGGCGAAGTCCTCGTCGGCCCAGTCGCGGCGGGCGAAACCGACCAGGGCGAAGGTGGGCGGCAGCATGCCCCGGTTGGCCAGGTCGTAGATCGCCGGCATCAGCTTCTTGCGGGCCAGGTCGCCGGTGACCCCGAAGATCACCACCCCGCACGGACCTGCGATGCGGGGCAGGCGTTTATCGCGCTTGTCCCGCAACGGGTTCAGCCACGGCGCTGCGTCAGAGCGAGCGGCTGCCCCGGTCATTTCGAGGCGGCCTCGAGGCGGGTCTGGGTGGCTTCGAGAAGTTCGGCCCACGACTTCTCGAACTTCTCGACCCCCTCGGTTTCGAGGACCTTGAACACGTCCGGGATGTCGATGCCTATCGCGACCAGCTGATCGAAGACCTGCTGTGCCGCCGCACCGGTGCCGCTGACGGTGTCACCGCGGATCTCGCCGTGATCGGCGACGGCCTCAATCGTGTTCTCCGGCAACGTGTTGACGGTGTGTGGGGCCACCAGCTCGGTGACATAGAGGGTGTCGGGATAGTCCGGGTTCTTCACCCCGGTCGACGCCCACAGTGGCCGCTGAACCCGAGCGCCGTCGGCGGCCAGCGCGGCGAACGTGGCACCGCCGAAGACCTCTTCGTAGGCGGCGTAGGCCAGCCGGGCGTTGGCCACACCGGCCTTGCCGCGCAGGGCCAGAGCCGCCTCGGAGCCGATCTTCTCCAGTCGGGCGTCGATCTCGGTGTCCACCCGGGAGACGAAGAACGACGCCACCGAGTGCAGCTTCGACAGGTCGTGGCCACCGGACCTGGCGGCCTTCAAGCCGGCCAGGTAGGCGTCCATCACCTCGCGGTGCCGCTGCACGGAGAAGATCAGCGTGACGTTGACCGAAATCCCCTCGGCCAGTACCGCGGTGATCGCCGGAAGGCCCGCCTTGGTGGCAGGGATCTTGATGAACAGGTTGGGCCGGTCGACGATCTTCCACAGCTCGACGGCCTGCAGGATCGTCTTGTCGGTGTCGTGGGCCAGGCGCGGGTCGACCTCGATCGACACCCGGCCGTCCACCCAGTTGGAGGCCTCCCAGGCCGGGCGCAGCACGTCGCACGCGTCGCGGACGTCATCGGTGGTGACGGTGCGGATCACGGCGTCCACGTCGGCGCCGCGGGCGGCCAACTCGGCCACCTGGCTGTCGTAGGCGTGGCCCTTCTCCAGTGCCTTCTGGAAGATGGTCGGGTTCGTGGTCACCCCTACCACGCTGCGGGTCTGGGCGAGCTCGGCGAGGTTGCCCGAGGTGAGCCGGTCACGGGACAGGTCGTCCAGCCACACCGAGACTCCGGCGGCGCTCAGCGCGGCGAGGTTGGGGTTCTGAGTCATAAGACGGCGCTCCTTCTCAGTTGTTCAGGGCACGTTCTGCGGCCGCGACGACGGCTTCGGGGGTGAATCCGAACTCCCGGAACAGAGTCTTGTAGTCCGCGGATGCCCCGAAATGCTCGATCGAAACAATCTGCCCGGCGTCGCCCACCAGCTTATGCCAGCACTGGGCGATGCCGGCCTCGACGGCGACCCGCGCGCGCAGCGCCGGCGGCAGCACCTGGTCGCGGTAGGAGGCCGGCTGGGCCTCGAACCACTCCATACACGGCATCGACACCACCCGGGCCTTGATGTCCTTGTCGGCCAACAATTTCTGTGCTTCTACGGCCAGCTGCACCTCAGAACCGGTGGCGATCAGCACCACGTCGGGGTCACCGCCGGCCGCTTCGCTGAGCACGTAGCCGCCGCGGGCCACCCCGTCGGCGTCGGTGCCGGCCAGCACCGGCACGTTCTGGCGGGTCAGGATCAGGCCGACCGGGCCGCTGTCGGCGCCGCGCGCCAGCACCGTGCGCCAGGCGTAGGCGGTCTCGTTGGCATCGGCCGGACGCACCACCGACAACCGCGGGATCGCGCGCAGCGCGGCCAGGTGCTCAATGGGCTGGTGAGTCGGGCCGTCCTCGCCCAGGCCGATCGAGTCGTGGGTCCACACGTAGATCGGGTCGATGTCCATCAGCGCCGCCAACCGCACCGCCGGCCGCATGTAGTCGGAGAACTGCAGGAATGTCCCGCCATAAGCGCGGGTCGGCCCGTGCAGCACGATGCCGGACAGAATCGAGCCCATCGCGTGCTCGCGGATGCCGAAGTGCAGGGTGCGGCCGTAGGGATCGGCGGTGTACTCGCCGGTGGAGATCGACGCCGGCCCGAATGACTTCACACCGTCCATCGTGGTGTTGTTGCTGCCGGCCAGATCGGCTGAGCCGCCCCACAGTTCGGGCAGCGTCGGACCCACGGCGGAAAGCACTTTGCCGGACGCGGCGCGGGTTGCGATGTCCTTGGAGCCGGGCTCCCAGTACGGCAGCTCGGCGTCCCAGCCCGCCGGCAGTTCACCGGCCAGCAGCCGGTCGAGCAGGGCTTTGCGCTGCGGCTCCCGCGCCGCCCAGTCGTCGAACCCGGCCTGCCACTCGTCACGGGCCTTTTTGCCCCGGGCCACCAGCGAGCGGGTGTGGGTGATGACGTCGTCGGAGACGTCGAACGTCTTGTCGGGGTCGAACCCGAGCGCCTTCTTGGTGGCCGCCACCTCGTCGGCGCCCAGCGCCGAGCCGTGAATGCCGCCGGTGTTCATCTTGCTCGGGGCGGGGTAGCCGATGATCGTGCGCACCGAGATGAACGACGGCTTGTCGGTGACGGCCTGGGCCGCCGCGATGGCCTCCTCGATGCCGGTGACGTTCTCGCCGCCCTCGACTTCCTGGACGTGCCAGCCGTAGGCCCGGTAGCGGGCGGCGGTGTCCTCGCACAAGGCGATCGCGGTGTCGTCCTCGATGGAGATCTTGTTGTGGTCGTAGAACACGATCAGGTTGCCGAGCTGCTGCACGCCCGCCAGCGACGACGCCTCGCTGGTCACGCCTTCCTCGATGTCGCCGTCGGAGGCGATCACGTAGACGTAGTGGTCGAACGGGCTGGTGCCCGGCGCCGCGTCGGGATCGAACAGGCCGCGCTCGTAGCGGGCGGCCATCGCCATGCCGACCGAGGAGGCCAGGCCCTGCCCGAGCGGGCCGGTGGTGATCTCCACGCCCTTGGTGTGCCGGAACTCCGGGTGGCCGGGGGTCTTGGAACCCCAGGTGCGCAGTGCCTCGATGTCGGCCAGCTCCAGACCGAAGCCACCCAGGTACAGCTGGATGTAGAGGGTCAGGCAGGAGTGGCCGGGGGAGAGTACGAAGCGGTCGCGGCCGAGCCAGTGCGGGTCCGACGGGTCGTGGCGCATCACCCGCTGGAACAGCGTGTACGCCAGGGGAGCGAGGCTCATCGCGGTGCCGGGATGGCCGTTGCCGACCTTCTGTACCGCGTCGGCGGCCAGTACCCGGGCGGTGTCGACCGCCACGGAGTCGATGTCGGCCCAGCCGCTCGGGTGGTGCGGTCGGGTCAGGGCGGAGATCTCTGCAGCAGTGGTCACGAACGCCAAGCCTAGTGCGAATCGACCCTGCGATTCGGCGGGCCCGGCCACGCGGTCTACCATCGTCCGTAGTAGACGCTGCCGTCGCTGCTGTCATCCAAGGAGTCATCACGTGAGTATTCGCGAGGGCGTCGCGCCGCGCCGCATCCGCGCAATACGTTCCACGCTGCTGGCGTACCTGTCGCTGACCAAGCCGCGGATCATCGAGTTGCTGCTGGTTACCACCATTCCGGCCATGCTGTTGGCCGATCGCGGCAACGTCAATCCGCTGCTGATCTTCAACACCATGATCGGCGGCATGCTGGCCGCCGCCGGGGCGCACGCGCTGAACTGTGTCGTCGACGCCGACATCGACAAGGTGATGAAGCGCACGGCCCGCCGGCCGCTGGCCCGCGACGCGGTGCCGACACGCAACGCGCTGATCTTCGGCCTGATGCTGTCCGCGGTCTCGTTCGCCTGGCTGTGGCGCACCACCAACCCGATGTCGGGCATCTTGGCCATGGCCACCATCGCGTTCTACGTGCTGGTCTACTCGATGCTGCTCAAGCGGCACACCTCACAGAACGTGGTGTGGGGCGGTGCGGCCGGCTGCATGCCGGTGGTGATCGGCTGGTCCGCGGTGACGGGCACCATCGGCTGGCCCGCGCTGGTGATGTTCCTGGTGATCTTCTTCTGGACTCCGCCGCACACCTGGGCGCTGGCGATGCGCTACAAGGACGACTACGCGGCAGCCGGTGTGCCGATGCTGCCGGTGGTGGCCAGCGAACGCGTGGTCACCCACCGCATCGTGCTCTACACCTGGGCGACGGTGGCCGCCACGCTGGCGCTGGTTCCCGCCGCCGGGTGGCTGTACGCGGCGGTCGCGGCGGCGGCCGGGGCCTGGTTCCTGACCATGGCCCACCAGCTCTACGCCGGGGTGCGCCGCGGTGAGCCGGTCAAGCCGCTGCGGCTGTTCCTGCAGTCGAACAACTATCTGGCCGTGGTGTTCTGCGCGCTCGCGGTGGACTCGGCCATCGGGCTGCCCACCCTGTTCTAACCGTTGGTCTAAGCCCTACTTGCCGAATCGGCATGTGAATGCTTGTTTCAGCCCGTCCATTGATGACACAGCAGTAGCGCAGGTAACACGAGGGCGCAGCGCCTTGTGCGGACGGCGTGGCCGGTATTGAATTTGGCGATAATGAAAATCATGTTCAACAATTCATCGGGTGGCCGGCGGTGACCGCAGCTGCGCCGATCTGGATGGCGTCGCCGCCGGAGGTGCATTCGGCATTGTTGAGCTCCGGGTCCGGGCCCGGCCCACTGCTGGCCTCGGCGGCGGCGTGGTCGCTGCTGAGCAACGAGTACACCGCGGTGGCCGACGAACTGACCGCGGTGTTGGGGACGGTGCAGTCCGGGGCGTACCAGGGGCCCAGCGCCGAATCGTATGTGGCCGCCCATGCCCCGTATCTGGCGTGGCTGAGTCAGGCCTCCGCGGACAGCGCTGCGTCGGCGGTCCAGCTCGAGACGGCTGCCGGGTCCTATGTCGGTGCGCTGGCGGCGATGCCGACGATGGCCGAGCTGGCGGCCAACCACGCCACCCACGGGGTGCTGGTGGCGACGAACTTCTTCGGAGTCAACACCATTCCGATCGCGCTCAACGAGGCCGACTACGGCCGGATGTGGGTGCAGGCCGCTACCGTCATGGGCACATACCAGGCCGTTGCGGGCAGCGCCGTCGCCTCGGCTCCCCAGACCGTCCCGGCGCCGCAGATCGTGAAAACAGATGCGACACAGGCGCAGTCGGCCGACGACGACGAGAACCCGCTGGGTCTTCCGCAGTGGCTGGTGGACGAGTTGCAGAAGCTGGGGATCGGCAACAGCCAGCTCGCCCACGATCCGACGATCTCCAACGGGTTCGACCAATACCTCGCACAGATCCTGCAGAACTTCGGGTACAACTGGAACCCATCGGGAGGCACCCTCAACGGATTCGACTACGACTACTACATCAATCCGGCGCAACTGAGCTTTTGGGTCGCACGGGCGCTGGAACTGCTGGAGGACTTCCAATACTTCGGCCAGCTGCTCGCCCAGAACCCGGTGCAGGCCATCCAATGGTTCATCAGCTGGCAGTTGTTCGACTTCCCGACCCACATTCTTGAGGTGGCCCAATTCCTGGCGGAGAACCCCGCCCTGATCGCCGCGCTGGCCGTCCCGGCCGTCGCACCGTTGGGGGCCGCGGGCGGCCTGGCGGGATTGGCGGGCCTGGCCGCGCTGCCCCCACCGGCGCCCGCGACGGTACCGATCGTGGCGGTGCCGGATCTTCTGCCGGCGTTCTCGGCCTCGACGACACCTGCGGTTCCGCCCGCACCGGCCCCTGCACCCGCGCCGGCCCCGGTGCCGGCCGCCGGTGGAGTCGGCGGCCCGCCGCCTCCGGCGCCTCCGGTCGGGGCGGGCTCGGTCGCCTCGGCCTCCTTCCTGCCCTATCTGCTCGGCCCGCCGGGTATCGGAACCGGTTCGGGCATGACTACCAGGGCGGGTGCGTCGCGCAAGTCTGCTGAGCCGCGCGGTTCGGCTGCGGCTGCCGCAGCGGCCGAGGCCGGACGGGAGCAACGACTGGCCCGTCGCCGTCGGCGCGTCACGAAGCACCGGTCCGGCGACGGAGTCATGGACCTCACCGTCGAGCTGAAGCCGGATTGGGCCGATGCGGGGGGCGAACCCGAACAGCCGGTGACGGCGTCAGCGCGGGGTGCTCAGCTGGGTGGGATCACCGGGAGCTCGACCCGCGAGGACGCGCCGGCCACGGGATTGACGGTGTCGACCGGCGGTACCTATGACGACGGACCCCGGATGCCGTTACTCCCCGGCACCTGGCAGCGCCGGGAGCCCGAAGGCAACTGACGACACGGAGTTCGGGTAACCGAACAATAGTCTTCGAGACTATGAATTATTGTGTTCGAGATGTTGTGGATGGCGTCGCCACCGGAGGTGCATTCGGCATTGCTCGGCGCCGGGCCGGGCCCCGGTCCGCTCTTCGCGGCGGCGGCGGCGTGGTCGGCGCTCAGCGCGGAGTACGCCACCGTCGCCGAGGAACTGGCCGCCCTGGTGACATTGGTGTCGGCCGGGTTCTGGCAGGGCGCGGCCGGTGAGCAATACCAAGCAGCGCACCAGCCGTATCTGGCGTGGTTGAACCAGGCCGGCGCAGACAGCGCCCGGATGGCGGCGGCGCAGGAAGAGGCGGCAGCCGCCTATGTCACCGCGCTCGCCACCATGCCGACGTTGGCGGAGCTGGCCGCCAACCACGCCACCCACGGAGTGTTGGTGGCGACCAACTTCTTCGGGATCAACACCATCCCGATCGCGCTCAATGAAGCCGACTACTTCCGGATGTGGGTGCAGGCCGCCACCACGATGGCGACCTACCAGGGGGTCTGCGAAGTCTGCGCGGCAGCGACCCCTGCTGTCGCCGCGACGGTCCCGATCCAGAAGTCCGCCGCGGCCTCATCGCAATCGCCGTCGTCGGGCAATCCGCTACAGGGTCTGCTCGAATTCCTCGATCCGATCCTGAAAAGCCTTGGCATCCAAGACGGCGTGACCGCTCACGACCCGATGATCTCCAACGCGCTGACCACCGCCGTGTCGCACTTCCTGCAGAACCTCGGGATCAATTGGAATCCAGCAGCCGGCACTCTCAACGGTCAGGTCTACGACTACTATTCCAATGCCGCCCAACCGATCTGGTACCTCGCGCGCTCACTGGAACTGTTCGAGGACTTCCTGAACATTGCCCAGAACCCGAGTCAGATCATTCCGGCGCTGCAGTACATCGCAGCCCTGGCGCTGTTCGACTGGCCCACCCACATAGCCCAGCTGGCGACCACAATCAGTCAGTCCCCGGCGCTGATCGCCGCCGCGGCGGGTGCCGTGGTGGCACCGGCCGGTGGCCTGGGTGGCCTCGCCGGCCTGGCCGGGCTGACCGGGCCGTTGCCGGGCGCCGTTGCCGCTGCTCCGGTGGGCCCGCTGACCCCGCCCGTCCTCGCGGACGTCCCGGCGCTCGCCGTCGGCTCGGCGGTGGCGACGGCACCGCCTCCGCCCGCCCCGCCGCCGGCCGCCGTTCCCGCCGGCGCGGCCCCGGGGCCTCCCGCGCCCGCGCCGCCGCCGGCCGTGTCCGCGGGCCTGCCGGTCTTTCCCTACCTCGTCGGGGGCGGACCCGGAATCGACTTCGGCTCAGGGCTCGGCGCCCACGCCGCCGCCGCGGACAGCGCCAAGAAGAAATCGCCCACCCCGGAGGCTGCCTCGGCGGCCGCGGCAGCAGCGGCGCGCCGGGCCAAACGCCTCCGGCGCCGCAAGACCCGACTCGGGCACGGTGACGCCGCGATGGATCTGAGGGTGCGGGTTTCGCCGGACTGGGAGGAGCCGACATCGGTATCCGAACGCGGCGCCGGAGAACTCGGGCGCTCCGACGCCGCGCCCGCCTCCCGCGGCCGGGCCGCCGGGCTGACCCGGCTGGCCGGCACGTTCGACGGTGTTGCCCGGCTGCCGCTGCTGCCCGAGAGCTGGGGCGGTATGGATTCCGGCGGAAACCCTTAGGGCAACAATACGATCGAGCCGGTCGTCTTGCGGGCCTGCAGATCCCGGTGGGCGTCGGCAGCCTGCGCCAGCGGGTAACGCCCGCTCACCGTCACCCCGATCGTCCCGGTGGCGATCGCATCGAACAATTCTCCTGCGCGCCAAGAGAATTCCTCCGCAGTGCGGGTGAAATGCGCCAGGTTGGGCCGCGTCAGGTACACCGAACCGGCCGCGTTGAGGCGCTGTGGATCCACTGGGGGCACCGGCCCGCTGGCGGCACCGAACAGCGCCAGCGTGCCCCGCACCGCGAGGCTGGCCAGGCTGGCGCCGAACGTCGTCGCACCCACCCCGTCGTACACCGCGGCCACGCCACCTCCGGTCAGCTCCTTGATGCGGGCGCCGAACGTGGCGGCGTCGGAGTCCGTCGGGCCGGGATAGTCGAGTACTTCGACGGCACCGGCCTGCCGGCACAGTTCGGCCTTGGCCGGGGTCGATGCCGTGGTGATCACCCGAGCGCCCAGAGCGGTGGCCCACTGGGTCAGGATCAGCCCGACGCCGCCGGCCCCGGCATGCAGCAGGACGGCATCGCCGGGTTGCACCGGGTACACCGACTTGATCAGATAATGCGCAGTCAGCCCTTTGAGCAGGGCGGCCGCCGCCACGCCCGCGTCGATACCGGCGGGGATGGGGGCGGTCAGGGCCGCCGGCGCGGTGCTGTACTGCGCGTAGGCGCCGGTCGCCGAGGCACTGGCCACCCGGTCACCCACGTTCAATCCCGTCACACCGGCGCCGACTTCGGCGACGGTGCCCGCCACTTCGTTGCCGACCACGAACGGCAACGCGGCCGGATAGGTGCCGGAGCGGAAGTAGGTGTCGATGAAGTTGACCCCGACCGCGTCGGCGTGGATCAGCACCTGGCCGGCGGCGGGGGCCGGCTTCGGGCGCTTGACATAGCTCAGGACTTCGGGTCCACCGGTTTTCGCGACTTCGACGGCGTGCATGGTGACTATCATCTCCGAACGTGAGGTCTGCATGAAGTTGGCCCGGCCCGACATCTTCCATCCGCGCATCGTCTTGGCCGGGGATCCGCTGGCACCGGGCGAGAGCGGTGGCCGGGTTGACGATGTGGCTCTGGTGGAGTCGCTGCGGCGCCGCGGCCTGCAGGCGCGTTCGCTGTCCTGGGATGATCCAGACGCCCTGGCGGCGGATCTGGTGATCCTGCGGGCGACCCACGATGTGTTGGACCGCAAAGCCGAATTCCTGGCCTGGACGAGGCGGGTGCCCGCGTTGCTCAACGACCCCGACGTCATCGCCTGGAACGCCGAGGAACGCTACCTGCGGGATCTGGAATACGCCGGGGTGCCCACGATGCGGGGACAGTCGCGGGAAGATCCCATCGCACTGGTGTTCTTCGGCAGCGGGCAGTCGCATGCGTTCCGGACGGGGCACGCCGTCGACCCCGACTTCGAGATGTGGGACCTGGGCCGCTCGGCGCTGCGGGCGGCCGCGGAACGGCTCAGCATCCGCATCGACGAGCTGCTGTACGCCCGGGCCGATGTGATCGGACCGCCGTCAGACGCCCGATTGGTGAGCCTGGATCTGATCGCGCCGCAGCTGGGCTGGCGTCACATGAGTCCGGTCGACCGCAACGGCGCGCAGCGGCGCTTCACGCTGGCGGTGGAGTCAGCGCTGAATCGGCTCGGGTTGGGTCCGCTCGCGCAGCGACGCCCATAGCGCCGCGGTCGCCCCGGTGACCAGTACCGCGCCGGCGACATGCAACGTCACCAGCACAGCGGGCACCCCGGTGAAGTACTGAACGACACCGATCAGCCCCTGCGCGAACGCCAAGATGATCACCGTCGTCAGCCGGCGAAGCGCCGGCCTGCCCGCGCGCACCGCCAGCAACCCGAACGTCAGCCCCACCAGCAGGCCGAGGAAACCGATCAGCAGCGACTCGTGCACGTGGGCCAGGGTGGCCACCTCGACCTTGAGCCGCGCCACCGTGCGGGTCGCGCTCTTGTCCCCGGCGTGCGGCCCCGCTCCGGTCACCAGGGTGCCGCTGACGAGCACGGCGGCCAGCGTCGCCGCACACAACGCGGTCAGCAGGCGCAACGGCGCCGGAACCACCTCACGCACCACGGCGCCGGCGTCGGGCTCGCCGACCTTGACGTAGAACAGCACCGCCAGCCACACCATCAGCATCGACACCAGCAGGTGAACGGCCACCGTCCACCACGCCAGCCCGGTGCGCACGGTGATACCGCCGATCACCGCCTGCACCACCGTGGAGGCCGGCATCAGCCACGCGTAGGTCAGCACCTCGGTCCGTCGTCCCGCCCGGATCACCGCCAGTACCGCCAGCGCCGAAGTGATGACGACTGCGAAGGTGACCATCCGGTTGCCGAACTCGATGGCCTGATGAATCCGCGGCACCTCGGAGACCGCCACCGGGACATAACTGCCCGGGAAGCACTGCGGCCAGGTCGGACAGCCCAGCCCCGAAGCGGTCACCCGGACGATCGCACCGGTGACCGAGATGAATCCCTGGGTGAACACCACCGCGGCGGCCAGCAGACGCTGGGTGCGCAGGCTCGGTTCCGGCAGCAGGCCGATCAGTCGCTTCATCTCAGCTGAACCGGAACCAGCGAACCGCGGCGATCCCGGCCAGTGCGCCCCACACCGCCAGCACCGCGAAGCCGAACCAGTCGACCGAGCAGGCCAGCGCCTGGGCCAGCGACTCGGTCAGCGCACCCGCAGGTGTCAGCCGGGCCAGCCAGCGCGCCGCGTCGGGCACCAGCTCGTTCTCCACCGTCAGCGCGGACAATCCGCCGAACACGAACCACAGCAGGTTGGCGATGGCCAGCACGATCTCGGCCCGCAGGCTGCCGCCGAGCAGCAGTCCCAAGGCCGCGAAGCAGACCGTGCCCAGTGCGATCGCGAACGCCCCCAACCCCAGCCCGGCCAGCGTGGGCCGCCAGCCCAGCGCGGCGCCGATGGCCCCGAGCACAATCGACTGCAGCACCACCACCGTCGCCACCGACAGCGACTTGCCGGTGATCACACCCCACACCGGTAATGCGGTGGCGCCCAAGCGTTTGAGTGCGCCGTAGCGGCGGTCGAATGCCACGGCGATGGCCTGGCCGGTGAACGCGGTGGCGATCACCGCCAGCGACATGATCACCGGCAGCAGCGTCGTGGCGCGCTCGGCGGAGCCATCACCGAAGGGACCCAGCGGCAGCACCGACAAACCGATCAGCAGGGTGATCGGGATGAACATCGTCAGCAGCAGCTGTTCGCCGTTGCGCAGCAGTAGCGTCAACTCCAGCCGGTACTGCGCGGCCAACATGGCCGGCACCCGGCTGGGCCGCGGGTCGGGGGTGAAGGTCCCGGGCGGGAAGGACTGATCGGCTGTGGTCATGCGCGCAGCTCCCGTCCGGTCAGCTCCAAGAAGACGTCTTCGAGGCTGCGCTGCTCGACCCGCAGCGCAGTGGCCAGTACGTCGAGTTGAGCGCACCACGCCGTCACCGTCGCCAGTACCTGCGGGTTGACCGGGCCCTCCACCAGATACTCGCCGGGCAGCATCTCGTTGGCCCGGTAGCCCTCCGGCAACGCGGCCAGCAGCAGCGACAGCTCCAGCTTCGGCGGTGCACTGAAGCGCACCTGGCCCTGGGCGCCGCTGCGGGTCAGCTCCGCCGGCGTGCCGGAGGCCACCACGGCGCCGTGGTCGATGATCAGCAGCCGGTCGGCCAGTTCCTCGGCTTCGCGCAGGTGGTGGGTGGTCAGCACCACGGTCACGCCGTCGCGGCGCAACGCGTCGATCAGCTCCCACACCAGCAGCCGGGCGTGGGCGTCCATTCCGGCCGTGGGCTCGTCGAGGAACACCAGCTCGGGACGCCCGACCAGCGCGCAGGCCAGGGCCAGGCGCTGTTGCTGGCCGCCGGAGAGTCGCCGGTAGGTGGTGCGGGCGGCGTCGGTGAGGCCCAGGGTGTCCAGCAGCCACTGCGGGTCCAACGGGTTCGCCGAGTACGACGCCACCAGCTTGAGCATCTCGCCGGCGCGGGCCGCCGGGTAGCCGCCGCCGCCCTGCAGCATCACCCCGATGCGTTCCCGCAGCCGGTCGTTGTCGGCGACCGGGTCCAGGCCGAGTACCTCGATGGTGCCGGCGTCGGGACGCACGAAGCCCTCGCACATCTCGACCGTCGTCGTCTTACCGGCCCCGTTCGGGCCGAGCAACGCGAACACCTCGGCGGTGTGCACGTCGAGGTCAAGGTCCCGGACCGCTTCGGTCGCCGAAGGACCAGCGCCGAAAGTCTTGCGCACTCCGCGTAACCGCACCGCGACAGCTGAACTCACGGGGACTCAGCGTAAGCGTCGTCGGCCGCGACGGAATCAGCGGTGGGGTCGGGGCCGGCGACGGCAGGGCGGGGGCGTTCGGCCGGCATCTGCCGCCACGGCAGCCAGCGGTGGGTCGCCAGTATCAGCGTCAGCACCACGACACCGCTGGCCAGGGTGGCGTCCACGATCTGGAACAGGGCGAAGCGGTCGCCGTTGGCGGTCGGGCCGAAGATGCCCACCACCAGCGTCACCGCGATCACCGCGACCCGGAAGCTGGGCCGGGTGGCCCAGGCGGCCAGCGGGATGATCGCCCACAGCAGGTACCAGGGCTGCACGACCGGGAACAACAGGACCGTGACGCCCAATGCGACACCGAGTCCGCCGACCGGATGCAGCCGCCCCTGGAACACCACCAGCAGCAGCCAGAGGACCACCACCATGATGATCAACACGCCGATCCCACGGGTCAGCGACAGTACCGCGGTGGTGTGGTCGCCCAAGCCCAGCAGAATGCCCACCTGGCCGGTGCCCAGTGCGATCAGCGTCGGCGGTGACATCCAGCTGCGCACCACGTTGGCGGTGCCCAGCGTGAAGACCCAGCCGAAGCCCAGCCCGCTGGCCCAGCCGATCAGGCCGGTGATTGCGGCGGCGATAGCGGTCATGCCGGTGCCGGCGAGCAGAAACGCCCGCAGATCACCGCCCAGACGCCAGCCCAGCGCCATCGTCACGAAGCCCAGCGCCAGCAGCGACGGCAGTTTGACCTGGGATGACATCGTGATCAGCACAGCGCCGGCGACCAGTTCGGCCAGCGGCATCCAGGCCCCCGGATGTCGGCGTAACTCGGGCAGCAGCGGTTGGGCCGCGGAAATGCCGCGCATGGCGAACTCGGTGCCGGTCAGCATCAGGCCGAGCATCAGAGCCTCGTTGTGGATACCGGCCACCAGGTGCATCAGCAGCAGCGGGTTGGCCGCACCCAGCCACAGCGCACTGACCTCGGCCACGCCGCAGCGGGCCGCCAGCCGAGGTACCGCCCAGACGATCAGCCCGACACCGACCAGCACCACCACTCGGTGACACAGCACCGCGCCGACGATGTTCTCCCCGGTCAGCGCCGAGATGCCCCGGCCGATCCACAGGAACAGCGGGCCGTAGGGCGCCGGCGTCTCGCGCCAGAGGCTGGGCACCGACAGGGTGAACACGTGATCCAGGCCCAGCGCCGGTGCCGGACCCACCCGGTAAGGGTCCAGGCCCAGCCGGGAGATCTGGCTCTGCGCCAGGTAGGAGTAGACGTCCTTGCTGTACATCGGCGGGGCGACCAGCAGCGGCAGCATCCACAGCAGCAGGGTGCGATCGAGTTGACTGCGCGACATCCGGCGCCGCCCGAGTGCGAATCGGCCCAGCATCAGCCACGCCAGGGTCATCATCACCGCACCGGTGGTCGTCATGGTCAACGCCACCGTCTGCAGCCGCGACGGCAGGTTCAACAGTCGCACCCCGAATGTCGGGTCCTGCACCACCGGCCGGGCTCCCGCACCCAGCGCACCGATCGCCATCAGCACGGTTCCGGTCGCGCCCAACAGCCGGGTTCGCCGCAGGCCGATGAGTTCACCGGCATTGAGCGGGGAGCCGACGGTGCGCTCGTCGCCGTGCAGATGCGCGATCGACGTGCTCAACGAGTGCCGCCGGACTGACATCCCAGCAGCGTAACGGCCGCTTGCCCGCTGGCCGTAGGGCCCGGCTGTGACGAGCGCAACGGTGTTTCGGGGCCGAACTGAGGTAACCCTTTCTAGACCCCGCCCTGGAATTGCGTCACACTGGTGTTGTGAAAATCGAGGCCACCGATCAGGCCGAGGTCAAGGCCGATACCGAAACCGCCGGGCAGCGCCCCGGCGGTCCGGTTCTGCCCGACCCCGCTGACCTGGCCGGTGGCCACGAATCACCCGAAGGCCGCACCCGCCATGCGGTGGTCCGGCTGCTGATGGAATCCGGCTCGATCACCGCGGGGGAGATCGGCACCCGGCTGGGGCTGTCGGCCGCCGGCGTGCGCCGTCACCTCGACGCGCTGATCGAGATGGGCGACGCCGAGTCGCACGCGGCGGCGGCCTGGCAGCAGGTCGGTCGGGGCCGGCCGGCGAAACGCTTCCAGCTCACCGAGGCGGGCCGCGGCAAGCTCGGGCACCGCTACGACGATCTTGCGGTGGCCGCGATGCGCCAACTGCGGGAGATCGGCGGGGAGGACGCGGTGGTCGCGTTCGCGCGCAAGCGCATCGACGCGATCCTGGGCAATGTGGCGGCCGCGGTCGCCGGCGCCGACGGAGAGGTGGAGTCGACGGCCGAACGGATCGCCGCGGCGCTGACCGAGGCCGGCTACGCCGCCACCACCGCCCATGTCGAGGGCGGGGTTCCGGGTTTGCAGATCCTGCAGCACCACTGCCCGGTGGCCAACGTCGCCAAGGAGTTCCCCGAGCTGTGCCAGGCCGAGCGTCAGGCCATGGCCGAAGTGCTCGGCACCCACGTACAGCGGTTGGCGACCATCGCCGACGGCGGCTACGTGTGCACCACCCATGTACCACTGACCGACAAGGCGAAGACCGGCAAGTCTGTAGTCGCCAAAAAGCTTCACTAGCACCACCTTCGGTGCGCATCGAGCACCGAAGCCATGACGAGCATCGAAGGAGCGTCACATGACACTCACACCGGAGGCCACCGCTTCCTCGCCGGTGGCCGCAGAGCCGCTGAGCCAGGACGAGACGATCGCGTCGCTGGGCCGATACGAATTCGGTTGGGCCGACAGCGACGCCGCCGGTGCGGCCGCCCAGCGGGGTATCTCCGAGGCTGTGGTGCGTGACATATCCGCGAAGAAGAACGAGCCGGAGTGGATGCTGGAAGCCCGGCTGCGCGCCTACCGGACCTTCATGAAGAAGCCGATGCCCAACTGGGGCAGCGACCTGTCCGGCATCGACTTCGACAACATCAAGTACTTCGTGCGGTCCACCGAGAAGCAGGCCCAGACCTGGGAGGACCTGCCCGAGGACATCCGCAACACCTATGACCGCCTCGGTATCCCCGAAGCGGAGAAGCAGCGCTACATCGGTGGGGTCGCGGCTCAGTACGAGAGCGAAGTCGTCTACCACAAGATCCGGGAAGACCTTGAGGCACAAGGGGTTATCTTCCTCGACACCGACACCGCGCTGAAGGAGCATGAGGAGCTGTTCCGGGAGAACTTCGCCACGGTGATCCCAGCTGGGGACAACAAGTTCTCGGCGCTGAACACCGCGGTGTGGAGTGGTGGGTCGTTCATCTACGTGCCCAAGGGCGTACACGTCGACATCCCGCTGCAGGCCTACTTCCGGATCAACACCGAGAACATGGGCCAGTTCGAGCGGACCCTGATCATCGTCGACGAAGACGCCTACGTGCACTACATCGAGGGTTGCACCGCGCCGGTGTACTCCAGTGACTCGCTGCACTCGGCGGTGGTGGAGATCGTCGTCAAGCCCCGGGGCCGGTGCCGCTACACCACCATCCAGAACTGGTCGATCAACGTCTACAACCTGGTGACCAAGCGGGCCCGCGCCGAGGAGGGCGCCACCATGGAATGGGTCGACGGCAACATCGGCTCCAAGGTCACCATGAAGTACCCGGCGGTGTGGATGACCGGCGAGCACGCCAAGGGCGAGGTGCTCTCGGTGGCGTTCGCCGGCGAGGACCAGCACCAGGACACCGGCGCCAAGATGCTGCACCTGGCGCCCAACACCTCGAGCAACATCGTCTCGAAGTCGGTGGCGCGCAGCGGCGGCCGGTCCTCCTACCGGGGCCTGGTGGAGATCCACAAGGGCGCGCACGGGTCGAAGTCGAGCGTGAAATGCGATGCGCTGCTGGTCGACGACGTCAGCCGCAGCGACACCTACCCCTACGTCGATATCCGCGAGGACGACGTCACCGTCGGCCACGAGGCCACCGTGTCCAAGGTCAGCGAGAACCAGTTGTTCTACCTGATGAGCCGCGGCATCACCGAGGACGAGGCGATGGCGATGGTGGTGCGCGGCTTCGTCGAGCCGATCGCCAAGGAACTGCCCATGGAGTACGCGCTCGAACTCAACAAGCTGATCCAGCTGCAGATGGAAGGCTCGGTGGGCTGAGTGACGACGAATCTGACCGAGGCAGCCGAAGGCGTCAACAAGGGCACCGCATTCACCTCGTTCGACGTGGAGGCATTCGAGGTGCCGCACGGCCGTGATGAGGCGTGGCGGTTCACCCCGTTGCGGCGACTGCGCGGCCTGCACGACGGCACCGCGGTCGCAGCGGCCAGTGCGGCCATCGAGGTGTCGGCTGATGCGGCGGTGCGCACCGAGACCGTGCAGCGCGGCGACGAGCGGCTCGGTGCGGCGGGGGTTCCCGCGGATCGGGTTGCCGCCCAGGCTTTCTCGGCGTTCTCTGACGCGACGGTGGTGACCGTCGCCAAGGGCGCGGTGGTGGCCGAGCCCGTGTCTATCACCGTCACCGGCCCGGGTGTCGGCGCGGTCGCCTACGGCCATCTGCAGGTTCGCGCCGAGGAACTCTCACAGGCCACCGTCGTGATCGACGTGCGGGGCAGCGGAACCTACGCCGACAACGTCGAATTCGTGGTCGGCAACAGCGCGCAGCTGACCGTGGTCTGGATCGCCGACGGCGACGCCGACCTGGTGCACGTCACCATGCACCACGCGGCGCTGGGCAAGGATGCGGTGCTGCGCCACAGCGCCGTTCAGCTCGGCGGCGAGCTGGTCCGGCTGACCGGCCGGGTGCGCTTCGACGGGCCCGGCGGTGACGCCGAGATGCTCGGCCTGTACTTCGCCGACGACGGCCAGCACCTGGAATCACGCCTGCTGGTCGACCACAGTCGGCCCAACTGCCGCTCCAACGTGCTCTACAAGGGTGCGCTGCAAGGCGATCCCGATTCGCAGCTTCCCGACGCGCACACCGTCTGGGTCGGCGACGTGCTGATCCGCGCCGAGGGCGTGGGCACCGACACCTTCGAGGTGAACCGCAACCTGGTGCTGGCAGACGGCGCCCGGGCGGACTCGATTCCCAACCTGGAGATCGAGACCGGCGAGATCATCCAGGCCGGGCACGCCAGTGCCACCGGACGATTCGACGATCTGCAGCTGTTCTACCTGCAGGCCCGTGGCATCCCGGAAGACCAGGCACGCCGGCTGATCGTGCGGGGATTCTTCGGCGAGATCATCGCCAAGATCCCCGTGCCGTTCGTGCAGGAGCGCCTCACCGAGGCCGTCGAGCGTGAACTCGCGGTCACCGAGAACAACTAACCGTCAAGATCTAAGGACTCGAAACAGCAATGAGCACACTGGAAATCAAGGACCTGCACGTAAGCGTGTCGCCGGGCGGCGTCGGCGACGAGGGCGCCTCGCCGATCCCGATTCTGCACGGCGTCGACCTGACCGTGAGCTCCGGTGAGACGCACGCCCTGATGGGGCCCAACGGCTCGGGCAAGTCCACGCTGTCCTACGCCATCGCCGGTCACCCCAAGTACACCGTGACGTCCGGGTCGATCACCCTGGACGGCCAGGACGTGCTGGCGATGACCGTCGACGAGCGCGCCCGGGCCGGCCTGTTCCTGGCCATGCAGTACCCGGTCGAGGTGCCGGGCGTGTCCATGTCGAACTTCCTGCGCACCGCGGTTACCGCGATGCGCGGCGAGGCGCCGAAGCTGCGGGCCTGGATCAAGGAGCAGCGTGCCGCGTTCGCCGAGTTGGGCATCGACTCCGGCTTCGCCGAGCGCAACGTCAACGAGGGGTTCTCCGGCGGTGAGAAGAAGCGCCACGAGATCCTGCAGCTGAGCCTGCTGAAGCCCAAGATCGCCATCCTCGATGAGACCGACTCCGGTCTGGACGTCGATGCGCTGCGGGTGGTCAGCGAAGGGGTGAACCGCTACCAGCAGACCGACAACGGCGGCGTCCTGGTCATCACGCACTACACCCGGATCCTGCGCTACATCCAGCCGCAGTTCGTGCACGTGTTCGCCGGCGGGCGCATCGTCGAGTCCGCCGGACCGGAACTGGCCGACGAACTCGAAGCCAACGGCTACGAGCGTTTCTCCCCCGCAAGCGGGAGGGACCCCCACGGGGCGGCAGCGGCGGGCGTCTGAGCCATGACGGTCTCGGTCAGTCGCCCCGTGATGCCGGACATCGACGTGATTCGGGCGGATTTCCCTATCCTGAATCGCCTGATGCGCGGAGGAAGCCGGTTGGCCTACCTGGACTCGGGTGCCACCTCACAGCGCCCGCTGCCGGTGCTCGACGCCGAGCGGGAGTTTTTGCTGCACTCCAACGGTGCGGTGCACCGCGGGGCGCATCAGCTGATGGAGGAGGCCACCGACGCCTACGAGGACGGTCGCTCGGCCATCGCGGGCTTCGTCGGTGCCGACGCGCAAGAGCTGGTCTTCACCAAGAACGCCACTGAATCGCTGAACCTGCTGTCGTACGCGCTGGGGGACAGCCGCTTTGACGGAGCGGTCGGCCCCGGTGACGTCATCGTCACCACCGAGCTGGAGCACCACGCCAACCTGATCCCCTGGCAGGAGTTGGCCCGGCGCACCGGTGCCACGCTGCGCTGGTATCAGGTGACGGCCGACGGCCGCATCGACCTGGACTCGCTGGAACTCGACGAGCGCGTCAAAGTCGTTGCGTTCACTCATCACTCGAACGTCACCGGCGCGGTGGCCCCGGTCGCCGAGCTGGTGTCGCGGGCGCGCGCGGTGGGTGCGCTGACCGTGCTGGACGCCTGCCAGTCGGTGCCGCACCAGCCGGTCGACTTCCACGGCCTCGACGTCGATTTCGCCGCATTCTCCGGACATAAGATGCTGGGCCCCAACGGGATCGGCGTGCTGTACGGCAGGCGTGAGTTGCTGGCGGCGCTGCCGCCGTTCCTCACCGGCGGGTCGATGATCGAGACCGTGACGATGGCGTCGAGCACGTATGCGCCTGCGCCGCAACGCTTCGAGGCCGGCACCCCGATGACCTCGCAGGTGGTCGGCCTGGCCGCGGCCGCCCGCTACCTGGACGCGATCGGGATGGACGTGGTGGCAGCTCACGAACGCGAACTGGTCACCGCCGCACTCGACGGTCTGGCCGCCATCCCCGGGGTGCGCATCGTGGGGCCGACCACCATGATCGACCGGGGTTCACCGGTGGCGTTCGTCATCGACGGTGTGCACGCGCACGATGTGGGCCAGGTGCTCGACGACGACGGTATCGCGGTGCGGGTGGGTCACCACTGCGCCATGCCGTTGCACCGCAAGTTCGATGTGGCCGCCACCGCGCGGGCATCGTTCGCGATCTACAACACCCACGAGGAGGTGGAGCGCCTCATCGCGGGCGTTCGCCGTTCCGTGGAATTCTTCTCCGGGAGCGTGACCGGTGCGTCTTGAGCAGTTCTACCAAGAGGTGATCCTCGATCACTACAAGCATCCGCAGCACCGCGGCCTGCGGGAGCCGTTCGGCGCCGAAGTACACCACGTCAATCCCACCTGCGGCGACGAGTTGACGCTGCGGGTAGCGCTCTCGGCCGACGGCACCGAAGTCGACGACATCTCCTACGACGGGCAGGGCTGCTCGATATCGCAGGCGGCCACCTCGGTGCTGGCGTCGGAGTTGATCGGATTGACTGTGCCGCAAGCGTGCGCGAAGTTCGACGCGTTCCACGAGATGATCTCCTCGCGCGGAACCGTGGCTGGCGACGAGGACGTGCTCGGCGACGGCGTCGCATTCGCCGGAGTGTCCAAGTACCCGGCGCGGGTCAAGTGCGCCCTGCTCGGCTGGATGGCGTTCAAAGATGCGCTCGCACAGGCGCTTGCGAAGACAGAGGAACAGGCGCTGGCATCCGTCAGCGTCGACAACCGGAGATCCCAGGAGATGACGCAATGAGCGAAACCGCACCGGACGAATTGCTGGCTGAGGTCGAGGAGTCGATGCACGACGTCATCGACCCCGAGATCGGCATCAACGTCATGGATCTGGGGTTGGTCTATGACCTGGCCATCCGTCAGGACGAGGACGGTGCGGCCGCGGTGGTCACCATGACGCTCACCTCGCCGGCGTGCCCGCTGCAGGACATGATCTACGAGCAGGTCGAGAACGCGACTGTGGGCGCCGGTCTGGTCAAGGCGCTCGACCTCACCTGGGTCTGGGAGCCGGCCTGGGGACCGGACAAGATCACCGATGAGGGCCGCGAGATGATGCGCGCCGTCGGCTTCACCGTCTGAGGCGCCCAGTACTGACATACTCGTCGCGGGAACCGTCGAGCGGCGGTCTGCGACTGAGGAAGATCGGACACGGGTGACGACGAGTAGGCGACGGTTCATGGCCGGAATGGCCGCCGCGGCGGCCGGAACGGCAGTCGGTGGCCTGGCGGCGTGCGGACCTCGGGGCCCCGGCGCCGACACCATCTTCGTCGGCGGCCCGGTGGTGACCGTGGTTCCCGGTGTCCCCGAGGCCGAGGCGCTTGCGGTCAGCGGCGGGCGGATCGTCAAGGTCGGCTCGCGCGACGACGTGCTGCGACTGCGGGGTTCGGGGACCACCGTCGTCGATCTGCGGGGGCGTGCCCTGCTCCCGGCGTTCATCGAACCGCACGGTCACCCGTTCGAGATGGGGACCACGCTGGCGCCCCCGGCGATCGACGTGCGGCCCTTCACCGTATCGACCGCGGGCGGCGTGTTCGCCAAGCTCACCGAGGCGGTGGACGACACTCCCAAGGGGCAGCCGATCCTGCTCAACGGAGTCGACCCGCTGCTGCAGACCGGGCTCAAACCGTTCAGCCGCAAGGAACTGGACCGGCTGGCCCCGAACAACCCGGTGGTGATCATCTCCAACAGTGGGCACGCCGCCTACGCCAACACCGCCGCATTCGCCGCCGCGGGGATCACCAAGACCACCCCCAATCCGGTTGGGGCACAGTTCATGCGCGGGCCCGATGGGCAGCTGACCGGCGAAGTGCGCGAAGTGGCGGCGCTGATGGCGCTGGCCGCGCCGTTCTTCGGTGCCGTCACGGCCAATGCCGGTGACAATCTGCGCTGGGCGTACGCGCAGCTGGCGCGGGCGGGCATCGCCACGGCCACCGAGCACTCCTATGATTCGCGGACGCAGTCGGAGGTGTACTCCAAGCTGGCCGCGCAGGAAGACTGCGCGATTAGGGTGCGTGCCTACGAGGTCGGCACCCAGGAGCTGGCCGACACCCCGAATCATGTGCGCGGCAAGCGGTCCGGTGCCGATGTGCTGTTCGACAAGATCGGCATGAAGATCTGGGCCGACGGATCGCCGTGGCAGGGAAACATCTTCACCACCTTCCCGTACCTGACGAATGCGACCACCGCGAGCATGGAGCTGGGGCCCAACCACCGCGGTCAGATGAACTACAGCCCCGAACAGATCCAGCAGCTGACGGCGGCTTTCGTCGACCAGCGCTGGCAGGTCTCGGTGCACGTGCACGGCGACGCCGCGATCGACGTCGTGCTGGACGCCTTCGAGAAGGCGAAGGTGCCACCGGCACTGCGGCCGCGCATCGAACACGTCGGCGCCATCACGCCCGAGCAGTGCGCGCGCGCCGCGCAGCTGGGCGTCACTCCGAGCATGTTCATCGAGCACGTCTACTTCTGGGGAGACGTGCTGGTGGACAAGCTGTTCGGGCCGGAGCACGGATCAACCTGGATGTCGGCGCGTTCGGCGGTGGACGCCGGCCTGCGGCTGTCGTTCCACAACGACGGCACCGTCACCCCGCCTGACCCGATCGGCAACATCGCCACCGCGGTGAACCGGATCGCCAAGGGCAGCGGCAGGGTGCTGGCCCCCGAGCAGCGGATCGGCATCGACGAGGCGATCCGGGCGCAGACCCTCAACGCGGCCTGGCAGCTGCGGCTGGACACCGAGATCGGCAGCCTGGAGCCCGGCAAGTACGCCGATCTGGTTGTGCTGTCGGCGAATCCGCGCCGGGTTCCCCCCGCAGAGCTGCGTGACGTGGCGGTTGAGGCGACCTATCTGATGGGGCGCCAGACCTACGGCAAGCTGCTGGGGTAGCCGCCTAGGCCGGCGGGGTGGGGCAGCCGCCGTCGCCGTTCCACACCGTCACCCGGCTGGCCTGCAGCACGCCGTCACCGTCGGTGGTGCCACGGGCGGCGACGCACTTGCCCGCGCTGATCGACGGCGCGCTGACCGCGACCATCCGCCGGACGTGGGTGGCGTCGTTGATGGTGACCGCGGTCTGGCCGGACGGGCCGTTGACGGTGACGGTGTCACCGGAGACCCACTCGACCACACCGCGCACGCCGCGGTGGTGTGCGGCTGCCGGCGCATCGGCCGGGCGCTGCGGGCACTTACCGTCCACGGTGGCGGTGATTGCCACGAACTTCGCGGTGATGGCGCCGCTGTCGGCGGGCGCGCTGTCGGGGGTGGCGCCGGCCTTGATGCAGGTACCGGCGGTGATCTCGCCGCGCTGGGCGGGCACCGACTCGAGTACCTTGGTGCCGTCGGCCAGCGAAACGGTGACCGTGCCGGCCGAGCCGGCCACCTCGAAGGTGTTGCCCGAGACCGAGGAGACCGAGCCGACGACGTGGTCGCCCTGGGCGTGCGCCAGCGCCGGGACCATCAGGGCGGCGGCGAACAGGGTGGCTGCGCCGGTCAGTGCGCGCAACGCCGGGGTGGTGGTGCTGAGGGTCATCGGGTTTCTCCATTCGTCAAGGCGGCGGGTGCCGCCGGACCGTGTCACCACCGTTGACGGTGGAGTTAGCGGCCAGCTTGCCCTCAGCTGTGAGCGCGCTGTGTAAGCCGCTCCGGGCCCGCCCGGCCGCGGTGGGAACACCACGGGACGCCCGGGCGTTAGGCACATCATGGCAACTCAAGACCTGACCGCTGCGCAATTCGAAGAAACCATCGCCGACAATGACATCGTGCTGGTCGATTTCTGGGCGTCGTGGTGTGGCCCGTGCCGGCAGTTCGCGCCGACGTTCGCCGCCGCCTCGGAGAACCACCCCGACGTGGTGTTCGCCAAGGTCGACACCGAGGCCGAGCAGCAGCTGGCCGCTGCAGCCGAGATCCGCTCGATCCCGACGCTGATGGCGTTCAAGAAGGGCACGCTGGTGTTCAACCAGGCCGGCGCACTGCCGGCAGCGGCCCTCGAGCACCTCGTCCAGCAGGTCAAGGACCTCGACGTGGAGGCAGCACTAGCTGCACAACAGGCTCAGGGCACGCCCGACCAGGTATGACGGCCCGCACGCGATAGCGTGCAGCGGTGACCACCACATCCGAGTACGTCCTGGTTGAGCGTCCGCGTCCGCACGTCGCGCTGATCACATTGAACCGTCCGGACCGGATGAACTCGATGGCCTTCGACGTGATGGTGCCGCTGCGCGAGGTGCTGTCCGAGATCGGCTACGACAACTCGGTCCGCGTGGTGGTGCTGACCGGGGCCGGCCGGGGATTCTCCTCCGGCGCCGACCACAAGTCCGCGGGCTCGGTGCCCCATGTGGCCGGCCTGACCCGCCCGGCGTTCGGCCTGCGGTCGATGGAGCTGCTCGATGACATCATCTTGTCGCTGCGTCGGCTGCACCAACCGGTGATCGCCGCGGTCAACGGTGCCGCCATCGGCGGCGGACTGTGCCTGGCGCTGGCCGCCGACATCCGGGTGGCCGCATCGGGCGCGTACTTCCGGGCGGCCGGGATCAACAATGGGCTCACCGCCAGCGAGCTGGGCCTGAGCTACCTGCTGCCGCGGGCCATCGGCGCGTCGCGGGCGTTTGAGATCATGCTCACCGGCCGCGACGTCGACGCCGCCGAGGCCGAGCGGATCGGCCTGGTGTCGCGGGTCGTTGACCAGCCCGAACTGCTCGAGGCCTGCTACGAGCTGGCCGAGCGGATCGCGGGATTCTCCCGGCCGGGGACCGAATTGACCAAGCGGACGCTCTGGAGCGGTCTGGACGCCGGTAGTCTGGAGGGGCACATGCAGGCCGAGGGGCTCGGACAGCTCTACGTGCGCCTGCTGACCAGCAACTTCGAGGAAGCCGTCGCTGCGCGCGCCGAGAAGCGCCCACCGGTCTTCACCGACGACAAGTAACAGGAGTAAGCGCGTGATCACCGCATCGGGCCTGGAGGTCCGCGCCGGAGCGCGCACCCTGCTGGACTCGGTGGACTCGGTGCTGCGGGTGCAGCCCGGTGACCGGATCGGCCTGGTCGGCCGCAACGGCGCCGGCAAGACCACCACGCTGCGCATCCTGGCCGGTGAGGGCGAGCCCTACGCCGGCACCATCACCCGCACCGGTGAGGTCGGCTACCTGCCGCAGGACCCCAGGGAGGGCAACCTCGACGTCTTGGCCCGCGACCGGGTGCTCTCGGCACGCGGCCTCGACGAGATCCTGGCCGACCTGGAGAAGCAGCAGGTTCTGATGGCCGAGGTTGTCGACGACGCCGCACGCGACCGGGCCATCCGCCGATACGGCCAGCTCGAAGAACGCTTCTCCGCGCTGGGCGGCTACGCGGCCGAGAGTGAGGCGGGGCGGATCTGCACCAGCCTGGGCCTGCCCGAGCGGGTGCTGACCCAACCGCTGCGCACCCTGTCCGGCGGGCAGCGCCGCCGGGTGGAACTGGCCCGCATCCTGTTCGCCGCGGGCGAGGGAGGATCCGGCGGCGCGGGTTCGGGCACCAGCCTGCTGCTCGACGAGCCGACCAACCACCTCGACGCCGACTCGATCGGCTGGCTGCGCGACTTCCTCAAGAACCACAGCGGGGGACTGGTGCTGATCAGCCACGACGTGGATCTGCTGGCCGACGTGGTCAACCGGGTGTGGTTCCTGGACGCGGTCCGCGGCGAGGCCGACGTCTACAACATGGGCTGGCAGAAGTACCTGGACGCCCGGGCCACCGATGAGCAGCGCCGCCGCCGGGAGCGGGCCAACGCCGAGCGCAAGGTCGCCGCGCTGCGCACCCAGGCCGCCAAGCTCGGCGCCAAGGCCACCAAAGCCGTTGCGGCGCAGAACATGCTGCGCCGAGCCGACCGGATGCTGGCCGCCCTGGACGAAGAGCGCGTCGCCGACAAGGTCGCCAGGATCAAGTTCCCCACCCCGGCCGCGTGCGGGAAGACGCCGCTGATGGCCGGCGGGCTGACCAAGATGTACGGCTCGCTGGAGGTGTTCAGCGGGGTGGACCTGGCCATCGACCGGGGCTCGCGGGTGGTGGTGCTGGGTCTCAACGGTGCCGGCAAGACTACGCTGCTGCGGGTGCTGGCCGGTGTCGAGACTCCCGACGCCGGGCAGCTGGAGCCCGGATACGGTTGCAAGATCGGCTATTTCGCGCAGGAACACGACACCATCGACAATGCCGCAAGCGTGTGGGAGAACATCCGGCACGCCGCACCGGACACCGGCGAGCAGGATCTGCGCGGGCTGCTGGGCGCGTTCATGTTCACCGGGGCGCAGCTGGATCAGGCGGCGGGCACCTTGAGCGGCGGTGAGAAGACCCGCCTGGCGCTGGCCGGCCTGGTGGCCTCCACCGCCAACGTGCTGCTGCTCGACGAGCCGACCAACAACCTCGACCCGGCCTCGCGCGAGCAGGTGCTCGACGCGCTGCGCAGTTATGCCGGTGCGGTGGTGCTGGTCACCCACGACCCAGGGGCGGCTGAGGCGCTCGACCCGCAGCGGGTGGTGCTGCTGCCCGACGGCACCGAGGACCACTGGTCGCCGGAGTACCGCGACCTGATCGTGCTCGCCTGAGCCGGCGTAACCGGTTGCATTTCGGGCAAAGTCGCCCGGTATCGGTGCCGCGTTCCTACGCTGAACCTCATCGGAGCGGCGAGGGGATGGTGAGCGGACGTGGCGACGACGACGAAGCCGAACAAGCTACGTGATCGACTGAAGGCCGAACTGCGCAGTGCCTATGAGAGCGGGGCCAGTATCCGTACCCTGGCGGCCTCGACCGGGCGGTCCTACGGCACGGTGCACAGCCTGCTGCGCGAAGCCGGCTGCACGATGCGCAGCCGCGGCGGGCCTAATCACTGCACCCGCTCGCGTTAGCGTCACCCTCTCCTTCCCGCGACCGTGCAGAAGCGTCCGACGAAAGCCCAGGTCGCGGTGAGCATTTCTGCACGCTCGGCAAGGGGGGGGGGGGCTAGCGGCAAGGGGGGCTAGCGGCAAGGGGGGCTAGCGCTGCCGCACCGAATCCTCCACCAGATCCAAGACCGCGGACAGTCGCTGGGGGTCTTCGCCGGAGGCCAGCCGGGCCACCAGGCCGTCGAGCACCAGATCCAGGTAGCAGTGCAACACATCGCCGGGCACATCGTCGCGCAGCCGGCCGGCCTGCTTCTGCCGGCTCAGGCGATCTGTTGCCGCAGCGGACAATTCGGCTGACCGCTCGGCCCAGCCGCGGCTGAACTCCGGATCGTGGCGCAGCTTGCGCGCGATCTCGAGCCGAGTGGCCAGCCAGTCGAACTGTTCCGGCGCCGCCAGCATGTCCCGCATCACACCGATCAGGCCCTCGCGAGAGGCGACGTCGGCCATCCGCTCCGCGTCCTCGCGCGCCAACTCGAAGAACAGCGTGTCCTTGTCGCGGAAGTGGTGAAAGATCGCCCCGCGCGACAGTCCGATCGTCTGCTCCAACCGCCGCACCGTGGCGCCGTCGTAGCCGAAGTCGGCGAAGCAGCGCCGGGCGCCGTCAAGGATCTGACGGCGCCGGGCCGCCAGATGATCCTCGCTGACCCTGGGCATCCGGGGCTATCCGCCTACGCGGAATCCTTCGCCTTGAGCATGTTGCGCAGCACGTACTGCAGGATGCCGCCGTTGCGGTAGTAGTCGGCCTCACCGGGGGTGTCGATGCGCACCACGGCGTCGAACTCGGTGACGCTTCCGTCGGCCCGGGTTACCTTGACGCGCACCGTCTTCGGGGTCTTGCCCGCGTTGAGTTCTTCGATGCCGGTGATGTCGTAGATCTCGGTGCCGTCGAGCTTCAGCGACGCGGCTGACTCGCCGGCCGGGAACTGCAGCGGGATCACGCCCATGCCGATCAGGTTGGAGCGGTGGATGCGCTCGAAGGACTCGGTGATCACGGCCTTGACGCCCAGCAGCGTGGTGCCCTTGGCCGCCCAGTCCCGCGACGAACCCGATCCGTATTCCTTGCCGCCCAACACAACCAGCGGAATACCGGCCTTCTGGTAGTTCACGCACGCGTTGTAGATGAACTCCTTGGGGCCACCCTCCTGGGTGAAGTCCCGGGTGTAGCCGCCCTGGGTGCCCTCCAGGCCGATGGTGTCCAACAGCCGGTTCTGCAGCCGGATGTTGGCGAACGTGCCACGGACCATCACCTCGTGGTTACCGCGCCGGCTGCCCAGCGAGTTGTAGTCCTTGCGGGCCACGCCGTGGGCGTCGAGGTAGTCCGCGGCCGGGGTGCCCGGCTTGATCGGACCGGCCGGGCTGATGTGGTCGGTGGTCACCGAGTCGCCCAGCAGCGCCATCACCCGGGCGCCGGAGATGTCCGAGACCGGCGACGGCTCCAGCGCCATGCCGTCGAAGTACGGAGCCTTGCGCACATAGGTCGACGAGTCGTCCCAGTCGAAGGTGTCACCGTCGGGGGTGGCCAGGCTGCGCCAGCGCTCGTCGCCCTTGAACACGTCGGCGTAGGACTTGCGGAACATGTCCTGGCTGATCGTGTTCTTGATGGTGTCGTCGATCTCCTGGGCCGACGGCCAGATGTCGCGCAGGAACACGTCGTTGCCGTCGTTGTCCTTACCCAGCGAGTCGGTCTCGAAGTCGAAGTCCATGGTGCCGGCCAGGGCGTAGGCGATGACCAGCGGCGGGCTGGCCAGGTAGTTCATCTTGACGTCGGGGGAGATGCGGCCCTCGAAGTTGCGGTTACCGGAGAGCACCGCGGTGACGGTCAGGTCTTCGTCGTTGACCGCCTTGGAGATGGCCTCCGGCAGCGGACCGGTGTTGCCGATGCAGGTGGTGCAGCCGTAACCGCCCAGGTAGAAGCCGAGCTTCTCCAGGTAGGGCCACAGGCCGGCCTTCTCGTAGTAGTCGGTCACCACCTGCGAGCCCGGGGCCATGTTGGTCTTCACCCACGGCTTGGAGGCCAGGCCCTTCTCGACGGCGTTGCGCGCCAGCAGGGCCGCGCCGATCATCACCGACGGGTTGGAGGTGTTGGTGCAGGAGGTGATACCGGCGACGGCGACGGCGCCGTGGTCGAGGATGAACTCGCCGCGCTCGCTCTTGACCCGGATCGGCTTGCTCGGCCGGCCCTCGGAACCGTTGGCCGCGGACGGGATGCGCACGGCGTCGTCGTCGGCGAAGCTGAGCTCGGCTGCGGCACCGACCGTGGCGCCACCGGTCGGGACCTTCTCGGCCACCGCGTCGTCGGTGTAGTCGTGGATGTCCTTGCGGAAGGCGATCTTGCTCTCCGACAACGGGATCCGGTCCTGCGGGCGCTTCGGTCCGGCGATCGACGGGACCACGGTGGACAGGTCGAGCTCCAGGTATTCGGAGAAGGTGGGCTCGTTGTCCACGTCGTGCCACATGCCCTGGGCCTTGGCGTAGGCCTCGACCAGCGCGAGCTGCTCGTCGGTGCGCCCGGTCAGGCGCAGGTAATTGATGGTCTCTTCGTCGATCGGGAAGATCGCGCAGGTGGAGCCGAATTCGGGGCTCATGTTGCCCAGGGTGGCGCGGTTGGCCAGCGGCACCTCGGCCACGCCCTTGCCGTAGAACTCGACGAACTTGCCGACCACGCCGTGCTTGCGCAGCATGTCGGTCACGGTGAGCACCACGTCGGTGGCGGTCACGCCCGGCTGGATCTCCCCGGTCAGCTTGAAGCCGACGACGCGCGGGATCAGCATCGACACCGGCTGGCCCAGCATGGCGGCCTCGGCCTCGATACCGCCGACGCCCCAGCCCAGTACGCCCAGGCCGTTCTGCATGGTGGTGTGGCTGTCGGTGCCCACACAGGTGTCGGGGTAGGCCTGACCGTCGCGCACCATCACGGTGCGCGCCAGGTACTCGATGTTGACCTGGTGCACGATGCCGGTGCCCGGCGGGACGACCTTGAAGTCGTCGAAAGCGCCCTGGCCCCAACGCAGGAACTGGTACCGCTCGGAGTTGCGCTGGTACTCCAGTTCGACGTTGCGCTCGAAGGCGTCGGCCGAGCCGAACACGTCGAGGATGACCGAGTGGTCGATCACCATCTCCGCCGGCGAGAGCGGGTTGACCTTGTTCGGGTCGCCGCCCAGGGCCGCGACGGCCTCCCGCATGGTGGCCAGGTCGACCACGCAGGGCACGCCGGTGAAGTCCTGCATGATGACCCGGGCCGGGGTGAACTGGATCTCGATGCTCGGCTCGGCCGAGGCGTCCCAGTTGGCCAGGGCCAGGATGTGGTCCTTGGTGATGTTGGCGCCGTCTTCGGTGCGCAGCAGGTTCTCGGCCAGCACCTTGAGGCTGTAGGGGAGTTTCTCGGTGCCGGGTACGGCGTTCAGGCGGTAGATCTGATAGTCGGTGTCACCCACGGTGAGGGTGTCGCGCGCTCCGAATGAATTCACCGAATCTGTGCTGGTCACTTCCGCTCCCCGGGATCGAGTTCTCATCCGGCGACGGGTCCGCGCCACCGGGCGGACTCACTCTAACAGTACGTTTGTCCTGTATGAAGTAAGGTTCCCCTCACCTGCGCGGGGTTGATACCGTCGTCAACCGTGACGATCCAGCACCCGCCGGCCTACATCCCCGGCGAGCTCTGCATCACCGTCGGCCTCGACCCGGCCATGCCGCCGGACGAGTGCATGACGCTGGTGAAGATGGACGTCGCCGGGGACGGGGTCAGCGCGCCGGCGTCCGACGTGCCCGCCCTGCGCGAGGTGGTCGCCGATGCGGGCCGTGCCGGCATCGACCTGAAGATCGTCGAGGTCGCGCGCAACCCCGGTATGGACACCGCATTGCGCGACGTCGCCACCGTGGTGGGCTACGACTACCCCGATGCCACCGTGCTGGTGGTCAGCCCCAACTACGTCGGCAGCTACAGCGGCCAGTTCTACCGGGCCAAGCTGGAGGCCGCCGAGGACCATGCCAAAACCGGTGATCCGGTGGTGTCGGCGCGGCATTTCCTGCACGAGCTTGAAAGCACCGATCTGCCCTGGACGGGCCTGACGGTAGTGCTGTTGTTGGGGGTCGCGGCAGCCGCGGTCGGAACCCGCTGGCTGCAACGGCGCAGCAAACGCGCAGACGCCGGGGTTGGCGCAGCCGACTAGGGGATATCGGCAGTTCGCGTTCTATGTCAGCGGCTGCCTGCCGCAAATGCTGACGGTCTAGCAAATTATTGTGTCACCGGTTGGTCACAACCGGCTTAATTACAACAACGTAGTTTGTTACGAACGTTTCTCTAGTGACAGATGTGACGTATGGTTCAAAAGTCGTAGCTGTTGTATCAGTGCTATTTGTCACCGGCCGAAGCGCGGCACCGACTGCCCAGAGTCCGAGGAGATACCAGCCGAATGAGACGCACCCGCTGTGGCTCCGATGGCTCCGCCTCGGGGCTCACCGTCCGGCTCACCCAACCCGCGGTCGCCTCGGTACTCAGCGCCGCGATGCTGCTGGGCACCCCGGGCCTGGCCACTGCGCAACCGGCCGACCCCGACGGCATCGCCGCGCTGATCGCCGACGTCGCCGAGGCCAACCAGCAGCTGCAGGACCTGGGCGCCCAGATCCAGCAACAGAAGGAGAGCGTCAACAAGGCGCTGGTGGACCTGCAGTCCGCGCGTGACGACGCCGCCGCCGCCCAACACGACGTGGAAGCCGGCCGGCAGGCCATCGCCGACGCTGACGCCGCGATCGTCGCCGCGCAGAAGCGGTACAACACCTTTGCGGTCTCGACCTACGTCAACGGGCCGTCCGACAGCTACCTGACCGCCAGTGACCCTTCGGAGATGATCGCCGCCGCCGCCGCCGGCCAGACCCTGGCGCTCAGCTCCCAGCAGGCGATCGACACCCTCAAGCGCGCCCGCACCGAGCAGATCAACTCCGAATCCGCCGCCCGGCTGGCCAAGCAGAAGGCCGAGCAGGCCGTCGCCGACGCGCAGTCCAGCCAGGACGCCGCGGTCAATGCGCTCACCGACACCCACCGCAAGTTCGGCGAACAGCAGGCCGAGATCAACCGGCTGGCCGCCCAGCGCGAGCAGGCGCAGGTCAGGCTGGCCGCTGCCCGTCCCCAGCAGCCCGCCTCGGCGCCTGCCGAAGGCGCGCCCGCCCAAGCCGACCGGTGGGGCAATCCCGCCGGGCCCGCGCCCGCCGGCCAAGCCTCGCGGTGGGACGGTCCGTGGGACCCGACGCTGCCGATGGTGCCCAGCGCCAACGTTCCCGGGGACCCGGTGGCGGTGATCAACCAGGTGCTCGGCATCTCCCAGACCTCGGCGCAGGTGACCGCGAACCTGGGCCAGAAGTTCCTGGAGTCGATCGGGCTGGCCCGCCCCGAATCCACCGGCATCAACAACGGCCAGATCCCGCGGGTCTACGGCCGGCAGGCATCTGAGTACGTGATCCGCCGCGGGCTCTCGCAGCGCGGCGTGCCCTACTCGTGGGGCGGCGGTACCGCGGCCGGACCGGGGCGTGGGATCGGATCTGGTTCGGGCACTGTGGGTTTCGACTGCTCTGGCCTGGTGTTGTACGCGTTCGCCGGGGTCGGCATCAAGCTGCCGCACTACTCCGGCGCGCAGTACAAGATGGGCCGGCAGATCCCGACCGCGCTGGCACGCCGCGGCGACGTCATCTTCTACGGTCCGGGCGGCAGCCAGCACGTGGCGCTGTATCTGGGCAACGGTGCCATGTTGGAGGCCCCCGACGTGGGCCAGACCGTGAAGGTGTCGCCGGTGCGTAAGAGCGGCATGACGCCCTTTGTTGTCCGATACATCGAATACTGACGGTGGAGCGAATGCGACAGAGTTCACTACGTCTTACCCGGGGCCTGTCCCGGGCCGTCGGGTCGCTGCTGGTGGCGATCCCGATGATGCTGAGCGTGGCCGGGCCGGCCGCGGCGGACCCGGGATGGGACCCCACCCTGCCCGCCACGATCAGCGCCGGAGCGCCCGGCGACCCGCTGGCGATCGCCAACGCATCGCTGCAGGCGACCGCGAATGCCACCCAGACCACCATGGACCTGGGGCGTAAGTTCCTGTCCGGCTTGGGCTTCAACGTCGGCGACGCCAGCAACATCTCGCCCGGCCAGCGGGTGCACGGCAAGCAGGCCATCGAATACGTCATCCGGCGCGGCGGCTCGCAGATGGGCGTGCCGTACTCCTGGGGCGGCGGATCGCTGACCGGGCCGAGCAAGGGAATCGACTCCGGGGCGGGCACCGTCGGCTTCGACTGCTCGGGTCTGATGCGCTACGCGTTCGCCGGCGTCGGCGTGCTGATCCCGCGGTTCTCCGGCGACCAGTACAACGCCGGCCGGCACATTCCGCCGAGCCAGGCCCGCCGCGGCGACCTGATGTTCTACGGGCCCGGCGGCGGCCAGCACGTCACCATGTTCCTGGGCGGCGGAAAGATGCTGGAAGCCTCCGGCAGCGAAGGCAAGGTGGTGGTCAGCCCGGTGCGGACCGCCGGAATGACCCCGTACCTGACCCGCATCATCGAGTACTGACGGGCCCGTACGTCGACGGATGCTGTGATCCCTGGAATAGTGAAACGCGGGCACGACGCTGCCCCAATTGTGTCTGACCGACAGGTGTGGAGGATTTCTCGATGACGTCATCGGATGGGACGCCCGCGGGCGCCGGCGGATTCCCGGGTTCGGCCGGTGCCGAGGGGAGCGGTAGCGGGCTGGCCGCCGACGTACATGCGCTGGAGCGGGCCATCTTCGAGGTCAAGCGAGTCATCGTCGGTCAGGATCAGCTCGTCGAGCGCATTCTGGTCGGGCTGCTGGCCAAGGGCCACGTGCTGCTGGAGGGCGTACCCGGTGTCGCCAAGACGCTGGCCGTCGAGACGTTCGCCAAGGTGGTCGGCGGGTCCTTCGCCCGCATCCAGTTCACCCCGGACCTGGTGCCCACCGACATCATCGGCACCCGGATCTACCGGCAGGGCCGCGAGGAGTTCGACACCGAACTCGGCCCCGTCATGACGAACTTCCTGCTGGCCGACGAGATCAACCGGGCGCCGGCCAAGGTGCAGTCGGCACTGCTGGAGGTCATGCAGGAGCGCAAGGTGTCCATCGGCGGCAAGAGCTTCCCGCTGCCCAACCCGTTCCTGGTGATGGCCACCCAGAACCCGATCGAGCACGAGGGTGTCTACCCGCTGCCCGAGGCGCAGCGCGACCGCTTCCTGTTCAAGATCAACGTCAGCTACCCCTCGCCCGAAGAAGAGCGCGAGATCATCTACCGGATGGGTGTCGCCCCGCCGGAGCCCAAGCAGATCCTGGGCACCGGCGACCTGGTGCGGTTGCAGACGCTGGCGGCCAACAACTTCGTGCACCACGCGCTGGTCGACTACGTGGTGCGCGTCATCACCGCCACCCGCCACCCCGAACAGTTCGGTATGCCCGACGTCAAGAACTGGCTGTCCTTCGGGGCGTCGCCGCGTGCCTCGCTGGGCATCATCTCCGCGTCTAGGGCACTGGCCCTGGTGCGCGGACGCGACTACGTGATCCCGCAGGACGTCATCGAGGTCATCCCCGACGTGCTGCGGCACCGGCTGGTGCTGTCCTATGACGCCCTGGCCGACGAGATCACCTCGGAGATCGTCATCAACCGGGTGCTGCAGACCGTGCCGCTGCCCCAGGTGAACGCCGTGCCGCAGCAGCAGCAACCGCACCAGGCGCCTCCCGGCGCCCCGACCGCGGCGGCAGCGGCCAGCGGTCGGTGAGCGAGCCCGGCACCGGGTCGCCCGATCCGGACACACCCAACGCGCCGCCGTCGATGCTGCGGGGCGGCATCAGCGACCCGAAACTGGCCGCCGCACTGCGAACCCTTGAGCTGACCGTCAAACGCAAGCTGGACGGGGTGCTGCACGGCGACCACCTCGGGTTGATCCCCGGGCCGGGTTCCGAACCCGGCGAGTCGCGTCTGTACCAGCCCGGCGACGACGTGCGCCGGATGGACTGGTCGGTGACCGCTCGCACCACCCATCCGCACGTCCGCCAGATGATCGCCGACCGCGAGCTGGAGACGTGGCTGGTGGTCGACATGTCGGCCAGCATGGACTTCGGCACCGCGACCTGCGAGAAGCGTGACATGGCGGTGGCGGCCGCGGCGGCCATCATCTACCTCAACAGCGGCGGCGGTAACCGGCTAGGCGCGTTGGTGGCCAACGGCGACAAGGTGGTGCGGATACCGGCGCGCTCCGGCCGCAACCACGAGCAGACGATGTTGCGCACCATCGCCACCATTCCGCGGGCCCCGGTCGGGGTACGCGGCGACCTGGGCGCCGTCATCGATGCGTTGCGCCGGCCGGAACGGCGCCGCGGCATGGCGGTGATCATCAGCGACTTCCTCGGCCCGATCACCTGGATGCGCCCGCTGCGGGCGATCGCCGCGCGCCACGAGGTGCTGGGCATCGAGGTGCTCGACCCGCGCGACGTCGAGTTGCCCGACGTCGGCGACGTGGTGCTGCAGGACACCGAATCCGGCGTCACCCGCGAGTTCACCATCGACGCCAAGCTGCGTGACGACTTCGCCCGGGCGGCATCAGCGCACCGGGCCGACGTCGCGCGCGCCCTGCGCAGTTGCGGGGCCCCGCTGCTGTCGCTGCGCACCGACCGGGACTGGATCGCCGACATCGTCCGATTCGTCGAGTCCCGCCGGCGCGGCGCGCTGGCAGGCATGGCCTAAACCCGCCCCGATGGACAAGACAGGTCTGCTATGACATTGCCGCTACTCGGGCCGATGACGCTGTCCGGCTTCGCCCACCCCTGGTTCTTCCTGTTCCTGCTGGTGATCCTGGGACTGGTCGGGCTCTACATCCTCATGCAGCTGGCGCGGCAGCGGCGGATCCTGCGGTTCGCCAACATGGAGCTGCTGGAGAGGGTGGCACCCAAGACGCCGACCCGCTGGCGGCACCTGTCGGCGGTGCTGCTGATCAGCTCGCTGGTGCTGTTCACCGTCGCGATGGCGGGCCCCACCCACGACATCCGCATTCCGCGTAACCGTGCGGTGGTGATGCTGGTGATCGACGTGTCGCAGTCGATGCGGGCCACCGACGTCGAACCCACCCGGCTGGCCGCGGCGCAGGAGGCCGGCAAGCAGTTCGCCGACGAGCTGACCGCCGGCATCAACCTGGGCCTGATCGCCTACGCCGGCACCGCGACGGTGCTGACCTCGCCCACCACCAACCGCGAGGCCACCAAGGCGGCAATCGACAAGCTGCAACTTGCCGACCGGACCGCCACCGGCGAGGGCATCTTCACCGCGCTGCAGGCGATCGCGACGGTCGGTGCGGTCATCGGTGGCGGCGACACCCCTCCGCCGGCCCGCATCGTGCTGCTCTCCGACGGCAAGGAGACGGTGCCGTCCAACCCGGACAACCCCAAGGGTGCGTTCACCGCGGCGCGCACCGCCAAGGACCAGGGCGTGCCGGTCTCGACGATCTCGTTCGGCACCGCCTACGGCTACGTGGAGATCAACGAGCAGCGCCAGCCGGTGCCGGTCGACGACGACTCGCTGAAGAAGATCGCCGACCTGTCCGGCGGCAGCGCCTACACCGCCTCCAGCCTGGCCCAGCTCAAGGAGGTCTACGCCACGCTGCAGGACCAGATCGGCTTCGAGACCATCCGCGGCGACGCCAGCACCGGCTGGTTGCGCCTCGGTGCGTTCATCCTGGCGCTGGCCGGGTTGGCGGCGTTGCTGCTGAACCGCCGCCTGCCCGCCTGATTTCGGTGCGTGCCGTCGCAGACGATAAGTTGGCCGGGTGACAGACAGCGAAACTCCCGCAGGCAAACCTCCCTTCGTCTCGCGTTCGGTCCTTGTCACCGGTGGAAACCGGGGCATCGGGCTGGCGATCGCCCAGCGTCTGGCCGCCGACGGCCACAAGGTGGCGGTGACCCACCGCGGTTCCGGCGCACCCGAGGGCCTGTTCGGGGTGGTGTGCGATGTCACCGACAACGACGCCGTCGACCGCGCGTTCACGCAGGTCGAGGAGCACCAGGGGCCGGTGGAGGTGCTGGTGGCCAACGCCGGCATCTCCAAGGACGCCTTCTTGATGCGGATGACCGAGGAGCGCTTCGAAGAGGTCATCAACGCCAACCTCACCGGCGCGTTCCGGGTGACCCAACGGGCGTCGCGCAGCATGCAGCGCAAGCGTTTCGGCCGGATCATCTACATCGGATCGGTCTCGGGCATGTGGGGCATCGGCAACCAGGCCAACTACGCCGCGGCCAAGGCGGGTCTGATCGGTATGGCCCGCTCGATCTCCCGTGAGCTGTCCAAGGCCGGTGTCACCGCCAACGTCGTCGCACCCGGCTACATCGACACCGAGATGACCCGGGCCCTCGACGAGCGCATCCAGGAGGGTGCGCTGGAGTTCATCCCGGCCAAGCGGGTCGGCACCGCTGAGGAGGTCGCCGGTGCGGTGAGCTTCCTGGCGTCGGAGGACGCGGCCTACATCGCCGGCGCAGTCATCCCCGTCGACGGCGGCATGGGCATGGGCCACTAAAGGTAAAGGACTGAAATGACAGGCATTCTCGAAGGCAAACGCATCCTGGTCACCGGGATCATCACCGACTCGTCGATCGCGTTCCACATCGCCAAGGTGGCCCAGGAGGCCGGCGCGCAACTGGTGTGCACCGGCTTCGACCGGCTGCGGCTGATCCAGCGCATCATCGACCGGTTGCCGGAACCGGCGCCGCTGCTGGAGCTCGACGTGCAGAACGAAGAACACCTGGGCTCGTTGGCCGAGCGTGTCACCGAGGTGATCGGCGAGGGCAACAAGCTCGACGGCGTGGTGCACTCGATCGGCTTCATGCCGCAGACCGGCATGGGAATCAACCCGTTCTTCGACGCACCCTACGAGGATGTCGCCAAGGGCATCCACATCTCGGCGTATTCCTATGCGTCGCTGGCCAAAGCGGTGCTGCCGATCATGAACCCCGGCGGCGGCATCGTCGGCATGGACTTCGACCCGACCCGCGCCATGCCCGCCTACAACTGGATGACGGTGGCCAAGAGCGCCCTGGAGTCGGTGAACCGGTTTGTGGCGCGCGAAGCTGGCAAGGTCGGTGTGCGGTCGAATCTTGTTGCGGCCGGTCCGATCCGGACCCTGGCGATGAGCGCGATAGTCGGCGGCGCACTCGGTGAGGGCGCCGGTGAGCAGATCCGGCTGCTCGAAGAGGGCTGGGACCAGCGCGCGCCGATCGGCTGGGACATGAAGGACCCGACGCCGGTGGCCAAGACCGTCTGCGCGCTGATGTCCGACTGGTTGCCGTCCACCACCGGAACGGTCGTCTACGCCGACGGCGGTGCGCACACCCAGCTGCTCTAGATGGAGCTTGACGCCGTCCTGCTGCTGTCCTTCGGGGGACCCGAAGGCCCGGAACAGGTTCGGCCGTTCCTGGAGAACGTGACCCGGGGACGCGGTATCCCGCCGGAGCGCCTGGATGCGGTCGCCGAGCACTACCTGCATTTCGGCGGGGTGTCGCCGATCAACGCGATCAACCGGACGCTGGCCGAACAGTTGCGGGCCGAATTGCCGGACCTGCCGGTCTATTTCGGCAATCGCAACTGGGAGCCCTACGTCGAGGACGTGGTCGCACAGATGGCCGCCGACGGAATCCGCCGCGCCGCGGTGTTCCCGACGTCGGCCTGGGGCGGCTACTCCGGCTGCGATCAGTACTCGCAAGACATCGCCCGGGCGCGGCGGAAGGTGGGGGACCGGGCACCGGAGCTGGTGAAACTGCGCCAGTACTTCGACCATCCGTTGTTCGTGGAGATGTTCGCCGAGGCCATCGCCACCGCCGCCGACACCCTGCCCCCCGGCCTGCGCGACGAAGCCCGGCTGGTGTTCACCGCGCATTCGATCCCGGTGGCCGCCGACGAACGCTACGGCCCGAAGCTCTACAGCCGCCAGGTCGCCGCGGCGACCGCCCTGGTCGCGGCCACGGCGGGCTACGCCGACTACGACCAGGTGTGGCAGTCGCGTTCGGGCCCACCGCAGGTGCCGTGGCTGCAACCCGACGTCGAAGCCCATCTGAGCGGGCTGGCCGACGCGCGCGTGCCCGCGGTGATCGTGTGCCCGATCGGCTTCCTCAGCGACAACATCGAGGTGATCTGGGATCTCGACAGCGAAGTGCGCGACCAGGCGCAGGCGGCCGGTATCGGCTACGCGCGGGCGACAACTCCGAATGCCGACCGGCGGCTGGCCAGGCTGGCCCGCGGGCTGATCGACGAGCTGCGCGACGGTGGCGCGCCTGCGCGTGAACTGGGCTGTGGATTCGGCGTCAACGGGGCGCCGTGCGGGTCGTCGCACTGCGTCGCGGCCGTGGCGCCGCCGTCGCGCTAGTCGCGCCAGGCCGAGTGCAGGATCGCGGTCACCGCGGCGCTGCGCGCCGAGCGCACCACGGTCGACAGCGGCTGTACCGCGTCGACGGCCCGCTGCACCGCCGCCGATGACTGCGCGCCGGCCGTCAACAGCTCGGCGCTGACCGTGATGATCGCCTCGACGTGGGCGGCGCTGTGCAGGACACGCACCGCGCGGGTCGGCGCATGATCGGGAATACGGTGCAGGGCAAAGGCTTCCATCATCTGCTCGACCTGCAGGCGGGGATCCTCGACGCCGTAGTCGGCCCAACGCGAACCCGCGGAGCCCAAGGCTTCGGCGGCCGTTCGCACCGCCGAACGCAACGAGAATTCGGCGTCACCGAGATCGTGCTGCTCGGCGGCCGGGACCCCCGGCAGGGCGTACACGATCCAGGACAGTGCCTCGGATTCGTCATACTCGGGAACCATCCCGATCGCGTCACCGCGCGGACCGGAGACCACGATCGCTTCGCCCGCCGCCACCGCATCCTGCGCGAATTGGGTTCCGGCCGGCAGACCGCGCACGTCGCCGGGGACCGGCAGCACCACGCTGATCGTCGGCTCGGTGCGCCCACCGGCCGCGGTGCGCAGCGTCTGCAGCAACGACGTCGTCCCGGATTCGGTGACATCGGGCCAGGGCAGCCCCGAACTGCCGGCGGCCACGGAGTCATAGGCGTAGACCGATTGCGCTGGTGCCCAAGCGGATAGCGCGTCCAGGACATCGTCGGGCGCCGCCTGGCCCGCAAGCCAGGCGTTGGCCCATACCGACAGGGAAACACTGGGGCACCACATGATGGACGCAGTGTATGCGGTCCAGCGGCTATCCTGACGGCATGCCCACGGCCCTGATCTGGTTGGTCTTCGCGCTCGGGCTCGCGGGGGCCGAAGCACTCACCGGCGACCTGTTCCTGGTGATGCTGTCCGGCGGCGCGCTGTCGGCGGCGCTGACCAGTTGGCTGATCGGGTGGCCGATCTGGGCCGACGGCGCGGTGTTCCTGGTGGTCTCGGTGCTGCTGCTGGCGCTGGTGCGTCCCCCCGTGCGCCGGCGGCTGCTGTCCAGCCTGGGCGCCGAGACCGGCGTGCTGGCGCTGCAGGGCAAGACCGCCCTGGTGCTCGACCGCGTCGAGCAGCACAGCGGCCGGGTCAAGCTCGACGGTGAGGTGTGGACGGCGCGGCCGCTCGCCGACGGCGAGGTCTTCGAACCGGGTGAACATGTCACTGTGATGCACATCGACGGAGCCACGGCCGTGGTCAGCAGGGTCCTTTAGGAGCAGAGGGAGTAGTTCATGGAAGGTGTGACCACCGGCCTGGTGTTGCTGGCCGTACTGGTCCTGTTCGGAGTGATCGTCGTCGCCAAATCGGTGGCGCTGATCCCGCAGGCCGAGGCAGCCGTGATCGAGCGGCTGGGCCGCTACAGCCGTACCGTCAGCGGCCAGCTGACTCTGTTGGTGCCCTTCATCGACCGTGTTCGGGCACGTATCGACCTGCGCGAGCGGGTGGTGTCCTTCCCACCCCAGCCGGTGATCACCGAGGACAACCTGACGCTGAACATCGACACCGTCGTGTATTTCCAGGTCACCAACCCCAAGGCCGCGGTCTATGAGATCAGCAACTACATCGTCGGTGTGGAGCAGCTGACCACCACCACGCTGCGCAACGTGGTCGGCGGCATGACCCTGGAGCAGACCCTGACCTCGCGCGAGGTGATCAACAGCCAGTTGCGCGGTGTGCTCGACGAGGCGACCGGCCGCTGGGGCCTGCGGGTGGCTCGGGTGGAGCTGCGCAGCATCGACCCGCCGCCGTCGATCCAGGCGTCGATGGAGAAGCAGATGAAGGCCGACCGCGAGAAGCGGGCGATGATCCTGACCGCCGAGGGACAGCGCGAGGCCGCCATCAAGCAGGCCGAGGGCCAGAAGCAGTCCGAGATCCTGACCGCTGAGGGCGCCAAGCAGGCGGCGATTCTGGCTGCCGAAGCCGATCGGCAGTCGACGATGCTGCGGGCCCAGGGTGAGCGGGCCGCCGCCTACCTGCAGGCCCAGGGTGAGGCCAAGGCAATCGAGAAGACGTTCGCGGCGATCAAGGCCGCCCGGCCCACCCCCGAGCTGCTGGCCTACCAGTACCTGCAGGTGCTGCCGGAGATGGCTCGGGGCGAGGCCAACAAGGTGTGGGTGGTGCCCAGCGATTTCGGCACCGCGCTGCAGGGCTTCACCAAACTGCTCGGCGCCCCCGGCGAGGACGGTGTGTTCCGCTACCAGCCGTCGCCCGACGACGAGCCCCGACACCGGGCCGCCGACGACAGTGACGAGGTCGCCGACTGGTTCACCACCCAGACCGATCCGGCGATCGCTCAGGCGGTGGCCAAAGCGGAGGCCGACGCGCGCAAGCCGGTCGAGGGGACCATGCTGCCGCCGCAGCTCGATGCGGGCCCCGCGTGAATGTTCTGACCGCGCGGCCGACGTATGCGGCGCTGGCGGCGTTCCTGGCCGGTGACGCGGTGGCGACGGCGATTCCGGTGCCCTATGTCGCGGCTAATATGGACGCCATGCGGGTGCCGGCCCGGATCCGTCCGGCGGTCCCGGTGGTCAAGGCGGCCGCCGCGCTGGGCCTGGCTTCGGTGTTCCGCTATCCGGCGGTCGCCCGGCTCACCACCGGGCTGTTGACCCTGTACTTCGTCGTGGCCCTCGGGATCCATGTGCGGGTGCGCAATCAGCTGGCCAACATCATTCCGCCGGTGGTGCTGTTGGGTGTTTTCGCCGTCATGACAGCCCGGGGCCCGCACCCCGCGCCAGGCGGTGAGCGGGCCCCGGGTTCGGCGTCTTAGCCCTTGCGCGCGGCCGTGTGCTCGTCGAGATTGGTCGCCTTGTAGGCGTAGGCGGCCACGGCCCCGCCGAGTACCTGCGCCACCAGGTAGACCCAGAGGAACTTCCAGGCGAAGATCCCCGACAGCATCAGGCCGAACGTGATGGCAGGGTTGAACGAAGCGCCGGAGATGCCACCGACGGCCACCACGCCGACGGTCACGATGAAGCCGATCGCCAGGCCGTAGAAGCTGTTGCCGGCACTGTCCTTGCTGGTTGCGGTGTGCAACACGATGTAACACAGCGCGAACGTGAAGACCAGCTCGGCCAGCAGCGCCGGCCAGACGGAACCGGTCAGATCCAGCGCTCCGGGCGAATACTTGTCGTGCCACAGCCCGAACCCCACTCCGAAGGCAGCGAGGGCACCGACCAGCTGAGCGACGATGTAGGGCCCGAGATCACTCATGGGAAGGGCGCCCCGCAAATACGCGGCGATCGAAACCGCCGGGTTGAGATGCCCACCCGAAATGTGCCCGCTGGCATACACCATCACCATCAATGCGGCACCGATGCCCACCGAGATGGCGGCGACGCATTCCGTACCGCTGAGGAGGATACCGATTACCGCGAACACGAAAATGAACGTGCCGATCATTTCGGTCAAATACTTGCGCACCGAGGCGTTCCGATCAGCCATTGATCCGCTCCCTTCATCCGTAAAGCGCTTGTCAAATTTTTGCTGTGCCGGCACATGGCACTGAGATGAGGTTAACGGGCTACCAGTGCGTAACCCGATATTGAAGGATGTTTTTAAACCAAATTGTTGCCGGATTGTCCAATGTTTTGTGTTGTTTGCCGGAAAGCGATTTCCGGCCATCGCCGCCTAATCGGACAAGGTGTGTGAGAATCGCGCATCGATCCTCAAACGGGAGGAGAGCGCCGGTGGCCCGCGAACACCGACAACGAGCCGTCGCGATGGTGTTCGTCGTGCTGGCCGCGCTGGGCGTGTCATGGCCACTGCTGCATCAGGTGTTCGTGACCACAGTGGCTTCGGATCCACACGGCCGGGCCGTCGACCCCGAGTCGACGATCACCGACTACACCGCGACCTATCGGATCGACGCCGACGGGCGCCTGTCGGCGACCGAGGTGTTGACGGTGCGGCTGCCCGACTCTCGGCACGGCATCTTCCGCTTCTTCCCGGTGGCCGATCCGACCGGCCCGCGCGCCCGGCTGATTCCCCGCGTCTCCTCGATCACCCTGGATGGCGGGCCAGTCCCGGTCAGCTACTCCTGGCGAGACGCCCGCACGGTGTTCGTCGCCCAGATCGGCGACCCGGATTTCACTGTGAGCCCCGGCGTACACGCCTACTCGATCAGCTATGCCATCGACGGTGTGCTGGTGGCGCCACCCACCGGCCTGGGTGAGTTCACCGGCCGGGCCGGCACGAACGCGGTCGCGCCGTCGGCGACGTTCTACTACAACGCGGTCGGATTCTGGGCGATGCGCATCGACAACGCCCGGACGCTCATCGAGTTGCCGGGTTCGTCTGGTCTGGTGCAGTGCGCGGCCGACGACAGTGGTGCGACACCGTGCCGGATCGACGGCGCCGGCACCGACCGCATCACGGTGACGGCCGCGAACCTGCCGGCGCAGAACCCGGTTACCGTCCGCGTCGACCTGCAGGTCCCATTGCCCGACCGGGCGACCCTGCCCTGGCCGGTGCGCTATGACAAGATCCTCGGCCGCTCCCTGCCGGCCGTCGCGGTGATGGCGCTGCTGTCGGTGCTCGCCGCGGTGGCCGGACATGTGTGGACCCGCCGGGCCCGTGAGCCCCAGCCCGGCCACCCGGTGATGTATGTGCCACCCGAGGGGCTCGGGCCGGTGCAGACCGTCTACATCGTGACCGAGACGGTGGGCGACCACGCCCTGGTGTCCACGCTGCTCTATCTGGCAGAGCGGGGTGTGGTGCGGCTGACCGGCGGTGCAAAGCGCTGGACCATCACCGCAACAGGCACACCCGAGCGGTGGGCGGCCCTGGATCCGGTCAGCCGGAAGGTCGGTGAGGCACTCGGGGTCACCACCGCCGGCGCGGTGTTTCATGCCGGCGGGGGCGTGAAAGCGGGGGAGAAGCTCACGACAGCTACCGCCGAGCTGAAGTCGAGCTGCGCGGACTGGGCGATGACCCAGGGTCTGATGGTCAACGACAGGCTGGAGAAGATCGGCCAGATCGCGGTGGGCCTGTCGATGATCGCGGCCATCGCGGCGTTCTGCGGATTCTTCACACTCACCATGTGGGGCGTGCCGTTCGCCGCGTTCGTCATCGCCGGCATCGGGCTGCTCGCCGCAGGGGTGGGCACCCGGCGCACCCTGCCGGGCCGTCGGATGTGGTCACGGGCAGCAGGATTCGAGCGGCTGTTGTCCACCCCGTCCAGCGAGGACAGATTCGACTACGCCGCCCGCAAGGACCTGTTCATCGCCTACATCCCCTATGCGGCAGCGTTCGGGGTCGCCGACCGCTGGGCGGCGAAGTACCGGACCGCGACTGGCACCGAGCCACCCAACCCGGGGTGGTACCCGGTGTCATCGGCCGGAAGTCCGGCCACGCTGTACTCGGCAGGCGGTCCCCGCGGCTTCGATGCCGCGGTGGCCTCCTCGATCAGCGCCTATCGCAGTTCGCAGAGCTCGTCGTCGAGTTCGGGCGGCTCTGGTTTCAGCAGCGGTGGTGGCAGCTGGGGTGGTGGCGGCGGAGGCGGGGGAGGTACCTGGTGAGGCGTCAACAACATCAACAGAAGGAGGTTCGCCGATGAGCAGCACCGTTGTCGTCGTTGTCGTGGTGGTTGTGCTGGTTGCGTTGGCCGGGTTCGGTGTCACCGCGTTCAATCTGCTGCGCCGTCTCGACGTCAAGGCTCGTGAGGCGCTGGGCGGTATCGACGTCCAGTTGACCCGCCGTGCCGAGCTGGTGCCCAACCTGGTCAATACCGTCAAAGGGTATGCGGCACATGAGCAGAAGATCTTCGAAGAGGTCACCGCGGCCCGCACCGGGGTGACTCGTGCCGCCGAGGCGGGAACGGTGCAGGACAGGGCTCAGGCCCAGGCGCGGCTGGACCGGGCGATCGGCGGGGTGCTCGCGGTGGCTGAGAACTACCCCGACCTGAAGGCGTCGGCGAACTTCCTGCAGCTGCAGGACCAACTCGCCGACACCGAGAACCAGCTGGCGTTCGCTCGCCAGTACTACAACGACGCCGCGGCTGAGCTGAATCAGCGGGTGGTCACTGTGCCGTGGCTGTTGTTCACCGGCCTGGCCGGCGTGGGCCAGCGACCGTTCTACCAGGCCCCGCAGGGCCAGCAGGGCCCGCCTCAGGTGCAGTTCTGATCCAGGCGCAGCTCGACCAACGGCAGCGGGTTGTCGGTCTCGGTGATCTCGGCGCCGAGGGTGTCCTCCAGGACGGCCTTGAACCGCGCCCAGGCACGTGGATGCGCACCGATGTATTCGGCCAGGCTTCGGTCGGCTTCGGCCTGGTCGAGGACGCGGGCGGTGGCCGGTGCGGGGGCGTGCGATCCGGCCCAGACCCGGACCCGCGGATTGGCCCGAATATTACGGAACCACTGGGCTTTTTCGCCGAAGCCGGAGGCCACCAGGTAGCGCTCCGGTGCGGCGTGATCCAGCACCTCCAGTACGACGTAGCGTGCCGCACCGGATGTGCGTCCGGTGTGTTCGAGCATCAGCATCCGCGGACCGACCAGTGCGCCGAGGCGAAACCTGTACAGCCAGATCGGCATTCGCACCAGCCGGCGTGACCGCAGCAGCCCCGCCGCTGAAGTGACGTACCAGGGTTGTGTGCGCGGCATGCCTGCCTCCCTATTCCGCGGCGCCTTCGCCGAGCCCGCCGCGATAGATCGTTTGTTTAGTCGCTTGACAAGGGCACGCTGCGAAAGCCCCGTTCAGACTGTGGAGACGCGTCGGTCGTCGTGGCCGGGCGCCGGCGGTGGATACGCACCTCATAGACCAGCAGCGCCACCCCGACGGCCGCGGTGCACGCCGACACAAGCAGGAGCATCGGGCTGACATCTCCGGTGAGCCCATCGCCGAGCACCACGACCGCCACGGTGCCCGGCAACAGCCCGATCAGGGTGGCGGCGGAGTAGGGCAGCAGCCGGATCGCCGACGCCCCGGCGGCGTAGTTGATCACCGAGAACGGGATGGCCGGAATCAACCGCAGCGAGATCACCGCGGGCGAACCGCGCCGGCGCAGCCGCGCATCGAGCGCGCTCACCTTGGGGTGCCTCACCCAGCGGCTCAGCTGCCAACCGAACACCCGCATCATCACCAACACCGTAACCGCGCTCAGCGTGCTGGCCACCACCGCGAGCACCACGCCCAGCATCGGCCCGAACAGCAGCCCGGCGGCCAGCGTGAAGGCGGTGCGCGGGAACGGGAACACCGTGATGGCGGCGTGGGCGCCCAAGAACGCCAGCGGGAACCACGGGCCCAACTCCTGCGCCCAGTCACGCAGTTGCACAGCGGTGGGCACATGCACCAGCAGGGCCACCGCGGCCACGATCGCCACCGCCGCCGTCGTCACCGCCAGGCGCCACACCGGAACCTGGCGTGCCGTGGCGATGGTCGCCGAGAGCACGGCACGCAGCGGCCGGGCGATCTCACGGCGAGGAGCGGTGGTCACGCCGCCCGAGACTACGGGCCCAACGTGAACGGCAGGCTTCGGGACCGCCGCACACACCCGGCGTTTCGCCGCTCGGCGCACCTCCGCAGCGACCGCCGGTCGGCATCATTTAGCCTGGTTAACACATGTCGGGTAGCGATCCATGTGCTACTCGCGAGTAACTTCAGGAGTCACCGGTGTCAGTAGAGGTATCCGCCGAACTCGAGCAGTCCCGCGCCCGCTGGCGTGCCGGGGTGGCCGGGGTGTTGGCGAAGAGCTCGCGCCGCGAAGCGGCGGACATCGAACGCGACACCGGCGGCGAGCCGGAGCGCCTGCTGGACACACCCATAGCTGGTGGGGCGGGGCCGGAGGGTTTGACGATCCGCGCGCTCTACACCGCGTTGGACGAACTGCCCGAGCCGCCGCTGCCGGGCCACTGGCCCTTCCTGCGCGGAGCCGACGGGCTGCGCGACGTCAACAGCGGCTGGAAGGTCGCCGAGGCATTCCCCGGGGCGGGCGCCGAGCGATCCGGAACCGACGTCAACGGCGCCGTGCTGAGCGCGCTCGGCGACGGATCCAGCGCACTGACGGTGCGGGTCGGACCGGCCGGGGTGGCGGCCGCTGAACTGGGCCGAGTGTTCGACGGCGTCTACCTGGACCTGGTGCCGGTGTTGCTCGACGGTGCCGGGGCGGGTGACTACTCGGCGGCCGCTGAGACCATGCTGGCGCTGGTCGACGCTCTGGATCCGGACAACCGCGCCGGGCTGTCGGTGGATCTGGGTGCCGATCCGCTGAGCGCGCCGCTGGCGCAGCTCGCGTCGCCGCCGATCGACGAGGTGATAACGGTGGCATCGCGCGCCGCCTGCCATCGGGGCGTGCGGTCGATCGCGGTCAACGGCCCGGTGTTCCACAACCTCGGTGCTGATGCGGCCGGCGAGCTCGCGGCAGCCCTGGCCACCGGGGTGGCCTACCTGCGGTTGCTGACCGACGCCGGACTGCCGACGGCGGAAGCGCTGCGCCAGATCAGTTTCCGGCTGGCCGCCGACGACGATCAGTTCACCACCATCGCCAAGATCCGGGCCATGCGCCGGCTCTGGGCGCGGGTCAGCGAGGTGGCCGGTGAGCCGGAATCCGGCGCGGCCGTGGTGCACGCCGAGACGTCGCTGGTCATGATGACCCAACGCGACCCTTGGGTGAACATGCTGCGTACCACGCTGGCTGCCTTCGGCGCCGGCGTCGGCGGTGCGGACACCGTATTGGTGCGGCCGTTCGACGTGGTCATCGCCGGGGGCCAACCCGGGACCTCGGCCGGCTTCGCCCGCCGCATCGCACGCAACACCCAGCTGCTGCTGCTGGAGGAGTCCCACCTGGGCCGGGTACTGGACCCGGCCGGTGGGTCGTGGTTCGTCGAAGACCTCACCGACCAGCTGGCACAACACGCCTGGCGCCACTTCCAGCAGGCCGAAACGCGTTCAGCCGAAGGCGGATTCGATGCCGCACTGGGCTACTTCACCGAGCTGGTCGACGCCTCGGCCGCCGCGCGGGCCGACGACGTCGCGCACCGGCGCACCGCGATCACCGGGGTCAACGAGTACCCGAACCTGGCCGAGCCGGCGTTGCCGCCGACCGCAGTGACCTCCGCGGAGCTCGGCACACCGGGATTGCGGCGCTACGCCGCGCAATTCGAGGCGCTACGGGATCGGTCCGACGCCTACCTGGCCCGAACCGGGGTCCGCCCACAGGTGCTGCTGCTGCCGGTGGGCCCGCTGGCCGAACACAACATCCGGACCACCTTCGCCGCCAACCTGCTGGCCTCCGGCGGGATCGACGCCGTCAACCCGGGGCCGCTGGACGCCGGCGGGGTGGCCGCCGCGGTCGCCACGGCCGGATCGCCGGTGGCGGCGGTGCTGTGCGGCACCGACGCGCGCTACGCGACCGAGGCGGCCGAGGTGATCGGGGCGGCCCGCGCCGCCGGCGTCGCCCGGGTCTATCTGGCCGGCCCGGCGAAGGCGCTGGCCGGCAACTCCGAGGACGACCCACGTCCCGACGACTACCTGACCATGAAAATTGATGCGGTGCAGGCGTTGTCGGATCTACTGACTCGATTGGGGGCCTGACAGCCATGACCACCAGTACCTCACGCCCCACCATCGGAAGCTTCGCCGGCGTCGAACTCGGTGACCGCCGTGCCGAAGCCGTCAGCGCGGCCGATGTCGCCGAGCATGTGGCGGTGGCCGCGGCCGCCCACGGCTACACCCCCGAGCAGTTGGACTGGGAGACCCCGGAAGGTATTGCGGTCAAACCGGTCTACACCGCGGCCGACCGCGCCGCCGTGGCCGCCGACGGCTACCCGCTGAACACGTTCCCGGGTGATCCGCCGTTCCTGCGGGGCCCGTACCCGACCATGTACGTCAACCAGCCGTGGACCATCCGGCAGTACGCCGGGTTCTCCACCGCCGCGGACTCCAACGCCTTCTACCGCCGCAACCTGGCCGCCGGGCAGAAGGGCCTGTCGGTCGCGTTCGACCTGGCCACTCACCGTGGTTACGACTCCGACCATCCCCGGGTGCAGGGTGACGTCGGAATGGCTGGTGTGGCAATCGATTCCATCCTGGACATGCGTCAGCTGTTCGACGGGATCGACCTGAGCGCGGTCAGTGTCTCGATGACGATGAACGGTGCCGTGCTGCCGATCCTGGCCCTGTACGTGGTCGCGGCCGAGGAGCAGGGGGTGCCGCCGGAGAAGCTGGCCGGGACCATCCAGAACGACATCCTCAAAGAGTTCATGGTCCGCAACACCTACATCTATCCGCCGAAGCCGTCGATGCGGATCATCTCCGATATCTTCGCCTACACCAGCGCTAAGATGCCCAAGTTCAACTCGATCTCGATCTCCGGCTACCACATCCAAGAGGCCGGTGCCACAGCGGATCTGGAGCTGGCGTACACGCTGGCCGACGGGGTGGACTACATCAAGGCCGGCCTGGACGCGGGTCTGGACATCGACAAGTTCGCGCCCCGGTTGTCGTTCTTCTGGGGCATCGGGATGAACTTCTTCATGGAGGTGGCCAAGCTGCGCGCGGGCCGGCTGCTGTGGAGTGAGCTGGTCGGTGAATTCAGTCCCAAGAGTTCGAAATCGCTGTCGCTGCGCACCCATTCGCAGACCTCCGGCTGGTCGCTGACCGCCCAGGACGTCTACAACAACGTGGCCCGCACCTGCATCGAGGCGATGGCCGCAACCCAGGGTCACACCCAGTCGCTGCACACCAACGCCCTCGACGAGGCGCTGGCGCTGCCCACCGACTTCTCGGCTCGCATCGCCCGCAACACCCAGCTGCTGCTGCAACAGGAATCGGGCACCACCCGCCCGATCGACCCGTGGGCCGGCTCCTACTACGTGGAGTGGCTGACCCATCAGCTCGCGCAGCGCGCCCGCGCCCACATCGAAGAGGTCAAGGCACACGGCGGAATGGCGCAGGCCATCAACGAGGGCATCCCGAAGCTGCGCATCGAGGAGGCCGCCGCGCGCACCCAGGCCCGGATCGACTCCGGACGCCAGCCGCTGATCGGCGTCAACAAGTACCAGGTCGCCGAGGACCAAGAGATCGAGGTGCTCAAGGTCGAGAACAGCCGGGTGCGCGCCGAGCAGCTGGCCAAACTCGAGCAGTTGCGGGCCGACCGCGACGAGGCGGCCTGCCAGGCCTCGCTGGCCGAGCTGACCCGAGCGGCCGGCGCCAGTGGTCCTGCTGGAGAGGACGGCCTGGGCAACAACCTGCTGGCGCTGGCCATCAACGCCGCCCGGGCCCATGCCACCCTCGGAGAGATCTCCGATGCGCTGGAGAAGGTCTACGGTCGCCATCAGGCCGAGATTCGTACGATCTCCGGCGTCTACCGTGACGAGGTGGGCGGCTCAACGGGAGGAGGCAACATCAGCCCACTTTCCAACGCAACCGCCCTAGTGGAGAGGTTCGCCGAGGCCGACGGCCGCCGGCCCCGCATCCTGGTCGCCAAGATGGGCCAGGACGGGCACGACCGGGGCCAGAAGGTGATCGCCACCGCGTTCGCCGACATCGGCTTCGACGTCGACGTGGGCGCCCTGTTCTCCACTCCCGACGAGGTGGCCCGTCAGGCCGCCGACAACGACGTGCACGTGGTCGGGGTGTCGTCGCTGGCGGCCGGGCATCTGACGCTGGTTCCGGCGCTGCGCGACGCGTTGGCCGCGGTGGGCCGCCCCGACATCATGGTCGTGGTCGGCGGTGTGATCCCACCGGGCGACTTCGACGAGCTCTATGCCGCCGGGGCCACCGCGATCTTCCCGCCAGGCACGGTGATCGCCGACGCCGCGGCCGACCTGTTGCGGACGCTGGCGTCGCGGCGGGGGTACGACCTCGCCGAGGCCGCTGCAGACCCGAAATAGATGGCGGCCGACCCTGGAGGCACCGTCGCCGAACTGGCGGCGGCGATCCGCGCCGGTGATCGTTCGGTTCTGCCGCGGGCCATCACCCTGGTCGAATCCACCCGCCCCGACCACCGCAGAGCCGCTCAGGAACTGCTGCTGGCGCTGTTGCCGGCCGCCGGCGGCGCCCGACGGATCGGTATCACGGGCGTTCCCGGGGTGGGTAAGTCGACCAGCATCGAGGCACTCGGGATGCTGCTCGTCGAGCGCGGGCACCGGGTGGCCGTGCTGGCCGTCGACCCGTCCTCGACCCGTACCGGCGGATCGATCCTGGGGGACAAGACCCGCATGCAGCGGCTGGCCACCCACGACAGCGCCTACATCCGGCCGTCGCCGACGTCGGGCACCCTGGGCGGAGTAGCCAAGGCGACACGCGAGACCGTGGTGCTGCTGGAGGCGGCGGGCTTCGACGTGATCCTGATCGAGACCGTCGGCGTCGGCCAGTCCGAGGTGACCGTGGCCAACATGGTCGACACCTTCGTGTTCTTGACGTTGGCTCGCACCGGCGACCAATTGCAGGGCATCAAAAAGGGTGTGCTGGAACTGGCCGACATCGTGGTGGTCAACAAGGCCGACGGCGAGCACCTGGCCGAGGCGCGGATGGCGGCTCGTGAGCTGTCGTCCGCGATCCGGCTGATCTACCCTCGGGAAACACTCTGGCGGCCACCGGTTTTGACGATGAGCGCGGTTGAGGGCACCGGGCTGCCGGAACTGTGGGACACCATCGAACGGCATCGGCAGACATTGATCGATGCCGGTGAGTTCGAAACCCGCCGCCGCGCCCAGCAGGTGGAGTGGACCCGCCAGCTGGTGGCCGACGCCGTGTTGGAGCGCGCCCTGTCGGACCCGGCGGTGCGCGAGGTCCGCGCCGCGGTCGAGCAGCAGGTGCGCAGCGGGGAACTGACGCCTGCGCTGGCCGCCCAGCAGATCCTCGCCACCATCTGGCAATAACGCCTGCCGAAGCGCTTACGGTATGGCTGTCCGGTAGATTGCCAGCCATGACCAACGCCCTGGAATTCGGCCGCGAGGCGCTTCCGGCGCATGTGCACGGTGCGGCTGACCCGAATTTCGCCTGCGTGGTGCGCGCCTTCGCCGCCATGTTCCCCGGCCGGCGCTGGGGCGGCGGCGCCCTGACGGTCTACCAACACGGCCGGCCGCTGGTCGACGTATGGACCGGCTGGTCGGACCGGGCCGGCACCGTGCCATGGTCGGAGAACACCGGGGCCATGACGTTCTCGGCGACCAAGGGCGCGGCGTCCACGGTCATCCACCGGCTGGTGGACCGGGGACTCATCGACTACGACACCCCGGTGGCCCACTACTGGCCTGAGTTCGGTGCCGCAGGCAAAGCCGCCATCACCGTCCGGCAACTGCTGGCGCACCGGGCCGGACTGACTCACCTGCGCGGTGCCGAGCGGGCCGACATGCTCGATCACCTCACGATGGAAGCACGGATGGCCGCCGCGGCTCCCGGACCGGAGCTCGGCAAACCCGCCTACCACGCGATGACCTACGGCTGGTTGCTGTCGGGCCTGGCTCGCGCCGTCACCGGCCTGGGCATGCGACAGCTGTTCCGCACCGAGTTGGCCGCACCGCTGGACACCGACGGCCTGCACCTGGGGCGGCCACCGGCCGGTGCGCCGACCGTCGCCGCCGAGATCGTCATGCCGCAGCGTGGCCGGCGGTACCCGATCGTCGACTACGTGTTGCCCAAGGCCGCCTCGCTGCTCCCGTTCGGGGGACTGGGCGCGTTCTATTTCCCCGGTGTGATGGACACCATGCGCGGCGATACCCCGTTTCTGGACACCGAGGCCGCCGCCATCAACGGTGTGTTCACCGCCCGCGGGCTGGCGCGGCTCTACGGCGCACTGGCCAACGGCGGGCAGATCGACGGCACCCGGTTCCTGTCCGCCGGCCTGGTGGCCGGCCTGCCCGGCCCGCACACCCTGGAGTGGGACCGCACCGTCGGGATCCCGCTGGCATTCCACCAGGGCTATCACGCGGTTCCGTTCGGATCGGTGCTGCCCGGATTCGGTCACGTGGGGTTGGGTGGATCACTGGGCTGGGCCGACCCGGACTCGGGCCTGGCGTTCGGGTTCGTGCACAACCGGCTGCTGACCCCGTTCGTAGCGCTCGACCACGCCGGATTCGTCGGCACGGCCGCGCTGATCCGCCAAGCCATCAACCGGGCCCGGGGCAATGAGCTGGTTCCGATCCCGCAGCTGGGATCGCCGTTCGTCGAGCTGGACGCCGCGCTCGGTTAGTGGCCGCACGACCACTAGGGTGTCCCGGGTGACTGACCGAACGACGAAGCTCTATATCTTCCCGCACGCCGGCGGGTCGCCGCAGTTCTACGTTCCCTTCTCCAAGACGTTCACCACCGACGTCAAACGCGTCGGCGTGCAGTATCCGGGCAAGGGCGGCAGCCACGACCTGGGAGCGTTCACCAGCATCGAAGACCTGGCCGACCGGGTCTGCACCATGGTGCCCCCGCCGCAGGCCGGCGACGCCCCGGTGGCTTTCTTCGGCCACAGCATGGGCGCACTGCTGGCCTTCGAAGTGGCCCGCCGGTTCGAGGCGGACGGCCAGCCGATCGCGGCGTTGTTCGTGTCCGGGGCGGGAGCGCCGGGTCGCGCGGGATATGACAACATCGGTGACTCTGATCGCGGTCTTCTCGAGGCGGTCAGCCAGATGACCGGGGTGAACCCGGAGTTCCTGCAGAACGAGGAGTTCGCAGCCAAGATCCTGCCCACGCTGCGGGGCCTGAAGGCCATTGCGAACTACGACTGCCCGCCCGAGGCCCGGGTGTCCTGCCCGATCTTCGCCTACCACGGCGACGACGACGACGTCGCCACCGCGGAGAAGGTGGCGCCGTGGGCCGAGCGGACCACCGCGGAGTTCGGTATCCGGATGTTCACCGCGCCGGGTCATCACTTCTACCTCAGTGACCACTTGCCGGAACTGGTCGGCGATATCGAGAACAAGATCACCCAGCACTGCCGCTGAAACGGCCGTCACTGGCGTCACACACGTTTCTTGCGCTACAATGCCCGATCTGCCCTAAAGGGGCTGTACGTAGGCCGTAAATTCCCTGTCAGCAGGGCCTACGTGGTAGCCTCCGCGGGAGGGAAACACCTGGGATGTCGGGGTCCGAGGAGTTTTGACGTCGGTTCCACAATCTCCAGAAGGGGTACCCGTGTCAATGGTCGATTCAATCCGCACCGCCCGCTTCGGCTGCGCGATCTCGGCGCACGGATGCACAGGGCCCCGACTTTCGGTAAGGCGCATTACCGGCCGACGGTGAGGTTGAGGTTTCTCAGCCGGCAGCACGCTAAGTGATGCCCACAAGGCCTGATCCCGTGAGGGAAGTGTCCCGATGCCGCCAATCCAACCGCATAACTCCGCTGTGCAGGGCCGCGCAGCAAGACCGTCACCGGTGGCCGCACCCGCCGGGCTCGTGACGGGGCCGAACTACTCAGCACGTGAGGTCTTCAGAGGACCTGACAGCACAAGGAGAAGACAACGCAATGCCGGTCACTCACACGCACATCCCGACCCTGCTGGCGCATCGGGCCCAAGAGAAGCCGAACGACCCCGCATATACCTTCATCGACTTCGACGTCGACCCGGAGGGCTACCGCGACACCGTGACCTGGTCGCAGCTGCGCAACCGGGCGCAGGTGGTGGCCGCGGAGCTGGCGACCTGCGCATCCCCAGGTGACCGGGTGGCGCTGCTGGCCCCGCAGAGCATGGAATACATCATCGGGTTTTACGGCGCCTTGGAGGCGGGAATGATCGCCGTCCCGCTGCCGGTGCCGATGTTCGGTGTGCATGACGAGCGGGTGTCCGCGGCCCTGCGCGACTGCCAGCCGGCCGCGATCCTGACCACCACGGCCGCCGTCGGCGACCTCGCCAGCTCGATCAACGACCTGCCGGGCAAGCCCCCCGTGGTGATCGAGGTGGACGCTCTGGACCTCGACTCCGAGCCGATCGCGGCACCCACGGCCACCGCCCACACCAAGACGGCGTTCCTGCAGTACACCTCCGGCTCGACCCGGACCCCGGCCGGCGTGATGGTCGGGCACCAGAACGCGATCGTGAACATGCAGCAGATGATCGACGACACGTTTGAGAACGTCGGCAAGACGGTGCCGGCCGACACCACGCTGGTGGTGTGGCTGCCCTTCTACCACGACCTGGGCCTGATGTGCGGCATCATCTTCCCGCTGGTGGGCGGCCACCAGGCGGTGGTCTTCAGCCCGATGGCCTTCCTGGCCAAGCCGGCCCGCTGGATGCAGCTGGTGGCCAGCTACCCCAACGCTTACACCGGTGGGCCGAACTTCGCCTACGAGCTGGCTGTCCGGCGCACCTCCGACGAGGACATGGCCGGCCTCGACCTGAGCCGCGTTCACACCTACGCGTTCGGCGCGGAGCGTGTGCACGCCGCGACGCTGCGGCGGCTCGTCGACCGGTTCTCCAAGTTCAACCTCAACCCGGCGGCCCTGCGCCCCGGCTACGGGCTGGCCGAGGCCACCGTGTACCTGACGTCGAACACCCCCGGCACCCCGCCGCCCACCGCGCGTTTCGACTACACCAAGCTCGCGAACGGTACCGCGGAGTTGGCCGGGCCCGAGGGCGGCGTCGAGCTGGTCAGCTGCGGCGTGCCGCGTGCCTGCACCGTGCGCGTCGTCGACCCGGACACCCAGCGGGAGAACCCCGAGGGTCAGGTCGGCGAGATCTGGGCCCACGGAACCAACGTCACCGCCGGCTATTGGCACAACCAGCAGGCCACCGAGGCCACCTTCGGCGGCAAGCTCGTCGACCCGTCGCCCGGAACCCCGCAGGGGCCGTGGCTCAAGACCGGCGACCTCGGAGTCATCTCCGACGGCGAGCTCTACATCGTCGGCCGGATCAAGGACCTGCTGATCGTCGACGGTCGCAACCACTACCCGGACGACATCGAGGCCACCATTCAGGAGATCACCGGCGGGCGTGTCGCGGCCGTCTCGATCGCCGACAGCCGTTCTGAGCAGCTCGTCACCATCGCCGAGTTCAAGAACAAGGGCGGGTCGGACGCGGAGATCCAGGACAGGCTGCACGAGGTGAGGCGGAAGGTCGCGGCGGCGCTGTCCAAGGCGCACGGCCTGGCGTTCGGTGATCTGGTGCTGGTGCCCCAGGGCGCCATCCCGATCACGACGAGCGGCAAGATCCGCCGCTCCAGCTGCGTAGAGATCTACCAACGTGACGGATTCGACCGGCTGGATGCTTCCGCTCGGTCTGTATGAAAGGTGACGAGCTGCTCGCGCGGCTTTCGGGGAGGTTGAGTTGAGCGAGAAGAGTGTTACACCGGCCGGGGGGCCGGATCGTCGGGCGATTTTTGCTGATGCGCTGCGCAAGATCGATGATCTGACCGAGCGTTTGGCGGTTGCTGAGGCCGGTGATACCGAGCCGATCGCGGTGGTGGGTATGGGTTGTCGCCTTCCCGGTGGCGTTGATGGGCCGGCGGCTTTTTGGCAGTTGTTGTGTGATGAGGGTTCGGGCATTGTTCGGGTGCCGGCGGATCGGTGGGATGCCGATGCGTTTTTCTCGTCGGATCATTCGGTGCCGGGGACGATTTGTTCGCGTGAGGGTGGGTTTTTGTCGTCGTGGCAGCCTGCTGAGTTTGATGCGGAGTTTTTTGGTATTTCGCCGCGTGAGGCCGATGCGATGGATCCTCAGCAGCGGTTGCTCATGGAGGTGGCCTGGGAGGCGTTGGAGCACGCCGGGATCACCAAAGACGCCATTCGGGGCACTCAGACCGGTGTATTCGTCGGGCTGACCACCAACGACTACGCACTGGCCGCGGTTGAGGCACTCGGCCAGCGCGACGCGGACCCCTATCTTTCATTCGGCAATGCCCCTAATTTTGCGGCGGGGCGGTTGTCGTATTTCCTGGGTGTGCATGGTCCGGCGATGATGGTGGATACGGCGTGTTCGTCGTCGTTGGTGTCGATTCATCTGGCGTGTGCGAGTTTGCGGCGCCGGGAGTCGGATCAGGCGTTGGCGGCCGGGGTGAACCTGATGTTGACCCCGCAGAACAGCATTGCGACGTCGCGGTGGGGGATGTTGGCCCCGGACGGGCAGTGCAAGACATTTGATGCCGGTGCCGACGGCTACGTCCGCGGCGAAGGCGCTGGGGTGGTGGTGCTCAAGCGTTTGTCGGATGCCCAGCGTGATGGTGATCGGGTTCTGGCGGTGGTGTCGGGTTCGGCGGTGAATCAGGATGGGCCGTCGTCGGGTCAGACGGTGCCGTCGGGTCCGGCGCAGCAGAAGGTGGTGCGGGCGGCGTTGGCGTCGGCCCGGTTGGAGCCGGGCGATGTCGACTATGTCGAGGCGCACGGTACCGGGACGGCGTTGGGTGATCCGATTGAGTTGGATGCGCTGGCGGCGGTGTTCGGTGAGCGGGGCGGCTCGGCGCCGTTGGTGTTGGGTTCGGTGAAGACCAATCTGGGTCACCTGGAATCTGCTTCCGGTGTGGCGGGTTTCATCAAGACGGTGTTGTCGGTGCAGCACGGGTTCATCCCGCGGCACCTGAACTTCTCGCAACTGACCCCCAACGCCGGTGTCGGAGCTTGGAATTTCGTGGTCGCCGGGCAGTCGATGGACTGGCCTGCGGTGTCGCGTCCGCGTCGGGCGGGGGTGTCCTCGTTCGGGGTGTCGGGCACCAATGCGCATGTGATCGTCGAGCAGGCCCCGGTCACCGAAGCGGTTGCGGCTGAGGTTCTTCCGGAGCCGGTGGTGAGCACCTTGCTGGTGTCGGGTAAGTCTCCGGCGCGGATCGCGGCCACCGCGGGTGCGCTGGCGGCGTGGATGCAGACCGACGGCGCCGAGGCGACCTTGGGCGACATCGCCCACGCGCTCAACCACCACCGCACCCGGCATCAGAAATTCGCCACCGTCGCGGCCCGCGATCGCGAACAGGCCATCGCCGGACTTACCGCGTTGGCCGCCGGTGAATCCGCGCCGGGCGTGGTGGAACCCGCTGCGGTGCTGCCGGGCCGAGGCACGGTGTTCGTGTTTTCGGGTCAGGGTTCGCATTGGGTGGGTATGGGTCGTCGGTTGTTGGCTGATGAGCCGGTGTTTGCTGCTGCGGTTGATGAGTTGGAGCCGGTTTTTGCCCAGCGGGTGGGTTTTTCGCTGCGTGAGGTGATTGAGCAGGGTGCCGAGATTTCCGGTGATGCTCAGGTGCAGCCGGTGATCATGGGGTTGCAGTTGGCGTTGGCTGCGTTGTGGCGTTCTTATGGGGTTGTTCCGGATGCGGTGATCGGGCATTCGATGGGGGAGGTGTCTGCGGCGGTGGTGGCCGGGGCGCTGACGGTCGAGCAGGGTTTGGGTTTGATCGCGGTGCGGTCGTCGTTGATGTCGCGTCAGGCCGGGCAGGGTGCGGTGGCCTTGTTGGAGTTGGATTCGCAGGCGACGCGGGAGTTGTTGGCGGGTTACCCGGGTGTTGAGGTGGCGGGGTTCTTGTCGCCGCGGCAGACGGTGGTGGCTGGTTCGCCCGATGGCGTGGATGCGGTGATTGCCGCGGTGGCCGGTCAGGAGTTGTTTGCTCGGCGGGTCAATATGGAGGTCGCTTCGCATACGGCGTTCATGGATCCGATCCTTGATGAACTGCGTGGGGCGTTGGCGGATCTGGTGCCTTCGGTGCCACAGATTCCGTTCATCTCCACCACGGTTGATCCGGCTGGGCCCACACCGGTGCTCGATGCGCAGTACTGGGCTGACAATGTGCGCCGTCCGGCACTGGTCAGCCAGGCCATCACCAAAGCGGCAGAGGCGTACGGGACCTTCATCGAGATCAGCCCGCACCCGATTCTGACCCACACCATCGACGAGAACCTGGAAGCCGTCGCGCACTGCAGCGTGGCCACGCTGGTGCGCGACTGCGACGACACCGTCGTCTTCCACGAACACCTCAACGCGGCGCACCCGGTCAGTCCCCGCGACCTGCCGCACCCGTCGGGCAGCTACCCGGTGCTCCCGGCCACCCCGTGGCGGCACACCCACCACTGGCTCAACACCGAAAATGCGGTTACCGCAGCCGAATCCGCGCCCCGGACCGGAGTGCTGCTGGGAACGCACATCAAGATCGGCAGCACCCCCACCGTCCACCTGTGGCAGGCGCGACTCTCGCCGGAGACCAAGCCCTACCCGGGCGGCCACCGCAACAACGGCGTCGAACTGGTGCCGGCGTCGGTGCTGCTGAAAACCCTGTCCGACGCCGCCATCGAGGTGTGCGGCCGCCCGGGCGTCAGCGACATCCGCTTCGAGCACCCGATCATCGTCGACCGGCCGCGGTCCGTCCAGGTGGTCGCCGACGCCGAATCCATCGCCATCTCCTCGAGGGCAGTCTCCTCGAACTCCGGCGGCGACGACGCGCGCTGGATCAGACACCTCAGCGCCCGCATCGCCGCGGCCGGCGACATCGACTCGTTCGGTGAGGGCGCAACCCGCAAGAACGGCCACGCCGGAACACACTTCGACGACGAAGCGGTCACCTCGCTGTGGCTGACCTGGGGCAGCGAGGGACGCCCCTTCGACTGGTCGCTGAGCTCGGGGCGGACAACCCAGGCGGAGCTGCTGGCCGACATAGAGCTGGCCGCGGGCACCGACCGATCGGCCACCGCCGCACTCCTGGACGCCGCACTGCACATCGCGCGACTGGTCGACCGCGACAACCCCGAGCTGATGGTGCCCGCCGCGATCGGCAGCATCCGCCTCGGGGAGCCGCCCGCAGACAACCGGGCCGGAGTCGTCGTGCACCGCCGGGACGGCGGCGAGAACGAACTCGTCATCGACATCGCCGTGACGACCGCCGACGGCACGCGCTGCGTCGACATCCGCGGACTGCGCTACACCGCACTGGGCACCGCCGCCCCCACCGACGACCCGACGTCGATCGCTCACGCCATCGACTGGCAGCCCTGGGACGCCGCACCCGAAAACCCGGACCAGCCGGGCACGCTCACCGTCGTCGGTGACGGCGCCGCCGCCGAGGCACTGCGTGACGGGCTGGTCGCAGCCGGTCACCGCGACGTCGACATCGCCCAGGCTCAGACCGTGCTCTACGTGGCCGACGCGGACCGCGCGGGCGAGAGCGACCTGGACGCCACCAGCAGGCTGGCTCGCGAAGTGGCCGACCTGGTCACCCAACTCGCCGAGCGCGACGACCACCCGCCGGCGCTGTGGATCATCACCCAGGGGGTGCATGAGGCGGCGTCGGACGCCGCGGTGCGCCAAAGCAGCCTGTGGGGCATGGCCGGCGTGATCCGGGCCGAGCAGCCCCAGCTCTGCGGTGGGCTCATCGACCTGCCCAGCGACAACACGGCGGACTTGGCCGCTAATGCCGCAGCCCTGTCAGGTGTGCTGCGCACCCCGGCGAAAACCATCCTGGTCCTGCGCGACGGAACGTTCCTCACCACCGCGTTCACCCCGCTGTCCGGCCCGCCGGACCGCGAACCGATGGTCTGCCAGCCCGACAGCGCCTACCTCGTCACCGGCGGCATGGGCGCCCTGGGTCTGCTGATGGCCGGGTGGCTCGTCGACCGTGGTGCCCGCCGCCTGGTGCTCGCCGGCCGCACCGGCCTGCCGCCGCGGCGCGACTGGGACGCCGCGACCCTTGACGCCGGTGTCCGGCAGAAGATCACCGCGATCCGGGCACTGGAGCGCCGCGGCGTCAGCGTCGAACTGGCCGCGCTGGACATCGGCTCCCGCGATGCGGTCGCCGAACTCATCGCCCGTCGCGACGACGCGGGCTCCCCGCAGATCCGCGGCATCATCCACGCCGCCGGCATCACCGAGGGCCAGCTGCTGACCGAGTTCGACGATGAGCGGCTGCGGGACACCATGTGGCCGAAGGTCGCCGGAGCCCAGGTGCTGCACGAACTGTTCCCGCCCGGCAGCCTGGAGTTCTACTTTATGACCGCCGCCGCCGGCGCGGTGTTCGGCGTGCCCGGCCAGGGCGCCTACGCCAGCGCGAACGCCTACCTGGACGGTCTGGCCCGCGCCCGCCACCAGCGGGGCTGTCACAGCGTCAGCCTGGACTGGGTGGCCTGGAAGGGCCTCGGATTCGGTGCCGAAGCCCACGTCGTGCTGCACGAACTGGAGCGGATGGGCTCGCGGGCGATCACCCCGGCAGAGGCCTTCGCCGCCTGGGATCACGTCGAGCACTACGACGTCGCCCAGGCCGTGATGGTGCCGCTGCCCAGGGAAGGCGAGCCCGGTGCTGCGGACGGTATCGCCGCCGGACCCTCCCGCGACTGGGCTCAGTTGGCTCCCGATGAGATACTCAGCGAGCTGGAAATCGGGTTGCGCAGCATCCTGGCCCACGAACTTCGCATGCCGGAGGCCGAACTGCAGCTGGACCGTCCATTCGCCGAAATGGGACTGAACTCGGTGATGGCGATGGCAGTCCGGCGCGACATCGAACAGCTCGTCGGGTTGGAGCTGTCGGCGACGATGCTGTGGAACCACCCGACGACGGCAGCGTTGGCGGCGCACCTCACCGGCAAGCTGCTGCCCGAGGGCGCTTCCGTCGACGGGTCGGCCGCAGCCAACGGGCAGGCGTCCGAGTCCGCCGACAGTGTTTTGAATGAGCTGTTCGACAGCGTGGAATCGGCCTCGGCCGGATGGGACGGAATCTAGTGGGAATTGAGTTCCCAGCATGACCGCAGCATTTGACGAAGAAGCACTGCGCCACTGGCTGGCCGACTACCTGGTCACCAACATCGGCTGCAACCTCGAAGACATCGATTTCAGCGCCTCGTTGAACGATCTCGGAGTCGGTTCGCGCGACGCCGTCGTGCTCTGTGGTGAATTGTCAGAACTGCTGGGCCGCAAGATCTCTCCGGTCGAGCTCTGGCAGCACCCATCGGTGGCGGAGCTGGCCCGATTCCTGCTCGAGCCCGAAGCCGCCGACGACGACTCGGCATCCGAGCCCGGCCGGCTGGGTACCGACGAGCCGATCGCGGTGATCGGCCTGGGTTGTCGATTCCCGGCCGACATCAATTCGCCGGAAGCGTTGTGGCAGTTCCTGATCGACGGCGGCAACGCGGTCACCGAGGTTCCCGAGGACCGTTGGGCGCCGTTCGACGATGGCTCGGCTGAGATCGCCCGCACCACCCGCTGGGGCTCGTTTCTGACCGACATCGCCGCTTTCGATGCGGACTTCTTCGACATCTCCAGCCGCGAAGCGGTCAAGATGGATCCGCAGCAGCGCCTGCTGCTCGAGGTGGCGTGGGAAGCGTTGGAGCACGCCGGAATTCCGGCCACCTCGCTGCGGCGCTCGCAGACCGGGGTGTTCGTCGGGGCCAGCATCACCGAATACGGCCTGCATGCGTCGTCTGATCTGAGCACCGTCGACGCCTGGAGCAATGCCGGTGGTGCACTGAGCATCATCGCCAACCGGCTGTCCTACTTCCTGGACCTGCGCGGCCCATCGGTCACGGTGGACACCGCGTGCTCGTCATCGCTGGTGGCCCTGCACCTGGCCTGCCGCAGCCTGCGTACCGGTGAGGTCGAGACCGCCATCGCCGGCGGGGTGAACCTGCTGATGTCGCCGGCGGTGTTCCGCGGCTTCGACCAGAGCGGCGCCCTTTCTACGACCGGCGCCTGCCACGCCTTCGACGCCGCCGCGGACGGATTCGTCCGCGGTGAGGGCTGCGGTGTGGTGGTGCTCAAGCGCCTTTCCGACGCCCGCCGGGACGGTGACCGGGTGCTGGCCGTGGTCCGCGGTTCGGCGATCAACCAGGACGGCCACTCCAACGGCCTGCTGGCGCCCAACCCCGCGGCACAGATGGCGGTGCTGCGTTCGGCCTACGCCGACGCAGGCATCGCGCCGCACGAAGTCGACTACGTCGAAACCCACGGCACCGGAACGTTGCTCGGCGACCCGATCGAGGCCCGGGCGCTGGGTACCGTGCTGGGCCGCGGGCGTCCCGCCGACGCACCCCTGCTGCTGGGCGCCGCCAAGTCGAACATGGGTCACCTGGAGGCGGCCGCCGGCATGGTCGGCTTCATCAAGTCGGTGCTGGCGGTGCAGCGCGGGCAGATTCCGCGCAACCTGCACTTCAACACTCCGAACCCGCACATCACGTTCGATCAGATGCGTCTGAAGGTCGTTGCCGAACAGCAGAACTGGCCGTCCACCGACCATCCGCGCCGGGCCGGTATCTCCTCATTCGGATTCGGCGGGACCAACGCCCATGTGGTCATCGAGCAGGCTCCGCCCGCCAAGGTCTCGGCGCGTGAGGCGGACCCGGCGATCACCACGCTGGTGGTGGCCGGCCGGAATCCGGAGCGGATCGCGGCTACCGCGCAGGATCTGGCCGGCTGGCTCGATGGCCTCGGCGCGGGCGTGGACCTGCCTGACGTCGCACACACCCTCAACCATCACCGCGCCCGGCAGGCTCAGTTCGGCACGGTCTGCGCCCGCGACCGCGCCCAGGCCATCCGTGGCCTGGAGGCACTGGCCGCCGGCAACTCGGCCGACGGCTCGGGATACGGCGTCGTCGGCCCGCACGACGGGCCCTGCGGGCCCGGCACGGTGTTCGTCTACTCCGGGCAAGGCTCGCACTGGGCCGGCATGGGCCGCCAACTGCTCACCGACGAACCGGCTTTCGCGCGAGCGCTGGCCGTGCTCGAGCCCACCTTCGTCGAACACGTCGGATTCTCGCTGTGGCAGGTGATCTCGGGCGGCGAGGCGATCAGCGGCGACGCTGCGGTGCAGCCCGTCCTGATGGGACTCCAGCTGGCCCTGACCGAACTGTGGCGGTCCTACGGCGTGCACCCCGACGCGGTGATCGGTCACTCCATGGGTGAGGTGACCGCAGCCGTCGTCGCCGGTGCGCTGAGCACGGCCGACGGTTTCCGGGTGATCGCCGCCCGGTCTCGGCTGATGTCCCAGCAGGCTGGACAGGGTGCGGTGGCACTGCTGAACCTGGACACAGACGCCACCGAGGCACTGCTGGCCGACTACCCCGATGTTGCTGTGGCGGGCTACCTTTCGCCGAAGCAGACGGTGGTGGCCGGCGCGGTGGCACCGGTCGACGCACTGATCGCGAAGGTGAGCGCCGAGAACAAGTTCGCGCGCCGGGTCAACATGGAGGTGGCTTCGCACACCGCGTTCATGGATCCGATCCTGGCCGACCTGCGGACCGCTCTGGAGGGCCTGACGCCCGAGGTCGCCACGATTCCGTTCTATTCCACGGTGACCGAGTCGGCGATGCCGGCCGGCGGCCTGCCGCTGCTGGACGCCGACTACTGGGCGGACAACGTTCGCAAGCCCGCGTTGCTGACGCAGGCCGTGACCGCGGCCGGTGGCGAACACACCACCTTCGTCGAGGTCAGCGCGCACCCGATCCTGACCCACGCGATCGCCGACACCTGCGAGGCGTTCGGCGGCCACCACCACAGCGTCGGAACCCTGGTACGCAACGGCGACGACGCACTGAGCTTCCACACGAACCTCAACCGCACGCACACCACACAGCCCCCGCAGACGCCGCACCCGCCGGAACCGCACCCGGTGCTGCCCAGCACCCCGTGGCAGCACAGCCGGTACTGGATCGAGACCGCGTCGATCCGCAGCGCTGGCGGTCCGGTCGGCGATGGTGTCCAACAGGCCGTGGGCAACGCCGGTTCGGTGCCCCCGGAATGGTGGTGCGAGCTGAGTTGGCCGGCCGCCGAAGCCGAGGGCGTGGACAACGCCGCGGAACTGTCCTGGCTGGTGGTCGGCGACGACGCCGTGGCCGCAGAACTCGACGGCACGGTGACCACGTTGGCCGCCTCCGCGCTGGCCGACGGTGCCGACCGGGCGGCTTTGTCCGCGGCGCTGTCCGCGGCCACCCATGTGCTGTACGCGCCGGCGGCGGCCGCCGCGGACCTGACTGCGGCGCCGGCGTATGACGCGTTCAACACCGCGCGGCGACTGGTCGCGGCCATGGCGAACCAGTCGGCTTCAGGGTCTGGGGCCAAGCTGTATCTGCTGACGCGCAACGCCCAGCCCGTCGGCGACGGCGACCGGGCCAACCCCGCGCACGCCGTACTGTGGGGCCTGGGCCGCACGCTGGCTCTGGAACACCCCGAGATCTGGGGCGCGGTCATCGACGTCGACGAGTCGGTTCCGGCGGCACTGGTGGCCGGATACCTTCGGGCCGAGGCCGGCGCAGGCGACAACGAGGACCAGATCGTCTACCGGGCCGGGGTCCGGCGCGTCCCGCGCCTGCGGGGCGGCCGTCCCAGCGGAGCTGCCGCGCCGGCCGAATTCGACCCGGGCACCTGCCATCTGGTGATCGGAGCCACCGGCAACATCGGCCCGCAGTTGATTCGAGAACTGGCCGGCAACGGGGCGAAGACCATCGTCGCGGTGTCGCGGCAGCCCGGCACCCGCCTGGATGCGTTGTCGGCCGAGTTGTCCTCGACCGGAACGACTTTGGTCACCGCTGCCGCGGACGCCGCTGACGAGGCCGCGATGAGCGCACTCTTCGACCGGTTCGGCAAGGACCTCCCGCCGCTGGCCGGCATCCACGTTGCGGCCTTCGCCGGTGGACCGATCACGTTGCGCGACATGACCGATGACGACGTCACCGCCATGTTCCGGCCGAAGCTCGACGTGGTGGCAGTGCTGCACAAGCTGTCACTGCGCCACCCGGTGCGTCACTTCGTGCTGTTCTCGTCCATCTCCGGCCTGACCGGATCGCGGTGGCTGGCGCACTACACGGCCACCACCACCTTCCTGGACACCTTCGCCTACGCTCGCCGGGCAGCCGGACTACCGGCCACCGCGATCAACTGGGGTCTGTGGAAATCGTTGGACGACACCCAGTCCGAGGCGGAACGTCAGGTCACCGCGGAGTCCGGGCTGCTGCCGATGGAGGACAAGGTCGCGATCGGGGCGCTTCCACTGGTGATCGGTGCCCACAATGCCGTGCGGCACACCGTCGTCGCGGCCGACTGGCCGCGGCTGGCCACCGCCTACCGCACCCGCGCGGCGCTGCGCATCGTCGACGACCTGCTGGCCGCCCCCGCGCCGGCCGGCGGATCGGCGCCGGTCGCCACCGAATTCCGGCGGGCGCTGGCCGACGCCGAACCCGAACAGCGCCACGAGATGCTGCGTGACCACGTCATCTCACAGGTCGTCGCCGCGATGGGTCTGGCGTCGCGGCATGCGCTGGACCCGACCGCCGGCTTCTTCGCCTCCGGCATGGATTCGCTGATGAGCGTCACGCTGCAGCGCGCCCTGTCGGACAGTCTCGGCGAAACCCTGCCGGCCGCAGTCGTATTCGACTACCCGACCGTCGAGGCGCTGACCGAATACCTGGCGAGCATCCTGCCCGAGGTGGCAGAGGCCGCCGAGCAGGACGGCGACGCCTACGACGACATGAGCGATGACGAGCTGCTCGCGCAGCTTTCGGAGAGGTTGAGTTGAGCGAGAAGACTGCTGCGCCGGCTGGGGGGCCGGATCGTCGGGCGATTTTTGCTGATGCGCTGCGCAAGATCGATGATCTGACCGAGCGTTTGGCGGTTGCTGAGGCCGGTGATACCGAGCCGATCGCGGTGGTGGGTATGGGTTGTCGCCTTCCCGGTGGTGTTGATGGGCCGGCGGCATTTTGGCAGTTGTTGTGCGATGAGGGTTCGGGCATTGTTCGGGTGCCGGCGGATCGGTGGGATGCCGATGCGTTCTATTCGGCGGACCACACCGCACCCGGCACGATCGCCAGCGGCGAAGGGGGATTCCTCACCTCGTGGCAGCCAGACGAATTCGATGCGGAGTTCTTTGGTATTTCGCCGCGCGAGGCCGATGCGATGGATCCTCAGCAGCGGTTGCTGATGGAGGTGGCCTGGGAGGCGTTGGAGAACGCCGGGATCACCCGCGAGGCTATTCGGGGTACCCAGACCGGTGTTTTCGTCGGCCTGACCACCAACGACTACGCACTGATCGCCACCGAGCTGCTCGGGGTGCGCGACACCGACCCCTACCTGGCTTTCGGTAATGCTCCTAATTTTGCGGCGGGGCGGTTGTCGTATTTCTTGGGTGTGCATGGTCCGGCGATGATGGTGGATACGGCGTGTTCGTCGTCGTTGGTGTCGATTCATCTGGCGTGTGCGAGTTTGCGGCGCCGGGAGTCGGATCAGGCGTTGGCGGCCGGGGTGAACTTGATTCTGACCCCGCAGAACAGCATTGCGACGTCGCGGTGGGGGACGTTGGCCCCGGACGGGCAGTGTAAGACTTTTGATGCTGCTGCTGATGGGTATGTG
>NZ_CP084028.1:2179192-2370297 GCF_020181595.1 [Mycobacterium] vasticus | reverse complement strand
GTGGATACGGCGTGTTCGTCGTCGTTGGTGTCGATTCATCTGGCGTGTGCGAGTTTGCGGCGCCGGGAGTCGGATCAGGCGTTGGCGGCCGGGGTGAACTTGATTCTGACCCCGCAGAACAGCATTGCGACGTCGCGGTGGGGGATGTTGGCCCCGGACGGGCAGTGTAAGACTTTTGATGCTGCTGCTGATGGGTATGTGCGGTCTGAGGGCGCTGGGGTGGTGGTGCTCAAGCGTTTGTCGGATGCCCAGCGTGATGGTGATCGGGTTCTGGCGGTGGTGTCGGGTTCGGCGGTGAATCAGGATGGGCCGTCGTCGGGTCAGACGGTGCCGTCGGGTCCGGCGCAGCAGAAGGTGGTGCGGGCGGCGTTGGCGTCGGCTCGGTTGTCGCCGGGCGATCTGGATTATGTCGAGGCGCATGGTACCGGGACGGCGTTGGGTGATCCGATTGAGTTGGATGCCTTGTCGGCGGTGTTCGGTGAGCGGGGTGGTTCGGCGCCGTTGGTGTTGGGTTCGGTGAAGACCAATCTGGGTCACCTGGAATCTGCTTCCGGTGTGGCGGGTTTCATCAAGACGGTGTTGTCGGTGCAGCACGGGTTCATCCCGCGGCACCTGAACTTCGCCGAGCTGACGCCGAACGCGGGCGCGGGGGCTTCGCAGTTCACGATCGCAGCGCAGCCGATGGACTGGCCGGTGGTGTCGCGTCCGCGTCGGGCGGGGGTGTCTTCGTTCGGGGTGTCGGGCACCAATGCGCACGTGATCGTCGAGCAGGCCCCGGAGCCTGAGGCTGCGGAAGCGACCTCGTCACCGGTGGTGAACACGTTGGTGGTTTCGGGTAAGTCTCCGGCGCGGATCGCCGCGACCGCGGGTGCGCTGGCGGCGTGGTTGCAGGCCGACGGCGCCGACGTGCCACTGGCCGACATCGCACATTCCCTGCGCGCCAACCGGAGCCGCTTCAAATACACCGCGAGCGTCTGTGCCCGCGACCACGCCCAGGCGGTGGCCGGCCTGCAGGCACTGGCCGCCGGCGAGAGCGCCGCCGGAGTCACCGAGGCGCGACCGCTGACGCCCGTGACCCGGCCGGTGTTCGTGTTTTCGGGTCAGGGTTCGCATTGGGTGGGTATGGGTCGTCGGTTGTTGGCTGATGAGCCGGTGTTTGCTGCTGCGGTTGATGAGTTGGAGCCGGTTTTTGCTGCGCGGGTGGGTTTTTCGCTGCGTGAGGTGATTGAGCAGGGTGCCGAGATTTCTGGTGATGCTCAGGTGCAGCCGGTGATCATGGGGTTGCAGTTGGCGTTGGCTGCGTTGTGGCGTTCCTATGGGGTGGTTCCGGATGCGGTGATTGGGCATTCGATGGGGGAGGTGTCTGCGGCGGTGGTGGCCGGGGCGCTGACGCTGGAGCAGGGTTTGGGTTTGATCGCGGTGCGGTCGTCGTTGATGTCGCGTCAGGCGGGCCAGGGTGCGGTGGCCTTGTTGGAGCTCGACGCGCAGGCGACGGGGGAGTTGTTGGCGGGTTATCCCGGTGTTGAGGTGGCGGGGTTCTTGTCGCCGCGGCAGACGGTGGTTGCGGGTTCGCCCGATGGTGTGGATGCGGTGATTGCCGCGGTGGCGGGTCAGGAGTTGTTTGCTCGGCGGGTGAATATGGAGGTCGCTTCGCATACGGCGTTCATGGATCCGATCCTGGGTGAACTGCGTGCGGCGTTGGCGGATCTGGTGCCGTCGGCGCCGTCGATTCCGTTCATTTCCACCACGGTTGATCCGGCCGGGCCCACGCCGGTGCTCGATGCGCAGTACTGGGCTGACAATGTGCGCCGTCCGGCACTGGTCAGCCAGGCCATCACCAAAGCGGCGCAAGACCACACCACGTTCATCGAGATCAGCCCGCACCCGCTGCTGACCCACTCGGTCAGCGAGACCGCCGAAGCAGCCACCGGCGAACCGGTGACCGTGGCGTCCACCCTGCGACGCGGCGACGACGAAACCCTGAGCTTCCACCTGCAGCTGGCCGAACTCGGCGCCGGCGCCGGCGCGCCCGGCGGCTTCGCGGAACTGCCCAACTCGGTCTGGCAGCACACCCGGCACTGGCTCGTCGCACCCGCGCGGGCCGCCGGCCAGGCACCCGACACCCACCCGCTGCTCGGGGCGCACGTCGAGATGCTCAGCGGCCGCGACCACATGTGGCAGACCACCCTGGGCCCCGAGACGCTGTCGTGGCTGGGCGCCAGCCCGGTGCAGGGCCAGGCGGTGTTGCCTGCCGCGGCCCTGATCGAGATGGCACTGGCCGCAGGCAGCCAGGCCCTGGGCACGCCCGCCGAGGCGATCATGGTCAGCGGCCTGGAGATCGAGCAGCCGTTGGTGCTCGACGGCGGCATGCAGGTGACCACCCAGCTGAACCAGGCCGACGGCCAGACGCGGGTCGAGATCCACGCCCGCGCCACCGGCGAAGCCTGGATCCGCCACGCACACGCCGTCATCGCCACCGCCGAACCGGCCACCGAGCTGCCCTCCGGGGACCCGCTCGCGCTGCCGGACGGCGCAGCCGCCCACCCCGCCTATCGCCTGCACCCTGCGCTGCTGGACGCCGCCCTGCGCAAGCTGGCGTCGGCGATCGAGGTCGCCGACGACGGATTGGGCTACGCGCCGGCGTCGGTCGCCGCGGTACGGGTCTTCGCCCCCGCCGGACGCCAGGTGCACTGCCACACCGAGATCACCGGGGCCGACGACGCAGCCGTCACCGGCCGAGTCGTGCTCACCGGTGACGACGGCACTGCGATCGCCGAGCTCACCGGCGTCCAACTGCGCCCGCTCGACCCGCGCAGCCTGCGGGTCCCGCTGGAGCAGAAGCTCTACGCCACCGAGTGGACACCCAGCCCGGCACCGGAATCCACCGGCGTGGCAGCCGGCAGCTGGCTGCTGCTCACCGAGCCCGGATCCGAAGCACTGGCCGCCGCATTCTCCGCCCGGCTGGCCGGGCCGAACCGCAGGGTCCTCACCGGGCCGTTCGCCGACCGGCCGGCGCTGGCCGAGGCGGTCGCGCAGGCCGGCGCCGACCCGGCGCACCCACCGGCCGGTGTCGTCGTGCTGCTGGGGAGCCACACGTTCGACGGCACCGACCCCGAGGGCGAACTGGCCCGCGCCCGCGAACTCATCTGGACCGCCTCGACGGCGGCCCGGGCGGCCGTCGACGGCGCGACACCGCGGCTGTGGCTGGTCAGCCGCGGTGGTCTGAGCGTCGGCGGTGATGGTGGTGGTGACCCCGCCATCGGCGCGCTCAAGGGCGTGGTCCGCACCTGGCGGTTCCCCGGCGAGCTCGCCCGCGTGCTGGCCGACGAGCCGGACCTGGGCGCCACCCTGGTCGACCTGGACGAAACGGCTGATGCCGAAACCCTGGCCGCAGACCTGCTGGCCGAACTGCAGGCACCGCTGCGCGACGACGTGATCGCCTGGCGAGGCGGGCAGCGGTTCACCGAACGGCTCACCCGGGCAACCTTGGGCGCCGAAGCACCCCAAGCCCAGGTCCGCGCCGACGGCTCCTACCTGCTCACCGGTGGGCTGGGCGGCCTGGGCATCGTGGTCGCGCGCTGGTTGGCGGCCCGCGGCGCCGGACGGATCATCCTCAACGGCCGCAGTGAGCTCTCCGAGGAGCAGCGCGCCGTCCTCGCGGAGCTGTGCGCTGAGACCGAGGCGATGTTCGTCCCCGGCGACATCAGCGCGCCGGGGGTGGCCGAGCGTCTGGTGGCCGCCGCCGAAGAGACCGGCATGCCGCTGCGCGGCGTTGTACACGCGGCCGGCGTGCTCGGTGACGGCCTGGTGACTGCGGTGACCCGCGAGAGCTTGGAGAGCGTCTGGTCGGCCAAGGCCGCCGGTGCGGCGCGGCTGCATGCCGCGACCGCCGCCCGCGAACTGGACTGGTGGGTGGGCTTCTCCTCGATGGCCGCGCTGCTGGGCCTGCCCGGCCAGCTGGGTTATGCCACCTCCAACGCCTGGCTGGATGCCCTGATGACGTGGCGGCACGCCGCCGGGCTGCCCGGTACCGCCATCAACTGGGGGCAGTGGTCGGATGTGGGCCTCGGGCGTTCCATGACGCTGAGCGTGCTGGATCCGATCAGCCCCGACGAAGGCGTCGAGGCCCTCGACGCGGTGCTCGGCGGCGGTTCGGAACGGATCGGCGCCCGGGTCGGGGTGGGCCGGTTGCGTATCGACCGCGCCGTGGCGACCTCGCCGGAGTTCCGCGACCTGACGTTCTTCGAGGACCTGGTCGGCGAGGCAGATGTGACTATCGGTGCTGCTGAGACGGGTGAGCAGTCGGGTGGCAGCGCATCGGCGTCCGCGGCGACCGGTGCCCCGGACTGGTCGGCGATCCCGGCCGACGAGCGGCTCGGCGAGTTGACGGTGCGGCTGCAGGCTATTCTTGCGCGCGAGCTCCGGACATCGGCGGCGGCGGTCGACGTGGACCAGCCGTTCCCGGAGATGGGCCTGGACTCGATGATTGCGATGACGGTGCTCAAGGAGACACAACAGTTGGTTGGGGTGGATTTGTCGGCGTCAATGCTGTGGAACCACCCCAGCATCTCGGCGTTGGCGACGCATCTGGTGGGTTTGCTGGCCACCGCGTACGCCACGCCGGATGACGAGGCGGAAGCCGACGACCACCTGATGTTCGAGTCGTCCGGCGGTGTGCTGGACGAGTTGTTCGATCAGGTCGAGTCGGCTTCGACGGGTAGCGAGAGCGGTTTTTGATGACGACGATCTTCAATCGGATGGCGGCGCTGCCGGCCGAGAAGCGCGACGAACTGAACGGGAAGTTCGAGAAGGCGGCTGCGACCACGGCCGCCGAACCGATCGCGGTCGTCGGCATCGGCTGCCGGCTGCCCGGCGGGGCCGCCGGTCCCGACGCCTACTGGGACATGCTCGCGGGCGGCACCGATGCGATCGTCGAGGTTCCCGCGGACCGCTGGGACGCCGACGAGTACTACGACCCGGACACTCTGGCGCCGGGCAAGATGTCGTCGAAGTGGGGCGGCTTCCTCACCGATGATGTGGCCGGTTTCGACGCCGACTTCTTCGGCATCTCGCCGCGCGAAGCGGAAGCCATGGACCCCCAGCAGCGGCTGATACTGGAAGTGGCGTGGGAGGCTCTCGAGCACGCCGGAATGTCACCGGAGAAGCTGGCCGGGATCCGCGCCGCGGTGATGATGGGCATCTATTACACGGAGTACCAAGGTATTTCGGGGTCGAACCCGGATGCCATCGACGGCTACACGGCCACCGGAACCGCCCACGCCGTGGCGGTCGGACGCATCGCCTACCTGCTGGGTCTGCGCGGGCCCGCGGTCGCGATGGACTCGGCGTGCTCGTCGTCGCTGGTCACCATCCACATGGCCTGCCAGAGCCTGCGCATGCGTGAGAGTGACCTGGCACTGGCCGGTGGCGTCAGCCTCATCCTGCGCCCCGAGACCCAGATCGCCATGGCCAAGTGGGGGATGCTGTCCCCGCGTGGCCGCTGCCACAGCTTCGACGCCGGCGCCGACGGTTTCGTGCGCGGCGAGGGCACCGGGGTCGTGGTGCTCAAGCGACTCACCGACGCGATGCGCGACGGCGACCGGGTGCTCGCGGTGGTGCGGGGCTCGGCGGTCAACCAGGACGGCCGCTCCAACGGTCTGACCGCGCCGAACACCATCGCCCAGAGCGAGGTGATCCGCCAGGCGCTGCGCGGTGCGAATGTCCCGCCTACTTCGGTGAACCTGATCGAAACGCACGGCACCGGAACCGGTCTCGGTGACCCGATCGAGTTCGAGGCCCTGGCCGACGTGTACGGCAAGGGGCCGGACCGCTGTGCGCTGGGTGCGGTGAAGACCAACATCGGCCACTTGGAGGCGGCGGCGGGCATCGCCGGCTTCATCAAGGCCGCACTTGCGGTACAGCGGGCTCAGATCCCGCCGAATCTGCACTTCTCCAAATGGAATCCGTCGATCGACCCGACTCCGACCCGGCTGTTCATCCCCACCGAGATGACGCCGTGGCCGGCGGCCGAGGGACCGCGCCGCGCCGCGGTGTCGTCGTTCGGGCTCGGCGGAACCAACGCGCACGTGGTGCTCGAGCAGGGCCCGGACCCGGTTCCCGCACCGGCTCCGACCGATTCGGTGAGCACGCTGGTGGTCTCGGGCAAGACCGAGCAGCGGGTGGCGGCCTGGGCCGCGACGCTGGCCGACTGGCTGGCGGGCCCCGGCGCGGGTGTGCCGCTGGCCGACATCGCCAGCACGCTCAACCACCACCGCAGCCGCTACGCCAAGTTCGCCACCGTCAGCGCATGCGACACCGAGCAGGCTTTGGCCGGGCTGCGCGCGGTGGCCGGTGGCTACCCCGCACCCGGGGTGGTCGGCACGCGTAATGCCCAGGGCGGCAAGGGAACCGTGTTCCTGTACTCCGGGCAGGGTTCGCAGTGGGCCGGCATGGGCCGCCAACTGCTGGCCGACGAGCCGGCGTTCGCCGCCGCCGTCGACGAGCTGGAACCGGACTTCGTTGCCCAGGTCGGGTTCTCGCTGCGACAGGTGCTGGAGTCCGGTGAGCCGGTGGTCGGTATCGACCGCATCCAGCCGGTGCTGGTGGGTATGCAGCTGGCGTTGACCGCGCTGTGGCGCTCGCACGGTGTCGAGCCGGACGCGGTGATCGGGCACTCGATGGGGGAGGTGGCCGCGGCCGTCGTCTCCGGTGCGCTGAGCCCCGCCGACGGGCTGAAGGTGATCGCCACCCGCTCCAAGCTGATGGCACGGCTCAGTGGCCAGGGCGCGATGGCGCTGCTGGAGCTTGACGCCGAGGCCGCCGAGAAGCTGATCGCCGAGCACTCCGATCTGACCGTCGCGGTGTACGCCGCCCCGCAGCAGACCGTGATCGCCGGCCCGCCCGAGCAGGTGGACGCCGTCGTCGCGATCGTCGATGCCCAGGGCAAGCTGGCCCGGCGCGTCGAGGTGGACGTGGCCTCGCACCACCCCACCGTCGACCCCATCCTGGCGGAGCTGCGCACCGAACTGGCCGGCCTGCAGCCGTCCGCGCCGAAGATCCCGCTGATCAGCACCGTCGGCCAAACCGGTTCCGGCACACCGGCTTTTGACGCCGACTATTGGGTGCACAACCTGCGCAACCCGGTGCGGTTCGCCCAGGCCGTCACCGCGGCCGCCGCCGGGCACGCCAACTTCGTGGAGGTCAGTCCGCACCCGCTGCTCAGCCACGCGATCAACGGGAACCTCGAGACCGCCCGTCCCGCAGGCGATGCCGTCGTCACCGGCACCCTGCTGCGCGAGCAGCCCGAGGCGCTGAGCTTCCACACCAACCTGGCGAACGTGGCACCGCCCGCCGCCGACGCGGCCGTGCCCGACGGTGGAGTCGGCCGGGCCGACCTGCCGCCGCGGCCGTGGCAGCACGTCCGGTACTGGGCGGCACCAACGGCCGCCAACCGGCACGCCGCCGACGCGCACCCGCTGCTGGGCATCCACGTCGAGCTGCCGTCCGGGCACGGCCACGTCTGGCAGTCCGACGTCGGCACCGACATCGTTGCGTGGATGTCGCACCACAAGGTGCACGGCCAGGTCGTGATGCCGGCCACCGGCTTCGCCGAGATCGCGCTGGCAGCGGCCGGTGAGGCGCTGGGCCTGCCGGCGTCTGCCGTCGCGGTGGACCGTGTCGAGGTCGAGCAGATGCTGCGTGTCGACGAGCGGACCGAGGTCACCACCCGGCTGCTGCACGACGCCGACGGATCCGAGGAACTGCGGATCGAGATCCACTCCCGTCCGGCCGGCGGCAGCTGGTCACGGCATGCCGTGGCCCGCGCCGCGGCGGCGCAGCCCGCCGGGCAGCCGCAACGCCCGGTGCCGGCCTCGGGCGGCACCACGCTGTCACCTGCAGACCTCTACGCCGCGCTGCGCGGCACCGGCCTGCAGCACGGGCCGGCGTTCGCGGCGCTGACCCGCATCGTGCGCAAGCCCGGCGGAGCGTCGGAGGCAGAGATCGTGCTGCCCGACGAGGCGACCGCACACCGCGGCTACCGCATCCACCCGGTGATGCTCGACGCGGCGCTGCAGTGCCTGGCCGCAGCGCTGCCCGACGAGTCTCTGATGGGTTCGGCCGGCATGGAAGAGGCCACCTACCTGCCGGTGGCGGTCGAGTCCATCCGGATCTTCGGCGAGGTGGGCCGTCGGGCCCGCGGCTACGCCGAGCTGGTCAGCCACGACGACAGCGGCATCATGGGCCGGGTCACCCTGACCGACGACACCGGCACCGTCACCGCCGAGCTGTCCGGGATCTACCTGCAGCGGGTGCAGCGCCGCACCGTCCCGCTGCCGCTGAGCCAGAAGGTATTCGACGCCGAGTGGGTCGACGCGCCCGCCCCCGCGCAGCCGTCGGACGCCCCCGACGGCAGCTGGCTGGTGCTGACCGAGGGCGGTGAAACCGAGGCACTGGCAACCGATTTCGCCGCCCGGTTCAGCACCGAGCGTCGTCGGGTGATCACCGCCGACCTGACCAGCGAGCCTGCCGTGCGCGAGGCGTTCGCGCGGACCGCCGACGACCCGGACCGGCCCCCGGTCGGGGTGGTGGTGCTGGCCGCCAGCAAGCCCTTCGACGGCACCGAGAGCGGCGATGCTCCGGGGCGCGGACGAGACCTGGCCTGGTCGGTCGTCTCGACGGTGCGCACCGTCGTCAGCGGATGGCACGGCACCCCGCCGCGGCTGTGGCTGGTGGGCCGCAACGGCTTGACTGTGGACCCGGGCGAAGCGGGGGATCCGTCGATCAGCGCCCTCAAGGGCCTGGTGCGGGTGCTGGCCTACGAGCACCCCGACCTGCACACCGGTGTGGTCGACCTGGACGGCTCGGCCGACCCGGCGGCAGCGCTGATCACCGAACTTGGGCTGGCGAGCACCGACGATGTGGTGGCCTGGCGTGGGGAGAACCGCTACGCCGAACGGCTCAAGCGCGCCACCCTGAACCCCACCGGCATCCCGGCCGTCCGCTCCGACGGCGCCTACGTGCTGACCGGCGGCCTGGGCGGCATCGGTCTGGTGGTGGCCCGGTGGCTGATCGAGCACGGTGCCGCGCGCATCGTGCTCAACAGTCGTTCGCAGCCCTCCGAGGAGCAGCGCGCGATAATCGCCGAACTCGAGCAGAAGGCGCAGATCACCGTCGTCTCAGGCGATCTCGCCACTCCGGGCGTGGCCGAGAGCCTCGTCGCCGCGGCAGAGCAGACGGGCCTGACCCTGCGCGGCGTCATCCACGGCGCCGCCGTCATCGACGACCAGATCGTGGTCGGCATCGATCACGACACCCTCGACCGGGTGTGGGCGCCCAAGGCCACCGCGGCACTGCGCCTGCATGTGGCCACCGCCGGCAAGGAACTGGACTGGTGGGTCGGGTTCTCCTCGACCTCGTCGCTGCTGGGCGCACCGGGTCAGGGTTCCTACGCCGCGGCCAGCGCCTGGCTGGACGGTCTGGTGGCGTGGCGTCGGGCTGCCGGCGTGCCGGCGATCACCATCAACTGGGGTCAGTGGTCCGGCGTCGGCGTCGCCCAGGAGCTCAAGTTCAGCGCCCTGGACCCGATCAACCCCGACGAAGGCATGGAGGCCCTCGAGGCGATCCTCGGCGGCGACCTATCCCGGATCGGCGTCGCGCGGCTGCGCCTGGACCGGGTGGCAGCGGCCTTCCCGGAACTGCAGCAGCTCGGATACTTCGCCACGCTCGCCGAAGAACTCGACCTCGATGACGAGGACGACGACTGGCCCGGCCCGGAGGGCCTCAAGCAGCTCGATGCCGCCGAGGCCACCAAAGCGGTTGTGGCACGGTTGGGTTCGCGGATCATGGCGATCATGGGCTACCCCAAGGGCAGCGTCATCGACCCGGCCCGGCCGTTGACCGAGCTCGGCATGGATTCGCTGATGGCGGTGCGCATCCGCAACACCGTCCGCGGTGACTTCGGTGCTGAGCCCCCGGTGGCACTGCTGCTGCAGGGTGCCTCGCTCAACGACCTTGCCGCCGACCTGGCCCGCCAACTCGGCCTCGCGCAGGCCGAGACAGCAGACGGAGCCGGCGACGGCGGCGGTGTTCGGGGCCGGGCCCAGCAGCGTGCCGCGGCACGTCAGCGGGCGGCGGCACGGCGAAAAGTAGGAGACCGTTCGTGACCAACAACGAATTGCCGGCAGGCGCCATCGCGGTCATCGGCATGGCCGGGCGCTTTCCGGGCGCCCGCACCCTGTCGGCGTATTGGAACAACCTGCGCAACGGCGTCGAATCCATCGTCACGCTCTCCGAGGACGAGCTGCGCGCCAACGGCGTGAGCGACAAGGCGCTGGCCAACCACAACTATGTGCGGCGGGCCGCGCTTCTGGAAGGCATCGAGGAGTTCGACGCGAGTTTCTTCGGGTTCACCCCGCTGGCCGCGCGCACCCTGGATCCGCAGCACCGGCTGTTCCTGCAGACCGCCTGGCACGCCCTTCAGGACGCCGGCTACCAGCCCGGGAAGATCGACGGCTCCGTCGGCGTCTACGGAACCAGCACGACCAGCGGCTACCTGCTGCACAACCTGATGTCGCACTACGACCCGAACGTCATCCTGGGTCAGGGCGTCAGCTTCGAGATGGTCAACCTGTCGCTGCAGAACGACAAGGACTACCTGGCCACCCGGGTGGCCCACCAGCTCGACCTGCACGGCCCGGCACTGTCGGTGCAGACCGCGTGCTCCTCGGCGCTGGTCGCGCTGCACCTGGCCTGCCAGAGCATCCTCAACGGCGAGTGCGAGATGGCGCTGGCCGGCGGCTCGTCGCTGCGGGTTCCGCACCACGTCGGGTATTGGCATGAGCCGGGCTCGATGGTGTCGGGGACCGGCCATTGCCGGCCGTTCGACGTGCGCGCCGACGGCACCATCTTCTCCAGCGGTGTCGGCGTGGTGGTGCTCAAGGCGCTGGCCGACGCCGTCGACGACGGCGACCAGATCCACGCGGTGATCCGCGGCTCGGCGCTGAACAACGACGGCGGCACCAAGATGACCTACGCCGCCCCCACTGCGGCCGGGCAGGCCGACGTGATCGCCGAGGCGCACGCGGTCGCCGAGGTCGACGCCTCCACCATCAGCTACATCGAGTCGCACGGCACCGCCACCCCGCTCGGCGACCCGATCGAAATCGAGGGCCTCCGACAGGCTTTCGCGGTCTCCGAAGAGCAGCGCCAAGGCCCCTGTTACGTGGGATCGGTCAAGTCCAACATCGGGCACCTGGAGTCGGCGGCCGGCATCGCCAGCCTGATCAAGACCATCCTGTGCCTCAAGCACCGGGCGATTCCCGGCACGTTGCACTACACCAGCCCCAACCCGGAACTGCACCTGGACAACGGCCCGTTCCGGATCCGGGGCGAGTACGGCCCGTGGGAGTGGGACGGCATCCGGCGCGCGGGCGTCAGCTCGTTCGGGGTGGGCGGCACCAATGCCCACGTCATCGTCGAAGAGTGGCCGGAAGATGCCGCGGCATCTGCGCCATCCCGGCCCGGCCCCGAAGTGCTGCTGCTGTCGGCCCGCACCTCCGAGGCACTGGCGCAGGGACGCAGCGACCTGGCGGCCGAGCTCACCGGCGACGATGCCGACGCGCCCAACCTGCCGGATGTGGCCTACACCCTGGCCGGCCGGCACCCCGAGGGCCTCCGGTTGGCCGCCGTCGTTGCCGACCGAGCCGACGCGGCCACCGTTTTGGGCGCCGAGGACAGCGAGAACGTCTTCATCGGTGAGGGACTGTCCGACGTCGCCGAGACCGACCGGGTGGTGTTCCTGTTCCCGGGTCAGGGCGCCCAGCACATCGGCATGGCACGCGGCCTCTACGACAACGAGCCGGTGTTCGCCGAATACTTCGATGCCTGCGTCGCCGGCTTCGAGGCGGAGCTGGGCTATGACCTGCGGGCGATGATCTTCGAGGGCACCTCACGGGACCTCGAGCGCACCGACCGCACCCAGCCGGCCCTGTTCACCGTGGAATATGCGCTGGCCAAGCTCATCGAGAGCTACGGTGTGCGGCCGAGCGCCGTGGTCGGCCACAGCATCGGCGAATACGCGGCGGCCACCGTCGCCGGCGTCTTCGACCTGGACACCGCGATCAAGGTGGTGGCGATGCGGGCCCGGCTGATGCACGCCGCCCCGCGGGGCGTCATGGTGGCAGTGCCGATCAGTGCCGACGCTGTCGGTGCGTACCTGACCGCGGATGTCGATCTGGCCGCGGTCAACGACCCGGACGGCTGCGTGGTGGCCGGCGCCGAAGCCGACATCCGCGCGTTCACCGACGCACTCAAGCAGGCCGGGATCAACGCGCGCCGGGTGCGGACCTCGCACGCGTTCCACTCCCGGCTGATGGACTCGATGATCTCGGAGTTCACCGCGTTCCTGTCCCGGCAGACGCTGCACGAGCCGAAGATCCCGCTGCTGTCGAACCTGACCGGTACCTGGCTGGCGCCCAGTGAGGCGACCAATCCGGCGACGTGGGCGCGCAGCGTGCGGGCCACCGTGCGCTTCGCCGACGAGATCGACACCGTGCTGGGCGACGGCCACCGCGTCCTGGTGGAGGTCGGTCCCGGTGCCACGCTGACCGCGTCGGCATCGCGCAATCCGAAGTTCGCCGGCGGGCATCGCGCGGTGCGGCTGATGCGTCACCACGCCCAGAACCGCGACGACCGCGACACCTTCCTGCTCGCGCTCGGCCAGCTCTGGGCCGCCGGCATCGAGGTCGACTGGTCGCCGCTGCACGGTGACTACCAGCCCAAGCGCGTGACGGTCCCGGGTTATCCGTTTGAGCGCCAACGTCATTGGCTGGAGCACAACGCCGGTGCGACCTGGGTGTCCGGTGCCGCCGGCACAGCGGCCGCCGCGGGCGGGCAGGCCGGCGCCGACGGTGCCGCCTCGACGGGCCCCTCGATGGAGGCCACCCTGCAACGCATTTGGGCGGTCTGCCTGGGTGTGGGCTCGGTGGAGCGCAACGCCAACTTCTTCGACATCGGCGGCGACTCGCTGGTGGCGATCAGTGTGGCGATGGCCGCCTCGCATGAGGGCTACGACATCACCCCGCAGGACCTCTACGACAACCCGACGGTGTCGGCGCTGGCCAAGGCGCTCACCGCGCGGTACGCCGCGGGAGGACTGGGCCGCCAGTCGCTGGGCGACATCGTGCACCCACCGGTGCCGCCGAACATCACCTACTTCCTGGAGAACGGGGTCCGCGAGCACGGCCGCTGGCGTATCCCGCTGGTGCTGCGGCTGCGCAACGATGTCTCGGTCGACGACGTGACCGCGGTGCTGACCGCGGTGGTCAACCACCATGACGCGTTGCGGCTGCGCATCACCGAGCGGGCCGGCACCTGGGAGCAGCAGATCGGCGAACCGGGCGATTTCGGCGCGATCACCACGCATTCGCTGCCCGAGGGTCTGACCGCCGAGCATGACGCGGTCCGAGAGCTGCTGGCCGAACACATTCGGGAGCAGGACCTTTCCAGCTCACCGCTGACCGCGCTCTACATCCGCGGCTCGGCCGGCGACGTCTGCTATCTGGCATTGAGCCTGCACGCCGGAGTCGGCGACGAGGCGTCTCGCGACATCCTGGTGACCGACATCTTCACCGCGTTCGGTCAGAAGCTGGCCGGCAACGACATCGAGCTGGCTCCGGCCGGCGTCGGATGGGCCGAGTGGTCCCAGCGCTGCGCTGGGCTCGCGACTCACCCGGCCGTACTGGAGAGCCGCGAATCATGGTTGAAGACAACCCGATCCGCCACGTTGCGCCTGAGCGCCGAGGTCGCCGAACCGCCGTCCGCGGCGGATCTGGCCAAACACAGCTCGGCGCTGGGTGCCGCCGACACCAGCGAGATCGACGACGCACGCCGCCGGCTGCGGCTGCCGGTCGAGGAGATCCTGCTCGCCGGGCTGAGCCGGGCGGTGGCCTCGGTCGTCGGTGAAGGAACCCTCGCAGTCGATCTCGCCGGCGCGGGTCGTTCGGTGCTCAAGCCGGAAGTCGACCTGGGGCGCACCGTGGGCGGCTTCACCACCATCTATCCGGTGGCCCTGGACTGTGGCACCGACAGCGGTGCAGGTGAGCTGCTGGCCTCGGTTCACGAAACCCTGGGTGCGGTACCGCATTACGGGATCGGTTACGGCCTGCTGCGCTACCTCTACGCGCCCACGGCACGGCTGTTCAGTGCCGTACCGCCCGCGGATGTGCACTTCGCCTACGCCGGGGCGATCCCGGAGCTGCCGTCGCTGGGTGACGCGCCGGTGCAGTTCGGCCCCGACGCCGCGATGCCGGTGCGCGAGACGATCGCAGGCCTGGGGCACGCGCTGGAGCTGCGGGCCTACCGCACCGCCGGTGTGCTGCACCTGGACTGGTGGTACGACACCCGCCGGATCGAGGAGTCGGTGCTGCGTGCGATTGCCGAAGGCTTCTCAGTGGCGGTGATGGAGCTGGTTCGCGCGGCGATCGCCGAAGAGGAGCTGGCATCCGAAGGCGAAGGCGCTGAAGACGAAATGGCTCTGGTCGAGCTGTCTTAGTTTAGGAGTAGGCGGAAAGTGTTTGCCACGTCGGTCATTCGCAAGCTCGCGATCAGTGAGGAGATGCTCGCCGAGACCCACAACTTCGTGGGTCTGGCCGCACACGTCACCGGTCCGGTCGACGTCGACCTGCTCTCGGAGGCCTACGAGGCGCTGCTGGAGGCGCATCCGATCCTCACCGGCCGCATCGAGCGCCTGGACGACGGCCGCCACCAGTTCGTCACCGACGACCTGATGCCCGACGGCATCGAGGTGATCGAACTCGAGGGACCGGACGCGCAGCCGCCCGCACCGCACTTCGATCAGACCGAGTCGCTGGTCGCGATGCGGCTGATCATCCGGGACGGGCAGGCGCAGCCGACCCTGTATGTGCATCACGCGGTCGCCGACGGCCACCACATGTACGCGCTGATCGAAGAGATGCTGTCCTTCTACACCGATCTGGTCACCACCGGGAAGATCGGCGCGATCAACGTCGAGCCGGCGCCGCAGTCGATCGAGGCGGTGCTGGCCGACCGGCGGATCGAGAAGCAGAAGCGTTCCGGCATCGAGCGGTTCATGCCGGCGCTGTTCGCCTACGATCTGCCGCCCACCCGTCGGGCGGTCTCCGGTGAGACCCCGTCGGAGCCGCTGCTGGTGCCGATGGCGTCGTGCCGGTTGACCGAGGATCAGACCAACGCCGTGGTCGAGTTCGGCCGGTCGCACAACCTGAGCCTGCACGCGGTGCTCTCGGCGGCAGTGCTGATCGCCGAATGGCAACTGCGCGGCAAGCTGACCATCCCGGTGCCCTACGTCTACACCGTCGACCTGAGATACTTTCTCTCACCGCCGGTTTCGGCGACCGGTTGCACCAACCCGATCGGGCTGGCCACCTACCTGGCTGAGATCGACGCCAAGACCGATGTGGTCGACATCGCCCGCGACATCGCCGAGAGCTTCCAGAAGGACCTCGACGAGGGCGTCATCCAGCAGTCCCGGCTGCACTTCAGCCCCCAGTATGTCGGGAATCCGCCCGGCATGCCGGATGTGGTGGTACTGAGCAACAACGGGCTGGTCCCGCCGGTGCGGACACCACCGGGTGTGGAGGTCACCACCACCCACGGCGAGCTGTACTTCGCGGTCAGTGCCGGGATCGACATCTACTTCACCCAGATCTTCGCCGGGCAGCTCAACATCGAATACCACTCGCACGGACCCGAACCCGAGCGTTCGGTGGAGGCGATCCGCGCACTGCTGTGCGGCATCGCCGAACGGCACGCGGCCGCCGGCGTCAGCTGACCGGGCCGAAGGCGTAGCGGTGGTACTGCAGCATGCCGCGCAGCGGTCGCACCGCACGCGCCAGCCGGCTGGACCGCCGGAACCCGGCGGGCACCCGGGCGAAGGTCTCGGCGTCGAACAGGTTGGCCGCGGCCAGCAGCCGGATTCCGGTCACCTTGTCCAGAATGTCGGCCGGGCTGTTGACCGCCCAGTGCAGGCTGGCTCCGGACTGCCGCTGCAGCCGGTGGGTCTTCTGCGTCTTGATGCCGAACCAGTTGTAGAAGTCGATCTGCAGTTCCCCGGTTCCGAACCGGTCGACGATGTTCTGCAGCAGTTCCACGCCGTCGGTTTCGGTGAGGTACATGCTGATTCCCTCGGCCAGGAACAGCACCGGCCGGTCGGTGGGTATCTCATCGAGCCAGGACGGGTCGGTGGCCGAGGTTGCGATCAGGTGGTAACCCGGGCGGTCGGGGTAGATCTGCTTACGCAGCGCGATCACCGGCGGCTGGTCGACGTCGTACCAAGTCACGCCGGGGCCTGGATTGATCCGGAAGACCCGGGCGTCCAGGCCGCAGCCCAGGTGGATGACGGTCGCCTCGGGGTTGGCGGCCAGGAACTGACGCGCCCAGATGTCGTACTGAGCGGTGCGCACCGTCACCAGTGGCGCCCAGCGGCCGGGGGCCTTGAGTCCGTCCCAGTCGAAGTCGATGCGCTCGACCGCCTCCTTGGCGAACCGGTCGCCCAGCACCGGGGAGTCGAAGTCGGCGTCCAGCGCCTTGAGGTACAGCGTCGTCAGCATGGTCTGCGCGGCGCCGTGCAGGTCGACGGGGATCTTGTCTGCCACGTCGGCGAGCCTAATACCCTTGAGGGTCAGTCGATGCACCGCACGGTCGAACCCGGCGGTTCAGCGAGGCTCGACGGAGGAGAGCCGAAGCTGGGACCGCCGCATGAACCGGGCGGTTCAGCGAGGCTCGACGGAGGAGAGCCGAAGCTGGGACCGCTGTACGAACCAGGAGACACACATGACCGATGAGAACACCACTGCAAGCGCGAAGGCGCCGCGGATTCTGTTGCTGTACTACAGCTTCTCCGGGCAGTCACGCAAGGTGCTCGAAGCCGCCGGCGAGGTGTTCGCGCAGCGGGGCTGCGAGGTGGTCACCGCGGGTATCGAGTTCACCGATCCGCGGTATGCGCCGCGGTTCGCGCACTTCCCGATGCGGCGGGTGTGGCCGGACATGCTCAGCGTGCTCAAGGCGCAGCAGAATGGCGAGACCGGCGAGTTCCGCACCCCCGACACGGTGCGGAATGGCGACTACGACCTGATCTGCATCGGTTCGCCGACCTGGTGGAAGGCCCCGGCGATGCCCATCCGTTCTTTTCTGCAGACCGACGAGGCGCGAAAGCTGTTGGACGGCAAGCCGTTTGCGGTTTTCACCGTATGCCGGGAGTACTGGCAGGAGAACTACGCCGAAGTCTGCCGACTGGGGGAGGCGTGCGGTGGCCGCTACACCGACGAGATCCACTTCACCTACCCGGGCGACCCACTGCGCTCCATGTTGTCGCTGACCAGCTACCTGGGCAGCGGGCGGTACCGGAAGCGTTACCTGGGCCTGCGGCTGCCACCCACCAATGTTCAGCCCGATCAGCTCGATCGGGTTCGCGCGTTCGCCGGGGGCCTGGCGAGCCGGCTGTTCGGCAGGGACAAGTAGATGCCGCGTTCATTCGACATCGTCTTCGAGTCGACGGCCACCGTCGAGCAGGTGCTGGCCGCGTTCGGCTCCCGGGACTACTGGCTGGCCCGCAACGCCGAGTTCGACGGCGGCGAGAAGGCCCTGGACTCACTGGCCGTCGAGCCGGACGGCGGCGTGCGGGTGGTCGTCACCGAGGATCTGCGGCACGGCGCACTGCCGGGGATGCTCACCAAGATCTATCGTGGCGACCTCAAGATCGTCACCACCGAGGTCTGGGCGCCCACCGCTGACGGCCGCGTCACCGGCGACATCGACGTAGCGGTGATCGGCGCTCCGGGCGGCGGGGGAGGCACCGCGGTGCTCGAGCCCACCGACAGCGGGTCGCGGATGGAGCTGACCGGCAACATCGAGTTCCGGCTGCCGCTGGTGGGTGGGCCGATCGAGAGCTTCCTGGCCAAGGAGTTCTCCCATGGCATTCCCGACATCCAGCGGTTCACCGCGCAGTGGGTCAGCGATCGGGCCGCCCAGTGACGGGCCCGCGCTTCACCCCGACGCACCTGCCGGCCACCGCCGACGCCCTGGCCGCCCTGAACATGCCGCTGGGCGAGGCGATGATGACCCAGCGTGCGGTGCGCCGGGTCTACTCCGACCCGGTCGACGACGCGGTGGTGCTCAAGTGCATCGAGCTGGCGCTGCGGGCACCCACCGGCAATGACGGCCAGAACTGGGAGTTCATCGTCGTCAAAGACCGCCGGGTCAAAGAGGAACTGGCCAAGCGCTACCGCCAGGCCTGGAAGCTCCAGCGCGACGTGGTGTTACGCCGCAAGATCAAGACCGACCCGACTATCGCCGGCATCGCCCGGGCGATGCAGTGGCAGATCGACCACTTCGCCGAGATCCCGGTGCTGGTGGTGGCCTGCCTGCGGCTGGGCGCCCGGGACGGCCGGCTGCCGGTGGTGCGGATGCCACATATTGCCGAGTCCGCCTACTGGGGGTCGATCTACCCGAGTGTGCAGAACCTGCTGCTGGCCGCGCGTGCCATGGGGCTGGGCGCCTCGCTGATCACGTTGCCGCTGTGGAGCCAGCGCGCTGCGCGGCGCATCCTCGGGCTGCCGCACGCCGTCACTCCGTGCTGCATCGTGCCGCTGGGCTGGCCGCGCGGCCGTTACGGTCCGACGAGTCGCCGGCCGGTGGGGGAGGTCGTTCACCTGGACGGTTATGGCAACCGGGTGTGGCTAACCGAATGATCCGTTTCGGATGAATTAGTACGAATTAGGAGAGTTAAAGCCTTGTAACTCCCTGATAAAGATGATAATGACTTGTTTCAAGTGGTGTCGCCATACTACGTGGGTGTAGGTTCAGCCGGTCTTTGTGTAACACATTGGTCGGGGGGCTCATGTACGTCGCGAAACACTCATCTGAGGCGAAGGCTGCCGCGCTGGCGGCAGCCGGCGTTGTGGCCGCCGCGCTGGTCACGCCCGTGGCGCCGCTGCCGCGGATGACCGCCGTCGAACGGGAACTGCTGTTGGTCAGCGGTGCGGACTCGTTGCTGAACGTCCCGCTGAACCTGTTCCAGGCGCTTGCCAACGTGCCTAGCACCGAGATCGGGGCGACTACGATGCTTGGCAACTCGCTCATCTACAGCGGAAACTGGTGGTCGCCGAGCGCCACCAACGTCTGGGGTGAGGACCCTGGCGATCCGGGGCACTTCATGGCCGTCACCGACATGATGTTTCCGTTCAGTCAGATCTCGGGGCAGGGCAGTCCGGAACCGGGGGCCCCGGGCTTCAACTGGGACGACGCGGCAGCCGGACACTTGGGTCTGGGTCAGCAACTCACCCTGCTCGCCGACGCCGAGATTCCGACCAGCGCTTCCAGTGATGCCGACTACAGCGCGCCACTGCTGCCGTCGACCGAGATCACCGGTTCCGCCTTGCTCGACCACAACCTCTGGTTCTTGGCCGCACTCTCCGGCCTGCAGCCCTACCCGCTTTTTCAGAACTGGTTCCAGGTGCCGCCGGCGGATCTGTTCAACGGCTATACCTTTCCCACCGTGATCGACCCCGCGATGGGGATCGGCACCGACAGTGCGGGAAACCCCGATGGCTCCGTGCCCAGCGACCCCACCCTCGGGTTCGTGGGCACCCACCCGGCGACTCCGGATGACGTCGCCAACCTGCCCCAGGATGCCGTGACGCAGTCGGAGGGGATTCACGTCGTTCCCGGTACCGATCAGGTAGTCAACGGCAATGGCAACCCGGTCAACCTGATGCCATGGTCCAACGAGACGTTCAAGCTGGATCCGTTGTATCCATTCCAGAACTTCTGGAACAGCCTCCAGGCCCCGGTCGACCTCAACACCTACGCCAGCGGCTTCCAGATCCCCACGCTCGAAGAGGTCGGCCAGGCCCAGCAGGCGCTGACCGCGGGCCAGATCATCGCCTACGACCCGTTGACTGCTGGGGATCCGTTCTGCGGGAACATCTGCTTGGCCGTTCCGTCGCTGACGCCGCCGGCACTGGTGTCCGAACTCGACAAGATGTCGCCGGGTAACCCCTATATAGAGGACTGGCTGACTAGGGCCAACACGGATGGCCCGCTGAACGCGTACTACGGAATGGCCAACGGCCCAACACCTCACCAGGCGGATGCCATGTACACCTTGACGCAGTCACTGCAGCAGTGGTTCGACGTCGGCAACCCGTCGTTGACCGACCCGCCGGCCAATATCGATACCCCGATCGCGTTCTCGCCGTCGCCGGCGATGCAACAACTCATCGACCTCATGCAGCAGACCGGGGTGCAGCAGTTCTTCGCCGATTGGGCAAACCTGGCCGGCTATCAGCCGGTGGACTTCAACGACCTCACCCCGGTGCTCGGAGCGGCCACCGACGGCGGTGATCCGGCCGACGGGACCGCGGACGGGTTCACCGGGTTGTGGGACGCTCTGGGCTTGGGGGCTGTGGGCGGGTGGCTCTAGATCGGTCGCTACACCTGGACGGCTACGGCGATCGAGCCTGGCTGGACGACTAATGCTAAATAAAACCTAAAAGACCGCTTAACGGACATTATCCTGCGGTACAAGTTGATTTGTACTCGCTTAGACATCGGACCGTTACACCTATATGCTGTCACGGTTCGGTCGGGACTCAAGGGGGACTTGTGAAAGATGTTGTGATGCGAGAGCGTCGCTCCGCAACTGGTGGTAGGCACCGAGCGGTGCCGCAGCGCAAGCTCGTGATGACTGATCCGTTCCGTGCTCTGCAGCGTCAGAATATCCGGGGGGGTATCGCGGTCGCTGCAGCCGGCATCGTTGCAGCCACACCTGTCGTGGCGGTCTCGCCGCTGGACGCCGCAGACTCAGTAGTCCGGCGCGCAACCCAGTTGGTGGCTGACGAGTCTTTGCTCAACGTGCCGTTGAACTTCGCGCAGGCGCTGTTCAACGCCCCCGCCAACTCGATCAATGGCCTGAGTACGCTGGCGCAGTCCCTGCTGTTCAGCGGACCCTGGCTGGTCGGCAGCCCGACCAATGTCTGGGGTGAAGACCCCGGGGACCCGGCCCACTTCCAAGGTCTGATGGAGATGATGGTCCCGTTCCCGGTGCTCTCCGGTGCGGGGCACGAGGATGACTTGATGTACCCGGGTCTGGGACAGCAGCTGTCGATGCTCCTCGCCGTCGAGATCCCCGCCGACAAGGTCTGTGAGAGCCTGTGGTGCCTGCCGGTCATGCCGACCAGCCCGATCACCGGCGTCACCGCGCTTGACCAGATGCTGTGGAGCCTGGCCATCGCCACGGGGCTGCAGAAATTCCCGCTGATCGACAACTGGTTCCAGGTTCCGTTCTCGGAGATGACGGACGGCAAGTCATACTTCTTCGACCCGACGTCGGTGCCCATGCAGGACGCGGGCATCGCGCATGACCAGTTCCTCTGGCAGGGCACCATTACGCCGGCGCAGGCACTGGAGAATCTCCAGAACAACCCGAACTACGAGCAGATCATTGCCGACAATCCCGGTATCGAAGACAGAATCGCGGCGATGCCCGAAGACACGCCGCTGATGCCGTGGGCGGGCACGTCTTACTCGATGGACTTCCAGCAGCCGTTCGACAACTTCTGGGAGAGCCTCCAGCAGCCCTTCGACATCAGCAAGTTCGAGCTGCCCGACATCGTCGAACTGGGTCGCGGCATGCAGTCGCTGATGGCCTCGTTCGCCATCGCGTTCAACCCGCTGGTGCCGGGCAGCCCGTTCTGCCCGGGTCCGTGTCTGTTCCCGGACCTCGACCCCGGCCACCACCTGCAGCCCAGCTACTACATCATGATCCAGGCGATCAGCGATATGTGGAAGGGAAACCCGGTGCTCGATGAATGGCTGCACGACTACGCCGACGGCACCGCCAATATCTCGACACCGACGTTCATCTCGTCCGAGGCGAACCTCTGGCGCTGGAACCAGACCTGGTTCAACTTCGGCAACCCTGGGATGTCGGACCCCAGGGAGCTGCCGCCGTTCTTCAACTTCGGTCAGAACCTGCCGTCCCTCGACGAGATCCACCAGGGCATGAACGCCTTGCTTGGCACTGGGACGGGCGACTACCTGTTCAACCTCTTCAGTAACGTCGGTATCTTCGCGCCGTTCGACATCGAGGGCACCTTGGCTGCACTGGCGGGTATTCCGCACGAACCCGTGGGGCTGCCCGACCCCGGTGAATACGTACTGGATGGCGAACCGTACACCCACCCGTACATCGGTGCGGCTGACGCTGACGCGTTCGACTGGTCCAGTTTGTTCAGCGGACTCGGCGTCTAGCGGGAGTTCTCCGTCCGGCAACGCGGCGCATCACCGGCGGTTCGTCGAGTTTGCCACGCGTGCCCGGGTTCGAGGCGTTCGCGTCAGCGCACTTGCATGATCGACGCTGGGTGGTGCGCGCGTGGTACGACCCTGTCGGCACGCGCACGTAATGACGCGTCGGCCGTTCACCGCATTCTCAGCCGGCCGGTGAAGTGCTTGAGCCGCACCGGCGGGCGCCGATCTTGCACTGTTTTGCCCCTGACGCCGTGCGATGACGCGGCCGGTGTGCCCTTCGGGTTGCGGTCTGACGGTTAACCGCTATGCTGCTGTCTTGGCACAACTACGGAACTACTCAGGTTCCGGTTAGCTGAGTACCAGGACAAACCACTTCGGGGGTAGAGGAACTATGAATCGCAATGTCACGTTGATTGGCGTGGTTGCTGGCGGCGTTTTGACGGCGATGGCGCTCTCGATGGGTTCGGCCAGTGCAGACGAGCTGCAGGACGGCCCGACCACCACCCCCGGGAACTACGGTCTCAATGTTCCGAACGTGTTCGGACTGACCCCGACCGCCGCGCCGGACATCACCGGGATGGTCGGCAACCCCTGGTATCAGCGCACCCTGTCGGGCACCCAGCTGTTCGACTTCGACTCGAAGAACATCGCTCCGTTCGTCGGGGACTTCATGACCAAGTACGTGACGGTGGACGGCGAACCCCTGGACCTCAAAGATGCCTCATACATCTTCGGTGGGCTCAATCTTCCCGTCATCGACACGATGGAGTACTACACCTCCCAGCAGCAGATCATTCTGCCCCCGGAGTACTTCGAGAACTCGGGTACGAACATCGAGTGGGGCGTGATCAACGTCCACAACTGGGGCAACTTCTTCGGGCCCTGGGGATACGTCTACATCGACCTGGTCGGTGCGGGTAACGTCGGTCCCAACAACGACGCGATCGGCACCTGGTTCACCACGCCGTTCGGCGCATTCGACGTCTCCTGGCTGGAGAACGGCTCGTTCTTCGGCTCGCCCTACATCGAGTCGCAGTTGTTCGATGTCTCGGACTTCAACCCCGCCGCCGGCTGGAACGACCTCGTGACGGCTCCCGGCGAATTTTCTCCGTTCTGATGACGTAGGCATGCTGAAACAGGCTGCAACACTCCGGCCTCGGCGTGCTTGAGCTGATCGACCGCGGGCAGGCCAGCGCGGCCCACCCGGTTCCGCTGCTGTTCGTCCACGGTGCCTGGCACGGCGCTTGGTGCTGGGCGGAGAACTTTCTGGACTATTTCGCCGACCGTGGCTATCGGGCCGTGGCGGTGAGCTTCCGCGGGCATGGCGGCAGCGGTTCGGACAAGCCGCTGCGGGCCTGCTCGGTCAGCGACTATGTCGCCGACATCGCCGAGGCCGCCGCAGGCCTCCCGGTGGCGCCGGTGATCATCGGTCACTCGATGGGCGGATTCATCGTGCAGAAGTATCTGGAGACCCATGATGCGCCCGCCGGGGTGCTGCTGACATCGATGCCGCCGCAGGGCAACCTCGGATCCGCCCGGCGCTGGCTGCGGCATCGGCCGTGGCACTTCATCAAGATGATGGTCACGGGTCGCGCGCTGCCCTACATCAGCACTCCGGAGCTGGCCCGGGAGCGGTTCTTCTCCCCGGGGACGCCGGAGGACGTCGTGGTGAAGTACGCGGCGCGCCTGCAGGAGGAGAGCTCTCGGATCGGGGTGGACTGCGCGGTGCTGCGGCTACCGCGACCGGACCGCATCGCCACCCCGCTGTTGGTCCTGGGCGCCGACGACGACGGTGCGCACACCCGCGAAGAAGTCCTGGCGACCGCGCGGGCCTATGGGACCACCGCCGAGTTCTTTCCGGCGATGGGCCACGACATGATGCTTGAGCCCGGCTGGGAAGCGGTCGCCGACCGTATTGACAGCTGGCTGACCGACCGCGGGCTGTAATCCGGAGCCGTCGGCCCCAATACCGTTGTGCTGGTCGGCCGATCGGGCATTTCGCTCTCTGTATACTCGCTGCGTGTCAGTACCGTCCCCGCACCCGGATGCCCGGGCCGTAGTCACCGGAGCGTCCCACGGAATAGGCGAGGCGCTGGCCGCCGAGCTGGCGGCCCGTGGTCATAGCCTCATCATCACCGCCCGGCGCGAAGAGCTGCTCAACGACCTCGCAGCCAAGCTGGCCGACAAGCATCACGTCACGGTCGAAGTGCGGCCGGCTGATCTGGCCGACGCCGCTGCGCGAGCGGCGCTGCGCGACGAGCTGGCGTCCCGTCACATCTCGATACTGTGCGCCAACGCCGGCGCCGCCACCATCGGACCGGTTTCGCAGCTGGACGCGGCGGGGGAGCGTGATCTGGTGCAACTCAACGCTGCCGGGGTCCACGACCTGGTCCTGGCGGTCCTGCCGGGAATGCTCGAGCGAGGTTCCGGCGGCATCCTGATGTCCGGTTCGACGGCGGGCAATGCGCCGATCCCCAACAACGCCACCTATGCGGCCACCAAGGCCTTCATCAACAGTTTCAGTGAGTCCCTGCACTGCGAATTGCGCGGCTCGGGGGTACACGTGACGCTGCTGGCGCCCGGTCCGGTGCGTACCTTCACCGTCGAGTCTGTCGACGAGGCGACCACCAGCAAGCTGGTGCCCGACTATCTGTGGGTCTCACCCGAACAGGCCGCGAAGGTCTCCCTGGACGGCTTGGCGCGCAACAAGATGCGCGTGGTTCCCGGCTTGCCCGCGAAGGTCATGTCGGTCACCAACCAGTACGCGCCGCGCAGCATCATTGCGCCGATCGTCGGGCGGGTCTACCGCCAGCTGGCCGGCGGCTGATGATACGGGGATTCGCGGGCAAGGTTGCCGCCGTCACCGGGGCCGGGTCCGGGATCGGCCAGGCACTGGCGGTGGAACTGGCCCGCGCCGGCGCCAGGGTCGCCATCAGCGATGTCAATGCCGACGGATTGGCCCGCACCCACCAGCAGCTGACCGCGATGGGTGCCGACGTGCTGGCCGACCGGCTCGACGTGGCCGACCGGGCCGCGTTCCTGGCCTACGCCGACCGGGTCGCCGAGCACTTCGGCGGCATCAACCAGATCTACAACAATGCCGGCATCGCGTTCTTCGGCGACATCGAGATCACCAGTTTCGAGGAGTTCGAACGGGTGATGAACATCGACTTCTGGGGTGTGGTCAACGGCACCAAAGCTTTTCTGCCGCACCTGATCGCCTCCGGCGACGGTCATGTGGTGAATGTTTCCAGCGCCTTCGGGTTGTTCGCGCTGCCGGGACAGGCCGCATACAACTCGGCCAAGTTCGCCGTGCGCGGATTCACCGAGGCATTGCGCCAGGAGATGGCGCTGGCCAAGCATCCGGTGAAGGTGACCGCGGTGTTTCCGGGCGGCACCAAAACCTCGTTCATCGACAACATGGCTGCGGCCGAGTACCTGGGCGAGGTCGACCTGGTCAGCCGCTATGACAAGCGGGGCTGGACCACCTCGCCGGAGCGCGCCGCGCAGGTCATTCTGCGCGCGGTACGCCGCAATCAGCCCCGCATCCTGGTAGGTCCCGACACCAAGATTCTGGACCTGTTGCTGCGGCTCACCGGGTCCGCTTACCAGCGGGTGGTCCCGCCCCTGGCGGCACGGCTCGTCCCGCCGCCGACACGTTCGGCCCCCTAGCCCGGCTACCTGGTCGGCGCCGGGCTGCGTCGGTCAGTCCTTGGTGAAGCAGTACAGCCGGTAGACGAACTCGCCGTTCTTCAGCGCACCGTTGAACGTCCAGTCGGTTGCGGCGCTCGCGAATCGGGCCAGGCCACCGTGGTGGGCGATCTTCTCCTGCTTGCGGCCCAGGTTGTTCTCGTTGCCGCGCAGCACATCCATGCTGATGTCCTCTTGGGTCACCAGCCGCAGTCCGGTGGCGGCCAACTCGGCGTCCCACTGCGGCAGCTCGCTGCGGCGGCGGAAGTCGGTGTAGAGGAAGTGCCCACCGGGGGCCAGAACGCGCGCCGCGCCGTTGAAGAACTTCGCCGGGTGCGGGTACAGGTGCGATGCCTCCACTTGGAACACCACGTCGAACGAGCCGTCCTCGAACGGCAGGTTCTCGGCGTCGCCGAGCACGAAGTCCATTCCGGGCAGCTGGTGACGCTCCCGGCAGAACTCGATGGCGGTCGGGTTGAGGTCCAGGCCGGTGTAAGAGGCGGGCTTGAAGGTGCGGGCCACGTACGAGGCGCCGCCACCGTGGCCACAGCTCACCTCGAGCACCTTCTTGCCGGCCATGTCAGCCAAGGCGGCGGTGCGGTGGTATTGCTGAATGAAGAACCGGTTGGGCTCGTCGGACGCATCCAGCGGAATCGCCATCGCCGGGTCTTCTTCGTAGCCGTAGTTCAAGAACAGCCAGTCGTCACCGCTGAGCAGCTTGGTCTGGGTGGAGAAGCGCTTGGTCACGAACGAGGTGAACAGCAGGTGGTAGACGAACGGGTTCGTCATGACGCGGTGGGAGACCGGATTGAATATCAGGCGGTTCATCGTGACCATCCGGCCAGTATTTCATGGCCGGGCTGCCGCAGCGGTGGGTGGGTGAGGGGGGTGGCAGCGCTCACAGGCCGCCCGTCGACCGTCCCTCGGCGGCGATCGATGTTCCGTCGCCAGCGAGCTCCCCGTCGGCGAGCACCAATTCGACGGGCAGGTGTTCCAGGCCGCGCATGGTCGCGTTGACCAGGTAGCGATAGTCCCCATCCAATCGGATGGCCTTGACATGGGGGATGAGCTGGGTGAGCACGCGGCCGACCTCGATGCGGGTCAGGTGCGTGCCCAGGCAGTAGTGCGCGCCGCCGCCGAACGCCAGGTGGTCGGTCGGATTGCGGTCCAGGTCGAACGTGTCGGGATCGGGGTAGTGCTGCGGATCGCGATTGGCGGCCGCGTAGAGCACCAGCACCCGCGCCCCGGCCGGGATGGTGTGCTCGCCGACCTGGTAGTCGCGGGTCGCGGTCCGGTAGAAGCCCTGCACCGGCGAGACCAGTCGCAGCTGCTCCTCGATGGCAGCGGGAATCAGCTCCGGGTTCTCCCGCAGCCGGGTGTAGACATCCGGGCGCTGCGCCAACGTCAGGAACAATCCGGAGATCAGGTTCGTCGTCGTCTCACTGCCGGCCCCGACCAGCATCGATGCTGTCCAGAACACCTCGTCGTCGGAGAGCGTGTCCTCGCCGCTGGGAGCCGCCAGCATCGAGATCAGGTCGTCGCCCGGGGTGGCGCGGCGTTCCTTGATCATCGGGTCGAGGCTGGCGTACATGGCGTTGACCGCCTGGCTTGAGCGCATGTTCATCGCCATGCCCCGCGGGGTCAGCGGCGCGAAAGCCGCCTCGTTGATGGTGTCCGCCCATTCCAGGAACTGGTGACGGTCCTCCTGCGGAATGGCCAGCATCATCGTGATCAGCCGGTTCGGCAGGGGCTTGGCCAGATCTGCCACGATCTCCACCCGGCCGCGTTCGATCATCGCGGCGACGAGTTCGTCGGCGGCACGGTTGATGTTGATCTCCCACGACTTCATCGCGCGGGGGGTGAACGCCCGCGACACCGACCGGCGCAGCCGGGTGTGCACCGGCGGGTCGGTGGCGTTCATGGTCTGCAGGCGCACTCGGAACCGGGCCTGGCTCTCCGCCGAGGACAGCGCCTCGTCGTCACGCAACGCCTGGCGGACCTCGTCGTAGCCCGGCAGGATCCAGATGCCGCGTTTGCGGCTGTACCAGACCTTCGACCCGGACAGCAGGGTGCGGTAGCCGGGATACGGGTCGGCCATGGTCTCGGGCGCGAACGGGTCGAAATCGGTCAGCGGAGCCGTCTCGCGACGCGTCAGCACATATCGGTAGGCGGTCGCCCGGTCGCGGGCTACGCCGATCAGCCCATCGGTGCCGATCTTGAGCAGGCTGGCGCGAAATCGAAGCCGGCGCCTCAACTGCTTCAGGTCCATGTGGCTAGCCCCTCGTCACGAATGTCAGGTCCCCACAGCGGATGACCGCAGGCCACCCTAACCCGGTCTTGTTCACCGGCTGAAGGGACGTCGGTCATCAAAAAAATCGCCGGAGCGGGGGGACTGGCGTCCCGGCCCGCTCCGGCGATCCGACGATTCGGCTACGTCAGTCCTTGACGAGGTCGAAGATGCGGTAGGTGATCTCGCCGCGGTCCAGATCGCGGTAGAACAGCGAGCCCTCGACCACGGCGAACTCCCGGGCGAAGCGGCGCAGGAAGAACGGCATCCGCTCGTTGATCAGCGCATTGGAGCGCGGCGAGTTCGCCGCCAGGCCACGCACGACCTCACGGCTGATGTCGCGCTCGTTGACCAGCCGCAGCGGCGGGGTGGCCAAGGTCTGCTGCCAGGACTCGATTTCGTCCTTGTAGCGGAAGTCGGTGTGCAGGAAGTGCCCGCCCGGACGCAGCACCCGGCCCACCTCGCGGACGAACTGGGCGAAGTCGGGGTAGATGTGCGAGGCCTCGACGTTGACCACCGCGTCGAACGAGTTGTCCGGGAACGGCAGGTTCAGCGCGTCACCCTGGACGAAGTCCAGGCCCTTCACCTGGTGGCGCTTCTGGCAGAAGGCCACACCGTCGGGGTTGAAGTCCAGGCCGGTGTAGGAGGCGGGCGCCAGCGTGCGAGCCAGGAAGGACGCGCCGCCGCCGTGGCCGGAGCTGCACTCGAGGACGTTCTTGCCGGCCAGGTCGATCTGGGTGGCGGTCTGGTGGTAGAGCTGGATCGAGTAACGGTTCTCTTCGTCGTCGGCGTCGAGCTTGAGGCCCAGCGGAGGGTCCTGCTCGTAGCCCCAGTTGAGGAAGACGACGTCGTCGTGCCCCATCCGCTTGGTCATGAACGGGTACCAGTATTTGAAGGCCTTCTTGTACAGCGGCATCGCAGAGATCCGGTAGACCAGATCAGCACCGACTTTTTCCAAGGTTGCAGACGGGGAAAGAACCATACCGGAAGTATCGCATAGCTCCGGGGGTGCTTTAGACCACGGTGACCGGGGCCGGCTGCTGGGTGCGCTGCGGCTCACCGCGGTATCGCGATGCCGACCCGTTGATCCGGCACAGCCGCCACATCAGCCGCCCGGCGGGGTTCATCAGGCCGATGTCGGTGCAGAGCATGCGAATGTCGGCGAACGTGTCCTGCAGTGCCTGGCGCGTCTCGGGCGCGCCGGTCAGCAACTGCTTGCGCACCGAACGCGGCACATCGAAGCGCCGGAAGAAGCTGCGCGGCGGCAACATCATCGGCTTGGCCAGCACCCGCATCACGAACGGTACGTACAGCGACATCCAGAACCGGTTGAGTCGCCACACGTTCGGCACACGCTTGCGCAGGTAGGCGTCGGCGAATGAGATGTGACGCGCCTCTTCGGCGACGTGGATGGCCATCACTCTCTCGACGATGGGATGCAGGGAATCCGGCCCGCGCAGGGCGTTGGTCTGCATGACATCCACCGGTACCTCACCGGCCAGCACGCCGAAGAAGAAACAGTTGGGGAACGGGCCGGCATACAGCGGCATCAACGGTGACAGCCACCGCATCCACCACTGCATCCCGGGAACGTCGAAACCGATGCGATTCACCAGCTCCTGGAACATCAGGACGTGGTTGCACTCCTCGATGGATTCGTGCATGCAGTAGCGGTGTTCGGGGGAACCGTTGGGCACCCGGGACGCGTACTGGACCAGGCCACGGATCAGCATGCTCTCGAACTGCAGGGAGACCTTGGCGATATTGGCCTGCCGCCACATCCCGATGGCGATCTGCTTGTCCAGCGGCTGGCTGCGGTACCAATCGGAGCGTCCGAGCGGGTCATGAGTGAGGACCCAGCGCGGGTCATCGGGGGTGATGGCGTACTCGGGGGCGTCCCAGTCGATGTCGAGGTAGGGGTCGAAGCGGCGTCGTACGGAGCTTTCCGACAGACTCGCCAGCGTCGCTACGTACTGAGCATCGGCGGTGACATCCAGGTTGCGGCGGTACCGGGCGATCGCGCAACCGACGGTGGCCAGTATCAACCCGACAACAAACAAGCCGCTCAGCGGCCCGATGATGCCCATCCAGGTTGACATTGGCCAATCTCTCCGTCCGACCCCGCGCCCCAAGAGTGCGCGGCTGGGCTGAAGCTTACAGTCGAGTTTGGCAAAACACTAAGGCTTGACGCGCCACTGTGGTGTGATTGCTGCCATCCTGCGGCCAACCCGCAACCATGCGGCGTCCGAAGTTGCACCTTCGGGCGTAGCCGGTTGCGGTCCGGCTGAGCTGCTCGACCAGCGGGATCGTGCGCTATTGCGGTACCGTGTTGGCCTTATGGAGACCCAGCAGTGCCCGGACTATCAAGCCATCATCGTAGGCGCGGGCTTTGGTGGAATCGGTACGGCGATCCAACTCAACAAGCTGGGCTACGAGAACATCCTGATCGTCGACCGCCTGGACGGGCTCGGTGGAACATGGCGGGTCAACCATTACCCAGGGCTCTCCGTCGACCAGCCCTCTACTACTTATTCCTACTGGTTCGAACCGAACCCCACCTGGTCGCGGCTGTTCGCCCCCGGTAACGAGGTCCAGGCCTACGCGGAGCATGTGGCCGAGAAGTATGACGTGACGCGCTTCATGCGCTTCAACACCACCGTCGACGGCGCCCAGTGGGACGACGAAGCCCAGGCCTGGCGGGTGGCGTTGGCCGGCGGTGAGACACTGACGTCGCAGTTCCTCATCGTTGCCACCGGCTTCCTGTGCCAGCCGAAGATTCCAGATATCCCCGGTATCGAGTCATTCGCCGGCCACGTTGTGCACACCGCGGAGTGGGACCACGACTACTCGATGGCCGGACGCCGGGCAGCCGTCATCGGAACCGGTTCCACCGGGATCCAGGTGATACCCGAACTGGCCAAAGAGGTCGCCGATCTGACGGTGTATCAGCGCACCCCGATCCTCGTGACGCCCAAGTCCGACGTGGTGTTCCCGCCGGTGGTGCAGCGGATGTTCGCCCGGGTGCCGTTCACCCAGCGCATTGTGCGGTGGCTGACCGACAACACCACGGACTTCATGATGGTCCTGACGATGTGGCGCTACCGGCGCTTCAAGTTCCTCAACAAGGCGATGGCGGCCCAATCAGCGCTGCATCGGCGCCGCGCGGTGCGGAATCGTGAACTCGCCGACAAGATGCGGCCCGATTTCGACTTCGGCTGCAAGCGTCCGTCGATCTCCAACGACTACTACCCGACCTTCGCCAGGCCGAATGTGCACCTGGTCACCGAGGGGATCGAGCGAATCGAGCCCGACGGCGTCGTGGCGCGCGACGGCACCAAGCGCGAGATCGACACCCTGGTGCTGGCGACGGGATACGACGTCTGGGAGGGCAACCTGCCGGCCATCGAGGTGATCGGTCGCGGCGGTCGCAACCTGGGCAAATGGTGGCGCGAGACCCGGTTCCAGGCCTATCAGGGCATGACGGCCCCGCAGTTCCCGAACTTCATCAACATGGCCAGCCCGTTCTCCTGGGTGGGGTTGTCCTGGTTCAACACCGTGGAGTACCAGACCCGACACATGAACCGGCTCTTCGGTGAGCTGCAGCGCCGGCAGGCGCGCACCTTCGAGGTGACCGAAGAGGCCAATACTGCGTTCTACGAGCGGATGATGGGCCTGCTGGACAGCTCGGTGTTCCATCTGGGCAACTGCGCGACCTCGAACTCCTACTGGTTCAACCAGCACACCGGGGAGGCTCCACTGTTCCGGCCGACCTCGGTGCGCAGCGCGGTGAAAGAGCAGGATTGCTTCCCGCTGACTGACTACCTGATCGGGTAATTTCTGCCGTCGCGGTCCTGAACTGGGGGTTAAAGTGATCGCTTGGGTATTTCGTGTGATGAGGGGCCGATGAAGACACACCACCTGAGTCAAAGTCGGCCGTCCGCAGCAGGAATGGTCCGCAGGTTCGCGCTCCCCATCATCCTGGGCTGGGTCGCGATCGCCTTGCTGGTGAGTCTCGCTGTTCCGTCACTGGAGCAGGTCGCCAAAGAGCACCCGGTGTCTTTGAATGCCACGGACGCCCCCTCGGTTCAAGCGATGGCGCGGCTGGGACACGTCTTCGCCGAATCCAACTCCGACAGTGGAGCGACGATCGTCATCGAAGGTGACGAGCCTCTCGGCGAAGCGGCCCACCACTACTACAACGAGCTGATCGCCCAGCTCAACGCCGACACCAAACACATCGAGCACATCCAGGACTTCTGGGGGGATCCGCTCACCGCCGGCGGTGCCCAGAGCGCAGACGGCAAAGCGGCCCTGGTCCAGCTGAACCTGGCGGGCAATCAGGGCGGGGTCCTGTCCAACGAGTCCGTCAATGCAGTCCGTGACGTCGTGAATCGCACACCGGCCCCGCCAGGAGTGCGGGCGTACGTGACCGGCCCCGCGGCCTTCCTCACAGACATGAACGAAAGCGGCGACCGCGCCGTCCTGAAGATCATGCTGGCCACCATTTCGGTCATCACGCTGATGCTGATGCTGCTCTACCGCTCGTTCAGCACTGTCGCACTGCTGTTGGCCGTAGTCGGGATCGAGCTGGCCGCGGCGCGCGGGATCGTCGCCTTTTTGGGCCATGTCGGACTGATCGGACTGTCCACGTTCGCGATCAACATCCTGGTGACGTTGGCGATCGCGGCCGGTACCGACTACGGCATCTTTTACATCGGCCGCTACCACGAGGCCCGGCACGCCGGTGAAGACCCGGAGGCGGCGTACTACACCACCTACCGTGGAGTCGCCCATGTGGTGCTGGCATCCGGATTGACGATCGCCGGTGCCACACTGTGCCTGAGCTTTACCCGGTTGCCGGCCTTCCAGACCATGGCCATCCCCTGCGCGGTCGGCATGCTGGTCGCGGTGGCGGTCTCGCTGACTCTGGTTCCTGCGGTCATGACGGTGGCCAGTCGCCACGGACTGCTCGAACCCCGCCGCAAGATGTCGGAGCGTGGTTGGCGCAAGATCGGCACCGCGATCGTGCGGTGGCCGGGGCCGATCTTCGTGGCCGCCTGCGCGGTCGCACTCATCGGCCTGCTGGCGCTGCCCGGCTACCAGGTGAGCTACAAGGACCCCTCGTTCATCCCGCAGGACACTCCGGCCAACATCGGGTGGGCGGCGGCGTCGCGGCACTTCCCCGAGTCCAGCCTGCTGCCGGAGATTGTGCTGGTCGAAGCCAATCACGACATGCGCAACTCGGCGGATTTCCTGGTGCTCAACAAACTGGCCAAGAGTATCTTCGCGATCGAAGGCGTGGCCATGGTGCAAGGGGTGACTCGGCCCGAAGGAACGCCGCTGGGGCACACCTCCATCCCCTTCCTGCTCAGCATGCAGAATGCCGGGCAGATGCAGAACCTGGACTTCGTCAAGAACCGGGTCGCCGATATGCGCAAACAGGCCGACGATCTCGAGGGCACCATCAACTCGCTGCAACGGATGTACGGCCTCATGCAGCAGATGGGCGCCAACGCCCACGACGCGACCGGTGTCTCGCGCGAGGCGATGGATGTGGCCGCCGAGATGCGCCAGCACATGGCTGATTTCAACGAATCGTCCAAGGCGTTGCGCGAAACGGTTTCCCCGCAACAGGATTGCCGTACTGACCCGACCTGCTTGTCGTTGCGGTCGGCATACGCGTCGATGGACAGCGCCAATCAACTCACCGACAAACTCAACGAGCTGGCGCCGGTGATGAACAACATCGACACGGTGACGCCGCAGCTGTTGGAGATGATGCCGGCGCAGATCGCCGCGATGCGCAGTCTGCAGACCATGATGCTGACGATGAACAGCACCATGTCCGGGATCATGGCGCAGGCCGAGGAAGTCGGTGGAGACTCGGCGGCGATGGGCCAAGACTTTGACGCGGCCAAGAGCGACGACTCGTTCTATCTGCCCCGGGAGGCGTTCGACAACCCCGACTTCAAACGGGTGATCCAACTGTTCCTGTCGCCGGACGGCCACGCGGCGCGGTTCTTCGTCACCCACGACGGGTATCCGGGCACGCCGGAAGGGATGGCGCGGTCCGGCTTGATCAAGAAAGCTGCCACCGAATCCCTCAAGGGGACACCCCTGTCGGGCGCCACGATCTCTGTGACCGGCACCGCCGCGCTCTTCAGTGACCTGCAGGGGATCGCCGACTACGATCTCCTCATCGCCGGAATCACTTCGTTGGCAATCATTTTCATCATCATGCTGTTGATCACCCGCAGTTTCATCGCGTCTTTGGTGATCGTCGGGACGGTGCTGGCCTCGCTGGGGGCATCGGTCGGGTTGTCAGTATTGGTGTGGCAGTACATCTTCGGCATCAACCTGCACTGGATGGTCATGGTGATGTCGGTGATCATCCTGTTGGCGGTCGGCTGCGACTACAACTTGCTGCTGGTTGCTCGTTTCAAAGAGGAGATGGGCGCGGGGCTCAAGACCGGCATCATCCGGACCATGGGCGGCACCGGCAAGGTGGTCACCGCGGCCGGGTTGGTGTTCGCCTTCACCATGGCGTCCATGCTGGTCAGTGACCTGAGGGTGGTGGGTCAGGTCGGTACCACCATCGGACTCGGCCTGCTGTTCGACACCCTTATCGTGCGCTCGTTCATGATGCCGTCCGTTGCGGCGTTGCTCGGTCGGTGGTTCTGGTGGCCGTTGAACGTGCGGGAGCATCCCGCTCGGGCGCGGCGCCAGGCCGTGCCGGTTGCTGCCACTGTTCAGGGCGACGCGGAAGACCGGACGTTCGAGGACATGGTCGCCTCGGCATTCCCGGAATTGTCGGGACGGCCCGGGCAGCCGGCCGATGAGCGGCCCGGGGAGACCCTGTCGGTGACTCAACCGCCGGAGGAAGAGACCGAGCGCTGAGCCGCCCCTGATCCGACTCTGGCCAGCGCACTGCACGATGGACTACATTTAGACAAGTCCTGATTGTAGAAAATAGTTGCGGGTTCCGGCTCCGGCGGTGTCCGCATCGGTGGAGGAGTCGGCGAATGAGCATCGCGGATCGGACTGTTCGGACTACCTGGGAAGGCGCGCTGGCCACGGGTGCGGGCACCCTGGGGCACGGCAGCAGTGGTGCGCTCGATGGACTGCCGGTGACCTGGGCGGCCCGCACCGAGCAGCCCGGCGGCAAGACCAGTCCGGAGGAACTCGCGGCTGCCGCGCACTCGTCGTGCTTCGCCATGGCGTTGTCGCTGAAGCTCGGCGAGAACAAGACCCCGCCGCAGCAGCTCGAAGTGACCTCGACGGTCACCCTCGACGAGGTCGCGGGACTGCCGACCATCACCACCTCGAAGCTGACTGTTCGCGCCGAGGTGGCTGAGCTGTCCGCCGACGACTTCGCCGACATCGTCAGCGACGCCGCGGCGCTGTGCCCGGTGTCTCGACTGTTCGCCGGCGCCGAGATCAGCGTCGACGCGGTACTGGTCTGAACGGGGCTGAGCCATGACTGACGAGAAACTTTCGGCCGCACTCGAGCACGAGCACCAGGAAGTCGATGCCGGGATCGGTGTCTTCTTGGAGAAGCTGGACGGCGGCAGCGTGGACGCCGACGTCCTCGGTGCCACACTGACCGCGCTGCGCCGCCACATCTACCTCGAGGAACAGATTCTGTTCCCGCCGATCAGCAAGGGCGCGCAGATGATGTCGGTGTTCGGGATGATCCGGGGTCACGGGGAAATCTGGCGCACCATGGACGCCCTTGACGAACTGATCAGTGGTGCAGGCGATCCCGCCGACCACGACGAACTGCGAGTGGCCTGCCGGCGGCTGCTGGAGCTATTGGCCGACCACAACAAGGTGGAGGAACCGGTGATCTACCCGGCCGCCGACACCGGCCTTGCGCCCGAGAGCGCCACCGAGCTGGCCGACTTCATCGCCAACGGCCGGATGCCGGAGGGCTGGGTCTGCGCGAAGGCAGCCCTCTGAACGCGGATCGGAGATCGCCTGTGTCCGAAGAGATCTCATCAGAGGTGCCGCTGTCGTTGTCGGCCGCTTTGGAGCTCGAGCACCGGCAGGTCGACGACGGGCTCGCCGTTTTCCTGGCCGAACTCGACGGCGGCCGGGTGGACGCCGACGGCTTGAACACCGCCCTGGACGCCTTGCGCCGGCACATCTTCGCCGAGGAGCGAATCCTGTTTCCGCCGATTCGGCACGGCGGCATGGCGATGCCCATCGCGGTGATGATGTCCGAGCACGGCGAGATCTGGCGGGCCATGGATGCGCTGGCCGAACTGGCCGGGGCCGTCGACATCGCGCGGATCCGGGCGGCCGGTCAGAAGCTGTTGGACCTGCTCGCCTCGCACAACGACAAGGAGGAGCAGGTCATCTACCCCGCGGCCGACCGGGAGTTGGACCGGGAGCAGTCCGCGGAGCTCGCCGACTTCCTCGAGACCGGGCTGATGCCGGACTGCTGGGAGTGCCGGGAGGCCGGCTAGAGGCCGGCGCCGAGGCCGAGCCCGAGGGCCAATGCGATCGGGATCAGGGCCATATCAGCGGCGATGGGAAGGCCGATGGCTTCGATGAGATTGCCCTGCTCGAGCTGGTCGAGAAACACCGTGAGGTTGTAGGCCGGCAGGGTGACGGTCAATGCGGTGAACATGTCGGCCAGCGGGAGCAGTTGGGTGTAGCTCTGCGAGGGTGCCACCGATGATCCGAGGTCCAGCGCGTTGAGCACCTGGGTGAAAGTCGTCAGGTTCGGATCCGCGAGGAAGGCGGCCGGGTTCGTGGTGAGCTCGCCGGTCGCGTACGCCGCCCGCAGTAGCGGACCGGTCACCGGATTGTCGGCGATCGAGGCGAAGATGTCGTAGTTCTGCGGGTCCAGCAGGGTATTGCCGGCGGCGACTATCCCCTCGGGTACCGCGTTGAGGAGTGCGTTGAAGACCTCACCCCAATCGAGGTCCGGCGGGAAAAGGCCGAACGGGGTGTGCACGTCCGCTGGGCCCTGGCTCCAGCCGTCGGTGATGCTGCCGTAGCCGAGGTTCACCAGAATCTTCATGGCCGGCTCCACCAGGTCGGCCAGCGGGTTGCCGACAAACGGCAGGAAGCGCACCACGTCCAGTAACGGCAGGTGGTCCTGCGGAATCATGTAGTAGTGGGCCAGCGAGTCGGCTGTGGTCGGCAGCGCGATGGCGTTGGCGATCTGGTCGGGCTCCAGGCCCAGGTAGGTGAAGTGCGCAAGAGCCATCCCGGCCATGGCGTTCAAGACTGCGATCGGATTCAGCGTGTACTGCGGGAAGTTGGCGAACCCGTCGTATTCGAGCGTGTAGACGTCGGTCGGGTAGAGATTCGGGGTGGGGTAACCGAACGTGATACCCATACTCGGGATCTCCGGGTGCGAGCCGAGGGGGACGTCGAAGCGTTCGAGCAGCCCGCCGTTGGGTGCGGCGGTGTCGCCGACCAGTACGAAGTGGACGTAGTCGGCGGGCACTCCGTGTTCGGCGAGTTGAGCCATGGCCAACGACGACAGTGCAGAACTCTGCGAATAGCCGAAGACCACCACCGGATTTGTCGCATCGACCTGCCCGCCGGCGATCTCGCGCAGCACCGTCTCGGTGAGGATCTGTGCACCCTGGGTCTCGGAGACGAACGCCGGGAGGCTCTTGACGCCGGTTGTGGGGTAGAAGCCCGCCGGGGTGAACTGGGCCTGCGATGTGCCGGTGAAGCCGAGCGGTTGCAGGTAGAGCGTGGTGGCGGCGTCGACGTAGCCCGACGTCGGCAGCGGGATGCCGCTGCTGCCCATGATCTGTGCCGTCCCGTCTCCCAGGCCGGTCAGCAGCACCTCTTTTATCGTCGGACCCGACGCAATCGTCGCCGCCGGAATGCCCGCGATCACCGCTGCTGTGGTCCCGACGGCAACCGGAATCCGGACCACCCGCGACAACACCACATCGCAAGAGTCAGGAGCGCGGAAAGCCACGGTCGAAGTCTAGGGCCAACCGGGCGGACCTGACGGCGGGGAGGCTGATCAGGGGTTCTAGAATTCCGTGCAACGGCATCGATCCGGCCATCACCGGGGAGCCTTCGGAAGAACGGCCCGGTCCGCACCGCGGACCAGCCCAGTAGACCCGAACGGGACGGCCCGTCACAGCCGACATCGAGCGGTCGCGCCCCGGGCGGGGTGCGGCAAGCGGGGTGGTACCGCGGCGCTCGCGCAACCGCGCGGCGTCGTCCCCGGGCCGGGCCCTTGGGAGACGACACAGACGTGAGCGAACGCAGCTATCCGAAGCCGGCCGCCGGCGCCCCCGACTTCCCGGCGCTGGAGTCCGAGGTACTCGACTTCTGGTCCGCCGATGACACCTTCCGGGCCAGCATCGCCCGCCGCGACGGCGCACCGGAATACGTCTTCTACGACGGGCCACCGTTCGCCAACGGTCTGCCGCACTACGGACACCTGCTGACCGGCTACGTCAAGGACATCGTGCCGCGGTATCGCACCATGCGCGGTTACAAGGTGGAGCGCCGATTCGGCTGGGACACCCACGGGCTGCCGGCCGAACTGGAGGTCGAACGTCAGCTCGGCATCACCGACAAGTCTCAGATCGACGCCATGGGCATCGCCGCGTTCAACCAGGCGTGCCGGGATTCGGTGTTGCGCTACACGTCGGAGTGGCAGGCCTACGTCACCCGCCAGGCCCGCTGGGTGGACTTCGACAACGACTACAAGACCCTCGACCTGTCGTTCATGGAATCGGTGCTGTGGGCGTTCAAGCAACTGTGGGACAAGGGGCTGGCCTACGAGGGCTACCGGGTGCTGCCGTACTGCTGGCGCGACGAGACCCCGCTGTCCAACCACGAACTGCGGATGGACGACGACGTCTACCAGAGTCGCCAGGACCCGGCGTTGACGGTCGGGTTCCGTTTTGCCGAAGGCGAACTCGAAGGTGCGCACCTGCTGGTGTGGACCACCACGCCCTGGACCCTGCCGTCCAACCAGGCCGTCGCCGTCAACCCGGATGTGACCTACGTGCAGATCGCGGTGGGCGAGCAGCGGTTCGTGCTGGCCGAGGCGCGGTTGGGCTCCTACGCACGCGAATTCGGCCTGGAAGACGACGCAGAGCCGGAGATTCTCGGCAGCTACCGGGGTGCTGATCTGCTGGGCATGCGCTACCTGCCGCCGTTTCCGTATTTCATGGACTCCGCCAATGCCTTTGCGGTGCTGGCCGCCGACTTCGTGTCCACCGAGGACGGCACCGGGATCGTGCACCTGGCGCCCGCCTACGGTGAGGACGACAAGAACACCACCGATCCGGTCGGCATCACCCCGGTCACTCCGGTGGACGCCAAGGGCCGCTTCGATGTCACCGTGCCGGACTACGCCGGCCAGCATGTCTTCGACGCCAACAAGCCGATCATCGCCGACCTCAAGAACGGCACGGGGCCGGCCGCGGCCAACGGCGCGGTGCTGGTGCGCCACGAGACCTACGAGCACCCCTACCCGCACTGCTGGCGCTGCCGCAATCCGCTGATCTACAAGGCGGTGTCGTCGTGGTTCGTCCGCGTCACCGAATTCCGGGACCGAATGGTCGAGCTGGGCGAGCAGATCACCTGGTACCCCGAGCACATCAAGGACGGCATCTTCGGCAACTGGCTGCGCGGTGCACGGGACTGGTCGATCTCGCGGAACCGCTACTGGGGCACCCCGATTCCGGTGTGGCGTTCCGATGACCCGGCCTATCCGCGGATCGACGTCTACGGCAGCCTCGACGAACTCGAGCGTGACTTCGGGGTGCGGCCGGACAATCTGCATCGCCCCTACATTGACGAGCTGACCCGCCCCAACCCCGACGACCCGACCGGGCGCTCGACCATGCGGCGCATCCCCGATGTGCTCGACGTGTGGTTCGACTCCGGCTCGATGCCGTATGCCCAGGTGCATTACCCGTTCGAGAACACCGACTGGTTCGAGACGCACTACCCGGGCGACTTCATCGTCGAATACATCGGTCAGACCCGCGGCTGGTTCTACATGATGCATGTGCTGGCGACCGCACTGTTCGACCGTCCGGCGTTCAAAACCTGTGTGGCACACGGCATTGTGCTGGGCAGCGACGGGCAGAAGATGAGCAAGTCGCTGCGCAACTATCCGGACGTGAACGAGGTGTTCGACCGCGACGGCTCCGACGCCATGCGCTGGTTCCTGATGGCCTCGCCGATCCTGCGCGGCGGAAACCTGATCGTCACCGAGGCGGGCATCCGCGAAGGTGTGCGCCAGGTGATGCTTCCGCTGACCAACGCCTACAGCTTCCTGACGCTCTACGCCCCGAAACCCGGTGTCTGGCGCACCGATTCACAGCACGTGCTGGACCGCTACATCCTGGCCAAGCTGGCGTCGCTGCGCGACGACCTGACGCAGGCCCTGGATGTGTGCGACATCTCCGGGGCGTGTGAGCAACTGCGACAGTTCACCGAGGCGCTGACCAACTGGTACGTGCGGCGCTCCCGGCAGCGGTTCTGGGACGAGGACTACGACGCCATCGACACCCTGCACACCGTGCTGGAGGTCACCTGTCGACTGGCGGCTCCGCTGCTGCCGCTGAGCACCGAGATGATCTGGCGCGGCCTGACCGGCGAACGCTCGGTACACCTGACCGACTGGCCCGAGCCGGGCGTCATACCCGCCGACCCCGCACTGGTGGCGGCGATGGACCAGGTCCGCGACGTGTGCTCCTCGGCGTCGTCGCTGCGCAAGGCGCACAAGCTGCGTGTCCGGCTGCCGCTGCCCAAACTCACCGTGGCCGTGGAGGATCCGCAACGCCTGGCCGACTTCACCGACCTGATCGCCGACGAGCTCAACGTCAAGGCCGTCGAGCTGACCGCCGACATCGACCGCTACGGCAGGTTCGAGCTGGCCGTCAACGCGAAGGCAGCCGGCCCGAGGCTGGGCAAGGACGTGCAGGCCGCGATCAAGGCCGTCAAGGCCGGGGAGGGCGTCCTCAACCCCGACGGCACCCTGAGCGCGGGGCCGGTGGTGCTGCACGAGGGTGAATACACCTCCAAACTGGTGGCCGCCGACCCGGAATTCACCGTGGCCCTGCCCGACGGCGCCGGCCTGGTGGTGCTCGACGGCGAGGTGACCGAGGAACTGGAAGCCGAGGGTTGGGCCAAGGACCGGATCCGCGAGCTGCAGGAACTGCGCAAGTCCAGCGGACTGGAGGTCTCTGACCGGATCAGCGTGGTCCTGTCGGTCCCGGCGGAGCGGCAGGGGTGGGCGCAGACGCATGCCGAGTTGATCTCCGGTGAGATCCTGGCGACCGGTTTCTCCTTCGGCGACCCGGGCCCGGACGCCACCGAGATCGGTGACGGCGTGCAGGTGGCGATAGCCAAGGCCTGAACACGGACTGAATTGACGGCTGGTTTTTCGCGCCGAGATTATTAATAGTCCGTTCACCGGCTGTTCCCCTGGTCACGGCGTTGGGAATGCGTCCTCGGGGCGCCCTGAAAGCGCCGATTTCGGCGGCGACGGTTCGTGGTTGTTCGCCGGACTTCCTAGCCTTTGACCAGGAGATGAGCAGAGCTAACTGGTTCCTGACTCACGGATGTTTCGAAGTTGCCAGAGCGGGGGACAGTGATGGATTTCGGAGCACTTCCGCCGGAAGTCAACTCCGGGCGGATGTATGCCGGTCCCGGCTCGGCGCCGCTGTTGGCCGCCGCCGCGAACTGGGCGGCGCTGGCAGCTGAACTGCACTACGCGGCGATGTCGTATGAGTCGGTGATCACCGATCTGGCCGACTCGGCCTGGCACGGCCCCTCGGCGACGTCGATGGCGGGCGCGGCGACCCCCTACGCGGTGTGGATGAAGGCGACCGCGGTCAGCGCCGAGGAGACCGCGCTGCAGGCCAAGGCAGCCGCGGGGGCCTACGAGGCCGCCTATGCCGCCACCGTGCCGCCGCCGGTGATCGCGGCCAACCGCACTCTGCTTGCGACGTTGGTCGCGACGAACTTCCTGGGCCAGAACGCGCCGGCCATCGCCGCAGCAGAAGCGCAGTACGGCGCGATGTGGGCCCAAGACGCGGCCGCCATGTACGCCTACGCCGGCTCCTCGGCGGCAGCCACCAAACTGGACTCCTTCACCGCTCCGCCGGAGACCACCAATTCCACCGGTCAGGCCAGCCAGTCGGCGGCCGCCACCAACGCGATGCAGTCCGCTGCCGCCTCGAATGGACAGTTGACCGTGTCCAATGTGCTCGGGCAGGTTCCCGGCGCCACCCAGGTGTCGGGCGACCTCCAGGCGCTCTTGAAGACGTTCAACACGGTGATGGGCACGGCGAACGGGCCTTACGGCATCGGGATCGCCAGCACCGGCCGCAGCTTCTACCAGATGGCGATCAGCATCCCGTCCCTGGCCAACGGGCTCGGCAACCTGACGTCCACGCTCAACCCCAAGCCGATCCTGGGTGCCTTGAAGCCGCTGCTGGCGAGCCCGCTGCTCACCGGTGCGCAGGCCACACCGGCGGCGGTCTCGGGAGCGTTGGGGCGCGCGGGCCTGGTCGGTTCGCTGTCGGTCCCGACCAGCTGGGCGAGCGCCATCCCGACCGTCAAGACCGCCGCGGTGGCACTGCAGGCCAGCGTGCTGGAGGCCGCCCCGGCACTGGCGGTCAACGGTGAGGGTGTGCTGGCCGGGCAGATGGCGCTGTCGAGTCTGGCCGGGCGGGCCGTCGGAACGCCGGTGCGGGCGGCCGCCGGCGCCGGGGCCACCCGTGCCATCAGTGCGATCTCGCACGTCACCAACAATCAGACCGGGCCCGATATCGCCACCACGGCCACCGTCATCGTCATCCCGCCGATCGCTAAGTAACGAAAGCAGGTCGCGTTCATGGTGTTTGGGAGTTTCGCAGCGCAGCCGCCGGAGGTCATCTCCGGTCAGATGTATTCCGGCCCGGGTGCTGACCCGCTGTTCGCGGCTGCGGCGGCTTGGTCGGGATTGGCTACCGAACTGCATTCCACCGCGTCGTCCTACGCCGCGGTGCTTGCCGGGCTGAGCGGCGGCTGGCAGGGGCCCGCGGCAGCGGCCATGGCCACTGCCGCGGGCCCGTACGTGACATGGTTGTCCACCACGGCCGCCCGGGCCGAGCAGACCGCCGCCCAGGCAACGGCGGCGGCCAGCGCCTACGAGTCCGCGTTCGCCGGGATCGTGCCCCCGCCGGCGATCGCCGCGAACCGCAGTCAGCTGGCTTCGCTGGTGACGTCGAACATCTTCGGGCAGAACAGCACCGAGATCGCCGCCGTTGAAGCCGAATACCTGCGGATGTGGTCGCAGGACGTCGCGGCCATGCTCGGCTACGCCGGTGCTTCGGCATCCGCAGCCAATCTGACCACGTTCACCGAAGCACCGCAGACCACCCGCGGGGACGCCGGAAGTGCCGAGTCGACCACGGCGGCCGCAGGGACATCGCCCGACCTCCTGCAGCAGATCCTGAACCAGATCAATTCGCTGGCCAACGGCTACACGAACGCGTGGCAGAACGGCCTCGACACCCTTCTCGGCGGACCCGAGATGAGGACGTTCTTCGAGAGCGATCTGAGCGCGGTATCGGGAATCGCCGGCCAGAGTGGCTGGGTCAACGCCACCCACGCCAGCACCAACATGGGGATCACCCACTTCCGCGCCGGCTACAAGGCGCCGGTCACAGCCATTCCGAAGTCCGCACTCGGCGGTGGCCTGTCGGGTTCGGGACTGAGCCTGGGCGGTGGGCCGAGCAGCGGCCTGCGCGCCGCCGGCGCCAGTGCGGGCAGCGCCGTGCGGGTGGGAGTGCTGTCGGTGCCGCCGAACTGGGCCAGTGCGACCTCGGCCATCCAGCTGGCCGCCACCTCGCTGCCCGACACCGCACTCGCGGCCTCCCCGGCGGCGGGGGCGCTGCCCGGGGCGCTCGCGCCGGCAGCGTTGGGCAGTGCCGCCGGTGGGGCGCTGGGTGCTCCGGGCGCCCGGACCCGCACGATCGCGCCGGCGGCCCGGGTGGTGTCGACCAACCTCAACGACCGCCAGGCGCCGGTCCCGCTCGACCAGGTGATCGCCCAATTGCAGCAGACGCCCGACGTGGTGCAGCATTGGAACGTCGACCAGGCCGGCCTCGACGAGTTGGTCGCCAAGTTGTCCCTGAAGCCGGGGATTCATGCCGTGCACGTGCTCGAAGACGAGGACAGTGTGCTCGCCGGGGCGAACTCGGCGCTGGCCTGACCAAGGAGAACGCTATGCATCTCAGGAGATTTGCGATCGTCCCGTTCGCTGCGGCCGCAGCGATTGGCCTTGCCGCACCCGGGCATGCCACTCCGGGCGTCATCGAGGTGAGCGCGGTGGAACGCGCCGAATTCATCGAGGCGCTGCATCAGGTCGGGATCAGCTTCGCCGATCCCGCGCAGGCCGTGGCCGTTGCCGAAGCCGAATGCGGGCTGGCGGCCAACGGCGAGACCAGCTTGGAACTGCTCAACGACGTCACCGAGGCCAACCCCGGGCTCAGCGTGGCCGACGCGGCACGATTCACCGCGATCGCCGCGAAATTCTATTGCCCGCACCAGCTTGAGGGCGGCGGCTCGAAGTAACCTCACTGCCGCTGCGGCAGGGGAGCTCACCTTAGGATCAGGCGTTGTGGACGCCCGCTGGGTCCTGCACCTGGACATGGACGCGTTCTTCGCCTCCGTCGAGCAACTCACCCGTCCCACCCTGCGCGGACGGCCGGTGCTGGTCGGCGGGACGGGGGGACGCGGCGTGGTGGCCGGCGCCAGCTATGAGGCCCGGGTGTTCGGTGCTCGCTCGGCCATGCCGATGCACCAGGCGCGTCGACAGGTGGGGGCGACCGCGGTGGTGCTGCCACCGCGCGGCGCGGTCTACGGCATGGCCAGCCGCCGGGTCTTTGAGACGGTCCGCGCGGTGATCCCGGTGGTCGAACAACTCTCCTTCGACGAGGCTTTCGGTGAGCCGGCGGAGCTGGCCGGAGCCGACCGCGTCGACGTCGAACGGTTCTGTGAGCAGCTGCGACGCCGCGTGCTCGACCAAACCGGCCTGGTGGCGTCCGTCGGTGCCGGCTCGGGCAAGCAGATCGCCAAGATCGCCTCCGATCTGGCCAAACCGGACGGGGTGCGGGTGGTCAGCCGTGCCGAGGAAAGGATTCTGCTGGACGGCTTGCCGGTGCGCCGACTGTGGGGGATCGGCCCGGTGGCCGAGGAGAAGCTGCACCGGCTCGGGATCGGCACCGTGGGGCAGTTCGCGGCGCTGACCGGCACCGAGGTCGCGAGCATCCTCGGGGCCACCATCGGCCCTGCGCTGCATCGGCTGGCCTGCGGGATCGATGACCGGCCGGTGGCCGAACGGGCCGAGGCCAAACAGATCAGCGCCGAATCGACCTTCGCCGCCGACCTGACCACCCTGGAGCAGCTGCGCGCGGAGGTGGGCCCGATCGGAGAACACGCCTACCGCCGGCTGCTGCGCGACGGCCGCGGCGCCCGCACGGTGACGGTGAAGCTCAAGAAGGCCGACATGAGCGTGCTGACCCGCTCGGCGACCCTGCCGTATGCCACGACCGACGCCGCCGCACTGACCTCGGCGGCTGCTCGGCTGCTGCTGGATCCCGCGGAGGTGGGGCCGATACGGCTGCTCGGGGTGGGGTACTCGGGGCTGACCGATGTCCGCCAGGAGTCCTTGTTCCCGGACCTGGAGTTCCAGGAAGCATCCGCGGCTGAACAATCCGATCACACCGAGATGCCTGCACCGCAACCTGTTTCACCCGAAACAACACCCTGGCGGATCGGGGACGACGTCGCTCACACCGAGCTGGGCCACGGCTGGGTGCAGGGCGCCGGGCACGGGGTGGTGACGGTGCGGTTCGAGACCCGTGGCTCCGGGCCGGGCCGAGCGCGGACCTTTGCTGCCGACGAGCCCGCGATCAGCCCGGCAGACCCGGTCGACAGCCTGGACTGGCCGGACTACATCGCCGCTGCACGCGAACCGGAGTAGCGACGGTGGTCAGCCCCATCGTTCGAAGACGTCGCCGACGGTAAGCCCCGCCGCCAGGGCCGCCATCAGCAGGACCCGCGCCTGGGGTGGGTGCAGCCGCGGCACCATCACCGCGCCGGCGTCCACCAGGGCCCGGCCGGGGCCGTAGTCGGGGCCGACCCGGGCATCCGGCACCCGGCTGCACACCGCCACCGCCACACCGTCGGCGCAGTGCCGGCGCACCCCGTCGACCACGGCCGATCCGGCGTTGCCCGATCCGAGCGCCTCCAGCACGAGGCCGCGCGCACCGGCGGCCACGCAGGCGTCCAGCGCCACCGCATCCGCGCCGGCGTAGAGCGCCACGACGTCAACGCGAGGCGGGTTGGTCGCATCGAGCTGGGGCCGGATCTTGGTGCCGGTCAACCGCAGTCGACCTGAGCTCACGGTGCCCACCGGTGGCCCGTGGAAACCGGTCAGGTCGGTGGTGGTCGCCTTGTGCAGGCCCAACGGCGCCAGCACCTGCCCGGCGAAGCACACCAGCACCCCCAGGCCGCGGGCTGCGGGGTCCGCGGCCACCCGCAGTGCGTCGCGCAGGTTGCCGGGCCCGTCGGCGTCGGGGGCGTCCGCGCTGCGCTGCGCGCCGGTCAGCACCACCGGGGGGTCCCCGGTGTAGCCGAGTTCCAGCCACAGCGCGGTCTCCTCGCAGGTGTCGGTGCCGTGGGTGACGACCACCCCGTCCGCGCCGCCGTCCACCGCGGCCCGCACCGCGGCCAGGATCCGTCCCCAGTCGTGCGGGGTCAGCTCCGAGCTGTCGCGGGACATCAGGTCCACCACCGTGACGTCGGCGCCGCCACCGCCGAGCCCGGCGACCAGATCCGCGCCGTGCCGGGTGGGCCGGCGCACCCCCTGATCGTCGGCGCTGGCGGCGATGGTTCCGCCGGTGGTGATGACCGTGAGCCGCTGGGACACCATGCCGCGATCATGCCGCACGCGCATTAAGGGATGATGGTGGCGTGACTGAGGAGACAACCGACTCGACTGAGCCGGTCGCGGAGACTGCGACTGAGTTGCCCGCGGCACCGCGCCGCCGACTGGGCCTGCTGATGTCGGTGGCCGCCGTCGTGCTGATCGCCGACGTCGTCACCAAGGTGCTGGCGGTGAAGATGCTCACGCCGGGGCAGCCGGTGCCGATCATCGGCGAGACCGTGACCTGGACATTGGTCCGCAACTCCGGTGCCGCGTTCTCGATGGCCACCAGCTACACCTGGGTGCTGACCCTGATCGCCAGCACGGTGGTGCTCGGCATCATCTGGATGTCGCGCCGGCTGGTGTCGCCGTGGTGGGCCGTCGGGCTGGGCATGATCCTCGGCGGGGCACTGGGCAACCTGGTGGATCGCTTCTTCCGCGCACCGGGTCACCTGCAGGGCCACGTCGTGGACTTCCTGTCGATCGGCTGGTGGCCGGTGTTCAACGTCGCCGACCCAGCCGTGGTCGGCGGGGCGATCCTGCTGGTCGGGCTGTCGGTGTTCGGGTTCGACTTCGACGCGGTCGGTCGTCGGCGCGCCGGCGACCAGGACTGATGCGGTTGTGACCGAACGGTCCATGCCGGTCCCCGAGGGGCTGGCCGGCATGCGGGTGGACGCCGGTCTGGCCCGCCTGTTGGGTCTGTCGCGGACTGTGTCGGCGACTTTGGCCGAGAACGGCGACGTCGAGTTGGACGGTGCGCCTGTCGGCAAGTCCGATCGGCTGGTCGCGGGGGCCTGGCTGCACGTGCGGCTGCCGGAGGCCCCGGCACCGCTGGAGAACACCCCGACCGAGGTCGAGGGCATGACGATCCTGTACTCCGACGCCGACATCGTCGCGGTGGACAAACCGGCCGGAGTGGCGGCGCATGCCTCCGTCGGCTGGAGCGGGCCGACGGTGCTGGGCGGCCTGGCCGCGGCCGGCTACCGGATCACCACCTCCGGGGTGCCCGAGCGCCAGGGCATCGTGCACCGCCTCGACGTCGGTACCTCCGGAGTGATGGTGGTGGCGATCTCCGAACGGGCCTACACCGCACTCAAACGGGCTTTCAAGGCCCGCACCGTCGACAAGCGCTATCACGCACTGGTGCAGGGGCATCCGGATCCATCCAGCGGCACCATCGACGCGCCGATCGGCCGCCACCACGGGCGGGACTGGAAATTCACCGTCACCGCCGACGGCCGGCACAGCATCACCCACTACGACACCCTGGAGGCGTTCGTCGCCGCCAGCCTGCTCGACGTGCACCTGGAAACCGGCCGCACCCACCAGATCCGGGTGCACTTCTCGGCGCTGCGACATCCCTGCTGCGGTGACCTGACCTACGGCGCGGATCCGACGCTGGCGGACAAGCTCGGCCTGGAACGCCAATGGCTGCACGCCCGTTCGCTGGGCTTCGCCCACCCCGCCGACGGGCGGCGCATCGAGATCACCAGCGACTACCCGGCTGATCTGCAGCACGCCCTGGACGTTCTGCACCGCTGAGGCCGGGGCGTGCGGCCGCCCGCTACTCGCTGCCGGGGGACTTGGGCGGCCGGATCTTGAAGGAGATCCGCAGCTTGGTGCGATAGATGATCCCGCCCTTGTCGTCGAGGGTGAGGTCCTGCTCGACGACCTGGGCCACGCGGATGTCGTCGATGGTCTGCTTAGCCCGGTGCACCGCTTCGGCCGCGGCATTCTCCCAGGACGATGGGCTGGTCCCGATGATGTCGATGACCCGGTACACGCTCATGTATGTGTCTCCTCGCACTTCAGCCGAACCTCAACGTAGTGCACGGCGGCGGCCGTTGTCCTGCGAAACGCCGCCGTGCAAGACACGGTTGACGACACGCCCGGGAAGCGTCGGCGGGCAGCCATAGACTGGCGGTCCTATGGACAGTTCAGCCGCGCGGTCCTTCGTGCACCTGCATAACCACACCGAGTACTCGATGCTCGACGGTGCAGCCAAGATCGCGCCCATGCTCGCCGAGGCGCAGCGGCTGGAGATGCCTGCGATCGGGATGACCGACCACGGAAACATGTTTGGCGCCAGTGAGTTCTACAACGCGGCGACCAAGGCCGGTATCACCCCGATCATCGGCGTGGAGGCTTACATCGCCCCCGGCTCACGTTTTGACACCCGCCGGGTCCAGTGGGGCGACCCCAGCCAGAAGAGCGACGACGTCTCCGGCAGCGGGTCCTACACCCACCTGACGATGGTCGCCGAGAACGCCACCGGGCTGCGCAACCTGTTCAAGCTGACGTCGCTGGCTTCCTTCGAGGGCCAGCTGGGCAAGTGGGCGCGAATGGACGCCGAGATCATCGCCGAGCACGCCGAGGGGATCATCGCCACCACGGGCTGCCCGTCCGGTGAGGTGCAGACCCGGCTGCGGCTCGGACAGGATCGCGAGGCGCTGGAGTCCGCGGCGAAGTGGCGGGAGATCTTCGGCCCGGGGAACTACTTCCTGGAGGTGATGGACCACGGGCTGTCCATCGAGCGCCGGGTCCGCGAGGGTCTGCTGGAGGTGGCCCGCAAGCTCGACATCCCGCCGCTGGCCACCAATGACTGCCACTACGTCACCCGCGATGCCTCGCAGAATCACGAGGCGCTGCTGTGCATTCAGACCGGCAAGACCCTGTCGGATCCCACCCGGTTCAAGTTCGACGGTGACGGCTACTACCTGAAGTCGGCCGCCGAGATGCGCGCGCTCTGGGACGACCAGCTCCCGGGCGCGTGTGACTCCACGCTGCTGATCGCCGAGCGGGTGACCTCTTACGCCGATGTCTGGGCGCCGCGGGACCGGATGCCGGTGTTCCCGGTTCCCGAGGGCCACGACCAGGGCTCGTGGCTGCGCCATGAGGTGCGCGCCGGGTTGCAGCGCCGTTTCCCGGCCGGGGTGGCGCAGGAGTACACCGACCGCGCCGACTACGAGATCGACGTCATCTGCGGCAAGGGATTTCCGTCGTACTTCCTGATCGTGGCGGACCTGATCAACTACGCCCGGTCGATCGACATCCGGGTCGGGCCCGGGCGTGGCTCGGCGGCCGGGTCGCTGGTGGCCTACGCGCTGGGCATCACCAATATCGACCCGATCCCGCACGGGCTGCTGTTCGAGCGCTTCCTCAACCCGGAGCGGCCGTCGGCGCCGGACATCGACATCGACTTCGACGATCGGCGCCGCGGTGAGATGGTGCGCTACGCCGCCGAGCGGTGGGGTAGTGACCGGGTCGCCCAGGTGATTACCTTCGGCACCATTAAAACCAAGGCGGCGCTGAAGGATTCAGCGCGTGTTCACTACGGTCAGCCCGGCTACGCGATCGCCGACCGGATCACCAAGGCGCTGCCCCCGCCGATCATGGCCAAGGACATCCCGCTGTCGGGCATCACCGACCCGACGCACGAGCGGTACAAGGAGGCCACCGAGGTCCGCGGCCTGATCGACACCGATCCCGATGTGCGCACCATCTACGAGACCGCGCGCGGCCTGGAGGGTCTGGTCCGCAACGCGGGCGTGCACGCCTGCGCGGTGATCATGAGTTCCGAGCCGCTGATCGACGCCATCCCGCTGTGGAAACGGCCACAGGACGGCGCGATCATCACCGGCTGGGACTACCCGTCGTGCGAAGAAATCGGCCTGCTGAAGATGGACTTCCTGGGCCTGCGGAACCTGACGATCATCGGCGATTGTCTGGAGAACATCAAGGCCAACCGGGGGATCGACCTGGACCTTGATTCGCTGCCGTTCGACGATCCGGCCACCTATGAGCTGCTGGGCCGCGGCGACACCCTGGGGGTGTTCCAGCTCGACGGCGGTCCGATGCGCGACCTGCTGCGCCGTATGCAGCCCACCGAGTTCAACGACATCGTCGCGGTATTGGCGCTGTACCGGCCCGGTCCGATGGGCATGAACGCCCACAACGACTACGCCGACCGCAAGAACAACCGCCAGGCAATCAAGCCCATCCACCCCGAACTCGAAGAGCCGCTGCAGGAGATCCTGTCCGAGACCTACGGCCTGATCGTCTACCAAGAGCAGATCATGTTCATCGCGCAGAAGGTGGCCTCCTACACGATGGGCAAGGCCGATGCGCTGCGAAAGGCCATGGGCAAGAAGAAGCTCGAAGTCCTGGAAGCCGAGTACAAGGGCTTCTATGAGGGCATGACGGCCAACGGGTTCTCCGAGAAGGCCGTGAAGGCGTTGTGGGACACCATCCTTCCGTTCGCCGGTTACGCGTTCAACAAGTCGCACGCGGCCGGCTACGGGCTGGTGTCGTACTGGACGGCCTACCTGAAGGCCAACTACCCGGCCGAATACATGGCCGGGTTGCTGACCTCGGTCGGCGATGACAAGGACAAGGCCGCAATCTATCTGGCCGACTGCCGCCGGCTGGGCATCACCGTGCTGCCGCCCGATGTCAACGAGTCCGGGGTGAACTTCGCTTCGGTCGGTGAGGACATCCGCTACGGGTTGGCTGCGGTGCGCAACGTCGGCGCCAACGTCGTCGGGTCGCTGATCGGCACGCGGACGAGCAAGGGCCGCTACACCGACTTCTCGGACTATCTCAACAAGATCGACATCGCGGCCTGCAACAAGAAGGTCACCGAATCACTGATCAAGGCAGGGGCTTTCGACTCGCTGGGGCATCCGCGCAAGGGCCTTTTCCTGGTGCACACCGACGCGGTCGACTCGGTACTGGGCACCAAGAAGGCTCAGGCGGTGGGCCAGTTCGACCTGTTCGGCGGCGGTGACGGCGAGGGTGCCGGCGACGCGGTGTTCACCATCAAGGTGCCCGAGGACGAGTGGGAGGACAAGCACAAGCTCGCCCTGGAGCGAGAGATGCTGGGCCTGTACGTGTCCGGGCATCCGCTCAACGGCGTCGCGCATCTGCTGGCGGCACAGGTCGACACCCAGATCCCGGCCATTCTGGAGGGCGACATCGCCAACGACACCCAGGTGCGGGTGGGCGGCATCCTGGCATCGGTCAACCGGCGCGTCAACAAGAACGGGATGCCCTGGGCTTCAGCGCAGTTGGAGGATCTGACCGGCGGTATCGAGGTGATGTTCTTCCCGCACACCTACTCCGCCTACGGCGCCGAGATCGCGGATGACGTGGTGGTACTGGTCAGCGGCAAGGTCAACATCCGTGATGATCGGCTTTCGCTGATCGCCAACGAGCTTGTGGTGCCTGACTTCTCGGGCAGCGCCGCCGACCGGCCACTGGCGGTCAGCCTGCCGACCCGGCAATGCACCCTGGACAAGGTCTCGGCGCTCAAGCAGGTATTGACCCGTCACCCCGGCACGGCGCAGGTGCAGCTGCGGCTGATCAGCGGGGAGCGGATCACGGTGCTGGAACTCGATCCCGCACTGCGGGTGACACCCTCCTCGGCGCTGATGGGGGACTTGAAGGCATTGCTCGGTCCGGGCTGTTTGGGCGGATAGTCACCGGGCGGGTGTGACGGCCACGATGACGCTGTCCGGCCACAGTGTGCGGGATCGCGCCCGCCGCAGCTTCTCTGCGATCGACAGGCTCCGATGCACATTGGTGACACCGGGGATCTTGATCATCGGTATCGTGTTCCACCGCCAGCCGTAGCGCAGGTGCAGCCGGTGGTTGGCGGCCTCGGCCTGTGGGCCGGACAGGATCGTGGCGACTCCGGCCATCGTCGGTGCGTCGCGTCGGGGCCGGCCGCGGTAGTCGCACGCGGTCAGTTCGACATCCGGGCGTGATGCCAGGCGTTTGGTTTTCGGGCCGATCTTGGTGCGGAACAACACGGTGCCGTCGTCGAGGGCGAACCACACCGGGGTGTCGGCAGGCGTGCCGTCGCGGTGAAACGACCGCAGAACTGCGTAGCGGGCACCGTGCAATGCGTTGAGTGACTGTGCGGGCATGACATCAGGGAACCACTTAGAGTTGACTTTAAGTCAAGGGTCGGGAGGTCCGGATGTCTGACCGAATGACGATCGGCGAGGTGAGCCGGCGCAGCGGGGTCCCCGCGACAACCCTGCGTTACTACGAGCAGATCGGCCTGCTGTCCGCCCCAGCCAGAGTCGGCGGTCAGCGCCGCTACGGCGATGCGGTGCTGGCCCGGCTCGGGGTGGTCGGCCTGTGCAAATCGGCGGGATTCTCGCTGGAAGAGATTGCGCTGCTGTTCGCCGATGACGCCCCGGGGCGTCCGGCCAGCCGCGTGCTGGCGCTGGCCAAGCTGGCGCAGATCGATGCCCAATTGGAGACGTTGTCGCGCGCTCGTGCCGTGATCGCGTGGGGCATGCGCTGTACGTGTCCGTCCATCGACGCATGTACCTGTGGAATCCACCCGCCGCCGGGAACGGACGGGTTGTGAAGACGCAGGTCGGGCAGGTATGGGCGGAAGCCTGAACCTCTACATAACGTTAACGTCCGTTCTTGATAACAACAGTGCATCACCGGAGTACCGTCTGAAACTTCCCACACATCTGGCGTGACTCAGGTGGGAGGCGGGACAGATGAAGCATCCGGTTAGAACAGACCGAAGGTTCAGTACTAACATGACTTTCCGTTAGATCCGGATGGTAATCCTGGGCAACACCGGTGTAACGTCTGAGCACCAGAGCGGTCACAGGTGCGCATGTGCAACAAACGATCACGGAGGCAGTCATGTGGAAATCGCGTCGTCTTCTTACCCTGAGTGGGGTGGGCGCGGCTGGAGCGTTTGTTGCAATCGCCTTGTCGATGTCGACAGCGAACGCTGCTGGAAGTGAGAACGGCATCGCACCGGGCTTCGGGGGCGGCCCCTATGAGACCTGCGACGGGGCGGTCTGCCTGGTGATGGGTCCGGAGAACTTGAGCGACTGGCAATACGGTGGGGTTCGCCCATGGATCACCGACTGGAAGGGCGACCAGGTCTACAACGTCCAGTACACCTCCGACGACGGCACGGTGACCGATGCCGGCAGCTACAACATCAAGATCGATGACTTCTGGTCGACGCTGCTTACCAGTTCGACCTACCAATACGGAGACTTCGCACCCAACGCCGAGGCCTCCAATGGTCTCGATCTGGGATGGTTCGACGACCTGTCCGGGGTCACGGTGCAGAAGCTCAGCTACTTCGGTGGCGCCTTCACCAGCTTGACCATGGACAACGTCGGACCTCACGATGCGACCTACTGGGTCTTCTCGACCCCGGACTTTACCAACACCGTCGTGACGGTCAACGGTGTCTCCGCCGACTACATCCAGGTCGGTGATTCGAGTCCGATGTTCCTGTGGAACAGCCTGTTCCACTCCGGATTGACCGAAGCGGCGGTCCCCAACTACGTCCTTCCCGCCGACCCGTTCGCTGGGATCGACTTCGACCCGTCGCAGTACCTCGACGGGGCAGTGTCACTGTTCTGACACGTAAGCAGCTCGTGTCGATCGCCCCGATGTGACCGAGTTGGCGCCTCAGAATTTGTAGCGCAGCACCCGGGCCTTGCCGGCCACCGACTTGAATCGGCCGGCAAGCCGGGTCACCACCCGGGCCGCGCTGGGGAAGGAATCGACCTCGGCGGCATGCGCCAGGCAGGCCTGCTCGACCAGTCGCAGTCGTGGGTCCCAGCGTTGCGGGGTCCGCGGGTCGCTGAATCCGGGGTTGGCCCAGACCTGGCGCAGCACGGTGAACATGCCGCGCGGGGCCAGCTTCATCCCGAGCGAACTGAGCACGCCGACCCGGCCGTAGTCGTTGAACACCAACTCGCCGGTGCCGAAGCGGTCGATGATCTGTCCGAACAGCGCTATGACCTGCGTTTCGGTGAGAAACGCGAACAGGCCGTCGGCGATCACCATGGTGGGCCGGCCAACCGGGATACCGGCGGTCCAATCGGGGGATGTCAGATCGGCCGCCACCAGATGCTCACCGTCGGGAGCGGTCAGCAGCTTCTCGCGCAGTGCGATCACGTGCGGCAGGTCGATGCTGTACCAGTCGACCCCCGCCGGTGGCGCCACCCGAACCATCGGTTCGCCCAGCCCGGCGCCGAGATCCACCACGACGGCGTCGGGGCTGGCCGAGGTGAACGTGCGGACCCGATCGTCGAGCATCTTGGCCCGCAACGCGGTCTGGCGCACCACACTGGCCGGAATCCTAAAAGCCGCGAAGTCGTAGTCGATGAGCCCGACGACACGGTCGGAGAGCTCGTCGCCGAGTATCGGCACGTCCGCCCGGTTGTCCAATGCCCGGGCGTAGGCGGTCAGAAACGCGGTCTGCTCGAGGAGGCTGAACTCGGTGACGGGAATCGGCATGCCACCCACGGTAGGTGATGACCGCCGATCGACACGGGAACCCAAACCCGCATCGGCACCGGGGTGGCGCCGCTAGAGTTCGAGCGCATGGAAACGCAGCAGGCAACCACCCTGGCGGTGGTGGCCGACGGCGCACGGGGTTCGATCACGTTGAACCGTCCGGACAAGCTCAATCCGCTGGGTGTGGTGACCCTGACCGAGCTCGCCGATGCTGCACGCTGGTTCGACGCCCGTCCGCAGGTCAAGGTGGTGGTCGTCGCCGGCAGCGGCCGAGCGTTCAGCGCCGGTGCTGATCTGGCCGCGTTCACCGGAGCCGGGCCCGGATCGGTGACCCCGCGAGAGGCCGCCGACGCGGGGCGGCGGATGGCCGATGCGGTCGAGGCCATGAACGCGGTGACGGTGGCGCGTCTGCACGGGCACTGCGTCGGCGGTGGGGTGGTGCTGGCCGCCGCCTGCGACCTGCGAGTGGCAGCCGACACGACGAGATTCTCCATTCCCGAAGTCGATCTGGGTATTCCACTGGCCTGGGGCGGCATCCCACGACTTGTGCGGGAGATCGGACCGGCGCTGACCAAGGAATTGGTGATGACCTGCCGGCCCTTCGGACCGGCCGAGGCCAAGGCCGCCGGTTTTCTCAACCGGGTGGTACCCGAGTCGGACCTCGACACCGAGGTCGAAGAACTGGTGCAGCAACTGCTCACCAAGTCGGCGCTCACCCTGACCGCAACCAAACGCCACACCAACGCGGTCACCGAGGGCATGGTGGCCACAGCCCGCTGTTGGAGCGATGCCGACAGTCTGGTCACGGCTTTGCTCGACCCCGAATCCCGTGACGCCGCAACGGCGTACCTGACCCGACACAGCGAGCGCAGAGGAGAACCGCAATGACCGAGCAGGCACCGCCGGCCACCCTATGCGAGGCCTTTCAGCGGATAGCCGCGGTGGACCCGGACGCGGTCGCGCTGCGCACGGTCGGTGGCACCCAGACGTTGACCTGGCGGGAGTACGCCGCCCAGGTCCGCCAGGTGGCGGCCGGGCTCGCGGGGCTGGGGGTGCGTCGCGGCGACACCGTCTCGTTGATGATGGGCAACCGGGTCGAGTTCTATCCACTCGAAGTCGGCGCCCAGCACGTCGGCGCCACCTCCTTCTCGGTGTACAACACCCTGCCCGCCGAGCAACTGACCTACCTGTTCGGCAATGCCGGCACGAAACTGGTGATCTGCGAAGAGCAATACGTCGAACGCATCCGGGCCAGCGGAGCCGCCATCGAACACATCGTCTGCATCGACGGGCACCCCGAGGGCACCCTGTCCGCCGACGAACTGCTGGCAGCCGCTGATCCGGACTTCGACTTCGACGCCAGCTGGCGTGCGGTGCGGCCCGACGACATCGTCACGCTGATCTACACCTCCGGGACCACCGGCACCCCCAAGGGGGTGGAGATGACCCACACCAATCTGCTGTTCGAGGCCGCGGCTCTCGACGGCGTACTGGGGGTGCAGTTCGGGGACCGCATCACCTCCTATCTGCCCTCGGCGCACATCGCCGACCGGACCATGGCGCTCTACAACCAGGAGGTGTTCGGCGTCCAGGTCACCACCGTTCCCGAGGCGCCCGCGATCGGTGCGGCACTGGCCGATGTGCGGCCGACCATCTGGGCCGCCGTGCCCCGGGTCTGGGAGAAGCTCAAGGCCGCAATCGAACTCGCGGTCACAGGCGAGCCGGACGAGTTGCGCCGCGCCGCCCTGCAATGGGCGTTGGGGGTCGCGGCCCAGCGGGGCGCGGCGATGCTCGCCCACCAGGAGCCGTCCGTGGAACTCGCGGCGGAATGGGCGACCGCCGACGAACTGGTGCTGTCCGCGCTGCGGGCGAAGATCGGGCTGGACGAACTGCGCTGGGCGGTCTCGGGTGCCGCACCCATACCGGGTGAAACCCTGAGCTTCTTCGCCGGGATCGGGATTCCGATCGCCGAGGTGTGGGGCATGTCCGAGCTCAGTTGTGCCGCTTCGTCGATGCATCCGAGGGAGGGACGCCTGGGAACGGTCGGAAAGCTGTTGCCGGGGCTGGAGTCCCGGATCGCCGACGACGGCGAGTTCCTGGTGCGCGGTCCGTTGGTGATGCGGGGCTATCGCAAGGAGCCGGCCAAGACCGCCGAGACGATCGATGCCGACGGTTGGCTGCACACCGGCGACATCCTGAAAGAAGATGCCGAGGGCTATCTGCGGGTGGTAGACCGCAAGAAGGAACTGATCATCAGCGCCGGCGGAAAGAACATGTCGCCGGCCAACATTGAGAACGCCATCCTCGGCGCGTGCCCGTTGATCGGGGCGATGGTCACCATCGGCGACGGCCGGCCGTACAACACCGCGCTGATGGTGTTCGACGCCGAGTCGGTGGCGCCGCATGCCGCTGCGCTCGGGTTGCAAGAGGCGACGCCTGCCGCGCTGGCGGCCGACCCGACGGTGATCGCACGGATAGCCGCCGGGGTGGCCGAGGGAAACACCAAACTCTCCCGGGTCGAACAGATCAAGCGCTTCCAGGTCCTGCCCACGCTGTGGGAGCCCGGTGGTGACGAGGTCACGCTGACCATGAAGCTCAAGCGCCGGCCCATCGCCGCGAAGTACGCCGAGGAGATCGAGGAACTCTACGCCGCCGAGCCGAGCCCACGCGTCCACGAACCGAGCAGCACCGGCGCCGCGCCGTCGACGACGGCCGTCGGATAGGGGACTGCCACGGCACCAACCATTTTCACCTTCGGTCACGGCACCGCCGATGCCGCCGAGATCACCACACTGCTGACCGGTGCCGGTGTTCGGAACCTGGTCGACGTCCGCACCGCACCGGGAAGCCGACACAATCCCGAGAGCACCCGCGAGGCGATGGCGAACTGGTTGCCGCAGGCCGGAATCGGCTACCGGTGGGAGCCGCGGCTGGGCGGGTGGCGGCGGGCCACAAAGGACAGCCCGGATGTAGGGCTGCGTAATGATTCGTTTCGCGGGTATGCCGGTTACATGCGCTCGCCCGAGTTCCGGGCCGCGGTGGACGAACTGCTGGCGGGCGCGGCCACCGAACAGGCGGCGGTGATGTGCGCCGAGACGGTGTGGTGGCACTGCCATCGCAAGTTGATCGCCGACTATCTCACCTTGGTACGCCAGGTCGAGGTACGGCACCTGATGCACGACGGAAAACTGCGGGAGCACCGGCCCACGGCCGAGGCCCGCGTCGACGGCGACGTGTTGGTGTACGACGGTTGAGGGCTGACCGATCTACCGCCGCAGCGGCTGCACGGCGCCCAGCCCCAGCCACACCGCGGTGCAGGCCGCGGCTGCGGACAACACCGCGGCCGAAGCGCTGGCGGTGAGGAGCCCGACGCCCACCAGTGTGACCAGCCCGACGACCAGCGCGACCAGCTTGTACAGCGGCCACGGCACACCCGCGATCGGCACCTGTTGCCGGGGGCGATGGACGGTGGTCATGACGTTGACGGTAGTCGATAACGAATTGTTTGGCCACCCGAAACCCGCTGGACACGCCGCCGAATCGGGCGGGCGCGCTAGGCTGGTCAGATGCCACTGGACGGAGAATACGCACCCGGAACATTGGATTGGGCCCGCAAGAACGCCGAGCAGATCATGGCGTCCGGCGGCACCGAGGGAACCGTGATGCGGGGCATGCCGGTGGTGCTGCTGACCACGGTCGGCGCCAAGACCGGCAAACTGCGCAAGACGCCGCTGATGCGGGTGGAGCACAACGGCGAGTATGCCATTGTGGCCTCGCTCGGCGGGGCCCCGAAGAACCCGGTCTGGTACTACAACGTCGTCAAGAACCCGCGGGTCGAGCTGCAGGACGGCACCGCCACCGGCGACTACGACGCCCGCGAGGTTTTCGGCGACGAGAAGGCCCAGTGGTGGGAACGCGCGGTGGCGGCCTACCCCGACTACGCCGATTACCAGACGAAGACCGACCGGCAGATCCCGGTGTTCGTGCTGACCCCGCTGGGCTGAACCCGCTGTTGAGTGGCACCATATTGCGGTGTCCGCCGAATTGCGCTCGAACCGAAGTCGCCCCGCGAACGTCCCGTTGACAGCGGCCGACATCGACGCGGCGGCCACGCGGATCGCCGGCGTGGTGGCACCGACCCCACTGCAGCACAGCGACCGGTTGTCGCAGATCACCGGTGCCAACGTCTACCTCAAGCGCGAGGACCTGATGTCGGTGCGGTCCTACAAGCTGCGCGGCGCCTACAACCTGCTGGTCCAGCTGACCGAGGCGGAGTTGGCCGCCGGTGTGGTGTGCTCATCGGCCGGCAATCACGCGCAGGGCTTCGCCTATGCCTGCCGGTCACTGGGTGTGCACGGCAGGGTCTACGTACCCGCCAAGACTCCCAAGCAGAAGCGCGACCGGATCCGTTTCCACGGCGGTGACTTCATCGAGCTGATCGTCGGCGGGGCCACCTACGACATGGCAGCCGAGGCCGCACTGGACGACGTCGCCCGCACCGGCGCCACTCTGGTGCCGCCCTACGACGACCTGCGCACCATGGCCGGTCAGGGCACCATCGCCGTCGAGCTGCTCGACCAACTCGGCGGCGAGCCGGATCTGGTGATTGTTCCGGTCGGCGGCGGGGGCTGCATCTCCGGGATCACCTCGTATCTGGCCGAGCGCACCGCCAACACCACCGTGCTGGGGATCGAGCCGGCCGGGGCCGCGGCGATGATGGCCGCATTGAGCATCGGTGAGCTGGTGACCCTGGATCACGTCGATCAGTTCGTCGACGGTGCGGCCGTCAAGCGGGCCGGGGCGCTGCCGTTCCAGGTGCTCTCAGCAGCCGGCGACATGGTGTCGGTGGCCACCGTCGACGAGGGTGCGGTCTGCACCGCGATGCTCGACCTCTACCAGAACGAGGGCATCATCGCCGAGCCGGCGGGCGCGTTGTCGGTGGCCGGTCTGATGGAGGCCGACATCACGCCGGGCTCGACGGTGGTGTGTCTGATCTCCGGCGGCAACAACGACGTGTCCCGCTACGGCGAGGTGCTGGAACGTTCGCTGGTGCACCTGGGCCTCAAGCACTACTTCCTGGTCGACTTCCCCCAGGAGCCGGGCGCCCTGCGGCGATTCCTCGACGAGGTGCTCGGTCCGGGCGACGACATCACCTTGTTCGAGTACGTCAAGCGCAACAACCGGGAGACCGGCGAGGCGCTGGTCGGCGTGCAACTGGGGTCGGCGGCCGATCTGGACGGACTGCTGGCCCGGATGCGCTCCTCGCACATCCACGTCGAAACCCTGGCGCCGGGGTCGCCGGCGTACCGCTATCTGCTCTGAAGCCAGCGCAATTCCGGCGGATGAATTCTCATCTCAATGGCTCCCGACCTGCTGGCCGGTCGCGGCCGCCAGCTGGTCGGGCGTCGGTCCGGGCCGGTCGTAGGCACTGTCGATGAGCGGGCGCTGTTCGGCGTCGAGCCGGTCGGCCTCCGCGCTGCGCCCCGACTTTCGCAACCCGATGTTCAAAGGCAGCTGCTGGGTCGGGATCAAGACCGTGGTGATGTTGCCTCGAGTTCGTACCACGTTGGCCGGATCGTCGAGGCGGGCGTTCACATAGTCGTGGATGGTGCCCGCGCCCGCCTGGGCGTTCTGCAGGGCCAGCCGGTAGTGGGGGGAGGCCTTGTTGGTAGGAGCATCACTCCACCCGTCGTATTCCCGGGCCACCAGCGTCACCTGGTTCGCGATGTCGGCGGGAACGCCCTGCCCGGCGGCGACGAGCTCGTCATTGCGCGCAAACGTGTCACCCAGCAACACGAACCGCACCCCGGGCGGGGGAGTGTGCCGAGCCAGGTAGAGCGAGATCACCTGCGAACCGAGACTGAACCCGAGCACGGTGTCACCGGCGCGCAGCGGTGCGTTGGCTATCGCCGCCGCTCCTTCGTCGTTGTGGAGTCCGTCAGCGGGGTAGGGCACCTTGACGCAGGGACATAACCTGCCGCCCAACTGTTTTTCGGTCACCGACATCGAAACGCCCAGGACGCCGTCGAGGTCAAACGATTCGACTGTGTAGGTAGTGCCGGCCGCGTGGGCCGGAGCGGGATGGGTCACCATCACCAAGGTGATGCTCACCATCACGGCCAATCCCTTGCCTAAGCCACTCATCGCGCACCGGCCCTGCCGTATCAGATGTTGAATACTGTGAAGGCAAACTACCGCCTGATCAGCCAGGTTACCCGGAGCAACACGAGACACATTCAGGCGTCGGTGCGTTCGAGCAGGACACCCGGCAACTCGGCGAACAACTCCGCCACCGGAGCCGTCCCGGACCACTGTCGGCCGGTGAGCCGGTCGACCCAGTCGCCGGGTGGCAGCGCGATTAGGGTTTCGCCCCAACCGATTTCGCCCAGGCGGACCGTCCAGCGGGCGACCGCCACCAGTACGTCGTCACCGCGCCGGAATGCCACGACGTGCTCGGCGGCCGGGCCGTCGGCGATCACCGGTCGGTAATCGCCGCGCAGAAACGTCTCCCGTCTGTCGCGGCGCAACCGCAGGGCAGCGTGCACGATCCGCATCTTCGGATGCTGCAGGACGGTCAGTTCGGCACGGCGGGCCGCGAAGTCGACCGGACGACGGTTGTCCGGGTCGGTCAGGCTGTCGTCGAACAACTCGGTGCCCTGGTAGACGTCGGGCACTCCGGGCACGGTGAGCGCCAGGATTTTCTGGGCCAGCGCATCGCTTTCCGCGTGCGGCCCGAGGCTGCCGATCAGCGCGGTGATCTCGTCGGCGACCGGGCCGTCGAGCACCGCGTCGAGCCAGTCGGCGAGAGTCTTCTCGAACGCGGTGTCTGGCCGCTGCCAGGAGCTGCATCGCGCGGCTTCGCGTACCGCCTTGCGCGCATAGGTGTGCAGCCGCGCGCGCAGGGTTTCGGTGACGATCCCGTCTGTCGGCCACACCCCGAAGATGTTCTGCCACAGGAACCGTCCCGTCACGGGATCGGGGCATGGGATCGCGGACTGCCAGCCTGTCACGGATTCGGTCCACTGGCCCGGCACTTGCGAGAGCACCCCGATCCGGGCCCGAACGTCCTCGCCGCGCTGGGTGTCGTGGGTTGAGATCGTGCTCATCGCCAGCGGCCAGGCTCGCGCGCGTTCGGCCAGGGCGGTATGGAACTCGGTTGCGCTGCAGCCGAACCGGTGCGGGTCGCCGCCGAATTCGTTCAGCGACACCAGCCGGGCATCACGGTGAAACGCCCACCCCTCGATTCCGGTGGCCGTCGCGGCGACACACAGCTGGGCAAGCCGAACCGCAGCCGGGCCCCGTGCTGCCACCGCGGCATGGATGATCGCCAATTCCGAGGCCAATTCCGGTGCCGCCGAGAGTGCTTCGGCCAGGGCGGTGCGCAGCACCGATTCGGTCACCGGGTAGTCGCTGCGATACACCCCGACCCGGCCGATCAGGGCGGCCAGTGCGGCAGCCAGTCGGGGCGAGTCCTGCCCGGTGGCGGCGGCGACAGCGCGCCGCAGCCGCTGCAGGTCGTTGTCGAAGGCGCCGGCAGCCGCGGTCCGCAGCGCGATGTCGACCGGTGCGGAGCCGGCCAGCGCGGTCAACGCCGGTGCGCCGCTGGGGTCGATGAAGACCCCACCGATCAGGCGCAGGATGTCGTAGCCGGTGCTTCCGGCCACCGGTAGGGAAGGCTCGAGCGGCTCATCGACGGCCAGGATCTTCTCGACGACGATCCATGCCTGCGGCCCGATCAGATCCCGCAACCGGTGCAGATAGCCGCCCGGATCGGACAAACCGTCGAGGTGATCGACGCGTACCCCGTCCACCAGGCCTTCATCGAACCAGTGCGCCACCTCCCGGTGCGTAGCGGCAAAGACATGTTCGTGTTCCTGCGCAAGTGCGGCCAGCGAGTTGATCGCCAGGAACCGGCGGTAGCCGCACTGGCCGTCGCGCCAGCACGCCAGCCGATAATGCTGGCGCGCATAGACCTGCGGTGCGGTTCCCGCCCCGGTGCCGGGGCTGATCGGCAGGGCAAGGCCGCCCAGGCGCAGCACGTCGCCGTCGACGCTCAACCCGGCCAGGTCATTCTCGGATTCCAGCACCGGCAGCACGATCTTGCCGGCGCCCAGATCCCAGTCGATGTCGAAGAAGTCGGCGAACCCCGAGTCCCGACCGTGTCGCAGCACATCCCACCACCACGGGTTCTGCTCGGCAACCTCGATTCCGGCATGGTTGGGCACGATGTCGACGATCAGGCCCATGTCCCGAGCCCGGGCAGCCCTGGACAGTCGGCGCAGGCCGTCGATTCCGCCGAGTTCGGCGGACACCGTGGTGGGGTCGGTGACGTCGTAGCCGTGCGCGGACCCGCGTACCGAGGTCAGGATCGGCGACAGGTACAGATGCGTAACCCCGAGTGCGTCAAGGTAGTCCAGGAGATCCTCGGCGTCGGCGAAGGTGAACCCGAAGCCACTGTCCGGCCCGCGCAGCTGCAGCCGATAGGTCGACACCGGCTTGCCCGACAGAGCCATGGGCTCACCGGCTCTTCTGCAGGATCATCAGCGAACGTGGCCCTACCGGTATCGCCTGGCCCGCCTGCACCGTCAGCGCGGACCTGCCGGCGGCGTCGGCGGTGTCGATCACCGCGGCCCAGTCCCGGGCGTACTCGGTGTTGGGGGTGACGAACTCCACGGTTGTCTCACCGGCGTTGAAGCACAACAGGAATGAGTCATCGACGATACGTCTGCCGCGGGCGTCCGGTTCGGGCAGTGCCTCGCCGTTGAGGAAGACCATCACGCAGCGGCCGAACTCGCTGTCCCAGTCCTGTCGCGTCATCTCGTGCCCGGCCGGTGTCAGCCAGGCGATGTCGCGCACCTCGTCACCGCCGCGGATCGGCCTGCCCTGCAGGAACCGGCGTCGGCGGAACACCGGGTGTGCGCTGCGCAGCGCGGTCAACGTCCGGGTGAATCGCAGCAGATCGGCGTTGGCCTCGGCCAGCGACCAGTCCATCCAGGACAGTTCGGAGTCCTGGCAGTAGACGTTGTTGTTGCCGTGCTGGGTGCGGCCCATCTCGTCGCCGTGCATGATCATCGGAGTGCCCTGGCTCACCAGCAGGGTGGCCAAGATGTTTCGGATCTGGCGGGCCCGCAACGCGATTACGGTGGGGTCATCGGTCGGGCCCTCGACCCCGCAGTTCCACGACCGGTTGTAACTCTCGCCGTCGCGGTTGTCCTCACCGTTTGCCTCGTTGTGTTTCTGGTTGTAGGACACCAGGTCGGTCAGGGTGAAGCCGTCGTGGCAGGTGACGAAGTTGATGCTGGCACTGGGGCGCCGGCCGGTGGCCTCATACAGATCCGACGAGCCGGTCAGCCGGGAACCGAACTCGCCGAGGGTTTCTCGTTCACCGCGCCAGTAGTCGCGCACGGTGTCGCGGTACTTGCCGTTCCACTCCGTCCACAGCCCGGGGAAGTTGCCCACCTGGTAGCCGCCCTCGCCGACGTCCCACGGCTCGGCGATCAGCTTGACCTGGCTGACCACCGGATCCTGTTGCACCAGATCGAAGAACGCCGAGAGTCGATCGACGTCGTGCAACTCCCGGGCCAGGGTGGACGCCAGATCGAAACGGAAGCCGTCGACGTGCATCTCGGTCACCCAGTAGCGCAGTGAGTCCATGATCAGCTGCAGGGTGTGCGGATGCCGCGCGTTGAGACTGTTTCCGGTTCCGGTGTAGTCGGTGTAGAACCGTTTGTCGCCCTCGGTCAGCCGATAGTAGGCGGCGTTGTCGATACCCCGGAAGTTCAGTGTCGGGCCCAGATGATGCCCTTCGGCGGTGTGGTTGTAGACCACGTCGAGGATCACCTCGATGCCGGCCCGGTGGAAGGCCCGCACCATCGCTTTGAACTCCGGCACCGCGCCGCCGGGTGCGCGACTGGCGGCGTACTGATTGTGGGGGGCGAAGAAGCCGAAGGTGTTGTACCCCCAGTAGTTGCGCAGGCCCAACTGCAGCAGCCGGTGGTCGTGCAGGAACTGGTGCACGGGCATCAGCTCGATCGCGGTCACGTTCAGCGACTTGAGGTGATCGATGATCACCGGGTGCACCAGCCCGGCGTAGGTGCCGCGCAACTGGTCGGGAATGGCCGGATGGGTCTGCGTCATGCCCTTGACGTGGGCCTCGTAGATGATCGTCTCGTGATACGGGGTGCGCGGTGATCGGTCGCCGGCCCAGTCGAAGAACGGGTTGATCACCACGCTGGCCATGGTGTGGCCCAACGAGTCCAGCGCCGGGGGAGGCCTGCCGTCCTCTGGGCCGTCCGGGTCCGCCAGATCGTAGGAGAACAGCGCGGGCCCGAAGTCGAACTCACCGTTGAACGCCTTCCCGTACGGGTCCAGCAGCAGCTTGCTCGGATCGCAACGGTGTCCGGCGGTGGGTTCGAACGGCCCGTGCACCCGGAATCCGTAGTGCTGGCCGGGTCCGATTCCGGGCAGGTAGGCATGCCAGACGTAGCCGTCGACTTCGTCGAGGCGTATCCGGGTCTCGGTGTTGTCGGTGTCGTCGATCAGGCACAGCTCGACCTGCTCGGCGACTTCGGAGAACACCGCGAAGTTGGTTCCGGCGCCGTCGTATACGGCACCGAGCGGATAGCTCTGCCCGGGCCAGACGGTGGGCTCGGCCGCGCTCACCACCATCCGGTGGCGGTACCCATCTGTCGGCCCAGTTCGCCGGTCATGGTGCGCATGTAGGTCGCCGACAGGTGATGAGAATCGTGATAGACCAGCACGTTGCCCTCGATGGCTCGGCAGATCTCCTTGTCGCAGACCGCATCCGAGAGGTCCAGCGGCTTGAGCAACGGGAACCGGGTGACGAAGTCCAGGGTCGGGTTGCGGTCGACGAGCACTTCGGAGCGTTTGATGCCGCACGACTCCGCGTCACCGCCGGAGGCCAGGCAGTCGGCCGGCTGGAACGGGTCGCCGTCACGCACCAGCCACGGGGTGTCGCGCACGCCGAGGATCGGAATGTGGTTGTCCGACAGCTTCTTCCAGATCCCGATGTAGGTTCCGGGCATCACGTCGCCGGGTTTGATGTTCCACGGCCGGGTGGCGGTGGTGAACACGAAGTCCGGGTGGTCGGCGACCAGCTTGTCCATCGTCTTGCCCACCCACTGGTAGCACTGCGGGTAGGGGGCGTTGTTGCCCATGATCAGCGGGACCTTCTCGGTGGACAGCGGGCAGCCCATCTTGAGGTAGGTGACCACCTTGAAGTGGTGCCGCTGACCGAGGATGTCCAGCGCGGGCAGCCAGTGTTCGGCGTGCGAACCGCCGGCCAGCGCGACGGTACGGGTGGCTTCGGGGTCGCCATAGGTGCAGTTGATCAGCTCCGGGTCGGTGAAGGTGCTGATGCAGCCGTCCCGGGTCGAGCGCGGCAGGTCCTTCTTGGCCTCCAGGATGGTGGGCCGCATCCGAAGCTTGGGAACCCGCTGATGCTTGATCAGGGCGCGGGCACCCGGGTAGTCGTCCTTGCTGAGCTTGACCAGTTCCTTGCCGCTGGCGCGCTGGACGGTTACGTGCTCACGCCAGGTGAACGACGTCGCGGTCAGCGCCACGCCCAGCAGCACCACCGTGGAGCCCAGCGCCATCGTCGGGCGTCGCCACCAGCCGGGCGACGGCTTGCGCCACGGAATGCTCAGCACCGGTGTCGGGCCCGGCCCGGCTGGGGCGCGGTAGCGCAGCGGGTCCTCGACCAGCCGGGTGGTCAGGTAGGCCAGTACACCCGACACCACCAGGATGGCCGCGCCCTCGGCCACCGAGGCGTGTTTGTGGCCGGTGTAGGACAGCCAGAAGATCAGCAGCGGCCAGTGCCACAGGTACAGCGAATAGGCCATCGCGCCGAGCGTGACCAGCGGTCCGGCGGCCAGCCAGCGGTTCGGCCACGGCAGTTTGCCGTTGGTGCTCGGGTGCGCGTGCCGGTTGGCCCCGGCCAGGATGAAGGCCACGGTGGCGCCGACCGGAACCAGCGCCCACGGCCCCGGGAACTCCTTGACGCCTTCGATCAGTGCGCCGCAGCTCAGGATCGCCGCCAGTGCCACGGTGCCGACGACGCTCCGCAGCCACATCGGCCACCGGATGTAGGGGACCAGGGCTCCGGCCAGCGCCCCGAGCAGCAGCTCCCAGGCGCGGGCGAAGCTGTTGTAGTAGGCCAGAGGCTGGTTGGCCTGGTGCGCGACGATCGCGTACCAGAACGATGCCACCGTCAGTGCCGTGATGAGCACCACGAAGGCGGACCGCAGGTGGGTGCGCAGGGGGCGTCGCAACAGGAACGCGAAACCGAAGATCAGCAGCAGGAAGCTCAGGTAGAACTGGCCCTGCACCGACATCGACCAGATGTGCTGCAGCGGGCTGACCGCTTCACCGGCGCGCAGGTAATCCGAAGCGGTGCTGGCCAACTCCCAGTTCTGGTAGTAGCCCAGGCTGGCCAGGCTCTGGTCGGCGAAGGTCTCCCAGCGGGTCTGCGGCTGGATCCAGATCGTCAGTCCCGCGCACGCGGCCAGCACCACAACCAGCGCGGGCAGCAGCCGGCGCACCAGCCGGATCAGGTCCGGTATCGGTGACAGCGACGACGCCGGGTTCAGCGCAACCCGCAGCAGCTTGCCGCCGAAGAAGAATCCCGACAGCGCCAGGAAGACGTCGACACCGCCGGACACCCGGCCGAACCAGACGTGGAACATCGCCACCAACGCGATCGCGATCCCGCGCAGCCCGTCGAGGTCGTGTCGGTAGAAACCCTCCTTGCGGGTACCCATCGCGGCCGCCGACGCGGGCGTCGGAACCGACCCGGATGCGGGTCCCGCAACAGGTGTTACCGCCGGTCGAGGCGGGGCCAGGGCAATCATGATCGCCCGACAATCTACCTAACCTGCCTGGAGAAACCGCATTCTGCGCGTTGTGACGTCGCCCAAACGGTCAGGAGCTGAGCACCCGGGTCAGGTAGGGGACCATGTTGGAGGTGCGCGCCGGCGAGACCGAGACCGCGGGGCTGGTGCCCTCGATCATCTGGTTGTTTCCCAGGTACAGCGCGACGCTCTGGGTCCCACCCGGGCCGTAGCACAGCAGATCGCCGGGACGGGCCTGTGCGGGCGGCACCTTCTGACCGACGCTGCACTGCTCGCCGGAGGTGCGCGGCATCTTGATCCCGGCACCGGCGAACGCGTACTGGATCAGCCCGGATGCGTCGAAGCCGACGGTGGTGGTGTCCGGCATGTCCTCGCTGGGCACCAGCGACGTGCCTGGTAGGCCCGGGGTGACGCTACCCGGCACCGGCGGGTTGCCTTGGGTGCTCGGCAGGATGGCGCGGCCGGTGATGTCGGTCAACGCGCTGCGGGTGGTGGCAGCTCTGGCCCGTGCGCTGTTGGTGGGTCCGTTGACGTCACCGCCGCCGTAGACGAAGGGCACCCCGCGCTGTGACAGCGCGCGCTGGATGACCCGGTCGACGAGCTGGTTCTGGCCGGTCTGCGACAGCGGGTCGGCGTGGGCGGGCGCGGCAATCAGTGCCGGGGCCAGGGCCGCTGCCAGTGCGATCGTGGTGGCGTAGATGCGCTTCATCAGATTCTCCTCTCGCGGCCCCGTTATCACGACAGCCTCATTTGTCACTTCTGTAACAGAGCCTACCGGCGCTTAGACCGCATTTGCCCGGGCGGAAGCGATATTGAGCAACCTGTGACCGAACGGTTACGCCACCGGTCAGTACTGTCGTCAGTCATGTCCGCGTTGCCTCCCGAGCAGATCAGCGCTCTGGACGCCGCCCACCTGTGGCACCCCTACAGCACGATCGGCGCTGGGGCGCCCGCCCCCATCGTCGCGCTGGCCGCCCGCGGCCCCCACCTGACGCTGGTGCTCGACGGCGAACCGACCGAGGTGCTCGACGGCATGAGTTCCTGGTGGACGGCCATCCACGGTCACGGCCACCCGGTCCTGGACGCCACGATCAGCGCGCAGTTGGCCACCATGAACCACGTGATGTTCGGCGGCATCACCCACGAACCCGCGGCCCGGCTGGCCCAACTGCTCGTGGAGATCACCCCGGCCGGCCTGGACACCGTCTTCTTCAGCGACTCCGGGTCGGTGGCGGTCGAGGTCGCGGTCAAGATGGCGCTGCAGTACTGGCGGGCCCGCGGACGTCCGGGCAAGCACCGGTTGATGACCTGGCGGGGCGGCTACCACGGGGACACCTTCACCCCGATGAGCGTCTGCGACCCCGACGGCGGCATGCACTCGCTGTGGCGCGACGTGCTGTCGCAGCAGATTTTCGCCCCGCAGGTGCCCAGCGACCACGACCCGGCCTACAGCGCCGCGTTCGAGACCCAACTGGCCGCCCATGCCGACGAGCTGGCCGCGGTCATCGTCGAACCCGTGGTTCAGGGCGCCGGCGGCATGCGCTTCCACGACCCCCGGTATCTGAACGACCTGCGTGACGCCTGCACCCGCCACGACGTCCTGCTGATCTTCGATGAGATCGCCACCGGGTTCGGGCGCACCGGGGAGCTGTTCGCCGCCGACCACGCCGGCGTCAGCCCCGACATCATGTGCATCGGCAAGGCGCTCACCGGCGGCTACCTGTCGATGGCAGCGACGTTGTGCGGCACCGAGATCGCCCACGTGATCAGTGCCGGCGAGGCAGGAGCCCTGATGCACGGCCCCACCTTCATGGCCAATCCGCTGGCCTGCGCGGTCTCGGTGGCCAGCACCGAACTGCTGCTCAGTGGGGACTGGCGCGGTCGGGTCGCCGGGATCAGCGCAGGGCTGCGCGCCGCCCTGGCGGACGCTCGCGGGCTGCCCGGCGTCGCCGATGTCCGGGTCTGCGGCGCGATCGGCGTCATCGAATGCGAACAGCCGGTGGATCTGCCGGTGGCCACCGCCGCGGCACTGGCACACGGGGTGTGGCTGCGGCCCTTCCGCAACCTGGTGTACGCGATGCCGCCCTACATCTGCACCGACGAGCAGGTCGCCCAGATCGGTGCCGCGATGGTCGCTGCCGTGCGTGCCTTAACCTGAACGGTGTTCAAGAGTCGTTGTAAGGAGCTCGCGTGACCCGCACGGATGCGTCTCCACTGGCCTGGCTGGCCGAGGTGGAGCGGCAGCGCCGACAGGCCGGCCTGCGCCGTTCGCTGCGGGAGCGCCCCGCGGTGACCACCGAGCTGGACCTGGCCTCCAACGACTACCTCGGCCTGTCGACGCACCCGGACGTCATCGCCGGCGCAGTGGATGCGCTGCGCACCTGGGGCGGTGGCGCCGGAGGGTCCCGGCTGGTCACCGGCAACACGGCGCTGCACCAGGAGTTCGAACAGCGGCTGGCCGAATTCGTCGGTGCCGCTTCAGGATTGGTGTTCTCTTCGGGATACACCGCCAACATCGGCGCCGTGGTCAGTCTGTCGGGGCCGGAGTCGCTGGTGGTCTCCGACGCCTACTGCCACGCCTCGCTGGTGGACGCCTGCCGGCTGTCCAAGGCGCGGGTGGCGATCACCGCGCACCGCGACGTCGGGGCCGTCGAGGCGGCCCTGAGCAGCCGCAGCGAAGAACGTGCCGTCGTTCTCACCGAATCGGTGTTCAGCGCCGACGGTGCGCTGGCCCCGCTGCGCGAACTGCACGAGGTGTGCCGGCGCCATCGGGCGCTGCTGATCGTCGACGAGGCACACGGGCTCGGGGTGCGCGGCGACGGCGGCCGAGGGCTGCTGCATGAGGTCGGCCTGGCCGGGGCACCGGATGTGGTGATGACGACGACGCTGTCCAAGGCGCTGGGCAGCCAGGGCGGCGCGGTGCTGGGTCCGGCCGCGGTCCGCGACCACCTCATCGACACCGCCCGGACCTTCATCTTCGACACCGGCCTGGCGCCGGCCGCGCTGGGAGCCGCCTCGGCCGCACTGCAGGTCTTGCTTGCCCAGCCGTCCCTGGCCGCGGCCGTGCTGCGACACGCGCGCACTCTTGCCGAGGTCTGCGATGTGCCGGAAAAGCCGGAGTCCGCCGTCGTCTCGGTGATTCTCGGCGACCCGCAGGTCGCGGTGGCCGCCGCGGCGGCCTGCCTGGACGCCGGGGTTCGGGTGGGCTGTTTCCGGCCGCCCACGGTCCCGGCGGGTACCTCGCGGCTACGGCTGACCGCGCGCGCCTCGCTGACCGACGACGATCTGGAGCTGGCCCGGCGGGTGCTGACCGACGTCCTGGCGGTGCGGCGCAGGTGAGCGTGCTGGTGATCACCGGCACCGGTACCGGCGTCGGCAAGACGATCGCCACCGCGGCACTGGCCGGTTGCGCCCGCACGCTCGGACTGGAAGTGGCGGTGTGCAAGCCGGTGCAGACCGGCACCGCCGACGGCGACGACGACCTGGCCGAGATCGGCCGACTCTCGCAGGTGAACGCGCTGTTCGGGGCGGGCCGCTATCCCGAGCCGCTGGCCCCGGTGGCCGCCGCGCACCGCGCCGGCATGGCGCTGCCGACCCGCGCCGAACTGCTGGCGTTGATCCGCGAGGCCGACGGCCCCGGGCGGCTGACCCTGGTGGAGGGCGCCGGGGGACTGCTGGTGGAGCTGGCGGCCGAAGGCGTCACCCTGCGCGATCTGGCGGTGGACCTGGGCGCGGCCGTGCTGGTGGTGGTCGGTACCGAACTGGGCACCCTCAACCACACCGCATTGACGTTGGAATCTCTTGCCGGACAAGGCCTATCGTGCGCTGGACTGGTGATCGGCAGCTGGCCGGCGCAACCCGATGACGCCGCGGTGAGCAATCGGGAGGCGTTGGCCCGGCTGGCGCCGCTACGGGCGGTGCTGCCGGCGGGCTCTGGTTCGCTGGGGGCCGCGGAGTTCGGCGCCCGCAGCGGCGCGGCGTTCGCACCTGCCTGGGTGCGCTCGCTGATCAGCTGACGGCGATCCCGGCCTGCACGGCCAGCCCGTCGATCAGCAGCCGCAGCCCGAACCCGAAGGCGCTGCCCGGGTCGGCGTCGGGGGTGATCCCGGCCGCCCCCGCGGCGTCCCACTGCAGCCGGGACTGCTCTTCGGCGGTGAACCCCAGCACGTAGTAGACGACGGTGCGTGCGGCCAGCACGGCGTGATCCGGGTGCACGCCCGCTGCGGCGGCTGAGTCGGCCAGCAGCCCCACGATCTCGGCGGCGGCGCGGGACTGACCGGCGGCCAGGCTCGCCGACACCAGCTCGGCGCCGTCGGTGTGTGACAGCAGCGCGTCGCGCAGCCGCCCGCACACGGTCTGGATCCGCCACCGCCAGTCGCCGGGGCCCGGGTCGGTGCGGGCCGCGGCCAGCACCCGGTCTGCGACCGCGCCCAGCAACTGCTGCTTGTTGGCGAAATGCCAGTACAGGGCTCCGGGGCTGACCTTCAGCTCGCGCGCCAACCGGCGCATCGTCAGGTCGGCGATGCCGTAGTCATCGAGGATGGCGGCCGCCGCGGCGACCACGTCAGGTTTGTGCAGCTGCACGGCGATACCATAACCTGAACGGCGTTCAAGTCGGCGTCTGCGGCACCCCGCAGGCCCCTGCCGGTTCCGGCAGTGAACACATCCACGAAGTGAGGGAGCAGCACGTGACCCAGGCGGCGACAACCAGCATCGACACCGGCAACGCCGACATCTTGGCGGTAGCCCGCGAGCAGGTGCTGGGGCGCGGCGAGGGACTGGACTCCGAGCAGGTGCTCGCCGTGCTGCGCCTGGGCGAGGACCGGCTCGACGAGCTGCTCGAGCTGGCGCACGAGGTCCGGATGCGCTGGTGCGGCCCCGAGGTGGAGGTCGAGGGCATCATCAGCCTCAAGACCGGTGGCTGCACCGAGGACTGCAACTTCTGCTCGCAGTCCGCGGTGTTCGACGACTCGCCGGTGCGCGGGGTCTGGCTCGACAAGGCCGAACTGGTGGAGGCCGCCAAGGCCACCGCGGCCACCGGCGCCACCGAGTTCTGCATCGTGGCGGCCGTGCGCGGCGCCGACGACAAGTTGCTCAAGCAGGTCGACGAGGGTATCCAGGCCATCCGCGCCGAGGGCATCGACATTCCGATCGCCGCGTCGCTCGGGCTGCTGACGGCACGTACCGCCAAGAAGCTCAAAGAGATCGGCGTCCACAAGTACAACCACAACCTGGAGACCGCGCGCTCGTACTTCCCGAGCGTGGTGACCACCCACGAGTGGGACGAGCGGCTGGCAACCCTGGAGCTGGTGCGCGACAACGACATGGAGCTGTGCAGCGGCGGCATCATCGGGATGGGCGAGAGCCTTGAGCAGCGCGCCGAGTTCGCCAGCCAGATCGCCGCGCTGAACCCCGACGACGTGCCGATCAACTTCCTCAACCCGCAGCCGGGCACGCCGTTCGAGAACATGGAGCCGGTGTCGGCGTTCGAGGCGCTGTCCGTCGTCGCCGCCTTCCGGCTGGCGCTGCCGCGCACCACGCTGCGGTTCGCCGGTGGCCGCGAGATCACCCTGGGTGACCTGGGTGCCAAGCGCAGCCTGCTGGGCGGTGCGAACGCGATGATCGTCGGCAACTACCTGACCACCCTGGGTCGCTCCATCGATGACGACCTGGAGATGCTCGAGGAGCTGAAGATGCCGATCAAGGCGCTCAGCGCCAGCCTGTGAGCATGGCCACCCAACTGCCGGAGCTGGTTGGGGCCGGCGTCTACAACGTGCACAACGGTGCATTGATCGGTGACGACGACCGCCCGGTGCCGCAGACCGCCGCACAACTCGCATTGCGCCCGCCCCGGTTCTGCGCCGCCTGCGGCCGCAAGATGGCGGTCCAGATCCGGCCCAACGGTTGGTGGGCGAAGTGCTCCCGGCACGGCCAGGTGGATTCGGCGGAGCTGGCAGCCCGGTAGTGGCGCACACACCGGAACGCCCGGCGCCGCGCATCACGCGTTTGCGTGCCGCCGGCGTCATGGCCGCCGGGCTCGGGCTCGCCGGACCGCCCGTGGGCGCGTTGTGGGCATGGATCGCTCCTTCGGCGCACGGGGTGGTGGCACTGACCCGCAGCGGCGAGCGCGTGCAGGCCTATCTGGGCAGCGAAGCCGAAAACCTTTTCGTCGCACCGGTTCTGCTGCTGGCCCTGCTGGGAGTGGTGGCGGTGGTGGCCGCGACGCTCGCCTGGCAGTGGCGGGCCCACCGCGGCCCGGGAATGATCGCGGGCCTGTCGGCGGGCCTGATCGCGGCGGCCGGTCTTGCGGTCCTGGTCGGCCACCGGCTGGTGCTGCAGCGCTACGGCGTCATCGACGTGGACACCGCCCCGGTGACACCCGAACATCGCGTCCACTACATCGCCGAAGGGCCACCGGTGTTCTTGGGGCACACCCCGTTACAGATCGCTGCCACGTTGTTGCTGCCGGCCGCGGCCGGGGCCCTGGTGTACGGGCTGTGCGCCACCTGGTGCACCCGCGACGACCTCGGCGGCTACCCGCCCGAGCCTTCGCCGCCGGCGGGACTCGGCGTCAGCGCAGCGCGCGGGCGGTGATGACCCGCACCGCCACCAGGCCCAATCGGGCCAGGCCCAGGTAGGTCTTGGGGTTCAACAGCGTCGGCCATTCCTTCTGCACCACGGTCTCCGGCACCGGCCGGCCGGCGAACCGGTCGGCCATCCAGGACAGCACCATCGGCGTCGACAGCGGGTGCAGCAGGATGTGCTCGCTGAACAGATCGCGGTGGTAGGTCAACCGCGCACCACCGGCGGCGTACGTCGCGGCGAGCGTGTCGATGTCGTGGACCGAGATCACTTCGTCGTAGATCGCCTGCACCATCAGCATCGGGGGAGCGGGTACGGACCCGCCCAGCCGGGTGTCTTCGAAGACGTGCTGGACAGCCGGCGTCTCGATCAGCTGTTCCAGCGGCTGGTCGATGTAGGAGCTCAGGCTGCGGTGCTGGAAGCGCAGCACCGCGGCGGCGGTGGTCGTCGACTCCAGCGAGTGCAGCAGGGCCCGCCCGTCGACGGTGGCGTGCTCGTCGATGACCGCGGCCAGATCGGGATAGGTGCGCGCCAGCGCCGCGATCATGGTGGCCGGCAGACCCGACCAGAACGAGCCGTTCAGCCGCATCAGCGTGTTACCCAGGTCGCCGACCGGGGAGCCCAGAGCGGCACCCACCACGTTGAGCTCAGGCGCGTAGGCACTGCAGACCTCGGCGGCCCAACCGGTGGCCAGGCCGCCACCGGAGTAGCCCCACAATCCGATGGGGGAGTCGGCGGCCAGCTCCAGCTGTTCGCAGCCCAGTGCCGCACGTACCCCGTCGAGCACGCAGTAGCCGGGCTCATAGGGCGCGCCCCAGTGGCCGTCGCGGCCCTCGTGGTCGGGAACCGACACCGCCCAGCCCTGGGCCACGATCGCGGCGATCAGGAACAATTCGAACTGGGTGAAGGAGCCGTAGGCCCGCGCTCCGCGGCGCAGCGCGTAGGACGGGAAACAGCGGCCGTCCACCGCGTCGATCGCGCACTGGTAGGACACGATCGGACCCGGGCGGCTGCGGTCACGCCCTGCGGGCACCAGCACCGTGGTCACCGTCGCGTGCGGCACACCGTTGCGGTCGGTGGTGCGGTAGAGCAGTTGAGTGGCCTGCAGCTGTTGGGGGATCAGCCCCAGAAATGCCAGCTCGACGTCGCGGGAGCGCAGAACCGTGCCGGGCTGGGCGTGCTCGAAGCCGGCCGGGGGCTCGTAGAACGGATCCTGGTCCGGCAGCTCGGCGCGGGCGCCGGGCTGCAGCGGCTGGTGGGCTGCCTGCCCGATCCAGTCGACAGAGGACGTGCGGGCCAAGCTGTCGAAGTCCATCGGGGCATTGTGACTTAAGAACCCACTAAGATTCCAGTCCGACCCACCCTGGGGGCCGCAGAGCCGCGAATTCGTCGGTCACCCGGAGTTGGGACTCGGTGAACCGGTAGCGGGCCGCGGGCCGGCCGCCACTGCGTCCGGAGCGTGCCGTGGTGCCGGTGGCAATGATCACCCCGCGGCGTACCAGCACCCGCTGCAGGTTGGTGGCGTCGACTTGGTGTCCGAGTACCACGCTGTAGATGTCGCGCAGCGTGGACAGAATGAATTCTGTTGGGGCCAAGGCGAATCCGATGTTCGTGTAGGACATCTTGGCGACCAGGCGGCTGTGTGCGTGGGCCACCATCGGCGCGTGGTCGAACGCCATCGGGGGAAGTTCGTCGACGGGATGCCAATGGGTGTCGCCGGGCAGTTCCGGGTCGGCCGGCGAGGGCACCAGGCCCAGGAAGGTCGAGGCGATGGTGCGCATGCCGGGAACGCGGGCTGGGTCGGAGAACACAGCCAGTTGCTCCAGGTGGGCGATCTCACGCAGGTCGACCTTCTCGGCGAGTTGGCGCCGCGCCGAGGCGGTGACGTCCTCGTCGTGACGAAGGAGTCCACCGGGCAGGGACCACCGTCCGGACTGGGGTTCTCTGGCCCGTTGCCACAGCAGGACCTTCAGTCGGGGGCGGCGCGTCTCGAGGTCGCCAACCTGGAAGACGGCGGTGAGGACTTCGTGGGCGGTGCTAGTATGGACCACGTTTTCGATTATAAGTCGAAAACCTGATTCGCGAGAGGAGTCGCGCATGACCACCCTCACCGACACCGGTGCGAAGGCCGGCAGGCTGGCAGACCGCATCGTCAATTCGCCGGCCGGCTACAGCGGAATCGAGCCCGACGAAGAGTGGGTGGCCGAGATCCTCCGGCTCAAAAAAGAGCGCAACGCCACGATCCTGGCGCACAACTACCAGCTGCCGCCCATCCAGGACATCGCCGACCACGTCGGCGACTCACTGGGTCTGGCCCGCATCGCCGCAGACACCGACGCGGACACCATCGTGTTCTGCGGCGTGCACTTCATGGCCGAGACGGCCAAGATCCTGTCCCCGGACAAGACCGTGCTGATCCCCGACGCCCGCGCGGGCTGCTCGCTGGCCGACTCGATCACCGCCGAGGACCTGCAGGCCTGGCGTGACGATCACCCGGGCGCAGTGGTGGTGTCCTACGTCAACACCACCGCGGCGGTCAAGGCACTCACCGACTACTGCTGCACGTCGTCGAACGCCGTGGACGTGGTCAACGCCATCGACGCCGACCGTGACGTGCTGTTCCTGCCGGATCAGTTCCTGGGCCAGCACGTCCAGCGGGTCACCGGGCGCAAGAACATGCATATCTGGGCGGGCGAATGCCACGTGCACGCGGCCATCAACGGCGGCGAGCTCGAGGAGAAGGCACGGGCGAACCCCGACGCCGAGCTGTTCGTACACCCGGAGTGCGGGTGTGCCACCTCGGCGCTGTACCTGGTCGGCGAGGGGCACTTCCCGGAAGAGCGGGTCAAGATCCTGTCCACCGGCGGCATGCTCGAAGAGGCCCGGCGGACCCAGGCGCGCAAAGTCCTGGTGGCCACCGAGGTAGGCATGATCTACCAGCTGCAGAAAGCCGCGCCGGAGGTCGACTTCGAGGCGGTCAACTCCAATGCGGCCTGCAAGTACATGAAGATGATCACCCCGGCCGCGCTGCTGCGCAGCCTCACCGAGGGCGCCGATGAGATCCACGTCGACCCCGAGACCGCCCGGCTGGCCCTGCGCAGTGTGCAGCGGATGGTGGAGATCGGTCACTCGGCCCCGGTCAGCAAGTGAACGCCGATCCCGTCTGGCAACAGCGGGCCGATGTGGTCGTCATCGGCACCGGGGTCGGGGGGCTGTCGGCAGCCCGGGCCGCGCACCGCGCCGGACGGGACGTGGTGGTGCTCAGCAAGGCCGACACCGGCCACGCGGTCACCGCGACCCACTACGCCCAGGGCGGGATTGCGGTGGTGCTGCCCGGCAACGACGACACCGTGGCAGCCCACGTCGCCGACACCCTGGCGGCCGGCGGCGGGCTGTGCGACCGCGACGCAGTCACCTCGATCGTGGCCGACGGCTACCGAGCAGTCTCCGAATTAGCCGGCGCCGGAGCGCAATTCGACCTCGATACGCAGGGGAACTGGGCGCTGACCCGCGAAGGCGGGCACAACCGGCGGCGCATCATTCACGCCGGGGGAGACGCGACCGGAGCCGAGGTGCAACGCGCACTCGACGCGGCCGCTGCCGAACTCGATATCCGCTGGGGCCAGATCGTTCTTCAGATCCTGCACGACGGCGACGTGGTCACCGGGGTGCTGGTGGCCAACGCCGACGGCATCGGAGTCATCCACACGCCGTCGGTGGTGTTGGCCACCGGTGGCCTGGGCCAGCTGTACCGAGCCACCACCAATCCCGGTGGTGCCACCGGCGATGGGGTGGCGCTGGCGTTGCAGGCCGGAGTGGCGGTCAGCGACCTGGAATTCATCCAGTTCCACCCGACGATGCTGTTCTCCGGAACCGGCTCCGGTGGCCGCCGGCCGCTGATCACCGAAGCGGTGCGCGGTGAGGGCGCCACCCTGATCGACTCCCGCGGCGCCCGAGTCACCGACGGCGTGCACCCGATGGGGGACCTGGCCCCACGCGACGTGGTGGCCGGGGCCATCGACACCCGGCTGCGCGAGAGCGGCGACCCGTGCGTGTTTCTCGACGCCCGCGGCATCGACGGCTTCGAGAACCGCTTCCCGACCGTCACCGCGTCCTGCCGGGCCGCCGGCATCGACCCGGTCACCCAACCCATCCCGGTGGTCCCCGGCGCGCACTACAGCTGCGGCGGGGTGGTCACCGACGTCACCGGGCGCACCGAACTGCCGGGCCTGTACGCCGCCGGCGAGGTGGCCCGCACCGGCATGCACGGCGCCAACCGACTGGCCTCCAACAGCCTGCTGGAGGGCTTGGTGGTGGGTGCCCGGGCGGGTGCGGCCGCCGCGAAGCACGCCGTGGCCGTCGGTCGAGTGCGCGCCGCCGTCCCCGGGCCCGTCGAGCACCTCGGACTCGACCGCGACACCCTGCAGCAGACGATGTCCCGCGACGCCTCGGTGGTGCGCGACGCAGCGGGCCTGCGGGAGCTGATCGCACTGCTGTCGACCTCCGACGCACCACGAGCCGCAGATCGCCGGGGCGCCGAAGACGCCGCGCTGACACTGGTGGCTCGGGTGGTTGCCGGAACCGCGCTGGCGCGCACCGAAAGCCGGGGCTGCCACCACCGAGCCGAATACTCGGCGGCCGACCCGGATCAGGCCCGCAGCAGCACCGTTCGGCTGCTCGGCGGCGCCGTCGTGGTCGAGGCACCCGCCGCGGTGGCCTCATGACCGTCCTGTCGCAGGCCGAGCTCAGCGAGGTCCGCCAGATCATCGCGCGCGCCCTCGACGAGGACCTGCGCTACGGGCCCGACGTCACCACCACGGCGACCGTGCCGGCGGGGGTGACCGCCGAAGCGGCGATGGTCACCCGGGAAACCGGGGTGGTCGCCGGGGTGGACGTCGCCGTGGCGGTGCTCGACGAAGTTCTCGGGCCGCAGGCCTACACCGTGCTGGACCGGGTGGCCGACGGGCAGCGCTTGGAGCCGGGTGCGGTCGTGCTGCGCCTGAAGGCCGACACCCAGGGCCTGCTGACCGCCGAACGCACCATGCTCAACCTGGTCTGCCACCTGTCCGGCATCGCGACCGCGACCGCGGCCTGGGTCGACGCCGTGGCCGGCACGTCCGCGCAGATCCGCGACACCCGCAAGACCCTGCCGGGCCTGCGTGTCCTGCAGAAGTACGCGGTGCGGGTCGGCGGCGGAACCAACCATCGCATGGGCCTGGGCGACGCGGCGTTGATCAAGGACAACCACGTCGCAGCGGCCGGCTCGGTGGCCGCCGCTCTGCGGGCCGTGCGCGCCGCCGCCCCCAACGTTCCCTGCGAGGTCGAGGTGGATTCCCTCGAACAGTTCGACGAGGTGCTCGCCGAGAGCCCTGAGCTGGTGCTGCTGGACAACTTCCCGGTCTGGCAGACCCAGATGGCGGTGCAGCGCCGCGACGCGCGCGCACCGGGGGTGCTGCTGGAGTCCTCCGGCGGGCTCAGCCTGGACAGTGCCGCGGCCTACGCCGCGACCGGTGTCGACTACCTGGCGGTGGGTGCGCTCACCCACTCGGTGCGGGTACTCGACATCGGCCTGGACATGTAGGACGCCGCTCAGGCGATGTCGGTGACCAGCACCGCCACCTTGCGGTTCTGCAGCCGCACCGCCCACGGCAGTGACGCGTCGGCGGCGCCGGGCGGCACGATCCGCGGATTGGTCAGGTGAAGTTCACTGCGGAACAGCCGCACGTCGGCCTCCCCGGCGGCCACCACGTTCTTGACCCAGTCGGCCATGCCGTGGCCCAGCGCCACCGCCAGCACGTCGCCCTTGCGGTAGGTCGTCACCACCGTCTCGTAGGGCTTGCCGGACTTGCGCCCGCGATGCTTGATCACCGATGTGCCGGGAAGGAACCGGGACAACGGCTTGACCACGGGGTTCATGTATTTCATCTGCAGCCGGTCCAGCCACGGCGGGAACACCACCGGCAGCTTGGGCGCCCCGCCGGCACTCTTGTCGACAGCCATAGGTACTCCGTTCCTCGTGAGTGTTCAGGTGATGTCTGCGACCAGTATCCCGACCCATCGGGACCCCAATCGGGTGATCCACGGCAGGCCGCTGGTGTCCCCGCCGATCGGCACGATCCGCACGTTGGTGACGTGTACGTTGCGCCGGAACAGCTGTACGTCGGCCTCGCCGGCGGCCAGCACGTTCTTGACCCAGTCGGCCTTGCCGTGGCCGAGCATCACCGCCAGCCTCGGGCCCTTGCAGAACGCGCGCACCACGGTCCGGTACGGGTTGCCGGACTTGCGGCCCCGATGCTCGATCACCGCGAATCCGGGCAGGTGGAATCGCTTGATCAGCGGGGACTCCACCTTGTGCTGCAGGTAATCCAGCCAGTCGGGGAAGATGTAGGGCACTCCGGGAACGCTCTTGGGGTGGTCGCTGGTGGCCATCCGACTCCGTCTCTCACAATCGCCGACACAAACCAGCCTAGCCCCGGCGCGATCGGGCGCGATTCCGACGGCCATGCGCCGCGATATTGACTTGAACGGTTCTGGGACAATGGTCCACGTGAAAGCGATGGCCCGCATCGACCTGCGTGGGGCGAACCTGTCCGCCGCCGCACTTCGTGCTGCCCTGCCGCGCGGCGGTGTCGATGTCGAGGCGGTGCTGCCGCGGGTTCGTCCGATCGTCGAGGCGGTCGCCGAGCGTGGCGCCGAGGCGGCGCTGGAGTTCGGAGAATCCTTCGACCAGGTGCGCCCGGACGCCGTTCGGGTGCCCGCCGCGGCGCTGGACACCGCGTTGGCCGAGCTCGACCCGGCTGTGCGGGCCGCCCTGGAGGTGGCGATCAGCCGGGCTCGCGCGGTGCACGCCGACCAGCGTCGCAGCGACACCACCACCACGCTGGCGCCGGGAGCCACCGTCACCGAACGCTGGCTGCCGGTCGAGCGGGTCGGCCTCTACGTGCCGGGCGGCAACGCGGTGTATCCGTCGAGCGTGGTGATGAACGTCGTACCGGCTCAGATCGCCGGGGTGGACTCCCTGGTGGTGGCCAGCCCGCCGCAGGCCAGGTTCGGGGGTCTGCCGCACCCGACGATCCTGGCCGCGGCCGCACTGCTCGGTGTCGATGAGGTGTGGGCGGTCGGCGGTGCGCAGGCGGTGGCACTGCTGGCCTACGGCGGCGTGGATACCGACGGCGCCGAGCTGGCCCCGGTCGACATGACCACCGGCCCCGGCAACATCTACGTCACCGCCGCCAAACGGCTGTGCCGGTCGCAGGTCGGCATCGACGCCGAGGCCGGCCCCACCGAGATCGCGATCCTCGCCGATGACACCGCGTCCCCGGTGCACCTGGCCGCCGACCTGATCAGCCAGGCCGAACACGACGAGATGGCCGCCAGCGTGCTGGTCACCACCAGTGCCGAACTGGCCGATGCCACCGACCGCGAGCTGGCCGCGCAGCTGGTGACCACCGTGCACCGTGAGCGGGTGAGCACCGCGCTGAGCGGGCCCCAGTCGGCGATCGTCCTGGTCGATGACGTGGCCGCAGGCATTCGGGTGGTCAACGCCTACGCCGCCGAGCATCTGGAGATCCAGACCGCCGACGCCCCCGCCGTAGCAGCCCGGATCCGTTCGGCAGGAGCGATTTTCGTGGGCCCGTATGCGCCGGTCAGCCTCGGCGACTACTGCGCGGGCTCCAATCACGTACTGCCCACCGCGGGCAGCGCACGCCACTCCAGCGGCCTGTCGGTACAGACCTTTCTGCGCGGCGTCCACGTGATCGACTACAGCGAGGCGGCACTGAACGATGTCAGCGGCCATGTGATCGCGCTGGCCCAGGCCGAAGACCTGCCGTCGCACGGCGAAGCCATCCGGCGGAGGTTCGAGTCATGACCGGGCTCGGCGACGGCGTCAGCCTGGACGATCTGCCGCTGCGCGAGGACCTTCGCGGGAAATCTCCTTACGGCGCACCGCAATTGGAGGTTCCGGTTCGGCTGAATACGAATGAGAACCCGTACCCGCCGAGCCCGGCGCTGATCGACGACGTCGCCCGTTCGGTGCGCGCCGCCGCCGCCGAACTGCACCGCTATCCCGACCGGGACGCCGTCGCACTGCGCACCGACCTGGCCCGCTACCTGTCCGGGGTGGCCGGAGTCGAGGTGGGGCCGCCCAACGTGTGGGCGGCCAACGGCTCCAACGAGATCCTGCAGCAGTTGTTGCAGGCGTTCGGTGGGCCGGGGCGCAGCGCGATCGGATTCGTGCCGTCCTACTCGATGCACCCGATCATCTCCGACGGCACCCAGACCCGGTGGCTGGCCGCCCACCGGGCCGAGGACTTCGGCCTGGACGTGGCCGTGGCCGTCGCCGCGATCACCGAGCACAGACCCGACGTGGTGTTCGTGACGAGCCCGAACAACCCGTCCGGGCAGAGCATTGCACTCGAGGACCTGCGCGCGGTGCTCGACGCCGCACCCGGCATCGTGATCGTCGATGAGGCCTACGGGGAGTTCTCCTCGCAGCCCAGTGCCATCGGGCTGATTGCCGACTACCCGGCGAAGCTGATCGTCAGCCGCACCATGAGCAAGGCGTTCGCTTTCGCCGGTGGCCGGCTCGGATATCTGGTGGCCGCGCCCGCGGTGATCGACGCCATGCTGCTGGTGCGGTTGCCCTATCACCTGTCGGTGCTCACCCAGGAGGCCGCGCGCGGCGCGCTGCGGCACGCCGACGACACCCTGGGCAGCGTCGCCAAGCTCATCGCCGAACGGGAACGAGTCTGTACCGCGCTGGCGGGCATGGGATTTCGGGTCATCCCCAGTGACGCCAACTTCGTGTTGTTCGGGCGCTTCACCGACGCGCCGGCAACGTGGCAGCGCTACCTGGACGCCGGGGTTCTGATCCGCGATGTCGGCATACCCGGCTACCTGCGTACCACCATCGGACTGCCGGCGGAGAACGACGCACTGCTTGCCGCCAGCAGGCGACTTGCGACCACCGAACTCGCCCAATCGTTAGGAGCCTCATGACTCGCCGCGCTCGGGTGGCACGCACCACCCGTGAATCCGAGATCACGGTCGAACTCGACCTGGACGGCACCGGCGTCGTCGACATCGACACCGGGGTGCCGTTCTTCGACCACATGCTCACCGCACTGGGCAGCCACGCCAGCTTCGACCTGAGCGTGCGTGCCCGCGGGGACGTCGAGATCGAGGCGCACCACACCGTCGAGGACACCGCGATCGTGCTGGGCCAGGCCCTGGGCGAGGCGCTGGGCGACAAGATGGGCATCCGCCGGTTCGGCGATGCCTTCATCCCGATGGACGAGACGCTGGCGCACGCCGCCGTCGACGTGTCGGGGCGGCCCTACTGTGTGCACACCGGCGAGCCGGATCACCTGGTGCACACCACGATCGCCGGATCGCAGGTGCCCTACCACACCGTGATCAACAAGCACGTGTTCGAGACGCTGGCCTTCAATGCGCGTATCGCGCTGCATGTGCGGGTGCTCTACGGGCGCGACCCGCATCACATCACCGAGGCGCAGTACAAGGCGGTTGCCCGCGCACTGCGCCAGGCCGTCGAGCCCGACCCCCGGGTGACCGGGGTGCCGTCCACCAAAGGGACTCTGTGAAGTCGGTGGTGATCCTGGACTACGGGTCCGGGAATCTGCGCTCGGCGCAACGCGCCCTGCAGCGGGTCGGCGCGGCGGTCGAGGTGACCGCCGACGCCGATGCCGCCGCGGCCGCCGACGGCCTGGTGGTGCCGGGCGTCGGGGCCTTCGCCGCCTGCATGTCCGGGCTTCGTAAGGTGCACGGCGACAAGATCATCGACGAACGGGTGCAGGCCGGGCGACCGGTGCTGGGGGTGTGTGTCGGGATGCAGATCCTGTTCGCCCACGGCGTCGAGTTCGGGGTGGACACCGCAGGCTGCGGCCAGTGGCCGGGCGCGGTCACCCGGCTGGACGCACCGGTGATCCCGCACATGGGCTGGAATGTCGTCGACGCAGCACCGGGCAGCACGCTGTTCGGTGGTTTCGACGCCGACACCAGGTTCTACTTCGTGCATTCCTACGCCGCGCAACGCTGGGAAGGCCGCCCTGAGGCTTTGCTGACCCGGGCAACCCATCAGGTACCGTTCCTGGCGGCTGTCGAGGACGGACCGTTGGCCGCCACCCAGTTTCACCCGGAGAAGAGCGGGGATGCCGGGGCGACGCTGTTGAGGAACTGGGTGGAGGCACTGTGAGTACATCGGCGAACAACGCTCTGATCCTGTTGCCGGCCGTCGACGTGGTCGAGGGACGTGCGGTGCGTCTGGTGCAGGGCAAGGCCGGCAGCGAGACCGAATACGGCTCGGCGCTCGATGCCGCACTGGGCTGGCAGCGCGACGGTGCCGAGTGGATTCACCTGGTGGACCTCGATGCCGCGTTCGGCCGCGGCTCGAACCGCGAACTGCTGGCCGATGTGGTCGGTCAGCTGGACGTGAAAGTCGAACTGTCCGGCGGCATCCGCGATGACGAGTCGTTGGCGGCGGCGCTGGCCACCGGCTGCGCCCGGGTCAACCTGGGAACTGCCGCACTCGAGAACCCGCAGTGGTGCGCTCGGGCGATCGCCGAGCACGGCGATCAGGTGGCGGTCGGGCTGGACGTGCAGATCGTCGACGGCAACTACCGGCTGCGCGGACGCGGCTGGGAGACCGACGGCGGCGAGCTGTGGCCGGTACTGGAACGCCTTGACCGCGAAGGGTGTTCACGCTTCGTGGTCACCGACGTGACCAAGGACGGCACCCTGGGCGGGCCCAATCTGGAGCTGCTCGGCGAGGTCGCCGACCGCACCGCCATCCCGGTAATCGCCTCCGGCGGGGTGTCGAGCATCGATGACCTGCGTGCGATCGCCACCCTGGTGGACCGTGGGGTCGAGGGCGCCATCGTCGGAAAAGCCCTCTACGCGGGCCGGTTCACGCTGCCGCAGGCACTGACCGCGGTGCAGGGGTAAGGCTCGGCGTGGCGCTGGACACCGCGGATCTGTCAGCCCTGGTCGCCGAGGCGACCACGATCCTCGATGTCGCGACAAAGCCATTCATCGCCGGACACCGCGCCGAATCGGCAGTTCACAAGGCCGGCAACGACTTCGCCACCGAAGTGGACCTGGCGCTGGAACGTCAGATCACCGAAGCCCTGCAGTCGGCCACCGGAATCGGCGTGCACGGTGAGGAGTTCGGCGGCCCGCCGATCGATTCCGGCCTGGTGTGGGTGCTGGATCCGATCGACGGGACATTCAACTACGCCGCCGGTTCGCCGTTGGCGGCGATCCTGCTGGGCCTGCTGCGCGACGGCGAACCGGTCGCCGGCCTGACCTGGATGCCGTTCCTCGACCAGCGTTACAGCGCGGTGGTCGGCGGGTCGTTGACGCGCAACGGGGTGGCCATGCCGGTGCTGGAGAACACCGCGCTGGCCGACTCCCTGGTGGGCCTGGGCACATTCAACGTGGAGTGGCGCGGACGTCTGCCTGGCCGCTACCGGTTGGCGGTGCTGGAAGGACTGAGCCGGGTGACGTCGCGGACCCGGATGTACGGCGCCACCGGAATCGATCTGGCCCACGTGGCCGACGGTGTACTCGGCGGGGCGATCAGCTTCGGCGACCACATCTGGGACCACGCCGCCGGTGTCGCGCTGGTCCGGGCGGCCGGCGGGATCGTCACCGACCTGGCGGGCCGGCCGTGGACTGCACAGTCGCATGCTGCGCTGGCCGCCGCGCCGGGTGTGCACGCCGAGATCCTCGACATCCTGGCCACCGTCGGCGCACCGGGGGACTACTGAGATGGCGCACGGCACCGATGTGGCGGTGCGGGTCATCCCGTGCCTGGACGTCGACGGCGGGCGCGTCGTCAAGGGCGTGAACTTCGCGAACCTGCGCGACGCCGGTGATCCGGTGGAGCTGGCAGCGGCCTATGACGCCGAGGGCGCCGACGAGTTGACGTTTCTCGATGTCACGGCGTCGTCGTCGGGTCGCGCCACCATGCTGGAGGTGGTGGCGCGCACCGCTGATCAGGTGTTCATCCCGCTGACCGTCGGCGGTGGGGTGCGCACCGTCTCCGACGTCGACGTGCTGCTGCGCGCCGGCGCCGACAAGGTGTCGGTGAACACCGCGGCGATCGCCCGGCCGGAACTGCTCGACGAGCTGTCCCGCCATTTCGGTTCGCAGTGCATCGTGCTGTCGGTCGATGCCCGCACTGCGCCCGTTGGGCCGAACGGGCTTGCTCCCACACCGTCGGGCTGGGAGGTCACCACCCACGGCGGCCGTCGGGGCACCGGTATCGACGCGGTCGAGTGGGCGGTGCGCGGTGTCGAACTGGGCGTCGGGGAGATCCTGCTGAACTCGATGGACGCCGACGGAACCAAGGCGGGTTTCGACCTGCCGATGTTGCGGGCGGTGCGCGCGGCGGTGAGTGTCCCGGTGATCGCCAGCGGGGGAGCCGGGGCGGTAGAACATTTCGCCCCCGCAGTTGCGGCCGGTGCCGATGCGGTGCTGGCGGCCAGCGTGTTTCACTTCCGGGAGTTGACGATCGGGCAGGTCAAGGCGGCGATGGCGGCCGAAGGGATCACGGTGCGATGAGCAGCGGTGGCGCCGATGGCACAGCTCTCGATCCGGTGATTGCCGCGCGGCTCAAGCGAAATGCCGACGGACTGATCGCCGCGGTGGCCCAGGAGCGCGGCACCGGAGATGTACTGATGGTCGCCTGGATGGACGACGACGCGCTGGCGCGCACCCTGGCGACCCGTGAGGCGACGTACTTTTCACGCTCCCGAGGGGAGCAGTGGGTCAAGGGTGCGACGTCGGGCCACACCCAGTATGTGCATTCGGTGCGGTTGGACTGTGACGGCGATACGGTGCTGCTCGAAGTGGATCAGGCCGGCGGCGCCTGTCATACCGGCGACCACAGCTGTTTCGACGCCGACGTGTTGTTGCCTCGCGCGGATTGAACTGTCGCCGCACGGTCGGGCGGTATGCTGGCCGACTGTGAACTCCGACGAACAGGACGACTACCCGCTGGATCACACGCCTGCGGGTTTCGAGCTGGAGCGGGTTTCGCAGCATATCGACGAGCACTACGCGACCGGCACGGTCAGTGACATCGAAGCTCACCTACCGCGCTCCGGCTCGCGGATCGTGGCGCTGACCAACCAGTTGAGCAAGTCACAGGCGAACCTGGAATCGACATCGGCACGTTTCAACGAGCTGGCGTCGGCCATCCCCGGAGACATCGTGGACCTCAGCGACCGGCTGTCCGGAATCCTCAAGGGTGCCATGGCAGAAGCCGACGACATCAGGGGCGAAGCCCAGCGATTCGCCGACCAGTTGCGCACCGCCGCCGAGAACGAGGCCGCGCTGATTCTCAAGGACGCCGAGGCGCAACGCCGCGAGGCCGCCGAGTTGCGGGCCGAGCTGGAGACCCAGCACAAGCAGTTGCGGGTTCACGCCGCACAACTTCGTCGGCAGGCGGTGATGAGTGCCGCCGAGATCATGAAGGAAGCCGAGAACCACGCTTCGGAGATCCTGACCGAGATGAACGAGGCCATCAACACACATGTGACCGACGCGCATCAGCGGCTCACCGAACTGATGGACGCCCGGGCAAAGATCGTGGACCAGATCCAGCGTTCGACCGTGCAAGTTAATCGCGAAACGCTTCCTCCGGCAAAAGAGTCCTGGTTTCGCGAAAATCGGCCGCACTGAGGTACTTTGCCGCGAATTTGGCGGCCGTGGACGTAGGTTTGATACGCTGCGTCGCACGGCGACCTGAGCCGAGTCGGCCCATTTGGGCTCGCGCACAAGCCAACTCGGTCGAACGCTGGTTGTCGGTCGAGACCGAACAAGTCAGCTGCGAGGAGTAGGCCAATGGCGCTGGAAATTCCGGAATTCGAAACGCAGATGCGCGGATTCGACCGTAATGAGGTTTCGGACTACATTTCTCGTCTGCATCACGAGATCGAGATCCTGCAGGATCAGGCGAAATCCCTCGACGCGGCGAAGGCCCAGACCCGTTTCGATCGCGAGCAGCTGACCGCCGAAGTCGGCCGGTTGCAGAACGACATCGTGCGCATGACCGCCGACGCCGACGCGGAGCGCCAACGGCTCACCGCCGAACTGGACCAGTTGCGGAAGCAGTTCGAGCAGGTCACCGGTCCGGTGGATTCCGTCGAGGGGATGTCGGATCGCATCGCCCGGATGATGCGGATCGCCTCGGAAGAGGCCCGCCGCACCAAGGAGTTGGCCCGCCAGGACGCTGAATCGCTGACCGGTGAGCTGCGCGAGCAGTTGGAGGCGGCCCGCCATGACCGGGCGGCCGCCAGCGACGCCCTGGCCGAGTTCCAGGCCTCGACCAACACCCGTCGCGCGAAGATCCTGGACGCCGCCACGGTCGAAGCCGAGGAGATCCTGCGGATCGCCCATGAGGAGCGCGGCCGGATCGCCCAGGAGATCGAGGACGCCGAACGCAACCGTCGCGAGGTCTACCAGAAGCTCGCCGAAGAGGACGAGCGCAACCGTCGCGCCGCCCAGGAAGCCCTCGATGAGCAGATCAAGCTGGCCTGGGAGGAGGACGAGCGCAATCGCCGCGAGGCGCAGCGCCGGTTGGACCAGCAGATGAAGTCGGCTTGGGAACAGGCCGAGGAGACCATCGCCAAGCTCGACAAGGAAGCCCGCCTGGAGGCGTCCGCGCTGATCTCGACCACCCAGCGCGAGGCCAAGACCCTCACCGAGCGCACCCAGAACGAAGTGGACATGCTGGTGCGGGAGCGCTCCGGGATCGTCACCCACCTCAACGAGATCAGGAACTGGATCGACAGCGCCGTCGGAGACAGCCGCCAGCCGATCGAGGTCGCCGACGAGCCGGAGCCGGCCGGCGAAGACACAGCCGGGGCCTGATCCTCTAGCGGGCGCGCAGCAGCTCCAGCGCCTTGTCGGCGTGGCTGTTGAAGTTGAACTCGCTGGAGATCACCGCGAGCACACGGCGATCGGTGTCGATGACGAACGTGGTCCGTTTGACCGGCATCAACTTGCCGAGCAGGGCACGCTTGACCCCGAACTCTGCGGCCACCTTGCCGTCGGGGTCACTCAGCAGTGGGTAGTCGAAGCCGTGCCCGTCGGCGAACGACGCCTGCTTGTCGACCCGGTCGGTGCTGATCCCGACCCGGCTGGCGCCCACGTCGGCGAACTCGGCGGCCAGGTTGCGGAAATGGCAGGCCTCCCGGGTGCAGCCGGGAGTTCCGGCAGCCGGGTAGAAGAACAGCACCACCGGCCCGTCGGCCAGCAGTGCACTGAGCTTGCGCGGTGTTCCGGTCTGGTCGGCCAGTTCGAAGTCTGCCGCGATATCACCGATCTGCATGGCGGCAACGCTACGCCGGGTCCCGATCCGTGGTCTGGGAGGATCATCACCGTGCACACCGCTAGCTCGTCCCACGCCGGCACCACGTCGCGGGCGGAATTCCGGGCGCTCGCCGCCGAACACCGGGTTGTCCCGGTGACCCGCAAGGTGTTGGCCGACGCCGAGACGCCGTTGTCGGCGTACCGCAAGCTGGCTGCCAGCCGGCCCGGCACCTTCCTGTTGGAGTCGGCCGAGAACGGCCGGTCGTGGTCGCGGTGGTCGTTCATCGGCGCGGGAACGTCGTCGGCGCTGACGGTGCGCGACGGGCACGCGGTCTGGCTGGGCGCCGCGCCGCAGGGTGCCCCCACCGGAGGCGACCCGCTGGCGGCCCTGCGGGAGACCCTGGCGCTGTTGGAGACGGCTGCTCTGCCCGGCCTGCCGCCGCTGTCGAGCGGGCTGGTGGGCTTCTTCGCCTACGACATGGTGCGGCGGCTGGAGCGACTGCCGGAGCTGGCCCTCGATGACCTGGGGCTGCCCGACATGCTGCTGCTGCTGGCCACCGACATGGCCGCGGTCGACCACCACGAGGGCACCATCACGCTGATCGCGAACGCGGTCAACTGGAACGGCACCGACGAGCGCGTCGACGAGGCCTACGACGACGCGATCGCCCGCCTGGATGTGATGACCGCTGCGCTGAGCCAGCCGCTGGGTTCCAGCGTCGCCACCTTCGAACGTCCCGAGCCGGTCTATCGGGGCCAGCGCACACCCGAGGAGTACGGGGTGATCGTCGAGCGCCTGGTGGGCGAGATCGAGGCGGGCGAGGCGTTCCAGGTGGTTCCGTCGCAGCGGTTCGAGATGGACACTCCGGCCGACCCGCTGGATGTCTACCGGATGCTGCGGGTCTCCAACCCGAGCCCCTACATGTATCTGCTTCAGGTGCCTGATGAGGTTGGGGGACTTGCGTTTTCGATCGTCGGCTCCAGCCCGGAGGCACTGGTGACCGTGCAGGACGGCCGAGCGACCACCCACCCGATCGCCGGGACGCGGTGGCGTGGAGCTACGGACGAGGAAGACCAGTTGCTGGCCAAGGAGTTGCTGGCCGACGACAAGGAGCGCGCCGAGCACCTGATGCTGGTCGATCTGGGGCGCAATGACCTGGGCCGGGTGTGCATCCCGGGCACCGTCCGGGTCGCCGACTACAGCCACATCGAGCGCTACAGCCACGTCATGCATCTGGTGTCGACGGTCAGCGGTCTGCTCGCCGAGGACCGGACGGCGCTGGACGCCGTCACGGCGTGTTTTCCGGCCGGCACCCTGTCCGGGGCGCCCAAGGTACGTGCGATGGAGTTGATCGAGGAAGTCGAGAAGACCCGTCGCGGCCTCTACGGCGGCGTGGTCGGCTACCTGGACTTTGCCGGCAACGCCGATTTCGCGATAGCGATCCGCACCGCGCTGCTGCGCAACGGCACCGCCTACGTCCAGGCCGGCGGTGGCGTGGTCGCCGACTCCAACGGACCCTACGAGTACACCGAGGCCTCCAACAAAGCCCGCGCGGTGCTCGCGGCGATCGCGGCGGCCGAAACCCTGAGCACCCCCGGTGTCGATGGCTGACGCGCCGGAGCGCCGGGACGCCCAGGGGGCCGTAGCCCTGCGGGGTGCGCTGTTGCTGCTGGCGGCGGCCGCCGGTGGACTCTGGGGCGCGTCGCGGCTGCCGTGGGTGCTCATCCGATCTGCCGACGGGCTGGGCCAGCCCAGGCTGGTGACGGTCTCCGGCGCACTATGGTCGACGGCGCTGGTGCCGCTGGGGGTGTTGTGCCTGGCCGCTGCCGTGGCCACGGTGGCGGTTCGCGGCTGGAAGCTGAGGGTGCTGGCGGTGCTGCTGGCCGCGGTGAGCCTGGCGAGCGGATATCTGGCGATCAGCATGTGGGTGGTCCGCGATATCGCGCTGCGGGCGCTCGACATCGCCGAGATTCCCCCCACGGCGCTGTTGGGCACCGAGCGGCGCCTCACCGGTGCGGGCCTGACCCTGGTCGCCGCGCTGTGTGTCATGGCCGCTGCGGCCCTGCTGATGAGGGCGGCGGCCCGGGACACCGGGTCTGGCGCCTCGGATGCCAAATACGCCGGGCCGGCGGCTCGGCGAGCGGCGGCACGCGAGCTCGGTGACGGCCCGAACGGCCCGCAGATGTCGGAACGATTGATGTGGGATGCCCTTGACGAGGGCCATGACCCCACCGGCGATGTGCCCGGCGCCGAGACCGGCTCGGACCCCGAGGGCCGGTGACATCGCTGGCGGTGACAGTGGTTACCCTTCGATGAAGGTTTTAGACCTACTTCGACGCAACGCGCGAGAGGAACCGGAGACATGAGTTCGGCATCCGTGCTCGACTCCATCATCGAGGGAGTCTGCGCCGACGTCGCCGCCCGCGAGGCCGTCGTCCCGCTGGCGGAGGTCAAGGCCGCGGCCAAGGCCATGCCCGCGCCGCTCGATGTGCTGGCGGCGTTGCGGGAGCCCGGCATCGCGGTGATCGCCGAGGTGAAACGTGCCAGCCCGTCCAAAGGCGAGCTCGCCGCCATCGCAGACCCCGCCGAGCTTGCCCGCTCGTACGCCGACGGCGGGGCCCGCGCGATCAGCGTGCTGACCGAGGAGCGCCGGTTCAACGGCTCGCTCGCCGACCTGGACGCGGTGCGAGCCGCGGTATCGATTCCGGTGCTGCGCAAGGACTTCATCGTGCGGCCGTATCAGATTCACGAGGCTCGTGCGCACGGCGCGGACATGCTGTTGCTGATCGTGGCGGCCCTGGAGCAGGAAGCCCTGGTGTCGATGCTCGATCGCACCGAGTCGCTCGGCATGACCGCCCTGGTCGAGGTGCACACCGAGGACGAGGCCGACCGGGCGCTGACCGCCGGCGCGAAGGTCATCGGCGTCAACGCCCGGGACCTGACCACCCTCGACGTCGACCGGGACTGCTTCGCGCGGATCGCCCCCGGGCTGCCGACCGAGGTGGTCAAGATCGCCGAGTCCGGCGTGCGCGGCACCGCGGACCTGCTGGCCTACGCCGGTGCCGGTGCGGACGCCGTCCTGGTCGGTGAGGGACTTGTCACCAGTGGCGACCCGCGGGCGGCCGTTGCTGATTTGGTCAGTGCGGGTAAGCATCCGTCCTGCCCGAAGCCGGCCCGCTAGATGTCGGACACCGCGAAACTTCCGCGCGCAAGCGCCGGAGTGGCAGAACCGACCCGACACGATCCGGATGCCCGCGGGCACTTCGGCGTCTTCGGTGGCCGCTATGTCCCCGAGGCGCTGATGGCGGTGATCGAGGAAGTCACCGCGGCCTACGACAAGGTCCGCACCGACCCCGAGTTCCTCGACACCCTCGATGACCTGCAGACGCACTACACCGGCCGGCCCTCACCGCTGTATGAGGCCGAGCGGCTGACCGCGCACGCCGGCGGGGCCCGGATCTTCCTCAAGCGCGAAGACCTCAACCACACCGGCTCGCACAAGATCAACAACGTGCTGGGTCAGGCGCTGCTGGCCCGGCACATGGGCAAGACCCGGGTGATCGCCGAGACCGGCGCCGGTCAGCACGGGGTCGCCACCGCCACCGCCTGCGCCCTGCTGGGCCTGGAGTGCGTGATCTACATGGGTGCCGTCGACACCCGCCGTCAGGCGCTCAACGTGGCCAGGATGCGCCTGCTGGGCGCCGAAGTCGTCTCCGTCGAATCGGGCTCGCAGACCCTCAAGGACGCCATCAACGAGGCGTTCCGGGATTGGGTCACCAATGCCGACCGCACGTACTACTGCTTCGGCACCGCGGCCGGGCCGCACCCGTTCCCGGCGATGGTGCGCGACTTCCAGCGTGTCGTCGGGTTGGAGACGCGGGTGCAGATCCAGCAGATGGCGGGCCGGTTGCCCGACGCCGTGGTGGCCTGCGTGGGCGGTGGATCCAACGCCATCGGGATCTTCCACGCGTTCATCGACGATCCCTCGGTCGCGCTTGTCGGCTTCGAGGCCGGCGGTGACGGCGTGGAGACCGGGCGGCACGCCGCGACCTTCGCCGGTGGCACCCCCGGAGCGTTTCAGGGCTCCTACTCCTACCTGCTGCAGGACGACGACGGCCAGACCATCGAATCCCATTCGATCTCGGCCGGGTTGGACTATCCCGGTGTCGGACCCGAGCACGCCTGGCTGCGTGAGACCGGCCGGGCTGACTATCGGCCGATCACCGACACCGAGGCGATGGATGCGTTCCGAATCCTCTGCCGCACTGAGGGAATCATTCCGGCGATCGAATCGGCGCACGCGGTTGCCGGCGCCCTGAAGCTGGCAGCCGAGTTGGGGCCGGGCAAGGTCATCGTGGTGAACGTCTCCGGCCGCGGGGACAAGGATGTTGAGACAGCGGCCACCTGGTTCGGCCTGTTCGACGACGGGGGCCGGCAGGAATGAGCGGACACGATACCGACCGGCTGGCTCCGATGTTCGCCGACTGCCGGGCGCAGGGCCGCGCCGCGCTGATCGGTTACCTGCCGACCGGATACCCCGACGTACCGGGTTCCATCGCGGCCATGACGGCGCTGGTCGAGTCCGGTTGCGACCTGATCGAAGTGGGAGTCCCGTACTCCGATCCGGGTATGGACGGCCCGACGGTCGCGCGGGCCGCCGAGGCCGCCCTGCAGGGCGGGGTCCGGGTACGTGACACCTTGACCGTGGTGGAGGCGATCAGTAAGGCCGGCGGTCGCGCGGTGGTGATGACGTATTGGAATCCGGTGCTGCGTTACGGGGTTGACGCCTTTGCGCGTGATCTGGCGTCGGCCGGCGGCCTCGGGCTGATCACTCCCGATCTGATCGTCGATGAGGCCGACGAGTGGCTGGCTGCGTCGCAGGCTCACGGGCTGGACCGGACTTTCCTGGTGGCGCCGTCGTCTACTCCGCAGCGTCTGGCCGAGACCGCGCATGCTTCAAGTGGATTCGTCTACGCTGCCTCGACCATGGGTGTCACCGGCGCCCGCGACACGGTCTCGAGTGCCGCACCGGAACTGGTCGGCCGGGTCCGCGAGGTCTCCGACATCCCCGTCGGGGTGGGGCTCGGTGTTCGGTCCGGTGCGCAGGCGGCCGAGATCGCCGCATACGCCGACGGCGTCATCGTGGGTTCGGCATTGGTGAGCGCACTGACCGACGGTCTGACCGGGCTGCGTGCACTGGCGCAGGAACTGGCGTCCGGTGTCCGTCAGAGGGATTCGCAGTCATGACTCTGAACTGGCTCACGTACTTTCCCAGTCCGGCGCGTGGTGTCTGGCATCTCGGCCCGATCCCCATCCGGGCCTACGCGCTGTGCATCATCGTCGGCATCGTCGCCGCCCTGTTGATCGGTGACCGTCGCTGGCGAGCCCGTGGCGGTGAACCGGGTGTCATCTACGACATCGCGCTGTGGGCGGTGCCGTTCGGCCTGATCGGCGGACGGCTCTATCACCTGATGACGGACTGGCGAACCTACTTCGGGGAGGGCGGCGCCGGCTGGCAGGCCACCCCGCGGATCTGGGACGGCGGTCTGGGGATCTGGGGCGCGGTGGCGCTCGGCGGCGTCGGGGCATGGATCGCCTGCCGGCGGCGGGGGATTCCGTTGCCCGCCTTCGGCGACGCCGTGGCTCCGGGAATCATCTTGGCCCAGGCGATCGGGCGTATCGGCAACTACTTCAACCAGGAGCTCTACGGGCGCGAGACCACCCTGCCCTGGGGCCTGGAGATCTTCTGGCGCGAAGATGCGGCCGGTATCCGCGATCCGCATCTGCTCGACGGGGTGTCCACCGGGGAGTTGTACAAGATCGTCCAGCCGACGTTTCTGTATGAATTGCTCTGGAACCTCGTGGTTTTCGCGGTGTTGATCTACGCCGACCGGCGGTTCCGGATGGGACACGGTCGGCTGTTCGCGCTGTATGTCGCCGGCTACTGCATCGGGCGCTTCGCTATCGAGCTGCTGCGCGACGATGCCGCCACCCACATCGCCGGGATCCGGGTCAACTCCTTCACCTCGACATTCGTGTTCATCGGCGCGGTGGTCTACATCCTGCTGGCCACCAAGGGACGCGAGGATCCCGAGGTGTTGCGACGGGCGTGGCAGCCCGACGACTCCGAGCCCGCTGCGGTGGAGGCCGAACCGGACCTTGAGGCCGACACGGATTCGGGCGAGGAGCAGGAGCCGGTGGCGGTCGCCGCCAATGGGGTCGGTTCGGTTGTCCGGGTACCGGAACGGATTTCGGGCGCGGCTGCCTCGTCGGTCGAGACCGACGAAGCCGACGAAGCCGACGAAGCCGACGAAACGGATGGCGCGGCCGAAGACTCCGCAGTGGCCGAAGAGGGCGCCATCGAAGTTGTGGACGCGGAAGTTGAGGACGCCGACGAAGTCCTCGACGCTGAAGCTGACACCGACGTGGAAGACGACGCCGAAGACGTTGCGGCAGTCGAGGACATCGAGGCCGACGATACGGCGGACGCCGATGTGGTGGACGCCGATGTGGTGGACGACGATGTGGTGGACGACGAAGCCACCGACGAGACCGAACCGGAAGCTGAGCCCGAACCGGAGCCCGATGACGAGGTCGAGACCGGAGACGAGGCCGACTCCGAACCTGACGAGGTCGACGAAGCCGAGGCAGAGGACCAGTCCGACGACGAGCCTGAAGATGAGGACGAAGCCGGGGCCGACTCCGAACCCGAGGACGAAGACGAGCCCGAGAAAGACTCCTGACCTGCGCTGATTGCGTCGTCGGCGTCGTCTTGGCATTTTCTGGCATGCTGCAGATATGACCGATCCGTCGTGGCCGTCTGCCCCCGGCCATCTGCCCGCCTATCCGGGGCAACCCGATCCCTGGGCTCCCTTCGGCCGTCATCCGGTGACCGGGCAGCCCTACTCTGACAGATCGAAAGTCGTTGCGGCACTGCTTCAATTGCTCGGCCTGTTCGGGTTCCTGGGCTTCGGGCGGATCTACCTGGGGCAGACCCGACTCGGCATCGCGCAGTTGCTGGGGTGTCTGGTGTTCACCGCCATCACCTTCGGGTTCGGCGGCGGCGTTCCGATCATCTGGGGCATCGTCGACGCGATCCTGATACTCACCGGCAGGGTGCACGACCGCCAGGGCCGGGTACTGCGTTGAGCTCCGGCGCCCGTGCTTAACCGGGTTTTCGGCTGCCGTCAACCCTTCCTCGGCGGGCCCACCCAGGCTGCCCGACTATGCTTGCGACGTGACTAGACGCGGCAAGATCGTCTGTACTCTTGGCCCGGCGACCCACTCCGCGGAGATGGTCAGGGCATTGGTCGACGCGGGTATGGACGTGGCCCGGTTGAACTTCAGCCACGGTGACCATGACGATCACAAGGCCTCCTACGAGTGGGTTCGTGCAGCCTCGGATGCCACCGGCCGGGCGGTCGGCGTACTCGCCGACCTGCAGGGCCCCAAGATCCGGCTCGGTCGTTTCGCCGACGGTTCGGAGAATTGGGCAAACGGCGAAACGGTCCGCATCACCGTCGCCGACTGTGTGGGCACCCACGACCGGGTGTCCACCACCTACAAGCAGCTGGCGGCCGACGCAGAACCCGGTGACCGGGTTCTGGTCGACGACGGCAAGGTCGGCCTGGTGGTGGAGCGGATCGACGGCGACGACGTGGTGTGCACCGTCACCGAAGGCGGCCCGGTCAGCAACAACAAAGGCATCTCGCTGCCCGGCATGAACGTGTCCGCACCGGCCCTGTCGGACAAGGACATCGACGACCTCGAGTTCGCACTGGAGCTCGGTGTCGACATGGTGGCGTTGTCGTTCGTGCGCTCGCCCTCAGACGTGGATCTGGTCCACGAGGTGATGGACCGGGTCGGCCGGCGCGTGCCGGTGATCGCCAAGCTGGAGAAGCCCGAGGCGATCGAGAATCTCGAGGCGGTGGTGCTGGCGTTCGACGCGGTGATGGTTGCCCGTGGCGACCTCGGTGTCGAGCTGGCACTCGAAGAGGTTCCGCTGGTGCAGAAGCGCGCCATCCAGGTGGCGCGGGAGAACGCCCGGCCGGTGATCGTGGCGACCCAGATGCTGGAGTCGATGATCGAGAACTTCCGGCCCACCCGGGCGGAGGCCTCCGATGTGGCCAACGCGGTACTCGACGGGGCGGACGCGGTCATGCTCTCCGGCGAGACCGCGGTGGGCAAGCACGCCCTGGAGGCGGTGCGGACCATGAGCCGGATCGTGTGCGCTGTGGAGGACAATTCCACCGAGGCACCGCCGTTGACGCACACACCGCGCACCAAGCGCGGGGTGATCTCGTATGCGGCGCGCGAGATCGGCGAACGCCTCGACGCCAAGGCCCTGGTGGCCTTCACCCAGTCGGGTGACACCGTGCGCAGGCTGGCCCGGTTGCACACGCCGTTGCCGTTGCTGGCGTTCACGGCACTGCCAGAGATTCGCAGCCAGCTTGCGATGACCTGGGGCACTGAGACTTTCATCGTTCCGCAGATGGCGTCGACTGACGAGATGATCCGTCAGGTCGACAAGGCGCTGCTGGAGTTGGGCCGCTACCAGCGCGGTGATCTGGTGATCATCGTCGCCGGTACCCCGCCGGGCACCGTGGGATCGACCAACCTGATCCACGTGCACCGGATCGGGGAGGACGACGTCTAGTGCCGGCCGAATCGAACAGTGATCTCGAGGAGCTGCTGGCAGTACTGGACCTGACCCCCACCGCCGATGACGTGTTCATCGGTGCGCATCCCAGCAAGACCCCGTTGCGCACCTTCGGCGGCCAGTTGATGGCGCAATCCTTTGTCGCCGCGACGCGTACCCTCACCTACGACCTGCCGCCGAGTGCATTGTCGGTTCAGTTCATCAACGGCGGTGACCCGGCTCGCGACATCGAGTTCCGGGTGCACCGGTTGCGCGATGAACGCCGGTTCGCCAACCGGCGGGTCGATGCGATGCAGGGTGACACGCTGATCTCAACCGCCTTGGTGGCCTACCTGTCCGGGGGAGCGGGGATCGAGCACAGTACGGCGGCACCGGAGGTCGCCGAACCCGAGACGTTGCCCACGCTTCAGGAACTGTTGCGCGGCTACGAGGACGTCGTGCCGGGCTTCGTGAAGGCACCGCACCCGATCGAATGGCGCTACACCAACGACCCGGCCTGGGTGATGCGCGGCAAGGGCGAACGGCTCGGCCACAACCGGGTCTGGGTCAAGGCCGACGGTGCGGTTCCCGACGACCCAGTCCTGCACACCGCGCTGATGGTGTACTCGTCGGACACCACGGTGCTCGACTCGATCATCACGCGCCACGGGCTGTCCTGGGGCTACGACCGGATCTTCGCGGCGAGCGCCAACCATTCGGTGTGGTTCCACCAGCCGGTGCGGTTCGACGACTGGATGCTTTACGCGACGTCATCTCCGGTGGCCGCGGACTCGCGCGGCCTGGGCACCGGCCACTTCTTCGACCGATCCGGGCAGCTGGTCGCCACGGTCACCCAGGAGGGCGTCCTGAAGTACTTTCCCAGCTCCAAACGGTAAGAGTCAGGCCGGAATCAGCGGGCCGTGCGACTCCTGGAACCGCGGAGCCTCGGCGCTGCCGAACTTGTTCTCGAAGTGCTCGCGGAACCGTTCGGTGCACTGCTGTTGCCCCGCGGGATCCGAGCCCGCCTTCGACATGCAGTCGATGTAGTCGCCACCGCCCGCTGTCCGGAAGATACCGACGTAGACGAAGATGCAAGCGATTCCGGCGATCACCGCCAGCAGGCCCAACACCACGCCCGCGATCGCGACACCACCGTTGTCTGCCTCACCACGTTTGGCCCGGCCGTGGCCGATGATCCCGAGCACCACCGCCACGGCACCCAGCACGACACCACCGACCACCGACAATGCGGTGACGATCCCGGCGATCGCAACGATCAGCGCCGCGATACCCATGCCGTTCCTGGGTGCGTTGCTCAGCCCGGGCGGCTGCCCGTATCCGGGGTATTGACCGGGTGCCGGCGGGTAGGGGTACGGGTAGGCCGGTGGGGGGTAGCCGCCGCCGGCCGGAGGCCAGGACGGTTGAGACTCGGGCATTACGCGGACTCCACATCAGAGCATCAGAGGAGGTTTCGTTCGGGTCGCATTCAGGGTACCCGCGTTGGCGACGCCGTGGGCTAATCGATCATCCGCCGGAGGCCTTGTGCGAGGCACTGCGGATGCTGAACGCGGTGACGATCTCGACGACCCCGATCACAATCAGCCAGCTCGCGACCACAATCGTCAGCACCACCAGCGAGGCCAGCGGCGAGGCCAGCGTCACCAACCCGGCCAGCAGGCTGATCACCCCCGAGAAGATCTGCCAGCCACGGCCCGGCAACTCGGGGTCGCTGATGGCGGCCACAGTGGTCGCCACGCCCCGGAAGATGAACCCGACCGCGATCCAGATGGCCAGCAGCAGCACCGCGATGGATTCCTCGTCGGAGTTGAAATGCCGGAAGCACAGCACGGCCAGAATCACCGACGCGGTGCCACTGAGGAACAGCAACACCCGTCCACCAGCGGACATGATCGGCAGGCTGAACGCGAAGATCCCCTGCGCGACCCCGGTGATCAGCAGGTACACGCCGAACAGGACCGCGGCGGCAAGGATGGTGCGGCCCGGCCAGACCAGGATCAGCACACCCAGAACAAGGGCCATGACACCGGAGACCAGCGTCGACTTCCACAGGTGCGGCATCAGCCGCGAAGCTGTCGTATCCATGGCGGCAGTCTGGCACAGATCAGGTGTGCCGGCGGCGGTAACGCCCGGCCCCGCTACGCCCCCCGCAGCCCGGCTGCGTGCGGCGCGTAGACCTCGGCGAGGAACTGCTCGACGGCCACGGCGGTGTGTGCCGCCCGCGGGGAGCCGAAGATGTCGAAGGCGTGCTGCGCTTCCGGTAGCTCCGCGTACACGACGGGGCTGGTACTGGCGTCCCGAAGCCGGGCGGAGAACGCGCGGGCCTGCTCGACGGGCACCAGGGAGTCGTTGCTGCCGTGCAGGATGAAGAACGGTGGCGCGTCCGGGCCTACGTAGGTCATCGGTGATGCGGCGCGGTAGGTGTCCGGGAACTGCCGGCGGCTCTGCTTGAACACATAGGTGCTCAACGACGGGGTGAGCAACGGATGCAGGTCGACCTCACCGGTGAAGTCGTAGATGCCGTAGAACGGCACCGCGGCCCGCACACTGGTGTCGGCATCGACGAAACCTGGCTGAAAGCGGGGGTCGCCTGCGGTCAGCGCGGCCAGTGCGCACAGGTGGCCGCCGGCCGAGCCGCCGGTGATGGCGACCCAGTCCGGGTCGCCGCCGTAGTCGGCGATGTGGGCTTTGGTCCAGGCCAGGGCGCGCTTGACGTCGACGATGTGATCCGGCCAGGTCGAGCGGGGGCTGAGCCGGTAATTGATGGACACGCACACCCAGCCGCGTTCGGTCAGGTGGGTCATCAGCGGATGCGCTTGTCCGCGTTTGCTTCCCACCATCCAGGCGCCGCCGGGGATCTGCACGAGCACCGGGGCGCGACCGTCTCGCGGCAGGTCGGGGTGCCGCCACACATCGAGGGTGTTGCGGGCGCCGAACTCGCCGTAGGCGATGTCGGCGTCGGCCGCGTAGTCACGGTAGATCCGCATCATGCGCACCGCACCCGACGGCGCGATCGCCGCGACACCGCTCGGGGGAGTCCAGAGCCCCTCGCTGCCGGTCCGCCGATCCGGGCCCAGTTCGGCGTCCAGTGCTGCGGTCAGCGGCTGGTTCGCCTTGCGCCCCAAGCGGTCCAGTCCGAGCAGCCCGATCCAGGAAACCGCCGACACCAGCCAGCTGATTGCCCGTGCCCGTCGCGGCAGCCGACGTGACACCGCAGCCAGAAGCGCGGACTGCGCGGCGATGAGGTGCAACGGGAGCTCGGTGGCGAACACCCCGAACGCGAACGCGTACAGCGACGGGTACCCGCGCTTGCTCAGCGGACGGTAGCCGTTGATCGTGTTGGCGAGTCCGGTCAGCGATCCGAGCACTGCCAAAAGGCGCGTCATTGAAATCCTCATCGTGGGGGACAACCTGTTTCGGGACCCTACGGCACCGTCGCGCAGGTAGGTCAGGGCGACTGGGTCACCGACAATGCGACCAGACCCCGATCACGCGAGGCCCGCGCCTGTGCGCCGGTGAGAAACCACGTACGCATGACTCCCTTGCCTTTGACGTCGACGTCGCCGCGTTCCTCGAAAACGAAGTCCGCCCGCAGCCGTTCGTAGACCTCCTGCGGCACCTGGATGCGGTTCTGGACCCCGGTCGACTCCATACGGGCGGCCAGGTTCACCGCGTCACCCCACATGTCGTAGAAGAAACGCAGGTTGCCGACGACGCCGGCCACCACCGGTCCGGCCGCCAGGCCGATCCGCAACGAGACCGGCTGACCCAGTGGATCGCGGAGCGCGGCGACGGTACCGGCGATGTCGAGCGCGAGGCGGGCCAGCGCATGCAGGTGATTCGGATTGGGGTCGGGCACTCCGCTGACCACCATGTAGGAATCACCGCTGGTCTTGATCTTCTCCAGCCCGTGCTTGTCGACGAGACGGTCCAGGCCGGTGTAGAGGTCGTTGAGGAACCTGACCAATTCGACGGGATCACTCTGGCTGGCCCGCCTGGTGAAGTCGGCGATGTCGGCGAACAGCACCGAGGCGTCCGGGTAGCTGTCGGCGATCACGTCGACGGCCGGATTCTTCAGCCGGTCGGCGACACTGGCCGGCAGGATGTTGGCCAGCAGTGCTTCAGAGCGTTCGTACTCGGCTTCCATGGCCTGCTCGGCCTGCGCGGTCTCACGCAGCGTGTACCAGACCGCGGCCACGATCATGAAACATGCCGAGACCACCACCAGCACGAACGCCGTGTTGCGCAGCCAGTCCGGCTGGTCCAGGTTGTTGCCCGGGACGGCGAACTCGAGGATGATCGCCAGCGCGGCGCCGAGCGCGGCAACGACGGAGGCCAGGGCGATCCGGTCGATGCCGAGGATCAGCACACTGATCGAGGCCGACGCGAGGAAGTAGAACTGGATGCCCGAATTGGTGCCGACCACCCAGCACACGGTGAACGTCGTCGCATAGGCGATGGCCACGAAAGTCAACGGGGCCACGAGTTCGCCGTAGCGGTAGAGCATCGGCGTGAGCGCCAGTGCGGCGGCGGCAACCAGATTCAGCGCGCCGATCCACCAATAGGTGGAGTCCGCCCAGATCTCCAGGACCCCGAAGCAGGCACTGATGAGCGCGGCGAGCCCGGCGCAGACTTTGAGGATTCGCAGCCGCCGCGACAAGCGCGTCGCGTAGTGCCGGGTGCGGGCGGGCATGCAGTGCGACTGCAGATAGGGGGCCTGGCCCTCAAGAGGCACCAGGTGGAACCGCCTGCTCGTCACGTGCCCAGCTTAGCCCGGTGAGCTGCACAGACGACGTTTTCGCGCCGTGGCTAGGGTTCATAACCATGGTCATTCGTTCTGTTGCGCTGTTCGTGTTGGCCGCCATCGCCGAGATCGGCGGCGCCTGGCTGGTGTGGCAGGGCGTGCGCGAACACCGCGGCCTGCTCTGGGCCGGGGCCGGGGTGATCGCCCTGGGCCTGTACGGCTTTGTCGCCACCTTGCAACCCGACGCCCAGTTCGGCCGCATCCTGGCCGCCTACGGTGGGGTGTTCATCGCCGGCTCGCTGGCGTGGGGGATGGCCTTCGACGGCTTCGCGCCCGACCGCGCCGACGTGCTGGGCGCGCTGATCTGTCTGGTGGGAGTGGGGGTGATCATGTACTCGCCGCGCTGAGACGCGGTGTGTTCGTAGTGCCCTCGGTGAGATTCGAACTCACACTGTACGGGTTTTGAATCCGTTTCCTCTGCCAGTTGGGATACGAGGGCCCGGCGCTGGCGCGCGGTCTCCCACCATAGACGATGCCCTGGGGTGTTGCCGCCGCCGGCAGGCGCGACAGAATGGGGTGATGACTGCGTCGAACAACGCTCCCGAGTCTGACCCCGCGCCACGTCCGGCGCGCCGGGTCGTCATCGCCGAGGACGAGTCCCTGATCCGGATGGACCTCGCCGAGATGCTCAGGGACGAGGGCTACGACGTGGTGGGCGAGGCCGCCGACGGCCAGGAAGCCGTCGAGCTCGCCGAACAGTTGCGCCCCGACCTGGTCATCATCGACGTGAAGATGCCGCGGCGCGACGGCATCGACGCGGCATCGGAGATCGCCGCCAAACGCATCGCGCCGGTGGTCATGCTCACCGCCTTCAGTCAGCGCGACCTGGTCGAGCGCGCCCGCGACGCCGGCGCGATGGCGTATCTGGTCAAACCGTTCTCGGCCGGGGACCTGGTACCGGCCATCGAGTTGGCGCTGAGCCGCTCGGAGGAGATCACCGCCCTGGAACACGAAGTCAGCACCCTGTCCGAGCAGCTCGAAACCCGCAAGCTGGTCGAACGCGCCAAGGGCCTGCTGCAGGCCAAGCAGGGCCTTACCGAGCCCGAGGCGTTCAAATGGATCCAGCGCGCGGCGATGGACCAGCGGACCACCATGCGGCGGGTTGCCGAGGTGGTGCTGGAGTCCCTGACGGGCACCGAGCAGCCGTCGGCCTGACCACCAGGCGCGTCTGCCCACCGTTGCCGCCGGTGACCCAGTAGGCTCAGTTGCGTGCAGCGCAGAATCATGGGCATCGAGACCGAGTTCGGTGTCACCTGCACCTTTCACGGGCATCGGCGGCTTTCCCCCGACGAGGTGGCGCGCTACCTGTTCCGCCGGGTGGTGTCATGGGGCCGCAGTTCGAATGTGTTCCTGCGCAACGGGGCTCGGCTCTATCTCGATGTGGGCAGTCATCCCGAGTACGCCACCGCGGAGTGCGACAACCTGATTCAGCTGGTCACCCATGATCGGGCCGGCGAGCGGGTGCTCGAAGACCTGCTGATCGACGCCGAACAGCGCCTGGCCGACGAGGGCATCGGCGGCGACATCTACCTGTTCAAGAACAACACCGACTCCGCCGGAAACTCCTACGGCTGCCACGAGAACTACCTGATCGTGCGAGCCGGGGAGTTCTCCCGGATCTCCGATGTGCTGCTGCCGTTTCTGGTGACACGTCAGCTGATCTGCGGCGCCGGCAAGGTGCTGCAGACCCCCAAGGCCGCCACGTTCTGCCTGTCCCAGCGCGCCGAGCACATCTGGGAGGGCGTCTCGAGCGCGACCACACGTTCGCGTCCGATCATCAACACCCGCGACGAACCCCACGCCGATGCCGAGAAGTACCGGCGACTGCACGTCATCGTCGGCGACTCCAACATGTCCGAGACCACCACCTTGCTCAAGGTGGGCAGCGCCTCGCTGGTGCTGGAGATGATCGAGGCGGGGGTGTCGTTCCGCGACTTCTCCCTGGACAACCCGATCCGGGCGATCCGCGAGGTCAGCCACGACGTCACCGGTCGGCGCCCGGTTCGGCTGGCCGGCGGGCGCCAGGCCAGCGCCCTGGACATCCAGCGGGAGTACTACGGGCGGGCCGTCGATTACGTGCGCACGCGCGCGGCCAGCAGTTCGCAGCTGGACCAGGTGATCGACCTGTGGGGACGTCAACTCGACGCCGTCGAATCCCAGGACTTCGCAAAGGTCGACACCGAGATCGACTGGGTGATCAAGCGAAAGCTGTTCCAGCGCTACCAGGATCGCTACAGCATGGAGTTGTCGGACCCGAAGATCGCCCAACTGGATCTGGCCTATCACGACATCAAACGCGGCCGCGGAGTGTTCGATCTGCTGCAGCGCAAGGGACTGGCCGCCCGGATCACCACCGACGAAGAGGTGGACGCCGCCGTCGACACCCCGCCGCAGACCACCCGGGCCAAACTGCGCGGTGAATTCATCAGTGCCGCACAGGCAGCCGGCCGCGACTTCACCGTCGATTGGGTGCACCTCAAGCTCAACGACCAGGCCCAGCGCACCGTGCTGTGCAAAGACCCGTTCCGCGCGGTCGACGAGCGGGTCAAACGGCTCATCGCCAGCATGTAGCACCTACGCTGTCACCCATGGCAACCGCCAAGGTCGAACGACTTCTGAACCTCGTCATCGCGTTACTGGCGACCCGCAGCTACCTGAGCGCGGACAGGATCCGCAGCACCGTGGTCGGTTACGGCGACAGCCCCAGCGACGAGGCCTTCTCCCGGATGTTCGAGCGCGACAAGAACGAGCTGCGCGATCTGGGCATTCCGCTGGAGACCGGCAAGGCCTCCGGGTTCGAGACCATCGACGGATACCGCATCAACCCCAAGGCCTACGCACTGCCGGCAATCGAGCTCAACGGTGATGAGGCCGCCGCGGTAGCGGTTGCGGTCCAGCTGTGGCAGTCGCCGGAGCTGCGGGCCAATGCTCAAGGCGCGGTGGCCAAATTGCATGCCGCCGGTGTCGAGGTCGATCCGGTGCGGGCCGAGGTGCTCGTCGCGTCGCCGGCCGCGCTTCCCGGAATCCACCAGGCCGAGCCGGCCCTGGACGCCCTGACGGCTGCGGTCCAAGCGCGGCAGGCTGTGCAATTCGAGCACCGCCCGTCGCCGGTGGACGCCTATGTCACCCGCACTGTCGAGCCGTGGGGTGTGGTCACCCAAGGCGGCCGTTGGTACCTGGTGGGCCATGACCGCGACCGCAACGGCGTCCGGATGTTCCGGATGTCGCGGATCGCACCGCAGGTCCGCCAGATCGGGCCCGCCGACAGCGCGACCCGCCCACCGGTCGAGGAACTGCGCCGGATCGTCGCCGACGCCGTGGGTGAGGCCCCCAGTGGTGTGCAGGCCCGGATCTGGGTCGCCGACGGCCGTGCCGTCGCGCTACGCCGGGCAGGCAGGGTTGTGCACCGCGAAGCCCGTGCCGGCCGCGACGGCGACGTCATCGAGGTCGATCTGGGCACTCACGACCGACTCGCCCGGGAGATCGCCGGCTATGGCGCCGACGCCGTCGTCCTTGAGCCGTCGGCGCTACGTGACGACGTGGTGGCCAGGCTCAGCGCCCGGGTCCGGGAGGCTTCGGCATGAGCCAGCTGTCGACGCGGCTGGCACGGCTGCTGAACATGGTCCCGTACTTTCTGGCCCGCCCCGGGATCAGCAAAGAAAAGGCCGCCGCCGAACTGGGCGTGAGCGTCGCACAGCTGCAGTCGGACCTGGAATTGCTGGCAGTGTCAGGGTTGCCGGGCTACGGGCCTGGGGACCTGATCGACCTGACGTTCTATGACGACCGGATCTACTGCTATGAATCGGCGGGGGTCGATCGGCCGCTGCGGCTGACATCACCGGAGGCCACCGCCGTGCTGATGGCGTTGCGGGCGCTGGTCGACATGCCCGGCATCGTCGATCGGCGGGCCGCCCGCAGCGCGATCGCCAAGATCGAGAATGCCGCCGGGTCAGCGCAGGCGGAGCCCGAGGCCACGACCGGAGACAACGCCACGGCCGACACCGTCCGCGATGCCGTGCAGCAACGCCGCGCGCTGGCCATCGACTACTACGCCGCCTCCCGCGACACCTCCTCGCACCGGACCGTCGACCCGATCCGGGTGGTGCTGATCGCCAACCACAGCTACCTGGAGGCGTGGTGCCGCGAGTCCGCCGGCGTTCGGCTGTTCCGATTCGACCGGATCGACGGCGCGCAGCTGCTCGATGAGCCGTCGGCGCCGCCGGGGCCGGCGCGGCAGGCCGAAACCGACACCGCGCTGTTCGACGCCGACCCGTCGATGCCGATCGCCACCGTGCGGGTGGCGCCGTCGGCGTCGTGGATGTTCGAGTACTACCCGATGCGGCTGCTGCGTGAGTTGCCCGACGGCTGGTCCGAGGCGGCCATGACCTACGCCTCCGACGAGTGGCTCACCCGGTTGCTGCTGGGAATGGGCGACGACGTGCAAATCGAGGCGCCCGCGTCGCTGGCCACCCGGGTGCGCGACGCCGCGGTGGCTGCGCTGGCGGCCTACCAGTCCTGAGCTGCGGTAGCATCGACTCCGACGTCTGGAGGTATCCGAAGTGGGCAGTCTCAGTCCGTGGCACTGGTTCATCCTGTTGGTCGTGATGGTTGTGCTGTTCGGCGCCAAGCGGCTGCCCGACGCGGCTCGTTCGCTCGGCAAGTCGCTGCGAATCTTCAAATCCGAGGTTCGCGAGCTGCAGAACGACATCAATCCGGAGTCACCGGCCACCTCAGTGCAGTCCGAGCGCGTCGAGCCGCCGGCTGACCCGCGGTCGGTCTAGGCCGTCGCCTCCGCAGCGCCCGAGCGCCTTGTGATGGTGCGCGCCACCAGCATTTTCAAGCGGCTGGACCCACGCCAACGGCGTGGCCGCAGCAATCCCGACGGGACGATGTCGCTCGTCGACCACATCCGGGAGTTGCGCACCCGGCTGCTGATCTCGCTGGCTGCGATCGCGCTGACCACCGCGTTCGGCTTCAGCTGGTATTCGCACGGGTTCTTCGGCATGGAAAGCCTCGGTGAGTGGCTGCGGCACCCCTATTGCGCGCTGCCCGACTCCGCGCGGGCCCAGATCGCCGCCGAGGGCCACTGCCGGTTGCTGGCCACCGGGCCTTTCGACCAGTTCATGCTGCGGCTCAAAGTGGGACTGATGGCCGGAGTGGTGCTGGCCTGCCCGGTCTGGTTCTACCAGTTGTGGGCCTTCATTACCCCGGGCCTGTACCGCAAGGAGCGGCGCTTTGCGGTGGTGTTCGTCGTGTCGGCGGCGGTGCTGTTCGTCACCGGCGCGGTGCTGGCCTACGTGGTGCTGTCCAAGGCCCTCGGATTCCTGCTGACCGTCGGCAGTGACGTGCAGGTCACCGCGCTGTCCGGTGACCGCTATTTCGGCTTCCTGATCAACCTGCTGCTGGTGTTCGGGATCAGCTTCGAGTTCCCGCTGCTGATCGTGATGCTCAACCAGGTCGGGGTGCTCAGCTACGCCCGGCTGGCCGCCTGGCGGCGCGGGCTGATCTTCGCGGTGTTCGCGTTCGCCGCCGTCGCCACGCCCGGCTCGGATCCGTTCTCGATGACCGCGCTGGGGCTCGCACTGACCATGCTGCTGGAGTTCGCGATCCAGGTCGCCCGGCTGCACGATAAGCGCAAGGCCAAGCGGGAGGCGGCCGAGGGACTCGGCGATGACGAGGCCTCCATCATCGAAGCGCCCACACCCGTCGCCACCCCGCATGAGTAATTTCTCCCCGCGAGGGCGCACAATCGTCCGGCAAAGCCCTGGTGGCGCCATACATTTGTGCACACTCGCGAGTGAGGCGGGCGCGACGTGACCGAGCTGAGCCGGTTCACCGCGGAGCTGCCGTTCGGCCTCGACGACTTCCAGCGCCGGGCCTGTGAGGCGCTCGAGGAGGGCCGGGGCGTGCTGGTGTGCGCCCCGACCGGCGCGGGCAAGACGGTCGTCGGCGAGTTCGCGGTGCATCTGGCCCTGGCGGCCGGCTCAAAGTGCTTCTACACCACCCCGATCAAGGCGCTGAGCAATCAGAAGTACACCGACCTGGTGGCCCGCTACGGCAAGGACAAGGTGGGGTTGCTGACCGGTGACCTGTCGGTCAACTCGAACGCGCCGGTGGTGGTGATGACCACCGAGGTGCTGCGCAACATGCTGTACGCGGATTCGCCTGCACTGCAGGGTCTTTCGCATGTCGTAATGGACGAGGTGCATTTCCTGGCCGACCGGATGCGCGGTGCGGTCTGGGAGGAGGTCATCCTGCACCTGTCCGCAGAGGTTCGGCTGGTCAGCCTGTCGGCGACGGTCAGCAACGCCGAGGAGTTCGGCGGCTGGATCCAGACCGTGCGCGGCGACACCGCCGTGGTGGTCGACGAGCATCGGCCGGTGCCGTTGTGGCAGCACATGATGGTCGGCAAGCGGTTGTTCGACCTGTTCGAGGTGCGGCCCGACGCCGAGGGGCCGGACACCGGCGGCGGGGCCCGGGTGGATCCGCAACTGCTGCGCCACATCGCCCATCGCCGGGAAGCCGACCGGCTCACCGAGTGGCACAATCCCCGCCGCGGACCGGGGCGCACTGGCGGCCGCCGGCCGGGTGGGCCGAGTTATCGGCCGCCGATGCGACCTGACGTGGTGGCGGTGCTGGAGTCGGCCGGGCTGCTGCCGGTGATCACCTTCGTCTTCTCGCGGGCCGGCTGCGATGCGGCCGTCAAGCAGTGCCTGCGCTCACCGCTGCGGCTGACCACCGAATCCGAGCGGGCCCGGATCGCCGAGGTGATCGACCACCGCTGCGGCGACCTCGCCGACGCCGATCTGGACGTGCTGGGCTACTACGAATGGCGGGAGGGCCTGCTGCGCGGCCTGGCCGGCCACCACGCGGGTTTGCTACCGGTGTTCCGCCACACCGTTGAAGAGCTGTTCACCGCGGGCCTGGTCAAAGCGGTGTTCGCCACTGAGACACTGGCTTTGGGCATCAACATGCCGGCCCGCACAGTGGTGCTGGAGCGGCTGGTCAAATTCAACGGCGAGCAGCATGCCGCGCTGACGCCGGGGGAGTACACCCAGCTGACCGGCCGGGCCGGCCGCCGCGGTATCGACGTCGAGGGCCATGCGGTGGTGCTGTGGCATCCGGGGGAGAGCACCGCCGACCCGGACCAGGTCGCCGGGCTTGCCTCCACCCGAACATTCCCGCTGCGAAGCTCGTTCGCGCCGTCCTACAACATGACGATCAACCTGGTGCATCGGATGGGCCCGCAGCAGGCCCACCGACTGCTGGAGCAGTCCTTCGCGCAGTTTCAGGCTGACCGATCCGTCGTCGGCCTGGTGCGCAGCGCCGAACGCGGCGAGCGGACCCTCGACGAGATCGCAGCCGGGGTCGGGGGACGCGACTCCGCCGTGCTGGACTACGCCCGCCTGCGCGCCCAGATCTCCGAACATGAACGCGCCCAGGCACGGGCGTCGCGGCTGCAACGGCGCCAAGCGGCCGGTGCGGCCCTGGCCGCGCTGCGCCGCGGCGACATCATCAACCTCACCCACGGCCGTCGCGGCGGTCTGGCCGTGGTGCTGCAGGCGGATCGGGATTCCGATGAACCACGCCCGCTGGTGCTGACCGAGCATCGTTGGGCGGGCCGGATCTCGACGGCGGACTACGCCGGCGCCACCGCACCGATCGGCACCATGAACCTGCCCAAACACGTCGAACACCGCCAGCCCCGGGTCCGGCGCGACCTGGCCTCAGCGCTGCGCTCGGCCGCAGCCGAGCTCGTGGTGCCCGACGGGCGCGGTCGGCGCGGCGGCGTCCGGGATACCCCGGTGGATCCGGAGCTGGAGGCGCTACGACAGCGGATGCGGGAGCACCCGGTGCACGCCACGCCCGATCGCGAGGACAAGGTCCGAGTCGCCGAGCGTTACCTGCGGGTGGAGTCGGACAACACTCAACTGCGCAGGAAGGTCCAGGCGGCCACCAACTCGTTGGCACGCACCTTCGACCGGATCGTCGGGCTGCTCGTCGAACGCGGCTTCATCGCCGCGGGCACCGCCGGCGAGGGGCAGGCCGACCCGACCGTGACCGAAGACGGTCGGATGCTCGCCCGGATCTACAGCGAAAGTGATCTGTTGGTCGCCGAATGCCTGCGCACCGGCGCCTGGGACAGCCTGGGTCCCGCCGAATTGGCCGCCGTGGTCTCTGCCGTGCTGTTCGAAACGCGCGGCGGCCAGGATTCGGGCAGTGGGCAGCCGACCCTGCAGGCGCCGACCGGGGCGATCCGGCGCGCGCTTCAGCAGACCGGCAAACTGTCCGCGCAGCTGCGGGCCGACGAGCGCCGTCACGGCATCACCACCAGCCGGGAACCCGACGACGGATTCGTCGCCGCGGTGTACCGCTGGGCCCGATCGGGTGATCTGGCCGGGGCATTGGCGGCATCGGATTCCGCGGGCGGTGGTTCACCGCTGTCGGCGGGTGACTTCGTGCGGTGGTGCCGCCAGGTGCTTGACCTGCTCGATCAGCTGCGCAATGCCGCGCCTTCGCCGGAACTGCGCGCTACGGCAAAACAGGCGATCGACACGGTTTTACGCGGGGTCGTGGCCGTTGACGCCGGGTAGGCTGATCCGGGCGCTACGGTGAATCAGCACCCGCTACGCGAGAGGACTTGAGGAACAACGATGAGCGGACCGCAGGGATACGACCCGACGCAGCCCTGGCAGCCTCAGCAGCCCGGACAGCCCGAGGAGCAGCCGGGCACCGGAGCGACTCCCGCGTCCGGCGCCGAACAGCAGTGGCAGCCGGCCTACACCCCGTCGCAGTACCCCCAGCAGGGCTCGCAGTACCCCGCGACCGGTCAGTACCCCGGCTACCCGCAGACCGAGCAGTACGGCCAGCCCGGCCAGGCGGGTCAGCCCGGCCAGCCCGGTCAGTACGGTCAGTACGGTCAACCCGGCCAGTACGGCCAACCCGGCCAGTACGGCCAGCCGGGGCAATACGGTCAACCGGGCCAGTACGGTCAACCGGGTCAGTACGGCCAGCCCGGCCAGTACGGCCAGCCGAGTCAGTACGGACAGCCCGGCCAGTACGGCCAGTACCCGCAGCAGCCCGGACAATTCGGGCCGCCCGATGCCGGCCGCAAGCGCAGCACCGCACTGGCGGGCAGTGTGCTCGCCGGCTGCGTGGGAGTCGGCGTGCTGGTGCTGCTGGTCCTGGGGTTCTGGAAGCCTGGTTTCTTCGTGACCACCAAGCTCGACGTCGACAAGGCGCAGGAGGGCGTGCAGCAGATCCTGGCCGATCAGACCAACGGCTACGGTGCCAAGAACGTCAAGGACGTCCGGTGCAACAACGGTCAGAGCCCGGTGGTCAAGCAGGGCGACACGTTCAACTGCGAGGTCAGCATCGACGGGACCAAGCGTCAGGTCACCGTTACCTTCCAGGACAACTCGGGCACCTACGAGGTCGGCCGCCCCAAGTAGGCGCATTGCCCGGTTCAGTCCGGCAGCTGGTCGAGTGCCCGCTGGACCCGCGCCATCGAGGACTCCACGCCGTATCGCTGCGCCAGTTCGGCGACCCGGGCGGTGTCGGCGGCGGTGCGAGGCAGGACATCCGACGATGTGGAGAAGGTGACCGGGGCGTCGGTGGCCACACGCACTACCGGGCCCGCGGCGGCGATGTAGTCCTGCGCCGCCGCCAGCTTGGCCCGAACCCCTTTGGCCATCGCGGATTTCGGGTCTGCAGCGGCCTCCAGCACCGCAGCCAGCGATCTGTACTGGGTCAACAGCCCGGCCGCGGTCTTCTCCCCGATTCCGGGCACCCCGGGCAGGCCGTCGGAGGGATCGCCGCGCAGCAATGCCATCTCGGCGTAGGCGGCGCCCGCCCGCCCGACGGGCAGTCCGTACCGCTGCGCCACCTCCTGCGGGCCCAGCAGCGTCGCTTTCGCCAGCCCACGTCCCAGGTAGAGCACGCCGACCGCGACGGGCTGGTCGGTGACCACCTGCAGTAGGTCGCGGTCACCGCTGACCACCACCACCGGATCGCGGCGTTCGACCGCGGCCAGCGTGCCCAGCACGTCGTCGGCCTCGTAGTCGGGTGCGCCCGCGGTGGCGATGCCGAACGCGTCGAGCAGCTCGGCGATCATGTCGACCTGGGTGCTCAGCTCGTCGGGCACCTCTTCGTCCGCCCCGTCACCCGCTGGTCCGGTTGGTTCGTCCAGGGCCACCCGGTGGGCCTTATAGGACGGGACAAGCTCCACCCGCCACTGTGGCCTCCAGTCCAGATCCAGACAGACCGCCAACCGGCCGGGACGCTGCCGGGTGATGAGCATGGCGATCGAGTCGAAGAAGCCGCGTACCGCGTTCACCGGCCGGCCGTCGGGGGCGGTGAACGAGGACGGCACGCCGAAGTAGGACCGGAACCACATGCTGGCGCCGTCGAGCAGCAATACAGGAGCAGGCATGCACGCCAGCCTATGGCCGGCGGTCAGCGAGGCTCGACGGAGGAGAGGTGAAGCTGGACCGCCGTTCAGGCACGGCCGGATAGCCTGACGAGGTGACTTCCCGGTTCGACAGCACTGTTTATGCCCATCGCCTGGCCGCCGCGGCCACCGCGGCCGCCGACGCGGGTCTGGCCGGCCTGGTGATCACCCCGGGCTATGACCTGCGCTATCTGATCGGCTCACGGGCCCAGACCTTCGAGCGGCTCACCGCGTTGGTGCTGCCGGCAACCGGGCGGCCCACCGTGGTGGTTCCGCGGCTGGAATTGGCAGCACTGCGCGAATCGGCCGTGACGGATCTGGGCATCGCCGTGCGGGACTGGGTGGACGGGGACGACCCCTACCGCCTGGTCGGCGATGCGCTGGGGGCGCTGCCGGCGGCGGTGGCGGTCACCGATTCGATGACCGCGCTGCATCTGCTGCCGTTGACCGCGGCCCTGCAGACGACGCCGGTGCTGGCCACCGAGGTGCTGCGCGAGTTGCGAATGATCAAGGACCCCAGCGAAATCGACGCGCTGCGCAAGGCGGGTGCGGCCATCGACCGGGTGCACGCCAGGGTGCCTGAGTTCCTGGCACCGGGGCGCACCGAGGCCGAGGTATCCGCCGACATCGCCGCGGCGATCGTGGCCGAAGGCCATTCGGAGGTGGCATTCATCATCGTCGGCTCGGGCCCGCACGGCGCCGACCCGCACCACGAGTGCTCCGATCGTGTGCTGCAGGCCGGCGACATCGTCGTCGTCGACATCGGCGGCCCGGTCGAACCCGGCTACAACTCCGACTCCACCCGCACCTACAGCCTCGGAGAGCCTGATCCGCAAGTGGCCCAACAGTATTCGATATTGCAGCAGGCGCAGCGCGCGGCGGTGGAGTGCATCCGTCCCGGCGTCACCGCACAGCAGGTGGACGCCGCGGCCCGCGACATCCTGACCGAGGCCGGTCTGGGCGAATACTTCGTGCACCGCACCGGGCACGGTATCGGACTGTCGGTGCACGAGGAGCCCTACATCGTCGCCGGCAACGACGTCACCCTGGCCGCCGGCATGGCGTTCTCGGTGGAGCCGGGGATCTACTTTCCCGGCCGGTGGGGAGCCCGGATCGAGGACATCGTCGTCGTCACCGAGGACGGCGCCGAGTCACTGAACAACCGGCCCCACGATCTGATCGTGGTCGGCGTTTAGCGGCCGCTGCGGTCGAGCAGGTCCGCCGAGCCCAGTACCCGCTCCACCTGGACTTCGATCACCACGCGCTGCGGGTTCACCCGGGGCGTCCGATAGCGCTGGGCGTAACGCAGTTCGGCGTCGCGGACCGCGGCCACGGCGTCGTTGACGCTTGCGCTGCCCTCCAACGAGAGCCAGCGCGCGCCGTCGACCTGGCTGAGCACGGCCACCCCGGCGCGGTCGGCGTTGACGGCCTTCTGCGAACCCCCGGTGGTGATCACCCGTGCGATGTGGGTCTTGGGATCGAAGGTGAAGCCGACCGCCACCACATGCGGTGAGTTGTCGGCGCGCAGCGTGGTCAGCATCGCCAGGTGACGTTCGGTGAGAAACGCCAGCGCGTCACTGGTCAGCCGTGTCGTTGCGTTCGCCATCACCGCTCACGCTAGCGCAGGAGATAATCGCAGCCGTGAACGACACGGTTGCCGGGCCGGTGGTGATTTTCGGGGGTCGCAGTGAGATCGGCGTGGAGTTGGCGCGCCGGCTTGCGCCAGGTGCGACGGTGGTGCTGGCCGCGCGATCCGCCGGCCGGCTCGACGCGGAGGCAGCCGCCGTACGCGACGCGGGTGCCGCCGCGGTACACACGACGGAGTTCGACGCCGACGACGTGGCCGGCCACGGCAGGTTGGTTGCGGAACTGATCGCCGAGCACGGCCCTATCGGCACCGCCGTCCTGGCATTCGGGGTGCTGGGCGATCAGGCCCGCGCCGAGACGGACGCCGCACACGCGGTGGCGGTGGTGCACACCGATTTCGTCGCCCAGGTCAGCCTGCTCACCCACCTGGCTGCAGCGATGCGTGCCGCGGGCCGTGGCCGGCTGGTGGTGTTCTCCTCGATCGCGGGGGTGCGGGTGCGGCGAGCCAACTACGTCTACGGCTCGGCCAAGGCGGGGCTGGACGGGTTCGCCAACGGCCTGGCCGATGCATTACACGGCACCGGTGTGCGCCTGCTGATCGTGCGGCCGGGGTTTGTGATCGGCCGGATGACGGCGGGCATGAAACCGGCACCACCGACGAGCACTCCGGCGCAGGTGGCAGATGCAACGGCTCGGGCGTTGGCGCGGGGCCGGCGCACGGTCGCCGTGCCCTGGCTGCTGCGGCCGATGTTTGTGGTGATGCGGTTGGTCCCGCAGGTCATCTGGCGTCGGTTGCCGCGTTAAGCTCGTACCACGATAATTTGTGACTAAATTCCTGGTCGACGCGTTGATTGAGCCAAGGAATGAGACAGGAAGGTGACAGCTGACTATGGCTTCAGAGCGCGTTTTGGGACTATCGTCTAAAACTATGGACGATCGTGACAAGGACCCGTCGGTCGTGCTTCCGTACCTGGTCGGCAGGCCGTTGCCGGCGACTGAAGTCTACGAGGCCTTCGGTTACCGCAAGTCCGCGTACTACAAGGCGGCTCATGAGGGTCGACTGATCACCGCCGACAACCTGATCCGGGTTGCCCAGCACTTCGGCTTGAACGCCGTAGATCTGCTCGTCCGCTACGCGTTGATCTCGCCGGAAGCCGTCGCCGCGTACGTCGGCTCGCCGCCGGCGATGCCCGAGCTGCCGCGGCTCTCCGAACTGCACCCGATCCCGAGTCACCCTCCGCTGTAGGCCCCGCCCCGGCGATGGCTGACGGGTAGATTCACCTTCGTGACCCCGACGTTTGCTGACATCGCCAAGGCTGACTACCTGCTGCTGACCACGTTCACCAAAGACGGTCGGCCCAAGCCCACCCCGATTTGGGCTGCGGCAGACGGGGACCGGCTCCTGGTGATCACCCAGGAGAGCTCCTGGAAGGTCAAGCGCATCCGCAACACGCCCCGCGTCACGCTTGCGGTGTGTGACATGCGGGGAAACCCCAAGAGTGAGGCGATCGAGGCGGTCGCCACCGTGCTGGACAAATCGCAGAACGGCGCCGTCTACGACGCGATCGGCAAGCGCTATCACGTCGTCGGGCGCGTGTTCAACTTCTTCAGCAAGCTGCGCGGTGGCATGCGCAACAATGTCGGGCTGGCACTGACCCCGACCGCCGGGTGAGCCGGAGCCCGCATCGCATATAGTGGATTTAAGTCCTTCAAATCTCGAGCCTAGGGAGCTTCGCGTGACGACCTTCACCTCTGACCAGATCCTCGGCGACATCGTCACCGCTGACCCGTCGTCCACCCGGACCCTGAGCCGGTTCGGTATCGACTTCTGCTGCCACGGCCAGCGCTCCCTGGCCGATGCGTGCGCGGCCGACGGCGTCGACGCCGACGAATTGCTGGCCGCACTGAACAGCTCCACCGAGTCCGCTCAGCGGGCCGATTGGGCCGACTTCGACGACACCGCGCTGATCGCGCACATCGTCAGCACCCACCACCGCTTCCTGTGGGACGAGTTCCCCCGGTTGGCCGAACTGGTCGACAAGGTGGCGCGCGTGCACGGACCCAACCACGGCGAGCTGGCCCGGGTCCGTGAGGTCTTCCACCAGTTGCGCGGCGGCATGGAACCCCACCTGCGCACCGAGGAGACCATGCTCTTCCCCGAGATCAGCCTGAGCGCCGGCCGGCCGGACCGCCCGCTGTCCGACGAGGTCCGCAACGAACTGGCGGAGAACCAGCAGGAACACGACAACGCCGGCCATCTGCTGGCCGAGTTGCGTGAGCTCACCGGCGGCTACGCCGTTCCCGCCGACGCCTGCGCCAGCTACACCGCGATGCTGGCCGGCTTGGCGGACCTGGAGAGCGACATCCACCTGCACGTGCACAAGGAGAACAACGTGCTGTTCCCGCGGGTCCTGGCAACCGCGAGCGCTTAGGCGACCGAGTCCGGGTGCAGGTGTTCGCCGAAGAATGCGAACACCCGCTCCCAGGCGTCGGCGGTCGCAGCATCGTCGTAGCCGAAACCGGCGATCCGGATCAGCGGTTGGGCCGGCAATTTGTTGGCGAAGCTGTGACCGGCGCCGGGATAGGTCTTGATGTCGTGCGGGATCTGCTTCTCCTCGACGAGTACGCGCAACCGTTCACCGGCGCCCCTGCCTAGCGGATCGCGTGCCCCGAAGCTGGCGACGATCGGGCAGGCGCCGTCGAGGGTGTCGCTGAGGTGCCGGGGCAGCGGGGTGCCGTAGAACGGGGCAGACGCCCCGAATCCTTTGGGCGACAGGATCAACGAGAACTGTCCGCCCATGCAGAACCCGGCGATCCCGACCTGCCCCGAGCACTGCGGCATGTCCAGCAGATGAGCGCGGGCGGCCATGATGTCGTCCAGGGCGCGACCGCGTTGGGTGAGCAGCTCGCGGAACACCCGGGTGATGCAGCGAGCCCGCCCGCCGCGGGAGTACAGGTTCGGCGACAGTGCGAGGTAGCCGGCCGCGGCGACCCGCTCGGAGATGGCCTGCATGTCCGCTCCGTACCCGATCGCGTCGTGGATCACCACCACGCCGGGCCACGGCCCCGGACCGTCCGGAATGTCCAGCAGCGCCTCGATCGGACCGTCGCCGGTAGCGAGTTCGATTGTGGTCATCGCATCACCGTAGTGCGCCTCGGGCCGCGGGGAACTCGATCCGCGAGGCCGACGTTGGAGTGGCATGGCGAGCGCTGTGCTTCGGATGTTTCTGGCCTATGTCCTGGTCGAGACGGCGGCGGTGGCTGCGTTGATCTGGGTTGTCGGGTTCGGTTGGACGGTGCTAGGCCTGCTCGTGGCATTCGTCGCCGGCCTCGCACTGTCGGCAGGCCAGGTCAGGCATCAGGCCCGACGGCTGCGCTCGGGCGCCGGGCGGGGTGCGCTGACCGACGGCGGGCTGGTCGCGGCCGGCACGCTGCTGGTGGCGGTGCCCGGACCGGTGACCACGCTGCTGGGGCTGGGACTGCTCGCGCCGGCGACTCGCTCTGCTGCCCGCCCGCTGCTGTTGTCCGCGGCGACGATCGGCCTGGGCCGCTACACCCCGCTGCTGAGCGCGGCCACGGTGGGCCGCCGCTGGTATGCGGGCCGCCGCGCGGCTCGCCGGGATGACTACATCGACGCCGAAGTGGTCAGTGTGGTCGAGGTGAATCAGCCCGCCCTGTCGGCCGGCTGACCCGGTACCCGTACTTTTTAGACCGTGACTGTCGAGAGCATCGCGTCCGGGACTTCTGCGTCGCTGCTGCTGGGCGGGCGTATCCACAGCCCGAGCCATCCCGATGCCACCGCCATGGCGGTACGCGACGGCCTGGTCGTGTGGGTGGGCAGCGACGCCGTCGGGCGTGAACGGTTCCCACAGGCCGAGGTGGACGACCTCGATGGGGGTTTCGTGACACCGGGCTTCGTGGACAGCCATGTCCACGTCACCGAGACCGGTCTGTGCCGCACCGGCCTGGACCTGCGGCCGGCCACCTCGTCACGGCACTGCCTGCAGCTGGTCGCCGACTACGCCGCAGCCCATCCCGGCCAACCGATCTGGGGTCACGGCTGGGATGAGACGGACTGGCCGGACGGCGCCCCCGACACCGCGGCGGTCGACGCGGTGGTGGGGGATCGGGTGGCCTACCTGTCGCGTGTCGACGTGCACTCGGCGTTGGCCTCGACCGCGCTGCGCCGTCGGGTGACCGGCCTGTCCGGCGACGCCGTACTGTCCGGCCCCCTGTCCGGAGAGGCCCACCACCGGGTACGCGCCGAGGCCCGCGAACTGCTCACCGCCGACCAGCGTTCCGCAGCCCGCACGGCGGCACTCGATGCGGCGGCCGCCGCCGGGATCGTGATGGTGCACGAGTGCGCCGGCCCCGATATCGGTGGGCTCGACGACTGGCGGGAACTTCGCGCCCTCAGCCACGGGGTCGAGGTCGTCGGCTACTGGGGTGAACCGGTCGACAGCGCCGCCCGGGCCCGGGAGTTGGTCGCCGACACCGGTGCTCGCGGCCTCGGTGGTGACCTGTTCGTCGACGGCGCCCTGGGCTCGCACACCGCCTGGCTGCACCAGCCCTACGCCGATGCGCCCGATTGCACCGGCGTGTGCCACCTCGACAAGGCAACCATCGAGGCGCACCTGCGGGCCTGCACCGAGGCGGAGGTTCCCGCGGGCTTCCACGTGATCGGTGACGCCGCAGTGTCTTCGGTGGTTGCCGCGCTGGAACAGGTGGTGGAGGACTTCGGGGTGGCTGCGGTGGCCCGCTGCGGTCACCGGCTGGAGCACATGGAGATGGTCAACGCCGAGCAGGCCGCCAAACTCGGCTCGTGGGGTGTGATCGCCAGTATGCAGCCGGCCTTCGATGCGCGCTGGGGCGGCGACGACGGCATGTACTCCCAGCGGCTCGGTGCCGAGCGCGCCGCCGGGCTGAATCCGTTCGCGCTGTTAGCATCCCAAGGCGTGCCACTCGCGTTCGGTTCCGACAGCCCGGTGACCGCACTCGACCCCTGGGCCGGCGTGCACGCGGCCGCCCGGCACCGCACCCCCGGCAGCGCCGTATCGATGCGGGCGGCGTTCGCCGCGGCCACCCGGGGAGGCTGGCGGGCCGGCGGCGTCCACGACGGCGTGACGGGCACCCTGGTGCCCGGGGCGCCCGCGTCCTATGCGGTGTGGGAGGTCGGCGAGCTGGCCGTTGAGGCCCCCCGCGACACGGTCCAGCGCTGGTCGACCGACCCGCGTTCGGGTGTCCCGCCCCTGCCGGTACTGGACTCGGGAGCGGCACCGCGGTGTCGGCGCACGGTGCACCGGGGTGTGACCCTGTATGGCTGAGTCCGACAGCCGCCCGGCGGCACCCACGCCGAACCGCCTGGAACGGCTGGGGGTGGCGGCGGCGGATCGCTGGGCTCAGCTGGCCGCGACGGTGGTCGCCGGAATGCTGCTGCGCGCCAGCTTCCCGCCGTTGAACTGGTGGTGGGCGGCGATTCTGGCGATCGGGCTGCTGAGCTGGGTGCTGCGGCACCCGGTGACCACGATCGCCGGCGGGTTCGGGTACGGCCTGCTCTGCGGTCTGGCGTTCTACCTGCCGCTGCTGCCGTGGGTCGGCGGGCTGGTGGGGCCGCTGCCGTGGCTGATGCTGACGCTGATGTGTGCGCTGTTCCCGGCCGTCTTCGGTGCGGCCGCCGTCGTGGTGCGTGACCTGGCGGGCTGGCCGGTGTGGTTCGCGCTGCTGTGGACAGCCCTGGAGTGGGCGAAGTCGGTGTTGCCGTTTGGCGGATTCCCCTGGGGCGTAATCGGATACGGCCAGACCGAGGGGCCGCTGCTGCCACTGGTCGCCCTCGGCGGGGTCCCGTTGTTGTCGACAGCCGTGGCGCTTGCCGGCTGCGCCGGTGCCGCGCTGATCTCCGAGATCGTCCGATGGCTGCGCGACGACTCGCAGCACGCCGAGTCCGCCGCCCCCCCGCCGGCGGTGCTGCTGCCCGGCCTGTGCATCTGCGCGATATTGCTGGCCACGGTGCTGATGTGGCCGGGCGTCCGGCGCTCGGGAGCGGGCGCCGGCGACGACCCCACCATCACGGTGGCCGCGGTGCAGGGCAATGTGCCGCGGCTCGGGCTGGACTTCAACGCCCAGCGCCGCCAGGTGCTGGACTATCACGTCCGCGAGACCTTGCGACTGGCCGAAGACGTCGCGGCCGGGCGGGCCCCGCAGCCGTTGTTCGTGATCTGGCCGGAGAATGCCTCCGACATCGACCCCGTGGCCAATGCCGATGCCGGACAACAGATCACGCGGGCGGCTCAGGCGATCGACGCGCCCATCCTGGTCGGCACCGTGCGCTCCGCGCCGGGTTGGACCCGCGACAATCCGGTCGCCACCAACTCTGTGCTGGTGTGGGATCCGGTCACCGGACCGGGCGACAGCCACGACAAGCGGATCGTGCAGCCGTTCGGTGAATACCTGCCGTGGCGGGATTTCTTCCGTCACCTGTCCAGCTATGCCGATCGGGCGGGCTACTTCGTGCCGGGCCACGGGGACGGCGTCGTGCATGTCGCGGGCGTGCCGGTCGGGGTGGCCACCTGCTGGGAAGTAATCTTCGACCGCGCCGCGCGCCAGTCGGTGCTCGCCGGAGCCCGGTTGCTGACGGTGCCGTCGAACAACGCTACCTTCGACGCCACGATGAGCGAACAGCAACTGGCCTTCGCCAAGGTGCGCGCCGTCGAACACGACCGCTACGTCGTCGTCGCGGGAACCACCGGAATCAGCGCGATGATCGCCCCCGACGGCCGAGAACTGGCCCGCACCGGGTTCTTCGAACCGGCCTACCTCGACGCGCACGTGCGCCTCAAGTCCAGCCTGACCCCGGCCACCCGGTGGGGGCCGCTCCTGCAATGGATGCTGCTCGGCGCGGCCGTTGCCGGACTGATGGCGGCCATACGGCAAAATGGAGTGTTCATGCGGCGTCCGGCCACCCGGCGTCGCCTCACACGGCGGCCCTCCGGCGCCGAAGTCAACGGGAGGAGCGGCGCCGATGAGTGAGCGTCCCAGCCTGCACACCCTGGTGGTCATTCCCACCTACAACGAGCTGGAGAACCTGCCGATCATCTTGGGCCGGCTGCAGCAGGCCCGCCCTGACGTGCACGTTCTGGTGGTCGACGACGGCAGCCCCGACGGCACCGGGCAGCTGGCCGACGAGCGGGCCGCCGCCGATCCCGAGCGCGTGCATGTGATGCACCGGACGGAGAAGGCCGGGTTGGGCGCGGCTTATCTGGCCGGCTTCGCCTGGGGGCTGGCCCGCGACTACGACGTCCTGGTCGAGATGGACGCCGACGGCAGCCACGCGCCCGAGCAGCTGTACCGGTTGCTGGACGCCGTCGACGCCGGCGCCGACCTGGCGATCGGATCGCGCTACGTCGACGGCGGAGCGGTGCGTAACTGGCCGGTGCGCCGCTTGGTGCTGTCCAAGACCGCCAACACCTATGCCCGGCTGCTGCTCGGAGTCGGCATTCACGACATCACCGCTGGTTACCGGGCCTACCGACGCGGGGTGCTGGAGAAGCTCGGACTGGACGCGGTGGACTCCAAGGGCTACTGCTTCCAGGTGGACCTCACCTGGCGCGCCGTCAACGAGGGTTTCACCATCACCGAGGTGCCTATCACCTTCACCGAGCGCGAGCTCGGCGTGTCGAAGATGAGTGGCTCCAACATCCGCGAGGCGATGGTCAAGGTCGCCCGGTGGGGGATCGGCGGCCGGGTGAACCGGCTCCGCGGTAAGCGCTAGGGCGGTTTAACCGCGCCGGCGCGTCTTGATCAGGTCGAGACGCTCCTTGAGCAACTCTTCGAGCTCCTCGACGGAGCGACGCTCCAGCAGCATGTCCCAGTGCGTACGCGGCGGCTTGACCTTCTTCGGCTCCGGCAGGTCACCTTCGAGCAGGGTGCCTTCCAGGCCGTTGCGGCACATCCAGGTGCCGGGAATCTCCGCGTCGTCGGCGAACGGAACCTCGAACTCTTCGCCGTTGTCGGTGCGGTACCGCGCCATCCGGCGGGGTGCCAGGTCGTGGTTGCGGTCGGTCTCGTAGCTCACGGCGCCCAGCCGGCTGCCCCGCAGAACACGATCAGCCATTCGACCCACTCTCCTTAAGTCACAAAAAATGCCTCGCGATGGACAACGCGAGCGGGTCCTGAACAGTTCCCGGCGCACGCGGCGCGACCTCCCATGATACCGGGATCATCGCCGAGGCCCGACTAAGGTCTTCAAGCGTGCCCCGCAGCCCCCGCCCCCAACCGTGCCGCTGGTGTGGTCGCGACGTGGGCGACGCCGGCATCGGGCGGCGCCGGCAATACTGCCGGCAGTCCTGCCGGCAACGGGCCTACGAACAGCGTGCCCTGATCAGCAGCGGTAAGACCGCCGCACTGGCACCCGATTCGGTGGTGCTCTCCGCCGACGAGGCCACCGCCTTGTCCGACCGGGTGTATCAGGTGCGCTGCGCCGCCGAGGACATCGCGACCGCGCTGTCCGAGGATGCTTCGCACGACGAACTGCGGCAATTGTGCGATGTGCTGCTGGGCGCCGTCGACTCCGCCGACCGCTGGCGCTGAGCGTCAGCTTGCGCAGCTGAACAGCTTGCCGGCGTCGACGGGCGGCGGCACCGGGTGCAGGCAGCCGAATGTTGCGATGCCCTCAGGGCGCAACAGCACCGCCGAACGGTGGGCGTAGTTGACGCAGTACAGGCCGGTGCGGTCCGCGCGGCAGCGATAGTCGCCGAACGACAGCGTGTCGCCGTCGGGCAGTTCGGCGCCGTCCCCGTGCAGGAACCGGCCCGGATCCCCGTGCGCGGATCCGACGCGCAGCGAGTTGCCGCCGAAGTCCACCCAGCCGCCCTTCCACTGCCCGTAGATGTCGGCGGGCTGCGGCGGCGGGCTCACCAGGTCGACCACGCAGGCCAGCGCGCTGTCGCCTGCGTCCTTATCGGTCATGCACTTGGTGGCCTGGCGGGATCCGGCCGGCACCGTGAACGCCACCTCGTCGACCAGATCGGTGGTCTCATCGTCGCGGGTGGCCTTGTGATAGCCCGCGGCGTCTACCGGGCGACCGGCTTCGACCCAGGCGATGACATCTGCGATCGGGGCACCCGCAACGGGGGGAGTGGCCGGCTTCGACGACGGACTGGGCTTCCCCGGTGCTGGCGAGGCCGAGGACGGCGTGGACTGGGTGGACGCCGCCGACGACGGCGTGCTCGTGCCCGGTTCGGGTTCCTGCACGCTCGCGCGGGAACATCCGGCGATCAACAGCAGTACGGCGATCAGCCCGGCAAGACGCATGTCGTTAGGCTAACCGGAGGGCCATTCGCTACCGTTCGCCTCATGCATAACCACCCCGTGCAGGTCAGCGTCGACACCGGCATCGTGGAGGGTTTCGCCCGCGACGGGGTGCGTCGCTGGCGGTCCATCCCGTATGCGCAGCCGCCGGTCGGGCCACTGCGGTTCCGGGCGCCACGACCGGCTCAACCCTGGTCAGGGGTGCGGCACTGCCACGGCTTCGCCAACTGCGCCCCGCAGGAGCGGATGTACACCATCCTCGGTCCGGGCCGGTTCCAGCGGGCTGACGAAGACTGCCTGACGCTCAACGTGGTGGCGCCCGAGGAGCCGGCGCAGGGCCCGCTGCCGGTGATGGTGTTCATCCACGGCGGCGGCTACATCCTGGGCAGTTCGGCCACTCCGATCTACGACGGCGCGGCCCTGGCTCGGCGCGGCTGCGTCTACGTGTCGATGAACTACCGGTTGGGTGTCCTGGGCTGCCTGGATCTGTCGTCGTTGTCGACGTCGCAGGACACGCTGGACAGCAACCTGTTCCTGCGCGACCTGGTGCTGGCGCTGCAGTGGGTGCGCCGCAATGTCGCGGCGTTCGGCGGGGACCCCGACAACGTCACGATCTTCGGTGAGAGCGCCGGCGCGCACATCGTCTCCACGCTGCTGGCGGTTCCCGCTGTCGAGGGCTTGTTCGCCCGCGCGATCGCCGAAAGCCCGGCGGCGGGCATGGTGCGCGGCCCGGAGATGGCGGCAGAGTTCGCGAACCGGTTCGCCACGCTGCTCGGGGTGCGGGCGAGCGACGCGGCGCGGACTCTGCTGCGCGTCTCGCCCGCCGAACTGCTGGCAGCCCAGGATCGCCTGATCGCCCAGGGCGCCCAGGAGATGCTCGGCGCCTTCCCGATCGGCCCCGTCTACGGCGACGACGTGCTGCCGCTGGACCCGGTCGAGGCGATGCGTCGCGGCGCGGCCAACCGGGTGCCGCTGATCGTCGGCAGCAATGCCGAGGAGGGTAGGTTGTTCACCCGCTTCCTGAAGATGCTGCCGACCAACGAGACGATGGTGGAGTCGGTGCTGGCCAACGCCGGACCGGGTGTCCGCGACCGCATCGTGGCCGCCTACCCGGACTACCCGACCCGGGCCGCCTGCATCCGTCTCGGTGGCGACTTCGCCTTCACCTCTGCGGTCTGGGAGATCGCCGAGGCGCACAGCCGCCACGCCCCGACGTACGTCTACCGCTACGACTTTGCACCGCGGGCGCTGCGCTGGGCGGGCCTGGGCGCCACCCATGCCACCGAACTGTTCGCGGTGTTCGACATATACCGCAGCGGGGGGCTGGGGTTCCTGCTGACCGCGGGCGCCGATCGCCGGGCCGCGCTTGAAGTCAGCGGGCACGTGCAGCGCCGCTGGGGGGCGTTCAGCCGGACCGGGGTGCCGGGCGACGACTGGCCGCTCTACACCGAGGCCGACCGGGCCGTGATGGTGTTCGACCGCAAGCCCCGGGTGGAGTACGACCCGGCCCCGGAGCGCCGGGTGGCCTGGCAGGGCTTCACCCTGGCCCGCTAGTGGGTCAGGCCCGGATCACCCGGGTCCCGCCGGCCAGTTCGTCGTGCTTGCCCTGTTTGGTCGGGCTGCCGCCGATCGTCACGGCGATCACCACGTAGGCGATGAATGCCAGCAGTCCGCCCAGGTAGGGAATCACCGCCAGCACGGTGAAGGCGTTGCGCTTCGCGGATTCGCCCAAGGTCGGCTTCGAGACGCCGTCGGGTCCGCGCACCGCCAGCCCGAGCAGCTGCTTGGCCGGCGTGGCCCCCTGGGTGACCTCGAACAAGACGAAGTAGCCGAAGGTCAGCACCCCGGAGAACAGACCGGTCACCAGGAACGGGTAGTCGTCGGAGAACAGGAACACTGCCAGGAACCAGGCGGCTATACCCACGAGCACGCCGTCGATCCACCGAGCCCAGAAACGCCTGATCAGTCCACCGGGCTTCTGGCCCCAGCCCGGTGCCGGCGGGTAGCCGCCGGGCTGGCCGAAACCCTGACCGGAACCGGGCCCGTAGCCGGGGTTGTTCGGGTGGAAATCACCGGTAGTCATCTGCCTCGCTCCTGAACACGTCGGATGCTGGCCAATGTACCGCGCACGGTGCGGGCCGAACCGGATTCTGCGGACGGCGAAAAGGGATTCGCCCACGGCGCCGGCGATACGGTGGACGGCATGCGGGCTCTGGTCATCGTCGATGTCCAGCGCGACTTCTGCGAAGGGGGAGCACTGGCGGTGACCGGTGGCGCGGCCCTCGCCCGAGACCTCACCCACTACCTGGACGGCGTGACGGCCCGCGACCGCTACGCGCACGTGGTGGCGACCCAGGATCGTCACATCGACCCCGGCGGGCATTTCTCCGACCATCCCGACTATGTGACGTCATGGCCGCCGCACTGCATCGCGGGCACCGCCGGGGCGGCGTTTCACCCCGATCTGTGCACCGATCGGATCGAGGCGGTCTTTTCCAAGGGCGCCTTCGGCGCGGGTTACAGCGGGTTCGACGGCGCCGACGACGACGGCGTCGGGCTGGCCGACTGGCTGGTCCAGCGTGGGGTGGACAGTGTCGACGTGGTCGGCATCGCCACCGACCACTGCGTGCGAGCCACCGCCGAGGACGCGATCCGCGCCGGTTTCGATACCACGGTGTTGCTCGACCTGACCGTAGGCGTGGCACCGGAGACGACCGCCGCCGCGCTGGCCGCGTTGCGTTCCGGCGGCGTCGACCTTCTGCGGAGATAAGCTCATGCGCGTGCCACGTTTTCGCATCGCCGAAGTCGCCGAGTTGCTCGGGGTCAGTGACGACACCGTTCGCCGGTGGATCGATTCCGATCGCCTGTCGGCCACCGCGGGCAGCGGTCCGCGCATGGTCGACGGGGCCGAGTTGGCCCGCTTCGCCCAAGAGCGTGCCGCCGTCGAGCCGGTGTCGCGCAACCCGGTGGTGGGCCAGTCGGCCCGTAACCGGCTGGTCGGGCTGGTGACCGCGGTGACCAGCGACAAGGTGATGGCACAGGTCGACATCCAGGCCGGTCCGTTTCGGCTGGTGTCGCTGGTCAGCCGTGAAGCCGCCGAGGAACTGGGGTTGCAGCCCGGCAGCCTGGTCGTGGCATCGGTGAAGGCCACCAACGTCGTCGTCGAGCTGCCGCGCCGGGCCGGCAACGCCGGCCACACCGATCCCGCGGCGGAATTCGGCTGACGATCGGCTACTACTACCAGGGGGCTGTATCCATGCCTGACGACGATCACGGCCAGCACGCGGCACCCCAGGCGGTGACGGCGCGCGGGATCTCGATGACCGGGCCGTGGGGGCCGGTATTCGGACCGCTCGATCTGGATATCCCGGCTTCCGGCGGCCTCACCGTGCTGATCGGTGCTCCCGGATCCGGGCGCACCGCGCTGCTGATGAACCTTGCGGGGCGGATGAAGCCGTCGACGGGAACGCTCACGGTGTTCGGGCACAGCAAGGCGCGAGACATCTTCGCGGTCTCGGCGCTGGCCGGCATCGAGCAACTGGATGCGATCTACGAGTCGGTGACCGTGCGTGACCTGATCACCGAACAGATCCGTTGGGACGCACCGTGGTACCGGCTGGTGCGCCGCGCGGGCGAGGCCGAGCGAGACGCGGTGTGCCGACCGGTCTTCGGCGATCTGCCACTGCCGCAACTGGACGAGTTCGTCGAACAGCTCGACGAATTGACCGGGGTACTGCTGCGCATCGCGTTGGCCAACACCGCGCGCCCGGCACTTCTGGTGGTCGGCAGCATCGACGAGGTCACCAACGACCGCGAACGGCAGACCCTGATCCACAGACTGGTGGAGCTGGGGGAGCAGCAGACGGTGATCACCGCCTCGGCCAATGAGTTGCCCGAGTCCACGGACGTCGTCACGCAGATCCACGTCGAGCATCTGCGGCACGCCGAAGTGGCCGCCGATGTGCACGGCCGCCACGAGAAGGGGGACGACTAGATCATGCTCGCCGGAATGTCGCTGGGCACCGACCTCAAACGCTATTCACGCGGGACCATGCCCCGGCTGGCCCTGATCACCATCATCGTCTTGCCGCTGCTCTATGGAGCCATGTACCTGTGGGCGTTCTGGAATCCGTTCGCGGCGATCGACAAGATCCCGGTGGCGCTGGTCAACGAGGACACCGGTGCGACGGTCTCGGGCAATGCGCTGCGAGCCGGCGACGAGGTCGCTCGCGCACTGGTGGACTCCGGTCAGCTCGACCTGCATCAGGTGTCGGAACGCGAAGCCGCCGAAGGGGTTTCCGACGGAACCTATTACTTTTCGATCACGCTCCCAGCGGATTTCAGTACGGCGGTGGTATCGCCGGCAGGCCCGAACCCACAGAAGGCACAGATCCAGTTCCGCTTCAACGACGCCAACAACTACCTCGCGTCGGTGATGGGCCAGAACGCGGCTCGTGAGGTGCTCAACGAAGTCAGCTCCAAGGTCGGTCAGCAGGTAATCGGCACGGCACTGACCCAGGTCACCGACCAGGTCACCAAGGCCGCCGACGGTGCGGTCCGGCTCTCCGACGGTTCAAGGACCCTGGCCGACGGACTGGGGACCGCCCGCGACGGTGCCGCGGCTCTCGCCGACGGAAGCCATCGGCTGTCGGCCGGAATCCAGCAGGCCACCGATCCGCTGCTGAAGCTGACCGACGACCTCGGTTCGATGGGATTCGACCCGAACGCCGCCGGTGCGGCCGCCACCCGGCTCAGCGGCAACATCAAGGCGGTGTCCGATCGGCTCGCCTCGCTGAACGTCAACTATCAGCAGGCCGCGGGAATCGTCAATCAAGTCGTGGACGCCTTACGCACCAACCCCGATCCGGCGGTCCGGGGGCTCGGCGACACCCTGGCCGGCGCCCAGCGACTGCTCGATGTCAAGGGACTGGATCCGGCCACCGACGAGGGACTGACCCAGCTGCGCAACAATTCTCAACAGCTCGAGAACGATCTGGCCGACCCCAACAGCGGCTTGCGCACCTTCATCACCCACGCCCTCGACGGCGGGCTCAAGGCCGATCTGGTCACGCTGCGCAACGGCGCCTCCGACCTCGATGCGGGTGCGCACAAGCTCAGCGACGGGCTGGTCCAGTTGGCCGACGGCGGCAACCAGCTCAAAGACGGTGCCGAACAGCTGGCGACCGGCCTGGGTGAGGCCGATCAACGTGCGTCGACGATCACCGACCAGCAGCGTGTCGAAGTGTCGGCGATCCTGGCCAGTCCGGTCGGCGTCGAGATGGACTTCACCCACCACGCCGCCACATTCGGCACCGGGTTCGCCCCGTTCTTCCTGCCGCTGGCTTTGTTCATCGGTTCCCTGATCGTGTGGATGTTGCTGACGCCGTTGCAGACTCGGGCCGTCGTCAACGGCCTCGGCGCACTACGGGTGGTGCTGGCCTCCTACTGGCCGGCGTTGCTGCTCGGGATCTGCCAGGTGGTCCTGATGTACACGGTGGTGCATTTCGGGGTCGGATTGCAGGCCCGCTACGCCGCCGGGATGGTGGCGTTCCTCACGCTGATCGCCGCGTCGTTCCTGGCGATGATCCAGGCCTTCAACGCTGTGCTGGGGGTGGCGGTGGGCCGGGTCTTCACCCTGGCCTTCCTGATGTTCCAGCTGGTGTCCTCCGGTGGCGTGTATCCGGTGGAGACCACCGCGAAACCGTTCCAGATCCTGCACCCCTATGATCCGATGACCTACGCCGTCAACGGGTTACGCCAGTTGATCGTCGGTGGGGTGGACGCCAGGATGTGGACTTCGGTAGGTGTGCTGGCCGGCATCCTGGTGGTGTCGCTGGCGGCCAGCGCCTGGGCCGCCCGCCGAGACCGGCAGTTCACCCTCGAACGTCTCTACCCGCCGATCGAGGTGTGAGAACCGTTGCGGCGGCGCACGTTTCTGCGCGGGGCCACAGCGCTGTCGGCGGCGGCCCTGGCGCCGTGGCCGGCCGGTTGCACCGGCGACGACGACGCGCTGACCTTCTTCTTCGCCGCCAACCCCGAAGAGGCCGACGCCCGCATGCGGGTGGTGTCGGCGTTCGAGCGTGCGCACCCCGATATCCGGGTGCGCACGATCCTTGCCGGGGGAGACCCCACCCAGCAGATGTCGACATTCTGCGCCGGCGGGAAATGCCCGGATGTGTTGATGGCCTGGGAGTTCAACTATGCGGGCCTGGCCGACCGCGGCGTGCTGCTCGACCTGAACACCCTGCTGGCGAAGGACCCCGAGTTCGCGGCGACGCTGCACGCCGACAGCATCGGGCCGCTCTATGAGACGTTCGGCTTCAACGGCGGCCAGTACGCCTTCCCCGAGCAGTGGTCGGGGGCGTTTCTGTTCTTCAATCCGAGACTGTTCGCCGAAGCAGGGGTGCCACCGCCACCGGGCCGCTGGGACACACCCTGGACCTTCGATCAATTCCTCGCCGCCGCAACGGCTCTCACCCGGCGAGACGACACCGGCCGGGTCACCCAGTGGGGATTCGTAGACACCTGGTCACCGCCGTACAGTGCCGCTCTGTTCGGCATGAACAACGGTGTGCCGTGGGCGGTCCCGCGGTTCAACCCCACGCACCTGAACTTCGACGACGACGACTTTCTGGCCGGAATCCAGTTCTACGCCGACCTGTCCAATATGCACCGGGTGGCACCGGCGGCATCGGACACCCAGTCAATCTCCACCATGGGATTGTTCGCCTCGGGCAATGCGGCGATGGCTCTGGGCGGGCACTGGCGCTACCAGACTTTCGCCCAGGCCGAGAGCCTGGAATTCGACGTCACGATCCTGCCGACCGGCCCGGCTGCGGCAGCCAAGGGGATGCCGGCCCGTTCGGCAATCGGCAGCACCGGCCTGGCGATCGCCGCCGACAGCCGTCGCCGGCAACAGGCCTGGGATTTCGTCAGATTCGCGGCTGGGCCGGTGGGGCAGGCGTTGATCGGGCAGACCGGGCTGTTCGTGCCGGTCCTGAAGTCCGCGATAGCCGCACCCGGATTCGCCGCAGCCCACACCGGAATCGCCAACATGGCCGTCCTCACCGGCGGGCCCTCGCATTCCGAGGGCTTGCCGATCTCTCCGGACTGGCAGCGGGTACACGCCCTGATGGACCGTGCGATCGGTCCGGTGCTGCGCGGCAAGCGGCCTGCGGAAACCCTCAAAGCCGGGCTGACACCGCAGATCGACGAAGTCCTGGCCGGCGTATGAACCGCACCCGCAGACGGGCCAGGGCCGGCCGGTGGTTCATTGCGCCGAATCTGGCCGCGGTGGCGGTGTTCATGGGTTTCCCGCTGGCCTTTTCGCTCTACATGAGCGTGCAGCGGTGGGACCTGTTCACCTCGCCCCGGTTCGTCGGATGGGCGAACTTCCGCGATCTGTTCACCGCTGATCCACTGTTCGGCATCGCGGTGCGCAACACCACGGTGTTCACCGTGGGCACGGTGGTCCCGACAGTGTTGATCAGTGTCGCGGTCGCCGGTCTGCTGAATCGGAAGATCAAGGGGATAGCGCTGTTTCGGGGAATAGCGTTCCTGCCGCTGGCGGTGTCCTCGGTGGTGATCGCGGTGGTGTGGCAGTTCGTGTTCAACACCGACAGCGGGTTGCTCAACATCATGCTCGGCTGGGCCGGGATCTCGCCGGTGCCGTGGCTGACCGAGCCGCATTGGGCGATGGTGTCGTTGTGTCTGGTCAGCGTCTGGAAGAGCGTCCCGTTCGCGACGGTGATCCTGTTGGCCGCGATGCAGGGTGTACCCGAGTCGTTGCACGAGGCTGCCCGCATCGACGGCGCCGGGGAGATCCGGCGGTTCTGGTCGATCACAGTCCCGATGATCCGAGGCGCGCTGTGGTTCGTGGTGGTGATCTCGGTTATCAACGCGTTCCAGGCGTTTGATCTGGTCTACGTTCTGACCGGCAGTAGCGGCGGTCCCGAGACCGGGACGTACGTGCTGGCGATCATGTTGTTTCAGCAGGCGTTCGCGTTCCTGAACTTCGGCTACGCGGCCGCGCTGGCGTGGGTCATGTTCGCCGTACTGTTGCTGCTGACGGTCATCCAGTTGCGAGTGTCGCGGAAAGACGCGGTCGAACCATGAGCGCATCGGGGCCGCTGCAACGGCATCGCATCGCCGGGCTGCTCGGCGTGTACGCCGGTCTGATCGCGGTCGCCGCGTGCGCACTGTTCCCGATCCTGTGGGCGCTGTCCGGATCGCTGAAGCGCCAGGCCGAGATCAGCCGGCCGATGCTGCTGCCGGCCGATCCGCAGTGGTCGAACTACGTTGAGGTGTTCAGCCGAATGCCGTTCTGGCGGATGTTCTTCAACACCGTCCTGTATGCCGGTGCCGTGACGGCCGGGCAGGTCTTCTTCTGCTCCCTGGCCGGGTATGCGTTCGCCCGTCTGCCGTTCACCGGACGCGACACGTTGTTCGTGCTGTACCTGGCGACCCTGATGGTGCCGTTGACCGTGACGGTGATCCCACAGTTCATCCTGATGCGCGTGTTCGGGTGGACCGACACCATGTGGGCGATGATCATTCCCGGGTTGTTCGGCAGTGCCTTCGGGACTTACCTGATGCGGCAGTTCTTCGCGACGCTGCCCGTCGATCTGGAGGAGGCCGCGATCCTCGACGGGTGTTCGCCGTGGCAGGTCTACTGGCGGATTCTGTTGCCGCACGCCAAACCCGCTGTGATGGTGCTGGCGGTGCTGACCTGGATCAACGTCTGGAACGACTTCTTGTGGCCACTGCTGATGATCCAGCGCAAGGCCATCGCCACCCTTACCCTCGGGCTGGTGTGGATGCAGGGGGAGTACGTCGCCGAATGGCCGGTGCTGATGGCGGCGTCCATGCTGATGCTGGCGCCGCTGATCGCGATCTACGCCGTCGCGCAACGCTCCTTCGTCAGCGGGATCGCGGCCAGCGGTTTCGGTGGAAGGTAGGGCAGCCCAGTGGCATCGGTGAGGTTCGACGCCGCAACCCGGCGCTATCCCGGCGCCGCACGTCCGGCACTGGACGCGCTGGACCTGTCGGTCGACGACGGTGAGTTCATGGTGCTGGTGGGGCCGTCCGGCTGCGGCAAGACGACGACGCTGCGGATGCTGGCCGGCCTGGAACCCGTTGACGCCGGCCACATCTATATCGGAAGCACCGATGTCACCGCTGCCGACCCGGGTCAGCGCGACATCGCGATGGTGTTCCAGAACTATGCGCTGTACCCGCACATGACGGTGGCGCAGAACATGGGATTCGCCCTCAAGATCGCCAAGACGCCCAAGTCCGAGATCCGTTCGCGGGTAATCGAAGCCGCTCGGCTCTTGGGCTTGGAAGCACACCTGGACCGCAGACCCAAGGATCTGTCCGGCGGTGAACGCCAGCGCGTCGCCATGGGGCGGGCGATCGTACGCCGCCCGCAGGTGTTCCTGATGGATGAGCCGCTGTCGAATCTGGACGCGATGCTGCGCGTGCAGACCCGCAACCAGGTCGCCGAACTGCAACGCCGGCTGGGCATCACGACCGTCTACGTCACCCACGATCAGGTCGAAGCGATGACGATGGGGGACCGGGTGGCGGTGTTGCGCGACGGGGTTCTGCAGCAGTGTGCCCCGCCGCGCGAGCTGTACCGCAGCCCGGCGAACGTGTTCGTGGCCGGGTTCATCGGCTCGCCGGCGATGAATCTGTTCACCGTCCCGGTCACCGCCGGTGCGATCTCCCTCGGGGACTACACGGTCGAGCTGCCCCGCGAGATCGCCTCCACCGCACCGGAGTTGATCGTCGGCATCCGCCCCGAGCAGCTGCACATCGCAGAGCGCGGGGTCGGTGTCGAGGTGGGTCTCGTCGAGGACCTCGGTGCCGACACCTACCTCTACGGCAGCACCGTGAGCCCATCGACGCCGCAGTCGGTGGTGGCACGGGTGCCCGGCGGCACCGATGTGCGGCGCGGCGCACGGCTGTCGCTGCGGTTCGACAAGGCCGATCTGCACTTCTTCACTGCGGACGGCGCCCGGGTGGTCCCAGCGTGACCGCCAGGTGGTGCACCATGAGCACGAACGTGATGACCCAGGCGCCCAACGCGATCCAGCTCTGCACCGAGCCGATGTAGTAGACGATCGGCAGGTGGTCGGCCTGCCCGAGGTAGTGGCTGCCCACCCCGTACATACCCAACGGGAAGATCACGCTCCACCACGGTGCCTCGTAGCGCAGTGGGATGTGGTGCACGACATGTCGCCACACCCCGGCGGCGATCAACGGCGGGATCAGCCAGGTGCCGAACGCCCAGAACAGCACCGAGGTTCCCGCTATGAGGCCGCGGGTGGCATTGACCATGGGCGCCTCGGCCATCTCGACGATCCGGGCACCGGCCAGGACGGTGATCGCGGTCGCGCCCATTCCCACCCAGTACTGCGGAATGAGATCTTCGGGCCGCAGTGGGTACTGCAGCAGTCGTAAGGCAACGAATATGCCGGCTGCGCCGTAGAGGAACACACCCACCGACCAGGAGCTGACCGCGAGCAGTGCCAGGCCCTGGCGCCACGATTCGGGTGCTTTCACCTCGAGTGCGGCGGCCAGCACGGCGATAGACTGGCTGGCCACCACCCAGACGAACCAGGTGCCGTTCGCCCGCCGTACCACCGGACGTTCCGAGGTGCCCAGTACGGCGGTCCAGGGAATCAGGTAACCCAGTACCAGCCAGGCCAAGGTGCTGGCCATCAGCAGCCCGGATGCGATGCTGCTGTGCCCGTCCATCAGCAGCCGGGCGCCCAGCACGTTGGTGGCCGAGACGAATGTGAACAGGCCGAAGGCGCGGCCGGAATCGTAGAGATCAGCCAGGAATTCGTGACGGAACGCGACGAAGCGCACCGCCGATACGGTGAGCAACAGCACGTAGGACGCCACCGTCACCCACAGCAGCAGCACCGACAGCCGCCGTGAGTTCTGGTGATACATCGCCATCGACACCATGCCGCTGGCCATGACCAGGGCGAAGTAGCCGGGGTTCAGCGTGCGAATCGCCTCGCGGGTTCCATACGTCGGCTCTGTCGTTGCTTCTCTCACCCGGTCGCGGCCCTCTCTGTTGTCGAAAGTCGAGGTATACCACCAGGGTGAGCTCAGGGGAGGGGAGATGCCGGCAATCAACACCGATCTCTACGCTGGCGCTCGCCAGACCGCAAGCACCGAAATCAGTGGTGTTCTTTGGCCAGCACGTCCAGGGCCAGGGTGGAGTGCGCGTAGGCGCCGCCGGCCCGCATCTCGGCGGCCACCCAGATCGCCTCCATGATCTCGGCGTCGGTGGCGCCCTTGCGGTGCGCCAATTTGGTGTGACCCTGAATGCAGTACGGGCATTGAGTCACGTGGGCGACCGCGACGGCGATCAGCTGCTTGGTCTTCTCCGGCAGCGCTCCGTCGGCGAACACCGATTTGGAGAACGCCTCGAAGGCTTCGTGGGTGTGCGGGGTCAGTTCCTTGCGGCGGTTGTAGATCTCTTGTGTCGCTTTCGGATACAGGTCGTCTGACATGGCGCTCTCCTTCGGCTAGGCGTCCAAGAGTTGGCGCAGCACGTATTGCATGATGCCGCCGTTGCGGTAGTAGTCGGCTTCGCCGGGGGTGTCGATGCGCACCTTGGCGTCGAACTCCACGTCGCCGGCCTTGACGTGCACGGTGTCCGGGATGGCATCGGCCAGCGCTGTCACACCGGTGATCTCGAAGGTCTCCTCACCGGTCAGGCCCAGCGAGTCCGCGTCGGCGCCCTCGGGGAACTGCAGCGGCAACACGCCCATCCCGATCAGGTTGGAGCGGTGGATGCGCTCATAGGACACCGCGAGCACGGCCCGCACCCCCAGCAGCACGGTGCCCTTGGCGGCCCAGTCGCGTGAGGAGCCGGATCCGTACTCTTTGCCGGCCAGGATCACCAGCGGGGTGCCGGCGGCCAGATAGTTCACCGACGCGTCGTAGATCGTGCTGACCGGGCCGTCCGGCTGGGTGAAGTCGCGGGTGAAACCGCCCTCGGTGCCGGGAGCCAACTGGTTGCGCAGCCGGATGTTGGCGAACGTTCCGCGGATCATCACCTCGTGGTTGCCGCGCCGGGAGCCGTAGGAGTTGAAGTCCTTGCGCTCAATTCCGTGGGCGGACAGATACTTTCCGGCAGGCGAGTCATAGCGGATCGAGCCAGCGGGGCTGATGTGGTCGGTGGTGACCGAGTCGCCGAGCTTGGCCAGCACCCGGGCGCCGGTGATGTCGGTGAGCGGTTGTGGCTCACGGGTCATCCCGTCGAAGTACGGGGGCTGCCGAACGTAGGTGGAGTCCGGATCCCAGGAGAACGTGTCGGTATCGGGGACCGCGAGCGAACGCCAGCGGTCATCACCGTTGTACACGTCGGCGTAGCTGGCGGTGAACATCTCGGCCTGCAGGTTGTCGTCGACAATGGCGGCGATCTCGGCGGTGGTGGGCCATAGGTCGCGCAGGTACACCGGTTGACCGTCGCTGCCGGTACCGATCGGATCGGTGAGCAGGTTGACGCGCAGCGTGCCGGCCAGCGCGTAGGCGACCACCAGCGGTGGTGAGGCCAGGAAATTCATCCGGGTCTCCGGGTGAATGCGGCCCTCGAAGTTGCGGTTGCCGGACAGCACCGAGCACACCGTCAGGTCGTTGTCGACGACGGCTTTGCTCACTTCGGGGATCAGCGGCCCGGAGTTGCCGATGCAGGTGGTGCAGCCGTAACCGACCAGGTTGAAGCCCAGCTTGTCCAGGTACGGAGTCAGGCCCGCGCGGTCGTAGTAGTCGGTGACCACCCGAGACCCGGGCGCCAGGGTGGTCTTCACCCACGGCTTGCGGGACAGGCCCTTCTCGATCGCCTTCTTGGCCAGTAGTGCCGCGCCGACCATCACCGACGGGTTGGACGTGTTGGTGCATGAGGTGATGGCAGCGATAACGACGTCGCCGTTGTCGACCTCGGCACTGGTGCCGTCGGCCAGCTGTACTGCTGTGGCCGCACTCGGCCAGGGCAGCTTGTCGCCACCTTTCCACGGCTCGTGGGGCCTGCCCTCGGGCATGCTCTCCCCGAAGGCGATCGGGTCGCTGGCGGGAAACGAAGCCGCGGATGCCTGGTCGAGTTCCGAGAGCGCCTCCGCCGTCGTTTCGGTGCCGTTCAGCAGCGCCGAGACCGTGTGGGGAGCCACCCGAAGCGGGATGCGGTCCTGGGGGCGTTTGGGTCCGGCGATCGACGGTTCGATCGCGCTCAGATCCAGCTCGAGGGTCTGCGAAAACGTCGGCTCATGGTTGGGGTCATGCCACATGCCCTGTTCTTTGGCGTAGGCCTCCACCAATTTGATCCGGTGTTCGGATCGGCCGGTCAGGCGCAGGTAGTCGCACGTGATGTCATCGATCGGGAAGATCGCACAGGTGGCCCCGTATTCGGGGCTCATGTTGCCGATGGTGGCCCGGTTGGCCAGCGGCACGTTGGCCACGCCCGGCCCGAAGAACTCGACGAACTTGCCGACGACGCCGGTCTGACGAAGTAGTTCGGCGACGGTGAGGACCAAGTCGGTGGCGGTGGTGCCGGCAGGCAGCTCACCGGTGAGTTTCAGGCCCACCACCTGCGGGATCAACATGCTCATCGGCTGGCCCAGCATGGCGGCCTCGGCTTCGATCCCACCAACGCCCCAGCCGAGCACTCCCAGGCCGTTGACCATCGGGGTGTGCGAGTCGGTGCCGACCAGGGTGTCGGGGTAGGCCAGGGGGCCGTCCGCGCTGTCACGGGTGAAGACGACCCGGGCCAGGTACTCCAGGTTGACCTGGTGGCAGATGCCGGTGTCGGGCGGCACCACCGCGAAGTCGTCGAACGCCTGTTGGCCCCAGCGCAGCAGCTGGTAGCGCTCGGCGTTGCGCTCGAACTCCAGCTCGGCATTGATCGCGAACGCATCGGTGCGGCCGAAGACGTCGGCGATCACCGAGTGGTCGATCACCAGCTCCGTCGGGCACAGCGGGTTGATCCGTTTGGTGTCCCCACCCAGATCGGCGATGGCGTCGCGCATCGCGACGAGGTCGACGACACAGGGCACACCGGTGAAGTCCTGCATCAGCACCCGAGCCGGGGTGTAGGCGATTTCGCGACCGTGCTCGGCCGCGGGATCCCAGGCGGCCATCGCGGTGATCTGGTCGGCCGTCACCAGACGACCGTCCTCGTTGCGCAGCAGGTTCTCCAGCAGAACTTTGAGGCTGTAGGGCAGGCGGGCCGAGCCGTCGATCTGATCCAGCCGCCGGATTTGATACGTGGTGCCGTCAACGGCCAACTGGCCCTTGGTTCCGAAGCTGTCGAGGATCTGGTGTGCGGCCATGGCGGCCCCTCTCGCCGGAAGGAATGGGATACTTCCGACCTTAGTCGTCCATACCGGCGTGGGGCGGGGTCTTTCGTCCGTCATCGGGAGGGCGCCGACGGTGTGGGCGAACAAATCGCGCCGCCACACCTGGCCGGCGTCGATCAGCCGTGCTGTGCTGCTGCAGCGCGCTCGTAGACCGGTCGCTTGTCCGGGCAGTAGGTGTTGATCGAAGCGCCCAGGAACTGCCAGGCCTGCGTCTGAGTTGTGCCCTTCTGCAGGTTGGGGGAGATGAAGCGCACCGACTTGGCGGCGTCGCCGTCCACGCCCTTGTCGAGGCGCTCGCAGACGATCTTGCCCAACCAGGCGTTGTAGTCGCGGGGGCCGTAGATGCCGTAGGTGTGCAGTTCACGCGCAAAATCGATGTCGGGGTCAGCGTGCGCGGGGCCGGCCAGGGCGACCGCCAATCCCATGATCGCGGCGGCAAGGGTCGTCGACTTCATGCGGTGCAGTCTAAACCCAGCTGCTTAGCTGGTCTACCTTTGCGACTGTGCGTTGCACCACCCTCGGCCTGTTGACCTGCGTCAACACGGCGTGTGGGGCGTCACGCAGCGGCCAGGAGGCAACCGCGGATACTAAATTGTTTCCTGAGCTTTATAAATTTGTGACTATTAGCCAGATTTCTCGTATCGTATCTAGTCGTGGGCCGACACGAGTTTGCCAGCCAGCGCCGGAAGTCTTCGGCATTGTGGGCTATCGTCATCGCACCAGCAGCCGTTTTCTTTGCTGTGGGCGGCAGTGCTCATCCCGCCATTTCCAGCGAAGCCGCGCCGGTGGTTGCTGAGGTCGAATCGCCCGGCGGAATGCAGCTGGTCGCGGCGCCCGCCGACTACCTGGAGCGGGGCTCACCTGCCGAGATTGCTGCCGCATCGCGGACGCGGATGGTCTCCCGGTTCCTGCCCGCCGGCGTCGCGCCCGAGCGCGGCCTACAGGTCAGAACGATCCAGGCGGCACGCAGCATCAGCGACGCCTTCCCGGGTATCCACCAGATCGGCGGCGTACGCGCCGACGCACTGCGTTGGCACCCCAACGGGCTGGCGCTCGACGTCATGATCCCCAACCCCGGTAGCGCCGAGGGCATCGCGCTCGGCGACTCGATCGTGGCCTACGTGATGGAGAACGCGGGTCGGTTCGGCATCCAGGACGCCATCTGGCGCGGCGTCTACTACACGCCCGGCGGCGGGGCGCAGCGCGGCGGCTACGGGCATTACGACCACGTTCACGTCACCACCACCGGTGGCGGCTACCCCAGCGGCGACGAGGTCTACCTGCGCTGAGCGGGATCAATCGGTGCGACGCCGACGACGCTGGGCGCTGGAGTGCTACGCGGTAGCGGGCCGGTCCAGAAAGAAGTCGATCAGCGGCTCGGTCCCGCCGCCGTACCCGGAGAAGTCCGTCACGCCGGCCTCGGTGAGCACATCGGCGTCGATGAAGCACTTGCCGGTCACCTCGGCGGCCGGGCTCCGCAGGATCTCCACGGCAGCGTCGGCCATGATCCGCGGGCTGCGCGACTTGCCGATCAGCTCGTCGGCGCCGGGTGAGTTGGCCACCGCGGAGGTGGCGATGTAGGTCTCGGGCCACAGGCAGCTGAAAGCGATTCCGGCGTCGGCGTATTCGGCTGCCCAGCCCAGCGACAGCAGCGTCATCCCGTACTTGGACAGCGTGTAGGAGGGGTGAATACCCAGCCAGTACGGGTTCATGTTGAGCGGGGGAGCGATCGTCACCACATGCGGGGCCGCCGAGCGCCGCAGGTGCGGCAGGCACGCCTTGGTCAGCAGGAAGGTGCCGCGCACGTTGATGTCCTGCATGAGATCGAACTTCTTGGCCGACAGCTGCTCGGTGGGTTCGACGGCGATCGCGCTGGCGTTGTTCACGCAGATGTCGATGCCGCCGAATCGGTCGACGGCGGCGTCGATGGCACGCTGGACGTCGTCCTCGTTGCGCACGTCGCCGACGACGGCCAGTGCTTTGCCGCCGGCGGCTTCGATGTCGGCGGCGGCGGTGTGCACGGTTCCGGGCAGTCGGGGGTGCGGTTCGGCGGTCTTGGCCAGCAGCACCACGTTGGCGCCCAGTCGCGCGGCGCCCAGGCCGATCGCCAGTCCGATGCCCCGGCTTGCGCCGGAGATCACCAGGGTGCGGCCGGAGAATTCGGTGTGCGCCACCAGTTGACTCCTCGTTGTGTCGACGCGGCTGTCTCGGGCGCAAGCGTGACAGTTTGATGTCTTTTTGTAAAGTTCGGGCCGGGCTCAGGCGGGGTCGCGCGACGACGCCAGGGTGCCCGCCAACCGCTCCGCCAGGGCCTCGATGCCGGCGGGGTCACCCAAGCGGTCAGGCGCCCAGGCCAACGCGATCTTGACCGGCGGCCAGGTGCTCTCGTCGATGCGGATCAGTTTGAACTCCGGTGGGGAGAAGATCCTGCCGATCGCCGAGGCGGGTGCGTAGCTGAGCAGGGCGACCAGGTGCCGATTGAACACCTGGGTGGCCATCTCCAACTCGCCGCCCAGCTGATTGACCGCCCGCACGATTCGGGTGACGCCTCGCGCGTTGAGTCCGCGCGTCATCTGCGCCAGCACCACGGGATTGGGCCGGGCGAAGTCGATCACGACGTCGCGGTCACGCAGGTCCTCGATCGCGATGACGGAATGCTCTGCCAGGGGATCGTCGAACCGGACCGCGGCGGCCCCTGGGTAGCTGGCCACCACCCGGTAGCGAAGACGTTTGTCTGTGGTCGGCAGGTGAATCAAGCCGAGGTCGATGTTGCCCGAGACCAGTTTGGCGGCGACCTCGGCGGCCGAGCCGGGCACACCGAACTCGGTCGATATCGGCAGGTCGGCAACCGCGGTCTCCAGCCTGGCGAGAAAATCCGAGGGGGCATAGGCGGTGGCACCGATCCGAATCGGGCTGGGTGCCTGGGTGATTCGCGATGCGAGACTCTTGAGATCCTCGACTTGGCGCAGGATCTCGCGTGCCGGGCCCAACAGTTGTTCGCCCAGCCGGGTCAGCCGCACGTCGTGGTAGGTCCGCTCGAACAGCGGCCCGCCCAGTTCGCGTTCCAGCACCTTGATCTGTTTGCTCAGCGGCGGTGGGGTGATCATCAGGCGGTCGGCGGCGCGTTTGAAATGAAGTTCTTCGGCGACAGCCACGAAGTACCGCAGTCGGGTGAAGTCGATCTCCATCAGCTCGCGCTCGGGCTGTCAGCGCCCCGAATGCGCCTCCACCGCAGGAACTTCCAGAACACCGCGACCGATAAGGTCGTCGATCTGTTCGTCGTCGAGCTCCAGCAGTTCCGCCGCGATCTCGCGGGTCTGCTCCCCGAGCAGTGGCGCCTGCCCCAGTGGGGGATCGGCGATACGGTCGGAGTGGATCTGCACGTTCTCCACCATAAAGGGCACCGTGGCGCGCGGGTGGAGTTCCTCGCGGAAATCGCGTCGCTCGACGTAGTAGTCCCATTCCGGTACCTCGACGGCATGCAAAACCGCGCCGGCCGGTACGCCGGCGGCCTGCAGGTGACCCATCGCGCCGACGGGGTTGTGCCGGGTTGTCCAGCCGGCAACGGCCTCGTCGATCCGGCAGCGGTGACGATCCCGGCCGGCCCGAGTTTGCAGGTCGGGGTCGTCGCGCAGTTCGGTGTCGCCCATCACCTCGCACAACGCCGCCCAATCGGCGTCGTCGCGAACGGTGACCGCCACCCAGGCGTCGTCGCCGTTGGCGGGAAAGATTCCCCACGGCGCGTCCTGGGCTGTCGGCTCGGTGGGGGTGTGGCCCTGGCCGGTCAGCACTTCACCGGCGATCTCGGCGGCCAGGTGGCTGAGCATCACCTCGGATTGGGCGATGCTGGCCGATCCGCCGGTGCCGCTGCGTTCGCGGCGCAATAGCAGTGCCACCGCGCTCAGGGCACCGATACGTGCGGCCACGTGGTCGGGGTAGACGGTGACGGTGTCACAGAAGGTGCCGGGATCTGCCGGGTACTTCCACAGTTCGGTGAAGCCCGCCTTGGCGCGCACCAGCGGGCCGTAGCCCAGCCGTGCCGCCCACGGTCCGGTGGGCCCGTAGGCGGAACTGTCGACCACCACGATGCCGGGGTTGATCGTGTGCAGTGTCGCGTGGTCCATCCCGAGCGCTTGCGCCACACCGGGTTTGAAGTTGGTGAGCACGACGTCGGACTGTTCGGCCAGGCGATGTGCCAGCGCTCGGCCTTCGTCGGTGCGCAGGTCGATTCCGATCGACCGTTTGTTGCGGTGCCCGGCGGCGTAGGTCTGGGTCATCCTGGTCAGGCTGAAACGCAGCCCGTCGGGGAAGGCGGAGTTCTCGATCTTGACGACGTCGGCGCCGAGGTCGGCCAGCAGCCGTCCGGTGTCGCTGCCGACGACGATGACGCCCAGGTCCAGTACCCGCAGCCCCTCCAGGGGGAGACCGTGGTCACCGGGTGCGTGCTCTGTGGCCGCATCGCGGAGCCGGGGGCGCCTTCTGGCGTCGTGTGCTCTGCTGGCGCGGTGTCCGTCGATCTCGACGACCCCGGCCGGCACCGGTGCGCTCAACCCCGGCGCAAGCTGCGTATCCCGCAGGAATCCGCGTGCGGCAACCTGTTCGGTGGCCAGCGCTTCGGCCAAGGTGAGCACGGCCGCGGTGGGGACCCGGTGACGCTGCCCGGCGAGTTCGAGTTCCGCGCGGGTCTGCTCGGCGCAGAACTTCTCGATCGCGGAGAACAACTCGGCCGAGGCGACTCGTTCGCGCAGGCTGTTGAACCGCGGGTCGGCGAACTCCTCGGGGCATCCCATCCACTCGAACATGCCCTGCCACTGGCGCTTTGCCAGCAGGCAGATCCGGACATGGCCGTCCTTGCATCTGATGATGGGGTAACGCTGTTGTTCGGCGGCCCAGTCGCGCTGCTGTTCGCTCACCGGCACGCCCGCGGAGGCGCTGCCGGCGGTGCCGAACGGTGGGTCAAGCGTCTGCATCGCGCCTTCGAGCACCGAGAAATCGATCAGATCGCCGGTGCCGCAACGCAACCGGTCCAGATATACGCTGACGACGAACAGGGCCGCCTGAGCCGCCGCCACCTGATACGGCAGGTTCTGCCCTGGCGGCAGCAACGGCACCCGGCCCGGAATGCCGGACCGGGACAGTTCACTGGTCAAGGCGTGCAGCACCGGCGTGGTGGCCTGCCAGGACCGATAGCTGCTGTCCCGGCCGAAGTCGCTGATCGACAGGATCACCAAGGACGGATGCTGGACCCGGATCTGCCGGATCGCCAGAAGAGCTTCGGCAGACGAACCGGGCCGGGTGTTCTCGATCAGGATGTCGGCGCCTGCCAGCAGCTGCGTCCAGGTCCGTTGGCCGACCGGTGTTTCCGTTTCGATGTCGAGGGTCGGGATGCCGGCTCGGGTGATGGCGGTGCCGATCGGGACCGCGTCGATGTGGGGCCCGATGGTGTCGTCGGCGGTCACGCCGGCCAGTCGCACCGCTGTGACACGGGCGCCCAGATCGGCGAGCAGGTGAGCGACCTCGGTCATCGGCCCGGTGGACAGATCGAGAATCTCGATGCCGGACAACGGCGGGTCGTAGGCCATACCGGTCAGCTCCGCCGGGCCTGCCGGAACGGGATGTCCCGGTCGACTTCGGGTTCCTTGGGCAGGCCCAGTACCCGTTCGCCGATGATGGTGCGCTGGATCTGATCGGTGCCGCCGCCGATCGAGGTGAAGAAGGCGTTGAGCGACAGGAAGTTCACGTCGTCGGACTCCGGGTTGTCCGGGCCAGCCAGCAGTGACTCCGCGCCGATGATCTCGGTCTTGAGCGCCGCCTCGGAGTGCAGGATGCGTGACATCGCGAGCTTGCCCAGCGACATGATCGAACTCGAGCTGCCCTGGCCGGTGGTGGCTTTGGCGCGGGCGTTGTTGAGCTGGTTGAGTTCCCGCAACGCCAGGACGCCTGCCAGCTGCTCGCGCAGCGCGGCGTCGTCGAGGCGGCCGTGCGCGCGGGCCAGCTCGACCAGGCTGTCGGCCTTGGACTTGTTGCGCGAACCGCGGCCGCCGTCGCCCATGATGGAGCGTTCGTAGGCCAGTGCGGTCTGCAGCACCCGCCAGCCGTTTCCTTCCCCGCCAAGGAGGTTGGCGTGCGGCACGGTGGCATCGGAGAGGAACACCTCGTTGAAGTGCGACTCCCCGGTGATCTGTACCAGGGGCCGCACCTCGATGCCGGGCTGGCGCATCGGGATCATGAAGAAGCTCAAGCCCTTGTGCTTGGGCACATCCCAGTCGGTGCGCGCGATCAGCAGGCCGTACTCGGAGGTCGCCGCGCCGGAGGTCCACACCTTCTGGCCGTTGACCACCCAGCGGTCGCCGTCGCGCACGGCGGTGGCGCTCACCCCGGCCAGATCCGATCCGGCTCCAGGTTCGCTGTAGAGCAGGCACGTTCGGGCCCGGCCGGTCAGAAAGTCACGCAGCAGCGCATGTTTGAGGTCGTCGGAGCCGAACGCGAACAGGGTGTTGGCCGGGATGTTGTAGCGGTCCTGGCAGGCTCCCGGAGCCTTGACGGCACGGAACTCCTGCTGAATCACTCCTGCGAGCTGTCGGGGGTAGCCGCGCCCGAACCATTCGGTGGGGTAGCTGGGGGCGGCGTATCCGGCGTCGAGGACCTTCTCGGTCCAGGTGATCTGTTCCGGTGAGCTGACCCAGGGGTCCGTCGAAGGAGGCAGCGGGCTCCAGTTGCGGGCCAGCCAGTCGCGTACTTCGGTGCGCAGTTCGTCGATGCTCGGTGGGTTGGTCATGTCAGGCGCCCTTCGAAACGAGGTAGCGTTCGCGGTGATCGCGTGAGCTGCCGAACAGTTGGCGGCCGGTGCGGGCCCGCCGCAGGAACAGATGAGCGGGGTGCTCCCAGGTGAAGCCGATACCGCCGTGCATCTGGATGGCCTGCATGGCCGTGGTGTGATAGGCCTCCGCACAGGCGAATCCGGCCAGCGCGACCGCGCCGGCGGCGTCGTCGGGGTCGGTGGCGAACCGCTGCGCGGCGTGTCGAGCGGCCGAGGTCGCCGATTCGACTTCCAACAGCAGGTCGGCCGCCATGTGTTTGAGTGCCTGGAAGCTGCCGATCTGGCGGCCGAACTGGATGCGGGTCTTGAGGTAGTCGACGGTGATGTCGAAGATGCGGCGGGCTCCGCCGGCCTGTTCGCCGGCCAGCGCGATCACCGCCCATGACAGCGCATGTTCGACGGCATCCCAGCCGGCGTCACCGATGCGGCGGGCCGGGGTCTGGGTGAAGGTGAACGTCGAGAGCCGGACCGTCGGATCGAACACCGTAGCCGCGGTGCGCTCGAAACCGGACGCCTGCGGGGTGATCTCGAAGATGCCGAATCCGTCATCAACGGCGGCGATCACCAGCAGCACGTCGGCGATCTGCCCGTCGAGCACGTAGTGCGCGCTACCGGTCAGCAAGTGCCCGTCGCCGTCGCGGACCGCCTGAACCGCCACGGCGTCCGGGGACCACGTACCGCGGGGGCCGGTGGCTGCGACGGTGGCGATCCAGGACCCGTCGTCCAGCGCCGGTAGCAATCGGGCCCTGTCGTCGTCGGTGCCGGCGGCCTGGATCAGCGCCGTGGCGAAGACGGCGCTGGACAGGAACGGGGCCGGCAGCAGGGCTGCACCGGTGACCTCGGCGACCAGTTCCAGTTCTTCGGCGCCCAGTCCCACTCCGCCGTACTCGGCGTCGACGATCAGCCCGGTCACGCCCTGGGCGGCCAGCCTGTTCCAGAGGTCGGGATCGAATCCGTGGTCGCCGACCATGATCCGGCGTACGTGGGCCTCGCTGCAGTGTTCGTCCAGGAGGTCTTTGACCGCGGCGGCCAGTTCGGTGCGCTCGGCCACGCTCATCGTCATCGGTGTTCGCCCTTCCCTGGTGTCGCTCTAATGCAACGTCGGTATCGGCCGGGTGTAAAGCGCACATTGCGACACCTATAGATGTGCCGAACGCTCACCGGTGGGTTTCCGCGCTGGTCGTTTACAGCGCGGGCCGAAGTCAGCCAAGCTGTGGGGCATGAACCCCAGAACCCCGGTGCTGGTCGGCTACGGTCAGGTCGATCAGCATGAGGAGAATCCCGGCGCCGAGCCACTGGACCTGATGGAGGCTGCGGCACGCGCGGCAGCTGATGCCAGAGTGCTCGCAGCCGTCGACTCCGTGCGGATGGTCAACGTGTTGTCGTTGCGCTACCGGGACCCGGGCCTGCTGCTGGCGCAGCGCATCGGCGCATCGGGTGCCGCGACGCGCTATACCCCGGTCGGCGGCAACGTGCCGCAGTCGCTGGTGAACCGGTCCTGCCTGGATATTCAGCAGGGCCACAACGACGTGGTGCTGATCGCCGGGGGTGAAACCTGGCGCACTCGAAGCAGATTGAAGGCCCGGGGCGAGCGGCTCACCGGGACCGAGCAGGACGACTCGGTGCCGATGGCACCCAGTGACCCCGAGTTCGAGATGGCCGGTCCGGCCGAGCTGCGGATCGGCCTGGTCGCGCCGTCGCACGTCTATCCGATGTTCGAGCAGGCGCTGCGGATCGAGGCGGGGGAGTCCAGCGATGCTCACCGGCGCCGGATCGGTGAACTGTGGTCGCGGTTCAGCGAGGTGGCGCAGGGCAATCCGCACGCCTGGAGCCAAAGGGCGGTGCCGGCCGAGGATATCTGGCGACCCGGGCGAACGAACCGGATGATCAGCTGGCCCTATACCAAGCTGATGAACTCCAACAACATGGTCGATCAGGGTGCCGCCTTGATCCTGACCTCGGTCGAGAAGGCCACTGGACTGGGGATCCCCAGGGAGCGCTGGGTTTTCCCGCACGCCGGCACCGACGCCCACGACACCTATCTGATCGGCGAGCGGGCTTCGTTCGCCGCGTCACCGGCGATCCGGATCGCCGGCCGCCGGGCGCTGGAGCTGGCGGGCGTCGGCGTTGACGATCTTGCGGCCGTCGACGTGTACTCGTGCTTCCCGTCGGCGGTGCAGGTGGCCGCCAACGAGCTTGGGCTGGCCTTGGACGACCCGCGGCGTCCGTTGACGGTCACCGGCGGGCTGACGTTCGCGGGCGGACCATGGAACAACTACGTCTCGCATTCGATCGCGACCATGGCCGAGCGGCTCACGGCCAACCCCGGGCAGATCGGGCTGATCACCGCCAACGGCGGCTACCTGTCGAAGCATAGTTTCGGCGTCTACAGCGCGCAGCCGCCGGAACACGAATTCCGTTGGGAGGATGTGCAATCCACGGTCGACGCGGAGCCGACCGTGGTGGCCGAAGACGGCTGGTCGGGCACCGGCACCCTGGAGACCTGGACCACGCCGTTCAACCGCGACGGTGAGCCCGAGAAGGTGTTCGTCGCGGTTCGCACGCCGAGCGGCAGCCGGGCACTGGCGGTGATCGCCGACGCGTCGCAGGCTGCGGCCAGTGTCCGCGAGGACATCGCCGGGGCGAAGGTGGCCGTCAATGTGGACGGAACCGCTGCGTTGGAGTGAGGTCTAGCTGCCCTGAGGTGGGCTGTCGGCACTCTCGGCATGTAGCTGGCCGAGCAGAATCCCGAGGGCCAGATCGTCGATGGCACCGAGGTGTTGGAACCGTAGCCGCCCGGCCCGATCGATCACCAGGGTCGACGGAGTGCCCTGCAAGCCGTAACGCCGCATGGTCACCGGCATCGAGTTGCCATCTTCGTGGCGGTCGATTCCGACCGGAAAATGAATACCGAACTCGGACAGGAAGACCTTCAGCGCCTCGGGGCCTGTCACCTCGTGATGCTCGAACACCGTGTGCAGACCGATGACCGCGGTCTCCGGGAACATTCGATGCACCCGCTGGGCCTGCGGCAGGCCGTAGCGGATGCAGCCCGGGCAAAGCATCTGAAAACTCTCGACCAGCACGACGCGACCCCGTAGCGAAGCCAGGGGAGAGGGTTGACCGATCCACTCGGCAACGTCGAGTTCGGGCGCGAGCGCGGCGGGTTGGGTGTCTGGGGTCACACCAACCACAGTAGGCCGGGTAGACACGCCTGTCGTGGCGCTGTTCACCCAGCCTCGTGCGGTTCGCTACCCGGCTTTCACCTCTCTGTTTCGCTCGGCACGGGCAAGACGCCGGTCGCGTTGTTCCTCGAACCGGATCACCTGGTGCTCAAGGCCTTCCAGATACGTTGCCAGCTGTTCACGGCGTTGTTCACCCTGGAACGAAAAATCGTCACGCTCGAAGATCCGCCACTTGCGCAAAGTCGGTCGTACGACTTCGTCGAGATGCTGACGTGGGTCGTAGATCCCGTGTTTGGCCATCAGCACCCCGTTACGTCGGAAGTTCGGCATGCCCTGACCCGGCATCCGAAAGTGCTCCACGACGTCGGCAACCGCCTCCAGCGCTTGATCGGGCACGAGATCCAAGGCCGCCGCGCACACGTTGCGGTAGAAGATCATGTGCAGGTTCTCGTCCGCGGCAATACGTTTCAGCAACTGGTCTGCGATCGGGTCGTTACACACCTTGCCCGTGTTGCGGTGACTCACTCGGGTGGCAAGTTCCTGGAACGTCACATAGGCGATCGACAGCAGGAAGTCGGTCTTGTGCCGTGCCTCTTCTTCGGCAGTGGCCCCGAATCCGTTGGCCACGTGCTGCATACGCGCCAGCTCCAACTCCACTGGGTCGACCGCGCGGGTGACGACGAGGTAGTCCCGCAGCGCGATCCCGTGCCGATTCTCCTCGGCGGTCCAGCGGCCGACCCAGGCCCCCCAGGCGTCGTCGAGGGAAAAGTGTTCCGCCGCCTCACGGTGATAGGACGGAAGGTTGTCCTCGGTGAGCAGATTGGTGATCATCGCCGCTCGGGCGACATCGCTGAGCTGCGACTGCTCGGGCGACCAGTCGGCACCACCCGTACGCGCAAAATTACGGCCACGATCCCAGGGAACGTAGTCATGCGGATTCCATCGCGGCGCTACCGACTCGTGTCGGTTGACGTTGGTCGCCGCAACCGGTTCCAATTCTGTGCGAATCTCCACCTCGGTCAAGTGCCTCGGCATCACGCCCCCTTTAGGTAACCAGAGACGCCCCCCAGCCTGATAGAGCCTATCCCGCCCGAGCACAACAAAGCGCCTCGGGCAGGTCGAATGGGCGAAGTCACAGTCAGAATTAGGCAGGGTGCCAGGGCGGACGACTTCTTGCGGCCGTTGCGGTCAGCCGTGGTGCGCGCGGGCGGCATCGAGCAACTCCGTGACGGCGCCGCTCAGACACTGCTCGTAGACCTCGGGGTCCGGGATGGCCTTGCGGTCGGCGGTGAAGCAGAAGGTCACGCGATTGCCGTAGCTGCCGATGCCGTTGTTGAGGCCCATGCCGTCGAGCACCGGCCCGAGGCCGGTGGTGTCGACCATCTGGGCGCCGCAGAAGTACATCGGGGTGAGCGGTCCGGGGACATTACTCACCAGGGTGTGGGCGGCGACGGTGCGCCCACGCCGGCTCAGGGCGCGCACGGCGGCCCGCTGCACAGTGCCCATCAGCCCGCCGAACGCCTCCTCCGACATCGCCATGAGCGCGCGGACGGGGTGGGCACCCGAGTCCTTGACGTGCGCGGTCGATGTCACGATGCGCGCGAGCCGGTCGAGCGGGTCGGCTTCGTCGGTCGCCATCGTGATGGGCGCGATCGAATACTCATTGCCGCTGGTCTCGGTGCTGGTCGCCGAACTCTTTGTGCCGCTGGCGCGGGTGGCCGTCGGCCGGATCGAGATCGGCATCATCGCCACCATGGCCTCGTCGGGCAATTCGCCCTTGTCCAGGAGGTAGCGGCGGATTGCCCCGCCGACGATGGCGACACCGACGTCGTTGATCGTTGCGTCCGGCAGCGCGGTGCGGATCTCCTTGAGGACGTCCAGCGTCGTGTAGGCGGTGCCGAACACGCGGTGGGGCGACACGACCTGATTGAACCGGGTCGCCTTGGGCAGCGACGCCGGCGATGTCACGGCCGGGTCGCGGGTGTCGGATACCAGCGCGGGCAGTTGGGGCGCCACCTTGCGGACCTGCCGCAGTATGTCGACCGGCCGGGTGGCACCGTGCAGCGCAGCGCGGGTCAGGAGGCTGAGGTCCGACGGGACGGCGTCCGGCTCCCACTGGTAGTCCTCCGGCACCGGCGGTGGGCCCTCGTCTGGCTCGTGACTGTGGATCGCGGTGAGGATCTCCGCGCCGGCGACACCGTCGATGGCGGCGTGGTGCACGCGCAGGAATACCGCGAAGGCGCCCTGCGGCAGGCGGTCGACCCCGTCGAGCCCGTCGATCAGGTACAGCTCCCAGGGTGGCCTGGTGAGGTCCAGAGGCCGGGCGTGGATGCGTGCGATCTGGGTGCACAGCTGCCGCCAGGTTCCGGGCCGCGGCAGGGCGATGTGCCGGACGTGGTATTCCAGGTCGAAGTCGCCGTCTCGGATCCACCAGGGCCGGTCAAGCCCGAACGGCACGTGGATGAGCCGTTCCCGAAAGCTCTCGGCGACGTGGAGGCGTGCACCGATGTAGTCGAGCACCGCCTCGTGGGTGACCGGGTCGTGCGCCCCCGTGCGAGATCCGCTACGCGTCGAGGGGTCGTAGATCCCGACGATGCCGATGGTGTTGTGGGCGGTTGCGGTGTCCAGTGACACCATCGTCCAGTCAGCACTGGAAAGCTGGCGCATGATCCCTCCTCAGCATCTCAGGATTGGTGTCGCAGCCCAGACGAGGTGAGGAACGAAGCGATGTGGTCATCGTAGGCCGTCCCGTGCCACGCGGTGAGGTGCCCGCGTGGGCACCACGCGATCGACGGCTCGTCCCAGTGCCGCCAGAGTTGGGCAGCACCGCGCGGCGGGGCGATCCGGTCCACCTGTCCCGCAACGATGTGGCGCCGCTGGTGGGGTACCAGGCACGGTCTGGCCAGCGGCGAGACGACCCGGTGCACGAGCACCGAGCGGTGGTCGTGCACCTTGCGGTGCAGTCGGCGTTTCGCCGGCGTGACCGGCGCAGCGTTGCGCATCGACGTGGCCAGGTCGTCGGTCGGGACGACGGCGACGAGGCAGGCCAGGTCGCCCTCGAGGGTCGACAGCAGATTGATGACGTACGAGCCCAGCGAAACCCCGAGCAGGCCGATCGATGGCGCCTGCTGGTCTTCGCGCAGCCACTGCAGGAGTCGGCGGACATCCCACACCGCCTGGGTGAGTCCCAGGACGTTGTTCGTCGCGAAGACGTTGGACGCGAACTGCCGTGTAGGGGAGAGGCCGCAGGAGCGTCGTCCGTGTAGCGGCAGGACGGGCAGTGCGACGTTGATGCCGAGTTGGTCGTGGATCCGGCGCACGTGCAGCATCTTGACGTCGGACGGGCGTCCCATCCCTTGTCCGTGGACGACGACCAGCCACGGCCGGGGCGCGCCGGGGTGGCGCAGCAACCGGACCGGCACCCGTTCGTTGGCGCGGAACGTCAGCCAGCGCTCGCCGCCGGGCTCACCCGCCTCTGGTCGCCATCCACTGTCGAAACGGGCGAGGTCCATCTCGGGCGAAAGGGCTTTGATGGCAACGGCGCCCGGCGCGTTCGGGCGCCGGTGCCGAAGCTGGGGGGCATCAAGCCAACCGGCGTCACCGTAGTAGCGGACAGCGGCGTCGAGTTCGGCCGATGCCAGCGTGTAGTGCTCCGCTGCCCCGAGCGACGACAGCAGCGGCATCGGAGCTGCCAACAGCGTGTCGACGGCCGCGGCCACCCCGAGCCCGATCGACGGCTCCGGCACCGGCACCCCGTTGCGCGTGGTGACGCCTCGCCGGCGCGCCGCATCGGCGCGCACAACCTCGCGGGCCCCGGCCACGCCGGCCGCCACCAAGGGTGTGGCCGCGGCGGCCAGACCCAGCCAGTTCGCGCGTCTCACCGCTGCACTCCCGGGGCGTGCCGAGGGCTCGCTGGTCTGCCCGTGGTCCCAATAGACGGGGGACACCGCCATGGAGGCGTCATCGAAGCCCGTCGAGTGGCCGTTGGTTGCCGCTTCCGACACTGCACCAGCCTTGCAGCCTGGTCATGCCTAGCCAGCGTTATCCGCCAAATTCGCCAGGGCGAAGTTCGACTGCAGGGCCAGCGAAGCGTAGACCAGGGCAACCAGTACGGGGACTTCGATCAGGGGGCCGACCACACCTGCCAGTGCTTGGCCGCTGGTGGCGCCCCAGGTGGCGATCGCCACTGCGATGGCGAGTTCAAAGTTGTTGCCTGCGGCGGTGAACGCCAGGGTCGTGGTACGGGCATACCCCAAGCCCAGCGCGGCCCCGAGCAGGTAGCCGCCGCCCCACATGATTGCGAAGTAGGCGAGCAGCGGGACGGCGATACGGATGACGTCGAGCGGTTGGTGGGTGATCTGATCGCCTTGCAGCGCAAAGAGAACCACGATCGTGAACAACAGTCCATACAGCGCCCACGGGCCGATCCGCGGCAGGAACCGGGCCTCATACCAGTTGCGGCCTTTGGCTTGTTCCCCGATGCGTCGGGACAGGTAACCGGCGACCAACGGGATGCCCAGGAAGATCGCCACGGATTTCGCGATCTGCCAGGGGGAGACCTCGATGCTGGTTTGGGGCAAGCCCAGCCATCCGGGTAGCACCGCCAAGTAGAACCATCCCATGGCGGCGAACATGACGACTTGGAAGATCGAATTCAGTGCGACAAGGACGGCGGCGGCTTCTCGGTCGCCGCAGGCCAGGTCGTTCCAGATGATGACCATGGCGATGCAGCGGGCCAAACCGACCACGATCAGGCCGGTGCGGTATTCGGGCAGATCGGCCAGCAGCAGCCAGGCCAGCGCGAACATGACCGCCGGGCCAAGTACCCAGTTGAGCACCAGGGAACTCACGAGCAGTCGGCGATCGGAGGTGACGGTGTCGAGGCGGTCGTAGCGGACCTTGGCCAGTACCGGATACATCATGATCAGCAGCCCGGCCGCGATCGGCAGCGAGATTCCGTCGATCTGCACGACACTGAGCGCGTTGCCCAGTCCGGGGATGAGTCGCCCCAAGCTCAGGCCGGCGGCCATGGCCAGGCCGATCCAGAGCGGCAGCAGGCGGTCCAGGGTGGAAAGCCGTGCCGCCGCGGGGTGGACTGCGGTGGTGCTGTCGGTCATCGGCTTTCCGCCTGGGTGGTGCCACAACACGCCGGTTGCGTTGTGTCCTCGCCCCGCTGCGTGCCGGCCCCAAATTCCTCGGTGTCGGCCAGTTTGGTGTAGATCTCCCAGCGCTCGTTGCCGGGGCCGGTCACCCAGACCTTGTCCTGCGTGGCGAAGCAACAGGTGGTGCCGATCTCTTCTTCGGTGAACAGGCCCGCTTCGCCCAGTCGGGCGATCTCGTCGTGTACGGCATCACTGGTGGCCACCTCGACACCCAGGTGGTTGAGGGTGCCGCCGTGGCCGGGGCTTTCCAGCAGCACCAGCTTCAGTGGTGGGTCGGCGATCGCAAAGTTGGCGTAGCCGGGCTTGACCTTGGCCGGCTCGGTGTGAAACAGCTTGGAGTAGAACGTGATTGCGGCGTCGAGGTCGTCGACGTTGAGGGCGAGCTGAATGCGGGACATGACAATCACCTTAGGTAGTGAGACATATATCGAACCAGTGGGCGAGAGCCAGCATGCTCACCTTTTCGACATATGTCAATATCTGTGGCAGAATACGGACATGCCCAAAGCCTTGCCGGTGATCGACATGACCGCACCGGTGTGTTGCGCTCCGGTGGCCTCGGGCCCGCTGAGCGATGCCGATGCGTTACAGATCGCGTTGCGACTCAAGGCTTTAGCCGATCCTGCGCGGGTCAAGATCGTTTCGTACTTGTTCGGCGCGGCCACCGGCGAGGAGATTTCCGGCGAGCTGGCCGCAGCTCTGGACTTGAGCGAGTCGACGATAAGCCACCACTTGACCCAGTTGCGCAACGCCGGGCTGGTGACCTCGGACCGGCGCGGGATGAACGTATTCCACCGGATACGCCCGGAGGCGCTGCAGGCGCTGTGCACGGCACTGGACCCGAACTGCTGCACCTGACCGCTCTGGTAACGCGAATGTCGCTGCACGAACTACTGATTCGCGTGTTCATGTGTCCGTTGTCGTTCTATCTGAGGCAGGTGCGGGCGTCTGACCTGCGGTGCCTCAGATCAAATGGCGATCCTGTTGCGGGTGGTTTGTCATCTGATCTGAGGTAAATAGGCCGGATCCTGGCCGCCTACGGGGAGGCGTGTTCGTCGGCGGCTCGCTGGCGTGGGGTATGGCCCTCGAGGGGTTCCGACCCGGCCGCTGGGACGTGCTTGGCGCCCCTGGTTTTCCTGGCCGGCGTTGCCGTGAACATGTACGCTCCTCGCGGCCACTAGCTTTCGGCCGCAATCGCCCGTCGCAGCGCGGTCAGTATGACGTCACGGCTGGGCAGATCCAACCGACAGACGTCACCCGTCGGCGGCCGATCGGGACGCATCACATCGGTGCCGTCAATCAGTATCGACGGTGACGGAAAGGGTCCGACCCGCTCAACGATCGCCGTGTTGATCCCGACCACGGCCAAACAGTCGACCAGCATTTCATGGGCCGTTGCCGCGTTCGGACAGCCCGGGCTGCTCAGATTCTCAATCCGCATCCCACGGTCTCCCAACACCCGTCATTAGCATCTCAGGTGGGTCAATTTTCGCGACCCGGTGACAGTTGCAGCCGGAGTTCGACGCGCCCGGTAGCTCGGCGATTTCGGGTACGCCGTGGCAGGCGCACTCCCTTGCGGCGAGTTCAAGCCGCGGCTCGCCGCTGCTGCGGTCGCAAAGTGTGCCGAGACGCGTCTATGCCGGCCATTTCTTGCGCCTGCTCGGCTGCGGTCTGCCCTAGCCGGACCAAATCCGCTCGCTCCTGGACCGAAAGCGGCTGTTCGCCAGCGACATCTGGCCGCTGGCCGTCACCGCTGCGGGCCTGGGACATCAGCCACCGCTCATCGCGCACCCATGTATGCAGCAGGCTCGTGTCCACGTTTAGCTGGCGGGCTACCTCAGCGACTCGCCGCTGCCCGTCGATCACCATGTGCGCGGCCGTGACTCGATACTGCGGGGTGAATGAGCGCCGATGTTGTGGCATACCTACTGGCTTCACGAATCCCACGTCGCGCTATCTGGGATGTCCACCATGTGGGCGGTCTGGGGCGATCCTTGTCGGGTGTGGCGGCCGAAGCGGCGTAGCCGCAGCGAGTTGGTGACCACGCTGACCGAGGAGAGCCCCATCGCCGCTCCCGCGATGATCGGGTTGAGCAGACCGAGTGCGGCTAGGGGGATCGCGGCGGTGTTGTAGCCGAAGGCCCAGCCAAGGTTCTGGTGGATGGTGCGCAGGGTCTGCCGGGAGAGCGCGATCGCCTCCACAACACCGTCGAGCCGGTCGGACATCAGCGTGATGTCGGAGGCCTCGATGGCCACGTCGGTGCCGGTGCCGATCGCGATGCCCAGATCGGCCTGCACCAGCGCGGGGGCGTCGTTGACGCCGTCGCCCACCATCGCGACCACCCGCCCCTGGTCTTGTAGCCGCTCGATTTCGGTGACCTTGTCCTGCGGCAGCACCTCAGCCAGGACGTGATCGATGCCGACCTGCGTGGCGATCGCGGCGGCCGTGCGGGCGTTGTCGCCGGTGATCATGGCGACCTGCAGGCCCATGGCTTGCAGTTGAGCGACCACGTCGGCGGCGTCGTCCTTGACCGTGTCAGCGACGGCGAGCACGCCCACAACGTGGTCGTCGCGGCCGACGAACACCGCGGTGCGGCCTTGCTCTTCGAGTTCGGCGGCCGCCGCAGAAAGGTGCTCAGGCAGAACCAAATCGTGATCGTCGACAAGTGTGCGACGTCCGACCAGCACGGTGCGGCCGTCGATCTGGGCCCGCACCCCGTGGCCGGCGAGGCTGGTGAACGCCGTCGTGGCCGGAATCTGCAACCCCAGCTCGCGCGCGGCCGCGACGATCGCTGTGCCGATGGGGTGCTCGGAGCCCGACTCGACCGCGGCGGCGATTCGCAGCACCAGATTGGGCTGGCGCCGCTTGCCGGCAATCACATCGGTGACCCGCATCTGGGCGCGGGTCAGCGTGCCGGTTTTGTCGAAGACCACGGTGTCGATCTTCTTCGAGGCTTCCATTACCTCGCCGCCTTTGACCAGGATCCCCAGTTCCGCGCCGCGGCCGGTGCCGACCGTGATCGCCGTCGGGGTGGCCAGGCCCAGCGCACAGGGGCATGCGATGATCAGCACCGCGACCGCGGCGGTCATACCGGCGACCGGGTTGGCGGCGATCAGCGTCCACCCGGCAAATGTCACCGCGGCAACCCCGACGACGGCCGGGACGAACACCGCCGAGACGCGGTCAGCCAGTCGCTGCACGGGGGCCTTGCCGCCCTGTGCCTGCTCGACCAGGCGCACAATCTGCGCCAGTGCGGTATCGGCGCCGACGGCGGTGGCGCGCACGGTCAGCAGCCCGTCGATGTTGACCGTCGCACCGGCAACACGGTCGCCCACCGATTTTTCGACCGGGACGGACTCGCCGGTCAGCATTGACTCATCGACGGCGGCGCGCCCGTCGGTGATCTCGCCGTCGACCGGGATCTTCTCCCCAGGCCGTACCCGTACCAGGTCTCCGACTTGTACCTGATCAACCGGCACGAGAATTTCTTGCCCGTCGACGAGCAGGCAGGCTTCCTTGGCGCCCATCTCCAAAAGCTTGCCGATCGCCTCCGACGCCTTGCTCGTGGATCTGGCCTCGAAGTAGCGACCCAGCACCACGAACGCAATGATCAGCGCCGCCGTCTCGAAGAACAGTGCGCCACCGGCGAACAACTCATACGTGGAGTAGCCGAATGCGGTCAATGTGCCCAGTGTGATCAGCGTGTCCATGTTGGCGCTTCCCGCCCGCGCCTGTTGCACCGCGCCGCGCAGGAACGGCCACCCGGCGACGAATTGCACCGGTACCGTCGCCGCGAACGCCAACCACCCCGCCCACGGATAGGCGCCGAACACCATCGTCGACACCGACGCCAGCAGCGCCAACGGCATGGCCAGCCGCAACCGCCGCAACCAGTTCCGCTGCTCACGCCTGTTCAGCTCGCCCGAGGACGCCGTGCCGCACGCACCGCCCTGTCCCTGCCCGCAACCGCCACTACCCTCGGTGTCGCGCGGCGCGTCGCTATCGGCCCGGGCGCCCAGCAATCGGCGGAGTCCACCGATGGCCTTGCGAACCACCCCGGGGGTGCGGGCATCGCCGGAATGCGAGGCGCGGGTGGGCACCAACTCTGCAGGGATGTGCTCGGCTTGCCCGATCGCCGACAGCACGGCCGCGGTGTCGCAGCGCTGCGGCGAATACTGGATCACCACCGATGCCGTGCGCGGATAGGCCGTCACCGCCTGCACACCGGGCACCGTGGCCAGAGTCTCCTCGATCGCGACGGCCCGGACCGCATCGACATGAAATCCGGTGATGCGCAGCCGCATCCGCCCGGACGCGTCCGATACGACCGTCGCCGTGGCGTCGGCGGCCGGCAGGACCTCAGTCGTCATGGCCGTCGCCCGGGCTCGTCACGATCGCCGGTTCGGTGTCCTCTCCGGCGCGCTCTCGTGCCTCGGCAACCACGTCGGCGACCGTCAATCGGATCTGTTCCGTGTTCGTTTCGGCCGTGCGCTGCGCTTCGCGGGCGGCCCGGATGCCCCACGCGGTCACAGCAACGGTTGCCGTGCGCAACGGAACCTTCGCCACGGCCGTGCGCACTGCCTCATACGCCGCAACCCCCACCACCCCGGTTACCACCGTGGGCGCCGCCTTCATCAAGAACCCATGCCACGCCATACCAAGCACTCCCTTCCCGTCGTTGCACCGCCAAACGGTGACCAGTCGGCCACGGTCGCTGCGGAGCGACACGAACCCATCCTTGACCTTCCAGTACAGTGGAAGGTCAAGGATGGGTTCCATGCAGATCGGCGAACTAGCGAAACTCAGCAATACCAGCGCGAAAACCATTCGCTTCTACGAGAACGCGGGGCTGCTCCCGCCACCGGCACGCACGGCGTCGGGGTACCGCGACTACGGGCCCGAGGTCGTGGATCGGCTGCGGTTCATCCATCGGGGCCAAGCCGCCGGGCTGACCTTGCAGAAGGTGCGCCAAATCCTGGCGATCCACGACCGCGGTGAGGTGCCGTGCGGGCACGTGCAACAGGTCCTGCACACCCGTCTGGACCAAGTCCGCGCGCAGATCGCCGAACTGGTCGCCCTCGAAGGCCACCTGCAGACCCTTCTCGACCACGCGGCGCACGCCGCGCCCACCGAACATGACCAGTCCACGGTGTGCTGGATTCTGGAAAGCGACCTGGATGCCGACGCCACCGTCGGTCCCGGCCACTAGACCATGAACAGCACCGAAATGCGTGAGTGGTCATGGACTGATGCGTGGTTGCCGGCCGCCCTGCTGGGTGTGGCGGGGGTGGGCTGGTGGTGGTCAGTGGTCAGCATGACCGGCGACGCCATGTCTATGGACACCGAGCCAGGAATGCCCATGGAGACCGCGCCAATGATGTCGTTCGCCGGTTTCCTCATCGCGTGGGTGGCCATGATGGCCGCGATGATGCTTCCTGCGGTCCTGCCCGTCGTTCGCGCCTACGCCCGCGCCGCCACCGGCAGCGCCGCTCCAGCGATCGTCTTCGTCGCCGGATACCTGGCCCTGTGGAGCGCCACCGGGATCCCCGCCTTCTGGGCGTGGAGCCACCTCAACGGGCCACTGGCACACGGATCACCGTGGGTCGGCCGCCTGGCCGGCGCCATAGCGCTGGCCGCCGGGATCTATCAGCTCACGCCGCTGAAAGCAGCGTGCCTGCGGCACTGCTACTGGCCATTGTCGGTTTCCCCGCCGTGCGGCAAGTACCACGACAGCCCGGCCCGGGCGCTTCGTGCCGGTGGGCGCTACGGCGTCTTTTGTCTGGGCAGCTGCTGGATGCTGTTCGTAGTCATGATCGCCTTCGGCACCATGCAATTGGCGTGGATGCTGGCGCTCTCGGTGGTGATCTGGCTGGAGCGAGTCGCCTCCTTCGGCGATTGGCTCACGCGCGTCACGGGGGCGGTGCTCGTAATCCTTGGCGTTGTGCTGCTGGTGCACCCCGCGTTGGTCATCAACCTTGTCTAGCGAGGAGTTAAGTCATGACGACGACGACACAACCACGCACCCGCCCCTGCGCTTTAGCGGCGACATTTTGATCTGGCTGTCCGCTGTCGTTTGATCTGAGGCGCTGCTGGCCGTTTGACCTGCGGCGCCTCAGATCCGTGCGCTTGAGCACAGTATTGCGGGGTTGATCGAGGATGCCGGTGCTGCCTGCGTGAGCGGGTCCAGTGCCGAGTGCCCAGTTCTCGAAGAACTGACTGAACCGGCAGTGCGGCATTCGATTTGAACGCCAACGCATTGCCGTGTTCACGTCGGTTCCCGTGGGTTGGCTCTCTGAGTATGGTGTGCGGGGCAGGTGTCTGTCACGGGTACGCGCACGGGTCGACGATCGGGTTGTGGGGCTGCCGCGTCCGGAAGCCGGGGACGCCCCGATGCCCCGGCACGGTCTCCTAAGATCAGCAATCATGGTGGCGCGTTCAATCCTGTTATTCGTCCTGGCTGCGGTCGCCGAAATCGGCGGTGCCTGGCTTGTCTGGCAAGGCGTCCGCGAGCAACGTGGTTGGCTCTGGGCGGGACTCGGCGTCATCGCGCTAGGAATGTACGGGTTCGTCGCCACCCTGCAGCCCGATGCCCATTTCGGCCGGATCTTGGCCGCCTACGGCGGCGTATTCGTCGCCGGCTCGCTGGCGTGGGGCATGGCCCTCGACTGGTTCCGACCCGACCGTTGGGATGTGATCGGCGCCCTGGCCTGCCTGGTAGGCGTTGCCGTGATCATGTACGCCCCTCGCGGCCACTAGCTCAGCATCACGTGGCGGCCGGGCAGGCCCAAACCGACCCATCGGGGGCGGATCGGGACGCATCACCTCGGCCCCGCCGATCAGTATCGACGGTGACGGAGACGGGCCGGCACGCTCAGCGATCGCCGTATCGATCCCGGGTACGGCCAGACAGTCGACCAGCATTTCATGGGCCGTTGCCGCGTTGGATAACCCGGGGGGATCTCAGTGGCGCAACAGGTTTCGGTGACTGTGGGTTTGGGTTATGTAGTGGTGCCAGGTAGCAGTTCGGCGATCAGGGTCTGGACGCGGTTGGCGATGTCGTCGCGGATGGAGCGGACGACCTCAAGGGCTTGGCCGGCGGGGTCGGGCAGTTTCCAGTCCCGGTAGGTGACTCCCGGGAAGTATGGGCAGGTGTCTCCGCAGCCCATGGTGATCACGACGTCGCTGGCTTGCACCGTGTCGGCGGTGAGCACCGCGGGGCTGTTGGCTGTGATGTCGATGCCCAGTTCGGCCATCGCGGCAACGGCCGCCGGGTTGACTTGGTCGGCGGGTTCGGTGCCCGCGGAACGGACCTCGATGCGGCCACCGGACTGGTGGATCAGCAGTGCGGCCGCCATCTGGGAGCGACCGGCGTTGTGCACGCAGACGAACAGGACGCTGGGTTTGTCGGCCATCAGCGGGCACTGCGTGATTGGGACTCGGGTCCGAAGAGGCGGGTACGCAGCGCCAGGGACACGTAGACGAGTCCGACCAGCACCGGTACTTCGATGAGCGGGCCCACGACCCCGGCCAGGGCCTGCCCGGAGGTGGCGCCGTAGGTGGCGATCGCGACGGCAATCGCGAGTTCGAAGTTATTGCCGGCAGCGGTGAACGCCAACGTGGTGGTGCGCTCGTACCCGACGTTGAGGAGGGCGCCGAGCAGGTAGCCGCCGGCCCACATGATCGCGAAGTAGGCCAGCAGCGGCACCGCGATGCGGGCGACATCGAAAGGCCGGGAGGTGATCTGATCACCTTGAAGGGCAAACAGGATGACGATGGTGAACAGCAGTCCATAGAGTGCCCAGGGGCCGATGCGGGGCAGGAATTGCGACTCGTACCAGGTGCGGCCTTTGGCGCGTTCGCCTAGGCGGCGGGACAGGTACCCGGCCAACAGTGGGACGCCGAGGAAGATCAACACCGATTTGGCGATCTGCCACGGGGAGACCTCGATCCCGGTCTGGGACAGGCCCAGCCAGCCCGGCAGCACCGACAGGTAAAACCAGCCCAGCGCGGCGAACATGAGAACCTGAAAGATCGAGTTCAACGCGACCAGCACTGCGGCGGCCTCGCGGTCCCCGCAGGCCAGGTCGTTCCAGATGATGACCATGGCGATGCAGCGGGCCAGCCCGACGATGATCAACCCGGTGCGGTATTCGGGCAGATCGGGAAGTAGCAGCCACGCCAGGGCAAACATCACCGCCGGCCCGATCAGCCAGTTCAACACCAGCGAGGACGCCAGCAGTTTGCGGTCGGCGGTGACCTCGCCGAGCTGGTCGTAGCGGACTTTGGCCAGCACCGGATACATCATCACCAACAGCCCAAGGGCGATGGGCAGCGAGACTCCGTCGACCTCAATGGCACTTAGGCCCGCGCCCAGGCCGGGCACCAGCCGCCCCAGCAGCAGGCCGGCGGCCATCGCTACCCCGATCCATACCGGCAAGAGCCGGTCCAGGGTGGACAGCTTGGCGGCCACTGCGGGTGCAGCAGTCGATATGGCGGTGTCACTCATGAGGTTTCTCTCCCGTGGCGCGAGCGGCGTACCGCTTCACTGGCAGCTGTCAACGTGAGGTGGGTCGGGGCGCGGTGGCGCGGTCGTTCGCTGCGGCTGTCTCAATCAGACGATGCGGCGGGTTTGGTGGCGTGGATGATCGCGCCGTGCATCCCTTCGGCCACCTGGTGGGTGAACGTGACCGTGGCATCGGTGAACCCGGCCGCGGCCAGTCCGTCGAGGTACTCCTGGCGGGACAGCGCTCCGGCGATGCAGCCGACGTAGGAGCCGCGTTCGGCGCGCTCGGCCGAACTGAGGTGGTCTTCGGCGACGACGTCGGAGATCCCGATCCGCCCGCCGGGGACCAGCACCCGGAACATCTCGGCGATCACGGCCGGTTTGTCGGCGGACAGGTTGATCACGCAGTTGGAGATCACCACATCGACGGCGGCATCGGGCAGCGGGATGTCTTCGATGGTGCCCTTGCGGAACTCGACGTTGGTGACACCGGCCTTGGCTCGGAATTCTTCGGCGTTCCGCCTCGCCAAGGCCAGCATCTCGTCGGTCATGTCGACGCCGTAAGCAAACCCGTCCGGGCCGACCCGGCGCGCCGACAACAAAACGTCGATCCCGCCGCCAGAACCCAGGTCAAGCACCCGCTCTCCGGGGTGCAAGTCAGCGACCGCGGTCGGGTTACCGCAACCCAGGCTGGCCGCAACCGCTTCAGCGGGAATCTCGGAGTGCTCGTCGTCGCCGTAGAGACCGGCGCCGAAGATGGTCCCGATATCGGCTGAGTCGCTGGACCCGCAGCAGCTCGCGGCGGTCAGCACATCGCTGTTGGTAGCGCCCCCGCTGATCGCGGTGGCGGCGGCGCCGTAGCTGGCCCGGACCTGATCACGCAGCTCATTGTGTTCGGCGGTCATCGCACCTACTCTTTCCATCGACAGACATCTATGTGAGCAGTGTGCGGGAAACATCGATGACTGTCAATGCGTGTGTCATACTGGGGCCATGCCCGCCGCGATCGCCTCCCCGACCGAACGCGATGACTCGTTGCTGGTCGCTGACGTTGCGGCGTGCTGCAGCCCGATCACCGACGGCGTACTCGACGCGGCCGCCGCCGAGCGGCTGGCCGGCGTGCTCAAGGCGCTGGCCGAACCGACCCGGCTACGGCTTGTGTCAATGATCGCGGGCCATGAGGGCGCCGAGGCGTGTGTATGCGACCTGACCGCTACTGTGGGGCTATCCCAGCCGACGGTGTCGCATCACCTCAAGATCCTGGTCGAGGCCGGCCTGCTCGACCGAACCCAGCGCGGCAAGTGGGCGTACTACCGGCTGGTGCCCGCGGCCCTGGATGCGCTCGGCGGGGTGTTTGTTGTCCGTTGTCGTTGTGGCTGAGGCAGCGCTTGAGGGCCTGACCTTCGATGCCTCGGATTCAGTGACGGCCGCCGCTACCTTGAGTTGTCCTGCCGCCGGGTGTCTCGTGCTGGCCCCGCAAGAGGCGTTATGCGTCCGGCGCGTACGCCGTTGGCGATGACGACGACTTCGGCAAGCTCGTGCACCAGTACGACCGTGGCCAGGCCGAGGGTTCCGAACATCGCCAGCGGCATGAGCACGGTGATGATGCCCAGGGAGAGTCCGACGTTTTGCACCATGATCTGCCGGGAGCGTCGAGCATGTGCTAGTGCGTGGGGCAGGTGCCGCAGGTCTTGGCCCATCAGGGCGACGTCGGCGGTTTCGATCGCGACATCGGTTCCCATGGCGCCCATCGCGATTCCCAGGTCGGCGGCGGCCAGGGCCGGAGCATCGTTGACGCCGTCGCCGACCATCGCGGTGGGCCGGTGAGCGCCCAGTTCTGCGATCAGGTGAGCCTTGTCCTCGGGGCGCAGTTCGGCATAGACGTGCTCGATGCCGGCTTGGGCGGCGAGCGCCGCCGCGGTGGCGTGATTGTCGCCGGTGAGCATCGTCACCTGGTAGCCGCCGGCACGTAGCGCGGTGATGACCTCGGGAGCTTCTGGGCGTAGTTCGTCGCGCACGGCGATGGCACCGAGCAGCCGGTCATCGCGTTCTACGAGCACCGCTGTGGCCCCGGCTTGTTGCATGTGCGCTACGTGATCGGCGAGGTCGGCGGGGTCGATCCAGCCGGGCCGGCCCAGCCGGATGGCTTGCCCGTCGAGGTGGCCGGTCAGCCCAGCTCCGGCAACGGCGTGCACGTCACTCGCGGCGGCCACCGGCGCTTGGGTAGCGGCCAGGACGGCCGCGGCCAGCGGGTGTTCACTGCGGGTTTCCAGCGCGGCCGCGACCGCCAGCACCTCTTCGCGGGTGGCGTCGTTGGTGGTGGCGATGTCGATGACGGTGGGCCGGTTGGCGGTCAAAGTTCCGGTTTTGTCCAGCGCGATCCCACTGATGGTGCCCAGGGCTTCCAGCGCGGCACCGCCCTTGATCAGTACCCCGATCTTCGAGGCGGCACCGACTGCCGCCACGACGGTCACCGGCACGGCGATGGCGAGCGCGCACGGGGACGCGGCGACGAGCACCACCAGAGCGCGTTCGATCCACACCAGCGGGTTACCGAAGATGCTGCCCGTCCCGGCGATCAGCGCCCCGGCGATCATGATGCCCGGCACCAACGGCTGCGCGATCCGATCGGCCAGGCGCTGGCTGGCGCCCTTGCGGGCCTGTTCGGCTTCCACGATCTGCACGATTCGCGCCAACGAGTTGTCCTCAACGGTCGCGGTGACCTCCACCTGCAGCACTCCGGACCCGTTGATCGACCCGGCGAACACCTCATCACCGGGTCCGGCCTCTACCGGCACCGATTCGCCGGTAATCGCCGAGACGTCCAGGGCGGTGCGCCCGGCAACAATGATGCCGTCGGTGGCCAGGCGTTCCCCGGGTTTGACAATCATCTGATCACCGACGCGCAGTTCGGCTGCGGCCACCACGGTTTCGACACCTGCGCGCAAGACCGTGGCCTGATCCGGCACCAGCGCCAGCAGAGCACGCAGGCCGCGGCGGGTACGGGCCACCGCGTATTCCTCCAAACCCTCGCTGATGGAGAACAAAAACGCCAGCATCGCGGCCTCGCCGACCTGACCGAGTCCAACAGCGCCGAGCGCGGCGATCGTCATCAACGTGCCGACACCGACACGGCCCTCGGTCAGTCGCCTAACGGTTGAGGGCACGAACGTCGAAGCGCCCACCGCGAGCGCCACGACTTTCAATCCCAACGCCACCGGCCCGAATGGAGTCAGCCACGCCGTCACCAGTGAGGCTGTCAGCACCACCCCGGAGAACGCGGCCCGCCGCAGCTTGACAACGCCCCACAGCCGCTCCGACTCAGGGTGGCTGTCGTCGTGGTCGCAGCAGCCATCGCTTCGTTGCACTGGTCGTTGTGAAACCCTGTCAGCTTGCTCGCCGGATAGCGTCCGCTCGCTCCAGTCGAGGATTCTCTGCACCACACCGGGGTTGCCTCCCTCGACCGAGTGCGGCGCCCGGGCGGGCACCGACTCGGCAGGGATGTGCTCGGCGGCGGCGATCGCCGACAAAATGGCAGCGGTGTCGCAGCGCTCGGGTGAATACCAGACCACCACGGAAGCCGTGCGCGGATACGCGCGGACCGCATCCACACCAGCCACCGTGGCGACCGAGTCCTCGATCGCGACAGCCCGCACCGCGTCGAACCGAAACCAGTTAGCACGCACCCGTATTCGTCGCGCACCCGCAGACACGACAACCAGCGCGGCCCCGTGATCGGAGGAAACCTCAGCAGTAGGCACAATCGACCTTTCCCCGTGAAAACGGCTAACCCATCACTTGGCAGCAGTCGTCATCGTCAGCCTTGGCGGCGGGCGGCCGAGGGGCATCGTCGCCGATGCGTCCGCGGGCTTCGGCGACCACGTCGGCGACTTTCAGCCGGGCCGACTCCGCTGCTACCTCTGCGCTCCGAGTTCCGCGCAGTCCCCACTCCGTCACGGTCACCGCTGCCCGGTGAACCGGCGCCGTGCCCACCGCCTTGCGCAGCACCTCGTAGGCGCTCACCCCGACCAGCCCGGTGAACACTGTCCCGGCTGCTTTGGCCACGAACCCATGTATAGCCACTGCTTATCCCTTCTGTTCTGCCAACTCACTACGATTGAGCGACCGCGATCTTCAAGGTCACCGGATCGCTGCCACTGATGGTCATCGACCAACGGTGGCCTCGGCTGCGCCCGATGCGGCGTCCTCGCCGACACAGGGCTGGTCGGTATCCACCGCCAAAACAACCTGGACCAGCTCGCCCAGAGCACGGGCGAGGTGAGGGTCGGCCAGCGCGTAGCGAACCTGCCGGCCCTCATAGGTCGCGATGACCAGCCCGCAGCCCCGCAAACACGACAAATGATTGGACACATTCGACCGTGTCAACCCCAGCTGCGCAGCCAACTGGCCCGGGTAGCACACCCCATCGAGCAGTGCCACCAGAATCCGACACCGCGTCGGATCCGCCAGCGCTCGGCCCAGCCGAGCCAGCGCCGATTCCCGCGTCTCACACGTCAGCATGCACCAAACAGTACAGCCGATACTGATATGTCAGCAAGGGCTGAATTGTGCCATGGCTCCACACGCCGCCGTCAGCCCTGACGCCGCCCAGCTGGCCCAGCCGGGCACGGTGATCGCGGGGATTGAGCTGGTCGTGGTTTCCACGCGTCGAAGTGGTGTGCGCGGCGGGTGGCGCTGAGTTGTTGATCGTGGATCCACTGTTCGATGGGGCGGGTTTGGTCGCGGTGCTGGGGAAACCGGGCGCTGACGTTGACGTAGACCGCATCGACGGCGCGGGCACGGGCGGGTGTGGCTGGCGCGGTGCCCCAGATCCGGCGATGAGCGCCGGCCAGGATGGCGGCCAAGGCGATCAGGTCCGGGTAGGCGCCGATGTGCGTGTCGGCGTCGGCGCGGGCAGGCGGCAGCGTAAACGGGCTGGTGCTGCGTGCCCAGCAGCGGTGAATCCGCGCGGCATCCCTGACCGCGAAGCGCGCAGCGTCGCCGTGACACCGATCCAGTCGGGCATGGCGCTGCGCTGCGGCGATCACCGCGGGGGCGCAGCGCAGATCGCGTTGATCGTCGAGGGTGGAGGTGCCTGCACCGATCCATCGGCGGTGGCGGCAGCAGACGGTCGCGTAGTCGGGCAACCAGCAGTAGACCGGCTCATAGACACCGCGGCGTGCCATGCACAGGCGGCATGCGGGCCGGGCGTGGCGGCGTTGGCGGGTGGTGTCGCGGTCGGGGGCGGCCAGCCCGATGAGCCGGGCGTGAAGGATGCCCACGGGCTGGCCGCTGGCGGTTGCCAACCAGTCCGGCCGGGGACGGCAGATCGCTGGACCGTCGGCCAGGTAGCGCCGCAGACCTCGGGGTTCTAGGTGGTTGGCGTGCGCGAGCCGATCAAGATAGGACTGCACCGTTTCGCCACGAAACGGTGTGACGGTGCGCGGTAGTGGCGCGGCAGGCCCCTGCGGCCACGCCGGTGGGGTTGATACGTCAGCTGGCATGGCGTTGCGCCGATGTTTGGGCTGCGTAGTCGATGAGCACCGTGTCCATCAGATCCCTGGTGAGGTTCTCGGTTTCGTCGAGCATGCTGCGGATCGCAGCCGAGCGGATCAGGTGCGCCAGGCTGCCGATCATTCCGCCGGTGCGTCGATGCAGGTATTTGGCTTCGGCGACCAGCGTTCCCGCGGTGTGATGGTGCAACCGCAGGGTGCCTTCCATCGCGGCCACCAGCGACTTCCATTCCCCGGCGTACGGGAACGGGCTGGTGTTGATCACACCGCAGCGCCCGGCGAGCTGGCGTCCGCGGGTGCCGGTGAACACACCGGAGCGCTCGACGTCGATGCCGGCGTAGACGAACGTGGCGGGCAGGTGTTCGGTGAAGTACTTCAGGTGATCGGACAGTTCCTCGCCGGCCCGGGTATCGAGGTTGAGGTTGTGGATCTCGTCGACGATCACGATGTCGGTTCGGGCGTCGATGAGGACCTGGCAGACAGCGTCGGCGATATCGGTGACATTCATCCGCGGTTGCATCGGCGGAAGGCCCAGGAATCGCGCGAACTCCATCGCGAGTTTGCGCGCCGAGCCTTTCGGGGGCGCGGTCACGTATACGATCGGGATCCGGGACTTGTCGGCGAATCGTGTCCTGATACGCAGTTCGTGGAATCGGCCGAGTTGTTTGACCGCGGTGGTCTTGCCGGTCGCGGCCGCCCCGGAAATGATCAGCCCGCGCCGGGCGCCGATCTCGCGTTGGTTGAGCAGGGTCAGCAGCCGGCCTTCGTTGGTGATGCGCTGGATCGCCGACGTGGTGACCACGACCAGTTCACTGTGATGCGCTACCCGGGCTTCGTTGTAGTTGGTCCGTTCGGTCTCCGACAGGGTGCTCCACTGCTCATCGGGTAACAGGGTGAACTCGGGTGGATCGGCATCGACGAAACGGCGCCAACCCTCGAGCGTGGTGGTGGGTTGGCGCCGGTCCTCGAGTTGGCTCACCGGGGCAAAAGTGTTCACAGCCGCCACGATTCAGCCTCCTTGCGTGCATCGAACACCGGTAGTGGAATGACTTGGGCGATCTCGATGTCGTCGGCGTCCTCGTCACCGCCTGGCGGCGGCTCCTCATCGCAGGGTTCTGCGGTATCCGGCGGGCGGGGCCAGGCCGGTGTCGCGGTGGCTCGCGTTCGACCCGCCACCCTGCGATCCTTGGATTCCTGTCGGGTGGGGGCGGGGCCTTGCGCGGCCCGGTCGAGCAGGTCATCGGCCGCGCGGGCGATCTCGGCTTCGGTGGCCTGATCGCATCCGCGCTGGGCCAGCACGGACCGCGCATGCTGCCATACCAATTCGCCGAACGGTACCGGGTGGCTGCGCAAATGCGTCCAGGTCGCGGCCAGCCAGCCCTCGTCGTGATGGTTGCGCACCCAGATCCGCGACACGTCGTAGGGGTCGTAGTGCACCTCCCACTGGCCCTTCTTGGATTCCACCCCCGAGTGCTGGCGGCGGTAGGGGTTGAGTGCCTTAGCGTCGTAGCTGCGGTTGTTGACCCGGATCCCGTAGGAATTGATGCGCCGCCAGCACGACGGCAGTAACTCGATGTAGTCCTCGGCCGACAGCGGCACCGGAACATACCCGGCGACCTCGACCAAGGCGGCGTACTTTTCGTTGGGCGTCAACGCCTTGCCCGGGGTGACGGGGTCACGCAGGCCGTCGTGGGGCCGGTTTTGCCATACCGCGACGATCCACTCATCCAGCAGGGCTTGCAGCTCCACGATCGACCACACTGCGTCCTGTTCGGCGTTCTTGCCGCGCCGCTCGACGCTGGAGCCGACATACCCGGCGACATGCTGGGCGAACAAGGTGGCCACCGACTGCAGGGTCCGCTCGATCTTGGGTTTGTCGGTCGGCGTATCCGGGTGGGCGGGCTGCAGATTGATCCCCAACGTGCAACACGCCTGCCGGAAGGTTTGCGACAGATACGCCTTCCCGTGGTCGCACACTACGGTCTCCGGGGCGATCACCGGCCGGGCGGCCGCATCGGCCAACCGTTGATCCACGCCGGTCAAACAGCGATACGGCAGCACCGACCGCGACATCCGCAGCGCATCGGACCACTCCGGCCGCATCGGTTCTGGCGTCAACGCTCGGGCCAGCAGCAGCGCCGCGTCGACCGCTTTGGTCGTGGGCCGCAACACCGCGGCCGGAATCGAGCAGGTCGCGTCGTCAACCATGCCGGTCAGCTCGACCCGGTCCACCGTGCCGTCATCGAGGACCACCCGCACATCCAGGGGGGTCGAATCGATCTCGACCACCTCGCCGGGGCGCGCCACCGTCAGCGCACCGAACGGGCCGTCGGGCTGTTTGGACAACGAACGCCGGGTGCGCGCGGACCCGAACGTGTGCCGGCCCTCCGACAGCCTCTTCACCAGACGATAGAACGTCCGCTGAGACGGCATCGCCGGTGCGTCCTGGGCACCGTATTGAGCCACCAGCGATTTGGTCACCCGTCGCTGCAGGCGGCTCACCGTCCCGGTCGACACGTCGGTCTCGTCATCGATGGCCTGCCGCACTGCGGCCACCAGCCGCTCGTCGACGCGGCCGAACATCGCCCGCCGGGGAATGTGCCGGCGATCCACAACCCCCAGCAGGCCGTCTCGTTCGTAGGCATAGCGTTGCCGCTGCAACGTGTACAAGCTGATCTCGTGGCCAGCCGAGCGCAGCTCGGCGAGCTTGGCCAATTCGCGCTGCCGCAACGAACGCGACGCCGGATCGAACTCCGGCCGCGGCCGGCTACCCGCCTCGGAATCAACCCGTCGACCCGTCAACACCTCGATCAAGTGCCGTTCCCACCAGCGGGCCCGCTCGGCGGCAGCCTCGGGCACCCCGGCCAACGCTTCTTCGGAACACAAAGCCGGTCGCGATCCTGACACCAACTCCAACGCCGGGTCGCCCAGCAGCCGAGACAGCGGTACCACCGACTGCCCGCCGACCGCATCGGTCAGCCTGGCTGAACTGCCCGAAAGTGTGACAACCGTGAATACGCCGTCGGATAACCGGATTTCATCGCCCTCGCGGATGACACCCGACCGCATACCCGTCATCGTGACAACGCGGGCCCGACGATCGACTCCTCGGTCAAGACAGCCGCGGAAAGATCCACGCCCAGTCGCCGGTGCCACAACAGGTGAAACAGCACCGGCAACACCATGATCGCTTCACCGACCGGTCTCACCCCGGTCATCAGCGGCCGCGCCGAGTCGAACACCGCCTCCAACGCTGCGGCGACCGCCGGGCGGTACACCCGTGGATGCCGATACCCAGACAACCAGCGCAAATTCGCCGTCACGACCGGATCCGCAACGCCCGCTCGCCGATAGGCCCATCCCAGGGAACGGCACGCCTGCTCGGACCGGTCGAACAACTCAGCATCAGCATCCGATATTCGGTCATCGGCCCGCACGTCAAGAACCGTCGCCGTTCCGTCGGACAACCGCACGAAGTAATCAGGCACGTGGTGCCTGCCGTCACCCCAATGGAGCCGGAACGGCTGCGACGCAACACCAACCACCGCGGGATCGGCGTCCAGCGCGATCAAATGGTCACGCTCCGACCACGACTCGTACCCAACGTGCTCACGAGTCGTCGAAAACCACCACAGGCCTGGATAATTGCCCTGCCCGCGAAACGCTGGGAAACCACGCACGGGTGAGCAGTCCAACTCAAAGGCCACTGCGGCACACTCCGCCAGCGGCAAGCGCGAAGAACCCCCGGAGGAGTTGAATTCCACCTCAACGCCACCGTTGACCTGCGGCCATAGCGCCGCCGGCGCCACACTCACCTAAACAACGCTACCGGCGGTACCTCGGATAGATTGGCAAAGACACGCCGATACCGCAGATACGGTGGCAATACATCACATCGGATGTCAACGGACACGCGCGTTCATGCACGGGAGTACAGGGTGCCGCCGCTCGACATCATTTCGTCACTGTGACGTATTGACGCCCGGCAGGCGGGAGTGGGGGCATGGACCCAAGGCCGTCTCAGTGTCCGCCGCGAGTAGCGGCGCACGTGTTGTACCGGGGCGCTCACTGGTGCTGATTAAGCGTGTCGATCATCGCGCGGACGTTTACCGACGCTGAAGATCGCCGGATCACCTCATTGGTTATACCGGGTTATACTCTGGCTATGAAGACCGCCATATCCGTTTCTGACGAGACGTTCGATCGCGTTACCCGCACCGCTTCTGACCTCGGCATGAGTCGATCCGAGTTCTTCGCTCGGGCCGCGCAGCGCTACTTGGACGAGCTGGATGCCCAATCGCTAACCGGTCAGATCAACAACGCCATGGAGCAACTTGATGGCACCGATGAGGCGGAGGCCGCCGCGGTAGCCGCCGGACACCATGTGTTGGACGCGGTGGGCGACGAGTGGTGATCAGCCGAGCCGAACTCTACTGGGCCGACCTCGGAACACCCTCCGGCAGCCGACCCGCGAAACGCCGGCCGGTACTGGTTATCCAGTCCGATCCATACAACGCCAGTCGTCTTGCAACAGTGCTGATCGCGGTGATTACCTCCAACACGGCCCTGGCGGCGATGCCCGGCAATGTGTTCCTACCCGCCGTAACGACGGGACTTCCACGCGATTCCGTCGTCAATGTCACCGCACTCGTCACGCTTAACAAGACAGACCTGCTGGACCGGATCGGCGGGGTGTCGCCGAACATCATGCACGAGGTCGACCGGGGACTCCGGCGCGTGTTGGGCCTTTGATCGCATCCCTGGCTGCGAGATAGCCTGCACCGCCATATAACCCGCATCGGTTTTTTACCGATAATCGACATTATGTCAAGTAGTAAGTTGGTTATTCGCATCCTATGCGAATACGTCGACTTTGGATAACGCCCTCGTCCGAGGCCGGTGACGTTGTGGCGGAGCCTGTTTCGGCTCGTTTGAGTGCATCACCAATAGGTGTGCCTCGAGGCACTGTGGCTGGTCGTCGAGGCCATGATCCGTCGGCCTGAACTGGGACTTTGCATCGTTTCTCTGCATGATCTGCATCCCGAGTGCAGAATATGCTTTCAGTTAGGGGGTCCGGATGGACGATTCGATGGGTCGGCTGGTGTACCTGCCGGCGGGTGCGTCGGGTCCGGATCCCGAGGCGTTCCTGGAGGACGTGCTGACCGGCTGGCGCCGTGCGCAGCTGGCTCAGGGCACCTCTACCGAGACGATCCGCCGACGCAACACTCAGGTGCTGCGGATGACCGACTTCGTGGGTACCGCCCCGTGGCAGTGGACACCCGCCGATGCCGATGACTTCTTCGGTCATCTGCGCGGCGTGCTCAACCGGGCCCACAGCACGGTGCGGGCCTATCAGACCGACGTGAAGCTGTTCCTCGACTACGCCACCAACCCTGCCTACGACTGGAATGAGCACTGCGGTCGGCTGTTTGGCACGGTGTTCAGTCAGGTGATCACCGAGTTCAACCGGGCCAAGCACGTCCAGGCCGATGACTCGCGGGCGTTGAAACGGCCCTTCACGCTCGAGGAGCTGCAACAGTTTTTCGACCTGGCGGATCTGGAGCCCGAACGGATCCTGCACGCCGGGCGCAAGGGCGCGTTGTCGGCGTGGCGGGATGCGGTGGCGTTCAAGACCCTCTACGGATGGGGCCTTCGCCGCAACGAGGTCCGGCACCTGCAGCTCGTCGACTTCTCTCGTAACGTCCGGGCGCCGTTCTTCGGCGAATTGGGCCTGGTACGGATCCGCCACGGCAAGGCGATGCGCAATTCACCACCCAAGCAGCGCACCGTGTTGACCGTCTTCGACTGGGCCGCGGAGGCGGTAGCGGATTGGGTCGAGCGTGGACTTCCCCGCTATGGCCAGCCAGTCAACGACTTGTTCCCCACCGAGAAGGGTGGTCTGATGCCGGTACGCAACCTCTGGCAGCGGATGCGCGACCTCGTCGACGAACTCGGGTTTCCGCCGGGGTTGGACCTGCATTCGTTTCGCCGCTTTGTCCCCGCTTAGTTCCCGTGTTGCATTGGCACGGAAGGGCCGGGTGGCCTGGGTGTTTGGCCGTTGCGTCGGGTCGTGTGGTGTCTTTACTGTCGGCGTCCATGATCCTGAGCTACTTCACCTCGGCGGGCTGGGAGTCCTGGGATGTCGAGCACCGGCCGGTGATCCCGGAAGCGATGCCGGTGCTGATTGATGATGATCTGCTGTTCGAGGACGGCCCGGCAGCGCCGCGGCCGACCACGGTGATCAACCAGTGGTTGCGGCTGCTGCCGGCCAGCGGGGCTCCGGCGCCGAGTTCGTGGGAGAACTACGCGCGGGCGGTCAAGGAGTGGACGGAATTCCTCGCCGAACATGGTGTGGGCTTGTTCGATTCGCGTGACCGGCTCAAGGCCGGGCTGAGCCGGTATGCCGAGCACCGCGCGGCCGGACCGATCCGGGCGAGGTTCGCGGCGACCACCTGGGGCCAGCACATGAGCATCCTGTCGCTGTTCTACCGGTGGGCGATGGACGAGGGATACGCGGCAGCGGAGCCGTTCACCTACCGGTCCGCGCGGGCGGTCTTCGCCGGCACCGGCCGCGACGTCCGGGTGAACTTGGCGGTGCGCCGAACCCCGAGACCGCACGTGAGCATCAAGTATCTGGAACCAGACTTCACCGACCTGTTTCGGAAAGGGTTGCGTGGATTGGCGCCGGACGGCACCCATGACAGCGGGTTCACCGGGCGGGAGATGACCCGCAACGCCGCGATCGGTGATCTCGCGCTGGCGACCGGGCTTCGGCTGGGCGAGTTCACGCATCTGCTGCCGTGGGAGATCCCCGCGTTGCCACCGGCATCGACGGTGATCCCGATCCCGTTGGCGGTTCCGGCGGGAATCACCAAGGGCCGCAAGTTCCGCACCACCTGGATCTCCTACGACGCCCTGGCCGGGCTCCACGACTACCTGCAGCTGGACCGCGCCGCCGTCACCGACGGATCGGCCTGGCGGCCACCACGACGCTGGGGCGAGCCGCTGCGGGTCACCGAACCGGACGCACGTGGCGGCCGGATCAACGGTGTTCGCCGGTCGTGGGAGTCGCTGACCCCGGCCGAGCGTCGGCGGCTGGTGGCGCCGGAGGGCGGGTCGTGCCTGCTGGCGGTGAAGGGTGATGGTGGCCCGTTCACCGCGTGGGCGACGGTGTTCGAGCGCACCTCCGACCGGATCCGTGCACGGTTCGAGCCACGGTTTCCGCATGTCCATCCGCATCGGCTTCGGCATTCGTTCTCGATGCAGACCTTGGAGTATTTGGTGACCGGCTACTACCGGCAGGCGGCGAAGCTGGTGCGTGACACCGACGCCGACGCGGCGCTGGTGTTGTATCTGACCAAGGCCGATCCGCTGCTGGTGCTGCGGGATCTGCTCGGGCATTCGACCGTTCTCACAACCGAGAAGTACGTGAAACGCCTTGATACGACGCGGATTTATCGGCAAGCCTACGAAACCGCCGGAGCAGCAGCAGGACTCACCGCGGATACCGCGGCACAGCGGGAAGCCGACGCCGAATTCGACGACGACACCGACGAGGTGTTGTGATGCCGACGAGGGTAGTCGATACTCCGCTCGGCCTGAGCTGCGTGTTCAGCGACGGAAGCAGAGCGGAATTCGACCTGGAGGGGACGGGAAACTCCCGGTTGGCGCGTGATCTGGCCGTCGGGCTGGTGGAGCTGATCCATCCGCACGGCAGTGCCGATACTGCAGGCTCGGTCGGCCACTACGTGCGCGGGTTGCACAGGATGGTGCGAACATTCGCTGATCAGGGTTTTTCCGGCGGTGCCGGTGATCTGCGTCGCGGGCAGCTGGCGCAGTTCTGGATGGCAGGCCCGAACTGGTTGGAGTCGCTGACACGGTACTTGGTGGAAGGTTATGCGCGATCCGGCGGCCGTCTCGGTGACGGGGTGTTGGAACTGGCCGCGGGACGGCACTTCAACCTTCACCGCAATCGACGGCCGTTGCCACCGTATTCCGAGGACGAATGGCAGCGACTCGCCGCGGTCTGTCGACAGCAGGTCGACGACTCCTACGCCACGCATCGGCACGCGCTGGCGTCTGCCGCCGGAGGGCGGCATCCGGGCGCGGGTGTGTGGACTCACCAGAACTTCTGCTGGTTGTTGTCGACGCTCGGCCCGATCGGCAGCAACGACGCTGCTGAAGCAATTGGCATGTCCATCAACGTCTTCCGCCATCGAGGAGTCACTGCTATCTTCCACGAGGCTGCGCTGGCGATGTTCCCGCACCTCGACGTCGTGATCGTCTACCGGCTGCTGTTCGGGATCTACTCCGGCATCGTCCCCGACGGCATCGCCGACCTGGAGATCGAAGATATCGACTGGGCCGGGGACTCGACAATCTTGTTGTCCTACATCAAACGCCGCACCGCCGCCGAGAGCACCACGCTGCCACGGCCGGCGGTGCGGTTACTCGAGCAGTGGCTGGCGCACTCGGCGCTGCTGCGCAGCTTCGTGCCGCCGCAGGAGCGGGCCACACTGTGGTTAGGGATGAGCCAGCCCGGCTACTCCCGCCGCCTCGGTGACGTGAACCGGTCCGCGATCGGCCGGTGGATGCGCCGCTACCACATCGTCGGCGACGACGGCCAGCCGATGAAACTGCACCGGTCCCGCATCCGCACCACCCATCACGCGATGCGGGACAAGAAGTCCTGGACCGGGAACGCGCGTGCCACGATCGACCCGAACCACACGCCCGCGGTCGAGGGCGACCATTACCTGTCGGCGACGACTCCCGGCCAGCGCCAGGCCGTCGAGATGATCATCGCCGACGCCCAGCATGACATCCTGCGCCGAGCGCACCCACCGACGGTGATCACCGACGCCGACGCCGCTGCACTCGCCGAGGGCTACCCGCAACTGCTGGCAGCGATGAAGCTCGACGACGGCGTGCTCGCAGAGCTGGTCGGCGGCGCGCGGGATGTGTTCACCGCGGCCTGCGCCGATCAGCTGGCCGGGCTGCACGGACCGGCCGGGAAGCCATGCCCGGCACGTCCCTGGGTCTGCCTGCTCTGCCCGCTGGCGGTGTTCGCCCCGAGGCACGCGGTGAACTTGCTACGGCTCAAGGCATTCTTCTCCCGCCAGTGGCAGCAGATGCCCGCCGCCCACTTCATGGCGGTCTTCGGCCCCTACGCCGCCCGGATCGACCAGATCCTCGACCGTTTCGACCCCGCCGAACTCGCCGCCGCAGCCGCCCATGTCACCGACAGCGACGACGAAATCCCCTTGCGCCCCGAGGAACTCACCGCATGACGAGCACAATTGCGACCACGGCACCCGACGCCCAACGTCGGTCCCCGTTCACCGGCGCCGACATCTGCGGCGAAGCCGGGCTCACACTGCCCGACCGCACGCCGCGGCCGGTATTCAACGACGACCTGTGGGATTTCACCGACGTGATCGGACTCCCAGTCCAAATGGCCCTTTACCGGCGCCGATTCGACTTCACCACCATCACCGACCCACGCTGGCGGCTGGTCGCCAAGGAGCTGATCCTGGCGCTGCTGGTCCCCACTCATGATGCCGTGGTCGGGCTCCCGCGCGCCTACCGCACTGCCCTGCAGCTGACCAGCTGCTACAGCCGGCTCTACGAGGCCGGGAAATTCTTCGGCTGGCTCGATCAGCGGGGCATTACTACCCTCGCCGAACTCGACACCCATCTCTGCGAGCAATACCTGGCGTTCCGGCGCTACGTCGTCGACGCCGACGGCGTCGTCGTGGGCGAGCAAAGCGCCGGTGTCCGCCGCGCTGCCGCGCAGATGATCGTCGATCTGGTCGACTACCGGGACCTGTTCACCTCCGACCGGGTTCCGGCCGATCTACGCCCCTGGGGCGGTGCGACAGCATCCGCGGTTGCTGAAATGCCTTCCGGCCGTCAAGGAAACAAGACACCGGCCGTCCGCGCCGAAGTGCTGCAACCGATGCTCGCCGCGGCCCTGCACCTGGTCCAGGCCCTCGGCCCGCACGTCGTCGAGCTGAACCGGCAGATCCGCGAAATCGACAACGTCTGGGCCACCGGGGCCCCTGGGCTTCGTCACCGCTCCCCAACGATGGTCAGCGACATCAAGAGGCTGCTAGCCGACCACCAGGCAACCGGCACACCGCTGCCGATGCTCGAAGAGCATGACGTCAACCGCAGACTCACCACCGGCTGGGACGCGAGCGACCCGCTGCTGCCGGTCTCCACCGGGGTCCTGGCTCGGCAGGCCGGCTACGTCCAGTTCTGGGCGAAATGGATGCCCGCACTGCGCGAACCGCTGATCGACACCCTCAGCACCGTCGGGGTCGAGAAGATCTTCGGCCGCGACGCCGCCGAGGCCCCAACCGCCGACGGCACAACCCTGCTGCCTTGGACACTGCCACTGCACCGATCCGAAGCGGCCGCCTTGATCGGCATCGCCCGCACCGCCGCCATAGTGGTCCTGGCTGCTGCGTCCGGAATGCGGGCCAGTGAGCTGATGGAACTGCGGGTCGGCTGCCGCCGGGTCGAGGAACCGATCCCCGGTCTGAAGCGCTACCGCGTCGCCAGCAAGATCATCAAAGGCCAGGGCCTCGGCGGCACCGACGACGAATGGGTCGTCATCGAACCCGTCCACCAAGCGATCGAGCTCATCGAGGCGCTCCACGATGACCCCCGCAGCGGCGCTCTGCTGTTGTCCCGGTTCAGCTTCCGAGTCCGCTACCTGTGGTTCCGCGCCTGGGTGAATTCCCCGGCCGGAGCCCGCCTCGGACTCGCCCCGATCCCCGACGACCCCGTGGCACTGCGTATGCTCAGGAGGACCGTTGCGTTGGAGATGGCGCACCGGCCCGGCGGGGTTCTCGCAGCAAAACTGCACCTCAAACATATCGCTGCGGCAACTACAGAGGGCTACGCTGCTCGACCGGGCGGCGCCCAGTCGGAGTTGCTGGGCGAAGTGAACAAGCTCGAGGCCGACCATAAACTCGAGCTCGTGCTGGCTGAGTTCCGCAACTATCAGCAAGGCATCCTGCCCGCCGGCCCCGGCGCTCGCAGCCTGACCGAATTCTTCGCCACCATCGACGCCGAACTGAACACCGAAGCGACTGCGGCGCCGAAGATTCAGCGCAACGACCGCGACATCCTCAACCTGTTGTCCAAACGCGCGAAGGCGCTGCACCTTGGCCCCGCGAACTACTGCTGGTTCACCGATCCCTCCCGCGCGCTCTGCCTGAAACTCGCGGGCACCCCGTCGGCGGACCGACCGATGATCGGCATGTGTGACTCCGGACGCTGCCCGCAGGCCACCCACCATCAGCATCACCGGCCCGTCTGGGCTGAGCACGCCGAACGGACGAAGATCTTTCTCGGCCAACTCGGCAAGACGCGCACCACCGAACACGCTCGCCTGCAGGCCGACTTCGATCGGGCCGTCCGGGTCATTACCAGTATCGACACGGCCACCCGAACCAGCGCACCCGAGGAACAGGCATGAGAATTGCTGCCGCCCAACGTATCCAGAACGAGAACCGCATCCGCGCTGCCATGGACCGGCTGCTGCGCGGCGAGATCCCACCCGGCGGCAACTGCGATATCAAGACCCTCGCACTCGAAGCCGGGGTCGACCGCACCGCCTTCTACGGCACCCGCCCATACGCCCACCTGCGCGCCGAATTCGAGCACCGCCTCGAGCAACTCCAGCAGGCCGGAGAAACCCCGGACCCGAAGGCCGCGCAGATCGAACGCCTCAAAACAGAAGTCGAAAAGCTAAAAAACACTCTCGCCCAAGCTAACTCGACAATCCAGGAGCTCACCGAATTCCGGATTCAAGCCCTGTCCCGGATCGCTGCCCAGCACGACGAGATTCTCCGACTCCGCGCGGCCAACCACCCAATCACAGCCATCACCGGCCTCCCGAAACGCCCGAAAGCCCAGCAGAAACTAATCGGACCATGCTGACCTACCCAACAGTGACGTCCATCACAGTCGATCCGCCTTTATCGCCACACAAGCTGCAATCACTGTCACGAACTCGACGTCGAGAAATGCCCACGTCAATCGCCACACGGACCCCACCGCACACGGCTTTTGCGGACACAAGCCACTCGTATGCGACCAACCTGCAAACCGTGTACGGCTACGACGTGAGTTTCGTGCAGCTGCAGCTGGGCCACGAGCACGCCGCCACGACCTCCATCTACACCCTGGCCGCCCCCGATTACCGGGCCCGCGAACTGGAGCGGGTCCTCAGCACGACCCTGACCCGCAGCAAGGCCAACCTGGATGAAAGCAGACGACGGGAGTCCAAATGAAACGGGAGATCCAATACCATTGGCGGGTAAGGGAATTCATGGCTCGCACCGGCATGAAAAACAGCCGCGACCTGGTTGCGCCGTTACGCGAACGCGGCATCATGCTCTCCGAATCGCAGATCTACCGCATCGTCGGCCAAGAACCCGACCGGATCTCGTTCAGGGTCCTCGTCGCCCTGTGTGACATATTTGGCATCGAGGCTGGCGACCTGATCACCTACACCGCCACCGACACCCGCCAATCTCGGACCAAGGTCGTCAACGCCCCCAGCGACGTTCCGTTGCTCAACGCCTATCGGCCGGTGAAGGCCCGCATCGTCTCCGATGACTGAACCCCGCCGCCGCGGGCGCCCCCGCACCATCGGCGACATCGAATGCAGTCGATGCCACCACCTGGTGCCCAAGATCCGGGCGCGTTGGCCAGAGGGCGCCATCTGCGGACCGTGCTTCACCACCGCCGCCCGCACCTACGGCCTGTGCTCGTTCTGCGGCGCCGAGCGCCTCGTGCCCGGCCAAACACCCACCGGCGCAGCGCTGTGCCGCGACTGCGCCGGCATCACCACCAACCTCGACTGCGATAACTGTGGCCGGGAAGCCGAGCGGCTGCGCGGCGGCCACTGCGCCCGCTGCGTCGTCACCGCCGACCTCGAACAGATCCTCGCACCGCACCACCCACCCGACATGCGCCTCAAACGATTCATCGTCGAGCTCGCCGCAGTCCCCCGCCCGGAAAGCATCATCACCTGGATGCGCCAACCGGCCACCTCCGAACTGCTCACCCTAATTGGCACTCGCGAACTGCAATTGAGTCACGACGCCTTCGACGCGATGCCACCATCAAAGGGCCTTGAGCACCTGCGCGAGATGCTGATCGCGCACCGCATGATGCCCGACCGCGGCGACCGGTACCTCGCCCGTTTCGAGCAGTGGCTAGACCAACGGCTGCAGACGCTCCAGGAAACCCCCACGATCGCGACCCCCATCGAACAATTCGCCCGATGGCATCACCTGCGGCGCCTGCGCGACGACGACGACCCCACACGCAACATGGACAACGCCACGCGCTGCGCCAAACAAGAGATCACCGAAACCGGCAAGTTCCTCACCTGGCTACTCACCGAACACGACACCACCATCGACGACCTCACCCAAGGCCAGCTCGACACCTACCTCAGCGAGGGTACGACGACCCGCACCGCCATTCGCAACTTCTTCCAGTGGCGCGCCCGCGCCGGCATCGCCCCGGCCTTCAAGACCCGTTACCGCGTGGCCCGTAAGACCCCGTTGACCTCCACACGACAGCACCTCGACCTGATCAAACACGTCATCGAAGCCGACCACGTCATCCTCTCCACCCGAATCGCCGCGCTCCTGCTGATGCTATTCGGCACACCCCTTGACCGAATCTGCCGACTCACCCTCGACGACATCGCCACGACCCCCACGCGAACCACCATCGCCCTCGGCGATGTGCCCGCCCCCATCCCTCCGGCCCTACTCCCCCTGTTTCACCGGCACCTTGAGCAGCGGGCCAACAGACGGACGATGAACCACCGCTCCGCATGGCTATTCCCTGGATATACTGCAGGGCAACATATCTCAGAACAATCACTCATGCATCGGCTTCGCGGCCTCGGAATCGACATCACGGCCGCACGCAACGCAGCACTGCACGACCTCACCAAGGAAATCGACGCCGCCTCACTCGCCGACCTCCTCGGCTACTCCACCCAAGTCATGAACATCCACGCCGCCCGCGCCGCAGTCCCCATGGCCACCTACCCCGCCATCAGCCGCCCAGGGCTACGGCCGCGAACCACCTGAACGTCTAGCGCTAAACACGTTGCGCCTGAACGAGATTAATCACGCGCGGCCATTCTTTGAGCTGGCTCGACGGCCTACCGAGCGACGGTCGTGAAGCTGCGCGGTTCGTTTTGACGGCGCCTCAGCAACCGTCACCGAAACCAAGAGCACCACTTGGGGTGACGGGATGGTAGTCGTTTGTTGTTGCTCGCCTTTGCCGTTGGCCCCGCAGATGCCGTTGCCACCAACAGGGTCGCACGGCAGGTAGCGCGCACCCGCGGGCCGTGGCCGACGGTGTTAGCGGCGGATGTCTACGGGCTGGCAGGGTTCGTCGGGGCGGGCGGTGTGGGAAGTGTCAGCTGTATTCCGGGCGTTCCGGCCGTCCCGGGCGTGCCGTCGGCGCCGCCGTCACCACCTGCGCCGCCGATTCCTGGTGTGCCGAAACCGACGCCGCCGTTGCCGCCGGCACCACCGGCACCGTCGCCGTTCGGGCCGACCTGCCCGCCGTCACCACCATTGCCGCCTGCGCCGGCGATGCCGCCGTTCCCGCCGTTTCCACCGACCCCGCCGGTGCCGCCGTCAGCGGCCCCGCCGGTTCCGCCGTCGCCACCGGCGCCGCTCTGCAAGGCGCCGGGAGGAGGCGGGGTGGGCAGGTTGGCGGCATTGCCGTTGCCGGTTACCGACGTGGTGGGCAAGGTGGTGTTGCCGAAACCGGTGCCACCGGTGCCACCGTTACCGCCGGCTCCTCCGGTACCACCGTCGCCGGCGCCGCCGCCACCGCCGCCACCGCCACCGGCTGAGGCGAACCCGCCAAGGCCGCTGCCCCCAGCGCCGCCGGTTCCGCCGTGCCCAGCGGTCCCGCCGCCGCTAATACCACCGTCGCCGCCGTTTCCGCCATGACCGGCCGGACCGAACCCGAGGCCACCGCCACCGCCACCCGTGCCGCCATGGCCGCCGTGGCTGGCAACGGCTTCGTCGACACCGTTGCCGCCGTCTCCTCCGGTGCCTCCATTGCCACCGCCGCTGCTGCCAAACACGCTGCCGAGGTTGCCGTCGCCGCCGTTTCCGCCAGCCCCGGCGAGGGCGCCGCTGCCGCTGGCCGTGCCGCCGGCACCGCCGTCACCGCCGGTGCCACCGTGACTGATGCCGCCGAGCGGGGTGCCCAGTCCACCGTCGCCGCCGTTTCCGCCGGCCCCGGCGATGCTGTCTTGGCCGGTGGCTGCGCCACCGTCACCGCCGTGCCCACCGGACCCGCCGAAGCCGTTGAATATACCGCCAACCCCGCCTGTCCCGCCGTTGCCACCTGCCCCGCCAGTGCCGTGATCGCCGATGGTCGCGCCACCGTCACCGCCGTTCCCGCCGGCCCCGCCGAGACCGATCCCGAAATCACTCGGACTGCCGAACCCGCCGGCACCGCCGTTGCCACCGGCGCCCGCAGCAGCACCCCCAGTGGCATCGGCACCTGCGCCGCCATTGCCGCCCACGCCGCCGATACCGAACAATCTGCCACCGTGGCCACCGTCTCCACCAGTTCCGCCAGAGCCATGGTCGCCTCCGGCGACACCGGCACCGCCGGCGCCACCGGCACCGCCGGCGCCACCGGCACCGCCGGCGCCACCGTCACCGAAGGTATCGGCATTGCCGCCGGCACCGCCATCGGCACCGGCACCGCCGGCGCCGCCAACACCACCATTGCCGAACAAACCGGCCGCGCCACCATCACCACCGGCGACACCGGCCTGTGTTGAGGTCCATCCGTTTCCGCCGTCACCGAGCAACCATCCACCGGCCCCGCCGGTGGGATCAGCCGCGGTGGCGTCAGTGCCGTTGCCAATCATCATGCCCAGCCCGAACGCCTCGCTGAACTTGTTCAACGAGTCGTCAACACTCAGGCCGGTGGGACTGGCCATCCACTCCTCAAGGGACTGGTGCAACGGCAGGTACACATCGTTTTGGAACGCCTCGGCGGCCGGCACCGCCGTCACGGTCACCGAATCACCCAGCAGCCCGCCCGAGGAATCCCCGGCCGACAATGCTGCCACCGGATCAGCGGTGCCGCTGACCGCCAGCGTGCTAACTATCGCGTCGTCGTTGCCGGTCGGGTCGAAGCTCAGCCCGTCCCAGTTGCCCGGATCGAAGACCGTGCCCCAATCAGCCGGATTGAACAGGTCAACAAGCAGGTCTTCGAAGTCCGCGCGTGCCACCGGCGCGCCAGCCAACGGGGACATCCCGAACGCCAAAAACGCCCCCACCGCCGTAGCGGCACCAACCACCGGCGGGCGATAGCGGCGGCGCTCCCCAGTGCGGTAGCAGCCGAACCGATCGCTGTTGTATCCAGCGTCACGTGACATACCCAAACCTCCCAGGGACAAGTGGCGAGCATCCCGTCAACGACGGCGCACCTCGAACGTCAGAAATAGTACCGGAGTCGACTGATAGCGAAACCGCCGAAAACGGGTGCACCCTGGTGTGTCGTGCGGAGAATGTCGAGCATGTTTGGTGGTTGGCGGGTATGGGGTGCGGGATTGGTGGCGGTGCTGGCCGCCATGGTCTTGACTCCGCCCGCTACGGCGGGGGCGGTTCTGCTGGGTGGTGGCGCCGCTATCCACGTCGGTGATGTCGCCTGCACGTTGACCACGATCGGACATGACGACACCGGCGCGTTGGTCGGCATCGCATCGGCGCACTGTGGCGGACCCGACGCCGTGGTGACGATCCCGGGGATCGCCGGGCCGGTGGGCCGTGTAGTACGGGTCAACGACACCCTCGACTACGCGGTGGTCGTCTTCGACGCCGATCAGATCACCCCGATCCCGGATTTTGCGGGGTTCGCGATCGACGGGATCGGCCCGCCACCGCGGCTGCGTGCCCCGGCTTGCATGCAAAGCGGTGCGACGGGGCGTACCTGCTTCCTGATCGGGGGGCGCGGCCTGATACCCGATGATTGGATCATCAGCGCGATCGAGTGCGGAACGCCCGACGACACCGGCGCACCGGTCACCGTCGACGACCGGCTGATCGGCATGATCCAGGGCGGGCTTGTACCGCACAATCCGTTCGGTAGGCCCTGCCCCGACTTTCTGACGGGTCCACCGCCAGTATTCCCGCTGGGTAACCGCCCGAAGATCGTGCTGATGACCGTGATCCTCAACGACATCGAAGCCGACGGCGGACCAGGAGCCGGGTTCGTGCCGATCGGTGTCTGAAGCCGGGCTGGATCACTGTCGGGACACTCGGTCGAGCGAACCTCACCCAGTCGCCACCGAGGTGGCCGAGTCCGTTGCCGATCATGACCCGAGGGCCGTCTACGACAGTTCCCGCTGCGCGGACCCTCCCACGGCTTTCGTCAGTGGCGGGTTTGTCCAGGGAGTCCGGGTGCGCCGTCGGTGCCGCCATTGCCGCCGGCTCCACCGGGCTCGGGTGCGCTGAGCGCACCGCCATCACCGCCATCACCGCCGTTGCCGCCGCGACCGTCACCTGCTGGCCCTACCAGGCCGCCGTTGCCCCCGTTTCCCCCGGTGTTCCCGGAGTTGTTGTCACCGCCGTGGCCGCCGTCACCGCCGGCTCCGCCGCTACGGCCTACAAGGCCGTCGCCGCCCGCTCCGCCGTTCCCGCCGGCCGCACTGTTGCCGCCGTCACCGCCGTTGCCACCGTTGCCGCCGGCTCCGCCGTTGGCAGCACCGCCGATCCCGCCGGTGCCACCAGCGCCCGGGGACACGCCGAAGCCACCGACGCCGCCGTTCCCGCCGTGACCACCGTTACCGCCGTCGCCGGCACCGCCCCCGCCGCCGCCGCCGTTGGGACCTTCAGGAATCAGGCTGTGGCCTGCGGTTGACCCGCCTCCTCCGGCGCCTCCCGTACCGCCGGTTCCGCCTGCGCTGGCGCCGCCGTGCCCACCGTTGCCGCCAGATCCAGATTGCCCGGTGCCAAGCGGAGTATTGATGAAGCGGATTCCGCTTGCCCCGCCGTCACCACCGTGGCTCGCCTGCCCGCCGTCGATGCCGTTGCCGCCATCACCGCCGCTGCCGCCGCTGCCACTGACGGTGGTCACTCCGCCGCCCGCGGCGTCGCCTCCGTCACCGCCGGTGCCGCCAGCACCGGCGGTGCTGCCTAACCCGGTCGCGGCACCCCCGTCGCCGCCGTCTCCGCCGTTCCCTCCGACCAAAATGGCCGGTAGAGCATTATTGAGGTGCGCGGCATCGCCGCCGTCGCCGCCGGTGCCACCGGCCCCGGCGACACTGTCGATACCAGTGGCTGCCCCGCCGGTGCCGCCGGTGCCGCCGTTTCCTCCGGCCGCGGAGAAAAGCTGACTCAGCAGCGACAACGGGCCAGCAGAACGTAGCGGGCTGCCGATACCGCCTGCACCGCCGTTGCCGCCGTCGCCGGCGATGGCGTGGGCACCTGTGGCTGCACCGCCGGTGCCGCCGTTGCCGCCGTTACCCCCGATCCCGGCAAGCCACTTGGCCCCGGCTCCGCCGTCACCACCGTTACCACCGGCCGCACCGGGGCCGCCAGTGCCGCCGTCACCTCCGGCACCACCGTGACCGATGAGAATCCCACCGGTCCCACCGGCACCGCCATCGGCGTCGGGCCCGCCAGTGCCTCCAGACCCGCCGTTGCCGAACAGCCCAGCCGACCCACCGTCGCCGCCGGCGACACCGGTTTCGGTGGAGGTCCAGCCCGCCCCACCATCACCGAACAGCCAGCCACCGTCACCGCCGGCGGGGTCGGTTTCAGTTCCTGGGGTGCCGTTACAGATCAGGCCGCAGGCACCGCCGAAGGTGAACAGCGAGTTGATGGCGCCATCGACCTGCTGGCCGAACGAGCTGTCGATCCAGTCTTCAGCCGCAGTGTGCAGCGACAGGTAGACGTCGTTTTCGAGCAACTCGGCCAGCCAATTGGCTCCAAGGCCGTCATCCGCGCTACCAGCCAGACCGTCCGGGTCGACGGTGCTGCTCGCCGCGAGCGCCCCGGCCATCGCCGCGTCGCCGACAGGCGGGTCGAAGGTGAACCCGGTCCAGTCGACGGGGTCAACTATCGTCCCCCAAGCAGCAGGGTTGACCAGATCGGCGAGTAGATCATCGAAATCAGCTCGCACCGCGGGCGCGCCGGCAAACCCGGTCAGCCCGAAAGTCAAAACCGTGCCCACCGATGTCGCTGCCACAACCACCCGCCGCGCATCGACACCGCGCGAACAGCGACGAAGCTTCGCACCTCGGTGATGACCCGGCACTGTATTTCGGCCCCGCGGGGACGGCGTCTGTTGGCTCACTTCGCTGTCGAAGCCAAGGTCACACTATCCCCCCGACCATCGGCTAAATGTGGTGTCCAGGGACGTTGTAACTCAGTGAGTTGATGTTGGCCTGTTGTTGAGACAGGTGAAGGCCTCCGGTTGTGAAGTGGAGCTGTCTAGAAACCGCTTCATCAACCAGGAGGCCTTCGTGTCCCACGCTAATGCAGCACTGACCCCACGGGCCCGGTTGCGGCTCGCTGAGCTGATCGTCAATCGCGGCTACAACTGCTCGACGGCAGCGAAGATGTTCATGGTTTCGTCACGCACGGCCGCCAAGTGGGCAGCGCGCTACCGCGCAGAAGGCCGGGCCGGGATGGCTGATCGGTCATCGCGGCCGCACCACAGCCCAGCCAAGACATCCACCGCTGTGACACGTCAGATCGTGCGCCTGCGGTGGCGTCAACGCCTGGGACCGGTGCAGATCGCCGGCCAGCTGGCGATCCCAGCCTCAACGGTGCACGCGGTGCTGGTGCGCTGCCGGATCAACCGGCTCACCCACATCGACCGCGTCACCGGCGAGCCGATTCGTCGCTACGAACACGACCATCCCGGCTCGATGATCCACGTCGATGTCACCAAGTTCGGCAACATCCCCGACGGGGGTGGATGGCGTTATGTCGGCAAACAACGCGGTGACCGCAACCGCTCGGCAACGGTGGCTAGAACCGGTACCGCCCGCAGCAAGCACCGCGGCCCACTGTTGGGAACCGCATACGTACACACCGTCATCGACGACCACTCCCGCGTGGCCTACGCCGAGATCTGCTCAGATGAAACCGCCGCAACAGCGATCGGGGTGCTGCAACGAGCCACATCCTGGTTCGCCGACCGTGGCGTCCGCATCGAACGGGTCCTGTCTGACAACGGCTCGGCATACAAATCCCACGCCTGGACTCAGGCCTGCACCGATCTGGGTATCACCGCCAAAAAGACCCGGCCCTACCGACCGCAAACCAACGGCAAAATCGAACGATTCCACCGCACCCTTGCCGACGGCTGGGCCTACGCCCGGCTCTATGAGTCAACCGAACAACGCAACACTGCTCTACCCCGATGGCTCCACTTCTATAATCACCACCGAGCCCACTCCGCCATCGGAGGCCGGCCACCAGTCACCCGGCTGACCAACCTCCCTGGACACCACAGCTAAACCATCACCGACAGCATCAACGTGGCGCACGGATCGATGGTATCGCCGAAGACCGTGTTCTCCCTGACAACGGACTCCATCGAGTTGGCGGGCTGCGGATGACCGCGGACGTTTCGAGGTTGACCCGCTGGGGCTGGCGGCGAGCGGCGATCGCAGCACGAAAAGCGGGCTGGGCCGTGAACAACAAGCGCGTCGGCCGGCTCTGGCGTGACGAGGGCCTGCGGGTTCCGCAGCGTGGTAAGAAGAAACGCCTGACCGGCATCGGGGCCGCCGTCGGTGCGATGTGCCCGATTAGGCCGAACGTGATCTGGGCGATGGGCTTTCAGTTCGACACCACCGCCGATGGGCGCACCATCAAGATGCTCAACGTCATTGACGAGTTCACCCGCGAGGCTTTGGCGATCCACGTCGATCGCGCCATCAACGTCGATGGCGTCGTCGACGTCCTCGACCAGTTGGCCTTGCAGCACGGGGCAAACCACGGATTCGATGAGAATGCCCCAGACCCGATGAGAACGGACACCAGCACGCGTCGACGGATTACGACATTTCTTGATAACACCTATATCCAGTGAAACTCGCCGTTTTCATCAGATGAATCAGGGACCGGCCCGCCCAAGCCATCTCCGCCTATGTCACCCAACGACCTAAAGCGCAAGGGCAACAACAGTATTCGATGGCTGTTGCACCTAGCTCCGCGCCTGCCCACGCAAAGTCTCCTGGGCGTCAGCCAGTCGAGCGTTGCCGCTGCGATGGACCTACCTGCATGGATGTGGTACTGATTCATCAGATGATTCAATGATTCATCGGATGATACAGGCGTTGGGAGGCCAGGTTGCCCGTCGACAAGAGCGGTCGCGTCTTCCTCGTAGGTTCGGTGCCGCTGCTGCATCCCGAGGTCCAGACCGTCGATGAGATGCTCGACGGCTGGCGCAACCAGCAGCTGTGCCGCAACCTGGCCCACGACACGATCGAGCCTCGGATCGCGACGGTCCGGCGGTTCATCGACCAGACCAACGAGTTCCCCTGGTCGTGGACGCCTGCCATCGTGGAGGAGTTTTTCGGCGACTTGCGCAGCATCAAAGGCCGCCGGCAGTCCACGGTGCGCGGCTATCAAAATACGCTGCGGCTGTTCTGCTCCTACATCGCCGACCCGGACTACGGCTGGGACCGGGTCTGCGAGCAGCGCTTCGGCACCCATCCTGCCCAGGTGTTCTTCGCGTGGAACACCGCGACCCATGTCCAGGACAACGAGCAGTCCCCCGAGAAACGGCCGTTCACCAAACAGGAGCTGCAGGACTTCTTCGACCACGCCGACGACCAGGTCACCGTGATCGCCAATTCCAGGAAGAAGGGCTGGCTACCGGCTTACCGCGATGCGGTGATGTTCAAGGTCGCCTACTCCTACGGGCTGCGGTTCAACGAACTACGACACCTGCAGACGGTCGACTTATCCCGCAATCCCCACGCTCGAGAGTTCGGCCACTACGGCGTGGTTAAGGTCCGCTACGGCAAGGCCAAGAAAGGATCGCCACCCAAACGCCGCACCGTGCTGACGGTGTTCGACTGGACGCCGGAAGTCATCGCTGACTGGCTGGCCCATGGACAACCCTATATGGACGACGGGATCGACCTGTTTCCCAGCGAGCGCGGCGCCCTGGTCGCCCAGAGGACGCTGTTGCGCAGGTTTCGACGCTACTGCCAGGACCTCGGCCTGTCCAACGGACTCGACATGCACTCATTTCGCCGGTTTGTCCCCGCTTAGTTCCCGTGTTGCATTGGCACGGAAGGGCCGGGTGGCCTGGGTGTTTGGCCGTTGCGTCGGGTCGTGTGGTGTCTTTACTGTCGGCGTCCATGATCCTGAGCTACTTCACCTCGGCGGGCTGGGAGTCCTGAGATG